>OZ244893.1:0-2937500 GCA_965221485.1 Alphaproteobacteria bacterium | reverse complement strand
GGCGTCAGTTGCTGTGGAGCCAACCTTGAAATACCGCCCTTTTGTTTTCTGATATCTAACCGCGGTCCGTTATCCGGACCCGGGACCCTGCATGGTGGGTAGTTTGACTGGGGCGGTCGCCTCCCAAAGAGTAACGGAGGCGCGCGATGGTAGGCTCAGGCTGGTCGGAAATCAGCTGTCGAGTGTAATGGCACAAGCCTGCCTGACTGCGAGAGCGACAGTTCGAGCAGAGACGAAAGTCGGTCATAGTGATCCGGTGGTCCCGTGTGGAAGGGCCATCGCTCAACGGATAAAAGGTACGCCGGGGATAACAGGCTGATACCGCCCAAGAGTCCATATCGACGGCGGTGTTTGGCACCTCGATGTCGGCTCATCTCATCCTGGGGCTGGAGCAGGTCCCAAGGGTATGGCTGTTCGCCATTTAAAGAGGTACGTGAGCTGGGTTTAGAACGTCGTGAGACAGTTCGGTCCCTATCTGCCGTGGGTGTTGGACGACTGAGAGGATCTGCCCCTAGTACGAGAGGACCGGGGTGGACGCACCTCTGGTGTACCGGTTGTCGCGCCAGCGGCACCGCCGGGTAGCTAAGTGCGGACGGGATAACCGCTGAAGGCATCTAAGCGGGAAGCCTCCCTCAAAACAAGTTGTCCCTATCAGAGCCGTGGGAGACCACCACGTTGATAGGCCAGGTGTGGAAGTGCGGTAACGTATGAAGCTAACTGGTACTAATAGCTCGACTGGTTTGATTGCTGACTGACATGTGCAGCAACAAGCCCGGCATGATTGTTTTTTGCAAAAGGATACGGTGATGTGTTTCGGTAATTCGGAATGCATTGGCATGCGGGTTTCGGTGACCTGGTGATTATGGCAGGGGAGAAACACCCGATCCCATCCCGAACTCGGAAGTGAAGGCCTCTAGCGCCGATGGTACTGCATCTTAAGGTGTGGGAGAGTAGGTCGTTGCCAGGTCTCCGAAACGCGCATGATTTCGGGCAACATTATTTTTGCGAATTCCGACGCATGTCGGGGAACATGGCTTGAACTTGACGCGGGGTGGAGCAGTCCGGTAGCTCGTCAGGCTCATAACCTGAAGGTCGTAGGTTCAAATCCTACCCCCGCAACCAACAAACCCCTTGAAAACAAAGAGTTTTCGAGGGGTTTTCTTTTGCCCGGAATTTGGCAAAACAGCCGCTGGCAAACAATTGGCAAACAATTTGCATCGAATTCCTGCGCATTGGAGCGCAGCCACGAGATGTCTATCTGCTTCGTGAAAGCCGGGCCAGACAGCGCAGTGCACCGCCTCGAGCAAGTCGCCATGTTGATGGGGTCAGCCGGGGTTGAGGATTCAAGCTAGTGCGGCTAAAGGGACTGGCAAGCGATCCTGGAGCCCAAGAAGCTGGGCGGAACACAAACCATCCGTCGTTACGCAAAGCTAGGACTTACGTGAGCATTTGGTGTGACTGACCTCAAGAAGATTGGGTTGATCGCGAATACCGACTTCGATTTCCGAACGGATGCGTTCGGTCTCGCCGGCAGGGATACGAACTGAGAAATGCCCCGTATCAGGGACGGGGTCGATCCGGAACCAGTCTCTGAGGGCGTCCTTCGACGGGTAGTCCGCCAATGAAAAAAACGACTCCCGAACCGCAAGTGGCGGCTTAACTGAAGTCTTACGTTATGGTGCAAATCGGCGTTACACACTTTCTTGGCGTTGACAGGGGTCTAATGAGCGAGTCGTCCGGTCTTTAAGGCTTTCGACGATCACGATATGCAGAGTGGTTCGAAGCAAAACTAGCTCGTGCACGCACAATCCCAAGATCCTTCCGACGCTGAAGTCTGCAAAATTGGTGGGTGGCTGTGACAAGAGGAGGTCGATAGTACGAGATGAAACAAAGACTTTTTGCAAACGCGTGGCAGACAACCAAGAATTCAATCGGTCTTAATTGGGTAACAGTCCTCCGAACGTCCTTCTCCGTATTGCTCGGGGTGGGCCTCGTTTGGGCCTTTCTTGGCTGGCCCGAGGCGATGAATGAATTAATCCTGATTGCACTGTATACATCGGCCACTGCGGTCATCGTCTTGGCAGACTTTTTAATTGTTTTTTTGTGGAATTTGTGGCTTGCGCCGTACAGGATTTTGAATGAACGAATTGATGGAATCGAAAAGAAGCGGGAAAGAGCAGAACAAATTAATAAAAAACGGAAAATGGACGCAGAAGTCATCACCACGATGGCGAAATTGCTGGACCTGATCGGGACGTCGTCCTTCGCTTATTCGCACGAAAAACAGACAAGGGCCTTGGTATGGAAAAATTTTCTCATACAAGCAGGAATTGTGCCGGAAAAGTTCCGAAATGCTTTTGACCATAGTTGGAAACAGGAGATAACCGCAGTCTTACCGTATATTGTCCAGTACGGTACTCAGGAAGGAATTCTCCATTATCGACGAGACATGGAGTCCAACGACAAGAAGAGCGATGTCGTGTGACGACGACACCTTTGGGCCCGCGGCCGCGGCCGTTGCCTCCACCCTGATCGAAACCGCAAAGCTCAACGACATCGGTATTTAGATCTGGCTTGCTCAACTCGGCGAACGCCTCCCCTCGGCCACGATCATCCGTATCGATGATCTCCTGCCGTAAAACAGTTCGCCAGCGGTAAATCGAAACCCCGCCGTCTGATCCAGAGGGAGCGGCTCAACGAAACGCCTATGCGTATCCGCGATTTGTCTTGATGATTCTTTTTGCACTTTCACCGCATTCATCCTCCGTACCACGAGGAGTCCGGCCAGCCGGTTTGGGGTGACGGTTCGTCAGCCCGGAGGGTGTCGACGCCGTCGACCTTCCATCCGGAGACTGCCGATGCCTCGATCCGTTCCGATATCCGCCGACTACACCCTTCCCCCGTCCGATCTCGCCACAACGCTTGCCCTGATGGTTGAGGCCCGGCAGCCAGTGATCGTTTGGGGCCCGCCGGGCTGCGCCAAGAGTGAAATCGCACAGCAGGTTGCCGCCTCGGCCGATCGCGAATATGTCGACGTTCGCGCCCTCCTCCTTGATCCCGTCGATCTGCGCGGTATCCCCTGGCGGGACACCGATGGCCGAACCCGCTGGGCGCCGCCGGCGTTCCTGCCGCCGGAAGACAGCGACCGGGCGTTTCTCATCAACCTCGAGGAACTGCCCTCGGCCGTACCTATGGTGCAGGCAGCGCTCTATCAGCTGGTGCTTGACCGTATGGTGGGCGAATACCGGCTGCCCGAGGGCGCTGCGATGATCGCCTGCGGAAACCGGGAGACCGACAGGGGTGTAGCGCACCGCATGCCGACACCCCTCGCGTCCCGGTTCGTCCATCTCGAGATCCGGGTGGATGCCGGCGACTGGTGCGCCTGGGCCGCGTCCAACGGAATCGCACCCGAGGTGATCTTCTTCATCCAGATGCGCCCGGAGATGCTCCACCAGTTCGATCCCCAGGCGAAGGAGAAGGCATTTCCCTGCCCGAGAACCTGGGCGTTCGTATCCCGCATCGTTGAACGCCGGGCGGGGCTTGATGCCGGCATCGAGCGGGCGCTCTTCCGGGGTGCTGTCGGCGAGGCCGCTGCGGTGGAGTTCTCGGCCTTCCTCCGGGTCTGGCGCGAACTGCCGCATCCCAAAACCGTGCTGAACGATCCGGAAACCGCCGGTATCCCCGACAACGCGAGTGCACTGATCGCGCTCTGCGGAGCGCTCTACCGCCTCGCGGACGACATCAGCCTTGATGCCATCGTCACCTATGCCGGCCGGCTGAGACGCGAGATCGGGGAGTTCCTCGTCAGCTCCTGCATCCGCCGCGACCCCGCGCTCCAGCACAGCCCGGCCTTCATCCGCTGGGCTGCCACACGCTCGCAGTAAATCGAATTCGGAAGGACAGACGCATGAACCTCACCCATGACGCAATGATCGTGAACCTCCGCATCTCCAGCTGGTCGGGAAGGCTCCATGACCGCGACGCCAGCCGGCAGGTTGCCATCGCCCACCATGCCGATGCCAGTGCCGGGCGCTACAACAAGCGGCTTCTGCCGAAAACGGCGCTGGCGCCGTTGGCCAATGTCATGAGCCGGGCAAGGACGGCCCACTACGTAAACACGCTTCCCTGGGACGATCACGGAAGCCGCCTCCTGCCGGTGGCCAACTATGACCGCTACGTCACGGCACTCGATGATCTCACCGAGGAGATGGTGCGGGAACGGAATCGGTTCGTGGCCCTGTACGACGATTACAGGGACCAGGCCCGGATTGATCTTGGCCGGCTGTTCCGAATGGCGGACTATCCGTCGAAGGATGCTCTCAGAGACCGGTTCCGGATTGTTTACCGGATCGACCCCGTTCCTGATGCCGGGCATTTCCTGGTTCGTCTCGCTGACGGTGAGACCGAGCGCATCCGTTCGGACATCGAAACCGGTATCCGCGAGAAGCTCAACGACGCGGTTACCGATCTCTACCGTCGTCTCGGCGATGCTGTGGAGAAGGTGAGCGAGCGTCTTCGCGAGGACGAGGATGGCAAACCGCTGGTGTTCCGCGACAGTCTCATCGGCAATATCCGTGATCTTGTGGACGTGGTGCCGCAGCTCAACATCTTTGGCGACGCGGATCTCGCGCATCTCTGCGCGCAGGTCAGGGAACGCATCGCGTCGGTCGAGCCCGACACCCTGCGCCCCTCGCGCAGATTTGATGCGACGGTACGCGCACGGGTCAAGCAGGATGCAGACGCCCTCGCCGCCCGTTTTGCCGGTTACTTCGCAGCGCCCGCCGATGCGATCGCGGAGGCGGCCTGATGACGGGACATGCGGAACGGGAATCAGCTCGGCGCCTCAGCGACTGCGTCACCACGCTGCTTCGCACCCAGCCCTTCTTTGGCAGCCTGGCGCTCAGGCTGCCGCTCTGTCCCGACGCAACGCGGGTGACGCTGGCCAGTGATGGCCAGGAGATCCGCTATTCGCCGGAGTGGATTGCGGAGAGCGATGCGGATGCGATCCACACAGCCATGGCCCGCGTAGTTCTCGCCTGTGCCCTGAAGCACCACACCCGCCGCGGCGACCGGAGTCCGGAACGCTGGCAGGTCGCCTCGCAACGGGTGACCCACGGCCTTCTCCGGGACGCCGGTTTCACGCTGCCGTCCGATGCCATCGCCTGGGACGGGATCAGCGTCGAGGAAGCCTACGAGCGTCTGACATCGGACAGTGGTCATTCCTCCGACGGCGACGACACCAACGATCCGGCCGGTGGCGGTGATGACGGCATGGCGGTGGTCACGACGGGATCCGGTTCGCCGGAAAGTTGCGATCCTGCCGGAACCGGCGAGGTGATGGATGCCGCCGACCGCAAGGGTATTGGAGACGATCCCGATGCCGGACCGCTCGACATCCCTGCCGAGGAACAGGGCTGGGACGAGGCCCTCCATCAGGCGGCAAGTCTTGCCCGCGCCCAGGGCAGCATTCCTGGCGGTGTCGAACGCGCCATCGGCAGCGCCCATGCCGGCACCCTTGATTGGCGAAGCCTCCTGCGCCGTTTCATGACCAATACGGCGCGTGCCGATTATTCATGGAGCCTGCCCAACCGCCGTTTCATCGACGGTGGCCTCTACCTGCCATCGATCCGGTCGGAGGGGCTGAATGAGATCGCCGTCATTCTCGATACGTCGGGTTCCCTCCCTGACCACATCCTCACCGGGTTCTGGAACGAGATCCGTGAACTCGGACGCGAACTGCAGCCGGGGCGTGTCACCATTCTCCAGGTAGATCACGCATTGCAGGAGGTCTCGGATTACGCAGCCGACGAGCTCCCGGAAGAAATCGTTCTCCGGGGAGGTGGCGGCACCGACTTCCGTCCCGGTTTCGAGTGGCTTGAGCATGAGGGCCGCCAGCCTGCACTGTGCCTCTATCTCACCGATATGGAGTGTGGCAGCTATCCCGAGACTGAACCGGATTATCCGGTCCTCTGGCTGAACTGGGGACAGGAACCCGAAGACTGGAACCGCGAGCCCTGGGGCGAGCGTATCGACATCACCGACTGATGTTGCGGCCGTCCCGGGACGGCAGGGCCGCAGGACAGCCGCCTGATCACTACGAAACACCTTGTCTCGCAATGAACGCCCTGCCATTCCGGCGGGGCGTTTTCGTTTCCGGACCCGATAACCACGAGAAGGAGTTCCCTGCCATGACGACCTCTGAAGGCCCGTCATATCCAATCCATATCCGTGCCCGCATTCACGACCAGGCGCTGAAACGCGTCAACCGCATGTATGCGGCGACCCTTGCCGAGATCTTCACCGAACTCCTGCAGAATGCCCGCCGCGCCGGTGCCAGCCAGGTCCGGGCCACCATCAGGGCGGAGGAGTCGAACCGTGTGGCCATCACGGTTTCCGATGACGGCGACGGTATTACCGATCCTGCTGTCCTCCTTTCCTTCGGCGAGAATGCCTGGGACGACGATCTGGTCCGTCGCGAGGACGCGGCCGGAATGGGCATGCTGAGCCTTGCCCGTCATGGTTGCCGGGTGTCCTCTCGTCCGCGCACGGAGACCGGTTCCGGTGCTCCCGGTTGGTCGACAGTGCTTGAGCCCCGGCATTTCCTGGGTGAGGCCGATGCTCGCATCGAACCCGACGATGCGGCGCCGGCAGGGGGCGGTACCTCCGTCCGGTTCGTGGGTGATGGAACCGTCAAGGAAGCTGTCGAGGCGCTTTCCGATAGCGCACGGCATTTTCCGTTGCCGGTGATCCTTGAGGGAGACGGAAAACATCCGGACAGGGAGCTGGAGCGCCAGAAGTTTCTCGACGGCGCTGTGTACGTTGAAACCTGGCGTGGCCTCGAATTCGGTGTGTTCCGCGACCGACCCTGGCAGTTGAGCCATTCCGATCTTAATTTCCATGGGCTTGTACTCCGGGTTCACCTGCCGGACGTCGCAACCGTTCACGGGTCGCATTGGTCGCTCCGTGTCGATGTCCGGGACTGCCCGGACCTGGAACTGGTGCTGCCAGCCCGCCGGGAGTTGGTCGAAAGCGGTTTCCCGGGCGAGATGCGCGACGCCGGCCGGCTTGCCATCTACCGGGCCATGGCGGCCCATCCAGACCCGCGCCCGTGCTTCGAGGACTGGCAGTCAGCCAGTGCCGCCGGTATCCGCATCACTCCGCCGCCCGCCGTTCTGCGTTCCTGGCAGCCCCCCATCGCCGAATTCGACGACTGGCGGGATGTTCCGCCCCTCTTGCCAGCCGGTCCCGACGCGCTGGTGATGGATTTCGATCCCGAACCGCCGGAAGCACAGACTCTGTGGCGCGCTGCCATCCAAGCCGGTCTTGCTCCGCACCTGTTCGAGCCAGACAAGCAGCTTGCCGGCTACGGCTGGTATGACAAGCTCGCACGGATTACCGCAACCGAGACATGGATCACCACGGCCGGCGACGACGAGCGGAACCTCGAGGGGTTCCCTTCCCCGTCTGCCGGGATCCGGCCGGACGCCATTCGCATCCGTCTTCGCATTGAGCAAGCCGGGGCTGCCAGCCGGACGCTTGATCTTGCGGCCGACCTTGCCTTTGCCGGCGACGCTCGATTCTGGATCGGCGATGTTGTGCCGCTCGTCACCACGGACAGTGAGATCGCACCAGGCGACCTGGTGGGGATCCTTCGCAGCGCTTTCTTCGATCCTTCCGCTGACAGCGATGCCGACAGCTGGGAAACCCAGAGTCTGAAGTTCGACGACGACGCAGGGCACCTTGCCATCCGCCTCCTTCTCTCCGAAGACGAGGCGCTCCGGACATCGATCCGGGACGCGGTGCTGACTGAGGTTGCCAGGTTCGTCCCGAAGGGTCGTCAGGCGGTCATCACAATCCGCGGCCTGGAGGTCGATGTCGACATTACCGACGCGCCGGAAGAGTGACGGGGCCCGTCAGGGGCAAGCCGGCTTCCTGCATGAAGTCTGTAGTTGCAGACCATCGCCGTCGCTTGCCGCCGTGCCGGCTGCCACAGCCAATTCATCACCAGAGGAGGTCCCCCATGCCCGTGCCGACCCTCAGCGAGGAAGCGCTCTATGCGTTCTCTCCCGCCTGGAACACCAGCGAGGAACCGAGGCCGATCGTCATCGTCTTCGATGGTGTGCCTGACCCCGTGCCCACGGCGCTGGTCGGCCTCACGCTCGATGATGCGGTCCGTCTCTGTGATCGCCTGAATGCCCGGCTTGGGCTCGATCCCGACGCGTGGATCGAGATCGCCGCCCGGGCGATGCGCCAGGAATGCGGCATGCCGCCGGCTTCGACGTCCATTCACTGATCCCGGTTGCTGTGCCTGAACCCAACGAGGCGGAGAAGGAGGAAAGCAGGAGAAGGGTGAACGGAAGGAAGCCGGAGAGAAGCCGGTGCCGGCCGTTCGTTGACCCAACGCCATCATCAGGAGCGACATCATGGCTTTCGGACTGAACCGCGTGGAACTGATCGGCCGCCTCGGCGCCGACGTCATCGTCAATCAACTCACCAGCGGCGGGCGCGTCGCCAATCTGTCGGTTGCTACCGATGAAAGTTATCTCGACAAGACGTCCGGTGAACGGATCGACCGCACCGAGTGGCACCGGGTGGTGACGTTCCAGCCGGGGCTGATCGACATGTTCGTCAAGCACGCGCGGAAGGGACGGCTGGTCTATGTCGACGGCAGGTTGCAGACACGGCGCTGGAAGAAGGACGGGGAAGACAGTGATCGTTACTCGACCGAGATCCTTCTCGTGCCTGGCGGCCGGGTCCAGTTCCTGGACAAAGGAAATGGAGCAGACCCGGTGATGAACGGTGACGGTACGGCCGGCGCCATGACGGTTCCGTCCGACGGCTCCGCCGAACGTGCGGAAGACATCCCGTTCTGATCATCCCGTACCGGTGTTTCCCCGGGGGATCGGTGCATTGCGCCGGTCCCCTTTTTTGCTGCCGGAGTTGGAGTGAAGCGGGTGTCGGGCGAGGGCCCGGAAGGGACGAGGGAGAGAGGCTTCCTCCGCCGGGCTGCAGGGAAACGACCATGGACGAATTCGAATTCACCCACGACACCGGAGACCCGGTCGAGCTGCTCGCCGAGATCGGTCTGACGCACAACGCCATCCGCGAGATCCTCGCTGAACCTGATGGCTTCGACCCGCGCGCAGAAGAGACCTGATCACGTTTCGATCCACCAGGGGCCGGCGCTCCGCGTGTCGGCCTCTTTTTGTGCCGTTGTCCGCTTCAGGAGATGTCCCCCATGCCCGACATGAGTTCACCTGCTGCCGCGATCGCTGCTGCTCTCGCGGAGCGCGCCGAAGCGGTCTGCCGCCATTACCTTCCGCACGGCCGTCGCAGCGGTCGCTACTGGATCGCCGGGGATCTTCACGGCGCCACCGGCCGGTCGCTCTTCGTCCGTCTCGCTCCGCCGGGAACGCCAGGAAAGTGGCAGGACTCCGCAACCGGCGAGCATGGCGACCTGCTAGATCTCGTGCGGATCCGTTCGTCTTCACCGACGCTCGCTGCTGCTCTCACGGAGGCGCGCTCGTTTCTTGCCCTGGGCAACCCGGATCCGGTTCCGGCTGCCCGCGACACGGTGGCCGCGGCACGACGGCTCTGGGGTCGCTGCGGCCCTGTCGACGGAACCCACGCAGAAGCGTTTCTCCGGGCGCGGGGTCTTGTGCATTGCCGCTTCGCTTCGCTCCGGTTTCATCCCGGGCTCGAGATGCGGGAAGGTGCGACAAGCCTTCGTCTGCCGGCGCTGGTTGCTGCCGTCACCAATACCGACGGCGATCTCACCGGAGTACAGCGCACCTGGCTCGATCCGTTGACGCCAGTGAAGGCCGGTATCGCGACGCCGAGGAAGGCACTCGGTCGCATCTTCGGTGCCGCCGTACGGTTTGGCGAAATGCGTGACACGCTTCTTGTGGGCGAGGGCATCGAGACGGTTCTGTCACTCGTTACTGCCGTCCCGACGATTTCAGCCGTTGCGGCACTCTCCGCCGGGAGCCTGGGCGCCTTCGTGCTGCCGCCGGGGCTCGCACATCTTGTGATTGCCCGCGATAACGACGCGGAAGGCGAGCGTGCAGCGGCGCGCCTCGTCAGGCGTTGTGAGGGCGCAGGCATCGCTGTCACTGTTCTCTGTTCAGAATTTGGCGACTTCAACGACGACCTGGTGGAACGGGGTCCTGCCGCGCTCGCCGCACGCATTGCGCCCCTGTTCGATCCCTCAGCCGTGGAGGAGGAGTGACGCAGGAGGGACGGTGACTTCAGGTGCTCTGGAACACGCACATTCGTTGTGGTCGTGACGCTCGACAGTCTCCTGCCGTTCATTCCGAAGTCTGGTTAAGGCACCGCAGATGTCGCCTGTACGAGGACGAACCCGAGCCTCTTCCTTACCTCATCCTCGGTCAACCTGCGGCTGTACCGCTGCGGGACTCCCGGGCAGATGAAACAGAGGACCTCCCGACGTGACATCCCATCGTTTCACACGTGCTCACTTCGTCAACCCCTGCGGGGTCCTCCACTGCGCTCCGGCCGGAACGGCTCCGGCGCACCTCCGGGCGGACGACCGTGGCTCCGCACTCGCTTCGCTCGCTTGTGCGCCCGCGCCACTCGTCCGCCCTCCCGGCACGCCTCCACCGCCCCGGTGACTGCGGTTCCGCGCGCGTGACCCGTTGGAACATCACTTCGGGGCAGCGCTCCGGACCTGAAACTCGATCCAGAGGAGATCATCATGGATACGATCAATCACAGCTCGATCACGGCCACGGTTTGCGAACAGGCAGCGCTCTACGGCGCGGCACCGGAACGCGACGAATTCGATCCCCGCGAGGTATGGGACGCGGACGATGCCCTGGCTGCAGTCACCGAGGCGTTCCGCATCCTGGCCGACGGTGTCGCGCCCGACGGCACCCAGCTTGCGGACGAGCGCGAGCACTTGCTCTGGGGTGTCGTGAATGCATTCGATGCCCAGGTGCGGCGTCTCGACCGGGTAACGGACCGGCTGCTTCCGGAACTGAAGGATCTGGCGAACGAGCAGGACGGTTCCGAAATTCGCTCCCGTGAACTCGAACTCGCAACCGACCGGGCACACAATCTTCAGAACCGCAGGGACGCGTTCGAGCAGCTTCGGGACACAGTGGCCGACGCCTACCGCAATGCGACCGGCGAGGTCTGGCGCCCGCGGACAGGATCGCATGTCTCGCAAACGAGAACCCTGACTTCGGCAGCGATCGACGCCCGCGACTTTGAGCGTGCGCGCAAGGACCGCAGCAGCAGCGCGCATCTCCCCGAAGGAACGCTGGTGGCAGTGACCGGCGGCAAGCAGGGCGGGAATGTGGACGGGATCTTCCGCAGCCTCGACAGGGTGCGGGCGAAATACAGCGACATGGTGCTGGTGCATGGTGGCGGGCCCGGCGCCGAGCGCATTGCTGCACGCTGGGCCGAGGCACGGGGCGTTCACCAGGTGGTCTGCAAGCCCGACTGGGACCGGCACGGACGCGCGGCACCGTTCCGTCGCAACGATGAGCTGCTCAATCTCCTGCCAAAGGGGATCGTGGCCTGGCCCGGTTCCGGCATCACCGACAACCTGGTGGAGAAAGCCCGCAAGCTTGGCATCCCGGTTCAGCAGGTCACCGCCTGAACCGCATCACGGGGTCGCGTCGCTTCGCCGGCGTGGCCCCTTTTTTTGCGTCGGCAACCTTGATCCCTTGATGCACGCACCCGTCTCTCGTTCCGGCACGACTTCCGCGTACCACGGTCGGTCTCGCGGTCGCATTGCCGTCGCACCCGAACACGCTTCACTGCCGCCGGCCCTGTGCACCCGCGCCGGCACGAACAACCGGCCTGCTGATCGCGGCAACCGTCACCTGAAGCGTCACTCCCGCCCGCTCACACGCCGCGGCGGCTCCGCAACGCATCCTGCGCCTGTGATGATTCTCCCCACGCATTCCTGAACGATTCGAACCATGGACGGCCTGCGCCGTCTCTGGGTTTCACACCTGACGCACCGCTGGTGCCCTCATCGCCGGCGCTGCGTATGTCCGCGATTGTGTGCGCCTCAGCATGATGCTTCGCGGTTCTGCGCAGGTCTGTCATGCCGGATAAGGCAAGCCCGTTTCAAGCCCACCAATTTTTGCTTGTTTTCAGCTAGTTATGAAGGTCTCCAATTCGGTGCGCGCACTTCGGGCTTACTGTGGGCGCATCTGGGGCCCGGCGCAAGCCCACCTGTTTTTGGCAATCAGTGATGCCGAAAGGCCAGTTTGTTCTTGTTTTATTCTTTCCAGTGCTCCATAAACGGGGCCAGCCTGATCGGATTGCTGCGAGCATTGACCTCCACGACCGCGCCAAACCGGATCGTTTGCGGCACACATGAAAGAAAGAAGAGGTGGTACATTGACGGGCAGGACGTTTGAAAGACACATTCGCGTCACGCCACAGCAGTGGGAACGACTTGAAAAGGCCGCCGCCAGAAACGACATTTCCGCGAATCAGCTCGTCGTCTCGCTCGCCATGGAAGCGCTCGACCGAAAGGAATGGCCTCGAACCAAAGCGGAAATCCATCTTCTGCGGTCGACAATGTTCACCGCCCAGGCGATCGCGCGCGACATGGTTGCCGCGGGTCGGCAGGCCGAGATCGAGGAAATCGGCAGGAGTATTTCGAGGGTTGCTCCCGAATTACCTCCTCAGGATAGCGGTACTGAATGCGATTAGCGGGTGGAAGTGCACTTGTATTGAACGCACCGGACAGTCAGGCAGACTGACTAATTTGAGAGAGGCGAGCAAACGTTGGTAGTTGCCCACACTTCGGGGATCACCAAACAGGGGCCGGTCAAGCCCGGTTTCTGCAGGGTACGTTTGGCAGTTAAGTCCGACCCGATTGCTGACTTGTTGCCCTGCTGTGCGCTGAATCCAGCGTTCCGTTTACGCAGACATACGCCTTGATCCCCAGACAATACAGGCCTCCTTTCCTGGTCCGGTGCATTTCGGGATCCCGCTGGCCAATCGCGCCCTTCTTCGAACCAGGGACCTCACTGATGTTCGTATTCGTGATCGTCCCCTGGCACATCGTATTCCCCATCACGAGTTTCCCTGTAGAAGTTTGAATAATGCCAGCGACCAGCGATGTCAGCATTGAATTTTCTGGAGCACGAGGCTCAAACACTGGTGACGTTTTTCACGAACTGTGGGCTGCCCGTGAGTGTTTACGCCTGCTGGACAGCCGATCCGGTCTGGATGCAATCAAGGTGGAGGGCACCCAGTCGTCAGACCCAAACATGTTCTGGGAGAGCGCTGATTGCACGCTCTATTTTGGTGGGACTTCCAATGCTGATGCTGAACGAATTGAAGTCCAGCAACTGAAGTACTCGGCAGCAAAACCCGAGCGCAGCTGGACCGTCGCACGGATTTCGACGGGGTCGAACCGCAAACTAGAAACGTCGCTACTCCGAGGCTTGGCAGGAGCCTTTTCGCAGCTGAAGGCTGAAAGGCCTTCGAAAGACCTTGCGTCCTTACGATTTTCGTTAGTTTCCAATCAGCCAATTCACGCAAAGCTGACGGAAGCATTCGAGCTGGCAAGAGCCGAAGTTCCACCGTTGTTTAAAGGCGCGTGGCATACGGGCGACCCAGACCTCCATCGCCTGGTCAAGGCCAGTGGACTCAAGTCTCCCGAGTTTCACGAATTCGCCAAATTGATCGATTTCGACGGATCAACAGGCTCGCGGTTTGCGATTGAAGATGATCTGTTGAAGGCCATGTCCAACTGGACCGACGACGAGTTCGTTGACGCGACACTTCGCCTCCGGACATTCGTCCGACAACGAATGATGCCTGAAAGCGCCGGAGAGATTATTACCCGCGACCGATTGCTGGTGCAGCTAGGCGTTTCAGATGATCGCGCCCTGTTCCCGTGTCCATCGCAGATCAGGAAGGTGAAACAGGGTGTCAAGCGGCCCGTATCAAACCAACTTGCCGATCTGCTCCGGTCCGGGGAACAACACGTTTGCCTGCACGGCGGTGCGGGTGTCGGAAAAACGACGATTCTCCAGCAAATCGAAGGACTTCTTCCTGCTGGTTCCGAGATGATTGTCTTTGATTGCTACGGAGGAGGAACTTACCTCGACGCGGGCGAACCGCGCCATCGGCCTCGGGAAGCCTTTGTCCAACTATGCAACGACATGGCGAGCCGCCTTCGCATGCCCTTGCTGCTTGTTCATCGCGACGAAACCGACTACGCGAAGGCATTTCGAAAACGGTTAGATCAGGCGGCAAGCCTTATGGCTGCTTCGAAGCCTAATGCGCTTCTGGTGATTGCCGTAGATGCAGCAGACAATTCAGTTACCGCTGCGCAGGCGAGAGGATCGTCTGAAATCAGCTTCATTCGAGACCTCATGTCGTTTCAGGATCTTCCGGGTAATGTCAGAATTGTTATCAGCGCTCGCACCGGAAGAATGCCTGACCTGCATCTGCCGCGCGACTTCCGTGAGGTCATTTTGGAAGGGTTTACCCTAGAGGAAACAGCAAAGAACATTCGCAGGTTCCGGGAGGCTCCGCACAATTGGATTGCGGACTTCCACCACCTTTCCAGCGGCGTGCCGCGTGTCCAGGCATACGCGCTTGAAGGATCGAGTTACCAATTGGCTAAAGCCATCGCGATTCTCAGGCCTTCCGGCAAGAATCTGGACGAGATCTTTCACGAACTCTTCGAAAGTGCGTTGAAGAAGCAAGGACAGATTGTTGCACTAGAACAGTTCTGCGCTGGCCTCATTGTTTTGCCGCGGCCCGTTCCGGTTTCTGACTTTGCAGCCGTTCTCGGAATTCCCGAAGCTGCAGTCATTGACATATGCAGTGACCTGTCGCCAGCGGTGACCCGCAGATCCGACAATGTGGGCTTTGCTGATGAGGACTTTGAGGCCTTTGTTCGACAGTCTGCCAAGGATCAGCTTCTGATCGTTGCGAATAACGCGGCAAGCTACTTCTTGGAGCGGTATCACGAAAGCGAGTACGCGGCGCTCCATGTTGCCACACTGCTGAGACAAAGCGGTCGGAACCACGAACTTCTGGACCTTGTCGAAAATGAAGCTGAGCCAGGTCCCGGTGTCGTTGGTGATCCGGTCATTCGACAGGAAGTGCGCATGCAACGCCTTGGACACGCGTTGAGAGTCTGTTGGGCCGCCGGGGATGCAGAGCGGGCCCTCCATTTCGTACTGATCGGCGCGGAATCAAAGAACACCAAGGCGGCCACCCTGTCTCTCCTCTTGGAAAATCCCGCGCTGACGGTTCTTTATGCAAGAGATACAGCGAGCCGAATGATTCTGGGGAACCCCGAGAGGATCAAGGACCAGGGTCCGCTACTGCTGAATTTAATGGCGGAGGCCGCATATCGGAAAGACTCCTTCGCTGTTCGGGAACATTGGCGCCGCTTCGGTGCGTGGTTGAGCCGGCGACACGATGAATATGAACGAGCGCAGCGGGAGAAAAGGCATGCGCAACCCTGGTCAATCGCCGCGGACGATGCCTCCTGCAGTCTCTACGCAGAGCTGCTCGAAAACGGCGCGGACAAAGTGATCGAACTCTATCGCGGGTTCCAGCCCCCGGAATTTTCCACACTGTCCGCCAAGGCATTCATTGAGCGGCTGGCCACAGAGCAACGGTTCAAGGAAATGAAAACGCTCGCGGCCCGGCTTCCTGCATCGCGGTCGGTATTCCTTCTGGTTCCACTGGCTCTGGCCGGCCACACCGTAGATTTCGGCCGATTGTCCAGGGGTCTTGCCGCGCTGCTACGGTGCTTCAAGCCGAACCCTGAAATGCTGCGCGAGTTCGGTACAGATAACGCGCTTGGTCGATACTATGTTGATACTCTTCTGTCGGCCGCTGAAATACTGGCTGCATCTGGCGCTTCAAACGACATCGTACGCTCTGTGCTCAAACCCTTCATCGATCCCGAAATCAGGCGCATCGACAAACGTAATGATCACGAAGTGGCCCTGATTGACGCAATTTTGCGGAGCTACACTCTCTCAGAATGCCTGGAGGATCGAGAGGTCAGCTTTGGGGACATCTTTGTCGCTGCACCGCCTGCTGACGACGGGAAGGAACCGCGCCAACCGGCACACAAGCAAAACGAACATGAGCAGCGATTGCAGGAACTGATCGATGCCATCGGAGGTGTCTATGTTGCCCGAGCTCGTATCCTGACCCGGAGGGTCAAGTCCGACGCGATGGAAGAAGTCCTGCGAGAAAGCCAAAGCGGGCTTCAGAGCGACACATGGAGCCTCGAAAGAAACTTCAGGTTCTCCGCCATACGAGCCCGCATGGCAGAAAGCATGACTGTTCTTCTGGCGACGTCAGTGAGTAGTGAACTGGTTGCCGACATTGCATGGTCTGTCATGGGTAACCACTCGCTCCTCCTTGGCGAAAATCTCATAAAGCGGCTTACTCCCCATTCGCTGCTGCATGACTGTCTCCTCCAACGGCTTACAGAAGCTGTTGCCAAAGAGCGGCAAAATAGAGTGGGCGCCGAAGAAAGGAGTCGGAACCTGGCTGAGTTTGCCCGGATGGTCGCGCCCATAAGTCGGGATGACGGCGAGGCAATCTTTCAGCAGGCCGTGGAAATAGCAAGCGAGCTTGACGCAGAAATCATGGACCAGATTCGCCTGCTCGATCGGCTGGCTGAATTCGGTTCAGCGGAACTCAATGGTCAAAGACGTGACTGCGCCATTGCGATGTCCCGGATTGTCGAAGACGCTGGAATTCGCTTCGAACACTACGATCATTTCCCCTGGTTTGAAGCACTTTCTGCGCTCTCCCGACTTGACACGCCGGTTGCGCTCGGTTGCGCCGCGCGATGGCACGACTGTGAGGTTGCGGAGCTCCGCGACACACTCCCGCCCGTTCTGACGATCGCGACTTCTGCGGGTGAATTGTCGTGCGCTACGAGTCTGGCGCTTTCCACCATCGTCACATCAAGTGATGGGCAGGGACTCAAAGCTCTCTTGGCTCGCGCAAAGGCCGGTGGCGTCGCGGACCTGGTGGCCAACGAGATTGCGCAGGACTTGCTGCTCGACCGGCTGTCTGGAACAAACGAACTCAGGCGCTTTGTTGCCGAGCACAACTCCTTCGGTTGGGCCCAGCAGTTCGAGCAACAAACAGAGTTCAGACAAAGTCTTCCTCACAGGTCGCAACACTTACCACCGGCACCCTATTCAGGCACGAGTAGGGCTCTCCCAACCCTGGAAACTCATGTTTGGGAGGCGGACGACCTTCATGATGGACGTGCACTGGCCCAGCAAGCCAGCAACCTGCTCGAAACCTGTACGGCTGCGGGGGAAACCCTCTTTTTGGCTGATGTCCTGACGTCTGCCCGCAAAGCCGTTCCCTTGGCTGATCGTCGCAGGCATCTTGAGGCTCTGGTGGAGATGCAAGAGATTTGCCCTGACGGGCAGGTCATCGATGCCTTGATGACGGCCGCACAGGACTGGCACACTCAGCCGGCGGTTGCCGCTTGGTGTCAAGGGGAGCTTCCCGGGATCGTTGCTCGCTATCTGGCGCACTTTGCACGCTACTTGCACTTGAAAGACGAGTGGCTTGCAGTTTCACTCGAGTTGGCCGGATTGTCGCCATCTGAAACCCAATCGGTTTTATTGGAAGGTATCCAGAACAACAGCGATCAGCTTGGCGCCGCCCAGATCTTCGCATTGGCAGGTATTGTCGCCGGTCATCTTGACCGTTCCTCGGCGGCAAGTCTTTGTCATTGGTACACGAAGGAACTTGCCTCTCGAATACCCCCCGAGTTCTGCAAAACCGTCCCGAAGGATGCACTACCTTCGTCAACACATGAAGCCGTGGCACGATTCATTTTTGCATTTCTTGGCGATATTGACGTGCGGGTTCGATGGCGATCTGCTCATGCGATCCGCCGCCTGGCGCGCCTTGGCGAGAAGAGCCTGCTCGAAGAACTCGGGCGGGAATACGATCGAACGACCGAACCGGCGTTTCGCAACCCTGCCGCCCCATTTTACTGGATAGCTTCTCGCCTTTGGCTAGTTATCGCCCTGGATCGAATTGCCGAGGAAGCACCTGCCACGATTGCCGAGCTGGGCGATAAACTCTGCGAAATAGCCCTCGACGAAGACTTACCACATGTTCTGATCAGGGATTATGCGCGAGATGCAACGCAAAAACTGCAGTCGTCCGGATTTTTGTCGATTGGTGCAAGCAGCGCCAATGCACTTGAAAAGGTTAACAAGAGCCCGTTTCCACGAGCTGAAGAGCAGGATACGAGAGAACACAGTTTTGAACCTCTTATCATGAAAGGCGCAGACAAACCCAGGTTCCACTTCAACTTCATGGATACACTCCGGTACTGGTATGATCCGTGGTTGAAGGTGTTTGACGGGCTTACGGCTGAAACCTTTTTGACCGCAGCGGAAGGCTGGATTATCGACAGATGGGGGATTAGCGACGACGAATCTCATGGATTACAGGAACCGCGAGAGAAGCGGTTTACCGGACGAGATTGGCAGCTTTCTTCGCACAGCCACGGTTCCTTGCCGACAATGGAGCCTCACCGTTCTTATCTCGAGTGGCACGCAATGTGGTGTTCTGTCGGCCAGCTGCTCCATTCTTACCCTTTAGCCGCGCCCCGTTACGATTCCGACGAACTTGCATTCCAGATCTCTAGAAAAAAACTCACCCACCCACCCGTTTGGCTCGCGGACCTGGTTGGCCCACGCCCCCTGCAGGAGAAATGCTGGATTCGATCTGATGCTGCAGGTCCGGACTGGTTTGACCAGATCGACGATGGTGAGTTCTGTAGCGAATTGCTGCCTTCCGATCGGCCGGAATACGTCGTGGTTGACGCCGAAATTGATTCCCGATGGCAGAATTACAGTGAGACTGTTGAGGTTTCCTCCGCCCTTGTTTCTCCGGAAACCGCGCCGGCTCTGATGAGGGCGCTTCAATGTATGGAGAGCGAAACCGACTACGGCTTGGGGCCGGAGAATTATGACTCCGACATCGAAGAAGAGCGTTTTCGACTCAGGGGTTGGTTGCAAGTGCCCTACGACGATCCATGTCTGGACTCCAAGGACACGTTTCGCAATCAAGTTTCCCAGATTAAAATCATTCCAGGTCAACGCGTCACGGAACGGCTTGGGTTGACTCTCTCATTTTCTCCCCAGCCCGTCTGGTGTCGTTCCGGCGATACAGAAGCCTGTTTTCTCTATGAGGCTTGGGGGGCACCGGAGCGGGACAGGAACATCGGCAATTACGGCGATGATGTTGTGTCGGCAGGACACCGTTTGCTCGTTCGCAAAGACGTTCTGGAAGAATTTCTGGCGGACGAGCAATTTGATCTGTTGGCAGATGTAAGGGTGAGGCGCCATGAACAAAACGACCGACAAGATTTACTTTATACGGAAGACGTGGCGCAGGTATCCTTCGACCGGGTCGTTCTCCTCCGAGGAGGCGGTCAAATTGACGGCGCCGAACGAAGTTTTGGCGCTTGGAGAGCGGATTGTCAGTGAGCTGAAGCTGAGGCCGCGCGGTGATATGCTCGGCCGTTGGCTTGCCCACTATATTGCTGAACTGCTGATCGATGAGAAGAGTGCCACTGATGCCGAGCGGCCAGAGATTGACGCACGCTTGGTCGATACAATTCTCAAGTTCTGGGACCAGCGCCGCAAGGTGCCCGGCGACGTACACCCCTTAAGCCATCTTGAAAGCGTTATAGGGATAATGCGCCTCTTGAGCGCGGACGCATGGCCTTACAACAGGCGACGGGATGATATAGATGATGCAATGGTCCGGGTTTTCAACGGTCTCAGATCGATTCTAGTGCATGGCGCAGAGCTCGCTATAATAGGGAGCAACAACTCACTGGATGCCGAGGGGGCCGAAAGCCGCCTTGATAGCCAGGAGCGCGAAATCATGGCCATCGCGCACAAGTGGTTAAGGGAAGCCACTAAGGAGACCCGAGAAGACTGCGAAGCGCTTCCGGTCGACCAGATGATGAGTGACTTTCTTGATCTGCATGGCCAGTCGCAGGGACGACTGCGCGACAAGATTGACGCCATGATACGCGCTCTGCCAGCCTTGAAGCATCATCTTTCACAGCAAAGCGAAACGGAAGAAGAGCAGAGATCTTGAACGAGGTCTGCCACCTTGTTGAAATACAGTCCTGCGAAATAGCAGGGATCTTCGCCGTGAAGGAGTCCGTTGCGATCTGATCGATTTCACAACCCGAGATCACGGCCAGATTCCTTCTGAACCGACGCCGTTGGAGCGGCTGACTCGCGTACAGGTTGCCGGTCGATAGGCTGCGCTGTTCCATTCTGATGTTCGGGTTCGATCTGCCGAGCCGAACCCGGGCCCTTCGCCTCTCCATTTCCAAATGCCTCCAGCGCCGCAATCCGCTCACCCGTCGCCATCTCGAGCTGTTCCCGTAACCGCCCTGCATCATTCGTGATCAGTTCGGCGCTGTCCCGCGCCCGGCTGATCTCCACATAGAGTGTCTTTTGCGTTGTGAGATGCGGATGCCCGGCCTCCATGGCCGCGATCACGCCATCGACCGTCCGTCCCTGGAAGGCGTGTACGGTCGAGGCCCAGGCACGGTCGAGATGCCGCATCTGCGGATCGCCCTTGTCCAGCGCCAGCACCCGTCCGTCCTCGAGGCGGAAGGAGACACGTCCGTCCTCGATTTTCGCCACTTCCGCAAGCTGGCTGTTGACCACACCGAGATCGGCATCGTTTCGGGTCCAGCGGATCCGGTCGCCTGCGCGCAACTCGATTCCCTCGACGCGATAGACCTCGACACCACCGGATCGCGCAGCGAGGCGGGACGGTTCCCACACCGCCGTCCTTTCATTTGTGCCCTCAAGGAACACCTGGCCCCTTTCCTGATCCACCTTTGCGACCCGCATTTCGTCACCCCGTTCGACCCCGAGACGCTTGTAGGGGCGGTGGAAAGCGACCACATCACCGGGACTGTAGTTGCCGGCGAGGGCTTTCTCGGCGTTGGTGTAGCCCCGTGAGGCCAGCCGCTCCGCGTCCAGTCCCGTTCCTGTGATCGCACCCTCGCGAATGAGCCGCTCGCGAACGAGGCTGTTGATTTCTCCCCGGAGCGCGTTGCCGGGCGTCAGGAGGGCGGTTCGCTCCCTTGCTTCCGGGGTGAGTGCGAGCCAGCGTGCGGCGGCTTCACCGGCGAGATCCCCGTCCTTAACTTCGGCGACACGGGAGCCGAGTTTTTCGAAGGCACGCTTTACGTCGCCGGCAAGACTGGCCTCGACCGCGGCCTTGAGTTCGGGATCGCGCTGGCGCCGGATGTCCGTCATCACGGCTGTCGCCATGCCGGCATTCTGCAATTGGGCGAACGGCTTTCCTGCATCGACGGCATCGAGCTGTTTGGCATCGCCCACCAGCACTACGCGCGGGATCCGCAAGGTGCCGGCGATCCTCAATAGATCGCGCGCCTGCACGGTCGAGGTGAAGGAACCCTCATCCACCACAAGTGCGGTTTCCGCGAAGGAGGCACGCATCTCCTTTTCGCCCTTTTTCGTGAGGCGGCCTTCTGCAATCCCGGCGTTACGGGCGAGGAAGCGCTGCAGGGTTTCGCTCCGGATCCCGGATTCGGCCTCCAGGTTCTGCGCCGCGGTGGCGGATGGTGCGAGCCCGATCGTCCGGTAACCGCGCTTTTCGAGAAGGGCGTGGGCCCGGTTCAGCATTGTGGTCTTGCCGGTGCCGGCATAGCCCTGCACGCCGACGACACGGTCCCGGGAGGAGAGAATGAGCTTCACGGCATCGCGCTGACCCTGACCGAGGGGGCCCTTGCGGAGCGCCTTGTCGACGGCGCGCCCGCGCATCGGTGCAGCGCTGCGTCCCTGCCCGGCCTTCATGAGGCTGATGGTCTCCCGCTCGTCGGCCACGGCGCGATCGGTCGTGAGCCACCCGCTCTTCCCCGGAATGGTCGCGGCGTGGAGGGTGCCGCCGGTTTTCAGACGGTCGATTTCGGTTTCGATCGCCGCAATCGTGGCGGCGCCCGGTCTCCAGGAGACGGCGGCCGCGATCAGGCGCCCGCGGCCGAACACGGCCTCGCGCTCGGAGAGATGATCGACCGCCCAGGCGACGGCTTCCCGGGCCTGTTCCTGTTCCCGTGGGTTCGTGCGGCCTACTTTCGCTTCCGGCGAAGGCCCGCCGGCCTCCGTGTTGGCTCCCGGAACCGAGATGCCTCCGGATACGCCCTGCCCGTTAGCACCAAGACTCTTCTCCTCAGGAACAAGTGTTTTCGCATCGAAGCCGAGGGCTTCGGCCTGTTTTCCCCAGGTGTCGCGGAGCTCATCACGGTCGACCTCGCGCTTGGTGGCCCGGGTCATGAGCGCCGCGCGGGCCGCGAGCGCCGGGTTTTCCGCTGAGTTGCCGAGACCGCGTTCCTCCATTGCCGCCTTGATGTCCGCGCGCCGGGTCGAGAAGGCCTCGATCACGGTCTGAGGCACACCGGCAATCTCGAAGCGGCCATCGGCATGGGTCTTCTCAATCCGGTAGCCGAGTGCGCCCAGTTCGCGCGCGAGTTCGCCCCGATAGAGGGCACCGATGGTCATCTTGGCCTCGTAGAGGGCCTCGTTGGCCATGGTCCGCCATTTTCCGTCCGGTCCCCGGACCATGTTGGCAATCACGGAATGGGTGTGGAGCTGGGGATCAAGATTGCGCGACGTGTCGTGACGGAATGTGGCGGCCACCATTTTCTGGTTGCCGGCGCGAACCATTTTTCCGGTTTCGGGATCCCTCATGCGGGTCTCGATGGCATTGCGCTCGACCCAACCAAGGGTGCGTGCGACGGCGCGGTCATGGGCGTCCCGGATCCGTTCATCCCCGCCCACCAGCGCCATGACGGAGACTGATTTCGGGGCCGACAGGGTGAGGTCCCGTCCCGGGCGGTGCTCGATGGTGCCGTCCTTGCCGCGGCGACCGAGCCGCTGTCCCGATCCGTCGGGAACAATCCCCTCGAGGACGGAGCGGAAGCTGTCGGGATCGACGGCACCCTTCAGCCCGAGATCGCCGGCGCCGCGTCCCGTCCAGGCACTGGCGGCGCGGTGGTCCGGATCATCCTTCGCGTAATAGCCGTCGCGCTCGTAGTAGGACGCGCCCTGGGCGGGAGCTGCGACCGCGCCGATCGAGGCCACCATTTCAGAACCTCACGAGCCCATTGCCGCCGGATTCGGTTCGGGGGATTCGGGGCGGTGGCGTAACGGGCCCTGCCGTGCCGGGATCACTGGCCGGCGGGTTTTCCTGGCCAGGAGGTGTTCCGGATTCCGGTTCCGGAGCAAGTCTGTCGCTGGCGCCGCCCGTTGTTCCGGCTTTGCCAGCAGTGCCGTTCAGGTCCAGCTCGCCCTGCTGCGGACTGGGTTCCAGATCTTCCCGTTCGCTGTCCAGGTCTCTGGCTTCGCCGGTTTCTTCCCCGGCACCCGCTTCCACATCCCGGTCCTCCGGCGATGCCTGTCCCGTCTCCCGCGCCACGAACCGTGCCGCCACCTGCGGGCGATCCACATAATCGAGGCGGATGTTGGCGACGGGCCATGGGCCGGGGAAGCGGAGATAGCCCTCGAGGTTGCCAAGCGCCATGATCTCGGAGGCGAGGGCGAGCGCCCGGAGTTCCCGCTTGGGCGTCAGCGACACGCCGTCCCGGATGGTGTTGGCGCCATAGGAGAAGCCTTCCGTGACCTCCTCGACCTCGGCTCGACCGAGGCTCTCGGCCGACCATTGCGCCGTGTCCCGGTCTGGTGCGGCCAGCACCACGCGGGTGCCGCAGAGCCCCGAGATGGTTTCGGCTCCGTTCCGGCCATAGAGATCGCGGAGCGCCGAGACCACCTGCACGCCAAGAACGAAGCACCCGCCGAACTGGCGGGATTCGGCAAGGCCCGACTGCAGGCTCGGCACCTGGTGGAGGGTGGGCAGCTCGTCGAGCACCACCCAGATGCGGCGCCCGTCGTCCTGTTCGAGGGAGAGGAGGGAATTGACCGCGATCTCGAGCCAGGTGGAGATGAGCCCGCGGATGCTGGCATGCTGGTCGCCCCGGGAGGTGAGGAAGAGGAAGCCGTCCCCGTCATCGCGGGTTACCCACTCTCGGATCGAGAAGCGTGTTCCGGTATCGGGCAGCACCTCCATGGCGCCGAGATGGGCGGTCAGCATGGCGCGGACCGAGAGGGCGGTTTTCGGGTTTTCCGGATCGACGATGGACTGGGCGACGGTGCCGTCCATGGCGGCCGCGAGCTCCGCGAGGTTGGTCTTGAGGAGGTGCTCGACGAGGACCCGGTTCTCGGTGACGCCGCGGCGCCACAGGACGCCGGCGCCGTTGGCGAAGAGCTGGCGCGACGCGGTCACCCAGAACGGATCGACAGTGTCCTTCTGCTGCGGAATGAGCGCCGCCGCCATGGTGTCGAAGTCCTGGGGGTTGCGGGCCTCGAAGAAGGGCGACCAGCGGGGCGAACGGGCATCGAGCGGATTGAGAAGAATGTCGCGGTCGGGATCGAAGAAGGCGCGGGTGTAGCTTCCCATCTTGTCGTAGAGGACGCAGCGCTCACCGCGGGCGCGGATCTGGGCGACGAGATCGGAGATGAGGACGGTCTTGCCGGAACCGGTGGTGCCGGAGACGATGGTGTGCTGGGTCTCGGTGCGATGGGGCCACGGAATGCCGGCGATCCGGACGGGTCGCGGGCGGTCGGCGAGGACGGCATCGCGAATTCGATCCATGCGGGGCCGGACCCGTGCAGCCAGTTCGCGTGCGGTGACGAGTTCGGCGCCGCGGAGGCGTTTTCGCTTCTTGAGCTGCAGGCCGCGGATCCGGAACAGGACGAGGAGCGACAGAATGATCCCGATCGCGGATTTGAGACCAAGCCAGGCACCGGAATAAATGTCGTTCAGGATGCGCTCTCGGACGGCACGGGCCGGTCGCGAGGTGGCAATGGTCCGGATGGTGGCGACTCTTCGCTCGCCTGTGGGCTCGCGGATCTTCTGTCCCGAGGTGGGACGGTACCCGATCGCAAGCTTGGCCTCGGCCACGGTGACCATGGCGGAGACGTACCAGTCATAGCCGGTGGTGGTGTTCCAGAGCTTGACGGCGGGCACCGCAACCACCGTCAGTGCGGCGATGAAGAGCCCGGCCTGGAACATCTGGGTCCACATGCGGATCCCGTGGAGAACCGTCTGTCCGCCCCGGAGGGTGCTGGAGCCGACGGTTCTCATGACAGCCTCCGGCACAATGGGGAGTGTCGGCTGGCGGAATTCGGACCATCCGGGGAACATTCGGGGATGATTCGGGCGCAAAATCCTGGATGGCCACCACAAGATCGCTTATGGTGGGACCCATGGATCGTTCCATTCCCCGCCGGATGCAGACCCCCCGCGCCCGGCTGGCGACCTTCGGGGGCCTTGTTCTTGCTGTGATTGTCACGGCGGCGAGCCTGTTCGTGGCGCTTCCCGAAGGCGTCCTCGCGAGCACATGGATCCTTGCGATCGCCTGGACAGTGATGGTGCAGCTGACCCTGGCGCTCACGGCCGGGTTCCGGGACGGTGACTGGTCGGGATTTCAGGCTCCGGAGCCCGATCCCGAACGCGATATCAGCGAGCTGTGCGAATGGTCCTCGCGGCGGGGTCGCTACCAGTATCTCTCTGACATGGACGAGCAGTTCCGGGAGGCGGTCGACAGGCTGCGCTGAAAGCAAGGGGGTTTCTCTGCCGGTCATGGGCTGGCGGCTCCCAGGCCCCGATCCGTGTTCCGGTCTTTCCCGGTGTCCTCATCCGGCGCTCCGTTCTTCGCAGACCCGTAGATCTGACCGGCCAGCCATTCGCCTCCGAACGGAAGCCGCTCGATGACGCGCTCGCCGAGATCGCGGTCGAGTTCGGTGGCGACGCCCGCGCGTCCGTCCCGGATCCCGTCCTCTGTCACCGACCGGCGTGCTTCGCGCCCGGCACCGTGAATGACGAGATCGGCCTCGGTTTCGGCCCGGGTTGTTCTCGCGTTCCCGGTCACGGTCTCCGCATCGGGAACCCCGGCTCCGGACGCGCGGTCCCGGACCCCGTCGGCGCCGTCCATGTGCGTGGCCCCGAGGCCCGCCGCGTGCTCGTCCGCCATGGCGCCGCTTTCGCGCCGGTAGTCCGCGCGACCGGAGACGCTCTCCGGATCCGGGCCCGGCGGCATCGGGAAGGCTTCGCGGACGAAGGCGGCCGCGTGGGCGCGCAACTCTTCGGCATCCTCCGGCGTTTGCGGTGAGGCGAGCCTCATGGCGCCCGCCTCTCCGATCGCGCGCCCATCAGCACCCGGGCGTTCGGTCAGCCAGTGGAAGAAGGGTTGTCCCAGTTCGCGGTCGATCGCCTGCGCGTCGGTGCGTATCTCGGCCGCCTGTTCGCTCCAGCTTTCGGCTTCCCGGTGCGAGAGCGCGGCCTGTTCGGAGAAGCGTTCGGCGCGCGACAGACTCGCGGCATGGCTTTCCTCGAGGCTTGCCATGCGGCTGTCGCCCGATGAGGCGTGATAGCGCCGGGAGGCGTCCTCGACCTGCGACCAGAGTTCGTGCAGCTGGTTCTGCTCGGCATAGGCCTTCATGCGGTTCCAGGCTTCGGCCTCGATGGTCTGGTCCCGCCAGTTCACCGTCCCGCTTGCCCCGACACTGATCATTCTCCCTAATCCGAGACCGAACCGGGCTTCGCCCAGCAAAATGGCCGCCTGGTCCTGGGTAATGCCGCCGGTCTCGGAGAGGTTCGAGACATGGTCTCTCAGGAGCTGCACCTGTTCGCTCTGGCTCTCGGTGATGCCCCGGGCATGGGCGGTCCCACTCGAGACATCACGGGAGAGGCGCTCGACCATCGCGGTCGAATCCGTCAGTGCAGCGGTCTGCGCCGTTGCCGCCTCGGTCTGCCAGTGCCCGGCCTGTTCACGCGCCTCGGCGGCCCGTGTTTCGTAGCTCTGCGAGAGCGATTCCGAGATCCTCACGCCCGAGGCCGGGATCCGGCTGGTGGCGGCCGAGCCGTCCATGATCGGGGTGCCGTCAGCGGTAACGGTGAAGGCGGCGCCCCGCGGTGCGAAGCCCGTATAGCGGTCCTGATCTACATGCAGCGAGGTGCGGAGCTGCCGGCCTTCGAGGGTTGCAAAGCGATGGGTATCGGCCTGGGTGTTGGCGAGCGACACATTGCCGGTTGTGCCCTCATGGGCGGCCGAGGAGGCGGCCTCCTGGCCAACAGCCAGCACGGAGGTCGCAAGCATGGTCGCCTTGCCGATCCCGTAGGCGAGGGCAGCAGCGAGGAACGGGACCGACATGGAGAGGTATCCCGACATCACCGCCACATCGGCAGCGACAGCGCGGATTCCGGCCTGGGCCACGAGCGCGATGCCGGCCTCGCCTGACGGCATGGCGGCCACCGCCGACATCCGTTCCGCTGCCTCGCCCATGGAGATCCGGTGCAGGATGGCGTAAAGCGGCCCCCAGCTCTGGAGCCAGACGAGCCCCGAGATGTAGGAGCGGAAGATGGTGCCGCCTGCCGGGGTCAGCATCAGGAGCACCGCCATCGGGAAGGCGCCGATAAAGAGACACTCGAAGACAATCCGGAGCATCGGCACCCAGGTTTCTGCCTGACGGCCGATGGCGCGGTAGGCGGATGCGGTCTGGGCTTCGGCCCGGGCGTCCGTGTAGGCGCGAAGGGCCGCGGCATTGCCGGATTCGGCAGCCCACTGCTCGCCCGCGTTATGGAGTGCGTTGAGCGTCATCTGCTGGCGGAGAATGTCGGCGGCCGAACGTGCTGCTCCGATCAGCCAGTCATGGGCGGCAGGGAGTGCCGCCATCAGTTCGGTCCTCGCCAGCGCGTCGGTCTGGCTGCCCGGGAAGATGCGCCGTCCATGCACCGCGCCCGCGCGGGTGATTTCCGGGTTCCACATCGCATCAAGCCGCCCGGCGGCTTCGGCACAGGTGACGATTTCAGTAGTGATGATGCCGCCTGTGCGGGTTGCGAGTTCCACCATCCGGGCAGGCGACGCGCCGGTCGAGGGCGATCCCGGCGCTGTGACGAGCCGCCACACATCGGGACTTTCCCGCAACTCGTCAGCAGTGAGATGACCGAGGAGCAGTGCGTGGAACACGCATTGCCGGCCATAGGCGCGGAGATTGCGGGCAAAGACCTGATCGGTCACCTCGAGCCTCGTCGCTTCCGCGGCGAGACGGGCGCCAAAGATGAGGCCGTGCCGGCGATAGGTGAGATCGTCGGGGAGTGCGAAGGCCTGTTCGGTGAGTTCGGTGAGACCTTCGCCGACCTGGCTCGTGATCGAGGCGAAGAGCGCGAGACCGATCGGCACGTTGGCAACGACGGCGGGCGCCAGCGCCGGATCGATCCGGTCGACAACCCGGACCGTGGCCTTGGGGACCACGAGTGCGCCCCAGATGGCGATGAAGGCCAGCATCCATTTCGCGTTGTCCTTCCAGGATCCGCCAAAGGCGGTCCGGAACAGGATCCAGGCGAGCCCGGCGACACCAACAAGCTGGGCAAGGGTGACGAAGGCACCGCCCGAAGTGATGGCGGCGACGGCGTTCAGGAGGTCGACGAGATAGCGCCCACCCCCGAGTGTGTGAAGTTCATACATCACCTGAGCCCCGTTCCGGCAGCACCGCGGGAGAAGGCGAGGGCAGCGCGGAGATCGGCAGACAACGCGCCCGCGAGCTGGGTTTCAATGAGGCGGAGTTTTTCCACCAGAGAGAGCGCCGTCTCGAGGCGCGCAAGACCCTGCTGGCGGTGGCGCGCGAGCTCGATCCGGTTTTCCCGGAGGCTGCGGCGCCAGTTTTCCAGCTGCTCGCCGTCGGCGAGATCGATCTGCCCGGCCCGGTCCTCGATCTGGCGGTGGAGATCGCCGATCCAGACATGGAGGAGATCGAGGGCGACGGCTTCAGCGAGGGATTCGATCTCCTGGTCGATCACGGCACCGCGATAGGCCGCGGCCATGTTGATGACGCGCCACACCGGGAGGGCTGTCAGATTGACGAGGCCCAAGGCTTCCGGAGGCGGTGCGGTATCGGCGCGCACCGCTTCTGCGAGCTGCTGCATGAGGGCGGCCACCCGTTCGCGGAAGCCGCGCCCTGCCGGAATGGTGATCGTTCCGGGTGCGGGATTGAGACAGCGGGCGGGCTCGTCACAGCGCCAGACTGGCAGCGCGCCGCCGCCTTCCATCAGCGTCTCGATGACGCGCCGGTCAAGTGCCAGCGCCGGGAGGATGCGAAGCCTGGGACCGGCGGGATCGGCACTGGAGACGGGCGCGGTGATGATGGCGGTGCCGGCGACCGACATCGCGAATTCGCCGAGATCGCGATCCGCCGCAAGAAAGGCAGAGTCCTGCACCGCGCGCCAGGCGAGATTGACATTGACAGGCACCTGTTCCGCGAGCGGCCCGGTGGCGGCAGCGAGCGTGCCGTGACGTTCCCCGCCGGCACCGCAGCCATGGCGTGCAGCCGCATAATCGGAGAAGAGGCCCTGGCTGGTCCCGATCGCCGCGCAGATCGCGGCACTCGCGCGATCGCTCCGTGCCCATGCCGCGCCGACCAGCGCCTGGGCGCTTTCGCAGCTGTCGAGATTCTGCGCGTTCACCCACTGGGCGAGGGCCCGGAGCTTGGACATGGTCTCGGCGATAACGGGAGAGACCGTCTCGAGCGCGAGCTCGAAGGCGAAGCCGGCGGCGTTCTGGGCGACGGCGCGGCCGAAGGCGACCAGCTGATCGGAATTGATGAAGGAGAAGGCACCGGCAAAGGCATCGATGCCGCCGCAGCCGGCGCGGAAGGAGGGAAGGTTGAGGGTGGCAGGCGTTTCGGCGCGGACCGGTGCGCGGAGATAGAGATTGCCGAGGGTCCAGTGTCCGGACGACTGCCCGTCAAAGGCTGTGGGTGCGGTGACATTGACGGCGGCGCCCGACCAGAAGGTCTGCATTTCCGAGAGCACATCCGCCCGGGCCGTTGCGGGCGGGAGAAAGAGAAGGGCCGCAGCTGCGAGGACGGCCATCACATGTGATCGTTCAGTAGTCATGTCCGCTTTCCCTTTGGGTGAGAAGGAAGATGCGCTCGGCCATCTGGTCCTCGGCGAGCACGCCGAAGCCCACAGGCGTCACCGCGCCGGTTCCGGAATCGAAGAGGACGAGGGCGGGGAACGGCCCGCCGGCAAGACCGAGCCGGGCGGCACGTCCCTGATCGGGAACCGCTTCGGGCCAGCCCTCGAGGGCCCCGCCGGTCATCGACACCGCCAGCACCGGAAGGCGGTAGCGGAGCGCGAAAGCGCGAAGGAGGGGGCCGAACACCCGGCAGCCGCCGCAATCGGGATGGCCGAGATAGATGAGGCCCCAGCGTTCGGAGAGACGGGAGAGCGCGGCGTCCCGCTCAGTGCGACGGTCCTCCGTCCAGACCTGGCGGGCAAGCGCGCCAACAGGGCGTGTCAGCGTGTAGTCGAGATCGGGGCTGGCCCAGACGGTACGGCGGAAGGCATCGGAGAAGGCGGCGGCCCGGGCCAGCACCTGTCGCTGGAGTTCGAGATAGGCCGCGACCTTGTCCGGAACCGGATCGAGGATCGCCCGGGCCCGGGCCTCGGCGAGTTGCCGGCGGAGCTCTTCGATACGCTCTGTGGCAGTCGGGGGTGCGGGCGCTGCAACCGGTGCCGGGGTTTCTGGCGTTTCGGTGACGTCCGGCGGTTCCGGATCGCAATAGAAATGCCAGCCGAGGGCGGGTTCTGCAGCAGACTGCGGTTGCGCCGCACCGCACCAGTCGCGCCATTCCCGGGCTTCAGCGGGACTGCCGGAGACTGCTGCTCCCAGAAGGAGAAGCACGAGCCCGGCAAGGCTGCTGCGGGCAGGCGAGGGGAACCCGTGTCCGCCGCTCATGGGGTCTGGCTCCCGTAGAAATTGCGGATGCGCTCCTGCATCCGGGTCCGGGTTTCGCCCGTATCGGGGAGCGCAATGCGTGCGGTCAGGTCGTCGGTGAATTCCTCAAGATCGAGGGCGCCAAAATCGATCCGTTCCAGTTCGTTTGCCGTAAAGCCGCGGCAGGTGTTCCAGGCAATGCCGAGTTGCGGGCGCGCCTCTTCATGGACGATCCGCCCGAGCTTCGATCCGAACACGCACCAGGACCGGGAGCGCTGGACGCAGACGCCGAGGAAGGTCCTCTTCGAGCAACGGGTGCCGAGGTAATGGGTCGTTCCCGCGAGCCGCTCGTGAAGAAGCTCGCGCTCGGCTTCGGTGCAGGCAACGAGGCTGTTGCCAAGTCCTGAGCCGGTACAGCAATCCCAGAGCCCCCAGGGGCTGTAACGGCAGGCGCGCGATTCGCCCGCGAAGATGACCGGCTGCCCGCCGTGGGTTCCATCGACCGTGAAACCGAGTGCGAGATTGAGCTGGGTCGCGGCCTCCGTGAAGCCCCGGTTGGGGGCGGAGGCAACGCTCTCGCAGTCACTGCCGACGCACCAGGCGACGGATCCGCATTGCGGAGGCGGGGTCGCGCCAACGGGGCCTTGTGGGCAGTCCGTGACCTGCCCGGATGCGAGGCCGTCGGCTTGCCAGGCGGGGGCGTCCGGCGCGGCCGAGATACCACGCGCCCGGTTCGCGACGGGGCCTTCGCGGTCAATCGCGGCTTCATCGCCCGCGGTTGCCGCGTCGATCGTGAGCCGCCCGGCGCGACCGCCCGGATCCAGGGGATCGGCGAGCGCCGCCTCGCCCCGCGCTTCGAGCTCGCTCTCGTCGAGACTGGTCTGGGTGAGATCGGTGCCGGCGAAGCCTGGAATGGTTTCGGCGGTCCCGGCGTCCCTTGCGATCGCGCTCGCGGCCGACTGGCCGGCATTGCCGATCTCGCGCGCGACCGTTTGCGGATCCCCGCCTTCGGCGAGCTGCGGGAGGGTGATAACGACGGCAGTGACGAGCGCGGCCATTCGAAGGTTTGTCATCCCCGTTCCCTTCATGGGAGGTCTCCCTGCAATGTCGCGAGGTATTTCCGTGCTGCCATGCGTCCGGGCTCGCCTTCGGCTGCGATGATTTCGAGGGCTGCCGCGAGGCCGGTGTTTCCGGTGACGATGTCGTGGGGTGGCGGGGTATCGTCTGCACAGCCCCGGCTCTCGCAGGGCGCGAGGCCGCCCGGCACCACCGCGACCGCCGGAACGCGCTGAACGTCAAACATGTGAAAGAGTCTCGGATCGATGACGGCACCGCCCGTCTCGCCGAGACGGTCTCCGGCGCGGGCCACCGTCGCCTTCAGCCCTTCTGGCAGGATTCCCCGGAGCACCAGCGGCACCTCAAGGCGCGCGGCTTCCTCGGCCCAGGGCTGCCACACGGTGTCCGGAAGCGAGAGGCTCACGAACACCAGCACCTCACCCGTCCGGGGCCGCTTTGCGAATCCGGACGCGATGGCTTTGGCCGCCGCTTCGGTTCCCGGATTTGCCGAAGGCGCGGAAGAACCGGGTTTCGGTATCTGTTCCCTGGCCGAATCGCCAGCACGGTTCAGTGCCCGTTCGAGGATTGACCGGGTCCAGGCCTCCAACTCCGCGTCATTTCCTGTTCCGACCCCTTCAACCGTCTCCTTAGCGATTGCCTGAATGGCGTCTTCCCGGGTTTTGATGTCATCTCCGATCCGGCGCACGACGTCTTCCATGTCCATCCGTCTCGCAGGTTTCGCGATGTCCTCGCGGACCTCCTTCGCGATTGCCTGCGCTTCGTCTCGGGGAGTAGGGATGTTCTCCGCCCTTGGCGATCCGCTGCCCGCTACAAGCACCAGAGCGAAGCCAGTCAGCGCGGGTGCTGTGAAGGCTGCCAACCAGCTCATCGGTTTCTGTTTCCACCTCATGCGTTCATCTCCTTCACAGCACGCAGCAATTGCGCTTCCGCCACAGCAGGTAGCCAAAGTTCTCGCCGGCAACGGGTAGCTCGCGGAGGGATTCCCAGAGCACCGAGGACCGGCCTGTCGGGTTGCAACCCGTCGCCGGGGTGGTGGCCGGAACCGGCTGGGTCATCTGCCAGCGGTACTGGGATTTCTTCATCACCGGCATCGCATAGGTGCCGCAAAGCGCCCCCGATCCCATGGTTCCCCGCGCGATCCCGAGGCGGTGCATGCGATAGAGAAGACGCTGGGCGGCGAGGAGCGACGCCTGCACCCCTCCGACATGGGCCTGCACGTTGCCGGTCAGCGGATACATCCCGCCCTGGCAGCCGCCGCACCAGAACAGCGGATCCATCGGAAGCCCGGTTGAGGCCGCGGCACAGTCGGCCGCACAGGCGGCCTGGGCCGGGAGACCGGTGAACAGCGCCGCTTCCGGATTGAGAAGGAGTGCGAGTTCGTCATCGAGCCAGGCGGGATCGAGTTCCGACGCCCAGGCGACATCCATGCTCCCGGTCTCGAGGCAGCCTGCGTTCAGGAGCGCTCCGATCCAGGACAGCACCGGATACGCATAGAGATGGGCGTGCCAGACGGATCCGGACGCGCCGTCGCCACTGGAGGACCCGGTGCGCCCGCGCGCTGCCGGCAGGCCCGGATTGACGCTGAGTCCGCCGAGACTGGCAAAGCACCAGGGGGCGCGTGAGACATCAAGGAGGCGTGCCGGTTCCCACATCCCGACCGCGATCCCGATCCGGGGGATCGGCTGGCCGCAGAGACAGATAGGGGAGGAGGGATTGGGCGTATCCGGCGCCGGGCCCGAGGCGAGGGTGACGGAGCCGATGGTGATCGGGAACAGGCATTCCCAGCACACATCGGTCAGCGGATTGACGAAGCGCCCGGTGCATTGCTGGGCCGTGGCGCTCCCTGCATGCAGGAAAGTCGTCGCGGAAAGCACGCCAAGCACGACGAGAAGGATGTTCAGGCGTTTCATGGCGTGTCCTTCCTCTCGGGATTGGCGAGGGGCGCGTCCGTGAGGGCGATCTCCGAGATCCGGAGCTGCACGCCCTCCTGGCGGATCTGCACTGGCGTCACTGAGAGACCGAAGCGGGCGGCGAGACGCCCGCCCTGATCGAAGAAGACGGGGCGTCCGTGCTGCCGTGTGAGGTCGAGGGGCCGCCCGGCCAGAAGGACGATCACGGCCGGACGCTCATGGCCGAGTGCCCAGAAGATTTCGGCCGGGCGCCGCCCGTCGATAAGGAGGAGATCACGGGACAGCGGCCGATGGCGGAGCGGATTGACGGATGTCCCAGCCGCCGCGATCAGTTGCCCGTCCGCTGTCCGGATGTCACGCGCTGTGCGGATCGCCGGATCAAAGAGCCAGGAGCGGGACTCTCGCGCCGGGGACAGTCCCGGAACCAGATCCGGTTCTTCGAGCCGCGCCCGCGCCCGCTCGCGGGCCTGCGTTTCCAGCCGCGCCCATTCCCCGGAGGCCTGCATTGCGTGAAGGCGGGTCTCAATGAGCGCCAGCAGATCCTGTTCGATGACGGGCCAGGTCTCGCCGCGAACACCGAGATCCTTCGCCGCCCCGGTCCCGGCAATGCCCGCGACCAGCAGGAGGGCAGTGAGGCCAGCGCGAATCCTCATGGCCGCCACTCCACCCGCGCCAATCCCGGTTCCGGCAGGGGAGGTCCCACACCAACGGCATCCGCGGTGACGAGCGGGCCCGACAGCCCGAGCCACGGGAGATCCGGGAGTGCCACGGCACGGCCCCGGATGCGCTCACGGGGAACCAGCCCCACTTCGGCATAGCGGCTGTCCCGGCTGTCGGGATGATTGCCGAAGAGGAAGAAGTGATCCTCCGGGATCACACCCGGAGAAACTGCATCCAGCGACCGGCCCGAGAGCGACACTCTCTTGGCGCGCCCGGCCGCGATGCCGTCAATCTTCACCTGGCGATCGGCACTGACTGTGACCACAGCCCCCGGAAGTCCGCGAACCGTCTTGATCCAGGGTACCGGCGAGGCAAGGGAAGCGGGCGGATCGAACAGCACCCGGTCGCCGATCCGGAGATCTCCGAGGACCGGCAGTGCGAGATAGCCCCAGGCGTCGTCCGACCAGCTCGCATTGACATGGACCCGGGAGGCAACAGCCAACCACGCCATCCCGAGAAGGAGCATGATCAGGAGCGCCTGGTTCGGAATCCGTTTCGGACCCAAAGCGGCCACTCCCTTCGGGTGCCTTTCGATCGAAGCGCTCATCGCCCGTTCCCCGCCACCGGAGGCGCGGACAGGGCGTTCGTCGCGGTTTCTGCCATCAGGCGCCGGATCTCGTCCGTGAGATCAGGAGCACCCGCGGCCACGGCGCGGGCAGGCAGGATCACCACCCGGTAGCGTTCGGCCGCCGCCGCGAGCGCCGTCTCAAGCTGCCCGCCCCAGGTCCGGGCCGCCTTCGCGGCTTCTTCCTCACTCGCCTCTGTCGCCGCCGTCTTCCGGGCGTGCTCGGTGACCAGCTCCGCCAACCGCACTGTCGCGATGGCCAGACGGTCGCGTTCTCCGAGACGGTCCATGCCGGCCGCAACCGCTGCCGCAATGCCGCAGGCGAGGAGAGCCGAAGCGGCGAGGATCCGGATCTCGCTCACGGCACCAGCCCGGTCTGGCGGGCGCGCCGCGAACTCATGGAGACGCAAACCTGCCCGTCACGGCGCCGGAACCAGGCCCTGCCGTTCTCGTCATGGAACATGTAGTCGTAGTGACCGGCCCAGTTGGTCGCCGAGGGATGGCCGGACAGCACGCCCGCGGCAATCGCTGTCCGGAACACGGTTTCGGCATCGCGCTCGATGCGGATCCGGGGCGGGTGACGGTCACGCCTGCGCCGATGCCGCTGGGATTTCCTGCTCATCGTCTGTCTCCTTTCCTTTGGTAACGGGACGGCTGGCGGTGGCAGCCGCCTCCGGCGGGTTGCCGGGACCCCGAAGCGCCTGGAAGCGCGCGAGCCAGAGCTCCGCGGCACGGCCCGGATCGAGCGACCGGATCCGTTTTTTGAGTGGCGGGAAGGTCCCGCCATTCACGCCCGGAACATCAAGCCCCAGGATGTCCCGGCGCTCCGCCGAGGCCGCCATCCGGACGACAAAGCGAAGCAATTCCGCCTCCGCGTCGGGGAGGTCCGGGGGAAGCCCGGCGGCCGCGCGCACCGCGGCATCGATCCGCACGCCCAGCCGCCGCCAGCGTTCACCTGCCCGCTGTGAGACCGGCACTTCAGTGCCAAGCCAGGCCACTCGTGCATCGTCAAGGAGCGCGAACAGTGCGAGGCTCTGCCGCTCCGCGTCGCTTCCGGTGGCGAAGTCTTCGATGGCCTCGCTGATCGCGAGCGCATGCGCCGCTTCCGAATGGAACCGTCTCACGCGACCGCCATGACGGCAGAGATTGGCCAGCACATGGGCGAGCGCCGTGAAGTCCACATCCTCCGCCGTGACCGTTTCCGGATCGCCTGGCCATGCCATTGGCTGCTCCGTCGCCGGATCGGCGCGGCGCCGGCGTTGCCGCGCGGTCTCGATGCGGGTTACCTCTGAACTCATTCCTGCTCTCCTTTGATGCTGTTCTGTTCTTTCATGGGTCCCAAAATTTTTTCAGGGGTTCATCCGCCCGCCGGATCCCCGGCGAGGCGGTCAATCGCCTGTTCCGTTGTCAGGCCTCCGGCCTTGAGCCGTTCCACCGCGGCGAAGGCAGGACCCCGCGAGGAAAAGAGCGCGACCGACCAGGGATCGAGCACGAGGCGCGCCACCCGCCAGCCATCGGGCCCGTGCAGCACGAGTTCGGCATGGCGGCCTTCGGCGGTCACCAGGCTCTTCAGAGCCCGCTCCATGCCGGGATCGCAGTGGATCCGTTTCTCCTGCTTCAGGAGTTCGACGGATTCGTCCTTCTGGGCGAGAAACACCGTCCAGTCGGCATTGTCCCAGGCGGCCCGTGCCGCCGGATTGGCGTAATAGTCATTGACCGACTGGGTGCCGGTAATCAGCGCGCCCCGGTATTTGCGCGCGCGTCTGGCCGCCCCTTCGAGGAACGCCCGGCTGTCCTCGCCCGACAGCAAGTCCCAGGCCTCGTCGATGACAATCGCCTTCGGCCGGGTGCGGGCTCCGTGATACATCCGCTGGGTTGCCAGAAACACCACCAGCATCAGCACCACGCCCTGCACGTCGCCGCGGCCCTTCAGTTCCGCAAGCTCGAAGACCGTGAGCGGGCTGTCGAGCGCGGGCGTCGTTCCCCCCTCGAAGAGACGTCCCATGGCACCGCCCGGCCGCCACGGTCCGAGTGCGAGCGCCATGTCTGCGGCCCTCCGGTCATCCGTCTCACCGAGCTTCGCCTGGAGGAGCCCGAGATCAGCCGCGTTACCGGCGGCGTCCCAGGTTGCGGCGATCGCCTCATCGATCAGCGCCGCCTCGATGTCATCAATGGCGCCCCGGCGCCGGCACATGCGCCCGATCACGGAGGCCAGCATCGCGAAGCATTCCTCGCGGTAATCCGCATCCCGCGCGGCCGCGGCCGCATCGATCATCGCGAACGGATTGAGCCTCGCCGCATCCTTGCCGAAGGCGATGAAAGTCCCGCCCAGCGCTTCCGCCATATGCTGGAACGAACGCCCGTCATCAATGACCACTGCCTCGCCGCCAGCGCCTGCGATCCCGGCCACCAGCTCCTGCATCAGGACCGACTTCCCGGATCCCGACTTGCCGGTCACCGCCACGTTGTAGTTGCCTTCGCTGTTGGCAAAGGGCGACCAGCAGGCAGGCTGTCCGCGCCGCCCGACGAGAAAGAGTGCGGGCGGGGTTTCGGGACTTGATGGCTGGCCGCGCCATTCCCCATGCACCGGTGCGAGATCGACCGCAGACGCTGTCAGGAGCGTCTTCATGCGCCCCAGCCGGTCGAGATCGGCATCGAGACCGCCCGCCGGCGCCATGGGGAGCGACGCAAGCCACGCCGGGAGCTGGGCGTAGCGTTCGGCCGCGATCCGCCAGCCCTGGCCGTGATAGATCGCACGCACCGCCTGTTCCGCCTCATCGATCCCGGCAACCGGCGCGTGCAGTGCGATGGTGTAACAGCCACGAACCAGACGCTCCCCGTCCTTGAGGCGTTCCGTGACCGACTGCCAGTCCCGTGCCTTTTCCGTGAGACCGGGGAGATAGCGGGCCAGTCCGGTTCCCGCCTGCTGGGTGGCCCGCGCGGATTTGAGGAACGCGCGCTCGCCTGCGGCCGCATCACCGAACGTGATCGTGATGCAGGTCAGGACCGGACAGCCCGGCTGCAGGAAGTCCCGGTGGAAGTCACCGATCAGCGCGTTGCCGCGCCAGCCCGGCCACATCTCCGGGAACGCCCGTGCCGTCAGAACCCGCACCGCGATGTCCTCGCCGTCCGGGTGATGAAAGAGGAGCCCTGTCGGCGAGACCGACATCGCCCGCCCGGGGCTCGCGCACTGGACATGGATCGGATCCCGGGGCGACCAGCGCCGTTCCGGGCGCAACAGTTCGCCGTCATCTGTGCCCGCAACGTCGGGGGATACCAGTTCGGCCACCAGCGACAGGAGTACGTCCGGTCCGGGACGGCGTGCATCCGCTCCGGCCGCGGCCAGGGTGCCCTCGAGAGCACGGCGGAAGGCGCCGAGCGCTGTTTCCGTCGCCGGTCCCGGTGCGCCCGGCAGGGCCGCCGTGATGAATACCCGGATATCATTGAGCGTATGGGGCGGACCTCCTTCATGGAGGGGCCGCCATCCGGCATGACGGAACGCCGCTTTCCTGCGTTCGGCCATCGCCGCCTGCACCGGACCCGCGTCGCGTCGTGGTGCAGCCCAGCGCTCAAGCGGAGCGCCGAAGCGCGGGCTCATCCAGTGGATCACCTGCAGGACCGCACGTTCGGGCGCGGCATCCGCGAACGTGCCGGCGAGTGCTGACAGGGTCTCGTCGTCGATACCGGCAAAGGGCGGGATCTCGAGAAGGAAGCCGGTGCTCGCGGCGTTGACATAGAGCTCACCCCGCTCGTCCCACGCCCGCCACGGAAGAAGCGCATGGAGTGCTGCGGGAAGATCCGGGCGAAGGCCCGGTGCCAGCGCCTCGGGGCTTTCCAGGACATCGAGCACCCGCCCGATCACGGCTGCCTCCAGCGCGCCGGGGCGATTACCGCATGGACCCAGTGGCCCTCATGCCAGACGTTTCCGTCATCGACGAAGGGGGCGATCCAGATCCGCGCCACCGTTTCCGGGACGCGGAGGCGATCGAAGGGGTTCCCGTCGTCAGAGAATTGAGAGGATCTGCTGGGATCGGCAGGAATGGCGTCGTCTGTGGCGGTCTCCTTCACCGCCTTGTCTGTGGCGGAACCGGCGACATCCATCGGCTCCGGATCTGTTTCAGGCCCGGCTCCGTCAACGGTTGCGGATTCGATTGCCGCTGCTTCACTAGGTTCGGCTTCACCGCCGAACAGGCGAGCGAGCCAGGCGAAGGGGTTGCAGGCTTCGGAGCACGGGGATGTCACCGTTTCGGAATCGCGGTTTCGGATCTCCGTCCCGGTTCCCATCGCTGTTGCCCGCTCCCGGTGCAGGGGCGCCCGGATCGCGAATTCCGGTGGAGGCGCTGCCTGCAGCGCCGGATCCGCTTCTGCGACATTCGTGCAGACCGATCCTTGGGCGAGCGGGCATTGCCAGCCATCGCCCGTATGGATGGCCGAACAGCCGGCCAGCACCAGTGCGGCCGTGCCGATCGCGGCATGGTGAACAAATCTTCTCATGACTGTGTCTCCTGTGATTTCGTTTCCGCACCGGCGAGGTCCGCTCCTTCCAGGAACACCACGGTCACGCGGGTTCCCGCCGTCAGCTGGATCACCGGCTGGTACTGTTCGGCGCGGCGGATCAGGTAATCGGCCACCTTGCGCCCGGCTGATGCGGCACCGGCCCCAAGACCGGCCCGGCCGATATCTCCGACATTCGCCGTCACGTCGGGTCCGGGGCGCAGGAGCGCTGTCGCGCTGTCGCCCGCACCCGAGACGAGGCCTGCCAGGAACGCCTTCTCGATGAGATCGCCCTCGCGGCTGACCACCGGCCCGCGGATTCCCGTCTTGCCGGCTCCTGCGACAAACCCCGCCACCTCGGTCTCGATCACGGTTCCAGGCGCGGGTCCGGTGCAGGTCAGGGTGCGAAGCCGCACATAGACCTTCTCTGAGGAGAGATCGCCATGTGCCGCCCCCGTCACCGTGCAACCGGTGATGTCAATGCGAAGCGCGGCGCCGTCCTCGGCCGCACTCCAGGCGGGGCCCGTGAACCGCAACAGAACCGGACGCGGATCGCTCTGGGACGACACCCCCGCCGAGGCATCGACCCCGGCGATCACCACGGCTTCTGCGTGTGATCCGGCAGGAAGACGCCCCTCCACCGGATGAACCCGGGCCTCCGGTTTCTCTCCGTCCTTTGGCGCGATTGACGCATCGGTTTCGAGATTGAATTCCTGAATGAGCGGAACGGGTGCCAGCGTGCCGGGATCTGCCGTTGCGGGCCCCGGCAAGGCGCCGTTGCCAGCCGGATTGCCGCCATTTGCAAACCAGCCGCCTGCCGGCGGCATTCCGGGATCGGGAGCCGTCATGGTGCGGCGCAACTCGTCAATTACCGCCGCCTGGCGGTCAATCACGGTGCGGGCATCGGCGGCCTGTCCCGCGAGCTGCTTCTGAAGCTCTTCGTTGTCGGCAAGGATCTGCCGGTTTGCGCTCTCGAGTTCGCGAAGGCTCGCCTCGAGGGTGCCGATCCGGGTCTCGGAGCGCCGCATCCAGCTGTCTTCCGCCGTGTCCGGGCCAGCGAGCTCGGCATCGATTCCGCCTGCGGGCACAATGGGCGCCTCGGAACCGCCCGACAGCCAGAGTGCAAATCCGACAAGGGCTGCAGAGGCAACGCCCGAGAACAGGAGGAGCTGGTGGCGCCGCGTTCTCCGGGTGCCGGGATCATTTGCTGCGATCCGGGTCATTGCACCGCTCCCGCGTCATCGGTTCCGGCCGCGTGCACGACGGCAACGGCCAACCGCCCGCCATCCGCATCCACCGGCGCCATCCACAGCGCCGCCAGCCGGGACATCCGGTTCCGGAGCGCGTTCGCGTCCGTTTCCGGATTGAGAAAAAGAAGGTGTCCCGTGAACTGCCGGCCCTGCCAGACCTCAAGGACCGTCATGTCCTTCGGGGCCGGATCCGGCGTCAGCTGTTGGGTCCCGATCCGGTAGCCGGCGAGGGGTTCGCGCATCGCCATCGCGCGGACGAGATCGACCAGTTGGCCGACCCGGCTATCTGCCCGGTCGGCTTCACTGTTGTTCGCTCTGACGGCGGGATTGCGGATCAGGATCTGCGCCGGCGTCCGGTCCGCGACCGTGAGCGTGAGGCGGTAGGTGAAGCCCTTCTCGGTTCCGATGAAGAGCTCATCACTCCTGTCATCGGGGCCGTCATCCGGGCCGCCGTCCGAGGGCATCAGCCAGAGATCGCCGCTGACCGGATCGTGTTCCGTCCGGAAGCCTCCCGGCGCCTGCACCACCCGGGCAATCCGGTCGTCCTCCAGCGCAATCCGGTTGACGTCCGCACCCGAGACCTCCGCAGTCAATTCCGCGTGGTCCGCGGCATGGAGAATTTCCAGCGCCCGCGCTGCGCCAGTCACCCACGTGACAAGGGCGACTGTCGCGACCAGGGCTGCGGCAATCCGCCACCGCCGGTCGTTCCGTGAATTCCGTCTCATTCCTTCACCTCCATCTGTTCGAATCTCAGAAGCCCCAGCCGCCCGCCATCAAGGCGGAAGGCGAGCCGGTAACGCCGGTCTTCCCGGCCGAGCAGCTCGCGTCCCATCCAGGTTCCGAGCGCGCCTTCGACCGTGACCGTGAGGCCATCGCCGGCCCGGACCCGTTCGGGCCAGAACGCGGTCACGAGATCGCGCCGCCGGAGCCGTTCGGCCTCTGCCGCCACCCAGGCGGCAATCGCGCCCCGGGCCGCGGGATCACTCATCCGCGCAGCTGCCCGCCTGGCTTCGGCGGCGTTGTCCGGGGTCAGGGTGAGGAGCGTTGCCGCGGCCGTCCGCGCCATGTCCTCCAGATACCGGGGATCGACATGACCCTCCCCGACCTCCCATGGCGTGCCGCCGGAGGCCGGAACCAGCACCGTTGTGCGTTCGCCCGAAGCGAGTGCGAGGGCAAGGTTTGCTGCTACCGAAAGTCCGAGAAGGACTGCAAGTCCCGCCCGGCCATCGCGGATCCGGCGGCGCATGCCGTCCAGCGTGTCCCGTCTCATGGAGCCGCCCTCATCCGATGAAACGGCGCAGGCACGAAGGCGGTGCGCCCTTCAGGTTGAGAACGAATCCGGGCAGGAACCAGTAGATCGCCGCCACCGCCACAGGACCGCCGGCGCCCCGCTTGGACCGGCGCAGAAGCGCCCAGCCGCCGAGACCGGCGAGCAATCCCGTGACGAAGGCATTGGCCGCGAGCCCGATCACCACCGGGCCCAGCAGCACCGCCGCCTCGTCGAGGGTCCAGAACAGCCAGCGTTCCGGGTCGTCGAGCCGCGCCGGAATAGCGTGGCGGGAGAGATCGGCCATCGTGCGCCCCCATCACACAATTGCCGTGCCGACGAGGCCGGTGACGATGCCCGTGCCCGCGCCGGCAGCGACGCCCACGCCGACCGCACCCATGATCTGCATGGCGTTGAAGCGAAGGACCGAACCGACAAGGGCAGCGCCCACCGCAAGCGCGGCCGCAAGCTGCCCGCCGGTGCCGGACACCATGTCCGTCACCGTCTGCAACGGCGCATCGAAGGTGGTGTCTGACGTTGCCCAGGCGGCATCGGCCCCGAGCACGATGGCGAGGACCGGAAGGGCTGCGGTTGCCACAGAGGAAAGAAGGGGCGGAACCGGCCGGACCAGCTCGGCCAGACGGTTCCGGAATTCGGCGCGGGCGCTCATCGAAGCGCCTCCCGGGCCGAACCGTCGTCGGACGTGGACAGGAAACGCCGTGCCTCGGCCCACGCGACGACATCGGCACGCGTATAGCGCACCCGATTGCCGAAGCGGTGAAAGGGCGGACCGTCGCCGGTCACCCGGTAGCGGTCGAGAGTGCGCGGGCTGAGTCCCAGAAAGGCCGCAACCTCGCGCGTGCTCATATAGAGAAGTGTGTCTTCAGTCATGCAGGTTTCTCCTGGAGGGGTCATGGCGGCAGCATTCGCTCCGCCTGTCAGTGATCGCCTGATCGCAATTTGGTCAGCATCGGATGCGTGGGTGTGCATCCAGGTCCGCACCCGGTCCGCAGTGGCGAGCCGTGGCGAGAGCCCGTGACGCAACCTCCTTACAAAGGAGGGGTCTCCCGTCGCGTCCAGGCCCAGCAAGTAAGGTTTGGTGCCGGTGGTCGCGATGAAGGCCTCGACCTCGCGCCGGAATGCCGGGCCCACCGGCTCCTCGCCCATGAAGACGAGCAGCCGGTCGGCAGTGTCGAGGCGCGGGACCCGCCCTCGAAGCAACCGGTGGACGAAGGTGGGATCGCCGAGCGCCGTCATGCCGAGACGGGTCGCGGCCATGCCGTTCCGCGCCATGTAGGCGTGGACGGCGTTGTGAAGATGCTGTTCCAGTCCGTTCATAGGAAGGGAACATAAAAGCAACAAAAATGGTTGACAACAGCATTATTTAGCCAATACGCTATATTTTTGGTCAAACCCGCCAGGTACAGCTATGGAACGCGACCCGATACGAGAAAAAATCTTTCAGCTTCTTTGGCAGCGCGGCATGAACATGCACGAGGCTGCGGTCGCGATCGGCCGCAACCCGAGCTACATGCACCAGTTCCTGAAGCGCGGCATACCCAAGGTGCTGAGCTACCAGGATGCGGAGAAACTCTCCGAACTGCTCGGCTGCAAGGCTGAGGAGTTGCACCATGCGGAGCGACCGCCCCGGCAAAGACGGACCGGGGCGAAGAAGCCGCGGCGCCCGGAGATGGACCCGGGGCCGGTTCCGCTCAGCCCCGTCTCCGAGGTTGATGTTGAGGCCTCCGCCGGACCCGGTGCGATCGCCGGCGAGTTCGTTACCGAGAAGGCGCGCTGGTTCCTGCCCGAAGGAATGATCCGGGATGAAGCCCATGCCAGTCCCGGGAGCCTCCGCATTCTCCTGGTCAAGGGGGATTCGATGGAGCCCGAGATGGGAGCCGGTGACCGGCTCATGGTCGATCTGTCAAAGCGAACGCTGGTGACCGGCGAGATGTTTGTCCTGTGGGACGGGATCGGCCTTGTGGTGAAACGGGTGCAGCCGCTGCCCGGAAACGGTGACGGGCCGGCTCGGGTTCGGCTGGTGTCAGCCAACCCGGATTACGAGCCCTATACGTGCCTCGCCGACGATGTGCATGTCGTCGGAAAGGTGGTGTGGGTGGTGAAGCAAGTTTGATCAACGAATCACGGGAAGCCCCAACCGTAGAGGCGTCTCATCCTGATCGGACAGAAAACCTTGGTTTCTGCTCGAAACGATGTGTCGGACCCCTTAGGATTATCTTTGTCAACGAAAAGTCTATGATGCAACCTCGCTATGTTTACAGACGAGGAAGACATGGTGGGATAACGGGCTTGATTCGGGTGTTAGGGAGTGCTTGAAGCGCCTGTGCCAAATCGGCGATAAGCAGATACAGAAACGGACGCAAAGAGCGGATGGACTGATAATGGCCATCGATGCACTCATCAACTGGATTTCGAAACGGCCTAATTGGCAGCAGGATGCGCTCCGTCGCATTGCTACTTCGATCGATTTGTCTGATGCGGACAGTTCACAGATCCTCGCCAACCTAAAGATTTCGAAAGGCCTGCAGCAAAAGGTCGAAGCGCACGTGCAGCCACTCACAAAGGACAGCATTCAGCCGGATGCTGCAATAGCACCTTTGGTTCGCCTCTGTTCAATTGGTAACGTCAAGAATGCGAACCAACTCGCCCCAGATCAGCTTCTGCCGTTTGCCATTGATGGACTTACCCTCATCTATGGTGACAACGGCTCGGGAAAGAGCGGATATTGCCGAATTGCAAAGAAATTCTGTCGGGCCATTGTCAAGGACACAATACTTCCAGACGTATTTTCGACAGGAACTCCGGCTCCAGCCGAGGCATGTATTCGCTACAAGCTCGAAAATTCCGAACATGTGAATGAGGTGACGTGGCGCGACGGCGAGGAAGCACCGAATGAAGTTGCCCATCTTTCAGTTTTTGATAGTCATAACGCTCGACTCTATGTGGATGAACGAAACCGTATCGACTACGTTCCTTACGAAATTGAATTGTTGACCCGTTTTGGACAACTCCTGACAAGATTACACGACAAACTTTCCGCAGAAATAGAGGTGGTCGATAATCGCCTCAACGTTGACCTACCAACCGGCTACACACCGGATACCGCGGTATCCAAGCTTGTTGAACGCCTAACCATTCAGACTCCATTGGCGCAGTTGCCCACAGTTGCGGAGATAAATTCGCTTGGCACATGGACAAATGACCTCGCCCACGAATTGGAGACCTTGCAGCAAGCCGTTGGAAACGACCCTAAAGTTCTGGCTGCTCGCTGCCGCCGCGTTCAGAAAGCGGTGTCTAGTTTGGTCGGGGAGCTAAAGAACGCTCGGAACGCGCTTTCTGAAACCAAAGCGCTGGAGCTTAAAGAGGCCGTTGACTATGCCCAATCGACGGCCACTGCGGCGTCCCTTGCAGCCACTATGTTGTTCGAGAACGAGCCACTGCCTCGTGTTGGCTCAACACCATGGCAACTCATGTTTCACCATGCCAAGGAATACTCGAAGCTGGTGTATCCGGAAATCGAGCCACCTGCTACAGGCGAAGGCGATCTTTGCGTACTCTGCCAGCAACCACTGGCGGGGTCTGCGGCTGAACGACTTCGCCGATTTGAGGACTACGTTGCAGGGGAAGCGAAAATAAATGCGGAAAAGGCTGCCACCAATCGAGACCATAAATCATCCAGTATCAAGGCGATCCAGCTACGATCACCGGACGACGCCAGGACGCTCCTTGGTGAATTTTCCGACTTGAGCGAATCACGAAACCAAATCGCAACCGCTGTGGTGAGATTTATCGAAGCAGCGCACTTCCGGCGAGAGAGGTTGCTTTCGGCAGTTGAGCCTAGTGATTTCTCCGAAGCTGCTCCGCTCGACGACGCAATCATTGATCAACTGGTGGTGGAGGTGCAGGCGCTTGAAGACGAAGCAAGCGCTTTAGACAAAGCGGCAGGAAACAATGCGGAACGGGAGAAAAACAAGGAAAAACTGATCAACCTTCGGGACCGCAAGCGCTTTTTTGAAAATCTCGAAACAATCCGAGCACGACGTAATGACCTTGAATCTAGGGCCAGGCTTCAGAAGTGCGTTAACGCATCAAAGACGAATGCCGTATCGCATCAAGTCAGTGTGCTCCGAAGGGAGCTCGTTACTGAGGACCTGAAAAACCGAATTCGAACTGAAATAGACAAATTCGACCTTAATCACATACCGTTGCTGGTTAATGACGTTAGCAAAAGAGGCGAAAGCGAATTTGATCTAAAACTTGATGCAAAGATAAAGGTCGCGAGCCGCGACGTGCTGAGTGAGGGCGAGCAACGGGCACTTGGGCTAGCTTGCTTTCTTGCAGATGTTAACGGACAACCAGTAAAACACGGTATCATCGTTGATGATCCTGTTTCGTCTCTTGATCTCGCCAGATTGCGCCGCGTTGCCGCCCGCCTCGTCGAAGAAGCAGCCTTGGGCCGACAAGTGATCGTCTTCACGCACAATCTATTGTTTTTCGCTGAAGTGATTTCAGTCGCCGCGGCTCATAGCCCAGTTCCCGTACCAATTCTAACGAATGTGGTTCGCAAGGCAGCAGATCGCGGTTTTGGGGTTGTCCAGAACGATGATCAACCTTGGGAGGCGAAACCAACAACCAAACGCATCAACCTACTTCGGGAAAAAGTCATGGCGATCGAAATCATGACCGACAAAGACGGTGAAGACTACCGCCAAAAGGTAAAGAGTTTCTATACGGACCTTAGAGAAACTTGGGAGCGTTTCGTTGAGGAGGTTTTGCTTTACCGAGTCGTGGAAAGATTCGGTTCGGATGTAAAAACACAAAGTCTGAAAAGAGTCGTCGTGACTGACGAAGACTATAAAACGATTTTCTGGGGGATGAAACGTGCCTCCGAACACTCTGGACACGATATGGCGGCAGGAAAGAATATGCCGGTTCCCAATATTGAGGATATGAAAGAAGAAGTAAATGCGCTGGATAGATACCGAGACAAAGTTGGAAAACGGGCTAAAGCTACTGAAGAAGTGCGGAAAAAACTTGAACAAGCTCCAAAAGCGATAACAGCTTAGAATCTATTTCAGGCCGTTTCTAACCGTCGCATATTGGCATTGAGCGAAAGCGCGGCGGCTAAAAGGCTCAATATTTCCCCAGCCTCGCTCTAAAACTGGATCAACGAGGGTTTGATTGGTGCTCGGACGGACGATACGACCTGCAACCGGGCAACCTGCGCGACCGCAAGGCGCCGATGGGACGTACGAAGCCCGACCCACCGGGTGAGTGCCTGCCTGCCTGCCTGCCTTGGGCAGGCCAATTCGGTTGCGCCGAACTTCAATCCGGCGCGCCGGGTTCCGTGCGTCTGCGTTCTCACCGCTCTGCCTGCCCGCCTCAGGGAGAGCCGGCCCAGCGTCCCCAGTATTCTGCCGTCACAATCGACATACATATTTTTACTGACAAGGAACACCTCATCGTAATATTGCGCTCCTGGTCGTCAAACTCAATGCGATCGAAACCATCGCCCCAGGGAACGATCCAAAGATTGTCTATACCAGCGTCGCAACCGGATAAGACCCCCGAGTTAGCGTCAGTGAAAAATGTGCGAGGTCAGGACGTTTGCGTCTTGTTCAGGGGCCACCCGCCGTTTTCCTCAATGTCTTTATCAATTCGGGTCATAATATCGCGCGTTTCCGTCAACGCTGAACAGATACGTCGGTAGTGCGCGATGTCATCAAAAGATAACACACGATTCATTCGATCCTTTAGCCATTTTTCCGCCGGACAATAGCTTCCGATCGCGAACTTCCACGTTTCGGGTGCTACATACTCAAAAAATTGATCCTTGTTGATCCAAACGCGACCCGGTTCCATTGCTGACGACGGCGGCACATATAGAACCTTGTCCACTCGGTTGCTGCCGCAATGCGGGAAGGTGGGAAGTTCCATGCCCTCCTCATTCATTAGGTGTAGTGCGACTAGTCGTTGACCATGACATGCCAACGGCGCAAACAGTTTCAGTTCATTAGTCACAGGAATGCGCGGGAAGTCCGATTTCAGGAATTCCGCGTATCGACGGCGGTATTCAGGACTGTGTAGTACGGCGTAGATGTAATGGAAAACGTCATCTGGGCCAAAATTTAACGATAGATTTCCACCCCCATCCGCAACGTAGTCAAGTCCGAGACTCATTTTCAGAGTCTCAGTGAAATGCCTATCAAGATTCGATTGTCGATCAATCGCAATATCGGAAGGTAAATCTCTAGGCCACAGGTAGAGTGGAAATAGGTAATTTATTTCCTTTGTCTTGTTCGAGATAGCACAGGACTCCATAATCGAGCGAGTGACACCGCAGTGCCTCCACTCTGAATCTGCCTGCGATTTTTGTCGGCACGAAATCAATGCCAAGTTCTGATTGTGTCTCATATGGCGCATGACACGTTTTCGCAAATGCACGGCTACGTTTCGGTCAAACACCGTGGTTCTCGTGTCGAACGGCCGGTAAAGGATCGATTCGACGCGCTCCCTCCATGAATCATTCGCTAGTTCCTGCTTTGCCCGGGCATACCGCCATTGATCTTGCCCACACAAACGCCACAAATCGCGCGCTTCTCCTTCCGAGTGAGTGCTAAGCAAACGCTCGACTTTGGTGACTGCTTCTTCTGGCGTCCATGAAATCGCGAATTGATCGTGCGTGGTCACGATACCGGGGGCCGGATCACCATTTAATGAGAATATTTCCGGGATCGACCAACCGGCCTCGTATTCCTCGATCAACGCCTCGTCGCGCGGTACGAACAGGTGAAGAGGACCCCTCGGTGTAAGTTCTACCCACTTCGTTGTCCCAACATCGTTAGTCACAAGCCACCGATATTTTCCTTCGCCGACTTCAGTCTCACGCTCGCCCCAAAGGTCCGCATGGAAGACTCGAGCTGGACCAGCCGTCGTGTCCGTATGCTTCACAAAAATGCCAATGGAGACACCTTGCTGAATGTCGAATACGTTTTCGTCTTTACCTCCGTCTGGCGCGCGTTCCCTCTTCTTCGAGTTCCCGTGCAGATCAAGGAGATAGATCTCGTCGAAGGTTTCCATAAGACTGCGGCGCATCCCGCGAAAGGTGGGGTTATCGAGATAGGCGTGATTGGTGACGAATCCGAGCAAGCCTTCTCCCGTTTTCTCAATCCGCCATTGCGCGAATCGGATGAACTTTACGTAATCATCACTGAGCCATTTTGCTTGTGCCGGCTTCTTGAGTTCGGGAAAGCCTTCCTTGTAGCAATCGATTAATTTTGTAATCCATGCACCCTTATTTGCGGAGTGACCGGAATAGGGTGGATTGCCGAGCACCACCATCACTGGCCGATCCCGTTTCACTGAATCTGCGCTGGCTGCTTCTTGCGCAATCTCGTGGGCGAACAGCGCACCCGTTGTCCCCTCATGGGGTTCCTCCAGCGTGTTGGTCAGGAAGACGCCTAGGCGCTGGCCCTCCGGCATTTTGAACCCGGCCTCCGTTCCGCCGATCTCCAGCGCAAGCTTGAGATGGCAGATCGCATAAGGGGCCATCAGAAGTTCGAATCCAAACAGTCGCGGTAACAGATGATCCCGGACATACTGGGGCCATCCACCCGCCATTCCCGTCCTCTTTATGGTTTCGCGGATACGGGAAATTGTTTCCCGAAGGAAAGTGCCTGTTCCCACGGCTGGATCAAGGATCAGCACTTGTCGCCCTTCGCCACCGGGTGCCACTCTCGTGGCGAGGCCATCGGCGAGCTGGAAGCGGTCACGCAGTAGGTGGTCAAGGCTGCGTACGATGAACGAGACCACGGGCTCAGGTGTGTAGTACACGCCGCGCATCTCTCGCAGTCTCGGGTCGTACGCCGCCAGGAAGTCCTCGTAGAAGTGCACTACCGGGTCTTCCCGTCGGCTGCGCTGCCCGAAGTCAGCTAGGATCGATGCCATGTCGGCGCGATCCAGCAGTAATGCAAGATCGTCCACGATCCATGCGATGCGCGGGTCGATGCCGGGGCCGGCGATACGACCAAAAACTTCGCGCAGAAATGGCGTTGTGTCTGTGAAAACAGCAGACTGGCGTGTGAACGGCGCCCTGTTTTCGTCATGTAAACAGCGCGCCGCGAACAACCCGTAGGCGGCAGTCTGAGCCTGGAGGTCTGCGAACGCCTCGTTCGACAAGCCGGCGATCAGAACATCTCGGTAGGCGGTCAACATGTCACGCAGCGGCCCCGAGCGGCCCTCATTCTCAAGAATCTGCCTGATTCCATCGCGCAATAATCGGGTCTTGGCGGCCATTCGTTCGGCGAGGTCGCGCGGTTCGGCGATCGATGGTGGATCGGCCGCTAGGAACGCGTCGAACATCGCGCCGGTGCTTCTTGTGCCGTTTGGATCGGCGAAGAGCTCGCCTTGACCATTGATGCGCCCAAACCGAGCAGTATCGCGTAATTCACCGTGGACGTACCAGCGGAACTCCAGGTAGTCGGTCAGAATGAGATTGGAAAGGCCTGTTCGGTAACGCTGGAGTTGTTCTTCGGCCTCGACCCAGTCAAGATTCGCCCCTATGTCCTTGCACTCAATGTGGCCTATCGGTAGCCCGCTGCGAGTGACGACGAAGTCTGGTGCGCCGCAAGCAACGTGTGAAGGCTCGTTGACGGCATGCACGCCGTCGCCCCCTAATTCTTCACTGAGCGCTCGTAGTGCAGGGCGATAGCTATGTTCGGTGGCTTGCCCTGTTGCCATTGTCTCTACGATATCGCGGTGATAGGCACGAAATGCCCCCTTGGCGATGCTTCGAGAATGGATCATGCGTGCACTCTGCTTTCCGCAGCGGTTCGTTCACGGAGCATCCGTGCGAACTCGTGGCTTGCCTGGATCGCGCCGAGGAACGTCCCCCAATTGGCCTGAAATCTGGTACCGGCCTTTGGGTGGAGCAGGCTTCGGAAAAAAAGTCGACGGCAGCGCGTGACGAAAATATGGTTACAGAGTGATATCAAGCTGATTCAGGTCCTTGTGATCCGCTACCAACGATCACGAAAAGTGTTTCGTTGATGCTGAGAAATCCGGAACACACTTTAATGCAAATTGACGGAATCGTCGATAAGTAGGATGTGCAAGCCTCGCGCACTGCAGGATTATCGCGGCGCCAGTGAATAATCTAAGTTGGGCGGAACCAAGTGGCCGACCAAATAGCGCCAATTGAATTGGCCTTGTGAGAGCAAGCGTAGCCGATGGTAAAAACGTGGTTCGTTGGGTTGTCGGGACGATAATCATCGAAGAGAAGAACGAGTACCACACGGTTTGGGAGAAAAGCCGAGCCGAGCAAGGCAGGCCAAGGGGAATGGCATGAAGAGGCAACCGTTGGATCCGGAAAATGCTCACAAGAGACATGGGTTCATCCCAGGGATCGCGTTTAGGCGAGAAAGGGGCGATATGGTTCTGTCCGCTTATGATGACTGCATATGCTGTCCCGGAGTTGATGCTGCGACTCTTGCGTGAAATGGCGGCCGATCCACTTGGTAATATGGAAGCGCTAAACGCCTTCAACATGTCCGACAGTGCTGGGAAGCAATTTCACCATGTTGAATTTCTGGTTGACGCTGGTCATGCCGAGTGGCGCTCGCGGGAGAAACAAATCGGAAGAAGCACCGACGACGGTTACGACTTCCTGAGCGCAGTCTCGAGCGAAGATCTGTTCGACAAGTTCAAAACGCTATTCGATGGGGGTTTTTCCTATGTCGACTCGGCGCACAAGGTGGTGGAGCTAGCGCGGAGTATTAGTCCGGAGATATGAGCACGACATCGGTGCTGCAGTTGTCGCTCAGCATTAAGCCAACTAACCAGCATAGGCTGCGAACATTACTTGTCGTCTGTCGTTGCATCTTGGACTTTCTTTTTCATCCAACCATGAAGCGCATGTGCCGTCTCGAAAATGTCTTCTGCTATGTTCAGTAGAGAAATATCACGATTGTCGAAGCCACGTAGGCTGTGGGAGGTTTCACGTATTTGGTGCCGGGTTCTGATCAGGGCCTCGGAGAATTTTCGATCCGCCGGTTGTGTACTTGTATAAGCTTCGGCAAGTGATCCTGTTGTTCGCAATACTGCCAAACCCTCGGTACTCTCGAGTACTTCTCCCAAGCACTTAATGTCTGGATTCTGATAAAGAATTACCGGGTCCAGTTTCTCTTCCTTGGATCCGTAGATCCACCTCAGAAGGTCAGAGAGGTGATCTATTTTGTCGTTGGGCACTGGATTGGGAAGCGGGTCGTGTTTAAACCACGCCGCCTCGAGGTCGAGGAATTTCCTGTAAGGTGCGCGGGACAACGCGGTATAGAGATGAGAAAAACTGAATCGAGGGCCTACTCGGTCTTCAATATCGAAAACCTTTTGCGACTGCGCTTGCTCAAGCACATAGATCGCATTCACCATCCGTTTTACCGTATCATGCTTGTCGCCAATTCGGTTCGCAATTTCTGCGAGCGGTGTCTCGCCTTCTCGATACCAATCAGCTGCGAATTTTGCCTTTGCATGTGAATCCCATTTGGCGGTTCCATTTATGTGCTTGAATCCGATAAAGGGACGGGCGTCCTTCCGGCTGCCGACTTGGTAAACGGAAACGTGGTCAAGTGTGGCTCGATGTTCGTCGGCAATGCCTGGAATCGTAATGCGGAGGCGTTGGTGGTCAGCGATTTTTTCAGCGAGCTTGGGTTCCCGGAAAAGGCGAATAGCAGCCAAGCGACGGTTTCGCTCGAGAACAACTAGACGTTCGCCCTCTTCCAGCACAATCAATGGTTCAATATCCAGATATCCGTTGGCGGCGATAGACTGCAGCAACTCGCTAACGTCTTCAGCACGGTAGAGTTGAGCGATGATTTCTTCATCCGAGGCTTTGCCGTTAACCGCCACCAAGCGCGGGATGCGCTGGTCCAGAACGAGTCGTTCGACCGATTCAGAGGTGGTGGACCTTAGGGGTTGGGGGTCAGCTTGGGCCGTGTCCGGTCTCATGATTGCGACTCCTGGTGACCAACGTTTCTCCGTTGGTGAACTTCACGCCCGCCGTCTCAAAAGCAACCTCCAAGTCCCTAATCGTCCTCGGATAGGAATTTACGGAGTCCTCTCTCCAACGCAGCTGTGGTTGCTGGAGTCACGTTGGATCGGCGCGACAGCTTTTTTGCTGATTCCCAAAACGCCTGTGGGGGCAACGGGCACTGCTCAGCCGAGATGGTCATGTTGAAACTGCTCCCGCGTAGGCGATGGCCAATCTTTAGCCTTGACGAAAACCGGTAACATTTTGGCTGACCATGGTCCAGAGCGGATTCCGGTCAGATTGAGCCATCACCGGCGTTGTGACAGTCGTTGGTGCCTGCCTTGGATTCGAAGGCATTCAGCTGCTTTTTAATAGCGCTTCATAGGGAATTAACAGTGCGCGCAGTGGTGCTTTGAGTTCGGCGAACAGCTGCTCGAACGGGTTCCGGCTGGGGAGTGCGGCAGCAGATGCGTCAATTCGGCGCCGCGTGCGTCAAGGGATGGCGGACCAGCTCGACCTTGTGCGCTGCAAGGTTGTCCATGTTCAATATGTGGCCCGACTGAAACGCCGGGACCAGCATCTTCTCCACGTAAACCCCTAACACTACACCTGTCTCCTGCAGTGCCTGATCCGCGGCGCCCCCGCGTGCTCTCTTGCCAGGACAGCACGTGGCTCGGTGAACTCTTCGAGTGCTATCCCGGCCAACTGCGTCATGAACTTCTGCGGCTTTGGAAGCTGCAGAAGGGCCCGAAGAAAGGAAAGGGTGGAAAGGCAATGCCTGTCCTCGGCAGCCTCGTCCGACACCTCAATGGCCCGATATCGAGATCCCTCGCGAGCGATCACCGGCGATGTCTCCAAGAATGTCCCAGCGCGTGCGGTGATTAGCAACACCAGCCGCATAAAATTCAGAAAGCCAGTTGCCTATTGCCCGAAATCGGGCGAGAATTCATTAAATCGGTTGCCGTTCTCTTGAAAGGGCGGCAAGGTCGTACTTGCGGCAGGGCGGGTGAGAACATGACGCGCAGCGATCTCCTGATTGAACTGGTAAAAGCCGGCGTCAGTGGTAATCAAACTTCTGTCAGGGAAACGGCCGAAGCGATTGCCGCCGACGAACGAGCGAAAAAACATTCAGGCGTCGCCGATCGAATCGCAAGGGTTCTTGCCAACGCGCGCCGACCAGAGACGATGCAACACGGGCGTAACGGTGGAGTGCGCGTGCGTGATGGCTCGGGTGGAATTCTGAGGCGGGAACCACGTCGGCCACTAACGGAGTTGTTTCTTGATCGAGAGATCCGTGACGCATGTCTCGAGCTTATTGAGGAACAGCTTCGGGCGGACGTATTGCGGGCCCACGGTATTGATCCACGGCACAGATTGCTGCTCGTCGGACCGCCCGGAAACGGCAAGACCTCGCTAGCGGAAAGCCTGGCGTATGAGTTGGCACTGCCTCTTTTTGTCGTGCGCTATGAGGCGGTGGTTACGAGCTATCTGGGAGAGACGGCCCAGCGTCTGCGACGGCTTTTTGACTTCGTCCGTACGGAGCCATGCGTATTGTTTTTCGACGAGTTCGATGCGATTGGAAAGGAACGAGCTGACCTGCATGAGACGGGCGAGATCAAGCGGGTTGTGACGACACTGCTGCTGCAGTTGGACGATATCCCGTCCTATTGCGTTTTGATCGGCGCGACAAATCACCCTGAATTGCTCGATCGCGCGACCTGGCGGAGATTCCAGATGCGGCTGGAACTTGAGCGACCGAGTGACGACAGGATGACTGAGTTTTTCGCCCAGCGGCTGAAGGAATTCCCTGAAAAATCGGGTTACACTGCGAAGCGGCTGCGAGCGGCTATATGCCCGCGCAGCTTTTCGGAGGCCGAGGACTTCTTTCTTGATGTCCGGCGCCACCTTGCGTTGGTGCAGGGTCGCGTCACATTCCGAACCGTGGTCACGGACCGGGTGAACGCTTGGTCTGCCCAACGTGGACGATATGGCAGCGATGACCGACCGTCCGATATTGCGACTGGCTAACGCACGGCCTGCCCGTCGCAAGACGGGGTCCCAAACTAGGCTTCGGCGGCCGCGATCACGGGGTGCAGAGGCTCAAGCGCGCCGGCTGGGCGCGCACTTCGATCGGATCGAAGCAGCGCTCGCCGGCGAGGATTCGGAAGTCGTCCTTCGGAGCGACCCGGGCGGGATCGCGCCCGAGCGCGCTCTCGTATTCGTGACCGCAGTTCCGATCGCCGACTTTGTCCGAGCCGCAAACTTGGTGGGGCTGGAGGTGATTGCAGAAGTCGATCTGGACGAAGACTACCCACTTGACGATGAGTTGCTCTTTGAGCACCGCGACATGGCTTCACCCACACTGTACGCGACGATGCCGACACGCGAGTCCTTCGAACGCCTGCTTCAGCTTTGGCGATCATATGTGCGGGGGGCGCAGCCTGAGGAAGGCTATGCGCCGTGGAGGCAGCTGTTCGAGATGCTGGACGAACTGCGTCCGTGGGGTCCGGACGATCGGTTTTCGGTCGACGCTCGCAAGGAGCTGGAGCAATACCTTACGGACGACGATTCTGTGGAAGTTCGTCTGGAGCTGGAAGTCTGGCCGACATGGAGTAGAGAACGTCGGGCGCAATGGCGAGGCGAAGCGGAACAGCGGGTCGTTGCACTCGGTGGGCGGGTGCTGAGCCGTAGTTCGATCCAGGAAGATGGTTTCATCTACGAGGCTTTGCTCGTAGCGCTGAGTGCCGGTTCCACGAAACATCTGCTGAACGACCCGGGGGCTGTGGAAGGACTGGCGACGCTCGACGGACTTCAATTCGTACTGCCACAGGCAATAGCGCAGTCTCGCCCGAACCAGTCAGAACCGTTAGAGACGACTGCACGGGATGCAGTGGTGCCGTTCGATGCCGAGGCGCCGTTCCGGGCAGTGCTCCTCGACGGTACGCCCCTAGCAGGGCATCGGAGCCTTGATGGTGGAGTGGTGATTGAGGATGTCCATAATCTTGTAGGCCGATCCGTGGTCGAGCAACGGCGGCATGCGACCTCGATGGCATCGCTGATCCTCAGGGGAGACTTGGTGGCAGACGGTACTCCCGCGCAGGACAGCCGCTTGCTTTGCATCCCGGTGCTGGTGGATGCCGAAGACTCGGCATCTTCACCGGCGGATCGTCTGTTCGTCGACGTCGTTCATGTCGCTCTTACTCGAGCTTTTTCCGGTATCGAACCGTTGGCACCTCAGGCGTTTGTGGTCAACTTTTCCGTGGGCATCAGGCACTCGAATTTCGCGGGTCGTATCAGCGCGTTGGCGCGTTTGCTTGATTGGTGGTCGTATTCCCAGGGAGTGTTGTTCGTGGTTTCGTCGGGAAATGTGTCCGATGACCTGAGCGTTACAGGAATGACAGCGGTTGCCTTCGAGGAAGCGACGCTCGATGAACGACGGGAGCTCGTCGCGGTTGCACAGAGGGTGAACCGCCACGAGAGAACCCTTCTCGCGCCATCGGAGGCTCTGAACGCCTTGACGGTGGGTGCGGCTTCGCTGGATCTCGCGCCAGCTGATGGGGAACTGAGTTGGCCCGAGATCGCAATACATAACGATGATGAGCAGAGGCCCGCAATCTCAACTGCCCTCGGTCTGGGGCCGTTCCGCGCAATCAAACCCGATTTATTGGCACATGGTGGCCGGCATGATGTTCGAACTATCGCGGCAGGCGACCATCTGAGACTGCGGGTTATGCAGCAAACGAGACGTTCCGGAGTCTTCGTGGCTTCAGCGCGCCGCGGAATGGATGACTGGGAACGCGCTCGCGGGACGAGTTGCGCGGCGGCCTTGACTACCCGTGCGACCCTGAATGCTGCGGCAGCGTTGACCGCTGAAGACGGTCCATATGCCGGTCAGGAACTGCCCCGTCTTGATTTGGCGCTTCTGACGAGAGCCTTGGCCGTGAGCGCGTCACGCTGGCCCGACGCGGCGGCTTCTCATTATCGGGAAGAGTGTCAAAGACTTGGAAGTCGCAGACATTTCCAAGCCAAAGAAGAAGTGGCGCGGCAATACGGTCACGGAGTTTTGAACGCAAACTTGATGCGCGAAGCTCCTGTTCTCGGCACGACTCTGGTTAGTCTCGGAACCGTAAGAAAAGATGCTGCACAGATCTTCGATGTTCCTTTACCGCCATCAATGTCGGGGGATTCCGTTCATCGGGCAATGTATGTGACGCTCGCGTGGTTTTCGCCAATGGACGCCAGCCGGGCCAGATATCGGCTGGCAGCTTTGGAGGCCATCGCTTCCGACCTTGATGAGGTCGGTGACGAGTCTGAAGATCAGGGATGGCATCTCGCGATGAAAAATGGCCACCTGGATAGCAGAATGGTCCGGCGAGGAACGCTCTGGTCACGGCGCATGGTTCATAATCGGGTACGCGTGCCCGAGTTCGAGGAAGGAGCAACCTTACCAATACGGGTTCAATGTCGTGATGCGTCGGGCGGAGGATTGAGTCCCGACGACGATATAAGGTTTGCGCTGGCTGTAACCTTGGAAGTTGCGGGTTCCGTTCAGTACGACGTCTATCAAGAGGTCAGAAATGAGCTACGCGTCCGAGTAAAGGATTCGGGTTAGCGGTCTCTCGGACTCGAGGGTTCTGCGGCCGATGTTCTGCCATTTGCCGCGTTTCATTGGCACATGTTTGGATATCCGCGAAAGCCTTGGGCACGACAAGCAGACGCTAGGTTACGGAATCAATGGCTCGCATGTGACCTACTCTTGAGCCTTGTGAGAGCAAGCATGGTTGGTGACGAGAACGCCGTGCTGTTGGTTTTCGAAACGATGAACGCAAATGGAAGAACGAGCGCCCAACGATCACGTCCCGGGAGGTGAATTAATTGCCGAGACCATGCCCCAGTTACAATGCGCAAATTACTTCCACCGCGCCACCCATGCCTCAACCTGAAAGGACTCCGATCTAGCCAAGCCAGAGCTGCGCCTGCCAGTACAGGTGTTGCAGAAAATCTATTGTCAGGCTATCCGAAGCAACTGCTTTACCCTATTGACATAACTCTGTAATAGTCTTCGAAATCATGGCAAATGCGCGCCGTATAATCTCTTTCGTGCTTTCGTTCTTTATCGTTTCTAGCCACTTATTTCTTCCTTCGAGGGAGTTTCCGTCATCACCACTCCAGAGGAGATCAACTCCGCTCTTTTCACATTCTAGACACAGTTCTAGAGCAACCTGCCTAGCTTTATTCACAATCTCCTTCATGTGAATTGGTGAGAATTCAGCATTGGCATGGGTGCACGTCCATCCTTCACCGAGCATGGGGCCTTGATTGATGAGTGTTGCAAGATTGGGATGTTCTGCTCCAATTCTTCGATCCCCCCGCTCTCGCAACATATCTTCGATTTGCCAAACACCGTCTCGGCAACGGTAAATGGTTGCATTTTCTCGAATATTTTCGTCGATCGCACAATCGCCAAGATTGACATCATTCATGATTGCCTGATTCGGATTGTAGAGAGTAGCCTTGATTGTTAATCGCCAAATCCGGTGTGGAGGAAGTTCATCGCTTTCACTATATCCTTCTAGTTCTTTCTTGGTCCAGTCCGTGACTTCATCAATGCCAGCGCGAGTACTAACAATTCGCAATGCCGTAAGAACCTGAGCAGTAGATATGTCAAGGTTACCGGCGAGATCAGCTAACAGCCTCATGGGCTTTTCTCCCAGCGCGGTTGCGCATCTTTGTGGGCAGGAACGACATCGACGTGCATGCCCTTCGTTATCATCTGAATGGCGAGAGAGAGCTCCGGCCTCTCTCCGAACCGTCGGTACTTACCCCTGTGAGGTTGCTGCCGATGCTCTGGGTGATCCGAGATGCAGCAGTCTGTATCGAGTCCCGAGCAAGGTGCGCATAGCGCGCAGTGGTCTGCACCTGGGTGTGACCCAGCAGCTTCCCAATCATGGTGAGGCTCTCGCCGAGCGCAAGCGCGCGACTGGCAAAGGAGTGACGAAGATCGTGGATGCGCACATCCTCAAGACCGGCGCGTTTACGAATACGCCGCCAGGGACGTTGCAGGTCGGTCAGGTGAGAGCCGGGAAGGCGGCCGGCAATCACCCATGGGTTGCCGTCCTCTTGGCTTATCCCCGATAACACGGCCCGGGCTTCCGGGCCCAGCGGTACTAAGCGTCCTCCGGTTTTCGCGTCCGGTAGTTCGATGCAGTCCTCCTTCACGTACTCCCAGCGCAGATCGCGGATTTCCGACATGCGGCAGCCGGTCAGCAGAAGCAGGCGGAAAGCAGCAACTGCAGAGGGCATCTCCTCTTCCGCTTCGCGCAGAACCTCACCCAGACGGACTGTCTCCTCTGGCGACAGGAAGCGCCGCTTTCTTGCCCTGCGCGAGATCGGTCGTCAGGTCTTGCCAGGTAGTGACAGTTCATGCCCTGCCAGAAGACGTGCTTTGTGAGCGCCAGTCAAAGCGATGTCGGCAGGGTCACGCCCTACCTCGTGCAATCGGAGGTCGGTGTTTGTCGCGGTATCCAGCGAATAGGGCCAGGCCGCTCAGGCTGCTAAGGCCAGTAACGTGATGGTGGCAAATTTGCTTTATGAGGCGAAGGTTGCCTGTATCACTGACCGTTGGGCAAGGATCACAGGACCTGCTCCTCTTCTCCGACGTTTGAGAAGTTGGTGATCACTACATGCCCTTGCGGAAACTCGGCAGTTATATTCAGTCGTCCGCCCACGGCCTCGATATAGGCCCGGAGGTTCGAGAGATACATATCAGTGCGCCTCTCCAGCTTGGCGACGGCCGGTTGCTTGACCTGCAAGGCCTCTCCAACCGCTTTTTGCGTCATCGCCCGCGCCTGCCGCAGCTCGTGAAGGGCCATGGCCGCCCGCATCTCTGCCTTGCGGGCCTCTACACGCGCCCGGCGCTTCGGAGTAAAGTCTTTCGTCAGTTCGCTAAATGCGTTCCGTCCGCTCATCGGATCAATCCTTCGTCTATCAGTTCCTGCAGATGTTCGTCATAGAGCCTGTCGGCTATGGGCACAAAGCGCTTGTAAAACCGGTCGTCCCCCGTCTTGTCGCCACCGATCAGCAGGATGGCCGTTCGCCTCGGGTCGAAAGCGTAGAAGACACGAATCGGTCGGCCACGGCTCTGGATGCGAAGCTCCCGCATATGGCTGTGTCGGGAGCCCTCTACGCCCGAGGAATAGGGAAAACGAAGCCGAGGTCCGGCTCCTGCCAGCAGTTCCACTGCCGCGACAGTGGCGTCTTGTTCCCGTACTCCAAGCTCATCCCATCAGTCACCAAATTCATTCGTGTATTCGACGTCCCAACTCATGGGGTAATACATTCCATGCGAGGAATAAATGAAAGGGTTCTTGGGCGCAAGCTAGATGACAGAAGTCGTGTCGATCTCTTCCAGTGCGCGTTCGACTCCGTTTGCTCCATTATCATCTGAATGTCGAGGATCAGCACCGGCCTTGTCCCGGTCCATCAACGCCCGCCCCTGTAAGGTTGTTGCCGATGCTGTGCGTGATCCGCGAAGCGGCGGTCTGTATCGAGTCCCGAGCCAGATGCGCATAGCGGGCGGTGGTCTGCACTTGGGTGTGGCCCAGCAACTTCCCGATCATGGTGAGGCTCTCGCCGAGCGCGAGCGCGCGGCTGGCGAAGGAGTGCCGTAAGTCGTGGATGCGAACGTCCTCCAGACCTGCGCGTTTACGAATTCGGCGCCAGGGACGTTGCAGGTCGGTGAGGTGAGAGCCGGGGAGGCGCCCGGCAATTACCCATGGGTTGCCGTCCTCCTGGCTTATTCCCGACAACACGGCCCGGGCTTCCGGGCCGAGCGGTACTACGCGCCCTCCGGTTTTGGCGTCCGGAAGTTCGATGCAATCCTTCTTCACATGCTCCCAGCGCAGATCGCGGATTTCCGACATGCGGCAGCCGGTCAGCAGAAGCAGGCGGAAGGCAGCAACTGCAGAGGGCATCTCCGCTTCCGCTTCGCGCAGAACTTCACCCAGCCGGATGGTCTCCTCCGGCGACAGGAAGCGCTCGCGCTTATGTTCCTTATAGCGTCTGACATGACGGCAGGGATTGGATGCGTCTGGCCGCCAGCCCCAAACCTCTGCGAGCGAGAACATCTTCGACAGTACCCCGAGAGTGCGATTGGCCTGATAGGGCTTGTCGCGCAGGCCATGATGCAGAGCTGCAATGTCTTTGCGCTGCACCCGGTCTACCCGCAGGTCTCCGATCGCAGGGTCGACGAATAGCCTTACCGAGCGTTGATACTCAGCTGCCGTGCTGGGCTTGCAATGGACAGGTACGTATTCGTCAAGGAACCGCCGCCCCAGATCGTGCATGGTTGGCGCCTCGTCAGCTGGCCGAACCTCCTCACGAGCATCAATGCCATTCCTGGCGCCGGCCAGTATCTCCAGTGCTTTCCGTCTTGCCTCGTCCGGGCTGAGCGGCCCGTGTTGTCCAATTGTGAACCAGCGGAGCTTCCCGTCTATCCGGGTCTGCACGACATAGACCTTGCGCCCTGACTTCCGCACTCGTAGCCCGAAGCCGGTCAGATCCCGATCCCAGCAGACAAAATCCGCATCGCCGGGCTTCACAGCGTCCACCACTCTCTTACCGATCCGTATCAGCTTTCTGCCTGCCATTCCGTCGCTTCCCATCGCGTCGCCGTCACACCGATCCATATCAAGCTGGCAAACAATTGGCAAACAAATTGCATCGATTCAGCGATATGTCAGGCGCACGCTTGTCCGCGAAGGGAATTTTTAACCGATTGTAATTAAATCATTAATAAATATTCTGCGCGCTCAGGCGTATTTCTGTCATTCCCAGGTTTCGAAACTCATAACCTGAAGGTCGTAGGTTCAAATCCTACCCCCGCAACCAAAAATACCCGTTATCTCAATGAGATAGCGGGTTTTTTCTTTTTCTGATTTCGGCCCAAATATTCCCAGGTACCACATAGGTACCACTGTGAATCCAAGTTCTGCGCATAAGTGACGGTTGCCTGCAGTCGTTAGGGCCTCGTCGGGTACCTCCGGCTGTGTTTGCTCAGTCACGGGATGATGCCGGGGGATGGGGTGATTACTTCGTTCCCTTTCGCTGCACCGCCGTCTTCGCTCAGCATCTTCCGCCGTTCCGTCCCCGCTGATCGAACTGTTAGCTGCAGGCATGGGACGGCGGGCAAGCACCAGTCGGGGCGCACGCCGCAACGAGGCCGGCCAGCCGGTTTGGGGTGACGGTTCGTCAGCCCGGAGGGTGTCGACGCCGTCGACTCGCCATCCGGAGATTGCCGATGCCCCGATCCGTTCGGATACCTGCTGACTACACCCTTCCCCCGTCCGACCTCGCCACAACGCTCGCCCTGATGGTCGAGGCGCAGCAGCCGGTGATCGTCTGGGGACCGCCGGGCTGTGCCAAGAGCGAAATCGCACAGCAGGTTGCCGCCTCGGCCGATCGCGAATATGTCGACGTTCGCGCCCTCCTCCTTGATCCCGTCGATTTGCGCGGCATCCCCTGGCGGGATACCGATGGCCGAACCCGCTGGGCGCCGCCGGCGTTCCTGCCGCCGGAAGACAGTGACCGGGCGTTTCTCATCAACCTCGAGGAACTGCCCTCCGCCGTACCGATGGTTCAGGCAGCGCTTTATCAGCTGGTGCTTGACCGTACGGTCGGCGAATACCGGCTGCCCGACGGCGCCGCGATGATCGCCTGTGGCAATCGCGAGACCGACCGGGGTGTCGCGCACCGCATGCCGACACCCCTTGCGTCCCGGTTTGTCCATCTCGAGATCCGGGTCGATGCCGGCGACTGGTGCGCCTGGGCTGCGTCAAACGGCATCGCGCCCGAGGTGATCTTCTTCATCCAGATGCGCCCGGAACTTCTCCACCAGTTCGATCCCCAGGCGAAGGAGAAGGCGTTTCCCTGTCCAAGGACCTGGGCGTTCGTGTCGCGCATCGTTGAACGCCGGGCCGGGCTTGATGCCGGCATCGAGCGAGCACTCTTCCGGGGTGCCGTCGGCGAGGCCGCTGCGGTGGAGTTCTCGGCCTTCCTCCGGATCTGGCGCGAACTGCCGCACCCCAAGACCGTACTGGACGATCCGGAGACGGCCGGTATCCCCGATAACGCCAGCGCACTGATCGCGCTGTGTGGTGCGCTCTATCGCCTCGCCGATGACATCAGCCTTGATGCCATCGTCACCTATGCCGGCCGGCTGCGACGCGAGATCGGCGAATTCCTCGTCAGCTCCTGCGTCCGCCGGGATCCAGCGCTCCAGCACAGCCCCGCCTTCATCCGCTGGGCCGCCGCACGCTCGCAGTAAATCGAATTCGGAAGGACAGACGCATGAATCTCACCCATGACGCAATGATCGTGAACCTTCGTATCTCCAGCTGGTCGGGACGACTTCATGACCGCGATGCCAGCCGGCAGGTAGCGATCGCCCACCATGCCGATGCCAGTGCGGGGCGCTACAACAAGCGGCTCCTGCCAAAGACAGCGCTGGCGCCCCTTGCCAATGTCATGAGCCGGGCAAGGACTGCGCATTACGTGAACACGCTGCCCTGGGATGATCATGGAAGCCGCCTCCTGCCGGTGGCCAACTATGACCGCTACATCACGGCGCTTGACGATCTCACCGAGGAGATGGTGCGGGAACGCAACCGGTTCGTGGCCCTGTACGACGATTACAGGGACCAGGCCCGGATTGATCTCGGTCGGCTGTTTCGCATGGCGGACTATCCGTCGAAGGATGCCCTGAGGGACCGGTTCCGGATCGTCTACCGGATCGACCCCGTTCCCGATGCCGGACATTTCCTCGTTCGTCTTGCTGACGGCGAGACCGAGCGCATTCGTTCGGACATCGAAACCGGAATTCGTGAGAAGCTCAACGATGCGGTCACCGATCTCTACCGCCGTCTCGGCGATGCGGTGGAGAAGGTGAGCGAGCGTCTTCGCGAGGACGAGGACGGGAAGCCGCTGGTGTTCCGCGACAGTCTCATCGGCAATATCCGTGATCTCGTGGACGTAGTGCCGCAGCTCAACATCTTTGGCGACGCGGATCTCGCGCATCTCTGCGCGCAGGTCAGGGAACGCATCGCGTCGGTTGAGCCCGACACCCTGCGACCCTCGCGCAAATTTGATGCGACGGTACGCGCACGGGTCAAGCAGGACGCCGATACCCTCGCTGCCCGGTTTGCCGGCTACTTCGCTGCGTCCGCCGATGCGATCGCGGAGGCGGCCTGATGACGGGAAGCACGGAACGGGAATCAGCGAGGCGCCTCAGCGACTGCGTCACCACGCTTCTTCGGACCCAGCCTTTCTTTGGCAGCCTGGCGCTCAGGCTGCCGCTCCGTCCCGACGCAACGCGGGTGACGCTGGCCAGTGATGGCCAGGAGATCCGTTATTCGCCGGAGTGGATTGGGGACAGCGATGCGGAGGCGATCCACACCGCCATGGCCCGCGTCGTTCTCGCCTGCGCCCTCAAGCACCACACCCGGCGCGGAGACCGGAGTCCGGAACGCTGGCAGGTCGCCTCGCAACGGGTGACCCACGGCCTTCTCCGGGACGCCGGTTTCACGCTGCCGTCCGATGCCATTGCCTGGGACGGGATCAGCGTCGAGGAAGCCTACGAGCGTCTGACATCGGACGGAGGTCATTCTCCCGACGGCGACGACACCAACGATCCGGCCGGTCACGGCGATGACAGCATGGAAGTGGCTACGACGGGATCCGGTTCGCCGGAGAGTTGCGATCCCGCCGGAACCGGCGAGGTAATGGATGCCGCCGACCGCAAGGGGATGGGTGACGATCCCGATGCCGGACCACTCGACATTGCTGCCGAGGAACAGGGCTGGGACGAGGCGCTGCATCAGGCGGCCAGTCTTGCCCGCGCCCAGGGCAGCGTTCCTGGCGGTGTTGAACGCGCCATCGGCAGCGCCCATGTCGGCACCCTTGACTGGCGGAACCTCCTGCGCCGTTTCATGACCGACGCGGCGCGTGCCGATTATTCCTGGAGCCTTCCTAACCGCCGTTTCATCGACGGTGGTCTCTACCTGCCATCGATCCGGTCAGAGGGGCTGAATGAGATCGCCGTCATTCTCGATACGTCCGGGTCGCTCCCTGACCACATCCTCACCGGGTTCTGGAACGAGATCCGTGAACTCGGACGCGAACTGCAGCCGGGGCGTGTCACCATTCTCCAGGTGGATCGCGCATTGCAGGAGGTCTCGGATTACGCACCCGACGAACTCCCGGACCAAATCGTGCTCCGGGGCGGTGGCGGTACTGACTTCCGTCCCGGGTTCGAGTGGCTCGAGCGTGAAGGCCGCCAGCCCTCACTCTGCCTCTATCTCACCGACATGGAGTGCGGAAGCTATCCCGAGACCGAGCCAGACTTCCCGGTGCTCTGGCTGAACTGGGGACAGGAACCCGAAGACTGGAACCGCGAGCCCTGGGGCGAGCGGATCGACATCACCGACTGACATCGCCGCCGGCTTGCCACTGTGCCCGCCGCCACAGCCAATGCATCACCAGAGGAGGTCCCTATGTCTGTGCCGACCCTCAGCGAGGAAGCGCTCTATGCGTTCTCTCCGGCCTGGAACACCAGCGAGGAACCGAGACCGATCGTCATCGTTTTCGACGGTGTGCCTGACCCCGTGCCCACGGCACTGGTTGGCCTCACGCTCGATGATGCGGTCCGTCTCTGTGATCGCTTGAATGCCCGGCTCGGATTCGACCCCGACGCGTGGATCGAGATCGCCGCCCGGGCGAAGCGCCGGGAATGCGGAATGCCTCCGGGTTCAACAGCCCTGCACTGATCACGTCCCGGCTACCCCACCAAGTGGCCCAGAACCCATCGGTAAAGTTTGAGTAAGCCGGCACCGGGAACATTGCCGAGAGCACCAGCAATAAAACAGAGTACCACAGCCAACCAGATCGTCGTGACTGTGTTGATCACGATAAGGCAAATGACAGCTCCGATCAGGATCCCGCAGACACTTGCCTCCAGTAGCGGCACACCGAAAATATGCCAGATCGGCTGGTATGGCTGCTTGTATTTCAACCGAACGCCCGCCTTTTGGCATGAAACATGGATTATCGGGTCTGTATTCGTAAGCACATTCGTCAAATATGTGGCTCGGATGGTCTGGCCTCGCGCCAGCACTGGCACTTCATACCAACGCTGCGTTCGATAAATTCGCCAATTTGCAGCTTGGGACGAGTAGATCGCACTTACCGTTGCGTCGTCGCCAGTGGCCTTTGCGGCCTTTATTTTTCCTAATGACTCAATCAAACGATTCACAATCTCTTGATACTGGGTAGTGTGCTCTAATGTATCGACGGTCCCTTCAATGTTCGTTTGTTCACTCATCAGGTGCGTGTCGTTATTTCCAGAGTAAATCTTCACGTCCAAATCTTCAACATCTCGCATACTGCGATTTACGAGCCACACATTACTGAGGTAGAGGTTTTGCATCTGATTGCCGCCAACGGTCACGGCAACTTCGCCGTGAACATCGTCGATCGCGGATATACCGATCCGTTCGTGTGTCACGTGATAGGTAAGCAGTGACCGACGGTTCTGCACCAACACCGCAAGCAATGTCGCCATAACGGCCAGAAGCCCACTGACGAGTGATGGAAGGACCCACTCAGGCATACCAAAGATCTCCATAGTTGTTCAGCCGCGGTGCTCTCATTGTGCTCCTTCTCGAACGTTGTGGGCCCAACTTTATAAATCAATACGCCACAAAATGAGGGCTTAAGCATTGCTCCCATTTGGCCGAGCGGATGCTTCGTCTAGTTTGGTTGTTGGTGATCGGGGCTACGGGGAAGTGTGGTGTCCCTGCTCGAATGGACGTCGGCAAGCACGATGCCCTCACTCACGCGATTTTCCCGGCCAAAAACTACGCCCCGATCGCCCCACCACCCTCAAAACACTCCGACTACGGGATCAAACGCTGCACTCGTGGGGATTATCACCAACACGGTGGCGGTCACCGCATTCGCTGGTGCCGTGCCGGCCGGTCGACGTTCTGGTTCCTCGGGCCGGAATTCGAAGGACTCCGGGGACGGGACAACCGGACCTTGGACGCTAACGGCAGCAAAGGCTGCATGAAGATCGCTGTCCATCATCATCTAGCCCGGAACCGTTGCTCACCTGCCCCCCTTGCAAGCTGCATGCCCTCGGTGCCGCATCCTGCCCGTAACCCACGGAACCGGTCACACCTTGCGCACTGGGAAACCCTTCAACATTTTTGTTTGAAGCCAGGATCGGCCATCCTCCGTAGTACTTGAGCAACTGCGAGCCATTCTCAACCGGTGTGGGATTCGGAGAAGGAGGAAAGCAGGAGAAGGGTGAACGGAAGGAAGCCGGAGAGAGAGCCGGTGCCGGCCGTTCGTTGACCCAACGCCATCATCAGGAGCGACATCATGGCTTTCGGACTGAACCGCGTAGAACTGATCGGCCGCCTCGGCGCCGACGTCATCGTCAATCATCTCACCAGCGGCGGGCGCGTCGCCAATCTGTCGGTGGCCACCGATGAAAGTTATCTCGACAAGACGTCCGGTGAACGGATCGACCGCACCGAGTGGCACCGGGTGGTGACGTTCCAGCCGGGGCTCATCGACATGTTCGTGAAGCATGCGCGGAAGGGACGCCTCGTCTATGTCGACGGCAGGTTGCAGACACGGCGCTGGAAGAAGGACGGTGAAGACAGTGATCGTTACTCGACAGAGATCCTTCTCGTTCCCGGCGGTCGGGTCCAGTTCCTGGACAAGGGGAATGGTGCGGACCCGGTGATGAACGGTGACGGTACGGCCGCCGCCATGACGGTTCCGTCCGACGGCTCCGCCGAACGTGCGGAAGACATCCCGTTCTGATCATCCCGTAACGGTGTTTCCCCGGGGGATCGGTGCATCGCGCTGGTCCCCTTTTTTTGCTGCCGGAGTTGGAGTGAAGCGGGTGTCGGGCGAGGGCCCGGAAGCGACGAGGGAGAGTGGCTTCCTCCGCCGGGCTGCAGGGAAACGACCATGGACGAATTCGAATTCACTCACGACTCCGGAGATCCGGTCGAGCTGCTTGTCGAGATCGGTCTGACGCACCACGCCATCCGCGAGATCCTCGCCGAACCCGATGGCTTTGACCCGCGCGCAGAAGGGACCTGACCACGTTCCGATCCATCAGGGGCCGGCGTACCGCGTGTCGGCCTCTTTTCGTGCTGCCGTCTGCTTCAGGAGATGTCCCCCATGTCTGACATGAGTTCACCTGCTGCCGCGATCGCTGCTGCTCTCGCGGAGCGCGCCGAGGCGGTCTGCCGCCATTACCTGCCGCACGGCCGTCGCAGTGGCCGCTACTGGATCGCCGGGGATCTTTACGGCGCCGCCGGCCGGTCGCTCTTCGTCCGTCTTTCGCCGCCGGGAACGCCAGGAAAGTGGCAGGACTCCGCTACCGGTGAGCATGGCGACCTGCTCGACCTCGTGCGGATCCGTTCGTCCTCACCGACGCTCGCTGCTGCTCTCACGGAGGCGCGCGCCTTTCTTGCCTTGGGTAATCCGGATCCGGTTCCGGCTGCCCGCGACACGGTGACTGCGGCAAGACGGCTCTGGGATCGCTGCGGCCCTGTCGACGGAACCCACGCAGAAGCGTTTCTCCGGGCGCGGGGTCTTGTGCATTGCCGGTTCGCATCACTCCGGTTTCATCCCGGGCTTGAGATGCGGGACGGTTCGACAAGACTTCACTTGCCGACACTGGTCGCAGCCGTCACCAATACCGCCGGCGATCTCACCGGTGTACAGCGCACCTGGCTCGATCCGTTGACGCCAGTGAAGGCCGGTATCGCGACGCCCAGGAAGGCGCTCGGCCGCATCTTCGGTGCCGCTGTACGGTTCGGCGAAATGCGTGACACGCTTCTTTTGGGCGAGGGCATCGAGACGGTTCTGTCGCTCGTCACTGCTGTACCGACGATTTCAGCCGTTGCGGCACTCTCCGCCGGGAGCCTTGGCGCCTTCGTGCTGCCTCCAGGGCTCACCCATCTTGTGATTGCCCGCGATAACGACGCGGAGGGCGAGCGTGCAGCGGCGCGCCTCGTCAGGCGTTGTGAGGCGGCAGGTGTCGCCGTCACTGTTCTCTGTTCAGAATCCGGCGATTTCAACGACGACCTGGTGGAACGGGGTCCCGCTGTGCTTGCTGCACGCATTGCGCCCCTGTTCGGTCTCGCGACCGGGGAGAAAGAGTGACGCAGGAGGGACAATGACTTTGCGTGCTCTGGAACACGCACATCCGTTGTGGTCGTGACGCTCGACAGTCTCCTGCCGTTCATTCCGAAGTCTGGTTAAGGCACCGCAGATGTCGCCTGTACGAGGACGAACCTGAGCCTCTTCCTGACCTCATCCTTGATCAACCTGCGGCTGCACCGCCGCGGGGTTCCCGGGCAGATGAAACAGAGGACCTCCCGACGTGACATCCCATCGTTTCACACGTGCTCACTTCGTCAACCCCTGCGGGTCCTCCGCTGCGCTCCGGCCGGAACGGCTGCGGCGCACCTCCGGGCAGACGACCGTGGCTCCGCGCTCACTTCGCTCGCTTGTGCGCCCGCACCACTCGTCCGCCCTCTCGGCACGCCTCCACCGCCCCGGTGACTGCGGTTCCGCGCGCGTGACCCGTTGGAACATCACTTCGGGGCAGCGCTCCGGACCTGAAACTTCGATCCAGAGGAGATCATCATGGATACGATCAATCACAGCTCGATCACTGCAACGGTTTGCGAACAGGCAGCTCTCTACGGTGCGGCACCGGAACGCGACGAATTCGATCCCCGCGAGGTCTGGGACGCGGACGATGCACTGGCCGCAGTCACTGAGGCGTTCCGGATCCTGGCCGACGGTGTCGCGCCCGACGGCACGCAGCTTGCGGACGAGCGCGAGCACCTGCTCTGGGGTGTCGTGAATGCCTTCGATGCCCAGGTGCGGCGTCTCGACCGGGTGACAGACCGGCTGCTTCCGGAACTGAAGGATCTGGCGAACGAACAGGACGGTTCCGAAATCCGCTCCCGCGAACTCGAACTCGCGACCGACCGGGCACACAACCTGCAGCACCGCAGGGACGCGTTCGAGCAGCTTCGCGACACAGTGGCCGACGCCTACCGCAGCGCGACCGGTGAGGTCTGGCGCCCGCGGACTGGATCGCATGTCTCGCAAACCGGAACCCTGATGTCGGCAGCGATCGACGCCCGCGACTTCCAGCGCGCGCGGAGGGACCGCAGCAGCAGCGCGCATCTTCCCGAAGGAACGCTGGTGGCAGTGACCGGCGGCAAGCAGGCCGGGAATGTGGACGGGATATTCCGCAGTCTCGACAGGGTGCGGGCGAAATACAGCGACATGGTGCTGGTGCATGGCGGCGGGCCCGGCGCCGAGCGCATTGCAGCACGCTGGGCCGAGGCACGCGGCGTTCACCAGGTGGTCTGCAAGCCGGACTGGGACCGGCACGGACGTGCGGCACCGTTCCGTCGTAACGACGAGCTGCTCAATCTCCTGCCGAAGGGGATCGTGGCCTGGCCCGGTTCCGGCATCACCGACAACCTGGTGGAGAAAGCCCGCAAGCTTGGCATCCCGGTTCAGCAGGTCACCGCCTGAACCGCACCACGGGGTCGCGTCGCTTCGCCGGCGTGGCCCCTTTTTTTGCGTCGGCAACCTGGCCCACAAGATGCGAGCACCCGTCTCTCGCTCTGGCACTGGTTCCGCTTGCCACGGTCGGTCGTGCGGCCGCATTGCCGTTGCACCCGAACACGCTTCACTGCCGCCGTCGTGCGCACCCACGCCGGCATGAACGACCGGCCTGCTGATCGCGGCGCCCGTCACCTGAAGCGTCACCTCCGCCCGCTCACACGCCGCGGCGGCTCCGCAGCGCATCCCGCGTCTGCGATTATCCTCCCCACGCATTCCTGAACGATTCGGACCATGAACGGCCTGCGCCGTCTCTGGGTTTCACACCCCACGCATCAAGATGCGGATATGCGACATGCGCGCACTTGGCGAGCACTTTGGAGCGTTTTCAACGCCTTAGGACTACACCAGGTTGATGGATCGACTGAGCGCTCTTCGGGCTGCCTTTTAATCCCTTCCATTCCAAACACTTACAGAATACCGTATGCTGTCAGCATACGGTGAATTCAGAGTCCAATTGCAACTGTATGCGGATGGCATACGTCGAAAGCCGCACCGGCACGACCTCAAACGCCCTGCGGCAACGGCGACATCTCCAGCCTTTGGGCTGAGAAACGTGACCAAATGGGGAGCGACACTATGCCAGATAATGACTCTGGCGCTACGAATGCTGGCGAGGATAACGACCAGAAACAGGCCGAACCGCGCACGCCGCGCTCTATTCGGTTCTCGGATTCCGAGTGGGGGCGCATCGAACACGAGGCCAAAATGCGAGGAATGGCAGCTGCCGAGTTGGTTCGCCATGCTGCCGTGAGCTTCGCCGCCAACGATTCCAGCGCCAATCCCATGTCATTTCCGCCGGAGATTGCCGCCCAGATCGAGCGCATCTACCGGGGTGTCTATCTGCTCTCCACGTTGAAACGTGACGAAATGCTTCGCGCGGGAGACCAGGAGGAGCTGGAGAGGATCGTCAAGGCTGCTCGAAAATCACAAGCTGCCATTGAGAGCGACACCTCGCGGCAGGTTTCATGAACAGCGTTCCAGTGCGCGAAATGCCGCTGATGGGGTCTTCACTCACATGGGCAAGCACTTCTGATGGTCCATGCGCAGGCACCAGTTTTAGCTCGGGCAGCGGTACGCGTCGCAAAACAGGCGCCGATTCTTGCCGATGGTGTGCTGGTTGACGAGAGCGAGAAGTTAGAGGCGCTCGTGGATATTGCGTTGTGATCGAGGTAACGGCAAACAGAGTGACGCAATGACCGCGATCTCCGTGGCACCCGGACGGATCGCGCTGGTGCGCCAGCGCCGCTATCTCATCGAGACTGTGACGCCTGCTCCCTCCTATGGAGAGGCGACGCTCGTCGATATGTCTTGTCTTGATGACGACGCGCAGGGCCAACCGCTCTCGGTCCTTTGGGAGCACGAGCTTGATGCTCAGGTGCTTGAGGAGGACGGCTGGTCCGCCGTTGCCGAGAAGGGCTTCGACGACCCGGCTTTGTTCGCGGCCTACCTCCGCACCCTGTCGTGGAACTGTGTGACAGCAACGGACCCGAATCTCTTTCAGGCGCCGTTCCGCGCTGGTATCCGCATTGATGCCTACCAGCTGGATCCCCTGCGCAAGGCCCTCAGACTGCCGCGCGTCAACCTGTTCATCGCGGACGATGTCGGTCTCGGCAAGACGATCGAGGCCGGCCTCATCGCGCGCGAACTGCTTCTGCGCCGTCGCATAGACCGAATCGTGGTCTCCTGTCCACCCGCGATGCTTGACCAATGGCGAGACGAGATGGAGGCCCGTTTCGGTTTGGCTTTCACCATTCTCGACCGCGAGTATGTGACGCGGATGCGTCGAGAACGGGGCTTCGGCGTCAATCCCTGGACAACGCATTCCCGCTTCCTGATCTCGCATCGCCTTCTGATCGACGAGACTTACGTGTCGGGCCTCCGCGATTGGCTTGGCGAGTTCGCTCCGCAGACCTTGCTGATTCTCGACGAGGCGCACAATGCCGCACCGGCAAGCGGGGCGCGTTACGCGATCGACTCGCAGCTTACGCGCGCCGTGCGCGACATTGCGCCCCGCTTCGAGCATCGCCTGTTCCTTTCGGCGACGCCGCACAACGGTCACTCGAACAGCTTTTCGGCGCTGCTGGAGATACTGGACCCACAACGTTTCTGTCGCGGCGTCCGTGTGCTCAAGGGGCAGCTCGACGATGTGCTCGTCCGCCGGCTCAAATCCGATATCCGCGAACTCGAAGGCGGCTTTCCGAAGCGGAGTGTGGTTCCTGTCAAAATTACCGGCTTGTCGGCGGATGCACCTGAGCTGGTGTTGCCGCAGAAGCTTGATGCCTATCGGCTTGCGCGGGAAAAACGGCTCAGCAAGGAATCGAGATCGCGGCAAGCCGCGGGAGCGTTGGTGATTGGCGGGTTACAGAAGCGTCTTCTGTCATCGATCGAGGCCTTCGCGAGAACGCTTGCCGTGCATCGAAAGAGTGTCGAACGAGCGCTGGAGCGCGCTATCGAGGCGTCTGCGATATCGGCAGCCATGCGCACCGAACTGGAACGGCTGACGGTTGGTACAGAGTTCAATTCAGCCGACCGCGATATCGATACAGATACCGAAATCGATGATGTGGGTGACAAATTCGACCCTTCGGGCGTTGATTTGGACGAACTGATGACAGTCGCGACCGCGGCATCCACCGACAGCAGCCAGGCAGAGACGCAGGCGGCGCTGAGGCGCGAACTCGCAATGGTGGATGAGATGCGCGAGATAGCCGAGGCGCACCGTTACGCTGCAGATCCACGCATCCGCCATATCGTCGAGTGGATCGATACCAATATGTGTACCGGTCTGTCGGTGACCGGGGCCACCACACCGCAATGGAACGATCGCCGCCTCCTGATCTTCACCGAGTATGAGGACACTCGCGGCTGGTTGCAGCGATGCCTGAACGAGGCCATCACACACACCGACCGGGCCTCCGAACGGATCGCGGCATTCACCGGGATGACGTCTCGCCACCGGCGGGAAGAAATAAAGCGCGCTTTTAATACGGAGCCGGGTGACCATCCGCTGCGCATTCTGATTGCAACCGATGCGGCGCGGGAAGGCCTTAATCTCCAGCGCCATTGCCACGACCTCTTCCATTTCGACCTGCCCTGGAACCCGAGCCGTCTCGACCAACGCAATGGTCGTATCGACCGCAAGCTTCAGCCCGCCGAAGAAGTCTTCTGCCGCTATTTCCTCTTTCCCCAGCGACTTGAGGATCGCGTTCTGCAGGCGTTGGTCGGGAAGGTCGAACGCATCCGCGAAGAACTCGGCAGCGTAGCCAGGGTTCTTGAGCACCGCATTGCTGGACCTATCGCTGCCGAGGGGATGCGCCATGAGCGAGTGAATGCGCTTGCGGCCACCATTCAGGGTCTGCAGACCGACGACCGAAAGGCCACGATTGACGAGGAACTTGAGGATGCGCGTCTACGCCAGGACAAGCTACGCGAGGAAGTCGACAGACTGCGCAACCGCCTGGAGAGTTCGCGCGCCCAAATCGGCCTGACACCGGCACAGTTTCGCCAAACCCTTTCAATGAGCCTGAGGCTTGCCGGTGCGCCCTCGCTCGACGAACTCGACCGGAACGGGGAGCAAGGTCGGGACGCGCCGACCCGATTTGTCTTTCCCGCCGATGCCAACTCTCTTGCGCGGGATCGCAGCTGGACGGCCGCGCTTGATGCGTTGCGTTCGCCTCGCTCGCGGGATCAGAGCATCGCTGAGTGGCGCCGCCAAGCCACTATTCGTCCGGTTACATTCGAGGATACAGGACGTCTCGGCGACAATGCGGTGCAGCTCCATCTTGAACATCGCGTTGCGCGACGTCTGCTCGGCCGCTTTACCGCGCAGGGCCTGATCCATCACGATCTGTCAAAGGCCTGCCTGACCGTCGCGCCTGACGCGATTCCGCGCGTGGTGCTGCTTGGCCGGCTGGCTGTTTATGGACCGCGTGCGGCACGCCTGCATGAGGAGATCATCGCGATCACAGCGCGCTGGATCGATCCTGTAAGGCGCCGGGGCGCTCTCGCACCCTATGGCCGAATTGGCGAGCAGACGACTCTCGCATCACTGCAGACGGCGCTCGATGAAGCGGGGCGGCGCAGCATTCCGGGTCGCGTTCGGGAACGGCTTGCGGCTTCAGCGGCCGACGACATTGCCGACCTGCGGCCCCATCTCGACCGTCGCGCGCAAGAGTTGGCAGGCGAGGCAGAGAGACGTCTCGCAGAGCGGTCGAAAGCTGAGCAACGGAGCATGATCGACCTGCTTGAGCGCCAAAAGAGGAGAATCGATCAGGCCGCCAACAGGGATGATCTCCAGCTCTCGTTAGAATTCAATGACGCCGAGCAGCGCCAGCTTGAGGCCGACCGTCGCGCCTGGGCGCGGCGGCTTGATGCTATCGAAGACGAACTCGAGACCGAACCTGCCCGCATCGCCGAGACCTATAGCGTTCGCACCACCCGCGTCGATCCGCTCGGTCTCGTCTATCTCTGGCCACAAACGGGATAAGCCACGGTGGATCGCGAGCGCCGAAACCTGATCTTCGCTCACCAGGAATGGCTTGGTTTCGTACAGCCTGTGGGTCTTGTCGTCTCCCCGACCGTCATGGTCGACGCCCAGGTAGTCCCCGATCGAAATATCGCCGGGCGTCAACGCGAATTCCGCGACCTGCTCGAAGAAGACGGAAGCGGCGCGACCGTCCGCTGGCGTGCGCCTGACCTGCGTCGTCTTTTTATAGATTGGCTGGGCTGGGAGGAAGGCGATCTTGCGCCGAGCGGCGACCATAGAGACGCGCTTGAAATTGCATTGCCCGAGCTCCAGACCGTACTCGCGCCGACTTGGGCCGTTCCTGCAGAACATGGGAGAAATAATGGCTGGATAATGCTCATCCGTGTCGAGGATGGTGCGTCCGATCTGGACAAGCCACCTGACGATGCCCGCGGATGGAACGCCACCCACCATGCCCGCTTCGAGCGATTGCTTCGCGAAACCGACGTGCCAGTCGGATTGCTCTGCACCGACGAGCGCGTCCGTCTTGTCTATGCGCCCAAGGGTGAGACCTCGGGCCATGCGACGTTCGAATTCTCGCAGATGGCGCTGCCGGCTGGCCGGCCGATCCTGGCGGCCTTTGAAATGCTCCTTTCGGGAGGGGCTCTGTTCAACGCCCCTCCCAATGCCGCACTTCCCGCGCTTCTGGCCCGAAGCCGCGAGGCGCAGGCCGAGGTTTCGACCCGGCTCTCCCGTCAGGTGCTCGCCGCGCTCCACGAACTGCTGCGCGGCTTCGTCGCCTCAGATGCGCGCGGCGGAGGGACGGTCGAGCTGGCGCGCCGCGACCCTGAACATCTGTATGGCGGCCTCATCACGACCCTCATGCGGCTCGTCTTTGTGCTTTATGCCGAGGACCGAAGCCTCATGCCCAACCAAACTGTCTACCAGCAGAATTACTCCCTAGCCGGGCTGTTCGCCCGGTTGCGCACGGATGCGGCGGCCTGGCCTGACACTATGGACCAGCGATTCGGCGCTTGGGCACAGTTACTTTCCTTGTTCCGGCTGGTCCATGGTGGCGGCGGTCATGGCGGGTTTTCGTTCGTCGCGCGCAAGGGAACGCTGTTCGACCCCGATCGGTTTCCCTTCCTCGAAGGGCGTAATCCGGAGGGGCACCGTGAGATCCCGATGGTTCCGGACGCTACTGTGTGGAATGTCCTGCAAAGCCTCATGATTCTGGACGGCGAACGGCTGTCCTACCGCACCCTTGATGTCGAGCAAATCGGTTCGGTTTATGAGGCCATCATGGGTTTCCGTGTCGAGCGCACGACCGGCCGTTCCATCGCCGTGGCCTCCCCGAAGCGAACCGGCGCCGCTGCAGTCGTCGATCTGGACAAGCTGCTGGGCCTCGAACGCGGCAAGCGTGCGAAGGCGCTACAGGACAACACGGACCGGAAACTGACTGGCAATGCGCTTGCCACGATTCGCGATGCGTCCTCAGTCGCCGATCTCGTGGCGGCCCTCGATCGTGTGATCGACCGCGATGCGACGCCCGATTTCGTTCCACCCGACACTCCCATTCTGCAGCCGACGGACGAGCGCCGGCGCTCCGGCAGCCACTACACGCCGCGTTCGTTGACCGAGCCGATCGTTTCCGAGGCCTTGCGCCCGATCTTCGACCGGCTTGGACCGGAGGCGCGGCCCGAGCAAATCCTCGATCTCAAGGTTCTCGACCCGACGACCGGCTCCGGCGCCTTCCTGGTCGAGGCGTGCCGGCAGCTAGCGGCGCGTCTGGTCGAGGCTTGGGCCCGGCATGGCGGGCCTCCTGATCTGGCGGTCGACATGGATGAACTGCTTCATGCACGACGCCTGGTCGCGCAGCGTTGCCTTTATGGCGTAGACCGGAATCCGATGGCCATCGATCTGGCGCGCCTGTCGCTCTGGCTCGCAACATTGGCCCGTGATCATGAGTTCACCTTTGTGGACCATTCGCTGAGGAGTGGTGACAGCCTGGTCGGCCTAGAGATCCCCCGCATTGAGGCGCTCGGCTGGAAGCCCAACCATGAAACGGGTGCTCCGGGCCTGTTGCGAGGAATCGTAAAGGCGCGATTGGCGAAGGTGACGGAGGAACGCCAGAGTATTCGTGAGGCGGTCGCGGAGCTTTCCGAGGAAGAGTTGCGACCGATGCTGAACCGGGCCCGAGGCGCGCTCTCCGATCCGAGATTGATGGGCGACGCGGTGATTGCTGCCTTCTTCGCCGCAGATAGGCCCAAGGACCGGGAGAAGGAAAGGATGAAGGTTTGCGAGGCTGCGGAAAGTCTCGGTCTTGGCTGGCAGGAGCGGTTGCGCTCAGTTTTGGCTCGGCTCCGCACAGATGGCCGCGATATCACGCCTTTCCATTGGTCCATCGAGTTCCCGGAGGTGTTCGAACGCGAGAACCCGGGCTTTGACGCCATCGTGGGCAATCCACCGTTCCTCGGCGGGAAGCGGATCAGTACCGTGCTGGGGCAGACATACCGGGACTGGTTGTCCGCGCTGCATCGGGAATCAAACAGCAATTCTGATCTTGTTGCCCATTTCTATCGAAGGGCCTTTGACCTCCTTCGAAAGGGCGGCTGCCTTGGACTCATCGCCACGAACACCATCGGCCAAGGTGATACGCGTGCGACGGGCTTACGGTGGATATGTACAAACGGTGGAGACATCTATCGAGCACAGCGTCGCCTTAAGTGGCCGGGAGAAGCGGCAGTGGTTGTCAGCGTAGTTCATATCGCGAAGGGGGCCGATGTCAGCAAATATGTATTGGACGGGCAAGTGACTGACGGGATTACCGCGTTTCTTTTTCATGACGGTGACCATGACGATCCGGAACGATTGAGCGAGAACGCTGGCAAGAGCTATGTCGGAATGTTTTTGAGAGGCATGGGCTTCACATTCGATGACACCGACAAGAAGGGAGTTGCTACGCCGCGCGTCGAGATGGAGCAGCTGATTGCGAAGAATCCGCGCAATCGCAAGGTTATTTTCCCCTACATTGGGGGCGAGGAGGTCAACAATAGCCCGACTCATGCTCACCATCGGTACGTGATCAACTTCCGCGACTGGCCCCAATGTCGCGCTGATCTCGGTATCACTTGGCGAAATGCTACCGACGAAAAACGCGCGGAATGGCGCCGCGTTGGACTGGTTCCTCTCGACTATCCTGGCGAAGCCGCAGCAGACTATCCTGATATGTTGTTGATTGTTGAGAGCCGGGTTCGACCGTACCGAGAGAGACTAGGGCAAACAGCAATAGATCGAACTCATAAGGCACGCTGGTGGCTGTTCGCGAATGATCGTCCCGAATTACAACGAGCAATTGATGGTCTGGGTCGAGCATTGGTGATTTCAGAAGTCGGCCAGCATATGGCCTTCGCATTCGTACAATGTCGCATGGTATTCTCACATACACTCAAGATCTTCCCCTTCGACACTTACGCTGCCTTCTGCGCCCTGCAATCCCGCCCCCACGAAATCTGGGCTCGCTTCTTCGGCTCATCGATGAAAGACGATCTCCGCTACACGCCCTCCGATTGCTTCGAGACCTTCCCATTTCCCGAAGACTGGGAGACCCATCCCGTTCTCGAAGAAGCGGGCAAGGCCTATTACGAGTTCCGCGCAGCCCTGATGGTAGAAAACGACGAGGGGCTGACCAAGACCTATAACCGCTTCCACGACCCTGAGGAGCGGAATCCCCGGATCTTGGAACTGCGCCGACTTCACTCCGCCATGGACCGTACCGTGCTTGACGCCTTTGGCTGGACGGACATCCCGACCGACTGCGAATTCCTGCTTGACTATGAGATCGACGAGGAGACATGGGGCCGGAAGAAGAAGCCCTGGCGCTATCGCTGGCCGGATGCGGTGCGCGACGAGGTACTGGCGCGTCTGCTATCGCTCAACGCCGAGCGCGCGGCGGAAGAGCGGACGGCCGGTTCGTGATCTAGGTCAGATTTTCCAATCGTGTCTGCCGTTTCGAATATTGCGTTTGATCGGCGCGGCGGCTATTGTAGTTCGGAAACTAGGTTGGAGGGTCAAAGCCATGGAGGCACAGATATGCTCGCCTGTTCCGTCGACAGCTGATGCCGAGGTCGCGCAGGCGTCCAGCGAACGCCTACGCGCTCTACTGCGCGCTGACCACGTCCCGTCGCTCCTAGTAAGCAGCGCCCGCGGCCGGGAGGCCATTGAGCTGCCCGTATCGGTCGGGGGTGTGCTGCTCGAAGTTCTAGAGGGACTGGCTTCGGGCAGTGCGGTTGCGGTGATTCGTAAGGATACCGAACTGACCACCCAGCAGGCTGCCGACCTGCTCAACGTCTCGCGCCCCTTCATTGTCGGGCTACTCGAATCGGGCACTATTCCCTTCCACAAGGTGGGGACGCACCGCCGTGTGCCTCTCGACGCCATCCTCCGCTACAAGAACGAGACGAACGCCGCCCGGCGCCGGGCGCTCGACGAACTCGCCGCGGACGCCCAGGAACTGGACATGGGCTATTGACCGTTGCCCGTCGCTGTCGCGTTTCTCGATGCCTCCGTACTGTATCCGGCCCCGCTACGGGATCTCCTGCTCGAACTCGCGGTTTCGGATCTATTCCGCGCTCAGTGGTCCGATACGGTCCACGACGAGTGGATCCGTGCGTTGCGCCGCCGGCGCCCTGATATTCCGGCGGACCGCCTTCTGCGCACGCGCCGCCTCATGGACGCGCATGTCTGCGACGCCTTGATCTCCGGATTCGAGGATCTCGTGCCCACCATCTCGCTGCCCGATCCCGACGACCGTCATGTGGTTGCCGCTGCCATACGCGGCGGAGCAGACATCATTGTGACTGCGAACCTCAAGGACTTTCCGCAGTCCGCGCTGGCGCCTCACGGGCTATCGGCAAAGCACCCGGATCCGTTTCTCGCCCGCCTTTACGATGCATCGCCGAGTGCATTCCTGCAAGCCGTGGATTTAGTGCGGGCGCGTCTGCGCAACCCACCGATTTCTGCCGAGGAACATCTGAACGCGTTGCGTCGGGCTGGATTATATGCAACTGCAACAGCCCTTGGAGAAAGAGCCTGAATGCCCGTTCAGCCTCGAAACAGCGCCGAGGTCCGCGATTACCTGGTAGAGGCGCTGCGGCTCGACCTGATCGGCCCGCGCCCCGACGATTATGCACTGCAGCGCGAGCGCCTACCGCAGGCGCCGTCCCGCTGGTATCTGACCGGTTTCCTGGCGCCTACCGGCGCACCGGACGAGCAGCGGGCGCAGGATGCCGATGAGGAACTCGATCACCCGGCCGAACCCGACCAGGGGGGCGACGACGCCAGCACGCCCGAGCGCGGCAGCGGAAAGCGCGTGTTCCTGCCGTCCTCCATGGGACTGAGCGTTCTGCTGGACAAGGACGCCACCCGCCTGGACATCGGACTCTCCTGGGGCGATTACGCACCCGAGGAAGAGGGAGCCGGTGAGGGCGATGGCCCCGTCGAAGGGCCTGACGACGAATCCGGCGACGGGGTGGTCGACGCTCCGACCCGGCGCCGCTCTGCGCCTTGGGTACGCCAGCCACGCGCGGAGACGGTTGCCATTAATCTTGCGTCGGTAGACGTCGGCAGACCGATCCCATTCGATGTGCCGTCTACCGACGGCCTCCAGATCGTCTGTTTGGCGCGGGCGACACTGCTTCGCACCGTTGACGGACACCGGCGCGCCCGCGCCGTATCCCTGTTCGTTGTCAATCACCGCAAGGCGGCGGACAACGAACTGCAGGACACAACGTTCGCTTTTCAGGTCCAAATGAGTATTACCGCCGACCGGCCCTTTCTGCCGCGCTTCAATCCGCGTGGAATCGACAGCGACGACTGGGACGAACGCCTCGCAGACCTCCACTACCGGGATGTCGCCGAATATGCAGTCGGCCACAATGTCTCCAGCCGCGCCGAAATCACGGATGATGACTGCCAGCGGGTGCATACCGAATGGATGCCACAGGCGGCGGTTGAACGGGTGGAACCGTCGCATATCGCGGATGTCGAATTCGGCATGGAGGCGCTGGGTGCCATCGAAAGCGCCGCCGCCGCTAAGCGGGCGTTGGAGCCGCTCACCCGCGCCTATCGTTGGTGGATCGAGGGCCAGCGCCAGGCGGCGCAAGCGTATTCTGGGCGCCGTCGCCAGGTTGCGGACGAGCTTGCCGCCCGAGCCACCATCGCGGCGAACCGCATCCAGGTCGGTATCGATCTCCTTGATGATTCCGACCTGCTGAACGCGTTCTGTGTCGCCAACCGGGCTATGGCTGCCGCGGCACGACGGCGCCAGGCTCAGGATGAGGACCGCGCACCTTCGGAAGTGGACCCGCCCAAATGGCGTCCCTTCCAGCTTGCCTACATGTTGATGAACCTGCGCGGTATCGCCGAGCCCGCCCATGTCGAGCGCGAGATCGTTGATCTGCTGTTCTTTCCGACCGGTGGTGGCAAGACCGAGGCCTATCTCGGGCTTGCGGCGTTCACCCTCGTGCTGCGTCGACTGCGCGACCCCGATCCTGTGCATCGCGGCCTCTCGGTCCTGATGCGCTACACGCTCCGGCTCCTCACCTTAGACCAACTCGGTCGGGCAGCGGCGCTGATCTGCGCTCTCGAACTGGAACGTGAGGCGGCGCCGGAACGGCTCGGCATTTGGCCGTTCGAGATCGCGCTCTGGGTCGGCCGCGCCGCGACCCCCAACTATATGGGCGGCAAGGGCGATCGCTCAGACAAGACAGCGCGCGCCCTGACTCTTCGTTTCGCTATCGATACTTCGCGTGATCCACCGCTACCGCTCGACCAATGCCCCTGGTGCGGGACTAAGTTCGGCAAGCGTTCCTTCAGACTATTTCCCAATTCAGACGATCCGGAAAACTTGCTGGTGGCCTGCGCAAATCGGCGCTGCGACTTTTCGGGAAGGAAACGCCACCTTCCCATCGTTGCGGTGGACGAGCCGATTTATGACCGCCTGCCGGCTTTCATGATCGCGACCGCCGATAAGTTCGCCGCCATGCCGTGGACCGGCGAGACCGCAGGATTCTTCCACGGTGGCGACCCTGATGAACCGCACCCGCCGGACCTGATCATCCAGGACGAACTGCATCTCATCTCTGGGCCGCTTGGCACCATGGCGGGTCTCTACGAAACGGCGGTTGACCATCTCTGCGCGAGGCGGATTGGCGACAAGGAAGTGCGCCCGAAGATCATCGCATCGACGGCCACGGTACGACTCGCCAACAAGCAGATACGCGCCCTGTTTGGGCGATCCTCGGTTGCAGTGTTTCCGCCGCCAGGCATCGACCGCCGGGATTCCTTCTTTGCTCGGCAGGCGCCTCAGCACGAGGCGAATCCTCGACTTTATCTCGGCGTCGCCGCTCAGGGGCGTGGGCCGAAGGTCATCTTCCTGAGAAGCGTGATAACGCTCATGGCAGCAGCTCAGGCGGCTTGGGAAGTCGCGGGGAACAACGGCGACGGCAACCCCGCCGACCCCTATATGACCGCAGTCGCCTATTTCAACGCCCTGCGTGAGTTGGGGAGCGCGCGCCGTATCGTCGAGGACGAAATTGGTTCGCGGCTATTGACCTATGCCGGCCGCAAGCGCCTCGACGAAGCTAGAGGTCTGTTTGCCGACAGGCGGATTGCTTTCGAGCCCGTCGAACTGACATCCCGCGTCGGCACCGCCAATGTTGCCGAAGCCAAGCGCTGCCTTGCACTCAGCTTCACGGACAGAGAACGCGTCGATGTGGCGCTCGCCACCAACATGATCTCCGTCGGGCTCGATATTACGCGGCTCGGTCTGATGCTCGTCTCCGGCCAACCCAAGACCACCGCGGAATATATCCAGGCCACAAGCCGGGTCGGCCGCGATCCTGATCGGCCCGGTCTTGTTGTGACGCTGCTGAACATCCACAAACCGCGCGACCGATCACACTATGAACGCTTCTCCGACTGGCACGAGTCGTTCTATCGAGGGGTGGAAGCCACCAGCGTCACGCCTTTCTCTCCCCGCGCCCTGGATCGGGGCCTTCCGGCTGTGACCGTCGCTCTGGCGAGGCTCGGTATTCCTGATCTCACACCGATGCTGTCGGCCCGGAATGTCGAAGAGCATGCCGCGAAGACGGCCGCGCTGGCTCAGGCGCTTGGCGAGCGGGCGAGGAGCCATGCCGACGGTCTCCCAGACGATTTCGCGGATCGTGTCCGCAACCGTGCCCAAAGCCTCATTGATGACTGGGCCAAGCTCGCCCATGAGGCCGGACAGGGGGGTGCGGACTTCGGCTATGCACTGGGCAGGGACAGCAAGACTTCTAGCCCGTTGCTGCGCGAGATGATTGACCCGAACCGAAACGTGCTGACCGATACCCAGCTTCGATTCCGGGCGCCCCGATCTCTGCGCGATGTCGAACCGGGCGTACTGCTCGGCATCAAGAGCCCCGAAGGGCGTGACATGGAGTAAACGTCCATGGCCAATAACATCCTCCGCCAGAGTCAATTGATTACGACCTACGGACCGGGCGCCATGGTCGATCTGCCCGATTGGTCGGTGATCATTTCCGGTCTGCAGGCTTGGTCGCCTGTCCGCCGTGAGAAGGTCGAAGAGCCGCGTCTCGCCGCCAAACTACGGCGTCTTCTGGATGTGCCTTCCCTCGATCTCTGGACGCCGCCGCACCATGAGGAGAACGCACATCAGGCGGCGCCCGTCGGCGCGCGCATCTTCCCGACCTGGTTCATTGTCAAGGAGGCAAGGTCCTCACCCCGAAACCCTCAGTGGCGCCGCCGCCGGCTGGTGCGATGGGAACACCTGGACAAAGCCCGATTCCGCGACGAAGACGGCAAGCGAAAGCCGGTAGTCCCGGTTCGATTCGTCTGCGGTTGCCGGCGTGGCCATATCGACGATCTTGATTGGCGGCGATTCGTGCATCGAGGCAGCACGACATGCCAGCGCCCGCTCTGGCTGGAAGAACGCGGCGCAGGCGCCGACATCGGAGACACCTTTGGTGTCTGCGAATGCGGCGAGGAGCGTTCACTCTATGAGGCCTTGAGTCCTGGAACCGGTGCACTCGGCCAGTGCGAGGGCAAGAGGCCGTGGATTGGGCAATATGCGCAGGAGGAATGCAACGAGCGCTACCGGCTCCTGGTGCGCACCGCAAGCAATGCCTATTTTCCTCAAACGATGAGCGTCATCTCGCTGCCGGAGTTCGACGCCGGGCTCGCCGCCAAGGTATCCAGCCATTACGACCGCCTGAAGGCTGCTGACGATTTGGGTGCATTGATGAATTTCCGTGTGTTGCCGGAGCTTGCCGCTGCCTTCGAAGGAACTGATGACACAGTTGTTCTTGCAGAATACCGGAGACAGAAGGGGGACGGCGAGAGTGAAGATGTCCCTGTCAAAGCCGCCGAGTTCGAGATACTTGATAGAGGCGACGCCACTATCGGTGACGACGATCCCCGCTCTAAATTCTACGCCGAGACTCCATCGCGTGAATGCTGGGACCCCCAACAGGACCCTCTTCTTGCCGCTATCGACAAACTGGTGCTGGTGCACCGGTTGCGCGAGGTGGTCGCGCTGCTCGGATTCACGAGATTCGAGGCCATTAGCCCGGACAAGGACGGTGAACTCGATCTCGATGTGATCCGGGCTTCGCTCGCCAAGACAATCACATGGCTGCCCGCGGTAGAGAATCGTGGAGAGGGCGTTTTCCTCTCATTCAAAAGCGAGGCAGTGAAAGCGTGGCTGAAGCGTCCAGGCGTGCAGGCCCGAGGTCGAATGATTTTCGACGGCTGGAAGATCTGGGCTAAAGAGCATCAGCGCCCCGAAGAGGACTTCCCCGGTTTTCCTTATGTGATGCTCCACTCGCTCTCGCACATGCTCATGACTTCGATCGCGCTCGAATGCGGCTATCCGGCTAGCTCTTTGCGCGAGCGTGTCTATGCGGGCGAAGGAGGCTACGGCATATTGATCTTTACCGGCTCATCGGATTCCGAGGGGACGCTGGGAGGCCTGGTCGAAGCCGGTCGGTGTCTTGGCGATCATCTTCGTCGGGCGCTCCAGGCTGCGCGCTTGTGCTCGAACGATCCGGTATGTGCTGACCACGCTCCTGACTCCCGCCTTGAGGGCCGGATGCTGCAGGGCGCCGCCTGTCACAGCTGCCTGTTGATCGCCGAGACAAGCTGCGAACAGCGCAATGATTTCCTCGACCGGGCGTTCGTCGTGCCGACAGTGGCCGTCGATGACGCCGCGTTTTTCGATCTCGCCGAGTATGGGTTTTGACGGATTTCGATGCCTTGGCGACCGTCGATCGGCAGGATCTTCTCCGGCTGGCCGACCTCCTTGAGGCCGGTCTCCTGACGCCGCCGTTTAGCCCTTTGGCGCTACGCAACCATATTCCCGCCGCGCACGCCGACGCGGTGGTGCAGTGCTTCGGAGAACTGTCGAAACAGGACGTGCCAGCCACCCACAACGCACTTCTGCTTCGCGCTTTTGCTGCCGGCCTACAAGCGCGAAGCCGTTTCTCAGCGCCAATCGAACTGGTCATCAGCGGCCCCGATTCAACCGGCGGCGCTCGGGATACAGGCGTCGTGATGCGGCAATTGTTCGGCAAGGCGCGCAAGCGAGTACTGGCTGTCGGTTTTGCAGTGCGTCAGGGAAAGTCTGTATTCAGGGCTTTGGCCGACCGACTCGACAATGATGACTCCTTCGAGGCAACCATTTGCATTGATGTCGGCCGCCAACATGGCGATACCACCATCAGCCGCGACATCCTGCGGCATTTCGCGAACGATTTCGTCCAAAAGGAATGGCCCGGCAACCGCCTTCCACGCGTCTACTACGACCCCCGATCATTGGAGCCTACAAGCCGTACGGCCAGTTCGATGCATGCCAAATGCGTGGTCATCGACGGGCAAGAGGTACTTGTTACCTCAGCAAACTTTACAGAAGCTGCGCAACACCGAAACATTGAGCTCGGAATACTTGTACATTCTTCATCTATCGCCGGTCAGATCGAAGAGCATTTTATGACCCTGATCCAAGAAAGTTTTCTTCAAAGAATACCGACTATCCGAAGTTAATGAAATCTCTGTGTCTCTCTATCAATGTGGAGAATATCACACCTCACGTCGAATCTCTTTCGCTCTCCTTCTCTAGGGAAAAAGCGCGCTTCTATTGTATTTGGGATTGGGATAAAAATACGATTTTTCATTACAATATTACAGGTCACAATTGCCCCACCTCCTGATTGTTCACTAATAAGATTACGTGTTTGTAAATCATAATATAGCCCAAACTCTCCCGAGTGATGCTGAAAAATAAACAAAGCTCTCTGACCTCCCCAAACAACCGATGTGCGATGAGGTTGCAAAAAGAAATCACCATTCTCCTCTCTTATGCGGTCCGACAGCGCGAGAAAACATCTGTAGCCTTTTAGAGGCGGTTCGTTGGGGCTGATGGTGAGGAGCTTTTTGTCCGTCTCTATATCTAATCGCTGAATTGGTGGCATAGGCCCTAAAGAAGCCTCTGTGTCTTCTTCAAACTGTGATGCGTTATCAATAACATCTGGAACCACATCACGTACGGAGCCAGCCGTCGCGCTGTCAACAATCTGATAGCTGCGAGTGGCAATTCTATCTGCTCGGCCCGCCGCCTGCTGAAAACTTAAATGACCGCTCATATAATCATTCCACAAAGCAGTCAAACTCTCTAGATCAGAAGCTTCATATTCAAATACCTCTCGTGCGCTGTGAATTGATTTTAAAAATGCTTCAGCCCCTTGGCGTGTTGCAGTCGGAACTAGTTCAGATACCTTGGGAAAGATCATGTTGCGTACGAAATCCTTAGACATATGGCCAAATGCTTCATACTGAGTGTTATAAAGATCGAGTATAATTCGAACTGTTCCGCCGTTTGGATCAAGAAAAATCTCTACGGGTTTCTGATTTCTAGTTACCAAAACCGGAAGATTATGAGAGATTTGACCAAATTTAATGTGCGCCTCCAAAAAATAATCGTTCGACAGAATAGATCCGACGCGAAACGCTAGAGCCTTTTCGGGTGTGCTTGTTTCCAGATCGGACTTCTTCGCTAAAACCTTTGGCTCGTCCGCCAACATCTCAACGTTACAGTAATTCTCCAGATACTGATGCTCACACTTCTTTCGCCGCGACTCGCGTGAAAGTATAATTATTGGTTGATCGTCGGAAGCATGCTCTACCATTGCACGATCATCTCCAGGATAGACGAGTACTGGGTTTTCCTGTGACATCTTTCTAATTTCGTGCAACGGAATCGCACCGCCGGGCTCCATGCGAGCGCAAAGATTATGGCACAGATCGAACCGACCTCTTTGCGCCGCCCAAAATACGAAACGTGAATTCGCATTGGACTCTGGCCGTTCGGCCAATCGAAGAGAAACGAACTCTTCAACACTCAAGACGATTTTGTTTAGAAGCTTTGTGCTTTCCGTGGTCAATGCTTCTCGTCCGGCGGTTGGTTGCAGAAATAGGAAGTCGGCGACACCGCCAAAACCGTATACAGAATTCACACTAGTAGTCGCCAGACCGAATCCGCTGCGGAAAGTACGAAGGTTTCCCGCACCTTGCCGTAGCACCATGCGACCGGTCAAGCATCGGGCGTCCACTTTTAGATTGCTTAGCACAATCCGTACATCACCATTCGACGCGCCAGAGAGATACACGTCGGCCGTCACTTCGTTACCTAGATCGACGCCATGCTCGTTTAATTCCCAAGGCTCACCCGGTAGACTCGGAACCTCTTTTTCAAGTGACTGTCCACTTACCTTACTTCCATTCACAAAAACATCTATGGGGAGGTAAGCCACAAACTGGGAAATATATGCTTCAGCCTCCTCGACTAGTAGAGATTTGTCCGATTGCATGATAGCAGTGACGCTTGTTCCTGGACTACCTTTCGGATCTCGCTGTTCAAAAGTAATGCAATCGTCCGTGACCGATAGCGTGGAGCGTGACGCGGAGCAGGCTGTGCGCTCGCCAGTATGAATGTCCTCCGTTTCAACGTGAAGTTCCTCTGCAATTCCAAAATTTGCCATGGCACCAATGCCGAAGGTTCCTACCACTCCTGCTGCCCGGGCTTCCTCGGTATTTTTGCTACTCGACCCGGCGCGCCAAAAGTGGTTACGCAAGTCGTCACGCGACATGCCGATGCCATTGTCGGTTACCCGCACTTTCTGGGGCTCAATATCAACTTCGATGCGTCCACTAAACGCAACGCTCAAGTATTGCCGCTGCAATATTGCATCAAAGGAATTCTGCACATTTTCCCTCAAGAGGGCGAGAGGCGACGGATAGATTTGCGCAGCTAGAACTTCAATCATCCGGCTGATCTCGACAGCAAAGGGGATGCGTTCCGACGTCTCGGTCATTGTCCTAAGGCTCCCCGTACTCCCGCTCTCGCGAGGAGTTCCAATTTCTGGGCTTCTGGAAGATGCAAGTGTTCCGAAAACTTTTTCACACAGGTGCTTGCGGCTTCTGAGTCATTCAATTTACAGTATGCATTAAAGCGTTGCATTAGCTCATTGATTGTCGTTGGTGGATCGGTGGCGTCTATTACGCTTTTCCAATCGTGACCATCCGTCGCTGCTTGGAGGAAGAGCTGTCGTTCATAGCTTCCGGCTTCGAGGGGACGAAGCGCCTTCAGAATAGAAACCGCCTGCGAATGTTTCCCAGATTTCGCCGCCATTTCTGCCTGATCGATGAGCGTATCTCTACGCCGGGCGAGGACGTCTATCTGGCTTCCCACTGCATTCCGAGGTGCGCACCATGTCAAGTCGAAGTAGCTTCTCTCACCGAACTCTGGCAGCTGGGCGCGGGAAAACAAATTTGCGACATTCATCGCCCTGACATGACTGCGCACACTGCGAAAATCTGAAGCGATTTCCAACACGTTGTATTGTCGAGGAGTTCCAACGGGAAGCTGATTGGCACCCGCACACAGGGACCCTGCGCTTACGACTGCCATTCGTTCCCGATCTGGCAGGAAGATTTCTTGAGCGGTGGCCTGTGCCTTGTGCTGATGGCCATGCAGTCCCAGTCGAAAGCCACGACCTATCATGCCGCGAACAACATCGCAATCCATGTAGTCTGTTCGATAAGGGGATCCGTCTATGCTGTGATGCCACACTGCAATTCGTAAATCGTGAGTCTTTCCCGAGTCTCTCAAAAGAAGATCGCTCCGCGCAATGCTGCCTTGTTGGATCATGCCGTGAAATGCAAAACAGTCGTTACCGTGGCAGGAATTGTAAGCGGCAACCCCTATACGGTCGTCACAAAGGCTAAATAGCCGTGCGTCAGCCGGATTTTGCGATGTCATTAGTCCGGACACGCCGTCGTAGAATCGATCAAAGAAGCGCCAGAATGCCGCTAAGCGCTGTTCGTAAAGTCCTGTATTGGAAATGCGATACAGTTGAAAATTTTTCCAATCCCACCGCAATAATGAGTCTTCGGCGTACAGCTCGGCCTTTATGTCACCCGTAACCGAGTCCGTGTGAACCGGTTCCAGAGCCTGATACGCTGTATTCCAATCCACGTCATGATTTCCAGGGACCATGATCAATCGAGATCGATCACCGTCTAAGAACCTGCTCACCAGCTCATCAAGAAATTCTTCAGCTACTGCGTACTGATCTTCGATTTCGAGAGCGAAGTTTTCTGTGCCCAGCCTTACTCCCTGAATAATATCTCCACTTACGATTATAGCTTGTGGTGCTGCGATGGATGGTTCCTCACGAGTGTAGCGTTCCCTGTCATTTACCAGAGCCGAAAGAAGTTCTTCATTGGAGATAGAATCACGGGTGGAACGATGCAGGTCGGATATATGCATAATCGAATACGGCTTCATGGCCTTGCGTCACGCTGGCTGGAGTTGATCGTTCGAAGGAATTTTCTCTTTGATAAATTGCAGTATTTGTGGGCTTCATTGTTCCTCCGAGAGCCAACTAGCTGCCGCCAAATAGCGTAGTCCATGGCAAGCAATCTTCGGTGAGTGTCATTTAGCAGGAGTTTGAGTGATACCAAACGCTTGCTAGTGCTGGGGCGCAGGGCGACGCGCGAGCCTGCAATTTCGCGTTCACACAATAGCCAGCAGTCGATTCGATGGAGCGCGCCCGCCCAGAGGGATGTTTCCCCTCGAATCAGGGTGACGTGGGGCGCCTCAACAGGTATTCCAGAGCGTTGCTTGTCCCTGGCAATGTGAACCACTGCGAGCGATGCGTGCAACTCCAACGGGCAGATCCCCTGCTCTGCTCGCCATCGTCGAAAGCCTGCTTGTCTTTCCGTCACGCAGTCCTGGACGGTTTTGGCCGAATAGCCGCCCGTCAGTGCTCGCCAAAAAGCCGTGCGGTGACATTCTAGGATGACGTTCGTGTGTACGAGCACGGAGCCAGAGTGTCGCGCCATTGCGGGTTATAACTCCAGGGGCGTCTCGACGCCATGAGCTACGAACAAGTCTGCCAGGTCGTCCAGGGTCATGAGGAGCAGACCCGCTGCGCGCCGCGCCGAGATGTGTCCTGTATCGATAGCCCGAGCCAGGACCTCAACAAACGGTTTGGAGTAGAGGGCAGGCTCCGTGCCCGTTGCGACCTTATGACCGTTGTTGCGCAAGGCTGCTTCTGGCAGGGACCGCACCACCGCCGGTTTCAGGTGGTCGAGCGCAACCAGCCTCCAGCGCAGTGCCGAGGACGTCACCCGAAGCTCTTCCGCCACTGCGTTGAGACGTTCGATCAATTTTTCCGTGCCCAACGACTTCCACTCCCCGTGCCGCTCCAACGCTGCAGCCGGCATCAGCACCGCTGCCGCAAAGTTGTTGGCGAGCTGCTCCACCCGATTGCCACCGGTCTCCCGCGCTTCTTCCGAATGTTCCGGTGGCATCGCGTCCCAGGTCAGGAGGTGAAAGAGTTCGTGCGCGAGGTCGAAGTGCCGGCGCCCTTCGACTTCCCGACGCGCGATCAGCACCGCGTCCAGTTCGGGCAAGCGGCAGGCCGCCCCGGAAATGCCCTCGCAGGCGTCCACCATGAGCACCAGGATGCCTAGTTCCCGCTCCATCACCTTGGCCAGTTTCGTCGCTGGCACCTCGCCGAGACCGAACTCAGCCACGAATCGCTCACCGTCTCGCATGGCGTCTTCGAAACGCGAATGACGGGTCAAGCCCAGTGCCCGGCGCATGAGCGGAGTCTCGCGCTCGACCTGTGGGGCCAGAGCACGAAACGCTGCGATCCACCGCCCGGCTTCCTGTTCGTACTCGCCGAGCTGTTCGGCCCGGACCCCGGTCTGGCGCCACGAAAAGCGGCCTTCGCCGACGAGCCGAAACGGATCGGTGAAGTATTCGAGCGGAACGTCCAACTTCTCCAACGCCAACACGAGCTCATCCGCTGAGACTCGGCGCGCGCCTGTCTCAATGGCCGAAACGGTCTGTCGATCCTTGAAGCCGAATATGCGTGCAAGATCGTCCTGGGACAGTTTGCGCTCCTCGCGCAACGCCCTGAATCGGGTACCAATCAGAAGTTTGGACATGGCGATCTCCCGAAACCAGCATAATCTTGCTACAATTAATATGCAAGAACTTAATACGAAAAGATAGTTGCAGGATGGGCTTTCTCTGCTACATCCCGAGTTCCATTCCTGCTCCGCGGTCGCGTTGTGGCACGGAAATCTCGCGATCGGCCTTCACCGGTGCCGCCTTTCCACGTTCCTTCCCTGTTTCCGAACCTTGCTCCAGGCGCTGCGTGGCGGTTTGCTCCGTCTTCCCAATCCCCTCCAGCGCCGCCATGCGCTCGCCGGTAGCGGCTTCAAGCTGCTCCCGTAGAGCATTTGCGTCGTCGGTCACCAGCTCAGCCCGATCCCGCGCCCGGCTGATCTCCACATAGAAGCTCTTCTGTGTCGTCAGGTGCGGGTGATGGGCCTCCATGGCGGCGATCACGTTGTCCACCGTGCGGCCCTGGAAGGCGTGGACGGTCGAAGCCCAGGCGTGGTCGAGGTGGCGGAGTTGCGGATCGCCCCGGTTCAGGTCGAGATTGCGGCCGTCTTCGAGGCGGAACGTCACACGCCCTCCCTCCACCGACATCACTTCGGCGGTGCGGCTGTTGATGAGGCCGAGGGCCTTGTCGTTGCGGGTCCAGCGAATGCGGTCGCCGGCGCGGAGCTCAATCACGTCTTTTTTGTAGACCTCGCTGCCGCCCTTTCGCCCGGCGATCTCGCCAGGCTTCCAGCGAACGATCCCTTTCCCCCCGTTGTCGAGCAGTACCTCCTGATTCCCAGGATCGACCCCGACCACGCTGCGCTCGTCACCCTTCTCGACGCCGATCCGCGTGTAGGGCCGGTGGAAGGCAACGACATCGCCCGGGCTGTAGTTGGCCGCAAGCGCTTTCTCCGCGTTGGTGTAGCCCTTCGAGACCAGCCGCTCGCCCCCTAGGGCCGGACCATGGATGCGGCCCTCGCGGGCAAGACGCTCGCGGATGTGTTCGTTGATGGTGTGGCGGAGTGCGTGGCTCGGCGCCATGACGCCCGTTTTCTCCCGGGCTTCCGGGGAGAGCGCCAGCCAGCGCGCGGCGACGGCGCCGCCGATATTGTCGGCCTTCACTTCGGCGACATTCGTCCCGAGTTTCTCGAAGGCCCTGGCGATCTCGCCGGAGAGGCTGGCCTCGACTGCGGCCTTCAGCTCGGGATCGCGCTGGCGCATGATTTCGTCCATGACGGCGGTCTTCATGCCAGCGGCCTGGAGCTGGGCGAAAGGCTTGCCTGCATCGACGGCGTCGAGCTGTTTGGCGTCGCCGACCAGCACGACGCGCGGAATGCGCAGGACATTCGTGATCCGGAGCAGGTCGCGAGCCTGGACCGTTGAGGCGAGCGATCCCTCGTCGACTATCAGAACGGTCCTGGCGAAGGCTGCGCGCATCTCACGCTCACCCTTCTTCGAGAGGCGACCCTCCGCGATTCCGGCATTGCGGGCGAGGAAGAGCTGCAGCGTCTCGCTTCTGATACCGGCCTCCCGGCCGAGCGTTGCTGCCGCCGAGGCCGAGGGGGCGAGCCCAATTACCCTGTAGCCACGCACATCCGCGAGTGCTCGCGCCCGGCTCAGCATCGCGGTTTTGCCGGTTCCGGCATAGCCCTGGACGCCGACGACCCGGTCCCTTGCACCCAGGATCAGCTTCACCGCTTCCTTCTGTCCCTGGGTGAGCGGTCCCCGATGGATATGTGCCTGTACCAGCCAGCCGCGCATGACTGGCCGGGCACGGTCCTGTCCGTCCCGCATCAGGCCGATGGTCTCGCGCTCGTCGGCGAGCGCCCGGTCGGTGGTCATACCTTCGCCTGTGTGGAACGCTGGCGCCATATGGAGCCTTCCCTCACCCTGCAGGGCATCCACCGCGCGTTCCGCCGCGTCGATGAGGATTTCACCGGGCTGCCAGGCGAGCGCGGCGGTGAGCAGATCGGCACGGGAGAACACCGCCTCGCGCTCGGAGAGATGATCGACCGCCCAGGCGACCGCTTCCACTGCCGGATCCTTCGCCGACGGATTCGCCCCCGACCCTTCCGGCTTCAGGGGCTCGCCCGGACTCCGGTCGATGGACTCCCGTGATCGGGCATCGGCCGTGAGCGCCTTTGCGTCGAACCCGAGCGTAGCTGCCTGGCGCTGCCAGCTCTCGCGGAGTTCCGCCTTGTCAACATCGCGCTTGGTGGCCCGCGTCATGAGCGCTGCGCGTTCGGCCAGGCGCGGATTCCCAGCCGTGCCATCGGCGCCGCGTTCAGCCACCGCTGCCTCGATCTCGGCACGCCGGGTGGAGAAGGCCTCGATGGTTTCGCGGGACACGCCGGCGATTTCAAAGCGCCCGTCGGCATGGCTCTTCTCGATCCCGTAGCCGAGCCCGGCGAGACCCTGCGCGAGTTCGTTCCGGTAGAGCATGCCGATCAGTTTCTGGCGGCGATAGAGGGCCTCATTGGCCATGGTCCGCCATTTGCCGTCCTCACCCCGCACCATATTGGCAAGCACGGCATGGGTATGGAGCTGGGGATCGAGATTGCGCGACGTATCGTGGCGGAAGGTGGCGGCAACGATCTTCTGGCCGCGGGCCCGGATCATGCGGCCGGTCTCGGGATCGTGCATCCGGGTCTCCACAGCATTGCGTTCGATCCAGTCGAGGGTGCGCTGCACCGCCTGGTCGTGAACTTCGACGACACGGTCGTCGCCGCCAACCAGTGCGGCGAGCGAAACCGATTTGGGGGCCGAGAACGTGAGGTCGCGGCCGGGACGGTGGAGGCGGTTGCCGTCCCTGTCGACACGGCCGAGCCTTTGTCCGGATCCGTCAGGCACTTCGCCTTCGAGGACGGATCGGAATATCTCGGGATCGACGGGGCCCTGGAGGCCGAGTTCAGCAGCACCCCGGCCTTGCCACGCGCTCTGCATCCGGTGTTCGGGATCGTCTTTCGCGTAGTAGCCATCGCGTTCGTAGTAGGAGACCCCTTGGGAGGACGAGGCGATGGCGCCGATGGAGACGACCATCAGAGCCAGTCACAGGCTGGAGGTTCGCCGGCACCTGTCCGGCCTGCCTGCCGATCCATCTTGCGGGGCGGCGGGGATGGCTCCGAAGTCCACGGATCGTCGAACGGCAGGTTTTCGGTGTCCGGCGGTGTTCCGGTTTCCGGCGGCGGAGTTGATGTGGTGCCGGGTTGTCCCGTCTCGTTGGCAGCCCCGTTCAGGTCCAGTTCGCCCTGAAGCGGGCTGGACTCCGGATCTTCCCGATCGCTATCGGGGTCTCCGGTTTCGCCGTTTTCTTCCCCGGAACCCGCCTCCGCATCCTCGTCCTCCGACGTTACCTGTCCCTTGTCCCTCTCCACAAACCGCGCCGCCACCTGCGGGCGATCCACGTAATCGAGGCGGATGTTGGCGACGGGCCATGGGCCCGGAAAGCGCAGATACCCCTCGAGGTTTCCAAGCGCCATGATTTCGGAAGCGAGAGCGAGGGCCCGGAGTTCCCGCTTTGGCGTCAGCGATACGCCGTCCCGGATGGTGTTGGCGCCATAGGAGAACCCTTCCGTGACCTCTTCGACTTCGGCGCGGCCGAGGCTCTCGGCCGACCATTGCGCCGTGTCCCGGTCGGGTGCGGCCAGTACCACCCGGGTGCCACAGAGCCCCGAGATGGTTTCGGCGCCGTTGCGGCCATAGAGATCGCGAAGCGCCGAGACCACCTGCACGCCGAGGACGAAGCAGCCGCCGAACTGGCGGGATTCGGCAAGGCCCGACTGCAGGCTCGGCACCTGGTGAAGGGTGGGCAGCTCGTCCAGCACCACCCAGATCCGGCGCCCGTCGTCCTGATCGAGGGACAGGAGGGCATTGACCGCGATCTCCAGCCAGGTGGAGATAAGCCCGCGGATGCTGGCATGCTGGTCGCCCCGTGAGGTGAGGAACAGGAAGCCGTCCCCGTCATCGCGTGTTACCCATTCGCGGATCGAGAAGCGCGTACCGGTATCGGGCAGCACCTCCATGGCGCCGAGATGTGCGGTCAGCATGGCGCGGACCGAGAGTGCGGTCTTGGGGTTTTCCGGATCGACGATGGACTGCGCGACGGTGCCGTCCATGGCGGCGGCCAGTTCCGCGAGGTTGGTCTTGAGGAGATGCTCGACGAGCACCCGGTTCTCGGTGACACCGCGCCGCCACAGGACACCGGCGCCATTGGCGAAGAGCTGGCGCGACGCGGTCACCCAGAACGGATCGACGGTGTCCTTCTGCTGCGGAATGAGCGCCGCCGCCATGGTGTCGAAGTCCTGCGGGTTTCGCGCCTCGAAGAAGGGCGACCAGCGGGGCGAGCGCGCATCGAGCGGATTGAGAAGGATGTCGCGGTCGGGATCGAAGAAGGCACGGGTGTAGCTCCCCATCTTGTCGTAGACGACGCAGCGTTCACCGCGGGCGCGGATCTGGGCCACGAGATCGGAGATCAGCACGGTCTTGCCGGACCCGGTGGTGCCGGAGACGATGGTGTGCTGGGTCTCGGTGCGATGGGGCCACGGAATGCCGGCGATCCGGACGGGTTGCGGGCGATCGGCGAGGACGGCATCGCGAAGGCGGTCCATGCGGGGCCGGACCCGTGCTGCGAGTTCGCGGGCGGTGACGAGTTCGGCGCCGCGGAGGCGTTTTCGCTTCTTGAGCTGCAGGCCGCGGATCCGGAACAGGACGAGGAGCGACAGAATGATCCCGATTGCGGATTTGAGACCAAGCCAGGCGCCGGCGTAAATGTCGTTCAGGATGCGTTCCCGAACGGCACGGGCCGGGCGCGAGGTGGCAATGGTCCGGATGGTGGCGACTTTCCGCTCGCCTGTGGGCTCGCGGATCTTCTGTCCAGAGGTCGGCCGATACCCGATGGCGAGCTTGGCCTCGGCCACTGTGACCATGGCCGAGACGTACCAGTCATAGCCGGTGGTGGTGTTCCAGAGCTTGACGGCGGGCACCGCGACGACCGTCAGTGCAGCGATGAAGAGCCCGGCCTGGAACATCTGGGTCCACATGCGGATCCCGTGGAGAACCGTCTGTCCGCCCCGGAGGGTGCTGGAGCCGACGGTTCTCATGATGGCCTCCGGCCCGAGGGGGAGTGTTGGCCGGCGGGATTCGGACCATTTGGGCAACATTCAGCGACGATTCGGGCGCAAAATCCTGGATGGCGGCCGCAAAATCCCTTATGGTGGGAAGCATGAATCGTTCCATTCCCCGCCGGATGCAGACCCCCCGCGCCCGGCTGGCGCGTTTCGGGGGCCTTGTTCTTGCTGTGATTGTCACAGTGGCGAGCCTGTTCGTGGCGCTTCCCGAAGGAGTCCTCGCGAGCACGTGGATCCTTGCGATCGCCTGGACGGTGATGGTGCAGCTGACCCTGGCGCTCATGGCCGGGTTCCGGGATGGCGACTGGTCCGGTTTCCAGGCCCCGGAAGAAGACGACGACCCGAGCGAGCTGTGCGAATGGTCCTCGCGCCGTGGCCGCTACCAGTATCTCTCTGACATGGACGAGCAGTTCCGGGCAGCGGCCGACAGGCTGCACTGACGGAAACAGGGTTTCTCCGCAGGTCATGGGCTGGCGGGTCCCTGGCCCCGATCCGTGTTCCGGTCTTTCCCGGTGTCCTCGTCCGGCGCTCCGTTTTTCGCAGACCCGTAGATCTGCCCCGCCAGCCATTCGCCTCCGAACGGAAGCCGCTCGATGACGCGCTCGCCGAGATCGCGGTCGAGTTCGGTGGCGACGCCCGCGCGCCCGTCCCGGATCCCGTCCTCTGTCACCGACCGGCGTGCTTCGCGCCCGGCGCCGTGGATGACGAGATCGGCTTCGGTTTCCGCCCGCGTCGTTCTGGCGCTCCCGGTCACGCTGTCCGCATCGGGAACCCCGGCTCCGGACGCGCGGTCCCGGATTCCGGCGGTGCCATCCATGTGGGTGGTGCCGAGTCCCGCGGCTTGCTCGCCCGCCATGGCGCCGCTTTCACGCCGGTAGTCCGCAAGACCGGAGATGCTCTCCGGATCCGGGCCCGGTGGCATCGGGAAGGCTTCGCGGACAAAGGCGGCGGCGTGGGCGCGCAACTCTTCGGCATCCTCCGGCGTTTGCGGGGAGGCGAGCCGCATGGCGCCCGCCTCCCCGATCGCGCGCCCATCAGCACCCGGGCGTTCGGTCAGCCAGTGGAAGAAGGGTTGTCCCAGTTCGCGGTCGATTGCCTGCGCGTCGGTGCGTATCTCGGCCGCCTGTTCGCTCCAGCTTTCGGCTTCCCGGTGCGAGAGCGCGGCCTGTTCGGAGAAACGTTCGGCACGCGACAGACTCGCGGCATGGCTTTCCTCAAGGCTTGTCATCCGGCTGTCGCCCGATGCGGCGTGATAGCGGCGTGAGGCGTCCTCGACCTGCGACCAGAGATCGTGCAGCTGGTTCTGCTCGGTATAGGCCTTCATGCGGTTCCAGGCTTCGGCCTCAATCGTCTGGTCGCGCCAGGTCACCCTCCCGTTTGCCCCGACACTGATCATGCTCCCCAATCCGAGACCAAACCGGGCTTCGCCCAGCAAAATGGCCGCCTGGTCCTGGGTGATGCCTCCGGTCTCGGAGAGGTTCGAGACATGGTCTCTCAGGAGCTGCACCTGTTCGCTCTGGCTCTCTGTGATGCCGCGGGCATGCGCGGTCCCAGTTGAGACGTCATGGGAGAGGCGCTCGACCATCGCCGTCGAATTCGTCAGTGCAGCGGTCTGGGCCGTCGCCGCCTCGGTCTGCCAGTGCCCGGCCTGTTCGCGCGCTTCGGCCGCCCGCGTCTCGTAGCTCTGGGAAAGCGATTCCGAGAGCCTGACGCCCGAGGCCGGAATGCGGCTGGTGGCGGCCGAGCCGTCCATGATCGGGGTTCCGTCACCGGCAACGGTGAAGGCGGCGCCCCGCGGTGCGAAGCCCGTATACCGGTCCTGATCCACCTGCAGCGAGGTGCGGAGCTGGCGGCCTTCGAGGGTTGCAAAGCGATGGGTATCGGCCTGGGTATTCGCGAGCGAGACATTGCCGGTGGTGCCCTCATGGGCGGCCGAGGACGCGGCCTCCTGGCCGACCGCGAGCACCGAGGTCGCGAGCATGGTGGCCTTGCCGATCCCGTAGGCGAGGGCCGCAGCGAGGAACGGCACTGACATGGAGAGGTATCCCGACATCACCGCCACATCGGCGGCGACAGCACGGATTCCGGCCTGGGCCACGAGCGCGATCCCGGCCTCGCCTGACGGCATGGCAGCAACGGCCGACATCCGTTCTGCTGCTTCGCCCATGGAGATCCGGTGCAGGATGGCGTAAAGCGGCCCCCAGCTCTGCAGCCACACAAGCCCCGATATGTAGGACCGGAAGATGGTGCCGCCAGCGGGGGTCAGCATCAGGAGCACCGCCATCGGGAAGGCACCGATAAAGAGGCACTCGAAGACGATCCTGAGCATCGGTACCCAGGTTTCCGCCTGACGTCCGATCGCTCTATAGGCGGATGCGGTCTGGGCCTCGGCCCTGGCATCGGTGTAGGCGCGAAGGGCCGCGGCATTGCCGGATTCGGCAGCCCATTGCTCACCCGCGTTATGAAGAGCGTTGAGCGTCATCTGCTGGCGCAGGATGTCTGCGGCCGAACGTGACGCACCGATCAGCCAGTCATGGGCAGCGGGCAGTGCGGCCATCAGCTCGGTGCGGGCCAGCGCGTCGGTCTGGCTGCCCGGGAAGATGCGCCGTCCATGCACCGCACCTGCGCGGGTGATCTCCGGGTTCCACATCGCATCGAGCCGCCCGGCGGCTTCGGCGCAGGTGACGATTTCCGTGGTGACGACACCGCCCGTCCGGGTTGCGAGTTCCACCATGCGGGCGGGCGACGCACCGGTCGAGGGCGATCCCGGTGCGGTGACGAGCCGCCACACATCGGGGCTTTCCCGGAGCTCGTCCGCGGTGAGATGGCCAAGCAGCAACGCATGGAACACGCATTGCCGGCCATAGGCGCGGAGATTGCGGGCGAAGACCTGATCGGTCACCTCGAGCCGTGTCGCTTCCGCCGCAAGTCGCGCGCCAAAGATGAGGCCATGCCGGCGATAGGTGAGATCGTCCGGAAGCGCGAAGGCCTGTTCCGTGAGCTCGGTGAGACCCTCGCCGACCTGGCTCGTGATCGAGGCGAAGAGGGCGAGGCCGATCGGTACGTTGGCAACGACCGCCGGTGCCAGCGCCGGATCGATCCGGTCGACAACCCGGACCGTCGCTTTCGGGACCACCAGCGCGCCCCAGATGGCGATGAAGGCCAGCATCCACTTCGCGTTGTCCTTCCAGGACCCGCCGAAGGCGGTCCGGAACAGGATCCAGGCGAGCCCGGCAACACCGGCGAGCTGGGCAAGGGTGAGAAAGGCGCCGCCCGAAGTGATGGCAGCGACCGCGTTCAGGAGGTCGACGAGATAGCGGCCACCCCCGAGTGTGTGAAGTTCATACATCACCGGAGCCCCGTTCCGGCAGCGCCTCGGGAGAAGGCCAGCGCAGCGCGGAGATCGGCCGACAGCGCGCCCGCGAGCTGGGTCTCGATGAGGCGGAGTTTTTCCACCAGCGAGAGCGCGGTCTCGAGGCGCGCCAGACCCTGCTGGCGATGGCGCGCGAGTTCGATCCGGTTTTCCCGGAGGCTGCGGCGCCAGTTTTCCAGCTGCTCGCCATCGGCAAGATCGATCTGCCCCGCCCGATCCTCGATCTGGCGGTGTAGATCGCCGATCCAGACATGGAGAAGATCGAGGGCCACGGCTTCGGCAAGCGATTCGATTTCCTGGTCGATCACGGCACCCCGATAGGCGGCGGCCATGTTGATGACGCGCCACACCGGGAGTGCGGTCAGATTGACGAGGCCCAAGGCTTCCGCGGGCGGCGCGGTATCGGCACGCACGGCTTCGGCCAACTGCTGCATGAGGTCGGCCACCCGTTCGCGAAAGCCACGCCCTGCCGGAATGGTGATCGTCCCGGGTGCGGGATTGAGGCAACGTGCGGGCTCGTCACAACGCCAGACGGGCAGCGCGCCGCCGCCTTCCATCAGCGTCTCGATGACGCGCCGGTCAAGTGCCAGCGCCGGGAGGATGCGAAGTCGCGGTCCCGCAGGATCGGCACTGGAGACGGGTGCGGTGATGATGGCGGTGCCGGCGACCGACATCGCGAATTCGCCAAGATCGCGGTCCGCCGCAAGGAAGGCCGAATCCTGCACCGCCCGCCAGGCGAGATTGACATTGACCGGCACCTGTTCCGCAAGCGGCCCGGTGGCAGCTGCCAGCGTGCCGTGCCGTTCCCCGCCGGCACCGCAGCCATGGCGTGCCGCCGCATAGTCGGAGAACAGCCCCTGGCGGGTGCCGATTGCCGCACAGATCGCGGCGCTCGCACGGTCACTCCGGGACCATGCGGCACCGACCAGCGCCTGGGCACTTTCGCAGCTGTCGAGATTCTGCGCGTTCACCCACTGGGCAAGCGCCCGGAGCTTGGACATGGTCTCGGCGATCACAGGCGAGACCGTCTCGAGGGCAAGCTCGAAGGCAAAGCCGGCGGCGTTCTGGGCCACAGCACGCCCGAAGGCGACCAGCTGATCGGAATCGATAAAGGAGAAGGCACCGGCGAAGGCGTCGATGCCGCCGCAGCCGGCGCGGAAGGAGGGCAGGTTAAGCGTCGCGGGCGTTTCGGCGCGGACCGGTGCGCGGAGATAGAGATTGCCGAGCGTCCAGTGACCGGAGGATTGTCCGTCAAAGGCTGTGGGTGCGGTGACATTGACGGCGGCACCTGACCAGAAGGTCTGCATTTCCGAGAGAACGTCGGCGCGGGCCGGCGCGGGCGGGAGAAGAAGGAGAAGAGCCGCGCCTGAAAGGGCGGCGGCCATCACATGTGATCGTTCAGTAGTCATGTCCGCTTTCCCTTTGGGTGAGAAGGAAGATGCGCTCGGCCATCTGGTCCTCGGCAAGCACGCCGAAGCCCACGGGCGTCACCGCTCCGGTTCCGGCATCGAAGAGGACGAGGGCGGGGAAGGGCCCGCCGGCAAGGCCCAGCCGGGCGGCGCGCCCCTGATCGGGAACCGCTTCGGGCCAGCCCTCCAGCGCCTCGCCTGTCATGGAGACCGCGAGCACCGGAAGGCGATAGCGGAGCGCGAAGGCGCGAAGGAGAGGTCCGAACACCTGGCAGCCACCGCAATCGGGATGGCCGAGATAGATGAGGCCCCAGCGTTCGGAGAGACGGGCGAGCGCGGCGTCCCGCTCAGTGCGGCGGTCCTCCGTCCAGACCTGGCGGGCCAGGGCACCCACGGGGCGCGTGAGCGTGTAGTCGAGATCGGGGCTGGCCCAGACGGTACGTCGGAAGGCATCGGAGAAGGCGGCGGCCTGTGCCAGCACCTGGCGCTGGAGTTCGAGATAGGCCGCGACCTTTTCCGGAACCGGATCGAGGATCGCCCGCGCGCGGGCTTCGGCGAGTTCTCGGCGAAGCTTCTCGATCCGCTCCATGGCGGTCGGCGGTGCGGGCACCGGCGCCGGGGTTTCCGGAGTCTCGGTAACCTCCGGCGGTTCCGGATCGCAATAGAAATGCCAGCCGAGGGCGGGTTCGATACCGGTGTCCGGGGACGCCGCACCGCACCAGTCGCGCCATTCCCGGGCCTCGGTGGTACCACCGACTGCTGCGCCCAGGAGGAGGACGAGCCCCGCAAGGGCGTGGCTCGTGGGTGACGGGAATCCGTGTCCGCGCCTCATTGGGTCTGGCTCCCGTAGAAGTTGCGGATGCGCTCCTGCATCCGGGTCCTTGTCTCGCCTGAATCGGGGAGCGCGATGCGTGCGGTCAGGTCGTCCGTGAATTCCTCAAGATCGAGGGCGCCAAAATCGATCCGTTCCAGTTCGTTTGCCGTAAAGCCGCGGCACGTATTCCACGCGATGCCGAGCTGCGGGCGCGCCTCCTCATGCACGATCCGCCCGAGCTTCGAGCCGAACACGCACCAGGACCGGGAGCGCTGGACACAGACGCCGAAGAACGTCCTCTTCGAGCAACGGGTGCCGAGGTAATGGGTCGTTCCCGCGAGGCGGTCGTGATAAAGCTCGCGTTCGGCTTCGGTGCAGGCAACGACGCTGTTGCCGAGACCCGAACCGGTGCAGCAGTCCCAGAGCCCCCACGGGCTGTAGCGGCAGGCGCGCGACTCGCCCGCGAAGATGACAGGCTGCCCGTCATGGGTACCGTCGACGGTGAAGCCGAGCGCCAGATTGAGCTGCGTCGCGGCCTCCGTGAATCCCCGGTTGGGGGCGGACGCGACGCTCTCGCAGTCGCTGCCGACGCACCAGGCAACGGATCCGCATTGGGGAGGCGGGGTCGCGCCAACGGGGACTTGCGGACAGTCCGAGACCTCCCCGGACGCGAGACCATCGGCTTGCCAGGCGGGGGCTTGCGGCGATGTCGAGATTCCGCGCGCCCGGTTCGCCACCGGGCCTTCGCGGTCAATCGCGGCTTCATCGCCCGCGCTTGCCGCATCGATCGTGAGCCGCCCGGCGCGACCACCCGGATCGAGGGGATCGGCGAGCGCCGCCTCGCCCCGCGCTTCGAGATCACTCTCACCGAGACCGGTCTGGGTGAGATCGGTGCCGGCGAAGCCCGGAATGGTTTCGGCGGTGCTGGCGTTCCTGGCAATTGCGCTCGCGGCCGCCTGGCCGGCACTGCCGATCTCGCGCGCGACCGTTTGCGGGTCCGCAGCGTCTGTGATCTTCGGCACGGTCATGACGGCGACTGCGAGCAGCGCGGCCATCAGCGCATTCGTGGTCTTCCTGTCTCTCATTCGATCTCTCCCTGCAATACCGCGAGGTGCCCCCGTGCGGCCGTGCGCCCCGGTCCGCCTTCGGCGGCAATCACCTCAAGGGCGGCGGCAAGGCCGGTATTTCCGGTGACGATGTCGTGGGGCGGCGGGGCGTCATCGGCACAGCCCCGGCTTTCGCAGGGTGCGATGCCGCCCGGCACCACCGCGACCGCCGGAACGCGCTCAACGCCAAACATGCGAAAGAGCCTCGGATCGATCGCCGCACCACCCGTCTCGCCGAGACGGGTTCCGGCGCGTTCCACCGTCGCCTTCAGCCCTTCAGGCAGCAGTCCCCGGAGCACCAGCGGCACACTGAGGTGGGCGGCTTCCTCCGCCCAGGGACGCCACACGCTGTCCGGAAGCGAGAGGCTCACGAACACCAGGATCTCGCCCGTCCGGGGCCGTCCTGCGAGTCCGGATGCGATGGCCGAGGATGCGGCTTGCACGCGACGGAGATCCAGCTTGTCTTCCGACCCGGGAGTTGCCGAAGGCGGAGACGAACCGGGTTTCGGTGGGTGTTCCCTGGCCGTATCGCCAGCACGGTTCAGTGCCCGCTCGAGGATTGACCGGGTCCAGGTTTCCAGATCCGCATCACTGTTGGTTTCGATCCCTTTGGCCAGCTCCTTCGCGATCGCCTGCATGGCGGGTTCGTGGGCTGTGATGTCATCTCCGATCCGGCGCACGACGTCGTCCATGTGCGTCCATCTCTCAGGTTTCGCGATGTCCTCGCGGACTTCCTTCGCAATTGCCTGCGCTTCGTCTCCGGGAGTCGGGATGTTCTCCGCCCGGGGCGAACCACTTCCGGCGGCCATTGCCAGTGCAATGCTGACTGCCGCCCACACTTTTGAGTCCTGTTTCCACCTCATGCGTTCGTCTCCTTCACAGGACGCAACAGTTGCGCTTCCGCCACAGCAGGTAGCCAAAGTTCTCGCCGGCGACGGGCAATTCCCGGAGCGATTCCCAGAGCACCGAGGATCGTCCTGTCGGGTTACAGCCCGTTGCCGGGGTCGTGGCCGGAACCGGCTGGGTCATCTGCCAGCGGTACTGGGATTTCTTCATCACCGGCATCGCATACGTGCCGCAGAGCGCCCCCGATCCCATGGTTCCCCGCGCAATCCCGAGACGGTGCATGCGATAGAGAAGACGCTGGGCGGCGAGGAGCGACGCCTGCACGCCGCCGACATGGGCCTGCACGTTGCCGGTCAGCGGATACATCCCGCCCTGGCAGCCGCCGCACCAGAAGAGTGGATCCATCGGGAGCCCGGTTGAGGCCGCGGCGCAATCCGCCGCACAGGCGGCCTGGGCGGGGAGACCGGTGAACAGCGCCGCTTCGGGATTGAGAAGGAGTGCCAGTTCGTCGTCGAGCCAGGCGGGATCGAGTTCCGACGCCCAGGCGACATCCATGCTCCCGGTCTCGAGGCAACCCACATTCAGGAGCGCTCCGATCCAGGACAGCACCGGATACGCATAGAGATGGGCGTGCCAGACAGATCCGGACGCACCGTCTCCGCCCGAGGATCCCGTGCGCCCGCGCGCTGCCGGCAGGCCCGGATTGACGCTGAGCCCGCCGAGACTGGCAAAGCACCAGGGGGCACGCGAGACATCGAGCAAGCGCGCTGGTTCCCACATTCCGACCGCGATCCCGATCCGGGGGATTGGCTGGCCGCAGAGGCAGAGCGGCGAGGACGGATTGGGGGTATCCGGCGCCGGTCCCGAGGCGAGAGTGACGGAGCCGATGGTGATGGGGAACAGGCATTCCCAGCAGACATCGGTCAGCGGATTGACGAATCGCCCGGTGCATTGCTGGGCCGTGGCGCTCCCTGCATGCAGAAGCACCGCCATAACCAGCATGCCGAGGAAGACAGTCAGGCGTTTCACGGCGTTTCCTTTCGTTCGGGATCGCCAACGCCATCGTCCGTGAGGGCGATCTCCGAGATCCGGAGCTGCACCCCCTCCTGGCGGATCCGCACCGGCGTCACCGAGAGACCGAAGCGGGCGGCGAGACGCCCGCCCTGATCGAAGAAGACGGGACGTCCGTGCTGCCGTGCGAGGTCGAGAGGCCGCCCGGCCAGAAGCACGATCACGGCCGGACGCTCAAATCCGAGCGCCCAGGAGACTTCGGCCGGGCGCCGCCCGTCGATGAAGAGGAGATCGCGGGACAGTGGCCGATGAGTGAGCGGATCGACCGTCGTTCCGGCCGCCGTGATCAGTTGCCCGTCTGCTGTCCGGATGTCACGCGCTGCGCGGATCGCGGGATCGAAGAACCACGAGCGCGACTCCCTGGCCGGCACGAGCCCCGGAACCGGATTCGGCTCCTCAAGGCGCGCCCGCGCCCGCTCGCGGGCCTGCGTTTCCAGGCGCGCCCATTCGCCCGACGCCTGCATCGCCTGAAGGCGGGTCCCGATGAGCGCCAGCAGATCCTGTTCGATCACGGGCCAAGTCTCGCCGCGAACACCGAGATCTTTCGCCGATGCGGTCCCGGCGACGCCGGCAACCAGCAGGAGGACGGCGAGGGTTGGCACCGCGAGAGAGCGGATCGGACTGCCGGTGCGCGCAACCGGAGCCGACATTGCGATCTCTTTTTCGTAAATCCGGAGCGCGCTCATGGCCGCTCCTCCGTTCGCGCCAATCCCGGTTGCGGAACGGGGGTGACGTTGTGGACGGCATCCGAGGTGACCAGCGGGCCCGCCAGTCCAAGCCATGGCAGGTTCGGGAGCGCCACCGCGCGGCCCCGGATGCGTTCAAGGGGAACCAGCCCCACCTCGGCGTAGCGGCTGTCGCGGCTGTCGGGGTGATCGCCGGAGAGGAAGTAATGACCGGCAGGAATGACGCCCGGCGATACCGCGGCGAGCGCCCGGCCCGAGAGCGCCACCCTCTTGGCACGCCCCGCCGGGATTCCGTCAATCGCCACTCTGCGATCGGCACCGACCGTGACCACCGATCCCGGAAGCCCCTGGACCGTCTTGATCCAGGGAACCGGCGAAGAGAGCGAAGCGGGCGGGTCGAACAGCACCCGGTCGCCGATCCGGAGATCTCCGAACACCGGCAGTGCGAGATAGCCCCATGCGTCGTCGGACCAGCTCGCATTGACATGAACCCGGGAGGCAATGGCCAGCCATGTCACCCCGAAGAGAATCATCACCCAAAGCGCCCGGTTCGGGAGTCGCTTGCGACCGGGCCCGGGACCAGTTGGCCGGCTGCTGATAACGGGGACGCTCATCGCCCGTTCCCCGCCACCGCCGCGGTCTCCGCGATCAGGCGCCGGATCTCGTCCGTGAGATCGGGCGCGCCCGCGGCCACGGCGCGCGCCGGGAGGATCACCACCCGGTAGCGTTGGGCTGTTGATGCGAGCGCCGTCTCGAGCTGCCCGCCCCACCTCCGGGCCGCCTTCGCCGCGTCCTCCTCGCTCGCCTCTGTTGCCGCCGTCTTCCGGGCGTGCTCCGTGACCAGTTCGGCCAGCCGCACTGTCGCGATGGCAGGACGGTCGCGTTCTCCCAGACGGTCCATTCCGGCCGCAACCGCCGCCGCAATGCCGCAGGCGAGGAGTGCCGAGGCGGCGAGGATCCGGATCTCGCTCACGGCACCAACCCGGTCTGCCGCGCGCGCCGCGAGCTCATGGAGACGCAGACCCGCCCGTCACGGCGCCGGAACCAGGCCCGGCCGTTCTCGTCATGGAACATGTAGTCGTAATGCCCGGCCCAGTTGGTTGCCGAGGGATGGCCTGACAGCACACCGGCGGCAATCGCCGTCCGGAACACGGTTTCGGCATCCCGTTCGATCCGGATCCGGGGCGGGTGCCGGTCACGCCTGCGCCGATGCCGCGGGGATTTCCTGCTCATCGTCTGTCTCCTTTCCTTTGGTAACGGGACGGCCGGCGATCGCGGCAGCCTGTGGCGGGTTGCCGGGACCCCGGAGTGCCTGGAAACGCGCGAGCCAGAGCTCCGTTGCCCGGGCCGGATCGAGCGACCGGATCCGTTTTTTGAGAGGCGGGAAGGTCCCGCCATTCACGCCCGGAACGTCGAGCCCCAGGATGTCCCGGCGCTCTGCCGACGCCGCCATCCGGACGACAAAGCGAAGGAGTTCTGCCTCTGCGTCCGGGAGGTCCGGGGGAAGTCCGGCGGCCGCGCGCACTGCGGTATCGATCCGCGCGCCCAGCCGCCGCCAGCGTTCGCCCGCCCGTTGCGAGACCGGCACTTCGGTGCCAAGCCAGGCCGCACGCGCATCGTCGAGGAGCGCGAACAGCGCGAGGCTTCGCCGCTCCTTATCGCTTCCGGTTGCGAAGTCCTCGATGGCCTCGCTGATCGCGAGCGCATGCGCCGCTTCCGAATGGAACCGTCTCACGCGCCCGCCATGGCGGCAGAGATTGGCCAGCACATGGGCAAGCGCCGTGAAGTCCACATCCTCCGCCGTGACCGATTCCGGATCTCGGGGCCATGCCAGCGGCACTTCATTGGATGGATCCGGGCGTCGCCGGCGCTTCCGCGCGGTCTCGATGCGGGTTACGTCTGAACTCATTCTTTATCTCCTTTGATGCTGTTCTGTTCTTTCATGGTGCCCAAAATTTTTTCCGGGTTCATGCGACCGCCGCCTCTCCCGCGAGGCGGTCAATTGCCTGTTCCGTTGTCAGGCCTCCGGCCTTGAGCCGTTCCACCGCCGCGAAGGCGGGACCCCGCGAGGAAAAGAGCGCCACCGACCAGGGATCGAGCACGAGGCGCGCCACGCGCCAGCCATCGGGCCCGTGCAGCACCAGCTCGGCATGGCGGCCTTCGGCGGTCACGAGGCTCTTCAGAGCCCGCTCCATGCCGGGATCGCAATGGATGCGCTTCTCCTGCTTCAGGAGTTCGACGGATTCGTCCTTCTGGGCGAGGAACACGGTCCAGTCGGCATTGTCCCAGGCGGCCCGTGCGGCCGGATTGGCGTAATAGTCATTGACCGACTGGGTGCCGGTAATCAGCGCGCCCCGGTATTTGCGCGCGCGTCTGGCCGCACCTTCGAGAAAGGCCTGGCTGTCCTCTCCCGACAGCAAGTCCCAGGCTTCGTCAATGACAATCGCCTTGGGCCGGGTGCGGGCACCGTGATACATGCGTTGCGTTGCCAGAAACACCACGAGCATCAACACCACCCCCTGCACGTCGCCGCGGCCCTTCAGTTCCGCGAGCTCGAAGACGGTGAGCGGGCTGTCGAGCGCGGGCGTGGTTCCGCCTTCGAAAAGGCGGCCCATGGCCCCGCCCGGCCGCCACGGCCCGAGCGCGAGCGCCATGTCTGCAGCCCTCCGGTCATCGGTCTCACCGAGCTTTGCCTGAAGGAGCCCGAGATCGGCCGCGTTTCCGGCGGCGTCCCATGTCGCGGCGATCGCCTCGTCGATCAGCGCTGCCTCGATGTCATCAATGGCGCCCCGTCGCCGGCACATGCGCCCGATCACAGACGCCAGCATCGCGAAGCACTCCTCGCGATAGTCGGCATCCCGGGCGGCTGCGGCCGCATCGATCATTGCGAACGGATTGAGCCTCGCCGCATCCTTGCCAAAGGCGATGAAACTGCCGCCCAGCGCCTCCGCCATATGCTGGAACGAACGGCCGTCATCGATGACCACCGCCTCGCCGCCGGCGCCTGCGATGCCGGCCACCAGCTCCTGCATCAGGACCGATTTCCCGGATCCCGACTTGCCGGTCACCGCCACGTTGTAATTGCCTTCGCTGTTGGCAAAGGGCGACCAGCAGGCGGGTTGTCCGCGCCGCCCCACGAGAAAGAGCGCAGGCGGGGTTTCGGGGCTTGATGGCTGTCCGCGCCATTCTCCATGCACCGGTGCGAGATCGACGGCTGACGCTGTCAGGAGCGTCTTCATGCGCCCGAGCCGGTCGAGATCGGCATCGAGACCGCCCGCGGGCGCCAGCGGCAGGGAGGCAAGCCAGGCCGGAAGCTGGGCGTAGCGTTCGGCCGCGATCCGCCAGCCCTGGCCGTGATAGATGGCGCGCACCGCCTGTTCCGCTTCATCGATCCCGGCGGCCGGCGCGTGCAGTGCGATGGTGTAACAGCCGCGAACGAGACGCTCCCCGTCCTTGAGACGCTCCGTGACCGACTGCCAGTCCCGCGCCTTTTCCGTGAGACCGGGGAGGTAGCGGGCCAGTCCGGTTCCCGCCTGCTGGGTGGCCCGCGCAGATTTGAGGAAGGCGCGCTCGCCTGCGGCCGCATCGCCGAACGCCACCGTGAGGCAGGTCAGGACCGGACAGCCCGGCTGCAGGAAGTCGCGGTGGAAGTCGCCGATCAGCGCATTTCCGCGCCAGCCCGGCCACATCTCGGGAAACGCCCGTGCCGTCAGAACCCGCACCGCGATATCCTCACCGTCCGGGTGATGAAACAGGAGTCCCGTCGGTGACACAGACATTGCTCGCCCGGGGCTCGCGCACTGGACATGGATCGGATCCCGGGGTGACCAGCGCCGTTCCGGGCGAAGCAGTCCACCGTCATCCGTGCCTGCGACGTCGGGGGATACCAGCTCGGCCACCAGCGACAGGAGTGCGTCCGGTCCGGGACGGCGCGCATCCGCTCCGGCCGCGGCCAGGGTTCCCTCCAGCGCACGGCGAAAGGCACCAAGCGCTGTTTCCGTCGCCGGTCCCGGCGCGCCCGGAAGGGCGGCAGTGATAAACACCCGGATATCGTTCAGCGTATGGGGCGGGCCACCGTCATGGAGGGGCCGCCATCCGGCGTGACGGAACGCGGCTTTCCTGCGTTCGGCCATCGCGGCCTGCACCGGACCCGCGGTCCCGCGCGGTGCGGCCCAGCGCTCGAGGGGGGCGCCAAAGCGCGGGCTCATCCAGTGAATGATCTGGAGGATCGCGCGTTCGGGCGCGGCATCCGCGAGCGTGCCGGCGAGCGCTGACAATGTCTCGTCGTCAATGCCGGCAAAGGGCGGGATCTCGAGAAGGAAGCCGGTGCTCGCGGCGTTGACATAGAGCTCACCCCGCTCGTCCCACGCCCGCCACGGAAGGAGGGCGTGTAGTGCTGCCGGAAGGTCCGGGCGAAGGCCCGGCGCCAGCGCTTCGGGCCCTTCCAGCACATCGAGCACCCGACCGATCACGGCTGCCTCCAGCGCGCCGGGGCGATCACCGCATGAACCCAGTGGCCCTCATGCCAGACGTTTCCGTCATCGACGAAGGGCGCGATCCAGATCCGCGCCACCGTTTCCGGGACGCGCAGGCGATCGAAGGGATTCCCGTCGCCAGACGGCATGGTGGCGACATGGGTAGGGGCCACACGGGCTTCGCCATCCTGCGAGCCGGTATTGCTGATACCGGGACCGGCGGGTGTGTCGTCGGATCCGGCGACAGCCATCGCCTCCGGACCTGTTTCAGGCGTGGCTTCGTCAACGGACGCGGGATCGTTTGCCGTCGCTTCACCGCTTTCGTCCGATCCGCCGAACAGGCGGGCGAGCCATGCGAAGGGTGAACAGGTCGCGATGCAGGGCGAGTCCTCCGCCTCCGGACCTCCTTCCTGTTCGGGCCGCCCGGTCACCGCAGGCAGCGGGGATGTGTTGCCGTTCCTGGTTTCTGTTCCGGCTGCCTGCTCCCGGTGCAGGGGTGCCCGGATCGCGAATTCGGGCGGGGGCGCAGCCTGCAGTGCCGGATCCGCTTCCGCGACATTCGTGCAGACCGATCCCTGGGCCAGCGGGCACTGCCAGCCCTCGCCCGTATGGGTGGCCGAGCAGCCGCCCAGCACCAGTGCGGCCGTGCCGATCGCGGCATGGCGAACAAATCTTCTCATGACTGTGTCTCCTGTGATTTCATTCCCGCACCGGCGAGATCCGCCCCTTCCAGGAACACCACGGTCACGCGGGTTCCCGCCGTCAGCTGGATCACCGGCTGGTACTGTTCGGCGCGGCGGATCAAGTAATCGGCCACCTTGCGCCCGGCCGACGCGGCGCCGGCGCCAAGACCGGCCCGGCCGATATCTCCGACATTCGCAGTGACATCGGGTCCGGGGCGCAGAAGCGCGGTCGCACTGTCGCCGGCACCGGAGACGAGACCGGCGAGGAACGCCTTCTCGATGAGATCGCCCTCGCGGCTCACCACCGGCCCGCGGATCCCCGTCTTGCCGGCGCCCGCGACAAACCCCGCCACCTCGGTCTCGATCACGGTTCCGGGCGCGGGCCCGGTACAGGTGAGGGTGCGAAGCCGCACATAGACCTTCTCGGACGAGAGATCGCCATGGGCTGCGCCGGTCACCGTGCACCCCCTGATGTCAACGCGAAGCGCGGCACCGTTCTCGGCGGCACTCCAGGCGGGGCCCGTAAACCGCAGCAGCACCGGTCGCGGATCGCCCTGGGACGACACCCCCGCCGAGGCGTCAACCCCGGCGATCACCACGGCTTCGGCATGGGACCCGGCAGGAAGACGTCCGTCGACAGGATGGACCCTGGCCTCCGGTTTGTCTTTGTCTTCGGGTGCGATCGGTGCGTCCGTCTCGAGATCGAATTCGCGGATCAGGGGCGCGGGGGCGAGGGTGCCGGGCTCTGCCGTTGCGGGTCCCGTTACGGTTCCTGGGCCCGTGGCCCGGTTGCCATTCGCAAACCAGCCTTCTGCCGGCGGCATTCCGGGATCGGGTCTCGTCATGGAACGGCGCAGCTCGTCAATCACCGCCGCCTGGCGGTCAATAACGGTGCGGGCATCGGCAGCCTGTCCCGCGAGCTGCTTCTGCAGCTCTTCGTTGTCGGCGAGGATCTGCCGATTGGCACTCTCAAGTTCGCGGAGGCTGGCTTCGAGCGTGCCGATGCGGGTTTCCGAGCGCCGCATCCAGCTGTCTTCCGCTGTGTCCGGGCCTGCGAGTTCGGCATCAATCCCGCTCGCGGGCACTACCGGCGCGTCGGAACCGCCGGACAGCCAGAGGGCGAATCCGACGAGGGCTGCAGAGGCGACGCCCGAGAACAGGAGGAGCTGGTGGCGCCGTGTTCTCCGGGTGCCGGGATCGGTCGCTGCAATCCGGGTCATTGCACCGCTCCCGCGTCACCGGTTTCGGTTCCGGCCGCACGCTCGACGGCAACGGCGAGACGCCCGCCGTCCGCATCCGCCGGCGCCATCCAGAGCGCTGCCAGCCGCGATAGCCGGGCCCGAACCGCGTCCGCGTCCAGCTCAGGCCGGAGAGAAAGGAGGCGTCCCGTGAAGCTTCGGCCCTGCCAGATTTCGAGGACCGTCATGTCGCCGGGGACGGGGTCGGGGTTCGCGTGGGCCGCGTTGATCCGATAGCCGGCAAGGGGTTCGCGCATCGCCATCGCGCGGACGAGATCCACCAGATGGCCGACGCGGCTGTCTGCCTGGTCGACTTCACCGTTGTTTGCTTTGATGGCGGGATTGCGGATCAGGATCTGCGCCGGCGCCCGGTCCGCGACCCTGAGCGTAAGGCGGTAGGTAAATCCCTTCTCGGTCCCGATGAAGAGCCCGTCACTCCTGTCACCGGAGCCGCCGTCCGGACCCACGTCCGAGGGCAGAAGCCAGAGATCGCCGCTGACCGGATCATGCTCCGTCCGGAAGCCTCCCGGCGCCTGCACCACCCGGGCAATCCGGTCGTCCTCCAGCGCAATCCGGTTGACGTCCGCCCCCGAGACCTCCGCAGTCAATTCCGCATGGTCCGCGGCATAGAGAATTTCCAGCGCTCCCGCCGGTGCTGCGGCAACCGTGAGAAGTGCTCCCGCTACTGCCAGGGCCGCAGCAGTCCGCTGCAGCCGCGCGCTCCGTGAATTCCGTGTCATTCCTTCACCTCCAACTGTTCGAATCTCAGAAGCCCGAGCCGCCCGCCATCGAGGCGGAAGGCGAGCCGGTAGCTCCGGTCTTCCCGGCCCAAGGGCTCACGCCCCATCCAGGTTCCGAGCGCCCCCTCGACGGTGACCGTGAGGCCGTCGCCGGCCCGGACACGTTCGGGCCAGAACGCGGTCACGAGATCGCGCCGCCGCAGCCGTTCGGCCTCTGCCGCCACCCAGGCGGCTATCGCACCCCGGGCGGCGGGATCGCTCATCCGCGCTGCCGCCCGCCTGGCTTCAGCGGCGTTGTCCGGGGTCAAAGTGAGGAGCGTCGCTGCCGCCGTCCGTGCCATGTCCTCGAGATACCGGGGATCGACATGACCTTCCCCGATCTCCCAGGGAGTGCCGCCGGAGGCTGGAACCAGCACCGTGGTGCGTTCGCCCGAAGCGAGTGCGAGGGCAAGGTTTGCTGCGACCGAAAGCCCGAGCAGGACCGCAAGCCCCGCCCGGCCATCGCGGATCCCGCGGCGCATGCCGTCCAGCGTGTCCCGTCTCATGGCGCCGCCCTTATCCGATGAAGCGGCGCAGGCACGAAGGCGGTGCACCCTTCAGGTTGAGAACGAACCCGGGCAGGAACCAGTAGATCGCGGCCACGGCCACAGGACCCCCGGCGCCCCGCTTGGCCCGGCGCAGAAGCGCCCAGCCGCCGAGACCGGCCAGCAATCCCGTGAGGAAGGCGTTGGCTGCAAGCCCGATCACCACCGGGCCCAGCAGCACCGCCGCCTCGTCGAGGGTCCAGAACAGCCAGCGTTCCGGGTCGTCGAGCCGCGCCGGAATGGCATGGCGGGAGAGATCGGCCATCGTGCGTCTCCATCACACGATCGCCGTGCCGACGAGGCCGGTGACGATGCCCGTGCCTGCACCAGCGGCAACGCCTACGCCGACCGCGCCCATGATCTGCATGGCGTTGAAGCGAAGCACCGAACCGACAAGGGCAGCCCCCACCGCGAGCGCGGCTGCAAGCTGCCCGCCGGTGCCGGACACCATGTCTGTCACCGTCTGCAACGGCGCATCGAAGGTGGTATCCGAGGTCGCCCAGGCGGCATCGGCCCCAAACAGAAGGGCGAGAACCGGAAGCGCCGCGGGCGCCACAGAGGAAAGGGTGGTCCGGGCGGGTCCGACGAGCTTGGCCAGACGGATCCTGAATTCGGCGCGGGCGCTCATCGAAGCGCCTCCCGGGCCGAACCGTCATCGGATGTGGAGAGAAAGCGTCGTGCCTCGGCCCACGCGACGACATCGGCACGCGTATAGCGCACCCGGTTGCCGAAGCGGTGAAAGGGCGGACCGTCGCCGGTCACCCGGTAACGGTCGAGCGTGCGCGGGCTGAGTCCCAGAAAGGCGGCAACCTCGCGCGTGCTCATATAGAGAAATGTGTCTTCAGTCATGCAAGTCTCTCCTCGAGGGTCAGTCATGGCGGCAGCATCCGCTCCGCCTGTCAGTGATCGCCTGATCGCAATTTGGTCGGCATCAGATGCGTGGGTGTTCATCCAGGTCCGCACCCGGTCCGCAGTGGCGAGCCGGGGCGAAACGCCCTGGCGCAGCTTCCTCACAAAGGAGGGGTCTCCCGTCGCGTCGAGGCCCAGCACGTAAGGTTTGGTGCCGGTGGTCGCGATGAAGGCCTCGACCTCGCGCCGGAATGCCGGGCCCACCGGCTCCTCTCCCATGAAGACGAGCAGCCGGTCGGCAGTGTCGAGGCGCGGGACTCGCCCTCGAAGCAACCGGTGGACGAAGGTGGGATCGCCGAGCGCCGTCATGCCGAGACGGGTCGCGGCCATGCCGTTGCGCGCCATGTAGGCGTGGACGGCGTTGTGAAGATGCTGTTCCAGTCCGTTCATAGGAAGGGAACATAAAAGCAACAAAAATGGTTGACAACAGCATTATTTAGCGAATACGCTATATTTCCGGTCAAACCCGCGAGGTGCAGCGATGGAACGCGACCCGATACGAGAAAAAATCTTTCAGCTTCTTTGGCAGCGCGGCATGAACATGCACGAGGCTGCGGTCGCAATCGGCCGCAACCCGAGCTACATGCACCAGTTCCTGAAGCGCGGCGTACCCAAGGTGCTGAGCTACCAGGATGCGGAGAAACTCTCCGAACTGCTCGGCTGCAAGGCTGAGGAGTTGCACCATGCGGAGCGCCCGCCCCGGCAAAGACGGACCGGAGCGAAGAAGCCGCGGCGCCCGGAGATGGACCTGGGGCCGGTTCCGCTCAGCCCCGTCACCGAGGTTGATGTTGAGGCTTCCGCCGGACCCGGTGCGATCGCTGGCGAGTTCGTTACCGAGAAGGCGCGCTGGTTCCTGCCCGAAGGAATGATCCGGGATGAAGCCCATGCCAGTCCCGGGAGCCTCCGCATTCTCCTGGTCAAGGGGGATTCGATGGAGCCCGAGATGGGAGCCGGCGACCGGCTCATGGTCGATCTGTCAAAGCGAACGCTGGTGACCGGTGAGATGTTTGTCCTGTGGGACGGGATCGGCCTTGTGGTGAAACGGGTGCAGCCGCTGCCCGGAAACGGTGACGAGTCGGCTCGGGTTCGGCTGGTGTCAGCCAACCCGGATTACGAGCCCTATACGTGCCTTGCTGACGATGTACATGTCGTCGGAAAGGTGGTTTGGGTGCTAAGGCGGATGTAGATTCAAGAAAAACGGACATCCCAAAAATGGCCAGATAGTGGACATGGAAGTGTCGACCCTTCGTGACCGGCTTATGCTAACCCACCTTCGCCGAGAACCTCTTCCACAATCTCATTGTCGTCCAGAAATTCGATTGACACTGGACCATTCGCCGGATCGTGACCCGCCAAGCGGACTTCCTCAATAACTTGCTGCATACTAGTGACGATCTTCCGTGGGGTGATCTCAGTAAGCTGTGAAGCGATCGCGTCAATTGCCCCTCTCTCAAAGGGAAAAAATTCCAATTTTTCGCTTTCATCCACTCTATTGCTATTCAATATTTCGCGGACGAACATAATCGCATCATCTTTATCTAGACCTACTAGTTCAATCTGGCGATGAATTCGGCTCAGAATATAGTCGAAAAACAGAACAGGAAGCTGCGAAATTTCCGCAGTTAGTGCAATAACAAGACAGAAGCAGTTAGGGCAACTATCGTAGATATGCCTAAGAATATCGTTGACCTCACGTGCTTCCTTGACACTGGAGCGGTCGAGGTCATCCAGTTCATCGATAAATAGGTACCCACCCTTCTTGAACCGCTTTTTGTTGGAATCCGAAATTTCCATTTCGTGGACAAAGAGGTTAACAAGTCGCGTGAAAATTATCATAGCCTGATAATCAGAGAGCGCTTTGGGCGCAATCAAACCAAGAAAGTCATCTTTCTTTTGGCAATGGTATATCTGTTTTGCGAAATTATTAAGTTCGACTTGCGGTATCAGTGTTTCGATGATCTTTTCCGGTGAGACTTCGGTTCCAAACCCGCGCGCGCTCCGACAGTCAGCAATACATGCCATCAGAAAATTATGAAATTCTTGTACATTCGATAGTAAATCGGACTTAGAAACGATATCGTCGAGAAATGCTCCTGCAAACGTAAGCTTACCTTTGTCTTTGCGCAGAGTCGGGACAAAATAACAGACCGAATCATATTCCTCCTTTTTGTCATGCAAAATCTTATGTTGGGCCCAGAGAAGAGCGTGAGATTTCCCTGTGCCGTAGTAGCCATATAGCATCAGAAAATTCGCATTTCCCACTTGGTCAGCGAGAGAACGCTGCAAGTACTTATCGAGCTGCTTTTTCTGTCGTTCGTAGCCCACCCATATACTTGCCCGAGGATCTGCGGCAAAATTCGCAGTGGAGCGGAACGGATTACCGTTCAGGTTAGCGCTCTTGTAGTAATCAGATGGCAACATTACCATTTTCTGCTCTCCAGTTTTTGCCCCTGTCCGCGCGCTAGGAATCGGCGCACGTCCCGCAATTCATACCCGTGCATCATCAGTTCCGCGACATACTCCTCCACAAAGCCTAGCTCATCCTCCCTAACCGTGTAACACAACTCTTCATTGCACGGAGATTCACCGAGCGCCATTCCGGCCAAAGTCAGGTTTGCAGACCCAACGAGGATCAATGAAGAATACCGATTTCCATCATGCAGACCTGGCTCATAGCGGCGGTTTTCGTCGAAGACAAAGCAGTACAACTTGGTATGAAGTCTTGGATATACAAATATGTTGACTCCGCGTTCGTCCAGCTTTTCCATCCATTGGATATTTTGGTCCTTCGGCGGGGCGGTAAAAAGGGCGACACTCGCCCCATCTTCCACCTGATCAATTAGGAGTTTGCCAAACTGCGCTGTCGGAGCGAAGAGACCGTCACTCACAAATGGCGCCACTAGCCAGATGTCTCGGTGTGGCAGGTTCCTTCGAGCAAAGATTTCACGACGAATCTGCTCAAACGGTAAATTTCGCTTGAATCGATTTGCCGGTGGATCAACCACTTGCGGTCTTTCTTGATTACGAAGCGAGCTGCGCACCGCAGCCAAGCTTGGACCGGCCTCCGATACTGGAAGCGCGAGGTGGACCGCCCCGTCGCGAGGCGCGGCCAGTCGATCCTCAACACTGTGTTCCCCTGCGCGAAACAAATACGTGTCGGACCCATGGCGTAGGAAGATCACACGGTAGGCAGTGCGCCGTCGACTTACGTAGCGGATCCATGCGTTTCTGATCCCGCGGTAGGGATGATCGTCTGAATCTTCGCGAAACGTCCCGTCCGGGCGGATCGTTTTCTGCAAGACCCGCCGTGCAAAATGTGGGTCGTTATGGTCCTGCAGGTCGGCGATAAACTCAGGCAATAGGAAAACCGACATGGCTATGTCTTCACGCTTAGTAGGGCGCCCGTGTTTCTAGATCTCCTGAGAATTAACCGGCGTTCCTCCCCTTTCTGTTCCCTTTTAACTACCGTCGGAAGATCAAGCACCGGCATCTCCGTCGCACAGGCAACCGCGACTGCTGCAGGATAAGCGACCGTAATCGGCAGTTCGCGACGCAGCATGCCCTTGCGGGTATGTAGGCTTTGAAACACCGTCATCATCTCACCGACCAGAGAGTGAGCCGCATCTTCGTCTCCCTTAGAGGGAGCCTTCACCTGAAGATCAGCATACGCGCTCCCGAAATCGATAAGACTCGTCCATAAGCTTCTCGTCCCTTCCCCAAAGAGGTCCGGCCGAAAGCCGGAGCGTACCAACTCATAGTCCATTGGCCAGAAGATAAATCGGTCACGTGCATCGACATAATTTGTTTCCCGAAGCCTATCGATAAACTTGTGACCAAGCCGGCTCAGCACGCCTTGGTCACTGTCCCATAGGCCGAGTGAGAAGGCCCAGTCCCGGCGTCGCGGCGGCACTTTGCGGAAATAGTCGTCGGAAAACTCGATTCTCTCGCTATCGTTGGCTATGCGCTCCGATCCGAGACCGGCCTGCAACGGCTCTGTACGCCTGAGCGAGGATACAGACCAGCCCGCTCCGGCACCGCCTCTGTTTTTTTCCTGGCGTTCGATCGTGATCGCTCGGTTGATTCGACTAGGAGAAGCCTTGTTGGCCATCAGCGTCAAAAGATCGCTACGCTTTTGGAGTATCACTGCACGCAGAGTATCTTTGATCCTCTGTTTCTGAAAACCCGCCAACAGTGAATTCACGAAAATCTCGCCATCGTTTACAAGAATGCTCCAAAGCAGGAGAAAGTTTCGCGCGGCGTCCTGGTCGGCTTTGTTCTTCAAAATGCTGGTAGTGATTGCCATCGCATCAAGGTTCTCAAGCACGAGGACATCGCCGGCCGTCCATTGAATCATTCGTAATGAATGAAGAAAGTCGGCGATGTGCTTTTTCGCGCTCTTGTCTCGCCCCCAATTCCCATCCTCTATTCTGCCTGTCACTATTTCGTTCCAACCACCCACGGTCAGATCTCGATTCTGCAGATACCGTGCAACCAATCCCTCGACACGTTTGCCGGTGAACTCCAGCCCTACTGAATAGCCGACCTTCCTCAAGAAAATGGCATAGGGGTCAGAATGGGCTGTAGCCGCCATGTGCACTCACCCTCGGGCGCATTTGGACGAGGACCGTGCGGCCGCTCGCCTGATCACCGAGAAAACACTGACCAGCATCCAGCACCCGCACCATGTCCCCGAAATCGTTCAGACTTGTTCCGGAGAACTTCATACTTCGCACCGACTTCGTCGGGATCCGATTTACGGCAGCATTGATGTCGCTCTGGAAGCTCAGGCGATGACTGAAGGTCACGTTCACTTGACTTAGTATTCGATCATCTAGAGCCGACGGCTGCTGTGTTGCTAAAACTAGTGACAAGCCAGCATCCCGACCTCGCTTCACATACTCAACGAGTGCACTGCGCGCCGCCGAGATTTCTCCGCTTGGTGCCACAACATGCGCTTCATCGATGACCAGCCAGACCCGATCTGGCGTTCCATCGTCATCAACTTGCTTTCCGAAGAAACTCGCCGTCTTTTGCTGGTTGTGGTGCTTGCCAAGAATATCAAACAGATTTCGCGCGATCACAGCCGTTATAAGGGACTTGTCCTCATTTCGCAACTCCCGTAATGACAGTATGTTACAAATCCCGTCTTTCAGAAAGTCTTTTACCCTCAACCCGGTTGACGAGAACAAGTTCGTCCGGCGGTAGTCGTCAAGCTTGTAGGAAATGGCGTTTCGCGAAGATTCTGCAACGGTCGGCCAGTTTCCATCGTCTGCAATGAATGTGAGCATGTCAGATAATTCGAAATCTGCCTCTCCAAGGCTCTCCAGCGTGGCCGAAACAATATGTCCTTGAGGGCTGTAAACCTCTTGACCGAGCAACGCGCACCATTCTTCGGCGCGTACATCTCTCGGCCTAATCTGAAGGGTTTGCTCGTTACCGAGGAAAGTGGTTGCCCCAGGTGGCGTATACACTCTTGTCTCTACTAAACTAGTAGGTGCGATATTCCAGCGGGTGAGTTCTTCCAATTGCGCTCTATTTGCAGGAACTGTGGGACGCGGTGCATAGCCCAGAGTCCAAAACTGGCTTTGCGTATCGATCACAATCGACGTAATCGGCTTTACATAGTTTTGAATGGGTGATTTTGATTGCAGCTTGGAAATCCCTTCCACTAGAACGCCGAGGTCAAAGCTTTTTCCACTGCCGCGCGTACCGGTAATGTAAATCACATGCGGAAACGTCGTGTCTAGCCAAGCATCGACACCCAGATAGCTCTTACCTTTGGTTGACTCTAAAATCTTTCCGATATAAATCAGGTTACTATAATCCTCATTTTGAAGCGCACGACCAAATACGATATTCTGTCCCTTCGGCACGTACTGCAATTTGACCAGCGGATCCTCGATCAGGTAGGGACTACGTTCAATGACCGTCCCAAATCGCTCAGCCGAACTTTTCGAGAAACTCATTCTTGTATTCCTTGTAAGACAGCCACGCCGGCAGGTCTCCTGAACGCAATAGGAGCACTTTTGTTGGCCGTAGTGAATCTAGATAATGAGTATGGTTCGCCGCCCCAACAAACGCAATTCGACCTGTATCGATAACCTGCTTGCGTAGGTTATGGGCAACAATCTTTGCAGTTAGCGGATCAAGATCGCTGCAAAATTCATCCAACAACCACACCTCCTCGTCCCTAAGAAGTAGATCGGCAATCATTGCACGATATTGTTGTCCCCGGCTTAGCATCCAGAAAGGTTTAATGAATACGAGTGCTTCTGACAATCCGACACGGCTCAGAGCAACGAATGCCCGCTGAGGTGTAGACTTATTGGCCAACGCCTCAAAAATCGAAATGTCGCTGCGTAGAGGTTGTAACCAACCAGCTGAGTGCTTAAGGCTTCCAGTGAACTTCACCATCAAGTTGCCGTCTAGTCCTTTTTCCGGATCTAGCGCATTCAATAATACGCTTTTACCGCTTCCGCTAGTCCCGACAATGAGAATAATGTTGCCGTTTGAAGCCCGCAACGCCACATCTTGTACTATGTCCGCGTAAACGGTGTCCCCCTTCAAGCCGAAAGCATCCATTACTATCTTTGTCGATCGGGTTTCGGGAATCTGGTATCTGGCTCGCACTGACAAATCATCAATCTTAACTTGTGTGCTCTTGGCTGAGAAATCCTTTACAGATCCACTTGTTGGATCCTGAGATGGTAACGACTTCAATGCTTTCTGAAGATATTCTTCAGAATAATCGTCAAGAGGACACAGGTAATACGGGATTGGGCCGCGGATCACCGAGCGAAGAATTGCCCATTCTCCTGTATTGAGTGAATTTTGATTATGCTCAATTTTTCGCCTCAACGCTTCAAGACCGTCACGAAAACTGATCTGAATAGTGTTGCAGTAGTCCTCCAATGTTCGAAAATATTTGCGCTGTAAACTCATAATCCCGAACTCTCCCCCGGGCGATCGCGCCATCTGCTCCATGTCCTTAATTACGCGAGAGAGATTGCCCTCCGTCTTTCCTATAAATCTGAATCCAGATGAAGAAACGAAATCAATATGAGTCAACATTTCAGCCGATATTTCCATGAATATTGGTCGCATTCCCCCAATATGCCAACGTTCAGAGGCGAAAGTCTTTGCAGCTTTTATAATCCTTCGTGTGATACCTAATCCGCGCAACTCCGGACTGACAACAATTCGGCCAATTCTCACAATCGCATTTAAATAATTCTTCATTGCATTCTGATCCCAACTTTCCCAATGAATTGAGCGTTTGGGATGCCGAAAGGGGCAGTCAAATAGGTTGTGTCGCGGTTTGCACATCATCAGTGGCATCTGCAAATCAATATATGCTGCAGGAACCCATCGCTCTCCAATCTGGATGTCGGCATAAAGGACTGCACGCCGGCCACCGACCGCCGTCGTAGAACCCTTTGATTCGGAGTTAGGACTTCTTTGCTCAAGAGAATTATTTGTCTTATAATGAAACTGCTCCAAAAACCCCAGTCCGCGCATCGCTACGTCGGAATTAATTTCACGTATATTGATTCGAAACTTATCCCGACCAATTGATACAACATCGGTTGTTGAAAAGAGGGGGGTGAGGGGAATAGCCGGTTCTTTATCATCCTTTGCTACCACGAATACCTTGTTCGTTCCAGCTGCACCAAAGCTAATTCGATCCCCCTTCCCAACTAGTGCAAAACGATGCAGGCGCATCGCCACCGGCGTACCGTCCCCGCTTTTAAGCGTCAGATTCTTGGTATGGCCCTTCGGGCTGGCTGTCAGGACACTATAGATTTTGGACATTATTCAGTCTATATCAGAGAAATGTCTGAACACAACGCGCTAAGTCTTTGGCATTTGGGGATACGGAGGTCTGCAAATCTCCTTCAAGATCGTTGGGAGCTAAAACGCTAGGTAACCTGTCTCGGGAAAGGCTCCTTTCATCAGGAAAATTAGTCAAAAAACATCCCATAAGGAGTGGCGCCCTTGTGTCCGCGCTCGAGGTATATTGTTTAAGACTTACCCATGGGTACAGCAAAAATACATCGTAATAACTAAACGACCGAATCTCAATCGGACCACCAACTTGTAGGTCTTCGGTGCATCGACCGAAACAGTCGAATTCGTGGTCGGGAGGCGGCACGTGAGCTCGGAAGTCTAAATCGTGGTCAGTGGCTTGTAATCCGGTGGGGCTCTGACGGGCAGAAAGGAGGACTTTCAGGCCAGTCAGTGTCTCTAGCAAATGCTGACCGCATGTAAACGCATTGAATGTCCCTCTGCGTCCTTGGTACATGTTAACCGGCGGCTGTCGCTGTCCGCAGGCCACCTCATTGGATGGCCTTTTAATACGGCCCATCCGATAACCGCTTTCGAGGTTCTCCCAGCTAAAGGAGATTTCTGCTACTCCTAGCGGGCATCCAACAAAATGGCGGGTTGAGTTTTTGTCCATGTACCGGGTTGCCGATGTCTCAGTCAAGGAACCAGGCTTCATGCAGACAGCACCGGCAGCCCGCCTCCCTTCCTCAATCTCGTGACTCCTTTCCGAGGTCCACGACCTCGGAAAGGTCTTCACATTTCCATTCAGATTTCAGATCCTAATACTGCCGCCCCCTGAATGGAGCTCACTATTGGGTATGGTTGCGAGCTTGTCAATGCGTCGTTTTCATTACTTGCGGTTATTTCACGCAAATTGGTTGCTAGAGGGTATACATGAAGTGGATAACGTGGCGAGCGGACGGTGCCGAACCTCTACGGCTTTTGTTTGTCACACCTTACGTTTGTAAAGACCCCGGACTATTTCTGGCGATGGAGCTCGGGATTTCCCGGATTGCGCCGATTGACTTCCGGTTATCCTGTTTGGAAGGTGCGTTAGCAGTATGTGAAGCACTTCTATCCAGCCGTCTAAGCCGTCGCCAACCCATAGCAGGGTCAGTCAGCACATTGGCCGAGCCCGTGAGAAGAAAGTGGCTCCGACGATATTGTGCTCGCCCAACACCACCCGCCCCTGTTAACTCCATTGTCATTTGAATTTCGAGGATCAGCGTCGGTCTTGTCGTAGTGGATCGATTTATACAGATAGGTCCGTTGGTTTGTTCGGTTGAGGAATGACAAGCGGAGGCTGGGCGATGCGCGCGGGTATTTCCTTCACCGTGGGGTCCGGCGACCGTGAACGCCTTGAGGCGATTGTCCGGGACCCGAAGAGCGCGCAGAAGCATGTGTGGCGGGCTCAGATTGTCCTGTTGAGTGGGGAAGGCAAGGGCACCCACGCGATCATTTCTGCAACCGGGAAGCTGAAGAACTGCGTCTGGCGCTGGCAGGAGCGGTTCACGAAGGAAGGGGTCGAGGGGCTCTAGCGGGACAAGGCGCGCCCGCCGGGCAAACCGCCCCTGACCCCGGAGCAGGTTGCGGAGATTGTCCGTCTGACGCAGACCCCGCCGCCGCATGAGGCCACGCACTGGACCCGGAGACGAATAGGGCCCCGATTGATCTGAAACTGGTACCGACCGCTGGATAGAGCGGGCTTCGGGAAAAATCGACGAAAGCGCGTGACTCCGATATGATTACAGAGAGATATCAAGCTGATTCGGGTCCATAAGGTCGGCCACCAACGATTTCGGAATATGTTTCGGTGACAATGAGAAGCCCGGAGCAAATTTTGAGGTAGATTGAAGCCACCGTCGATAAGTAAGATGTTCCAGTCTCGTGCAACCACTGGATTATCGCGGTACTTGTGGAAAAACTGAGACAGACCGGAGCCAGGGGCGAATGAAATGGCGCGAAGTGACCTCCTGTTAGGCCTTGTGAGAGCAAGTGTAGCTGGGGACAAGAAGGCGGTGCGTTCGGTGGTCGAGAGGATAATTGCCGAAGAGAAGAACAAGCAGCACACGGTTTTGGCAGACAGGCTAACCCGAGCCATGCAGGCCAACGGGAACGGTATGAACAGGCATCCGTCGGTTTCGGAAGGTACACGCAAGCGACGTGAGTTCATTGCCGAGATTACACCGTGGCGAGAGCTGGGCGATATGGTTCTGTCCGCAAGATGCCGTACGGCTGTAGACCAGCTGATCGAAGAACAGCTGCGGTCCAGCCTGTTACGCGCACACGGTCTCGACCCGCGGCACCGCCTTCTTCTGGTCGGGCCGCCGGGTAACGGCAAGACTTCCCTGGCCGAAGCAATCGCAGCATCACTTGCAGTACCGTTCTTCGTGGTTCGCTACGATGCAATGATCGGCAGCTATCTTGGCGAAACAGCCAGCCGTCTCAAGCATGTTTTCGATTACGTACGAACGACGCCGTGCGTGCTGTTTTTCGATGAATTTGACGCTGTCGGCAAAGAACGTGGCGATATCCACGAAACCGGAGAAATCAAGCGCGTCGTCACTTCTTTACTGATGCATGTTGATGAACTGCCGAGCTACGCTGTTATTATCGCCGCGACGAACCATTCCGAACTCCTGGATCGTGCGGTCTGGCGTCGGTTCCAACTTCGTCTGGAGTTGCCCGCGCCGGGTGAAAAGGAACTGACGGAATATTTTGACAGGTTTCTGGCATCGTTGGACCAGAATCCCGGCATTACAGCCCCCTCGATTACCAAGCGTCTCGGCATAATCAGCTATGCCGAGGCAGAGGAATTCACGCTCGACGTGCGTCGCCGCGACGTGATGATGAAGGAACGACCTCTGAAGAAAACCATCGAGGAACAACTCAGGCTCTGGCAAGAGCGCGTTCAGCCGACGAATTAGGACGACATGGGGCAAGGATTGTCCGATGGCTGAACGTCCCCTTCTGGCTATGCCGCGCCCTGAGCGGCGAGTGCCTTCGGCGAGACCGCCGCCAAGGGAAAAGATCCCTTCAGCCGATGTGGGCCGCCAGGCCGAAAGGCTTGGTCCGAAATTCGAACGGCTGGAACAGGTGCTCGGCGACCCGGATGCGCTTGGCGAGCTTCGCGACGACCCCTATGCAATCGTTCCCGAACGTGCGCTCGTGTTCGAGGTCGCCAGTGAAATCGCCGACTTCTACCGCGCGGTTCGCAGCGTGCCAGGTCTGGAATTTCTCGGCGAGGACGAAGGAGAGGACGCACCCGATTCAGATTTTTTCTTTCCGGACAAGCACGGTGATCCGATTGATGGCAAGCGAGTCCCTCGTCGGTTCTATTTCACAATCCCGGACCAGACTGCGCTCAGGCAGCTGGTGAGCCTTTGGCAGTTGTACCAACGCGGTGAGGCACTCGGACACGGTCGCACTGCGTGGCTTGACGTGTTCGGTCATCTGGTGGATGTGCGGCCGTGGGGACCGAAAGACAGACTGACCGCTGAAGCGGTCGAAGATTGGCGGGAACGGCTGCAATTTTCGCCAGATAGCAGAATCCGGTTTGAGGTTGAATTCTGGTTTCGCGGTAACGCCGCACGCCGGGAGACCGCAGAAACGACGTTCATGGAGAAGCTCCAGGAACTGGGTGGCCAGGTGCTTGACCGAGCGATGATAGACGACATTCGTTACCATGCCGTCCTTGTCGAGGTATCGGCTGAGGTTATTCGGGATGTGCTCGACCGTTACCATGCCGCTCTGGTCGAGGCATCACCTGAGGTCATTCGGGATGCGCTTGACCATCCGGATTTTGGCCTTGTGACGTTCGACGATGTGATGATGTTGAGGCCGCAGTCCATGGTGGGCAACCCGGTCGAAGACGATCTTGACGATGCTGTAGAGATGAGCGGAGGCGCCACTGGTGCGGTCGTGGACGTGCCGGTAGCAGCTTTGCTCGACGGCGTGCCGATGGCACAACACGAGCGGCTTGCGAACCGGCTAGACATAGACGATCCGGACAATTTCGCGGACAAGTATGGCGCAGTGGAGGAACAACTACACGGCACCGCAATGGCATCGCTGATTCTGCATGGCGACCTGAACACGCTGAGCCCCCAACCACCGGTCAGGCGTCGTCTGTATGTCCGGCCGGTAATGTACCCGCAGCCGGAAGGGTTTGATGGTGTCAGGGAATCCATGCCGGCGGAACGTCTCGGCGTCGACCTGATCTGGCGCGCCTTCATTCGCATGTTCGACGGCGAAGGCGGAGAGGATCCGACAGCGCCAGCAGTACGGATCGTCAACCTGTCCCTGGGCGACGCCAAACGGCGGTTTGCAGGCGCAATGAGTCCGTGGGCCCGACTGATCGATCACCTCGCCTGGCGGCACAAGGTCCTGATCCTTGTTAGCGCTGGCAACATCACGGAACGGATACCGTTTGAGAATATCGATCAATGGGAAGACTTCGAGAATGCGAACCCCGATGAACGTCAGGCGATGTTGCTCCGCGCGATACTGCGTCAACGTGCGAACCGTCGATTACTCGCGCCTTCGGAAGCCGTAAATGCTCTGACGGTTGGTGCCGCTCATAACGACAACCTCGCGCCGAACGGACAAGGTATGATGGCGGTCGATCCGTATTCAAGCCCGGTACTGCCGAACATGAGTTCGGCGCTGGGGCTGGGCTTCAAACGCTCGATCAAACCGGAGATTCTCTTTCCCGGTGGTGCGGAACACGTTCATGTGGGTAAAACCCGGGCACCGATCGAGGTCGGCCCCGTCTCGCGACCGGCCAATTATTTTGGTATCGGCGTGGCCAGACCAGGACCTGCCGGCCAGACCAACCGCACACTCAATATGAGTGGTACAAGCGTTGCCACGGCACTGGCGACACACAACGCCTTGCATATCCTCGAAGCGTTGGAAGACCTGCCTGACGATCCGGCGTATCCGGAAATCAACCCGGCATATTACGCCGTCATCCTTAAAGCGCTGCTCGTTCACAGCGCCCGCTGGGACGAAGACGCTGTGGCCGCACTCAAGACCATTATCAACGAGAACGGAAAACTTTATTGGGAACACGAGCGGGACGAAATCAGTCGCTTTCTCGGCTTCGGCTGCCCGGATATCGAGCGCGTCGTCGATTGCGCCGAGAACCGCGCAACTCTGATCGGCTGGAACACGATCAGCTCAAAGGAGACGGATCGGTTCGCTGTACCGCTGCCCGCCGACCTGGAAGGCACGCCCGGATTCAGGGCGCTGTCGGTTACAATTGCGTGGCTGACGCCAATTACGCATTCGCACCGCATGTACCGCCTTGCGAAGTTCGATACCGGTCCCGGCGGCGACAAGAAGTTCTCCATTGGCACCGGCAACGCGAAGCAACAACCGTCGCACAACGCGCTCGGAAAAGGCACTGTGTACCACCAGCGCTGGGAAGGCAAAGCCGCAGCAGAATTTGTAGATGATGGCGTTCTCATGCTCGACGTAACCTGTTCACCGGCAGCCGGTGAACTGGACGATCCGATCCCCTATGCAATAGCGGCAACCCTGGAAGTTGGTCAGGATGTCGCCGTGCCGGTCTACGAGCGGGTTCGTGAGCGGCTGCGTGAAATGGTTCCTGTCGGAGCATAGTGTGCTCCTCCCAAGTCCCTTTATCGGATCTTTGAACAATGGCACACGCGTGACCAGCAGTAATAAACCTGCGATTGGAGAACCAAACATCAAGTCGTTGTTTCGAGAACAGAGGCTATTTTTCGTTTGGCAGCTGAGGCCACCTAAAAGCTTGGTTCGTAGTTAACATTCCAATCGATCGAGTATCAAGACAATTCAGATGTTTGGAACTTAAATTTGAATTCATTCTACGCAAAATTCCATGGTCCCGAAATTCTGCTGGCCCTTAAGCCAGAAGAGATCGCATTTCGCATTTTAGGTTTCCTGCGCGAGCATCGGCGAGAAGAAAAACATTTTCACATTCAAGACTTCAATGTTCGCTCGAAAGAAGAGGAGAAGTTTCAGGATTGCAGAAGCGTAGTAGCAGAAGGATGGTTCTGGCTTGAAAACCATGGATTGTTAATTCCGTATGAGGAGACAATTGGTGAATCTGAGTTTCGAGTTGATTCTGGGATTCGAGTTTTAAGTCGAAAAGGAAAGGCCGTAGAAAATAAATCTGACTTTCTGGAGTTTCGGTATTCCCAATTATAGACATCCTGACCCCGAACACCGGATCCTGCAGGTGCGGTTGCCAGGCCCCGGAAACGACGCACAGGATCGTCACATCGCGCCGCTGCTTGCCGAACTCAATGTCACCGAAACCACCTACCCGGGAACCGATCTGAGAATCGTCTATACCAGCGCTGCAACCGACGAAAACCCTGATTTTACGTCAGCGCAAAATGTAAGAGGTCAGGATGTCTGAAATCAGGGACCTCACCTACTAAACAGGACGATCGGACAACAATCTGAGAAATCCGGGAAATCTTGAACCAAGCCGCACGAAATAATCCGGGATATTCACGAATTTATAAAGTGGCAGACAACACCTAGTCGCGACCGCGTGGAGCGCGGGCTCCGTGGAGCCAAGGCCGCTAACGCGGCCTTATCAGAATAGAGCCCGGTCCAGCCTAAGCCGGACGCGGATCAAAGTCACATCCAGTTTTCGCCTGACCCCTCACATAAAGAACCGATAGTCGTACACGTCATCGACGATATCCGATGCCTGCTTCACGACATCAGCAAACTTTTTCGAATATCCCAGAGTGATCGGCAGCGTCTTATATAGGGTGTTGTTATTCCAATCGACTTTTGTCAAAGACAGAACGCTCAAGCAGGTGGCGTGCCAGCCGCCATCACCCGAAAACCGGCGAAGCGTGATTGGATTTGGCAGCGGAAAGAGCGGCGCTTCCTTAAACACGGGCTGGCGCGAACGTTCCACGTTCACCCCTTCAACGCTTCCTTGTGTCCACAAAAGGCACTCGTTTTCCGTTAGTGGAAGGTAGGTTCCCCGATCCACGGGGTAAGGTGCTGGCGACGCCTTATTTCCTGACCGCCTAGGTTCACTGACCTTGAGGCCATACCAAGCAGAGCCACGAATGATCTGAATGAGTTCGAGTTCCGCCTTACCTCCAAAAGCGTCGAAAGCCCCCTGTATCTCGTCCTCGGTAAAGTGGGTCGATTTGTGAATGAACAGCTTTCTCGGAATTCGCCCACCATGGCCGTGCTGAAACACTCTCAGGCTTCGAGATAGAACCGACTGCATCTCCTGATAGCTCAAGTAGGGATTGCCCCGACGATCCGTTGAGAATTCCTTTGTGTCATATGCGACGAACTCAAAGCCTGTACCGTCGGGATCGAACACCTGACTGCAGCAAGTGCTGTATTCGTTGCTATCATCGACTTTTTTGATCGCATAGCTCAGCCCAATATAAGCCTCATCCTTGTCCATATCGGCGAGTTTCCAGGGTATGCCACCGGCTTTCGCGTACAGGGCCAAGCTCATTCCCCACGCGACATTGGCCCTACATTCTCGCGCGAATGTCAGGTCGTTGACGATCTGAATTGGCAAGCGTAGCGGAGCCAGTTTCGCCTTCAGAAAATCATGCAGGTTGAACCCGTCGTACTCGAACGCAGCCTTCCACTCTTCCGGCAGGTAGACCATCAGTACATCGAAGTCGATTCTTTGCCTCAGAAGCCCCCCGATCGAATGCATGACCTTGTCGACCAACCCGATGCCATTTCGCGAAAGAGCGAGAGACGTGCATTCTTCCGGCGCGCCGCATTTTAAGTTCTCGGTCGCTCCGACAAGGGGGATACGAAAGACGTCCTTGAAACCTCGATAGGTGGGATAATAGTTCTTTGCTTCAGTGGGATGCGCAGGTGAATTCAACTCGTTCACCAGACTGTCTAGTGGATTGATTCCAACTTTTGAAACCCGCGATTTCTTGCAGCGATGATATCTTTCGGGTCTGCGGTCCAGACGAAGGGTTTGTTTTCGGTGGCGTTGTGTTCGTCGATGAAGTTTTGGATGGCGTCGCGGAGTTCGCCGACGGAGCGAAAGACGCCATGTTTGAGGCGTCGCCGCGTGAGCTTGGCGAAGAAGCCTTCCACCGCATTGAGCCACGAACAGGATGTCGGCGTGAAGTGGAGGGTCCAGCGCGGATGTTTTTCGAGCCAGGCCCGGACCGCCTTGTGTTTGTGGGTGGCATAGTTGTCGAGGATGGCATGGATCGGCTTGCCGGCTTCCACCGTGCGATCGATGCGATTGAGAAAGCTAATGAACTCTTCGTGCCGGTGTCGGGAGCTGTGCTGAGAAATCACCGTTCCGTCGAGGACATTGAGGGCGGCGAACAGGGTTGTTGTGCCATGACGCTTGTAATCATGGGTCATGGTGGCACAGCGGCCTTTCTTCATCGGCAGGACGGGCTGGGTCCGGTCGAGGGCCTGGATTTGCGACTTCTCGTCGATCGACAGCACTGCCGCATGCGCCGGCGGGGCGACATAGAGCCCGACGATGTCTGTCAGTTTCTCGACGAACGCCGGATCACGCGACAGTTTGAACTGACGCCAGCGATGCGGCGTCAGGCCGTGCGCCTGCCAGATCGCGTGAACCGTCGAAGCTGCCACCCCAACCCGCTTCGCCATCGCCCGCAGCGTCCAGTGTGTCGCCTCATGCGGCGGCGGCGTTTGTGTCAGACGCACAATCTCGGCAATCCGCTCCGGCGACAGCGGCGGCTTGCCCGGCGGACGCGTCTTGTCCCGCAAAAGCCCGTCAACACCCTCCTCCATGAACCGCTCCTGCCAGCGCCACACGCAAACCTTCGACTTCCCGCTCGCAGACATGATGGCATGGGTGCCCTTGCCATCCGCGCTCAAAAGGATGATCCGTGCCCGCCACACATGCTTCTGCGCGCTCTTCGGATCCCGGACAATCGCCTCCAGACGCCGACGGTCCTTGGGCCCCACGGTGAAGGAAACACCCGTGCGCATAGCTCAGCCCCCCTCTATAATCCCTCAACGATATCCAATAACGGAATCACCTGAATAAATCAATCCACTAGCTTTGGCATTGCTCTACTTGGAGCCCAAAATGCGAGCCTTACCGCTGAGGGGAAACTCAATGACATACTGTATGGCCCGTGGGAGTCGAGACCGCGTAACGGGTGCGTGTCGGTCCGGCCATTCGCCAGCAACAGAGCCGGCTCGTTGAGCCGACTGTGTCCAGACAAAACAGACAAGTCGGCACTCATCCCACACCTCCCCGACGGCTGTAAGCCGTGCGCGTGCCAACCACGAAATCCGCTGGAAAGTCTGTGTCTGACAAACACGACACCTGAACCCGGGCGCCCTTACCTACCGTACCGAACAAAATACCGATCCAAGCGTCTAAGACGGCGGAGGCCTGACGGTTATAACGATAACGTCTTTTCTGACGGATCAGCTGTGACGTATTCTCACGTTCGGATAGTGGTTTGACCCAAATCTCAGGACGAAGCAGCATCCACAACGTTCCACCCTTTTCTTCAATTTCCATTGACACGGCTTCGGCCCATTGAGCCGTGCCGTGTTGAGGAACTCTCCCCGAAAGAAAGGCCGGATTACCTCCAAATGCCAACGCTTGGGCGAGCGAAGAAAAGATTGGATGATCCGAATTGGCATAATCGACCACTAAGTAAAACTTCCGGTTTCTTTTTCTGAGCAACAGGGGTTTTCCATTGCACAGAGCCTTTGCAAGTGCTTGTTCGTAAAATGATTTAAGAAATCCCGATGCAGCGATTGCCGAAACAGGATGCTGAATTTCTTCCGCGCCGATTCCGCGAATCTGGTCGGCTTTCAGCGTTTGTCGAACCTCGTTTCCATTCCCCCAGAACAAGACCTTATCCGTGTATGTCAGAATGGCGTCCGGATTGTGTTCCGCCAATGCATCGTTCAGCTCGCTGAACGTTAGAGACCCACTGTAATCGACAACGCCACATATTCGTGGCGACTCGATCACCGGAAGGGCGTTCGTCCTCACTAGCGGATATTTGGTTCCTTTGGAAGGCAATTCTATGGTCACTGGGCCAGCTATTGCTGTCCTGACTTTGGCATCTAGCGATGCATTTTGATGAGGGGTTTGCTTCCATAGTTTAGAAAGCATCACATCGAACGTGCCCGTCGGCACTAGGTAGGCAGAAACCCCCTTTTCTCTGGCCTCACGAATGAACTCCACCACCTGAGCGGCCACATCGGAAATACGAGGTACAGTCCAGTAGAGGCCTTGCGGAAACGCGTTGTTTTGTGGCAACGCGTCACGAAACATTTTCATGACACTTGCGTCTCGCCCACTGTAACCGGTGACGACGATGCCGTACCTCGTCGCCGCAGCGAGGAAGCACTTTTGAATCTGGAGGTCGTTGTCGACCAAATCGCTTTCTAGGTTCTTTATTTTCGTGTAGCGAAAGTCACCATGGAGTTTCACATAGAGAGGAAACCTCTCTTCGTTGAGCGCTTCAAGCGCCGCATATGCACCCTCTAAATGATAAGCGGGCAGGTTAGCTGACATCACCTCGCTAAAAGCGGTTTCGATGACTTCGTCGAAGTTGGTTGTGAATATGACTTTGGTGACGCCATTGCCTAGTAGAGCGGCGAGAGCACGGTGACCGATGTTTGTCGAGATTTTGCCCGGCGCAAGCTGGTCGAAAATATACTTGCGCTGGGCCTCGTAATCGTGTCCGAAATTCAGTTCAAAGTAATACGGGTACTCTTTTGCACTCCAGACCGGAGGGCACCCTCTGCCATCAAAAAACGATTGCACCCGGTTTTGTATGGACTTGTTGCTTATGTCGTGATCAGAGATTTTCTGATTTTCCTGAAGGCAGTAGAAGCGCCGCTTCAAGTCCCAAATCAAATCCATTGCCGCAGGCATGCCTGCGGAACGCGAAGTTCCAGCGCCCAAGAACCACATAATTTGGGTAGCATCCTGAGCAAAATTCGCAGCAAACTTCTGTTCCGATAATGTGATGTCGTCCAAGCTCAAGCAAACACCTCCCTATGGCAGGTCAACACGTCTACATCCTGTTCTTCTGCAGCCCCGAAATGGCATCCGCTAGGTGTCCATTTGCCTTGAGCAAGTGGCGTGGGTGCTCCTTGCGCTTGGCGACGAAAGCCCCGCACGGATCGTCGACACCAAGCGGGGCTTGGGTTTCCATCCGCCAGAGATCAAACTCATCTCCGCTCCTGTTCTTATTACAGGCAATCGTTATGCAGCCTCTCCATGTCTCGTATTGACGTGGAGCTTTATTGTACTCATGAACAACGCTGAATTCGACCATTTGACACCGAGAAAGCGGTTGTTCCAAAACTGGCAGACTATAATCAATACTCCCGGTTGTGGATTCGTCCGGCTCCGCGTCTTGTGCAACAAGCCGTCTCAGCAAGCGATCGGGCGCATCGTTCCTTCGAAGATTAAGATGATCGAAGTGAAACGTGAATCTACCGCTTTCCGTGTAGCGGTTGCAGAAGTGTGCGAGTCCTCCCGGAACAAGTCGTCGGTCACCAGCCCTCTTCGCGCCCCACGCCTACCTGTTTCTACTACAGTGTTGGCATTACTACTTCGCTTAAGGACCTTGGTCTCAAACAGGCTCCATAAGGACGCGAAGTCCGTGATAGTATTTCTCTCATCACCGGATAGCTCGCGGCAACCGGACACGTTCTGCTCAAACCAGCCTATTGGGATCATTTCGAAAAGTCGATCGAGATTTTGACGGTCTGATGCGACACACCAGCGACGCTCGCGCGTTACCTCAACCTCAGCTTTGATATTGGCAGTCTCACCGGCGTGCCCGGCTTGCTCCGTGCCAATATCAATGGTCGATACGTCGCCCTGAACGCGGAACTTCGCCCACGTTTGGGCATAGTTGTTCAATTTGCCCGAGCCATTATGATCGAACCGGAGATTCCATGTTGTGTTTCCGCCCTTGGTGTTCCGATTGTTTGACAGTAACTCGTTGGCGCTGGCGGGCCTTCTCAGCAGCTTCCTCGGTTGGAACCAGGTAACCGATGATCCTGCCATCTGTGCGCTCGACCTCCGGCATGACAATGGACAGCCAGTCAGTACCTTCTATGTTCAGCGGGGCATCGGCGGTCGGCTCGACTGCAACCGAGATGAGGATGTGGTCATTGCAGGAGCGGGCGGGGACGGTTTCGCAATTCGGCAATTTATAGAACATCGTGCGGCCTCTGCTGGGCAGCTTGGTCAGAGGCCGTCCGTACAAGCTCATTAGCTCCAATCCTGCTCGGAGCAAAACGTCATTGTCGATCCTATCAGCCTTAGCCATGACATGCGCGAAAATAAGGGTAAATTTATACGCTACATAGTCCACATTAGGTTTGAGATCTATGATTTAAAAAGTCTGTATATTGTCATCCGGCACGTAAACAAAGTGAAAGGTTCCATTATATCGTGATGTGTCGGGATGCGTCGAGCAACAGATCGCGATTCGCCCGACAGGCAGGCAGGCGCAGCGCAGACGCGGTGAAATCCTAGATTTGCTGGAAATTCGTAAGGGTGCATTCTGCTGAGGAGAACAATCTGTGGCGCCGGCAGGAGCTAGCGCAAGCCAAGAGGCACCCCATGTCGAAAAGAGTACCTGCATCGATGCGTACCAGCGAATCCCTGCGCAAATTGGTCGAGGACGTGACCCGGGACTAGGCGAATGAGCTTCCGAGCGCCGTCCAGTGCTTCGAGGATGACTTCGAAGCGTGCATTGCCCATCTCCGGATGCCAATCAAACACCGCCAGGCGATCCGGACCACGAACCTTCTCCAGCGGCTGTTCCTTGAGGGGCGCCGGCGCCTGAAGGTGCTTCCCCATGCGTTCGGCGAACGGCCGGCGCTCAAGCTGATGTTCGCGGCGATGACCCGCGCCAGCGAATGCTGGTGGGCGATCAAGATCACCGCCTTCGAGGGCCGCCAGATGGCGGCCGTCCGGGACGACCTTGACGCCGAATACCAGACGCACGTGGGTCTCGCTGACACCTCTGATACCCTTGCTCACCCCGAGCGAATATCCACCAACCCTCGGACTTGACCAGCGTCGGAACGTGGGTTCTCGGCGTTCTCGGCCCAGTGAAGATGGTACTCAGATTCGACCTGATCCAGATGCTGGTATCGATACTAAGCCTGTCTTCGAACTGCGGTGCAGTTTCCGGTTCATAAGACGCCTTGCAGGAGATAATCTCGCTGATCAGCTTCCGAAAGCCCTGCATCGACGGGTGAATTCGGGCTGCGAAATCCCTTCGACTTCAACATGCGTCTCAGGACGCATCCGCACGAGGTCGCGCAGACTGGGTAGAACTGGCTCGTTGCTGCGGTCTTCTTTCCTTCCTTCATCAGTGGTCGTCGGCCAATTTAGGATCGCGATCGCCACAATCTTTTAAGTGTCGATCTCTCCATGCCCGTTACCCGGGACGCGGCCGTGATGACCTCGAATACGAGACCGAACCGGTGAACGAGATCGACAGCGAACTGTCCACTTTGTTCGAATGGAGCTGATGCCGTGTTTCCATCGGTGAGGCTGGTACCATTGTGGCCTCGGGTCGGATTTGGAGCACCACCATCCTTGCTTCACAGATCTTGTGGAGGACTTTTGCTGAACAAACACCCTGCATTGCAGGGTCGCTGAACCCACCGTCAGCGATCACTTTCTGGACTCATTGGGGTTCACCACCATGTTATGATGTGGTGTAGAATGTGATTGAAGGCGCGGTTCTATGAACGGATGTAAGGTAGACAGGTAGAGTATGAATCCCGGAGAGGCAGCATTGGTGCGTGCATCGATCAGCCTTACGCCAGACAGTTTCGAGGCTCTCGGGCAGCTCGAAAAGCAGAAGAAAGTATCTCTGGTCCGGGTCAGGTGGGGGGGCGCGGATGAGCAATACGCAGCCCGACAACACCAATCGGAGCCGGGATGAGACCCAATACGGCAACGTTGACGAAGAACCGGAGATGAAAGCGGAGAGGACCAGCTTGGCGCGTCCACCTTCGGATCGCATGAACACCGCAATGGGTCTTCCGAACGGAGCGCGGTTCTACCGCTGTGCCTTGCAGGTCAATCCGTACGCCTATCTTGAGAGGTACAATAAGGCGACCTCTTTCACTTCAGAAGACGAATACAACGCAGCGATCATCGAAACCTGTCTTGATCTCGGCATTAAGGTAATTGCGGTCACGGATCACTACCGCGTCAAGTCTTCGCTAAGCCTCTTGCACGCGGCCCGTAATGCCGGTCTCCATGCATTCAGCGGTTTCGAAGCCGTGACGAAAGACGGGGTTCATTTCCTTTGCCTGTTTGATCTGGACCAGGATGACAAACTGGAGCGTTACATCGGGGAGTGTGGGGTTCGCGACCCCGATACGCTGTCACCGACGGGGAAGAAGGACTCTATCGAGCTGCTAGAATGCGCAAAGGATTGGGGCGCAGTATGCATCGCCGCCCATGTTGGTTCCAAAGGCGGATTGCTGAAAAAGCTCTCCGGACAATCGAGGATCAACGTCTGGACTCATCCCGGGCTGCTGGCTTGCGCGCTTCCAGGTCCGACCAGCGCCGCGCCAGATGCGATCAGGCCAATCCTCGAAAACAAGAACGCCGAGCACAAGCGTGACCGTCCCCCAGCGATTCTAAACGCTTCGGACGTCAATAGCCCGGACGACCTGAAGAACGATGGCGCCTCTTGCTTCATCAAGATGTCCACAGTTTCGGTCGAGGCGCTACGGCAGGCGTTTCTTGACCCGGACTCCCGGATCCGTCTGCACAGCGACCCGGAGCCCGAACCCCATGCGGAGTTTCTCGCAATGAGTTGGGAAGGTGGTTTCCTCCGCGACACCGCAGTGCATTTCAATGAAAACCTCAATGTGCTGGTCGGCGGACGGGGTACTGGCAAATCGACGATGATTGAGAGCCTACGGTACGCGCTTGGTCTCGACCCTCTTGGCAAGGAAGCGCAGAAAGCCCATGAGGGTGTGGTCCAACATGTCCTGCAATCCGGCACGAAGATTTCCTTGCTAGTGCGATCGCACAAGCCATCTGAGCGTCGCTACACGATCGAAAGATCTGTGCCGAATCCACCTGTCGTAAAGGACGAGATGGGGGAAGTCCTGACCTTGTCGCCTGGTGATGTGATACCGGGTGTGGAAGTCTTCGGCCAGCACGAGATATCTGAACTCACAAAGAGTCCTGAGAAACTTACGTTGTTGTTGGAGCGCTTCGTTGACAAGGACCCATCGTTTTCCGGACGGAAATCCGAGATACGCCTGGAACTGGAACGCTCGCGTAGCCGGATCATGGATGTGGCCCGTGATATGAAGCGACTTGATGACCAGCTGGCGGTGCTGCCGGGTCTTGAGGAGACCCAAGAGCGATTCCAGCAAACTGGGTTAGAAGAACAGCTCAAGGAAAAGAGCCTGCTCATTCGTGAGGAACGGCTATTCTCAAACTTGGACGAACGTCTTCAACAGTACCGTACCCTTCACGATGAACTCGTCGAAGAATTGCCCGTCGATACAGCATTCGTTTCCAGGAAGGCTCTTGACGGCCTTCCAAACGTGGACATTCTTTCCGAAATCGAGGGAAATCTTGAAACTCTGAGCGCGACTCTGACGGCAGTTGGTGAACAGTTCCGCAAGGTAATTGCCGAAACCGACCGCGCGATTGGGGAGATAAAATCGCGCTGGGCCGAGCGAAAGACTGCAATCGAGGAAACCTACGAACGGCTTCTGCGCGAACTCCAGAAGTTAAAGATCAATGGTGCGGAATTCATCCAAGTGCGCCAGCAAATCGAGCAATTGCGACCGCTGAAAGACAAGACGGAAAGCCTCGAACGCAGTCTGGAGGCGCACAAGGCTCAGCGTCGCAACCTTGTTGTGGAATGGGAAGAGATAATTGCAGCCGAATACCGGCAAATCGAAAAAGCAGCGAGGCAAGTATCCAAGAAACTCGGCGACCGAGTGCAGGTCACGGTAAAAATGGCGGGAAACCGCGAACCGCTCGAACAGCTTTTGCGAGAAGTCGGCGGCAATCTTTCCGCGGCGCTGGCGCGCCTGCGCGGACATGACCAGCTGTCCCTGCGGGAATTTGCGCAACGCTGCCGGGAAGGCAAAAACGCGCTGATAGCGCACTACAACCTGCCCGCCGGTGCGGCTGAGCGCATCGCACAGGCCGATCCGGACCTCTTGATGCGTATCGAAGAACTGGAATTACCTGCGACAACGGAGATCAAGTTAAACACCGCTGCCGATGGGAAGCCACCCCATTGGCAAACGCTGCAGGCGCTTTCGACGGGCCAGAAAGCAACGGCCGTCCTATTGCTCCTGCTGCTTGAATCGGAAGCACCGCTTGTCGTCGATCAGCCTGAAGACGATCTCGACAACCGCTTCATCACAGAGGGTGTGGTGCCGATCATGCGGCAGGAAAAGCGCCGCCGCCAATTCGTCTTCTCGACCCACAATGCCAACATCCCGGTCCTCGGCGATGCCGAACTCATCCTCGGCCTCGCTGCGACAGGTGAGGCCGACGAGGGCCAGGCGCGGATCCCGCCGGAGCACATGGGCTCCATCGAATCAGGACCTGTACGGGAACTGGTCGAGGAGATCCTCGAAGGCGGCAAAGCCGCGTTCGAGATGCGTCGATCCAAGTACGGGTTCTGAGGTATGACAACGCGTACAGAACTGTTGGAAATCATAGCGAACGGCGAGAATTCCGGAGTTGAATTCAAACGAGATGATTTGCGCACACAAGACCTTGCAAAGGAACTGGTCGCTTTCTCGAACCTGGAAGGCGGCATGGTGCTGCTCGGAGTCGAAGACGACGGAATAATCACGGGTCTTGCCCGGGAAAACCTCGAAGAATGGATCATGAGCGTATGCCGCGACAAGATCAGGCCTGCGATCGTTCCATTCTTCGAGGTGGTGCGCGGTGTCAAGGACAGTAGCGATGTTGCGATTGTCCGGGTTACCCGCGGATACGACGTGCACGCGCTCTGGCACAACAACACCAACAGATATTTGATGCGTGTCGGCACGCAGAGCCGGGAAGCTAGTCCGGAAGAACTTGCCCGTCTGTTCCAGCAAAGAGGTACGATCCGGGCCGAACTGCGGCCCGTTTCGGGAGCCACGCTTGCAAACCTCGACCAGAGACGTCTGCGAAACTATTTCGTTGACGTTCGCCAACAGGATGTGCCGATCGACGAAGACGAGGAGGCTTGGCAGTCACTTCTCGTTAACACAGAGATCATGACCGAGGAAGGCGTGACCGTCGGAGGCATGTTGTTGTTCGGAAAGGCGCCAAATCATTTCTTGCCTCACGCGGGGATAGACGCTGTCGCGTATCCCGGATCGGAACAGGACTATGATGTGCAGGAGCGCACCGCACTTCGCGGTGCCATGACGCCTCTCCTCAACGAACGCGGTGACATTGTTGAAAACGGCCTGGTCGAACAGGCTCTGAATTTTGTGCAACGCAACACTCGTGTGATCGTCGAAGCTATAGGTGGAAGACGGGTGGAGCGTCCGACCTATCCGCTTGATGCTCTTCGGGAGGCCATCGTCAACGCCCTGATCCACCGCGACTACCTGCTCACGGGCACCGATGTCGAGTTGTCAGTGTACGACGACCGGTTGGAAATTGTCTCACCGGGCCGACTGCCGAACGACATAACGCCGGACCGAATGCGGTTCGGGACGCGGGCTGCACGAAACCAGTTGTTGAAAGACGTGATGCGCGACTATCGGTATCTGGAACATATGGGAATGGGGATTCCCCGGAAAATCGTCAGGGGTATGAAGGAGCACAACGGCACGGATCCCGATCTCATCGAATTGGACGAGCGGTTTACGGTTCGGTTACTTGCGTAAGCTTCCGAATAGCAGTTGTCCCTAAATTCGCACAAGGGACGTGAGTTCATAGTTGGGATCACGCCCTGGCTCCGATATTGGATGACTAGCGCGCGGGCATCCAAGCCATGGCAGCGGCACGTAACGATGCTCCGCAGATCATCCCAGTGCACCACGCCTTGGCGATCTAGTACTCGCTCAGCACCAGCCGCGCGCATTTTCCCATTGTCATCTGAATGTCGAGGGATCAGCGCGGGCCTTGTCCTGGGCTGTCGGCGCCACCCCTGTTAGGTTGCTACCGATGCTCTGCGTGATCCGCGAGGCGGCGGTCTGTATCGAGTCCCGAGCAAGATGCGCATAGCGAGCGGTGGTCTGCACCTGGGTGTGGCCCAGCAGCTTCCCAATCATGGTGAGGCTCTCGCCGAGGGCGAGCGCGCGACTGGCGAAGGAGTGCCGCAGGTCATGGATGCGAACGTCCTCCAGACCTGCGAGTTTACGAATTCGGCGCCAGGGACGTTGCAGGTCGGTGAGGTGAGAGCCGGGGAGGCGCCCGGCAATTACCCATGGGTTGCCGTCCTCCTGGCTTATTCCCGACAACACGGCCCGGGCTTCCGGGCCGAGCGGTACTACGCGCCCTCCGGTTTTGGCGTCCGGAAGTTCGATGCAATCCTTCTTAACATGCTCCCAGCGCAGATCGCGGATTTCCGACATGCGGCAGCCGGTCAGCAGAAGCAGGCGGAAGGCAGCAACTGCAGAGGGCATCTCCGCTTCCGCTTCGCGCAGAACTTCACCCAGCCGGATGGTCTCCTCCGGCGACAGGAAGCGCTCGCGCTTGTGTTCCTTATAGCGTCTGACATGGCGGCAGGGATTGGATGCGTCGGGCCGCCAGCCCCAAACCTCTGCGAGCGAGAACATCTTCGACAGTACCCCGAGAGTGCGATTGGCCTGATAGGGCTTGTCGCGCAGGCCATGATGCAGAGCTGCAATGTCCTTGCGCTGCACCCGGTCTACCCGCAGGTCTCCGATCGTAGTGTCGACGAATAGCCTCACCGAGCGTTGATACTCGGCTGCCGTGCTGGGCTTGCAATGGACAGGTACATATTCGTCAAGGAACCGCCGCCCCAGATCGCGCATGGTTGGCGCGTCGTCTGCTGGCCGAACCTCCTCGCGAGCATCAATGCCATTCCTGGCGCCGGCCAGTATCTCCAATGCTTTCCGTCTTGCCTCATCCGGGCTGAGCGGCCCGTGTTGTCCAATGGTGAACCAGCGGAGCTTCCCGTCTACCCGGGTCTGCACGACATAGACCTTGCGCCCTGACTTCCGCACTCGTAGACCGAAGCCGGTCAGATCCCGATCCCAGCAGACGAAATCTGCATCGCCAGGCTTCACAGCGTCCACCGCTCTCTTGCCGATCCGTATCAGCTTTCTACCCGCCATTCCGTCGCTTCCCATCGTGTCGCCATTACACCGATCCATATCAAGCTGGCAAACAATTGGCAAACAAATTGCATCGATTCAGCGATATCTCACACGTACGCTTGTCTGCGAAGGGGATTTTTAACCTATTGTAAATAAATGAAATATAAATGTTCTGCGCGCTCCGGCGTATTTCTGTCATTCTCAGGTTTCGAAACTCATAACCTGAAGGTCGTAGGTTCAAATCCTACCCCCGCAACCAACAGAACCCCTTGAAAACGGACCGTTTTCGAGGGGTTTTCTTTTGCCCGTACATCCTACTGGACGCTCACCGTAAGCATACCGTAAGCGGATTCATTCTAATTCAGGCGCAGACATGCGCGCACGCCTGCTCTCCGAACGTAAGCGCACCGAGCCTTGCACAGACGCAGATTGCATTAGGCCAGGAGCAGGACTGCGCTGACGTTGTTCTGTTCCCTTCAGTGCTGGCTCGCGGCAATCGCGGCAATGACCGCAATGGAACTTCTCACGCCGCAACGAGGCCGGCCAGCCGGTTTGGGGTGACGGTTCGTCAGCCCGGAGGGTGTCGACGCCGTCGACCCGCCATCCGGAGATTGCCGATGCCCCAATCCGTTCCGATATCCGCTGACTACACGCTTCCCCCGTCCGATCTCGCCACAACCCTTGCCCTGATGGTCGAGGCGCAGCAGCCGGTGATCGTCTGGGGACCGCCGGGCTGCGCCAAGAGCGAAATAGTTTAGCAGGTCGCCGCCTCGGCCGATCGCGAATATGTCGACGTTCGCGCCCTCCTCCTTGATCCCGTCGATCTGCGTGGCATTCCCTGGCGGGACACCGATGGCCGAACCCGCTGGGCGCCACCGGCGTTCCTGCCACCGGAAGACAGCGACCAGGAGTTTCTGATCAACCTCGAGGAACTGCCCTCCGCTGTACCAATGGTGCAGGCAGCGCTCTATCAGCTGGTGCTTGACCGCGCAGTCGGCGAATACCGGCTGCCGGAGGGCGCCGCAATGATCGCCTGCGGAAACCGGGAGACCGACCGGGGTGTCGCGCACCGTATGCCGACACCCCTTGCGTCCCGGTTCGTCCATCTCGAGATCCGGGTTGTTGACTGTCACTTTATAAGTTCGTGACCATCCCAGACTATTTCGTGCGACCTGGTTCTGGATTTCCCGGATATCTCCGATCGTTTTCCGATCGTCCTGTGTAAAAGGAGCGGTCCCGGGCTTTGTTTTGGGATCTGGTACCAGAAGTCTCCGGAACCTGGAGCCCGTTTGCCTTGGTCCGGTGCCTGCGCTTGAGGGCACCAATCCTAGTCTCATCCTGATTGACGCGGAATCTCATCTTGATTGTCGCGCTGCACCTGTTTTTAAGTCAGCACAAACTGTATGAGGTCAGGATGTCTGAGGCTAGTGGCAATCGCCCCGGATCGCAGGCAATTGCACGAACCTGTTCGATGACAAGGGTACCGGTAGCTCTGACAGGGCCTCAAACCATGTTTTGGTCGCACTGCTTGAAACGGCCTCGGGTGCAGAGTTGGGACCGGACGGTGCTGAAGTTTCCATTGAACTTTGACGCGCGGAGACTGGCGAAAAAGCAGTCCGCTGGTCAGTCTCCCAGAAGAACCGATTGGCAGCTTCAACAAGACTTATGAAACTCGATCTACACCAATGGCGCATGAGAATGACTTGGTGTGCAAAATGATCACAATCCAAAAACCCCAACCTGTACAAAACCGGTGTCATCTGAGGGTCCTTGGTGCGTTTGAATTGGCAACTCTCTGGCCTTCAGCTCAACGTCTCTCTATCGCTCAACCAGGGTAACAATGGGCATAATTCCGATTGACTTACACAAGAAATAGATCTTGACAAAAACTAAAACCGTTGGGAATAAGAAGTTTTATTTCCAACGGGAAATTCTCGACAATGGGAGACAATGTCATGGGATTTAGGGTAAGGCCTCAGGCTCTGGAGGTCTGTTTGGACGAACCATTCAGGAATGATCGGCTTGAAAGGCGCGAAGCGGCGGAAGCGTTGGCTAAGATGGTTCAGGCTATCGATGGCCCCTGCGTCATTGCTGTTGATGCAGAGTGGGGAATGGGAAAAACCACTTTTCTGGATATGTGGAGAGCGCTTCTGCTCGGTAAGAAAATTCCCGTGGTCATGTTTAACGCGTGGGACAACGATTTTGCTGACGAGCCGTTTCTGGCCCTGTCTGAAGAACTGGCCTCTGCCGTTCAAACAAACGGTGAAGATCGGCGCAAAAAATTGAGGACCGCCGCGGCAGACGTTCTAGCGAACATTGTTCCGACAATAGGCAGTGCGCTTGTGTCACCGCTGCTGGGCGGTACTGCTGGTCAAATGGCGGAAGAGGTCTTTCAAACAGCAATCCACGCCGCTGCTGGGAGAAGTGGGTCCCGGTACGAAGAGGCGAAAAACGCCATGGAAAAGTTTCGGGAAGTACTTGAACAAGCAGCAAAAGCAGAGTCCATAGACTCACCATTGATAGTTGTTGTCGACGAGCTCGATCGCTGCAGGCCGTCTTACGCCATTGAACTTCTGGAAGTCATGAAACATCTGTTTGCGGTCGATGGCATTGTTTTCGTTCTTGGAGTGAACCGAACCCAGTTAGAGTGTTCGGTTCAATCCCTGTACGGTCAAGGTATTAATGCCTCGGAGTACCTACGACGATTTATTGATATCGATCTCCGCCTTCCTGCAGCGGAACGGAAGAAATTCATTGCTTCGTGCCTTGACGAAATTTCGAGACAACTCGGTGGAAGAAATAAAGATCACGATAAGTCATTGAAGGGACTAGGGCGAACCTGGCTTCAAACATTTTTCGGAAGTTCCGAAATCGATCTTCGAACCATGCAGCAGGCTCTTCAACGTCTCGGCCTAGTCGTTGCCATGCTGGATGACGAGCATAGTGAGGTTCCGGCTCAGATGGCAACGCTTCTGCTGATTCTGCGAACGCTTGACCCTGTGACCTATCGGCAATTTACAGAACGTACTGCGACCGACGCAGAGGTGGCAGATGCTCTCTTCGAACGGACAAGAAAAGAGTTCCGATTCAGTAGTGAAGGTTTAAATCTGGAGGCAAAGATTATCATGGCGATGGCAGAAGACCAATTCGCACACGGTCCAGGAGACCAAATTAGGTCACCGCTGTATTCCCGATACCAAAACATGATAAATTCTGCGGATCGAAGCACCGATTTTTCTGCTCATCCAGAGCTCGATCATGCCATTCAAGTGATTGGATTAATTAGAACTCTAAAGGCTGAGTGGATTATGGGAAATGGGCGGTACGAATTTGAAAGAGCAATTCGGTTGCTTGAGATTGTCTTCGAGAGGAGGAGTTGAAGCCGCTAGACAACATACTACGGCGTGTATTGGGTTCCAATTAGCAAATCAAGGCTTGGGATTACGTTAAGAAAATTGTTTTGAACGAAGGCCGCTCCGCGGCCAGTTGTGTTCGGTTCGGCGTTCCCTGTCTGTAATCCAGGTTCCGAAATGCGTTGAAGGTGGTCTTACCGGTTTTCCGATAGCCGCTCAATTGTGTTCACCTTCCCTGGTGTCCCGATCATTCGGGATGTCTTCAACCCAGGGAGTGAACCATGATGACAAGGAAAGTTTCGGGGACGTCTCCGGCCCGCCAGAAGATGATCGATGTGATGACCCTGAAGGGTCTCGCACCAAAGACCCAGCAGAATTACCAGCACACGCTCAGCAAGCTTGCGGTCGATTACGGTCGCCCGCCACAGAGATTGACGGCTGACGAGGTCAGCAGCTGGGTGATTGGCCGGATTGACGCCGGTCTGGAGGAGCGGACCACCAACGCCAATGTCTCGGCGTTGCGCCTGTTCTTCAACGACGCAATGGGGCAGCCCGACAAGGTCGCGGGACTGCATGGCCGCCGGGTTCACGATCGGCTGCCGCGGTCGATATCGGAGGCCAATGTCCTTGTTCTGATCCAGGGGATCTACGCTACCGTACCGCAACCCTCACCGCCTATGGCGCCGGCTTGCGGATCTCGGAAGTAGTCGCGCTGCAAGTCAGCGACATCCACAGCGAAAAGGGCCTGCTCCGGATCGGCAATGGAAAGGGCGGCCACGAACGCATGGCCTATCTACCCGATCCGGTCCTCGCCACGCTGCGACACTACTGGCGGGCCACCGTCCCGCACCCCACCAACTGGCTGTTTTTCCACCACAGCCCGGACCGTCCCATCACCACCAACAGCCTGGGCAGGGCCTTCAATGGGAGCCGCGACCGAGCCGGGCTCGATCGCGGCATCACCTTCCATAGCCTGCGTCACGCAATTGGCACTCATTTGCATGAACGCGGGGCACCGATCAGTGTCGTACAAGATGTGCTTGGGCACAAGTCGGTTGCGGCGACGCGGGTCTACGCCCGCACCACCAGCACCATGTTCCGAAGACTTGACCATCCGCTTGCCGGGTTCACCAACGCCATGTAACCGGTGAGTGCAGACAAGCCCGGCGTGGCGACGATCTTCCGCCACGCCGGGGCGGCTGCCCGCCGTACCGGCACCTTCAACGCCGTGGCGCTGAAGGTGATGAACTGTATCGAGCGCTGCCGGACATCGGCTCTCGGTGGGACCGTGTTCAAATGCACCACGTGCGGGCACGAGCACGCGGTCTGGAAATCGTGCGGGAATCGCCATTGTCCCGGCTGCCAGGGCGCCGCCGCCCGCAAGTGGAGGGAACAGCAGGCGGCTTGCATCCTGCCGGTGCCATACTTCCATCTCGTCTTCACCCTGCCACGGCCGATCGCCCGCATCGCCATGCAGAACCGCGAGCAGGTGTTCGATATCCTGTTCCGCGTCACTGCCGAGACGTTGCGCACCATCAGCGCCGATCCCCGGCGCTTCGGCGCCCGCATCGGTGGCACCGCGGTGCTGCACAGCTGGAACCAGAAGATGGAATGGCATCCGCACCTGCATTGCCTGGTGCCCAATGGCGGGTTCGACGTCGAGACCGGCGCGTGGAAGGCCGGAAGCGACCGCTTCTTCGCCCCGGTCAAGGTGCTGGCCAACTACTTCCGGCGGCGCGTTCTCGAGGAACTGGCAAAGACCCACCACCAACTCGCATTCCATGGCGCCATCGCCGACCTCGCTGACCGGCGCACATTCAACCGCCATCTGAAGCAGGCCCGTAAGGTCAACTGGAACGTCTACGCCAAGGCCCCGTTCAACGGACCCGGGGCTGTCATCCACTATCACTCACGCTATACCCACCGCGTCGCCATCTCCGATACCCGGATCCTCGCCTTCGACGGCGATACCGTCACCTTCCGCTACCGCAAGCCGGTGTCGAAAACAGGTGATACGCCGCGCTATGGAAGCATCAGCTTGGCCGCCGAGGCCTTCATCCGACGCTTCCTGTTGCATTGCCTGCCCACAGGGTTCCACCGCATCCGACACTTCGGCATTCTCGCCAACGGATGTCGCGCCCGAACCCTGAATACCGTCATCCCGGACCACAAGGAACCCGGCAGCAAAACTACTGACGACACCGAGCCGAAACCCCGGACCTGTCCGGTCTGCGGAGGAGAGACCGTGGTCGTACTGGATGAGACCCTGTACCGCCAGGACGCAGACAACCCCAACAGCCAACCGCGCGGACCTCCCACCACAGCCGCGGCACCGTCATGACCGCGTCCGTCAACATCAACTCAATTTTGCCGCCATCAGGTTGCCACCGAAACCCGCGTCCCGGTGTCACGGTACAACTGACAACAAGCCAGAGACGAACTGGTTGCTGCCACTTCAGGGGGCCAATCCGGTCCTGCAAACCGCGATCCGAATCCCGGAAACGCGAAAAACCCAGCAACAGACCGCGGCCTCACCGCAAGACCTGAAACCCCGATTCTACTTTCTGCCAGTGACAGCCCGAAAGCCGCGGCTTCGTTCAAACCTGCTTAGCGATGGCGTTCCAGCCATCACTAACCATAAATATCAATGCGAGCACCGGTGCGATATAGGTCGATTTGGCGAACGCGATGTTGATCGTGTCACCTCTCACCTAGAGCGATACGTATACTGGTTCCACCGTAAACAATGAATTTCCTGTCCTCGGGAGATCCTTCGGCAAACGCTACGCCATCGAGGATTTGCGCTGTCCTTGCGCTGCGATCCATCGGCAATTTGATAACCCAGACTGCACTGCCGCTTACACCGCCATGAGCAGGCGGGATCCAGGGATCGTCACCCATTATGGCGTACTCGTTGTAGTCCCAGCCCTCTTCGTCCGTCCAACCTACCCTTTCCCCTCCCAGCAGCAGACCGGGGGATCTCACCATGTTTTCTTCAAGGTCGCGGGCAGCTTCGACAAAACCGAAAATCAAACGAATCTCGATTGCTTTTTGCTTGAAAGCCCTGCGCTCTTTAGCCCTGCTCAAAAACACGGCCCCAATCGCTTCCATTGTTTCGGCCTCTTCCGCCGATAACGGAATCCAGCCGATATCCGCCCCACTCGGCTCGCGGTTGTTTTCGCCATAGCCTGCCATGCCCTTAGCTTCAATCCTTGGCCAGCAGACTTCGCCCTGGTTCTGGGCTGGAAGCGCGTAACCATCTCCTCTGGCTCTTATGGCGCCGATCACACGACCGGCTGTCAAAATACCGTGCTGCTCATCGGTTCTTCGGACGAATGTACCGGAACCGATCGGAACCAATTGGCCCTCCGCAATATATCCGATGACTGTCGTATATCGACGGAAGCACTCGACCGAGAAATCCAGAAATGTCTACGGGCTCAACTGGTTGTTGCGGAGGAGTCCGGTTTTTCCAGGTGGCCCGCTATTTCCGACCAGCCGGCGGTCACGATGTGGGGTTCTGTTTCCATAGCGTGTTTTACTCTGCCCGGTTTGATCTTTCAGTTGCAGAAATCATTGAAACGGCCAGACCATCTGTTTACTGAAGTTGTCCGTGTAAGTGACCATTTGCCTGAAGGCCCTGGTCAGATCGGATCGAATGAAACAAGTAGAAGACTCCGTAACGCATACCTGTGTCCGTGGATGAGAAGATGAGATGACCCAAACTGGGCATTTGGAATATTCAAGTGGGCAACAGCCTTCTTTTGCAGGGTTTTGCCCTATTGCCGATGCACTTGCCCAATTGTCGCAAGCCGGGCCAGAGGCACGGGGTGCCATTTTCACGCGGCGCGAGGTCGTCGACTTCATTCTTGACCTCGTTGGTTACACCACTGATCGCCCACTCTGGAATCTGTCTCTCCTCGAGCCGTCCTGCGGCGACGGCGACTTCGTCTTTCCTGCGGCTGAACGTCTTCTTGAAGCCTGGACTGCTCAGGGCCGTCCCGTTCCAGCAATCGAATTGGCAGCTTGCATTTCTGCCATCGAACTTCATCAGGCCAGCTGCGAAGAAACTCGCTCGAAGGTTGTTCAGGCTCTCCGTTCGTCCGGGATCAGTGACATTGATGCGACCGAAGTGGCCGGCTCCTGGCTTCGACACGGTGATTTTCTGCTAACCGAATTTTCTTCGACGTATGACTTCGTTGTTGGAAACCCTCCCTATGTGCGCCAGGAATTGATCCCTGACGTTCTCATTTCCGAATACAGGGCCCGGTACGATACGATTTTCGATCGGGCGGATCTTTACGTCCCCTTCATCGAGCGATCGGCGAAACTGTTATCTCCCGGGGGACAGGTCGGCATCATCTGTGCCGACCGCTGGATGAAGAATCGGTATGGCGGCCCCCTTCGGCGTCTTCTGGCCGAACAGTTTCAGTTGCATGTCTATGTGGACATGGTGGGTACGCCAGCATTCCAATCAGATGTGACCGCCTACCCAGCGATATTCGTGATCGGGCGTGAGCGAACCGGCAAGACACGTGTGGCGCAGTGTCCTGAAATCGACCGGTCTTCTCTTGCCGAACTCACCCGCAAAATCATGGACCCCAGACAGCCGGGCCCCAGCGACACGGTTAGCGAAGTTGTGGGCATCGCACAGGGCACGCAGCCATGGATTTTGGAATCATCCGATGAGATCACGCTGGTCAGACGCCTCGAGCGGGATTTTCCTCCTATTGAAGATGCCGGGTGCAAGGTTGGAATTGGGGTCGCAACCGGCGCGGACAGGGCATTCATCGGACAATACGACAAACTTGATGTCGAGGATGACCGCAAGCTGCCATTGGTCATGACACGAGATATTCAGTCGGGAGATATCGAGTGGCAGGGCCTAGGCGTTGTGAATCCGTTTGCGGATGCTGGCGGCCTCGTTCCTCTGTCCGACTATCCACGCCTCAGCCGGTACTTCGGCGAGCGAAAGGCCGATCTGATGGCGCGGCACATTTCCCGTAAGGCTCCTTCCAGCTGGTACCGCACCATCGACCGAATCTATCCTTCACTCGCCACCACACCGAAGCTGCTGATTCCGGACATCAAGGGTACAGCTCATGTCGTACACGAAGGCGGGCGCCTTTACCCTCATCACAATCTCTACTTCGTAACGTCCAAAGAATGGGAACTGGAAGCGTTACGAGCCATACTTCTGTCGGGAATTGCCAGGCTGTTCGTCTCTGCTTACTCCACCCGGATGCGTGGCGGGTATCTGCGATTTCAGGCGCAGCACCTGAGGCGCATCAGGATTCCGGCCCGGTCAAGTATCTCGAGCGAAACCCTGAACCTCCTTGTTGATGCTGCCCTCGCCGGAAACAGGGAAGCCTGCAACGATGGGGTTGCCGCACTTTACGGATTGACAGCAGAGGAACGTGCTCTGCTTTCTGGACTGCCCTCCGGTACTTCTGCCAGCACGAGAGAACATGCTTGATCTTTGCAACTATGAAGATCAGGCCCGAACGGCAGTCAGGACGTTCTGGTCAAGCCGCGTTTCGGCTCGGGAACGGCAGGCTACGTAGGGCAGGACCGATCAAGGCGAACGTACAGGCTTGATGTCCGGCAAAAACATGGATGGCTTCATCGGCCTTATCATCCCAAACCAGTGACCAGGCCTGACTGTAATAGACCAGCTTCTGCAGCTTCCAGGTCGTCATTGGCCCCTTCTTTTTGAGAATATAGGTGGCGACGTCAAAAATACTGACCATTGTCTTGCTTCCCGGAATGCAGACACATTGTACGGATGGACACATACTGTCACTGGATGAATATATCATCTCGATCCACATGGATGAGATCATCAGGTCGCCAGCCTTGTCCCACGTGATGCAGCGGTCGCGCGCCGGGGCGCGCCGCGCCGTAACGGAATACCCTTCGGCTGGGAGCAAGCCATGAGCCGAACCGACAAGATACAGGAAATGACGGCCGGCGAAGCCTGTGATCCCATGCGGGTGTTCACGCGCATTCAGGGTATACCACAGGGCCCAGTCCGGCGCCGGGGAGACCACCGTGATCTGTAGGTCATTGATCTGCGCTGGATGTCGCGGAACTCCGTTCGGCGGGGCCAGCGCATTCATGAAGCCCGCGATCCGCAAGCGGCCGAGGGTGTCGACAAACAGGAATTCCTGACAGATCCGCCGGCCCAGGGAACGTCGGTTGTCAAAACGTTCCTGCGACAGGATCGCGGCAAACCGCGCGCGTCCTGTCGAACCGCGAAGAGAGCAGCCGATTTGTGACTGTGCCAAGTTGGCATCAGCATAAAGTTACAGATTCGCAGTGTTCTGTCTTATTGGTCATGACACGGTAGCGTCAGGAGCAGCAGGATTGAAAGGCCGGCGTCTGCAATTCGCTACAGGCCGGCGTCGCCGCCACCGGGCGCACCCCGGACGCAAATCAATACCGAAAGCCGAATGCTCCGCAACAACAGTAACTGCCAGGTGGGGACGTGTGTTGGAGGGCGCCAGAGGCAGAAATTTGGTTCGATACGTTGGCTGACCGGGACACTGGCTGTCTCGAATAGATGCGTTCAGTGAAGACCCGTAACCTGCCCGCCCACGATAGTCGCCGTCGCCCGGGGAGGGATACCCTCCTTCACGGCTACGATGACAATGTCGGCGCGCTTGCCTTCGGCGATTGCACCCCTGTCGTCGAGTCCTGTGGCCTTTGCTGGAGCACTCGAAATGAACGACCATGCGTTTGCTAACGATAGGCCATTTTCCTTATGAAGCTTGAACGCTGCCACGAGCTGCGCTGGATAGTAATAATCGGAGGCCAGAATGGTGCAGAGCCCTCTGGAAATCATATCGGCGGCTGAGACGGCGCCGATGTGGCTCCCGCCGCGCACGACGTTCGGAGCACCCATGACGATCGGATTGCCATAAGCGCGAGCTTGTTCGGCGGTCGCTTCGGTTCCCGGAAACTCGCAAATCTCGCAGCCGAGGTTGTTGTAATAGGTGCGGGTTTCGGGCATGGCGTCATCGTGGGACAATTGACGAATGCCGACTTCACGCGCCGCTGCGGCTAACTTCTCTACTGCCCCCGGTACTTGATCCGTGCGAGCGACGACCTCTTCCATGTAGGTGACGAACTCGGTCTCAGACATGCCGGTCCGATGTGAGTACTTGGTCATCTCTGCAGGATCGCCCCTCTTTTCATAGATCTCCGGGAAATGATCATTAAACGCGAGAAGGCCGATTTTTCCTGCCCTGATCCATTCCGCCACTTCGTCTGCTGCGTCTGTGTTGTAGGTCTCGAACCGAATATGAATTCGCGTATCACAGCGCAAACGCTCGCTCAGACCCTCCATTGCCTCCATTAACCGGACAAAATTATCTCGTCCGCGAAGGCCCGGCTCCCAGGAATAGGTGACGCCGTGGAAGGCCGTGGTAATTCCGTTGGCTATCATCTGGCTGTCTGTATCCAGAAGGGCAAGCCCGAGATCAAAATGCACGTTTGGGCGTGGCATGATTTGACGTTCGAAAGCATCGCCATGGATATCGACGATACCGGGGAGCACGTAGCCGCCGTCAGCATTCACCACTCTAACGGGATTTGCCCTGTCCCGAAGGGTTCCGAACGCCGCGATGATACCATCGCGGATCACAACGTCGGTCTCGGCAATGTTGCCGTCCGCCAGCAAGACGCGACCGTTGGTTATCAGCAGGGGATCTAGCTCGGGATTTGGCAGGTGGTTCGACCCAGGGTTCGTGTTTGTATCCATTGGATATCGTGATTCTGGTTAGCCTGTTGGCGCCGACTATAGGACATAAAGTTGACGGTTCTATGACCATGGCCACGGACCATAGCCTCCTTTGTCCGGGCGCAATGGAACGGTAACCGGTCTGTCACAGCAGTGAAGCAAAACCGCAAACGACGTGTCACGGAACTATCCCACGATGGCTGCTGCCGGTTTTCTGCCGGCATCTGGACGAGTTTCTGTTTACCCAGAAGAGGATCAAAGGATGTTCAAGAAACTTCTGGGCAACCTTGTCGCCGCCCTTGCCCTTGCCGTTCTATCGCCCGCGCAGACAGCCGAAACGATCCACCTTGCAGTGACCGATATTTCCGGTATGAAAGGATTACAGCGGGAATTCGGGCCTTTCAAAGCGGCACTCGAAGAGGTGACTGGGCTCAAGGTTGATTTTTTCGGCGTCAACAGCCGTACGGCGGCTGTTGAGGCAATGCGTGCCAAGCAGGTGGATTTCGTTCTCACCGGTCCGGCCGAGTACGTGGTATTCCGTTCACGTACCGACCGGACGACTTCGCACAGATCGTCACCATGGCTAATGGCCCGATCAATCGGTTCAAGACCTGAAGGGCAAGAAGGTCTCCTTGGGGTCGATTGGTTCAATGTCCCGGCATCTCTTCCCGGCGCAGGCACTCGCAGACATGGGACTGATCTACAACACCGATTACAGCCCGCAGATCATCAGTCGTAATGTCTGGGTTAAGATATTGATATAAATTGATAATCAGGCTGTGGGCATGAAATTCACCCACCTGCAGAAGATTCGTAGAGCCTTTCCTGATCAAGCCGTTACCGTGATTACATGGGGCCGCGACCTGCCCGACGACGTGCTGGTAGCCAGACCCGATGTCGGCGAAGCATTTTTCACAAGGGTCCGAAAGGCATTTGCTGATCACTCGTAAAAGCCGATTGCCGCCGTGGTAAAGGGAAAGGACAACGAGAAGTAAATCGGCGGACACTTCCTCGATACGATCAGGGACTCGGATTACGACTATGTCCGCGACATGTATCGGACCATCGGGGTCAACTCATTCACGCAGTTTGTGGGTGACTGATGAACGCGCCCCGAGCAGCGGCTCCGATCAAGGTGAATAAGCAACGGGTGGTTCCGGTCTGCACCGGTCCGGCGGCCGTACAGCGGCTCGTCTGCTCACTCACCAGGGTCACGAAGTCATTCGGCGACAATACGCCGGTCCTCAAAGGCACTGATTTGTCGATTGTGGGGGAATTCGGTTGCTGTTATCGGGGCCAACGGCGCCGGCAAATCGACCATGCTACGGTTCCTCTTGAGACTGATCGAACCTGACGACGGGGAAATAAACCTGTTGGGTCGAGACGTAGGGCAGCTCGGTGGCAGCCATTTGCGGCGCCCGCGCTCAAGGGTCGGGTTCGTTTTTCAGAGACACAATCTGGTATCCCGGCTGAGCGTCTTGTCCAACGTTGTACATGGCGCGCAACCGCGCTCTTCCGGCCCGCGCTATTGGTACCAGTCCGTCACACCGAAGCATGTTCGTGAAGAAGCGATGACATGTCTTGATCGTGTTGCACTTGCCCATCTCGCACGCCGCCGTGCCGATCAGCCTTCGGGTGGCCAATCCCAGCGGGTGGCCATCGCGAGGACGCTGATGCAGCATGCGGAATTCGTTATTGCCGACGAATCCGTCGCCAGTCTCGACCCTGCAGCCGGCATCGAAGTCATGCGGTTGTCTGTCCAGTTGATGCGTGAAGACGATGTATCGCTGTTATTCACGTATCACCATTTGGGCCAGGCCATCGAGTTCTCTCAGCGAGTCGTTGGCCTGAGGGACGGGAAAGTTGGTCTCGATCGATTAGCGGCGAATACCCAGGTATTGGAACTTTCGGGCCTCTATGACTGAAAATGTTGGCCATCGAGGCGGCCAAACGGGTGCGCAGCTGATGGATCCGGAGCGGTTTTCGCGGCCGAGCCCGATCGCCTTCGTCTGTTATGTGGCAGCGGCGGCCATTGCCATCGTGGCCATTCAGGGTTCCGGTCAGTCACTGGAGCGATTGGCCAAGGATCTCCCCGGCATTAGCTGAATTCTGGATCAAATGTTTCCGCCCGACTTCGACCGGGCTCTGCCTGTCGGAAAAGCCCTGTATGAGAACTTCCAAATGGCGGTCGCCGGTACGGTGTTAGGGGTTCTGTTCAGCCTGCCCATGGGATTACTGGCGTCACGCGGCCTGTCACCGCATCCGGCAATTTACTATGTCTTTCGAGGAATCATTTCATTCTTCCGAACCGTCCCGGATCTGATCTGGGCTTTGTTTTTCGTCATCGCGGTTGGGCTGGGCCCCGCCGCGGGTACGCTGGCCATAATGATCGATACCATTGGCTTCTGCGGCCGGTTGTTTGCCGAGGCGATGGAAGAGACCGATACGGGTCCCAGGGAGGAGCTGACCGCACTCGGCGGGTCCCGGACCGGCATGGTGTTTTCCGCTGTAATTCCCCAGGCGCTGCCGTCGTCCATCAACACCTCATTGTTCAGCCTGGAGAAATCGACGCGGTCCCCGGTAGTTTTCGGACTCGTTGGGGCTGGCGGCATCGGCATTGAGCTCAAGACCGCAATGGACCTGTTTACCTATGACATCGCCAGCACAATCATATTGGTTGTCTTTGTCCTGGTGCTGGTTGTTGAACAGGTGAGCGGCTGTCTCCGCAGCAAAATCATCTAGCCAGCCAGTTCGAAGCGCCCGATGGCCTTGAATGGCTCGCCGGTCCCAGGCTGTTCGCAAAGCGTGACCGCATCTACCAGGACATCATCTGAACACAAGGGCTCGACAATCGGAAGTAGCGCTTCGGTCAAGCGTTGCCAGACTTCGTCCTCCAGTCGTCCCGTCAATGTGAGGTGAAACCGGAACTCCTCCAGGACATAAGGGTATCCCCAGGCCAGGAGATATTCTTCCTGACGTGGGCTCAAACCTTGATGTCGTCGTTTCTCCAGCTCGCCCGCGGAGGGCGGTGCACGAAACCTGTCGAAATCACGGACAGATTCTGCAGCGAATTGGTTCAGCTCTGCCGAGGCTGCACTTGGAACCAATGCCAAGAAACCGCTCAACCGCCTGAGCATTAGATTGGGTATGCGGAAGGGTGGGCGGGACCTTACAAAGTCAGTGAGATGCTCAACTACATGTCCCGGATCCATACCCTCTGCCAGCTGGAAAGGCGGTTTCAGCGTCCCGTGAAATCCGTAAACCGCCGGGTTCGCCGTGATCTCGCGCAGTTCGCTTGCCGACAAAGACCCTATCGAGATCTGTGACACCGTTTTCCCGGACCAAACGTCCCGGCCCAGCCATCGAGCGCCAAACTCTGCCAGTGGGCTTTTGGGTTCGGGAACAAAGTAGAGTGCGTAGCGGGACATGGTCATGGGTCAACGAGTATTGCGGAATTTTGGCTGATCTGTTTGCACCATAATGGTTTCAATTACGTGACGTCGGGCTGCGTCTTCGAACTGTCAAATTTCCGTCACCTGTCCGTAATGGGTTGGTGGTCTCATCGGTACCAGTCCACAACCATCAGATTCAATGGAAGATACTTGGATGTCCATATTGGACGGGCGCGCAGAGTTGCGTACCGAAGACCGGCGGTACTGGATGTCGGTACTGTCCAGGGCCGATCGTCGGCAACTGGAAAGAGCCTGGGAAAACACAGGTACAAAGCCGGATTCCAGGCACCTGCGCCAGTGGGAAATCGTATTGGTGATGGTCCGCACTTGCTGGCGGGACCGGTCAGCCTTTCAATTTCGGCTAGATGGCCGTGACCCGCTGCACCGTCGTCCCTGAGGATGGAACACAGGGGTTCGGATATGTTGCAGGTACAGTTCGGCGCCACGCTGAACTTGGGGCCGTGCGCGATGCAATGATGTTGTCAGGTAAGGAAAGGAAGACCCTGGAAGAGAGGCTTTGGCATCCCTCGCCAAAGCCTGTGCCCAGCGTCGCCAAATTTGCGGCGACCAGAGTCGACTTCTTTACCGTTGTAAGGGGGAAGAAGCCACAATCAACCGTCTTGATGCGGCCACGGATCGCCAATTCGTATCCCCCGGATTTGCCGATACTGTATTCAGCACTCAGTCAGTCTTTCGCCATGTACCAGCGACTAAAAAAACAAGTCGTAGGCGTACGAGCAGCTCAAGGAGGTCTGGTGGTCACCGCTGATTACAGCGGATCCGCTTGCCTGGCGCAAAGACTTCCCGAAAGAGTTCAAGTCCAGAATTCATTTCGCATTCATGGGTCTCGGCCGGATCGGTGACTCTGAAGCCGAACTCCAGGCACAGCCTGAAGCGCTTTCCAGCGCCTGCTTCAGTGGTTTCGTACTGTCGTCAAGTCCCAGCTCTTGCCATTCCTTGAAATGGAACTGAACAAGCAGGGGCTTCGGATTTCCACCGACGAGACCCGGACTGCCGCCGAAAAACAGAAGATGATTGCCGAACTCCAGGCAAAGGCGACCGAGATCCGCAAACGGGCGAAAATGTTGCCCAACATGTAATTTTTGATCGAGCCGGCGTTTCGCAACTGCGATACGCCGGCCTCTCATCCTGACAATTCCAATGCTTTCAACGCCGCCTGCTCTCGTCGACTGCCGGCGTTTTCCACGTGAGGACTAAACGTCATGGCACAGGTGCAGGCACAAGCCGTCCGCCTTGATCAGGTCGCGGTCCCCAAACCCGAACTCACCCAGCAAATCTATAAGTACGGAATTTGGGCCGGGTTCCTGTTCCTGCTGGTCTGGGTGTTCGTGCCGGCGGAAATACACCGTTTTCCGGAGTTGATGGGTGGTGCCGCCAACTTGGCCGACCTCATGGGCGGTTTCGCCGAGCCAAATTTCCGGTATTGGCGCAACTATATGGAATTGATTTTCGAAACCGTCCAGATGGCCATCTGGGGCAGTTTCTTGAGTGTCATCTTGTCGGTGCCCTTCGGTCTGATGTCGTCGAACAATATTGCACCGGCCTGGCCTTCGGCTTCCCGTCCGTCGATTGATGGACGCTTGCCGCGCCATCAATGAGCTGGTCTTCGCATTGATCTTCGTCTCTGCCGTGGGCCTTGGCCCCTTGGCAGGTGTTCTGGCACTTGTTGTGCACACTATGGGCACTTTGGCCAAATTATTCTCGGAAGCCGTCGAAGCCATTGACCCGCGGCCGGTTGAGGGTATCCGTGCTACTGGCGCCAAAAATTTGCAGGAAATCGTCTATGGCGTGATCCCTCAGGTGCTGCCGCTGTGGATTTCTTATTCGCTCTACCGGTTCGAGGCAAATGTGCGATCGGCCACGGTGCTCGGTATCGTCGGTGCGGGCGGGGTCGGCATGGCTTTATCGGAAGCGCTCCGGAGTTTCGAGTTCTCGCAAAGTGCAGCCATTTTGCTGATCATTATTGTGACCGTCTCGCTACTGGATGTGTTCAGTGAATACCTTCGCAAGGTGGTCATTGACGGCGTCGATCATACCAGGCTGCTGCGATACTTTGGTTTCCTGTTCGTGGTATTCCTGCTCATTGAATTGGCCGTTCGCAAAGTCATCGACATCAACGCCATCGTCTTCGGGGTCTGAAGCAGCCGCCTCTGATCGCCACGAGTTCGTTCCCATGAGCGCGCTTGCGGGGCTGCAATGGTTTTCGGTTGTCACCCTGAACACGTGGAAGTGTGATGGTGGCTACAGTCAACGTTTGCGGGCGATGGCCGGGCTGTTGGCTCAGCTCGGGGCCGACGTGATTTTGCTGCAGGAAGTCCTGTCGGTCCCGGATAAACGGTTGAACACGGCTCACTATCTGGCGGCTGAACTCGGGTATTTTTGCGTTTATCATCCGGCACGAGAGAAAATCCGTTCGCTGGAGGGGCGGGATGGGCTGTGCCAATCGGGCATGGCGGTTCTGGGCCGAACGCCAATCACCTCATCAAGGGCGATCACCCTTCCAACCGACGCTGCTGACGGTGAGCGGATCGGCCAGATCGCTACCCGTGCACAGTTGCCGTACATCAGTTTCATCAATCTGCACCTCACCCATTTGGCCGGCCGGCCGGATCTGCGACAACAGCAGATGGCCAGGCTGATTTCGGCTGCCGGCCATGACCCGAATAGAGCCATTGTCGCTGCGGGTGATTTCAATGACTGGGTCGATGCGGACTGGCTGAAGCCGGTGATCGCCGAGACCGGACAAAGTATCAAGGCCTTCCGTCGAAACCCTCAGCCCAGTTTGGTCGCTGAACACGGAGCGCCAACGGCCAACATATGCCGTCACAGATGCATCGATCACGTACTGGCTGTTGGCAAGCCCACCCTCCATGGCGGTGATATAACCCACCATGGAGACATTCGCGTCAGCGATCATCTGGCCGTTCGCATAGATATCGGGTGGGACAGCCCGGCCTAAACAACAAGAGCCTGGAAGATTGCACCTGATATGATTGCGCCGATGACTCCGAGACCGAGATAGGCAGCGAATACCTGCCGTTTGACCAGCGACCAGACGGCAGCCATCGCCGGGATTGAACTCACCGAGCCCGCGACCATAAATGCCATCGCCGCGCCAGCCGTCATACCCTGTTCCATCAAACCGGCAATCAGGGGCGGCGCGGCATAACCGTTCAGATAAGCCGGTGCACCAACAACGGCACCGGTAATGATGGGCAGCAACCCCTCACCGCCAACTACCGAGGCGATCAACTCCGCGGGCACATAGTCGATCAACAGTGCCTCGATCAGGTAGGCGAAGGTAAGCCATTTCAGCAGAAAAATTGCATTTTCTCCCGACGACACCAGGAATGTCTTCCGGCGTTCCTTTTGTGACCAGAAGTTCCACTCCGGTGAGCCGCTGAACGGCGACGGACCGCAACCGCAACCTCCCATTGAAAGATCGGAGTTCAGGGGTTCTGTGAATGCACCCCGTCGAACCACCAGGCTGACGGCGAAACCGCCCAAGAGACCGAGTGCGACTGCCGCGACCGCTTTGCCGATCGCGAACGGCCAGCCAAGCGCGCCCGCGGTGATCATCAATGTCGGCGGATCGATCAGGGGCGACGAAAGCCAAAATGCCATCACTGCAGATAGCGGGGCGCCGACGGCCAGGAGACCGGCGATAAACGGGATCACTTCGCATGAGCAAAACGGGGCCAGGCCGCCGAGCAGCGCGGCAAACAGGATCATACGATATTCGTTACCGGCGAAGGCCTTGGCGACGACCGTCTCTGCACCGGTTGCCTTGAGATAGCCAATCATCAGAACGGCCGAGGCAATGTAGGGCAACGTACCGCCAAGCGCGTTCGCAGCGATGCTCAGGATGTTGAAAGAATTGTCGTGGTCGAGGATGAAGACGGAGACTGGTATCAGGGCTGCCAGGAACCAGACCGAAGTCAGCCAGTCCATATTTCGGCGGAGGTTTTGATAACCTTTGAGGGCGAGTTCGGTCATTTGTTTTCCCGATTGGTAACTTTGGCACGGAGTTGGGGGCGCCGGGTTGTCCTGTCGGGCATGACCCGGACGGGTTCGGAAAAATGACTGACTTCCACCTGGCGGTTGGCAGTCTCAAATCGTAAACCTTGGCCGCGGCTCATGGCGACACGGCGTTCGCCGGCGGGATTGGGCTTGGGGGCAATTGGTTCCACGCCCCGTTTCAGATGGTGTGCGAAATCCCGGAACATCAACTCCCTATCGGGCTCGAAGGCCAGCCAATAACGCATGTCCCGGGTTTCGGTCTTGTTCCGATCAAATCGGTAGTCGGCGATATATTGTCCGGTCATATCGAGGCATCGGGCGTCGGCCGACATGAATGTGTTGATGTCGACGCAGGCGACCCTGGTGGCTTTGCAGACAGCAGCGACGTTGCGCAGCCCGTCGTAGAACTGTTTGTCGGGATGGTCGTAGCAGAACCTCTCGGCGGCGTAATCAATCAGGGCCCTTGGCTTATCGGTTTCGGTCTCGGTATTGGCGATAATATCCTGAGCCAGGGCCTTCAGACCGGGATAGGCGGTGGTGTATCGGTTGGCTTCTGCCTCCCGGACGTTTGGCGCGACCGGCCGGTCGCCCAAAATAATGTCATGGCTGATCGTAATCGGTGCGCCGTTTGCCGGCCGCACCTGACATGCCTGCTGGTCCGAGTTCAGCGCTCTGAGATCGTCCGTGCTGTCCAAGTTGTCGATACGGAAACCGTTCAACACCTGATCCTGGTGCTGAAACGGTTTGGGAAACAGCTGGACCGCCTCGGGATGCGGCGCCGGATCCCCGAGCCTGACGTCGATCCGTTTCATGCCGACTTCTGTTGCAGTGTCGGCGCGTCGGCGCAGCATTCCTTGACGAGATAGCCTGCCAGTTCCTGAATGTGGTCGAAACGCGCCCGGTTGATGACGGTGCGGCCGATCTTCTCCTGCTCGATGAGGCTGGCAGCTGCGAGAAATCTCAGATGATGGGCGAGGGTGGAGGCTGGCACCTGAAGCCGGGCCTGGATTTCACCAACAGTGAGCCCGTCGTGGCCAGCCCGGACCAGCGCTAACAACACTTCCAGTCGCGGTTCAGAGCCGGCGGCGGCAAAACCGACGGCGGCGGAGGCAATGTCGAGGGCCATATCAACCCCAAAATAACGATATAACTAAATTAATAGTTATTTTGGATCGAGAGTTCAAGACAATTTCATTCCCTGACCCTCATTTGGAAGAGGACTCGCTTTTTTTAATTGATGGGCATCGAATATGGCCCGGCCGATGCGGATTTCTGTACGAAGATATCGGAGTTCCGATGGGTATCAATCTTTCGAAGTGCCGATTGTCCCGGTCACATCGGATGAGGAGCCGCAATCCCGGGCCTTCAGGAGGTTCATCATTGTTGTGGCACGCGCGTCAAGATGGGAGAAACGATCCGTCATGCGGCCCTGTGACAGGGTAAACGGATGGTTTTGGCAGCGTTTTCTGCCGGTGGAGTTTGGCTACGGGTTGGTGCTTCAGGACGTTCGTTGACCCCCGGCGTTCCTCGGGCACGGTCTATAGCGCGGCCAACCGGATTGCGGTGGGGCGGACGCACGGCTATTGTCACCGCAACGGGGAATACCGCAACGGTTCGACGCCGAGGCTGGTGATTGTCAGTCTCCTGGTTGGCAACGCGCGACATTTCAACACCTGCGATGTCCTGGTGCCGCATTACCGGCACGGAAAGCCGGGGATTCGGCCGACTGCGGAGTATATAAGGGGCCTGTTCGGCAACCTCGTATTGTAGTCGGTAGAAAATTGCCGGAGGCAAAGGGGGCAACCGATGACCGCCGCCAGGCACCTGATCGCGCTTTTACGCACCCATATCGAAGGTGACGATGACCAGTTCCTGTCTGTGGCCATGCAGGTTGCTGCGCATGAAGCGCGACAAGGTCATGGCAAACTGGCGCAGCAACTCAAGGACCTCGTCGACAATGCGCGTCAACCCCATGTGAGGTGCACGAAGAGACCTGTTCCGTTGGTCAGGCCGAGGGGCGAGCTCGCCGCTCTCGTTTCGGTGGCCGACCCGGACACACGTCTGTCCAGCATGGTTCTTCCGAAAGACCTCGAACTCCGCCTGAAGCGCGTGGTCGCGGAACGAGAGCAACGGCACAAGTTGCGCGATATGGGACTCGGACATCGTCGAAAGATTCTTCTGATTGGCCCGCCGGGTTCGGGAAAGACAATGACGGCTTCGGCCCTGGCAGGGGACCTCGGAATTCCGCTCTTCACTGTTGTGTTCGATACGCTCATAACCCGGTTCATGGGCGAAACCGCTTCGAAGCTGCGCCTGATCTTCGATGCAATGTCGAACATAACGGGTATCTATCTGTTCGATGAGTTTGATGCTATCGGCGCAAGGCGCAGCGAGCCAAATGATGTCGGAGAAATCAGGCGCGTTCTCAGCTCGTTCCTGCAGTTCCTCGAATCTGATGACAGCGACAGCTTGATCATTGCTGCAACCAATCACCCGGAGTTACTTGATCCGGCACTGTTTCGTCGTTTTGATGATGTCATTCAGTTCGCTCTCCCCGACGCCGAGGTTGCCGGAGACATCATGCGGCAGCGACTCGCCTTGTTCGAGACCGAGGAGATTGACTGGGACAAAATCATTGCTCTGTCATCCGGGTTAAGTCAGGGCGAGTTGTCGCGCGCCGCCGAAGAAGCCGCAAAGAAGGCGGTGCTGTCGGATCGTTCCCGGATCACCTATCAGGACTTCTCGAATTCAATTGAAGAGAGACAATTCGCAAGCAGAAACAGAAGTCCAGCGCCGGCGTCCACGGGTTGAGCTTCTGGTCCGCGCCCGACATGACCGGCTGCTCGGCCGCAACCAGCTGAAACTGATTATGGTCATGAGCGGTGGCGCACCGGACGACCGGATTGATATGGGGATTGACGGCGTGACAGCGGGTGCTCGCTTGTCAGATCTGGCGGGAAACTGGCTCATTTCACAAATCGCTGGTCAGCAGTCGATTTGATCCGGGTCTGCGGATCAGGGTGAATCTCGGTGTCCGGCTATGGATAATGCTCCGGAGTTTACTCAGGACGTGTTGCTCTGGCGGGTGGGCCTGCCGAGCGCCACGACGCCTTGTTCTGCCAGGTCCAAGACTTCCTGTCTGGTGTAGCCGATCTCCTCTAGGAGAGCTTCTGTATCCTGGCCGTAGGCCGGTGCTACGGAGAATTCGGATGGCTGACCAGCTATATCGACGGCCTTCGGCTGCAGCCGAATCCGCTGTCCTGTCGGAAGCGTGGTCCGGGTCATGCGGGATCGGATTGCCTCCATGGAATGAACTTGCCTGATATTCTGGATCGGTGTGTTGGGAATCCGGGCTCGGGACAATTCTTCAGTGATGGTGGCGAGCGATGCGATACGGGTGATTTCGGTAATTTCGCGATAAATACTTTCCCGATCGGCGTAACGGCGGGCCGGAGTCGCTCTCGAACCGTCAGTGTCCAGGGACGCAAATCGGTCAATTGCGACGAGACGTCTCCATTGGGCGTTGCTTCCAATGGCGACGTAGATGAAACCGTCGTTCGTGGGATATACGCTGGTCGGAATGAATTTACGATGCGAATTGCCCCAGCGTGTGATTTCTTCCGGACCGCAGTCGAGATCGACGAGTGGAAGAAGAGTGATCAACCACGAGGCTGCCGCCTGGAGCATGGATACGTCAATCCGTCGGCCCTTGCTGCGGTCGGCTCCCTCGGCAAGAGCCAGCAGAACGTTGGCGTAGACTTCGTCGCCAGCCTTCAGATCAACGAGGGGCACTCCCATGAGTGTCGGTGGACCGTCTGGAAATCCGGTTACATGCATGTAGCCCGACATGGCCTGGATAACCGGGTCATATCCCGGGGTGTCCGGGTGATCGGGGCCCATGGCGGAAATCGCGGCCCAGATCAATCCGGGTTTGACCGCTCGAAGCGTCTCGTAGTCGATACCAAGAGATGCATATCTCGCGGGCATCGTATTGCAACAGAAGATATCAGCGTCAAGATCCCTGATGAGTCGTCGAAGAACCTCCTGGCCTGGTTCGGTCTTCAGATTGAGCGCGACGGCTTCTTTACCGACGTTCTGCGCAAGAAAATACGAAAACGGCTCGATCCCCGGTATGGGGTTTCCGATGTACCGGTTGGCGTCACCAGGCTGCTCCCTTCCGTCTGCAGCCTCGACGCGAATGATACGCCATCCGAGATGCACCATGCGCATGGTGGCGTAGGGCAAGGCCAGGGCTTGCTCCATGGAAATCACGGTTCGCCGCTTCACTCTAATTCCCTGGGGTTGTTGTCAGGATCCATGCTCGTGAGACGAAATGGGGCGGTCCAATACTGATCGGCAATTGTCGGGATTTCGAAAGGGAATGTCGACTGTTTGGAGTGCCCTTTGACTGTCACTGGCCTGACTCTGGCCAGGTTGAGAGCCATCGGCATCAGTTTTGGGAGCCTGAAGTCTTTCAGATTGCGTTTCAGGCCCGTGCGTAAACAAAAGGTCACTGAATACCATGCAACGGACTCAGGCCTCGGTCGGCTGTGACGATTGGTGGTCGTGATCCAGGCCTTCAGGAACAACCACTTTGTCCCCGACCCCATGACAACTCCTGTCATCCGGTTTGGCCTGCAGACAATCTGCTGCCGGAAAGGTCGAAATTGCGGGACAACCTGAAGGCGAATAAAATCAGCCGGGTTCTGGATTTTACCGGATACGATGATGATTGCAGATATGGCGGGCAAGGTCTGCCTGGTCACCGGCGCCAGTTCCGGTATCGGAAAAGCAGCCGCTCGCGGCCTCGCCGCGTCGGGTGCCACGATTGTACTCCTGTGCCGTAACGAGAAACGGGGCAAGGCAGCGCAGGAAGACATTATCCGGGAGTATTCAGACGCCTCCGTGGAATTGCTTTTGGCCGACCTGGCATCGCTGGATGAAGTTCGCACTGCGGCGAACGAATTTGGAGACCGCTTTGACCGTCTGGACGTGCTGATAAACAACGCTGGCGTCTTTGCCGGGCGACGACGAGAGGTCACCGGCGACGGTTACGAGCTTACATTTGCTGTCAATCATCTGGCGGCCTTTCTTCTCACCAATCTCATGCTTGACCGGATGAAGGCTTGTGCGCCCTCCCGGGTTGTCACGGTCGCTTCGGTATTGCACGCGCGGGGCGCAATTCGGTTTGATGACCTCCAGGCTGTGCAAAGCTATTCCGCTCTTGGCGCCTACGCACAATCAAAGCTTGCCAATATTCTGTTTACCCGGGAACTCGCGCGCCGTCTTGAAGGCACCGGCGTTACCGCCAACTGCATGCATCCCGGCGTTGTGTCAACAGACCTGTTGAGCGGCAATATCTCCTTCGCAGGCCTCGGCTTTCTGCTGGCGCGGCCCTTTTTACGGAAGCCCGAAAAGGGTGCCGATACGATTGTCTATCTTGCCACATCGCCAGAGGTTGCAGAAATATCCGGCTGCTACTTCGTTGATCGCGCCGCAGTATCGTCGTCGCCAGCTTCACAGGATTCCGGGGACGCGCAGCGGCTGTGGGAAGTCAGCGAAGAACTCACCCTCAGGGGCGACACGTAATCTGACGACGTCCGGGTCCGGCCGCAGACTTCCAGTCTTATTGGTTGACTGTCAGATTTTGACTGTTCGTGAAATCAGATCCCGTCGGTCAGGTGATCAGCTTATGCAGTTCGCTGGCAAGGTTCCTGACATGCCGTTTTGCGAAGGGTGCCAAAGAGTCTTTTGAACTCCATATCGGAATTTTCACCGCTTTGCCCCGGCCTGGGTTGGTAAGGTATGGCCCCTTCATGAGGTGACCCTCTTTCGTAATCGGTCTGTCTCGTTCTGGTCGACTTCGAATGTGATGGAACTGAGGGCCACGCCATAATCACGTTTTGCCGCTTCGACAGACACGATCCCGTTTCGTACATCCTCTGCCACAGTTTCAGCGGGTCGTTCGAAGGGATCGCCGTAACCGCCACCTCCGCCTGCAACCTGCCGGTGCATCGTTCCTGGCAAAATCCCGCGGATAATTTCCTTGGACTTTGCCATGCGTTTCGTTCCGTCTGGTGATAGCAACATTGCTTCATTAAGGGAGCCAGGCTTGCCGCCGAACAGTCCGAAGGCGCGGGCTCCTTCTTCTACGCCGTCACCGAATGCCACAGCAACCACATTCTCGCCGTCAATTCGAAATTCGGTTTCGACACCGAGACCGCCACGCCACCGGCCCGCGCCGGCAGAGTCCGTAGCGTATTCATGGCGGCTAAGGAGGTGCGGGTTCTGGATCTCGAACATTTCGTAGTCCTGCGCCAGGATACCACCGGCACAGTTGATTAGCCCGATATGATCGTAACCGTCTGCACCCTCGGTGGCTCCGGATCCTCCCTTGAGTGCGAGAAACAGAATGTCAGTATAAGGCCGCGAATGTCGTGGATCATGGCCTGTCACAGCAAATCCCAGGAAACGGTTCCAGCCGGCCGTGACTCTGTCGGGAACAGCCTTCGCGAACGCTTTCAGGATGGCATCCGAAGTCGGGCCAGTAATCGAATTTCCGAAAGTTGTTGCGGAAGGAAATGGTGCATTGAGAAACGAACCTTCCGGGTTCACAATTTCAATGCACCGCAGGATACCGGCATTGTGTGGAATGTCGGAATCGATCAGCATCAGGAAAGTCAGGATCACGGCTGATGCCGTGGCAGCGTGAGGTGCGTTGACGAAGCCAGGTGTACTGGGGGAGGAACCCGTGAAATCAAAGGTAACCTTGCCTCCTTGGACGGTGACCCGGAGTGAGACTGTCATCTCCGACCCGTCTGTCACCCCGTCGTAGAAGACCGTGCTTTCTCCCTCATAGGTGCCATCAGGGATGGACTTGATCTCGTTCGCCACCATGGTTTCGGTACTCTGGAACAAATACTCCTTGTGGGTCAGGAAGGTGGCAAGTCCATAACGTTCTATGAGTTCGAGAATGCCCCGCTCCCCGACTCTGGTTCCACCGATCTGGGCCCTGATGTCGGCTTCCACGATGGGGTAGCGGATATTGGCAAACACCATGCGCCATACGTCCCGGCGAAGGAGTCCCCGATCGATGATCTTGAGCGGGGGTATGCGCAACGCTTCCTGCCAGACTTCGCGTGCATCGGGATTGTAACCTCCCGCCTGGGCCCCACCTATGTCGGCCTGATGTCCCTTGCAGGCCGCCCATGCTACGAGGCTTTCCTCGTGAAATATGGGACGAAAAACAGCAACATCGTTGTTTTGATTGCCCCCGCTGAAAACGTCGTTATGGATGATGACGTCTCCCGGATGAATGTCATCACCGAAAGAAGAAATGATCTCCTTACAAACGGGCTGAAGTGCGAAGGCAAGAACCGGGATGTATTCAGTCTGCTCCAGCATGTCACCCGTGCTGTCGTAAAGGCCGGTCACAAAATCCCGAGCTTCGTTCAGGATGGGTGAACGAGTGGTGCGCAAGAGAACCAACCCCATTTCTTCGGTGATCGACTTCAGCCGTCGCGTGATTACAGACGCCAATATCGGATCCGCGGCGTTCAATGATCCTGTCCCTGATCTTTCATGATGATTGTGCCAATTGCGTCGACGAAAACATCGAAACCGTCCGGAACAACTATTGTCATTGTGTTCGTTTCCACGAGAGCTGGGCCAGAAAACCGGTTTCCGTGCTGCAGCTGATCACCGTCATAGACCGGACAGGAGGCAAATTCGTTCGAGGTTCCCTGAAAGGCGGGACGGTAGCCCTTGCACGCATGGTCGGCATTCGGACCGGCGTCAGGTGTCTCGTCGATTGCAGGTTTGTCAGTCAGGCCAGTGGCTGCGAGCAGTATATTGATCAGTTCTATCGGAGTTCCTTCCTCCTCGAGCGTGTATCCGTAGAGATGGTCGTGCCGCTGGTGGAACAGTTCGCTGATTATGCCGATATGGCCCTTCCTTACAGCAGCTCCCGGGACATTCTCTACGCGGACCTCGTGATACTGTCCGGAATATCGGAGATCGAGAGAAACCGCGAATCTGCGATCCTGTTCAGGGACGCCTTCCTCCTCAAGCAGAGAGTGACCCTCTGTTTCCATCCCGCGAACGAGGTCTTCAAGCTGTCCGCTGCCGACAGTGGTGTCTGTCAGAGGAATCGTACAGGACCGCACGAAATCATGCCGCAAGTCTGTATAGAGCATACCGACAGCGCAAAACACCGAGGCACGGCGTGGTACAACGACTGCCGTCATGTGAAGTTCGCGAGCTATTCCGGCAGCATGGATGCCGCCCGCACCACCAGCACAAAGCAGTGCAAAGTCCCGGGGATCCAGTCCTCGTTCGATGGATACCTCCCGGATCGCAGTGGCCATCCTGACGTTGGTGATCCTGTGAATGCCTGCAGCTGCTTCGGTCAGGCTGCAACCGAGGGGATCCCCGACGTGGCGCATGACGGCCCGGCGCGCGCGCGCGACATCCAACCGAATGCTGCCGCCCGCAAAGAAGTCGGCAGACAAGTAACCAAGCAACAGATTGGCGTCGCTGCAGGTGGCGTCGGTGCCTCCGAAACCATAGCAGGCAGGACCTGGCCGGGCACCAGCACTCTCCGGACCGACACGGAGAATTCCTCCTTCATCGACCCGTGCGATCGAGCCGCCGCCGGCACCAATGGTCTTGATATCGAGCGCAGGCAGTGCCGTGACAAATCGGTTGATCGTGCTGCTGCTGGTGATTTGCGAGATCGCGTCCTTGGCGAGAGAAGTTTCAAAACTCGTACCACCCATATCCATGGTGATGAGCCCGGTTATGCCTTCGGGACGCTTCAGGGAACGTGTGGCGATCGGTGTCGCCGCGGGTCCGGACAGCAAGGTACAGGCCGCCCTGCAAACCACGGTTTCCGGTGTGGATACACCGCCGTTGGATTGCATAATCAGAAGCCTGCCTGTGAATCCGGAATTCCTGAGACTGTTCGCAAGCCGGTCGAGGTATCCCTTGAGTATCGGACCAACAGCTGCATTGAGCACAGTTGTGCTGACGCGCTCATAGAACCTTACCTGGGGCAGTATTTCAGCGGACGAGGTAACGAAGATGTCGGGAAGCAGGTTTTTCAGGAGGGCTGCGGCTTCTCGCTCATGGGTGTCGTTTGCGTGCGCGTGCATGAAGCATACAGCTACAGCTTCGATCTGGTTGTTCCTGAACAGGATGGCGGCGTTAGTCACATCATCGAGCACAAGGGGGTCGATTTCCCGGCCGGACCAGTCGATACGGCCGCGAACCGGTCGACGCAGCCACCGTGGTACCAGGGGTCTGGGCGCCAAATACTTGTTGTCATAACGTGACTCTCGGATTCCCCGGCGCATTTCGAGGGCGTCGCGAAAACCGTACGTGGTCAGTAACCCCGTTCGTGCCGTGCGTCCTGTAAGGACGGCGTTGGTGGTTACGGTCGTTCCATGCACGATACGATCGACCTGACCGAGAAAGTTGCCCAGGGTCTTGCCTTCCGCAGCAGCGAATAACTGCAGGCCTTCAATAACCCCGTTGGCCGGATCTTCGGGCGTAGACAAGATCTTGCGTATCCATTCGTTGCCGGATCCGTCTCTCAGCACCAGGTCCGTGAAGGTCCCTCCGACATCAACACCAATTCGGTACATTTCCGGTATTCCCTTGCTTTGGTCGGAATGGATCATGTCCCGTCCGGGATTGAACTGCCGAGGTTCGGGTCCCTGGGAGCATCACACGATTGCAGGATCCCGCGCAATCTTCTGGCCTGCGAATTCCGGATCTGAAAGGCCGGACTGTTGCAAGCGCTTGCTGGATCCGTCTTCGGGGATGGAGGCGGCCTGGTCCCCTTCCAGCACCTGGTGTGGCCTGGCAAGTCATCCGGATGTCAGGCCAATTCCTGATGTTTGGCCCGACGCCAGGCCCTGTCGTGCCCTTCATGACCAATGGCCGTGGCCCGTACCGATTGCTCTGGACGAATACCGGACGCAAAATGGCGTCTGGTGTCAGCAGTACGAACTGATCGACACGTGATGCAGAGAGGTGTTCAATCTTTGGCTTAGCCTGATGGAAACAAGAGGGCTTGCAATTGGGGAACTGAGGCGGGGGCGGGCGAATATGGCATTGGAAACAGGACTGGCGGGACGCCGGGCACTGATAACGGGGGCATCGGAAGGGATTGGCCGGGCCATTGCTTCCGCCCTTGCCAGAGAGGGGGCTCACCTCGTGGTAGCCGCCCGGAACAGAGAGCGGTTGAACGCACTCAAGAAAGAACTGGAGGCTCAGTGCCCTGTTACCGTCAATTGTGTGCCGTCAGATCTTTCCCAAAGTTCAAATCAGGAGCAACTCGTCAGAACTGCACCTGATGTCGATATCCTGATCAACTCGGCCGGAGCCATACCGAAGGGCCGGATAGACGAGATCGACGAGGCCCAGTGGCGGGGGTATTGGGATCTCAAGGTATTCAGCACTGTCAATCTGTGTCGCCAGTATTACGGGGCGATGAAGGCCAGGGGTCGGGGTGTGATATTGAACATCATCGGCAACGGTGGAGAAAAACCGGTTTCCGATTACATTTGCGGCAGTACGGGGAACGCGGCGTTGATGGCTTTCACTCGCGCCCTTGGTGGTGACGGTCCGAAGGACGGTATCAGGGTGGTTGGCATCAATCCGGGACCAGTCGCCACCGAAAAGCTGGTGGGTATGATGAAAAAGGCTGCACGTGACCAGTGGGGTGACGAGGCTCGCTACAATGAATTCCTGGCGCCCTTTGCGTTCGGTCGAGCAGCAACGGTTGAGGAGATCGCCCACATGGCGGTCTTCCTGGTTTCTGATCTCTCGAGCTATACCAGTGGCACCATCATGACCGTGGATGGTGGCATGGTTAACAAGGGGCCTCTGTTCTAGGTCATGGCTTCGCAAACTGCACCGCAACAATCGTTCCGGCGAGTGGAGGATGGCCCGTTGCTCACGGGCCGTGCGCGGTTTGCCGATGACATGCATCTGGATCGGATGGTGCATGGCGTCTTCCTGCGCAGCCCTGTGGCGCATGCCAGTATCACTGGCATTGACCCCGGTTCTGCACTCAAGGCAGGTGCGCTGGCAGTGATCACCCAGAACGATCTTCCGGATCACAAGCTCTCCATCCGTTACTGGAACTCTGCCATACGCGGCGGCCGGCCAACGCTGCTTGCCACGGATCGTGTACGCTATGTCGGAGAGCCTGTTGCTCTGGTCATCGCAGATGATCCCTATCAGGCGGAAGATCTCTCTGCACGGGTCAGGGTGGACTACGAACCGTTGCCGGTACTGGCGAAAATCCGTGATGCGCGTCGTCCGGAAGCCCCCCGCCTCCACGAGACCTGGACAGGCAATGTCGCTGCAGAAATTTCGAACATCGTCGGAGACGCAGAGAACGCCTTGCGGACCTCTCCGCGCCGGATGCGCCGGACCTTTTGTTTCGGACGCCAGACCGGACTGCCACTTGAGACGCGAGGTTGTGTCGCGGATTACGAAACCGGGCGAAATCGGCTCACGGTATGGTTGTCTACCCAGGTTCATTACGGCGTACGCCGCAACCTCGCCGACATTCTGGGTATTCCGGAATACAGCGTCCGGGTCATTGCCGAGGATGTCGGAGGTGGCTTTGGCTCGAAATCGAGGCCCTATCCGGAAGAGGTTGTTGTCAGCTATGCAAGCCGGATGTTGGGCCGGCCTGTAAAGTGGATCGAAGATCGCAACGAAAACCTGAAAGCGACGACGCACTCCCGTGCGATTGAGACCGACATTGAACTCGGATACGACGATGAAGGGTGTATCAAGGCGATGCGATGCGATCTGCTGGTCGACATCGGTGCTTATGTGTTCACGAGTGGTATTTTGACGGCTGAGGTGGCCTCAGGACAATGCGCCGGTCCCTACAAGATTCCGAATCTGACCACCAGGGCGATCTGCATCGGGACCAACAAGACACCGCTTGCCACTTATCGAGGTGCGGGTCAGCCGGAGGCGACGTTTCCTCTTGAATGCATGCTCGATCTGATCGCGCGGGATCTCTCGCTTGCATCGGATGAGGTCCGACTGCGTAATATTGTCACGAGCGAAGATCTCCCCTACCAGCCTTCCATTCCGTATGGAGGATCGGAGATACGTTTCGAGAGCGGCGATTTTGCAGGGATGCTGCGTCGTGCGGTTACAAACAGCGGCTATGGTGAAGACGTTGAAACCCTCGACTCGGGGGAGCTGTCCACCTGGGGCTTCGCCTGCGGGATCGAAGCGACCGGCTTTGTCGGTCTGGAAACAGCCCGGCTTCGGGTAACACCGGGTGGCGACATAGTGGCCTGGTCAGGTATGAGTTCGCAGGGCCAGGGCCAGGCTACGACATATCAGAGGATTTGCGGCGAAGTCCTTGGAATTGACCCCGAACGCATCACGGTGCGGATGGGTGACTCTGATGCGCTCGCCTTCGGTGTCGGGGCCTTTGCCAGCCGGGGTGCTGTCGTTGGCGCCAACGCAATCGCAGGTGCGGCTCGTGCGTTAAGGTTCCGAATCCTTGAAACAGCCGGTGCCATGCTGCAGTGTCCGCAAGAGACGCTCGACATGCGTAACGGTACTATCTTCCGCAAAAACGGAAACGCTGTCGATCTTACGATCGCCGATATCGCACGCGCTGCGACGCCCGGCAGTCCCTTTCTTTCGGGTAAGATGGCGCTGGAGGCAGAGTACGTCAATCCGCCGGAACAGGCGCTGACGTTCGCATTTTCGGTGCATGCCGCACGGATCGCGCTTGATCCGCATTCCGGCGCCCTCCGCGTCATTGATTACTATGTGCTGCATGACGCCGGGAGAATGATCGAGCCCATGATCGTCGCAGGGCAGATTGTCGGGGGGACGGTTGATGGCCTGGGAGGTGCCCTTCTATCCCAACTACTTCATGACGATAACGGGCAACCGGTTACGGGGACACTCGCGGAGTATCTCGTCATGGCTCCGAACGAGACACCGCAGATCCGGCTGGACCATGTTTGCACACATGCAACGACCAATGTGCTCGGTGTTCGTGGCGTGGGTGAGGGGGGAGTGACTCCGGTGGCACCAGCGATCGTGAACGCCGTCTCTCGCATTGTCGAAACTTTCCCTGCGGGATGTCCTGATCTTTTGTACAGCCTGCCCCTGACGCCGTACAGGATCCTGTCGGCCATGATCAATAACGAAGCAGCGCATCTATCGGCTGCGCGGGGCGACAATGACCAGGGTAGCTGGGAGGTCTGATACTGTCGCGTGCCATCCACCTGACAGCTTCCGGCGGCGTTGGCTCCGGTACGAAAGGCCTTCGGCTTGCTCGAGTTGAAGACGACGCGCCCCGCGTCGTGGCCCGGTGAGAAGCGCTGGGGCGCCATCGTGCTTCGATCCGGATTATCTTGCAGTTGGTTATGGCGGTCCCCCGTGTCCGTCAGGGAGTCAGGGAAGGTCCGGAACCTTGGCTCCTCAGTCGAAGCAGAGGTCAGGGATGGTGACTTTTGCCTCGGTCAGTCAGCAATATTCAAGCGGGACCGGTGCGAGAGGGTTGCTTTCCTGTCCACGGCAAGTGTCGAGTAGTTGATAACGACGCTATAGTCATGCGCGGCCTTTTCGGGTGTCACCTTTCCGTCAAGGAGGTCGCGGTCAATAGCGCCGAAATCCCGTTCATTCGGATCGCCGTATCCACCGGCTCCCGGTAACCGAAGGCTGATGACATCACCTTCGGTGAGGATGTCCAATCCCTTCGATCGCATCTGTTCTTCGGAATCCGTGCCGGGGTTGCGAATGATGGCGCCCGTTGTTCCCGGGCGCCCTCCAAAGAGCCCGGCAGGCTCGAATTTATGCCGATCTGCGTAGCGGGCAAAACTGACGGGGCCTGTGAGGAGACGGATGTCTCGCCTGAGAGCCAGACTCCCCCGAAATTCGCCAGCCCCACCGCTATCAGGCAGAAACCCGTAGCATTCGATACGAATCGGGAATTGCTGTTCGACTGCCTCGACAGGCGTATTCATGAAGCGTGGCAAATGACTGTCTTGTCCGTCGGCGCCATCCTTGCCAGGTCGGCCACCATTTCCACCTCCCTGGATGTCGGTAAAGATGAACCGTTCCCCTGTCGTGGGATCCTTGCCACCAAATCCGCAGGTTGTGATCTGACCGTGGCTCCCCGCGGTCACACGATCGGGAACCGCTTGCGACAAGGCCTGGAACAGGCCCTCGGCAATTTTCTGTGAGGCGTTTGTACGGGCAGCTACGGCGCCCGGTGGCAGCGGGTCGACGATTGTCCCTTTCCTCGTTATCACCTCGATCGGACGGTAGCAGCCGGAATTGGGAGGTGCATGGGGATCGACCACCGAAATCATGACGTAATATATGGCTGCGTGGGTGTTCGCGATGGTCGAATTGGTATTGCCTTCGGCTTGTGGATCACTGTCCGTCAGGTCGATGACGGCGCGGTCTTCGTCAATGGTGATCGCGATGGCGACCCGAATGGGATCGTCATTGATTCCATCATCGTCGATAAAGTCCTCCGCTTCGTAGGTTCCATTCGGAAGTGCTGCCAGCCCCTGGCGCATTCGTCGTTCCGAGTAGTCGAGCAGATCGGACCAGGCCTGCAGCACCACGGGTCGGCTCCAGCGGTCGAACAGGCGGGCCAGACGTTCGCAACCGACCATGAGCGCGCTGATCTGGGCCCGGATGTCTCCAAGGGTCTTCTCCGGCACCCTGATCTGATTGGAGATGATACCCACGATCTCCCGGTCTTCGACACCTGCCTTCATGATCTTGACCATGGGAAGTCGAAGACCCTCCATCCATATCTCGCGAATGCCTCCCGCGACACCACCTGCTGCCACACCACCGAGGTCCGAATGATGGGCAATATTACCAACGAAACCGGCAAGTTCATCTTCGTGGAACACCGGGGCAATCGCGTAGAGGTCCATAATATGTTGACCCCCCTGGTAGGGGTCGTTCATCACGATGACATCTCCGGGTGACAGATCGCAGGGACGAAATTCCCGGACAAGTTCTTTCATGGTGATCTCGAAGCCGGCGAGGAGACTGGGTGTATGGTGTGCCTGGGCTACGGTCTGACCACGAACGTCGGTGACAACGCAGGATATATCCTTGATTTCAGTAATCAGTGTGGACCGCCCGGTCCGGACCAGCGTATGCCCCATCTCGTCGGCAATCTGTTCCGAAGCGTAACGGATCACCTGCATCGTGATCAGGTCCTTCATGTCCGATTTCCGCTGTTGCCAAGCTTTATTGACAGGCCGAGATCCGACAGGACCTCTGCCGAAGCACCTGGCGGGATCAGGGTTGCCGAAGTTTCTTCCTCGATTACCATCGGTCCGGAAACCGCCATGCCCGGGGTCAGTCGGGTGCGATCCGCGATAGGTGTGTCCATCCATCCGCCCGGCTCGAACCAGATCTGTCGGCTGCCGGTCAGAGCGTTTTCGATGTCCGCTTCGCCATATGGAATTTCTGCAAATGCAATATCCGGGTGGATGCCTTCTGCGCAGACCCTGAGATTGACCAACAGGATAGGTTCACCTTCATGGAAGTAGGCATAGCGTTCACGATACAGCTGACCAAACGCCGATAACAGTCTTGCAATGCCATCGTCGGTCACTGGCCCTTGGTCGGGAAGCTCAAGGAGAAGCTCGTAGGTTTGTCCGGCGACCTTGAGGTCTGCAAGGCGGGTCAGTCGGATCCCCGAGTCCGAAAAACCGTTCTGCTGGAGTTCAGCACGCCCGATCGCTTCCATGTCCCGGAACCAGATTTCGAGGTGCTTCGGATCGGCTGCGGCTGCGGCGAGGTTGCCGGTCGGCGTGACGTAGTCGTGACGCATCTCTGTGGTGAGCAAACCGATAGCGGAAAAAGTTCCTGGCAGGGGAGGAATGATTGCTTCTGCCATGGACAGGTCTCGTGCCAGACTGACAGCGTGAAGGCCGCCGGCTCCACCGAACGACATGAGCGAGAAATCCCTGACATCGATGCCCCGTTGAATGGTCACCGACGCGATTCCCCGGATCATGTTGGCGTTAACGACCCTGATGATCCCCATGGCTGCGGCTTCAATGCTCAGCCCCGTTTTTCTCGCCAGGTCCTCCACAACCCGGCGTGATGCGTCGCTGTCCAATGTCAACTGTCCCGCATTGAAGTTTCTGGCCCCGAGGCGCCCAAGGACAAGGTTGGCGTCGGTGACGGTAGGCATGGTGCCGCCCCTGCCATAACAGGCTGGACCGGGCTCTGCTCCCGCTGATTGCGGGCCGACATTGAGGGCTCCGCCGGGGTCAATCCAGGCAATGGAGCCTCCCCCGGCACCAATGATGTGAAGGTCAATGATGGGTATCTTGACCGGCAAATCCTGGAAATGACCTTCGGTCGTGACGCGGGAACGACCGTCCTCGATCAGGCCAATATCAAAGGACGTTCCGCCCATATCAACGGATACCACACGCTTCCTGTCGTGACGGCGTCCGTACCATGCCGCTGCCACGACCCCTCCGCATGGTCCCGAATTGACCGTCGAAACAGGTTTTTGTCCGGCATTGTGCACGCTGGTTGAACCACCGTTAGCCTGGATGATCGAGAGGCCGGAACCGGGGGCGGCTGCTTTGACCATCTGTTCCAGGGATTGCAGATAGCCGGTCATGACGGGCGCGAGATAGGCGTTCATGACCGTCGTCGAAGCGCGTTCATATTCGCGGTACTCGGGACTGATACGGCTTGACAGGCTGATCGGGAGGTCCGGGAGGTGCGCAGCCAGAATGGCCTCGGCCCGTTCTTCATGAGCCGGATTGAGGTGCGAGAACAGGAAACAGACAGCGATTGCTTCCACTCCCAGTTCCGCAAACCGGCTTGCTGCTGCATCGACGCTTGCTTCATCCAGCGGCCTGATGACTGCGCCCCCGGCATCCAACCGTTCGCCGGCTTCGAGGCAGAGATGTCTAGGGACGAGTGGTGGCGGCCGGTCAATTGTGAAGTCGTACAAACCCTCCATCGGTCGTTGGACGCGACCGATTTCGAGCAGGTCGCGAAATCCGTCCGTGGTCAGGAATCCCACTTTCGCGCCGCTGCGTTCTATCAGGGTGTTGGTCCCGGTCGTCGAGCCGTGAACGATGTCGCATATTTCTGTCGCATTCCTGTTTGCGGCCTGCAGTACAGCATGAAACCCCGCCATGACCCCGGCAACCCGGTCTGCCGGAGTGGTGGGTACCTTGACGGCCATCAGTTCACGGCGGTTCGCGTCTGTCAGGACCACATCTGTAAAGGTGCCGCCTACATCGACGCCGATGCGCAAGAGAGACTTCGGGTCCTTGGGGTCAACCATAACGTGCTCTATTTGCCGAGCAAATTTCTGGAGCTATCGCAAAGATGGGAGGCGAATATCATTTTGCAGTCCGTTTTGGCGGCGAACCAGCAGATGTCCTGGGACTGGCACGTACCAAATACAGTAACGGAATGGTGGCTGTTGTATCCCGGTCAGGAAAACATATCGGGGAGATGTCATTATATGCACCAGCTTACGAGTGATATGCGAAAAACCGTCGGAGCAACCGAACCCATACCGAATTGAGGGGTGCCCCGCTCTGAACAATGTACGCGCAAGTGCAACGTTGAATTTGATGAGCATTCACTACGAAGGTGTATTGCGCAAGGACCAGTCGGGCGTCGGAAATTATGTTGAGGTTAAGGTTTGTGGCCGCGTAAGGAAAGATGGACATTATTGTCCACGACATCCAGGGTTTGGCCTCTAAAGGCAAATTACGGTAGCGACAGAGTATCCGCCAGACAGTTCCACCCCGTGGCATGCTTCCCGCTGAACTGGCGTCCTGGTTGCACTCTGGCCCTCGCCGCCTGCACCTTCCGGGTCTTTGCCCTTTCGCAAGGACCACCGAGGTCTTGATCAGATGCGCGGGCGCCGTCCAGTAGCGCTGGAGCCGCTCCACCTTCCTGTCCTTGCCCACCAGCGCGAACCCGCGCGCATGGAAAACCTCATCGTCGATCGCGCTCGACTTCCTTCACATGATGTTGTGACCGGGTTTCCCGTTTCAACCAGACTTCAACGAGTATCGTCGTTTCAATATCCGCGAGGGCCGTCAGTGCATGGGAGGGCGGCGCCAGTTATGACAGACTCCATCTGCTGCGCCTGCTTCAGCCAGTCAAAGCGGGGGAGCGGTTCGTCATCATCAGGCACAGCCGATCCGTTGGCGGAACTGATCACCTGCCAGCCAGCGGTTGCGGGAAGGTGAGGGCCACGATCAGGAACTTGAAAGAATTTCAGTCAACCTACAGCCTCGGTGGGCTCTCGATGCAGCGGGAAACAGGGAATACACCCAGGCATTGATGGCCTTCGCCCTGGACTGCCCGGTCGCAATGGCCTGTTTTTTCGACGAGGCTTCCCGAGGCAATGCAATGACCGCGCCATGCGCTTTTCAACGGCTATACCTTCTTACCCTGCCTTTGGCTGGTTGAGCCTGGCAGGGTCCTGATCGCCGCCAGCAGAGGTCTCATCGGAGCGCACAATTGGCCGGTTATTTGTATCAGCCCTGAAGCCCTGCCCTTCGAGTTTGAATCCGTGGTCAAATCGCGCACGGTCGCCGGCATTGGCCCTCAATCGCGAACACGGTTTGTCGGTCTACGACACCGCCTGTCTACAACTCGCCCTGCGTGTGCGATGGCTTTCGCCACCCGGAACATGGGCTCGGCTGCGCTGCAGAAGTCGTTGGAGCCGGTGCGCTCGCACCGGCCTGGCTTGCTGCTGCCCAACGATTAGAAGCGATCATCTTGGTAAATTTGGTTCCCTTGGGGCCGGTCTCGGATTGTTTTTTCGCGTACGCCCATGTTCTGATTGTGGTTGTGTCCTGTCACGCAGTGCCAGGAAAATCGCGATCGGTTGGACGCTCTGGACAAGGAACCGGAGTCTTCGGAAACGCGTCCGATGGGTGCAGGCTGCTGAATATCCGCCGGATAGCCGCTGTCACGGGCTGCCATTGGCTCTACCGGCTGGAATGGGATGTTACAACAGACCGGGAAGCCACAGCACGAGGGGTGGAAAGATGATCATCGCGAGCATCACTACGCTGTCGCATCCAAGGAAAGGCAGGGCACCCTTGTATATGTCTGTCATCTTCGTTCCAGTGGGCGCCACCCCCTTCATGACGAAGAGCTGGAGCCCGAAGGGAGGCGAGGTGCTGGCCATCTGCATGTTCAGGAGCATGATGGCTCCAAACCAGATTACTGCCTGTTCGGGCAATAGGCCGAGCCCCGGGGACAGTGCTTCGATGATGGGAAGATAGATCGGTACAGTAAGGAACATGATGGAGAGCGGTTCCATAAAGGTTCCCATCATCAGCAATATCAACATCATGCAGATCACGATCAGTATAGGGGCGACCTCTGCGGCAGTGGCCAGAGAGACCAATCCTCGGGAGGCACCGGTAAAAGCCAGTATTTGACCGAACGCCGTGGAGCCGGTCAGAATCATGAACATCATCACAGTCGTTGCGAGGGTCGACTTGAGCGACTGAACGACGACGTTCCAGTCAAGACCTCGATAGAGCGCCGCCAGCAGGAAAGTCCCTGCGGCACCAAGGGCTGCCGATTCCGTTGGGGTGGCAATTCCCATGAATATCAACCCGATGACCAGAAAAACAATTGCTGCCAGGGGAAAGACATAAAGAAGCGTATTGCCGATCTTGGGTAACAGGGGCTGAGGCGGGATGTCGTAGGGTGGAGCGAGATGGGGCTGGAGCGTGCAGCGAATAAAGATGTAGGAGGCATACAGGGCGCCCATGCACAGGCCGGGAACAATGATGGCAATGAGGAAATCTCCGACCGAGAAGTCTCCAATGGCTGCGAGAAGCACGCCCAGTGCAGAAGGGGGGATCATGATCGCAAGGCCTCCGGATCCGAGAATGGGGCCAAGGGTCATGGGTTTCCCATATCCCCGAGCTTCCATGTCGGGGACGAGAAGCTTGCCGAGCATCGCGGTGCCGGCCATGCCGGATCCCGTAAGGGTTGCGAACATCGTTCCGCCACCCACTGCCATCATGCTCAGGCGGCCCGGTACGCGACCAAACCACGAATCGAGAACCTCCATCTGCTTCGAGGCAATCCCTGACCTGAACATGACTTCTCCCATCAGTATGAAAAGCGGTACAGGCAGGATGGAAAAATGGGCGACCGAGGTGCTGATCGACAAAACGAGCTGGTTGAATCCGGCGAGCCCGTTCCAGAACACGTATACGCCGACGACATTTATTGCGAGGAAAGCGAACGCGACCGGAACACCAATTGCGAGCAGAACGATCAGAGCGCCGAATATGACGATCAGAACCAGCCACCATTCCGCCATGGGCTAATCCATATCGATCTCGTGGGAGGCCCGATCGACCAGGGATCCCGTTGCATGGCCGATCATTATCCGAAGGAAACGGACACACAAAAAGAATGCTCCGACGGGAATGCAGGCGAGCACGATCCAGGTTGGAAATTCGATAACCGTGGGGTTGTAGGCGCCGGAGAGATATTTGACCCAAACGGCGTTCAAACCCCAAATTACAAGAACCAGGGCTACTGCAAGGCCAAGCAATGCGGACAGCATGCCGAGCACGCGACGCATGCGTGGAGAAAAGAAGCCCAGAAAGATGTCGATTCGGATGTGGTGGCCCCTGTTGAGAGCCCAGGCGGTCCCGAGAAAGCAGATATAGAGAAGCGCGTACTCGGAAATCTCCACGACCCAGACGATGGGATCGTTCAGAACATAGCGCATGAAGACTTCCATGCAGACGGCGCCGGTGATCCCGACCAGAAGCAGGATCGCCATACCGGCCATGAGAGCCTCGATCCGGTCGACGATCCGCAGCAGTCGCGCCATGAAGTTCCTCAGGATGACGGGAGCAGCTGCTGCTGCTCCCGTCGTGTTCCAGAATGAAGGTCAGTTACAGGTCAGCTTTTTCAGTTCCGCGACCTTGTCAGCACCGATCTTTTCCGCGAGGCGCGTCCATTCGGTTTCATAGGCGGCGTCAGCATAAGCCTTGTTCTCCGCATCCGAGAACCGGACTCTCGTAACCATACCGTCCAGTTCTTTCCATTCGCGTTCCTCCGCCGCCTGATAATAGGCGACCATGTCTGGTTCGTAGTTGGCCGAGACTTCGGTGATCGTCTTTCTTACCTCTGCCGGCAACTGGTTCCATTTGTCGAGATTCATGATCGCGCCCATATTGGAATTGCCGAAAAACGGGAGATCGATCACCCACCTCACTTTATTGAGCCAGCCGCGATTCCGCGGGCCGATATTGGGCCAACCGAATCCATCCACCACGCCACGTTCAAGTGCTGTATAGACTGCTGGTGAATTCATGGTGACCGGGACCATGCCGAGTTTGTGCATCATCTTGTCGTACAAGGCGCCCGTTCGCATCTTGAGACCCTTGAGATCCGCGAGTTTGGTCGGGGCCTTGTTGATCCACAGATAGAAATTTCCGTACTGCACCCGCGCGAGCAGTTTGAGGTTCAGTTTTTTCATTTCCGAGTCGAGATGAGCGAAGTTCCCTGATTTGCGCTCATCGGGAAGATGACATTTCGAGAGCCATGACGAGGCTGTTGCGGGTGCGACATCCTGAATATCACCAAAAACCGCGAAAATGATGTCAATCACACCATTCCTGGCGGCATCCCATTGTTCGCGACGACCGATAACTTCAGGTCCACCAATATAATTGATGACGAGCTTGCCCTTCAGGGCCGAGTTTACGCGGTTTACCCAGTCGTGAGACGACTTCATGACCGGGTGGTTGTGAGGAATGAAGGCAATGGCGCGCATCGAGGTTTCTGCGGATGCAATCGAGGTTGACACCAGAAGTGTGGCACCGACCAACAGAAGAGTTGATAATTTCATCTGTTCCTCCCTTGAAATTATCCGGACCGTCTTAACGTTAGCAGGCAAGAAGTTGGGCCGCCAGAACCCTTGCACTTCGGGTCTTCAGCTGGGTGAATGCTTTGCTCCGAGCTCCGAAAAAATTGTTGCAAAATCGGGAAGATCGCCTTTCAGGGCCGCCTTTTGCAGTCTTGTTGCAGCGATGTCGTTTGTCCCTCGTCTGGCGTTGGCGCGAAATTTTCGAAGCAACCTGGTTTGTTCAAGGGCGGGGGAAGACGCTCTCTGTTCGAAACGGCGGCCATTCGTCAGGGTGATCTGCAGGACGCCGTCAAAACCGATACCAAGTTCCGGATCCTCGACATGGGTGACACGGCGCGCCATTGAGAGGAGATCCGGATCGCTGCGCATGCCTTCTTCCAGGGCCTCCAGTGTGACGGTGCGCTCGCGCAGAGCCACAGCGAGTTGCCATGGCAAGCTGCTGACAGCCCCGACTTCATTTTTCGGTCGGATCTTGTCAATCCTGGGTACGGCGACGATCTTTGCCGCCCAGGGCGCGACATGGCAGATTACGGAGGCGATGTCTTCGTTCCTGAGATCATTTTCGCACACGACACTGATGGCTGCATCGAGATAGGGCTGAATCACATGAGCGCATGGATAATACTTGAAATGTGCCTCCGCTCCGTGCCAGACGCGGCCGAGGTTTCTTGTGAGTGTGGTTGTGTCGACGGAATGCCCTGCGAGCAGGGCCTCGTAGAGGCTGTAGCGACCATCAAGAACACCGGCGGGGCCTGTGAAGCCCTTCGCAGCCATCTGGGCAGCCAGAATTCCGCCATGGGCTGACCATCCGACGTGAAGCCATTTGGACCAGGATCCATCCTGCAGGAAAGCCATGAGGCCGGAGGCCATACTACCTGCAAGGCCGAATGCATGTGCGATGGTCTCACCATCCAGATCCATGAGGCTTGCCGCGGTAGCGGCCGCGGCAAACGGCCCGATAACGCCTGTCGCGTGAAGTCCGCGACGGTGAAAGTTGCGGCTTGCCACGGCACCGAGGCGCGCCGCTACTTCGTAGCCAATCGTAACGGATTTTGCGATGTCATGAGCTTCGGCGCCCAGCGATTCGCCGACGGAAAGCGCCGTCGTGACGACGACCGAACCGGGATGAACGACGGAATCCGGAAACGTGTCGTCGAAGTCCCAACAGTGAGCCATCACCCCATGGGCCAGAGCCGAGAGAGCTGGCGGGCTGCGTTCGCCAGCGGGAAGGACTGCGGTACCAGTCGTCAGACCCTGGCACCTTATCATGGCCCTCACTGCATCAGCGGCTCGCGTATGAGAGCCGGCCAACATGAGGCCCAGCGTGTCGAGGGTCCGCATCCCGATCAATGGGTGCAAGTCTGGTGGAATCGCTGTCCACTCGAGCCCGGTAATCCAGTCTCCAAATACCCGTGCTGCAGGATTTGTCACAACGCTTCCATCAGAAGCTCTTCTACTTCAGACACTTCCACAGGCCGCGGTACATGCGGCATCATGTAATCGTCCATGGCGATGGCGGCAATTTCAGGAAGGTCGTCCGCTGTGAGCCCGACTTCGCATAGTCGCTGGGGCACGGGCAGCTCTGCCACCAGGTTGGAGAGGGCGTCTGCGGCCCGGCGTCCGGCCTCGTCGGGAGACGCACTTGTGATCGGTGCACCCAGCGCTTCGGCGACGAGATATTGGTTGCTGCCCAGTGTGGGAAGGAGCCGTCGCATCGCGGGGGCCAGCAGGAGTGAATGTGCAATACCGTGCTGGAGACCGTGACGTCCGCTGAAGACATGACCGATGGCATGGACAAGACACACCATCGTATTGATTCCGGCCACACCGGACATCACGCAGGCCATTTGACAGTCTGCGCGTGCTGACAGGTCGTTGGGAACTGCGATCACGCGCGGTAGTGCCTTTCGCAACAGCCTGATGCCATGAAGGGCAAGGCCGGTTGTGAACGGTTGCCGTGTCCTGGCGTATGACGCTTCAATGCAGCGTGCCATTGCGGTCATGCCCGTCAGGGCGCTCAGTTCCGGGCCAGCGTAAACTGCAAGTTCCGGGTCCAGAATCGTGGCGTCAGGGACCAAATTCCGGTCCCAGAAGAGGAGCTTGAGCCGTCGTACCGGGTCGCGGGCCGCTGCTGTCGGCATGATATCGCTGGCGGATCCCGCGGTGGTTGGAACGGCAATATGTGCAATACCTGGCGAAGGCATCGGCGCCCGCGCCATGCCTTTGTTCCCGAAGTCGATACTGTAGGATTCGAAGTGGCCACCGGTCGCCCGAAGCAAGGCGATTCCCTTGCCGCCATCAATAGTGCTGCCGCCGCCGACACTGATGACGGCATCGGCGTCACAAGCATGAAACTGCTCGGCAGCCAACCGGACTTCGCTGTGCGGCGTATGAGCGGAAATCCGATCGAAAACGCCCACCAGACGGTTGCCCAGCGCGGTACGGACAGCTTCGAGAATGGGGCCAGAGGCTACGGTTCGCCCGCAAACGACAAAAGCGCGGCTGCACCCTTGCTGTGACAGAAGGTCTGGCAGTTGCCCTATGCTGCCGTTCCCGTAACAGATTTTTTTTGGCCAATCCTGGATCAGGCCTTGATACGTGTTGAGTGTCATGGTTGGCCGATAATTGGTCCGTCCCGACCTTGTTGAGGTTTGATCCTTATGTCAATGAAACTCGGGTGCGCCTCCTGTCGAGGCCGAATGATCGAGGGATCTTTGATGTCCCGGAACACCATTATGCCGTAGTCTCCCAATCTCGGATGCTGGTCCGAATTGTTAGCCGGGTGGTTGCCGTCGTAGAGCCAGAATGGCCTGGTGCAACGACCGACGATTTCCTTCCTCGTCCGGCAGCAACCATTTGGCGGCTGGTGTCACGAGATCTGGTCCCTGTCGCTTGGCGATCATGTGCCGCCAATTCTGCTCCGCAAGATCGAGAAAGGTGGTGAAGTCGTCTGCGGTCAGGCCGCCTTTATCGGCTCTGCCGATATGGTGCGGATCAACGTTCTTGCCCAGCCGGGCAGGTCCCCGATATTCCGGGTCAGATCGTCCCGCACATCGTCCGGCAAACGCTTCAGTCTCGACATCACCCGGGGATCCCGGGCTGCGTCAGGGCCCAGCCAAAGCAGAGCCTGAACAACGGGCGCCCCAGGCCGGTCGGCCCAGCGCATTATCCGAGTGCCGGCATGACGGAAGTGTATCGTCCATCCATCGACTTCCACCGTCCGGGTGGCGCCGTCGGTGGCGTAGCTTGCCCTGGCCGGTACGGCATTGGTCAAACCCATACGGTGTGCAGCCGTCGCACCATCAGGCATCAATCGAATGCCGTCACGCCGCGCGATCGCGGCAACCACGGCGTCGAAATCGACCGGGGCGGGACGTTGCAACACGGTGTTGAAGCGCGGCAGATCGTAGAGACCGCGACCGGATCGGCGCAGATTCCCGGCCCTGACGAGGCGCGAGAGGGCCTGATCCACGGCGTGACGGCTGCCGAGGTCAAGGAAATCCCGGGGTGTTGACACCCACCGTCCGCGTCCGTGAGCACGCATCCGCTTCATGATCTTGTCGGCAAGACAGCTCATCGTCTGATCCGCAACTGCCCGCGTCGGAAACCAGAACTGGTTAATGACACACTCAACCATGTTGTGCGAGAGGAAGAAAGGTACACCGGAGCCCGGTTCGAACAGACACCGTTTCAGTAGGCGATCGCCCTCCGTCAGAGTCTCCGAAGGAGGGGACCAGATATCGCCTCAGATCCTCTCGCTGATCCCGGACGCGAATGGTCGAATTGAGGTCACCGCCGAATTCGAATCTGCTCCGGGTATCGGTCCATGACCCCGGTGTGTGGGCCTTGATGCCTTCGTGATCTTCCCAAGCCCGCTTGACGTGGTTGTGCAGATCAACGTCGAAGACACCCCGGTCCGGCGAGAGGGAAGCAGGATTGCGAGCTTCGGGAGTCGCACGCTGCCATCGCTGCCCTGCAGCTGCCTTATCATTTCCTTGATCCGGTCGGCGATGCAATCAGCAGTACACCTGACGCGGCGGGCGTAGCAAGCAGTCGTTTGCTTCCGGATGCGGTTGAGCTGCATGCTGATCATGGGCAGGTCCCTTTCCATCTGAAGCCGATCATTCGTGAAACACTGGTGTAAACCGTAGAAATGAACATCCTTGAGCCCCGCGAGTTCGAATACACCGCCGGGGGTCCTTCAGGTTGGCAAGATGCGAGCCAGGTATGCACTACCGGATCATCGAGGCATTTTTGTCGTCGCGGGGCAGGGTGCCTGGCAACAACAGTCCGGAGCGTGCCTACGGGACGGTGTTGGCGTCAGGCAGGTCCAGCCCACCCGTCCAAAATGAACAAGCCCGCAGGGGCGCTTCCGGATCTTCCGGAGCAGGCAGCCGGTCAGTATCAGCGGCCGGATCGCGACCGCTGCCGGGCGGGTCTCCAAGCCGTCTGTGAGAATTTCGTCCGGAACCGTATCGCGCTGCTGAAATTCCTCGTCAACGAGAAACCGTTCATGCTCCTGCCTGGATCGGTTGATATCCAGGCAGGGTCTGCGGCTGTCAGACCCAAACTACCCGCACTCCTGTCATCTTGAGCATTCTGAACTACACTCAGGGTCATCGAATGGCCGGACAGGCCGTTGCGCGAACAGCATGGAGCCATTGGGCGATGTCGCAATGTTGATTGTCGGGCTAACGGCGAGCGCACGCAAAGGGATCAATGAATAACTCCGGTCATTGGGCGCCCTCTTCTGGTTCCGCATTCGAGAAACTGGTGATGACCACGCGCCCTTGCGGGAACTCAGCGGTGATATTCAGTCGGCCTCCCATGGCCTCGATAAAGGCCCGCAGGGTCGAGATATACAGGTCGGTGTGCGTTTCCAGTCTGGCGATGGTGGGCTGATTGACCTGCAGGATATCGCCGACCGCTTTCCGGGTCATCGCCCGTGCTTGCCGCAGTTGGTGAAGGTGCATGGACGCACGCAATTCTTCCTTGCGGGCTTCGATACGCGCCCGTTGCGTTGGCCCGAATTCCTTCGTGAGTTCGCTAAAGGGTTTCCGTCCGCTCATCGCTCCGAGAACCTCGCCCAAGCCCGCCAATTATGTAACTGGATCCGGTCTCTGATAGAGCCTTCTGCAGCACCAGGCAATGTTGCGGTTCGGACTCTCATCCGGACGGCAATAGTGACTCGTCTGCATTTTGTTGCTTGTGGCCGCTGGCAGCCGCACGCAACATTCCGGGTCATACAAGGGCAGGCGGGTCGTTGATGTACTTGGCAGAAGTCCGACAAGGTTCCGGTACAAGACACCCTGTTGGCGACACAGCTCATCATCACCAGCACCGACTGCACAGCCACAGAATTGCAGGATTTGGACAGAACATGCAACCATAATCATCCTGCCCAACCTCGGTATGCGTTCGCGCTCAGACCCGAGTAGTGGCTGGCATGTTGACAGAAACGATGGAGGCCGCCGCGCAGTTGCTCCGTGATCGGCCCGCCTTCTGAAATCCGATGCTCTTTACCACCGGGTGTTTGTGATGGGTGAAGACATGCATACAGCCCTCGCCGAGGCGCGGAGCCATTTCGTCGACGAACCGGGATTAAGCCGTACTCCGGGGATGGACTGTCATCACCGTGCTCAATGGCCCCATGATAGATCAGAGCTGCGGGGAAATGGTATAAGGGATCCTCTTCACCTGATGCGGTCGCTGGACAAACAGCGACGGATCCCGACTTTCGTGGACGGGCCCTGAACATGATGGCTGCATCTATATATTCGCCACAAAGAAATTCGGTTTCAAAAATTCGGGTATTTCATCAGCCTGCGTGCAAGGGATCTCAAATTGCATGGGCTTCTGGTCTGGAGGCCAATCCAGCATGCCTTGAGGTGACCCGGCAACCGCAGCTGCTCGAGCCCGTCATCACCCGGGCTGCACCAGAGCGCGCCCGCCATAAGTGCAATTTGAAGGGCCGCTGCTTCGCAATTTCGATGTCGGCTCCGGTGACGTCATGTCCTTGATCGCGAATACCCGAATGTACGGGGCGAGTGATCGCTGCCGGAGTCTCTGGAACCAGCTTGTCGAATATATTTCCCACGATTCGGACGTGCCCCTGGAGATTGTGGAGCATGTCGCTCCAGCGCCCATCGAGGAGTTATGGAAGCGCCCCGATATGGGACTGGTGCAAATGTGCGGCTGGCCCTACTGGCGATCGGACCCTCGACCGGAACTGATCGCTGTCCCTGTTCTCAACCATGAATATTGCAGGCGACAGGCACTGTACTGGACCAACATGGTCGTCCGTCGCGACGAAACGGCGGCCCGACTTGAGGATCTTTTCGATCGTCGTTTCGGATGGACTGTTGAACATTCCCATTCCGGCTATAACGCGCCAAGATGGATGTTGCTGCCCCATTTCCTGAAATCCGGAAAACCTTTGTTTTCCCGCAGCATCGGCCCTTACCAATCGCCGATCGGAATCATTAATGCACTGCTGGAGGATGAGATCGATATCGGCCCCGTGGATGGGTACTTTCATATGTTGCTGGAGCGCCACCGTCCGGAACTTGCCTCGAGAATACGTACGCTCGCCATATCCGACCCTGCGCCCATGCCGCCTTTTGTCGCGTCGAGCGGAATTGCCGCCGGGGATCTTGCAAATTTGAGAAACTCGGCCTTCCGGGCGCACCTGATGCCTTCGGCCAGGGAGATCATGCAAGAGCTGTGTCTGCACAGGTTCGTCCTTCCTGAAATCGCCTTCTATGAAGTCGCGGAATCGTGGAGCCGGGAAGCGATCGCAAATGGCTACGAGCATCCGGCGTAAGCCTGGGAGAGCCAGCAATGCCGGGTCACGGCTCGAGAGGTGTGAGGATTGGAAACCTGTCGTGTCGGCCCGGTTGTGAAATTCCGTATTGGCGTTCGCGATCCAGAAATCACAAGGACTTCGCGCCTCCGAAAGGCCCGAAACACCGGCTATCCGGACGGTCGGGTATGATCGAAGACTTGCGCATCCGTCTGCGCTATCGACATTGATCTGGCGCGGTTTGCCGACGGTCTCCATGATCCATAGAGGTATCGAACCAAATGCGTTCGGTTGTAAAAGCAAACGCCCTGTTTCAGGACCGAAATCCCTTGTCGGGCGCATTGCTGACGCCTCGGTTTTCTCGAAAGGCTCCTGAAGAGAGTAAAAATAGTATTGCGTGAAGCGCTTGTCTCGTCACGGATTGAAATTCCTGATCATGAAAGGACCCGGCCGGGGTGGTCTGCGGCTCGCGCCCTTCTGGTGGCTGGCCGCTTCCGCGGCTCGGCCAATTTCTCTTGACACCGTGGGGGGTGTTTTGGAGACTTTCCACCACAGGGCTTTTCTGCTTGCGACAGGATAATCGGTGGGGAGGTATGACCGGTGTTTGGGCGCGAGGGAACCCACGGATCCACCATACGAGTACGAAAAGATGAAAAAAGCAACATGCGCTGCGTTAATACTGGGGATCGCTTTGATCGCTATTGCTGCAACGCCGGGAGTGGTTCTTGCCCAGGACAAGGTCACCACCTTGCGGTGGGCGAGTTTTGTATCACCGAAAAGCGCCAATAACGCGGTCACCGTTCCGGCCTTCGCAAAGGCCATCGAGGATGCCTCCGAAGGCACTCTGAAAATCGAACATTTCCCCGGTGGTACGTTGGGAAAAGGTCCGGTTCAGCAGCTCTCCATGGTTGAGAATGCCGTTGCGGATATTGCTGAAGTTGTGGTTGCCTATTCGCCGGGACGATTTCCCGAACTGTCGATTTTCGAACTTCCCTTCCTCGCGAAGAGCAATGTCGAGGCCGGCCTTGCTGCGTGGAAAATATACGAAAAGGGTCTGGTCTCGGATTTCGATGACCTGATGCTCGTCGGGGTTATCATGTCGGGGCCCTACGGAATCTCCACGACCAGGCCTATTCGGTCGGTAAAGGATCTGGCGGGACTGCGCCTGCGGGCGGCCGGCCCCATTCAGAACGAGATCGTAACCCGGTTGGGTGCCGTTCCTGTGGGTAATGTTCCGGCCCCTGCGATCGCCGCAAACATCAGCCGCGGTGTGATCGATGGAACCTTGATGGCGCCGGGCAATGTCTACACGTTTCGCATCGCCGACGCTGCCACGCACCACAACTTCGACATGAAACTCGGATCCGTGGCGGTGATCTTCCCGATGCGCCGCGACACCTATAGCAAACTTCCGGCGAAGGCGAAGGCCGCTTTCGACAGGTATTCCGGTGAATGGCTGACCAGGAAACTCGGTGAAGGCCTCGACCGGCAGCAAGCCGACGCAGAGAAGAAGCTGGCATCGGCCGGAACCCATACAATTCACGACTGGGACGCAGGGGCGGTCGCCGAAGTGCAAAATCTGTTGGCTCCCATTATTCAGAAGCATGACACGACCAACGACAAGGGGGTCAACCTGTACCGGGAGGTCCTGGCCGCGATCAAGGAGGTGCGGGCCTCGAGGTAGGATCCCTCTAGCGTCCGCCGGCGGCCTGTCATTCAGGGAATGTGCACGGGGGCAGCTTGATGATCCGACTGACCAGGACCGCCGGAAAATACTCGGCGGTTCTCGGGTTGATCTGCCTGTTGCTGATCTCTGCCGCGATTCTGGCTGATGCGCTGACACGATCCGCCCTTAATGCACCGATATATGGGCTGAGCGATCTTCTGGAAGTCCTGACACCGGTCATCGTGGCGTCCTGTTTTCCGCTGACGCTCGCTGCAACGCAAAACATATCAATTCGCTTTCTGGGCCGCGCCCTCGGAAATCGAACCGGTCAGCTGGTGGAGTGTTTTGGCCAGTTTGCCGCCCTGCTCGTCATGGCCGGAATTGTCTGGGAGGTCGGGCGTTATACCTGGAAGCTGGTCGAGCATCAGCAGTTTACCTGGCTTCTGCATATTCCGATTTGGCCGAGCTGGATTCTTTCGACCTTGCTGCTGGCCTTGTGTCTGCCGATTCAGACATTTGTGGTCGTCGCCATATTCGATAATTTCAGGAATGGCCGCCCTCTGGCGAGCCCGGAAGCGGGCTTTCAGGATACAGGCGAGGATAATCGACGATAGTGGACCCAATTGCGATCGGGCTCTTGTCATTCCTCGGAATGTTGTCGCTGATTGCGGTTCACGTTCCTGTCGGTATCGCCATGGCAATTGCCGGTGTCGCGGGTTTCTGGATCATGACGGGAAACCCGCTTGCAGCAATCTCGATGTTCGGATCGGAAACGGCGACCGCGATATCGAGCCCACATCTGATCATTATCCCCATGTTTCTTCTCATGGGCTCCTTTGCCGGCGTGTCAGGGTTGGCGAGCGACCTCTACCATCTTGCCAACTCCCTGTTCGGGCATCGCCGCGGCGGGCTGGCAATGGCGACCGTCGCCGGCTGCGGCGGCTTTGGCGCTGCCTGCGGATCGTCGATTGCAACGACGGCGACGATGGCCCGCATTGCGCTTCCGGAGATGGAACAACAGGGATATGCAAAAAGTCTGGGCGCAGGCTCCATCGCCGCCGGCGGCACTCTGGGCTCGCTGATCCCGCCGTCTTCAATCATGCTGATCTATGCGTTTCTGACCGAGCAGTTCGTCATCACGCTCTTCATTGCCGGCGTCGTACCGGGGCTTCTGACCATACTGGTCTATTTTGCAGCCATCCAGATCATGGTCCGGCGCAACCCGTCCCTTGCGCCAGCGGGGCCGAGGCAGAACTGGAGACAGGTCGCAAGGACTGCACGAAACAGCTGGGGTATCGTCCTGATCATTCTGATCATGACGGTAGGCCTCTATGGCGGCGTGTTCACGGTGATCGAAGCGGCTGCTGCTGGGACGCTGATTGCCTTTGTCTTCGCCGTCGGCCGCGGCAAGCTGAACCGGGACTCGTTTTTCAGAACGATCGGTGAAACGGCGAGCAATGTCGGCCTTCTCTACACGATCCTGATCGGGGCTCATATATTCTCGAACTTCATCGCCCTCACCAGAATGCCTGCCGCCCTGGTAGACTGGGTCGTGGGTCTCGGCTTGCCAGCACTGGCAATCATATTCGTACTGGCTGCCATCTATATCGGTCTCGGCGCGATATTCGATTCAGTTGCCGCAATGGTCATCACGCTGCCCTTTGTCTTTCCCCTGGTGACTGATGGTTTGGGATACGACCCCATCTGGTGGGGCATCGTCATGATCATGGTGATCGAAATCGGCATGATCACACCACCCATTGGGCTCAATGTTTTTGTCATGCATGGGGTCCGGCCTGATATTCCGCTCGGTACCATATTCCGGGGAATCATTTCCTTCCTTCTGGCCGACTTCGTGCGACTCACTCTTGTCATCCTGTTTCCCGCAATCGCGCTCTGGTTGCCACGAACGATGTAAGGACTTCGGGAAATGGACCATGCAGAATTCGTGAAATCCCTCTCCCGGGACGAGCGAAGGGCGCTTGTCGAAAAGGTGGATGGGCCGGCCTTGCGCCATCTTGGCATCTACATGGTTCTGATTTTCCTGTTTGCAGCCCCGGTCGCGATGCAGGTACCCGGCTGGCCCTTTCTGATGTTCCCTCTCGGGATCCTGTTGTCGTTTCTTTTCAATCTCGAGCATGAATGTACGCACAAGTCTCCGTTCCGGACATATTGGATCAACGAATGGACTGGCCGGGTGGCAGGCTTCGTAATCATCCAGCCGTTTTTGTGGTTCCGGTATTTTCATCTCGAACATCACAGGTTCACCAATGATCCGGGCCATGACCCGGAACTGGTCGGAAAGCCGAAGCCGGGAACGGTGGGCCAATACCTGGTCTATGCATTGGCGCCCCTGTACTGGAAGAACAAGGTGCTGCTGCTGATTTCGAATGCGCGCGGCAAGGGTTTTGACGACTTCGTGCCAGAGAATGAGCGGGATCAGGTGCGAGCGGAAGCACGAATCTCGATCGCGCTTTATGTTGCTGTTCTGGTGCTTTCCATCGGAGTCTCGCCTGTGCTCCTCTGGGTCTGGCTGGTGCCCATTGTTATCGGCTTCCCGGTTCTCCGGCTGTATCACCTGGCCGAGCACGGCCACTGCCCTGCTGTCAGCGATATGTTCGAGAATTCCCGTACCGTACTTACAAATCGTATTGTCTGCTTTGTAACCTGGAACATGCCCTATCATGCCGAGCACCATACACTTCCGATGGTACCGTTTTTCCGGCTGCCCCAATTGCACCGGCTCGTCAGGGCGCACCTGAAACGAAGCAGCGAAGGCTACGCACGATTTACTGTCGACTATGCTCGTGGTCTGACGGTCAGGAGGGAAGGACCATGAATTCGAAAATTCGGGTTGAGAGACATTCCCCGGAGATCGCCCGGTGATCCGGAACCCTGTTCAGCGCGCAACTGCTGCGGCCCCGGATGGCTACGAATTCGATCTTGGTGCCTGGAAGCGGGACGTCGCGACCACCTCTCCGGAGGCGCAGGCCTGGTTTGATCTCGGCCTCAACTGGATCTATGCCTACAATCATGAAGAGGCCGTGAACTGTTTTCGCGCGGCGCTCGGGAACGATCCCGACTGTGCGATGGCGTGGTGGGGCATCGCCTATGCCGGTGGACCGTTCTACAACCGTCCATGGATCCGCTATACGGAACGTGAGATCGCGGAGGCCTTGCCGCTTTGCCATGATGCGGCCAGGGAGGCCCTGCAGGCGCTGGACAGGGCAGGTGAACCGCGACCTGACGAGCGTGCCCTCATCAAGGCAATATCGATACGCTACCAGTCGCGAAACGAAACAAGCCATAGCATCCTCGGCCAGTGGCACCGGGAATATACGAACGAGATGCGGATCGTCCATGCCGCATTTCCGAAAGACCTCGATATTGCGGCCCTGTTCGCGGAAGCGGTTGTCACCTGCACGCCACGGAAACTGTGGGATCTGAAAACCGGAACACCGAATCCCGAGGCCTTGACCGAAGAAGGAATCGTCGTTCTGGAGGGGGCGATCAAGGAGAGCGAAAAGATCGGGATCCGCCATCCCGGAGTCCTTCACATGTACATACATTTGATGGAGATGTCGCCTTTTCCTGAACGGGCCCTCGGGACCGCCGATATGGTGCGTGGCCTCGTGGCAGACGGTGGCCATATGGAGCATATGGCGGCCCACATATATGTATTGTGTGGTGATTACGCGCAGGCAGTTGAGCAATCCCGACGCGCCGTCGAGGCCGACGACAAGTATCTTGCTTTCGCGGGACCCGTCAATTTCTATACCACGGCCCGATGCCACGACCTACATCTCTACATGTACACCGCAATGTTCCTTGGGCAATACGGCACTGCGATTGCTGCGGCCAATCGAATATGTTCGACAGCGACACCGGAGTTGCTGGCGTCGAGCTACCCCTTCATGGCCAGTATTCTGGATGGCTATTCCGCGATGCGTACCCATGTCTACATACGCTTTGGCAAATGGGGAGAGCTGATCGCGGATCAGCTTCCGGAATGCCCCGAACAAACACCTATCCGGCTCGCCATGAACCATTATGGCAAGGGGGTCGCCTACTCGGCATTGGGCGACATCAGGAACGCGGAAGCTGCGAGGGCAGAATTCCGGGGCCATCTTGAGACGATCCCGGAAGACGCCATTTTTTTGAGTAATACCGTACGCGACATTCTGCAAGTGGGTGACGCAATGCTCGAAGGGGAACTGGAATATCGCAAGAACAACTTTGAGCGCGCGTTCGATGCATTGCGTCTTGCCGTCGAGCGGGACGACAACCTCAACTTCACAGAGCCTTGGGCCTGGATGCACCCGCCGCGCCACGCCCTCGGCGCTTTGCTGGCGCAGCAGGGGCAGTTCGAGGAAGCCGAGTCCGTCTACAGAACGGATCTAGGCTATACCGGTGACATCGCCCGGTGCAACCGGCACCCGAACAATGTTTGGGCCCTGCATGGATTGTTGGAATGCGTGCGCAGGAACGGCAGTTCCAAAGAAGCACAACTGCTCAGGCAACAGCTGATCATTGCCCAGGCTCGAACCGATATGCCCATAGACTCCTCCTGCTTCTGCCGAACGGACAGGCAACCGGATGGTTCTCCGTTGCGCGCACGCACCTCGTGACGCAACCAGATCAGGAACGGTCAAGACAGACATCCTCCAAATCATATTCCCGAAGCGGTCGCAGGGCCGCGGAGTTCACGCGGTACCCTGCTTTTTTGCTCATTGTTCGGCATTGACTGCCGGACAGTGATGGAGCGTACAAGGTTCAGGGTGGATATCCGACTGACATTTCGGGGCACGGCCCTGTTTCACGGACTGGCACGATTATCCTGTCATGTCATGCAAGGGTGCTGAAGCCTTTTACGGTGCAGATCAATGTTGGGACGAGCTGGTGAAAACCTCGCCTGGATTGGCGCGGGTCGAATGGGTTCAGGTGTCATACGAAGAACGGGCGAAAGTGGACCCTGTCGTCCGGGGCGCGATGGAAATCGTGTTCGTGGACGAGGAGAAACACGGCCTCAATGAGGCACGTGAAAACTGCGAGATGATCAACAAACACAGACTGTTCGCGGATGGAGAGCAAAAGAGCAGGCCCGGCTGGCTCTGCCAGCTGGGCCGGTGTATGAAATAGCTGACGTAGGTTGTTGGCGGGATCGGGCTTGCTGCCTGTTCGGGCACCGCGATCGTCCGGGCTGGTCGGCCGGCGTCTTGCGCTATCATCCGATTTTCAGGACAGGCCGGTTTCGCCTGCGTTCACACCGGGTCAGTGTTCGACCGACCTCGCGTTTGACATGAGGGATTTCTGTGCTGGGATCAGCCCCGACGAAGAAAAACCGGATGCGCCGGATGCGGTTGTGGAAGAAACCGGGTTCAATCCATTTTTTCGGGAGTATTCGTGAATCGGAAGTTTGTGAGTGCTCGCACGAATGCGTAGGACCCGGACATCTGGGCAAGGCTGCAGCGCAGGGTTGACCTGGTGCAAGAGCGGCCTCAGTTGAGGCGCATCATCAGATAGCCCACAATCCAGACGGCGGCTCCGAGAATTGCTGTGTGAACGGCGACCCACATCGGTCCAAGCAGACCTCCAACCTGTGCTGCGAACACGGTGATGGTCCCCATTGTCATCCCGGCGAGCCACGCACTCCGGCGATAACCCAGACGGTCCAGCTTCCGGCAACCCAGTGCCAGCGGCAAGCCACATACGGCGAGCAACAACAGTCCGGCAGCTCCCGGGACCAATTCCGGAAATCCGGGATTCGCGGTTGCGGCCACTCCGGCGGGAAGCCAAAGGACTGCGAGAAGCCAGAAACCACTGCGTCGCAATATGTCTTTGGTATGGTTGACAGATTTCATCGTATTGCCAACCCGACTGACCGAGCGCCATCCTGTCGAGAAACGGTTGGCCGTGAAAGGGTGCGACCATTCGCGCATGTGTTCGGCAGGATCTGGAAGGAATCCGGGTTCCGGACGCTTACTCTGCTCGACTTCGTTGGCGCGCGCGTCTGCCTGCGGCAGCATGAAAGAACAGTCTGCGCAACGCAGACATTCGGTCGATGAACAACTTGCCTGACAGGTGATCGATTTCGTGCTGGAGACACACCGCGTCCATTCCTGAAAGGTTTCTCTCGAAGGTCTCCCCGTCGGGGTCACAGGCCCGAATCCGGATTTCTGTTGCGCGCCAGACATTTCCGACGAAACCCGGCAGGGACAGGCAGCTCTCCTGAACCAGTCCCCAGGCGTCCCTGGACAGGACTTCAGGGTTTACGTAGCTGCGCGGTATCTGACCGGGACCTGATGGTTTGATGACCAGGACGGCGCGGCTTTCGTCGACCTGGGGTGCGGAGAGAGCCAGTGAACCTGTTGCATCAAGCGTCTCCAGCATGTCTTCAATCAGGCAGCCCAATTCTGTGTCAAACCTTGTGACCGGCGATGCTTGTTCGCGCAGGCGTGGATCGGGATACTCAAGGATTGGACGGCGCGCCATCCCGGTTTCCTTCTATATGGTCCGGCCCGACGGATCTGCCATTTTTGAATTCTCATCGAAAGCAGAGTCCTCATCCGTCTGGGAGAGATGATTACGACTTTGTGCAGCGCGGCGGATCAGCGGAAGCGTCGCCGCGATCGTGGCGAGCAATAGCAGGATCTCGAGGCTGTAGACCGCGACATAGCCGGCAGCTGCTCCCGTAAAGACCCAGAGTTGTTCGCTTGCGCCGATACCGGCGTTGACCAGATCGCGCAACGTGCCACTCAGCGCCATCGCGGCGCCGGCCGCGGTCGCCTGGACCGCGCCCCATGCGCCCAGGGCCAGTCCCGCCTGGGATTTTGGAGCAAGACTCATGGATGCTGTGAGAGTCGCGTGACCAAATACGGCTGCACCAAACCCGATCAGGAAGTTGCCGACCAGAAACGCACCATCAAGGTTGAATGGAGCTGCGACGATGACCAGTGCAAAGGCTGGCACTCCCACCAGAGCGCCATTGAGAGTCAGGCGGTACGGATCGGATCCGGGTCCGAGAGCATGCGAGGCAAATACAAAACCCAGCAGGCCGCCAATGGCGAGCAGTGCTGTCAGGGTCGTTGTCGCTGCGACTGACCATTGCAGCACCTGACCGCCATAAGGTTCGAGCAATACATCGGCCATGCCGAACGCCATGGTTCCGAGACCGACGATCACGAGCCGCCGAACGGCATGTTCCCCCTGACAGAAACGCATCCAGGATTCGCGGAACGTGGGGTCGGGAACCCGCGGCTCCGAGGTTCGGCTCGACTGCCGCGTCTCCTGGCGCCACATAGCGACCACATTGAGGACAACGGTTATGACCGCAGCGCTCTGGATGACCTGAACCAGCCGGGCAGATGAGAAATCGGAGAGCACGGCGCCGAATATCAGCGAGCTTACAATCATGCCCGCCAGAAGCATGACATACATGAAACCCACCACCCTCGGGTGGGATTCCTGCGGCGTCAGATCAGTTGCGAGTGCGAGCCCAACCGTTTGAACGATATGGGCGCCGGCACCGACAAGGAGGAAGGCGAGCGCCGCCGAGGCATGTCCGATCCAAAGCGGCGCCGTGTCGGCATGTCCCTTTCCGGCCAGCACGAGCAGGGCGAAAGGCATGAACGCGAATCCGCCGAATTGCAGCAGTGAACCCTTCCATATGAAGGGGACCCGGCGCCATCCGAGTTCGCAGCGATGTGTATCTGACTTGTAACCCACCAGCGCCCGGAAGGGTGCAAAAAGCAGAGGGAGCGCTATCATCACGCCCACCACTGTTGCCGGAACACCGAGCTCGACGATCATCACACGGTTGAGCGTGCCGACGAGCAGGACAAGGGTAATACCGACGGAAACCTGGAAAAGGGACAGCCGCATGAGGCGGCCGAGGGGAAGGTCGGGCGTCGCTACGTCCGCAAACGGCATATACCGCGGGCCCAGGGACGCCCAGGCCCGCATCACGCGTCTGCCGATATACTTCAACAGGTGATCCTTCCGGACACTCCAGCCGGATCAGCCGTCCGTTGCGGTCAATCCAGCTGCGGACTAGCGGTCTTTGCTCAAGGTCCTGATGCCAATCAGGCTCGAAAGCGGAGCCGGATTATTGGACAACAGGGGGAAACCGAAACTGTAGTCACCGGACCGTTGCCGCGACAAGAGCGGCTTCATGCCCAGCAACGATGATAACGGCGCCGGGTTCCGGCTGCCCAACGGCATGCCGAAACTGGAGTCTCTCCGCTTGGGATTCGTCAGAATCTTCATCCCGAACATCGAAGAAAACGGCGCTGCATTTCGGCTGAGAAGACCCATACCGAAGCCGGCGGAAAAGCTCCATCTCGACGGCAGCAAACCGGTCGAGGAAGAAAAATCCGAGAGCACCGGCATACCCAGCATCCGCGAAAAAGGTGCCGGATCATCGTCCGTGAACGCTGCGCTACGGTCACTCTCGACAGTATCGCCGTTCTCCATGATGTTGATGGCGCGTTGCGCTGTTCCGAACGGCGGATCCACCGATAAAAGCGATCGACCCTGGGCAAGACTGTCGGTGCAGATCTTTGCCATGCGCTCCGGGAGTGTCCCGGCGCGGTTCGCAGCCTGAACAGCGTCTGCAGCCTGTCCCTGATGCTCGTTGGCGAGGAATACCGCCCGTTTACCGAAACCGGCCTCGGACAGCTTGGCGTCGGCATCTCTTGCACCCTGTTCGGACGCATAGATGCGTACTAGCATAACCATGGCGTTTCCTTATTGGCACGATAGAAGGCGTGAGGTCCTGGACGGCACCCCACGCACCGGCAGAACAGCCGGGCGCGAGTGATGCCGATCCTGGAAGGGCCTAATGCGCCACTATCAGCCGCCCTGGATGAACTTGGCGAACCATGTCGAGTTGCCGAGTACCGCGAAGTGAACGATCAAAGAGATGACCGCAACACCGCCGAGGAACAAGGGAAGTCCCACGGTCGGTTTCACCACGCACCAGATTCTTCCTTGATTCATGATTCAGGTTCCTCTCAGAAAGTCCACGGCGTAAAGATATACGCGAGGATGTGCGCTATTAGCGCGATCATGAAGAACACCCGAGCACCGTCAATGACGTGTTTGTGCAGTTCTTCAGATTCCCGGATAGTCAGTCCTGTTGGCCAGATCCGATCGGGATCGTCGATATCGGCCGTCTGCGTCTCATGGGCCATATTTGCTTCTCCTGTCAGCGCAGTGTCCGCATCATCACATATTGGACGCAATGCCCAGTACGCTCCTTGCGAACATGGCAAGTCTAGACTTGCAGATTCGGTCAGTCAACAATAATTTACATTTTAATTTGTAAAATTTATTGGACAATTTTTTTGCCTTCTGCCCGTACCCCGCTGGTCCCCGCCCGACAATGAACGGGGATCGTTCCTGTCCCGGTTCGCGCCGGATTTTTTTTCTGGGCGGCACCGGGACGGTGGGCTGTGCAACAGTTCGGGAGTTCGTCACGCGCGGCCATGAGGTGGTCTGTTTCGGGCGTCGCCAACAGAAGCTGCCTGGCGGCGCGCAGGTCCGATTGGGCGACGTGACCGATCCCGATTCGGTCCGGCAGGCCGGGTTTTGCGGTGAGCGTTTCGATACGCTGGTGTCATGTCTTGCTTCGCGGACAGGCGCACCCGGGGATGCCTGGGCCATCGACCACGAGGCCCATGTCAATGCACTCGAAGCAGCAAAGGAAGCCGGAGTCCGCCAGGTGATCCTGCTTTCCGCGATCTGTGTCCAGAAGCCCCGGCTCGCGTTTCAGCACGCCAAGCTGGCCTTTGAAGACGTGCTGCGCAGCTCTGGCATGACCTACTCGATCGTCCGACCGACGGCCCTGTTCAAGTCGCTGTCCGGCCAGATCGATCGTGTTCGACGCGGGAAGCCCTTTGTCATGTTCGGAAACGGAACCCTGACATCCTGCAAGCCGATTGGCACCGCAGATCTCGCAGACTACCTCGCAGGGTGTCTGGATGATGAAAGCCGCTACAACCGCATACTGCCGATCGGAGGACCAGGAAAGGCCATAACACCAAAAGAGCAGGGTGAACATCTGTTTGCCCTGCTGGGGCTCAGGCCACGCTATTTTCATGTACCGGTGGCGCTGCTGGATATCGTGGTTCACGGCCTAGGTACGCTTGCTCGAGTGGCGCCGCCATTGGCCGTCAAGGCAGAACTCGCCCGAATAGCGAAATACTACGCGACCGAATCGATGCTTGTTCTGGATCGTGAGACCGGACATTATGACGCCGCAGCCACTCCAGCCCATGGCTCGGAGACCCTGTTCGACCATTACGCCCGGGTGATTCGCGATGGGGTGTCCGTTGATCTCGGCGAACACGCCGTATTCTGAAACGGAGGCGTCCTGGCGTCTCAGATACCGTGAATCAGCTGCAGCAGCCGGGGGACGGGTCCCAGGAATTTGAGTGGCGCGTCGGTTACCGCGAGGCAAATACAGTCCTCTTCCGGCCCTGCGACAGGTCGATGTACCAGGGTCTCGTCCACAACCTGGACATCGCCGCGACGGTACCAGGAATGCCGGTCATAAAACGTGCCGGCCAGAACCAGAGTGAATTCGGACCCGCGATGACCGTGGTCGGGAACACCCTTGCCGGCCGGAATGGACAGAAGCCGGGCCACGGTGCCGCGTCCCGGTTCGGTCAAAGGAACCTGACGGATTCCTCCACCTACGGTGCGCCAGCCGAGTGTCGGCGCATCTCCTCCGGCATAGTCACGCAGGGGTTGTGGCAGGACAAACGCCCCTTTCCTCATGCCCGCCACAACCGTCCGGGGCCGCGCTTCGCTGCTGATGGCCAGTGTGTCGGCAAGGGCCTCCAGCCTGACCTCGCCGGGCGCGGTGTCGGATTTGTCCGCATCCATGAATGAACCGCCAATCGCTTCGGCAAGATCGACATCAGCGCGACACTCTGGACACAATGCGAGATGTGTGGCGACCAGCAGCGACGTTGCCTCATCAAGGGTACCGGCGCCGTAGGCAAGCAGCAGGTCTTCCCCCGGATGATGCGAAATCATCATCTCAATTCCTCCCGCTGGGTCTCGAGTGCCTTGCGAAGGCGTCCGAAAGCCAGTCGGGCGCGCGACTTCACGGTGCCGAGGGGGAGCCCGAGGCGCACTGCGATCGCCGGATAGGATTCGCCTTCATAGAATGACAGGCGCAGGACTTCGCGCTGTTCTGCACTGAGTGCGGACAGCGCATTACGGATGGTTGCGGCCTGTTGCCTCTTTACAAGCTTTTGTTCGCCGTCGGGGAGAGGATCGGGGCAGAAGGCAGGGTCCTCCGGATCGACTTCTGGCCGACGTTCACGGCGGAAGGAATCGATCTGCTGGTTTCGCGCGATCGCGAATATCCAGGCAGCAGCGGTGGCGCGCCGATAGTCGTAAAGGCCAGCCTTGCGCCAGATCGCAGTGAAGGTTTCCTGCAGGACATCGTCGACCCTGCCCGGATCGCCACCGGTACGAAGCAGGTAAGCCCTGATCCTTGGACCAAAATGACGCACAAGGGCTTCGAATGCGGTGCGATCTTCGAACTCCGTTACGGCGCGAAGCTTCACGGACATCTCATCGGGTTCCCCTGCAGTCCGGCTTTGCGTGGTCTTTAACAGGGCCTCGTTTACAGGAGGCTTCGGGAATCTGACAACGTTTCCTGAATTGGTCATGACCAAGTATACGGTTCGATTGGCGCTTCGGATCACATTTTTGGCGGATCTGGTGATCCGTTTTCCTGTTTGCTGCGTATATCTCCAGACATGGGACCCGTACGAAACGACATTCCGGCAAACCGCCGCCGCATCGCGGTCGTTGGAGCTGGTATTTCAGGGCTCGGGGCGGCGTGGCTTCTGTGCCGGTCCCACGAGGTGGTGCTGTTCGAAACGGCGGGACGCCTGGGAGGTCATGCGCGGACCCTGGTTGTTCAGTCCCGTGGCCGCGAAGTGCCGGTCGACACAGGTTTTATTGTGTTCAACAAGGTTAATTATCCGCATCTGTGCCGTTTGTTCGATCGCCTGGAAGTCCCGGTGAAGCCCAGCAACATGTCGTTCGCGGTTTCCGTCAATGGCGGCGCGATCGAATTTGGCGGCAGCAATATCAGGTCTGTATTTGCGCAGCCTGAAAATGCTGTGAAACCCGGCTTCTGGCGCATGTTCCGCGATATCGCGGTATTCAACCGCACAGCGCTTGCCGAGGTGTCGGATGATCCCCGCCTGACCCTCGGTGATCTTATACGCCGCCGCCGGCTCGGCGCCTGGTTCGAGCGCTACTATCTTTTGCCGATGAGCGGGGCCATCTGGTCGACACCACGCGCCGAGATGCTGAAGTTCCCGGCGGGTGTACTCGCGCGCTTTTTTGCCAATCACGGCCTGCTGTCCTTTTCGGGCCATCATCAGTGGTGGACGGTCGAGGGCGGTTCCCGCACCTATGTTGCGAAAATGGCGGCGAGTATGAGTGCAGAGGTGCGGTTGCGTTCGACAGTTGAGGCTGTGACCCGGGGTGATGACGGAGTCCGGATCAAGGCGACAGGACACGAGGCCGAACGCTTCGACAGCGTCGTTTTTGCCTGCCACAGCGATACCACGCTCTCCATCCTCAAGGATGCCCGGGAGGCCGAACGTCGTGTGCTGGCCGGCATTCCGTATCGCCGCAACCGGATTGTGCTCCACACCGATCCGCGCCTGATGCCGCGGCGCCGGGCCTGCTGGTCGAGCTGGGTGTATCTGGCGAAATCGCAGGCTGATGAAGACCAGGCGTCCGTCACTTACTGGATGAACTCGCTCCAGGGTATTTCGCACGATGTACCGCTGTTTGCGACACTTAACCCGTCCATGCCGGTCGATGAAGCCAGCATTCTGGACGAACATGCATTCGATCATCCCCAATATGATTTTGGAGCCATCGCAGCCCAGTCCGAGCTGCCCTGTATCCAGGGCCAGGCCAATACATGGTATTGTGGTGCCTGGACTGGTATGGGGTTTCACGAGGACGGTCTTGCAAGCGCCGTCGCTGTTGCCCGCGCCTTGGGGGTCTCGGTACCATGGGATTGATCGGCTCCTCGGTCGTACGCGCCCGGGTCAGCCATACCCGGCGAGTGCCGGCGAAAAATCGGTTTACGTACGGCATCGACTACCTGCTTCTTGACGAAGCGGCTTTGTCCAACGCACCTGGCCCGAAACTGTTCTCGTTTGGTCGGCCCAATCTTGTCTCGCTTCATCCGTCGGACCATGGTGTCGAGGAATATAACGGGGTGGAAGGCGTTTGTGCGGCTGCTTGCGAAGCCGGCGTCGATGGCATTGACCGCGTGCTGCTGATGACTCATCCCCGCTACTGGGGTTACACGTTCAACCCGGTCAGTTTCTGGTTTCTCCTTGGCGCTGCGGGCAATCTCCGTTCGGTCCTGGCCGAAGTCCACAATACGTTTGGCGACCGCCACGCTTATCTTTGCAAGGGCGAGAAGGGTGCTGACATCGGACGCGACAGTTGCCCGGTTGCTGCCAAATGTTTCCATGTTTCGCCTTTTTTCGACCTCAAGGGCGAGTACCGGTTTCGTTTTCTTTTCGACGAAGACCGGATCGCGGTCCGAATCATCTATGACGACGGAGACGGCGGAGGTCTGTCAACGGCGATCGCTGGCACCCGACGACCGTTCAGCGACCGCGAACTGGTTCGCGCCCTTTTGCGACGGCCGTTCGGTGGTGCCCGGACGACAGCGTTGATCCACTGGCAGGCCCTGAAGCTGTATCGCAAGGGTGTACCCTGGTGGCGGCGTCCGGAACCTCCCAAGCGGAATATCACGTGAAAGCGCTCACATCACACGTCGGGTCGGTGACACGAACAGCGGGCGCGGCCGCCTGCTATGACCTCTTGCAGCTGATGCGAACTCCGATTCGTCAGGACCCCTTGATTCATCAAATCCGTAAAGGAGAGGCAGTTTGAAAACACGGCATTTCCCCGGCTCCAGCCTCCTGTTCGACCTTGTTGGCCAGAGCCTTGGCTCCTATGCCGCCGAGACCCCGGTTCTGGACTTGCGCGACTATCTGAGTGGTCCCCTGTCCGCCTCCGGCGTGTTCGTCGGGCTCTCCGGCCGGGTGGAACGGAGATTCATTGTTGAAATGACTGGCGAGTGGTCTGGCAACAAGGGAACCCTCGACGAACGGTTCCGTTATCACAATGGTGAAACCGGCGAGAGGTGTTGGCATCTGGCATTTGCACAGGACGGGACCTTTACCGCAACTGCCCAGGACGTGGAAGGCACGGCGGCCGGTGCCCAGTGCGGGAACGCGGCGGTGATGCGTTACCGGCTTCGCGTTCCGCGGGCCAAGGGAGACATTGTTGTTGCTATGGAGGACTGGTTTTACCTGATGGATGACGGAACGCTCATCAACAAGGCACGAATGTCCAAGTTCGGGCTGAAGGTTGGTGAGGTTTTGGTGTTGTTCCAAAAATCGGCGGCCAGTGAAGGCGTATCGGTGTGACTGACCTTGCGGGCAAACGCTACTGGCTGGTTGGCGCAAGCGCGGGCATTGGCCGGCATCTCGCGCTGAAACTGGCGCGGGAAGGTGCGGCTGTTGCCGCTTCCGCCCGCGACGGTGCTGCGCTCGCCTCGCTCGTTGACGAGATGACACCTGTGGAGACGGCGAAGGGCGGCCATCGGGCAGTTCCCGTCGACGTTTCCGATGGCGCCGTTACATTGGAAGCGTTCGAGTCTGCAGGCGAGATCGATGGGGTTATATATTGTGCAGGCGCTTACGAACCGATGTCTGCGCGGCGGCCCGATCCGGCAGTCCTGGAGACGATCGTGGATGTAAACCTGACCGGAGCCCTGCGCGTTCTCGCAGCCTGTGTGCCGTCGTTCTGCCAACGCGGCTCGGGCCAGATTCTGCTTGTGGGTTCGCTGTCGGGATATCGCGGCCTCCCCAACGCCTGGGGTTATGGAGCTACCAAGGCAGCACTGATTCACCTTGCCGAAAATCTTCGCTGCGATCTGCGGGGCTCGGGAGTTGGTGTGCAGATCTGCAATCCGGGCTTCGTGGCGACGCGACTGACTGACAAGAACAGCTTCAAGATGCCATTTCTTATGACGCCAGAAGTGGCAGCTTCCCGAATTGTACGGGGCATGATCCGAGGTCGGTTCGAGATCGCTTTTCCCTGGCTTCTGGCGGCGCCGCTGAGGTTTCTGGCGGCGCTTCCGGCCCCGCTCTATTTCGGCGCCCTGGGGCTTACGGCCGGCCGTCCCGGCAAAACGGACTAAGAGGTGTGGACATGTCGCGGCGGACCGTCCTGTCAATCCTGGATCGACTTGAGCGAGGTACGATCGAAGTTGCATTGCCCGACGGCCGTGTCCAACGGGTGGCCGGCGACGAACCCGGTCCCGAAGGGCAGATTGTCATTCGCGACGGACGTTTCTTCAGACGTTTGATGAAAGAAGGAAAACTGGGTTTCGCCGAGATGTACATGTCTGGGTGGTGGACCACTTCCGACCTTGAGAGTCTTCTTGAGGTTATAGCGTTGAATGGCGAAGCCATCGTCGAGAACTTTCCCGGAGCGGGCCTGCTTCGTGGCTACGAGCGGTTCAGACACTGGCTGAATGCGAACACACGGAAGGGTGCGCGGCGCAACATTTCCCATCATTACGATCTCGGAAACGAATTTTATCGGCTCTGGCTGGACGAGACGATGACCTATTCCTCGGCACTTTTCCGCAATGGGCAAGAGAGTCTTGGTGAGGCCCAGCAAAACAAATACGCGGCGATCTGCGACCGGATTGCGGCTTCGTCAGACGATCATATTCTCGAAATCGGCTGTGGTTGGGGCGGATTCGCGGAGTATGCCATTCGTGAACGCGGGGTTCGGGTCACCGGGCTCACGATTTCGCGTGAACAGTGCGAGTACGCCCGGCAACGGCTGTTCGAAGCGGGGCTTGCGGAGCGGGCCGAAATCGTGTTGCGGGATTATCGGGACGAGCGGGGAACCTATGACGGCATTGCTTCGATCGAAATGATTGAAGCGGTCGGGGAACGGTACTGGCCCGATTATTTCTCGGCGCTCCATGACAGGCTTCGACCCGGAGGCGTTGCGGCGCTTCAGGCCATTACAATATCAGACCGCCTGTTTCCGCGTTACCGTACGGGCACCGACTTCTTCCAGAAATACATCTTTCCCGGGGGGATGCTGCCATGTCCGAAGTCGCTGTTGAGCCATTCCCGGGCGGCAGGGCTTCAGTCGACCGGTTCGGCGACCCTGGCAGACAGCTACGCGCGGACGCTGCGCGTCTGGCGCCGACGGTTCAATGAGCGGTGGCATCAAATTGCGGCGCTGGGCTTCGATGACCGGTTTTGTCGGATGTGGAACTATTATCTTGCGTCGAGCGTGGCCGGTTTCGCCTCGGGTACCACCAACGTAATGCAGATCGGGTTTCGCAGGAGCCCGTGACGGCTGGCTGCGGCTCGGGAAAGGGACTCCATGCGCAATATTCTGAAGGCCGGTCCGGGAGCCCTTGCATTGACGTTCTTTCTTGGCGCGTGTTCGGTTTTTGGCGGCAAGGCGGCAGAGGAGCCGTCCTATCGGATCGTGCTCAAGGATGACAAGATCGAGGTGCGCGCCTATGAAAACTTTGCGGTTGCATGGACGAAGGTATCCGGCGACTTCGACAAAGCGGTTGCGACCGGATTTCGGCGTATTTTCAAATATATAACGGGAAGCAACCTCGGTGAGACGAAGATCGAGATGACGGCTCCGGTCCTGACGACGCCGCGAGAAGCCGGAGCCGGCGAGACTGTGTTCCCGGAGCCTTCCAGGTCTTCTGATGCCGGGCGTGTGTCGCGGCTGGCCGGCACCGGGATCGAGGCCTGGTCGACGGGATTCATTCTTCCCTCCGGTTACACTACGGCGACGGCACCGAGGCCTGCGAGCAGCACGATTTTCGTCACCGATGTGGAAAGCCGTTGTATGGCGAGCATCCGGTTCAGCGGCTTTCTGGATAATGAAAAGGCGGAGGGGGCACGACAGACACTGGCGCGCTGGATCGAGGCCCGAGGCCTTGAACACCTGGGAGACTGGATGGTTGCCGGTTACAACCCGCCATGGACAATTCCGGTACTTCGCCGCAACGAAGTTCTGGTCACCCTGCGATCCTGTTGAATGCCCGCCACGAGTGCTCCACGACCTGGGTCGCCGGGCGGTCTCTGGCCAGTCGTGGCATGCTGCGACGTCGAACCGATCGTCCCGCTTGCGCTTGTCCGAATGCTTCTCCAGGTGTGACCGGATCTCGGGAGTGAATTCAGCAGACTTTGAACATTCCTGAAGGTCTCGGTTCGGGGCTCGTTGAGTACCGGGTGTTCTCAGACCTTTCACATGGCAAGGGAACCGGTAGGCTGCCAGGATCGCTACGGGACACATGGCCTTCCGGGAAAACAGGGAATATTCATTTCCGGATGGCCGGTGGGCAGCACGTCGGGCCGCCTCCAAGGCCCTGCGGACCGATGTCATCCTGCTTCTCGCCGGGCCGGGATGAGGTGAAGACGGCTGCAGTTTCAATGCATGTCCAGAAATTCTCCGAACCGCGCAGGACGCGAGTTCGCTCGATATTGACCCTGGCGGGCTCAAAGGTGTCTGTAGCGGCCCCTGCAATTTTGCTGGAGGTGCGGGTCTGTCCCGGTCAGCACAAAACCGGTGCGAAGCAGCAGAGCGCTCACGATCCTTGTCAAGACGGTTTTCCGGTTGTGCAATTGCGAGTACAATTTGCAGTGTGGCCAGATCTTGACGGGCTGGCCAGATGAAACCTTGCGTCGGATTGAAATGCAGCGTCCTCCCGCTTTTCCGTTTTCGGCTATTGCCGGTCAGGACGCTGCCAAGCACGCGCTCCTGATCTGCGCGATAGATCCCACTCTTGGCGGGGTCCTGATTTTCGGGGACAGAGGTACCGGCAAGTCTACTCTGGTCCGGGCGCTTGCTTCCCTCCTGCCTGCCCAGGCGTTTTTGCGTGACTGCCCCTATCGCTGCGATCCGGCGCAACGGCGAGGGCCGTGTCCATACTGTGGCGCGACTCTTGCTGACAAGCGGCCCAGGCAAGGGAAAATGCCAGTCCCCGTTGTCGACTTGCCTCTTGGCGCTACAGAGGATCGGGTGGTCGGTGCGCTGGATCTTGAGAGGGCACTGACACGGGGCGAAAAGAGCTTCGAGCCGGGGCTGCTTGCGCGCGCCAATCGCGGTTTCCTCTATATCGACGAGATCAATCTCCTGGAAGACCATCTTGTCGATCTCCTGCTTGATGTTGCAGCGTCCGGGGAAAATGTTGTTGAACGGGAAGGGCTGAGCGTGCGCCACCCCGCACGTTTTGTCCTTGTCGGCAGCGGCAATCCCGAAGAAGGCGAATTGCGCCCGCAACTGCTCGACCGTTTTGGCCTCGCGGTGGATATCGAGACCCCGGGGGATACCCGGGTTCGTGTTGAAATTGTCAAACGCCGCATGGAATTCGACGCCGACCCGGAGGACTTCGTGAGGCGTCACAAGCGCAAGGACGGAAGGATTCGACGCCGGATCCTGGCAGCCCAGGAGCACTTGTCTGCGATCCGCACCCCGGATCGGATCCTGGAAGCTGCGGCGAGCCTGTGTCTTGCGCTGGGAACCGATGGCCTGCGCGGAGAACTCACCTTGATGCGGGCAGCGCGAGCCACCGCCGCTCTCGAGGACAAGGGCGAAATCGAACTTGATCATCTCAGGACAGTCGCTGCAATGGCGTTGCGGCACCGGCTGCGGCGGGATCCGATGGACGAGACGGGCTCCGGCGTAAGGGTCGAACGCGCTATCACCCGGACGCTGGAGTCCTGATATGGAGATAAGTGTCCCGCCCTTGCAGCAGGACCATCCATAATGTTGGCGGGCGACGCGGCCCTGGCAGGCGAAAACGATCTGTGCAGCGATGTCTGGATGGCGGCAGCGATATTTGCGGCTGACCCTGCGGCAGCGGGAGGGCTCGTCGTGCGTGCACGGGCGGGTCCGGTCCGGGACTTGTGGATGGCCGGGCTGAAGAACCTTCTTGATCCGGCCGCGCCATTCATCAAGTTGCCACTTCATGCGCCGATGGACCGTATTGTCGGCGGTCTGGATCTTGAAGCGACTCTTTCGACGGGCCGGCCGCTTGGACAGCAGGGTCTTCTCGCGGTTGCCAACGGCGGGGTCCTGGTCATACCGATGGCGGAACGCCTGCCGGCCGGGTCTGCCGCAGCGGTCTCGGCGGCAATCGATAGCCGGTTTGTCCAGATAGAGCGCGAAGGGCTCAGCCTCGGCACGGCAACCCGTTTTGGTGTCTTGGCGTTCGACGAGGGCATAGAGCCGGGGGAGGGGGTGCCCAACAGTCTCCATGATCGGATTGGCGGGGTGGTCGATCTCCGCGATTTCACCTACCGCGATCTGGGAAAGCCTCGATACGCTCGATCTGATGTCGTGCGTGCACGGTGCGGTTTGGCTGCGGTCGAACTCGACGAGACCGGCCTCGAACAGATCTGCAGCTTTGCTGCCGCACTTGGTATTGGATCCATGCGGCCACCCGCTGCGGCTGTGTATTGGGCGAAGTGTGCGGCAGCGATGCGCGGCAATGCCAGGCCGCTGGAGGAAGAGGTCTCTTTTGTCTGCAGAACGGTTCTGCTCTTCCATGCCAACCGGATCCCCTGCCCTGATGATCCTGACGACCCGCCACCGCCAAATGTTGACCCCCCGCCGGAACCGGAAACTCCGCCCGAGGCGGAGCAGGAACCTCCGGACAGTCAGGACAGGGAGATCGGGGAACGGACGGTCGCGGCGGAACGTGCCCTGTTACCGCCAAATCTTCTGGACCTTCTTGATCGTTCTGCTGCAGAGGATGGGGGCACAGCCGGATCAGGTCGTGCCGCAGCGAGCAGGCTGTCCGCCGGACATGGCCGGCCAGCCGGTGTCCGGCCGGGAACCCCGGGACCACAGGGGCGCTTGAACATCGTTGAAACGTTGCGCGCTGCGGCGCCGTGGCAGCCGATACGCGCGCGGGAGCCGGAAAAGACGTCCATGTCGCGGCTACAGCTTCGGCACAGCGACTTTCGGGTGAACCGCTACAGGCAGCCCATTCACACAACGACGATTTTCGTTGTGGATGCGTCCGGTTCTGCCGCTTTTCATCGTCTCGCAGAGGCGAAAGGCGCGATCGTGCTGCTTCTCGGTGAGAGCTATGTCCGGCGTGACGAGGTGGCGTTGATCGCTTTTCGCGGGACCGGGGCGGAGATGTTGTTGCCGCCGACACGAGCGATTGCTCGCGCCAACCGCAGCCTGTCCTCATTGCCGGGCGGGGGCGGAACGCCAGTGGCTTCCGGCCTTGATGCGGCCCTCAGGCTCGCGGTCACGGTTCGTGCGACGGGAAACACTCCTCGAATAGTGGTCTTGACCGACGGGCGCGCCAATATCGCGCTGGATGGCACGCCCGGACGCGAGCAGGCGGAAACCGATGCGATAGCCGCGGCGAGCGCGATCCGCCGGGCCGGACTGGACGTGCTGTTCGTCGATATCGCTCAGTCTCCAAGACCGTTTGCCGACCGTCTGGCAAAGGAAATGGGGGCCCGCTACCTGTTCATGCCCCGGGCCGACAGTGCCCGCATCCACGCTTCCCTGGGCCGTGGATCGCCAATACCGGATGCCGGGCAGGAACCCTTCGGGGAAGCCAGGCAATGAGCGTCCGGCTTTCCTGGGAGCGCGACGGCAGGGGGTGGCCGAATCGGGAGACGAGCCAATTTGTCTCATGCGGGCAGACGAAATGGCACGTGCAGATCGCGGGCAACGGCCCCTGTGTCCTCTTGCTGCACGGGACCGGCGCTGCGACCCATTCCTGGGCCGGGCTGCTGCCCTTGCTGAGGGATCAAATGACCGTGGTCGCGCCCGACCTGCCCGGCCACGGCTTCACGTCGGTTCGCTATTTTTCGCGGATTTCATTGCCAGGCATGGCCGTGGCTTTAAGCGAGCTTTGTACAACACTGGACATCGCGCCGGAGCTGATTGTGGGCCATTCGGCGGGAGCTGCCATCGCGGCGCATATGGCGATTCACGGTCACGCCAGACCTGCCCGGATTGTAAGCCTGAACGGTGCCTTCCTGCCGCTGACGGGAGTTGTGGGCAGTGTCTTTTCGCCGCTCGCCAAGCTTCTGGCCGGAAACATGATCGTGCCCCGGCTGTTTTCCCTGCACGCATCCAACCGGCGAGTGGTGGAGCGTCTGATTCGGGAAACAGGTTCTCGCATAGACCGCGAGGGAATTGACCATTACGGGACCCTTGCGCGCAATCCGGGTCATGTTCGCGGTGCCCTCGAAATGATGGCCAATTGGGATTTGCGGCCTCTGCAGCGGGATTTGACGAAGCTTCGATGTGGACTCCTTCTGCTTGCCGGCAGCCGCGATCGGACGGTGTCACCATACTGTTCGCGCGAAGCGTCCCGACTGGTGCCTCACGCAGTCTTTCGACTGCTGCCCGGGCTGGGACACCTGGCGCACGAAGAAAACCCCGACCTTGTGGCCGAGCACATTCTCGGGGTTGCTGTCGGTGAGACGGTTCCGGGGTAGCGATATGGATGGCACCTATTTCTTTGCCGGTGAGTTGCTGCTTACCTTCGGGGTGATTGTCGGGCTTGGTCTCTGGGAACTTCGGCGTACCAACCGCGCGATCAGGGAACGACGGGAGGCGGAACAACTCAGGAAAAACGGCGACTGAAGTTCATCGCCGGGATTGATAGCGCCGCCGCCGCGGCATGCGGAAAGGCAGCATCGCCTGGACGACGGGATACGCAAACCTTCGCATTGACAGGGATTCGTGCATGCTGAAAAGGTCGCCGTCCGGCCTCGCCTCGGCGACGATCGACCGCGCATAGAATGGTGTGTCTTCAAGGGTTCGTATTACCTGAACCGGGTAATCCGCCGTCGATTCTCGGTGCATCTTCCAGAACCCGGTGGGCGGCAGGCGGACGACAGGCGATACCGGAGCGTTCCGCAATGCGCCGTCCTGGCCGATGTGCAGTGAGAGGCTCTCCCGTTCTCCATTATGGTGCCTGACATTGTACCGTATCGACGCCTCCTTTCCGGACGATGCACGGGACCAGTTCCAGTCAATGAACCCTTGCTCAAGAGGCGCGTCCCCGCCGTTGGTATCAACGTAGCCGCTTCCGGCCCATTCGAGCCCGGGCGAGTTGAGCCTTACTGTCGCGCGGCCAAGCGGTGCAATGGGCTGCCATCGATGGGCACCTGCGGGGTCGAGGTCGAATTCAACATTCTGCAGGATACCGGGCTCGAATTCGATCCGCCCCCTGACCCGAAAGGGAATCGGAGCACAGAACTCGTCTATATCTATGGTGAGCAAGGAACCGTTCCATTCAAGGCGGCTTGGACCGATCCGAAACTGGTTCTGCGTGCGTTCGACAGCCGCACTTCCGCGTTCGGTCATGGCCCATCGGTTGCTCTGCGGCCCGTAGAGCGCCACGTTGAGCGCACAGTAATGCTCGGGATCACCCTGCCCGCGTCTCACGGCGAGGCGATAATAGGGTGAGAATACGCTGCCGACAAAGGCAATGACTGTCAGCGCATGGTTGCCATCATCGCTGACTGCGTCGACATACCACCATCGATAGCCATTTTCAGTTACCGGCGGATCGAAACGCAATCCTTCAATATGGCGTCGGCGGCCATCTTCCCCGAGAGCGCTGCCATCGGAACGCCGGCTCCCGGATGGACGCTCCCCCCGACCAGATACAGGCCGGGAACCCTTGTTCGTGCGGTCGGACGCTGAAAGGATGCCTTCCATCCGTGATTTGCCCGGCCGTAAAGGGCTCCCCCCGTTCCCGGGAACAGGCGGTGAAATTCGGCTGGAGTCGTTACTTCCGTTCTCCGTGGATCGGTCTCGAGATGCAGCCCGCTTTTTTCGAGCCGGTGAAAAAGGTGAGCTTCGCATCGCTTCCTCACAGATGAATTCCAGGTGCGACTGTCGCCGTTTGCCGGCGCGTTGATCAGAAGAAACAGCCGTTCGTCTCCTGTGGATTTACGCGTTCCGGAGTCATCGCGGTCCTGGGCACAGATATAGACTGTCGGATCGTCGGGAACCGCGCCCATTTTGAACAGGGAGTTGAACTCTGCCGGATAGTCGTTTGAAAAGAAAACGGTGTGCCGTGCAAGCGGGAACGATCCTGCAGCGGCAACCGTATTGACAGTGACGGCAGAAAGGGATCGGCTGGTAGCCGGAATCGGGGATACCGCGCGACTCACCGCGGGGCCCAGTTGGCCGGCGGCCACCGCGGCGATGTCTGCGTTGGCAACAACGGCGCTCGCCATAATGCTCTCGCCCGTATCGAGTTGAACTCCCCGTACGCCGTCAGAATCGACCTCGATGGCGGCGACATTCGCGTTGTAACGAAGCGTCGCACCATTCCTGTCGGCAAGGCCTGCGAATGCCTGGGCCAGGGAGTGCATGCCTCCTTCTACCAGCCAGACTCCGGCTTGTTCGACATGGGCGATCAGCATCAGTGTGGCCGGGGCTTCGAAGGGAGAAGACCCGCAATAGGTCGCGTATCGACCGAAGAGCTGACGCAGGCGCGGGTCGGGGAAATAGTCGCCAAGGGCACCCCAGAGCGACCTGAACGGTGCGATTCGCCAGAGATCAACAGCACCGGACAAGCCGGACCGTGCCACCAGGCTTGCGGGCGACGGTCGGGCGCTTCGGATAAAGGAGTGTTCGAGCGTTCGATAGGTATCTCTCGCCCGGTCGCAAAACTTCAGATACCCGGAAGCCTCGCGCGCGCCGGCCCATTCCCTGATGGCTTGGGCGCTGGCTTCGACATCGGCAAACAGGTCCAGACGGGCGGAATCTTCCCATACGTGGCGGGCGAGTACGCTAGCAGGACGAAGCGTAACGAGATCGTTCAATTCGGCCCCCGCTGCGGCGGCGATCTCATCGAAGACCCAGCGCATGGTAAATACGGTCGGACCAGCGTCAATTCGGATATCATCGAAAGCGATTTCGCGCATCTTGCCGCCGGGTGTGGGCTCTTTTTCGAGTACTGTGACCCTGCTTCCCGCCGATGACAGTAACGAAGCTGCGGCAAGCCCGCCAATGCCTGCGCCAATAACTGCGATGTGAGGACTGCCAGCAGCCAACGCGTCATCTCCGCTGTCACAAAAATTAGACATTTGAAAATGTATATTGAATATGACATAGTGTGACAGAGTTAACCAACGGCAACGCGCGGGTGGGGTATCATGGATCCATCGATTCGCATAGACCAGGCGATCAGGGGCGCGATTGACGGAGTAGCGCAACCGGAAACGCCGCCACGGCTGGCTGCGGCCATGCGCTATGCCGTGCTTCCGGGAGGTGCCCGAATTCGTCCGCGCCTGAGCATTGCGGTCGCGCACGCCTGCGGCGATGACCTGCCCGAGATTACCGATGCTGCGGCAACCTCGATTGAGTTGCTCCACTGCGCCTCTCTCGTTCATGACGATCTGCCGTGCTTTGATGATGCAGACTGCCGGCGAGGAAAGGTCTCGGTGCACAAGGCGTTCGGGGAGGAACTCGCGGTGCTCGTCGGCGACGGGCTGATTGTCCTCGCTTTCGAGCTGCTTGCACGGACAGCACCTCGCGATTACGCGCGAGTCGCTGAATTGATGCGCATCATTTCCGGGTCGGTCGGCGCCGGCCGCGGGATCATTGCCGGTCAGGCATGGGAAAGCGAGCCCAAAATTGATCTCATAATGTATCAGCGGGCAAAAACCGGTGCCTTGTTCGCTGCATCGACGGAGGCGGGCGCGGCAGCAGCTGGCGCCAAGAGCGAACCATGGCGTGCACTCGGCGAAAAGCTTGGTGAAGCCTACCAGGTTGCCGATGATATTCGCGACGCGATCGGAAACCCGGATGCATTGGGCAAACCGACAGGGTGTGACGAAATTCTCAACCGGCCGAGCGCGGTCCGTGAACTGGGGCTGGCCGGTGCCAAGGCGCGATTGAAGCATGAAGTGGATCAGGCCGTTGCATCGATCCCGGACTGCCCCGGTCAGGAAAAATTGCGTCAATCCATACTTTTCGAGGCGAAGAGCTTTTTGCCGTCGGAGATCCTTCCGTCCGCGGCGTGACAGCTTGCCAGCAGTTCCGGGCGGCGACCGGTTCCGGCGTGGCAATCGATGGATGACTCTTCGTGATTCTGTGCTGGCCTGGCGCGATCGGCTGCTGACCGATCCGACCTTTGCGCGTCGGGCAACCCGATTTCCGTTGACCCGGACGATTGCGCGCCGTAATGCCCGCGGCTTGTTTGATCTGTGTGCCGGCTTTGTGTATTCGCAGGTTCTCCTTGCCTGCGTACGCCTTGATCTTTTCCAGATCCTGGCCGGCGGTCCGAGGAGCTGTAACGAGCTCGCCTCAACGCTGGATTTGCCACAGGAAGGCCTTGATCGACTGCTGCGCGCCGCCGTGTCCCTCAAACTTGTCGATCGGCGCAAGGGAGACCGGTTCGGCCTCGGCACACTGGGCGCCGCCATGGTCGCCAATCCGTCACTGGCTGCGATGGTCGAACATCACAGCCATCTCTATTCCGATCTTCGCGACCCGGTCTCCTTGCTGAGATCGTCGCGGGGGGACGGCGCGCTTGCCAAATATTGGCCATATGCCGGGTCCGACGATCCGGGATCCCTGCCCGCGGCAGCGGTCGCCCGTTACAGCGAACTGATGGCGGCGACCCAGACCATGATATCGGACCAGATCCTCGATGCTGTCGATCCCGGAGACTTTGATACTGTCATGGATCTGGGAGGCGGTGATGGTGTCTTTGTGGAACGCGCCCTGTCAAGGAGCCGGCACACCCGCTTCATTCTTTTCGATCTGCCTGCCGTTGCCGATCGCGCCCGCGAGCGGTTTGCCGGGAACGAGACAGAAAAAAGGGTCGAGATTGTCGGAGGTGATTTTTTCCGTGACGCGCTGCCGAAGGGGGCAGACGCTGTGACACTGATCCGGGTGATCCATGACCATGATGAAGACTCTGTGGCCGCGTTGCTGCGTGCTGTACGAGAAAGTTTGCCGGATGACGGCACGCTCATTGTTGCGGAACCCCTGGCCGAGAGTGCGGGTGCCGAGCCCGTCGGAGACGCTTATTTCGGTTTTTATCTCATGGCGATGGGCAGTGGCCGCCCACGCTCGAGACGTGAGCTTTTCAGACTGATCAAGGATGCAGGGTTCCGTCGCCCGGGTCTGGTCCGGACCAACCTTCCGCTCCTCGCACAGGTGATTACCGCGAAAGCAGGATAGCAGCGTATGGTGCCCCACCCGTCGCTGGCCGATCCTGATCGTTGCGCCGATTTGCCAGTGCATTTCCGGAAGTTCCGGCGCCAGCCTGTGGAATGACAACAGTCTGTGTGGGCCCAAAAACCTCAATTGCACGGGTCCGGTTCCGATCATTATCGCCGCGGCGTGCAAGGACTGGTATCGCAGGTATCGCGGAACCACAGATACCATCCCTGTCCGATTTGTCCCGCTGGTGGCATTTGCGAATTCGGAACCTTGTGGTCGTCAAGACTCAACAGTCCCGGCTTGGTTACGCAGCCCCGAACGTCCGTCGGGTCCGAGCACCCCATATTTCTTTGCGGGATCGGGATTGAAGGGCCGCCCGTTCCAGGCGTGATCCGGGACCACGCAACAAGGTTTGCACCGGCTCATTCCGCAAACCTCATCATGACGGCTGTTCAGTCTTGGGGAACAGGATCACGACCTGTCTTCCGTCACCATGGGGATGGATTCGTCTCGAGAACCGTGTTCCGCAACCTGGGAATACAAACGAGCCGTTGACAGGTTGCTGATTCGAATCCCCGGAATTTACTGCCCCGTCAAACCCATAAACGCCGTCGAACACAAATGAATCAAAAGGTTAAAGAGGCCTGAAAAGCGTCATACGGGCGGGATTTCCTTCCCGCGGGGCGAAGTCCTGCAGACGTAAAATAAATTTGACACTTTGCAATGTAATCGGCAATATACATTTCGTGCGATGCAGAATGCTGCGCGTGCCAAACGAGGATCGGGAATGAAAACGGTCGCAATTGTCATGGAGGAACCCGGAAAGCTGGCGCTCAGCCAGCTTGAACTTGCGCCTCCGGAATACGGCGATGTGGTCGTGGACATAGAGTGGAGTGGAATCAGTACCGGAACGGAGCGCCTTCTGTGGACCGGTCGGATGCCCAGCTTTCCCGGAATGGGATACCCGCTTGTGCCCGGTTACGAGTCGGTGGGTCGGGTAGCCAGTGCGTTTCAGGGGGGACAGGTGAAAGTCGGAGACCGGGTTTTCGTGCCCGGTGCCACCTGCTTCGGAGAGACCCGGGGCCTGTTTGGTGGTGCCGCGTCGCGCGTCGTTGTCCCCGAGCACCGGGTCGCTCCGGTTGACGAGGAGCTGGGCGAGCGAGGCGTTCTTATGGCTCTCGCGGCGACTGCTCATCATGCCCTCGCGGCGAAACAGGCCACACCGCCCGGGCTGATCGTCGGTCACGGGATCCTTGGCCGGCTGCTTGCCAGGGTTGCCATTGCCATGGGGCAGGCCCCTCCCGTTGTCTGGGAACGTTCTGCGGACCGCATGGCAGGTGCGGACGGTTATGACGTTCTCGATCCGGAAGACGATACCCGCACGGACTACCCGTCGATCTACGATGCGAGCGGCGATCCCGCTGTACTCGATAAGGTGATCCCCCGCCTTGCATTCGGTGGCGAAGTGGTTCTGGCCGGGTTCTACGACAAGCCTGTGTCTTTCGCCTTTCCACCGGCCTTCATGCGGGAAGCGCGCATCCGCATCGCAGCGGAATGGAAGAGGCCGGACATCCTTGCCATTGATTCGATGCTTCGCTCCGGCCGCTTGTCGCTTGATGGCCTGATTACCCATCGCCGAACCCCGGATCAGGCGGCACTCGCCTACGAAACAGCTTTTAACGATCCCGCGTGCCTAAAGATGGTTCTGGACTGGACAACCGTGCAATGACCGAACTGCAAAACTCCGGACCGAGCTCCGTTGACGAGTATACGGAAACCCTGCGGGCCGAAGCGGCCGTGGAACCTGACCCGATACCCGTGGCCGAGGCCACCAGGGAAACCCAGATCATTGCCATTTACGGCAAGGGCGGGATCGGCAAGAGCTTCACGCTCGCAAACCTCTCCTACATGATGGCACAGCAGGGTCGTCGCGTCCTTCTGATCGGGTGCGATCCCAAGAGCGATACCACCTCGCTGTTGTTTGGCGGCAAGGCTTGCCCGACCATCATTGATACATCATCACGAAAGAAGTCCGCCGGTGAAGACGTTACCGTCAGCGATGTCTGCTTCATCCGCGACGGGGTCTTTGCGATGGAACTCGGTGGACCGGAAGTCGGACGCGGATGCGGGGGGCGCGGAATTATCCACGGTTTCGAACTCCTGGAGAAACTGGGATTTCACGACTGGGGATTTGACTATGTCCTGCTGGATTTCCTGGGTGACGTGGTATGCGGAGGGTTCGGACTGCCGATTGCCCGCGACATGTGCCAGAAGGTGATCGTTGTCGGTTCGAACGACCTCCAGTCCCTTTACGTGGCCAACAACGTTTGCTCTGCCGTCCAGTATTTCCGCAAGCTCGGCGGAAATGTCGGGGTCGCCGGAATGGTCATCAACAAGGACGACGGCACTGGCGAAGCAGGAGCGTTCTGCGACTCCGTCGGCATTCCCGTTCTGTCCGCAATTCCTGCCGACGAAGACATTCGCCGCAAGAGCGCGAACTATCAGATCATCGGTTATCCCGGCGGAGAATGGGGTGACATGTTCGAACAGCTGGCGACCAACGTGGCAACCGCACCGCCGCTGCACCCGCAACCGCTGGACCAGGACGCTCTCCTCAACCTCTTCTCGAGCGAGGAGGTCGGCCGCGATGTGGTGTTGCAGCCCGCAACTGAAGCTGACATGTGCGGCGGCGTTTTCGTCGAAAAGCCCTCGCTCGAAATTATTTACGATACAGCCTGAAGGCTTTGGCTGCCTTGTTCATGACCGATCAGATCGACAGCGCGACGACGACAGAAATCCCGCACGAACCGCGGGCCGAAGAGGTCGTGACGGACGCGGGATGTCATGCCGGTGCGGAAAAGATGCGCGCAGCGGCCCGGGCCGGGAACAATGCAGAAATCATGAAACGGTATGCGGCCGACTACGAGATGGGTCCGCATGACCAGCCCCAGAGCATGTGTCCGGCGTTCGGGTCCCTGCGCGTCGGACTTCGCATGCGGCGAACCGCGACCATCCTGTCCGGCTCCGCCTGCTGCGTTTACGGTCTGACATTCACGTCGCATTTTTACGGCGCGCGCCGGTCGGTGGGTTATGTGCCGTTCAATTCCGAAACCCTGGTCACCGGAAAGCTGTTTGAAGACATCCGTGACGCCGTCTACCAGACGGCGGATCCGGAAAAGTATGACGCGATCGTGGTCACAAACCTCTGCGTACCGACGGCTTCGGGCGTGCCGCTCAGGTTGCTGCCCAAAGAAATCAATGGGGTTCGCATCATCGGCATCGATGTTCCCGGCTTCGGCGTCCCCACCCATGCGGAAGCCAAGGATGTCCTGGCCGGCGCGATGCTCCACTTCGCACGCACGGAAGCAGAGGCCGGTCCGGTCCAGGCTCCGCGCGAGCCGCGCCCGGGACTTCCCAGCCTCACCCTTCTGGGCGAAATGTTTCCGGCCGATCCGGTCGGGATCGGAGCAATGCTGGCGCCGATGGATCTCGCAGCTGGCCCTGTCGTTCCGACCCGCGAATGGCGCGAACTCTATGCCGCGCTGGATTGTGCTGCAGTGGCTGCAATCCATCCGTTCTATACCAGCAGCATCAGGGAATTCGAAGCTGCAGGCCGGACCGTGATTGGATCCGCACCGGTCGGACAACATGGCACCGCGGCTTGGCTGGAAGCTGTGGGTACTGCTTGCGGCATTGCCCGGAATAAGATCGATACCGCAAAGGATCGGGTCCTGCCGGCCATAGCCGATGCCCTCGAAAAAACACCGATCAAGGGCCGGATTACCGTATCAGGGTACGAGGGATCAGAACTTCTGGTTGCCCGCCTGCTCGTCGAGAGCGGTGCCGAAGTGCTTTATGTCGGAACGGCATGCCCCAGGACACCCTGGTCTGCTCCGGACGCCGAATGGCTCGAGAACCAGGGGGTCGAGCTCTGTTTCCGCGCTTCCCTCGAACAGGATCTTTGCGCGATGGAAGCGTTTGAACCTGATCTCGCGATCGGAACCACACCCGTGGTCCAGAAGGCCAAGGCCAGGGCGACACCGGCCCTCTATTTCACAAATCTGATTTCTGCGCGCCCGCTGATGGGGCCTGCCGGCGCCGGATCCCTGGCCCAGGTGGTCAATGCTGCAATGGCCGGGAAGGACCGGTTCGAGGTCATGCGCAGTTTTTTCGAGGGAGTTGGTGAAGGGAATACCGCTGGCATCTGGCGCGACACCCCGCCCCCGCCTCCGGAGAAGCCCGCGTCCAGGAAGGCGGCAGGCAAACCGAAAGTGGTCGAGGGGGCGATCGGATGCTGATCCAGGATCACGATCGCGCTGGCGGCTATTGGGGATCGGTTTATGTGTTCACGGCGATCAAGGGACTGCAGGTCATTATTGACGGGCCCGTCGGCTGCGAAAACCTGCCGGTGACCTCGGTATTGCACTATACAGACGCCCTGCCGCCTCACGAGCTTCCCATCTGTGTTACCGGCCTTGCTGAGGAAGAACTCGGCCAGACCGGCACCGAGCAGGCGATGAAACGGGCGCACCAGACCCTCGATCCCGCCTTGCCGGCGGTGGTGGTTACCGGATCGATCGCCGAGATGATCGGCGGAGGCGTCACGCCCGAAGGTACCAATATCCAGCGTTTCCTGCCGCGCACAATCGACGAGGACCAATGGCAGAGCGCTGATCGCGCCATGAACTGGTTATGGTCCGAATACGGCGCGAAGCGCGGTCGCCGTCCGAAGGTCGAGAAGCGGGCACCCGGAGCGAAACCCCGGGTCAACATCATCGGACCGATCTACGGCATGTTCAACATGGCATCCGATCTTGCCGAGATTGTGCGCCTGGTGGAGGGTATTGGCGCCGAGGTCAACATGGTGTTTCCGCTCGGCAGCCATCTGGCCGATACGCCGCAGCTCGCGAACGCCGACGTGAATGTGTGCCTTTACCGCGAATTTGGGCGGATCCTTTGCGAAACGCTCGGCAAGCCCTATCTCCAGGCTCCCATCGGACTGCATTCGACAACGGCGTTTATCAGAAAGCTTGGTGAACTGCTTGACCTCAATGCAGAACCCTTCATCGAGAAGGAAAAACACTCGACGATCAAGCCGCTATGGGATTTGTGGCGTTCGGTGACCCAGGATTTTTTCGGAACGGCAAGCTTCGGAATCGTGGCGAACGAAACCTATACCCGCGGACTCCGGTTGTTTCTGGAAGAGGATATGGGCCTTCCCTGCCGGTTCGCCATTTCTCGCCGCGCCGGAGCGAAGTCCGACAACGAGGCGGTCCGGACAGCCATCCGGGAACAGACACCGCTGGTGCTGTTTGGCAGCTACAACGAGCGGATGTATCTCAGTGAGATCGGCGGCCGGGCCGTCTATATCCCCGCGTCGTTCCCCGGTGCCGTCATTCGCCGGCATACAGGCACGCCATTCATGGGCTATGCAGGAGCGACATATCTCGTCCAGGAAGTCTGCAACGCCCTGTTCGACGCCTTGTTCCACATCCTTCCTCTCGCCACCGAGATGGACGCAGTCGAGGCGACGCCTTCACGCATCCACGAAGAGCTGCCATGGGACGACGACGCCCATGCGGAATTGCAGAGGATCGTCCAGGACGAACCTGTGCTGGTGCGGATTTCGGCGGCCAAGAAATTGCGGGACACCGCGGAACAGTATGCCCGTGCAAACGCCGAAGCACGCGTAACCCTCGACAGTTTCAGAAGAAGCAGTCGACGCGAAAGGCTGGAGGTCGCATGAACATGGTCGCGCTTCCTCTTTCGCCTGCCTGTCCGGGCGTCGCACCCAGGTGTGATACCGCAATATCGAATGCGGTGCCCAGAACTTCGTTCGATCCTTTCGGACGAAACTCCCGATCTGGCCTCAGGGCCGGAACGGAGTCCGCCACGGCCGATCGGCCGGGCGGCAAGCCTCATGGTCAAAACCACTGGAGGAACTGACACTATGGCTGATACGGAAAGAGGTGGCTCCCTGTCGGGGCTTACCGAAGGCGAAGCACAGGAATTCCATCGAATTTTTGTGCAGAGCTTCATCATCTTCACGATCGTGGCGGTGGTTGCCCACATTCTTGCATGGATCTGGCGACCCTGGTTTCCGGGCGTGGAGGGCTACGCGGCACTGTCTCCCGAGAGCAGTTCTGTCATGCATACGGCCGCGATGCACCTGCAAACACTCGTGACCTACATCTGACTGGAGAGCCGAAATGTGGCGCATATGGATGATGTTCGACCCGCGACGCATGCTCGTCGCACTGTTTGTGTTCCTGTTTGTACTCGCCCTGCTGATTCATTTCATCCTGCTGGGCACCGACAGGTTCAACTGGATCGAGGGTCCCCGCAACGCGGAGGAAGCTTCCTCGTATCACGAGACGGTACCGGCACAGCCGGTTCGCCTGATCTCGTAGCGTTCGCCCTGCCGGATCGGACCGGCCCCGGCTCGCAATGGGCCCGGGCTGTTTCCGGTCCGGCCAGCGGCCTCGCGAGACCGTGGTGGGCGAGGATGGAAGAGGTGTGACATGTCATTACTGAGCTTCGAACGCAAATACAGGATTCGCGGCGGCACACTGGTTGGCGGGGATCTGTTCGACTTTTGGGTCGGACCGTTTTATGTCGGATTTTTCGGCGTTACGACGATCATTTTCGCCACGCTCGGGACGGCATTGATCGTTTACGGGGCCGCCATCGGTCCGACCTGGAATATCTGGACCATAAGCATCGATCCGCCGCCCATTGAATACGGGTTGGGACTGGCACCACTCAAGGACGGTGGGCTATGGCAGATCATCACGGTCTGCGCGATTGGAGCGTTTGTGTCCTGGGCGCTGCGGCAGGTCGAGATCGCTCGCAAGCTGGGGATCGGATTTCACGTGCCGTTCGCCTTCAGCTTCGCCATCCTTGCCTATGTGACGCTCGTTGTGATCCGGCCGGTCCTGCTGGGTGCATGGGCGCACGCGTTCCCCTACGGCATCTTCAGCCATCTGGATTGGGTTTCCGTGATTGGCTACCAGTACGGGAACTTCCACTACAACCCCGCTCACATGGTTGCGATTACGTTTTTCTTCACCACAGCCCTGGCGCTGGCGCTGCACGGCGGCCTGGTTCTGTCGGCCACCAATCCTGCACAGGGTGAAACCGTGAAAACGCCGGAACATGAAGACACGTTCTTCCGGGACATGATCGGTTATTCGATCGGTACGCTCGGAATACATCGTCTGGGACTGTTTCTGGCGCTGAACGCCGGTTTCTGGAGCGCGATCTGCATTGTCATCAGTGGTCCATTGTGGACCGAGCCCTGGATTGACTGGTGGGAATACTGGCGCGAATTGCCGATATGGGGCTAGAGGCACATTCGGCGATTCAAGGCTAGATAGAGGGAAGCTTCGACATGGCAAGCTATCAAAACATCTTCACCCGGGTACAGGTCGTGGGTCCGGTGGAGACCGGTATCCCTCTGCCACGGGGAGACTTCGATCGATCCGGCAAGGGCTTTTTTTCCTATTGGCTGGGCAAGATCGGTAATGCGCAGATTGGTCCCGTTTATCTCGGCTATACCGGTTTCATTTCACTGGTGTTCGGCTTTATCGCCATCGAGATCATCGGTCTCAACATGTGGGCGTCCGTCGACTGGGACCCCTTCAAGTTTGTCGGATTGCTTCCCTGGCTCACCCTTGACCCTCCCGCGGAAGAATATGGACTTCGGATTCCGCCCCTGAACGAGGGCGGGTGGTGGTTGATGGCCGGATTCTTCCTGACGGCCTCGATCATTCTGTGGTGGGTCCGGACGTATCGCCGCGCGCGCAAGCTCGGACTGGGAACACACGTTGCCTGGGCATTCGCGTCGGCGATCTGGCTTTATCTTGTGCTTGGGTTCATTCGGCCGGTCATGATGGGCCAATGGAGCGAAGCCGTCCCGTTCGGGATCTTTACCCACCTGGACTGGACCAACAACTTTTCGCTGATCTACGGGAACCTCTTCTACAATCCGTTCCATGCGCTCTCCATAGCCTTTCTCTATGGTTCGGCCTTGCTGTTTGCCATGCATGGCGCAACCATTCTGGCCGTGAGCCGTTTTGGCGGCGAGCGGGAAATCGAGCAGATTACGGATCGGGGAACGGCCGCGGAACGGGCGGGTCTGTTCTGGCGCTGGACGATGGGGTTCAACGCCACAATGGAATCCATTCACCGTTGGGCCTGGTGGTGTGCCGTGCTCTGCACGTTGACGGGCGGAATCGGAATATTGCTGACCGGGACTGTGGTCGACAACTGGTACGAGTGGGCCCAGCTTCACGACTTCGCGCCCGAGCCCAGGGAATTCCCGAGTTCAACAGAAAACCCGTTATTCGGAGAATGAATCGCTTTACCTCTTTCCGCACTCGACGCAAGATCGCATACTGACCGGAACAATGTTGCCCTGTACCGGAGCGGTCCAGACACACTGGCTATGGCGGTCCTGATCTTCGCACCGCCACTCACCGGTTGCGTCGAGTGCGGTTTTTTTGAGGGAAAGCCCATTCATGATCGCCGATCGACTGAAGGAAGCAGCCAGTGAAGCGCATGCGCGGGCGGAGCGGTCGGGTTTTGTAAGCAGGATTCTCAGGGGCGAGGCTGATCTCCCCGGATACGCGCTGTTTCTTCGAAATCTTTGTGCGGTATATGCCAATCTCGAGCACGCACTTGACACCCGGCAGGCCGATCCGGTGATTGCCGAGATCCGCGACACCCGGCTCTACCGCACCGGTGCCGCCCGGCACGACCTGAAGACACTCGCGGGCCCCGAATGGGCGACAACCCTGCCGATCCTTCCCTCGGCCAGACGATACGCTGACCGGATTGTGGCCGTGGCCGATAATGCGAGCGCCCTCCTGGCCCATGCCTATACCCGGTATCTTGGCGACATCAATGGCGGCCAGGTGGTGAGGCGTCAGTTGCAGGAAAGAATGGGCATCGGTTGCGATGCGCTGCGATTCTTTTCCTATCGCGAAATCCCTGATGTTTCAGGCTTTGCGAAGCAGTATCGGCGGCAGTTTGATCATGCAGGGTCGAAGGGCGTGGACGAAATGCGCGCGATCGAAGAGACGATACAGGCGTTCCAACTGAACATTGACCTGTCAGTAGAAGTGGATCTGACAACAGGCAGGACGGGTCACGGGGTTCAGGCACGGTGATCTGACTCCGGCTCTTCGGACAAGGGGCCCAAAGTCATTTCGCCCGGGATGTTTCGCCGGATTGTACCGGAGCCTCGCGTGTGATGTTCCCGGACAGACCGGCTGCGCCGCCGCGGGAACGGTCTGCATCGCGGATTGACTTCAGTCCCGACGAACGCTGCGAGGGGATCGTTCCGCTATCTCGACGTCATCCATACCTGGCTTGTCATCCCGCGAGTGCCAGATCGCATGCTCCAGGAGCTTGGCCGACCGTTCTGCGGAGTGACGAATGTGGTCCAGTCGCTCCGGGATCCGGTCGACATCGACATCGTCCGTGATTTCAAGTGCCGCCAGCTGGGCGTTGCTGATGATGGTCGTCAGAAGATTCCGGTAGAGAACTGATGAAGACACCCCGAACTCAAGCCTGGCCAGTCGGCGGTCGGCGCTGATGATTTGCTGGAATTGGCGGCGAGCCGCCTCCGCCTCCCGGCTTTGGGTGAGATCAGTAAAGTGGAATACATAACCCAGCAAGCGGTTGCCGACAAAAACCGTATCCGCTCTCACCACTACCGGAACAGCGGTGTCGTCCTTGCCCTTGATGTTGACTTCGCTTACCCACTTGCGTCCGAAATTCGTGAGCCCGTTCAATTTCCTGCGGACTTCCTGATCATTCTCGAAGAGATCGGCCAGATCATGCAATGAGCGGCGCTCACCCAGCTGTTGCCCGATCAGGCGCTCGAACGCACCGTTGCTTTGTATGATGTCCTGCTTTTCATCTGCAACAATCATTGGTTGGGATGAAATCGCGAGCTGTTTGGAAACCTCTCTCAGCTGATCTTCTGCCAGCAGCATCTGGACCGACCGGAACTGGACTATGACATCGGACACAGATGTCGCAATCAGCCTGGCGGCCGTCAGGTCCTTGTCACTCCAGCTGTCGGATGTTCCCTCGACCAGCTGGTGCCATTTGGCGAAAGACCGGCGTGGAGACAGATCATCCGGCGATTCCCCTATCTCGAATGGTTTGAACGGGTCGCCGCCCCAGATCACGGTTTGCACGCGTTCCGGGCGCAGCCAGATCAGATATTCGCCTGTGGCCTGGGATATGGGAACGGCAAGGAGGCCGCTGGCGACGGCCGTCAGATTCCCGAACTCGGGATGATCCCCGGCAAGCGAGGATGTTGCAAAAACATCCTGCCTTGGCTGCGCATCCAGCCACGCACCCAGGCGCCTGATCTCATATGTGCTTGGCACGTCGCCGATCGTCAGGACCTGGCCCTCAAACAGCAAGACCGCCCCTGAGGCGTCAAGCGGTTTCAGCAAGGACTGGCTGGAATCGAACAGCGCTGATCTCCAGTCCCCTTCTCGCGACACCGACTCTGCCAGATGCTGCTCGAGACGGCGTACAGAAAGCAGGGCTTCGGCCTGGTCGAAACCCTGCAGTGCTGCAATTCGGGTCCCTACGGATTCAGCGATCAGTTCACAAATGGTCCGGAGGTCGTAGGGCACCTTCATCGGACGGTAATTGTGACAGGCGATCAGCCCCCACAGCTCGCCGCCTACGACCAGCGAGCTGACGAGAGTGCTGGCAACTCCCATGTTCTTCAGGTATTGGATATGGATCGGAGACATGCTGCGGAGCGCGCATAGCGACATGTCGAGCTCTTCACCCGAATTCGGCAGCACACGCGGGTGAACCGGAACCGGTTCGTAATCCACATCGACGAGCACTCGAACCCGGTTGAGAAGATAAAGTTTCCGGGCGATCTGCGGGATATCAGAAGCTGGATACCGGTTTCCCAGGAACGATTCGAGATCCGGTTCCTTGCGCTCGGAAAAAACCTCGCCGTGCCCCTTGTCATCGAAGCGATAGACCATCACTCGATCGAAGCCCGTCGTTTCCTTGTAGATTACCGCAACTTCGTCGCACAGTTCGGGAAGCGACGATGCGACCTGTATGCGCCGCAGGATTCCCTCGAGCTTTTCCGTCGCGTCGACGCTTTCTTCAGCCCTTTCGAACTCGATAACGACGGTCCCCTCAGAGGGGCGGTGAATTGTCGCATCGAATCCGTCCGCGTTCTTGCCGACCTTGCAGTGAAACGCGGGGGATACGGGGTAGAGTTCGCCTCTCAGGTGCCGGTCCAGGCGTTCGACCAGAGTGCCGGGAAGATCCCCGACCTGTCGACCAACAATATCGTCTGCAACGCCGAGAAAAACGCCCGCATTCTCGCTCGCCATGACCACTTTCATGCTGTCTTCATCGACGGCAATCAGCGCACCATGGGGCTGGATTGACCCGGCAAGGTGAATTGGCTCCTTCTCGCAGTTGGAGAGATCGGCCTTGCCGAATTCCGGGGTTGCGGGGTTTGTGGTGGACATTTTGGAACGTCCGGTTCCCCGGTCAGGTAGTGCCCGATTCGTCCGAGCGTCCCGGTCGACGCGAACCTGGTCGCGTATCCTCGAGGTTATGGCGGTTCATCTTCGAGTACAGGCCCTGACGGCTGACCCCGAGCAATTCCGCTGCCGCAGATCGGTTGCCGCGTGTCAGTTCAAGAGCAGAGAGGATACTTTGCCTTTCCACCTTGCCTACCGCGTCGTTGATCAGTTCCCGTAAGGACCGTCGCCCGATTGCGTCGATAGTGTCGGGCGAGGCGGTGGACGGAGCAGGATCGGTTACCGGGGCTGTCAGCCTCTGACCCACATCGCGGATGATGAGCGCGACCCGCTCCGGGTTGTGGTTTCGGTCACCGCCTGCGGAGATTTCGACATCGCGGGAGACACCGTGCCGGCCGCTGATCCGGGTGGGGAAGAGTCCCACCACGCGGTGGGCCCTGACCTGTTCGAGAAGGACTCGCAAGTCTGCGCCGGGGCGGCCCAGCCACTGACGAATATCCGCACCGATCACGCTTGTCATCGCTCCGGCCTGAACCATCTCCAGAAAAGCGTTGTTGGATCTGGTGATTTTTCCGTCAGTCTCGATCACAACGAAACCGTCAGGCAACCGGTCGACGAGGCTTTCAACCAGCATGTCGGAGCCGGTATCGAAGGGTTGGCTTGGACCGCCGATCTCGGAGAGTCGTGTCATGAATAGCGGACCGGCCTCTGCCGTGATCAGGGTGGCCTTGATGACCCATTGCGCAGAGCCGGTGCGGACCAGCAAGGCCGGCGCGTGGCCGTATTCGCTCGCACGCTGGAACATCGTCTGAACGGCGTCTCGTTCACTGGACGGAACACTGTCAAGAAATGACTGACCGGGACCCGCATGACCCAGGAGACTTCGTCCGGCAGGGTTGATCTCGACAATCTCCATGTTGGCGGCCCTGATCAGGACAACCGCTTCGCCGGACGCGTCGAAGAGCATTCGATATCGGGTTTCAATATGGCGGAGCTTCCAGTATTCCTGCTCCATGGCCCGCTGTGCGGACATAAGGCGGGACTGCAGTTCTGCAACAAATTGCAGATTCTTGCCGAGTGCAATGAGGCCGGTGCTGCCCGAGGGCTGGATTGCGGTAAATTCGAAAGGAAGTTCGGTTCCTTCCTCGAAGACCTGGGTGATCTGGCGAAATGACGAATAGCCATTGTCCCGGGCGTCATCAATCATCCGTTGGACCTTGGCCCCGCTTTCAAGAAGGACAGTTTCGGACCAGGGACGTCCAATCCAGTCTGCCGCGCTCCGGTTGCTGAGAGAACCGGACAGCTTGACATCCTCTATGATGCCTGCCGCATCGAGCCGCAATGTAATGTCTGGCACAGGTGAGTTCATTGCAGAACCGTTATCCTCGTTCATACGCGGTCATCAAGCACGCAGCGGATTGGCCACTGGCACAGGGTGCGAGGGCCGATGTCCGTCCACCCTTTCCAAGCCGGACGAATCTGAAGCGATTGATCATTGTGCCCCTCTAGCACGTAATCAATCGCGGACACAAGTCCGGAGCCCGAACGGTCGTGTCTGTCAAGCCTTTTTTTCGATCGGTTCATTTCTTCCGACCGACAGCATTGGAACGAGACCCTGCACCCGCCGGTCAGGCCGCTCTCTTGAGCGCCATCCGGTCCCAGATTTTCGACAGCGACTTCGCGAGGTGCTCGATGTCGGAATCGGTGTGAAACGGTGACGGCGTGATGCGCAGCCTCTCGGTCCCGCGCGGGACTGTTGGGTAGTTGATGGGTTGGACATAGACTCCGAAGTCATCCAGCAGGTCGTCAGACATTTTCTTGCACAGCACCGGATCACCCACCATGACGGGCACGATATGGCTGGGATTGTCCATGTGTCTGATACCATGGTCGGACAAACGTCGGCGCACTTTGGCGACCACGGCCTTGTGGCGATGCCTTTCGATCTCGCTGACCTTGAGATGTCGGATGCTGGTCGTCGCCGCTGCGGCGACGGAAGGTGGCAATGCGGTGGTGAAGATGAAGGCCGGTGCATAACTGCGAATGAAATCAACAATCGCAGTGGAAGCGGCGATATATCCCCCCATGCACCCGAACGCCTTGGCCAGCGTACCCTCGATAATGTCCACGCGGTCCATCAGTCCCTCCTGGTCCGCGATGCCACCGCCACGCGGTCCGTAGAGTCCAACCGCATGCACTTCGTCCAGATAGGTCAGGGCACCGTACTGGTCGGCCAGATCACAATAGCGTGAAATCGGTGCCACATCTCCGTCCATGGAGTAGACCGATTCGAAGGCAATCAACTTTGCCCGGTCGGGGTCAGCCTCGGCCAACAGCCGTGCCAGGTCGTCGGCGTCATTATGTTTGAAGATGCGTTTTTCGGCACGGGAGTGTCTGATCCCGTCGATCATTGAGGCGTGGTTCAGTTCGTCAGAAAACACGATACAGTCGGGCAACCTGGACGCCACGGTGGACAGGGCCGCCAGGTTCGATACATATCCGGAGGTAAAGATAAGTGCGGCTTCTTTCCCGTGAAGGTCACACAGCTCCTGTTCGAGAAGGACATGGAAGTGGTTTGTCCCGGAAATGTTGCGAGTCCCGCCCGCGCCCGCGCCGCACCGGTCGATGGCCTCGTGCATGGCCCGCAATACGTTGGCATTCTGGCCCATGCCCAGATAGTCGTTGGAACACCAGACGGTGACCTCGCTCTCCCTGCCATCCTTGTGCCATGTGGCTTTCGGGAAATTTCCTGCCTTTCGCTCGATATCGGCAAACACCCGATAGCGGCCTTCCTCGTGCAGTTCGTCGATCTGCTGCTGGAAAAATTCTTCGTACATCAAGGATACTCCTCCACAGGTCGCATTGTCAGCTTAGCGTTGTTCGGGCCCGCTTTGCCGGATCGGCCACGGGCAGTGATTTTTGAATTGCGCCGTTTCGCGAACGCAGGCCCCAGCTCCAGATTTCCGCGACCGGAACCGGAATCACGAAAAAGCAGTGTTCCAGTACCGCGAGAACAAGCAGGGTTGCCAGCAGGGTCCCCGAAACCGCCTCAAAACCGCTGGCTGCCGGTGCAAGGATGTTTGCAACCAGCAACGCGGTGATAACGGCGGACACACCGAGAGAGAACGGCAGAAACAGGTTTGTGGGCCGGCGTCGGAAATGGCTCTTGAGATAGGCAAGATGCGCGGGCAGAAACTCGTCCGGGACATTTGGCACCCCGAAAAACAGGTTCAGCTTTGCGCTCAGGCGCATCAACCAGAGAATCATGAAGGTCCAGGCTCCGACCTGGTTGATTCCTCCCCAGGTGAGCGCCAGCACCATCCCGGCCGTCGCCAGAATCGCCAGCTCGTGATAGAGAATGGCGAGCAGCGCATTGCAGAAGCGCCGCCAGCCCGTCGTCTCCTGGAGCGCAGGCTTGATGTTCGGTCCGGTGACCGCACCTGTCAGAAAGGCGATTTCGTGCCATCCCCAGACCAGTATGCCGCACCCGAACGCGAGATAGGCTCCGGTGACCGACGGGTCATGCGCGGTTGCTGCCAGACCGTAGAGTGACGCGGCTGACAGGACCGACGCTACGGCGAGGCATGCCCGGTAAGTGCGGCGGGGCAGCCCGACAAGGAACAGGATCGCCCCTGTACTGAACCACCAGATGCCCACGGCAAACAGGGCGGGAAGGCCGTATTCATACATCGGTCCCGAACTCCGGTTCGTACCCGCTACCAGGCCGGCGCCATTCGCACCTGCGCCGGCAGTTCGTTGCGCTTGACTGGCAACAGATACAGCCGCACGAAAGTAGCGGCCGCCGCCAGAGCGAGGCCGGCCCGCTTCAGCCGCCCGAGCGGTCTGTTGCTTTGCCTTGCGGCCATCGAGGCTTCCGAGATGCGCCGCAACCGCTCCATACCTGCCCGGAATGCCGTGTGGTCGGTATCCAGGGTCAATGGAAAAATCTGCTCGGAGCAGGCGGAGGTAATGCGAAAGACCGTGTGGTCATACTCGGTGGGATCGAGACCCAGCGCTGCATGCAGCTTCGGACGTTTATGGTCGCGCACATACATCGTCGCGTATACGGCAAGCAGGAAAAAACGGATCCACAGCTTGTTGAGACCCTTGAGCAAATGCGGGTTTGCCCGCATCAGGAGTGCGAATGCTTCTCCGTGGCGGAACTCGTCATTGCACCACTGTTCGAAGTATTCGTAGATCGGATGGAACCGCTTGTCCGGATGCCGTTCGAGCTGACGGAAAATCGTGATATAGCGCGCATAGCCGATCTTTTCGGAGAGATAGGTCGCATAGAAGATGAATTTGGGCTTGAAGAACTTGTATTTCTTTTCCCGTGTGAGGCGGGACAGATCGACTCCCATGTCGAAGCCCTTCAGCGCCCGGTTGATGAAATTCGCGTGCCGGGACTCATCCCGGGCCATATAACCCATGAGCCTGGCAATGTCGGGGTTTGAAACATTCTTCCTGATGTTGGAATAAAGGATGCAGCCCGAGAATTCGGAGGTAATCGAGCTGATCAGGAAGTCGAGAAACTCCTTCCGTGCCTCTTCCGGGATAGTATCGAGGCTGCGTTCGAACTCCGAACCGGGATCGAAATGATCGATGTTGGAGTCACGCTCGAATTCTGCCATCAGCTCGTCCCATTCCGCGCGCACCGGTGTGAGGTCCAACCGGTCCATCGCCTTATAGTCGGTCGTGTAGAACTGGGGATCGAGGATTGCATCCTGCTTGGCGCGTTCGGTAGAGGAGTCGTGGGTCCGGGACTTCTGCTGTGTCGTCATCTTGCGATCTCCGGGGAAAACGCGCTGACTTGCGCGTGGCTCGAGGTTTGACGCGCGGCAGCGGCGGCGTCCAGCAAACGGGCGAATGACCTGGCATTGGTCAGGCTGAAAGCGTTCAGATAAATCGATTTTCCGGTTTGGGGATCCGAAACGTAAATCCGGTTTCCGGTTGCAAGGGTAACCTCGAACGGCGACGAACGGTCGCCGCCGGCCCGCAGACGGCCCTGCGCGAGGCTGCGCACGACAGTTCGTACGAACCCGAAGGTCCCTGGCTGCAGGACAGCGATGGTTTTTCCGGTTACAGCTTCGGTGACAGCGATGCGTCCGGCATCGAGATCTTCGAAATACAGCGATGCCTGGAGGGAGACCGGAACGGTCGATGGTGTGCTCGCCTCCATCTTGCCACCCAATCGCGGAGCGGCGAAAGCGAGGACCAGCGACAGCGCCGCCAGGCCGATCATTGCGCCGAGTGCCCAGCGGGGCGGCGGTTTGTGAAGGTGATGGTCGTCACACATGATCGTTCCTCTAGAGGATGGCGGGCTCGGCAGCCGCTGTCCGCGCAGTTTCCGGGGACGGACCCGGTCTCGAGGGGGCAGGGGCGTTGGCGAGATGAAAAGCCAGCAGGCCGGCGATATCCGCTCCGTTGGGAACGCAGCGCAGCATCGGTTCCGGACGGCGCCAGCTCCACGGTCTGGCGTGTGGCCATAGTGTGAGGTAGCCGATCCGGCGATCTCCCGAGAGCCTGACAGGAATATCTCCCGAACCGTCACGGTGCTGGCGCAGATCCGCCGAAGCGATCGCCTTGAATGGCAGGTTGATGGTCATGGGAAGCGCAATCCCGAAGCGGATCACGATGCGCTTGTCCGTAATGGTGTAGACAGTGGTCCTTTCAATCAGCCACGCGATTGCAGCCAGCAGCCCGAGAGCTGCGGCTGCCAGAGCGATCGGACCGGTCATTGCTGCCGCCGCTTCTCCGATACCGGCACCCTCGTTCGCTGCTGAGGCGAACCGCCAGATCGCCAGCACTCCGAAATAGCCCAGAAGCCAGGGAAACCTGAACAACCGGCGGCACAGGGAACGCCATGCCGGAGCCCCTTGCCAGAGCAGCGCCTCGCCTGGAGGCAACGGTTCGGGCAGGCCCCGAACCGGCTCGTGGTCGCTGCGTCGGTTCATATCAGGACCTCGCGCCGCGACGGGTCGCTATAGAGCGTTCCACCGCCGAAATACGCGCTGACTTTCTCTTCCTCGAGTCGTGTGATCTGGTCCTCGGACCTCACACCGGGGACATCCTCGAACTGCGGTCCCGTGATTGCGTTGACCTCAACCGCTCCGCGCCGTGCATTGACGCGGACAAACGGCATTGGAACCAGAACCGTTCGAAGCTTCGGTGTCTCGACCTGCAGGTAGCGGATCATGACTTCCATGCGATCAATCCAGAGATCTGTCACCGTACCGCCCGCTGCTCCATCCGCCCCGTAAATCGTCATGCCGATCGGGTTGGGATCGCGGCTGACCACGGACCAGCCATCCAGCGTGCCGAGCGGAGCGATCCTCGGATGTCCCTCGGTGTCCATATCCGGAATATCGCGCCGCATCGCGTAAGCACCCGGCCCGATTCCATCGGTCATCGGGTTGCCGCTGGGCTCCAGGGGAGAGCCTGGAAAGGACCCGACGGGTTCCGCCGGCAGGTCACGGCTGTCCCGCTCATCACGCGGTGCCAGATGTGTACCACCGTCTGGAAGATGGTACGTCTTGGGTGGCGGATACCAGAGAATTCCGGGATCGAGAATCGCTCCTGTGCGGTCGTCTTCCAGGGGATAGCCTTCACGGTGATCTTCCCGCCGCAGGTAGAAGATAAGACCTGCAAAGAAGAGCCAGAAAGCATAAAGGGCGATTAAGGCGAGATCGATATTTCCGACCAGGTTCATGGCAACCTCATTCCCTTCTGTGGTTCTCAGCTCGGCATTTCGGCGAGACCGATCCGGCCCGGCCGGTAGGCTGAACGCGCTCTGACGGACCGGACCAGGGGTCCGATCGCCACGATTGCGGCCAGCAAGAGGACGATTTCAAGCATGTAGTTGGCGGCGTAGCCGGTCGACGGATGTTGCAGCGTCGACCCCAGCTGGCCAGCGTCAGCCAGCATCGCAACGATGTCGCGCAAGGCGCCGCTGCAGGCGATGGCGATCCCGGCGGTGGTGGCCTGCACGGCGCCCCAGGCGCCGAGGACAAGTCCGCTATGACGTGTATCTGCGATTGCCATGGCGGCGATCAGGGTTCCAACCGCGAACATGCCGCCGCCAAGCCCGATCAGGACAGTGCCGGTCCGGAATATCAGTGCCGAACCGAGAGGGCCCGAGAGAATGACGGTGACGAAAGCAATGACTCCCACAAGCGCCCCAAATCCCGCCACCCGGCAGGGATCGCCACCCCGTCTTGATGATCGGGCTGCGATCGCGAATCCCACCAGTGCTCCGCCCGCCAGCAGCGCGGTAAGTGCTGTTGTGGCGCCAACGGAAAGCCCCAGGACTTCGCCGCCATAGGGTTCGAGCAGAATGTCCTGGATGCTGAAGGCCGCTGTTCCCAGCCCGACGGCAACCAGCAGCCGCCGCAGTTGCGATTGCCTGCCCACTTCGTGCCAGATCTGGCGAAGCGGCGGCCGCGCGCGGAGCGAACGCGTTTTTTGCGGATCACGGGCCTCCTGCTTCCACAGGGCGACGGCGTTCAGGACCAGAGTGATCACAGCTGCTGCCTGCACCACCTGGATCAGGCGCATCTGGCTGAAGTTCTCGAGAAGGGCGCCAAAAACCAGCGCGCTGATTGTCATACCCGCAAGGAGCATGACATAGAGCAGCGCCACTGCGCGGGGCCGCACATGGGGTGCGGCGAGGTCTGTGGCAAGGGCGAGTCCTGCCGTCTGGGTTGTGTGCAGTCCGATCCCGACCAGCAGAAACGCCAGCGCGGCGGCCAGAGGGCCGACGAATGCAGGACCCTGCGAATCGCTGGCGAGCACCAGCAGGGCGAACGGCATGATCGCAAACCCGCCAAACTGCAGGAGCGTCCCCATCCAGACATACGGCACCCGCCGCCATCCCAGCACTGAGCGGTGGTGGTCGGAGCGATGACCAACCAGGATCCGGAACGGGGCAAACATCACGGGCAGTGCGATCATCAGGGCGACAAGCCAGGCATCAACACCCAGCTCCACGATCATGACCCGGTTCAGTGTACCGCCGAGCAGGACGATCGCCAGTCCGACCGAAATCTGGAATAACGACAGTCGCAGAAGTCTCGGCAGGGGCAGTTCGGCGGTCGCTGCATCGGCAAACGGCAGAAACCGGGGGCCGAGCCGCATCCACGCATGTGCAAACCGGATCGTCAGATCCTTCATGCCGGTATCATCTCCATCGCCTGCGATGTATAGAAGCCGCGCGACACCCGTCGGCTTCGGGACAGCGACCAGGAATCGAACCCGGATTCGGCGTCGATCAGCCGTCTCAGGCTGCGCTCTCTGACCGGCTGGATCGCGGGGGACTTGCTGCCCCGTGGAAACAGTCTTCCGACCGCATGCATGAGTGCGAGTGCCGGGGTTCCGGGCGCGAATGTAAACAGCAGGGCCTTGTCGGTTCTGGCCGCCAGGGACGACAGCGCCCACGACATGTCATGCGCGTCGTAATGGATCAGCGAATCCATGGCGACGACATGGTCAAAACGTCCGAGTTCCGGGTCGAGCATATCGCCCACCTGAAACGCGATGGACTCCGGATCGACATCAGGCGGGATTCGCTTGCGAGCAAGGTCGATCAACGGTTCGGAAAGATCTGTAGCCACGACCGAAGCACCACGGCGGGCCGCCTCGACTGCCAGCAACCCGGTTCCGCATCCGGCATCGAGCAGGCGCGTTCCTTCCAGATTGGCGGGCAGCCACTCCAGCAACTGCGCGCGCATCTCATCGCGTCCGGCGCGAACCGTGGCGCGGATGCGCCCGACCGGCGCATCAGACGTGAGTTTCGACCATGTATGCGCCGCCGTTCGAGCGAAATAGGTCTCGATTTCCCGCCGCCGGCTGAGATAGGTCGCGTGCGCCATCAGTCGTATCCGAGAAAGTCAAACAGATCCCGATCCCGCATCGGTGTTGCTTCCAGGGCATCGGTTCCGGTCCACAGGAGCGCAGCCAGGCGCAAATATTCCTGCTGCACGGCCTCAAGCTCGGGCGATGGATCCATCTCGAACAGGGTGGATTTCTTGAGACGGCTGCGCCGGATGACATCGAGATCCGGAAAATGTGCCAGCCGTTGCATCCCTGTCTCTTCGCAGAACCGGTCGATCTCGTCGGTCGCGGCGCTCCGGTTGGCGAGAACGCCACCCAGACGGACTTCGTAGTTACGCGACTTGGCGGTGATTGCGGCAACAATACGGTTCATCGCGAAGATTGAATCGAAGTCGTTCGCTGCGACAACCAGGGCGCGTTGCGCATGCTGCAACGGTGAGGCAAATCCACCGCAAACGACATCGCCGAGAACATCGAATATGACGACATCGGTGTCTTCAAGCAGGTGATGTTCTTTCAGAAGTTTGACGGTCTGGCCAACCACGTATCCGCCGCAGCCGGTTCCCGCCGGCGGGCCGCCGGCCTCGACGCACATGACCCCGTTATAGCCCTCAAAGACGAAGTCCTCGGCACGCAGCTCCTCGGTATGGAAGTCCACAGAATCCAGCACGTCGATCACCGTGGGCAGAAGCTGCTTGGTCAGGGTGAAGGTCGAATCGTGTTTAGGATCGCAGCCGATCTGAAGCACCCGCTTGCCCAGCTTGGAAAAGGCGACCGACAGGTTCGACGAGGTCGTGCTCTTGCCGATGCCACCCTTTCCGTAGACGGCGAAGACCTTTGCCGTGTCAATTGAAACCGAGGGGTCCAGCCGGACCTGGACGCTTCCTTCGCCATCCTGCCGCGACGGCAGTGTGCCCACTTCCATCAATGACATTACGATTGCTCCTTGTCGTTCATGCTGCCGCCTCGACGCCTTCCAGACGATCTTCGAGATCATCACCTGCCTGTTGCAAGGCGCGCAGCGTGTCTGTATCGGGTGTCCAGTATTCCCGTCGATGCGCCTCAAGAAGCCGGTTGGCCATCTTGACTGACGCGGCCGGGTTGAGGGCTGCAAGTCGTTCCCGCATGGCTTCGTCAAGCACGAAGGTTTCGGACAGATGCCGGTAGACCCATGGCTCCACCTGTCCCGTCGTTGCCGACCAGCCGAGTGTGTTGCTGACATGGGCTTCGATTTGCCGAACACCTTCGTAACCGTGCTCGAGCATGGCTTCGTACCAGGCCGGGTTCAGCATGCGGGTCCGGGTTTCCAGTGCGACCTGCTCTGACAGGGTGCGGACCTTGCCTTCGGACTGGGTCTGGTCACCGATGTAAACCGGAACGGTTTCGCCCTTGGCGCGCTGTGCCGCCCGGCCGATTCCACCAAGCGTGTCGAAATAGTGATCGATTGTTGTGACGCCGAGCTCGACCGATTCCAGGTTCTGGTAGGTCAGGTCGATCCGTCCAAGTATGTCCTGCAACAACTCCGGATTGGCCGAGACATCGCCGCTTTTTCCGTAAGCAAAGCTCTTGCGTGCGGCGAACGCGTCTGCGAGTTCGTCTTCGTCTTCCCAGCAGCCGCTGTCCACCAGATGGTTGACATTGGAGCCGTACTCGCCGGTTGCATTACTGAACACGCGAAGTGCCGCGGTCTCCAGATCGCAGCCTGTCGCGGCCGAATAGGCCCGGGCATGCTTGCGGATAAAGTTCCGGTCGTCGGGTTCATCTGCTGCGGCCGCCAGATAGGCTGCTTCGGCGAGCATGCGGGTTTGCAGCGGCAGCAGGTCGCGGAAAATACCTGACAGCGTCACCGTCACGTCAATGCGCGGCCGGTCCAGCGAATCGAGTGGAAGCAGAACAGCTCCTGCAAGGCGTCCATAGCTGTCAAATCGCGGTTCTGCACCGATGAGAGCCATTGCCTGGGCGATCTGCGCACCTTCACTCTTCAGGTTGTCTGCTCCCCAGAGCACCATCGCGATCGATTCGGGAAAGGTGTTTCCGTCGGCGACGTGGCGTTCAACCAGCCTGGTGGCCTGTCGCATGCCGTCCTGCACCGCGTAGACGCTGGGGATCTTGAATGGGTCAAAACCGTGAATATTGCGGCCGGTCGGCAGGATATCGGTCGACCGGAGCAAGTCGCCGCCGGCAACCGGCAATACGTAGCGTCCGTCCAGAGCCCGCATGAGTGCCGGAATTTCATGGTCCTCGCGGAGCAGGCGCCCGAGGCGGGACAGCTCCTGAAACGCGTTGGAGTCGTGGGGGCCGGAACCCGGCTCCGCTCCTTGCGGCGCCAGATCGACGGTCTTGCCGTCAGCGATTGCCTGTGCTGTCTCCGGCGTCAGTTCCAGATCCTGTGAGGATCTTGCAACGGCCGCGATATAGTCTGCCCGCTGATCGGCGCCCAGCGCACCGCCGAGGACATGAAGGCCATGCGGGATCAGCGCCTGCTCATATTCGATCAGTCGTTCCCAGACTGCGCCGATTTCGGTGGTTGCGTGACCATTCCAGGCTGGCGCCTCCTCGACCAGATCGAGTGCCGCAGCCTGTGTCTGGATAAGCAGGGCCAGTGTCTTGCGCTCGTCTTCCGGCGCATCCGGCGGCAGGCTCCGCCACCGCTCGACCGATCCGCGCAACTGCTGCAGGCCCTTGTAGAGACCGGCCTGGCCGACCGGGGGCGTCAGATAACTGACCAGCGTGGCCATGGACCGCCGTTTGGCGATTGTTGCCTCTGACGGGTTGTTGGCGGCGTACAGATAGAAATTGGGTACATCCCGGATCAGCCGGTCGGGCCAGCACCGGCCCGAAAGGCCGGTCTGCTTGCCCGGCATGAACTCAAGGGCGCCATGGGTGCCGAAATGGAGAACAGCGTCGGCGCCGAAAGTGGAGCGGATGAAGCTGTAGAAAGCGCAAAAGGCGTGTGTCGGCGCGAACCCCTTTTCGAACAGCAGCCGCATGGGATCGCCTTCATATCCAAAGCCGGGCTGGAAACCGACAAAAATATTGCCGAAGGTCTCGCCGAGGACAAAGATCGACCGTCCGTCGCTCTGCTGCCGGCCGGGCGCCGGACCCCATTGCGCCTCGATTTCCTCGAGCCACGGCTCATTGCGAACATGATCATCAACATCGATGCGCGCATGCACGTTGGCATCGGTACCGAACCGACCGGCATTGCCGCCCAGCAGGCGGGCCCGAAGGTCGTCCACCGAGGCCGGCAGGTCCACCTGGTAGCCGTCTGCCGCAAGTGCTGTCAGGGTATTGAACAGCGACTCAAACACGGAGAGGTGTGCGGCGGTGCCGGCGCTGCCGCCATTCGGCGGAAAATTGAACAGAACGATCGCGAGTTTGCGGAGTGCCTTGTCACGTTGCCGGAGCGCGATCAGCCGCTGTACCCGGGACGCAAGGGTGTCGATTCGTTCGGGATGGAGGCGCATTGCCTCGCCGCCTTCGGCGGCATTGCCGCGCCCGCCGAACACCATGTGCCCGATCGAGCCGTCGAGCTCGGGAATGGCGACCATCATGGTGGCCTCGATCGGCAGCAGGCCGAGGTCGCTTTCCTGCCACTGGTCAAGGGTTTGAAACTCCACGGCCTGGGCTGCGACACAGGGTACGTCCAGACGGGCCATCACTTCCTCGGCAGCGCGGGCGTCGTTGTAGGCCGGGCCGCCGACCAGCGAGAACCCGGTCAGGGATACGAGGGCATCTATGGCTGGTTTGCCATTACGGAAGAAATAGCGTTCTACGGCTGGTCGCGCATCCAGCCCGGCGGCAAAGACCGGGATCACCTTCAGGTTTTTTGCTTCCAGTGCAGCGATGACGCCATCGTAATGCGCGGTATCGCCGGCCAGAAGATAGGAGCGCATCAGGATCACTCCCACAGTCCCGGATACCGGCACGCCGGGGTCCGGCAGTTCTCGGGCGTCTGTACCGATTCTGCCCTTGAGCCTGGGGTGGTAGACGCCGGTATCGGGATACTCGACCGGCGGTGGGGTCCGGAGTGCGCCGCGCAGCGACCGGCGCGGCCCGTCGGCATACCGGTCAATCAGAAGGCTGATCAGGCGTTCGATATTCCTGTCGGAGGCGGCCAGCCAGTATTGCAGCACCAGGAAATAGTTCCGCATGTCCTGCGCTGTTCCCGGGATGAAACGTAGGATACGCGGCAGTCTGCGGAGCATGGCCAGCTGCTTCTGGCCGGAGTTTGCGTTGGGCGTTCCACTGCCGCCGCCGCGCAGCCGTTTCAGCAGCTTCACCGCCCGCCCCTGACGGCCACCCATGGCGAATCCGCCGAGCCGCGTGAGCCGGATGACCTCCCCGGCCGACATACCGACGACGATGGCATCGCAGTCCTCGCGCCGCGCCTGCAGATCAGGCAGCACGGGAGAGATATGTTCTTCCATGAAGAGCATGGTTACGATGATGATGTCGGCCCCGCGGATTGCCCGGCGAACCTCCTCCAGCGCCTTGTCGTCATTCCACTCGGTTGCAGCGTGGAGGCTGACGCTGAGTCCCGGCAGGCGTTTCTGCAGTCTTCGCCATGCCCGATCTACGGCACCGGACAGGTGCCGGTCCAGCGTTACAATGGCGACCCTGACGGGCGTCGGGTCAGCGGCCGAAATGGGCTTTGGCATCGTACAGCGTTTCAAGTTCGATGGTTGCCACACCGCGCTCGGCGGCATAACGCTCGGCGTTGCGGCGTGCCTTGCCGCGGACGAAAAAGGGAATCTTGCGCAATTCGTTCTCGGCTTCGACGGACCAGTCGAGAGAGACCGTTGCGCCTTCGGGCGTCCTGCTGCCCGATGATGTCCGTGTGTTGGGCATCGACGGCGCGGGCGCATGGGTTCCGAGATGCGAGGGCGCGGCGTCTTCGTTGAATTCGAAATCTTCGCGGAACATCCCCAGCAAATGCTCTTCCAGCCCCATCATCAGAGGATGGACCCAGGAATCGAACAGTACGTTCGCACCTTCAAACCCCATCTGGGGCGAATGGCGGGCAGGAAAGTCCTCGACATGGACAGGCGCGGAGATGACCGCACAAGCGATCCCGTGACGTTTGGCGATATGGCGTTCCATCTGGGTACCGAGCACCAGCTCGGGCTGCGCCTCTGCGATCGCCGCTTCCACATCCACGTAATTGTCCGTGATCAGGGCCTCAAGGTTGTAATCCCTGGCGGCTTTCCGGACATCTCGGGCGAATTCGCGGGAATAGGTGCCAAGCCCCACCACCTCGAAGCCAAGTTCGTCGCGCGAGACACGGGCGGCCGCAATCGCATGGGTTGCGTCGCCGAATATGAAGACCCGCTTTCCTGTCAGGTAGTTTGAATCCACGGATGCCGCATACCACGGCATGCGCGACGGGATGTCGCTCAGAATTGCGGATGCATCGATGTCAGCGAGTTCGGCCACCTCGCGGACGAAGCGGACGGTCGCACCGACGCCGATCGGGACAGTTTTCGTATAGGGTTGGCCAAAAGCTGTTTCCATCCAGCGGGCAGCGGTCTCCGCGACTTCCGGATAGAGGACCACGTTGAAGTCCGCACGGGGCAGGGCCTGGATGTCCGCCGGCCGCGCGCCCATGGGCGCGACAGTGACAATCTCGATACCAAGCGTCTCCAGCAGGCTGACGATTTCCCGGACATCATCCCGGTGCCGGAAACCGAGGGCTGTTGCTCCGAGCACATTGCACCTGGGCGGTGCGCCCGCTGCGCGTTCGGGCCGCGGTTCACCGCGCTCAAGCACGGCTCCGGCGTTCAGTGTCCGGACCAGCCGGTAGAATGTTTCTGCTGCCCCCCAGTTCTCCTTTTTCTGGTAAGCGGGAAGTTCCAGCGGAACGACGGGGACCGGCAGGTCCAGTGCCTTGGCCAGACCGCCCGGATCGTCCTGTATCAGCTCGGCAGTGCAGGAGGCTCCCACCAGCATCGCTTCTGGCTGGAACCGGTCGAAGGCCTGGCGGGCCGCCGACTTGAAGATGTTCGCCGTGTCCGAACCCAGATCCTTGGCCTGGAAGGTGGTGTAGGTGACCGGCGGCCGTTTCTGCAGCCGCTCGATCATTGTGAACAACAGGTCAGCGTAGGTGTCGCCCTGCGGCGCGTGCAGAACGTAATGCAGCCCTTCCATGCCTGTGGCGATCCGCATCGCCCCGACATGGGGCGGCCCTTCATATGTCCACAAGCTGAGCTGCATCGGTCACGCTGCCAATCGTGTTCGCCGCACCAGTGGCCGGGCGAACAGTTCCGCGAGGTCGGCTGCCTGCTCGTAACCCTGGATCGGCGTGAACAGGAGTTCGATGGACCATTTTGTCGTCAGGCCCTCGGCCTCCAGCGGGTTGGCAAGTCCCAGGCCGCACACCGTGATGTCAGGCCGCTCGGTCCGGCATCGGTCGAGTTGCCGTTCCACATCCTGGCCTTCGCTGTAGCGGGTGGTTGACGGAAGCAACGCCATGTCCGGGGCCATGTGCTGGCGGTGCAGGTACGGAGTTCCGACCTCGACGGCCTTCATGCCCATCTCGCGTACGAGAAAGCGCGCGAGCGGGATCTCCAGCTGGGAGTCGGGAAACAGGAAGACGCTTTGTCCGCGGAGTTCGTCCCGATATCGGGACAGCGCGCTCTCGGCACGGGCTGACGCGGCGGCGGTCGCGGCATCGAAGTGCGCCGGACTCACGTCCCAGGCGTCCGCCGCGGCGCGAAGCCATGCGGTGGTCCCTTCAACCCCGAGCGGAAACGGGGCGTCGATACGTACCGCGCCGCGCTCTTCAAGGGCCAGCGCTGTTGCCGCAAGATAGGGCTGCGCCAGCAGATATCGTGTTTTTTTTCCAACCGCCGGCAAGTCATCGGCGCGGCGTGGCGGCAGGAACTGGACCGGAGCGGTGCCGATGTCGGCAAACAGGCGGCGAAACTGGTCTTCAACGACATCGGCCAGGGTGCCGACCACGAGGAGCGAACCGGAAGCGTCCTCCGGTTCATCCGGCATGACCGGTACCAGCGCTGCCAGGCAAGCATCTTCGCCCTGGGTAAAGGTGGTTTCGATACCACTGCCCGAGAAATGCAGCACGCGGACGCGACCGGAATACTGGCCGGACAGACGGGCTGCAGCGCGCGAAAGATCAAGCTTGATGACTTCCGAAGGACAGGATCCGACCAGAAAAAGGAGCTTGATATCGGGACGATAGGAGACCAGCTCCTCGACGACCCGGTCGAGCTCCTCAATGGCGTCGGCCATGCCGGCAAGATCGCGCTCGTCTATGATCGCAGTTGCAAAGCGGGGTTCCGCGAAAATCATCACGCCTGCAGCGGATTGCAGCAGGTGAGCGCAGGTTCGCGAACCGACCACGAGGAAAAAGGCGTCCTGGATCTTGCGGTGCAGCCAGACAATTCCGGTCAGGCCGCAAAACACCTCGCGCTGCCCGGTCTCCCGAAGAATGGCCGGTGCGCCATCCGAACGTGCCGAACCCTGAAATTCCGGATTTCCGGAAATCGGCATCGTCTGGCTGGCGCTGATCTGGCTCATTCCGGGCAGGGCCCCAGCCGGTCGTCCGGCTCTGCAACGCGCCGTCGGTCGGAGCGGCCCTTGCTGAATTTGAGAATGAACTGGCCCGCATTGACCACATAGGATGCGTATGCAGCAAGTGCGATGACCATCAGTGTCTGGACGTCAACCTGGCCAGACGCCAGGGCCACAAGGTAGAGTGTGTGCAGGACGAGGACCAGGATGCTGCCGGCATCTTCCCAGAAAAAGGCCGGCGCGAACAGGTATCGGCCGAACACGATCCGTTCCCAGATTGCCCCCGTGACCATGATGGCATAGAGGACGAGTGTCTTGATCACGATGGACCAGGTTGCGGCCGCTTCGGCGGCCCCGGTCATCAGGAACGTGATCACGAGTCCCAGACTGACCAGGAACACCAGGAACTGGAACGGCGCGAGGATGGCCTGGACCAGGGTCCATGGCGTCGCATCGCGCCGCTGGCGTTCTTCAGGCGTGTAGAGCGAACTCCTCGGCTTGCCGGTCGAGGCCCGTGAACAGGAATTGGTTCCGCTATGCGCCGACCAGGGGCTGCAATCGACGGCGGCTGTCCAGGTATCTAGAACCGTTCCCGGCCCGAAGACATACATGGTTTGACACCCTTCAACGAATCGTCCAAAGTGTTAAACGAACTTGACAACCGTTCACCAACCGCTCGTACCGGAATGACCATGAATACCCTTTTTCCAAGCATTTCTGACCGACCAGATGGTGAAGGATCACGTTCATTGCAGGTAGCGTAACCTGCCCTCAAGGGAGTGTCAACAAAAAATTACACTTGACACTGTTTAAGGCTATTGACTATAAGGGTGCAGGAAGTGCCCAGGCAATGGCGGAGAGATAACCCCTTGAGGACAAGACGGCGGTGTCCGGTGTCTGGACAGCTGCCGGGGCGACCGGACCCGGTCGTCTGTTTGAAGGAGGGAACCGATGCCGAGGCTCAGGCGAACGCTAAGTCCAGGATGGTACTCGACCGTGGCGGTTACGATTGCAGACAAGCTGAGAATGATCACCGGACGGAAGACGGACGCGATCGACGCTCTCATTCCGCGAAGCCGCGAAGATATAAGGGAGACCATCGACAAGGCGATCATTCCGCATCTCCTCGAGAACCGCGACGGTGATCGTCTGCCGCGCGACCTGCGGATTTCGCCGCTCTGGTCGCCAGTCCGCAAGGTCATCGACAGTGACATGGTCACGGAGTTTGCCGGACATCTTGTCAGGAGTGACTCGGACGGCGCCCTCGCCATGGTTGAGCAACTTCTGGATGAGGGCATCAGCGACGAAGCCTTGTGCACGGATCTGTTGACACCGGCTGCGCGCCTTCTCGGTGACTGGTGGGTGAAGGATCAGTGCGGCTTCGCGGAGGTAACGCTCGGCCTCCTCCTGCTTCACGATGTCCTCCACAGGCTCCGTGAAAACCGCGAGCCCGAGAGCCATGCCGAGGGAAGTGCCGGAGAGGTCCTGTTCATCGTTCCTCCCGGCGAGCAGCATATTCTGGGTCTGACGATGGTGGCGGATTTCTTTACCCGTGCCTCCTGGACCACGAGACTCGAATTTCCGCAGACCATGGCCGATGTCGCTGACTCTGTCGCACAAAGCCATGCGCAGATCGTCGGGCTGACATGCAGCAGCAAAGCCGCGTTTCCATCCCTCAAGACCGCGATTTCGTCCGTTCGCAATCATATGGGCGCTGACGCTGCACATATCATGGTGGGCGGCCACGTATTTTCTGCCGAACCCGATCTGGTCAGCGAAGCGGGTGCTGACACGGTCGCGTGCGATACCCGGCACGCGCTTGAAATAGCGGCCCGGGTATCCAGCGGACTGCCAGTCCGGGCGATGGGAAATTCCGTCGGCACAAACTGATGCCTCCCGGTCTTGCCGGCAGGACCGCTGGGGCAAGACCGGTTCAAGCCAAGCAAAGCACAGGTCCGTGAAGGTGCCCAGACCTCTGGAAGACGCGCTGAACAGGCTTGCACCTTCGCGTGGTGCGGAACTGATCACGCGGGCGAGTGATCTTGTGCTCGTGATCGGTCCTGACGATGTGGTCGCGGACTATGACGACTCGGCGGGCGATCCGAACGGCTATTTCGCCGAACCTCCGACGCAGCAGAAGTGGGCCGATCTGGTCACCGTCGAGAGTGGGCCGAAGGTAACGGAACTTCTGGAGGCGGCGCGTAATGGCGATGGCGAACGCTGGCGTCAGATCAACTTCGTCGGCGACGCCAGCAATGATATCCCGTTTTCCTTCAGGGCTGTGCGCGTGGACGACGCCGGAACGGTCGTCGCCATGGGACGGGACATGCGACCGATGGCTGAGGTCCAGCAGCGGCTGGTCGAGGCACAAATCACTCTGGAACGGGAATCGGCCCGCGTGCGCCAGGCTGAAACCCGCTACCAGATATTGTTCAGAAACTCCCGGGAAGCGGTGCTGACAATCGATCCGGAAACGGAAACCGTACTGGAGGCCAACGAGGCCGCAGCCGCGGTTCTGGGCCGGACCAGGAACCTTATCGTCAATACCGGACTGTCGGAGGCCTTCCGTGACAGCGACCCGCGACTGGTGCAATCTCTGGTTGCCAAGGCCCGCCTCGGCTCCGATCGCGAGGTCGAAGAGGTCCTGCGCGGACAGGATGGGCGCAATTTCAGGGTGAATGCCCGCTACGTACGCCTGGCCCCTGCGTCTTTCGTGATGTTGCGGATTGTTGTTTCCGCCGGTGGGGCGCCCGAGCCCGACTCTTCGCGATCGGCGATGCTTGATCGTCTGTTTGATGCGGTTCCGGACGGCATCGTGGTGACCGACGATCGTGGCCGTGTGATCCGCGCCAATGTGTCCTTTCAGTCCCTGGCCCAGCTGTCGTCAGAGGAACAGGCATGTGGCCATTCGCTCGATCAGTGGCTGGGGCGGCCCGGAACCGATCTGGGTGTGTTCCTGTCGAATGTTCGCAAGCACGGCCGGCTCCAGAATTATGCAACGACGGTGACCGGCGAGATCGGAATGGAGACAAATGTCGAGATTTCGTCGGCTTCCATGACCGGATCCGATGGCACTGCCCTGGCGTTCGTGATCCGAAATGTCGACCAGCGCCTTGTTCCCGAAGCAGCCGGTGGCACTGCCCCGGGCTCGGGGGACGGGTTGGTCGAACTCATCGGCAAGCTCACGCTCAAACAGATCGTCCAGCAGACGACTGACGAGATCGAGCGCCTCTGCATACAGTCGGCCCTGATGCTGACCGGCGGTAACCGGGCTTCCGCAGCAAAACTTCTCGGCCTCAGCCGCCAGGGGTTTTACGTGAAACTCCGGCGGTACGATTTTGGCGACAAGTGATCGGCCGGTCCGGGGTCTTCCCCGTTTGCCAGTGCCGGCTGACCCGTCGGAACGGATCCGTTACTCGTCAGCGGGCGCACTTCGGGACGCTGTCCCCGATGAGGACATGATGGGCCGACGGGTGCCGACCAGGGCTTCGGGTAAAGCGGAGACCGAAACTGCCTCTCTCGGGCGTCACGGCAGCCCTGACCAGGCCCGTCACAGGTGCCGGACAGCTATTCATGGCTGCCGCGGACCGTTCGTTCCGGACCTGAAAGCCAGATCTATCCACCTGCCCATTGCCGTGATTTCACCGAGGGGTTTCTGCTGTGAAGAGTCCGAGAACGCGGGTCCCAAAATCCGTGCGGGACTCGAGGTGAGAATGTCCATATTGTTTGACGATGTGAATTGTCCAATTATACTACGGCCATGCCGCGTGACTTGACAGCCCCTGCCCCGATCCATTCAAAACGGGATCGTCCGGACCCTGCGGCCGTCCTTGAACTTCTGAAACCGATCACCTGGTTTGCCCCGATGTGGGCGTTCGGCTGCGGTGTGGCATCATCGGTGCATCTCGCCGGCGATCGCTGGTATGTGCTGGCCGTAGGTGTGGTCCTGGCCGGTCCCATGGTGTGCGGCTGCAGCCAGGCGGTTAACGACTGGTACGATCGGCATGTTGACAAGATCAACGAGCCTCACCGCCCGATCCCGTCGGGTCGCATACCGGGGCGTTGGGGCCTCCGTATTGCCATCGGATGGACCGTGGCATCGCTCGCGGTTTCCACGCTGCTCGGATTATGGGGTTTCGTTGCCACCCTGGTTGCCCTGGCCCTGGCGTGGGCCTACAGCGCACCGCCGTTTCGTCTCAAGGCGAACGGGTGGTGGGGCAATGCGGCGGTCGGTCTTTGCTATGAGGGTCTACCCTGGTTCACCGCTGCGGCGATCCTGGCCGGAGGTCTGCCGGATCTTCCGGTCCTTCTGCTCGCTGGCCTTTACAGCATCGGCGCGCACGGCATCATGACCCTCAACGACTTCAAGGCCCTGGACGGGGACCGGCGGATGGGTGTGCGATCATTACCCGTGCAGCTTGGCCCCGACCGTGCTTGCCGCGTCGCCTGTATCGTCATGGCGCTTCCACAGATTGCTGTGGTCGGTCTTCTGGTCGATTGGGGCCGGCCAATTCACGGAGGAGCGGTCGCTGCGCTCCTTGTCGTCCAGTTCCTTCTCATGGCCCGCCTCCTGAAGAAGCCCTGCGATCGGGCACCGTGGTACAACGCGACCGGGACGACCCTCTATGTGACCGGCATGTTGATCTCGGCCCTGGCCATTGCCCCGCTGATTGCTGCCGTACCATGACTGCACCGACCCTTGGCTGGATAGGCATATTGCGGCTTGGCCTGGTCCAGACCATGCTGGGTTCGATCGTCGTGCTGACCACCTCGACCATGAACCGGGTAATGGTGGTGGAGCTGGCCTTGCCGGCTGTGTTGCCGGGAATTTTTGTTGGGGTGCACTACGCCATTCAGGTGCTCCGGCCGCGCTGGGGCTACAGTACTGACGTTCGGGGGCGCCGCACACCCTGGATCGCAGGCGGCATGGTCGTGCTGGCGGTTGGCGGGATCCTGGCTGCGTTGGCCACAGCGTGGATGGCAACCAGTACCTTCAACGGAATCGTGCTCGGAACGATTGCCTTCCTGCTGATCGGTATCGGGGTCGGCGCTTCGGGCACCAACCTTCTGGTCCTTCTGGCAACCCATGTCTCACCCCGGCGACGGGCCGCAGCGGCCAGCATGACATGGATGATGATGATTGCCGGATTTGTGGTCACGGCCACAATAGCCGGATATTTCCTGGATCCCTTCTCCTCCCTGAGGCTGATCCAGGTGACCTCGACGGTCTGTGCTATTGCTGTCGTCGTCACGGTGCTGGCCCTTTGGGGTGTTGAGGGCCATGATGCCCGTGTTGCGCGAGAAGGAACGGACGCAGACGGCGCCGAAAAGCCGTCTTTTCTGGTGGCGCTTGCGCAGATCTGGGCAGAGCCCCGGGCGCGGCGATTCGCGGTTTTTGTATTCGTGGCCATGCTCGCCTACAGCGCTCAGGATCTCATACTTGAGCCGTTTGCCGGTGCCGTGTTCGGAATGACGCCCGGAGAGTCTACGAGACTGGCAGGGGTCCAGCATGCCGGTGTCCTGCTCGGCATGGTCATCGTCGCCTTTGGCGGTACGATTGTCGGGGGTCGACGGCTGGGGTCCATGCGTCTGTGGACTGTGGGTGGCTGCCTGGGATCCGCTCTTGCCCTGCTGGGTTTCACGCTGGGAGGTCTGGCCGGGGGCGAATGGCCGTTGCGCGCCAACGTTTTCATTCTCGGATTGGCCAACGGCATATTTGCCGTTGCTGCAATCGGTTCAATGATGGGGTTGGCCGGCCAGGGACGACAAAACCGTGAAGGTGTCAGGATGGGGATCTGGGGCGCTGCACAGGCGATTGCTTTCGGCCTCGGCGGCCTCGCAGGAACGGCGGCTGTCGACATTTCGCGGGCATTGATCTCTCATCTGGGCACGGCTTACGCTACGGTTTTCGCCCTTGAGGCGGTTCTGTTCCTGATCGCAGCCCTGTTGTCGTTCCGGCTTGCGGGTACTGTGCTGCCGAACCGGACCGTACCCATGCCCCCGGAGGCTGCGGTACGTTCCCCGGGAACGATCCATTCATGACAGGCGAGGGACATATGCGGACTTATGATGCCGTCATCGTTGGCGGCGGCCCGGCAGGTGCCACCGCGGCCACCGACCTCGCGGCTGCAGGCCGCGAAGTGCTTCTGCTCGACCGGCCTGGCCGCATAAAACCCTGCGGAGGTGCGGTTCCACCGCGCCTGATCCGCGATTTCGAGATTCCGGATCATCTAATCGTGTCGCGGGCGACATCGGCGCGGATGATTTCCCCCCGCAATCGCCAGGTGGATATGCCGATCGACGGCGGCTATGTGGGAATGGTTGATCGCTGCGATTACGACGAATGGCTCAGGCAACGGGCCGAGCGCTGCGGCGCCGAGCGCGCAGACGGCCGTTTCATGAACCTCACCCGTGATCGCGATGGCACGGCCGTGATCTCGTACCGCAGAAGCGGGGACGATCGCCATGATCGGGAAGCTGCTGTCAGGGCGCGGATGGTGGTCGGCGCGGATGGCGCGAGGTCGATGGTTGCCGGCCAGGCGCTGCCGGGAATCGGTCCGGCACCCAGTGTGTTCGCCTACCATGAAATCATCCGCTCTCCCCCGCTTGGCGGTGCGATGTTCGACAGAAGCCGGTGCGATGTCTATTACCAGGGCCGGTTATCGCCGGACTTCTATGCCTGGATCTTTCCCCATGGCGATACGACCAGCATCGGCACAGGAACGGCTCGCAAGGGCTTCTCGCTGCGTGATGCCGTGCGGACGCTGCGGCAATCCTGCGGGCTTGACGAATCCGAAACCATCCGGACCGAGGGGGCTCCGATTCCCTACAAGGTTCTCAAGCGGTGGGACAACGGCCGTGACGTGGTGCTTGCGGGCGACGCTGCCGGCGCAGTTGCTCCCTCATCGGGCGAGGGTATCTATTATGCGATGCTGGGTGGCCGTCTGGCCGCCGAGGCCATCGACGAGGCGTTGTCAACGAACGACGCGCGTGCGCTGCGCTCGGCGCGCGCGCGGTTCATGAAAGCCAATCGCCGTATCTTCTGGATCCTGGGCATGATGCAGTGGTTCTGGTATGCCAGCGATCAGCGCCGGGAACGTTTTGTCAGCATTTGCAGGGATCCTGATGTGCAGCGTCTGACCTGGCAGGCTTATATGAACAAGAAACTGGTCAGGGCCAGCCCGCTGACGCACGGCCGAATATTTTTCAAGGATCTCGCTCATTTGCTCGGTATCGTTTCCCCTTGACCAGATCCGCAACACGATCCTGGATTCCCATTGCGGCCGCTGCGGGCGTTGCCCTGCTGGTTGCAATGCTGGGTGGTACGATTACGGACCTCGGCCCATGGTATCAGAACCTGAAATCACCGCCGTGGAAGCCCGCCGACTGGCTGTTCGGTCCGGCCTGGACCCTGATTTTCGCAATGGCTGCCCTGTCGGCCGCAATCATGTGGCGAACGGCTCCGCCGGGCTGGGAACGCACGCTTGCGACGGTCGTATTCCTGCTGAACGGGATTCTCAACATTGGCTGGAGCTGGCTGTTCTTTCGCGTCAAACGACCGGACTGGGCCTTCGTGGAGGTCAGTTTTCTGTGGCTGTCGATTGCAGTCCTGATCGTTCTGGTAGGTCGACATGACAGGCGTGCCGGCTGGCTGTTGCTGCCCTATCTGGCCTGGGTGTCCTTTGCCGCGATGCTCAATCGCGCGGTCGTGGACCTTAACGCGCCCTTCGGATGACGGCCCGGACCGCCCTGATGTCCCGGTGCGCCCGTGGCCCTGGATATCCTTCATGACTATTGATGGAAGTGGAAACTGCTCATGACCCTGTTCTTCCGGTTCACCGCGGCATTGCTCGCCGCATTTCTTTTTCTGCAGGCTCCGGCCTGGGCAGACGCTGCTAGGGGCGAGAAGAATTTCAAACGGTGTGCGGCCTGCCATGTCCTGGACCCCGGCAAGAACAAGGTCGGTCCCAGCCTGCATCAGATATTTGGCAGGAAGGCGGCACAGGTGCCGAATTTCAAATATTCCGCTGGCATGAAACAGGCTGCGGAAATGGGCCTGGTGTGGACACGCGAGAATCTGATGGATTATCTTGAGGATCCGCGAAAGTTCCTCCGGAAATTTACCGGAAACAAGAAAGCGAAAAACAAGATGCTGCAGAAATTTAAGAAGAAGAAATTCCGGGTAGACGTCATCGATTATCTGGAATCGCTCAAGGAAGGTTAGCGGGGCGCTCATCCGGGTCACAGGAGCGCAGGATGCCACCTCCCTCGGTTGCAGTCGTCGGAAGCGGTTTCGGCGGATTGGCCGTGGCCATTCGGCTTCAGGCCGCGGGCGCCCGGACCACGATTTACGAAGCGCGCGACAAGCCGGGCGGCCGCGCCTATGTCTATCGCGACAATGGCTTCGTCTTCGATGCCGGGCCGACGGTCATAACCGATCCTTCATGCCTTGCAGCGGTATTTGAAGCTGCTGGCCGCCGGATGGACCAGTATGTCTCCATGACACCGATTGACCCGTTCTACCATCTCAGATGGGAAGACGGTTTTACCTTTGATTACACGAACGATCGCGAACGCCTTCTGGGTCAGATCCGCGCAAAGTCGCCGGATGATGTAGACGGTTACCTCAAATTCCTTGACTACTCGAATGCCGTTCTGGAAGAGGGCTATTGCAAGCTCGGACATGTGCCGTTTCTCAATTTCTGGAGCATGATCCGGGTCGCGCCCAACCTGGTCCGGCTGGGCTGCCAGAGAAGCGTCTACTCTGTCGTTGCCAAATACATACGGGATCCGCACCTGCGCCAGGCCTTCAGTTTCCATTCGCTGCTGGTTGGCGGCAATCCGTTTTCGACCTCGTCCATCTACGCCCTGATCCACGGTCTCGAACACCGCTGGGGTGTGTATTTTCCAAAGGGTGGAACGGGAGCCCTGATCCAGTCTCTGGTCGATCTGTTCACCGAGATTGGTGGCGAGATCCGGCTTGACACCCCGGTGGACGCCATCGAAACAGAGGGAAGCCGGGTAATCGGGGTCCGGACAGGTGCCGGTACATCGGAACGGCATGATGCGGTTGTCAGCAACGCCGATGTTGTCCATACCTACACGCGGCTTCTGAGGAAGTCCCCTCAGGGCCACCGCAAGGGCCGCCGCCTGGCTCGCAAGCGGATGAGCAACTCCCTGTTTGTGGTGTATTTCGGCCTCAAGGGACGCTATCCCCACATTGCTCATCACAGCGTCCTCTTCGGACCGCGCTACAGGGAACTGCTGAAGGACATCTTCAAAAGGGGTGTGCTCTCGGACGATTTTTCGGTCTACCTGCATGCGCCGTCGACAACTGACCCGTCGCTCGCGCCGGAAGGCTGCAGCACGTTTTACGCCCTCGCACCCGTGCCTCATCTCGGTCACGGCGGTATCGACTGGACGGTGGCCGGCCCTGCCTGCAGGGATCGGCTTCTGCAGTATCTCCAGCGCACGCTGTTTGAAGACCTTTTCGACAATCTGCTGACATGCCGGTTTTTTACGCCGCTTGATTTCAGGGATGAACTCAACGCTGCGCATGGGTCGGCCTTCTCACTGGAACCGGTACTTCAGCAAAGCGCATATTTCCGGCCGCATAATCGCGACAGCCAGATCGGTGGTCTTTACATCGTCGGCGCGGGCACGCATCCAGGGGCCGGAATTCCCGGCGTTGTCGGCTCAGCCAGGGCCACAGCGTCGCTTGTCCAGGCTGATCTTGGTCTGACACCCGTTTCCGAGACCCAATCCTCGCAATCCTCATCCGGCGACGTGACGGCATGGCAGTACACGACCTGAAACTCCGCTGCCGCGAAACCCTGCGGCAGGGCTCGCGCAGTTTTTCGAGCGCGGCAAACATTTTTTCTGCTGAAATGCGTGATGACGTCGCGATGCTGTACGCATGGTGCAGGTACTGCGACGACATGATCGACGATCAGGATCTCGGAATTGGAAACAAGGCCAATTCGGATCTGCCTGCGGAACAGCGGCTCGAACAGCTCTATGAATTTACAAGGAGCGCAATCGACGGAGGTCCTGTTTCCAATTTCGCGTTCGAGGGCCTGCGCAGGGTGGTTCGCAAGTGCGAAATTCCACCACGTTTCCCTCTCGAACTGCTCGACGGGTTTGCGATGGACGTATCGGGCCGACGCTACCGCAACGTGGAAGAGGTCCTGGACTATTGCTATCATGTCGCCGGAGTGGTCGGGGTCATGATGTCCATGGTGATGGGTGTCAGAACACCGAGTATTCTGGTTCGGGCGGCTGATCTTGGAATTGCATTTCAGTTAACAAATATTGCCCGCGATATTGTTGAAGACGCCAGACGGGGCCGGGTTTATCTGCCCGGAGACTGGCTTGATGACGTCAGCCTTCCGGCAAGTGAAATTGCGCAACCGCAGCACCGTTCCTCCGTCAGCCTGTTGGCCGGACGTATTCTGGATACCGCAGAACCCTATTACGGTTCGGCTTGCACAGGTGTGAAGCGGCTCCCGTTCCGGGCCGGGTGGGCCGTCGGCACGGCCCTTGGGGTTTATCGGGATATCGGACTTCTGATTCGGGCGCGAGGTGATGGCGCCTGGGACCGGCGCGTGTCGACCAGCCAGATGCAGAAACTGTACTGGCTGGGGCGCGGCGGTGCCAGGGCGATCGGAGGTCTGATTCAGAAGCCTGTCTATCAGGAACCCTTGCGCCCCAATATATGGACAAAGGCCGATTTTGTCGGCCAATCTCCTGACAATCTCGGGGTTGCCGAACCCTGACTGTCCCGACCGCTCCCTGGCAGCCAGACGATCGCTGGCCCTGGAGTTTTGACTAAAGCCCCGTCCCTTTCCACCGGAGGTTCCCGTTCCGGAGGCGGCCGCACGCTATCCTGAATGCATGGGCCGGCTGTCAGGACCGGAAGAACGCTGCATCAACGAGACGGTCAACGTCTTCGGTTGTGGTGGCATAACTCGGGACCAGCCTTACGCCGTTGCCGCTGCGTCCGGTTTCCACGGGGAACCCGCTTGCGCGAAGTTTCGAGATTATTCCGGTCGGCATGTCAAGGAAGACCAGGTTGGCTTCGACGGGCGCCAGAAGCGTCACTTCGGGATGAGAGGACATTCCGTCTGCAAGGCGGCGAGCCATTGCATTTGCATGGCTTGCGAGTTCAAGCCACAGGCCGTCCTTGAGATAGGCCTCCAGTTGGGCGCTGAGATAACGCATTTTTGAATAGTCGTGGCCGGAGCGCTTTCGCAGCGAATACAGTTCGTCAGCGCATGCGGGGTCGAAAAAAATGACGGCTTCGGCATTGAGGGTGCCGTTTTTGGACGTACCGAAGGCGAGTGCGTCGATACCAGCCTGCTGGGCGATGTCCGCCGGATCGCAGTCAAGCCCGGCGACGGCATTGGCAAACCGCGCCCCATCGAGCTGTACCTGGAGCCCGGCATTGTGGGCGATTGTGGCGAGTTCCGCGATCACGGCTGCCTTATAGATCGTTCCCCGCTCAGTAGCCTGGGTGATGCTGAGGAGGGCAGGTCTGTCGCTTGTGCAGTCGTTGAGCGCCCGGGAGAGCGCGGTCGGGTCAATGCGGCCCTCTTTACCAGCCACCCCCACGCACTCCCCGCCTGATACGTAGAAGCCAGGGGCGCCCTCTTCGGCAACCTTGATATGTGCATCATCATGGCAGTAGATGCTGGTGCCCGGAGCGGCCATGGCGGCGAGTGAAAAGGCGTTTGCCGCGGTCCCGGTGGTAACCGGCACAACCCGGACATCGGTTTTGAACACCCGGCCTACGATTTCGTCAAGGCGTGCGGATATCGTGTCGTCCCCGTAGGAGGGTTCAGCGCCCGTATTGGCGGCTGCGATTGCTGCCATCACCGCAGGGTGGACCGGAGCGACATTGTCGCTGACGAAATTACGTCCGGTCACGGCCGTTTGTCCGCTGTCGGCATCGCTGTTCCTGGATATTCAAGGATGTGTGGAAGGACTTTACCAGAATAGCGGATTACCCCCGGCAGCCCAAGCATTGGCGGTTGTCCGGAGAGGCGGAAAACTGAACCGGGGCCGATCATCGGCCCTGTGCGCCTGGCCGCTGAGACCGCCGTTTCCGGTGACCATTTTCAGCCAACCTTCGGAGAGCGAGGGCAAGGCTCGCCGTTAACAAGGTCTGTGCAGACCCTTCCCGGTGACGGAAACGCTGCTATCCGATCACAACCCAAGGATCGGGTCTCCTCTTTCCAACCCGCCCAAGATCAGCAGTACTATCGTCTTCGGAGGCCCGCCCCTGATCAAACTGGCATGACGAGAGGGCCAACACGACGCCATAGCCCCGACCATTGGCCGGGAGATCAGCCATCGGGTCAGGTAAATCCTGCCGGAATGCCAGCTTCCGGAGGCTGCCCGCACCAGCCATGAGCGCCCGACGGCAGAAAATCCTCTCCCCAAAATCCGACGGAAGACCAATCGGAGCAATCCGGGACGTCGGGAACGCCGTCGACCGACATAATTTCCGAGAGCCTCTCCGCCGGAGAGTAGCAGATAACCCGGTGGCTGGATTGAAGACCGGCACCCGATTTCTCCTTTACAGGAGCGTTGACTTCGACAGTCCGGACGTTTCAGGAATTCCAGGGACTGCGTGACCGGGCTACAGTAAAGCGACAACTCCGAGGCAGCCTGGAAAGCCACATCATGAACGATGCTGAAACTGCGCTTCGAGACATCGTTGTTGCCAATCGCATTCTTGCCAACGAAAACGTTGTCGACGCCTATGGTCATGTGAGCGTTCGCAATCCTCGAGATCCGGACCATTTTTTCCTCTCCTGCTCGCGCAGCCCGGCATTGGTATCCCGTGGGGACATTATGGAGTTCAGGCTTGACGGGACCGCGAGGGGGAAAGATGACCGTGCTCCCTATCTGGAGCGCTTCATTCATGCGGGCGTCTACGAGCGGAACCCCGGTGTGATGGCGGTGGTGCACAGCCATGCCGAGGAAGTCCTGCCCTTCAGCATCACTGAGGAATCCTTGCGGCCGGTCATCCATAGTGCCGGTCTGATGGGAGCGCGCGTGCCGGTTTGGGATATCGCTGACAAGTTTGGAGACACGACGCTTCTCGTGATCAACATGGAGCAGGGGCGTGATCTTGCGGGAGCCCTGGGAAACAATCGGGTTGTTCTGATGCGGGGCCACGGATTTACGGCGGCTGCGCGGTCACTTTCGGAGGTTGTTCGTCTCTCGGTCATGGTGCCCAGAAATGCGCGAATCCTCACTGCGGCTCTCCGGTTTGGCCGGGTGAAGGGGCTCTCTGAAGGGGAAATTGCCAAACGACTGGAAATGAGACCGGACGGACCGGAATTCTGGCGGGCCTGGGAATATTGGGCGACGCTGGCAGGTTGTGGGGACATGCTGAAAGATCACCCCCGTCGCGATGACTGAACGGGAACAGGCTGTTGCATCCAGGCGTGAGGACGAAACTTCCGTCCTGATTATTGGCGGCGGCCCTGTCGGGCTGGCGCTTGCCGGGGACCTCGGATGGCGCGGTATATCCTGCATACTGGTCGAGCAATCAGACGGGGCCATTCTCCAGCCTCGTCAGGACCTTGTCGGTCATCGCACGATGGAGTTTTGCCGCCGCTGGGGGATCGTTGGTGATGTCGAATCCTCGCCCTACAATCGCGATTACCCGCAGGACAATGTTTACGTCGCTGGCAGCCTCGCAGAAGGCTGGGAGATTGGACGCTACCCTGTCCCCAGCATGAATGCGGCTGAGCCGCCGCCAGAAAGCCCGCAGAAGCGGGAGCGCTGCCCACAGAACATGTTCGATCCGATCCTGCGCCGGTACGCTGCTTCACACCGGACGGTGACGCTGCGGTATCAGACCCGTTTCGAGCGTTTGCATTTGTCTGCCGGCGGTGTTGCCGCCGAGGTATGTAATCGGGAAACCGGCCGCCGTGAGTGGCTGGCCGCACAGTTCCTGGTCGGATGTGACGGAGCGTCAAGTCTGGTCCGGGCCGCACTCGGCACCAGGATGATCGGCAATCCGGCGCTGACTTTCACGACCAACATCATCTTTCGCTGCAGTGGCTTTGAAGCGCTGCATGACAAGCGCCCCGGCTATCGCTTCATATTCGTCGGCCCCGAAGGGACATGGGCCACCATCGTTGCCATCAACGGACGTGACCAATGGAGGATGTCGATCGTCCGTTCGAGTGTTGACGGCCGGAGCCTTGATGAAAACGAAATTCGCGCTGCTATCGAACGGGCTGTGGGATGCCCTTTCGATTATGAAATCCTGTCTGTCATGCCCTGGAGACGGCGTGAACTTGTGGCAGAGCAGTTCGGTGACGGACCCGTGTTCATTGCCGGTGATGCTGCACACGCGATGTCGCCGACCGGCGGATTCGGAATGAATACCGGTATCGGGGACGCTGTTGATTTGTCCTGGAAGATCGGGGCGGTGCTTGAAGGCTGGGGTGGAGAGGCATTACTCCGGTCCTATACAGCCGAACGCCGACCGGTTGCCGAACGCAATGTCAGGGAAGCCAGCGGTAATCTCGCCCGGATGCTGTCACCGCCAGCCGAACCGCGCCTCCTTGATCGGACGCTTCGGGGTGAAGCGAGGCGCCAGCGAATTGGTGACGATCTGGCACGGGCAATGACGCGCGAGTGGCGTACGCTCGGGATCCATCTGGGCTATGTCTATGAGAATTCGCCGATTTGTGTGTCTGACGGCACGGCTCCGCCAAGTATCGAGCCCACCGAATATGAGCAGACAGCACGGCCGGGATCGCGTGCCCCGCATGGCTTGCTTGAGGACGGCCGTTCGACCCTTGACCTGTTTGGCCGGGGTTTCGTTCTTTTGCGCCTCGGTTCCGGGAAGCCGGACCCGGCAGGTCTTGTTGCCGCAGCGCATGCACGAAAGGTTCCGTTCCGGGTCGTCAACATCACCTGCAGGGACATCGTTTCGCTTTATGGCCGTGCCCTCGTTCTGGTTCGGCCTGACGGACATGTCGCCTGGCGAAGCAATGACCCGCCATCGGACCCTGGTGAAATCCTTGATCGGGTTCGCGGCGCTTCACGAACCTCCAGGCAAGACATTCCCTGACTTCCGATTTGCGTTCCGGTTCCTGTCGGATGCTGCCTGGTCCGCCAGAAAGGGTATCACCGGTTACCTCGGTAACATTCGCAAGGCAACGGAGGGCCCGGCGCGCCTTGTCACGCGATCCTTCCTGTCACTGCTCTCGCGAGTTGATACGTCTTTGGCGATATTGCCGTTCCAGTAACGATGATGCATGCTGGTCGGATCAGCTCAGGGAGTATGGATCATGCCTCTCAGGATGACGGCACGAGAGATGGTGGAAGCGGCCGACATGGAAGTGGAGAGTGTCGATGTGGGGACCGCAAGGGATCTCGTTGCCGACGACAACATTCTGTTCGTTGATATTCGTGATATCAGGGAACTCGAACGCGAGGGCCGCATTCGTGATGCAATTCATGCACCGCGCGGCATGCTGGAGTTCTGGGTTGATCCCGAGAGCCCCTATCACAGGGAGGTTTTTGCCAGTGGCCGCAAGTTGATTCTCTATTGTGCTTCGGGCTGGCGTTCGGCATTGGCGACAAAGACGCTTCAGGATATGGGTTTGCAACCCGTGGCTCATCTTGCGGGCGGATTTACGGCCTGGAAAGAAGGTGGTGGAGCCGTGGTGGAACAACCGAAAAGAAGATGAATACAAGGGCCGCGGTTGCCTTCGCTCTATGGCGTCAAGGGGAGCCGGGCGCGACCGGAGCCTGCTTGCCTGCCTGGCAAGGTTCCGGTCAACCCGCCGGGGCGGATTTCTGGTAGCGCCTTGCGCGCTCCACAAGCCGCTCGGAGCGGACGATAATGGGGCCGTCGATCATTCTGCCGTCGAGACGCACGACGCCAATGCCGGCGCGTTCCGCTTCCCTTGCGGCAGCGACAATGCGCCGGGCGGTGTCGAGTTCCTCCGCGGATGGCGTAAAGACCCGGTTGAGGCGTTCGACCTGTCCGGGATGGGCTGCGAATCCGCCTTCTGATCCCATCTGGAGGCCTCGTTCGGCGGCTTTCTCAAAAGCATCAAGATCACTCAGGTTGCCCAGTGTTTCCGGGACGATCAGAGGCGTAACCCCGGCGGCGCGCGCGGCCTCCGCCACTCTCAGACCTGTCATCGTCTGAAGTTCGATCGATGGGGGGGCCTGCATCACGGCGAGATAGTCTTCGATACCGAATCCGACGCAGGCAATCCGGTCAGCGGCCTGCAAGATGTCATCGGCGTCACGCACGCCGCGCGGGGTCTCGATGACCGGGACCATCCGGACACTTCCAGGCCGAAGGCCATGTTCCGCTTCCAGTTCGCCAATGCAGGCGTCAACTGCCTCGACATACGCAACTGTTTCGCAACCGGCCATCGCAATGGCCTTGACGCCGGGACGAACGGCAAATTCCAGATCCTTCAGCGCTGCCCTCCAGGGCATGTTGATCCGGACAAGAATATCTGGCCCCCTGCCGCGCAGCCTCTCGACTGCCGGTGCCAGCGCGGCCCGCGCTTCGTGCTTGCGGGCAGGAACTATGCTGGCCTCAAGGTCGAGAACGACCGCATCTGCACCGCGCTCGCTGGCTTTTGCCAGAAAGCGCTCTTCCAGCACCGGCATGAAGAGGAGGGATCGCCACATCATACAATTCCGGTTTGATGCAGCCGGTTCCGGTCATCTGCACTGCGTCCGAGCCATTCCAGCACTTCATCGGTGTGTTCTCCCAACCGGGGCGCCGGAGACCGTATGGCTCCTGGCGATTCGCTCAAACGCGGAAATGGCGTGTGAAGCGGGATCGTACCGTGATCCGCGTCAGGAAAATCCTCGACGACGCCTCGGCCCCGAATGTATTCGTGATCGATCAGGTCTGTCGGATCACAGATGGGTCCGACGGTGACGCCGGCAGCGGCGAAATGGTCGAGGTTTTCCTGCAGGGTCTTCGTAGCGATGAAACCACCGACGATAGCGTCGAGTTCGTCCATATTGTCTACGCGCCCCCGACTCGTCTGAAATCGGTCGTCATCGATCAACTCACGGCGTCCGATTGCCGCCGCCACCTTTTCCCACATCGATTGCATCGAGGCTGACAGGGCAAGATACTTTCCGTCGGCGCATTCATAGACGTTGCGAGGTGCTGCAAGCTTGCCCCGGTTTCCCTCACGGACGGGGATCTTGCCATTGGCCGTATAATGCGCCAGCCACGGGCCGATCACGGTGAACAGAGGTTCGAACAGGGACACATCTACAATCTGCCCCTTGACCTGTCCCTTTTCGCGGGCAAAGAGCGCGACGACCGAGGCGGCAAATCCCGAGATTCCGGCGACCATGTCGGCCAGCGCCATTGGTGGCAACAGTGGAGGCTTGTCCTCGAAACCTGTCATGGCCGCAAAACCGGTCAGTGCCTCCACCAGCGTACCGAACCCCGGCTTTTTGGCGTAGGGCCCGGTTTGCCCGTATCCCGAGACCCTCACGATGATGAGATCCGGCCGTGTTTTCCAGAGTTCGTCAGGCCCCAGCCCCCATTTTTCCAGGGTTCCGGGAACAAAATTCTCAACCAGAATTTCCGAGCGGGCAATCAGCTCATGAAGAAGTTCGGCACCTTCTTCCTGCCGGAAATCGAGGGTGAGGCTTTTCTTGGATCGGGCATACTCTTTCCACCAGACTCCACCCTCACCGAATCCGCGCAAGTCGTCGCCTATACCGGGGCGTTCGATCTTGATCACTTCGGCTCCGAAATCCGCCAGCATGCGTGTCAGCATGTTTCCGGCTGCCAACCGCGTCATGTCGACGACGCGGATGTCCTTCAGGGGACCTGCCGCCTCGGGCCAGTATTCTCCGTTCTGCATTCGCAATCCTTTCTCTGGAATCGAGAGCAGCACACTGTTGTTACATGAGCAGGCCGGGCAGCCAGGTCGACAGGGTCGGGACATAGGCGACGAGGGCCAGAACCACGATCTGGATCAGGAAAAATGGCAGGGACTCCCGGATCACTTCGGTCAGCGGAGCTTCCGACATGTTCGTGACCATGAACAGGATGACGCCTACCGGGGGTGTCAGGAGCGCTATCCCCAGGCACAGCACAAAGACCGGGGCAAAGTGAAGCGGATCAATGCCAACGGCTTCGACTGCCGGAAACAGGACTGGCACAAAGATGAACACCATACCCAGCGTGTCCAGTCCGCATCCAATGATCAGCAGGAAGATGATGACCAGCAACATCACGACTTCCGGATCTGTGGAGATGGCTCCGATCAGATCGACCAGCTGCCCTCCCATACCGGTGTTCAGCACGACCCAGCTGAAGAAGGATGCCGGTGCCAGAAGAATCAGAAGGTTTCCGGCACCCTGACTCGTTGAAACCAGAAACTCCCAGGTGGCTTTCAGGGTCAGTTCCCGATAGGAAATGGAGACGAGAAGGGCATAGAGACAGGCAAGAACACCGGTCTCGGTGACGGTGACCACGCCGAACAGGATGCCGCCGACCACAATTGCCGGCATGGCCAGAGCCGACAGTCCCGACAGGGTGGCCTCGAAGATTTCCGGGGCTGTTGAACGCCTCGATGCCCGCGGATAATTCCGCGCGATACTCAACCACAGGGACAGGCCCATGAGGCCGGCACCCAGAAGCAATCCGGGAATGGCGCCAGCCAGAAACAGGGCTCCGATCGGCACTTCGGTCATTACACCGATCACGATCATGGCAATACTGGGCGGAATGATGTGGCCGATGGTCGAGGATGCGCCGGTTACCGCGGCGGCGTAAGCGCCCGAATATCCCTCCTTTTTCATGGCCGGAATGAGGACGCTGCCAATTGCGGACGTGTCTGCGACACATGATCCGGACACACCGGCGAAAAACATGCTGCCTGTCACGTTGACCATCGACAGGCTGCCCGGCACCCGTCCAATCAGGACTCGCGAAAAATGAAGCAGTCTGGCGGTCAGCCCTCCGGACGTCATGATCGCGCCGGCCAGATAGAACAGGGGGATGGCCATCAGGCCGTAATGTTCCAGGCCGACAACCATCTGCTGGGGAAGCATGACCAGCATGTCGAGTTGGTCGGTGACGGTCAGATAGAAGGTCGCTGCCATGCCCATGGAAAACGTGACAGGCACCCCGATCATCATCAGGACCAGAAGGGACGCGAACAAAATGAAGATGTCCATCGGGCTTACCCGTCGCGGTCCGCGAAGTAATACTGTCCGATCTGTTTGATGAATACGCGAAGGAACTGAAGGACCATCACGCTGCCGATGACCGGAACGACCATGAAAAGGTAATCGCGGGTAAAGGGCAGGGTGTCATAGATCGCGGAACTCTGGAGCTCGATAATCTGAAAACTCTTGGAGATGACGATCAGGAGGAACAGCGCGCAAGCAAGACTGATAGCCGGCATGAGCACCCGTTTGATTCCGTTCGGAAGGTATCGTTCCGCCAGCTCTACGCGAATCTGGTTCTGGTCCCGGATTCCGGAAGCGCCGCCAAACCAGATGGCCCATATGAACAGGAACATGGACAGGGGGGTCGCCCAGACCAGAGGCGCAGCCAGAACATAGCGGTAGAATATCTGGAGCGAGAGAACAACGATCATGCCCAGAAACGCCAGAACACCCAGATAATCGAATGCCCGGTCCAGGGTGCGAATGATGCGCTGCGCAGGATGGTCCCGATCAGGTTTGCTTATTGGGGCCGTCATGACGGGAAACCCCTCCCGATTACCGGGAACCGGGAGGGTTTGCCCAATTTATTTTCTGAATTCGGCCAATTGCTCCTGAATACGATTCATGAAGCCCTTGTCCCACTTGCTGCCATCCAGATCCTGCCAGACCTTCCGGGCGACCTCGACGAACGGCTTCTTGTCAACGTCCAGAACTGTCATGCCTTTTTCCTGAACACCCTTGAAACCCGCTTCCATGGATTTTGCGAGTTCGGCGTCGCTGAAGGCAGCTGCAAGCTTTAATCCGTCCCGCACCGCCACTTTCAGGGCGTCCGGCCATTGCTGCGCCTTCTTATGGCCGGTAAACAGCATCCACGCACCCAGGGCATGGTCTGTTTTCGAATAGTATTTCTGGACCGAGTACAGACCGCGGGGATAGACCACCTCGATGCCGTTATCCTGGCCTTCCACCAGCCCCGTCTTCGCGGAGGTAAAGAACTCGGAGAATGGCATGGGGGTCGGTACCGCACCGAGCGCTGTGAAGAATGCAACGAACGGTGGAGATCCCGGAACGCGCATCTTGAGGCCCTTCATGTCTGCCGGGCTTCGGACCGGAGTCCTGGCTGTGGTGATCGCCCGGGGCGACCGGGATCCCATATAGCCGACCAACTGGATACCACCGGTGGCCAACTGCTGAACCATTTCATTGAACAGGGGGCTGTCGACAAACTGGATGAATTCCTGTTGGCTCTGGAAGCAATAGGGCGCAGCAATTGCGCTGAAGTTCCGGCCTTCCTTGAAATAGGTTGGTTGGGCATTTGTGCCCTGGTAGAGATCAAGCGTGCCCAGTTTGAGCATCTGCATCATTTCCTTGCCGCTTCCGAGCTGCTGACTGGGAAACAGCCTGACGGTGTATTCGCCGTTGGTATGCTGCCTGACGTGTTCGGCAAATTTTTCTGCGGCCTTGTATGCCAGTGACTTGTTGGATACCAGAAGCCCCATGCGCAAGGTCTGCGCAGCTTCCGCACCGAGGGGCACGAATACAGAAACGGATAAGGCCGCTGTAACGGCAACTGCCAGCAATTTTTTCATGTCCACGTTCCTCTTTCCGAATGAAACCGGCTACCGGAGTCTGGGTCCTCCCGCAAGGCGGGTGCGAGCCTATTGGGCTTCCCGGAAACTGTCAATCAGCTCGGCTTTCCGGTGGAGGCGACCATTCTGCACCAGGCGGAGTGTTGCGTCTGACCTTCGGCCGTGTGAACCCTTTGGCGACGTCCTCTTGTGCTGGAGGCGTGCTGCAGATCAGGCCCCTGAGGATCCTTGTGACAGCTGCTCCTGCCTTCGGGAAAATATGCCGGACCAGACCCCATAAAGCAGTGCGGCGTCGCAATGCCTTTCTGTCTCTATACATAGACCAATCGAGGCTCTCACCCGGTGGGATGTCATGGGAGTGATCATCGAGGGTGAGTTCGTTCGGGATTGTACATCGCGGGAAATCGGCGCCGAACCTGACGGAATTCCTGTTGCGGTGTGTATCGGAAAGACCCAGGTTTTCGAAGGATGTGCAGCTTGCCAGCCAACATCGTGCATGCTTTACGGAGGCGATCTGCGGGGCCGTCCGGGTGCCTGAATTGCCCAATTTCCGGTGTGACTGTTCCGGGTTACGCGTTCCGTTCCGATCAGGACATGGTGTTCTCTGCCTGACTGGCGAAACCGTTTCGAACCAGTTTAGGGTCGAGAGTTCAAGACGGTGGCGGTTCCCGACAACAGGCTTGATTGCATGCTCCGGGTGGGGGAACATCTCTTCCATGTTCAGCGCGATCCTGCGGCGCTGCCCCGCTGTTGGCAGCTGGATGATCATCTGTATGCCTGTAACGTCCTTACCGGCGATGCACTGCGAGTCCTGGAAAGCGGTGTTTCTCCTCTCGGAAGTAACGGGAAACGACACGGCACAACCTGAGGAAAGCGCGAATGGATGAGAGCGGCGCCCGGCGCCCTGGGATCCGGCTTGCCGCAGATATTGGCGGCACCTTTACCGACATTGCAGCTTTCGACGAAAAGGCCGGAACGCTTCTTTACGGCAAGGCCCTGTCGACACCGGACAGCCTGGTCCGGGGGATTGAATCCGGTGTGGACAAGGCGGGGACTGAATTCACGGACGCGGCGTTGTTCCTCCACGGTTCCACCATTGCAATCAACACCATCCTTGAGCGCACAGGCGCGAAAACAGCACTGATGACCACTGAGGGCTTCCGCGATGTCTACGAGATCGGCCGGATCAACCGTCCCGATTCCTACAACCTGTTCTTCCAGAAGCATGAGCCGCTGGTTGAGCGTGCGCTTTGTTTCGAAGTTGGAGAGCGGGTGCTTGCCACCGGAGAGATCGAGCGCCCGCTTGACGATGCCGAGATCATGGCACTCGGCCAAAGATTGCATGATCTGGGAATCGAGGCGGTTGCGATCCTTTTCCTTCACTGCTACCGCAATCCGGAGCACGAACAGCGTGCGAAGCGACTCCTCGAGGAGGCGTATCCCCAACTGTTCGTTTCGGCTTCGCACGAACTGTCGCAGGAGTACCGTGAGTTCGAGCGCACCTCGACCGTTGTTGCCAATGCCTATATCGGCCCCAGGGTACGGGACTATATCGGCGAGATCGACGATCATCTGACGGCTGCAGGGTTTACTGGCTCGTTTCTCGTTGTTCAGTCCACCGGTGGACTCTACGAGGCAGATCAGGCACGTCGCTATTGTGTCCGTATGCTTGAATCGGGCCCCGCCGCCGGAGTGATCGGTACCCGTGCGCTGTGCCACGCGGTCGGACTCGAAAACGCCATCGCCTTTGACATGGGCGGCACCACTGCAAAGGCCGGAGTCATATACAGGGGTGAGGCGCTGACGACCGGTGCCGCGCTTCTCGGCGGCTATGAGAAAGCGCTTCCGGTACAGATTGCGATGATGGATATCTTCGAGGTATCTGCCGGAGGCGGTTCGATCGCTCGTGTCGACGAATTCGGTGCGCTTCGTGTTGGACCCCAAAGCGCCGGTGCTGTTCCGGGTCCTGCCTGTTACGGGGCTGGCGGAGCCGAACCGACGGTGACCGATGCCAATCTCCTCCTCGGCCGTCTTGGTGCTGACCGGTTTCTTGGTGGCGAAATGGCTCTTGATACTGCCGCCGCAGAGACTGCGATGCGAACCCGGGTTGCAGAGCCGCTCGGCATGGAGACCATCCGCGCGGCCGACGGCATCCTTCGCATCGCCACCACTGCCATGTCCTATGCCGTCAAGGGCGTGACGACCGAGCGCGGCCTTGATGTTGGCGAGTTTGCATTGGTTGCCTATGGCGGTGCCGGTCCGCTTCATGCTTCAGCGGTTGCACAGGAGCTTGGCATTTCCCGGGTGCTGATCCCGCGAACTCCGGGTCTGTTCTCGGCCTTCGGTATGTTGTATTCGGATCTCCGTTACGATTTCGTTCGCACCTGGTTCACACTGCTCGAAACCGCCAAGTTTGAGGAGGTCGAAGCGATCTATCGCGCCCTCGAGGATCAGGGGCGGGCTGCCATCAACGCAGCGCCGGTGGTCGCGAGCGAGATCACAGTCAGCCGCGCTGCTGACATGCGCTATGTCGGCCAGGAACACGCGGTGACAGTTGATCTGCCGATGATGGTGTTCGAGAAACGTGACCGGGGTGCGATCAAGGACCATTTCGACGCCATGCATGAGCTTCGCTATGGAACAAATGCGCCGGACGAAAAAGCAGAGATCGTGAGCCTTCGAACGACCGTGACCGGCGTCATGCTGAAGCCGGCCCACGAAACTGTCCCTTATGGCAACGAAAAGCCGCCGGCGGCAGCGTCCACCGGAACACGACCTGTTTACTTCGATCGGGTCGGGCGCTTTGTCGACACACCGACCTTTGCCCGTACGGCGCTCCTTGGTGGCAACCGGATAGACGGTCCGGCGCTGGTTGAGGAGCATGCCTCGACCACAGTGCTGATGCCGGGAGACCAGCTCGAGGTTGACCGGTTCGGCAACCTCAGGATTGCGGTCGCCGGACGGCAGTGAAGGAGGCCTGTGGCACCGATATCGGTTATCGGCAGCAGTGTCGAGGATCAAGGTGACTCTGCCCGTTGGCGGCTTGATTTTGTAGCAACCGGACGCGTCCGGCGCAGCTGCCTTCCGGTGACTGAGGATATGATAACCGTTCTGATTTGCAGTTTGGGCGATGCCACCAATTGCCAAGTGCCTGATGTCACAACCGATCTGTAGATTGCCCACGGAAAGGCAATATCGATTGACCTGGCTTGCCGATGTTCATCCGAGGCATGGTGGAGACGATGAAGGCCAGTCTTGTCTGTCTCGGCGATCACTTTGGGCCGGTCACAATTTTTTGCAGGAAAGAATCCTGCATCACGGGGAGCCAGGTGACACGCGACACGCCCGGTATCCTACTGTTCTTGAGGGACGAATGGGGTCGGTGTCTCCTGCCAACTGGCAACCATGCCCAACCATTGAGATCCTGTGAGCTTTCCTGAGGGCAGGTACTGCCCTGGCGAGAGCTGTGTCTTCCGACTGTTTTTCCGGCCAGCAAGACGACACTGTCCCGGGGTCAGGATTGGCTGCAGAGGGACTGCAGGGCAACTTTGTGTGATCCGTTGAGAAGGGGCTGCAGGGATCTTGAGGATTGCGGCGAGATTCTGAATTGTCGCTGGCAGGAACCCGGAATCAGGGCGGAAGATGGAAATCGCAAGGTTGCCGGGTGACGCAGTTTAGAGTTGCGTCTTCATTCTCCGGGCAGCGCCTCTGCCTTGCAGAAATGCTGTTGGAACCGGGCGAATGCGATTGCACCAATGGGCGTTGAAAGCGCCTGGAAAGAAAAGACTCCCGCACGGTAGGCCCCAAGATGAATGTTACGGGCTGGGTGCCTCCTGCAGGTTGCACCATCATGTTTCGATCGGACAGCTGATGATGTTATGGCGGTGTATTTTCCCAATTTCATGATCCGGCCATGGGGTATTCAATGGCTACATCCTGCTTGCCCCGGGGTTCTTCGCTCTGATTTCCGTGATGGGGTCGTCTCGGTCACCATGAACATGAGGTCGGAGAGGGGTTGCCAGAAGAGCGTATCCTGGGCGACTATCGCCACCCGATAAAACGATGTCCCTGAAGCGACGAAAGGTACCGACGTTTCACAACAGCATGGAGTGCTACTCATGACAATCAGATTCCTGATGCCTCTGCTGATGACTGCCATAGTTGCGGTATCCGCTCCGGACGGTCGCGCAGACTCTGCGTCGGGCGCGCAACTTGACAAGGAGGTCGTCGGCAAGATCGTCAGGGAGTACCTCCTTGAGAATCCCGAAGTTCTGGAGGAAGCCTTCCAGCGTCTGGAAGCGAAGCGGGAGGCGCAAAAGCAGGAACGAATCAGAATCGCGCTGCGCAAGCATGACAAGGCGTTGCGATCGCATCCGATGTCCCCCGTCTCCGGAAATCCCGAGGGTGATGTCACACTTGTCGAGTTCTTCGACTATCAGTGTGGCTACTGCAAGCGGTCGCTGGAACCGATGAAGGCGCTGCTGAAAGCGGACAGGCAACTCCGCGTCGTCTGGAAGGAATTCCCTATCCTGGGCCCGATCTCGCGGTTCGCGGCTCGAGCCGCAGCCGCCGCGCACAGGCAGGACCTGTATCTTGACTTTCACGTCGCACTCATGGGGGCAAGTGAACGACTGAACGAAGAGAGGATCCTCTCCATTGCCAGCAGGACCGGTCTTGATGTCCAGCGTCTTCGTGAGGATATGCAGGATCCTGCAATCGAAGAATATCTCGACGAAACCTACCGACTTGCCGAAGAGCTGGGGATTAGCGGAACACCTGCCTTCGTGATTGGCGATACGGTGGTTCCCGGTGCTGTTGGTGAGGACGCCCTCCGACAACTGATTGCCAAGGCCCGATCCGGTTGAGGAGCCACTCAGCCATACCGCACGTCGTATTTGCCAGGTACGCTCAGGGATCCGATCCTTGTGAAAGGATCGGGAACCCTTGATATTCGGAGCTTGCGACATCCGGCAGGGATGGAAGACAAACCGTTCGGATGATGTCGGGGACACAAGATGCCCGTAGGCGGTTACCGGTCCCGTAATCCCGCATTCTGACAGGCAGCTGATCCTGGTCCGCCGTTTTCGGTCCGGAACCCCCATGTAGCAGGCACAAAATTCCGGCGACAACCTGCCCGCAACGATCCAAGGGCCTACTGCTTGCCCGCAGATCAATCCTCGGGGTCGTTGCGACCAGCGAGCGTTCATTGTTCACCTGAAATGTCCGTGATACGCTTTCGGACAGTCGGCGATGGAACAGGGCCCGCCACAAAATCTGGCCATGATTCGCCTGACTGGAGCTCCCGTCTCACGGATACAGGATGGAGAAGACAGCACTGGGCACAAACAGCGAATTCCAGTCTGAACGGGATCAGGACACATTGTCCTGCTTCAGAAGCGGATTTGCCCGGGTGATCCAGAAAGCACTTCAGACAACATCATGATCCGTGGGGAGCCCGTATCGATGTCGGCCGGCCCGCCACAGGCCCGAGACAAGGGGAGGTACACACATGACATGGTTTTCGAATTCATGCCGGAGCATCGGCCGCGGTCTGGTTGCGGGGCTGATAATGACTGTTATGTCGGGCAGCGTTTTGGCTTCCGACTTCACAATGAAGATTGGACTCGGCACCTACAGGGATGTTCAGCATCAGTGGGCGAACTGGATGGAGAAGGAGATCGAGTCCAGATCGGGTGGCCGCATTGATGTACAGGTCTTTCCACGCAGTCAGCTCGGTAACATCTTTCGCATGGTTGAAGGGGTGCAACTCGGCACAATCGAATGCCTTGTGGCTCCGATGGATTTTTATGCCGGAATTGACCCGCGGTTTGGTGTGTTCTCTATTCCGGTTCTGTTCAGGGACAAGTCAAATGCTGCCAGGACGCTGCTCGATCCGGAGCTTAACAAAGAGATCCGGATGATCGGCACCCAACGCGGAAATATTGTTCCGGTTTCGGTCTTCACTCATTCGACAGCACATTATTTCGGCAAGAAGCCCATTCGCAGGCTGGCTGACTTCGACGGGTTGAAACTGCGAGTCAATGCGACTGACGCGGAGCGCGAGAAGATGAAGCGTTTTGGTGCGACTGCGGTGCCGATGCCGTTGTCCGAGGTCGTCCCGTCGCTGCAGCGCGGTGTGATTGACGGTACGATGAGCGGAATGGTTGTCTATGTGGTGTTCAAGTTCAATCAGATTGGAAAAGTTCTGACCCAGACGGATGACACCCTCATCCTCTCGGCCGGAATCGTCAGCAAGGCCTGGCTTGAAAGGCTCCCGGCAGATTTGCGCAAGGTCGTGATCGATGTCGGCGCAGGATTGCAGCAACAGGCCAACGCATATTCCGACACCAACGAACAGGCGATGCTTGCGAAATGGAAGGAGCTGGGCGGATCCCTGATCCGGCTGCCGTCAGAAGACCTGGCAAGGGTAAGAGAAATTCTGGCGAGCGTCGGTGAGGACACGACCAAAGGCAAGCCGGGGCTCAACTCATTCTACAAGAGAGTGAAAGCAGTCGCTGCCAGGTATTGATCACCACACAACAGGACCGGCGCCATCTGCCGGCCCGCGCGTAACACAACAGAGATGTCGAACGAATACACCGGCGGCGGCTGGCGGTGGCGCCGCGCCGCCGGCATTGCCCTTGATTCGGTGCCGAAGGCGATCGCCGGCATCCTGATCCTTGCCGGCGTCCTGATCATTTTTGTCAATGTCGTCAGCCGATACCTGTTTTCCGCGGCCATTTTCTGGGCAGAGGAGATCCTTGTTTTCATGGTGGTCGGGCTGGTCGCGGTGTCCGCGATCGCCGTGAGTTTCAAGGGAGCCCATCTCAGCATGGATCTGCTTTTGTCCCGTGCTCGCGAGCGAACACGGCGCCTGATCCATGGGTTGATCACTGTGGTCTTTGTCGGGTGTTGCGGATTCGTAGCCCTTCAATCTGTGGCGATCGTGACTGCGTTCTATCGGACCGGAACGGTCAGCATAGCGGCCGGCGTGCCTCTCGTGGTCCCGCATACCGTCTTGCTGATCGGTTTTGTGCTGATGATTGTTGCCGTACTGGCGCGGGCCATCCTGCCACCAAGGCCCCCCTCGGATGAAGGGGAAGCCGGTGATCGGGACTCATCTGAGACCGGGAGCAAGGAGGAGCAGGCGTGACGTGGGTGATGGTGGGGTTGCCTGTAGCGCTTCTGCTGCTCGGCTTTCCCATCTTCCTTATTCTCCTGACGACCTCTGCCGTCGCACTGATCTTCTTTGTGAACGTCCCGACGACGCTGATCCACCAGCAGATGTTTGCTTCCATCGACAAGTTCGCACTTCTTGCTGTGCCGTTCTTTATTTTTGCTGGCGACCTTATGAGTCGGGGCGGTGTATCCGCGCGATTGATCGACTGGGTGAATTCGATCTTTGGCAGTGTCAGGGGTAGCCTGCCATTCACGGCACTGGGGACGGCAACCATCTTTGGCGCGATCTCCGGGTCGACAGGCGCGACCGTCGCTGCGGTTGGCACGCTGACCTACAAACCGCTTCGGGAGGCGGGCTATAGCGCACGGTTTGCCTCCGGCCTGCTGACATCAGCGGGAGCGATTGCCAATATTATCCCGCCGTCCATTGCCATGATCCTCTACGGTTTCGCGACAGAGACTTCGGTCGTGCAGCTTTTTGCTGCCGGAATTGTGCCAGGCCTGTTGTTGGCTGCGGCATTCGGGATCTGGATTTATTTTCATGCCGGATGGACCGGTATTCATACGACCCGTCCGGTCAACTGGCGGCGCTTTACGCATGCGACCACCCGGTCATTCTGGGCACTGGGGGCACCGGTGATTATCCTTGGCGGGATATATGCCGGCGTGTTCTCGCCAACCGAGGCGGCGGGGGTTGCCTGCGTTTACGCGATCCTCGTGACGATGGGGGTCTATCGCGAAATCTCTCCGGGCGAACTCTTTCGGATCGCAGCCAACTCCGCCTTTCTCACCGGCCAGGTTTTCATCATCGTTGCCGCTGCCGGCGTATATTCTTGGCTTCTGACCGTAACCGGAGTTGCTGCGGCTGCGACTGATTTCATCTCTGAACTCGGTATGCCGCGGTGGTTGCTGCTCCTTGTGCTGAACCTTTTCCTTCTGTTCGTCGGCACGGTGCTTGATACTGCGTCGGCGATCCTGGTATTGACGCCGCTGCTTGCCGACATCGCTCTTGCTGTTGGCGTCCATCCGGTCCATTTCGGCATTATCGCTGTCGTCAATCTCACGATCGGAACGTTCACGCCTCCGTTCGGCCTTAATATTTTCGTCGGTCAGGCGGTGTTTCGGGTTCCGCTGTCGACGCTTTATCCTGGCCTCATCCCGTTCATCCTGCTCGCTATCGCGTCGCTTATGGTGATTACCTATATTCCCGGGCTGTCATTATGGATACTGGAGTTTCTGTAGGTTTGCCGTGACGCGCTGCTGTCTTGAGCCAGGCCGGTGAGGGCAGCGTCTGGCAGGTGACAATGCTGCCGTCACAATGCGGTGATTCCGCTTGCTACGGGATGAAAAACAGGGTGCCCGTCCATGAGGCACGGCGCCTTGAATGTGTTTCTGGCAACCTCCAACCCCGGGACCGCCAAAGAGACATCAGAAATTCATTGTCCTGAAAACAATGCGAAATCCGGATTGCTCCGGTCGCGGCAGCAGCGCAGCGCTACCGGTCATGGCAGGGTCTTCATTGCCACAACCAAGGTTCGGTCTACCGGACTTCGTTTTCCTTCAGGGCAGACAGCACACGATCAGGGGTGATCGGAAGTTCGGTAATCCGCACACCGACGGCATCGTCGATCGCGTTGGCAATCGCGCTGGCCACCGGAAGCATACCGCCCTCGCCCATGCCCTTGGCGCCAAACGGGCCGGGTCCATGGCCCTGTTCCTGGGTGAAGGAGCGGAAATCCTCGGGCAGATCATCGGCGAGAGGGACCCGGTAAGTCAAAGCATCCCCGTTTACCAGCCGGGAGCCATCATAGATCATGCGCTCGAACAGGGCCTGGGACAGGCCCATCAGGGCAGAGCCTTCGTCCTGCCCGCGACAGATCAAAGGATGAATTGCACGGCCGGCGTCGCCGGTGACGAACAGCGTTTCGACTGTCACCTTGCCGGTTTCGGTATCGACCGCGACCTGGGCGCCACCCCAGGCGATTTCCCAGAACACGCAAGGCGTTTCAAGGGGTGCCGCATGGCTGTTCTCGGCCTTGTGGAAGCCTTCGCCGACGAATTCCCATCCGGTGCCGCCGAATTGGCCCATGATCATCGGGGCAAGCGGCCAGGACTCATTGCCCCTGCGAATTTCCCAATCCTGCAGTTCCAGCTCTTCCGCCGGACTCCCAAGAACCCCTGCGGCGAAATCAAGAATCTGCCGGCGCGCGGCCAGTGCCGCGCGGTCGACCGCCTGGCCCATCACGGATATTGCCGAACTTGCGTTGGTGCCCTGGTCGAATGGCGAATGGTCAGTATCAATAGCCATGTAACGGACCCGATCACGGTCGGCCCCCAGCCGTTCGGCAACCACAAGGGACAGGGCGGTGTGCGCACCCTGCCCGATCTCCACGGTTCCGCATTGCAGGAAGATGTCGCCGTTCGTCGAGACCTTGACCCGGGCAAGCGCGGGCTTGTTGATTCCGCCGCCGTCCTTGAAGCCGATCGCGATACCCATGCCGCGCTTTACAGGCCCTTCACTCTGTAATTTGCTGCGGTTGTGGTAGCCGAGTTCGCGTATCACCAGATCGAGTCCCTTGCGAAGGTCGCTGTCCATGCCGCTCTCCCCGGGAACAAAGGGCTCGCCAAGGTCGATCATGTTCCTGATACGCATCTCGCAGGGGTCGATGCCAAGTCGGCGCGCGATCATGTCGATCTGGGATTCGCAGGCCCAGCTTGCCTGGGTGCCGCCGAAGCCGCGGAACGGTCCGGCCGGCGCCGTGTTGGTCATGACACTGTCGCAGTGGGTCTTGATTCGCCGGTAGCGATAAGGGCCGGGAATGCGGTATCCCGCCTTCTCCGCGACCAGCGGACTGCCATCGGAATAGGCTCCTGCATCCAGCAGTATCCGGCTTTCCCTGGCAACCAGCGTTCCGTCTGCCATCACGCCCGTCTTCAGCTTGAGGAGCGCGGCATGCTGGGTATTTGTGAGGAAGCCTTCTTCCATGGTCAGGCAAAAACGCACAGGTCTGCCTGCCAGCCGCGACAGGGCGACCGCGACCGGTTCGGTCTTGCAATTGTTCTTGCTTCCGAATCCACCGCCGATATACGGCACCCGAACCGAAATCCGGTTTTCTGGCAGACCGAAGATGCGTGCGATCTCCTTGCGCACCGAGAACGGGTTCTGGCAGCTCGTCCACAGCCTGACCCGGTCGTCCCGCGACCAGTCGGCGACGCAGACAAAGGGTTCGAGATGGAAATGGTGCATGCGCGAGAAGCGAAACACGTCCTCGAAGACATGGTCGCATGTCTCGAAAACATCGGCTGGGCCGGTTTCGTATGAGAAGCGGTAACAGACATTCTTGCGCGGCCGCAATTCTCCCGAAGCGCCGGCTCCGTATTTCGGGACGACGCCTGGAGGCGCCTCTTCGAACAACTCGGCGGCATCCGGGTCCGAGGCCGATTCAAGGTCGGTTACGACGGGCAGCGGCTCGTAGTCGACCCGGATAGCAGCAAGTGCACGGTTGGCTGTGGCTTCGTCAATCGCAGCCGCGGCGGCAACGATATCGCCCTCATATCGTACCTTGGCGGTCGCGACGATCGGCTGGTCCTTGATGAAATAGCCATAGACCGGCATCGGTATCGCCGCCACTTCGTCCCGGGTCAGTACGGCGTGGACACCCGGTATCCGGCGCGCCGCCGAGGCGTCAATTGACCGGATTCTTGCATGGCCGTGCGGGCTGCGGAGCACTCTGGCGTGAAGCATGCCTGGCAAATCGATGTCGACCGTGTAGATCGACTGGCCCGAAACCTTCTCGTCGGCGTCGATGCGACGGCTTGGCCGGCCAATGTTGCCAAGGGTCGGGGTTTCGGTCATCGGGTGGCCTCGCGCCTGCGCCGGGCAGCGTCACGGACCGCTTCGATGATCAGCGCGTAGCCGGTGCAGCGGCAGATGTTTGACGAGATCCAGTCGCGGATGGTCGCATCATCCGGATCGTGCTCCTGGTCCAGCATTGCTTCGGTCAGCATGATCATGCCGGCGGTGCAAAACCCGCATTGAAAGGCCGAATGGTCGGCGAATGCGGCCTGGACCGGATTGAGACTACCGTTTTCTGCCAGTCCCTCAACGGTGCGTACGGTGCGACCTGCGACCTCAAACGCAAAGACCGAACAACTCGCCCTCGGCACATTGTCGACAAGTACAGTGCAGGCACCACAGACCGCGCGTTCGCAAGCCAATTTGGTGCCACGCCCTTCGTGGTGCTGACGCAACAGGTCGGCCAGTGTCGTTGCTGTTGTCGTTGTGACCTGAACCGTCACACCGTTGAGGGTGAAGTCGAGATCGAACCGGGGGTCAAGGCGTTCAGGCACGGGCTGCTCCCATCCTGATCAGCTGCCGGACCAGAAGTGCCGTGCCGGCCTGCCGCAGCCAGGTGTTGCTGCTCGCCGGATCGCCAAAGTCGTCGGGCAAAGCGTTGTAGGCTGCAGCAGCAATGTCTTTGGCGCTGTTACCGACCAGGTCGAGGTCGAGTGCGGTCGGCCGCAAGTATTCCGTGGCGAGGACTGCGCGCCCGCGTAACCGGCCTGCTGTATTGCGCCACAGGGAAAGTGCCTGGGTCATCAATGGACGGAGCGAGCGGTCATAATCGAGTTGCAGATCGGTGGTCAATGGGATCGAAAGGTGGGTGAGCAGCGCACGGGCGGACTTCTCCCGGTCCCAGATGTCTGCCGGTGTCAGCACGGACACACCTCCGGTTGAAGCGAATTGCGCCTTGCCACCGAGCGCGGTCAGCAGAATGGACATCTCATACCGTGTGTGGCGCGCCATCAGATTGCCACCGGCGGTGCCGCTCAACCGGATTCGCATCTTGCCCAGTTTTGACCAGGCGTCAGCCAGTCCGGGTATCGCGGCCGCCGAGTCTGATGCAGCGCCTTCGGCATGGGTGGTCAAAGCGCCGATTACGAGCGTATTGCCGTCCAGACGGGTGCCACGCAGTTCCTGAAGATGTTTCAACCAGATCAGCGTACCGATTTCCCTGCCGTTCTGCACCGCACCGCAAAGGTCAGTGCCGCCGGCGTAGGGAACCGGTTCTTCTGCGTCGGCCATTACCGCAACGGCCTCTTCGACGGTTGCCGGTGCAATCACCGGAAAAGGCGGAATATCGCGGTAGGAGACCGCGATCATTCCGGCCCGGGCAACTTCATACATGTACGGCTCGAGTCCACATGGGGCGGTGACTTGTATGTGGCACGCCAGAAATTACCGTCGCGCCGGAACCGGGTCAGATTACGTTTTCCAGTGCGAGATGGAAAGACCGCCCGCCTCTGGAGAGCTGCGCCGTTCCTACATGCTGCCATCACAGATCGGAAGGACCGCGCTTCCCGGGCCCTTCGAAACCGTTTTCCGGGAAGATGTCAGGGCGCCGTTGCCTTCATGGTCTGAAGCCAGATTTCGGCGACTGTGCGGTCTCAGAATTCGTCCGTGCGATGGGCCATGACGGTCGATTTGCCGGCCATGATCTTCAGGAACAGGGTCGCGGTGTCGGGCAGGATTTTCTGGACGTAAAATCGCGCAGTTTTCAGTTTCGCCTCGTAGAACGCGTCGCCATCCTGCTTTTCGACAGCAAGCTTTGCCATGCGACACCACATATAGCCGACAGCTACCAGACCGAACATCTTCAGATAATCGGATGCCGCAGCCGCGGCTTCTTCAGGATCGCCCATACCGCGCTGCGCGATCGCAAGGGTTGCCGTCTGGAGTTTGCCGAGTGCCTTCTCTACCGGTCGGAATATGTCGCCGAGCGCGGGGTCGTCACGGTTTTCGCTGAGGAGCGTGACGGCAGGATGGAAAAAATGCCGCAACAATCGTCCGGCGCGTCTGGGAAGTTTGCGTGCGACCAGGTCAAGCGCCTGGATGCCGTTTGCACCTTCATAGATCTGGCCGATGCGTGCATCGCGCACCAGCTGTTCCATACCCTGTTCGCGGATATAGCCGTGGCCGCCGTGAATTTGAACGGCAAGGTTGGTGGCCTCGAAACCATAATCGGTGAAGAAGGCCTTGATGATCGGCGTCATCAGTTGAACGAGTTCATCGGCATCCTCGCGTACCGATGCGTCGGGATGGGCGCGCGAAATGTCCAGTTGCAGCGCAACCCAGTAGGCCAGAGCGCGGGCCCCTTCGTTGAGCGCCCGGGCGGTGAGCAGCATGCGGCGTACATCCGGGTGAACGATAATCGGATCGGCAGGTTCGCCGGGTTCGACAGCGCCCCTGACCGAACGCCCCTGGCGCCGCTCCCTGGCATAGGTTGCGGCACTCTGATAGGCCGTCTCGCCGACACCGAGGCCCTGCAGTCCCACTCCGAGGCGGGCCGCATTCATCATGGTAAACATGCAGCGAAGCCCCTCGTGGGGTTTGCCGACCAGATAACCTTCGGCGTCTTCGAAATGCAGGACGCAGGTTGCGGACCCGTGGATTCCCATCTTTTGCTCGATTGATCCGCATCGCACGCCGTTGGATGGCCCGGCCCCGCCCGCGGAATTCAGCTTGCGCTTGGGAACAAGGAACAGGCTGATACCACGCACGCCCGGCGGCGCATCGGGCAGCTTCGCGAGTACAAGATGGATAATGTTTTCGGTCAGGTCATGTTCTCCGGCTGAAATAAAGATTTTCGTACCCGAGATTGCGTAGCGTCCGCCTTCCAGGGGAGCGGCCCGCGTACGGATCTGGCCGAGGTCGGTTCCGCAATGGGACTCGGTGAGGCACATCGTACCGCTCCAGCTGCCGTCGGCCAGCCGGGGCAGAAAGGCCTGTTTGAGATGATCCGCGGCATGGGTCTCGATCAGTGCGGCTGCGCCCCGCGAGAGTAGCGGATAGGAACCCAGAGCGAGATTGCTGGAGCAAACCATTTCGTCAAAAGCCACGCTTACAAGCTCTGGTAACCCCTGGCCACCATAAGCCGGAGATATCGTCATACCGGTCCAGCCGGCTTCCACAAATCGTTGATAGGCTTCCTTGAATCCGCGGGGTGTGCGAACCAGACCGTTTTCATACTGGCATCCCTCCTCGTCACCAGTCCGGTTCAGCGGCAGCAGCGTGTCCTCGCACAGCCTGGCCCCCTCCACGATCACGGCGTCGATCACATCAGGAGTGACCTCTTCATATCCGGACAGTGTGGCGAGGACACTCGTGTCCAGAAGCTCGTTGAGCAGGAAGCGCATGTCTCTCAGGGGCGCCCTGTAAGTCTGCATGGTGGTCTCTCCGCGTTTCCGCAGGGCTGTGGTGGATAATGCCGTGCCCGGACTCTCGATGCGAGCATAACGGTAGCGCAGATGAAATCCACGTCTTGACGATAGGACAGAGGCTCAGCATATTTTCCGGCTTCTGCTTCGGCGTTGGCAGCACACAGCCAGCGGGCCTGATCGGCTGCGGATCGCCGCCGGAAAGCGTCATGTTCCCTAGAGCGCGAGGTCCTCGACCATGAACACTCCCGTTATCGCAGGCTATGTCCGCTCACCCTTCCATTTCGCTCACAAGGGTGCGCTGGTGGAAAAGAGATCTGATGATCTCGCAGCCGAGGTGGTGTGCGGACTGCTGGCCCAGACCGGGGTGAATGCTGCGGAAATCGAGGATCTCATCATCGGCTGCGCGTTTCCCGAAGGCGAGCAGGGTTTCAATATGGGGCGCATGGTCGGTCTGATCGCGGACCTTCCGATTTCGGTTGCGGGCGCCACTGTCAACCGCTTTTGCGGTTCATCAATGCAGGCGATCCATATTGCAGCCGGTGCCATTTGCATGGGTGCCGGCGAGGTATTTGTCTGTGCCGGCGTCGAATCGATGAGCCGGGTTCCGATGGGGGGTTTCAATCCGGCGCCGAACCCTGACCTCTATGAAAAGAACGAGGACGCCTACATCTCGATGGGCGATACCGCTGAAAATCTCGCACGCAAATATCAGATCACACGCGCCGAACAGGAGGAGCTTGCAGTGGCAAGCCATGCCCGCGCGGCGGCCGCCTGGGAAGATGGAAAATTCACCGGTGAAGTCATTTCCGTCGAGACGGCAGGTGGTCCGGTCGATCGGGATGGATGCATTCGTCCGGGAACGACCGCAGAAGTGCTGTCCGGTCTTGATCCGGCCTTTGATGCCGAAGGCACGGTTACGGCCGGTACCTCGTCGCCGCTCACAGACGGTGCGGCGGCTGTGCTCGTCTGTACCGAGGAGTATGCCGCGCGGAACGGTCTCGTTGTGCTCGCCCGGATCAAATCAATCGCCGTCGCCGGTTGTGCACCGGAGATCATGGGCTATGGCCCCGTTGTGTCATCCGAGAAGGCGCTCGCACGAGCCGGTCTGACCATGGCTGACATCGATCTGGTCGAGCTCAACGAAGCCTTTGCTGCGCAGGCGCTGGCCTGCATGCGGGAACTGTCAATCGATCCGGAATGCATGAATGTGGACGGAGGGGCCATTGCAATCGGCCACCCGCTCGGGGCAACCGGAGCGCGCATTACCGGCAAGGCGGCGCAGCTTCTCCATCGCGAGGACAAGCAGCATGCGCTGGTCACGCAGTGTATTGGAGGCGGTCAGGGCATCTCCACGGTGCTAGAGGCTGCGTGATGCCCATCGAGAAAGTCGCCGTCATCGGGGCGGGGCTGATGGGTGGCGCCATTGCTGCCCATATGGCCAGTTGTGGCCACGAAGTTGTACTCCTTGATGTCCCGCCGGAGGGGAGCCGTAACCGCAACGCACTGGCTGAAGACGCGATTGCCCGGATGCTCAAGACCGATCCTGCTCCGTTCATGGACAGGTCCGACGCCAAGCGTATTGTTACCGGCAATATCGAGGATCATCTGCACCTTGCCGGAGATGCCGACTGGATTCTCGAGGCGGTAACGGAGCGGATAGAGATCAAGCAGGCTGTCTATCGCCAGATTGATGCAGTTCGAAAGCGCGGCTCGGTTGTTTCGTCGAACACATCAACGATTCCCCGGAGCGTCCTGGTCCGTGGATTGCCGAAGAGCTTCGAGCGGGACTTCCTGATCACTCATTTCTTCAACCCGCCACGTTACATGCGTCTGCTTGAGGTGGTGGCGGGTCCGGCGGTGCGCAGCGATGCTTTGGCTGCCGTTTCGGATTTTGCTGACCGAAGGCTCGGCAAGAGCGTGGTCATATGCAAGGACACGCCCGGCTTCATCGCCAATCGTATCGGTATGTTCTGGATGTCTTCGGCGATCCGTGCCCCGCTGGAAGGCTCTGTGACTGTCGAAGAAGCCGATGCCCTGATGGGCCGCCCGATCGGCGCGCCAAAAACGGGGGTTTTCGGGCTGATGGATCTCGTAGGCCTTGATCTGATGCCACTGGTCGGCCGCAGTCTCAGGGATGCGCTGTCCCCTGATGATCCGCTCCATGCCGTTTATAGCGAACCGGAAATCATCAGGAACATGATCAGGGACGGATATATCGGCCGCAAGGGGAAAGGCGGTTTCTACCGGCTCAACCCGGCTTCCGAACAAAGGGAAAAGCAGGTCATTGACCTTCGGTCGGGTGAATACAAGCCCGCCGAGCGCCCTCGGCTGGAAAGCATCGAACAGGCAGGAAATTCGCTGCGTGACCTTTTCGAGTTCCCTGATCAAACCGGCCTTTATGCCTGGGAGGTCATGTCGGCCACGCTCGCCTATGCGGTTGGTCTCGTGCCCGATGTTGCTGACGGGATCGAAGCGATCGATCGCGCCATGCGTCTCGGGTACAACTGGAAACGCGGCCCGTTCGAACTGATCGACGATATTGGTGCCGACTGGTTTGCGGAAAGGCTTGCCGGCGAGGGACGCGAAGTCTCGCCAGGTCTCAGGTCGGCCGCAGACAGCGGCGGGTTTTACCGGGTGAAGGAGGGCCGCCGGGAACAGCTGGTTTCGGCAGGACGTTATGTCCCGGTTGAGCGGCCTCCGGGCGTGCTGCTTCTCTCCGATGTCAAGCTTTCGGGACCGCCTTTGGCGAGTAATGGTTCGGCGAGCCTGTGGGACATCGGGGACGGGGTTGCCTGCCTTGAATTCCATACCAAGATGAATGCCATCGATTCAGGCACGCTGGATATGATCGGGAAATCGGTCGAAATCGTGAGCCGCGGAATGACAGCTCTCGTGATCCACAATGAAGGCCGTAACTTTTCAGTGGGGATGAACCTGGGCCATGCATTGTTCAGCCTCAATGTCGGCGCGTGGGGTCTGGTCGAGTCGACCGTGGAAGACGGTCAAAACGCTTTCAACGCGCTAAAGTTCGCCCCGTTTCCGGTTGTCGGTGCCCCGTCCGGTATGGCCCTTGGGGGAGGATGTGAAGTCCTGCTGCATTGTGATGCAGTGCAGGCCCATTCCGAAAGCTATCTGGGTCTGGTGGAGGTCGGCGTCGGGATTGTACCTGGATGGGGCGGCTGCAAAGAGATGCTGCTGCGGGCACTTGCCTCGAAGGGGCCCGGAACCGGGGGCGCGATGACAGCGATTTCGAGGGTGTTCGAGACCATTGGTCTCGCCAGGGTGTCCCGCTCGGCCAAGGAGGCCCGGAGGTTGGGCTTTCTGCGTGCGAGCGATGGAATCAGCGCCAACCCGGACCGCTTGCTGGCTGATGCAAGGGCCCGGGCGCTGGAACTCTCGAAAGACTATGCGGCGCCGGTTCCGGCCATTGTCCGGCTTCCCGGAAAGACCGGCCGTATTGCCTTGAAGATGGCGGTCAAGGGGCTTGCGAAGACCGGCAAGGCGACGGCCCACGACCTCGTCGTTGTCGATCACCTCGGGGCCGTGCTGACTGGTGGCGACACCGACATCACCCGGGACACACCTGAAGAGCGGTTTTCCGAACTGGAACGCAAGGCAGTTCTGGCCCTGATCCGCATGCCGGCCACCGTTGCGCGGATGGAGCATATGCTGGAGACAGGAAAACCACTCAGGAACTAGCGTTGCAACGACGGATCGTTATTTGAAACGCGTCAATTCCTTCCAGTTGCCTCCTTCGACCACCGACAGCACGACGGTCTCGGCACCCTGATGATCGTCCGCGGTGTAGGAAATCCGGGCGTCGAGATAGGGGTCGTAATAGTCGAGGCTCTCCATGGCCTTGAGGAAGCTGTCAACGTTGAGGTCCCGCCCTGCTTTCTCCAGCACGGTGGTCAGCTGCACGGCACCGGCAAATCCGAGCAACGCCCCGGTGCCGGGAAAATTCCCGTAAGCCTCCATATAAGCCTTGATGAACGCTGCAGGTTCGTTCCTGTCGGCCCGTGTGGCGAGGTCTGACCAGCCGGCAGCTGCATAGAAACCCTCTGTCACACCTCCCGGTACTTTTGCGATCACGGTGTGGAACGCCCCTGACGAACCGATGAATTTCAGATCGGCAAGGCCAAGTTTCTTTGCGGTGCCGAGAACGGTGATGACCTGGCGAACACCAAGCGCCAGGCCGATCAACTGGCATCCAGCGGCTTTCAGCTTTTGCAGAGAGCCGACGAAGTCAGATTCATCCGGTCTGTGAGCGGTTTCCGAAACGTAGCTCAAGGCCGCGTTTTCCCTGGCCTCGTCAAGCAGTGCAGCCTGTATCTCCTTGCCGAAATCGGTCGGGATATACATCGTGCAGAGTTTGGATACACCCTCGTTTTTCGCGAGGTAACGCGACGCCTGCCTCAGTTCATCATAGTAGAAGGTAGACCCGGCGAAACGCAGGCGCATCGGTTCGCTGAGCATTTGACGGGCCGACGACATGGGGAAGACGTTGGGAATGTTTTTCGGGGTCGTCAACTTGAAACCGGCGAGGTTCATCGGGGTTCCGAGCGCAAGGAACATTGCGAACACCTTGTCGCGATTGACAAGCTTGTTATAGCCTTGCAGGGCCTTGGGCATCTGATAGCTGCTGTCTTCCACGATGAAGCGGATTTTGCGGCCATGGATCCCGCCGGATGCGTTTATTGCCTTGAAGTGAAGTTGTGCGGCCTTGATGGAGGGGGCTCCGAAGGCTGCGAAGGGTCCGGACAAGTCGCTTACCGAACCGATGACGATTTCGTTCCCGCTGACGCCCTGATCCGCAAAAGCGGGGGTCGCGGCAAGAGCCGCAACAGCGATCCATGCTGATACTCTCATTCCTGATCTCCTTTCCGGTCAATACATCTGAGCGATCAAGGTTTCATGTCGTTTTTCGACAAATCCACGCCGGAGTTTCAGGGTTGGGGTCAACTCGTCATCCTCCGGTGTGAGGAGTACATCAATCAGGCGAAAATCCTTCAGTTGTTCCACCGGCGCCAGGTCGGCATTGACTGCCTCGATCTCTTCGCGAATCAACGTCTGAACGGAATCAGCGGCGCAGAGCGAAGCGAAATCGGAAAACGGTATACGATTCTCCTGTGCGAACCTCTCCACATTCTCCTGATCAATGATGACGAGCGCCGTGAGGTACCGCCGCTTGTCTCCGATCACTATAGCGTCCGAAACATAGGGGGAGAACTTCAGTTGATTTTCGATGGCTGCCGGACTGATATTCTTGCCGCCAGCGGTGATGATGATGTCCTTGATGCGTCCCGTGATCCAGTAGAAGCCGTCGTCGTCGATACGGCCGAGATCTCCGGTATGGAGCCAGCCATCGCGTATGGTTTCGGCGGTGAGTGGCGGAGCATTCCAGTAGCCCTTGAAGACCAATGGCCCTCTGGCCAGGATTTCCCCGTCAGTGGCGATCCTGATGTCTACCCCCGGCGTTGCAGGTCCGATTGAACCCAGTTTTTTCCGGTCTGAACGATTGATCGACAGAATACCGGAACTTTCGGTCAGGCCGTAGCCTTCCAGCATGACAACGCCGATTGCCCAGTACCACTTCACGAGATCGGGAGATATCGGCGCCGCTCCGGTGCCGGCATACCGGACATTGTCGAGGCCGATCATTCGTCGCAGGTTGGCGAATACAAGCCGGTCCCACAACCGGAATCTTGCTTCCAGCAGAACAGGAACGGGGCGCTCCTCCAGGAGAAAGCCGGCTCTTTCCAGACCGCATGCGAGGGCCCGCCCATAGGCCCACCGGCCAACCGGGGACGCCTCCCGGGACAGTACCGAGATCCGGGAATGGATCTTTTCCCAGATGCGCGGCACGGCTGTGAACGCCGCGGGCGATACTTCTCGCAGGTTGTCGAAGACCGTCTCAACGCTTTCAGCGAAATTGACTACCGATTTCGAAGCCATTGGAACGAATACCGAGACCAGCCTTTCGAGGATATGACAGAGCGGCAGGAAACAGAGTTGTTCCGCTCCTTCCTCTGAAGGCAGTACGCCGAGAATGGAGGCTGTCGAGCTGATAATGTTTTCGTGCGAGATCATTGCGCCCTTGGGCGGGCCCGTGGTGCCCGACGTGTAGATCAGGATGGCGGTATCACCGGGTCTGGAGGCTCCTGTTTCGCGCAGGAACCGTTCGGGGTCCCGTTCCTGTTCCTTCCGGCCGATCTCACAGAGCGTGTCGAGAAACAGAACCTGTTCATCGGCAAAGTCATGGAGGCCCTTGCGGTCGAGAACGATACATTTTCGGATCCCGGGGGTCTGGTGGCGAATTTGCAGGAATTTGTCGAGTTGCTCGGCATCCTCGACGATCACAAACCGGCTCGTTGAGTCCTTGAGCAGATACGCAAGCTGCGCGGCGCTGTCGGTCGGATAGATTCCGGTGACAATCCCGCCGACACACTGGATCCCGAGATCCGCATAAATCCATTCCTTGTTGTCTTCAGAAAGGATCGATACCACCTCACCGCGCTTCAGACCGAGGGCTGCGAGGCCAAGACCGATAGCGCGCGCGGCTTCGAGAAAATCTGTCCAGCTATGACTCTTCCAGACACCCAGTGTCTTTTCCCTATGGGCCGTCTGCCTGCCAAGAGTCTCACAGCGCAGGAGGAACAGTTTTGGAAGCGTATCGCAGCCGTCAATCACATGGAGACCTGTACCGGGGTCCACCGGTTCTGGATCCGTTTGCCGGTTCGTTATTTTTCCCGGAACGCTGTGCATTTTTGTGCTCTACGACCTCCAGGTCTTCCGGCGCTTCCAGCGCCGCTCCGTGAGAGGTCCTGTTTCCTGTACGCCAAGGTAGAATTCCTGGATGTCCCGACTTTGTTCGAGATGTCTCGCAGATCCTTCCATGACAATCTGTCCTGTTTCCATCACATAGCCGAAATCGGCGAGATGAAGGGCTCTTCTCGCATTTTGTTCGACCAGCAGCATGGTCATGCCGCGCTCTTCCTTCATGCGATGGAGAATATCGAAGATGTCGCTCACCATGATTGGCGACAGGCCCAGCGATGGTTCGTCGAGCAACATGACCGTTGGCCGTGCCATGAGCCCGCGGGCGATTGCCAGCATCTGTTGTTCCCCGCCGGAAAGGGTGCCGGCAGGCTGGCGAAGCCGTTCCTCGAGAACGGGAAAATATTGGAAGATGGTCCGGAAATCCTCATCAAGGCTGTCGTTGCCCCTCGTATAGGCGCCCATCAGAAGGTTTTCCGAGACGGTGAGCAGCGGAAACACTTCCCTGCCCTCGGGAACATGAACAACACCCTTGCGGACGATGCGGTCCGGATCGCCGCGTTCTATGGCTTCCCCATTCAGGAGAATTTCACCTTTTTCCGGGTCCATGATGCCGGAAATGGTTCTCAGCAGGGTCGTTTTTCCGGCTCCGTTTGCGCCAAGGACCGCCACTATGGTCCCTTCGCGAACGTCGAGACTGACGCCGCGGATTGCCATGACCGGCCCGTAAAAGCTCTCGAGATTCCGGATCTGAAGGACTGCGGTGCTCATTGGGTGGTCGCGTTTGCGCCGAGATAGGCTTCGATTACCCTGGGGTCCGACTGCACTTCAGCGGGGGTCCCCAAAGCGATAACCCTGCCCTCGGCCAGAACCAGAACGCGGTCAGACAAGGCCGAGACCAGCCTCATGTTGTGTTCAACCATCAGGACGGTCACTCCGAGCTGGGTTCTGATATCGTCTATCCAGAACCGCATGTCACTGGTTTCCTCCATGGAAAGGCCCGATGCAGGTTCGTCCAGGAGGATCAGTTTCGGTTCCATGGCGAGTGCCCGGCCGATTTCCACAACCTTGCGGACGCCGTAGGGAAGGCCTGCGATCATCTTCTCTCGGTATGGCTGGAGGTCGAGGAAATCGATGATGCGCTCGATCGCGTCCCGATGTGCCATTTCTTCCCGGCGCACACCGGGAGCAAACGCGAGCTGCGCCATCATGGAGGTCCGGCATCGCGTATGGCGCCCGATCAGGAGGTTCTGCAGAACCGTCGAGTGTTCGAACAGCTCCGTGTTCTGGAAGGTACGCGCGATGCCGAGTCCGGCAATCTGCGCGGGCGAACAGGCGAGAAGATTGTTGCCTTCTAGGCGAAACTCTCCGGATCGGGGTTCGTAGAAGCGGGAGATCACATTGAAGAGCGTTGATTTCCCGGCACCATTGGGGCCCACGATGGAAAAAATCTCGTTCCGTTGTGCCGAGAAGGTTACGTTTTCCAGCGCCGAGAGTCCGCCAAAGCGGACCGTAATGTCCTGAACATCGAGGAAGTTCATCTCAACCGCTCGGTTTTCAGATAGCTTTTCTGGCGCCGGAACATGTCGCGGCGACCGAACGGGAACAGCTCAAGATAGAGTTTCCACTTTGCGATGCGTCCGTCAATGCCGCGCGGTTCGAACAGGATCATGATGACGAGAAACAGGCCGAAAATCCCGGTTTCGATCCCGGGAAATGCGATGCCTCCGGTTCCCAGGATCTCGGCAACTCCGTCCCGTGCGATATTGACCGCCTGCGGGATGATCCCGACAACGATTGCGCCGTAATAAGCGCCATGGATCGAGCCAAGACCCCCGATCACGATCATCAGAAGAAGCTGGATCGAGATCACGACAGTGAAGACCTCGTGGTTGAAGCTGTAGAAAAAATGCCCCATCAGCGCACCCGCCCATCCTGTGGCCATGCAGGAGAGCCCGAAAGCGGCGGCCTTGGTTCGCGCGAGATTTATGCCCATCGCCTGGGCGGAGATTTCGGAATCACGGACCGCGAGAAAGGCTCTTCCGAGAGGGCTTCGCAGGATGTTGCAATAGCCAAGTGTTACGACGACGGCGACGGCGAGACAAAGCCAGTAGAAGAGATGGGGCGAGCCAAGCCGGTCGACTTCCACTCCGGCGATGAAGATGGGCGATGCCACCATGCCTGCAATTCCGCCGGTCCACGGCTCAGCGAGAACGATGATGTCCTCGGTCAGGATCGAGAGTGCCAGCGTCGCAATGGCAAGATAAATGCCATGCAGCCGAAGGGCGGGGATGGCGATCAGAACGCCGATGAGTCCGGTCACGAGGCCTGCCAGCACGAAGGAGGGCAGAAAAGGCAGATCGAACCGGCCCATCAGGATCGCATTCACGTAACATCCTGCGGCAAGGAATGCCGCATGACCGAGGCTCGGCTGCCCCGCATGGCCGGTCAGCAGCATCAGACCCATGCCGGCTATGGCCCAGATCAGGATGTTGGTGGCCTCGCCGATCAGGAAATCGTCAAGCAGGAGTGGCAATGCGATTGCGGCCAACAGAAGGGCCGCATAGCGCAGCGCGTGTCGCACATCGGGGAACAGGCGGATGTCATGCCGGTAATCGGTCCTCAGATATTCCCGCATCGGTTCACACCTTCTTGGTCTGTACCTGGGCGAACAGGCCGTTCGGTCGCACAATCAGCACAAGAATCATGAGCGCATAAGGAGCGATCTGGGAGTAACCTGCTGAGAGGTATCGGCTGGCAAAGGGTTCGATCAGCCCTACGATCAATCCGCCTGCGAGGGCGCCGGGGAGTGACCCGAATCCGCCGATCACGGCTGCTGCGAAGGCCTTGATGCCGAGAAATCCGGCGCTCGGGTCTATCGAACCCTTGGATGCGAAGAGAAGTCCTGCCACAGCCGCCGTTGCCCCGGCCAGCATCCAGGTCAGGCCGTGGATCCGCTTTACGGGGATGCCCATATAGTATGCAGCGAGCTGGTTCTGGCTTGATGCCTGCATTGCGACGCCAAGTCTGGAGCGGCTGAAGAAAAGGAAGAGCAGACCGGTCAGGGTCAGTGTCACGACTATGGTTACGAATTCGTCCAGCCCGAGGACCAGTTCACCCAGCTGCAGTGTCTTGCCGGCGATCGGCGTTTCCAATGCGAGCGGATCATGGCCCCAGACCGCTCCTGCGGCGAAACGCAGCAGGAAACCGAGAGCGATTGTCAGGATCATGACCGCGATTTGAGGCTGACCGAAAACCTGTCTCAGGACGGTTCGCTCGAGGAGCCACCCGGCGGCGGCCATCGCCACGATGGCACCGGTGCAGGCAATCCAGAACGGCATACCGAGCTGGGACTCGTTTCCTATGCCAAGGGCGATGAAGGCACCGAGCATCATCATATCGCCCTGGGCGAAATTGACCTGCTCTGTTGCCTTGTAGATGAGGACAAAGCCGAGCGCGATCAGACCATAGATGCAACCGTTGGCGAGTCCGCTGATACCAAGCTGTAGGATCGCCAAGCGTTTGCTCCCCAATCGCACCCACCGAACACCGTCTGACCGTGATCGTGTCCATCAATTCAACGCCTGAATTCGAAATCGTGTCAAGACCGGTTTGCACGCTGGCACGTTTGTGGAATTTTGTGCCGGACCCGGGCAATCAGGGGGGACTTGCAATCCCGAAATCGGGACTGGTACCTGGACGGGACGACTCTCTTCTGAATGTAAATGACGGCGCCCGGGCGGGCCGGGGGCCTTGCTAACGGTTATCGATGGCTGGCGGCTGGACCTGGCGAAACTCTCCAGCTTCAGGATCCAGCGCCCAGAGATCACCTTCAGCGATATCAAACCAGGCACCATGGAGGCCGAGCTGTTTTCGGTGTTCGCGGTCAGCAACAAAGGGGAAGCTCCGCAGGTTTTCAACCGATTGTCGAACAGACGCTTGCTCGAGCGCTGTTTGCCGTTCATCCTCACTGCAGCGCGTATTCGCGATGACGGTTTGGGCCATGGGTCTGACTGGTTGCATCCATTGGCCGACAAAGTTTGCCGGAGACAACGGGCCAGCCGGGGAGAGACATGCCTGGATACCGCCACACCCGGAATGCCCCAGCACTACGACATGCCTGACTTCAAGGACAAGCACAGCAAATTCAAGCGCTGCAGAGACTCCCTGGCAGGGTCCGTCCGGATCATGGGGTTGAACCAGATTGGCGACGTTGCGAACGACGAACATTTCGCCCGGGGACGTATTGAAGACCACATCGGGTGAGGTCCGGGAGTCGCAGCAAGCCACGACCATGACTTCGGGCTTTTGTCCGTGTTCCGCGAGCTCTTGATACAGCGTTTGCTCGTTGGCGTATCGGTTTGATCTGAATTGGTGAAACCCTGAAACAAGGTTTGCCGGAAATCCGTTCATGCTTGTCGAAATGCCCTCCTTCGATATGCAGGCTGCACCATGGTACCCGGATGCCGGCCATTCGGTAGCGTCATAGCTTGGCTTGTACAACTTTCAAGTGGAAATTCGGGATCATTCACGGAAGAATTGAAGGATCAAGCGGATGGGTTTACTATTCAAAGGACGGGCGGGTGTAGTTCAGAGGCAGAACGTCAGCTTCCCAAGCTGAATGTCGTGGGTTCGATTCCCATCACCCGCTCCACACCTGATTTTGCGCCTGTATGATTTTCGAGCTGCAACATCATTTGTCTGGCGGCAAGGTCTTTCAGATACTACAGAGGCCGCAGAATTGGTGGTCAGGCGCGACGCACAGCGTGAAGCCTTTCTGTTTCTTCGATTAGGCAATCAGGTATTTTTCGGCACATATCTGGAGGATCGCCTGCAAGAGTGCCAACCCCGGTTGCGGGGATGGTCCGATGTAAGGCGTTTCCTGCCGGGGACGGTCTGCCGTCCCCTGCTGGAGCGGGGACAGACCGTGAGAGCATCAGTGACGCTGCGGATTTCGCCCATGATGCACCAAGCGGCGCGGGTGGTTCCTTCCCGGTATTCTTCCGTGTCGGATTGCTCAACCGCTGCGCGGGTCCAGCAAAGGCTTCTTTCCGGGGCCAGGTTGCTTACGCTGCGAGCGCCCATTGGTCAGGGATGGCCGTCCTGCTGTCGCCCTGCCGGGATTGTCTCATCTCCCTGAGTTCAAAAATCATTTCTTTCTTTTGATGGATTTCGTACTCAAGATCGGCGATCCGTTTCAGTCTGGATCGCAGTCCGTCGCTGGGTGACGACCTGATATGTTCCATATAAAGGAGTCTCAGGATTGCTTCCGCCGCCTTGGGCATGGTGGTCTTGCCAGCCTCCCAACGATGAATCGTCTGTTCCTTCACTCCAAGGATATGCGCCAGTACGGCTTGAGACATTAGCATCTCGCGGCGCAAGAAACGGATCTCTTTCCCACTGAGGTCCCTCTTCTCGTCACAGATCCATTTCCCGATGGCCTGATGCAGGATATCGATGTCGCGGATGGCAACGTTCCGGCCGCGTCGGGATCCAAATTTGTGGTTAGTGATAGCTGGAACTCCATCACTAACCACAAATTTCTTCGGTGTACCGGGGTTTGAAAAAGTCCGTGCGATCCCAGTGCCGGAGTTGTCTCTTGGAGATCCCGGTCAGTTGTACAACCTGATCTTCGGTAAACGCTTCGAGGATGTTGGTCTCTTCCTGGTCCATCGGGGGTATTCCAGTTTGTGGCATCCATGATATCGACACTGAGGTCGCAACCGCAAAATCCGAAATCATGGCGCGTCGTTCTGACACCCTGTCACACCGCGCCACCGTTCCGGCCGGCCAGACAAACTCCCGCACGGTTTCGCCAGGCCGTTCAGGAGGCCCTGATCCCGCGCAGGCGCTCGCTGCGCCGGCGGAGCAGTTCCAGGGTTGTCAGGAGAAGGATCGAGACAGTTACCAGCAGTGTGGCGACAGCAAGTATCGTGGGGCGGATTTCCTCCCTGATACCCGAAAACATCTTCCATGGAATGGTGCGCTGTTCAACCGACCCGACAAACAGTACCACGACAACCTCGTCAAAGGATGTGATGAAGGCGAATAGTGCGCCGGAAACCACACCCGGCAGGATCAGCGGCAACGTCACCCTGAAAAAGGTCTGTGACGGGCTGGCGCCCAGACTCGCCGCGGCCCGCGTCAGGGAATGATCGAAACCGACAAGAGTCGCCGTGACCGTGATCACCACGAACGGCGTTCCCAGTGCGGCGTGTGCGACAATCACGCCCAGATGCGTGGAGGAAATCCCGATACGCGTGTAGAAGAAATACATGCCGGTCGCCGAGATGATCAGCGGCACGATCATCGGAGAGATCAGCAGGGCCATCAGAGCCGTTTTGAACGGCATGGCGGAGCGGCTCAACCCTAGAGCCGCGAGTGTTCCCAGAAACGTCGCTATCAGAGTCGCGAAAACGGCAATGACAAAACTGTTCTGAACGGCACGTTGCCAGGAATCGTCAGTGAAGAACTCGCGATACCATTTGGTGCTGTAGCCGGCCGGATCGAAAGAAATCATCTCCGGTGTAAAGGTGAAGTAGGGGAGTTCGTTGAAACTCAGGGGCACGATCACAAGAATGGGACCCACAAGAAACAGGAAAATAACCGTGCAGATCGCGCGAAAAATGTAGAACCACGCCTTTTCTGCCGGTGATGCGTAAATCGGCGGGGGCATCGCCCGGATCAACCCAGTTTCATTTTGTCAATGCCCACGATCTTCTCGTAGAGAAGATAGAGCGCCAGCACTACACCGAGCAGGAGGACCCCCAGGGCAGCTGCAAGGCCCCAGTTCAGTGTCTTGCCTACATGAACGGCGATGAAATTCGATATGAAGGTTCCCGTGCGCCCGCCGACCAGTTCCGGTGTGATGTAGTAGCCAATGGAGAGTATGAACACCATGATGCATCCGGCACCGACGCCGGATACGGTATTGGGCAGGTAGACCCTGACAAAGGCCGTCAGCGGTGAAGCACCCAGCGAACTGGCGGCACGGGTCAGTGACGGAGGAATTGTCTTCATCACGGAATAGATGGGCAGGATCATGAATGGCAACAGAATGTGCACCATGGCGACAATTGTGCCCACCTTGTTGTGGATCATCTGAAGCCGGTTGTCATCGGATATGAGGCCGACAGCGACCATCAGGTCATTGAGAACACCTTCTGTCTGCAGAAGGGCAATCCAGGCAGTGGTTCGGACCAGGAGGGAAGTCCAGAACGGCAGCAGAACCAGAATCATCAGGAGATTGCCTGTTCTGATCGGAAGGGTGGCAAGCAGATAGGCGACAGGATAGGCCAGCAAAACACACAGTACGGTAATCAATCCGCTCATCCAGAGAGTGCGTAAGAAGAGAGCAAGATAGATGCGCCGGGACTCCGGTTGCCGGGAAACCTCACCCCGATCGTTCAGCCGCAGATCGACTGCGGCAAGGCCGTAGCTGGCCGTTAGGGGGCCGGATTCACGATGAATGAGCTTCCATGTGCCTGGATCTCCCCAGCGTCTGTCGATCTGGATGACCGCATCCTTGAAAGGCGCAGCCGTGATGCGCGTGAAACGCCGGCCTGACTTCCGAAACAGGCTGGACATTCCAGGTTTCTCATAATTCAGCCGTCGTGCGACACGGCCCAGGGTCTTGTCCCTGAAAGCCTTCTGAATGTCGCGGGCCAGCGCTTCGAATACGGCTTCTCCGGGCAGCTCGTCGCTGAGCGGATCCCAGCTCTGGATGGCAACGGCCGTACGGGGCAGGATCGACGCGACAATTCGATTGTCGACGCTGCGGAACAGCATGTCGCCAATCGGCAACAGAAAGGCGACAAGTACAAACGCCAGGAGCGGCGCGACAAGCAGCAATGCACGGATACGATTCCGGATCAGCGTTCTTTGAAGGCTGATCTTGAGCGGAGTGCCATCGGCTGTGTGCATCAGCTCACCGGTTGCCCTCGGCATTCCTACGGGCTATCGACTTGACGCAGAGCCGGAGAACGAACGGGCAGAAAGATTAAGTTTTCCCACCCGTTAGGGAACGTTACCTGGCGAGCCAGGCGTTGAAGCGCTCGTCGATTTCAGCCCGATGGTCCGCCCACCAGACATAGTCGAAGATCAGGATAGTCTTTGCATTCTTCGGATCGGTCGGCATGTGCGGCTTCATGTCGATGCCAAGCTCGGCATGCTTGCCTACAAGGGGGCCGGAGGAGTAGCGAGCCGGTCCATACGATATGTATTTCGCCTGATCGGCAAGCCGCTGCGTGTCCGTTGCAAACCTCAGATACGCCTTCACGGCCTCAAGATTCTTGCCCCCCTTGGGCACGACCCATCCGTCCAGATCGAACGCCTGCCAATCCCATAACATCGCAATCGGTTGTTTCTTCTCGACGATGCCTGAGAAGAGGCGTCCGTTATAGGCCGAGGAGATCACAACCTCACCATCAGCCAGAAGCTGGACCGGTTGAGCCCCCTCAGTCCACCAAATGACCTGATCCTTGATGGTATCAAGTTTGGCAAACGCCCGATCCAGACCTTCGGGGGTACTGAGCACCGTGTAGACATCCGCAGCGGGAACGCCGTCGGCGATCAGCGCCCATTCCAGATTGGCGATTGGTTCCTTTTCGAGGCCGCGTTTGCCGGGGAACGTTGTCAGATCGAAGACATCGGCAATTGTGGATGGCTGTCGGCCCTCAAAGGCATCGGTTCGGTATCCGAACGTCGTCGAGTAGACGATCTGGGGAATGAAACAGTTGGTGCCCCCGATGGTGAGGGTTCCTTCAAGAAAATCCCTGGAGGCCGGCGTGCCGTCCGGTGCAGGTGCAAGCCACGTATCCGGATCGATTTCCTCGACCAGCCCTTCATCGCAGGCAATGATGGCGTCGGATGCAACCAGATCCACGAGATCCCAGGTTACCTTCCCCGCTTCAACCTGGGCCCTGAGTTTTGCCAGCCCATCGGAGGATGAATCGTCGTTGATGATCCTGATATGCGGGTTCATCGCCATATAGGGATCATGATAGGCCTTTTGCTGGCTTGCCGTATAGGCCCCTCCCCATGAAACAACCGTAAGGTCGATGCCATGCGCAGTTCCTCCGGCGAATACCAGGAGTGCCGCAATGGCGGCGGATTTGGGAAAGGGTTTCATTGGTCACTTCCTTTTCGATTTTCCCAAGAGACAGGGCATCCCTCGTCTCTGGACGGGACAGATCCGATGCATCTCACGGCCGAAGATGCATCAAATGGATGACATTGTTTCAGGCATATCCAGTGCCCTGCAATCTTCTGCAGACCAGCCCAGACGAACACGCATGCCCTCACTGAGGGAAGCATGCTGCCGGGAATTGGGTACCTTGACGATAAAGTCATCATGTCCGGCGACAGTCAGCCGGGCCCGAATATGATCACCCAGATAGATCAATTCCTCGACCTGCCCACTGATGACATTCTCTTCCGTTTCACCTTCCGGTTCGATGGCGATTCGTTCCGGCCGGAGTGACAGGATTGTCGGCGAGCGATCGCCTTCGACATTGACCGTGAGGGCGCGAACCGAGGCACCGTCGTCAAGCGTGACCCTGCAATAATCTCCCTGCACCGAGGATACTGTTCCGCGCAAGCGATTGTTTTCCCCGATAAATTGCGCAACGAAGGCGTTCTCCGGTTTTTCATAAAGCACATTGGGGGAGGCCAGCTGCTGGATCACTCCGTCGTTGAAGACCGCGATCCGGGTAGACAGCGTCAGCGCTTCAGACTGATCGTGGGTCACATAGATCACCGTAACTCCAAGAGTCTCATGGATATGCTTGATCTCGTACTGCATTTCCTCGCGCAGGTTTCTGTCCAGTGCGCCGAGGGGCTCGTCCATGAGCACCAGTGCGGGCTCGAACACCAGTGCCCTTGCTACCGCTACCCTCTGTTGCTGACCACCCGAAAGCTGCGCCGGCCGCCGCCCTTCAAAGCCGGACAGGCGGATCATGTCCAGAACCCGGGCGACCCTTGCCTCAATGTCCGGTCTGGAAAATTTTCGAACCTGCAGGGGAAAGGCCAGGTTCTCAGCTACTGTCATGTGAGGGAACAAGGCGTAATTCTGAAAAACCATCCCGATGTCGCGGCGATGCGGAGCCACCCGATTGATGGGCCGATCATTGAGATAGATCTCACCATGAGTTGCGGCCTCGAAACCGGCCAGCATCATGAGGCAGGTGGTTTTGCCGGACCCGGAGGGTCCCAGTATCGTGAGAAACTCTCCGGCTACAACATCAAGATTGAGATCCTTGATGACCAGACTTTCACCGTCATAGCTCTTCTGGACGCGATCGAACCGCACGATGGGAAGGGTGGACTGAACCATTCAAGTCATGACCAGCGTATCCGGTTGCCAGCTTTGACCACGCCACGACCGCAACGCCTGAAGCAATGCGCAGACGATCGACTGGAGTCACACAAGTATATCAGAGGCGCGGAAGCGAAAGGAACAGAACGCCGAACAGCCGGCGTTTCGTCCGTGGACAGCAGGTCGTTTGAGGGCGGCGTTGCGGATTTGAATGTTCGGAGGCGCAAAAGGATTGCCCCAATCAGAAACAGTCCGGGCTCCATTCTTGGGCCACTTGGGAGCGGGTATCCTGAAGACCGCAGAACTGTTTGTTCGCAGCAGATGCGCGGCCGAGGGCCCGTCGGGCGATGCTGCCCCTTCCCAGCAGAGTATTATTCCGACGAGAAGACTTCTGTAAAGAACTCCCGCATCATGCGATAGGACTGCCGGGTCAGTTTCTCGTCATAGCGCTGAAGCTCGTTGAAGACACCCACATCGCAAAACGAGTGGCTGGCATGTCCATACATCATCAATTGCCAGTCGACACCAGCCTCTGTGAGTTCCGTTTCCAGATCGTCGATCAGGGAGCGCGGGGTAACGGGGTCGGCTGAACCGTGAAAGATCTGGACCCGACCCTTGAACCGTGCCTCAGCGTTCCTGTCGACCGGATTCGGCAGCGTAACGTGAAACACGACGGTTCCCTGATAGTCTGCGCCTGCGCGTGACTGTTCGAGAGCGAAACCGCCGCCAATACAGTATCCGATTATGCCTCTCTTTTCGGTATCGATCAGCTGGCCGGCTACAGCCGCTTCCGTCAGCGCAGCATCGGCCGCCTTGCTGCAACCCAGAAGAAATGGCACGTCCCCACGGACCTCCCGCGAAATCTTCATCAGTTCGTCAAAGGTCTTCTCCTTATCGCCGTAGCCCTTTCCGAACATGTCCATGATCATCACGACGTAATCGGTGCCGGCAACATCCCTGGCCATGTCGATTGAATGACGGCAGACCCCCAGCCAGTCGGGTTGCATGAATATGGCCGGGCGGAGTCCTCGAACATTTTCGTCATGGACCAGCATTCCTTCAAACATGCGTCCTTGGTAATTGTAGGGAACAGGAATTTCAGCCATGTTGTCCGTCCTGATGTCTGCGGATGAAGCGGGAGCGAGCAGTGAGCCCATGCCAGCCAAGGGTAGCGAGGCTAGCAGGTGAGGACGCATCGGTCGAGGAACAGGCGGTCAGGAAGCGGTGTGGCCAAAGACCCAGGTATGGCGAGAGATACAGCCTTGACAACCATCCGGCAGGGGACGCATCGGGACGTGGTCGTCGCCCCATGTCCATGCCTGTGTATCCAGTGATCACGAGAACCGGCACATGATCGCGGAATCCGGTCAGTTTGTCCTGATTGTTGCCTTGTTGCTCGCCCTGATCCAGGCGACGGTTCCCCTGTTCGGTGCTGCGCGCGGGAACAGGAGCGCCATGATCGTTGGCAGCCGTGCCGCTGTCGGCCAAGCCGCCCTCCTGATCGTGGCTTTTGCGTCGCTCGTCTATTGCTTTGTCAGGTCGGATTTTTCTCTCGATGTCGTGTTTCGCAACAGCCATTCGCTAAAGCCGTTGCTTTACAAGATTACCGGGACCTGGGGCAATCACGAGGGATCGATGCTTCTCTGGGTTCTGGTGCTCTCTGTATTCGGGGCTGCAGTTGCCCTGTTCGCACGGGAACTCGCGCCAACCTTCAAGGCGCGGGTCCTGTCGGTACAGGGTATGATTTGTGTTGCCTTTCTTGTCTTCATCGTTTTCACCTCGAATCCGTTTACAAGGATGATTCCGGCACCGGCAGATGGCGCCGGACTGAACCCGATTCTTCAGGATCCCGGGCTCGCCTTTCACCCGCCGCTGCTCTATGTGGGGTATGTCGGATTTTCGGTAACATTTTCCTTCGCGGTTGCTGCGTTGATGGAAGGTCGGACCGCTACCGACTGGGCGCGCTGGATCCGGCCCTGGACCCTGGCAGCCTGGGCCAGTCTGACCGCGGGGATCGCACTCGGCAGCTGGTGGGCCTATTACGAACTCGGCTGGGGTGGATGGTGGTTCTGGGATCCGGTTGAAAATGCCAGTTTCATGCCGTGGCTTCTGGGAACGGCGCTGCTGCATTCTGCGATCGTGGCGGACCGTCGCGGCTCGTTCAAGAGCTGGACCCTGCTCCTTGCCATCCTGACCTTCACGTTGAGCCTTCTGGGGACATTCCTTGTGAGATCGGGTGTTCTGAACTCGGTTCATGCATTTGCAAATGATCCTCGTCGTGGTTTGTTCATTCTTGCGATTCTGGCTGTCACTGCCGGCGGGGCTCTCACGCTTTATGCCGTTCGCGCTGGAAGGATGGGATCGGGCCCCGAGTTCGAGCCAGTCAGCCGTGAAGGCGCCCTTGCCGTAAACAACATGCTGCTGGTCCTGGCCTGCCTCACAGTTCTGCTGGGTACACTCTATCCCCTGATCCTTGATGCCTTATCCGGCGGTGCCTCGCGAGTGTCCGTAGGCCCACCCTACTTCAATGCCACCTTCGGACCCATCATGGTGCCTCTGGTGGTTCTGGTTGCCATGGGCCCTTTCCTCGCCTGGCGGCGAGGTGAAGTGCGACGGGTCGTCCGGGCGCTAAGACCAGCCGCGGTTTCTGCGCTTGTGGCTACTGTTGCCGTCTATGTTGCGATACCGGCCGGCCCCGCACTCGCACCACCAGCAATCGGTCTCGCGGTCTGGATTGCTGTGGCCGCCGTTTTCGAATGGCTGGAGCGGGCCCGGATCCCGGTTTCTGCGAACCAAAGAGCGAGAGAGCCGGGCACGACCCGGAGATGGCGCTTGCCTTTACCCGGAGGCATGACCCTGGCTCATCTGGGACTCGCCATCATGATCGTGGGAATCACGGGGGTTTCGGCATGGCGTTCCGAACTTGTGACAACACTGGCGCCGGGGGAATCAGCCGAAATTGGTGACTATGTCGTAACGCTGCAAGACGTCACTCAGGGCCGTGGGCCCAATTACATTTTTGAACGCGCCATGCTCTCGGTCACGAACGACAGGCGCCCTGTGACAAGCCTTTCTGCGGAACGAAGATTCTATCCGGTTGCCAACCAGACAACAACGGAGGCCGGAATCAGGACAACAGCCTTCGCAGACTTTTATGGCGTGATCGGCAAGTCCAGCCGTGCGGAGGACGGGGGGAATCGCTGGACGGTGCGCTTCTACGTAAACCCGTTCATGGCCTGGTTGTGGTCGGGCGCCTTGCTTATGGTGTTCGGAGGCGCCTCGGCGTTTCTCCGCGAGAGGCGGCGTATGTCCATCATCGGCAAGAGCCGTGCGGAGAAACCTGACCGGGCTCGTGCAGGTTCTCTTGGTCACGTGACATGAAGAGAGCCGTCTTCGTCGTTCCGGTGGTCCTGTTTGCGCTGCTGGTCCTGATCATGGCAATGCTCCTGACCGATAGCGAGCGCATTGCCAACCCGGCAAGGCTGCCATCCCCGCTCGTCGGCAAGCCTCTGCCGGAATTTGACCTCCCTGCGGTGTCCGCATCGGTACCTGGAGGTCTTTCAAGCCACGTGATCAGGGGGCAGGTGTCGGTAGTGAACATTTTCGCGTCCTGGTGTGGTCCCTGTATTATCGAGCATCCGTCGATCACGCAGCTGGCACGCCAGGGAATTCCTGTCTACGGGATCAGCTATCGCGATGACCCGGTCGATACAGAACGGTGGCTTCGAAAGCATGGTAATCCCTACCGGGCGGTGGGCAATGACCGGAATGCGCGTGCCTCCATGGAATGGGGCGTTACAGGGGTACCCGAAACATTCCTGATCGATGCGGACGGCCGGGTCGCCCATAAGCATGTCGGTCCCATCATGCCGCATATGCTGGAGGACGAAATCCTGCCGAGGCTGCGAAAGCTTTTGGCAAAATGAGGACGCCCGGAACCGCGGTGATGCTGCACCAGGTGATATGGACCCTCTTGATCCTCCTGTTATGTCTTGGCCATGCATCGGCTGTTGAGCCAGATGAAATCCTGGATGATCCGGTTCTCGAAGCGCGCGCTCGCCAGATTACAGCCGATCTTCGCTGTGTCGTGTGTCAAGGCCAATCGGTTGACGACTCGGACTCGGACATCGCCCGGGACATGCGCCTCCTGGTTCGGGAGCTCATTGTTTCAGGCCGGAGCGATCGTGAGGTGTTCGATTATATTGTCGATCGCTACGGGTCCTTTGTGCTTTCGAAACCGCCCTTTCAGGAAAATACGCTGGTGCTCTGGCTTGGACCGCCGATCATGGTCCTGATCGCTATTGTGGTGATCGCCCTGTTCATCCGCTCCTGGAAGCGGCGGCACAGCCATTCCAGAGACGGCCCGTGAATTGGATCGCGCTGGCTGCAGCGACCCTGATTGTCTGTGTGTGGATGGTCTGGCCCTTGCTGGCGAAGCGGCCAGACCCGCGCCATGGCGGCACACCAGGCGACCATGCCACGCCGGTGTCAAGTGATGGAGGGACATCGCGCAGTCCCGGTCGGGCGAAGCAACCCCTACTGGATGGTCCGAGATGTCTTGCAGCTGCCGTCATTGCCCTCGTTCCTGTGTTTGCCGCTCTTCTCTACCTGGAGATCGGAAATCCGGGAATGGTTGACCAACCCCTCGCTGAACGGTCCCTGAAGACCGAAGCCTCTTCCCCTGATCCGAAGACCCGAATGGGCACGCTTCTGGAGAGGTTGCGGGCCCAACCCAATGATCCCGAAACATGGCTTCAGGCGGGCCGCGAACTTCTGCGTGCGGGGGAAGTCGAGCTTGCTGCCCGGGTCCTGGAGCAGACACGTATTCTTGCGCCCGACCGCGCAGATGTTCTTGAGTGGCATGGTGAGGCGTTGGTGAGCCTGGCCAATGGCGAGGTTACGGAAGGTGCGAGGGATGCCTTTGAAAAGGTCCTTTTGCTCGATCCCCGCAACCCCCGGTCCCGGCATTTTCTTGCTCTGGCGGACTATCAGGCAGGACGGCGGGAGGAGGCGTTGAGACAATGGTCCGATCTGGCAAGAGATGCACCGCCAAAGGCTGTGTGGCTTGAAGCGATCAAGACACAAATCAGAACAGTCGCCGGGGAGCTGGAGGTCGACGCAGCGAATTGGCTGCCGGCTCCTGAGCCAGACCCGGACCGCGTAGCACCCCGGAGCCCGGATCGGTCCGGTGTCGGCGGAGGCAAGACGGATTGACACTATGTTGTCCAAACTCCTGAAGCCCGGTCTTGTCCGCCCTGGAGGTTTCGCGGCAGGGACGGTTCCATATGGACCAGAAGTGCGGGCCCGGCTGTGTGCGGATGTCGGGCCTCCTGTGACAGACAGTCTCGAGCCCGAAAGCGAAACTGCGCCGTGAAGGGGTTCACGGGCCATGACCTTGCCTGCTGGCGCGGTGCGCGACTGCTGTTTGAAAATCTGGGGTTTCAGGTGGAACCTGGCGCAGTCCTCATTGTTCGCGGGCCTAACGGATCGGGCAAGACGAGCCTTTTGCGAATGATGGCAGGTCTTGTGCGTCCCGCTTCCGGAAAGCTTGAATGGAACGGTCAGGATATTACGTACGAACCGGCCTCGTTTCACCGGGATATGGTCCTTGTCGGTCATCGCGAAGCGGTGAAGGCGACCCTTACGGTGCGGGAGAATCTTGACTTCATCGCCAGGCTGCGCGCGCAGCCTCTCTCGCAGGACCGGCTCCTGAAGGCCCTTGATACATTCGGGCTGGCCACCTTTGCGGACTTGCCAGCCGGCTTGCTCTCTGCGGGTCAATGGCGAAGGCTGGCGCTGTCGAGACTTGTTGCCGTGCCCGCCCGCCTCTGGCTTCTGGACGAACCCCTCACCAACCTGGATTCTGCTGCGACCGACGGTTTTCTGACCCTGCTGAAACAACATTGTGCCGGTGGCGGTATGGCCGTCGTATCAAGCAATGTCGAGATGGACTTGCCGGATGCCCTGGACCTCGAACTGGAGGGACAGGCTGTCGGGGTTGAACAGTTATGAGAGTCTGTCTGGCCATAGTCCGCCGCGACCTGCGTCTTGCGGCGAGGCAATTGACCGATACACTTCTGGTGTTGTTCTTTTTTGTCATTGTGGCAGCGCTGTTTCCCATTGCGGTCGGCCCGGAGCCCCGGCTGCTTGCCCGCATGGCGCCGGGAGTCTTGTGGGTCGCTGCGCTTCTGACGGCGATGCTTTCGTTCGACCGCCTGTTTCTGGCAGACTTTGAAGACGGCACGCTTGATCAGATGGTCATCGCGCCCTGCCCCTTGCCGCCGATGGTGGGAGCGAAGTTTCTGGCCCATTGGCTTTCCACTGCGGTCCCACTTCTTGTGGTGGCGCCTCTGATTGGTGTGATGCTGCAGCTGCAACCTGGGTTGAAGGGATACGGCGTTCTGTTGGCTGCGCTGGCACTGGGTACGGCGGCGATCAGCCTGATTGGCGGATTGGGAGCAGCCCTGGTTGTAGGGGTGCGACGGGGCGGTGTTCTGCTTGCGCTATTGGTCTTGCCCCTGTTGATTCCGGTTCTCATCTTTGGAACGTCTGCCGTAGAGGCAGCACTGATGGGATACAGGGTAGGACCTCATCTGATGCTGCTGGCGGCCATGTTTCTTGGCGGCCTGGCTCTTTGTCCCTGGGGTGCCGCAGCGGCATTGCGTGTTGCGGTCGAATAGTGGAAAACCGTGACCCTGCGCCGGATGTTGCAGAGAATATCGGGGACCCCGACACAGAAACGGGTCCTGGACGGATATGGCCGGAGATCGTTGGCGATGGCGCCGGTGGGTATGACTGCGGAGCGAAGCGTTCAATATGACCCTTAAGCGGCGTCGGCTATATGGACTGCTTTTCCTTGTTGTGGTGCTTGGCGCCACAGCAGCCCTTGTCCTGAAGGCGTTCGAGGACAGTGTGGTGTTTTTTTTCAGCCCGACGGATGTGGCGACGCGCCTGGATCTTCCCCGGGGAAAGACGGTTCGGATAGGTGGTCTGGTCAAGGAAGGCAGCGTCTATCAGGGCGCAGAGGGATCGCGAATTTCCTTTGTCGTCACGGATCTCCAACATGACATCCAGGTTAGCTATCAGGGAATCCTTCCGGATCTGTTTCGCGAAGGGCAGGGGGTCGTGGCCGAAGGGCGTCTCGTTGGCAAGGACCGCTTTGTTGCCGAAGGGGTGCTGGCGAAACATGACGAGACCTACATGCCCCCTGAAGTGGCTGATGCGCTGAAGAAATCGGGGCAGTGGAAACCACAGCCCCCGTAGGTATCCGGTCCCCTGGGGGGCGTTATTGTCACTCGGAAACGGCAGGATCCAAACAGGGCTCGCCCGTCTGTTTCTGGAGATCGCCTGTATCGATACCGCTCAGGGTCAGATGGTGCTCGAGGCAACCGATGAGTCGCGCCAGTCCCTGTCGGGTTGCTGATTCACACCGAGTCACCAGAACAGCCTGTGTATTGGAAGGGCGGAGCAGCCACCAGCCATCATCGGTCGTGACACGTACGCCGTCCATGGCGCAGAAGTCTGTCGCCGTGGCTATCAGCCGCCGTTTCGTCTCTTCGATCACTTCCTGCTTGCGATCCTCAGAACAGGGAATCCGCACCTCCGGAGTATTGAAAAAACGGGGCAGCCCGCTGCGAATGTCGCTCAGGCTGCGCGATCCGGAGGACAGGAGCGCCAGGAGACGCACGGCAGCGTAAAGTGCGTCATCGTATCCCGGATACCGATCAGCAATAAAGATATGCCCGCTTAGCTCACCGGCCAGCAATGCGCCGGTTGTCATCATCCGCTCCTTGATCAGGGAGTGACCGCTCGAATGCATGAGCGGAATTCCGCCAAGCTCCGTGACCCGGTCGAACAAACCCTGGCTCGATTTGATATCGGCGATGACTGTGGCTCCCGGATGCTTTGCCAGTATGTCTTCCGCCAGGATCATCAGAATCTGGTCGCCCAGGAGGATGTTACCGTCTCCGTCGACCGCGCCAATCCGGTCGCCATCACCGTCAAACGCGAAACCGGCTTCGCAATTTTGTTGCAGAACCGTTTCGCGAAGTTGGGCAAGATTGGAGGCGATAGTGGGGTCCGGATGATGAGCAGGGAAAGTACCGTCGATCGTTTCATTCAACAGGATGTGATAACCGGGCAACCTTGCCGACAATCGCCGCATGGCTTCCCCTGCGGCTCCATTGCCTGCATCCCACGCAATGGTGAGATTGCGACGAGGCGGCGGAAAGTCGGAGAGCAGGCGATCGATATAGAGGTCCATGATATCGATACTTCGTTGGCTGCCGCTTCCGGACGCCCACGAGGCAGTGGCTGCCATCTCGCCAAGCGCGGAGATGCGCTCACCGTGAAACGGTCGGGTTCCGATCATGAGCTTGACGCCGTTGTGGCCCGGGGGGTTGTGAGACCCGGTAATCATCACACCCCCGGCGGCGTTTATCTCATGCACGGCAAAATACAGCGCGGGCGTGGGGCCGAGCCCCACGCGGATAACGTCGACACCGCAATCAACGAGACCTGAGACCAGAGCTTCCTCAAGCGCTGGCGATGTCAGCCTTCCATCACGACCCACGCAGACCGGGCCGCCGGACTCAATGGCGACAACGGTTCCGAAACTCCGGCCGATTGCATAGGCATCCGCTTCAAAAAAGGTATCACCAACCACACCCCGAACATCGTTCTCACGCAGGATCGTGGGATCGAACCGGTGTCCCGAAAAAGGTGTCGGGCGCGGAGTCATGGATGCATCCTGCGCCTGGAGTCACCGTCGGGAGCGGGCAAGCAAGACATCCTTTGCCTGATTGATCTGGGCTGCCAGGAAAGTTGAACCGCCTCGGTCAGGATGGTTGGCAAGAAGCAGCCGGCGGTGGGCCTCGCGGATCTCGTCTTCGGTTGCACCCGGTTGCAGGCCCAGCACTTCGTAAGCTTCTTCAGGTGTCATGATGCCTGAAGAAGCTCGTGCTGATTCCGCATGCTCCTGGCCTCCGGCTCCCCGCCAGGAAGCGCCGTGTATCCGATCGAGATAGGATTCCAGGACTGTCGCGGAGGGTGGATCGTTGATCCGGCACTCTCGCAGGAGATCAAGTAACTGATCCATCGTCAGTTCTTCCAGGGTTGATCCCTGGTACTTGCCGGCGATGACGGTTCCGTGAAGAACGCCGCTGTCATGTTCCAGTGTCATGCGCAGGTATTGGGTTTCGACATCGGAATTGGCGCCGGGGGTTGGACCCCGCATGTTCTTGAACATTTGACGCATCTGGCGCCAGCGGAAGAACAGGGGGGCGAGGAGCGCTGCCCAGCCAATGGGCCCCAGTCTGCCTGTAGCAGACAGGAAGACGATGATCCCGGCGCCCACAAGTGTCAACACAAGCCCGATCATCCGCCCCAGATTGCGCGGATTGGTGTTGCGCAATCCTCTGATGATCAGGAACAGACCGATAGCGACGGCGATGCCGAGAAAGACGTAGGGCATGATTTGGCCTAAAGCCTGCGAGGTTTCCCGAACGGACCGTGAAGCATCACTGTTACCGGATCTGGTTCGTGATCAGTCGGGCACCGCCCCCATCCCGGCGCGAGAGATCTTCAAGAGCCATTCTCCCGCCGGCAGCAAAAACGGCGACTGCGCTGAGTAATTCCTTCAACTGGCGGGCCGAGGACAGGTCGAAATTGCAATGGGCTCCACCGCTCAGCCGGGCAATCTGGCGAAACGCCTGGCTGGCCAGAGGGTCTCTGCCTTCCTGGAATACGAAGCAGGGAACTCCGCGGACGCCGAGTTCGCCGGCCAGGTGGCAAACATCGTCTATATCTTCCTCGAAGCAGTCCCCTACAAATACAAGTGCATTGACCCGTTTCCTGTCGGTTTCCGTGAGCGCGTGCCGCAAGACCTTGCGAAGCTGGGTTCGGCCGCCGAGGCACCGAACCTTGACCATGCGCTTGACCAGGTCTGCTGACGAACTCACCCATGGGCTGGCCTTGCACTCCCCGTATCCCCGATAGAATACGAGCTGAACCTCAAGCCCTCCCAATCCGTCGGTCGCGTGAAACATCTCGGCCTGAAGATGGCAGGCCTGATCCCAGGACGGCTCGCGGCTGGCCGTTGCGTCCATGGCGAAAATCATCCGTCCCCGTCCCGAAGAGGTCTTGATGACCGGGGTAGAGGCAACCTTGTTCAGAAAGTCCGAAATCTGATCGGAACTCGATTCTGTCGGCAGTTGTCTGTCACGCCTGTCGGGGGTCATCGCGTTACATTACCGGTTTTCAATCTCAATGCAGACAAGGTTGCGTTCACTTTGTCGTGACGCTCCGTTTCAGGCTGGACGCACCCAGATCGCCGTATCATGGAATACGGCGCCCCCGTTGGGCGCCCCCGGCTCGGAACTCGTCAACAGATTGATACCAATCCCTTCCTCGAATGCACTGTTGGGCCATATGCTTTCCACCACGGCGACACCGGGTTTGATACCTTCAAACGGAACTGCATGCAGCACCAGATTGCCTCGATCGTTGCCAATGCGGACCCGATCGCCTTCGCCGATTCCAAGCGCTTCACAACCCGACGGATGCAGCATGATCTCTGGCCGTCGTTCCTGGGCTATTGAAGTCCTTGTCTCGGTGAAGCTGCTGTTGAGATAATGCCGCGAGGGCGCCGTGACAAGGCGATAGGGATGGGCATGATCCGCCTCATCAATCAAAGGAACGAAGTCAGGGAGATCGGGCAAGGCTGCGTGATCGGGCCCCAGTGAAGCCCAGTCGGCCCGGAAACGGAATTTTCCATCCGCCTGATCGAAGCCGTCCAGAAAATGAGCGGTTTCAAATTCAGGAGCGAGATCGATCATTCGCCGGTCCTTCAATTCGTCCGCTCCGCAATGACCGGAGGCCAGAAGAATTTCGTCGATGACCGTCCATGCGGACTTGCTGCCTGTAGGATGGGGCTTGCCCATCTTGAGACCCAATTCCTGCATGACTTCGAGATTGCTGCGGGCTTCGCCTATGGGGTCGATGACCTTGGGGCCAAGTTGCAGATAGGTCTGACCATAGGATGTATACAGATCGTCATGTTCAAGGAAGGTTGTCGCGGGAAGGATCACGTCCGCAAGTTTTGCCGTATCGGTCAGGAACTGCTCGTGTACGCAGAGAAAGAAATCATCCTTCATCATTCCCTGTCGAACGAGTCCGGATTCGGGCGCCACAACTGCGGGATTCGAACTCTGGACCAGCATCGCTGTCACTGGCGGTCCTCCGTTGAGCGCATCCTGATCACCCGTCAGGATGGGGCCCAGTCGGGACATGTCGAGCCAGCGGGTCCCGGCGTTCTCGACACCCGTCAGTGCCCGTGTGTCCAGATTGAAGGTACCGCTGATCGACCCGTACAGGCCTCCGCCCCGATGTTTCCATGCACCCCGCACGGCTGGAAGGCAGCTGACCGCATGGAGCCCCGAGGCTCCATTGCGCGAGCGCGAAAACCCGTAGCCAAGACGAATGATGGCACGTTCTGTGGTCCCGTAGTCGCGTGCGAATGCTTCTATGGCCTCCGCCGGAATCCCCGTAATTCGTGATGCCCAGGCTGGATCCCTGCTTCGCAGGTGTTCCTCAAGCGCGCCCGGGGCGTCGGTATAGCGGGACATGTAGTCGTGATCGGCATGACCGTCACGGAACAGGACATGCATGACGGCGCAAGCGAGGGCTGCGTCGGTTCCGGGATCGGGTTGCAGGTGAATGTCGGCCGTCGCGGCCGTCGGGGTACGGTAGGGATCGATCACGACCAGCTTCGCTCCCCGATTCTTGCGCGCGAGGCTGATGTGGGTCATCAGGTTGACCTGTGTATGAACGGGGTTGGAGCCCCAGATCACAATGAGGTCGGAGTCAGCGAATTCCCGGGGATCGGTGCCGCGCTGCTTGCCCAATCCCGCCAGCAGCCCCGCTTGCATAATGGAAGAACAGATCGTGTCGTGCTGGCGCGAATAACCCATCACGTTGCGCGTGCCGACAACCGCGTCACGCTGCACTCTTCCCATCGTACCGGCGTAATTGTAGAGCCAGACCGTCTCGCTGCCATGTCGTTCGGTGGCCTTGACGAGGGCTTCACACAGGATATCGAGCGCATCGTCCCAGCTCACCGGCTCAAAATCCGAAATCGTTGCCCCGGGATCGCGTCGGGTCTTTCGGCGCATCGGCTGGACGAGCCGGTTGGGGTGATGGACCCGTTCTGCATAGCGCGCGACCTTGGCGCACACGACGCCTGCGGTATAGCTGTTGTGGCTGGAGCCGTGAACCCGGCCAATCCGTTGCGGCGCATCCAGTTCGACATCAAGAGCGCAGGCGCTCGCACAGTCGTGAGGGCAGACCGAATAGGTAGTGTCTGGCTTCATACGATGCTCTCCCGGTACGCTGGCGCTATCCTCGACAGTATAGGCTTGGGTTCACTTCAAGTGAATCGTTCCGCTTTCAACGAACGCATGAAAGACAAAGGCGAAGGTCACGTCATGAATCTCGTCAACAAGACCGTCTGGTGTGCGCCGCTTTACCACAACGTTACCGATGTCGCGACCCTCTGCAATCACCTGGGCATCCAGGGCGGAGCTTTGACCCGGAGCCCATTCGATCACGACATCGCCACTCACGATCTTGCGCTTGTCTTTCAGGATATCCAGAGGCCATGCTTCGTTGCCCACCCGCACCACATAGGCCAGCGGTTCGATTCCTTCGGGAAGGGTTCCTGAATAGAGAAACGGACGTGCAGAGGTGTCATATCTGAAATAGGGATTGGCGCCATAGGGACGCATTGAGGGGCGGTTCGGAACGAGCACCCTGCCCTCGGGAAACCGGTTTCGGAATCGAGCCAGGGATTCAACCCGCGATGGCAGTATCTTCAGGCTTTGTCCCTTCAGGGTTCCCACGATTGCCGTGCCGGTGAACTGCTGCCACCAGGACTCTGTCTGGCGGTCATACATCACGAGATCCGAATTCCGCAGCTTGCCGGTCGTTCCGAAATCGAGGGTCTTTCCGTCGGAACGACGGTCGAAGACGATGGAGGAATTGCACAGCGGACAATAGGTCACAGCGACCGGTATGCCGCCGACGGTATCGTTGACGATCTCGTGCCATATGAGGACGCGCAGGGGATAGGCGCGGACATCCTGTCCCTGGCGGAAAGTGATGACCGGTTCACGGTCTATGGCGCCTTCATACTCGGTGAGCGGCTTGAAACGGGGATTGTCGATGGAAGGAATGCCATCCTTGGGGGGGCCGCCAGAGAAGATTTCGGAGAATTCGACTGCAGTTTTTGTGAAGTCGGTGTTCGGCCATTCGTATTTCCACTCGGCGGGACTGGCCAGGGCGCAGGTAACGCCGGCGAGAGCGAGCGTGGTTCCCAGTGCCGTGGCGATGAGGTTGGCTCCCTTGCGGGCATTTGACCGGTCTGCGGTTCCGGAGAATGGTTTCACGGCAGAACCTCCTTCAATTTGAAGCTATGGTAACCGATCGCACTCGGTTTGAACGGTGGTTCCTGCAGTGTTTTGATTTTCAAAATGATTGCGGGCCCTAACCTCACCGCACATGCAATCGCTTACGCGCACCGTCAGGGTTTTCCTGAACTTCAGTTGCCCCGAATTCCGGCAACCAGCCTGACTGATCAATAGCGAGCGATTTCCCCCGATCGGAGATGTCCGTAGTAGGGATCGGAGATCGGTGCGTCATTGGTTACGGTGCGAAAGCGGGTCAGTATGCGGTCGACGATCAGGCTTTCGGCGATTCAGTCAATGTTCGTTCGGCATGACAGGTGCCTTCGGGCCTGCTTGGCGGACCGCATGTACCTTGAAGTGAAGCCCCTCACGCTCCTGAAGACAATCGATAACCATGAACAGGTTACGGGCTTGCGGATTGCCATTCGGGCCGAACATGCGCATCAGGCTCTTGGGTGACTTTCGAGTCAGCCCGCCAAGCTCCCGGAAACCGATTGTGGCATTGATATAGTCGCGCAACACCGCCTTGCCGGTGTCGATATCACCGGAAAGGAAGGATTCCACGCCTTCCCTGAGCATCTCCTTGCGAAAGATCGGATCACGCCGGATACGAGCCTGAAGCGTAACCTTGAAATCCTGTGTCAGTGCCATGGTTCTGAAGTCTCCAGACCCTTCCGTCGTTTGTAATCCCGCCAGAGCCTTTCAGTGATCTGGTTGACCCGTTGTTGGCTCTTCTTGCCCCCCTCCAACTGCAGGATAACCAGGCCGCCATCGTCCCTGCCAACGGAAGAGATGGCCAAAGCCGAAGTCGATCCGGAATTCGAGGGCGCCAGCGCCAACGCTCTTGATGTTGGTAAAGTTGCTCTGTTTCATCTGGGTCAGCGCCGTTCCCACCTTGGCTGCCGCCGGAGCGTTAAGCCAGTCGTCCCACCTCGCAAACGGGTTTGGCCCTTGTTTGTCGATGGACTTCCTGACTTGTTCATAACATATAGTAACGTTAACGTTACCATATGGCACGTTTGTAGCCAAGTCCCTGACACGAGAAGACAAGCCCTGATGTGTTGTTCGACGCCTGATGTCAATCAATGGGGATGCATGTCGATTGCCGACTGAAGCAAGTGGTCGTGTTGGCTCATGGAGGGAGGGTATCCCGTCAAAGTACGACGTCACCCCCGGTGCTGAACAGCTTGCGGTCCCGACCGTGCAGTGAGAGAATTGCAGATGGCAGATGCCGATCATGAGAAGAAAAACTTCCGTGACGCCCCCAATTCCCAAGGCTCTTGGAAGCGAAGCTGTTGACCTTCGGAGCGTTTACGAGATTTCCCGGGTCTCGTCGCTGAAGGACTTGCCTCGGGGTCCCATCAAGCTTAAATGGCCCCCCGTGCGATGAGAGCGAGGCGGTTGTGATGCTATTCCGGTTTGTCGAAGCAGGGGTCAGCTCTGGCGTGGGCGGACGAAAGCACGGCACCGGATCAATCGGTTACCAGTGTTATGAAGGGTTGGTACGTGTCTAAAACCCCGGCACCGTACGAGAGCTCAGTGCGTGTCGGGAGTGAAGGCCGTCTCTGCCGGGCGTGGAGATTTTTCGCCACACCTGTTGCCAGTCTGTGACCGGCCCATGGCCTGTTCCCGGACAAACGAAATGGCGGCCTGATTATACCAGGGCATCCGGCTGCCGCGGCCGTGAAAGCCCACATGACCACCGCCACGGGTCAGCTTCATGGTCAGGAGCGGGTGCCGGATCGCCGGCGGCGGTGGAACCCAGGGGTCGTCATCGGCATGGATCACAAGTGCCGGGATGCGAAGGAGATCGATGTCCCGAAGCGGAGCACAGGAACGGTAATAGTCGAGAGCATCGCGAAATCCCGCCTCCCGACAGGTCAGCACATCATCGAAATCACGAATATGTCGGGCCCGGGCAACTCCGGCGCGAACGGCCGGTGGAGCCCGCTGCAGCACAGGTCTGGTTTCGTTCACGAGGCGCGAAAGCAGCCAGCGTTCATAGATCCGGTTGCGGCGTTCTCCGATCCGGCGGGAAGCCGCTTCAAGGTCGAGAGGAGCCGAAACCGAAACAACGGAGTTCACTTCTTCCGGCAGGAAAGAAGAACAGGCGAGACGCATGGCCAGGGCTCCACCGAAAGAGAATCCGATCATCACAATGCCGTTCTGCCGTGTCCGCGGAAGCAGATCGACCACGAAGCGACAGGCATCGGCGAGGTCTCCGAGCCGGTTCATGTGATAGTGGTCCCGCGCAATGGAACGGCCAGGAGGAGATCCACGGAGGTTGAGGCGAATAACCGGCGCCCCCTGATTCAGCCAGGCTTCGGCGGATTGAAGGATGTGACGACTGTTTTCGCAGCCGGTGAGCCCGTGGATCAGGATAATGGTGGGCAAGTCCGGCGACCGCCCCTCGTGGCAGCGTGCTGCAAGGCGGTCGCCGCTGCCATCGCTGAGCGGAATTTCGAACCGACGACCCGAACCGGGAGGAATGCCCGGCAGATGGCCGGGAAGCACGTTTCTGACCGTCTGGAGATCTGCCGTGATCCACGGACAGCGACGTTGAAACCTGGGGGTCTCCATGGGTCAGTTGCCGATCATCCAGTTCCTGACAGGTATGATTTCGTTTTCATACAGGAGGGGCGGTGCATGTCCGACGCCGGGAATCAGGTGCAGGTCGGTTTCCGGGCGGCGGGCGAGCATTTCGCGGGCGATGGGCTCGGTCAGCACATCGGACAATTCGCCGCGCAGCAGCAGAACCGGCATTGTCAGCGCGTCCCAGATCGGCCAGGAATTCTCGACCGGTTTGCTCGCAGCTGCAGCGGCAAACTGGTCGCTAATGGCGGGGTCATAGGCGGGGACATAAGCGCCATCGTCGGTGTGGCGGACAGAAATCCGGGTAAACCAGCGCCAGTCCTCGTCGCTTCGAAGCCGGAAGGGTTCGTAGGCTCTCCGGATATGTGCTTCTGCGGACTCCATATCAGGAAATTTCCAATGGTGGCCAACATATTCCGCAATTCTCCCGAGTGCGGCTCGCGGCACCTCGGGTCCGACGTCATTGATGATCAGGCGCTCAATGGCCGGTGAGCCGGCGGGGGCTGCAACCGTATAGGCAAGCCCGATCAGCCCGCCCATCGAAGTTCCCAACCATGAAAGAGACGCGGGCTGCAACCGCTCAAGAAGACAGGCCGCATCGGCTACATAGGTCTCAAGCGTGTAGCGGTCCCCCGGAACAGGATCGCTCAGGCCTCGACCGGCGACATCAATGCATGCCACGCGGAACCGGTCCGAAAGGGCTTGGGCAATTCGGTCAAAATCCCGTCCGGAGCGAGTCAGACCATGCACGCAGAGCAGAAGATCGGGATTGGATGGATCCCCCCATTCCGTCCATGCGAGACGACGCTCACCGTTGATCAGAAGGGAGTACTGACGCAAGGGACAAGGCCCAATTTTGATAGGATGCGAGTTGCTCGTGATGGAGATATCGGGCCGTCCATGGTTGACCGCCATATGCAGCACGGCCTCCCATGCGAAGACGGATCCCGGCGTTTCTCTTGCCCGATCCCCGTTCGTGCCCCGGGAACTGAATTGTCAGACTGGAGGACATTGAAGCCTGGTAAAGCGGGAGCAGCTTCGAGGCGTGACATGTTTCATGCTCCGAACAGGTCGTTGGCGCGGCCTTGAAGTTCTTCCGGGCTGAGATCCTCGATATATGTCGAGAAAGACCACCGGTGCCCTGAAGGGTCGATGACCATACCGGAGCGGTCGCCGTAGAATTGATCCGCGACTTCACGTTCGAGAGTTGCGCCTGCCGCGACCGCACGTGCGATCACAGCGTCCACATCCTCGACATACATGTGGAGCGTAACCGGTGTGCCACCGAGATGCCGGGGAGGAACAGCGCCAACGTCTGGGTAAGGGTCCGAGAGCATGACAAGATGACCAAAGACGCGCAGTTCGGCGTGTCCAACCTGGCCCTGGTTCTCGAGCCTGTACTCTTCCTGAGCTTCGAAAGCCTTCTCGTAGAACGCGATGGAATCCTTTGCATCCTCGACGCAAATGTAGGGAATGAAGCCCTCTCTGTCCCTGGGCACCGGCAAGACTTCCGTCATGATACCTCTCCGAGCTTGATTGGAACTGCGCACCTGATTGGCGGCCGGGCTGCCCCTCCGCCACTATCCTTCCGGTCAGTCTGTCGTCCGTCTCATCGGACCCTCGAGATATCTGGCGACAAGAGACAGGCCGAGGTCCTCACTCGCGTCACGATCGGTGTTTCCATTACTGTGCGACCTTCTGTTCATCCGACACAAGGCGGTCAAGCGGAGCCCCAGAGATCAAGGGCGGTATTGACGACAAGCCGCAATTTTGCGGCCTGGTCATCGACGGTCAATGGATTGCCTATGACAGCCGAGGAGAACCCGCACTGAGGGCTGATTGCGAGCCGGCCGGTGTCCACGTATCGGGCAGCTTCCGCGACTCGGGACTTTAGCATGTCTGGATCTTCGAGTTCCGGCAGCTTCGAGCTGACAAGCCCCAGAACCACTGTGCGGTCGTCCGGCATTGCGGCGAGAGGCTCGAACCCGCCGGCTCGTTCCGTGTCGTATTCGAGGAAGTACACATCGACATTCAAACCTTTGAACAGCTTCTCTGATACCGCCTGGTAACTGCCTTCGGAGAGCCATGTTCCCTTGAGATTTCCCCGGCACATGTGGAGTCCGACAACCACGTCGGAGGGTGTGTTGGCCAAACTTGCGTTGGTCAACTCGATGTATTGATCAAGGAGATATTCAGGATCTCGTCCCTGCGCCTCCAGTTGCCCCCTGATGACCGGATCACACAGCATCGGAAACGGCACATCGTCGAGGGTCACATAACCGGCGCCGAGGCCGGCAAGTTCAGTAATGTCCTCGCTGTAAGCGGCTGCGATGTCTGCGAACAGATCGTCCAGCGAACCGTAGAACTCGGGGTCAGGATCGGGAGCCCCGCCCAGAAAATGCATGGTTGCCGGGGACGGGTAGGTATATTTGATCGTGCGGTCAGTGACGGTTTTCAGAAATTCGAACTCGTGTGACGAGAGCTCCCTGACACGACGAATCTTGCCTACGCACCGGGGTGCAACGAATCCGTGCTCACCGCCGTCCGTGTCATGGAAGCGAAACGAGGAAGGGCGGAATTCAAGACCGTCGCAGGACTCGACAAAATGCGAAATATAGGTTGTGCGCCAGAATTCCCCGTCCGTGACGATCTGGAGACCGACATCTTCCTGAAGTTTCACCGCATCGCGAATGGCCTGATGCCTTGCCTCAGTGAGCGCCTGGTCATCGATTTCATCCCGCTTTCGGGCGCGGTAGGCGTCAAGAAGGCTGTTCGGCCGCAACAGGCTGCCAATATGCTCCGCACGAAATGGAGGATTCAGTTTGGCGGCCATGGTTTCAGTCTCCCTTTCCCGTCTGTTGCCCGGTTGCAAGACCTGAAGGGTCCGGTAAGGTCGGGGCCGGATATCAATCCGGCAGGCTTTTCGTAGTCGTTTCGGCGCCACCATAACACAGAGCGGTTTCCCTTTGGCACCGGGAGCTGGTTCCCGTTGCGGCTGCGCCGCCAGTCGGGTCCGATATTTTCCGTAGCGGTACAGATCAGCCTGTCACCGCACAAATCACACACCGGGGCGCGTCCGAACATCTCCGGGTTTGAGTTTCGGGAAACAGGGCAAGACTTGCAACGAGGAAAGCGGGAGGGACTGATGGCGGGAAATAACCGCAAGGTGCAGACGCGAACCATATGGCTGGAGACGCTGGGGAGGCACCGCCATGACTTTGAGGGACCGGCGGAGGATCGATACTGGTCGCGCAAACTCGATACGGCCTCCAGGGATGAGCTGACTGCCATCCAGAACGACAAGTTATCGGCGGTAACCCCGTTTCTCTACGAGAACAGCCCGTTCTATCGTGATCGGTTCGATCGTCTCGGGCTTGCCCCCACTGATATTGCCTGTGTCGACGATCTCCCCAAATGGCCGGTTATCGACAAGTCGGAAATGATGGAAGACGCTGCCAAACATCCACCTTATGGCACCTACTCGACAATCAGCAATGACGACTGGAAGCAAAGGGGCTGGATGTTGTTCTCCTCCTCCGGTTCCACAGGTGTGCCTCGCGTGTTTCGCTATACGCATCTTGATCGGGAATATTGGGAGTGGGCAAATGCACGGGCCATGTGGGCGATGGACATTCGGCCTGGAGAAGTGATGTTCCCGATGGTCGGTTTCGGACCCCACGTATGGATGTGGGGCGTTATGGCGGCGTCTGATCGCCTCAAACTGGCGGTGATTCCCGGAGGCGGGATGGATGCCAGAGCACGGGCCTCGGTTATTGACCGGTTCAAGCCGACAGTGATCGCATGTACGCCCTCCTATGCTCTTTACCTTGGCAGGGTCATGCAGGACATGGGTCTTGATCCGGCAAAGAGTTCGGTGAAAACCCTTTTCACCGGCGGCGAGCCCGGAATGGGCATCGAACGCACTCGCCAACGGATCGAATCGCTCTGGACATGTCACATGGCCGAATTCTACGGCTGCACCGAGGTTTCCCCCCATGCTGGCGGATTTACATGTGAATATTCGAGAAAAGGGGAGACGGTTTTCACGCATCTCGCCGAAGATATCCAGATCTGGGAACTGGTGGACGCCGATCATCATCAAAGGGTCGAGGAAGGGGAAAGGGGCCTGACGGTATGCACCTCACTCAATTCCGAGAGTTCCCCCCAACTGCGGTTTCTGGTTGGTGATTACACCACTTTCAATACGCAAACCTGCGATTGCGGCCGCAACCATGTCAGGGCCATGGGATCCTTTACCGGGCGGGCCGATGATCTCCTGAACCTGCGAGGCATAAAGTTCTTTCCGAGTCAGATCGAGCAGGCGGTTCGTGCCGTGGAGGGCACTGGTGACGAGTTCGAAATTGTGTTGCGGACCAGTCCGGATGGCCTGCATGTGATGACGGTTCGAGTGGAATATCCTGACCCTGACGAAGATGGTGTCATTGCCCGTTCGGTTGCTGAAGAGATACGCACGCGCTGTGAGGTGCGGACTGAGGTCGAAGTCCTGGCCCCTGGTGTGTTGCCCAAGACCGAGTTCAAGGCGAAGCGGGTCCGCGACGAACGCATATCGGCCGCCGATGACTGAGACTGGACTGACACCACAGTTTCTGACGCCGTCAAAGGCGGCTCCCAGCCACCGCCTTCACCCGTGGCACCATGATTGCGATTGATATCCCTGTGTCTTCCCGAATTCGGGAACTTGCACAGCTGTTGTCGGAACTGTATGCAATTTCGGAAGACTGTTGGCAGAACAACGGGAAGATCGCATGACCAAATTCGGAATAGGGCAGGCAGTGCCCCGTTGGGAGGATCCCCGTCTGCTTCGGGGAGGCGGACGTTATGGTGATGATCTGAATCGGCCGGATCAGGCTTACGGGTATGTGCTGCGCTCTCCCCACGCCCATGCGAGGGTGAATGCCATTGGCAGGTCCGAGGCCGAGTCTGCACCCGGAGTGCTCGGAGTCTGGACGGGCGACGACTATGCCGCATCGGGCCTCGGCAATATTCCCTGCGTCGTACCGCGTCAGAAACCGGACGGTACGCCGATGTTCGTTCCTCCAAATGGCGCGTTGCGGAAGGACAGGGTCAGGATGGTCGGAGATCCGGTCGCATGGATTGTTGCAGAAACACCGGATCAGGCGCGCGATGCCGCAGAGCTGATCCAAGTCGATTACGAGCCAGTGCCTTCGGTTACGGCCACTTCGGACGCTCTCGGAGAAGGTGCGGCGTCGGTCTGGGACGAAGCTCCTGACAATGTGTGCTTTGTTTTCGAACAGGGCGATCGGAAATCCGTTGAAGAAGCCTTTGCAGGCGCGCATCACGTCACCCGTATTGATCTGGATATCAGTCGGGTATCTGTGGCGCCGATGGAGCCCCGGGCTTGCATCGGCGAGTACGACCGCTTTGAGGACCGATACACGCTCTATACCGGAACGCAGGGACCACACGGCGTTCGCCAGGCCATTGCCGAACCGATCCTGAAGGTTCCCCAAAACCGGCTACGGGTGGTGTCGGAGGATATGGGCGGCGCGTTTGGCATGCGCTCGGGCCCCTATCCGGAAAACATTCTCTGTCTCTGGACCGCGCGTCTTCTTGATCGGCCTGTCAAGTGGACAGGGGATCGCACCGAAGCGTTTCAGTCCGACGATCAGGCTCGCGATAATTTGTCGACGGTAGAACTGGCACTCGACAAGGACGGCCACTTCCTTGCGTTGCGGGTCACAACGATCGCCAATCTCGGAGCGTATCTCACGCTTTTGGGCCCACATTCCTCGACCAACAATCTCGGATCGCTGAGCAATACTTACCGCACGCCCGCGATCTACACACATGTAACCGGAGTTTTTACCAATACCAATTCGACGGGGCCCTATCGCGGAGCAGGGCGTCCTGAAGCCGTGTATTGCACGGAGCGGGTGATTGATGCGGCTGCCCGTGAAACAGGGCTTGATCCCGCGGAGATTCGCCGACGCAACATGATCCCACCCATAACGAAGCCGTATGAGACAGGGTTTCTCTTCACTTATGATTCCGGGGAATTCGAGAAAAGTCAGCGCGATGCCCTTGACATGATCGATTACGGCGACTTTGCACGACGCAGGGCCGAGTCGGCCGCACGTAACCGTCTGCGCGGGATCGGGATCGCAAACTGTATCGAACAAGCGGCTGGCGGGCCTCCTGAATGGGCCCAGATTCGCATCGATGCGTCGGGGACTGCGACATTGTTCATGGGGACCCACAATCACGGGCAGGGTCATGAGACAATTTTCCGTCAGATGCTGGCGGACCATCTGGGCCTTGAATTCGAGCAGGTTCGGATATCACAGGGTGATACGGATGTGGCGATGATGGGAACCGGTACCTTTGGATCCCGGTCTTCCGGTGTTGGCGGAGCATCAATCAGGATGGCGGCCCGAAAAATTGTCGAAAAATGCCTTCCTTTGGTTGCCCATCATCTCGAGGCAGCGCCCGAGGATATCGAGTTCGCGGACGGCCAATTCACCATCGCCGGAACCGACAAGTCCATGAACCTCACGGACGTGGCTCGTCATGCGCACAATTTCATGACGGCGCCGCCCGGTTTCGAACTGGGTCTTGACGCCTGGGCCGCCTGGTCGCCACCGGCTCCGACCTTTCCGAACGGGACGCATGTGTGCGAGGTCGAGATTGAACCCGAAACCGGTGAGGTGGAGATTCTGCGCTACTGCATGGTTGACGATGTCGGGACCGTCATCAATCCCTTGTTGCTGGAGGGTCAAATTCACGGCGGAGTGGTCCAGGGGCTCGGTCAGATCATGTGCGAGTCCATGCTCTGGGATCGGGATTCCGGGCAGATGATTTCCGGTTCGTTCATGGATTACACCATGCCGCGCGCTGATGATTGCCCGAGTTTCGAGATGGGGGACAATGTAGTTCCGACACCGACCAACCCGATGGGGATCAAGGGCGCAGGCGAGGCGGGCTGCGTGGGTGCGATGCCGGCTGTGATGAATGCTGTTTGCAATGCGCTTTCGTCCCTGGGGATCGATAATTTCGACATGCCGGCGACCCCGGCCCGGCTCTGGCAGGCCATTCGCGACGCGAAACGGCCTGCGAGCAGCATGCAATAGACCGGTTGCGTTACAGGACAGAACGAATGGAATTCGACAACAGTTTCGAGGTTCCCCTGCCGCCCGAACAGGCATGGGCGACCCTTATGGAAATTGAAAAGATTGCTCCCTGCATGCCGGGTGCCGAACTGACGGAGCTCGTTGACGATCGGACATTCAAGGGCAAGGTTTCTGTGCGTCTGGGTCCGGTTGCACTGACGTTTCAGGGACAGGCGCATTTTGAGGATCTCGATTCCGAAGCGCACAAGGCGGTGATCAAGGCGCAGGGAACCGATGCCAAGGGACGAGGGGGTGCGCAGGCGACGGTAGACTTCGCACTGGAACCGTCCGACACCGGATCAAGAGTGAACATTCACACGGACATGCAGCTGTCCGGTTCGGTCGCGCAGTACGGTCGCGGCGTGGGGATGATCAAGGATCTTGCCAGTCGGATCATTGACCAGTTCGCAGAGAATCTGGCATCCCGCATCGAGACCAGTGGCCCGGCGGCGGCTCAGCCGGAAGAGGTCGCGGCAGAAGCCGAAGCGCGGCCCGACCCGCCGCAGCCGGCAGCGCCGGCACAAGTCGGGGGTATGGCTCTTAAGGTGTTGTGGGCCCGGATGGTGCAGGCACTCCGATCCCTGTTTGTTGGAAGCCGTTGAGACTGCCAACCTCCAGACTTTCGTGCCCGGACCAAACTCTCAGGTGACGTATTCTTGACCGGCTGCGACCAGGTTCAGAGATTGGCAGTTGGTTGCCATCATCCGGCCGGGTCATGGTCGTCACCTGGGCAGGACAGGATTTCTACTGACGCAGCTGCCTGTACGGCATGGCGGGGTGTCAGAGGTACGGCATCTGTTGATGGTGACGCCGCTTCTCCGCCCTGGTTGTAAGGCTCCCTGAAGTGGCAGAAGCCGTCACGGCTTTGGCCCGTCATCGTGCACTCTTGGCTGAATTGCCGCACTGCCCGGCAGCACGGGCATCCCCCGTTTGGCACGAACGATCTTCTTTTACCGGGTCATCATTACCGTCGTTTCGTTCAGCCACGGGAGCAGACTCACCGTGTCCCGTGTCCAGGAACCCGACAAGTCCTGCCGGTACGTCAAACTCAGTCAAGACTGTTGCAGTCAGGTGGCATTACACCGTGAACACATCGCCGGAAAGCCTCCGCGGCGCGCGGGGACGGGCACCCTCACATTCCCTCGCGGGAGACGGTCCTCGTCATCTCATTGATGAAACCGTCTCGTCCCCAATCAGGGCCTCCGAATTCCCAATATCGGGATTGGCATCGGACCCGAACCTCGTCGCTCCCATGGTTGCCCATCGCTTGGTCAGGGCAGTGGAAACGGACAGAGAAATGCCCGTCAGCATAACTACAGGCATTTTACGAGTTTTACTTTCGCGAATTCTTGCAGACGATGCCCATCCTGGTCCGATAATGCCGGCAGGAACGGTCGACAAAACCCTCTGCCGTTGGAATCTGCTTCCCTCGGCCATTAATAATGGTGAAGGCGACAAAATCAGTGGAACAATGAAATGAAGTCCGCTCTTGCCCCATTTGGCACCCCCGGCGATGCGCTCGCATTTCAGGCAAGGCACTCCGAGAAACGTGAATGCATGGTCTTCGGAAGTGAGAGGCTGACATACGGAGAGTGGTATCTGCGCTCCAATGCATTCGCGCGTGGGCTGCTCAACCAAGGGCTCAAACCCGGCGATCACATTGGCCTGCTTGCGGAGAGCAGAATGGAATGGCCGGTCGTCCAGATTGCCGTCGCGATGATGGGGGGTGTTCTCATCCCGTTGAATACTCATTACGGACGAGACGACCTGCGGTATGCACTGCGGCAATCACGAACGAAAGCGTTGGTAACGTCGACAGCGTTCCGAAACAATCGGTATCTGGAAATTGTCCACGGCCTCAGACGCGAACTTCCCGACCTCGAGCTTCTTGTTACGCTCGAGGAGGGCCATCCGGACTGTCTCCATTACGACGAGCTGATGCAGGAAGGGCTTGAAAGCAAAGCGGCGCTTCCCGCGGTCGATCCGGACAGCGTTGCGTCCCTGCAGTATACCTCGGGGACCACAGGCTTTCCGAAAGGAGCCTTGTTGACCCACACCGGGATGATGGCCAATGCCTGGGGAATCTCGAGCCGGTTAAGGGTCGAAGCGGGTGACCGCTGGACCTCGATCATCCCTTTGTTTCACTGTGCCGGCTGTATCATGTGTGTGCTGGGGACGCTGCAGAGAGGGGCCTGTTACATAGGCGTTCCGGCTTTCGATCCCGAAGAAATGTTCTCGGTCATTGAACGCGAGGCCTGCACCATGCTCTCGGGTGTGCCAACGTCATGGCTCGCAATGCTCGAGCATCCCGGCCGTGAAGGCCGCGATCTGTCAACGTTGCGTGCCGGCACCTGCGGAGGGGCCGATACTGACCCTGATCTGCTCAGGCGTTGTGCCCAAGCATTTCCGGTTCCGGGACTGGTCCAGGTCTACGGGCAAACCGAATCCAGCACGCTGGTTAGCCTTGCCGACTGCGAGGCTCCCGAGCGCTTTGAAACATGCGGACCTCCTCTGCCCGGAGCCAGGGTCAGGATCACCGACCCCCGGACAGGAAAAGAACTGCCGCAGGGGGAACTTGGTCAGATCGAAACCGCAGGGCCTATGGTGATGAAGGGCTACTACGAACGTCCGGAGGCCACTCGGGAGACCATTGCTGATGATGGCTGGATGCAGACCGGCGATCTGGGCTATCTGACAAGTGACGGCAATGTGGTGGTTGCCGGTGGGCGGCTGCGGGACATGATCATCCGGGGCGGCGAGAACATCTACCCTGTCGAAATCGAAAACCTGTTACGTACTCACCCTGCTGTGTCCGACATCGCCGTGTTTGGAGTTCCGGACCGCTACTATGGCGAGATTGTCGCCGCAGCGGTCCAATTGCAGGACAAGACATCTGTGAGAGATTTACAGCAATTTTGCGAGGGACGGATTGCAAGGTTCAAGATACCGTCCTGTGTCTATTGCGTTGACAACTTTCCCCTGACGGCCAGTGGCAAGGTGCGAAAGACGGAACTGCAGTTACAGGAACGATCGGGGACACTGCGTCGTCTGGCATAAGGGGCATTTCCCTTCATGAGGGATCCCGGCAATCGGCGTCGGCGAACCAAGACACCTCTTCACCGGGGAATTCCTCGTTCCTTGATCAGCGTCTTTGCTGCCTGGTTCATCAATGGATGGCACGACATCAAGACAGCGGTCCCAGGGACCACCCCGACGCATGCCGCACTCATCGACCCTTGGTGCAGAACGGTTAAGCTCCTGATCCCGTAATCATGGGCAGGTTGAGACCGTGTTCCTTCGCGCATTCAATGGCGATCTCATAGCCTGCGTCAGCATGCCGCATCACACCGCTGGCCGGATCGTTCCAAAGGACGCGTTCCAGACGCTTCGCTGCGGCGTCGGAGCCGTCCGCAAGAACAACCAGACCTGCATGCTGGGAATAACCGATTCCAACGCCTCCGCCGTGGTGGATGGATACCCACGTTGCACCACTTGCGGTATTGAGAAGCGCATTCAGCAAGGCCCAGTCGGCAACCGCATCACTGCCGTCGATCATGGCTTCTGTCTCGCGGTTCGGACTTGCAACTGACCCCGAATCCATGTGATCGCGCCCGATGACGAGAGGGGCCGAGACCTCACCGCTCCGAACCAGTTCGTTGAAAGCAAGCCCGACCCGATGTCTTTGCCCCAGCCCCAGCCAGCAGATACGTGCGGGCAGGCCCTGGAACTGGATGCGTTCGCGGGCCAGATCCAGCCAGCGATGCAGAAGAGGATCATCCGGAATCAGTTCCTTGACCATTTCGTCCGTGCGGTAGATGTCTTCCGGATTTCCGGACAGCGCTGCCCAGCGAAAGGGGCCCTTGCCACGGCAGAACAGTGGTCTGACATAGGCAGGGACAAAACCGGGATAGTCAAATGCGTCGGTGACACCCACGTCCCGCGCCATTTGACGCAGGTTGTTTCCGTAATCGACCACCGGAATACCCATCCTCCAGAACGAGAGCATGGCTTCGACCTGGGCGGCCATGGATGTTTTGGCGGCGGCCTCGACGGCCTTGGGTTCCCGGGCCCGGCGCTCAACCCACTCGTCTATCGTCCAGCCAACGGGCAGGTAGCCGTTGATCGGGTCGTGAGCGGCTGTCTGGTCGGTGACCGCGTCCGGTCGTATGCCTCGCTGAAGGATTTCCGGATAGACTTCAGCAGCATTGCCGAGAAGCCCCACGGATATCGGTTTGCCGGAGCGGTGCGAGCGCTCGATGATCTGCAGGGCTTCGTCAAGCGTTGTTGCGCTGGTGTCCAGATATCCGGTACGCAGGCGATAGTCGATCCGGCTTGGCTGACACTCAACAGCGATCAGGCTGGCTCCGGCCATGGTCGCTGCGAGTGGTTGAGCCCCGCCCATGCCTCCGAGACCTCCGGTGAGGATCCAGCGGCCCTGGAGGTTTCCTCCAAAATGCTGGCGTCCGACCTCCGAAAAGGTCTCATAGGTGCCCTGGACAATTCCCTGGCTGCCAATATAGATCCACGAACCTGCAGTCATCTGTCCGTACATCATCAGACCGGCCTGGTCGAGTTCGGTAAAATGATCAAGTGTCGCCCAGTGACCCACGAGGTTCGAATTGGCGATCAATACCCTCGGCGCATCACTATGAGTGCGAAATACGCCCACCGGCTTTCCACTCTGCACGAGGAGCGTTTGATCTTCTTCCAGGGTCGTCAATTCGGCAACGATGCGCTCGAAACACTCCCAGTTTCTCGCAGCGCGCCCGATGCCGCCATAAACCACCAGGTCTTCGGGTCTCTCCGCGACATCAGGGTCGAGATTATTCATAAGCATGCGCATGGGAGCTTCGGTTGCCCAGCTCTTTGCTGTCAGCGTATTGCCAGTGGGACTGTGGATGTCCCTGACATTTCTTCGCATGGAGGAGGCGTTCATCAGAGTTCCCGTAATTTTGGGGTGGATCAGATTATTTGGTCTTGTGTCAGTTTCTCGATCTCGGTCTTGTCGAGACCAAGAAGCGAGGTCAGGACTTCATGGGTATGCTCTCCGAGAAGGGGAGGAGCCCCAGCTGTTCCGCGCCCCGCCCCGGAAAACCGGACTGGCTGGTGAACGACGGGGATTGGGCCAAGGCGCGGATGTACCACAGATGAAATCAATTCCCGGAAAGTCGTGTGTGCGCTCTCGGCAACCGCGGCAACAGAGAGAACAGGCGCTGACGGAATCCCTGCACCGTCCAGTGATTTGACGATGTCGGCAGCCGTGTGCGCGCGGGTCCAGCTTGTTATGAGTTCACGCAGTTCGGATGCGTGGGTATCGCGATCATGGTTGGTGAGGAAACGGGAATCACTGGCCAGAGAGGGACGACTCATGACGTTGCAGAGGGCAGAAAACGCCTTGTCGGTGGTAACGACCATCACTACGTGGCCGTCGCGTGCCGGAAACGTGTCGACCGGATAGGTAACGGGATGACGATTGCCGACCCGCCGGGGTGTCCGGTTTCCATATAGCTGGATGCTCAGGGCCGTCAGCAGCATGGAAAAGACGGAATCGAGCATGGCAATTTCGACATGACGGCCTTTTCCGTCGCGTTCACGCGCAAAAAGGGCCGTCATGATACCCCACCCTGCAAACATGCCGGTGCAGACATCTGCAACAGACTCACCGACCAGCGTCGGCGGTCCCTCAGGCGATCCCGTCATGTCCATGAGGCCGCTCATGGCCTGCACAATGGGGTCATAGGCTGGCCGGTCCGCAAACGGGCCCGTACCTCCAAAGCCAGAAATACTGGCATAGATGATCGCAGGATTCACATCCCGCAGGGCCTCGTAACCAATCCCGAGGCGGGTGGCCACACCGGGCCGGAAGTTCTCCACGATGACATCGCTGGTTGCTGCAAGCGATTGCAGGATCTCGATGCCGCGGTCCGACTTGAGATTCAGCGTCACGCTTCGCTTGCCCCGGTTGAGCAGGAGGAAATAGGCGCTTTCTCCATCGTGATATGGCCCAAACCGTCGACTGTCTTCACCGATACCAGGCAATTCGATCTTTATGACGTCAGCCCCGAGATCGGCGAGCATGGCTGTGCAGAACGGCCCCGACATGACCCGTGACAGATCAAGAACCCGCACGCCCTGAAGCAGGCCCTCAAGGGAGGATTGTGTCGGTCCGGGACTGGTTTCCAACCGCTTCATCCTTCATGGTGAGAACGAGTTTACCGATGGATCGGCCCGATCGGAGATCCAAGAGCGCCTGCGGCAGGTCGGCAAATGCATAGTGATCGTCCACGACCGGACTGATGTGGCCATCATGCCAGAGATCCAGCAATGCCCGCGTGCAGCGACGGACCATATCTGCGTCCCGGTCGTGATCCCAGTAAATTCCGCGTGCCACACCCCCCCGAAGCAAGAGCCGGTTGGCGGGGATACGCGCGATTTCCCCACTCGAAAACCCGACGATCAGGAGCTGCCCCCTCCAGGCCAGGCAACGCAGACTCTTGCCCGTAACCTCGCCGCCGACAGAATCCAGCACGATGGTTGCTCCCTGTCCCTCCGTCAACGTGTTGACGATCCCGACGAAGTCCCCGGTTTCGTAGTCGATGACGGCATCCGCCCCCTGGGACTGAACCAGCGCACATTTGTTGTTGCCGCTCGCGGCTGCGATGACCCGGGCACCTTTGGCTTTCGCGACCTGGATTGCTGCGAGACCGACGCCGCCGGCTGCAGCATGGATCAGGATGGTATCCCGGTTGGTAATCCTGGCCTCTTCGACCAATGCGACCATGGCTGTTGTGAACACGACTGGCAGTGCGACGGCAGCCGTGCTGGGCATTCCGTCCGGCACCCTGATGGCCATGTCGGCACGAAGGCAGGCATAGTCGGCGAAACCGCCCCAAAGCACTTTTCCGGCAACCCGGGTACCTTCAGAGAGGTGGTTGGCACAGCCTGAGCTGACGACGGTTCCGGCAACTTCCTGTCCTGGCGTGAAGGGCCGATCAGGGCGGATCTGGTAGGTGTCATCGATCATCAGAAGATCAGAAAAATTCAGTGCGGCGGCCTCGGTCCGAATGACAACCTCATTGGCACCGGGAACCGGAATGGGGGCTTCAGAGACCCGAAGCGCGTCGATACCCGGAGTCCGGGGTGATTCCCAGGTTCTCATTAATGGCGGCATTCAGCCTGTTTTCCTGATTTGGCGGCTGACAAGGGATTGCAGAGGGCTGGATCGATGATGACGCATAATGGCTGTATCCGGCTCCAGTTCCAATCTGTAATCAGTCTTTCGCGCGAATACCGAGGGAGCTGACAGGTCGAGTTCCGGAGATCAGGGGGCGCAAGCGGAGACAGGGGTGGGTGCCCTTGGCTGCGCCTGCAAGGGAAACCGGTCGCCATCATGGTATCCGCCTGTCCTGAAGGAGATGTCCGGAGATCTCCCCAAGGTTATGAAGGCGGGGAGACGTGCAGGGTTCGGGCAAGGATCCATTCTGAAGGACCTTATCCGATGGTCGTTGACGCGATCAAGTGGGCAAGCCTGCCGGAACCGGACTTGCTGTCAAATTTCTCTTTATCCGAGGGGGTTTTCCGGGACGGCGGTTCAGTGGATCCCGGGTTGCAGACTGGCGGCCCGATCGCAAGACAAGTCATGATTGTTTCGTCTGTTAGGCAGGTGGTTGACGTATTATAGTCAGGGCAACCAGGGAAATTGGCCCCGGATCAGGATGCCGTGCAGGCCCGCCGGGAGTCGGCAAGCAGGCAAATAAAGGAGACAGAATCGTGAAACGCAAGAGTCTTGGTCTGGCCCTGTCGGTGTTGGTCGCCGCAGGCTGTTTCACACAATCCGTATCTGCGGAGACCGTTCTCAAATTCGCGAGTTTCGTGCCGCCTCAATATGTGCTGCACAAGCCGGTCTTTCAGAAGCTGGCCGATGATCTGGCCAGTGCGACCAACAATGCGGTGACAATCAAGATCTACCCGGCCGGCGCATTGGGCAAGGGACCGGTGGAACAGTACCAGCGTGCAGTGCGTCGCATCGCCGAAATATCCTACGGACTTCCGGGTTACACATCTTCTGTTTTTCCCAAGACGCTGCTGATCGAGCTGCCAGGTGTGACGCAGGGACACGAGGATGCCACCCGCAAGCTCTGGAAGGTGATGGACCGCCATCTCCGGGATGAATTCAAACGGACGGTTCCGCTGGCCTTGTTTGTAACACCGCCTGCGGTTTTCATGATGCGCGACAAACCGGTTCGTACGCTGCACGACCTGAAGGGGCTCAAGATCCGTGTCGCATCCCGGTCCGCAGCCGCGGTGATTTCTTCCTACGGGGCAACCCCGGTTCAGATGCCGGCCACCAAAGTCTATACATCCATCAGCACCGGTGTGGTGGACGGCGCCTTGATGGGTTCCGATTCCCTTCTGATCTTCAAGCTGATTGAAGTCGCGAAATACGTCACCACCGGATTGCCCGAAATGCCGACGACGATCTTCATGGTGATGAATGCAGATGCATATAACGAACTCTCCGGGGAGCACCGGAAGACACTCGATGATCTGACCGGTCTCGATATCAGTTTGAGGTCCGCCGACGGTCTTGCGAAGTTCGGACAGCTCGCCTTGTCGAGATTCGAGAAACTTCCGGGCAAGACAATCGTTACACTGACGCCCGAGGCGCGGGCCGCCTTCGATAAACGTGCGGAAGCCGCCGTCACGAAGCTTCTTGGTGAGCTTGATGGTAAAGGGATGCCGGCCACTGAAGTCGTGAAAGCGATGAAAAACTGATCTGAACAAGGCTTCTGTGGAGGAACACACGGCTAAATTCGCGAATGCGATGGCTTGATAGTCTTTGTCTCGGTCTCGCCGTCGCCGCCGGGCTTGTTCTTGTCGGTCTCGTCGGATTGACGTTTGTTGACGTCATTCTTCGGTATCGGTTTGCCGCCCCCATATTGGGCGCGACCGATGTGTTGCAAATGGGCATGGTCGTGGTGATTTCTCTGGCCTTTCCCTTCACCTGGAGGGCCGGTGGACATATTGTCGTCGATCTTGTTCCCGATTACGGACTTGCGAACCTCACGCGGTTGCGGGATCTGTCAGTCCGGCTGATTGGTATCGTCATATTCGTGCTTTTGGCACATGGCGCGTGGGTGCGTGCCGAGGACGCGGAGCTGTTCGGTGAAGCGACCAATATGATCGAGATTCCCTTCAGGCCGTTTTTCATGGTCCTTTCCGGTGCGGCCGCAATTCAGGCGGTGGTCCTGTGCGTGGAATCTGTGCGCATTGTCGCAGGACTTCCGCTCGGCCTGTCTGTCACCACCTTGGCCGCGAGCGATGCGGCAGCAACAGGCGTGGATCCCGCGGAGTTGTGATGGATCCCACGCTTGCGGGCGTTATTGGTTTCGTCCTCCTCCTGGTGCTGATGAGCCAGCGTGTTCCTGTCGCGTTTGCAATGATCGCGGTTGGTCTGGTCGGCCTGGCTCTCCTGAACAGTTGGCGGGCTGCGCTGGCAACCCTGGTGACCGAGACCTGGAGCACCGCGATATTTTACGAGCTCACGGTCATCCCGTTCTTCGTATTGATGGGTAATGTGGCCAGTGCATGCGGTATGAGTCGGGATCTGTATAACGCTGCAAACGCCTGGGTAGGACGACTCAAGGGTGGACTTGCCCACGGCACGGTGCTCGGATGCACCGGTTTTGCGGCCCTTTCGGGGTCTTCAGTGGCATCAGCTCTGACGATCGGCAGGGTGGCTCTACCGGAAATGGCCCGCTTCGGCTATGACCGTAAGCTTGCTGCCGGAGCCGTAGCGGCGGGTGGAACACTTGGCATCCTGATTCCACCGTCAACGGGCTTCGTGATTTATGCCATCCTCACTGAGGAGTCGATCGGAAGGCTGTTTCTTGCCGGCGTCATTCCGGGCGTGCTTCTTGCCGGTCTGTTTCTTGTGACAATTTATGTGCAGGTAATGTTGAAGCCGGAGATCGGCCCTGCCGCCCGGCGTTATAACTGGCAGGAAAAACGTGCAGCACTGGTGCGCGGTCTTGCCATCCTGGCCATTATCGTGATCTCGATCGGAGGGATCTATGGCGGCGTTTTTACACCGGTGGAAGCTGCCGCAGTCGGGGCTGTTCTGGCCGTCGGTTTTGCCCTGCTTCGGCGCAGCCTGTCGCCAATCGTCGCAAGGTCGGTTCTGCTGCAGACCGTGAATACCACGGTGATGATCTATCTCATCATTATGGGCGCGGCCATTTTTTCACCGTTTCTCGCTCTGACACAAATTCCGGAAAATCTGGCCAGCACGCTGGCGCAGCTTGAACTGGGCCCCATCGGACTTCTGGTACTCATTCTCCTCGCTTTTATCGCGCTGGGGACATTCCTTGATGGCTTTGCAATGATGGTCCTGATTCTGCCGATTGTGCTTCCCATCATCGAACTCTCCGAGATTCCCGCATTTCTTGGTATGCGGCCGGAGACCAGCGATCTGAGAATCTGGTTTGGAGTGGTGATGGTCATTATCCTGGAGATGGCCCTGATCAGCCCGCCGGTCGGAATGAATGTATTCGTTGTCAAGGGCGTGGCCCAGGATGTTCCGATGCGTGACATCTATATCGGAATCCTGCCTTTTTGGGCGGCAATGATGATCTGCCTTGGCGTTCTTGTGGCCTTCCCGAATCTGGCGCTTGTCTTGCCCAATACGATGCTGGACTGAATGCCGGTGTCGGCATTGGACGAAGGCCATGACACCGGTGCGGGTCGGCTTGTGCCTTCCAGTTACGTCAATCGTTCTGGGTCGCCGGACCGATTTCGTTTCGATCGGCACCAGACAGCTTTCCTGCCCGAAACGCATCTCTCCCCGCCCGATTGCGCCAAATTGAATGAATTCGGAGCCGTCAAACCGGGACTCTGATACCAGTGGCTCAGAATTTTACCCGAGTTTTCAATTTCCAACGGTGTGCGCAGTCGCGAAACCTGAGGGTTCATTCCTCGGTACTGGACCCAAGTCGCAGAGAACGACCGGGGGCGAAGACTGCGAACCTGCCGACTGCTGCAGGATGTCAGGAACACAATTCCTGACAGCGGCCAAGGTTATGTGAATCCGTCATGCAGCACCGGATATGTTCATAACGTGATCGGCTATCACGCGGCATAAATTGTCAGAAGCAGCTCCGACTCATCGATCAGTCGATATTTCGGCTTCCTTCCCGAGAGTTGTTCGCTTCGAGACAGAATGACCGGTACTCCTTCGCCCCGCCGGTCCATGATACGCGCGCGATGTGTTCTGATGCTGTCCTGTTCGACCGGACAGCGCGCCAGCAGACTGGCAATTGTCTCGTTTCTGGCCGCTTGCCGGAAGGGAAGCGTCTCCGGAGTCATCGTGTTGACCAGGCAACCGGGAGAGTACAACTCCATCCGATCATCGAAGAGCCGAAGCCGCACCTTGCTGCCTGCCACTGAATAATCCCGATGTGCCACAGCGTTGGTCACGGCTTCAAATACGGAGAGCATGTCAAATTGTGGAATATCTTCGCGTCCACCCCCCATACCTTTGCGGGCTGATATTCGCATGTTCTTGTATACAAAATCACAAGCATCGAAAATTTGCTGATCCAGGGGGCCGGTAATGTCGCGGGCATCGCGCTGGTAGGATGAATTTGGTTGCGGCAAGATTTCTTTTCCGCGGTATGCAACGGCCTGAATGAACGCATTGGGGACAAAGTGTTGGGGGGCCCGGGACGCCATCAACAGGCCAGCTACGGTAGGGCGCAACGTTCCGTTGGCGTCTCGCGCTGCCATGGCCATCTTGGATAACAGTTGTTCCGGCGTATCGCTGCTCGTTGGCGCTGTGAAACGCTGCCACAGAGTCTGATCGAGACGGCCAATGGTTGTACGCGGGACCGGTTTTCCATCAAACCGGATCAGCCGGGCCTGGCTTCGATGCTGAAACAGCCGCGCCAGTCGATCGGGAATGATCGGCCGCTTTGAGGACTGAGTGCGTTGATAATAGCCACCGGGACTTTGGTGGATGAACAGGCTTTGCGCGATCTCGACGCGAATGACCGCGTGCTGAACGCCCGAACCATCTGGCAGGGGCATGCGTTCGATCACCGGAACGCCTGGTGGTTTCATGGAATTTTCGCAGGCGTGGCACACCAGGCCTTCCACGGAGTCCAGTCGCTCAAGGGGAATGCCTACCACTTCGCGCGTCTTGTCCCGAACACCCACAACTATAGTTGCGCCCCGTGTGTTGGCAAAGGCAGCCAGTTCGTCGGCGAGATCATTTTGTGTTGGCCCTCTGATTTTGCTGCCAGCAAAGCGAACTTCCTTCAGCTCCAGAAGACTGTCTTCCCCAAGTCGTATCCTCTCCAGCAATTTATGGCGCGACCCAAGCATGGCAGACCTTGCCACTTATCCCCGGTCCGGGAAATGTGACCCGTATCTTGTCCATTCTCACTATTCCCCGGATCGCATCATTCTCGGAACAGCCAGGTGATCTTGATGCTGTATTCCTATACCGAGGCTCGAAGGAAATCCTGGCAAGGAATAAGCCGATGTCTTCAGCACTCATCGCCGCCAATACCAGGCGACAGGCCGTAGCGGAGCTGGAAGACAGCAAATCTGTGCCCGACAGCTTCGTCTCGCTTGATCCGGTATTGATCAACCACAATCAAGGATTGCGGGGACGATTATTGCTGGTGGCTGCGAGAACGCCCCAGCCGGCTTCGGTGATCCGAATGAACGGATGAGGACGATCGCCGTCACGCAGGAACTGGCCGATGCGGCGACCAGGAGGCGCCAGCCATCCGGATCGGGTTCGCGCAAGCGAGACCGTTGAGGTGTTGGTGACCTGACAAGGTCCCGTCAGCCGGATGCCTGCGGAGAACGTGGTCGAGACGCAGTCGACAGCACGGAGGCAAAATTCCCGGTTTTCCATAGCGGTGGTGTTCGGAAGAAGGGCAGGAGCAATGGTTGGCGAAACCGCTCGTTATGTCAGGAGGCAGCTTGTAAGACGGCGGTATCGATGTCTGATCCAAGCCTCACCGAGCGTTCAAGCAAATTATGTCCGGCCCAATAGGAGAGCTCCGCGGGTTCATCGATATCCCAGATCGCGAGATCGGTTCTTTTTCCAACTTCAAGTGTTCCCCTGTCCCCGCCCAGCCCCAATGCCCTCGCAGCATTACGGGTGACTCCGGCGAGCGCCTCTTCGGGCGTGAGGCGAAACAGTGTGCAGGCAAGGTTCAGTGTCAAAAGAATCGAAAGGACCGGGGACGAACCCGGGTTGAAGTCCGTGGCTATGGCAATATCGACCTCGTATCGTCGCAAGAGTTCGACCGGCGGTACCCGGGTTTCGCGAAGCGTGTAGAACGCACCGGGCAGGAGGACGGCCACTGTATTGGCCTCAGCCAGAGCCTTGACGCCAGCCTCGGACACATACTCGAGATGGTCGGCCGAAAGCGCACCATACTGCGCAGCCAGCGCTGCGCCGCCCTGATCTGACAATTGTTCGGCATGGAGCTTCACAGGCAATTCATACTTGCCGGCCGCCTTGAACACGGCTTCGGTTTCTGCCGGGGTAAAGGCGATCGATTCGCAGAACGCATCGACAGCATCGGCCGTGCCGCTTTGGGCAGCAGCCGGCAACATCTCGTCGATGACGAGATCAATATAGTCCGACTGGCGCCCCCCGAACTCCGGAGGAAGGGCATGGGCCCCCAAAAAAGTAGTCCGCACGTCGACGGGCAACAGGTCCCCCAGCTGGCGTGCGGCCGAGAGTTGCTTCAGTTCTGTTTCGGTGTTGAGACCGTAACCGGACTTGATTTCGACCGTCGTCACGCCTTCCCCGAGGAGATTTGCGAGGCGGGGGCGGGCAGCCTTGACCAGTTCGTGCTCGGTTGCGGACCGGGTCGCACGCATGGTGGATACAATACCGCCGCCAGCGCGTGCGATTTCTTCATAACTTGCGCCCTGGAGGCGTCGTTCGAATTCGCCGGCGCGGCTTCCCCCGAACACAAGATGCGTGTGACAATCGATCAGCCCGGGAGTCAACCAACGGTCTCCGAGATCCTCCACCCGGTCAGCAAGACGTTCCGGTCTGTCAGGAAGATCAGACATGGGGCCTACCCATGCAATGTGGCCGTCTCTTGATGCCAGAGCCGCCGATCTGACCGCACCGTAGAGTTGCCCGGTATCTGCCATGGTCGCGAGATTTGCATTGATCCACAGGCGGCTCCATCGGGACATGGTATTTTCGCTCCTCTGATGACGATACTTCACCCGGTTACCTTTACAGTCACCGCGGCACGCCCTGCGACAGCCTGATAACCGTGGTCAGGATCGTAGCAGGGTTCGTGGCCGGTTTGAGAGTTATAGGGGCCATCCTTTTCGGATCATATGGAGTGCAGGCTTCGAGGGCGTGCTGCGCCGCGATGTTCGGGCTCATCATGTCTTCAGAATGAGATCGTGCGCGAAAGAGAGAAGTGCCCCTCAAAGCTGGTGTACGTTGACGGACGAGGGCAGGATGATAGTCTGATTGCCAGCATGATTTTCGTTTCGCGCTGTGTCGAACCTCGACTGGCGTCGCCGGCCAATGGGAACAACCGGTCATAATGATGGACAAGATCCTTGTTTCCATTTCCCGGAGCACATAATGCCAAAGGAAGAACCTCGACATTGTTCACGAATTCGGTGGCGCCATGACCGTGCCTGTTATTGATATCCATGAGGGAACGACGCCTCTGATCATCAATGTGCCCCATGACGGCCGCGAAATCCCTTCCGACCTCGGGGCCGTCATGACATCCGAGGCGCTCGCTCTGCCAGACACGGACTGGCATATGCGTGACCTGTATGGCTTTGCCCGAGAGCTCGGTGCCACCATTACCTCGGCACGCTATTCCCGCTACGTGGTTGACCTCAACCGGGATCCCACCGGCAAATCGCTTTATCCCGGAGCCGACACCACGGAAGTGTGCCCACTGGCAACCTTCGATCGTGAAGCTGTGTATGAGGACGGGGCCAGCCCCGACAAAGCGGAAGTCGAGCGGCGTCTTGCAATCTATTGGAGGCCATTCCACGCGGAGCTCCGTCGAGTCATAGAAGCGACCCTTTCAGAGCACGGAGTCGTGCTGCTGTTCGATGCCCATTCCATCCGCAGCAGGCTGCCGCGATTTTTCGAGGGGGATCTGCCCGATTTCAACTTTGGCACGGCCGACGGAAAGAGTTGCGAACCCGAACTGAGCCGCCGCATGTTCAATGTGCTCTCCAATGCGAAAGGCTTCAGCGCGGTTCTGAACGGGCGTTTCAAGGGTGGATACATCACGCGCCATTATGGAAATCCGGAACGGCGGGTCCACGCCGTTCAACTTGAAATGTCTCAGCGGGTGTATATGGAAGAATCCCCGCCCTGGCGTCTGGTTCCGGAACGTTCAGCACGTCTGACGCCCATTTTGAGGCACCTTCTCGTGACAGGTCTCGAATATGTGTGCAACGGGTCACGTTGAGTTCGAAGGTGGGGACACTCCGCTTTGAAGCCGTATTGACAGCTGAGGGCTGGATTACGCCGGGCTACGTTTCCGTTGACAGGAACGGCCTGATCTCGGGTCTTGCCGATCAGGGCTCCGGCGCGCCTGTTGACGTCATCAGAGGCATCGCGGTGCCGGGTCTCGCCAATGTGCATTCTCACGCCTTTCAGCGTTCAATGGCCGGTCTGAGCGAGTTCCGGACCGGTGCCGGGCATGACAGTTTCTGGACCTGGCGAGATCTTATGTACCGCTTCGTTACCCGAATTACACCGGATGATCTTGAAGCCATTGCCGCCCAGCTTTACGTCGAAATGCTCAAATCCGGCTACACTGCTGTCGGAGAATTCCAGTACATCCATAATGATCATGACGGATCGGCATTTGCCGACCCTGCCGAGATGACGCTGCGGACGGTGGCGGCTGCGAGTCACACCGGTATCGGAGCGACGTTCCTGCCTGTTCTTTATCAGTGCGGCGGTTTCGGCAATCTGCCACCGACCGAAGGACAGCGTCGCTTCGTCACGGACACAGAGCGGTTTTCCCGGATTCTCGAGAAGCTTGCTTCAGTCTGTACCGCCCTTCCCGACTGTTGTACGGGTATCGCACCGCACAGCCTCCGTGCGGTCAGCCCGTCAGCCCTCGACGAAATGCTCGAAATTGCGGGTTCGGAAAAACCGATCCACATACATATCTCGGAGCAGGAGCAGGAGGTTCTGGACTGCCAGCAGTGGTCGGGGCGAAGACCCGTCGAATGGCTTCTAGAAAACATGCCGGTCGATCATCGATGGTGCCTCGTCCATGCGACCCACATGACAGCCGGGGAAACCGATGCGGCTGCCGCGACCGGAGCAACTGTCGGGCTGTGTCCCACGACGGAGGCCAACCTCGGTGATGGACTGTTTCCACTGCGGTTGTGGCTTGATGCGGGCGGCCGTTTCGGTATCGGATCGGACAGCCATGTATCCGTCAGTCCCGTTGAAGAGCTGCGCTGGCTGGAATATGGCCAGCGCTTGCGTGACCGGCGACGCAACATAGCCGGCGATGATGAGACCTCAACCGGTGTCTCGCTCTTTACGGGAGCCGTCGCCGGTGGCGCCCGTTGTCTCGGTATCGGTGATGGTCTGCTTGATGTGGGTTCGCGCGCCGATCTCGTGGTTCTGGACCACGACGCTGCGCTGTTTGCAGGACAGCAGCCGGAAACGATTCTGGACAGCTGGATATTTTCCGGAAACATATCGGTCGTGAAGGATGTTTTTGTCGGAGGAAAACAAGTCATCCGTGATCATCGGCACCAACATGAAGCCGAGATTGGAGCCCGGTACCGGACCGTGATGACGAGACTTCTGGTGGACTGATCAGCCCCGTTCGGAAATTCGGCGCCGCGATCTGTTGGAACCCGCTCTCTGCGGGATGCCGGTTATCGTGAGCCCGAAGCGTTTGCTCCTCTGATCATCCTGGAGGTCGGGAGAGACGCCTTGTGGAAGGCGGTCTTTCGCTGATGACATCTTGTCCCGGGTCGCGACGGGTGGGGGGCGGGCAGTGTCTGTATTGCAGTGCGACGGCTGCGGGATTCCCAGGGCTGGATTTCCACGGACCATCCATCGGTCGGTACGATACTCTGCGTTTCGCCAGGAAAGAGGGTCCGGAAGCCGGCCTTTCCTGGTTTCACAATACTTTATGCGAAGCGAAGCGTGGTCCCGATACCCTTCCGCCTCGCTTTCTCGAGCATGGCTGCGCCCAGGGCGATATCGCTGAGACTCAGCCCCCGATGCCAGAAAAGATTGGTCTCGTCGTCGCTCTCTCGTCCGGGCTTCCTTCCGGCGACAATCTCTCCCATTTCAGCATGCAGCGTGTCTTCGTTCAGTTTTCCCTCGTCGACGTGGCGGCGCAAGGCCCCAAAAGGCATCCCGGGTCGGCACTGCCCCCAGTCATCCACCACGATCTTGTCCATGATGTCGGTCAGGGAGAATTCGACACTGCTCATTGTGCCGTAGGGGACGACGAACGATCCGGGTTTGATCCAGCGGGTCATGAACAGGGCTTCCGGAGCAGGAAGGCGCGCAGCTTCAACCATGATGTCGGCACCTTCGAGGCAGTCTTGCCAGGTATCCACGACCCTGATCGGCTTGTTGAGGTCTTGTGTCAGCCGGCTTCCGAAGGCTTCGCGGCTCTCCGGCCTTCGCGAATGGACGCGGATTTCTTCAAAATCGAACAATCGGTCCAGAAGACGGACGTTCCAGTAGGCGGTGCCGCGGGCCCCGATATGTCCGAGAATCGGGGACTCCTTGCGGGCGAGGTACTTGGCTCCGATGGCTGTCATCGCACCGGTACGCATATCGGTGATAGCTGTTGCATCAAGAAGGGCCCGGGGCATGCCGGTCTCGGGATCAAACAGGGCAAGCACGGCCATCTCCGAGGGCAGGCCCTTCTTGTAGTTATCGACGAAGTCGCCAACCATCTTGAAACCGGCGTAACCGAGCGGCTTGATATAACCGCGCAGCAAATTGAAGTGCCCCTTGTCCGAAGACTCGGGCACAAGGTGGACACGGGGCTCGATCACCGTTTCACCATTTCCCTGAGCCTTCAGCCCGTCCTCGACGGCAGCAATGATTTCCTCGTCCGTCATGGCCAGGGACCTGACGTCTTCGCCATTCAGATAGGCAATGGAAACCTCGGACATGAGCGAACGGCTCCGGCTGTGTTTACGACAGGTGATCGTAGAAACAGAGTGACAGGCTGTCCATTCAATCGATTGCTTCACGCCATGTCCTGACAGGACACGACGTGTCAAAAACGTCCGGCCCCGGGGGGCACTTCTCTGGACGGCGGAGCTTTATTCCGGGCTGCCCAACCGTCCCCTGATCTGCGGCGAGTCGGCACCGTATCGATAGGCCCGGAATACGCAATAACCTCCGTGATAAGGGGCCATCGGATTGTCAATCCGGTTGGGTTGGGCAAAGTCCCAGACGATCTCTCCCTCCCGCGTGACTTCAAAGATCCTGCCCCAGACACCTTCGCAAATCAGTGTATTGCCGCTTTCCAGGCGCTGGCATCCGCTGATGAACCAGCTGAAAAATGAATGGGCCGGCGTGGGGGCGTATTCCCAGACGATTTCGTTCGTGGCAGGATCCAGTTCGACAATGCGCGATCCGCAATCCGGTCCAAGGACACCGGCCAGAGTGGCCCCGTTGGCGAAAAACAGGAGATTGCCGTTCTCAAGCTCCTGAACGTCATGCTGCTGGCCGAACCGGGCGTCTGCCAACGACCATTTTACCTCCCGGGTTTCCCTGTCGATGATCGACATCATTCCGTTTGTTCTCTGATTATGAATGATGTCGCCATTTGCACAGGGACTGACAGTATTGGCGTGCGCGTATTCCTCGCGGTGCATGCCCGGGCTCAGGGGAACCTGGGTCGAATCGAAGTCACGCACAGCGTCCCATTCCCAGACGATGTCACCGTCAGGCGTGACCTCGCGGATGACGTCTCCATAGATACCATCGGAATGTTCGGTCCCGGGAATTCCACCCTTGACCCTGTCGATTTCGTCGTCTTTTAGCAGGCGCCATGCCAGATAGATGGTATTGCCGCTGGGCAACCGTCGGAAATCGTGGTGTTGCGCGTGGTCCACATGTTCCCAGACCACGCTTCCGTCCCAGTCAATCTCCAGAATCCGGCCGCCCTTTGCCGGCAGCTTCTGTGGGCCTTCGTCGGTTCTGGTGCTAATGAGGAGGTTGCCGTTTTCCAGCAGATACCCGTAATTTCCGGGTATTGTGGGAATCGTCCAGTTGTGGACCTCTTCCCCCTTCATGTTGACAAGCCGGGCGTATGGCATTCCTTGAGGAGAAAAGAGCGTGAATCCCGGTGTGGCGCGATCCGTGTCGCAGGCAAGGAGACCGCGGTGATGAAAGTTAGGAGGCATATTCAGTCCGCAAATGATTGTGTAGAGACGACAGGTCCCGGCGCAACCGTCGTTCTAATCTGCAGATCAGGCTTTGTCATCCTCGGGGTTCCGTCCAGCCTTCGTCATGGCAACAGGCGGTGGATTCCTGTCGGCAGTCCGTTGGGCTGCGCCCTTGGACATGTTCAGGCACGGATATTTTTCAGACACACGTCCCTTTCCAGGACTTGGTCTTGTGGTCCGGGCCCGGAGACGGACGCGGTTTATCGGGAGGAGTTTCGTGACATTGCATTCGAAACATTACGGGACCCTGAAGTTCCCCTTGTCACGGGAGGATTCCAGGAGACACAGGTCAGAGGCGAGATCACAAACGGAACGGTGGCACCAGGACCATTCAGGGAGCAAGGTTGATGAGGGTTGAAGGTGTTCATTACCGAACGATCTGGCACGAAGGACTGACCGTACGTACCATCGATCAGGCACGCCTGCCCCATCGGTTTGAAACCATGGATCTGACTTCTTTGTCCGACGCCATTCATGCCATCAAAAACATGCATGTCCGGGGCGCTCCGCTGATCGGGGCTACAGCTGCCTACGGTGTTGCATTGGCCATGGTCGAAGATCCTTCTGACAGCCATCTTGCGAAAGCCCGAGCCAGGCTTCTTGAAGCCCGGCCGACGGCCGTAAATCTTCGTTGGGCCCTCGACATAATGGTGGACCGGCTTCAGGCCTTGCACCCGGAGCAGCGGCAGGAGGCGGCCTTCAGGAGCGCGGCTGAAATCTGCGATGAGGATGCCGCAATTTGCCGGGCGATTGGCGATCACGGCTTCGCCCTGTTCCAGGAGCATTACGAGACGACCGGCAGGCCAGTGAATATCCTCACGCATTGCAATGCGGGTTGGCTGGCAACGCTGGACTGGGGTACGGCTCTGGCACCGGTTTACATCGCCCATGACAACCGCATTCCCGTTCATGTCTGGGTTGATGAAACGCGTCCCAGAAATCAGGGAGCCAGCCTCACGGCATGGGAGCTCAAGTCTCACGGTGTGCCGCACACGGTCATCGTTGACAATGCGGGCGGCCACCTCATGCAGAAGGGCCGGGTCGATATGGTGATTACGGGCACGGATCGCACGACGGCCAACGGAGACGTTTGCAACAAGATCGGAACCTATCTGAAGGCGCTCGCTGCCCACGACAACGACATACCCTTCTATGTGGCGCTGCCGTCGCCAACAGTAGACTGGACTCTCAACTCCGGAGCGGATGTGCCCATCGAGGAGCGAGACGGCGATGAAGTATGCCGGGTAACGGGCCGCGATGCGACCGGAGCTGTCACGAGCGTTATGGTCACGCCCGAAAACACCGCTGCTGAAAACCCGGCCTTTGACATTACCCCGGCCCGACTGATCACGGGGTTCATTACCGAACGTGGTATCACCGAGGCGTCGGCCTCAGGGCTTGCCCGCCTGTTTCCGGGGCAGGCCAATGGAGACTGAGCATCGCGAGCAGAGAGAGGCGCTGGTTGAAGCGGCTCGTTCGCTGAGTGCGCTGGGAATCAATCAGGGCACATCAGGGAATCTCAGTATCAGGATACCGAGCGGATTTCTGATTACTCCGTCAGCCCTTCCCTACGCGCGAACCCAGCCATCAGATATTGTGCTGATGGGTCTTGACGGTTCCGTTCAGGGAACCCGCAGGCCGTCAAGCGAGTGGCGTTTCCACCGTGACATCTATGCCGCTCGTCCGAACGCTGGCGCCGTCGTTCACACGCATGCGAATTACGCCACGACACTGGCGTGCCTCGGGCGATCGATTCCCCCGTTTCATTACATGGTAGCGGTGGCCGGAGGTGAGGATATTCGATGCGCCCCCTATGCCACCTTCGGGACCCAGGAACTGTCCGATCATGTGCTGACGGCACTTCGGGGGCGCAAGGCCTGCCTTCTTGCCAACCACGGGATGATTGCTTTTGATGCCAACCTTGAGAGCGCACTTTCGCTTGCTGTCGAGGTCGAAACGCTGGCGCGACAGTACTGGCAGGCGTTGCAGGCCGGTGAACCCGGAATTCTGACCCCGGAACAGATGGCCGAGGTCCTGAAAAAATTCGAGGACTACCGGCCGGACTGAAAAGCGGGAGGCCGTGTCAATGGCAACTTAGAATTGCTCACTTTTCGAGGATGGTTGCCCCGGGTTTCGTAATGGTTCTTGCTTGAATCCTTGTGGCGTTGCGGGCTGACCGTCCGGACCGAAGCAGATCCTGGTGCTCCCGCATCCGGTCTCAATCGGGACTGAAGACTTCCCGCTTCGAGCGTGACCTTACAGCCGCGGTTTCGCTTCCGGGGTGTTGTCCTCAGCGGGTGGTCGGCACAGTTGCCGTTGGTTCCGGCGACCACTACACGGCCCTCTTTCGGCGTCGATCCGGGTCGCGCTGCAGCAGGTTCTGGTGATGCCGCATGCGGTAGCTGTTGCCCCGGATGTTGACGATATGGCAGTGATGGATCAGCCGGTCGATCAGAGCTGCCGCCATCACTTCATCGCCGAGCACGCCGCCCCAGTCCTCAAAGCCCTTGTTCGATGTCAGCACGGTCGAGACCTTCTCGTGGCGTGCGTTGATGAGTTGAAAGAAAAGCACGGCGCCGTCCTGGCTGATGGGCAGATAGCCGATTTCATCGACCACCAGGAGGGCCGGATGGGTCAACACCCGCAACCGGCGCGACAGGTTGCCCGCCGCCTTGGCTTCGTTGAGGGAATCGATGAGGGCGGCGAGCGTCCCGTAATAGACGCGCCGTCCGGCCTCGGGTGCCGCGATCGCCAGACTGATGGCAAGGTGGGTCTTGCCGACGCCCGGCGGGCCGAGCAGGATGACGTTCTCGGCGCGTTCGACGAAGCCGAGCTCGTGCAGGCTCTCGATCTGCTCACGCTTGAGGCTGGGCTGGAAAGCGAAGTCGAACTGGTCCAGGGTCTTTACCGCCGGCAGGCGCGAGGAGCGCATGGCAGTCTGGAGCCGGCGGTTGTTGCGCAGCACGATCTGGGCGTTGAGGAGCTGCTCGATGGCCTCGGCCGCGGTGATGGCACCACCATCGGCCTCGGAAAGGATGCCATCGACGGCTTCCAGCGCACCCGGCATCTTCAGGTCCGCCAGCATGGCCCGCAGCCGATCGCGCCGGGCTGGCGCCGGGGGCTTCACTTCAGGATCTCCGTATAGACGCTGAGCGCCCGGCGTTCGACCGCAACACTTACCGGCAGGCGCCGCGGTTGTACCGCCTGGAGAGCGCCGAGACGCCGGTAGGGGCGGTTGGCCAAGGGCAGAAGTGCAGCACGTTCGTCGCGCTCGAAACGGTCCACAGGACGCTCCCCCGTAGTGGCGTGCCGACGCAGATTGGCGGTTCCCTCCAGCCAGTGCGCCACCTGCGCGTCAAGATCGTCGTCACTGGCAAAGCTGCGTCCGTAGAAGAAGTTGTCCCGGAGGTAGCGGATCGGACGCTCCACCTTGCCCTTCGTCCGGGCACGGTAGGGCCGGCACGAGCGCGGAACGAAACCCCAATGGTGGGCAAAGCGCAGGAACTCCTCATTCATCACCAGGCCGACCTTGCGCTCCAGCTCCGCGATCCGTCTCTTACAGTGCGCCAGCAGATCCGCCTGCACGTCGTCGTCATCGAACTCGCCCGCCTCGTACTTCTCCACCCAAAGCCGAATCAGGTTGCGGGAGATGTCGTGGTGGCGGGCAAGGGCGCCGAGCGTCACCCCGTCGACCAAGTGTTCCTGCGCCACTCGGCGCTTGAATTCCACGCTGTACCGTCGGTGTCGGGCCATGTCGTCCTCCTGGTCCAGCAAGACTAAGCGTCAAAATCAGGAACGCAAACTGTCCAACTTCAGGGGTTCACTCCAAAATGAGCAATTCTAAGTTGCCATTGACACGAGCAAGTTCCTTTGCCGGTTCATCCCCGCGTAGGCGGGGAACACTGCCCGATCTTCGGCCGTATTTCGGCGGGCATCGGTTCATCCCCGCGTAGGCGGGGAACACCCCTACGACGCCGTCGGCTCCCAGCGCGTCAACGGTTCATCCCCGCGTAGGCGGGGAACACGCGTTCGAGGTAGCCAAGGCTACGGCCAAGTACGGTTCATCCCCGCGTAGGCGGGGAACACATTACCAGATATGGGAGCGGCCTAAACACGGCCGGTTCATCCCCGCGTAGGCGGGGAACACGGTTCCGGGAAGAAACTCTTCGGTGAGGCTGACGGTTCATCCCCGCGTAGGCGGGGAACACCGAATCCGACATTATCTCCGGGCTTGTCGCCGCGGTTCATCCCCGCGTAGGCGGGGAACACTATTGATTGCTGTTGAGAACGTTGCTGGCGGTCGGTTCATCCCCGCGTAGGCGGGGAACACGATACGGTAGGGGTTGGCGACCGCATGAGGGCCGGTTCATCCCCGCGTAGGCGGGGAACACACGGGCTGCCGGGGCAGGACGTGACGTGGCGTCGGTTCATCCCCGCGTAGGCGGGGAACACTTGCCTTCCGAATAGACAAGGTTGGCCTCAACCGGTTCATCCCCGCGTAGGCGGGGAACACCCGGCGTCTCGGACAAAAACTCCGCGAGGGAGCGGTTCATCCCCGCGTAGGCGGGGAACACTCATAGAGCCCGCCCGTCCCGTACACCTTGATCGGTTCATCCCCGCGTAGGCGGGGAACACCCCTCGTTGGCGTCGACCTTCTCGACCCGGTCCGGTTCATCCCCGCGTAGGCGGGGAACACCCCTCGAACAACGGATACGCCTCCGCCAGCGCCGGTTCATCCCCGCGTAGGCGGGGAACACGAAGCGCGGATCCGGTTGGAGGAAGATACACACGGTTCATCCCCGCGTAGGCGGGGAACACCGGAACGGATAAGGGCGCGCTTGTTGCGGTGTCGGTTCATCCCCGCGTAGGCGGGGAACACATCTGTCCTCTCTGTGGGGGAATCTCGAATAGCGGTTCATCCCCGCGTAGGCGGGGAACACAACGGCTTCCTCGACAGGCGGCTGCCCATCGCCGGTTCATCCCCGCGTAGGCGGGGAACACGCACGGTAAACGGCCAGACCTGGACTGACGGGCGGTTCATCCCCGCGTAGGCGGGGAACACGCCGCATACGCAATGATCTACTACGCATAGGAGGGTTCATCCCCGCGTAGGCGGGGAACACCAGTGTGCTGGTACCTGCCCCGCGCAACAAGGCGGTTCATCCCCGCGTAGGCGGGGAACACAAGACCGCTGCCTACCTGGAATGGATCAACGGCGGTTCATCCCCGCGTAGGCGGGGAACACTCGGGAACAAGCGTCACCTCGACAATCTGCACCGGTTCATCCCCGCGTAGGCGGGGAACACATTTGCTCGACATGGACCGCCGCCAACACCGACGGTTCATCCCCGCGTAGGCGGGGAACACAACCGGGCGAATGCAAGATACTCGATCGTATTCGGTTCATCCCCGCGTAGGCGGGGAACACGCAGTCGACTCGCACACCCCCCTGTGTTTTCACGGTTCATCCCCGCGTAGGCGGGGAACACCGTTCCAGCATTTTCCAGTAGAGGTCATGAAACGGTTCATCCCCGCGTAGGCGGGGAACACTCCTCGGTGACGGTGCCGGTGATCCAGTCAGTCGGTTCATCCCCGCGTAGGCGGGGAACACACCTACGGGACCATTATCAACGATGGAAAGAGCGGTTCATCCCCGCGTAGGCGGGGAACACGCCGGGGTTGGCGGTCGTGACAATCAGCAAATCGGTTCATCCCCGCGTAGGCGGGGAACACGACCTGGATAGTAAACGCAGGCAGCCGAATCCCGGTTCATCCCCGCGTAGGCGGGGAACACGTCAGTTACCCAGAGGGCAATTTCGTCCACGTCGGTTCATCCCCGCGTAGGCGGGGAACACTCCATATCATTCTCCACAATCCTGCCAGATCTCGGTTCATCCCCGCGTAGGCGGGGAACACTTGGCCTTGCGCGAGCCGTGCGCGCCCAGAACCGGTTCATCCCCGCGTAGGCGGGGAACACCCTGACGCACCTGGAAACCGACAGAAATATGTCGGTTCATCCCCGCGTAGGCGGGGAACACTTGACAGGGATCAATGGGATTCGTTGGTCACCCGGTTCATCCCCGCGTAGGCGGGGAACACGGAGGCGAAGGAATTGGCTGGCCACCTCCTGAAGGTTCATCCCCGCGTAGGCGGGGAACACCTGGCGTCGTCTCCAGCGTCTCCAGGATCTCCCGGTTCATCCCCGCGTAGGCGGGGAACACGACATGTCAAGCGCCCGTGGGGAGCGGATCAACGGTTCATCCCCGCGTAGGCGGGGAACACCCGGCTGCCGTATGGCTCGACCTAGTGTGCTGCGGTTCATCCCCGCGTAGGCGGGGAACACCTTGCAGAAGATATATTCCCATCCGGCGGCGTCGGTTCATCCCCGCGTAGGCGGGGAACACACAAACTTGTCAGCGAAGACAACCTGAGTCCCCGGTTCATCCCCGCGTAGGCGGGGAACACATGGCGGGCTCACCGGCGGGTCACCGGGACACCGGTTCATCCCCGCGTAGGCGGGGAACACGCAAGGTTTTCGAGGCATTCCGGGCATGTCACCGGTTCATCCCCGCGTAGGCGGGGAACACGATTACACCCCTATACACATACCCAATACAGACGGTTCATCCCCGCGTAGGCGGGGAACACGATGCGGCTTGTCTGTATCCTGCGAGATACATCGGTTCATCCCCGCGTAGGCGGGGAACACCCCATACTCATAAAGCCTTTGTTTAACGGGATCGGTTCATCCCCGCGTAGGCGGGGAACACGTGTATTCGTGCGCCAGAGATTGTGCGAGTTGCGGTTCATCCCCGCGTAGGCGGGGAACACTCTTCTCGTAGGACACTGAAATTTAGCAAGAATTTGCGAGCGATAAAAAGCACCGGCTATGCTAGGCAATTTAACACTTGATTCAACGTCGTTCGGGTGTCTTTGCCGGCGGGGCGAAGGCCACCAGCTTGAGACCATCAAATTCGACGGGCATGCGGCGATTGCTCCCCACGGTTGCAAAGTCGTACCCCTGATCGGTCGGTGCAGCCCAAGCCATCACCGCGTCGCCACTGCCAATGAGCTTCTCTACTTCAGACCAGATCCGTTCGCGCACGCGTCGTGAGTAATGTCCGACATAGACCCCGGCGCGGATCTCTAGCAGCCACACCGCTAGCCGCCCTCGCAGTCGCGGCGGGGCGTTCTCAACCACGATGACCATCATCGCCGCTTACCGGACCTTCCGGGAATGCCGGACCCGCTGCTTCTGGGGCAGCAGTGGGCATCGGCAAGTTACCGGCCTCCAACACGGCCTCAATGCCGGGAACGATCTTCGATAAGAGCCCCGTGGATCGAAAGGTGTCGCGGCAGGCGAGACGCACTGCTCGCTCGACGGGCATATCGAGCTTACCCCTCTGGGCTTTTCCCGCGATCCGGAATGCTTCTGGGACAACCGTACTGATTTTCCACAAATCAGCGACATCGTATACGAACGACCGAGGCTTTCCGGTATGTAGGAACCCGATCGCAGGGGCATAGCCGGCAGCGAGCACTGCCGCTTCCGCAAGGCCGTGCAAGCAGGCCGTGGCCGCACTGAGACAGCGATTCGGAATATCGGAACTGTCCCAGTCTGTCGGGTCGTAACGACGTCGCTTCCACTCCACCCCATTCTGGCGGGCCAGCAGATCATAGCTCGCCCGGACCCGCGCTCCTTCAATACCGCGCAGCTGATTAACGGATCGCCGCTGCGGGGCCAACTCGCCGAAACGTATGCGGTACATCTCCCGCACTACTCTCAACCTGGCAGCAGGATCAAGAGCAAGCGAAGCCTGCCAGAGCAGTTTGTCCGATCGTGCCCCGCCTGGCTGCCCAGCAGCATAAAGGCGTACGCCCGCTTCTCCGACCCAGGTGACCAAGGTTCCCGCGCGTGCTGCGAGCGCAATCGCGCTGTGGGAAATGCGCGCACCCGGCTCAAGCATGAGGCATGCCAGCCCCCCGACCGGAATATGGGTCCGGGTACCGTCGGCATTGATCGCAACGAACGCGCCGTCCTTCACATCGATCTGCGCTCGTTCAACAAACACCAGCGCTGCGCGTTCTTTCAGCGGAATAGGCCTCGGTGGAACGACGCTGGGGAGAGACATCGCATTCGTTCCTGTTTAAACGCGGCGCACCAGCATCAGCCCGCAACCATAAGCCTTGGCGCGCCCGAAGCCCGCGAACAGCGCGCTCACAAAGCATGCCGGATCCCGGACGGTGAGTTGACCGCCGAGATCGAGCACGCCGAAGGTCAACTCATGCCCTCTGCGACGGCGCACTTTGCGAACCCGGTAGTCCTCTACCATCATCCCATCGAGCGCGAAACCTCGCCGGTCCCCCTGCATTACAAGCCATTCCTGTGCAGCCTCTTCGGCAGCAAGCATACGCCGTTCTGCGCGAGGACTAACCCCGTTTTCCCCTTTTTCCCGTTCCGCTTTCAGCATCGCATGCATCACGATATCGACACGCCGGTTCTTCTGTGGTCTACGTCTTGTCCCGGGAGCGATATGGTCGTGTGCTGCGCTGCGACGGTCTTTCGTGGCGTTTGCGCGCAGCACGAATGCCAAGCGGTCTCCTGCCGCCAGTGCGGGAGCGAAAGGTTTGGTTCGGAGCGGCTTGAAGAGACGGGATGCCTGCGGTTCGCGGGACGACAGGACAAAAAACCTGCCCTTGCCGTCGGCACGCCAGAGGAAGTCGCGGGTTGCGTCCCGGTTCGGGAAAAGCGTCCAGATCAGACGATGGTGGGTGTCGAAGGCCGCGTTGCCATTGGCCGGATCGAGTAACGGCCGGAGCGCGTGTTCGGGCGCCTCGGGGTCAAGTTCGGCGCGAGTTAGGTAGTAGGTCATCGTTCATTCCCCTCTACTGGTTCTCCACGTCGGTCGCTCAAGAGCCACACCTCCCGTTCCCCGAACGTCCAGGCTTGTCGGTCAAGCGGTTCGCCCGGCACCAGTTCGCTTGAATGGGTATCGGTGAGGCCGACTACAGGATCGGAGTGGACAGGATAGCGGGCGGTGCTCTCGCCGGACCATCGCCAGGACTGCAGCCAGGGCGGTATGTCGATACGAGCCAATGCCGCCGCCGGGTCCTTCGATGTTACGATTTTGGGATTGACTGGGCTGGCAAGCGGGCAGGACTTGCGACCGAGATAGAGTGGGAAATGCGGCCGCTTGAGGCCGGCAGCAAGCTTGTCCAGAGACCATCGGCCGTCGCCCCAGAGTGCGACACCTACCAGCACATCAGAGCGGTAATCACGTTTGGTCACGATTGTGTTAACGTTGCGCCCAGCATGTGCCAACGCCTCCCTTCGAGTCGCCGGTTTTTTGGCCTTCGCGGTCGGCACGGTCTCGATCGTGTGGTAGTCGCGCAGTGGCCAAGAGCTACGGAACGATTGTACCGCAACCGCATAGGTGCGAAGCATTGCCTGCCCATCCTTGTCCGTTCGCTCAATGCCCAGCGCAGCACCGATCAGACCAAGTACGGCCGAGCGCAGGGGAACCACCCCGCTTCCCCGGTGTTCGTGTCCGGCATAGCCGCCGAACGACGCCATCGGTGCTGCCAGCAAGAAAATCAGATGTTCACGCATTGCCGAATTGACCAGCAACGAACGCCCGGACCTCGGCCAGCGTGCCGATGCCTTCTTCCATGTTCATCTCCAGCGTGGAGTCGGCCAGTACCCCATAGGCCCGGTCCATTTCCTTGGCAGCCCTGCGCAGCGCGACGACTGAAGCGCCAAGCAGATCTCTGCCGGTCACGGGCTTTAAAAAGGCGGAAGCTAGACTGCGCGGCTGTTGCTCGCCGGCTTCCGCACGAATGTAGGACGCACGTGTGTGATGGCTGTAGCTATTGCGCTTGCCGGAGGGTGTTGCGGTGGCAAATGCCTCAGTAGCCGCTTCCAACGCCCGCCGGGCTAGCTCGCGATCCCCAGCGAGATTTTCCAACAAACGTTCAGTGTCGACGCAGACATAGAGATAATAGACACCGGATCCGAACCCAGCCTCATCTATAAAGCCTGCGCCCATATCTTCGGACGGCCGCTTGAGGTCGTCGACGGCGGTGTAATAGTCATCCTCGACATCAGCCCCGTGCGTTGTGATCGCATGTGATACCTGCACTGCTGCCTCTCGATTGAAATCCGGCGCATCGGCCATCATGCGGCCAAACATGGCGAGGTCCACTGCCCCGTCGGCGGTGCGCAAAACCTTCTTGCCGCGCGCTCTGACCTCCTTTTCGAGGGCCTCGCCGGAGAGCGCTCGTTCTGCCATATCTAGCGCGGCCTGTCGCTCGTCAGGCGAAATAAAAGCGAGCTGCCGGATGCGTACATGGTCAGGGTCTTTCTTTACGGCTGCATCATCCAGCTTGCCAAAGATTCCGGCAACCTCACCGGCGATGACGCGGGCCTGCTTGTCGTCGGCGCCACACTCCCGCAGATGTTGGACTAAAATTTCGCCAAGACGCTGCGTGCGCTCGCCCATATGGCCTTTGAGGGCATCGGACATCGCGGGCGAAAGCCGGGCCGCTCGCTTCAAGGATTGTGATGACAGCCGCAGCCGGGACACTCCGCCGTAGACCGCTGTTTTGGGACGGCCCATATCGTCTCGGTTGGGATTGGAAGGTGGGTATACCGTCAGAAAATGCAGTTGAACGAAGCGTGTCACGACACAATCTCCTCTTCTTCATGGGTTTCGGCAGGCGAGGCGCCGAAATATTGGAAACACCACCGGTTGCGCTCCCGTTCGCCCCACCAATAGAGATCCTCCGCCAACCTCCACCCATCACAGGCACGTTTGGAGCCCAGAACCGCTAGGCAGCGACGCAGGGGGCGGATCAGTTCCCGGTGGTTGGAGGCGCGAATTAGGGCCTGGAACCGCAATTCGCTCAACTGGCGTGGCCCGTCCCGACTCAACTTGCGGCCGAAGGTAATGGCGAGAGCGTCGCCTCGAATGTCCTTGAGGTGGGCGAAGGTCGTGGCCAAGAGGGCCAGCTGATCTGGTCTTTTTGTCGAACCATGATCGTGGGTGCGGAGCCGACTGAAAAGTTCGTGCGTTTCCGCCAGCGCCAGCGCCTCGGCAGGAGTTTGGCAGCGCCGCAAGCGGGCGCGGGCGGCGCGTGCCGCGCCGCTGCCGCCATCAAGCACCGCCGCATACCAAGCGGTGACGATGCTGCCGACGCGATTTTCATCTGTCATCTTCGTTTCTCCTTGTTGCTGGGTACGGGCAGCCCGAGGTCTCTTCGAACCTGCCGGTCTACCGTGGCGCGGAGTTTCTGCCTAGCGCCGAGTTGCCGTTTGATCGACGCGACATCGCGGTCTGAAAGGCCTGAGACGACGCGCTCGTCGAACATGCGAAGCACTTGGTAGCGCAATATTCGGTGCCAATCCGCCTCGATCTGAGCGCCTTCGTTATCAGCGATGCGACGGACTTTTTCGCCGAATGCCTGCTCTGTTTCGGCAAAAAAGGATTCGGTCACGGTGGTGGCGGTTTCGCCGTCAAGCCGGCAGGCAGTTTTGAGCGCGCGGCGAAGCGCGCCCGACGCCGTGTTGGCCGTCTCCACCAGCCGGTGTATTCGATCCGCATCCTCGTCGTTCAGCCCCGGAAAAGCCGGGTAACGGTCGAGAAAGAAGTCGAGCGGCTTCATTTTGTCCATGGCCCAGCCACCGGCCATTATCTCGCAAGGCATAGTGTTGGGTTCTAGGAATTCATCAACGGTTATGGCAGCGCGGCGCAATCCTTTGGCGTTTTTACCCGCCCGCATGAGGATCCCGGACCAGTTCCGGTAGCTGAGGCGTCCGGGATGAGGCCGGACCGGCAGCCACTCGGCGGCGCTCTCGTTCGGGCGGTAATATGGCGTCAAAGGATGTTGCCACGCCGCATAGTTTGCACCATAGGGTCGCTGCACGACGCCTGTGACGTACTCACCGTCGAACATCAGCCTGAGTCGCCGGGGCATACCGAAGAACGCCTGAAGCGGATGCGTTTCCTTCTCGGTCACCACTTGGTTGCTTTCCGAGGTGGGCGTCGGGCGCAGCCAAGGCAGAGCCTTTGCTGCCTCGCCGGTGTCTAGCGCTCGGCCGGGACGGACATTGGCGAACACCAGCCGCCAAAGGGACGCAGGCCTGTCGGGCTGCTCGAGGGGCTGGACCAGGGTCGTCATCGGTCCGCCGCCGCGCATGGAGGTCCGATTGCCTCTGCCGCCGCTCGGTGCATAGGCTTGGAGAGTATAAAGCGCCATGGCGGCCTCAGCCGCTGGCAGAGACGTGAAGCGGTTGCGCTTGACCATCAAGTCTGCATTGTTCCGGGCGGTGTCTTGGCCGGCCGAGTCGATGAAGAGCATATCGACTGTCCTTACATCGGAAGCGCCGGCTTCCCGCTCGAACGGCTCCAGGTCCTGTAGGAAGCGCGGCCCGTCGCCGGTAATCTCAAAATATGGCGCGAACGGTGCCAACGCCTTGCGAAGCCGGTCGGCATCGGGCTGGTCGAGGCGGGAGCGCCATTCGGCGTCGCTCACGGGCGGATCGGCCATTGAAATTAGCCCGATCAGCAATTCGAGACTGGCGAGGTTGAAATCCGACCGAGACCAGGTGAGCCTGCTCACACTAGGCTCCGCTATTTGGTCGGGTCGGATGGCAACGACCAGTCCGTCCCGAATGACCGGTATCCAAGGGTCGCGCAGCAGGTTGAGGACCATCGGTATTATCCCACGCTGTCATACGGGCCGAACGGACCTAGCAACATCAGGAAACGAGGCTGACGCTCGGCTGCATCTACGTGCGGTTCGCTCCGCTGCCACAACCCTACGGCGAGCGACAAACGAGAGGTTGTGTTGTGCCTCTGGAACAGCAGTCCAAAAAATTTCATGCAGGGCATCTATTTTTCTCCTTTAATTTCATGCAGGGCATCTATTTTTCTCCTTTAACGTATATGTGCGCGAGATGTTGCGGTCCCCAATATATGACATTCGGGTTCCGAATCGCAACCGCTCTCACGACATAATAAAAGATTTACCCCAACCCCAACGACAATCGGACACCCGCAAGAGCAGGCAACTAACCGGAGAAATCCCTCCGCAACCGCTACCACGATGGGTCATCCCCGAGACGGCGGGGAATCGATTCTTAGCCCTTCATCAGAAGTATATAGGAGCCGGTCGCCGTTCACACAACCGGCTTCGACCACACAGAGCCAGTGGTTTCGTTGCCGCCACTCGGGCCAGTGACGCTTGACGACTCGAATCTCGGGAGTGTCCTGGTTCGGAAGCAACCGCTCGAACCGCTTCCGGGAGGTCGACAGTTCGGAGAGCGCCCAGGCTATATCCGGATCCTCGTGATCGGCCCATGGAACTAGTTCGTCGCCGCGCCGCCGCGCGAGTACCAGCGTCACCTGTGGTTCTCCGAGGCGAGTCGGGAATTGGGCGTCATCTCCGACCGCGCCTCGATTTCCCCGTCGATAGCCGGCGTCACCGTCCACGATATTGCGGCGCGCCAGGCCGGTTTCCGCCCATGCGCGGCCTTCGGCCTCCAACGCCGCCTTGGTGAGCGCCGACGGCACTTCCGGCCGAGCGTCGCCATGTACGGCCTCGATCAGGGCGCGCAACCCACCCGGAGCTGCGATCTCGCCCGCGTCGAAGATCGCCTTCGCCGTCAGCCACTGCTCGTCAAGGCGATAGACCCAGGCGCCCCGGCCCAGCACATCCAGCAGCCAGTGCTCTCCTTCCGCACTGTCCGGGTCCGGCGAGACCACATGCAAGCGCGGCCCTGGCACAGGCCGCTCACGCGCGGGACGCAGGTCCATATGACGCCAGAGCCGTCCCGCTCTCTGGATCAGCGAACCGATGGGCGCCAGATCGGAGACCATGGCGTCGAAGTCGAGATCCAGCGAAGCCTCGACCACCTGCGTCGCCACCAGAATGCGTCCCCGGCGCCCCTCTCCGTCCCTGCCGAACCGCCGCATCAGCGCCTGTTCATGCCGAAGACGGTCGGTCATGGCGAAACGGGCATGCAGCAAATCCGCCTCGACGCCCCGTTGGCGCAACTCGTCTATCGCCTCGATGGCGTCATCGACCGCGTTGCGCACCCAGACGGCGGCGGCTCCGCTCTCGGCTGCTCCCATCAGCAAATCGAACGCGCTGTCAGCGCTCGACAGTCGCCTGACCGAAACGGTTCGCACGCTCGCGCTTGCAGGATCGACGGTATGGCTCTGCACATCGTGGCCGACAAGGTGCAGGCCGGGATAGCAAGAGGTTGCGAGTGACCGCTCCGCTTTGCCCAGCCCGTCCCGGAACGCTGCGACATAGGCACGGCGCATGGCGAGCGGCAGTGTCGCGGTCATCAGGATGGCCGATCCTCCAAGTCGCGCCTGCATCCTGAGCAGCGCCTCGAGTTGCTCTTTCATGTAGGGTTCGTAGCTGTGCGCCTCATCCACGATCAGCACCTTGTCCGCGAGCCCGAACAGCCTCAGTGTTGAGAAGCGCGTGGGCAGGATGCCGAGCAAGGCTTGATCTACCGTTCCCACACCCACCGTCGCCAGCAGTGCCCGACGTCGGCTGTCGGTCAGCCAGGCGCCGCCCTCGGCCTCCGGCGTGTTATCCGAGACGGTGGCGTAGAGGGCGCGCATCCTGCGGCTCAGCACGGCGCGGCTGTGAGTCAGCAGCACGGATGGCGGCTCCGCGAACAGCGCCGGCGCATGCCGCCGCACCCGGTCCAGCATGGCGTCGGACGTCGCCATGGTCGGTAGAGCGAAGAACAGCCCACGCGCCTTGCCGGAAGCTATCATGCGCTGCGCCAGGATGAGCGCGGCCTCCGTCTTGCCCGTGCCGGTGGAATCTTCGATGACGGCGAGTTTGGGGCCGTCTGCAAGCATTACCTGAGACACAGCCCACTGCATCGGGCGCAGATTGGTCATGCCGAGCGGCACTGCTGGATCGGGCGTGCGCGGACCGGGTGGGGCCAGACCGGCCTGCTCGACCGCGATCGCTGCACTCTTTCGAGCAAGGGTTAGAGCCTCATGGATGTTTCGGCTCTCCGGTTTGAAGGGAAACCACTCCTGGTTGGAGCCCACCCAGTCGGAGACGATCGTCAGGCCGCTAAGCGCCCAGCTCAACTTTTTGGCGTCGTCCGGCGCTATATCCTCCAGCGAGGCTCCGGGAAACAACCCGAGGAGTTGTGCAACCCACTCCCGCCCTACTGCTTCGCCCTCCCCGATGGCGCGCTTTCGTTTTCTCCCCTCTCGTTGGTCTGTTATCGATGGCGGTCGGCCATGATGTCCGGCCACGGCCGCATAGAGCTCCTGGCGCGCATCGCGGCAGGCGCCAAGCTCGCAGAGAAGATCCTCCAGGCTGTCCCGCAACAGGAAATCCGACAATTCCCAGTGTAATGGAGAGCCGGTTTCGTGGTTTTGGACCAAGGCGCGGAAGGATTCCGACAATTTCCCGACATCATGCAGCGCGATCAGAACCGTCAGCGCCCTGTGCTGCGCGCGGGAAAGGTGGAGAAACGCAACGTGCCGCTCGATCAGCCTCTCGGCGCAGGCCGCGACATCCAGCATATGCCGAACTGCTGGATAGGTGTTGCCCTGATCGTCCGATTTGCCTGGCCAATCGAAAATTGATTCCACGGCTTCCTCCCGAATAAAAGACAACCCGGATTAAACTCCGAAATGCAACGCTGCCTAGCGCGACAGCCGACTCTCTCAGAGACTACATATAGCAGTAGAATTGGCAGATAAAAGCGAGGTTTTGAGAGCGAAGAAACAACCAGACTAGGAACAGCCCTGCCTTCGGCTCGTTTGGTCACAGGTTCCTTTAACACCACGCCGCCCCCAACAGGCAATGACATACCGCCTTGGTAGCGACCAGATACCAAAGAATTCCTGTCCGTGGTGTTGGTCCTGTCTTGCGTCAGTCTGGATGGAGGTCAAGCGCGTCAAGTGCCTGACAAAACACTTCATCAGGATTGCAATAGCGAAGACCCGACAGTTCTTCGTCCCGGACGGCACGTGGATCCGACCCACTTCTGTCGATGTGATCGGTCCCGGCGACTCCTCCGGACCGTTCCGATGCGATGATCCGCCCGTGTTCAAGCTGTTTCGTCAGCCGGCAGCGCGTCGATCAGGATGAAGGCAATCTGGCAGGGTTTGTCTCCCCGGTTAACCCAGGCGTGATTGGTTCCGCGCTGGATCACGACATCGCCCGCCTTGACGTGAACATCGTCCTTCTCGTCATCCAGCCACAGGTCGATTTCGCCGGACATGACAATGGCGTAATCAATGCTGTCCGTGCGGTGTGAGCCAGGGTGCCTGAATGCTTGTCCTTCCGGTTGGTGCGCGCCGAGGGTGCGGGCCAGTGTGTCGCCCTCGACGGGAGTTTCGATCGTCGTCTCAGGCATGAATTCCACGATACGAAAGACCGAACCGCCCGGCGGGGGGCTGAGCGGGACGTCTCCCAGGGCCGGATCCTCCGCACCGGTATTGTCGGCTGGCGTAGCAAATGTCCTCCACAGCTGTGTGGAGGACGTTCCGTGCTGGCGGATGCGGACATTGGGAGCATTTCCGTCAATGACAATGACAGCCTTGCCCCCGGAATCGTGTCCGGTGACGACGCGTCGGACAGGTCTCACCATGTGTTCTTTCCTTCCTTTGTTTCATTGTCTCGGGCGCAAACCCCATTCGGGACGCCTTGTTTGAGAACTGCGGTCAGGTCTTGCTGCGTTCCCCGGGTGCATAGCCTGCGGTCGGATACGACAGCGCTATTCGGGTGCATGGACCCACAGATCCATCATCACGGCGGCTTCCGGAACAGGTAACGGAGAGGGCACTTCGATGACCGAAAACGGGATCGCCTGGCCGGGAAGATGGCGTTGCCACGCCCGATAAACGCCAGGAAAGCTGCTGATATCGGTCAGAAAATGTTGGGCGCGCACGACCTGGGAAAGATGTGTGCCGGCGGCGTTGCACAGTCGCGCGGCCGCCGCAAGTATCACCTCGGCTTCTGCCTCTGCACGATCGATGAAGTGCGGCTGACGTGGATCGACCATTGCCCGGGATGACAGCCCGTCTTCATCAATGGCGAGCAGTGCCGAAAGAAACAGCAGATCACCGGTCCTCACGGCCTGGGTCTGGTTGATAAATGGAGTAGCGATTGCGGCGTCAATGGTTTCAGCCTGTTTACGGGCGGCGATAACGTTGATTTCAATTTTGCCGCCGACAGGCGCCAGTCCCCTTTCAGCGCATGGGATGATCGAAAGTGCAGCATTTTCAAATGCGGTATGCCAGACATCTGCGACGACCGCACAGTCTCGGGGCTCGGTGAGATAGATCTGGGCCTTGACCACATCTTCCTGCGAAACCTCAGCAAGAGCGAGTGACGGTATCAGACGTTCGTTGACGATGAATTCTGTTTCGCGGCGAAGCGGTTCGCCACCCCACTGCAGACCCTCCTCGATCAGCGCAGCTGTCGCGACACCCTGCCGTCGAGGTTCGTCACCTTGCGCCATCGCTGTGCAGCCGGGAACGAAGACAAGGTCGCCGGCTGTGAGGGCAGGTGAATATCCCGATGTCGCGCGGGCTCTCAGGGCTGTATTGTCGAGATGCTGAATGTCGGGTCCGTCATTGGCGAGTGCAATCGCCTGGATTTCCAGTTCCGCTCCAGGGAGCAGCAGGCCCTGCTGCACGATTGACGTACTGGGAGGAATGTCCTGACCCAGCCTCCGCCGCCGTTCTGCCTGGAATGGCGGGACCATCGCGACCGACGTATAGTACTGGTCAGTCCGAACAAGGCGGTGAAGACCGGAATCTGCATTCCCCAGAACATCGGAAAGATTGCGAAAGATACGCGTGGCCTCACGCATTCGCTTGGAGCCCTGTCCATTCGGTGCGCGCGATCGTGTGACGTCGGCAGCCATGCCGGCCCCGTAGGCCTGGGCCATGTGACCAGTCGCAAAAACCCATGAGCCGGCTCGAACCGCCGGTGCGTAGAGCACGCGCCCTTCGGCAAGCTCAACCGGATCGATGGGACTGACACCTGTATGATTGTTCAATGGTTCTGGTCCCTGAGAGAGTGAATGAATGAGTGTTGCCGATGTTGGCAGTGGGGTCGATCTTATCAGGTGCTGGCCGGGAACCGGGAAAAGACTGACCGGCGCTTCGATTCCAGCTTTTGGACGGTTCTCCCGGGAATTCGACAGGCAAGTTGGCTCGAGACAACCTGACGAGGCAGTCTCCCTAATGTTGAGATCCTCGAGACATCCGGGGCGGTGACCCTTTCCGTTCAGCCGACAGAAACCTATGCTGCACTCACCATGACGAGTCCTGAATCATCCCGACTGTCTGCATTACCGTCTGTTGACAGGCTTCTTCAGAGCGAGCGGATCGGCGAACTGATCTTTCGCCATGGCCGCCAGGCAACGGTCCGCGCGGTCCGCGCGGTCTTGCTGGAAATTCGATCCGAGCCGGAGAACGGAGGAGAGCCGGTGCCTGACCATGAGGCCATTCTGGATCGGGTGACCAGGCATCTGACGTCTTTGTCGGCGCCGTCATTGCGCCCCGTTTTCAACCTGACGGGAACCGTGTTGCATACCAACCTTGGTCGTGCTGCGCTCGCTCAAGAGGCAATCGACGCAGTGCAAAAGGCGGCGAGCAGCGCTGTGAACCTGGAGTACCGGGTTGCAGAGGGACAACGGGGCGATCGCGATGAGCATGTCGAAACCCAGCTCTGCCAATTGACCGGTGCAGAGGCAGCGACTGTGGTTAATAACAACGCTGCTGCACTGATGCTGGTTCTCAATAGTCTGGCGCTGGATCGGTCCGTTCCCGTTTCGCGCGGAGAGCTGATTGAGATCGGCGGATCGTTTCGCCTGCCGGACATTATGACCCGGTCCGGCTGCCGGCTGGTGGAGGTGGGAACCACCAATCGAACACACTTGCAGGATTATGGTGAGGCCATCGCGCCCGACACGGGCCTGATCATGAAGGTCCATACCAGCAATTACGTGATCGAAGGGTTTACTGCGGCTGTGGCGGAGCGTGATCTTGCAGCGCTCTGCCGGGCAAAAGACATACCCTTTGTGGTGGATCTGGGCAGCGGGGCATTGCTTGACTTTGGGCGGCTGGGCCTGCCGCATGAGCCGACGCCTGCAGAGGCGCTCAGAAGAGGTGCAGATCTGGTAACATTTTCGGGCGACAAGCTGCTTGGTGGGCCCCAGGCCGGCTTGATCGTTGGCCGCAAGGATCTGATCCAGCGGCTCAACAGGAATCCCATGAAACGCGCACTGCGTTGCGACAAGATGATCCTGGCGGGTCTGTCGGCGACACTTCAGCTTTACGCTGATCCCGATCGGGCAGCCGGGCGGATCCCGGCGCTTCGGGCCCTGATCCGCCCGTATTCAGAAATCCGGAGCGTTGCCGATCGGATCCTGCCGAGGGTTCAGGAGGTTCTGGACGGCCGGGCCGTTGTCACAATTACGGATTGCGAGAGCCAGGTCGGATCCGGAGCGTTGCCGACCCGGACAATTCCGAGTGTCGGTCTGGCAATATCGGTTGAATCAGGTGGCCGCCGGAGTGAACGGGTGTTGCGACAGCTGGCGGCCGCATTCAGAGCGCTTCCGGTTCCCGTCATTGGACGGATTCACGGCAGTCGATACCTTCTCGACCTGCGCTGTCTCGACGATGTTGACTCCTTTGTAAAGCAACTCGAAATGCTGGAGTTGCCCCCATGATCATTGCGACCGCAGGTCACGTGGATCATGGAAAAACGCTGCTGATCAGGAGCCTGACTGGCGTTGATACCGATCGACTGCCGGAGGAGAAGAGGCGAAACCTGACCATTGATCTCGGTTTTGCCTACTTGCCGCTGGAAGGGGCGCAAACAATCGGGTTCGTGGATGTTCCGGGGCACGAGCGTTTCATTCGCAACATGTTATGCGGGGTCGCGGGTATCGATTCCGTTCTTCTCATCGTTGCTGCCGATGATGGTTGGATGCCACAGACAGAAGAGCATGTGGCCATTCTCCATCTGCTGTCTGTAACCCGGGGCGCGTTAGCGCTCACCAAGATCGATCGGGTTCCGGGTGATCGTGTGGCGGAAGTTGAAGAGGAAATCGAAATCAGCCTGGCCGGCACGACGCTTGAAGGAATCCCCGTATTTCCGGTTTCGGCAGTGACCGGACAGGGAATGGAAGCTCTCAGGAATTGCTTGATGACGATGGGGAGAACTTTGCCGGTGCGTGCACCGGCCGGTAACTTCCGGCTCGCAATCGACCGCAGTTTCGAGGTCGTGGGGGCAGGACTTGTTGTGACGGGCACCGTATTTTCCGGACTGGTGAGGACCAACGAGAGTGTGCGGATCCTGGGTACGGACATGACGGTACGGGTTCGGGAGATCCATGCCCAGAACGCCCGGACTGCCTCCGGGCAGGCAGGCCAGCGCTGTGCGCTCAATCTCGCGGGAACAGGTCTCGACAAGGACAGAATCAAACGCGGTGACTGGGTCGTTTCCGGCACTGTTCCGGCGCCGTCATACAAGATCGATATACGTCTCTCGGTCCTGAGAAGTGAAACCAGGGCCCTCGCTCACTGGACCCCTGTCCATGTTCATCTGGGAGCCTCCGAAACCACCGGGCGGGTGGCCGTGCTCGGTCAATCCTCGATTGCTCCGGGCGAGGCTGCGCTGGCACAGCTGGTTCTCGACCACCCTCTGGGAGCCGTTAACGGCGACGGATTGATCATTCGCGATCAGTCCGCCCGTCGCACTGTTGGAGGAGGCCGGGTCATTGACGTGTACCCGCCGGCCCGGGGCAGGGCCCGGCCTGATCGTATCGCCTTCCTCGCGTCGATGGAAAAACCGGATCCCGAAACGGCGCTGATGTCTCTTCTGGAGACCTCTGTGAATGGCCTCGACCTCGCAAAATTCGCTGCAAGCCGCAATCTCACGGACACAGAGATGAAGACTCTCCGATCCCGCGTGTCGATAAAAATCGTTGCGACACGGGACCGGGAACTCGGATTTTCGCAAGAGGGATGGCAAAGGGTTCGGCAACGGGTGCTTGATGGACTCGCGGAATGGCACAGAAAGTCCCCGGATACCGTCGGTCCCGGTGACAACCGTATCCTGACGGGAACGGGACTCCGGTTGCCGGCGGATGCTGCCGTCGGGATTGCTGCGGAGCTGGTCAAGGAGGGGGTGATCATCAGGGAGGGTCTCGGCGTTCGACTGCCAAGCCACCGACCAAGCCTGCAGGGAGCGGACGCTGCAAACTGGGAGAAAATCCGTTCCTTTCTGGACGATGCGGGCCTGCGCCCGCCACCGTTGAGCGAAATTGCCGGTGAGATAGGTGGGCAGGCCCGCCCTGTGGAATCCCTTCTGGTCCGTGCAGGGCGGCAGGGTCTGGTGATTCGGGTTGCCAAAAACCGGTTTTTTCTTCCGGAAACATTGCTGCGCCTCGGCGAAGTTGCTGAGGAAATCTCACACAGCCAGGGCGGCGGGCCGGTGACCGCATCCCGGTTTCGCGATGCGTCCGGCATCGGCCGCAACCTCACCATTGAGGTGCTCGAGTTCTTCGACAAGGTGAAATTTACCCGGCGCCGTGGTGACGGGCATGAGATCATGCGCCCGGCGGCGGAAGTCTTTGGGAAAGGCAAATTGTGAGGTAGTGTTCGGGACACAAGCTGGAAAAGAATCGTTCCCCGGTGGGGCGCCCGGTCTTCAAAACCGGTGAGGGGCGTGAGACGTCCCTGGTGGGTTCGACTCCCACTCTTTTCCGCCACCAACAGAAATCTGGAACACACCCTGTTCGTCACTGAGGCAAAAGCCCTTCAGGACCAGTCACTGTCCAGACGGCCACTGGCTGTTATCCCTATGGTGGCTGCTGTCCGGGACCCGTAATCCGATACGGAAAGCCGGCCCGGTAATTGACCCGGAAACAGAAACACCGTAATTTGTTGGAAGACCAAGATGTGAGCAAAAGGGTGACGGTATTGGACTATTCAGACTCGTCATATGACGTGCGGTCAGATATCGCCCAAGCCCACAAGGGTGCATGGGATCACTTGTCGAACGCCGGGACGTGGCTCACGGGAGCCCAACGCGTAGCGATCATGGCGGAAGCGCGAAATGCCCGTGACTGCTCCTTCTGCGCTCGTATTCGGGAATCGTTGTCTCCGTTCTCTGTCGAAGGAACACACGATAGTCTGGGCGTTCTGCCCATGAATTGGGTCGACATGATCCATAGAATCATTGCCGATCCAGGACGTCTGACCCGGAGCTGGTATGACCGGACCCTGACGAGCGGAATCACGGAAACGCAATTTGTCGAAATCGTCAGTGTCGTGGCACACACCGTTGCCATCGATACCTTCGCAAAAGGGCTGGGTATCCCGCTTCGAGCGCTGCCGGAGGCCCGGGACGGAGAGCCGTCCCACTACCGTCCCGCCGAGGCGCGTCAGCATCAGGCCTGGGCCCCCAACATTGCCTGGAACGAGCACGGTCCCAATGAGGCCGATTACTTCGTAGGCCCGGAAGCCAATATTCGCCGTGCACTCACGCTCGTGCCCGACGAAGCCCGAAGCTTCTTCCGCGTGGTCGCGGCCCAGTACCTGTCCGGCCCCCAAATGCGGGATTTCAGTCAGGAATTTCGTGCCATTACCCATGCGCAAATCGAACTGATTGCCGCCAGGGTATCTGCACTCAACCGATGTACCTACTGAACGACCAGCCATGTGGCAGTGCTCCGTGCGAGTGCAGAACAAGCTGGTCAGGAACTGGATTATGCGGCCATCACCGCTGGTGCAGGCGCAGGTGATACCGGGATTCCGCACGGGGATATCCTTATCGAATTTGCGGAAGCGGTGCTGGACACCGATGTCTCCCGGCTTGAGGAGGCGAGACAGGCGATCGCGGACCGGATGGGCCGTGAGGCGGTCGTGGATTCGGCGGCTGTAGCCGGTTTGTTCAACGCGATTGATCGCGTAGCCGATGCAACCGGCGCGCCGTTGGAAGACTGGAAAGCCGAGCAGACAGCCGGCCTTCGCGAGACACTTGGAATCAACGCATTCGCGGAGACAAGGGAGGCGTTGGAGGCCTGAGCGAGCAACGCCCCTGATCGGGATGTGGCCAGCCTTGGTTGGTAAATTTGGAGGAAGTATGTCTGACAAATTGGGTATCGGAGCGACGTTTCCGAATTTGACGTTGAACCTTGTCGATGGAAGCTCCCTTGAAATACCGGGCGGACTCGACAGCAAATACAGGATCATTCTGTTTTACAGGGGGCATTGGTGACCGTTTTGCCGCCGACAGTTGGTCGGCTTCGCAGAACACAAGGACACCCTCGGTAACATTGGCGCGACCCTGGTGGCGGCGAGTGTCGATCCGCTGGACAAGGCTCGTGAGGTTGCCGATGAACTCAATTTTCCGGTTGCCTACGGCGTCGGACGAGATGTTGCCGAGGCCCTGGGCGCGTGGTGGGAAGAGCGAAGGCAGATCATCCAGCCGTCCGAATTCATCGTCGGGCCGGAAAACAAGGTGATCGCGTCCAGTTATTCCGACGGACCGCTGGGCCGAATTGACGCTGCAGATGTGGTCAAACTGGTCAATTTCCTCGAATCCCGGTGAACTGATCCGGCTTTCCGCCTTCTGAGGGGGTGGAAAGCCGGCCCGATCTGAACAAGTATTCACGGATCGGCCGCTGTTCGAAGAATTCGGAATGCGTCCTGTCCCGTTGGGACAGGGGACACGACGGGGCCCCGCCGTCAGGAAGTCTCCATTCGGTGGATCCTGCGAGGCGGGCCGCCATTCGGGGTCTTGGTGATGTCCTGTTCGGTGCCTGTATCGTCTGTGGTCTCCCGGTCCCGGAGCGTCCACGGAATACAGAGGGGCCGATGAAAGCTCCATGGGTCGATCAATGACAGGGTGTTGCGGGACACGATGAGTCTCACTTCCATGGATTCGCTGGCACGCGGTATTGCGGCTTCGGCATTTGATCCGGACGCGGCTGATGCCGAAGCGATTCTGGCTTCGGTCGCTCCGAACCTTGACTCTCGCAAGCTTCGGGAGCGGATCCGGTCCTGCCGTCGTGATGCCTGTGAGGATCGGATCATGCGTCCGGCTCCTGACAATCGTATCGAAGCGCTTCGCAACCTCTTGCAACAAAGGCAGCTCGACGGATGCCTTGTTCCGTTGACCGACGAGTACCACGGGGAGTTCATTCCGCCGGCTGCGCGGCGGCTGGAGTGGTTGACCGGCTTCGGGGGCTCGGCCGGTCTCGCCATTGTGCTCGCGCAGAAGGCAGCGATCTTTGTCGATGGGAGGTATACGCTTCAGGTTAGGGATCAGGTCAATACCGGGATCTTCGTACCTCACGAGGTCCCCCGGATCCGGCCGGGATCGTGGCTCTGCGCGAACGCGAAACCAGGATCCAGGATCGGCTATGATCCATGGCTTCACACCAGAAGCGATCTCGAGACGCTGGCGAAAGAATGCCGGGGTTCCGGAGTGTTGCTGTCACCTCTGGACTCCAATCCTGTTGACGCACTCTGGACCGACAGACCCGCGCTGCCACTTGGCCCCGTGATGCTGCATGACATCCGTCATGCGGGAGTAGGTGTCGAGGAAAAACGACAGCTGATCACGGACATTATCGGACGTTCCGGCTGTGACGCAGTGCTGCTGACGCTACCAGAATCCGTGGCCTGGTTGCTGAATGTCCGGGGTTGCGACATCCCCCATACTCCCGTCCCTCTTGGCCGTGCCATTGTGACAAGGGACGCGGGCATTGCCTGGTTCATTGACAGTCGCAAGATAGCAACATCGGTCTCTGATGCGCTTCCGGAATCCACTTCGATATACGAACCGGATGCGTTGCCGTCTCATATCGAGACGCTGGGAGCCGAATCGGCCATCGTACTGGTTGACCGCGGACAAACTCCGGAACGACTCCATGACGCCCTTGAAACAGCCGGGGTAACAATTCGGACCGGCGACGATCCCTGCATCCTGCCGAAGGCGACCAAGAACGAAACGGAACTCGAAGGGGCACGTGCCTGCCACGTCCGTGACGGTGCTGCCTTGTGCGAATTTCTGGCCTGGCTGGCGAGCGAAGCGCCCGGTGGCACGGTTACCGAGCAGTCCGCGGCAGCACGACTGCTCGAATTCAGGAAATCGGACCCCCACTTCAGGGGAACCAGCTTTGATACGATCTCTGGATCCGGGCCCAATGGAGCCATCGTTCACTATCGGGTGACAGACCAGACCAACAGGCGTCTGCGCACCAACGATGTCTATCTTGTGGATTCCGGAGGTCAGTATGTTGATGGCACAACTGACGTTACCCGGACTGTGTATATCGGAGGCGACGGTGCGGCTGATCCGGCTCCGGAGATCCGGGATCGGTTTACGCGCGTGCTCAAGGGTCATATTGCGATTGCGACCGCGCGATTTCCGGTTGGAACCGGGGGAGCCCAGCTCGACAGTCTGGCGCGGCTTGCATTATGGAATGCCGGTCTCGATTACGATCATGGAACCGGGCATGGCGTTGGCAGTTACCTCGGCGTTCATGAAGGTCCCCAGAGAATCTCCAAAGGCGCGGACACCGTTGAACTGAAACCCGGAATGATCATTTCGAATGAACCCGGATACTACAAGCCAGGCTCCTACGGGATCCGGACGGAAAATCTGGTCATCGTCCAGGCAATGGAGGCTATGGCATGCCATGAGCGGTCCATGCTCTGTTTCGAAACCATAACCCTCGCGCCGATCGACCGTATGTTGATTGCGGTACCTCTCCTGACCTCGGACGAGAAACGCTGGCTGAACGACTATCACGAACGGGTGCGGACGATGATTTCACCGCTCGTCGGCAAGGCGGCGAGGGCGTGGCTAGAACGGGCCACACAGGAAATCTGATCGCCCGATGCCGGCCTTGTTGCGGCCCGAGCCTTTTTGCTCGAATTCCGTGCGCGCTGCAGGTGAGGGCAGGTTATTGCCCTCGGCTCCGAGGGATCGGATTTGCAGTCTCCGGCGTTGCGGTTATTTGTCAGCGGCCATATGCCGGATGATCAGCGTCCGAAGCAGGAAACCGGTGTCACGAGCGACTGTCCACGAGGGCACGCCATTCGTCCTCACTGAGGATCGAGACCCCCAGTTCCGCAGCCTTTCTCGCCTTGGAACCCGCTTCCGAACCAGCAACGACATAATCCGTCTTCTTGGATACGGATCCTGAAACCTTGGCGCCAAGCGCCTCGGCGCGAGCCTTGGCCTCGTTCCGGGTCATGGTTTCCAGGGTGCCAGTGAACACAACTGTTTTTCCGCTGATTGCGGAGCCACCTTCCACGATTTCCGCATCCTCGATACGGGTGAGGTGATCGCACAAGTCCTGCACCATCTGTCGGTTTTCGGCATGTCTGAAGAATCGGGCCAGATCGTCGGCAACGCCCACACCGACCTGGTCAATCGCGCAGAGATCCGCATAGGCTTCGCCGACGAGTTCAGGCTTTTTCATTTCCTCTTCGTTCCGGGCGCGCTCGTCTGCGGCCCTGGTCATGGCGAGGTTCCAGGCGGCGAAAGTTCCGTATTGCCGGGCGAGGAGGCGCGCCGTGGCCTGGCCAACCTGTCGTATGCCGAGCGCATATATGAACCTCTCCAGAGAGATCGTTCGGCTCCGATCAATCGCCGCAAACAGGTTTGCAGCTGATTTTTCGCCCCAGCCCTCCCACTCCTGAAGGGGCGGCATTTGATCTCCGTCGCGTTCCTCGAGAGTAAAGAGTTGGACGGGGTTTTGCACAAGGCCAGCGTCGAAGAAGGACTGGATCTGTTTTTCTCCGATGCCCTCAATATCGAACGCATCCCGGCTCACAAAATGCTGGATTCGGGCGACTTGCTGGTACGGGCATTGCAGTGCCCCCGAACATCGGGCGACGGCTTCCCCCTCGGGCCGGACGACAGGGGTTGCCAGATCACAAGGACAAGTCTCGGGGAACGCGAAGAGGTCTCTCGATCCGTCAGCGGGCCGCAGATCTTTAACAACGCGAACGATCTGCGGGATGACATCACCGGCCCGCTGGACAATTACGGCATCGCCGATGCGGATGTCCTTTCGCCGAATTTCGTCTTCATTGTGCAGTGTCGCCCGACTGACAACGACGCCTCCCACGGTGATCGGCCTCAAGTGTGCAACCGGTGTGAGCGCGCCCGTGCGCCCGACCTGAATTGATATGTCTTCCAGAACGGTCTGCGCCTGTTCGGCCGGAAACTTGTGCGCTACGGCCCAGCGCGGAGCCCGGCTTGCATAGCCCAGTCGCTCCTGCAAGTCGTTTCGATTGACCTTGTAGACGACGCCGTCGATGTCATAGGGAAGATCGGCCCTAAGTGCGTTGATGTCTTCATAAGCAGCAAGAATGTCTTCCACGCTGGCGCAAAGGCTCGAGCGATCGTTGACTGGGAAACCCCACCCCTTGAGTGTCTTGAGGAGGGACCAGTGCGTTTGGGCTATCACATCCGAAGATTCTCCGGCAGCATAAGCGAACATGCGCAATGGCCGGGTCGCGGTAATCGTACTGTCCAGTTGCCGCAGGGAGCCAGCTGCCGCATTTCTCGGATTTGCAAACGCGACCTCACCGTTCTTCTGCCGCGCGGTGTTGAGACTCCGGAAGTCGTCGTGGCTCATGTAAACCTCGCCGCGAACTTCGAGGATTTCGGGTGCGTCCGGTGGCAAGCGGTCAGGAATATCGTTCAGGGTCCTGAGATTCGCGGTGACGTTCTCACCGACGGTGCCATCGCCGCGCGTGGCTCCCTGCACAAAACGGTGATTTTCGTATCTCAGTGAAATACTCAACCCGTCGATTTTCGGTTCGGCAACAAACTCGACAGGCTCCTCATCACCAAGGCCGAGAAACCGGCGTATGCGTCCGGCGAAATGACGGACATCATCGGCATCAAATGCATTGTCCAGAGACAGCATCGGCAGTCGATGTGTGACCTTCGCGAAGCCAGACTGGGGCGTTGCGCCTACCCTGTGGCTCGGGCTGTCGGGGCGCCGCAGATGCGGGAATTTCTCTTCGATGGCGGCGTTGCGTCGCTTGAGTTGATCGTACTCTGAATCAGGGATTTCCGGAGTATCGTTCTGGTAATAAAGTTCGTCATGCCAGGCGACCCTTCGGGCAAGATCCTCCAGTTCCGACCTCGCCTGTTCTTCATTCATGACGGTGATATCGACAGGGATCTGATCGTCCTTCACTGACTTGCATCCGCTATGAGACTGGCCGCTGCTGCACGCGCTTCCCTCGTAATTCTGGAACCCGCAAGCATCCGGGCGATTTCTTCGCAGCGTTCGTCATCGGACAGGGCAATCACGCTTGCCGTGGTACGATCGCTGTCCCCCTGGGTGGATATGGTCTTTCGTACCCGGAAGTGGGACGTGCCTCGCGCAGCCACCTGGGGCGAATGGGTAACCACCAGAATTTGCGTATCTGCTGCCAGCTGGTAGAGACGTGCGGCGACCGCGGCGGCGGTTTTGCCACCAATTCCTGAGTCGACTTCGTCGAATACCAGCGTGAAGTCGGGGCTACCATGAAACAGGACGACCTTGAGCGCCAGGAGAAGCCGCGAAAGCTCTCCTCCGGAAACCACCTTGCCAACAGGACCTGGCGGAAGTCCCGGATTGGCAGAGACCTCGAAGCAAACCGAATCAATGCCGTTGGGTCCGGCCCTCTCCTCAACACTGGAGTCCACGATGGTGGTAAATTGTGCGGCATCCAGTCTCAGATCCGGCAATTCGTCCGCAATGCGGGCATCAAGAAGCCTGGCTGCTTCATGGCGCTTTGCACTCAGGTCGGTTGCATCCGCAAGATAGATGTCCCGTCTCCGGGTTGCCTCGGCTTCAAGTTGGGCCAGATCCTGTTCTCCGGCATCCAGCCTGCCCAGCTTGCTCGCGAAAGTCTCCGCCAGTTCGGGGAGGCTTTCCACACTGGTCTTGTGTTTTCTTGCAAGTCCGCGCAGGGCGAACAGCCGTTCCTCGACCCGTTGCAGGTTTCCGGGATCGCGGTCAAGCCGGCTCAGCGCCTCGGACAGAAGCTCGGCCGCTGCCTGAGCCTCGTTGGCCGTACGGTCCATGGCATCAACAGCCTCTCGCAGGTGATCTCCGGCCTGTTCACTTGTTCGTTCCAGCAATCTGACTGCGCGGCCGATTTTCGACTGCAAACCCCCGTCGCCTTCCAGAACGGCGAGGGCTTCATGGATGGCCTCGGCAATTTTCTCACCATGCATCATGATGGTGCGACGCTGCGCAAGATCCTCTTCCTCTCCGGGCCGGGGATCAAGCTCGGCCAGCTCCGCGTGGACATGCCGCAGATAGTCGCTTTCCGCAGCAATACGCTCGATTTCTGCCCGGGTCTCCTCCAGTCTGCGCCGAGCTTCCTGGTAGCTTTCCCAGCTCTTTCGCGTGGCCTGGTTCCGGGGGCCGAGATTGGCAAAGGCGTCGAGAGCGGCGCGATGGTTATTCGGATCAAGCAGCCCGTGATTGGCAAACTGACCCTCTATCTCGACCAGAACACTCCCGAAACTCCGTAATGCGCTGACCGAAACGGGCTGATCATTGATGAATGCCCTGCTGCGACCATCAGAGGACAGGGTTCTTCGCAGAATCAGCGGTTCACCCGGTTGCAGGCTTTCAAGGCCATACTCCGCGAACAGGGGCATTACGGGATGGGACGGCGCGACTTCAAAAGTCGCTGCGACCATGGCGCGATCATTCCCCTCGGGTCGAATCTGGGATGTGTCGGCGCGTGCCCCGATAACCAGGCCGAGCGCGTCGAGGAGAACAGACTTGCCGGCACCGGTTTCGCCTGTGAGAACACAGAGGCCCCGCGTGAATTCAAGATCCAGGCTGTCGATGAGTACGAAATTGCGGATTGACAATGTCGTGATCATGGTGGTCAGAGGCCTTTCACAGTAGACCTGACCGGGTTGCAACCTGATCTTTTCCGCAGTTTCCTGATTTTCGCATCGAGGCTTTGCGAGAAGGAGGCTCGCATTTCTGGCCCGGATCCTTTCTCAGAACAGCCGGTCCAGGATCCTGGAGACTGCCCCCTTTGCTGTCGGTCGCGGTTGCGAAGCCGGCTTTCCCGCCAGTTCATAGGCGTCCGCGTACCAGTCACTGTCCGGATAGTTATGGCCAAGGACGGCGGCAAACCGGGTCGCCTCTTCAGGTATTCCGAGAGCCGTGTAGGCCTCGACAAGCCGATGCAGCGCCTCGGGCACGTGGGTTGTCGTCTGATACTCGTCAATGACCTTTCGGAATCTGTTAATGGCGGCCAGATATTGTTGGCGCCGCAGGTAGAAGCGGCCAACGACCAGCTCCTTGCCGGCAAGATGGTCTCGCGCAAGGTCAATCTTCAGTTTTGCATCGCGAGCATATTTGGACTGCGGGAAGCGTCGGGTCACGTCTTCGAGGGATTGCAGGGCCAGACGTGTCATGTTCTGATCGCGGGCGGTGTCAGAAATCTGTTCATATAACGACAGGGCCCGCAGATAATATGCATAGGCGATGTCGCGATTTCCCGGGTGCAACCGGATAAATCGGTCGAGCGCGGCGATTGCCGCATCGTAGTCGTTGGCAAGGTAACTGGAATAGGCTGCCATCAACTGGGCTTTGGTAGCCCAGACGGAGTAGGGATGTTGCCTTTCTACCTCGTTGAAGGCCAGGGTCGCCTGCCCATAATCGCCGCTCTGGAGAGCGTCCATGGCCTTGTTGTAGGCGGGCTCGACCTTCTCCTCGACATAGGCCTCCTCTTCCTTCGAAACATTGCTGCAACCAGCGAACAAACCGAAGGCGAGCAAGGCGCATACCAGGTTTCGGCACAGAACGCGTGACATCGACATGATCCACAAACTGCCTGTCCAGATCCCTGCAGGGTGACGTCCTGTGCATCGGGCGCCTCATGAAGATGCCCGGCACGATTGAACTTCACCTGTGTGAGATCTCTCGAAAACTATAGCATGGCGACAAGTTTGTTCCCAACATCGGAAAGTCAATAACCTGGTCATGAACAGGAAAGATGCACCGGATCCGGTAATCAGGGTTCCGCGCCGCATATCCTTGTCGCCAGAAAAACACTGCTACGGGTCATGTTCAGTGAATTCGGTGGGTTTACTACGAAATTGTGCCGACCCGGCAAAGGCTGTGGCATAAAGTGCGCGTTCCATGCAATACCGAGCCCACAAGTGAACACTCCAGAAATGAGCATCAGGGAATACGTCCGGCGACTGGTCGATCACCGACATTTTCAGAACAGTATTATGGTTCTGATTGTCTTCAACGCGATTGCTCTGGGTCTGGAGACTTCGCCCAGCGTGACTGCGGTGATGGGGCAGACGCTGTATTACTTTGACACCGCGGTGATCATCATCTTTTGCATCGAGGTGACCCTTCGTATCTACGCCCATCGTCGAAGCTTTTTTCGCGATCCATGGAGTTTGTTTGATCTGATTGTGGTTGTCATCACACTTGTGCCATCCAGTGACTCTTTCTCGGTATTGCGGTCATTGCGGGTGTTGCGGGTGTTGCGGCTTGTGTCGGCAGTGCCGCGACTGCGGCGTGTGGTTGCAGCACTCCTGCATGCCGTGCCCGGCGTTGCTTCCGTTGCGGCGTTGCTGCTGATCGTCTTCTATGTATTTGCCGTCATTTCGACCAAGCTATTCGGTCAGGAGTTTCCTGTCTGGTTCGGAACCGTGGGTGGTTCCATGTACAGCCTGTTCCAGATCATGACGCTGGAGAGTTGGTCAATGGGCATTGTTCGGCCAGTCATGGAAGTCTTCCCGTGGGCCTGGATCGTCTTCGTCACGTTCATCATGTTGTCGAGCTTCACCGTACTGAATCTGTTCATCGCGATCATGATTGATTCCATGCAAGCGATGCATCGCGAGGAACACGAGCAGACGGTTGGCGAAGTCCGTGCCGCTGTTCATGAAGAACATGAGTTGCGGGAATCCGAATTTCAGGAACTTCGGCGGGAACTTGCCGAAATCAAGGCCCTTCTCAGGAAATCGTCAGACCAGTCCAGTATATCCTGAACGGTTGGTTGGGCCGGGGGGTCCGGGCGCGGTCCAATGGGATGTATGGCGAGCGGTGTTCCCCCGGAGGCCATTTCGTGGTGATCTTGCTGTGGTAAGGGCAAGACCATTCTTCAGCAGGAATATCTCACGGGTCCGGGAAGCATTCCCAGCTGCCTGTCGGCCTTGGCACAAATCCCGATTACCCGCGGGCGTCCGGAATGGCTGTTTCGGCTGCCATTGAAGTCTGAGCGAGCCTCGCGCCATCGCTCACTGCCCGGGTGCCTGTTGGCTGGGGGCGCACGCGATCAAACTGCAATACTCGTCTTTTCGGAAATCCGTACTAGGGAGGTGCGCGCGCCGCCCTGCAGGTTCTTCCACATGTCGTTTTTGCCGGTTTCTCCGCGACGGAGGCAATGTTTCCTCCTCTACTGCCGCCGCTTCACATATGTATGGCGATGGTTGCGGGTTCTATGTTCAGACCTCCTGGCTCATCTTCCCGCCTCTCAGCTGAGATGGGAAAGAAGCGTCCATCGGCGGCGCAATGATGCTCTCGCGCCTGATGCAGACCATCGCGACTTCGTTTCGTTCTTGCGAAATTCAGGTTGCCGGAAAGCTGGTCTGAGGCAATGGACAAGTTCGTCAAGTGGCGAACACGGAGGGTTTCCTGTGACGGCCGATAGGTTTGTTTGACTTTGCAGCCAAGTGCGACATGCGCCAACAGGCCCTGACTGGAATTCGTTCTGGCTCGGGTTCACTGAACGCAACAGCACATTCGCAACTAATCAACGCGGTTGGCGCCGAAGGCCCCCAAAACCTGATCGCGCTCGAAGACGCCGCCTGCCTCATCATGGTTGCTGCCGTAGAACCTGCCTTCGATCCGGTTCGTACCGCTTCCTGCCCGGAATTCGTCATTTGTGACTGCAACAGACAGCCAGCTCATATCCCGGCGTGCTTCACCGGATGCCAATTCCACAATGTCGGTGAACATCACGTCCACCGTCATTGTATCAAGCGCGAAGCTGATATCTGCCTTGCCCTGGACGACTGTGTCGCGGTCCGGGGGCGCGGAGATGTCCACTCCGGTCATGGCCCCGGTCCAGCTGGCGTCTCCCTCCGGTACCGATGCAGAAGCCGTCCCGAGCGAGTAGCTCACCCGCTCGAGGTCAGCCGGATCAGAGTCGATATTCAACTGGATGAAGAAATAACTGTGATCGAGCCAACCGCCATATCCGTCGATATCGGCATCGTAGGTGGCTTCCTCGTGCACCATGCGCACACCGTTATAAAGCATGACCGGTGTGAACCTTGTCAATTCCACTGAAAAGTTTCCGGCCGTCACCGCGCCCGTCTTGTCCACAATACCTGCCGGGCTGGTAAAGCCTGGTCGCAGGATGCAGATGTCTCCCCGGCAGGTCGCTTCCTGCCGTTCGGGTCCTCGTTTACCAAAGGTGTGGATATCGCCTACAACAACGGTGTCTGCCTTGGCAGTGAGTGTTGCCATTCCCCGCTTGATCTCCGGGCCGGTCTCGTCGAGTACGGTTCCACCTGTCAGGGCGCGCGAACTCTCCGGGTCCACAATCAGGGTGTGTTGAGCCTCGTTCCCGGAACATGCCGTGAGCACCAGACCCATCGCCGCCACCAGAGCCGGCAACCACCCGAAGTGAAGCTTCATCATCTTGATCTCCCATTAGCAGGGTCAGGCTACCACATTGAGCGCGCTTGCAATAAGGGCATTTGAGCGGATCCAGCAAACGAGTCTTGCCCGTAAACCGGTCACCACCAGCCACACGACGCGCATTGGTTCTGCTTGATTCGCGCCTGGTCGACAATAGCCCGCCCTGACGCTGCGAATCGGGGTGGTGTTTCGCCCGGTCACCATGACAGCGGTGGGTTCCTGCCCGCCGAGGACGGGGCATTGATGCGTCAATGGAGGACCGATCTGCTCGGAAGAGGAACCGTTCCCGGCTCGGGCTTCTGGCGGCAGACTTGTGTCGCACTTCAGAACATGGTCCGGGGTGCGGAATATGCACTACACCCGACATGGGGGGTTCGCGGATCAAAGACCCTCCGGAGCGCTCAAACCGGGGTGAGCCTCGTCGAGACATCGGTCCCGGTCATCCGCAGTTCGAGGGGTTCGCAAAGGTTTCTGCACATTGATTCTGTGATTCGGCCGCACTGATCGGTTGCCCGCTCGGGTGTCGAGGCAAGCCGAACCGACAACCTTGCTGCTGCGATTCGTAAGAACATCGGTCCTTTCCTCCAATACCAGTGAACGGAAAGTGCCTTGAATGGAGGCGCCGGACAGGCCCGGCATCGGATTGCCGGCGCCTCGGCGCTCGATCCGCTGGCCGTTATCGTTCTATGCGATCTGGTTTATCGAATCCGCGATCTTCCGTAAGGCGGGGCAGCGGGAAACGCAGTCCCATCGCGCAGCCACCTCGTCGACAGGTCTTCGAAAGGCCACAGGCGCATGCAGTGGCGGCCGGCGAGCCCCTGACGCCGAGAACTCTTGAGTTTTCAGTTGCCGTCAACAAAGTCCCTATTGTCGGGCGCACACCGCTGGTCCGCCACGATATTCCCGATGCGAGCCAGATCCCTGACGGGCTCGGAGGTCGGTCCTCGGAGCTCTCGCTTCAGTGCTCAGGACCGGTACCAGGCTCTCACCGTCGCGAAGAACAGCCGGCCTTAGGCAGACTATCGTCCGGTTTTGGTCACCCAGGCCGCATCGTCTTGCGCTGTGGTGACGCGGAGCCATTCGGATGTTGGCGTTTGACTTCAGGATTTGCTTGAAGAACGACAATTGGATCGTTAATTTGCACTGCACACAAAATTTTGCGCCGCACAATCAATGCGTGGCGTGATGGCAGGTGGTTGGGTCAAACTGGAAGGAACTATGGATCAGCAAACTATGCCGACGGCCGTCGTCGCGACCTTCGATGAACTCAGGGGACACTATATAGACGAGCTTCGGGTGGGCATGACGGAAGTCTATGTCAGAACGGTGACAGAAACGGACATTGTCCAATATTCCCAGATCTCGGGTGACGACAATCCGCTTCATGTCAACGACGAATTTGCGAGGCAGACCGTGTTCAAGGGGCGGATTGCCCATGGCATGCTGACCTGTGGATACATTTCCGCGGTGCTGGGAACAGAGTTGCCGGGGCCGGGGTGCGCCTATCTCAACCAGAATTTGAATTTTCGTGCACCGGTACGTATTGGTGACACCGTTCAAACCCGGGTCACGGTCAAATCGCTTGAGCCCGATTTCAACCGCTGTTGCTGCGAGGTCGTCTGTTCGATCGGCGAGAAAGTCGTGATCGACGGTGAAGCGGTCCTTTGGGTTCCCAAGCGACGCCCCGACTGAACCAGGCCCCGGCCGTCGTCCGATTGACTTGAAACCGGGCCATGGCTACCTAATCCCTCACCATGAGGATTTACAGGCATGTTGCCGGGGTCCCGGAGTTGGCTCGCGGAACTACGGTAGCCATCGGAAACTTCGACGGTGTGCATCTCGGGCACCAGGCGGTCATCAGCAAGGCGTCGGAGCGTGGCGCCGATCTCGGCGCGGCGCTGTCCGTGATCACCTTCGAGCCTCATCCGAGGCGCCTGTTTCGTCCCGATGAAGCTCCGTTCCAGCTTACACCGTTATGCAGCAAGGTGAGGCGGTTGCGCGCCATCGGTGTGGACCATCTGTTGATCGTCCATTTCGATAATGAAACGTCGCGCCTCAGTCATCACGCCTTTGTCGACACCTTCATTCTGGGGGGATTTCGGGCGCGTCACGTGACCGTGGGCTACGACTTCGTTTTCGGCGCCGATCGATGCGGTAACGTTGCCTACCTGTCAGAGCGCGCCCGTGCCGACGGATTTGGACTGTCTGTCGTGGACCCGGTTCGGGATGCCAGCGAAACCGTATATTCCTCGACAAACATCCGGAATTGCCTTGCGGATGGCAATCCTCTCGGGGCCGCCCGACTTCTGGGGCGGCCATGGGAGATCGAAGGACGGGTGATCCGGGGTGATCAGCGTGGGCGTCAGATCGGGTTTCCCACGGCCAATGTTGCTCTTGAAGAGTATTTCGAGCCCGCTCTCGGAGTTTATGCCGTCTGGGTCGGTATCGAGGAAGCAGGTGTTACCCGATGGCATATGGGATGTGCCAATGTCGGAAGACGGCCAACCTTTGGCAAGACGGATGTCAATGTCGAAGTCTATATTTTCGATTTTGCCGAAGACATCTACGACAAGCTGATGCGAATTGCGTTCGTGGAATATATTCGGCCCGAGAAAAAATTCGATGGCATCCCGAGACTCCGCGAACAGATCGCCCTGGATTCCCACGATGCACGGGCATTGCTGGAGAGTCTCGGAGAGGGCGATTTCCGGTGTCCACCGGACTGAACCAGCTGCGCTCCCGGCGCTCTGTCTCTCTCCAGGGGGGCGTAGTGGCCGTCCTGGTTGTCGTTCTCGACCAGGCCTTCAAGCTCTGGATCGTCAGTGACATCATGGTTCCACCTCGTGTGATCGAGGTGACATCGTTTTTCAACATTGTCATGGTCTGGAACCAGGGCGTCAGCTTCGGAATGTTCGGGAATGACTCACCCTGGACCCAGGTCGTACTTGCCGGAGTTGCCCTGGCGATGGCTGCCGTCCTTGCCGTGTGGCTGAGCCGTACCAACAGACGCGTCATGGCCTGGCCGCTCGGGATGATCATCGGTGGTGCCCTGGGTAATGTGATCGACCGGGCGCGATTTGGCGCGGTTGCAGATTTCCTCGACTTTCACTATGCCGGATACCACTGGCCTGCCTTCAATATTGCCGATATTGGCATCACCGTCGGTGTGGTTCTTCTTGTTTTCGCAACCACGTTTTCGAGGGATGTCTGATCAGGCCGGCCGGGATGTGTTCCTGAACCTGGACTCAAGGCTGGCCGTTTCCGGCTGGCGCCATGTCATGAATCTGCTCCAGACATGATATTCCGGGACATGACCCGTTCAGGGATTCGAGGCGTCATGAAACCGCCTTCATCTCCGGTTTTGCTTGATCGGACGAGACAAAAAAAATACATTGTGCCCCTGTTCCCTTTCCTGCAGGAGAAACGCTGATGGCGGCGTTCGAACGCTTTGCATTTGGTTCGATTGCCCTTGTGGGGTGCCTGTTCCTCGCGGCTTGCGACTCGGCAAGGGAGGCTGTCGGTCTCGCCAAACAGTCCCCGGACGAGTTTTCTGTGGTGACCCGGGCGCCTCTGAGCCAGCCGCCGGACTTCGATCTGAGGCCGCCCCGGGCCGGGGCTCAAGGGCTCGCACAACCGGGATCTCCGATCTCGGCACGCACCCTCATCGACTCGGGCAAACCCGCCCCCGCCATACCGGAAACGGTTGCACCGTCCAATGGCGAGGCGGCTCTCCTTGATCAGGCGGGAGCTGCATCCAACGATCCCGATATTCGCCGCATCGTTGATCAGGATGTGTCAGAATTGAATGGGCAGGATCGCAGTATCGGGGACCTTCTGGTTTTTTGGCGGTCGGAAAAGCCACGAGGCCAGGCTCTTGATCCGGCTGCAGAGGCTGAAAGACTGCGAACCGAGGCGGGTCAGGAAGGAAAGACGCTGAGCGTTACGGGACCCGCAGGCAAATCAGCATCCGACAGCGCCAACTGAGAGAATTTGTCAGCACCACCAGTGCGGATGCAGGCGGCATGAAAAGGGCATCGACGATGAGCCCGGGTCAAGCCGTTCGCCAGATCTCAGCCTGGGTTCGTCCGGTCGCCGCGTTGCTGGTGATCATGCTCCTGTGCTCCCGGCCGGTCTCGTCAGGAGTGTTTTTTCCCAAGACCTTCACGCTCGGTAATGGTCTGCGCGTTGCCGTGATCGAAAATCATCGGTTTCCGGTTGTCGAACAGATGATCTGGTACCGGGTGGGAGCGGCGGACGAAACGCCGGGTTTGTCCGGCATTGCCCATTTGCTCGAACATTTGATGTTCAAGGGAACCCGAACCACGGAACCGGGTGAATTTTCCCGGACGGTGGCCCAGATCGGAGGACGGAGCAACGCCTTTACCAGCCATGACTACACAGCCTATTTCCAGCGGGTCGCAGCGGGTGAACTGGAAACCGTAATGAAGCTCGAGGCCGATCGGGCCGTGAATCTTTTCTTCTCCGATGCTGATTTGAAATCTGAACGGGAAGTCGTTCTGGAGGAACAACAGTCCCGACTCAGCGGTCGACCTTCGGCCCTGTTGCGCCGGCATATGCGCCGGGCTCTCTATCTCAACCATCCTTACGGCCGGCCGGTGATCGGCTGGGAAGCAGAAATCCGGGCTCTGGGCCGAGAGGAGATCATGACCTTCTACCGACGCCATTATGTGCCCGGAAACGCGATGTTGATTATTGCCGGAGATGTGACGGTTGCCCAGGTCAAGCGGCTGGCGCAAAAATACTTTGGTCCGATGCCGGCAGGGGTGGTTCCGGAGCGTCACCGCCCTGCCGAACCCCCTCACAGTGCGCCGCGCCGGGTGGACCTCAAGAGTGATCGTGTGAGCGTAGCGTCGTGGTCGCGACTGTATCTTGTCCCGGGGGCTGAAGCGTCCGAGGACGGTTACCGGAGCGAGGTCCTGCAGGTCCTGGCCGAACTTCTCGGTGGCGGGGCGACCGGTCACTTCTACCGAAGACTTGTGATTGAACGGAAAATCGCCGTTTCGGCGGGAGCCTGGTACAGTGGGCCGAGCCTGGATTACAGTGAGTTCGGCCTTTATGCCACTCCCGCACCGGACCGGGACATTGACACACTTGAAGCAGCCATTGCCGAAGAGTTGAACAATGTGCTGCAAAATGGTCTGGATGCGCACCATCTGGAGAGAGCCAAGAAAGTTCTCTCCAGCCAGGCCATCTATGCGAGGGATGATCTCGGTGGTGGACCCCGCAGTCTCGGACGCGCTTTTGCCCTGGGCCGGGCGACCTCCGATGTGGAAGGCTGGCCTGATCGCATCTCCGCCGTAACCGAGACCGATATTCGGACGGCGGTGCGCGGCCTGTTCGATGAACGGCGGTCCGTGACCGGACGCTTGCTCCCGGACAGATCGGTTCGGTGAAGGGCTTTTTTCAATTCCGGCGCATGGTGGTGTTGCCGGTTCTCGGCTTCCTGATTGCATGGCAGGTCATACCCCATCCGGCCGGCGCCGTGACCATCCGACAAGTTGTGACAGAGTCGGGTATTGTCGCCTGGTTTGTGCGGGACACGTCGGTGCCACTGGTGTCGATAGCCTTTACATTTCGGGGAGGCGGATCCTCGGCCGATCCCGCGGGCAGTGAGGGCCTTGCGGTCATGACCGCAGCCCTCATGGATGAGGGTGCCGGCAACCTGGACTCACAAGCGTTTCAGAGGTCTCTGGAAGACATATCCGCACAATTGATCTTTCAGGCCGGGCGAGACGATTTTTCCGGCTCCCTGCAGACCTTGTCTGCAGAGCGCGAACGCGCCTTTGCTCTCCTGAAGCTGGCCCTCGACAGTCCGCGGTTTGACGAGCAGGCTGTGGTCAGGGTCCGGCAGCAACTGGTTGCCAGCCTGCGGCGCAGTGCGGAAATCCCGCGGCGGATTGCCGGGCGGGTCTGGAACCGGACGGTGTTTCCGGATCACAGATACAGCCGCCCCCCGAGGGGTACCGAACAGAGCGTTTCCGGTATCGATACAGAGGATTTGCACAGGTTCGTCCGAAGCCGGCTGGGACGGGACCGTCTGCTGATCGGGGTCGTCGGCGACATCACAGCAGATGAATTGTCCGGGCATCTGGACGAAGTGTTCGGTTCCCTGCCTGCCTCCACCCGCCCGGTTCAGATCCCTGCGGTAACGCTGTCGGGTGCAGGCCAGACTGTTGTTATTCGAAAACCCGACCCCCAAAGCATCATCATCTTCGGTCATGAAGCCATTGGACGTGACGATCCCGACTGGTATGCAGCGTCCCTGCTCAACCAGATTCTGGGAGGGGGTGGGCTGAGTTCCCGCCTGAATGAAGAAGTTCGGGAGAAGCGTGGCCTTGCCTATTCGATCTATACCTCTCTTCGACCTTACGACCATGCGTCATTGATCGCAGGATATGTTGGAACCCGCAACGATACGGCTGCAAAGACCATGGCGATTATCCGGTCCGAGTGGTCCCGGATCAGCGAGGGAATCACGGAGAGCGAGCTTGAGGCAGCAAAGACCTATATGATCGGATCGTTTCCGCTGCGGTTCGGTTCGGGCAGAAGCATCGCAAACCTGCTGGTCGGCATACAGTCTGCCAATCTGGGCATCGAGTACCTCGACAATCGGCCCGGGTACATCCGCGCACTGACACTGGACCACGTCAACCGCGTTGCGCGGACCTTTTTTGACCCGGACCGCCTGACCGTTGTGGTTGTTGGCGATCCCGCGGGATGGGATGAAGCACCCTGACGCCACACCGGAAACGGTCCCCCGCCGGATGGGCCCGGTCGTTCCGCCTGACCGGTTTGATGCCGTTTCCTGATACGGATCGTTTCCGGCGGAGAGGTCAGGTTCCCTGCCGATCCGCTCCTTCTGCAAGCACGTAACGTCCGTCGTCGAGCCTTCCGAGACCAATCGATTTTCGGATGGCATCGAGCTCGATTAGCACGTCCCGTCCGTCGCGGCTTCCCCGGACTTCCATCAGATCACGGAAGGTCTGCGGACCGGATTTCAGGGCGTCAATCACGGAGCCCCCGGAAGCGTCCCCGATAACGGGCGGATCCGGAACGAGATAGTCGGTTTCGGGATTCCATCCGAACGGAAGCGTGAGGTCGAAGCCTGCCTTGGCCCCAACCCGATTGCCGCTCAGGGAGGGATCCAGCGGAACGGCTCGATACCCTGTGGAGGTTATGAAGTCGCGATCTGCCTGGAAGCGGGTTGCCAGTGCCCAGTCCATCTGCTCACTGTCAAAAATATCGATGTCCGGATCGACCACAAAGACATGCTTCACGTCCGCTTTGGATCCCAGCACGGCCGCAACAGCGTTGCGCGCTTCGCCGGGATAGTTTTGATGCAGGCAGATCCGGGCATTGAACATACCGCCGCATGAGGCCGTGACATGAACGCCCAGGGGATTGCGAACCGATGTTTCCAGGGCCTGCCAGACCGCCGCTTCCGTTCGCAAGGCACAGAGCTGAGCCGTGTCGGTACGGCCGAGATGGCGGCCGCCAATGGTGACTGTCTGGAACAGCGCATCCTGCCTCATGGTTATGGCGGTGAGGTGGAAGACGGGGTTGATCTTCATGTGGCCGTAATATCCGACATATTCCCCGTATGGCCCCTCAGGTTCATGCCAGCCGTTTTCGTCAAGATAGCCTTCCAGAACGATTTCGGCATCGGCAGGGACATGTGCGTCGATCGATACACATTTCACGAGAGGAACGGGCGAGCCGCGCACCGATCCCATGACTCCGAGTTCGTCGTCATGCACCGTCATGCTGGTGGCCGCGATTCCGTCGGCAGGATGAGATCCGATAACGAATGCCATGGACATCGTCCTGCCGCTTCGCGTGAAGGGCGCGTAAATTCCGCGCAGATCGCTTGGCGCGATCAGATCGATACCGGCTTCCTGCCGCCCCCGGAGCATCATTCGACGATACCCGACATTGCGTTTGAGGCCGTCCGAACTGCAGGTGAAGTCGATGCCGGCGGAAATATACGGGGCTCCGTCCAGTGTGTGCTGCAGATGGACAGGCAGTCGGGTCAGGTCCGCATCCTCACCCTCAAGAACGATCTGTTGGCAGGGGGCATCGGATCCGCTGACGGTGACCGGGGGAATGTTCCCGCGAAGACGGTCAATGACAAGCGGCAGAAGGTCCGCGGGGTCTGTCCCCATGGCGAGTGCGATCCGTCGGCGGCTTCCCATGACATTGCCGACCAGTTCGGCTTTCTCGGGCCCTGCGGCTTCAAACAGGACGGCCTTCGGGTTGCCATCCAGATGACGGGCGATATCGATCAATTCGACCGGCTCGGTGACCCGCTCCAGTTCTCCGATATCCTCGATTTTCTCGACAAATCTCCTTAGCCGAAACGCTTCCATGGACGGTACGGCGTCTTTCATATCTTCCCCCTTGCATGCCGGAAGGGTTTCTGCTGTGTCTGCGTAATGCATGCTTCCGGCTTGCCCGATCGTAGCGGACCCTGATCCGGTTGGGCAGATCTTTCCGGAGAAAAGCCTGGAAGACCCTGATCGGAGCAGGGGTGATCGCCCTCAATGGGGTTCTGCCGGAAACCTGCGTTGCCAGCCCGGCACCCCGGGTTCCGCTTTCAGAACCGGTAGAACTGCTCCGGTGTCTCCACCATGATCTTTCGCCTCATGGTTTCATCACGCACCCAGTCTCCGAAAGCATCGACGAGGTCTCCGTCATTGGGGTTGACCTCATACTTGTTGGGATGTGGCCAGTCGGTGCCCCATACAATGCGGTCGGGTGCCGCTTCGATCAGGGCCTCTGCCATGGGTTTGACATCATCATAGGGCGGTAGGTCGGTTTCACTCACGCGGTTGGCACCGGAGATCTTGATCCAGCAGTTGCCATCCCGGACCAGATCGAGAAGTGACTGAAACCCCCTGGCATCGACACCGGCCGTAGCTGCCTGATAGGCAAAATGAGCGATTGACATCGGGACAGTCAACGCCCGGAAAACCGGCATGAGGTCGAGAATATCCTTGCCCGGGAACAGGAATTCGATATGCCAGTTGAACGCGGCAATACGTGCGGCCAGTTCGGGAATCTGATTGAGTTCAAGGGGCATGCCGCCCTTGTTGTCCATGTTGAGACGTACACCTCTGGCCCCTGCCGCATCAGCTTCGGCGATCTGCTCGTCCGTGAAATCCATAGTGAACGCGACAATCGCCCGGGCACGATCCGGGGTCTCAGCGTTCAACTTTGCCATCCCGTCCATGATGGCCGAGTTGTCAACACCATAGGTTGAAGGTTGCGTAAAGACGACCCGGTCGATGCCCAGAGTCTGGTGAAGATGGACAAGGTCTGCCAGGGTCGAATCGGGTGGATTGTAGCCGCGTGACGGCGACTTCCTGTAACGGCTCTCAAAGACATGGACGTGTGTGTCTATGGCGCCAGCCGGGAGTTCAAGCGCAGGTTTGCGCGGGTTCCTGTCCGGTGGCAGGCAGTCGCGGATCTCTCCAGTCATGACGTGTTACCCCTAATGGCCCGTAGTTTTGTGGTTTCTTGCGGATCAAACGCGGGTGCGTCTAACCGCGACCGACGTAAGGCATCTTTGTGGCCATGATCGTCGTAAAAAGGACATTGACATCCGGCGGAAGAGTGGCGATCCGGGCGACCATTTCTCCGCAGTGGGCCGCATCCATGACCGGTTCCGCCATGATGTCTCCATTGGCCTGCGGAACACCGTGCTTCATGCGTCCTGCCAGCGGCGTGTCCGCATTGCCGATGTCGATCTGGCTGCAGGCGATGTCATTCTTGCGGCCGTCAAGAGCGATACTCCTGGTAAGTCCGGTAATTGCATGTTTGGTTGCCGTATAGGCGACCGTATCAGGCCGGGGTGTGTGGGCGGAAATCGAGCCGTTATTGATGATGCGTCCGCCCCGCGGGGTCTGTTCCTTCATAATCCTGATCGCTTCACGAGCACACAGGAAGGATCCTGTGAGATTGACATCGACGGCACGTTTCCAGTCTTCGATCCGAAGATCCTCCATAGGAATTCGGGGGGCGCCGATTCCGGCATTGTTGAACAGCACATCAAGCCGGCCGAAAGTCTCTCGCACCCTGGAAAACAACATGGTGATCTGGTCCGGATCACCGATGTCGGTGGGGATGACCAGCGTACGGGGACTGTCCAGCAGCGCGGCAGTCTCGTCGAGATGTTCCTTGCGCCGGCCGGCCAGAACCAGTTCGAAGCCGTTCCTGCCGAGCGCCAGCGCCGCCGCCTGGCCGATACCTGTTCCGGCACCGGTTACCATTGCGACCTTGTTATGGGGTGTCATCTCGGGTCCTTCCGGTTTCATTTGCGGGCCAGGTCCGGAGGATTGCCCAGCGGATGCAGGTTTCCGGAGACGCGACGACATGATATATCCGATGTCCACCGCGTTTCCAAGCAGTCGCAGCTGCTGTGACAAGGGTCTGAGGTCATGATACGTCGCTGGACACAGATCCCGTGCCGCCCATCGGCTGCAGGGTCCACCCTTCAGGTCATGGGCGCCGGACCGCGTGGCCAGCTGGCGCTGATGTCGGACCTGATTCAGGAGCACCTGTTGTGAAAGCACTCGTCCTTCACGGTCCTGGTCATGAATTTTCCCTGGAGTCGGTGCCGGATCCCGTACCCGGGCCGAATGAGGCGGTCGCGCGGGTGCTGGCCTGCGGGGCCGGACTTACAATTCAGCATGTCAAGGCCGGGCGCTCCCCGGCAAGCTATCCCAGGATCATCGGCCACGAGATCACCGGAGTCATTGAGGCTGTAGGTCGCGATGTCACCGGCCTTTCGGTTGGCAACGCGGTGACGGCCTACTTCTATCTGACCTGCGGTACGTGTTACTGGTGCCAGATCAATCGGGAAACCCTGTGTTCAGATTTTGGAGGGTATGTCGGCCGTGCGTGCGACGGCGGATATGCCGAGCTGATCAAACTGCCGTCGGCAAATTTCATTCGCTTGCCGCCGGATCTGGACTGGGAAGCCCATCCTGCAGAGGCCGGCGTCATCACGGATGCCATTGCGACGCCGGTCAAGGTTCTTCGTCACGCCGGGATCAGGGCACGGGACAGGGTTGCGGTGATCGGCGCGGGCGGAGGCCTTGGCTTGCATATGGTCATGCTCGCCCATTGGGCGCATGCTCGCACAATTGCAGTGGACATTGCCGAAAACAAGTTTGACTCATGCCGCTCCGCCGGTGCCGAAGCCTGCGTCAATCCTCGTGCAACAGATGCTGTTGAAGCGCTTCGCGATCTTGGTGACGGAGGCGTCGATGTGGTCGTGGATTTCGTGTCGACACGGGAAACCCTGGAACTGGGAACCCGCGCACTGGGGCGCGGCGGTCGGCTTGTTACGCTGGGAGGTGCCGGTGAGGCTTTCGAGGTAGATCCTCGTGCGATGCTGGAGAAAGAACTGGTGCTGATGGGAAGTCGTTACGCGACCCGCCAGGAGGTTCTGGATTCGCTGGATCTCTGCGCTCGGGGCGAAGTCTGGCCCCTGGTTACCGAGACGGTTGGAATGGAGGGCGCCGAAGCCCTCCACGCGCGTGTCGAGGAGGGGCTGGTAACCGGACGGGCTGCTGTACTGATCGACGGCGGATCGGAATAGACGGGAACATGCGGACATTGGATTTCGGGACCCGCCAAACACGGGAAGGTCGGCAAAACGGAACTCCCGGTTCTGGTTGACCCTTCAATCCTGTCGCTCCGTTCCTGAAGGCGCTCTTCCGGGATGGCAATGCATGTGAACTGCACATTATGACGTTTCGGCGTCATTTCGTTCCCATCTGCACGGGCGAGTGCCTTGCCGGAATGTCCGGACTGGCGGGCGGTCAGGTTCCGTCCGCAGCCTGGTTCTCGTCCCTCTCGAGGCCCGCCAGGTAATCTTCGACCTGGGCCCGGTTGCGTTCACGGAACTGCTGGAAATCGGGTTTGCGCTTGTCCATGAAGGCCTGCATGCCTTCGAGCGATTCTTCTGATCCCCAGATATGCGCCAGCAGTTCCATGCCGTGTTGCCACGAGGCATAGAGCTCGTCTGATTCAAAGTTCAACGACTTCTTGGTAGCCCGGAGTGTCTGCGAACTGTAGGAGCGCATTTGACGACACCAGGCCTCCGTTTCGCTGCGAAGGTCCGCTTGCGGCACGACACGATTGATGAGTCCCACTTGCACGGCCTCTTCTGCTGTGAAGGTGCGGCAAAGAAAGATCATCTCCCGTGCCAGTCTCTCCCCGATCAACCGAGGAATGTACTGGGTTGCACCCACTGTCGGACATGCGCCCACGCGGGCACCGGTCTGGCCGAAGACGGCATTGTCAGAGGCAATGACCAGGTCGCACCACAAGGCGAGCTCGTGGCCGCCGCCCATGCACCAGCCGTTTACCATCGCAATCACCGGGACCGGCAGACCGCGAATCGTCATTGCCAGACCCAGCATGCGATCATTCCAGTGATGGGCATTGGCCCGGTTGAGCCGCATCATGGCGTGAAAATCGCCGCCCGCTGAAAACGCCTGATCACCGGCACCTGTGACGACAGCACATACGATTGAAGGATCATTACGGATCGACCGGAACGCATTGATCATTTCGTCCAGTGTCTGCTCGCGAAAGGCATTGCGGGCTCGCGGGCGGTTGATGGTCACCCAGGCAACGTTGTTACTCACTTCGAAAAGAATGTCCCCGTATGCGGAGGCGGGCTGAGTGCTCATGTTCACAGTTTTCCTAATGGTGATGGGTAGGACAGGGTCGCATGTCGAGGGAGCCCGGTCTTCGGGAACGGGTTCAGATTTCGATTCCGTAAAGCCGGGCCGCCGTGTTGCCGCGAATATCCTCAAGATCCGCTGCTGTCAGATCAGGGATTGCGGCCGTGGTTTTCAACGGGTCCGTATCTCCCATGTCGAAGGGATAATCGGTTCCCAGAAGAACGCGTGATGGACCGACGAAATTGCAAAGGTTTCGCAATATGGCCGTGTCGTGGGTTATCGTGTCGTAATAGAGGTCGCGAAGATAGTCCGCGGGCGCCCTTTCAGGCAGTTTGGTTTCTGACCGCACCTGTTGGCCGTGGTTCCAGCGCCCGGCCAGAATCGGGGCTACGCCTCCGCCATGGGCGACAATCATTTTGAGATCCGGGAATTCGTCGAAAACACCACCGAAAATAAGGCTCGCCAGGCAGATCGCCGTGTCCAGCGGATTCCCGATGAGGTTCCGGAGATAGTAGCGTTGCAGCCGGTCGGCCGCGGCCACGTTCTCGGGATGGATGAATACCGGGACATCCAGACGTTGCACGGTTTCGAAGAAGGGTCGGAAATCCGGTTTGTCCAGGTTGCGGCCGTCCACGTTCGAGGATATCTCCACGCCGTGAAGGCCAAGATCTTTGACGGCATGGACAAGCTCATCGACGGCTCGCTCGGGATCCTGCATGGGAACAGTCGCCATGCCCCTGAAGCGGTCCGGCCGGCCAGCTGCAATGTCGGCGATTCCGCGATTGACGCGTCGCGCTCGTTCAGCCGCCTCGTCGGGTGGAAGATTGTAGAAATAGAAGAACGTCACAGGGCTCAAGACCTGGATGTCAACGCCGGCGTCGTCCATTTCCCGGAGTCGCCGTTCCACATCGTAGAGCTGGTCGGCGTCACAGTTGCGATTGGCCTGTCCATTGATGATCGGGCAATTCCCGCCACAGGAATCATGGCCAACACTGAGGCCATAGGTTCGGCCGTCCCTTGCGATGGCCTCCATGGGCAAACAGGAAGCCGGGGCAATATGACAATGAACATCGATGACTTTCATGCTGTGACAAGATCCCTTGCTGGTTGGTTCTCAAGATCCGGGATGACCGGTATCAGGCCCTCGTTCGGATTTCACGCCGTCGGGCCCAACAGACGGCCCTCTGTATCGGGTCAGTACTGATCCTTGTGACGCACTCTCCTCGAGTCTTGACAGAACCGGCTGGCGAGCCGTGGCACGCAATGGCTGCCGTAGGCCCTGCCGGTTACGCCGGTGCCCGCTGCATTCCGCTTTCGGGATCGCGGTATTCCCGAACCAGGATGGCGAACAGTCCGGCAGAGGCCGCCAGCACCATGGACAGCCACCAGACCCATTCGTAACGTGCCATGAGATCAAATATCCAGCCGCCGGTTGCCACACCGATGGCAGCTCCGAGGGAATGACCTCCGAACAGGAGCCCGAGGGTGAGCCCCATGATACGCAGCCCGATATGGGTGGCAACAATGTTGGCGATTACGGGGAAGGTTGCGAAGTTCAGAAATCCGAATATTGCCGCAAACAGAAACAGCAATCCGATATCTGAGCCGACAAATGCCAGAAGCACAAAGGTCAGCGCTCGCATGAAGAACAGGCTTGCCAACAGGCGGGGCCGGTGGACATGATCGGCCATCCATGAGAACAGGATGACGCCTGCGAGATTGCCAATGCCATGAATTCCGTAGGCGGCGGAGCCCTCGACCAGAGTGAAGCCGCAGGTGATCGCGTAAGGGATGAAATACACATCAATCACACCTGCGGTCGTGAAACCGCACAGGGTGAAGGCGGCAAGCAAAAGCAAAAACGTCCGGTTTACAAAGAGAAAGTTGATTCGCTCCATCAGGGAGTCATTTTCGGCCCCCAACGTGGCAGCCCCGCCCTCCATGATGGGTTCCGGATCCCGGAAACGTACGAACACCAGAACGGCGAGCAGAGCCAGCAGCACACCGAGAATGAGATAGGAATTGCGCCAGCCATAACTTGCGATCATCAGGCCAAGGCCGGAGAGTACCGGGAGTTGTCCTCCCGACGCCCCCGAAACCGCAATGCCGACCGCCAGGCCACGCAGACGCGTGAAGTGACGGGAGACTGCAGCTGTAACGAGAGGGATGGAGACGGCGGCCCATCCGATTCCGCCGACCAGTCCGAACATGGCGTAGTAGTGAAGCGGGTCGAACGCGAATGATGTCGTTCCGATCCCGACGGAGAGCGCGATCAGGCCTGCCGTGAAGACCCGTCGGGCGCCATAGCGGTCCATGATATTGCCGGCGATCGGTGAACCAATCGCCATCATTACCAGGACCAGTGAGGCTCCGGTCGCCGACTGGGCTCCGGTCCATCCGAGTTCCGTGCGCCACAACGGAAGGACCATGCTGACCGAAGATCGTGAGCCGAACGTGCAGGCGAGAGCAATGAAGCAGATCGCCACAATGATCCAGCCTTGAGCTGCTGGCGCTTCGCGTGTCATTTCAGCAAGGTCTCATTGACTCCTGCGGGTCATCGCTGTCCGGACCTGCGGGCGTCCGCAAAACTGTGTCGGGTCGATCGGCTTTCTCATTCCCGTTGATGACCGGCACCGTTACAGGCAGTCGCGCAGCATGGCAATCAATGGAATGTCGGCCGGTGGCATCGGGTAGTCTGCAAGCCTTGCGGGCCACACCCATTTGATCTGCTGACCTTCCCGGGGCGCAAGTCTTCCTTCCCATTTTCGACAGACATACAAGGGCATCAGAAGATGAAAATCGTCGTAACTGTGCGAAGCGAAGGTAAAGGGTGAAAGGCAGCTCTCTTCGGTATCGATGGCCAGTTCCTCCCGAAGCTCACGGATCAGGGCCTGCTCGGGCGTTTCGCCTTCATCGATCTTGCCGCCCGGAAACTCCCATAACCCTGCCATGCTGCGCCCTGGGGTTCGCTGCGCAATCAGGACCCGCCCGTCGGAATCAAACAGCGCCGCTGCGGCCACCAGAAGAATCGGAAGCGTTCTGCCGTCAGGAGCGATAGTCTGCATTGATGGAGATATAGTCATTGGTGAGATCGCAGGTCCAGACGGTAGCCTTGCCGGGTCCGATATTGAGGTCAACATCGATATCGATATGCTGCCCCTTCATATGGGCGGCCACAGGATCTTCATCATAGTCGGGAACCGCACGTCCGTTGTCTGCAACCGGAACTCCGCCAATGGAAATTGCGAGTCGATCCCGGTCGGCTCTTTGCCCGGACTTGCCGACTGCCATGACGATCCGGCCCCAATTTGCATCCTCTCCCGCGATCGCGGTCTTGACGAGCGGTGAATTGGCGATGGAGAAGGCGATCACGCGTGCGGCTTTTTTCGAAACCGCGCCGGAGACCGTCACGGTAATGAATTTTCTGGCTCCTTCACCATCACGTACGATCTGATGGGCGAGATCAAGCAACACCTCGTCGAGAGCCGCGCGAAAGCGGCGTAGCCGGGGATCCCCGGCTGTTTGCAATTCCGGGTGGGTGGCGCGTCCTGTTGCAAACATCAGTGTCGTGTCGCTGGTTGACGTGTCACCGTCCACGGTAATCGCATTGAACGACTTGTCCACGCCCCTCGCGAGGAGCGTCTGCAGGATGTCGGCAGGCAGGGACGCATCCGTAAACAGAAAGGCAAGCATTGTTCCCATGTCCGGCGCGATCATACCGGAACCCTTGGCGATGCCGCCAATGACGATGTCCGTGCCGCCAATGTCCGTGGTTCGAAATGAACCCTTGGGAAACGTGTCCGTCGTCATAATGGCGCTCGCCGCATCCTGCCAGCCGCTGGACCGGAGTTGTGCCCGGAGTTCAGTGAGCTTCTTTCTGATCCGTTCATCTGGAAGTGTTTCGCCGATGACGCCGGTTGAAGCCACGAACACCTCGTCCCCGGGGCAACCCAGAATGGAGGCGGTGTGGGCAATGGTCCGATGAACGGCATCCATACCTTCCTGGCCGGTGAAGGCGTTGGCGTTTCCGGAGTTGACGACGAGAGCCCTGCCACGTCCTCCCTTGACGATCTGTCGACACCAGTCCACCGGTGCCGCTGCCGTCTTGGAACGGGTGAAGACTCCCGCGGCAGTGCTGCCTGGTTCCAGCACCACAAGAAAGACATCGCGTCTGTCGGAATAGCGCAAACCGCAGGATCCCGAGGCGAGGGAAACGCCGGGGATATCCGGAAACCGGGGGAATGAAGCGGGTGCCAGCGGAGAGATTTTTTTCATGTTGTCCGGAATTCCTGAAACATGTTCATGACTTGACCCGTGCGGAGCCTGCAGGCACAGCGTCAACACCACTGCCGACTGTCTCGAACCTCAAGCCTGAACATGTCTTGCCGCGGCTGAAGCGGCGCGTTCCCCTGTTCTGGTTTCCTGTTTTCCGCCGGTAGCGTTGTTCCAAAGCGCCGTTCCCATGCCGGAATGGGTTCGACAACGAGAGAATTCTTGAGAACGTGCCGTGACCTTGCCGGCCGGGCCCTGACCGGGCCAGGGTGGTTTTCAGGGTCTCCCCTGTCCGGGGAAGCCAGATCACGAGGCCATTGATATCATTCCGGTGTTGCCAAGGCAATCCGATCCCGGGGCCTGCAATCCGACACGGTCTGAAAAAGGGTCGTGGTTATGGCGTCATCCCGACTTCGGTCGTTTTTTCGGGCCCGGCCGAGAGACACATCCCGATTCCCGTGTCCACCGACCTGTTCCCGACAGCAGAACCGGCAGGGCAAGTGTCGTGGATAATCATTCCGCCATCGCGATCGAGGCGACGGGAGGCAGACCTCCGGAACCGGGTTGCAACAGAAGACAGTTTCGGGTCCTCACGATGACCCATAGTTCAGAGCAACTGGAATTTTGCGTTGTTGTCCCATATATTGGACCCTGAGAGATCGGCTGTTTCAGGCGGGCCGGTAATTTGTCCGGTCAGGTCCTGTAGTATTCTGCCGAGGCGCCGCGGGCTCCGTGAGCGCGAACCCTCGAATGCTTCTGATTGTATTGGGGAACAGGGATGCTGGGAGCCATCACGCAGCGTTTTCTCGGAAGTGCCAACGATCGCGAACTCAAACGGCTCCGGAAAAGTGCTGACGCCGTAAACGCGCTCGAGGAGAGGTTTGAACCGCTTTCCGACGATGAGCTTCGGGGGCAGACGGAGGCGCTCAGGGCCCGCGCGGCCGAGGGAGCATCACTGGACGATCTTCTTCCCGAAGCCTTCGCAGTCGTTCGCGAGGCAGCCAAGCGCACAATCGGCCAGCGCCATTATGACGTTCAGTTGATGGGCGGCATGGTCCTTCACGAAGGCCGGATTGCCGAGATGAAGACCGGCGAAGGCAAGACTTTGGTGGCGACATTGCCGGTCTATCTCAATGCCCTCACGGGCAAGGGCGTCCATGTCGTCACAGTGAATGACTACCTTGCGCAACGCGACGCCGAATGGATGGGCGGTATCTACAGGTTTCTGGGCCTTGAGGTCGGGTGCATTACGCATGGTCTGAATGACGAGGAAAGGCAGAACGCCTATCGGGCCGACGTGACTTACGGCACCAATAATGAGTTCGGCTTTGACTATCTCCGGGACAACATGAAGTTTCGCCTTGAGGAAATGGTTCAGCGGGATTTCAATTTTGCCATTGTCGACGAGGTCGACAATATCTTTATCGACGAGGCGCGCACGCCGCTGATCATTTCCGGACCGACAGAGGATGCGGCGGAGCTTTATGCCGCGATCAACGCGGTCATTCCGCGGTTGACGGAGTCCGACTACGAAAAGGACGAGAAACAGCGCACGGTTACCCTGACGGATGAAGGTGCCGAAACGATCGAGACGATCCTCGCCGAACGCGGACTTCTGTCAGGGGAGTCTTCGCTCTACGACCTGTCGAACGTCGCCCTTGTTCACCATGTCAACCAGGCCCTGCGGGCCCACACCCTGTTTCAGCGCGACACCGATTATATCGTCAAGAACAATTCCGTGGTGATCATCGACGAATTCACGGGGCGAATGATGGAGGGCAGGCGCTACTCCGAAGGCCTGCATCAGGCGCTCGAGGCCAAGGAAGGCGTCACGGTTCAGAGCGAAAATCAGACACTCGCTTCGATCACCTACCAGAACTATTTCCGCCTGTATCCGAAACTGGCCGGCATGACAGGCACCGCGATGACGGAAGCTGGCGAGTTCGCCGAAATCTACGGCCTCGAAGTCATTGACGTGCCGACCAATGTAAAGATGACCCGGGTTGACGAGGATGACGAGGTCTACCGTACGGGTGCGGAAAAATTTACGGCAATCCTCGAGGAAATCCAGGAGTGCCAGAAGAAACGCCAGCCGGTTCTGGTCGGAACGGTGTCCATCGAAAAATCCGAGCAGTTGTCTGCCATTCTCAAGAAACACAAGGTGAAACACAACGTGCTGAACGCACGTTTCCATGAACAGGAAGCCTATATCATTGCCCAGGCCGGCCAGCCTGGAGCCGTCACGATTGCGACCAACATGGCGGGACGTGGAACCGACATCCAGCTTGGTGGCAACGTCGAAATGAAGCTGGCTCAGGAACTGGCCGAGTTGCCGGAAAACAAACGCGACGAGCGTTCTTCCCAACTGCGCGTGAAGATTGAAAATGAAGTCGCCGAGGCCAACAAGGTCGTGCTTGAGGCGGGCGGGCTGTACGTTATCGGGACCGAGCGCCACGAGGCGCGGCGGATCGACAATCAGCTCAGAGGCCGTTCGGGACGACAGGGAGATCCGGGACGTTCAAAGTTCTACCTGTCGCTGGAAGACGACCTGATGCGGATCTTCGGTTCCGAGCGCATCGACCGGATGCTGGGCAAGCTGGGCATTGAGGAAGGGGAAGCGATTGTTCACGTCTGGATCAACAAGGCGATAGAAAAGGCCCAGAAAAAAGTGGAGGAGCGCAACTTCGAAATTCGCAAGAACCTCCTGAAATATGACGACGTGATGAATGATCAGCGCAAGGTGATTTACGAACAGCGCAAGAGCCTGATGGATGCTGATGATGTGTCAGACACGGTCACGGAAATGCGCGAGCAGGCTATTGAGGAAGCAGTTGCGAACTGCATTCCGGAAAAGGCCTATGCCGAGCAGTGGGATGCGGAGGGTCTGCAGGTGCGCGGCCGGGAACTTCTCGGTGTCGAGTTTCCGATCAAGGACTGGGTGCGTGAAGAAGGCATTGCGGAAGAGGAAATCCGGGCCCGGATGATCGAGGAGGCGCGGCGCCTGATGGCTGCGAAAACCGCCCGAATTGGTTCCGAGTTGATGCGGTCGGTGGAAAAGGGTCTTTTGCTGCAGGTTCTCGACCAGACCTGGAAGGAGCACTTGCTGGCCCTTGATCACCTGCGCCAGGGAATCGGACTGCGTGCCTATGGGCAGCGCGACCCCCTGAACGAATACAAACGTGAAGCCTTCGACATGTTCGAAACCATGTTGTCGACGTTACGTCAGCATGTGACATCGCTTTTGTGTCGGGTCGAACTGGAGCCCGGAGCCGATGAAACGCTGGCACAGCCGGAAGGAGATCATGCGGCTGGCTCTGCCCGACGGGAAAATCGGTCGCCCTCGGACATCCCTTCGTCCCAGGGATCAGGAAACGCTCCTCCGCCCGGCTGGATCAGAAATGATTCGCTCGGTCGCTGGCTCGATCCGGGTGACGAATCAACCTGGGGGAAAGTCCCGCGAAACGCGCCATGTCCTTGCGGCAGTGGCAGGAAATACAAACATTGCCACGGAAGTATTCTTGTTCAGGAGAAGATTCCGGCCTGAGTTCCGACCGATTCCGTTGGCGCACCGGATCTGATACCACGCCCTCTTCGCGTTCAGACAGAAACCGAACACGAGGGGTTCTCTGGACAAGTAAGGCTGTCGCCCGGCCTGTAGAAGCTCGCTCACGCTGCCTGCTCCAGGGACCATGCAACCCGATTCGCCACAAATTGTGCGGACGGGTCGATAAACTTATCAGTCTGGCGCTCTCAAGCGCGGCCAGACAGGCATTGCGGTCCTCGACCTGGATGATGGCCAGGGATAGCCACCGGATGCCAGCATCGTGTTCATGAAAAAGTGCCGTGCGTCCGATCCGGCCAGGGACGCATGTAGCCGAACAGCAAATGCTCGAGCACGGCGCGAACGGAGGGTTCGATCAGGCTTCCAGAAGATTGAACAGGGCGGCATGGCGTCGCGCAACCCCTCCCGCCGTGACGGCACATGCCGCAATCCACGCAGAAATACGGCTTCCTTGAGGTAAACCGCCAGAGAGACCGCCGGGATCAGGCCAGTGGCGACGGCAGGCTGAAACAACGCGCGATACCAGTCCTGGCGGGACTCGCGCGCCAAAGCACCGGCTTCACCACTGCCAACGATATCACTCATCACTGCTCGTACCAGCTGCAACGCCTGCCAGTAAACTCGTGCACTCGCCCGCAATCATGTCCCTGCCGTCGGCGTCAGGAATCTCATCCTGATTGACGCGCTGAATACTTCGCATGGAGCAGCAAAGACTGTTCCGGGGACAGGTGCCCTTCCGGGCAGAACCTGTACAATGGGTCGCGCAGTACTTCCCGAAAGCAGCGAACCATGATGTTCTGTCGTCCGGATCGGCATCTGGGCTGCAAGAGATCAGCCAGCCCTTCATCACCTCGTGTAAAAAACCGTTTCTGGCCAGCCGCTCACGGTGAGTACGCGTCAACTCTCCGGAGCGGAAAACCCGTCGCTCTATGCTCTGGAGCTACTGGAGTTGCGCCAGTGGCGCAGCGAATTTCTCATTGGGTATGACCATGCCGGACTCTCGCCGTACCTATGCGAGTATTTGATGTTGTGGAAATACAAGTGTTTTGAGTTGATTCTGGACAAGTCAAATCTGCTGCGCCCTTTACGCGGGCATGTTGTCTGTCACTTTATGAGTTCGAGAACATACCGGATTTTTTCTGACGATGGGGTTCGGGATTTTCCGGATTGCTCCGATTGTTTTCCGATCGTCCCGTGTAAGATCGTTCTGTGTAAAAGGTGCGGTCCCGGGTTTGCTTCGGGATCTGGTACCAGAAGTCTGCGGAGCCTGGAGCCCGTCTGCGTTGGTCCGGTGCCTGCGCTCGAGGGCACCAATCCTCGTCTTTTCCTGATTGACGCTGGGTCTCATCCTGATTGTCGTGCTGCACTCCGGTGACCGCTGATTGCCTTGCAGGCCTTGACGCTATATATCTTCCAGGATGACGGAAAGAATATGAGCGCAATCATGGTGGACGGAACACTATCAGCCAACGAGGCGGCCTGCGTAACCGGCGTGCCGCTCAAGCAGGTGCATCGCATCATCGACGCGGGCCTTCTGCACGCCGCAACGATCGGCGACGGCCGCTCCCGTGCGATACGCCGCGACGGGCTGTTGGGCTTGAAGCTCGCCTACGAGATGACGGGCCTGTTGACCCTCGACGGACGCCGGCGCCTGGTGCGCTACCTTCTCAACCATCCGGAAGCGAGATGGGCCCGCGAACGTGACCTGTCCGTGGACGTGCGAGCGATGAAGGGGGAAGTGCGCAAGGGTCTCTCGATGCTGGCCAGCGCGCGGGACGAGGTCGAGCGAGACGACGCCGTGTTGTCGGGAGCCCCCTGCATCAGGGGAACCCGCATACCCGTTCACGACATCGTCGACATGCTGGCCAACGGGAACAGCTCCGATGCGGTTCGCGGGGCCTTTCCGCAACTCTCCGAGGTGCAGATCGAGCTGGCCGCATTCTACGCCACTGCCTATCCCCGGCGTGGCCGCCCCCGCCGAGAGCCATTCTGGCGCGAGCGCGATCCGGCCTCGTCAAGCGAGGTCGCTCTCGATGATCTTCTGCCGGCCCGGTGAAGTTCCTCATCGACGAGTGCTGTTGACTGTCACTTTATAAGCTCGTGACCATCCCGGATTATTTCTGACGATGGGGTTCGGGATTTCCCGGATTGCTCCGATTGTTTTCCGATCGTCCTGTGCAAAAGGTGCGGTCCCGGGCTTGATTCGGAATCCGGTATCAGAAGTCTGCGAAACCTGGAGCCTGTCTGCGTTGGTCCGGTGCCTGCGCTCCGGGGCACCAATCTCCGTCTCGTCCTGATTGTCGCGGAATCTCATCTTGATTGTCGCGCTGCAGTCTCGGGTGAATGGAATCGCGGTTTTGCCTGTTATGTTGAGGCCTCGGTCTATCGCACCCTGATGAAGCGCAGCGCAGTCCGGAAGAGGTACTCTCCATACGGGCTTATGCGGTTTCGCCGATGTTCAGAAATTTCTCGCGGCGCTGGTGGCACAGGGTTGCCCCGTCCCTACCGCGAAGTTCCATGAGCGCCTCGTTGATGGCTGTTCCAACCGACGCCATGGTCGCATCAGGATCCCGGTGGGCTGCACCGACGGGCTCTTCAATAATCGTGTCAATAACCCCGTGTTCCTGGAGATGCTCGGCGGTAAGTCTGAGAGCGTTCGCCGCATCCGTAGCGTGTTCCGAATCACGCCAGAGAATGGACGCACAGCCCTCGGGAGATATGACCGAATATATCGAGTGCTCCAGCATCATGACCTGATTGGCAACAGCAATGGCAAGCGCGCCTCCCGAACCGCCCTCACCGATCACGATGCTTACAATCGGGACCTCGATCTCGAGAGCTGTCTCAATCGTCCGCGCGATGGCTTCGGCCTGCCCGCGTTCTTCGGCCCCGATTCCGGGATAGGCGCCGGCGGTATCAACAAAGGTCACCACCGGGAGGCCGAACTGGTCAGCAAGGCGCATAAGCCTTTGCGCCTTGCGATAACCCTCGGGTCTCGCCATTCCGAAGTTATGCTTCATGCGCGACTTTATTTCGGTCCCTTTTTCCTGTCCGATGATGACAATCGATGTTCCCCTGAAGCGTCCGATGCCGCCTATGATTGCGTGATCTTCTGCATAGAGACGATCACCAGCCAGGGGCGTAAATTCGTCGATCAGGGTCTTGATGTAGTCCAGACAATGCGGGCGTCCGGGATGCCGGGCCACCTGTACCTTTTGCCAGGGCGTCAGCTTGGAATAGGTTTGTCCCAGCAGCCTCTCAACCCGGGTCTGCAACCGTTCGACTTCCTCAGCGATCCGGATACCGCTCTCGTCACTGAGGTGTCTGAGCTCCTCGATTTTGCCTTCAAGTTCGGCAATCGGTTTTTCGAAGTCGAGAAATGTCTGCATGGAGTTTCAGGTCAGTCCCGTCCTGTCCAGACCGAATGTCACCTAAAGGCGCAGGTCCGACAGTGGATGCATGTCGCGCACAAGTGCTTTCAGACGTTCGTCCAGCACGTGTGTATAGATCTGGGTTGTCGATATATCAGCGTGGCCCAACATTTTTTGGACGCTTCGAAGATCAGCACCGTTGGCCAGAAGATGGCTGGCAAACGCATGGCGGAAAATATGCGGCGAGACTCGATGCGCGTCAATACCCGCCGATGTGGCCAGAGTCTTCAGCATTGTGTTGACGGTGTTCCGGGTGAGGTGACCCTGTGCACCGCTTCCGGGAAAGAGCCAGGGTGAGGCCACGGTACGGTCTCGTGAGTCTGCCCGGATCCTTTCATCGCGCACCGGCAGCCAGCTCGCGATGCTGTTGCGGGCCGGCTCTCCCAGCGGCACGATGCGTTCGCGTTCGCCCTTCCCACGCACGGTAATGACATGCCAGTCCCTGGACAGCGCGCCGATCGGCAAGCTGACCAGTTCGGAAATCCGCAGCCCGCTGGCGTAAAGGATCTCGAGGATGGCCCGTAACCGCGCACCCCGCCATCCCTCGATTGCCCGGGCTGCTTCGAACAGCCGATCAACCTCCGGCAGCGTCAACAGTTTTGGCAGGGGCCGTCCCTGTCTCGGGCTGTCCAGTATTGAGGTCGGATCGTCGTCACGGTAGCCATTCGCGCAAAGAAAACCGTGGAACTGTCTTACAGCGGAGAGTTTGCGTGCCTGGGTAGGTGGCATGCAACCGTTGCCGACCAGGTCTGAGAGAAAATCGCGTATGTCATGCGTCGTGACCGAGAGCGCATCGATATTCGCGCGGCCCAGATGTTCGAGATACTGCGTAAGATCAAGTTCGTATGCTACGCAGGTGTTGGGCGAGGCACCTCTTTCAACCAGCATCATTTCGAGAAAGATTTCCTGAAGGTGCTCGCTCCCGGGAGCCGGGCGGTGTCTGGCTCGAGTCATCAAAGGCCTTTGGTCAGGCTATCTCACAGGCCACCGGCCAGTGCGCTTTCCAGGGCAAGGCGGCGCGCGCTGTTATCGCGGCCAATCGTGTAGAGTGAATTTACGGCGTGTGCAGCTGCGACTCCCATATAGGCCTTGTCCTCGTTTCCTGCGGCTCCGACAATAGCCAGAAGCACCGTCTCTCCCACTCTGTTGTTTGCTGCGGAGTGTTCCAGAAGGCGGTGCCAGGCGTAATTCGCCAAGGCCTCTCCCTTGCCTGAGGCGGCGATCGCCAGTTGCCGCCAGGCCTGAGCCGGAACTTCATGGCCGCTTGCTTCGATCAGCGACATGAACAACTGGCTGCGCTTCACAGCACCATCGTCGGCATCCTTCAGGGAGTCCGACAACCAGGGCACCAGGCGTTGCGGTAGTGCACTCGTGGCGGACTCTGCGCCCGAAAGGACTGCGAGCGGCCACAGGTCTGCTTCGATGGAGGAGGCCTCCTCAAGCTGGTCACGGTTTTTCACGACGATTTCATACCAGGCGAGGGCTTCCGTGATTCGACCGGTGGCAAAGAGGCTTCTTGCAGCATCTTCAGCAAACCAAACCAGTTCCGGGCCAGGAGTCATTTCCTCGATAATCGGGCTGGCGGCACGCACAGTCTCTGTATGGTTGCCATGTTGCCGGGCGATTTCCAGGGTTCGTCTGAGGACTTCGGCCTTTGCGAGCGGTGTGGACTGGCTGGTTGCGAGGCGCATCAGCAGGGCTCTCGCCCGGGGGCTCCAGTTCGTTTCGGCCCACGAGATGGCGTTTCTGAGGGCCTCACTGCTGACCGGGGTACCGCTATAGATGCGCAAAATTTCCTCAGCGGAAAGGCTACCGGCCAGCAGCGATTTTTCGGCTGCCAGCAGCCGCTCTTCAATGGTGGTGTTGGGAGCCCGGGCGATCCAGCGCAATATCAGGGGGGAGGAGACTTCGTTGACAACCGGCGGCAGCTGCAGGTTGGCAACCCGCATCATCGAAAGAACGAGGCCACTCGGCGTGGAAATCGACGGAATTTCGATCCCCTTTACACCGCCAAGTGCCTCGATAATGTCGAAGAATGTAGGATCGACACCGTCTTCATGCTCTCGCAAGAGTTCGGATATCAGTATGGCACTCGCGTGGTTTCCGTCGAGCGCGAGACAAAATGCCCGAGCCTGGTCCCAGTAACTTTCCGAAAAACCGCCTGAAACTGCGCGAATCTGCTTGCAGGCTTCGTCATTCCGATTTTGGAGAAACAGCAACTCGATGCCCTGTTTTGCAAGTGCCTCATTGCGAGCGTTTACAGGCACGGCTCCCAGCAACTCCAGGGCATGACCAGCCTCACCCATGGCAGCAAGGCGCTCCATGCGAATCTGAATGAAATTGTCTTGCGCCGGTTTGCCTTCAGGTACGACGGCGCGAGAGGTCAGGAGCCGGATGGCCAGCGTTCTGACCGTATTCCATCGGGTCTGGTCCGGCATACGGGGCATCATCGCCTTGACCACCGACCACTCTGTTCCGTTCCAAAGGCTGGATGGAAAACCGCCCTCGGCCTGCCCGATCAGGCCGAAGGCGCCGGGATCCACCTCTTCAAGGGCATCGACGACGATTTCGGCCTTTTGGTCCGATGACGCCGGAGTTTCGGAGGCCCCGGAAGAAGCGGGCTGGGGATCTGCTTCGGTTGTTATGGTTCCAGGTTGCTCTTGATCCGAAGGAACGGGTTGACTGGCTGTCGGAGGACGAAGCTGGACCGGTTGTGCCCCGGCGGCAACGGGCAGGAACGCGATCAGGGCTGCCGGGACGATGTACCCGATCAATCTAGCGAGGCAGGCGGTCATTCGGAATGACTTTCTCTACTTCCGTAGCGGGGGCGGGAATTTCCCAGAAACCGAGGAATGCCACACCTCCTGCAATCAGGGCCGCAAGAGCAAGGAGTACAATTACGCTGGACGTTTTCATAAACGGTTCTTACCTGCCCGGAGGCGCCCTTTCCGCTGCTCCCTGTCGTGATCCCCGGGTGTCCGCAACCTGAACAGTGAGCGGACAGCCCACGGCAGTGACGATAAAGAACTCTCGGTCAGCGCTTGAATCTGCCATCAAATTTATGGCAATTTGCGGCAGTCTATTGATTGCATGACGGACATTCAATGGCGATGTCGCGGCGGCTGAAGGGAAGGATGTGAACGGGCGGGAAGCCCAACCCGAAATCCTGGCGCTTGCCAAGGCTCTTTCCGACAAGCCGCTGATTCTTGTCGGCATGATGGGTGTGGGCAAGTCCTCAATTGGTCGACTTCTCGCGGCTGCGCTGGAGCGCAAGTTCATTGATGCGGATGTGGAAATCGAACGGGCGGCGAACTGCACGATCGAGGAAATTTTCTCACGCTATGGTGAAGCGGCATTTCGGGATGGTGAGCGGAGGGTCATTGCTCGTCTCATGAAGGCGAAAAGGACTGTGCTGGCGACGGGTGGCGGAGCGGTGATCGACGAGGAGACCCGCGAGACCCTTCATCGGAACGGGCTGTCCATCTGGCTGGATGTTGAACTTGATGTGATCCTGAACCGGATCCTGCGCCGCAATGACAGACCGCTGCTCAAGGTTGATGACAAGCGTGCCACTCTGGAGCGGCTGATCCAGGAACGTCGCCCCTACTATTCGGAGGCACATTTGCACATTCGGATCGGCAATGAGGATATCGATGCTACTTTCGAAAAGGTGATCGCCGGGCTCCAATCCCACGTTGCAAGAGCAGAAAAGGCCAGGAGAGGAAATGGCTGAGAGTCTGCTCCGCGTCGATCTGGGTGAGCGATCCTACGACATTGTCATCGGAAAAAACCTGCTTGAGCCAGGGTCACTGGATGAATATCTCAAGCCTCATGAGGGCCCGTGCTGGATTGTCACCGATGAGATCGTGGCCCATCATCATCTGGACCGGGCAGTTAACGCATTGAAGCCGGCAGGCTCGCCTCCCTCTCCGATTGTCGTCCCCGCAGGTGAACATTCAAAGACATTCTCATGTCTTGAAAATGTGGTCCGGACGGTCCTCGAAGGGAGACCGGAGCGTTCCTCAACATTGTATGCACTTGGTGGCGGGGTCGTCGGCGACCTTGCCGGCTTTGCTGCAAGCATGGTTCTGCGCGGCATCCGTTTGATTCAGATTCCGACGACGCTCCTGGCCCAGGTTGACAGTTCGGTTGGTGGAAAGACGGGCATCAACACGCGTCACGGCAAGAACCTTGTTGGCGCGTTTTACCAGCCGTCCCTTGTGGTTGCCGAACTGGACCTGCTTCAGACGCTGCCCCGAAGGCAATGGTTGGCCGGTTATGCAGAAGTGGTAAAATATGGCCTGATCGGGGACGTGGAGTTCTTCGAATGGCTGGAAACAGGGGGTCCGGACGTTGTATCCGGCGATGAGGTAGCCTGGCGCCATGCTGTGCATGCCAGTTGTGCTGCCAAGGCGGCCATTGTGGGTCATGATGAGCGTGAGGCGGAAAACCGGGCGCTACTGAATTTCGGACACACGTTTGGTCATGCCTTTGAGACCGAGGCAGGATTCGGAAACGACCTGTTGCATGGTGAAGCCGTTGCGATCGGAATGATCATGGCGTTCGAATTGTCGGCTGCGCTCGGGCTGTGTCCACGCAGCGACGTTGATCGCGTTCGCCGCCACTTCAGGAATGTCGGTTTGCCTCTTGAGCTTCCGTCTGTCGCCGGGCTCCGCTGGGACCCGGAAGGGCTGATCGCACACATGAAGCATGACAAGAAGGTTCGTGACGGACAGGTATCCTTCATTCTGACGCGCGGCATTGGCCACGCTTTCATTGCCAGGGAAGTTGACATGGGAGCCGTCCGCTCAATACTGGAGGAGGCTCGGCCCGCATGATCGTGCTGCAACCGGCTGCATGCCTTTACTGATGGAATACACGACCCTGATTGCGCTGGCTGCGATTCTGCTCCTTGTCGTTCTCTCTGCGTTTTTCTCTGGTTCCGAGACGGCATTGACGGCCGCATCCAGACCGAGAATGCACCAGATGTCCGTCAAGGGAAGCCGCCGGGCCTCGATTGTCAACGGTTTGCGTGAACGGCAGGACCGAATGCTTGGCGCCATCCTGCTGGGCAACAATCTGGTCAATATTCTTGCGTCGGCGCTCGCCACCAGTGTGCTGATCGGATTGTTCGGCGAAGCAGGCGTCGTCTACGCGACGGTTTCGATGACGCTTCTCGTTCTGATATTCGGCGAGGTGATTCCAAAAACCTATGCATTTCGCCATGCCGATAACATGGCGCTTGTCGTGGCCCCTGTTATCAACCTGCTTGTCCGCTTCCTGTCCCCATTCATGCAGATCATCTACTGGTTGACCGGTGTCAGGAAGCTGATGGGAGGACAGGGTGAGAATGGACACAATATGCAACTGGCAACGGAAGAATTGCGAGGTGCGATTGCGCTTCAGCCCGGCGCGGATGACGGGGGAAAGCAGCAGCAGATCATGCTGCACAGCATTCTGGATCTTGCTGATGTTGATGTCGGAATGGTCATGCAGCATCGCCAGAACGTCTTCATGATCGATGCGTCCCTGCCGACGGGAAGGATCGTTGACGAAGCGCTGAAGAGCCCGTTTACACGTATTCCTCTCTGGAAAGATACGCCGGACAACATCATTGGCGTCATGCATGCAAAAGATCTGCTGCGGGCCGTTCATGCCCATGGCGATTCGATCGACGATCTTTTTCTGGATGAAATCTGTTCTCCACCATGGTTCGTTCCTGAATCAACGCGCTTGCGCGATCAACTGTTTGCCTTTCAGGGTCGGCGAGAACATTTTGCTTTGGTGGTCGATGAATACGGCACTTTCATGGGTGTTGTCACTCTGGAAGACATACTCGAGGAAATTGTCGGCGACATTAATGATGAACATGATGCGACGACCGATGGTATCGGTGAGGAAGAGGGTGGTTCCCACCTTGTGCCGGGTGACGTGACCGTACGTGATCTCAACCGCCGGTTCGGCTGGACATTGCCGGACCAGGAGGCGGTCACGATTGCGGGACTTGTCATTAACAAGGCACGTGCAATCCCCGATGCCGGAGAACGATTTGAGTTCCCGGAATTTCGGCTCGAAGTTGTCAGTCGCCAGCGCAACCGGATCACTCTGATTCGGGTGACGAAGCTGGATGCAAACGCGGGTTCGGACTCGGCCAGGGACTGATTTCGAAATCCAGAAACACGGAAAGATTGAATGCCCCTTTCTGAAACAGTACTCGAACGAGAACCGATTCATACTCGTGCCATTGAATGCCGGAGTTTTCGGCGCTCGGACGGGCTGTATGACATTGAGGGTCATCTCACCGATGTGAAAGCTTATGCATTCCTGAACCAGTTTCGGGGAGAGATCCAGGCGGGGGAGCCGCTTCATGACATGTGGCTGCGTCTGACCGTTGATCGCGACTATACCGTTTGCGGTGTCGAGGCGGTCACTGATGCCGGACCCTTCGCCTTGTGTCCAGCGATCCTGCCGGCGTTTCAGAAGCTGAAGGGACTGAAAATCGGGGCTGGTTGGAATCACCGCGTTCGGCAGCGGCTGGGTGGCGTTGAGGGTTGCACACATCTCGTGGATTTGTTGCGACCCATCGCGACGGTTGCCTTGCATACGATCCGGTGGTCGAGGGCTTCGGCGTCGGATGGCAAGGGTGCGAGATCTCCGAAGCCTCCGCTCAATACTTGCCATGTGTGGGCCGAGGACGGTGAGCTGATCCGGACGCAGTTTCCTGACTTTTACGTCCCGGCGCAGTCTGAACGCGCTGAATGACGGGCTCTCCGGCTTCCGTCGACCATGTGATCGTCCCGAATTCTGATGACGACGGGCCCCGATCTCGCGGTTCCTGATAGCACTGCAGGTGGGCGCCGACATCAGGATGCGTAAACTGGCCTCGGAATGTCGGAGCTTCAGGAGTGGCGTCGTTTGTAGCCGGCCCGGTCATGAAAATCCGTGACAAGTCTTTCCGGAACAACCGGATCGAGAGAACTGAAGACACCATTCTGGCCCCTCGTGGCCCGGTGTTTGCGGAAGGCCCGCGTATGCGATCCTGGCTCGTGCGGATCAAAGGCTCACGCTTCATTTGTGCGGTCTCTACGGCCTGCGCCATCTGCTTCGGCGACGCGCCCACGCTTTCATACGCTGCTCCCCGGAGCTTACTGGTTCCGGTGTTGTGAGAAGGACCGGCAGAGGCCGCCGTAACGTGCAGTCCCTTTACCTGCGCCAGGCCGTCTCTTTTTCCGTCTCTTTCGCTCAGAAATTCGACTTGGCCTGGTATGCGATCTAGTATTGAGGCAACGAACAGCGCTTGTGGGGAGGCAGATCTCTCATGAGAAGGTTTTTGGTTTTTGTTGCGTTGCTTGCGACCGTCACAATTCTGGCAGGGAATATGGCTTTTGCCGGCCCGCTTGCACCCAAGCCCCGAGTGATCGTGGAATTAGATCGACAGAGTCTCCTTCGTGCCGGTGTCCAGACCCTTGGGGAGTTCCTTGACACCGGCATTGCTCGTTACGTGCTTACGGGCGGGCCCTCAGTCCTTGTCATGATCAATGGAAGACCCTACGCCACGACCAGCGGCAGCCTTGAAAGCTTGCCAATATCGGCAATCGAGCGAATCGAGGTGTTGGGAGGCGATAGCCTGGGGACTCTCGATGGCGGCGCCGTGCGTGGCGCGCTCAACATCGTCCTGCGTAACGAACTGGATGGCTTCGAAACCCGTGCACTTGCGCGGGCCCCTGACCAGACGGGTGGCGACGGGTGGCAGGGCAGTGTCACTTGGGGTGGCGACGTCGGCAAGGGCCGCGTCACCATTGGCGCGGATGTCCTCGATCGCCGGGAAATCGCAGCGCGGCACCGGGACTACAGTCGCTCAAAATGGACCGAGAGCGGTTCGTTCAATGAAGGACAGAACATCAGCGTGGGCGGCAACACGGTCTGGGTTGTCCAGCTCAACGACGAAGGAGCGTTCACGGGTATCAGGTCTGTATCTCTCGGAGAATGCGATCCGGAAAGGGGCTATACCGGCCCGCTCGCAAACCCGCCGGGTATCAGCAATGGCGACAAGGGCTGCGGTTTCGCCTACGGGAAATTCATGTGGAATACAGATAGCCTTGAACAGACGTCAGCAACGTTGAGCCTTGATCACCCCCTCGGAGACAGCTCCGATCTCCATGTTGAAGCGCGCATTGTGCAGGGCCAATCCGCGTTCCGCTACGCACCGGCGGTCGGCACATTTTCCCTGAGACCGGACGCGAACCTGCTTCAGGCAATCAACGAAGCTGCCGGATCGGACTTTCAGGCGGATGCCAACGACCTGATCTCCGTAGCGCACCGCTTCGTCGCTCTCGGCAACCGGGACTGGCAGACAGACAGCGAGGAATACGATCTCGCTATTAGCGTCGAAGGCCCGCTGACGGACAGCCTTGGCTATGATGCACGTATCAGCGCCACCCGGGTCGACAATTTCCGCACTGGCGAAAACTTCGTTCATGCAGGCAGGATCAGAGAAGAAATCGAAGCAGGCAATTATGACCTCGTGAATCCGTTCTCGACGGCGCCCCAGCACGTGCAGGCAATGAGGAATGCGATTCTGCGTGAGGAAATAGAGGCAGGCGGAGAATACCTGGAAGCCCGGCTGGCACTTGAGGGATCCGGGTTCACAATCGGAAAGCAGGACGCGGCTTGGGCCGCAGGTGTCCAGGCCAGCACTTTGGACCAGCATCAGATTATGGTTTTCCACGATGATGATGGAACGGCTTATCCTGTTTCCGAGGTGCTCGGTTCCGGAGGGATCAGCTATGCCGGAGACCGAAATGCTGTCGGAGCCTTCGCCGAGATGTCGTTACCGGTGCTGGACAATATGGCACTCAGGGTCGGCGGTCGCACCGACGAGTACGACGATATAGGCAGGCTGAACTCATGGCGCCTGTCGGTCGAAATGCGTCCGATCGATCTGGTGACCCTGCGCAGCTCATGGAGTGCCGGAGACAGATCTCCCCCGATGTGGCGTCTGTACAGCTCCGATGTACAGGACCACCCCTACGTTGATTGCGACCCTGGCAGCGGACCTCCGCCCCGCACCTGCACCGGCTCGAATCCCCGGCAGGTGAGCCGAGTGACAACGGGCAATCCTCAACTGGACCCCTCTTTCTCTGAACGAATATCTGTCGGCGGAGTTGCCAGCCGTGGTCCGTTCTCTTTCGGTCTGGAATGGTATCGACTGTCGAGTTCGGGTGAAGCGGGGCAGAACAGCGCCGACTGGGCAATGCAAAACATGCCTGAATGTGGAGGTGTCCACGGGACGAATTGCATCGATCGGAGCGGGGGTGACATCACCATCCGCGACAGCTACGCGAATGTGGTTGACAGTGAAACATCTGGCGTCAATGTACGGTTTGGCGGCGGTTTCCGGACCAGCTGGGGCGCCGTCGGGCTGCGCGGCGTTCTGCGGCGCGTCACCGATGCAGAGCTGCGCATTGCGGGTGAAGAGCGCCGGCTGCCCATTGCCAGAAAAATCGCCACCGTCGGGTTTCTGGCGCAGCGCGGCGGGTTGACGGCCGTCTATACCGCGAATTACCGCTCGGGGTACGAAAACCTGGCAGGTGTGGGCAGGTTCGACTCGTGGACTGGCCATGACCTTGAGCTGGACTGGGCCAACCCGCTGGGTCTGGTCGGCGCGCGGGTTACTGCTGGGATTTTGAACCTGACCGACGCCGGCCTCGCTGTCGACACCTCCAACCCGAGCAGTGTTGACGGTCCAACCGAAGCCAGCTGGGGCCGCACGCTCTTTCTCAGCTTCAGTCAGAAGTTCTGAGAGGAACGGGGTCAGCGTCAATGTGAGGTCGAAAGAAACGCCGGTCAGTGCGGAAGCCGTGAGACCATGGACCTGTAAGAGACAGGTTCGTGATTATGCGCGGCTGCCAGTTTCGTGACCATGGTGATCGATCGCAGGCAACAGCGCGTTTCGCAGGACCTGCGACATGAGGCGCTTTCGGCCAATTCTGGTTTCGACGACGGATCAACGATAACGCGCTGCTGGCTGCACTGCAGCGTCTGGCTGCCTGGTCGTGAAGGCAGCGGTCCGAGCCACGTTCAGGCTGGATGCTGCGTGACCGCCTCCTGCACCTCGGGAGAACTGTGCCCGGATACATCGCACCTGCGATTGGCCTGAAATCGACATCTGTCAGTTCGCTGAGGATCGCAGCCCTTTTTCCGGTACGTGCCAATCGAATCCCGATCCGGGACCTTCCGGTTGTCCGGTTCCCGGGAAGGAATACCATGTTTCCATGACCCCCGGTTCGCTTGCATCCTGCCTTTCGCTTGCGGGTGCAGACGCAGGCCGCAACAGCAGCGCCTTCAAATCTGGTGGGTGAAGATCTTTTTCCCGTAAGTCCTCTCAATATAACGGCCGAAGCGAAACTTGATTTCGGGTCCGTCCATGGGCGGACCCTCAAGCGCGGCATCCTGAACAGTCAATGGCTCGACTTCCAGCACCACGAAAGTCAGCCCCTCCCGGTTCCCTCGAAAGGCCTGTTCAAAACCCTCCTGCAGATCCGAGATGGCATCGAAAGCAAATACGCGCTCGACACCCATGCTACGGGCCATGGACACGTAATCGTTTGCGTCCCGGTTCGGAAGATCAATGTCGGAGGTGCCTCCGTAGACACGGTTTGAAACAAGGATGTGGGTCAGGTTTGGCAAATCGAGATCCCGCTCCACCATGAGCGTCCCGGGGTTCATGCAAAATGCGCCATCCCCGATGAAGGCCCAGACATGGGCCTCAGGAACAGAATACGCAATGCCGGATCCGAAGAGCGTTGAAAGACTCATCGACGCATCAAGATAAAAGACCCGTTCCGTTTCCCGCGTCAGATTCCACCACATCTGACAGCTGTTCCCTGCGGAAGGGACAATCAGCTCGTCCGTCCATCGCGACACCAGGTATTCAAAACCGGCACGGAACGGCATCGCCATCGTCAGCGCGCCCCCCGAAGCAGTTCGCCGGTCAGAACCAGCGCGGCAGGACGGCTGTAGATGCGTGAATGGCTGTACATCGTAGCCAACTGGGAAATACTTTCAGCCGAATCCACGATTCGGTATGGCAGGTTGATTGCATCCATGACCGGCAACAGATAGAGCCCGTTCGATGCGTGATGCTTGTGGCGGTCTCCGGGGGAACCACGCAAGGTGATCAGGAAGAAAACCGGGATCTCGTAAGTGTAATTGATTTTGGTTATCGCATAGACAAGGGTCATCATGCCCGATGCACCCATCACGGCCACGGAGCCAAGGCCGCCCAGGAAAGCACCTGCACAAAGGCCGACGGCAGATTCCTCACGGTTGACCGGAACGTGATGGAAGCGATCATCGTCATCAAAGGTCCGGATGACATCGGCCAACCAGTTGTCAGGAAGGCTGGCCACCAGTTTGATCCCGCTGTCTGCCGCCTGATCGACGATCATGCGGGCAATTTCGATCTTTCTGTTCAAACGGGAAAACTCCATTTTTCGGATGTTCCCTCGCACGGCCATCACGGCTGACTGCGTCGTGTCCGACCGCTTCGGGCCCGTCTGCATGTCGTCACTGTCCAGGGGTTTCACCCTGACCTGGTGACCGGGCCCCGGCAATGACGAATGGACAGTAGCACGACAGCCCCGGACCAGCGACAACCATCATGGACGGGATCCCGAAAGGGCCGGGCCGGTCAACGACCCCGATATCTGCCGGGAACCCTGCCTGGTCTGCGGCAGCCGGTTGAGCTGGAATCGCGGCATTCTCCGATCAAATCCGGCCGCTTTACCGTCCGATGATGTCCCGGTTGCCAGACTGTTTCGCAGTTTACCTCATGTGGAATTTCGTACCCTGGTCGGGTCGCGGCCCGGTCGATGATCAGGTTGCAACAACGATCCGCGATATCGGTTGTTCTGTCCCGCAGGGACGGTTCCGGGGGGGCGGCAACCGAAGGGGTGTGTGCAGGAATTCGGCGCGGGGCCCGGATGTAACCCGGGCGCAACAGTTGACCTTGCCACTGCAACATCTCAATATAGATTGTCGGGGCTCGTACAACCCGTTCCTCGAATCGAAAGGATACGAAATGAAACTGCCTGTCTTTTCCCTTGCCGTGGCCGCGCTCACGGCAACAGCGCTGTCGGCGCAGTCAGCGACGCTTGATGATGTTCGGGCGCGCGGACATCTGCAATGCGGAATCAATACCGGTCTGGTCGGATTTGCTGCTCCCGATGACAAGGGCGTCTGGCGCGGATTCGACGTGGATCTTTGTCGCGCCGTTGCTGCTGCGGTGTTCGGTGATGCAAGCAAGGTGAAATATACTCATCTGACCGGAAAGACCCGTTTTACAGCCTTGAGGTCCGCTGAGGTCGATATGCTGTCACGCAACACAACGTGGACCTTCAGCAGGGATGTGGATCTTCAACTCACGTTTGTCGGAGTCAATTACTACGATGGACAGGGATTCCTCGTACCCACAAGTCTCGGCGTCAAATCAGCCAAGGAACTGGAAGGCGCGTCCGTATGCATCCAGACTGGTACGACCACCGAGCTGAATCTGGCTGATTTCTTCCGGGTGAATGGCATGCAGTACAAGCCCGTGCCGATCGAAACGAACAGTGAGGCGCGGACCAATTATCTCGCAGGGCGTTGCGACGTCTACACCACCGATGCATCGGGCCTTGCCGCGACCCGTGCGGCGCTTGACAACGCTGACGACCATATGGTGCTTCCGGAAATCATTTCGAAGGAGCCGCTTGGACCGCTGGTACGCCATGGCGATGATCAGTGGGCCGATATCGTGCGTTGGACGCTGAATGCGATGGTTGCTGCCGAGGAACTGGGGATTACGTCCCAGAACGTCAAGACAATGGCGGCCGGTACCAACAATCCGGAGATCAACAGGCTTCTGGGCAAGGAAAAATTGCAGGGTCTTGAGGCTCTCAAGCTTTCATCCGACTGGGCTGTCAACATCATTTCCCAGGTCGGCAATTACGGGGAAGTCTTCGAAGCGAATCTGGGCACCAACACCCCGATCGGGCTGGCGCGCGGTGTCAACGCCCAATGGAAGGACGGCGGGCTGATGTATGCCCCGCCGTTCCGTTAAGCACGAAACATCCGGGACGGATGACATTTCCCTGGCGTGCCTCCGGGTAATTTCTCGGTGGCACGCCCTCGCACCGGCCCCCTGAACAGGTCGGTCTGGAGAAAATCGTGACGCCGCGGCCGTATGGCGAGCGGTTCCGCCTGTCGCAGCTTTGGCGTGACAGCAGGCTGCGTGGTGTCACTCTTCAGATTCTGTTTGTTGCTGCCCTGTTCGCCGGTATTGCCTGGTTGATCGGCAATGTCGTCGCGAATTTCGCGGCGCTGGACAAGACGTTCGGCTTCGGTTTCCTGTGGGATCTCGAAGCCGGGTACGACATCAACCAGGCGCTCATTGATTACAACAGCCAGAGCACTCATCTGCGTGCCGCAATTGTCGGCCTGATCAACACCGGACTGGTAGCCGTTGTTGGCATCGTACTGGCCACAGTGCTGGGCTTTGCCGTCGGTATCATGCGTCTTTCCGATAACTGGCTGGTTTCGCGTCTGGCCTATCTGTTCGTGGAGTTTACGCGCAATACACCAGTGCTGCTGCTGATCCTCCTCTGGCATGGAATCATCATCAATCTTCTGCCACATCCACGTCAGGCCATCGCGTTTGGCGAGGCGGCTTTTCTTACCAACCGGGGCTTTTTCATTCCGCGCCCGCATTATGAGCCTGCCATCTGGATCGTCATTGTGGCGATTGTGGTGGCCGTGCTTGGCGGGTTTCTCGTATTTCGATACGCAAAACGTCTCCGGGATACGACCGGGCAACAATTGCCGGCCGGCTGGATCGCACTGGCACTGATCGTCGGTCTGCCGGTCATCGCCTACTGGACAGCCGGGAGTCCCGTATCCTTCGAGTATCCTGTATTGCGGGGATTCAATTTCCGTGGCGGTATCCAGATGATACCGGAGTTTGTGGCGTTGACATGGGCCCTGGCATTTTACACGGCAGGCTTCATCGCCGAGAACGTCAGGGCTGGAATTCTGGCGGTAGACAAGGGACAAATCGAGGCCTCGCGCTCTGTGGGTCTGTCCGAGGGACGCATCCTGCAACTCGTGGTGTTGCCACAGGCAATGCGGGTGATCATTCCGCCGTTGACATCCTCCTATCTGGATCTGACCAAGAATTCCTCGCTGGCCATCGCGATCGGCTACATGGACCTGGTGGCGACACTCGGCGGTATTACCTTGAATCAGACCGGCAGGGAAATCGAAACAATGATGCTGGTCATGGTGATCTACCTGGCCATTTCGCTGGCCATATCGGTCTTCATGAATTGGTACAATCATCGCGTCCGGCTGGTGGAGCGCTGAGCGATGTCGGATCTGGTCATCAGAACCTATGAGCCGGGGAAACATCCCAGTCTGCCACCACCCGACCGGACGCTCGGAATTGTGGGATGGTTGCGGAGAAATCTGTTCTCCACGCCCTTCAATGCCGGCCTCACACTTCTGGCGCTGTGGCTTTGCTATGAGTTTTTCGATGCGGCTGTGGGCTGGTTTGTGCTGGAATCGGTCCTTGATGCGGGATCCCGTTCCGAGTGCAGGTCAGTCGGCAGCGGGGCTTGCTGGGCGGTGGTCACGACACGCATCGAACAGTTCACCTACGGGTTCTATCCTGGTGCGGAACGCTGGCGCCCGAATCTCGCTTTCCTTCTGCTGTTTCCGGCTCTGGCACCTGTCCTGTTTGATCGGACGCCGTTTCGCCGGCAGCTTATCTGGTTTACCGTCGCCTATCCCATCGTCGCCGCCTGGCTGATTTACGGCGGGTTGGGCTTGCCGGTGGTCGAGACCGACACATACGGCGGGTTCCTGCTCACGATGATCCTCGGCGTAACCAGCATTGTCGTGTCGCTGCCCATCGGGATCGCACTGGCACTGGGACGGCAGTCGCGTCTGATAGCGATCCGGATCATATGTACCGTCGTGATCGAGGTCTTTCGTGGCGTGCCGCTGATCACCCTGCTGTTCGTGGCCTCGACGATGCTGAATTACTTCCTGCCGCCGGGCACCAATTTCAACCTTCTGGTCCGGGTCCTGATCATGGTGTCCCTGTTCGCGGCTGCGTATATCGCGGAGGCCGTCCGCGGTGGTCTGCAGGCACTCCCCCGGGGACAGTATGAGGCTGCGGACGCGCTGGGGTTGTCCTATTGGAAAACAACATGGTTGATCACGCTGCCTCAGGCGCTCAAGATTTCTATTCCCGGCATCGTCAATGTCTTTATCGGACTGTACAAGGACAGCACGCTGGTCGTCATAATCGGACTCCTGGATCCGCTCGGAGTTGCCCGTGCCGTCCTGGCGGACGCCAAATGGAATGGTCTTTCCAATGAAACCTACCTGTTCGTCGCCCTCTTCTTCTTTGTGAGCTGCTTTGCGATGTCGCGTTATTCGCTGTGGCTCGAGCGGCGGCTGAACACGGAGACGCGATAGGAACGCGACACATGTCAGAGATTTCCACCAGAATGCAAGAAGCCCGGTCGGCTTCGGACGAACCGCAGGTCATGATCGAAATTCGCCACATGCACAAATGGTTCGGAGAGTTCCACGTGCTGCGCGATATCAACCTGACAGTCATGACGGGGGAACGCATCGTGATTTGCGGTCCTTCGGGATCAGGCAAGTCAACCCTGATACGTTGTGTCAATCGTCTGGAGAGCCATCAACGCGGGACCATTGTCGTCGACGGGACCGAATTGACCCGGGATGTAAGAAACATCGAGCGAATCCGATCGGAAGTGGGGATGGTGTTTCAGCACTTCAACCTGTTTCCGCATCTCACGGTCCTGGAAAACTGCACGCTGGCTCCCATCTGGGTCAACAAAATGCCCAAGCAGGAAGCTGAAGACATTGCAAAATTTTATCTTGAGCGGGTGAAAATCCCGGACCAGGCTGAAAAGTATCCGGGCCAACTTTCAGGAGGGCAGCAGCAGCGGGTCGCAATCGCACGGGCACTTTGCATGCGCCCGCGTGTGATGTTGTTTGATGAACCGACATCTGCGCTTGACCCGGAGATGATCAAGGAAGTTCTGGACACGATGATCGAGCTTGCGGAAACAGGCATGACCATGATCGTGGTGACCCATGAGATGGGGTTTGCGAACAGTGTTGCGAACCGGGTCATCTTCATGGATGAGGGACAGATTATAGAGGAAAACAACCCTCAGGAGTTCTTCAACAACCCGCAGAATGACCGCACCAAGTTGTTTCTGAGCCAGATTTTGTCCCATTGAAGATGGCCGGGACCATTGGCGACTGCCGCACGTCGGGGTGACGGGTGTGCGTGCGGCCGCAGCTGGGGGACAGAATTGCGGCCACGCACTTTCTGGCAATGCCTGTGAATACCGCGCCGAACCCGTTCCATGCTGCGACGCAGGGGTGTTCGCGCAAATCCCTCTGACATGAATCTGCTGGCAAAGCGGGCGAAGGAACGGGAGCAGAATCTTCGGCCCTGCGACCGTGGGAACCGTCCCATCCCGCTTCTCAGCGAATCGTCAGGACAAGTTTCCCGCGCAGGTGCCTGCTTTCGCTGATGGCATGAGCTTCAGCTGCCGCACGCAAGGGGAACAATCTGGTTTCCGGCAGACGAACGGCTCCGCATGCGACCAGTTCGATGATGCGCTCCAGATGCGGCCGGTCGCGTCCGACTCTTGGTCTCAGGGACTGGACATCGTCCCGCGGTGACGCCGGAGCCGCCGAGCCAGACGCAATAAAGGCTGCGCGGCCCCCCGGTTTCAGGACCGAAAACGACCGCAGGGCCACCTCGCCACCGACGGTTTCGAAGACGGCGTCCACATCCGAAACGACGTCCGTGAAGTCTGTCGTGCTGTAATCGATGACTTCATCGGCACCGAGTTCACGGACATAGTCGTGATTGGCTGCGCTGGTCGTGGTAATGACCCGGGCACCGATATGCTTGGCGAGCTGAATTGCGAAACCGGCAACGCCTCCGGCCCCACCCTGGATCAGGATCGTTTCGCCCGATCGAAGCTTCAGGGTGTCCTCTACGGAAACCAGGGCCGTGAGGCCGACCAGCGCGAGAGCTGAAGCATCGACATGGGAAATCCCGTCAGGTTTGGCGGCAACAAGATCGGCCTTCATGGCGATTTTTTCGGCGTACGTCCCTTCCTGCCCGACCGCGCAAACTCCGAATACTGCGTCTCCAGGCTGAAACCCGTTTACTCCGGGGCCGACACTGCCCACAGTTCCCGAAAAATCGCGTCCGCACACATACGGAAACGACGTGATCTGGCTATAGGCGCCGGCCCTGACTTTCCAGTCTGCACCGTTGATGCTGGCAGCATGAATTTCCACAACGACTTCGCCGTCCCCGGCCTCGGGATCAGGAAGGTCACCGTAAGTGAGGACCTCCGGTCCGCCATGTTCCATGAAATACGCTGCTTTCATTCCTGCTTGTCCAGTTTCGTTGCCGACATGGTTCAGATTATGCTGTTTCCGGTCACAGTGTCCAGATACCGCGGACGCCCTGATCCATCCACGCGCTGCGTTCGCGAGCCCGTGATCACGGCGGCTTCCTGACAACACTTCTCCCGCTCACGAGGCAGATGTGCCCCGAAGCCAAAGCCTTTGGAATCGCCGTCTTCGGAACAAAAACCGCTCCGCATGGTGATCTCCGGACAGCGCAAGGTTCCTGTCAGGGGGCCCCTTGCAAATCCTTCCGGAATGCCTGAACTGGCCCGACAGCCTGCCGGTCTCGTTGGTCAATCGTTATCCGGGGGACGTTGCGCAGTCCGTTGCGGTCCGACGATCTGCAAATCTTGTCGCGGCCCGGGTATGGCCCGCCAACTACGACCGGTTTATCCACGCAACGAGAGTCACCCCGAATGGAATCGATGCCGGAATGGAATCGATGAACGGGTGATCGACAAAATCCGGAGGTACCGCATTCCGGAACAGTTCATGAATGTCGAGGACCCGGTTTGTCATCGGGTTCGGGAAATGCCGGAAACACGAGTCCGGATGATGCCGGCTACCGGCTCCCCCTGATCCTGTCCGATCAACAGCGACGTGTCGAATGCGCTGCTTTCGCGGGCCCTTTTGACACCGTTCTCGCGGTTCGCGGCGGGTCCGACGTAAATCGGGTCGAGCCCGTGGCGGAGGGCGCCCTGCTACGGTTGATTCCGGCACGGGAAACGCGGCGGGAATCAAGGGCATTATTCTTCTTGCCACGACTTTCACGAATGCTTATGTTCCCGTCCGCTTTGTCGCTGGGCTGGCCATCGCGACCCGGCTGCCCCTCCTGCACATGAATTTCTCTTGATCGGAAGATCCCGAAGGACAGGCTTTAATGAAAATCGGTGTGCCCAAAGAAATTCGTCCGGGCGAGAAGCGTGTGGCGATCACTCCTGATACGGCCTCTCGCCTCCTGAATCTGGGATTCGAACTGCAAACAGAAACCGGTGCAGGTCTTGGCGGTGAATTCAGTGATCAGGCCTACCGCGATGCCGGGGTCACTGTTGCGGAAACGTCCCGGGAAATCTGGGCTGAGTCCGACATCATACTCAAGATCCGTCCCCCCGAAGAGGCTGAAGTCGAGCAGCTGCGGGAGGGTGCGATACTGATCAGCCTGATTGACCCGGCCCGCAATGCCAGGCTGATGGAGAATTTGGGCGAGCGCAAGGCCACCGTGCTTGCCATGGACTGTGTGCCTCGAATTTCACGCGCCCAGAAGCTTGATGTGCTGTCGTCCATGGCCGGCATTGCCGGTTACAGGGCGGTGATCGAAGCAGCTGGCCGTTTCGGGCGGTTTTTCACCGGTCAAATGACAGCAGCCGGCAGCTCACCACCTGCCAAGGTGCTGATTATCGGGGCCGGTGTTGCCGGTCTGGCCGCCATCGGAGCTGCACGAAGCATGGGCGCCGTTGTGCGCGCGTTTGATACAAGACCGGCCGTCAAGCAGCAGGTCGAGAGTATGGGCGCCACTTTCCTCGAGCTCGATTTCGAGGAAGAGGGCACAGGGTCCGGTGGTTACGCCAAGGTCATGAGTGACGAATTCATTGCTGCAGAAATGGCACTCTTTGCGGACCAGGCGAAGGAAGTTGATATCATTATTACCACGGCCCTGATCCCGGGTCGGCCGGCTCCGGAACTGCTGTCAGAAGAATTGGTCAAGTCGATGAAACCCGGGTCCGTGATCGTCGACCTGGCTGCGGAGCAGGGGGGGAACTGCGCCCTGACCGAGCCTGATCAGGTTGTCGACAGGCACGGCGTGGCCATCATCGGTTATACGGATCTGCCGAGCCGAATGGCGAGCCAGTCGAGCCAGCTCTACAGTGCCAATGTTTGCCACCTCCTGTCCGATCTTGTGCCCGAAAAAGACGGTGTGGTTCAGATCGACATGGAGGATGAAGTCTTCCGCGGGATGACGGTTCTCAAGGACGGGGACATCACCTGGCCGCCACCACCTCCCAAGGCGGCAGCGATCCAGGATGCTGACACGACACCGGAGGCGGCGGAACCGGCAGAAACAAAACCTGCCAAGACCGGCAGAAAATCGGCAGCTATTCTGGTAGCTGGCGGGATTGTCCTCGCTGCCCTCGGAACGGTAGCCCCACCGTCCTTCATGAGTCACTTGACGGTATTTGTTCTGGCCTGTTTCGTCGGTTGGCAGGTCATCTGGAACGTCACGCCCGCTCTGCATACTCCTCTCATGAGCGTCACCAATGCGATCAGCGGAATCATCGTCATCGGTGCGTTGCTGAAGGTCTCGAGTTCGTCCTTGCTGGTGGTCATTCTGGCAGCTATCGCCATATTGATTGCCAGCATCAATGTCGCGGGCGGCTTTCTGGTGACCCAGCGCATGCTGCGTATGTTCCGCAGGAGTTGATGGAAAGATCATGACAGCGGGACTTACAACGGTTGCCTATATCGCCGCCAGTATCCTCTTCATACTCAGCCTCGGAGGGTTGAGCCACCAGGAGACCGCAAGACGCGGCAATATTTACGGAATCGTCGGAATGGCGATTGCCATTCTGGTGACGATCCTGGCGACGCAGATCGACGATTACACCGTTCTCGGTCTTGCGGTCCTTGTGGGCGGCGCGATCGGACTGTTTGTTGCCTCTCGGGTCGAGATGACCCAGATGCCGCAGTTGGTGGCCATTTTGCACAGCTTTGTAGGATTGGCAGCCGTGCTGGTGGGAATTGGCAGCTATGTGGACCCGGATACCGTGTTCGAGGGCGCCGAGAAGGTGATCCACGAAGTGGAAATCTTCCTGGGCGTTTTCATAGGGGCCATTACCTTCACGGGTTCGGTCATTGCGTTCGGAAAACTCCAGGGCAGCATCACCGGCCGGCCGCTTCTCCTGCCTGCGCGGAACTGGCTCAACATCATAGCGACAGCCATTTGCCTCTGGCTGGGCTACGAGTTTCTGGTGGCCGCCGATGCGCAGGCCGGTCTGGTACCGCTGGTCGTGATGACGGCGGTTGCGTTCGTCATCGGAGCTCATCTTGTCATGGCAATCGGCGGAGCCGACATGCCGGTCGTCGTGTCGATGCTCAACAGCTATTCGGGCTGGGCCGCGGCCGCCACAGGTTTCATGCTGTCCAATGACTTGCTGATTGTTGTCGGTGCCCTTGTGGGATCGAGTGGTGCCATCCTGAGCTACATCATGTGCCGTGCCATGAACCGGCGATTCCTGAGCGTGATTCTTGGAGGGTTCGGAACAGCGGAGGGTACCGGTGCAGGCTCGTCCAGTCAGGGGCAGGTTGTGTCGATCTCATCGGACGAGACAGCATCACTTCTCCAGGGCGCGCGCGAGGTCGTGATTGTACCCGGATACGGTATGGCGGTAGCGCAGGCCCAGAGCACAGTCAGTGAGATTTCGACCTTTTTGCGCGAACAGGGAATCAATGTACGCTTCGGCATCCATCCCGTTGCCGGGCGGTTGCCCGGTCACATGAACGTGCTTCTGGCGGAAGCGCGGGTTCCCTATGACATCGTCTTCGAGATGGATGAACTCAACGACGACTTCCCCAATACTGATGTTGTGCTCGTGATCGGTGCCAACGACATTGTCAATCCGGGTGCACAAGAAGACCCGTCAAGCCCGATTGCAGGAATGCCGGTCCTGGAAGTCTGGAAAGCCGATGTCGCCATCGTCCTGAAGCGTTCCATGGCCACGGGATATGCAGGTGTTGATAACCCCCTGTTTTACAAAGACAACACGCGGATGCTCTTTGGCGACGCCAAAGACAGCCTGACAGATGTTCTCCACAGCCTGAACCAGTAGGTGACCGGTCTGCACGGTCCTGGAAACGGGCGGCGCATCTTGCGCTTACGTCATCAGGTGGAACCCTCTTCGTAACCGGTCCGGGCCAGGAACCGATTCATGGCAACATCCGTACCCCAGACCTGGCGGTGTATGTTGCGCATGTAAGGCAGAGCCTTTTCGCGTGTTGTCGAGATCTCTTCGAAATCGGCGATGAAGTGCTTCATAAGGCCGTTCACTTCCTCCCGGAGCGCAGCCTCGTCTATGGTCTGAACCACCCGATCCCGAAGAACCACCTGCCCGTTTATGATGACATTGGAGACGCTGCGGCCACTTTCCGTATAAACCAGTTGCCGTGACGCGCTGTTAAAGGGGAGCCACGCAGGGTCCTTGAGATCTATCAGGACAAGATCTGCCTTGTAGCCCGGCTTTACAGCACCAAGCTGGCTGTCCAGCATGGCAGTCCGCGCACTGCCAAGCGTTGCCGCCCGAAGTGCTTCGGCAGAGAGCGGGGGCCCGGGTTCGGGGTCGCTGACCGCCGCCAGCAGACAATACATTTTCATCGCCTGAAACATGTTCTGCACGTCAGTGCCGGAGCAGTTGTCGCAACCGAGTGCGACCCGCATACCGGCTTCGCGCATGTCGAGTATGGGCGCCACTCCGCTCTTCAGCTTCATATTGCTGAGATGGTTGAGAACCGCTCCGGCGTCCGCTTCGGCCATGCGGTCCATTTCCTCCCGTGCCAGCCAGACGCTATGGGCGATATTGAGACGACGGTTCAATATCCCGCAGTCGTCAAGATAGGTAATGAATGAGCCGCCATGCTGGCCGAATTCCTGGCGGGCCATGACAATCTGGTTGCGGGTTTCGTAGACATGGATGTAAAGGCCCAGGTTGTGGCGCTCGGCGAGATCTCCACAGCCACCCAGAAGATCCGGTGAACAGCGCTGCGGTGCGAAGGGACCGACTGCCCAGTGAAGAATGTCGGAGGCCGGATGGCGGCGAATCTGGGTTTCCAGAAAATCGATTTGAATCCGCGCATCCAGGGCCACTGTTCCCAGCATTTCCTGGACGTCAGGGGGCAGGGTATCCTTGAAGCACAGCATGTCCACCGGGGGGCGATCCGAGACCATCGGTGAAAACACGACCCGCTCCCCGATTTCCCGATAGGCGGCGATGACCACATCCAGCATTGTTTCATTCAGGGGGACCAGGCCCAGCATGTCCTGAACGGTTGTGATACCGCATCGCAGGGACTCGAGCGCTCCGACAAGTGTTCGCAGCCGGATCTCCTCAGTGCTGCGATAAGCGCCCATGGGAAGGGTGTAGAGCAACCACATTTCAAGCGGCAGTTCCTCGAAGAGCCCCCTGCACAGGGTGTCGTGCGAGTGATAATGAGCGTTGATCAGGCCCGGAATGATGAGATGGTTGCGGGCATCGAGAATCTCTGCGCCGCGGATCTGGTCTTCAGGGAGCGGGGATCCCACCGCCATGATTTCCGAACCCTGAATGAGCACGTCCAGATGGCGGGGATGATGGACATCGCCGTCATGTTCATAGACCTGGCCTCCCGTAATAAGGAGCTTTTGGTCATTGGATGCCATGAATTTCACCCTGGTCCCAGCTTTTGTATCGAACGTCAGCCTAACACAAGACAGCGGTTCACCAGCGTCGGGAGCCGGATTTGTTTTATTGTGCGCGCAACGGAAACCCTGCGTCGAGAGTTCCCGCGGGCCGGGAAGCCTTGCACCTGTCCATGGTCGTTCAAGACCGGGGCGCGCTCAGCTCCTGTGTCTGCAACCCGGCATTTGACTTTCGCTCCGTCCGTTGAGCAGTTGGCCGGTCACGAGAGACCACGAATTTCCAGATATTCGTGCAGCGGTTTTCCCGGCAGGCTCCGGTCACGAAGCGTTGATTCAATCGTTCCTGATCATCGGTTCGAGGTCCGGTCAAACCGCGGCCCAACCACCGGCCAGAATGGTCCCGCACTATCCATTGGCAATTCGGACGGTTCACTACATCTTGAATTCGGGCAGCCCCGGTGGCACATTGGCCAGCGGGCCCGTAGCTCAGTTGGTTAGAGCGCTCCGCTCATAACGGAGTGGTCGTGGGTTCAAGTCCCCCCGGGCCCACCACCAGCCTTCAGCTTTCGGCCTTGCCGTCGATGAGAACAAACATCATCAGGCAGTCCTCGTCTGTCCGATTGCTCCAGGCATGATTTGTCGCGCGCTGAATGCAGGTATCCCCTGCCTTCATAAGTACTTCGGAGTCATCAAGGACGAGGTAGATTTCACCCGACAGGCACAGGGCATAATCGATGGTTTCCGTCGTGTGCATCAGCGGATGTGGCGGTGTGTCCGAAGAATCAGCAGCATTTTCCGCGCCCATGGAAGCAAAGCTTTCGCGGGCGGCACCACGATCGATGCTGTTGATCCAGTTCTTCTCCGGGGGAAATTTTATGATCCGGAAAACCGATCCACATTTGGGAGGCAGCAAACCGATCTGTCGATCTGTCGATTCCTCTGGTCCGGGAACTGTGACCGGGCTTTCATCAACGACCCAGAGATTATTGATTTCGACACCTGGACGGTTTGCAGGTCGCAATACGTTCGGAGCATCACCGTCGGCAACCACGATTGCCTTTCCGTTGTCGTCATGCCCCGTCACAATTCTTCTGATCGGCATGTGCCGTTTCCTTTCAGCTATTCCGCGCCCTGCAGATTCCGAATACTTCCGGCATCACCGGCTCGTTGCGTGTTTGACAGACCCGGTTTCGGCTCGACGCTGGCGATTCTTAACATCCCTTGCTGAAGGCGGTAAAGCAGACGTTGCGTTCCGGCAGGTAACCCGGTCAGGGGCAACCGGATCCGTTATGCTGCGTGCGGGGGGCGCCCTGCGAGCAAGGATCCGTTTTTGGCTTTCTTGTGCCTGTTCCAGGGAAGGCGAGTTGGGAACCGGGATTACAAGATCGATGACAGGCGACTTCCGGAATGATCGACCTGTCCTGAATTGGGAGTGGATCCAACAGGAAACCATAGACCTCCAGATTGGCCTGAGTGGCAGGGGACAGACGAACGGTCCCGGATCCGGACCTGTTCGAGTGCCGCGAGTCTCCCGGAAAAATCCTGCAATCTCGCCCGGTGATGAACAGGAGCCGCGTTTTCTTCAGTTTCCTTCGTCTCCGTCAGATCCGCAGCCGGAGTGCCGAAGCACCTCCCTGGTATCGAGAAGTGCCCCGCAGGAGCCGCAAACAACCTGCTCCAGCTGAAAGTTGGGACTGTCTCCGCTGTGACGGAGTGCCATCCATGGGCTGGCATGGACGAGAGGGTGGCGGGTGACGAGGAACCGTTCTTCCCCGGAACAGGATTGACATTGCACGTCTTCTGATGGGCTCGATGCCGTTTCGGTCTGCAGGCGGGCACGCCTGACTTCCGATCGCCGGCGCGCGGTTTCTTCGGCATCGGGAGTCCCTTCCGCGTCAAAGACGACACCATAGACGGACGTGGCGAGAAGCCGCGAGACAGCTCCGTTCCTGACGTCGCCGAAGACAGCTTCGATCGGCCGGTCGATCGGATCCCCAAGCCCGCCTCCTCCGGCCGCCCAGAATACAAACAGATCATCGGCCTCGAGAATCTCATCGGCTTTCGATGGCAGAAATGTCACCGTGCCCGGCAGATCATGCAGTGCAGGGATGGCACCATCCGAACCGGGAAGATTGCTGTGATCCACATTGCGGACAATGGCTGTCTGGGAGCCGGCGCCGGGGTAGCCGCCTTCCATCCCGTGTGCGTTGCTCTGCTCGGTACCGGCGGTATTGGTTGATTTTACAACCAGTCTGTCGATGCCATAGGGCATCAGCGCAGCTTCGGACGTAACTCCGCCCCGAAAGCGGCCGGGCCCGCCCGAATCCGGCAATCTGCGACGGTAAAGATAACGGACCGGGAGCTTCCATTCGGTGCTTTCAACGTTTCCGATGCTGCTTGCGTAGGACGTGATCGTTCCGCCATGATCAAAGCCGTCAGCGAAGGAACGCGCTCCGGCACCGGAACCGCGATGATCTGACAGGAGAGCGCCCGTACTGCGTCCGTCGGGGTAGCGGGCAAACAGGAAATTGCAGTTGCTTGAGACATTCCATGATGGGCATACGCGGTCACGGTGGCAGCCGGACTCGCTGAACATCCTTGCGACAGCCTGGCTTGCAGCCACTGTAACCAGCCACCGGAACCCCACCGTCGAGATGCTGACCGGAGCTGGATGACGGGCCGTGACGACTGTTCCGTCTGGCGCCGTTATGGTAACGCAGCGCTTGAGGCCATCATTCCAGTCTATGTCACCCTGGCACAGAAATGCGTAGAGCGGGACGACCGATCCTGCGATCGTCGCCGAGCGGGTGCAGTTCACGGCTGCCTCGACCTGGGGAGAGGACCCTGTATAGTCGAAATCGATATGATCATCCTTGCAGGTCATGGTCAGCCTGACCTCGCACAGGCTGTCATCACCCACCCGTACCCCGTCCATGTAGGCCTTTCCATTCCAGCGTCCATCAGGCAGGGCCCGAAGAAAATCTCTCACCTGGCGTTCGGCGGTATCAATGGACTGGTTCATGACGGTTTCCACCAGTTCTTCGCCCTGCTCGTCGATCAAGGCGTGCAATCTTTCCCTTGCGACGTTCAGGGCTCCGATCTGTGCCCGAAGGTCAAGGGCAACCGAATCCGGCAGTCTCGAATTTGACATCAGTGTATGCTCGGCTTCGCCGACCAGATGCCCCTGATCCACAATTTTCATGAAAAACCGGGGAGGATCATCGTAGATTGTACGGGCATTGATGCAGAAACTGCCGGCGTCGATACCGCCGACATCCGCATGGTGCAGCACATTCGCGGCCCACATGAAGATCCGGGCGTCGCGAAACACCGGACCGGCGAGTACGATATCGTTCTGGTGGAGAGCCCCCAGAAAGGGATCGTTTGTCAGGAACGCATCGCCATCGCGGATTGCACCGGCTCCCTTCACGATTGACGCGACAGCGTCCCCCATGGTCGTGACATGGACGAGAGAACCGGTTCCAGCGGTGACCAGTTGCGAATCTCCGGTGAACAGACCGACATTGTAATCGTTGCCCTCGACCACGATTGGTGATGCCGAGATCGTCCTGATAGCGACGGCTTGCTCTTCGTTGATCTGCCAGAGGCGGTGCTTGATCACCTCGAATGTCACAGGGTCGACAAAGTCTGTTCGTTCCATCAGCTCTGGGTTTCCCGGGCCATGATGAGATTGCCGTAAGCATCAAGTCTGGCGCAAGCGTCGCTGGGAACCCAGACTGTTGTGGTGTCCCGTTCGATGATGGCCGGACCATCGATTCTGGTCCCCGACGACAGACACTGAAAGTCGTGAACCGCAGCTTCGATCCAGCCTGAAGCACGGGTATAGACCTTTCGCGTTCCGGTCCCGGATGCGTTTGAGGTACGGTTCGGCAGGCGGGCGAGAGCCGGTTTACGAGTCGGATGAGTCGCATCGACACGGAAACTTATCAATTCCAGAGGGGCTTCGCTTCGGGTGGTGCCGGCACCGAAACGGCGCTGGTATTGCGCTTCAAACCTGTCGCGCAGCCGGTCCATGTCTCCGGATGAAATTTTGTTGCCCGGCCAGTCTACGGTAATCTCGTTCATCTGGCTGCGATAGCGCATTTCGATCCGATAATCGAAGCGGCAGACCGAAACATCAAGACCGGCCTGGCGGACGGCCTGTTCCACCTGGGTCCTCAGGGTGCGAAAATTGCGGTTGACCACGTCTGTCGCCGCAATGCCATGCAGCACCGGCTCGGTTCTGCTCCGGGAATAGACAATGTCGGCAATTGCAATACCCAGTGCAGAGAAAACAGGGCCAGCAAAGGGGAGAACGATCTCCGGAAGACCGAGATGCCGAGCCAGATCCGCGCAATGCGCGCCAGTCGCGCCCCCAAAGGCATAAAGCACGAAATTTCGGGGATCATGTCCACTCTGGATAGAAACATTACGGATGAGATTCGCCATTTGGGCATTGACGACTTCGACAATGCCGGCCGCCGCGGACAGCACCGGCATCCCGAGCGGTTCGGCGATCCTGTCCCTGATGGCGCGCAGGGCCCGGTCAGGATCAAGTGGCAGATTGCCGTCGAAAAATGATCGGGGATTGATCATCCCGCAGACGACCAGGGCGTCGGTAACGGTGGGGGCAAGCCCGCCGCGCCCGTAAGCTGCCGGGCCCGGATCGGCGCCGGCGCTCTGGGGTCCTACATGAAGCCGATAGCCGTCGGTTCTCGCGATACTGCCGCCGCCGGCGCCAATGGACACCACCTTGATAGCTGGCAAAAGGCTCGGAAGTCCCTGATCGAGAAACGGACGGGACTCCTCCTCGGGAAATCCCCCATCTATGAGACCGACATCGAACGTTGTTCCACCCATGTCTGCCGTAATGATCCGGTCATGTCCCAGCGAGTCCCCGAGATAGCGCGCTGCAAGGAGCCCCCCGGTTGGCCCTGAATTGATGATACTGCCTGCTTCCTGGTCGATTGTCTGCAGCCGGGCTGCACCGCCGCGGGAGGTCATGATCTGGATCGGTCTGTCAAATCCATTTTCGGAAAGTCCCGTATCCAGACGGCGGAGATAAGTCCGCGTTACCGGAGCGACATAAGCGTTGACCACAGTGGTGACTGCGCGCTCAAACTCACCCATACGCGGTGCGATCCGGTGTGACAGGCTGACCGGGATGTCGGGGGCCAGTCTGGCCGCGATTTCTGCGAGGATCCGCTCGTGGCGGTCTTCGCGAAATGACCAGAGGAGGCAGACAGCCAGGCTTTCTGCTCCCAGCCCCAGCAAGTCCTGGATTGCCTCCTCGGCCCGCGCCTCGTTCAGGGGAACGATGATCCTGCCATCCGCTCCTGTTCGTTCCGGGACACCCCGGACCATTGACGGTGGAACCAGCGGTTGCGGTGGTTCCGTGTGAAGGAAGTCCATGGCAAGGGCGGGGGGCAATCCTCCCACACGTCCCGTCGGCCCGCGACCGATAGAAAGTGTATCCTCGAAACCGTGGGTGAAGATCACACCGACCCTTGCGCCCTTGCGCTGAACCAGTGCGTTTGTGGAGACTGTGGTGCCATGGACCAGCGCATCAGCCGCCTGCAGCATGCCACCGGTGGAGATGCCTAGCTGTCCGGCTGCCTGCCGCAAGACCGCAAACACTCCGCGTTCCGGAGCGGCGGGCGTCGAAAGGCTTTTGGCGGTCCGCACAACGCCGTCATGATCGACAGTCACAAGATCCGTAAATGTACCGCCGATATCGACGCCAATTCGATGGGAGGACGCAAGGTGTCTGGCTTCAGTCATGACCCGGCTCGTGGTTGCAACCATAGCTTGGCGGGGGCCATCTTTGTCAAAGGCGTCCGGCAGGAGAGAAGGCTGGCTGCAAAATGACCGGTGATCCCGCGGATGCGACCGCAAACCTCCCCAAACTTCATCACCTCGGTCCTTGTGCCTGGTTTATCCTGCGCATCCAGATCCCCCCTGTTCCCGAGTCTTTGTAAATCGGAATGGATCACCTGTCATTGATACGGGAAACGCGCCACCTTGCCGTCACCGACAGACGGTGCTGCTTTGAATTCGTTGATTATTGTTGACAGACATCCTGCAATCCGACGATGACCCTGTTATTCCCGGGTCGCGGGCGGAATGATCGTTACGGGCCCAGCTAATTGTCGAAGGTCGCACAGGGTCATGGTGCGAAGCCTCTGCGCAGCCTTACCGCCCATGATCGTCGCTTCAGGGGGCACAATGCCGTGTCCGTCTCGGCAAGGTGACGGGCGACGTTTCGGTTTGACGACAGTCATGCCGTCAATGTCGATTATCCGGACTCTCATCAGGGAGTCTCGCCATGACGACGAACGATCCTGTCCATCCCGGCGTCATCGTTCACAAGGACTGCCGGCAGCCGCCGGGTCTGTCAATATCGGGAGGAGCCCCGCGGCTTTGCTTCGGCAGCCTGACGATTGCCAGTCTGGTGAACGAAAAAGCATTCGTTTCGATCAGTATGGCCTGGCGTCTTTCGAAGGGCGTTGGATCATCACCCGAGACATGGCCGGATATGCAGATGATGGATGATCTGGCGAAATCTCGTCATCTTGATCAGACTCCTGGAATCGATCGCATTGCGCCCATGCAGGCAACAGCCAGATATTGTGCCACTATGCCCTTTGGCCAAAAAACAGCACAACTACCATCTGTTGGAAAACTAACCGGTCCCCGGTCCGCGTGCTAGTCAACATGATGACCCGAATTGGGTGGGTGTAATGGTGAGGCTCCGGATTTCGCAGGTAACGCCGAAGCAGGACAGATCAATGTGACCAGGGAAAACCGTGCAGCCGTCACACAAGCTGTCCGGTTGTCGGCCTACAGGCGTTCCAGAAGATGTCCGAACTTCTTCCGGATTCGCGCTTTTTCTTCCGGGCTTGCCTCGGCGACATGGGGAAACTCGTCCATCCACTCGAACGGGCGGCAGGCGTCGATCAGGGCCCGCGAGTTCAGGTTCTCGCCAGGCCGCTTCATGGGATCCAGGGGGCCCGACCAGGTACGGCGAATGATGTCGATGTCATGTTCGGGATCGCATCGGGACGCAATTGCCCACATCACGTCATGCATGCTGGTCGGATCAATATCCTGATCGACCACGACGACGAAACGTCCGAGGTAATTGGCCGCGTGGGATCCCGCTGTCAGCAGCAACGCCTGTTTGGCATGGCCCGGATATTTCTGCTCGATCGAAACGACATTGAACATCCGGCCGCCACCGAATTCCATGCTCCAGACACCCTTGACACCCGGCAGACCCGCTCGTTCGACATCGTCCCAGATCATCGCTGCCTTGATCGTGCATTTGGAGAATGAATAGTCCGAGGGAGGCCGTCCTGGCCGTGCCATCGTATGGATGGGGCTGTCGCGGTGGTAAACCCGCTGAATCCTGACAATGTAATCTTCCCGTTCGGCGCTGGCGTAGTATCCGGTCCATTCTCCGAACGGCCCTTCGATGCGCTTTTCATCAGGAATGATCTCACCCTCAAGGACGATTTCGGCTGCAGCCGCCATGGGCAGGCCGTGCAGCTCCGTGTTGGTGATGTCGAAGGCCGTACCGCGATGGCCACCCGCATGGGAGAATTCGGGAGTGCCCCAGTGAACTTCATTCGCGGCTGACAGGAACAGGAGAGGATCCTGACCGACACTGATGGCAACCGGGCAGGATTTGCCCTGGGCGAAATACTTGTCCCGAATTTGCCGCCCGTGTTTGCCAGGTGACATCCAGAGCCCCACCGTATTCGCATCATGGACCATGACGCGGTAGGTGCCGAGATTGACCCATCCGCTGTCAGGATCGCGAATGGTGACCAGGTCTGCCGTTCCGAAATACCGTCCGCCGTCTTCTTCGTGAAGGAACGGAATGGGAAACTTGTAGAGATCGACATCACCGTCCCGGTCCACATTTTCCATGACGGGTCCGGTGTTCAGCTCCCGTGGCGGGATGATCTCGAAGTCCTTGAGCCGGTCCCGGTAGCTTTGAACGACGTCAAGGGGAGACTGCGGCTTGGGAAAACCAAGGGTCATGGCTAACCGGTTCATGGAATTGGTTGCACCGGAAAGAACACGGAAGTCCGGGGGGTAGCCGGGGATATTTTCGAACAGGATTGCCGGCGGATTGTCAGGTTTGGCATGGTAGATCATTTCGGCGACCGACCCCATCTCCAGATTCCAGTCGACACCATCAATCCGCATCAGTTCGCCGAGATCATCGGCACGGCGGATCCACTCCCGGAGGTCCTCGTGGGGTCGGTCGTAGTCTCCGTATTTGTTCACCATCGCGTTATCCTTGACCTGTTCCAGTTTCAGTTCAGTCCGGGATGTCCTGAGAAGGGGTGTGCGCCTTATCAGCTGTCCCGGTCGGCCATCAGGTGGATCTGCCGCCTGATGGCATGCCAGTGCTGCGGCAGCCGTGATCGATCACCTGTGAAGTCGAATCCGGTGCGAAAAGGCTCAATGCATGAACTGCCCGCCATCCACGTTCAGGGTTTGCCCGGAAATGAAGTCGCTCCCCGGAGACAACAGGAACATCACCGCGCCAACCAGGTCCTCGGGATACTGATGCCGCTGGATGCATCGGCCTTCGGGAGGAGCATTGGTCCGCGCGTAATCGCCGGATGATGCGACCTGGGTATCGGACAGGGTAAAGCCGGGCGTAACGGCGTTGACGCATATGTTGTCCGGGCCCACCTCGCGCGCCAGGGACCGCGTCAGCCCGATCACACCGGCCTTGGAGGTCGAGTAATGCAGCCGGTTGGGGGCGCCGTTCCAGAACCGGCCAGATGAAATATTGACGATCTTGCCGCCGCCATTCTCCTTCATCACAGGAAACACAGCCCGACAGCACAGAAAGATCCCGCGCAGGTTGACGTCCATCACCTGATCCCATTCCTCAACCGGAATGAGTTTCCAGTCCCGTCTCTCGAGCACACTCATCAGGGAAGCATTATTCACAAGGCCGTCGATCCGGCCGAACGCGTCCACTGCCTTTCGGGCCATATCCCGCGTCTGGTCCTCGTTCGAGACATCCGTTGTGGCGGTGATGGCTTCCCCTCCCGCAGCCCTGATCTCAGCGACGGTGTCTTCGTTAGCGTCATGGTCAATGTCTGAGACAACCACCCTTGCGCCGGCCCTCGCCAAATCACGGCTATAGACCCGGCCAATGCCTTTTCCACCGCCGGTGATGATCACCACGCGGCCGGTGATGCTCAAGGGAGAGGGCCCTACTGGAAGTCCTGATGCATCCGTATTCGAAACTGTCATTTCTTCTGTTCCCGGCGCCATCATTCCGAGCCGTGTGCCTGAACAGGATATGGAGTGATGGCCGAACCGTCAAAGCCCGAAGGACAACAGATGTCGGGAACCGCCGGATGCAGCTTGCAACATGTTGCCGATTGGCGCGGTGCTTCCATGTCCGCCATGTGGTCCTTGCTATGCTGGCCTGGCGCTGACCGGAGCCGCAAGACCGTGGCCATACTGATCAAGCGCTGCTTGCGGCGAAACATATCCTTCCTCGACATCGCGTTGCACCGACCGTGGGTTGCGGCGCGCGGGATCGCCATAGCCGCCTCCCCCAGCTGTCCGAAGACTGAAACAGGTACCGGGAGGGAAGGAGTCCCGGAAGGATGACGGATACTGACGTTGTCGCCGTGTTCCGGGGTGGAGGACAAATTGACTGGGGGCACCTGCGTGTCCCCCGGAAAGACCCTGGGGAGCGATGTTCGCACGATCGGCGCGATAGGTCACTGTACCATGTGCGAGCATCTGGTAGTCGCGGCGAAGGCTCAGACCCCCTCTGAATTCTCCGGCACCGCCGCTGTCGGCAACAAGATCGGAACGGATGATACGGCAGGGAAACTCGGATTCCACGATTTCGATGGGAGTCCCATGAAGATTGGCAAGGTGAACCGATACACCGGTTGCCCCATCCGAACCCGATCCGGCGCCATAAGACGAACCAAGGATCTCGTACTGGTTGCCGTGGCCCGGAGCTGTATTGTGCCAGGTCAGGACAATGCTTCCACCGCTCCCGCCGGCGTTGGCGATGGCACGGCCCGGAAGGAAGGGATCCAGAGCCTGAAGAATGACGTCGACAAGCTTGTGGCACGTTTTCATATATGAGGAACAGGCGGCGCGTGGCTCCGGATCAAGGACCGAGGACGAAGCAAAGGTGAAGCGAACAAGGTCACGTGCGGCGTCGCTGTATGGCAAGGCCGGGTCCAGAAAGCCGACCAGACAATAAAAGGTGCAGGCCTCGACCATGGCCTTCCGGAGGTTGGCCGGGCCCCGCGTTTGCGGATCACTTCCCGAAAAATCGAAATGTACGGGACCATCGTTTCCTACCGTGATTTCGACCTGGAGACGAACCGGCTTTTCCCGGTCGATCCCGTCGCTGTCAAGAAATCCTGCCGCGCCATGCTGGCCTGCGGGAAGACGGGAAAGCGCAGTCCGGAAAGTGCGGCATGACGCATCAAGGAGGGCGTCAAGACTGGCAAGAAAGTTTCTTGCCCCGGTCCGCTCGCAAAGGCTTGAAACTTGCCGCCGACCGATATGTGTGATTCCGATCTGGGCATGCATGTCTCCCAGCACCAGATCCGGAGCACGGGAATTTGCGGCTATGAGCCGTTCCAGGTCGTCATTGATGTCTCCTGCGCGCATGATTTTCACCGGCGGAAGCAACAGGCCTTCCTGAAACAGATCCGTGGCCTGCCCCCATGTGCTGCCCGCGACCGCGCCGCCCATGTCGGCCTTGTGCGCGATACTGGCTGCAAAGGCAACCAGTGTCCCACCGTGAAATACCGGTGTGACCAGGGCCATATCGGGGACATGCGGGAGGTTGCCCTCATGAGGGTGGTTGCAAACCAGAGTATCGCCGTCCTCGAGGCCCTGCTTCCCGTATAGATCCAGGATTCTCTGGATGAGGTGAAAATAGACCGGACCATGAAAAAACATTGGGGGCGCTACGGCCAGACGTCCGTTTCGGTCAGTGATCACGCAGCTGAAGTCCCGCGACTCGCGAACGATCGTCGAGTAGCCCGATCGATAGAACCGATAGTCCATCTCGCGCATGATGCTGGCAATGCGATTGCGAAGAATCTGGAGATGGACAGGGTCAGACATGAAAACTCGGTGGCAGCAGGATTGACACGAGGCGGGGGAAGACCTGCACCGGACCCCGCCAATGAAATCGCCATACACCACAGCCAGCAGATGGGTGAGAGATCGGTGCCGGCAGCAAGACGAGCTATCCGGTCATCAGAGGATGGAGGATCGTGCCAGGCAGCGGTTCCAGCGGCAGTGGCCGGTCATTGCTGTTCCGCAGGTGATCCTGATGCTGCGCCCGGAAGCGTTCAGCGTGGGTTGACCTTCTTCCGCAAAGCGCTGATCAGCACGCCTACCTTCCCACCTCCTCTTCGAATGACCGCAGCGAATTCGTCGCGTTGCGTAATGCCCATGCTGAGCCCTTCGACCACAACGTCCGTAATCCTGAATCCGGTCTGATCCTGGCGAACACGCCAGTCGACCTTGACTGGTGGTTTGTCGGGGATTTCGATCTCCGAGAGAACAAGTGTGTTGTCGGACGACACGGTGACGGATCTCAGAACTCTCAATTTCCGGTTACTGAGGTCACGGAACCAGCTTGCATAGAGCCGGATGAGAAATGCCTCGAACAGGGGTGCGAACTCTTCTTTTTCCTGTGCCGAAGCCAACCGCCAATATCGTCCCAGCACGAAACGGGTAATGTAGGGTATATCGAACGTTTCGAGGAGAATGTGTCGAAAGCGGTCCAGGTATTCGTCATTGCTGAGGTTGCTTTCGCTCAAGGATGAAAAGACGCGATCGCTGTTCTGGCGAATGAAGTCGGCCGCCGTTGCAGCCGAAGCCGGACTGGAAAGAACAAGAAAGATGACCAGGAGGGGCGCCGCACAAAGCGCCGGAAGCCTGAACCGAATTTTCATGTCATCTGACCTCCGGAAAGTAGGGCCGGGTGCCGCTGTCGGACTGACCGGGTACGGTTTCTCCATTAAGAATCATGCGGTTGCGGTTTTGCCGGTAGAGGCTTCTGGCTACAGCATAGAAATCAAGTGAATTGTCGATGAGGTCGTTCATCTGCGCGTAGCGTTCGGCGCGGACATCAATGACATGTAATGCCGAGACAGCGCTGGAGAGCGCAGTACTCCTGGACCAGGTCAGGGGGCTGTAAAGCACGTCAACCACCCGCCCGGCAGCGTGGCGCGTATACATGGGCCCCAGAACCGGCAGGACAAGGAATGGTCCCTTCGGCAGTCCCCAGACAGCCAGCGTTTGACCGAAATCTTCACTGTGAGGCCGAATTCCGACATAGGTTGCAACATCAAACATTCCCGCAACACCGATTGTAGAGTTCATCACGAAGCGGGTGGTGGTGACCTGGGCCCGCCTGATGTTCCCTTGCAGCAGGTCGTTTGCGAGCGTCACGGGCGCACTCAGATTCAACGTGAAATTGTGGATGACGTTACGGACGAACCCGGGGAGGTAAGCCCGGTAGATGCCGGCGACAGGCCGCAGAACCCAGTCGTCCAGAACAAGGTTGAAATCCGTGACTGACCGGTTGACCTCCTCAAGCGGATCACTGAATCCCTGCGCCGGGTTTGCAGCCTGAACCGGACCAGCTGCCGAAGCCTGCGACGCCAGTCCCGCGGACAGTACGACGATCAAGGCAAAGCGAACACAGATGTCGCGCAGAAGAAAGTGTCTGTTTACAAGTGAATTCACTGTTTCCTCCGGGTGACATCATCAGTTGTCCTGTCAGCACGATGAACCGGGACGCCCATCTGTATGTTGGCAGCATGCTTCCAAGTGGTCACGATGCCTCGCATTGGCTGTTTCGCTATAGCAAATATCTTGGATTTCCGTTACCCCTCTTTTTGAGGAACCTGTTGTCGCAGGCTGACGAACACGCTCTCGCGGCCCGGTTTCCGCAAATTCCTGAGGAAAACTGCCGGAAGAGCCCAACAGGAGCGGAATGCGACCATCCGAAAGGCCCGGACTCAGCTGACATGACCACCTGAAGCGAATTCCGCGTCCGTTGTATCGACTTTTTGATCCCGATCCGTTCTCTCGTGGTGGCTGGCGCCTCTGGTTACGACTGCCACAGGCTCCTGCGAGGTCTGACAGCTGGTGCCCATCCCCGCCATGATCCTGCAGGGCGGTGTCAGGGCATTTTTGCAAGACGTCCAGTTTGTGTAGAAAAACATCCCCGGACAGTTCCCGCTTTTCAAGAGCGGCGTGGGTCGTTAACAGGGGACAGCTCATGAAGGAGGAATGAATGCGCGATCAGTCGCTGCGCGGACATATTGCCAATCTCCAGCAACAGGGTGAGATGATCCGGATCACCAAAGAGGTTGATCCGCACGAGAATGTTGCTGCCGTCGGTTGGCAGGCTTACGACCGCTTGGGAAAATCGACAATATTTTCGAACCTGAAGGGCTTCCCCGGCTGGGAAGTCGTCAACCAGATCGTAGCCGACCGGCGCAAGTGGTCGATCGCGCTGGGAATCGAGGAAGACCGGCTGATTCCCTCCTTGGTTGATCGTATCAAGCAGCGTGTCCCGCCCGTCGTGGTCGACGGGCGGGACGCGCCGGTCAAGCAGGTGATACTGCGGGGCGATGAAGCCGATCTCACAAAGGTGCCGGCCCTGTGGCACGGCGAAAAGGATCCTGGTCCCTACATTGCGTCGGGTATGGCCATCATAAAGGATCCCGATACAGGAATTCGCAACGTATCCATTCACCGACAACAGATTATGGGGCCTCTTCTGAGCGGATTTCTTATCTGCCCGCGTCACGCATTGCGCATCTATCAGAAATACCAGTCTCGCAACCAGCCGATGCCTGTGGCCATGGTGGTCGGGGCCCATCCTGCGTTTTATTACGCAGCCGCCTTTACGTCATCCTACGGACTTGATGAGCTGGAGATTGCCGGTTCACTCCTGGATGATCCGGTTCGCCTTGTCAGGTGCGAGACCATAGATATCGAAGTCCCCGCGGACGCCGAGATGGTGATCGAGGGAGAGGTTCCGCCGACCGGAAAGGTCGAGGAGGGCCCGTTCGGGGAAGCGACCGGTACCTACGCGATGGAAGGGTCGACCGAAATGTTTCGCGTGAAGGCGATCACGCGTCGCCGTGATCCTGTCTTTTACGCGATGCAGTGCGGCGCACCGATGACGGATACCCAGTCAATCACGGGAGCCTGTATCGAAACCGTTGTCACGGATCACCTGGCCAATATTGAAGGGGGCCTCGACCTCATGGATGTTCGATGCCTGGGAGTTTCCGGCCTGATGGCGATTGTCATCAAATTGAGGCCGCGGGTGGAGGGCCAGGCCAAGACGGCACTGATGGCAGCGCTTTCGAGCCCCTATCTTCATCCCAAAATTGCGATCGCAGTCGATGACGACATAGATGCGGGTGACCTGCGCCAGGTGTTCTGGTCTCTGACGACTCGCGTTGAAGCCGGTCGCGATGTTGTCAAGATCCCGAATACCCGCATCTGGTCACTCGACAATGTTTCGGACATCGTGCCGGGTATGAGCGCGATGTATCGTATCGGGACCAAACTGCTCATTGATGCCACCAAACCGGCAGTGACCCAGGGGGAGGCACGCGCCCGGTTTACACCGGCCATGCCTTACGGGCATGAGGAGGTATCGCTTGCGGACTGGTTACCGTAAGGGTCGGTCAGCTTGACCATAAGGGCGAACAAGGGCTAGATATTCCCGAGGGAGATGAGCGGCCACGCAGCATGAGGAGGAAAAAATGAGCGACAATCCCAAGTTTCTCGACCGGACAGGACACGAGGAGCCTCAGACGCTCGATCTGTGGGAGCCCATCGTCATTACGAAAGAGGAAATCGACGAGGAAGTCGAAAGACTCGCTTCGCTGCCGCGCCCGGAAAACGGACGGCGACAGTCGCTTATCGTCCATCCCCGATGGCCAGAACTCGGCGTCGGTCCCGGTCTGAATCCGGGTGTTCGCGTGACGCTGGAGGTCCTCAAGCCGGGCGAGCAGACATCTCCGGTGCGGCACAATTCGACCCAGGTCAATTTTTGCATCCGCGGCGAAGGCCATTCGATCATCAATGGCCGCAAGATCGGGTTCCACGAATACGATGTCTACAACTTCCCCTCCATGGGTACCTATTGGCACGTGAATGACTCGCGGGATCTTCATGTCCGTCTGACCTATTCCAACGCGCCCCTTCTCGAAAAGATGAATGTGCATATTGTTGACGAGGAGCCGCCTCCGATCATGGAACTTGTTGAGCAGGCGTCGAGGCAGGAGGCAGAGGCGCGGACACGAGAGGCTGAAGAAGACCCGGCGGGCAAGAGTCCGTACGGAACATTTCAGCTGAATGACGACGGCGCCTGGCTTATGCCCTATGAGACCCTGATCAATCCGGAAGCTGTTGAATCCAGAGCCCTGCACTGGCCCTGGCAGGACGTCAAGCGTGAGCTGGACAAGCTGACAGCCCTCGGACCCAGGTATCGCGGCCGCCGCCTTTACCTCCTGTTCAATCCCATGACGACGCGCTTCAACGGAACCACGCCCTCCTTCTTTGCAACCATGACTGTGCGGCCCCCGAAGATTGTCGATCGGCCCCATCGGCACGTGTCTTCTGCCATCAACTATTATTTCCATGGAAGCGGACGCTCTACGGTTGAAGGCAAGGTCTATGAGTGGAAGGCTGGTGACCTGATGCTGTCGGCTCCGGGTTGGGGCGTGCACAACCACGCCTCCTACGACGAGTCCGTATACGAACTGACGGTCCAGGATCAGCCACTGAACATCTTCATGGAGAGTCTGCTCTGGCAGGAAGACCTCAAGCACCCATGGTCAGTTCTCGGTGCCAGCTCAGGATTCGAAACCAACGTGGCGGAGCTGCGGCAAGCCGGCGAGTAAAGGACGGCCCCTTGATGCAGGGTGCACGGGATTCATTTGGATTGAAAAGGTGTTAGTCTGATGATCAATCTGTCCGGGACTTTTCTTCGTGGCTCGTTTCCGCCCCTGATAACGCCATTCAGAAACGGAGACGTCGACTACGACGCCTATGCCGGCCTTGTCGAGTTTCAGACGGCCAGCGGTTCCCACGGTATCCTTGTCAACGGCACCACGTCTGAACCGGCGTCCCTGACAGTTGAGGAACGCAACCGCATCGTCGATGTCGCTATCGAAGCCTGTGCCGGCAAATTGCCTGTCGTTGTTGCGACGGGATCCCAGTCACTCGCCGAGACGCAGGTGTTGACAGATCACGCGGAACAGGCGGGTGCCGATGCACTGCTGATTGTAACGCCTTATTACTCCCGTCCTCCGCAGCGGGGGCTGGTGGAGTATTACAAGACACTGGGCCAGAGCACTTCGCTTCCCTGGATGATCTACCACATTCCGGGCCGCGCAGCGGTTACCGTGACGCTGGAGACCCTTCGTGCGATCGGCGACGCCTGTCCGAACTTTGTTGGCATGAAACATGCGGTCGATGATCTGGGCTTCGCTTCGACCTGTCTTGATGCGTTCGGAATGGATTTTCGTATCTTTGTCGGTCTGGAGGATCTCAGCTATCCGCTTATGGCAATAGGCGCATGCGGATTGATGAACGCGGTCGGCAACCTGCAGCCGGCGAAGCTGGCCGGTTTGTGTGAGTTGGTCTGGGCTGGTGACCTCGACCAGGCACGGGCCCAGCATTACGAGCTGTTCGAAATCAACCAGGCCGTATTCTATGACACCAACCCCATCGCCGTGAAATACATGATGAAACGGCTTGGCATCATTCCGGAGAACGAACATCGGTTGCCGATGGCGCCAGCCACAGGTGACCTGGAACGGCGCCTTGACGGTGTTCTCGAGCGGGCAGGGCTCTTGGGCAAGCAGGAAAAGGCGGCCTGACGGACCGCTGGCAGGCTCTCCCGGTCCTGATGGCAGGCATCAGAAAACGCAATCAATGATTGCGGGCGGGGCATTCGGGTTGGCGGGTATTGGTACAAAGGGGCGTAAGCTTGCCCCGAATCGTCGCTGCAACCGGTCTCCAGGACCCTGCCATTACCCCGAGCCGGCAACAGCGACTGCTGCCAACAGGTCCGGGGTGCGTGTTCGGGGAGATTTCGGAAATATTCATTGGCTGCGCTGAAGCCGGCTGCTGCCGCCGCTTCAATCTTCCTGATCGGGTTGATGAAATGGTCAGGCACGGCGCCTGATGCGAAACGTAGGCTCCGGCAAGCCATCCGGCTCCGGGCTGGACAGACTGATTGATCTGTCGCCCCCCGGCGGTCAGGTTCGACCATCCTGGAGGTCATGTCGCACAGGATTTCCGCAGAAACTTGTGACCGGAAATTTCACTCAGTTCGGAACCGCTCGTGCAATTCTCTGCCTCGTGGATCTGTCGACCGACCAGAACTGAGGGAACGATATCCTGGCTCGCAGAGGCTTCAACGTGACCTCACGACCTCAGGTCTGACAGGGGAGGTCGGACATTCCGTTCAGGGTGAGGGTTCCAACAAGGCTGCCAAATCCTTGCTCACAGACTCGGCGAGGAATCGGCCCTGAAGTGAGACCTGCAACCACGGACGTTCGGGACCTGCCGTCAGACAGGCGCTGCACATGTTGACGCTGGTATAGGGCAGGGCGAAGATCTGCATGAGATCGTGCAGCTCTTGACGGTCGTCTTCGGTTTCTGGTTCCGGAAACTCCATGTTTTCAGCGCGCCTCAGGATTTCCTCTTCGTCGCCATCAGTGGCCTTCTTCAGGAGTTCGTACCCATACTGATGAACACGTTCGGTGTGGTGGTAGTGGCCGCGCACGCAACATTCGGGATAATTGAGGAGACGAGCTTCCTGTTCGACGGTGATTACTGATGACTGGCAGATCTGCTTCACTTCGTTGGCAACAGCCTGGCTGCGACAAAGGTAATGGGCGGTGAGCGCCCTTCGTTCCCTTTCCATGAGATGAGCGTAGCGATCAGGCACCAGCCGATCCTGGTCCGAAAGCGCATCCAAGCGGGCATTCCAGGGTTCGCCCGTGATCACCTGCAGACCGGATTCGCGCGCGATCCGCAACAGCCCCTCTGTCCAGGAAGGTTCGTTCGGATCGCGGTAGTGCAGGCACACGGGCTTGTGTCCCGCGAGGGTCGACAGAACGTCCAGCATTTCCTGGGCATAGACGGCCGCACGCTCGCCCTCACGAGTTCCCGGAGCCACGGCGTAGAGTTTCTTCAGCGTATGTCGCAGCCTGACCCGGTTGAATTTTGCCATCGGTGTTCTGCAAACTTCAGCGCGTGGGTGATTCAGTAATGGATCCGGAACCGGCAGTTTCCTGCTTGTGACCGATCGGTACTGCGGGGAACTGGCCCTGCGATCAGGATGGTGCGGTTCATGAAGCCCCCCTCTATGAAATGCGAACCTTCGCACCCATATCGGCACAGTCTTCGTCGGTCTTGAGCCCCGCCTCGTGAATTCCGAAGACTGCCAGCTCGTCGTCTCTCTCCTGCGTGTCTCCGGTCACGCCGACGGCACCGATGATATCTCCCGAGTCATTGCGGATCAGCTGGCCACCGCCTTCGGGGAAGATGCGGTCTCCTGACGCCTTGATAAGGTAGTCCATGAAGATCGGGCGCTCTTCCGTGCGAAGCCGGACCAGCCGCGAAGACCGTCCCATGGCCAGGGCTGCGTAGGCTTTGCCATAGGCCATTTCAAACCGCAGCATTGCAGCGTGATCGTCCTTCTGGAAGGCCTTGACAACGGCTCCCGGTTCCGTGACCACAACTGCCAGCGGCCGGCAACCCAGATCCCGCCCGCGGGCGAGCACTGTCTCGATGATACGATTGGCCTGCTTGAGGGTGATCATGCCCTGGCGCCCTTGTTCCTCGGTTTCTTTCTGCCCGTGGCCTGGTTTCCACCATTCCCGGCGCCTCCGCAACAGGCGGTGCAAACTTCAACACATCTGCCTGGCGATGTATAGTCCGGAAACTACAGGAACGCTGCGCCGGGGAGCAGAGATCCCGGCGCAGGCGGTAAAGGGGAATGGCCTATGCAGATCACGCCCTTGTCCGAAGCGCTGGGCGCCGAGATATCGGAGGTCAATCTGGCAGAGCCGCTGGACGGTCATATTGTCGGCGAAATCGAACGCCTTTGGGCCGAGTACCTCGTTCTCCTGTTTCGGGATCAGGATCTCGATGAGAAGCAGCAGCTTGCCTTTGCCTCCCGGTTCGGTGAGCTGGGTTCCCGCGCCCGTCCGAGGGAAAGGCGGCCGGAGGGCGCCGACTACAACAGCGCCGTTATGATGGTTTCCAACGAAAAGCGAAACGGTCGCTACATCGGTTCACTGCCTGATGGCGAAATGTGGTTTCACCACGACATGTGCTACGACCCTGCGCCCTCCAGGGGCACGTTTCTGTATGCGCTTCATTTGCCGTCATCCGGCGGCAATACGCTGTTTGCCAACATGTACAAGGCCTATGACGGGCTGCCAGAAGCAACCAAAACGCGAATTCAGGGACGCAAGGCGCTCCAGGTCTATGATTTTGCAATGCGCGAGAGAGTGGCGATTGAGGATGATCTTTCTCGCTACAAGCACCATGTACAACCGGTGACCATTACCCATCCGGTTACAGGGCGGCGAGCGCTTTATGTCAACCCTTTGATCACGGCGCGCATAGAGCAAATGCCGGAACAGGAAAGCACCGATCTTCTCGAAACGCTCTTCGAATTCACCGGGAAGTCAGAAATTATTTACGAGCATGAGTGGCGGGCGGGCGACCTCCTGATGTGGGACAATTGGAGTTCCTGCCATGCGCGAACAGACTTTCCGCCAAGTGAAACCCGCATCTTGAGACGGTGTATCATCAAGGGGCAGCCCCTTCACGAATAAGGGAACGGAGCAGGCCAATGACCGTAGAAATCAGGAAGCTGGCACCCGAAATCGGCGCCGAAATCTTGAATATCGACCTCCGCTGCGATCCACCGGCCGATGTCATCGCAGAACTGAATCGAATCTGGCTTGAGCATGTGATCGTGCTGTTTCGCGGCCAGACCCTTACACCCGATCGGCAGGTAGCCGTCACCCGCTGGTTTGGTGAGCTGGGGCACCTCGCCCGACCCAAAGAGTATCGCACCAGCGGTCACGAGGATCTTCCCGAAGGCGTCATGCTGATATCCAACATCCGGAAGAACGGTCAACCGATCGGGGCGCTGCCTGACGGGGAGATGATGTTTCATCACGATATGATGCATGCGGAGGTTCCGCACAAGGCAACAATGCTCTATGCGGTCGAGATCCCATCGAGCGGAGGCAACACCCTTTTTGCCAACGGGTATCGTGCTTACGAGACCCTGCCTCCTGAAATTCGGGAGCCTCTCGAGGGCCGGCGTGCGTTTCACCATTATCACTACGGTTCACTCAAGAAGGGTGATGGCAAGGGCACACCGGCCTCCTCGAGCTCCAGTCATCCGGTCTTCCGGACCCATGACGACACGGGTCGAAAGGCAATCTATGTCAATCGGCTGATGACCGAGGGCGTTCTGGAGATGGACCCGGAAGAAGCGGACCGGTTGCTGTCGGCGCTATTCGATCATTCTGAACGGCCCGAATTCGTCTATGAACATGAATGGATGGTCGGTGATCTGCTGCTTTGGGACAACCGCTGTTCCATGCACGCCCGAAGGGATTTTCCCGACAACGAACGCCGCCTTATGTGGCGAACCACGGTTTCCGGTGAGGCGCCGCCCTTCTGACAGCTGATGGCCGGAACCGCAGGCCTTCCGCGGTTTCCGGTCCGATGGTCTGCAGTCCGGCGGCAAACGGTACACTGTCCGGCGGGGCGCTTTTCCGGGGTGTCAATCATCAACTGGCCGTCCCGGGCGTCGTTCGCATCTGCCTTTTCGAGGTGCGATCGATTCCGGGACCCCAGAACAGGTACGGCACTCCAGGCTGCATGGTTCCGTGACTTCATGCGTATCACAGGGCTGTGATTTGACCAGAGCCGATTTTACCGTTGCTGTCTTGTTTTCATGCGCAACTGTTCCCGATAGCTGCCTGGTTGTTGCACGGGCGTTGCAGGATCGAAGGCCGTCCCGGAAATCAGGAGGGGTGACCATGAAGTGTAGACGAGGCCGGCGCTGGGAATAATCAGGAACCGTGGATCAGACGTGGTGTAGCGATGGGAAACGCTCAATCCCGTGTCAGCGGGTATTCCCGGGAAGCTGCCCGGTCACGCTCGAAGCGGAAAGTTTTCAGTCCCGATTGAGACCGGATGCGGGAGCACCAGGATCTGCTTCGGTCCGGACGGCCAGCCCGCAACGCCAAAAGGATTCAAGCGCGAACCATTACGAAACCCGGGGCAACCATCGTCGAAAAGTGTGCAATTTTAAGTTGCCAATAATGGAGTGAGCCCCTGAATCTGGACAGGGGGGTTCGGAGCCACCGGGGGCCGCAAAATTTCCCCGTACCCTTCTGTTTACGGAGAGGCGACCCCATTCCGGGCATTTTCCCGATCGGGGCCGTTGTGTGGATGCGGGGGCCGGACCGCTGGCCGGAACCGGGGCAGCCCGAAAATATGGCCGCAACGCAAAGCTGTCCTGATCAAACCGTGTTGAAGGCTCCATCAGTTTTGGCTAAAATCAAAATGTTGGTCATGATCAACAATCGGCAGCCACCGGAACCTGCAAGCGGGAGGAATTCCATGTTCGCGAAGAATGTCTGGTATGTCTGCGCCGAGCCCGAGGAAGTCAACCGGGTTCCGATGACGCGGACCATTTGCAATGAGAAGATCGTCTTCTGGCGCAAGGAAGACGGCACGCCAGTTGCCTTTGAAGACCGCTGCTGCCACCGCCGGATGCCGCTTTCCAAAGGGAAGCTCGTCGGTGACGTGCTGGAATGCTACTATCACGGACTCCAGTTTGAGCCCGGTGGAAACTGCGTTCACGTCCCGGGTCAAAATACCATTCCTCCGGGAGCCCAGGTCCGCACCTATCCGGTCGTCCAGAAATACAACTGGCTATGGATCTGGATGGGTGATCCGGCGCTGGCCGATGAGGATGAAATCGTCCCCTATCCGTGGAAGACGCACGAAGATTGGGGCGACAAGGGCACCTACTTTTACGTCAAGTCCGATTATCGGTTGATTATCGACAATCTGCTTGACCTCTCTCACCTGGGATTTGTCCATCGTTCCACCATCGGCAATGTCGCTGTTGCCGAAGCGGCCAAGGTCCGGACACTCAAGGACGATGACTCGGTGACTGTGGCTCGCTGGACAGTCGGAAAGAATCCGGCCCCCACCTATCAGAAGATGGGCGGCTGGTCCGAAGATGACATCGTCGATCGCTGGCAGATCATCGAATTCCGCATGCCCGGTGCGGTCCGTCTGTTTACCGGTGCCGCCCCGGGGGCTGCAGAAGGCAAGGATTTCGGATTTACCGAGATCGATCGTGATGTGCCTGAAGGTGGTTTTGGATTCCACAACCTGAATTTTGTCACGCCGGAAACAGAAACCACGACCCACTACTTCTGGTCCAACGCCTATCATATTGATGGCAAACCGATTACCCAGGAAATGACGGAACTTCAGTATCAACAGATATTCACGGCGTTCCACCAGGACTGGGAAGTCTTCAACAAACAGCAGGAAAACTGGGATGACCGGCCGACGATCGACACCATTCAGGATGCGGGATCCATCGCTGCCCGTGCCATGATCGATCGCAAGGTCAGGGCCGAGCGAAACTCCCGAATCGCTGTCGCCGCCGAATAGGGCAGGGCGTCCGGAACCACGAGGCGGCGGGCTTACGGGCCCGCCGTTCTCATGTTTGTATGCCCCGGTCCATCTGCACGATGCGGCGATAGATCGGCACAGCGATGAGCGGCAGGGTGTAGATCGGAAACTGCCCGACGACGAAATAGACCAGGAGTTCGTAGGGAGCGCCCTGGGACACAGCCGCAAAGACCAGCGCGACATTGGTGTTTCCCGTTATCAGCGCCACCGTGACCGCCGCTCGGCGGCCAAGCCACCAGAATACGGCACCGCCAGCGAACTGGAGCCCGAGATTGGCAGCGAATGCGATTCCTGTAGCAACGGCGGTATAGCCGGGCGCCGACAGGGCGAAATCAGGCAAGCCGGACATGAGCGACACCGCGACACCCACCATCCCCAGCACCAGAATCCCGTCGATTTGTGGTGCGTACCGTTCGATTGCAGCCGGGCCACCTCGCAGAAGTCGGGCACCAGCTGCTATCACGAAACTGACCCCAACAATGCTGCCGAGCCGCCAGGCCAGTTCCAGTGCGCTCACATCCAGGTGAATGCCAAGAAGCCACAAGGCCAGTGGTGGGAGTGTCAGAGGCACCAGCGCATAGGAGAGAACGGTAATCACAAGTGCGAGCGCTGCATCCAGACCAAACAGAATGCAGAGTGCAGGCGCCGACATGATCGGTGTTGTCAGCGCGTGGAAAACCATTCCGTCGCCGAGTTCGCCCGGCACACCAATCGTCCGGGTCAGGCCCCAGAGCCCCATGGGCGCAACAATCATGGAGAACACAAACACTGCGGCAATGACGAACGGCTGCCTTAAATAGGAGATGAATTGCGCCGGTTTGATTCTCATCATTGACAGGGACAGGTTGAGAATGATGAGCTCTTCCAGCCACGGAGCCAACACATCAGCGAGAGGTTGCCAGGCGATTCCCAGAAAGACGCCAGCAGCAAGCATCCACGTGGCCCTGATCCCGATCCAGTCGAGTGTACGAAGGATCAGCATCTGCCTGAAATGATGCGCCGATATACGGGAAGCAGGAGAGCGGGCAGGAAATAGATCGGCACCTGACCAAGCACAAAATAAGCGATAAGTTCCATGGGGGCCCGGTCCGCCAGAACCACCATGATCAGCCCCAGATTGGTGTTTCCGGTCAGGAGGCCGATAGTCAGGGCTTCGCGACGACCAATTCCGAGAAAAAGAAGAATTCCGAGCAACTGCAAACCGATATTTGCCGCGAACACCGCCACCAGGGTTGCTGCAGCGTAGCCCGGCCGCATCATTGTAAAGGATTGCAGGCCTGCCATAATTCCGAGGCAGAATGTCACCACAAACAGAACACCAAAACCGTTGATTGCCTGGGTATATCGCTGGCGCATCTCCGGCTTCAGGAGCCATCTTCGAACGGCCATCGCAATCAGCGCCGGAATGGCAATGATCCCGAATAATCGCCCCAAAAGTTCGAAAAACCCGACTCCAAGGTCAAGGCCGAGCAGCCACAGTGACACGGCTGGAAGGGTCACTGGCACCACTGCATAGGTCAGGACCATAACGGCGACGGAAAGGTCGGCGTCCAGCCCCAGAATGATTGCCAAGGCAATGGAGGAACTGATCATTGGCGCTGCTGCCATGAGGATCAGCCCCTGTTCGAGGCCCAACGGCATCGAAAACGGCCACAAAATCAACCACATCACGATCGGAGATACGATGAGGTTCACGACCACGATTGATCCCAGGAGGATCGGGCGGCGCATATAGGCGTGGATGCGACCCATATCCAGCTGCATCATCGCAACGGTGAGAAGCATGATAATGCTGGGCAACACCAGCGGCCGAAACAGATCCGAGACCGGGGGTGCCGCAAATCCGATCACCAGGGCTGCGATCATGACCCATGTCGCTCTCCCGGCCAGGGCCTCGAGGCCGCGCTGAATCAATAGGGAGATCCGTCATAATGCCTGAAGCGCCGGGGTCCGCCGGCCGGTTTTTCCATCACCATATCGCAGTCCGGATAATGGACCTCCTCGTAACGGGACCGATTGCCCACCTCGAGATACCGGACAAGGTCCGGGGAACGATTTTCGAGGCGATGTCCGTTTGGATCATTCGCAGGAAAACAGGCGCACATTCCGGGACCCATGAGCTCCTCTCCTGCCTCAGTCACAAGAACAGGTGTGCCCTGCAATATGTAGATGAATTCGTCCTCTTCGGTGTGCCAGTGGCGCAACGCGGAAACAGCTCCGGGTTCCAGTTCGGAAAGGTTGACCCCGAAGCGGGTCAATCCGTGCGGATCACCGATCGCGCGCCTCCATCGTCCATCAAGAACCGTGTCATAGGGCGGTGGATAGGGATTGCGGGTTTCCCTGGGGAGTTCCAGGGGATCAATGGCAACAGATGAACTCATGCGAGCCTCCTCCTATGGCGACGGTATCGGGTTTCTTCCGGATGAAGGTCAGCGCTGGGCCGTCATTGCCGTTCGATAGCGGTCCCAGTACTCATCGACCGCCTGAAGGCTCTCAGGCGACATTTCACAGACCGGCCGGGGATCTTCGGCCCAATTACGGTTCGGGTCGTCGCCCCGCAGGCGAATCGCGAGCGCGCCCTTGAACTGGGTTTGCCGTACATGGGTGGGTGCCAGGTGAATGGCAAAGCCGATGCGCGGCCAGGACGCCCGGTTCGGCTCGGAAGAATGGATCGTCTTGTTGTGGTGCACTGACATCTGTCCTGCCTCGAGCGGCATCTCCACGGCAACGGAATCGTCGATGTTTCGGATGGTCTGGCCCCGGGACAGCAAATTCCCGGGATCGCGGGTTTCTTCGTGGGGCAGAATTGCGGGGCCCTTGTGAGAGCCGGGAATAATCTTCATACACCCGGCCTCGCTGTTGGCCTGCGTGAAGGCAAGCCAGGCTGTAATGGACTCCGGCGGTTCAAGACCGTAATAGGTCGAATCCTGGTGCCAGGATACAAATCGCGGATCATGGGGCTTCTTGGTGAAGAAGGACGAGCCCCAGCAGACGATATCCGGACCGATCAGATCTTCGGCTACATCTGCCAGTCGGGGATCAAGGATGAGATCCCACAGCCATGGAAACGGCAGATGGGCCTTGATTCGGAAGCGTGCCTGAACTTCGCCTCCGATATGTTTTTCGAGTGCCTCAAACCTGCGGCAGTATTCCCTGGCTTGGCCAGCCGACAGCATGTCAATCGGCCAGACGGCGCCATCCCTTTGCCACCGGGCAATCTGGTCCGGGCTCAGTACCTTGGGCATCAGCTATGTTTCCCGCGACGGGATCGGTACTTCAGACTTTCCGACACCCGAACGGTATTCTCCGAAAGCGTTATCAAGGGCTGACAAACAGACAGGGTCGAAGTCGAATTCGGGCTCGGGGTCCGGGTCCCAGTAACCGTAGCGATCCTCGCCTCGTACCAGCATTGCCGATGCATGGCTCAGCCTGGTCTGGCGAATCCGCGGCGTAATGTAGTGGATCGAGAGTCCGATGCGCGGTTCTGCTGCACCATTGGGGCCAGAACCATGAATGACCGATTCATGGTGGATCGAGAATTCCCCCGGTTTCAGTTCGACGTCAACAGCCCTGGATTCGTCGACATCATTGATGGTTTGTCCACGCATCAGAAGGTTGTCGGGAGCCCGGGTTTCCGTGTGCTCAAGGATGCCGCCTCGATGACTTCCGGGAATGAACCTCATACAGCCCGAGGCAACATTCGATGCCGTAAATGCATACCAGATCGTGACCGTGTCCGGCGATGACAGCCCATAATATGTGGAGTCCTGGTGCCAGGAAACAAAGCGTCGATCATGAGCTTTCTTGGTGAAGAAGGACGAACCCCAGCATAGCAGGTCCGGTCCGATGAGATCTTCCACCGCGTCGAGTATGTTCCGGTTGCGAATGATATCCCACATCCAAGGGAATGGCAGATGAGCCTTGATCTTGTACCGGGACTGAGGCTCTTTTCCCGTCACGCTTTCGAGCTCCCTGTAGCGCTGGTGGTTTACCGCCGCCGTTTCCGTTGAATCGGCGCGGAACGGGAATATGCAACCGTCGTTCCTGTAATCCTCAATTTGTTGTTTTGAAAGAAACTTATTCATTCAAGCCACCCCTCCCTGCAGGCTTCCTGAATGTCAACTCGTTGCTCGGGAAAAGATACCATAATGACGTATCAGGGAAACGACTTCCGTGGCAGTGGACAGGAACGATCGTGCGCACCGGCTCCAAAGGGTAATAGCGCCATCGACCGCTACATCGCGGTCCAGCCCGACGATCCAGATGCGACCGAAACCGTCTCTCCCGGAACTGATCTTTGCAAGGTCCACCGGATGGAAAGGGCCACCAAACGGTCCGATGCCTGATCAGGGGAGAATCGCGGAGGTCGGGAACTCCGGGATCAGGACCCCGGGATCGGGACAGTGGCCACGGATCGGCAAACCCCCGGGGATTTCGTCACCCGAACCGGCAAGAGAAACCGGGCAGGCCGTCGCTCCACAGGACGGTTGCTCTCGCATGTCGGTTCAGCCGCGGGTGCCGACAGCGATGTCCCGGACCGCGGACAGGGTACGGGGATGGAGGCAGACAGGGACTCCTTGCTATGGTCCAGTTAGAGTGCGGAACGGTATTTCCCTTCCTCTCGAGGCACCGCACGATCCCAACAGGAGCAGATCATGGAAAATCGCGCTTTCTATCCCGAAAAAATGCAACCGCCCCTCGGCCTGTACGCCCATGGCGTAGAGGTTCCTGAAAACGCCAAGATGACTTTTGTTGCTGGTCAGGTCGGAATTGATTTTGAAGGAAACCTCCCTGACGACTTTACTGGCCAGGCGCGGAACGCGTGGGAAAACTGCCTGGCGGTTCTGGAACACAACCGGCTCAGAATGAGTGATGTTGTCAAGATTACCCATTTCATCACGGATCCTGCCAATCTCCCGGCATACAACGCGGTGCGAACCGAGTATCTGGGAAAAAATCGACCGAGTTCGACACTCCTGATTGTGGCGGGCCTGGCCGATCCCAAATTCCTGGTCGAGGTCGAAATGATTGCGGCTTCGACAAGAACCTGACCTCTGAGAAATCCCTGTTTTGCGTCAGGACGGGATTGTGGATGAAGACGCTGCCGGATCCGGGATGGAAGTCCGGGCTTGATCCGGGGTGAAACCGCGCGCAGTGTCGCGTCAACAGCGGGACGACCTCGGGATTTCAACCGGACATCTGTTGCCGATGGAACCGCTCCAACCTTTCCGTATGGGTTCTGTCCGAGTGTTCCGTTGACCTCTCCCTGAGCGGCTATGGGGGCTCGTGGAACAGCTCCCGGGAAGTCCGGGAACGCGCCTTCCCGGATCGGTACGCGCGGCGGGGCCGACCCGCACCCGGCTGTTACGCCGGTGTTACTGACAACCGAAAATTGCGCACTTCGGATAAGGATGGGTCGGATCGTGCCGCCATATTGGCAAATCCGCTTCTCGGGCCCTGTCGATGCAACCTGTTGACCTTCGAAGCGAATGGTCCGGGGGGCCACGATTGCTTTCAGGTCTGATCTGAACCTTCACCAGCCATTCCCGGCCGATGACTCCTGTGATTCGGGCATCGCCATCCATGATGATTATCGACTTGAAAATAATCTTTCAATTTCGCAACATTTCCCGAATTCGTTATGTTATAACGTTTCGTTGAAATTTCGAAAACGAACGGTAAGGGCAACGCCCGGGAGTCCTGATGCTGAGATCCGTGAAAAACCTGTGGATGGTTTCTGTCCTGCTGCCTGTTTTGCTTGCAGCCCCGATGGCTCATTCGCAATCATCGCCGTCGGCGGAGGAACTGGCCGCACAGATCAGTGAACTGAAGAGTGAGTACGAAAAGCGTATTACCGCGCTGGAAGCACAGCTGGCGACTCTCAGATCCGGTTCCGGAGACCCTGACGGGAAAACTTCTTCGCCCGTTCGGGCTTCCATGCCGGCCTCGGACAACAGCTTCAATCCGGCCCTGGGAGTCGTGCTGAACGGCATGTATTCCCACCATTCCGGGGATTCTGCCGGTCTCCCCGGTTTTCAGCTGGGCCATGAGTCGGAACGAGCGGTGGAGGGCTTGTCCCTCGGCCATAGCGAGCTCTCGATGTCCGGCAATATCGACGACAAGTTTCGTGGAAACCTGACACTTGGTCTTGGCGTACATCCCGGCGAACCGACCGAACTCGAGCTTGAGGAAGCCTATATCCAGACCCTGCCGGGATCGGGGATGCCCGATGGAATACGCCTCAAGGCGGGCAGGGCACTTTGGACCCTGGGATATCTGAACGAATTGCATGTTCATGGTGACGACTTCAGCGACCGCCCGCTTCCTTACCGGGCGTATCTGGACGGTGCCTATAATGACGATGGCGTAGAGCTGTCTGTGGTGCTTCCGGGTGACGTTTATCGAGAGATCGGGGGCGGGCTGTTCCGCGGCGATGATGCGCCGTTCGGAGGTTCCGGGAATGGTAGCGACGCGTGGTCCGCGTATGCGCGGCTGGGCGGCGATCTGGGCCGCAATATGGCATGGAGGATCGGCACCTTCCTTCTGGATGGAAAAGCAGAGGGTCGGAACCTCTCCGGTGGTCACGCGCATGGCGAAGAAGAGGTCCATGGTCATGACGAGGAAGGTCATGAAGAGGAGGAGCATGCCCATGCCGACTTTTTCTCCGAAGGGGAATTTACGGGCGACACCCGGCTGTTCGGCGCTGATTTCCGTTTCACCTGGGCTCCGACCGGAAATGCACGTGACAGTGAGCTGATCCTTCAGGGCGAATATTTCCGGCGGAGGGAATCAGGGACATACCTGCTGCAGGAGGAGCACGAAGAGTGTGTGATACCGGCGCCGACCGATGGTGAAGACCACACTCATCCGGTCTGTACGACCCATGTCGAGGATGTAACCGAGTTCCTTGATGGCAGCAGCAGCGGTTGGTACGCGCAGGCGGTGTATAAATTCCTGCCGCGTTGGCGGGTGGGTGCCCGGTATTCGCGCCTCCATCCCCCGAGTGATGCAGAACTGGATCACAACCTGTCCATGATCAGTACGATGGTGGACTGGAACAATAGTGAGTTCGGACGGGTCCGGTTTCAGTACAATCGCGAATCCTTCGGCTCTGAAGGGGACGACCAGTTCATTCTGCAATACATCATGAGCCTCGGTGCTCATGCTGCCCACAGTTTCTAAGCGATGAAGGCTCTCCGAACTGTAGCGGCGGCCGCGATTGTGGCCGCCGCCAGCGGATTGGCAGCGCCGCCATCGGTTTTTGCGGCGGAACAGATCAGGGTTTTCGCCTGTGAGCCGGAATGGGCGTCGCTTGCCGAAGAAATTGGTGGCAGCGATGTTATTGTCCATTCTGCCACCCACGGCGCGCAGGATGCGCATCATATCCGCGCCCGTCCCAGCCTGATCGCGAAGATCCGTCGGGCGGACCTTCTGTTCTGTTCCGGAGCGGACCTGGAGGTCGGCTGGTTACCTGTTCTGATGCAAAGGGGAGCGCGCCGAATCGTCCAGCCGGGCCAGCCCGGGCATATCATGGCGGCCGATCATGTGGAGGTTCTGGAGCGGCCGCAGATGGTCGACCGCAGCCTGGGAGATATTCACCCGGGTGGGAATCCGCATGTCCATCTCGATCCGCGCAACATCCCTGTTCTTGCGAAGCTGTTCACCACTCGGCTGGAACAAATCGATCCCGATCGCGCCGGAGCCTACCGGCAACGATTGGCGTCCTTTCAGACCCGTTGGGATCAGGCCATGGCCGGGTGGGACAGACGACTGGAAGCGCTGCGTGGCATGAAAGTCGTCGTTCATCACAAGGGCTGGGTCTATCTGCTGCATTGGGCCGAACTGGAACGGGTTGCCGTGCTGGAACGGGTGTCCGGTGTTCCGCCAACAGCATCGCATCTGGCGAAGACCGTTGACCTCGCAGGGGGCGGCGGTGCCGAGGCGATACTCCTCACGCCATTCGAACCGAAAAACGCTGCGGAATGGCTCTCGGGAAGAACCGGGATTCCCGTGGTCGTGCTTCCTTACACTGTTGGTGGCCATCCTGAGGCCGACAACCTGTTCTCATTGTTCGACACGACGCTGACCCTACTGGAGGAGGTCAGAAATCGATCCTGATTTGCTCGACATCCTCGCGCCGGGACTTGTTGCGGGGCTGATCGTTACGGCTGCTCACGCGCCGCTGGGCATCGAAGTTCTCAAACGTGGCATTGTGTTTATCGATCTGGCCACCGCACAGGTTGTCGGGCTTGCGGTCATATTGCTCGATCTTTGGCTGGGGGAGCCGTCATGGTTCGTGGGTCAGGGTGTGGCCTTTGGCACCGGAGTTGCCATAGCGCTGTTTTTCCGCTGGATCGAACGAACCTCTCCGGACGAGCAGGAAGCGGTAATTGGCAGCAGCTTCATCGTTGCCGCGTCGGTTACACTGCTGGCTCTGGCCAATGATCCACACGGCGGCGAGGCCCTGCGACACGTCCTGTCCGGCCAGCTTCTCTTCGCGTCGTGGAACGACATCGCCGGTTTTCTGCCGATTTATGGCGCCTTTGCGGTCCTCTGGTTTCTTGCACCTCGCCTTCGCAGCGGTACCGGTTTCTTTGTTCTGTTTGCTCTCGTCATCACAGCCTCAATGCAGCTGGTGGGAGTGTATGTGGTCTTTGCAAGTCTCATCCTTCCGGCCCTTGCCGCACGCACTGATGTGGGCTTCAATGGTTGGCGCGCTCTGGCAAGCGGAGCTGTGGCCGTCGTGGTCGCGATACTGATATCGGCTGTTACGGACCTGCCGTCTGGTCCTTTTCTCGTCGTGTGCTTTGCCCTGTCCGCGATCGTAACGAGACTGCTTTGCCGCAGGAAAACGGTCTCAACGACGGGTTGACAGATGAGCGCCCGTCAATTCCCGGCCATCGACCCGATGGTCTTCGCCCCGGATGGTGTGAGGCAAACAGGGAGGTGGGCAGGCGATCCTGCAAGCCGGTTGTCACGAACCGTTGCGGCTTGTCTCACCGGTATCTTCTGTCGACAACTTCACCATTCACTTCGCCGCTGCTTCAGAGCGGCCACGCTAGGATACAGTTGACGTCCTGGCCCGGAAGCTGGCCGTGGCCGTTTTGTCAGAAGCTGGTCATAACACCGGATCCCTGGGCGAATCTGCGGCCATGATGCGGCGGATCCGGAAGCGGGCTTGAATGACAGCCGGTCAGGGAGGACGAGGAAGTGTTGCGGCCCGTGCGTGCCTGTATGCTGATACGGGGATTATGGACTACAGGGGATGTGTCGCGGTTGATGTCCAGAATTCTCCGCTGGTCGTGGCTGTCCTTGATCAGCGGGCCCGGGCAATTTGTTAACAGAGCCGTTTATGCACCTGTTCGACAATCCGGAACCCTTTGGTTGATCCTTTGAGACGCACCAGCATCCCGGGTCAGACGGATATGTGAACATTTTCTGCAGGGATATCGCCAACGTCGTCGCGGCCATGCTATTCCTGCAAACGGTCATGTGGAGTGCACCCGCAGGTGCGAGACTTACGAGAAAGGAAAAAGCATGGGACGCCTGGATGGACGGGTAGGGATTGTGACAGGAGCGGGGCGCGGTATTGGCGCAGAGTATGCCAAGGCCCTTGCCGCCGAGGGCGCAAAGGTGATGGTCACGGATATCGTCGATACGGAGACGACGGTCAACATAATCAGACAGGCGGGCGGTGAGGCCGTTGGCTTCCACTGTGATGTGACCCGTCCTGACGATGTTCAGGCCATGGTCGATCAAACGGTCAAGGCCTTCGGCAAGCTGGACATCATGGTGACGAACGCAGCCCTGTTCGCTGATTTGCAGCAGAAGTCATTTCTTGACATCGACGAAGCCGAGTGGGACCGGGTCATGCAGGTGAATACCCGGGGTGTTTTCACCTGCGTGAAGGCGGCTGTGCGGGAAATGAAGAAGAACGGTTATGGCAAGATCATCAATATTGCCTCAGGGACTGTCTTCAAGGGCACACCGATGTTGCTTCATTATGTCAGTTCAAAAGGCGCAATGGTGGCGTTTACCAGGGCCCTGTCCCGGGAAGTCGGCGGAGACGGAATCACCGTCAACTGCATCGCGCCGGGCTTGACCATGAGCGAAAAAGTGGTGGGTGATCCTCAGTGGGAAGGTGTCAAGGATGGCAACATGGCGACGCGTGCGATCAAGCGCGAAGAGGTGCCGGAGGACCTCCTGGGAACTCTTGTATTCTTTTCGTCCTCTGATTCCGATTTCATCACCGGTCAAACGCTTGTGGTGGATGGCGGCTCAGCCATGCACTGAAGACCTTGCCCGGCGTCGGACCGTGTCATGAACTTCTGAGGCGGTTCGGGTATGACGTCGCCATATTATTGCTCCAAATTCGTTGAGACGGAGTGTGGACGCCTGCCGGTTACCCGGACCCCTTGCGGAACTCCGGGTAACCGGCACATCCGGAATGGCTTCCTCCCCGGTGTCCCTCGAGGGGCAGGCCGGGCGAATACAGAACAGTGATCACGACCATGTACAGGTTGTCACTGCGTTCGTCGAGGAAGAGGAGCTGTCCTTTCGCGGGCCCCATATGGCAGATACCGGGTCCTTGCCAGTCGTTCAGAGCGTCCGGACATGGAAGCCCGGTGGTGGATGACGCGGACACAGAAACGGGAACAGGATCAGACCGGCAAAAAACCCTCCTGCGTGGGCTTCCCAACTGATGTTTGCGTTGCTGATCAGGGCGTAGGCAATATTGACGATCAGCATCATCAGGAGAATGTAGGAGACATATTCGCGGAGTGTCGGGCGGCCTGCATGAATATGGCCATGCACCCGGATATGGGCGCCTGCCCCCAACAGGCCGAAAACACCACCCGAGGCTCCCACCAGCAGCTGGCTTTCACCCCAGTTGAGTGCCGCATGGGTCAAGGCACCGCATGTTCCCGAGGCGACAAAAAGAAACCAGAAACGACGGCCGCTCATCGTACTGCCAATACGCGATGAAAGCGCCACAATCCATAATCCGTTCGCAATCAGATGCAACCAGTCAGCATGTACGAATATGGATGTGACGGCACCGTAGAGCCACTCTGGCCCGAATGATCCGGTTCTGAACAGGTCAAAGGCCAGAAAATAGATGAGGTAAATCTCGTACTCGTAAGGTAGAAGAGTCCGGACAAGGTGAACTGCAACAAGGACCGCAAGTATCTGAACGGCACTTCGGGGAACAACAAACCGCCCTCCATTCATCACTGTCTCCCGGGCCGGGCGTAACCGAACGCTGGTGGTTCAAGCGGGGTTTTTCGGTATCCGTCACTGGCGTCGACGCGCTTCTGGAAGCTCCGTTGCGCAGGTGACAGTCTCGTTTTCGTGGATCTCATGACGGAAGTACGAACCACATAAGGAGTGGCAGTGTCACGAAGGAAATCACAGTAGAGACGATAACCATACCCGCAACTTCCTCGGGCTTTCTGTCGAAACGCTGTGCAAAGAGATAGGTCGAGATGGCAACAGGCATAGCGCTTTGCAGGATGACGACACTGCGTGCGGCACCGTCGAGGCCAAACACGGCAGCAATCAAGACGCCTACAGCGAAACCCATGGCCAGTCGCAGCAGTCCGAGCCACACACTTCTCGCGAAGGCACTCGCCTTCATTTCGAGCAGAGAGACCCCCAGTGCCACGAGCTGTGTTGGTATCACGATACCACCGATCAGATCGGTGGTGTTAAAGATCCATGCTGGCAGTCGGATATCGGCGACTTGCAAAATGATCGCGAGAATAACGGCGTAAATGACCGGTACACCTGCGAGCCGCCGCAAGGATCGTGAACCCTGGGCGATGGTCAGTCCGACCGTGAAGGTCCCGACAGCACCGACCGTGAAATAGACGATTGCGAGGGCCAGCCCCTCGTCATCGAGAGCGAAGTAACAGACGGGTAGGCCCATGCTGCCCGTCAGGGGAAAGACAAGCGAAGGCAGGTACGAGGCCGGTTCGAGACGTGTCAGCTTGAGTACGACCCAGGCGATGGCTCCAAAACACGCGAAACAGGCCAACGCAGCTCCCAGCATGCTGCCCAGCACGTCCAGCGGGAGGGTCACCTTGTCGAAAGTGGCAAGGATCAGGCATGGTGCACCGACATTGTATACCAGAGACGTGATCAGTCCGCTGTCGAAGGGAGCGCGAAGCCGTGCCCACAGCATCCCCAGACCGACACAAGCGAAAATCGGTACCACAATGGGGAGGAGCTGGGAGAGAAGGGTCATGGACAGGCTCGTCCGGACGCACATGGGCAAGTCCGGGTCATGCTACAGGACGACCAGCATGAGAAGAGGCAAGGTCAACAGCGAAAGAACCGTCGAAATCAGGATCATTCCGGCGATATCGACAGGACTTCGATCGAAGCGTTCGGCGAACATATAGTTGTGGACTGCGACTGGCATCGCGCAGCCTATGATCAGCACGCCGCGTTCAATTCCATCCAGTTCGAAGAGTTCCGAAAGCCCGTAGCCGATAGCAAAGCCGGTGCATAGCTTGATGGTGGCGACGGCTGCATTCACCAACGCGCCGCGCGTCTTGATGCTCCCAATCGCGACCCCCAATGAAATGAGCATGAGCGGTATTGTCAGTCCGCCCACAAGATCGGTTGTATTGGTAAGCCAGGCAGGGGGTCGTGTTGCCGTCAGCAGAAACGGTATTCCGGCAGCGACGGCGTAAAGGAGCGGGTTATTGTAGAGAATGTCTGGCGACAGACGGCCGGCATAGAGGCTCCATCCAACGCTGAAGCTGAAGATTGAAGACAGGATGAAGATACCGATCGCCAGTGCCAGGCCTTCCTGACCAAATGCGAACAGACAAAGCGGCAGACCCATATTGCCCGTGTTGGCGGATGTGAAGACCGGCAGATAGGTATGGAAGGGAAGACGGAGAAACGTCGTCACCAGGAGGCCCACAATGAGCGAGCAACCGAGAGCGACTGCGTAGATGCCTACCATACCGGTCAGGGCTTCCGGGCTGACTTCGAGACGGGTCAGGGTGGAAAAGATGAGGCACGGCATACCCAGATTCAGAGCGAGGTTGCCGACCATGCGGGTATTGAAGGCCTGACCGGCCCGGACCCACAGAAAACCGATCATTGCACAGACGAATACGGGTGCGATGACGGACAGGATCTTGAACGTCAAGGTCGGTTGGCCGGTTTCAGGAACGACGCTGTGATCGTCGTCGTGGATGTCGGACCGAAATTGCCCTGTTCGGGTGCTTCGTGTTGGATATTCCGATCGACAGTCATTTCAATGTTGCGGAGCGATAGGATCAAGGAGCGGGATGTTTATGCGGCAAATGCGGTACGGTCGGTTGCGAACGCACATTGCCTGATTGTCTGCAGGCTGCAGGGGACAGTGTGGCGGATATCGCACGGCCGGTGCCGTAAGAAACCGTTGCAAGGAAGTGCTGCTGGCCAGACGGGGGGATGTGATCTCTTTCGCTTGCACCGTGTTCCTGCATTTGCGCCTGATGCCGGCGTTCACCGGCGCATCATTGACCATGAGCTTGTTGTGGTTTCGATGACCTGATGTCACGCGCCTCAATAATCCCGCGAGACCTGATGACCGGATCAACATTGTGACGGGCGTTGGCCCAGCCAATCGCACCCCTCGATCGGTTCGTGTCCTTGTCAGGGTCATCAAGGAGCATGGGTGCTGATAACTGCAAACAGCGCTCTTGGCAAGCGGGGGACGTCATCCGGTCTTTTTTCCGGCAGATCATGAAGCGCCGTGTCCGGCGTGGTTCCATGGGTCCGGTCAACCCTGACACCGCTGCCGCTGTCCCGTTGCTCAACCGGTCCTTCCTGGGCGTTTGCTGGTGAGCAGCCGGTATTGCAAAGGGAAGTCTGTTGCGATGTTCGGTCCATGCAGCCGGCAAGGGCAAGCCTGGTATGTCGGCGATCGTGGCAGGACCCTTCACAGGTCGACAGCATTGCAGCGGAGGTCGTTAACGGCGCGAGCCATCAGAGTGTGAATAGGGGACGCTTTTTTCCGGTTTCGCTCATCGCCGGTTTCGTTTCTTGCGTGCCCATTCCGATACCGTCAGGGCTGGCGCGTGATGGGGTCAGGTCTTGCCTCTGGATCGTGACGGGCCTCGACCATCCGACCGGAAACATGTTTCGCGGAACCGGTTTGCGCCTTGACGGCGACGGCGAAATCTTGATCTTTGTCTGTACCGTGATGGTCCGGGATTCGGCGGGTTATTTCTCGCGGGTCGTTTCCGTTCAGTCGACCGTTGTCCTTCCGACCTGGCTGAACCGCTGTCGGTAGGCATGTGGGGTCAGGCCGGTTTTCCTTTTGAAAAGACGCGAGAACGAGCTCACATCCAGATAACCTACTCTTTCGATAATATTGGCCAACGGAGCACCGGTCGTTTCCAGCATCTGCTTTGCAGCTTCGATTCGGGCGTTTTGGAGGTAGGTGAGCGGCGTGACGTCGAGTTCGCTCTTGAATCTCCTGATCAGGGTTCGGCGGCTCACGTTCATTCTTTCCGCCAGCGACTGTTGATTGACGTTTTCACTCAAGTGGTTCTGCAACCAGTACTGCACCCTGGCGACGAGCGGGTCGGGGCTGAGGCCGTTGGACAAGAGCTCCTGATAGGGGCGCTGGGTGCTGGAACCGGTGTCGATCAACATGGTTCTCGCGCAGACTGCCGCCAGGTGTGGACCGGCCTGACGCCCGATGACTTCCATAGCCATATTGAGGTTGGCGGTCATGGCGCCGGTGGTCATCAGGCGCTCGTCCTCGGTCAGCAATGCGTTGGCATCAAGGTCAACTCCCGGAAAACGCCGCCGGAACGATTGCACCAGCCACCAGGCTGTCGTCGCCTGGCGACCGTTCAGGAGGCCTGTTTCTGCCAACAGAAAGGTTCCGGTGCAGTTTGCAGCAAGTGTGCTTCCCCGGCGCCATCGCTCGTCGAGCCATCGCAGAAGCGGCTTCAGGTCGGCGGCCAATTGCTCGAAAGCGGAGAGCCCCTGATAGAAAAAGGCGGGCACAAATATCAGGTCGTAATGACCATTTTCTGCCAAAGTCACGTCTGGCTGAAGTCGCATGCCGCTGCTGGTGGTCACGGGAGCGAAGGACAGGCCTACAGTTCTGCAGTCGAAGCGCGGGATACCGATACCGTGCTGACGACGGATATGGTCATTGGCGATCTGAAATGCGTCCAGCGTTCCGCCAACGCTATAGAGATAGACATCAGGAATGAGGAGGACCGCAACCCTGTACATGGGCGGATTCCGACAGGCACGAATTGGCAATTTCTACCACAAATATGTCATAAATGCCGCTGGCGCTCGAAACAGCATGTGCATAGATTTCTGACATCAGAAACCGGTTGCGAGTGTGTTGTGATGTTGCCTGAACTGCTGAAGGGCCGGTTGAGTCTGCCGGTCATTGCCGCACCCATGTTTCTTGCGTCCGGACCCCGTCTGGTGATCGCGTGTTGCAAGGCCGGCGTCGTTGGCGGATTTCCAGCGCTGAACCAGCGTAGCAGCGAAGGGTTTGAGAGCTGGCTGCGAGAAATCACGTCAGCCCTCGAAGACCATGAACGGGAAACCGGTAGCAAGCCGGCACCATATGGTGTGAATCTTGTCGTTCATCCCAGCAATCCCCGCTTGCAGGAGGATCTGAAGCTTTGCGTCAAGTACAGGGTTCCGATCGTGATGACGATTCTTGGTGCCGATCCGACGCTTGTGGAAACGGTTCATGATTATGGCGGGATCGTTGTCCATGATGTTGTCAGCCCGAGACACGCGCGCAGGGCCGCCTCTGCGGATGTGGACGGCCTTATTGCTGTCGCTGCCGGCGCCGGCGGGCATGGGGGATCCTTGAGTCCCTTCGCCCTGGTCAATGAAATCCGTCAATTTTTCGACGGGGCCGTTATTCTGTCCGGCAGCTTGTCAACTGGCAGGGATGTGGCTGCAGCGCAAATGCTGGGTGCGGATCTCGCCTATATGGGAACCCGGTTTCTGGCGACAAGGGAATGCATGGTCCAGGATGACTACAAGCAGATGCTGATCGATACGTCAGCCTCGGATATCGTTTACACGCCGGTTATTTCCGGAGTGCCAGCAAATTTCCTGGCTCCCAGTCTCAAGGCCGCCGGAATTGATCCGGAAACCACACAAAAACCGCAGCTCGATCTCGGGCTCGAGCTGGCCGGTGCACCGGATGACGGCGAAAAAAAGCCGTGGCGAGACATCTGGTCGGCCGGTCAGGGGGTTGGCAGCATCAAGGACCTCCCTGCCGCGGCCGACCTTATCGCGCGGCTGAAATCCGAATACCTTGCTGCCAATCAGGCGCAAAATGCGCGAACAGGAGCGTTGGCCGCATAGCAACTCCTCAGGACTCCCAACCGCCAATCACTCTTCATTCCAGAAAGGCAAGGCGATGAAGCTTTATTTTGCCCCGAACACGCGTGCCGAGCGGACTGCGTGGCTGCTGAACGAACTCGGCCTTGAATATGAAATGGAACACTACAAGCTTGGCGACAAGGCGATGCGCTCGCCCGAGTTCATGGCGATCAGCCCGAATGGCAGGATACCTGTTCTCGATGATGGTGACGTACGCATCTCGGAAAGCACGGCGATCGCACAATATATCGTCGCCCGCTATGGCGAAGGACGTCTTGCACCGCCGGTCTCTTCTCCGGACTTCCCTGCTTATCTGCAATGGCTGCATTACGGCGAAGGCATGATCATGGGCCCCATGAACAATTTCGTGGTGGAAACCATTCTCCTTCCGCCCGAGCGGCGCTCGGAAGAACATGCCAGGCGTTCACTCAGGCTGATGACGCGGGTGCTTCAGGCCGTCGAGGAACACATGACGGACCGCGAGTATCTGGCAGGCGACTTTACCGCAGCCGACACAATCACCGGACATGCGTGTTTGATGTCGGAACGCATGGGTGTCGACTTCGCGAATATGCAGAATCTCAAGGCCTATACCGACCGCCTGCTGGCCCGCCCGGCGCTTCAGGAGGTGGTGGCGCTCAGGGACGGGGCATAGGCTCCGGAGGAAAGTCTGGAAGGGGACGAAAGCCCGTGCTCGGGTCGATTGGCCAGATCCTGCCAATGGCCGCCGCACGCCATGGTCGGAAGACGGCGCTGATTACCGAGACTCGCAGCCTGAGTTTCCTCGAGGCCGAAGCGTTCTCCAACCGCGTTGCCAATGGACTGACCGCGATGGGCATTTCGTCTGGCGACAGGGTCACACTGTTTGGTCCCAATTGCTGGGAATGGATCGTGGCTTACTATGCCATCGCGAAAATTGGCGCGGTGGTCAACCCGATCAACGCCATGCTGACGCCTGACGAGGTGCGCTACGTCGTCGAGGATGCGGGCTCGCGCGCCATCATCGCTTCACCGGACAAGGCGGAGTCGCTTTTCGATATGGCAGACGGTTCGCTGTCTGACGTAATTCTCTGGGGTGAGAACCATCCTGTCGGGGTGACCTCATTCAATGACTTCCTGTCGCGAGGCAAACCCGACTTCACGCCAGTAGCGGTTGATGGCAGCGATCTCGGCGCCATTTGTTATACCTCCGGCACCACCGGCCGGCCCAAGGGTGCCATGCAGTCACAGCGGAGTCTGCTGTTGAACGCTTCGGGTGTGGCGCTGATGCAAGGCCGAAATGCTCATGATGTGTTCGTGAACCCCTTGCCCTGTCCGCATGTCTACGGTTCGGTTGTCTTCAACGCGAATTTCCTGTGCGGTGCGACATTGGTGATGCTTGAGCGGTTCACGGAGGAAGGATTGCTCGACGCGGTTCAGCGGCATCGTGCGACTATCATGGATATCGTTCCCACCGGTTACTATTATCTCCTCGCACATCCGAAGTTCGATCACTATGACCTGTCCTCGTTAACCCGGTGTACGGTGGGGGGACAGACCCTGCCGGCTGCAAAGTCTGTCGAGTTTACCGAGCGGACCGGCGTGCCAGTGCTGGAAATGTGGGGAATGACCGAGCTTTCCGGCGGCGGCACTGCCAATCCGGCCCTGGGCGCCAACAAACCCGGAACCATCGGTCTGGCCGTTCCCGGGAACATGGCGCGTATCGTCGACATTGACGATCCCGACCTGGAATTGCCGCCGGGCGAACGTGGTGAGTTCATGTTCAAGGGCCCGCTGGTCATGCAGGGCTATTACGGAAATCCCGAAGCCACTGCAGAGACGATTCGCCCCGATGGCTGGATGCACACCGGCGATATCGCAACCATGGATGACGATGGATACTTTACCATTGTCGATCGCAAGAAAGACATGATTCTGACAGCTGGTTACAACGTTTATCCGGTGGAGATCGAGCGGGTGCTCTGCATGCACCCGTCTGTGGCGCTGGCAGCTGTTTGCGGCGTGGCCGACGAAGCCAAAGGCGAGATTCCCAAGGCTTATGTGGTGCTGAAGGCTGAGGCCGAGGTAGCCGCTCATGACATTATCGAGCACTGCCGGGCCCACCTTGCTGCGTACAAGGCGCCGCGTGCGGTGCAATTCGTCGACCATGTTCCGGTGACGTCGTCGGGAAAGATCATGAGACGGCTTCTCGTCGATCTGGATGACGGCTCCCGAGCGATCCGTTGATTGGAGGCCCGAGATTCCCTGCGGTCAAAGACTACCGCGAGGGGTGTGTTCTGTTGGCTGCCAGATGAAACGCTGGCGACGGGATTGTCGTTCCTGTTCTGACGAGGGCAGTGCCAACATTGCTGGACGGGATCAGGCAGAAGCGGTAGCGTTTCATCGCCCCAGCACCGGGACGAAGCCGCTCATGCCTGCGGCTACTCCGGGCATGAACTCATTAAAACAATGAAAGGCGATGCGGTTGTCACAGCTGCATCGAGGACTTCCCATGATTGATGCCTATTACTGGCCGACCCCGAACGGCTGGAAAGTGTCCATCGCACTGGAAGAGATGGGTCTGGACTACAGGGTCATTCCGGTCAATATCGGGCGTGGCGATCAGTTCAGCGAAGACTTTCTGAAGATCAGCCCCAACAATCGCATGCCGGCCATCATCGATCATGATCCGGTTGACGGGGACGAACCCATTTCCGTATTCGAATCCGGGGCGATCCTTGTCTACCTCGCCGAGAAGACCGGATTATTCATGCCCCGGGATGTTCGTGGCCGAACGGAGGTCATGGAATGGCTGATGTGGCAAATGGGAGGGGTGGGACCGATGTTCGGGCAAAACGGCCATTTCAGGTTCTACGCGCCAGAGACCATTCCCTATGCGCAGGAACGCTACCATACAGAATCCCTGAGACTCTACGGAGTGCTGAACCGCAGACTGGAAGGCCGCGAGTATATTTGCGGGAATTACTCAATCGTGGATATGGCCTGCTGGCCGTGGGTCATCACCTACAAGAAGCAGGAGATCGACCTGCAGACATTTCCCAACGTTCGGCGTTGGTACGATCTGCTAAAGACTCGCCCTGGTCTCCGGCGGGGTTATCGTGTTGGTGAGGAATTCGGCAAGCCGGATGGCAAGTGGGATGAGGAAGCCCGCAGCCACCTCATGGCGCACACGAGGTAGGTGGCGACTTGTGATGCATTGATGCAGCACGGACGCTGATGCCCGTCCCGGTTCCTGAAGCATTCTTCAGGGCTTGTCGCATTGGCTGGTCGGCGCGAAGCTTTTGCCCGGGGGCCGGGAAGCCTGGTATTCACGAGCGACCTTGAACGACCGGCCAGGTCGCAATCCCGTGAAGACTCATGTTGCTCATTGCAATGTCAGCATCATGCTGAACGCATGACCCGCGCCCGGGTGCAAGTGTCTTCGCTTCCAGAACGTCAAGAAGGCGCCCGGATTGCAGCTGTGCGGCGACCCGCATCAACGGTTCCAGCCTTTGAACATGACGAATTTGCGAACTCGAACAACAGAGTTCTGACATGATAGTGTATGAGCCTTCAGACAGAGACCCCCGAAGCCCCGGGAGGTCCTTTTCAAACTTCGGGTTGGCACCAGGGATCACATGCCAAAGTGGTAAGAATTGACAAGATCTATACCGGTGGCGGGGATACAGGAACAACATCGCTCGGCGATGGTCAGAGGATTTCCAAGGCTTCCCCTCGCATTGCGGCCATCGGAGACATCGATGAAACCAATGCAGCCATCGGCCTGGTTCGATGCCGGATCGAAGCGGAAGCGGAGAACGAGATCCTGGCCCGGGTTCAGAACGATCTGTTTGATCTCGGAGCAGATATTGCACGCCCCCTGTCCGGGAAAGCCGATAACGCCTTGCGGATGTCAGCAGAACAGGGCGCGCGCCTGGAACAGGAAATCGATCAGGTCAACAGTCGTCTTGAGCCACTTCGTTCCTTCGTCCTGCGAGGTGGCAACAGGCGCGCGGCTGCCTTGCATTTCGCCTGCACGGTTTGCCGGAGGGCCGAACGGTCCGTTACCGCACTGTCGGACCATGATGAAATCAATCCGCATGCACTGGTGTACCTCAACCGCTTGTCAGATCTGCTGTTCGTAATGGCGCGTGATGCCAACGATTCGGGCCAGTCGGATGTACTCTGGGAACCGGGCCAAAATGCACGGAGCGCGTGACGAGTCCCCCGTCACCACAGCCAAGGTGTGGACTTCAGAGATGAACCATGAGCGGAGGATCCGAACATGGCAGAAGTGACGCTCGGATTGAGAACAACCATCTACAAGGTTCCTGACCTTAGTGCAGCCAGGCAATGGTATTCTGACGCCTTCTCGGCCCTGCCCTACTTCGATGAGCCCTTCTATGTGGGCTTCAATCTGGCGGGCTATGAACTTGGCCTGATGCCCGGAGACACCGAAGCTTCAGGCAAGAGTGACAACGTTCTGAGCTATTGGGGCGTCGAGGATATTGAAGCCCAGTTTCGGCGCTTTGTCGATTTGGGGGCCAGGGAACATGAAGCCCCGTTCAATGTTGGTGGAGACATCACGGTTGCTTCTGTGAAAGATCCATGGGGCAACGTCATCGGTTTGATCTACAACCCGGAATTTCGGTTGCCGTAAGTCAGGGAAGACGCTGCCCCCTGGCTTCGGCCGTCATACCCAGCCGCCCCGAATGATCGATTGCGGTCAGAGCAACCACCTGGCCGTCCTCGGACGGTTCCCCGAACAGGTTGAAATCACCGTCATCGAAAATGGGTCGCATGGACCGGAACCAGAACTCCGTCATCACGAAGCGAGGGAGATCTCTTCGGATCATGTCCAGCATCAGGCGGGCGATCAGTGTCCCCTGGACCAGTAAACCCGGAAATCCCAGACCAAGGGCATAATTTCGGTCGTAGTGCACGCGGTGACTGTTGAACGTCAGGGCCGAGTGTCGAAACATCAGGACAGGATCCGGAATGACGAGCCGGGAAATCAGCGCATCACGGTCGGGTTTGAACTCCGGTGCAGGGGATGACGCATCGACGGCGCTGTCTTCCCGCACGGCGCCTGACTGAGGCCGCATGATAATGTCGTTTTCCTCGACGATGGCCAGTTCTTCATTGCCGTAGATCCTGTGTCTTACCAGAGCAACGAGAAACGGACCCGTTCGGCCTTCTTTCGGAATGACAGACTGCACCTCCGATTCCCTTCGAATGGGCTGGCCCAGTCTCAGCGGGCTGTGGAACCGATAGCGCGCTCCGCCAAACAATCGCTCCGGAAAACCTGGTACGGGCGCGGGCAACCCGCCTTCCCGCGGCAATCCGTCGGATCCGAGACGCGCCGGAGGCGTTTTTGCCGTGCAGAAAAGGCCATGCCAGAGTGGCGGCAGTGGATCGCCCTCACAGGGGTTTGCTTCCTCCCATCCGAACGTGGCCATAAGGGCCGCGACCGGCGCCGTGGTCATGACATCTTCCGCAACGCGATGTTGCCCGACCGCGTTGGCCAGACTCGCGGCAACATCGGCTGCTGTGGGCTGTTCTGACACCGAGGAATCCGTCAAGTGCCTCGACAGGGTCTCCGGGCGGGAGGACATGGGCCGCTCTTGCCCCTGTCTGTTCCGAAAGGCGGTGCTCCTGAAAACCGGATGTTCAATGGACCCAGAGCCTCAAACCCTCTGGATCACCGTAGCGATCCCCTGACCCACACCGATGCACATCGCGCAAAGTGCATATTGTCCCCGGATCCGCTCAAGTTCGTGCAGGGCAGTTGTAATCAAACGCGCTCCTGACATGCCCAGGGGGTGCCCAAGTGCGATGGCACCGCCATTGGGATTCAGTCTTGGATCGTCGTCCGCAAGACCAAGCTCGCGGGTGCAGGCGAGAGCCTGGGCTGCGAACGCCTCGTTGAACTCGATCACGTCCATGTCGTCCAGGGAAAGGCCGGCCCTTTCCAGCACCTTCCGCGATGCAGGCGCGGGCCCGATCCCCATTACGCGGGGCGGTACCCCGGCGACAGCCGTGTTGACAATGCGAGCGCGCGGCTTCAACCCGTTCCTCTTGATTGCGGCATCGCTGGCAAGAAGAAGGGCGGCGGCTCCATCATTGACACCAGAGGAATTCCCGGCCGTCACGCTTCCGCCCTTGCGAAAGGCAGGGCGTAATCGGGACAGATCATCCATGGACGTGCCGTGCCGCGGGTGTTCGTCGATCTCGACGAGAATGGGATCAGAGCGTCTCTGCGGTACGCTCACCGGAACAATCTCGGCAGCCAGCCGGCCTTCCTTCTGGGCAGCTTCGGCCTTGTTCTGGCTCCAGACCGCGAACCGGTCCTGGTCCTCGCGCGTAATCTGCCGTTCTTCAGCCAGGTTCTCGGCAGTCTCCCCCATGGAGTCGACACCGTAAGCGTCCTCCATGCGCGGATTGACGAAACGCCAACCAATGGTGGTATCGTAAATTTCTGCTTTCCGGGAAAAGGCAGTGTCTGCCTTGGCCATGACGAAAGGCGCTCGGGACATGCTTTCCACGCCACCCGTCACGACAAGATCGGCCTCGCCGGTCCGGATGGCCCTGGCGCCCTGTGACGTGGCTTCCATACCGGATCCGCACAGTCTGTTGACTGTTGCTCCGCCCACTTCCAGCGGGAGCCCCGCCAGCAATGCGGACATTCGGGCCACATTGCGATTGTCTTCTCCTGCCTGGTTGGCATTCCCGAAATACACGTCATCGGCATGCTCCCAGTCGACAGACCCGTTGCGATCCATCAGGGCCCGGATTGGTACCGCGCCAAGATCGTCCGTTCGAACGCTGCTCAGTGAACCGCCGTAGCGGCCAACCGGTGTCCGCGCTGCGTCGCAGATGAAGGCATCCTGCATGATTCATTCCCGAATTTCATGAATGTGGCATTGTGATCCAGGGAGAGGAAATCGGCAAGACCATTGCATTCCCGGAGGTCCTGGAAATTCCGGAATACAGAACGGCAGCCGACAGGCCCGATCGGCGCTACCTCGTCACTGGCCTCGTTCCTGGCCTGTCAGTATATCAAACCCGGACAGTGCGGCCTGTCGCGCCTGGATCACCAGCGTCTCTGTAGATGCACTGCTGATCGGATGGTCAATAACGGCAAAACGGTAGGTATCGACGCCGAGAACCCGGGCCATCAGTTCGGCGGCGCTTACGAACTTTGCCGTCATGATGGCCAGCCCGGGAACGTTCCTGGTTTCCGCAATGATTGCGTCATGCAAACTGCATGATGAGCAGCTGCCTCAATCCCCCACCCCGGCGACCACGGCCTGCCAGCGGGACACTTCATCCATCAGTTCGGCATCGGCCGGAGCACTGAAATTGTTCTTTGTTCTCCGATCGACAGATGCAACCCCCCAACTGGTGCGCAATTCCCGTTCAAACGCGTCGAAAAACACCTCGGTTCCATACTTGCCGTTCGATATGATTCCGATCCTGGTTCCTGTCAGTGTCGCCAGACGAGGGGCAAGTGCCGGAACTGTCGAGATGGATTCGCAGGTTGGATCGAGAATTTCAATGCTCATGGTCGATTGACCCCCTGTGCGGGTTGAGTGTCTTGAATGATTGCTTACGCTTTCGAAACCTGGCGAAGCGGAGTGGGCACATCCTGCGGGCCGCAATCCAGACAGGCTTCAATGGCAACCGTTACAGCCCGACTTTTGTTGTTGAACCAGGGCGGAATTACCGCACCAAAGCCACCCGCCGGGCCGCCCGCTGCCACGACAAGCAGGTCGTCCGGTTCCGGCAGGGCGCAGTATTCCCGGTCACCATGCTTGCCGACAATTGCCGATTTGCCGCAATCCGCCCATTCGCGTCGGTGGATTCGTGCGCGTTCATGAATGAAGGTTCGTACATCAGCTTTTGACCAGCCGGCTGCCTCCAGATGCTGGCGGAGTTGTTGAGCAATGATCAGGGCATAATTGCCGGCCCATATGGAATAGTGACGCATATTCGCTTTCATTTCGGAGGCAAATGTCTCGAGGATCTCTGTGGGCTCGGTTGTCCATTCATTCATGACTTGCCGAGGTGCTCCTGCAGCCAGCACAGTGACGGCGGAGAGGCCTTCCGGAATACCTCGGTCTTCGGCCAGTGATCTCCAGTTTCCATCGTCTTCATCCTCGGCTACGCAATAGCTGAACTTGCCGGGATGACCCAGCGTCGACCGATCAATACCGCCGGGACGGATATCAAGGAGGTTGATGAGCGCAAGATTTACGGCTCGCCCGATCGTCGATGTGGTCCGGTCACTGCCTGCCAGGGCGTTGAACGTGCCATTCATCCCCAATTCATGCCGGACAGGTCCATTTATGATCACCAGGATGGCGCTGCCGCCGGTACTTGATGTCACACCATGCAACAGAAATGGTTCCCGAAGCATGGCTGACCAGGCAGCCACCACGACCGGAAAGTGCTGGGGCAGGCAACCTGCCATGACCGCGTTGATGGCCAGCTTTTCGGCGGTGATGGCTCGCTTCCTGACAGGCTCGATTCCGATAAGATGGTCTCCGGCAAGGCCCGCCTGGTCCAGTAATTCCTTTACTGTCCGTTCCGTCGGCGGAACGACCGGGAGCCCGTCGGTCCAGTTGCGACTGTGGAAGAATTCCTGAACCCGGTGGATGTCGTCAACCGTGTGACGCCTGGACTGCAAGGGCATCGGAGCCTCCCTGAAGGAACGTCGAGGTTGTCTCAAAACGGCGATTATTGCACCTTCGACGACCGCCTGTACGCCTGAATAGCCATTTGTCGGACTGAGATCCAGCGAAGCTGATGCGTCCGCCTCCGTCCGATCGGGTCCCGACGGGCGGGAAGCCGTATCGGCATCCTTCTGCGAGGCGCACCTTGCCGGCACAGTTCGGGAACGGACGTGATAAACTGTGTCCATGCAGCAACATTGACGGCGGAACCAGGCGGCGCCAGACCGTCGCGAAACGAGGAATCATGGAATGCCCTGTCATGTTGCAGGGCAGCGCATTGTGGAGACAGGAGCAGACGGAATGACCGAACTCTATGCCGGATTTGAAAGGCTCAAATTCGATCGGCCCGCCGATCGTGTCCTTCGCATCACCATGGACGGCCAGGGACGGTTCAATGCAGCTGATGACAGGATGCACGATGAACTGGGAACTGTCTGGAAAGTGGTCGAGGCTGATCAGGAGACCTCCTGTGCGATCCTGTGCGGTGCCGGCGACGGCTTTTCGGCCGGAGGGGACTTCGAAATGATCGACCGCATGATCGACGACTTTGAAGTCCGGGTCCGGACATGGAAGGAAGCCCGGGATATCGTCTACAACGTGATAAACTGTTCCAAGCCCGTCGTCAGCGCCATGCACGGGCCGGCGGTGGGGGCCGGACTGGTGGCCGGTTTGCTGGCGGATATCTCCATAGCAGCCAAAACGGCGCGAATCATTGATGGTCACACCCGGCTCGGCGTTGCTGCAGGCGATCATGCCGCAATCATCTGGCCGCTGCTGTGTGGCATGGCCAAGGCAAAGTACTATCTCCTGTTGTGCGAACCGCTATCGGGTGAAGAAGCCGAGAGGATTGGTCTGGTTTCCCTGGCCGTAGACGAAGAGAAACTGCAGGACACCGCGATCGAGGTGGCTACAAGACTGGCAGAAGGAGCGCCGTCAGCCATTCGCTTTACCAAATATTCCCTGAACAACTGGTTGCGAATGATGGGCCCCAGTTTTGATACGTCCCTTGCACTCGAATTCCTTGGTTTCACCGGGCCGGAGGCGCGGGAAGGGTTGGCAAGCCTGAGAGAAAAGCGGCCGCCGGCGTTCGATCCGAACTCGGCAATCTGAACGGGAATACAGTCATGAGCAAAATCGTCTATCGCGACCTGGACCAGCGTGCACTGAACCGCGAATACAGTGCGCGCGATACGGTTCCCGATATTGAACCCTACATTTCCCGCTATTCGAGTCTCAGCGCCGAAGCCCGGGAAACCCTGTCATGCATGCTGGATGTCTATTACGGAGATCATCCACATGAGATGGTTGATATTTTCCCGGCAGGGGACAAGGCGCCGATCCTTATCTACATTCATGGTGGCTACTGGCGGATGCTCAGCCAGAAGGAGTCGTCCTTCATGGCGCCATGTTTCGTTGAAGCCGGAGCCTGTGTGGTTTCCGTCAACTATTCGCTGGCGCCGCTGGCCACTATCGACGAAATCGTTCGCCAATGCCGGTCTGCCGTTGCGTGGACCTGGCGCCATGCGGCCCAGTTTGGTGGTGACCCGGACAGGATCTTCGTGTGCGGATCATCAGCTGGAGGCCATTTGACCGGTATGATGCTTGCAGGTGGTTGGCATGGCGGTCTCGGCGTTCCCGTTGACCTCATAAAGGGTGCCGTGCCTCTCAACGGGCTTCACGATCTGGAACCGGTTCGACTGTCAAATGTCAATGAATGGGCGCAACTTGACGAGGACATGGCCCGACGCAACAGCCCGATTTATCACCTGCCTGAATCCGGGTGCCCGCTGATCATTTCTTACGGCGGCTCGGAGACCAGCGAATTCAAGCGACAAAGCAGAATTTACGCTGATGCCTGGAAGGAACGCGGTTGGCCTGTGGACATCTTCGAGCATACGGAACGAAATCACTTCGATATCGTATTTGACCTGTGTGATGCACAGAGTCTGCTTGGCCGGAAGGTTCACGACATGATGGGTATCTGACAGAACAGACGCAGGCGCTGGTTACGTACCAGTGAAGCATCCGACGCGTTCTGCCTGACCGGTCCGGATCGTCTTTCCGGGTATCGAGGCTGAACCGGCCTGTTACGCAAACCAATCATCGCCGCGCAGACCGCGGGCCGCCTTTCAATATTCAACCCCCCTGGGCTCACCCTGTGCGCCAATGCCGCTCCTTCTGGCCTTGCACTCGGGGCTTCAGGACTGAGAACGAGGTGTAACCGGCAACAGACTGGCCTGGAATGCGAGAACTTTCGAGGGACCGGGGAGGCTTCGGCTGATCCTGCCTTTCAGTCTGTCGAGGGCGAACGGAAACATCTCCGTCGGGCGTGATTATGTGCTTGCGTTATGGAAGCCCCTTACGGGTCAAGTCTGGTCCTGGACCCGCTGCACGATCATGAGAGCCATATCCACAGACTGTTGAACCTCCGAGGTGCCGATGGTTGACCCTCGTTGTTTCATGATCGTACGCAGAAGTCTTGCAGAGATCTCCGATACCAGACGGGTGCGGGCATCAAGGGTTTCCCGGTCCATTTCATCCAGGCGTGATTCCGTTTTCTCAAGCAGGTAACCGAGCTCATCGTTGATGGACGCAAGCTGACCCCCGATGTCCTTGCCATTGCTCTGGTCACGGGCAGCGTCGGTGATTTGCCGCCGCAGGCGTACAATGTCATCAAGGATGTCTTCTGCCATGACTTTCATTCCAGACGGTTTGCGTCGCAGAAATCCGGAGATTGTCTCCGGCAACTGACGGAGGCGACAGGGGAGCAGCGATTTTGTTCCCCCGGATGCGCAAGGCTGTTATCGTGTGCTCAATCAGTGTCTGTTATCCGGATTTTATCAGCAATCAAAACCCTTTTGGAGGCGATGAGCGAGAAACGAACAGAGCCGCTGGAACTGACCCGTGTTGATGGCGGGGCGGATCTCTGGGTCGCGATCGAGGCGGCACAATATGCCAAGCTGGTTGAACATGACAGTCCGCTGTCTCACCTGGAAGCGGCACGGATGCAAAATTTGCTCGGTCTTTTTGAAGACTGTTCGGAAGACTGGGAAAGCAAGACCACTCACGACCAGACCATGGCACTGGAACAATTGGGATGCCGGCTGTCAGCCCTTCGGGAAGTCAGGCTGCATGTCTATTCTGCCGTTACGAAAATGGGTTTCGAGACGCCGGCCGAACAATTGGTCCAGATGCCGCTCGCGGTTCTCAATATCCGGAGAGCCCTGAAACCGTCGATTACGGTCCTGCTTCCGTCGGCACTCGACCTTGCATAAGGCTGCCGACAGGAAACGAAATGCGTGTGACTGGTGAGACCGGGTGGTGTGTTGCGAAAACTCCTACAGCACGGTCACCTGGTCCGGTGCCTGTCCAATGAACCGATGACACGCTGCCCGTGCATCCATTTCAGCACTCTCTGCTGAATCATGGGCACCTCCCATATGCTTGCGCTGACCATCCTTCCAGATTGACCAGAGCCAGTCGATCGAACCGTCTCTCTGTTGCCAGCGTTCGATCATGATCTCGACCATAATATGTATCTCCCCGGCGGGTCGCCTCGCTTATGGAATTGCAACGAAGCAAAGTCAAACGGGCTGGACGGATGCACCGGCGGCCGTCAACAGCGGTCGATGAGGTGGATGAACGATCCCATGACGGTCTTTCGACGAAGCCCGGCCATGCCCAGAGATTTTCCGGAAGAATCTCTTGCTCTGAAGAGTCGTTCAGCGGCGTTTTCCCGGACGAGAGTCGCATAATGAAATTCATGCCCGCGCAATCGAAGGCCTGCGGGTCCGAGTGGGCCGTCATCACTCAGTTCGACCTCTCGGTACCCCAGATGAAGACGCGGTTCGGCGAACGAGGTGGCGAGGGGAAGAAGCCCCGCCATTCGATGTGCGGCGCCATCCTGGTCCGTCAGGGACTCTCCCAGCACCATGTAACCGCCGCATTCTCCATAAATAATATCACCGCGTTCGGCGCAGTCTCGTAGCCCGCGCATAAATCTCTGATTCCCAGCGATCGACCCGGCATGAAGTTCGGGATAGCCGCCCGGCAGATAGACCGCGTCGCAGGTTGCATGCGGCGGCTGGTCGGCGAGCGGTGAGAAGGGAAGGATCGAGGCGCCTGCGAGACGCCATCCATCAATCACATGGGGGTAGGAGAACCGAAACGCATCGTCACGTGCAATGGCAATACGTTGACCGAGCGGTGGAAGCGGTGGCCGGGGGCAGGCGGAGTCCGCCGTTACGGGACGGGAGGCGATTGAAAGAAGCGCTTCAATATCAAGATTGCTTTCCACCAGATCGGCCGCCTTTTCGATGATCTGTTCGAGTTGCCCGATCTCGCTGGCCTGCACGAGACCCAGATGTCGACTGGGAAGATCGAGTCCCGGGGATCGCGACAGGCAACCCATCACCGGAATGTCCAGCGTTTCGACAGCTGTCCGGAGCAAGCGGGCATGGCGTTCGCTACCCACCCGGTTGAAGATCGTGCCGCCAATCGTGACGCGGCGATCCCATGTCTGGAAGCCGTGGATCAGGGGGGCCACACTCTGGGCTTGTGCACTGGCGTCAACGACAAGCATGACGGGCAGTCCGGTCAGATCGGCCACCTCTGCCGTGGAACCCTGACCGCTCTCCGCACCATCGAACAAACCCATGACGCCTTCGCCGACAACGATATGGTCGCCAAGCGACAGTCCCCGAAGCAGATGTTCCAGTGTCCCGGACCGCATCGCCCAGCTGTCGAGATTCAGGGAAGGTTGACCGGTCGCAGCCTCGTGAAACCCGGGGTCTATGTAATCCGGCCCGACCTTGAAGGACGAGACCTTCAACCCTGCACGAACCAGGGTTCGCAGGAGCCCCAGGGTCACTGTTGTCTTGCCGCTGCCCGAAGCCGGAGCGGCGATGATCATGCCCCTGGCAGCCTCCTCGGTTGCGCAGCTGGTTCGGGCAAGCCGTTCGGCCACCCGCTCAGCTGGCACGGCGAACCAGGCGGGTTCCCAGCGGATCCGCTGTCAAGACGCGTCCAGCCATGGCCCCGATCCAGTCAAGACCGGCGCGAAGGCGCACGACCGGGCCCACGACGACGATGGCGGGAGGTATGAGCTCTCTTTCCAAAACGTCCTCGACACAACACTCCAGGGATGTCTCGAGCACAACTTCGTCTTCAAGAGTGGCCTTCGAAATAATGGCAACCGGTTCGTTGGAAGAACGACCACCGGCCAGCAGGAGCTCGCGGATGGAATTCAGGTGTTTCAACGCCATATAGATCACGATCACTGGCGATGCTGCGGCGACGGCCGGCCAGTTGATACCGTCGGGAATGTCACCGGTGACACCATGACCGGTGAGAAACGTCACTGCCGAGTTGGTTTCGCGGTGCGTCAGCGGTATGCCGGCGTGAGCGAGGCCGCCAATACCAGCACTGATGCCCGGGATGACCCGAAACGGTATTCCCGCCGAAACCAGGGCAAGGGCTTCCTCTCCGCCGCGGCCGAATACGAACGGGTCTCCTCCCTTGAGGCGAACGACGCGGTAGCCCTGGGCGGCAAGGGAGACGAGCCGTGCCGATATGTCGGGCTGGCGTGGAGAGGGTTTGCCTCCGCGCTTGCCCGCATGAATGACCCTGCATTCGGGTCCTGCCAGCGAAAGAATATCAGGGCCAACGAGGGAATCATGCACAATGGCGTCGGCTTGCCGAATTCCGTTCAAGGCGTGCAATGTCAGCAGGCCCGGATCACCCGGTCCGGCACCTGTCAGCCAGACCCAGCCGGGCTCCAGTTCGGGCAACGGAAGGTTCAGGGATTCCATCGTGGAACGTTAGCACATATAAGACCTTGATTGGGGTTGCGACATTTGTCGGAACCAAACTGCTAAGCGAATTCAATGTCGAGAAAACCGGCGGGCGCGTTGAGAAAAGGGTGGACGACGGGCGCCTGCGCGACGGCTGCCGCAAAGGCGGCATACACGGCCCTGCTGGTCGGAGAGTTTCCGGATCCCGTGACGATCACGCTGCCGGGTGGAGAAGAGCCTTCGTTCGCGCTTGCTTTCGAATCCCTTGGTGATGGGACGGCAAAAGCCGGAGTTGTAAAGGATGCGGGTGACGATCCGGACGTTACGCATGCAGCCACGATCATCAGCGAGGTAAGGCTTGCTCCGTCGGGGAGCGGGGTATCCTTTTTCGCAGGGGAGGGTGTCGGAGTGGTGACGCGGCGCGGTCTTCCCCTGGCTGTCGGTGAACCGGCCATTAATCCGGTGCCGCGAGCGATGATTCGCCAGGCGATTCTGGAAGCGGCAAGAACATTCGGCGGGGAGGGTGATGTATCTGTCACGATCACCGTTCCGGGTGGGCAGGCTCTTGCACAGCGCACCTGGAATCCACGCCTGGGGATCCTCGGAGGAATTTCGATTTTGGGAACGACCGGTATCGTCATTCCCTATTCCTGCGCGGCCTGGATTGAATCCATTCACCGCGGCATCGACGTGGCGCGGGCGGCAGGAGAGCCTGTGATTGCCGGTTGTACGGGTACGGTATCGGAGCAGGCGGCGCAGATGCTGCTTTCCCTGCCCGACCATGCCATGATCGACATGGGTGATTTTGCCGGAGGGATGTTGAAGTACCTGCGTCGGCATCCGGTCCCTGCCGTCTATGTTGCAGGCGGGTTCGCCAAATTGACCAAGTTGGCCCAGGGCTGTCTGGATCTTCACTCGAGCCGGTCGCAGGTTGACCTCGACTGGCTGGCAGCTCTTGCTCTGCGGGAGGCCCCCGATTCTGACGGAACCGAACGCATCGGAAATGCCAATACCGCAGCCGAGGCACTCGCATTATCAGATGAACTCGGGATCCCACTTGGCCTTGCCGTGGCACGTCAGGCGCGCGATGTTGCCCGGAAAAACCTGCGTAACCCTGATATCAGGATCGGGGTTCTTGTTTTTGACCGGGCCGGCGTCCCGGTCGGCCATGTGGATCCATCTTTCGATGGCTGATCGACCTCATTTGTTGATTCTCGGTGGCACCGGCGAAGCCGTGGAACTGGCGAGCCGGGTTGTGGAACAGTGTCTGGTCACCTACTCCCTGGCAGGGCGAACAAGAACACCCCGGGTTCCCGGAGACGTGACGCTGCGCTGTGGCGGATTTGGCGGTTCTCGCGCCTTGACCGCGTGGATCCAGGAAGCGGACGTATCGGCTGTCATCGATGCCACTCATCCGTTTGCCGCAAACATTGCCCGGAATGCTACCAGCGCCGCGCGTGCAGCCGGCGTTCCGCACCTCAAGCTGATGCGTCCAGTGTGGACTGAAAAACCTGGTGATCGATGGTTGCAAGCGTCCAGTCTTGCCGCCGCCCCGTCTCTCCTGCCATCCGAATGCCGCAATGTGTTTCTGTCAGTAGGACAGCAGGAGCTGGTTTTGTTCAGCGGAGTGGCCGATGTTCGATTTCTGATTCGGACAGTTGATCCGCTGGATCACTGCCCGCTGGAACGAGCCATTCGGATTACCGGACGCGGGCCATTTCGGGTTGACGAGGAAGTGGCCTTGATGGTCCGGTATCAGATCGACGCGGTCGTAAGCAGAAATTCAGGCGGCATATCGACCTACGCAAAGATCGCGGCGGCACGGACCCTTGGTTTGCCGGTTGTGATGATTGCACGGCCCCGGGTTCCCGCCTGCCACCGGGTCGATACGGTCGATGCGGCAATGTCCTGGCTGGACCAGATCTTGGGTCCCGTGACGTGATCAATCCGGCATGTGTGGCGGGCGGAGGTGTGATGTGCCAGCGCGTCATCCCGGACCGGAGCCGGAACCGTGACTGAGGGGGCCCCGATTGATGAGGACAGGTCCCGGACCTGTCCTGACCACTTTGTTTCTGTCGACTGGAGTCTTGACCCCTTCAAGCGGGCGGTCTGTGCTGTTGACATGCGCAACCGCACCATCAATCGGGTCTGCCGTTCTTCCTGGACGTTGCAGGATGTCATTGATCTGGCGGAAAGGAAGGCGTCGGATGGCTCCGTACTGGTTGGTATGGATGTGGCGCTGGGGGTGCCGGCGGGTTATTGGGAGGCCGCGAGGCGGATACAGTCGGGCCAATGCGATGACAGTTTCGTCGAATGGCTTGGGAGAAAAGCGTCAGCTTCAGATTTTTTTGAAGTTGTTCCTTCTCCTCTCCACTGGCGCATTGATCGACCTTTTTTTCGGGTTCCGCCTGGTGAGGGCGGCCTGCGTTCCATCACCTCTCTGCTGGAGAACGGCTTTTATCGCCGGATCGATCGCTGGACCGGGGCCAAACCATTGTTCGCCGTCAGCGGCATTCCGGGAACAGTGGGGTCGGGCACCCGGAACGTTTGGACCGAACTGGCCACCATATTGCACCGGGAACGGAAATTCGCGATCTGGCCATTTGAAGGCCAGATGCCGCGGTTGCTGGACAGTTGTGCCATCGTGCTCGCCGAATCCTACCCGGCTTTGGCCTATGGCATCGTCCTCGCTGAGAGCTTGCCGGCCTGCCGTATGAGAGTTGCCAAGACTGATCGCCGGATCCGACATCAAATTTGTGCCGAACTGGCGTCTGCGGCCTGGATCCGGAATGCAGGAGTTACATTGATGGATATGACGGCGGCTGCAGAAAATGAAGATGTGTTCGATGCGCTTGTCACGGCTGCAGCGGTGCTGCGATGCGCGATTGAAGGATCCGAGCTGTGTGCGCACGAATTCATCGACCCGGTATGCGAGGGTGGGATGCTGCTGGCGGGACCGGCGCTCCTCTTGCAGCCGGCAAGGACTTTCAGGCCCTCTCCATGAAACGTCGCAGCGGATTCGAGTTGTTCTCATGAGCAAACGCCGACGTCATAAATTCCCTGTGGTGTCGGTCAATACCGGTTCGATCCTCTGTCAACCATGTTCCTGCTGCGCCACTCCGTGCAGGCACAGGCAGGACTTCGTTTCTTCACTCTTGGCCTTGAGTCACATTTCTCGGCCGTTTCCCTGTCAGCTCCGACATTTGCCTCGCGGGATAACACTTGTATTCGGGTAATATCGGGTCATTCCTTTCGGCAAGCCTCCCGGTCAGGCAGGGGGTGCCAATGATCAAGGGTCCAGAAAACGCTGAGCGGACCAACGCGGTGGCTTTTTTCTGAGTAGTCATGTTGCGTTTTTGACCAGACGCCTGGCCAGGCACCACTTCGTGAACCGTTTCAGGGAAAAGGACCGACAGCGGAGGCTGACGATGACCGCATCCACGAAAGAGGCACTGTCCAGTCGCAGGGCGACTTACCAGGATGTGCTTGCAGCTGTCGAGCACCAGATCGCCGAGATCGTCGATGGCATACTCCATACACATCCACGCCCGGCGATGCTGCACATCCGGGCAAGTACGGCGCTGGGAGTGAAGATCGGCGGTCCACTCCATATTGACTCCGGCGGTCCTGGCGGATGGTAGATCATCGACCAACCGGAGTTGCATCATGGCGAAGACATCCTGGTTCCCGATCTTGCGGGCTGGCGCCGTGAGCGGATGCCGGTGTATCCGGAGACCCTCTATTCGACCCTCGCCCCCGACCGGGTATGCGAGGTGCCTTCACCTTGGACATGCTGGTTCGATCTTGTGGACAAGCGCCCGATCCATGCTCGAGAACGAGTCCAGCATTTGTGGCTCATCGATCCGGCCGACCGCACTCTGGAGGTGTTCGAGCTTCGACAACAGGAGTGGGTTCTGATTGCGACGGCAAAGGATGATGACCCGGTCAGCGTTCAGCCCTTTCGGGCGATTACCTTCAGCCTGGCAGACCTCTGGCCGTAGCGCGGAACCGGACGATCCCGATCGGCGGCAGGTATTACCCGGGACCGTTCATTCTGTTGGCTTCGAAGCGCCACAGACTCGCCCCGGAAACTTCCATTCCCGGATTGTCCTCTTGTGATTCAGGGGGACAAGGCTGAACGCCGGAATCGCGAAGTGTTCGTCCCTGCCTCGACGGGAGCACACAGCCGTCAGGATGGAACGGCAGGATCCGCGAATGCGGACGGAACCGGCAAGACGCAACATATCCGCGCCGTTCGACGTATCACAAGCGATCCATGTCCCGGTTTCAAATTGTCCCAATCATCGCACCGATTGGAGTTTGATCGGGGTTCCCATATCCCCCGCGCCGGACAGGTTTACGGAAGGATCATTACTTGCGTTCTCTTCATCATGCGTCCTCGAGTATCTGGAGGCATGCAGGGACCGGACAGTCCGATGCTTGTGTAAAGCCCCCAATGATGGTCAACTTCGCTACCAGTGCTCGGTGACAGAATGCGGGATGATCCTTGACTGACAAGAGGCATTTTCGCCGGGATATCAAGCCATACATCAGTCAGTCAGGGATCCGAAACAACATTGATGCGAGGGAAACAGGAATGAAACCATCTGGATTGATAACGACAGCAAGCGTCGCAGCGTTGGCTTTGTCAGTTGCGTCAGCCAGTGCTCTGGCCCAGAGCAAGGAATTGAAAATAGCCCACTTCGTGACACCCAAGCATTCCGTTTCCCAATGGATCGAAAGATGGTCGAAAAAGATTGAGGCGGGAACAGGAGGGGAAGTCTCGTTCAAGATTTTTCCCGGCGGTCAGCTGGGTCCACCTCCCAAGTATTATGACATTGCCCGCCGCGGCCAGGCGGACGTGACCTGGATTGTCCATGGATTCACGCCCGGTCGCTTCCCTCTCTCGGAAATTTCCAATCTGCCCTATATGATGGCCAGTGCCGAGGTTGGCACCAAGGTTCTCAACGATCCTGCGCTCAAGGCCCGGTATCTTGACCCCGAGCACAAGGGGGTCCGTGCATTGCTGCTGATGACCCATCAGCCAGGCAATATCCATACCGCCCGCAAGGCAATCCGCAGTGTTGCCGATATCAAGGGCATGCGCTTGCGCTTTGCCTCGGCAACGGTCAAGGATTTCATCGCGGCGCTGGGGGGAACTCCGGTAGGAATGCCGCCAACCCAGATCGTCGAGAGCATGCAGAAGGGTCTGATTGACGGCGCCTTCATCGACTACGGAGGAGCCGGAATTGCCTTCGGAATGGGACCAGTTACAAAATTCACCACGGAAATGTATTCCTACACCGCGAGTTTTTGCCTTTGCATGAACAAGCGAAGCTATGACCGGCTCTCCGCAGCCAGCCGAAAGGTTTTCGATGCCTCGTTCGTCGGCGTCGAGAAGGAAGTCGGACATGAATGGGACAAGCTCGATCCCATCGGCAGGAAAATCATGACAGATGCAGGGATGACTCCCGTGACGTTATCGGTCGAGGAAAACCGGAAATTCCGTGCCATCGGTGCAAAGGTGGCCGAGGCGAAGATAGCGGAGCTGGAACAGAAAGGGCTTCCTGCGCGTGACGTTTATGCTCTCATGAAGTCCCTGGCAGAGAAACACGAGAAGGAGTCCCGAAGCTTCTGGATCCGGAACTGATCCCGGATGGGTCTGCCGCCCCAGCGGATGGCAGCGCTGCCGTTCGGTTACGTCGCTGCCGTCATTCTGGTTTTCATGATGCTGTTCACGACAGTTGCGGTCGTGATGCGTCAAATTTTCGACATACCCATCCTTGGTGTTGTCGACATCATGGAGCTGTCGCTCGTCGCCCTGATCTTCATTGCCATGCCCGGAATCTTCCTGCGTGACGAAAACGTGACGGTGGACGTGATTGATCAGCTGGTTGTACCTGGAGTCCGTTCGATCCTGCGACTGTTCGGTCTCATCCTGACGCTGGTTTTCCTGTTCCTCATGATGATCGAAATGATCGAGCCGGCGATGGACAAGCTGAATGACGGAGAAGTCACCATGACGTTGGGTATCAATCGGTTCTATCACTGGATGCCGATCATATTCGGTTTCGCAGCGTCGATTGCGGGCACGGTCTGGGTTCTGTGGCGCTTTCTCCGAAGCGGCGAGTTCTCGGTCCACGCCGGGGAGTGACCGGACCCGGGAATGCCCGCGGTTCTTGAACAACACTCGGAGACACCATGAGTTCCGAACTGATCGGTGTTGTTGCAATGGCCGGGTTGTTCGGTCTCATCCTGCTTCGTGTGCCGGTGGCCATTGCGATGGGGCTGACCGGACTCCTGGGATATGCGGCTATCGACGGCTGGGAGACGGCCCTGATTACGGCGGGATCCACGCCTTATGACCTGACGGACAAGTACGCACTGACCGTCGTTCCCCTGTTCGTCCTCATGGGGGTCGTTGCTTCGCGTTCCGGCATGTCCTCGGAACTCTATCGCGCTGCCAATGCACTGTTTGCCGGGTTGCGGGGTGCTCTCGCCATGGGGACAATCGGTGCCTGCGCCGGTTTCGGAGCCATCTGCGGTTCGTCGCTTGCTACGGCGGCAACGATGACACGTGTGGCGGTGCCGGAAATGCGACGTTTCGGGTACGACGAGAGAATCGCAACCGGCGTGGTTGCGTCTGGTGGCCTTCTGGGCGTGTTGATCCCGCCGTCGGTTGTGCTCGTTGTTTATGCAATCATTGCGGAAGAAGGGGTCCCCCAACTGTTTGCAGCGGCCCTGTTCCCGGGTCTTGCCTGTGCGGCGTTGCACATTGTTGTGATCTGGGTGCTGTCCCGGCTACAGCCCGATCGTTTGCCCCAAAGCAGCAGAATGACCCTCGCCAGCCGGCTCAGGGAGATGGGCGGGCTGTGGAAAATGATACTTCTGTTCACGATTGCCGTGGGCGGGATCTATTCCGGTTTCATGAGCCCCACCGAAGCGGCTGCGGTGTCGGCTTTCGTTGCGATCGTTATTGCTCTGGTGACGCGAACCATCGATGTCCGCGGCCTGCTGGATGCACTTCTGGAGACGATCTGGACGACAGGAATGCTGTTCGTCATCGTCATCGGCGCATTTCTGTTTTCCTATTTTGTTGCGCTCACGCAACTTCCCAATGCGCTCACGGCCTGGGTCGAGGGCCTGGGCGTCAGTCCGGCAATCGTGATCCTGATGATGATCGCCTTCTACATCCTCCTGGGGTTTTTCCTTGATGCGATCAGTATGATCCTGATTTCTGTTCCGGTCTTTCTGCCGCTTGCTGAAGCGGTCGGTTTCGACGGCATATGGTTCGGTATTCTGGTGCTGGTTGCCGTAGAGATCGGAATGATCACTCCGCCGGTGGGGCTCAATATTTTCGTTATTCGGGCGCAAATGCCCGATATAGCGCTGGTCGATGTCTATCGTGGCATTGTGCCGTTTCTATTTGCCCACGCAGCGCTCATCGCTCTCCTGATGGTCTTTCCTGATATCGCCCTTTGGCTTCCTCGTGTCCTGTATTGACCTCGCTGCGCCCGAACAGCTGCGATCCGGTTGCCAGAGCCCTCACGTTGGCCGCCCGGGACGGTTAAAGGAAGGGTCCCGGAAAGGGTAGGGGATCCGCGAACCGGTTCGGGGCCAGGCTGTTTCTTCCCGAAGACGGACACCTCAGCCGCCGCCGGGCTTTTCAGGTCTGTCCGCCCCTGTTTCGAAGAACATGTTCATGGTCGGGGTGATAAAGCGCAGAGTCATCGAATGCTTCCGGTTCCAGGACGTTGCCAACAAGAACGAGGGCGGTTCGCGTGAATCCGGCTGTCCTCACCTTGCCCCGGATATCTGCCAGGACACCCCTGATGACTTTCTGATCGGGCCAGGTGGCCCGGTAGATGACGGCAACAGGGCAGTGTTCTCCATAGATCGGGATCAGGGTCTTGCAGATGTGTCCGAGATTACGGACCGAGAGGTGAATGGCCAGGGTTGCACCCGATTGCGCCAGAGTGGACAGATCCTCTCCACCAGGCATGGGAGATGACTTCATTGCCGTGCGTGTGAGGATTACGGTCTGCGATACGCCGGGAAGCGTCAGCTCACGCTTCAACACTGCGGCCGCTGCGGCAAACGACGGAACCCCCGGGACTGTTTCATGGGGAATTTCGAGTGCATCCAGGCGCCGCATCTGTTCGCCGATCGCACCGTAGAGCGATGGATCGCCGGAATGAACCCTTGCGACATCAAGCCCTGCGGCATGCGCCCGCCGCATCTCCTCAATAATTTCATCAAGCGTCATCGGTGCGGTATTCACCTTGCGTGCATCCGCCGGGGCGTGAGCGATGACATCTTCAGGCACCAGTGAACCGGCATACAGGCAAACCGGGCAACGTGCGATCACGTTCCGGCCGCGAAGGGTCAGAAGATCGGGGGCACCGGGACCCGCACCGACAAACCACACGGTCACGCTTCACCGGCCCCTGATCGGCCCGCGGTGTCACTCTTGTAGCCGCGAGGTGTGTAGATCCATGACTGTCCGTTGCCGCGATCCAGGGTCCGCGTTTCTGTCGAGCCGACAATCACGACCGAAAACATGTCGATGGTCATTTCTCCAAGGCTGGCCAATGTCGTGGTCGAAAGAGTTTCGCCGTCCCGTCCAAGGTTGCGGGCAATGATTACAGGCGTTGCCGGAGGCCTCGCTTCAAGAAGGATATCCCTGGCCGCCGGAAGCTGCCAGGGACGCCTCGACGAGGCCGGATTATAGAATACGACGACGAAGTCGCCTTGTGCTGCGGCCCGGAGGCGGCGTTCGATCACCGTCCACGGCGTCAACAGGTCAGACAGCGACAGTGTGCAAAAATCGTGCCCGAGCGGTGCTCCCGCCCGCGCAGCCGCTGCCTGCAAGGCGGATACGCCGGGACAGACCTCGATCGCAACCCGATGCCAGTCACCCCGCTGTGTGCGGTCAAGCTGCTCGAAAACAAGAGACGCCATGGCGTAGATCCCTGGGTCTCCCGAACAGACCAGCGCGACTGTCCTGCCCTCCGAAGCCAGATTCAGGGCAGTACGCACCCTCAGGGTTTCTTGCCCAAGTCCGAAATCATGCCGTTCCCTGCCTTGCACGCGGTCGCCGAGAAGATCGAGGTAGCGCGTATATCCTACCAGGTCGGTCGCCACCTCAAGAGCCCTCGTGGACTCTGCCGTCATCCAGCTTTCGCTTCCGGGACCGATGCCGACAATCAGCAACCGGCCCCTGGACTTGCCGACTTTTTCCGGATCAATGATCTTTTCCGCAAGTGCAATGGCACAGGTGGCGTGCCGGGATTTTTGTTTCGGGACGACAAGGGAGCACTCGGTTCCGCCTGCGGTGAGTGCTGCGGCTTCAGCCACGCCGTGACAGCCGACAGCACGAAAGACGACCTCGGATGGCGTTTCAAGCCTCGGAGTACAGGCCTCGAGAGTGTCCGCATCAAGGAAGCGGGCGGGGACGCCGAGACACCTGGCGACATCGTGAATGGCCAGCTCGTCAGCCTTCAGATCAAGCGAGAACAGCCCCGCCACCGCGGAAGCAGTCAGTCCCGACTGCTGCAGGGTTTTCTCGACCAGCGTTTGCAACTCCTGGGTCGATACTCCGCGCTCGCAGCCCACTCCGACGGCGACACAGGCTGGATGGTAAACAAGGTGGCGGTCATTCCCCTCTCCGGGTGCACATGTCACGGTGATCCGCAACGGGCCTCCCGCTTTGCGCGGAAAGGACGCCTGTTCAAGAAACGGTGGTACAGGGCCGCCCTTCAATTCCACCCTGGCACCATCAAGCAGGTCAGCGGTGAAATTCCTGGCGCTTTCAGGATTGGCGAGAATCCAGCCCCTGGGAGGGTCGTCCAGTGCGACGCCAAAACGGACATCGCCTGCCGTCGTCAGTCCCGGAAAAGCGGCGGTTGCTGACGCGATGCGCCGCGCCAGATCATTGGCACCGTGATGTCCACCCAGCAGAGGCACAACGACGGAGCCATCCTCCGCCACGGCAAGGACCGGAGGGTCCATAGTCTTGTCCGATAAAACGTCGGACAGGGCGCGTATCAGGATCCCGGCGGCACAGATACCAATGATGGGTCGGCCAGCGCAAAACAGGTGGCGCAGATGATGGCTGACCTCATCGAACAGGATATCCGCCCTGCCGACCCGGCGTTCCAGGCCGTGGATCTCGGCGTTTGCGAGGCACTCCCGAACCCTCTCTGCCATATCAAGGCCGCTCTGGCCAAGGACAATGATGGCCGGCCCGATCGCGCCACTTTCAGGCTGTTCAGTCATCGCCAGGCCCGCCCCCGCTTGTGGACCAGGATCATCGAAAAATAGGGGGCCTCGCTGCTCGTGAGCGCGTGCAGGGGCATCATCTTCTGGCTGGTCATGGTGGCGTGTTCGACATAGTGCCCGTGATCGCTCAGCCCTGTTTCACTGAGCACGTTTCTGATCTTCTCCAGGTGGCGCCCGACCTTGATGAATACTGCAGCCTCGGCAGAGGCCAGGCGTTCCTTCATGACATCCGCCTGAACGGTTCCCGGAATGATGACAAGGATGTCGTTACCCGCCGACAAGGGGGTCCCGAGTACGGCAGGACAGGCGGTCAATGAGGACACACCCGGAATGACCTCGACGCGGTGGTGATCGGCAAGCCGGGCATAGAGATACATGAATGATCCGTAGAAAAAAGGATCACCCTCACAGATTACGGCGACATCGTCGCCCCCTGCCAGAGTCTGTCCGATCTGTTCGGCCGCCGCATCATAAATTTCATTGACAGGAAAACGTCTTGCGGACAGGGGCATCCGAATCGGAATTTCGCGCTGTTCTCCCGAAAGATGTGGCGCCGCAATGGCGCGTGCGAGACTGGGCCCGGTTTCCGGAGCAGGCCAGGCGAGAACCGGAACAGTGTTCAGGATACGAACGGCCTTGAGGGTCAGAAGTTCAGGATCCCCCGGACCCACCCCGACACCAAAGAGCGTTCCCATGCGCCGAGATGTTGTCATGGTTTGCGGGCGACCAGTTGCGTCACTGGCATCAGCGGGTGCCAGCCGCTGAAGGACCCGATGTTCCGGGTCCGCGCAACCGATATGCGTCCAAGCGAACCGGGATGGCCCTTGCAGAACTCGAGGAGCGCCCGTTCACTTTCCACCGTCACCACGTTTGCGACCAGCACCCCGCCTGAAGACAAGGCTTGCCAGCATGCGCCAAGCAGATCGCTCCCGGAAGCACCTCCACCGACAAAAACGGCATCCGGTGCATCGAGATCGGCCAATGCCTCTGGCGCTGTACCTTCAACGAGCCGCAGGTTCGGCACACCCAGCGTGATCGCGTTTCGCGCAGCCAGCGCGAGGCGTTCCGGTCGTTTTTCGATGGCCGTGGCGCAGCATAGCGGATGGGTGCGCATCCACTCGATCGCTACAGATCCGCAACCGGCTCCGATATCCCAGAGATGACGGCCGGGCATGGGTTGAAGGGCTGCAAGGGTGATGGCGCGGATTTCGCGTTTTGTGATATTGCCATCGTTCTCGAAGCTTTCATCGGGCAATCCGGGGATGAGGGGAAGGCACTCGGCGTCCGTGCCGGCCACGCACTCCACTGCGAGTGTGTTGAAGGGTGCGACCCCGGGATCGTCCCAGTCTTCCGCAACACCTGAAATACTCCGCTCCCGTGTTCCTCCCATATGTTCGAGAACAGTCAGACGGCTCTTCCCGTACCCGCGAGTACATAGCAGGTTGGCGACAGTGGAGGGGGTCCCGGATCCATCGCTCAGAATGAGCAGGCGGCGGTCTGGCTGTATGAAGGGTACGACCAGTTCGGCCGGACGCCCGTGAAGCGTGAGTGTTTCCACATCTGCAAGAGCCCACCCCAGACGTGCTGCGGCGAGGGCAAAGGCAGACGGTGAGGGAATGATTTCCATTTCCCCGATGGAGAAATGTCGGCTGAGAGTGACTCCGATTCCAAAGTGCATCGGATCACCCGTCGCCAGAACGCAGACAGGACGGCCACGGTACTCACGGATCCGAGGTATCAGCGCGCTCAGGGGGCGCGGCCATGGCAGACGCGGGCGGTCATCCCCGGGAAGCATTGCGAGGTGCCGGGCGCCGCCGACAAGCACATCGGCCTCCTTGATCAGGGTGCGCGCCCGTGCTGGCAGCGCGTCCATACCCTGCTCTCCAATTCCGACGATGGACAGCCAGCGTTGCTTCATGAGCTGCCTGTAGAGGCGAGGGCGTTGACGGCGCTGGCAGCCATTGCGCTTCCTCCGCGACGACCAAGAAGTGTGATGTAGGGCACCTCGTGGCCCTGTTCATGAAGCGCGGCCTTGGCTTCGCTGGCACCTACAAACCCGACCGGAAAGCCAAGGATTGCAGCCGGTTTTCGGCTTGGATCCTCGGCAATCAAATCGAGAAGACGAAATAATGCAGTGGGTGCGTTACCAATCGCGACCAGGCTCCCGGGGAGGAACGGCTTCCAGAGTTCAACCTGAGCGGCGGACCGCGTGGTGCGCTGCGCTTCGGCTTCCCTGGCGACATTGGGGAGATCGATCATGCAGAGTATCTGGTTGTTCCGGGGCAGGATTCTGCTGATGATGCCGGTGGCTGTCATCCGGGAGTCACAGATGATCGACGCGCCGCCCGCGAGTGCGTTGCGCGATGACGCCGCCACATCCTCGGACCATCTCAGATCGGCCACAATGTCTGGCATTCCACAGCTGTGAATCAATCGAACGGCGATTTCGGCAAGGGCTGGCGGAAGCGCGCCCAGATCCGTTTCCGTGCGAATGATGCCGAACGACTGTTCATAGATTGCGGCCGGATCTCGCAGGTATTCCATATCGGTTTCGCTCTCATGATCGGGTTTTCGACAGGCTTGAGGGCCCCAGAGGATGATCCGCATGCGGGTAGGGGTGGTGATGGCCGTGATCATGTCGGTGTTCGTGATGGGTATGCCCGGTGCCGATTCCCTCGACATGATGATGATGACTCTGCTGAGCCAGCCCGACCTCGTCTTCAAAACCCAGTATCTGTTCCCGATACTTGCAGAGCTGGCAGTTCATGTTGTTCACGCCCTTCCCGATTTCGTCGATCCGTTCCAGTACGGTCTCAACGACCATCGGGTGACTGCCAAGATAGGGAACCTTGATGAATTCCGTATCGGGATACCGGTCGGCGGCAAGATCCGTGTGGCTGTATATTCTCTGCACCAGAACCCCGGTGAAAAGGAAGTATGGAAAGACCAGAATGCGCGGGAACCCCAACTGGACCGCGTGATCGAGTGCCGGGCCAACCAGTGGAAATGTCACACCGGAATAGGCGGTCTCTCCCCAGCCGAAGCCATGCCCCTCCCACAGAAGGCGCATGACTTTTGTAACATTGGAATTGGCATCGGGGTCGGACGCGCCCCGACCAACCACGAAGAGCAGGGTCTCGGAGTGGGGGACGGATCTGTCACATGTCTGGAGAGACTGTTCGATTCGATCGGCAGCAGCACGCAGCATTTTTGCGTCAACCCCCAGTTCCCGCCCGTATCTGACCTGAACCTCGTCGGTCTTCGCCGACCACTCATTGAGGAGAGAGGGAATGTCGTTCTTGGCATGTCCTGCGGCAAACAGCATGCCGGGGACTGCACGAATGTCACGTACGCCACGGCTGACAAGTTTTTCGAGACCGGATCCGATTGTTGGCGTCGCGAATTCCAGAAATCCATGCTCGACCGGAACGTCGGAGAGCCGGGTGCGGATCCGGCTTGCGAGATCCTCGAATTCCGCTACGGCGCCCTCGTCGCGGCTGCCGTGCCCGCAGATCATAATTCCGGTCGTCATTGGTCTGCTCTCCTCTTGCACTTGGCAATTGATTCGTGTCTTGCCAGGCGCGAATGTAATGCATGATCTACGATTGGTACTCTTTTGGCGGCACTGCCGTCCATCCCTTGCTGATTGTCATGCTTGCTTTTGCCCTGGACGTGGCAATCGGCGATCCGCCGAGCCTTTATCGCAGTGTGCCGCATCCCGTTGCCCTGTTCGGTCGACTGGTAGCGGCCGCGGAGCGACGGCTCAATCGATCACAGCGCCCGGAGCGTACCCGTTTCGTGCGCGGTTGCCTTTCCTGTCTGTTGCTGGTTCTTTTTGCCTCGGCGATCGGCTACGGCCTTCAATGGGTGCTGGGTCCTGTCAGTTTCGGGTGGCTGGTCGGGGCTGCGCTGGCCAGCACTCTGATCGCCTATCGCGGACTCTATGACCATGTACGGGCTGTGGCTGACGGGCTCGACATATCTGTCGAAAAGGGCCGGTCGGCGGTTGCGCACATCGTGGGCCGTGATCCGGACGAGCTTGATGAACATGGCATTGCGCGAGCAGCCATCGAGTCGTCGGCTGAAAACCTTTGTGACGGCGTTGTCGCGCCCATCTTCTGGATGGCGGTTCTGGGTTTGCCGGGTCTCTGCGCCTACAAGGCCATCAATACCCTCGACAGCATGATCGGTCATCGAAACGAGCGCTACGAGCATTTCGGAAAATTCGCAGCGCGCCTTGATGATGCGGTCAATGCCATTCCTGCCCGGCTCACCGGCCTTCTCCTCACGGTTACAGCGTCTATCGGGAGGGGGACAAACGGGAGCGACGCCTGGTCTGCTGCGGTCAGGGATGCGGAAAAACATCGCTCGATCAATGCCGGATGGCCTGAAGCTGCGATGGCCGGTGCCCTGGGTCTGGCCCTCGCCGGTCCCCGGACATATCAGGGCACGATCGTTGCTGATGCCTGGATGAATGACGGTGGTCGCGTGGAAGCCGCCGCAGAGGACATCCGGCGGGCCCTGGGCCTCTATCGCAGGACCGGTGCCATGCTTGCAGCGCTGCTGTTGCTGATTATGGCGCTGGCCTGAAGGAGCGCGTCGAGGTCCAGCCAGGTCTCCAGATGGGCGGCAAGCGCATCAAGCGCGGATTCGATATCGGCTTCGTGGCTGCGTGTTTCCCGTTCTGCGGGGTGCAGTCTCTGCAGAAAGGCGGTACGAAACGGGTCAGAGGCGAACAGTCCGTGTATGTGGCAGCCCATGACCCGGCCGTCTGGCGATATCGCACCGTCGGGCCCGCTCGACAGCGACAGAAGAGGCCGGTCGGCACCGCTGCCCTCCGTTCTCCCGGAGTGCATCTCGTACCCGGACACCGGCATACCGGTCGTCCGGTCTGTGCCTGTGACATTCCGGAGTGTCTTGCGATTCGTCAGTCGGGTGGAAACATCCAGAAGCCCGAGGCCAGGTGCGGTTGCCGGCGGTCCTTCGACCCCGTCCGGATCGGACAATTCGGTTCCCAGCATCTGGTAGCCGCCGCAAATTCCGAGAACCAGCCCTCCCCTGCGAACATGGGCGCGAAGATCGATATCCCAGCCCTGGTGACAGAACTCCGAGAGATCTGCGAGGGTTGCCTTGGACCCTGGCAGAATGATCAGATCGGCATCACCGGGGAGGGGATTTCCCGGTTTTACAATGGACAGCGTGACATCGGGTTCGCAGCGGAGCGGATCGAGATCGTCGAAATTCGAGACCCGGGCGCAAAGCGGAACCGCGATCCTGATGACTTCCGATCCCTCCCGATTCAGGCTTCGCGGCAGGCGAAATCCATCTTCCCTTGGCAAACGGTCAACCGCAGGCAGCCAGGGGACGACGCCGAACGAGGGCCATCCCGTGCGCTGACGGATGATTTCCAGGCCTGGGTCAAACAGGGACAGATCACCGCGAAACTTGTTGACGATGAAGCCGCACACCTGTCCCTGCTCGTCGGCTGACAGGAGGGACCAGGTTCCGATCAGTTGGGCAAGGACACCCCCGCGGTCGATATCACCGATCAAGGCCACGGGGATGCCGGCTGCCAGCGCAAAACCCATATTCGCAATATCGGACTTGCGCAGGTTGACTTCCGCAGCGCTTCCGGCTCCTTCGACCAGGACCAGATCAGCCTGTGTAGACAACCGATCAAAGCTTTCCAGAACCCGGCCGAGAAGAGACGGCTTCAGTTTCTGATAGGCGCGGGCATCGGCATTGCCCAGGACCTTGCCGCCAACCACGACCTGGGAACCCGATTCACCCTGGGGTTTGAGCAGAACCGGGTTCATATCCGTGTGAGGAGCGACACCGCAGGCTTGTGCTTGCAGGGCCTGGGCCCGGCCGATTTCCCCACCATCTTCCGTGACGGCGGCATTGTTCGACATGTTTTGTGGCTTGAAGGGGCGTACCGTCAGGCCACGCTTCCGAAACGCCCTGCAGAGGCCTGCAGTGAGCACCGACTTTCCGACATCGGAACCCGTGCCCTGCAGCATCAGGCGTCGGGTCATGGGGCCCCGTCCACTTCGATTGCACCGTGGTCAGAATCGACCCCTGTTCCGGGACTATCGGGTCTGTATTCCATCACGGATCAGAATTCGATGCCCTTTTGCGCCCTGACATTCTGTTCCCGGAAGGGATGCTTGATCAGGGTCATCTCGGTGACGAGGTCAGCCTCGTCGATCAGTTCCGGCTTCGCGTTTCGGCCCGTGACAACAACATGAAGCCCAGGTCTCCGGGTACGCAGGGTCTCCACAACGTCGCTGATGTCGAGATGGCCATGGCGAAGCACGATATTGAGCTCGTCAAGAACCACCATATCGAAGCCCGGATCCTCCATCATATTGCAGGAGACGGTCCATGCCTTGCGGGCTGCGGCCCGATCGCGTTCCCAGTCCTGGGTTTCCCATGAAAAGCCCTCGCCCATAGTCCGAATGGTGACCTGTCCGGAAAACTGTTCGAGGACCCTGCGTTCGCCGGTCTGCCATTTTCCCTTTACGAACTGTACCACTCCGACCTTCATGTCATTGCCGATCGCGCGTGCCACGAGACCAAATGCCGCGGTTGATTTGCCTTTGCCCTTGCCGGTGTGGACGATGAGCAATCCTTTTTCAACGGTCTTGCCGGCGAGCATGCGATCGCGCGCCTGTTTTCGATTGCGCGACTTCTCGTTGATCCGGGTGATGTCCTCCGCAGTCGGTTGCTGACGGCTCATCCGGAGGTCTCCTTCAATTGCGACAATCTATGATAGGCGATGTTGGCGCGCGGCTGCCACAGCCTGCGATCCTGGGCCTCGAGAAGTCGTGCTGCGATTTCCCTCAAGGCGGCAGGATTGCTGCGGGCGAGAAAGTCGCGAACCCTGTCATCGTTCACATAGGCATCAAAGACGAGATCAAAGTGATGATCGGAGACGCAGTGTGCTGTGGCAGCAAAGGCAAACAGATAGTCGACGGTGGCTGCCATTTCGAATGCACCCTTGTATCCGTGGCGCATGACCCCGGCGATCCACTTGGGGTTGACGACGCGAGCGCGCACGACACGTGCGATTTCCTCTTCCAGAGTCCGTATTCTTGGAGTTTCCGGGCGGGAATGGTCGTTATGCCAGACTGTTGGCTGTTTTCCGGAGACTGCGCGGATTGCGGCCGCAAGACCGCCCTCGAACTGGTAATAGTCATCAGAGTCGAGAAGATCGTGCTCGCGATTGTCCTGATTGTGAATCACAGCATCAGCACCTCCGAGACGGCGCTCGAACAGTCGATGCTCCGCCATACCCTGGACAGCCGCTCCATAAGCATATCCGCCCCAGGCAATATAGGCTCGGGCCAGATCAGCGTCGGATTGCCAGCCGCCCTCATCGATCAATGCCTGGAGGCCAGCACCGTAGGCGCCGGGTTTCGATCCGAACACACGGTATGCGGCCCGGTGTTGCGCGGCGTCTGGATCCTCTTCATCTTCTATCAGCCGGGCTGTGTCGCTGGCCACCTGGGCGGCCAGTGGATTGAGGTGCGGTGGTTCCTCAAGGCTGGCTACCGCGCGCACGGCCGAGTCGAACAAGGCGATCTGTTGGGGAAACGCATCCCGGAAGAAGCCGGACAGACGCAGGGTCACGTCAACGCGGGGCCGGGCCAGAACGGTACATGGCAGGATCTCGAAACCCGTCACGCGGCCTGATTGACGGTCCCAGTCGGGTTGCACCCCCATCAGGGCGAGTGCCTGGGCAATATCATCGCCACCTGTTCGCATGTTCGAGGTTCCCCAGGCGGACAGCACCATGCGGCGCGGCCATTCTCCATGCAGCTGCAAGTGGCGTTCGAGTAGCAGGCTCGCGGATTTCCAGCCCAGGGTCCAGGCCGCGGGAGTGGGAACGGTTCGCGTGTCGACCGAATAGAAGTTACGACCGGTTGGCAGGACTTCCGGGCGCCCGCGGGTGGGCGCACCAGAGGGTCCGGGATCGACGTAACGGCCGTCGAGCGCCGTCAGGATTCCGGCGATTTCCTGTTCCCCGCAGGAGTCGATTCGGGGAGCGATGTCCTGTTCCAGGCCATCAAGCACAGCCCTGGTTGCCGTCCAGCCCGTTGCGGATTGCACCCGACCCGCAACCAGATCGAGGGCCAGCAGTTCAAGTCTCTCGACAGTATCTCCGTTTGTGCGCCATGGGCTGCCAATACCGAGAATGTCCGGGTGGGGACCCTGCCAGGGGTCGCCAAGCGTGCAGTCCAGCGGGTCGAAGTTGGTGAACCCCAGATCCTCGGACAGGGCCCGGATGAGCGATGCATTCGCCCCCTTGCCGTCGTGACGCGGAACCCGGGCCAGTGCCACCAGAAGCGAATCCCGAAGATGCCCCTCGGGGCTCTGACCGAAAATGTGAAGCCCGTCACGGATCTGCATTTCCTTCAGTTCGCACAGATAGTTGTCGAGCCTGGACAGTGCCTCGTCGGGTGTATCTTCATCCGTCATACCGCAATCGGCATCGAGTCCGGTGTGGCGTGTCAACTGGAGGATTTCGTCGCGCAGCAGATCGAGGCGTCTCGGATCGAGCCCTGCAGCCTCGTAATACTCGTCAACCAGGCTTTCGAGATCGGCAAGCGGTCCATGAATTTCTGCCCGCGCCAGGGGTGGAGTCAGGTGGTCGATGATGACAGCCGAAGCCCGGCGTTTCGCCTGGCTTCCTTCTCCGGGATCATTGACGATGAAGGGATAGATATGGGGAACGGGTCCGAGAGCTACCTCGGGAAAGCAGTCTGCAGAGAGAGCGAGGGATTTGCCGGGCAACCATTCCAGATTGCCATGCTTTCCCATGTGGATGATGGCATGGCAATCGAAACCCTGCCGAAGCCAGGCATAGAAGGCCAGGTAGCCGTGCGGCGGGACCAGGGCCGGATCATGGTAGCTCTTTTCGGGATCGATGTTGTAACCGCGCGCTGGCTGGAGGCCGATCACGATATTGCCGCAGCGATATGCCGGTATCGCGAAGCCGTGAAAGTCGGAGCTGGAAATGAAAAACGGATCATTGTCGGGGGTGCCCCAGCGTGCGATCACTTCATTCCGAACAGAGTCCGACAGCGAAGCAAGGAAGGAGTCGTATACGTCATGGGGAAGCGTCTCGGTAACGATGCGCCCGGCAAGTCCGGAATTTGTGGGACCTGCCAGGAGTCGCGCGATCAGGGACTCGCTCGTGTCGGGTAGGTTATCGAGGGCATAACCCTTCTTTTTCAGAGCCGTGAGAAGCACCATGGTTCCTGCTGGCGTGTCCAGTCCGACGCCGTTGCCGACACGCCCGTCACGGTTTGGGTAATTCGCCAGCACAATCCCGATACGGCGGTTCTGTCTGGAAGTCCGTCGCAATCTTGCCCATGCGGCGGCAAGGTCAGCGGTCCAGCCGGTTCGGTCTGCGACAGCGCGGTGCTTGATGATTGATGTCTGGCAGGCTTCGTCGAACCGGGCTTCGGATTTGAAGGCCACTGCCCGGGTCAAGAGCCGTCCGTCGATTTCCGGCAGGGCCACGGTCATGGCCATGTCCCGGGCGATCAGACCGTTGTCTCCCTGGCGCCAATTGTCTTCGGTCGTGGATGCGAACACGGTTTGCAACACGACTGCTTTACTGGCGTCGAATGGTGTCGGCGTTCGGTGTTCGCCCGGCCGGGAGACCGCAAACCCGGTCGTGTTCAGTATGACATCAACCGGGGCCTCCGCCAGCGTTTGTGATACGACACTGGCTGATATCGGGTCCTTCAGTCCGAGGACATAGATGGGCAGGGGGTTGAGCCCGGTCCTTCGCAGTGCTGCGATCAGATCGTCGACGGGTTCGAGATTGCTGGCCTGAAGAAGTGCCCGGTAGAAAACCAGAGCAGCGACCGGGGAATCGCTCTCCCATTCCCGTTTCACCGAGTCCAGGTCCGGCCTTGATCGGGATGGCCAGTAGAGTCCAGCAGGGGGAAGCGGTACGGGTTCCAGCCATTCCGCCGGAATGCCTGTCAGGTCTGCAGCGTAGGCGAGAAAACTGTCGGCGTTTCCGGGGCCTCCGTGGACAAGATATTGCCAAAGCCGATGCGTGGTACCGGATGGGAGCGATGACTGGCGCATGAGATCGGGGTCCGGCTGATCATCTCCCGGAAGCAGTGCCAGACCAATCCCGTGCTCGCGGCAGGTTGCGCAAATTCTTTCGATTCCGTAGGGCCAGTAACCGGTTCCCCCAAGCAGACGCACAACCACCAGTTTTGCGTAACGGATGATGCCATCGACATAGATGTCGACCGAAAGGTTGTGGCGAAGCTGAAGGAGATTGGCGAGACGGAGCGACGGCGGCGCCGAGCCGCGGCGTTCCTGTGCGGCAGCCAGGGTGGCCAGTTCACTGTCAGCGGCCGACAGCACAACGATATCACCTGGTGTCTGGCCAAGGTCAACGGCCTCGGAACCGTCTGACGCCACTCCCGGCGTGGATGCCAGGAGATGCATGTCAGGGAGTCATGGCGGCCGTGACTGCAGCCCTGTCAAGACCGCTCCGGCCAATCACGACGAGGCGGGTCTCCCGGGGTTGGTCCCAGGGTTGATCATAATAATGCTGAAAGCGGCTTCCGACGCCCTGGATGACGAGACGCATGTCCTTGTCTTTCACGTTCACGAAGCCCTTCACTCTCAGGATATCGTGGGCAACAACGGCATTCCTTAGTCTGGTCACGAAACCAGACAGTTCAGAAACCGGTGCGAGCGTGAGGGTGAAGCTCTCGAAATCGTCGTGATCATGATCCGGTTCGTCGTCATGGTGTGAGGGGCGGCTTTCCAGGTCTTCCTCTGCACTGGCCTCCAGACCGAGCAGGACCGCACTGTCGATGCGCCCCTCGGCGGCCTTCACAGTCTGCACACCGTCGCGAAGACGGGGTTTGAGGTCGCGTATGACGTCATCGAGGCCATGTGCGTTGAGGAGGTCCATCTTGTTGACCACCACGAGATCGGCGCAGGCCAGCTGGTCCTCGTAGAGTTCCTGGAGCGGATTATCGTGGTCAAGCTGTTCGTCTTCCTGCCGTTGCAATGCGACACGCTCCGGATCATCGGCAAAGCGGCCGTCCGCGACGGCGGGCCCGTCAATGACGGCGACAACACCATCGACGGTAACCCGGGTGCGAACTTCGGGCCAGTTGAATGCCTGCACGAGGGGTTTGGGCAGAGCGAGGCCTGATGTTTCGATCACGATATGGTCCGGCGGTTCGGGCAGTCCGATTATGCGTTCGATGGTGGGAAGAAAATCGTCGGCGACCGTGCAGCAGATGCAGCCGTTGGCCAGTTCGTAGATATCCTCCTCGCCACAGTCAGGGTTGTCACAATCCTTCAGGAGCTGGCCATCGACAGCGAGCTCGCCGAATTCATTGATGATCAGCGCCAGTTTGCGGCCACGGGCCTGTTCGACCAGATTACGGATCAGGGTGGTCTTCCCGGCTCCCAGGAAGCCGGTAATGATCGTAGCGGGAATTTTTCGGGTCATATCCTTGGTCGTGAAATTGGTTCGGCAACAGGGTGGGCACCCCGGTATCAAGGAGTGCGAGAAACCGCTGATGATCATTTCGTTTTGGACTCTCGCTTACCGGGGACAGTACTTCAGTCATTGTTGCGACCGCAAGACGCGAGGTCTCCGGTGCGAAGGTATGTGTTTTTCTCTTGCCTGCGCTGGCCATGTTCCGGCACCCCACATTTTTCTTTTTGCCGAAGAGTGGGGCAGCGTCCGTTCTGCATGTCAACTTCTGCGGTCGCACGGCGGGCTGGTTTGCCGGCAGGCCCGCGAATGGATGGACACACGGACGAAAGCGGGTTTTGTGTTCGGTGCCATTTCCTCCATGTGCAAAGACGGCTACTGTCGGCGCCCATGGATCGAAACTTCCGAAGCCCGGAGTCTTTACGATTTGTCGAGCGTCAGCCTTCCGGAGCGTTGCAGGGCTGTCGGGCCGGCGACGTGCATCCCTCTGGCGAGCAGTGCTTCCAGGCGATAGCACCGGTCAGTCCATCGTTCGTATCAAGGTACAATGGTGTCTCTGCGTCCGGAAAACGGACACAGAACTGCACCAGTTGGAGGACACTGATTGTCGCTGGAGGCATCCCATATGAAGTCCCGTAGCGATATGAGGGCAGTGCATCCTTGTGAGGTTTTCCGTCAGGAAGCTGATGAACCCGGGATTCTGGTCCGTGCCCTGCAGGAAGTGCCGAGCGACGCAGTGAACCGAGGGCCGGCGGTCCTGGACGACCTGTGTGATGACAGTGCGGACGCAGCGCTCAGGCTCGCGCGGGATTTCGGGACGACGCTACTATTCTGGATGAACCCGGAGAAGACCCGAGCGCTGCTTCAGTCACAGATCGCGTTCGAACACCCGATCGACGGGGAGGTGACTCCTCGGCAATCGGCGGCATAGCGGCAGTTTTCAATGCCCATTCCGGACTTTCAGGCTCTGATGTTGCCTGCGCTCACGGCGCTTGCGGACGGCGACGCAACTCCGATCACCGACATCCGTGAACGCGTGGCGGCTTCTGAGGGCCTTACAACCGAGGATGTTCGTGAAATGCTTCCGGGGGGTCGGTAGACAATATTTTCAAACCGGGTCAGTTGGGCTGTTGTGTATATGGAGCGTGCCGGCCTCCTGCAGCGAACCAGGCGCGGGGTGTACCGATTGTTGCCCGAGGGTGAGCGTCTGTTGTCTGAATCGCCTGCTCGCATCGACCGAAACATGCTTCGGCAATATCCGGGATTTGTCGAGTGGAATCATCAGGAGCGGAGATCGTCTGAAGACAGGAAGACCACCAATCAATCGACGAATGAAGCGTCGGAGACACCCGAAGAATCGCTTGACCGTGCCGCCCGCGAACTGCGCACCCTGCTGGAGGCCGAAGTGCTGGAACGGGTTCGCAGGGCCGATCCGGCATTTCTGGAACAGGCTGTCGTCGATTTGCTGATTGCGATGGGCTTTGGTGGCGGCGATAACGCAATGGGTCGCGTAACCGGACGATCCGGAGATGGCGGCATCGACGGTACGATCAGGGAAGACGCGCTTGGTCTGGACGAAGTCTATGTTCAGTGCAAGAGGTATGCCGATAACCATGCGGTGGGTGAGGGTGACCTGCGTAACTTTGCTGGTGCGATTGATGCTGCGGGGACGACCAAGGGCGTGTTCGTCAGCACGGCTCGCTTTACGCAAGCTGCGAAGGATTATGTGGAGCGGAGTCCGAAGCGGATCGTCCTGATCGATGGTCGGGAACTCGCACGTCTGATGGTCCAGCACGGAGTCGGTGTAAGAACACGCATACTCCATGAGATCAAACGGATCGACGAAGACTATTTCGATCAGGAAGGACTGTAATCGGAGCGCCTGTCGCGATACAGGGTGCACATCTGTGCGGCTGTATATGCAGAGAGCTGGACGGGTGCTGGCAGGACGAAACGCATTTTTCCGCAAGAGTGTTTCGGGTCCTCGGGTCAACTGGCCACACTGACACCTGTGAACAAAAACATATCTTTGATTTGATGACTGTTGGGGTTTCAGTACCCGGTTCGGGCCGGGCGTCCGGCTGATACTTATACGAACTTCGAGGCATATTTCTGACTGAGGCGGGGGCGCAAGAGTGCGGTCGGAATCCGGCAGACAGGTGTTCAGACTGTGGACTATCAAGAGCCGGAGGAGCGGCAGAGCGTCTCTTCTGCCCTGCCGGGCCTGCTCGAGCCTGTCAAGGCGTTCGGATTCATCCTCGGCGAGCAGCCTCATCCCAGTATTCCTGCATTCGAGGTCATCTGTAGCCCTGTTATGAGAAACAGCGTCCCGATCCCGGCGCCATTTACCACAGCCAGTGCGTTGTGCCCGATCTCCAAACCCTGGTGGTCAATGACCATGCTTCTCTGGTCAATCAGACAACCTTACGACTTGTGAGCCGGTATTGGGGGTTCATGATGGAATACAGTTTCCGTCTTCCATGATTCCGGTCCGGCATGCCTATCCAGCCCACTGTCAAGCCCATGCAGGGTCAAACCGCAGACCTTGTCGGTGTATACTCATTTGGGGCATAACAGGTTCCAGACCGGTTGCTGCAAGACAAGGTCATGAAAATCATCCTGGAATCAGTGCGAGCAGGCGCCCGTAAACAGCAGTTTCCATGAAATTTGAGTACCAAAAACACTCAAATTCGACCTACGGGAAGCAAACGGGTTTGGTCTACCGGGGCGAGGGCCGACAAGAGGGAGGCGGGTCGTGAAGTACGATTTCAACACACTTCGCGGAGACCTGTTTGGCGGAATTACCTCCACAATCGTGGCGCTGCCGATCGCACTCGGCTTCGGAGTTGCTTCGGGTTTCGGAGCTGCTGCGGGGCTCTATGGTGCCATAGCGGTCGGCTTTTTTGCCTCGGTCTTCGGCGGCACGCGATCCCAGATTTCCAGTCCGACTGGACCGATGACCGTTGCCATGGCGGTCATCGTCGCTGCACACGCTGAGAGCCTGGCCGAGGCGCTCACCATCGTTGTAATGGCCGGGATGATCCAGGTTTTCCTGGGCGTCTCCCGGGTCGGGCGTTTTGTGGCCTATACGCCCTACGTTGTTATCTCCGGTTTCATGTCCGGGATTGGCCTCATCATTATCCTCATCCAGGCCATGCCGTTCCTCGGCCTTCCTGCCGCGCCGGGAGGCCCCATGGGTGCGGCGAGCATGTTGCCGGCCGCGGTGGCCAGCATGAATCTCGACGCCTTCGCAATCGGTGTGGTCACCCTGGCGACGGCTGTACTCTGGCCCCGCCGGCTCGCAAGGTTTGTCCCGGGCCTGCTCGTTGCCCTCGTTGTGGGCACACTCCTTGGCGTGTTCTGGCTCAATGGCGCCCCGGTCATCGGCGAGGTGCCGATCGGTTTGCCGGGCATCCAGATCGATGTACCGTCGGCCGGTTTCCTGCTTCGCTCCATTGAGCCGGCAATCATTCTCGCCCTGCTGGGCTCGGTCGACAGCCTTCTCACCTCCCTGATTGCTGACTCACTGACCGGGACGCGCCACAACCCGAACCGGGAGCTTGTCGGCCAGGGACTTGGCAACATGATTGCGGGACTATTCGGCGCGCTCCCCGGTGCGGGTGCGACGATGGGCACGGTGACCAATATCCGGGCCGGCGGAACCACTCCGGTATCCGGTGCGCTGTACGCGCTTCTTCTTCTTACCCTTGTTCTTGGGCTGGGCAGCTATGTTGAACCAATCCCTCTCGCCGCCCTCGCCGGCTTGCTTATGAAGGTTGGTTGGGACATTATCGACTGGCGCCTCCTGACCCGTGTCCATCGTATCCGGCGCGATCAGTTGATGGTCATGGCCCTGACCCTGGGGCTTACGGTGTTCGTTGATCTCATTACCGCGGTTGCAATCGGCCTGATCGCGGCGGGAATGACCCAGTCGCGGCGCCTGGAGCGTCTGGAACTTGACAGTGTGGTCTCGGTCCCGATTCTCGATCGCAGATTCTTCGGTGACGAGGAACAGGCGGAACCTGCAGGTATGGCGGATCCGGAGCAGGCGGGGCCGCCCTCGTCTGACCAGAAAGCGGAGGCGGTTGTGCAAACGCCGGCAGCGCTTGACCCGTTCGCCGCACGGGTTGGTCTGGTGGCTCTGCGGGGCCGATTCACTGTCGCCTCCTCCCACAAGCTGGTGGCGGTCATTGGTGCCGACATAAAGGATCACGAGATCACCATTTTTGACTTCTCTGGTGCGACCTATATCGATGACAGTGCGGCCATGGTTGTCGAGCAACTCGTTGACGCGGCGCTGGGACAGAAGACGGACGTTATCGTGATGGGCGCCTCGGGACAGGTCGGGGACAACCTGCACGCTCTCAATATATTCCGGCGCGTCCCCGACGGCCAAATTGTCGAGACCCTCGACGAGGCGAGGCGGGTCGCGCGGTCGCTTCTCGACGAATAACGCAAACCCGTAAACGACCAGAGCCTCCCGAACTGGCAGTGTTGGGCTCTGGAGTTTGATCCGGTTGTCATTGGTGACGGGGTGTACAGCTGTAACCCGGTAGAGAGAGCTCCCTCGGGCGATCAGAACGACAACAATCCCGATCTCTCGGGAACGCGCTTGGTCACACTGGTCGTCATGGGCGCAACAGAGGTGCCTCCTGTAGTACCGGAAAGCCCATCAGACCTGGTTTGAGGTCAGCTGCGGGTCAGTCCTGTTCTCCGGTTATGAAAACATCACCCTCCAGGGGACAGGAGCCCGTTTTGCACGGGGTGCCGTCGTCTTGCAGAGCGGCCAGATGAACGGGATGCGATGCTGAAGATTCCGGGCACTCCGGAATGAAGGGATCATCGCAACAGGACGGGGAAAGACAGAGAGACGCACATCGACACAAAGGAAGGAGGCCCTGCGTCCCGAAGGGCAAAGCAAAATACGTTATCGCTGCGCAAATTGAGCCAGACCCGGTCATCAGGTTTCGCGGGGACTTGAAGTAACGGGCCCACGAGAGTACAGATACCTGTCTTCGTGCAATGGGGAGGGTATGAGATGACCCCACAGGCAGCAGCCAAAGAAAGACCATTATCTGGATCCGGAGTGATCGCTCCGGTTGTGCTGGCACTGTTTCTTGGAGTGTTTCTTGTACTGGGCACAGGTCTTGCCAATTCGGAGGCGATCCACGCTGCGGCTCATGACAGCCGCCATGCATTTGCCTTTCCTTGCCACTGACGACGTAATCCATGTTTCGCCGTCTTTTTCTCACGGCGTTGACGGCCGGATTGCTTTCCGGTCTGGGGATTTCGGTGGTTCAGGTGGTGACCACGACGCCAATCATCCTTCATGCCGAGGAATTTGAGCACTCAGGTAGCGCAAAAAAACAATCCTTGTCCTCAGGCTCGATCGGTTCTCTCCTGACCTCTCCGGCCCACGCCCATGACAATGATGGAGCAGCGGGTGACTGGAGTCCCGATCAGGGGCTGGAACGAACGCTGTTCACGACGCTGGCAAATGTCCTTCTGGGTATTGGTTACGCACTCATTCTGACGGCATGTTTTGTGCTTTCCAGACGAGCTGTTGACGGCCGTATCGGCGTAATTTGGGGGGCTGCGGGATTTGCTGTGACCGGATTGGCTCCGGCGCTGGGTGTGCCGCCAGAGCTGCCAGGGACAATGGCTGCGGAACTGGGCGCACGGCAATCCTGGTGGATATTTTGCGTCATCTTCACAGGGGCCGGCTTGTGGGCACTGGTGTTTCGCAAGGGGTCAGGGTGGCTCTTGTGCGGACTTGCTCTTCTCGTCATCCCCCATCTCGTTGGTGCCCCGCAGCCCTCCCGGATCGGTGGCGCCGTGCCGCCTGAACTCGCTGCCCAGTTTGCGGCCGCATCTCTGGTCACGGCGGCGGTCTTCTGGTGCTCCGTCGGTTGGCTTTCGGGTACCTTGTGGAAACGTCTTGAAAACAGTCGCATCGACTGACGGCCCACCTGTCTGAATGCTCCGGCATGGACCGGACATCGGAAATCGGAGCATGGATGGCGACCCTGGTCATACGTTTACGCGTGCCATTCACAGAAATCTTCATCTTGTCCGGCTCAGGCCTTCCGATTGCACGTGGTTGTCAGTCTCCAATCCTCTGACGAGACGGTGCTTTCCGAGGCTACGTTCAGTACCGGGGTCCGGTTCGCCGGTGGCTGCAAATTAGCCTCAGCTGTCCGAACCGGAGCGACGGGAAACCATGGCGTCTTCGAATGTGGCCATGCCACGATGGGTCGCCACGGCTGCTTTCAGAACGCCAAGCGCCATTACAGCGCCGGAGCCCTCGCCCAAACGCATGCCAAGATCAAGCAGGGGTCTCTTGCGAAGAGTGCGCAACAGTCGTCGGTGACCCGGTTCGGCCGATACATGCCCGGCGATACAATGATCCAACGCTCCGGGTTTCGATTTTTCGAGCACTGCCGCACCGGCCGTTGCGACGAAACCGTCGAGAATGACCGGAATTCTGTTTTTTCTGGCAGCCAGAATGGCTCCGGCCAAAGCCGCGATTTCCCGCCCACCGAGACGTCGCAGCGCTTCGAGAGGGTGATCCATGTCATTGCGGTGATGATCAATTGCGGCGTCCACGATCCGGGTCTTGAGGGCCACGCCGGCAGGGTCAAGGCCGGTTCCCGGTCCCGTCCAGTCGGCCGCTGTTCCACCAATCAGGGCGCAGGCCAGTGCGGCGGCGGCCGTCGTGTTGCCGATTCCCATTTCACCCGGGATCAGCAGGTCGCATTCCTCCGGCACCGCTTCGAAACCGGCGCGGAAGGCGGCGGCGCATTCGTCCTCGCTCATCGCTGGCCCGACCGTCAGATCCCTTGTCGGCTGATCAAGACGAAATTCGACAACCCTGAGACGGGCTCCGTAAAGTGTTGCCAGCTGGTTGATGGCGCCGCCGCCTGATCTGAAATTCGCCACCATCTGGCTGGTGACTTCCGGGGGATAGGCCGAGACTCCGTGATGGACAACACCGTGATTGCCGGCAAATACGACGATGTCGACACTTTCAACAGTTGGGGGATGACGGCCTTGCCATGCGGCGCACCATTCTGACAAGTGTTCGAGCCGCCCCAGCGCCCCTGCAGGTTTTGTCAGGCTCGCTTCTCGTCGTCGGGCCTGTTCGGCTGCCGTGTCATCAGGATCAGGAAGAGTCTGGAGCAAACGTGCGATATTATTGAGGCTCAAAGGTTATACTCCTTGTATTTTGCGGAACGATTCAGGGGCGAGGGTCTATGGCGGCATCAGATTATGGACCCAGCATTTCGACTCTCCTTGAGGATGTCTATTCCAGTGTTCAGTTCCTGACTCGCGTTCCGGTACCGGAATGGACGCTGGACGAACCACGGCCCTTGTCATCGGCAATGTGGGCCTTTCCCCTGATCGGTGTGCTCGTAGCCTCTGCAGCTGCGCTGGCCTACGCTGTCTTTGAGTGGCTGGGGTTTCCGGTAGCTGTCAGCGCACTTGCAGCAGTTACAGTGTGTATTCTGGTGACAGGCGGGTTGCATGAAGACGGGCTTGCAGACTTTGCTGACGGCGCCCTTGGAGCCTACAGCCCTCGGGAGCGGCTGGCCATCATGGCGGACAGTCGGATCGGCACGTTTGGTGCCCTCGCATTGATTGTTTCAGTGACAGGGCGCACGGCCAGCATTGCGGCCATTGGCGATCCGGCAATGGTATTGGGCTCACTTGTCGCGGCTGCGGCCGTCAGCAGAGCAGTCATGCCACCTGTCATGGCGATCCTGAAGCCTGCACGTGAAGGTGGACTTGGCGCCAGCGCTGGTACACCCGCATTCGGAGTCTGGATCGGAGGGTTGGCACTGGCGACCGCAATCGTTGTCCTGGCGGCACCCCATGGCTGGTTCGGGTGTCTCGTTGCGGCTGTCGCTGGTGCAGTGGTGGTCCTGTGGGTCAGCCATCGGTTGCTCGACGGCTATACCGGAGACAGTCTGGGTGCTGTTCAGCAAACGAGCGAACTGTTTGCCCTTGCTCTCATCGCCTCTGCGGTTCAATCCTCTGGTTGACAAACATCACTCTCCAACCCTTCTTGCGGATGTGATCGCAGCGCGTGACCGACAGGTTGTCGATCACGAACGACAGGGCGCCTCCGGTGTCATTGCCCATGGCCGCCGATAAAAATCCCCTGATGCTTCCGGCGTGCAGAACAGCAACGATGGGTCGTCCGGAAAATTGTTCCGACCATTTTTCGGCCGCTGTTGCGACCCGTGATGCCACGCTCGGAAATGTTTCCCCATTGGGCGGGCGGATGTTATCAGGCCAGGAGCCGCCGCTCCTTCTGATGTCGTCCCAGACCTCATCTCGTGGCCGCCCTTCCCAGCCGCCGAGATACTGTTCTGCGAAATCACCTTCCTGATGAATTTTGGCATCGCTGGCGCCGCGGACCTTCAATATCCCCTCCAGCGTTCGCCACGTCCGGGACAGATTGGATACCATCCATACCGGATTCTCTGGCAAGCTGCTGGACAAGGCATGGAAATGGTCTTCTGAAGGCGGCTCAATGTCCATGTCGAGCGAGCCATAGACAATTTGGTCAGGGTTTGAAACCGGTGCGTGCCGGATAAGCCACCATTCCGTGACATCTGGATTCATGTCGCAAGTGCCTGTTCTAGTCGTTGCCAATGATCTTCGGGACCGGGAAGCCCGAAACGGAGTAAATCGGGTGCTTCGGCAAATTTTCGGACGAGGATGCCCGTTTGCCCGAGGGTTCTGTATACACGACTTGCTGCCTTTGTACGGGCCAGCCGAAACAAAGGAGTTCCGCCGACGACTTGCAGGTCGTTCGCTGAAAGGATTCCGTCGAGCCGGTCAGCGGACCTGATCAGCTTGATGCGGGACTGTTCCTGCCAGTCCCTGTCATATAACGCATGCTTGCCGATTTCTGCGGCGACAGTGGAAATCGGCCACGGGCCGATGGCTTTGCGCAGCGTCGAGGCGACATCGGGGCTGCAGATGGCAAAACCGAGGCGAAGCCCCGGAAGCCCGTAGAACTTTCCGAATGATCGGATCACCACGAGACTGGATATGGCAGCTGGCGCCAGAGAAGCAGCGGGACAGCAGTCTGCAAAGGCCTCATCTACCACAAGCCAACCCGATAGTTTCTCAAGCCGCCGCGCCAGAGAGAGCAGCTCGTCGCCTGGAATGATGCGCCCGTCGGGGTTGTTGGGCCGCGTCAGAACCACAATGTCAGCAGTCCCTGCATCGGCGGCTGTTTCTACCAGATCAACGTGATGGCCAGCCTCGGTCCATGCCCGGGCATGTTCGCTGTAGGTAGGAGAGAGGACTGCAACCCTCGATACGGAACGGAGTCTCGGCAGCCACTGGATCAGTGACTGGGATCCGGGCGCCGCTACGACCTGCATTGGTTTCGGGACTTTGTAGTGCGAGGCTGCCGCCGCAAGCAGTTCCGACAGTTGATGGTGGTCAGGAAGCCGGTAAAGCCATTTCAACCAAGCCGGGTCAACCGGCCATGGCCATGGATTGATCCCTGTGCTGACGTCAATCCAGCCATTGTCAGGGTTGCCGAACTCTTCCCGGGCCAGAGAAAGGTCTCCACCATGAGTAATCATGGTTGGTTTATCATACCCTTGAGCCAGAGCGGCATGCCGGCGACGACCAGCACCACACAATCTGCGACACCGGCAACAACCTGGTTAAGACGCCCGTGATCATCCCGGAAGTGTCTGGACGCCTTCTCGATCGGCACAAGTCCCTGGCCGAGCTCGTTGGAAACCAGTACCACCGGCCCGGGAAGACTGGACAGCGCAGCCGTCAGGGCCAGGGTTTCTGTCTCGATACTACGTGCGTAGCTGTGCATGTTGTTCAACCAGAGGGTCAGGCAATCGATCAGAAGTACGTTATGAATTGTCGAATTGCTGACAATCGCAGCGGCCAGCTCCCGTGGTGCTTCGATCGTGGTCCAGCGACTGTGTCGCGAAGAGCGGTGCCTCGAGATCCGTTCCATCATTTCTTCATCCAGCGGCTCCGCCGTCGCGACATATACAGGCTGGAGTCCGCTCTGAATCACCAGCGTTTCTGCCCAGGCTGTTTTGCCGGACGCAGCACCGCCGAGAACAAGAGTGACGGGTGGCAGTACCGCTGTTGTCATGGATTGCACCATGGCCCTGGTGACGGGTGCAGAAACAGATCAGTGCCGGTGAGATTGAACCCGTCAGTCGGTTTCCCGGTCTCAGCCAACCTCCGGTGCTGTTGGCCTGGCTCCCGGGGACGGGTTGCCTGCAGGGCCTGCCTGACCGTCCGGGGTCGTTTGCCGTGATTCCGGCCCTGCAGTCTCAACTCTGTGTTCCCAAGCCGGCGTGACAAGCCGCATTGGCCGATAACAGCTGGTCCCATCGCGCAAGTCCGTTATCCGTGAATGATGTCACACACATTGGCCAACCCGACATTCAGGGCTCCGCGTGAGCCGGCTACGGGGTAACCGGCATATGCTGGATCCGGGCCGGGAGGATGCGGCTATCAGGGAGTCGGAAATGCGCGGAGCGCTGATCCCCGTCCCCTGGCTCCGGGGCTGCAGATGAAACCGGATTTCCGAAATCACGCGGGACCGGCCGTTGGCAAAACATGGTCCTCAAACTGCTTTCTGAGTTCCGTTTTCAGAAGTTTCCCCGTAGCGGTATGCGGCAGCTCGTCGACAAACGCTACATCGTCCGGAATCCACCATTTGGCGACCTTGCCCTCGTACCATTCGAGGAGTTCCTCGCGGGTGAGGCTGCTTTCGGCGCGACCGACCACAATCAGCAGCGGCCGTTCATCCCATCTCGGATGTTGCACTCCAATGACGGCGGCTTCGAACACATCGGGATGCCCGACGGCTATGTTTTCCAGATCGATCGAACTGATCCACTCGCCACCGGACTTGATCACGTCCTTGGAGCGGTCTGTAACCTGCATGTAGCCATCCGGATCTATTGTGGCCACGTCACCGGTAGCGAGCCATCCTGCTTCGTCATGACTGCCACCTTCTCCGAGATAGTAATCTCTGCAGATCCAGTAGCCCCGCACCTTCAGTTCCCCGAAGGCCTTTCCGTCCCAGGGAAGCGGCTCACCGTCGTCATCCGTGATTTTCATGTCGACGCCGTAGCAGGGGCGGCCTTGCTTGACCTGCCGGTCGTAAGCCTCGTCGCGGGACTCACCGTCCATGCCGTATTTTGGTGAATTTATGGTACCGAGTGGCGACATTTCGGTCATACCCCAGGCATGAAGAACGCGGACTCCGTGTTTCTCTTCCATTTCGACACTCATGGCCCGGGGAGTCGCGGAACCACCAATAACGCATCGATCGAGGCTTTCGAGTGTCCTGGTCTCGCGCTCCAGCCAGGCAAGCATGTCCAGCCAGACGGTGGGCACTCCCGCCGAAATGGTAATCCGTTCGTTATCAATCAGTTCGTAAAGGCTTGCCGCATCCATGTTCCGGCCGGGGAGGACGAGTTTTGCTCCGACCATGGTCGCCGAGTACGGAAGCCCCCATGCGTTGACATGGAACATGGGAACAACGGGCATTGCGCAGTCCCTGGCCGACAGACACAGCATGTCCGGCATGGTGGCAGCCCAAGCATGCAGCAAGGTCGAACGATGAGAATAGAGAACGCCCTTGGGATTGCCGGTCGTCCCGGAACTGTAGCACATGGAGGAGGCGGTGTTTTCGTCCATCCGGGGCCATTCGTAGTCGTCATCCTCGGCCGCCAGAAGGGTTTCGTAGCAATGGAGGCCGGGCAGCGCCGAGTCAGGCATGTTGTCTTCGTCGGTCATCACGACGATTCCCCGGACTTCGTTCAGCGCATCGGAAATTTGTTCCAGCAGCGGCAAGAATGTGAGATCGGTAAAGATCAGCGAGTCCCTCGCATGATTGATGATGTAAGCGATCTGGCCGGTAAACAGGCGCGGATTGATCATGTGGCAGATTGCACCCATGCCGGATACGCCGTAATACAGTTCATAATGCCGATAGCTGTTCCAGGCCATTGTGGCTACGCGATCTCCCGGTCCAACGCCGAGACGTTCCAGGGCCTTGGCAAGCTGCTTGGCTCGGGTTTGCGCGTCAGCATAGGTATAGCGGTGGATCTGGCCATCCAGGGTCCGGGAGACGATTTCTGTAGTTCCGTGGAAGCGCGCGGCGTATTCCAGCAGCGATGAAATCAGAAGCGGCTGCTTCATCATCAGGCCATGCATGAAAGGCTCCCTTCGCCGATGTATTGTCTCGCATGAAACCGGCGGCTCCTGCAAAGGTGGCCGCACCAGTTTTCAGGAGGTGAATTTGAATATTTCCAGCCCAAGCTATAGCACGCTAGGTTTCGAGGTTCATGACAGTGTTGCGCGTATTACGCTTGACCGGCCAGATGCTGCCAATGCGCTCGATCCACAGCTGTGCAAGGACCTGTTCGAGGCGGCAATTGTCTGCGACGAGCGTTCCGACATAAGGGCGGTTCTTCTGACCGGAGCCGGAAGTATGTTTTGTGCCGGCGGCGATCTCAAGTATTTCGGATCCCGGGGCGAGGAACTCGGAGCCGCTATCAAGCAAATCACGGGCCACTTTCACGCTGCGATCTCCTGCCTGGCACGAATGGATGCACCGGTGGTTTGCGCAGTCAACGGTATGGCCGCTGGCGCCGGCGCCAGTCTGGCTTTCGCATGCGACTTCACGATTGCGTCCGCCTCCGCCCGATTTACTCTCGCCTACACCGCGGCCGGCCTCTCTCCCGACGGCAGTTCGACCTGGTTCCTGCCCAGGCTGGTCGGATTGCGCCGGGCCCGGGAGCTCATGCTGACCAACCGTGTGTTTTCGGCATCGGAAGCTCTGGCCATGGACCTCATTGACCGTGTTGTTGATCCCGAAACCCTTATGGACGAAGCAAGCCGCCAGGCAGCGTCATTTGCTTCAGGGCCTACGAGGTCGTTCGGAAAGACCAAGCGGTTGCTGATGGAGAGTTCAACCAACGGGCTCGAAACCCAGACGGCACACGAGGCCCATGCCATTGCCGATCTCACAAGGACCGTCGATGCAAGGGAAGGGATTGAAGCCTTCATCAACAAACGGAAACCGGATTTCAAAGGCAAGTGATCATGAGTTGGGCGGAAAAGAAATACGCCCATATCCGGGGATGCCCCATGGCCTGGGTGGAATTCGGAGAGGGGCACCCCATCGTCTTTCTTCATGGAAATCCCACCTCGTCGTATCTGTGGCGCAATGTCATGCCCCATGTCCGGGGTCTCGGCCGCTGTATTGCTCCTGATTTGATCGGCATGGGTGATTCGGGAAAACTCGACCCTTCGGGACCTGACCGGTATGGCTTCTTCGAGCATCGGGATTATCTTGATGCACTTTTTGCTGAAATCGGTGTGACTGATCGCGTTACTCTGGTTTTGCATGACTGGGGGTCCGCGCTTGGCTTCGACTGGGCCAATCGCAACCGTGCTTCCGTTCGCGGGATTGCCTATATGGAAGGAATCGTCCGTCCGATTTCCTGGGAGGAGTGGCCGGATATGTCCCGCAAGGTATTTTCGGGAATGCGATCTGAGGCCGGAGAGGATCTGGTTCTCAGGCGGAATATATTTGTGGAGCGAATCCTGCCGGGCTCAATCAAGCGCAAACTGACAGACAAGGAAATGGAAGAGTATCGCCGGCCGTTTGCCGCTGATGGAGAAAATCGACGTCCCGCCCTGTCATGGCCGCGACAGATACCGATTGATGGTGAACCGGCGGATGTTGTGGCAGTCGTACAGGATTACGCTGAATGGTTGAGTAAGGCCCCTGTGCCGAAACTCTTCATCAACGCTGACCCCGGTGCCATTCTGGTGGGTCCTGTCCGCGATTTCTGTCGTGGCTGGCCCAACCAGACCGAGGTTACGGTATCTGGCATCCACTTTATTCAGGAGGACTCTCCAGATGAAATCGGGGAAGCGATTGCCCGGTGGATGAAAACGCTCTGAGAGGGGTAACCCGTCAGGGTCCGAACGCTCCGGAACCGGCCGCTATCTGACCGAAGCTTCCGGAGGGCCGGAATGGATTGACGACCAGCAGGACAAGACATGGATTTCACATTGACATCGGAAGTCGAGGATTATCGGGTTCGCGTCAGGGATTTCGTGGAAACACATATTTTGCCTCTTGAGGCAGACCGTGGAAACTACGATCCGCATGAGAATATTGCCGAGGATGTGCTTCGGGAAATCCGTGCAAGGGTCAAGAAAGCGGGTCTGTGGGCCCTCCAGATGCCGGCCTCGCGCGGCGGCCAGGGTCTTTCGGTTACAGGAATGGCGGCTTGCTACGAAGAAATGAACCGTTCCATCTTCGGTCCCGTCTGCTTCAATTGCGCCGCACCTGACGACGGCAACATGATGGTACTTGAGAAGATTGCTACCGAGGCCCAGAAGTCGCGCTGGTTGCAGCCCATTGTCGATGGAGAGGTACGGTCCGCATTCGCGATGACAGAACCGGCTCCGGGTTCGGGCTCGGACCCAACGATGATGCTGACGAAGGCTGAGCGGAAGGGGGATGTCTGGGTTGTCAACGGACTCAAGTGGTTCATTACCGGGGCGCAGGAGGCCCGGCATTTCATTCTGATCGCGAGAACCTCGGAGGACACACGACGCGGTTTGAGCGCCTTCCTGTTTGATGCGGATCAGCCCGGCTGGGAAATCATCCGGAGGATCCCCATCATGGGACCCGAGGAACATGGCGGGCATTGCGAACTTCGCTTCGATGGTCTCGAGATACCGGATGAAAACCGGTTGATGGGTGTGGGTGACGGATTGAAAGTTACCCAGATCCGGCTGGGTACTGCCCGGTTGACCCATTGCATGCGTTGGCTGGGAATGGCCAAGCGCGCTCTTTCAGAATGCCTTGACTATGTCCGTGAACGCGAAGCTTTCGGCGAGACACTGGATCGACATGAGGGCGTGCAATGGCTGCTGGGTGAGGCTGCGCTCGGGGTCGAAGTCGGTCGATTGCTGACGATGCGGGCTGCGGCCAAACTTGACACGGGTGACTTCGCGCGCAAGGAAGTTTCGATGGCGAAGGTGGTGGTATCGGAAACGCTTCACAAGGCCGTGGATACTGCGATTCAGTTGCGTGGAGCCAGGGGTTATTCCAAGGATACGCCTCTCGAATGGATGTACCGCTACGCCCGCCAGGCACGGCTTGTGGACGGCTCCTCGGAGACTCACAAAATGGTTCTGTCAAGATTTCTTATGGAAGAAGGAATTGACTTCTGGGGGTGGGATACCAGGTGACCCTGTCCCGGTTCATTTGTCGGGTTGCTGGCGCTTCGAAGGTCGAGGTAGACGAGGGAGAGCGTCTGACCGGCGGCGCGGTTCAGGAAAACCGGGCGATCACGTTCACAGTAACTGGAGGCCCGTGGCAGGGGCGTCATGATGCGGTGATGCGAACCGAGCCGGCAGCCGTTGTTCCTGAAAGCCGGACACTCGAACAGCAGTTCGGATTGCTGCAGGCAGCGCACAGTGCAGGTGTCAGCGTTCCGGAACCACTTTGGTACTGTTCCGATCCCTCGATTGCAGGCAAACCGTTTTATTTGATGCGACGCGTGTTCGGAGAGTCCCTGGCCCCTCGCGTTACGCGGCAGGGGCCGAGACCCGATCTGGCCGTGGCGCTTGCTGGTCAATTGGCCTGCATCCACGGGATTGACACGTTCCGACCGGAGTTATCATTTCTCGGCAGTGTTCCGGAATACCCGGCACTTGATGCGATCGCCCGCTACCGCCGGTATCTCGATGAAGCTCCCGAACCGCACCCGGTACTCGAGTGGACGTTGCGCTGGCTCGAACAACGGGCGCGTCCGTCCCGGGAAATCGTGCTTTGCCACCGGGATTTCAGGACTGGCAACTACATGGCGAAGGGCGAGGACATCACAGGCATTCTCGACTGGGAGTTTGCCGGCCGTGGAGATCCTCATGAGGATGTTGCATGGTTTTGTGCACGTTGCTGGCGCTTCACGGCTCCCGAGCGCGAGGCCGGCGGGATTGCCGATCGTGAAGTGTTCTACGAGGCCTATGAGGCGGCTTCCGGCCGTCGGCTTGACCGCGAATGGGTACATTACTGGGAAACCATGGCCCATGTCCGATGGGCCGTCATTGCCCTGCATCAGGCGATGCGCCATCGCTCCGGTGTGGAACCCAGTCTTGAGCTCGCGCTCATCGGGCGCAGGATTGCCGAACTCGAATATGAGTGTCTTGCCATGACCGGCCTGTTGTGATGCGCACCCTTCCCGATGCAGCGGATTTGCTGTCCATAGCGGAGAAGACACTCAGGGACCAGGTCACGGCCGGGGTTTCTGCGGGTCAGCGCTATAATGTCGCAATGGTTGCTGCGGCCATGCGTCTGGCCCGTTGCGAGATAAAAGGCGGGCCTTCGGCATGGTCCGGTGAACTTTCCAGTCTCCGGTCACTGTATGGTGAGCGGAATGGAGACGATACAGAGGCGCTCCTTCGACTGAATCGCCGCTTTGCACAAGACTTGAGAAGCGGGGCTTTCGAAATCGACGGCGGACTGCCAGAGCCCGTCATAAACCTTCTGGTTGAGGAGGTGATGGCGCGTTTGCAAGAGGACAATCCAGGATATGTTCGATGACTGCGTTGAAGAACGAATGTATCTGTCAGCGCGGGTCAACGACCAGGAGGTCCAGAGCGGTTCTGGCCGATCTTGCTCCTCTGTCGCGCACCTCGAGTTCACATGCAGTGCCGCGGTGACCCGTGGCTGCAGTATAGCCACTGCTTGAGGCCCTCGGCGATCAGCAGCCCGGTGGTTACGCCAGGCGGCTCCCATTGTTGACGCTTTGGGGATCCGCCGGGTTGTTCCGGTCATGCACCAAGGAGCCGTCTCTGCTTTCTGCCGGTCCATGTTGCACCATGCCTGTGCCTTCGTTTCCTGCAGGTGCGAGGCTGTCCGTGACCGGAATCACGGCGTTGCCAGATCGTTCGTGGTCGATTTTGTTGGCCATGCAGAGCGTCCGCTTCCCTGCCAGTTTATAATTCACGCGCTTTCGTAAAGCCTGGTGAGCACAAATTCCCGATGGCCGAGGGCCTCAGCTGCGGTCAGCCTTCCGTTGGCGGTACGGATCATCATTTCAAGCAGTGCGTTACCCGCCTCGTCCGGTGTCATCTCCCGGCGCAACAGGCCTGAGACGTCGACATCGACATGCTCGCTCATTGTGCGAACTGTCCGCGGGTTGGCGCAAATCTTGATGTTGGGAAGGATCGGGTTTCCGATGATATTGCCCTGGCCCGTCGGAAAGAAATGAACCACGAAGCCGGCCGAAGCGCACAGGGTTACCATTTCCGCGGCGGCAGATGAGGAATCCATGAACCACAGTCCCGGGCCGCCTGGGGTTTCTGCCTTGTCGAGTACCCCGTCGACCATGCATTCGCGGCCGATCTTCTGGATGTTGCCGAGCGCCTTTTCCTCGATTGTGGTGAGTCCGCCAGCAATATTTCCCTTGGTCGGCTGGGATTCGGACAGGTCGCTGGTCTTGTGGCGTTCAATGACATCCTGATATCGGTTGAACATGTACATGAACCGCTCGCGGATTTCCGGGGTGCGGCACCGGGCAGCCACGAGATGCTCACCACCGGTGATCTCGGTTGTTTCGCCGAAGACGAGCGTGGCTCCAATCGGGTAGAGCTTGTCAAAGGCATTGCCAACGGTGGGGTTGGATCCGCAGCCCGAAGTGGTGTCTGACTCGCCGCACTTGGTCGAAATCCACAAATCCGAGAGCGGCGCTTCCTCGCGGACGGCCTCCGATGCCCACTGAACGTATTCACGCGCTGTCCGCGATGCCCGCATGATGGTTTCGTGGTCGCCGTGCAACTCGATGCCGTATCCGGTCACTGGCTTGCCGGATACGGCAACGCCATCCACCACGCGCTGTGTCCAGCCCTCCTCAATGCCGATCACCACAACAGCGGCGACATTGGGATTGGTACCAGTACCGATCAGGGTGCGGAAGTGAAGGTCGAGGTCTGCCCCGAACTGGAGCCGGCCATAGGGGTGCGGGATCGCCATTGCACCCTTGATGTTGTTTGCCACCGCTTCGCATGCGGCATTCGAAAGATCATCAACGGGGAGGATAATCACATGGTTTCGGACACCCACACGGCCGTTCTCGCGACGGTAGCCGAGGAAGGTTGCATTTTTCAGGTCCAGTGTCATTGGCCGACACCCTACCAGCGCTTGGTCTTGATGTTGTGAACATGGGCATGCTCGCCAATGGCGATGTCTGCTACGACGCGGCCGATGTCTACGCCGTACTTGATAACCGTGTCTCCGGTTTTCATGGGTTTGATCGCAAGTTTGTGGCCGATCGGGATGGTGTTGGCCGCCCGGAACGCGATCTCCTTGTCCTGATCCATGATCCAGCCGGTGAGTTGAGCTCCGGCTTCGACACCTTCGATCACCACGACGCCGACACTGTCGCCTTCGTCATGGACTACAAAATCGATCATTAACATTCTCCATTCTGAAATGTACCTCCGGCATCTGCCGTCATGTCAGTGCTCCTCCGCCCGGAGGGGCCAGCGACTCCCGTTCAACCAGTTCGGTCTCCAGGACCACGTTGCGAATATTCTCGTTCCGGGCGCGCAGTTGCAGCAGAAGGGACGCAGTTGCTTCGCCCATGCGGCGATGCGGTACACGAACGGTGGTCAGCAAGGGATCCAGAACCAGTGCGAGGTCGATATCGTCGAAGCCGGTCACTGAAACATCCACGGGTGAATTCAGGCCGAGCGAACGAACAGCGGACAGGGCGCCTGCAGCGATCACGTCGTTCCCGCAGATAATTGCCGTCGGACGGGGCGATACCAGCATAAGGCTCCGCGCTGCAGCTGCACTGGCCTTGAGATTGTAGGGCGTCTCTATGAGGTTCGATCCGTCAAAATCGAGACTGCGTTGCCGTAATGCACTCCGAACACCCTCGACCCGGGCAGCGGCCCGGTCATTGCCCTTGGTGATCCCTGCGATCATGGCAATACGCCGGTGTCCGAGATCAAGGACGCGACTCGCCATGGCATGGGCTGCTGCCCGATTGTCGAACCCGACACAAGGCCAGGGACATTCGGCGCGCCACGACCAGAGAAGGACGAACGGCACGCCGCGTCTCTCCAGCATCGCATAAATCAATGGATCCCGCGCCTCCCCGATCAGAACCAGGCCGTCGACACCTCGGCTGAGGAGCGTGCGAATCTGATCTTCCTCGCGCCCGGGATCGTAGTTCGACGTTGCCACGAAGAGCGTGACTCCGTCCCTGGCCAGCGCTTCCTGGAGCGCCTGAAGGCCATGGGCGAATATCGCGTTCTCCATAGTGGGAATGACTGCGCCGACCGTATTGGTGCGGTTTGAAGCCAGGACACGCCCGCCAAAATTCGGCGTGTAATCGAAATGAGCAACCGCAGCCTCCACGCGGCTGCGAGTGTCTGCTCGCACACGCTCGGGCTCGTTCAGGACGCGCGAGACGGTTGCGGTGGATACACCCGCCATGCCAGCTACATCCTCAAGTGTCGGTCGGGATCTCATCCTTCGCTCATGACCTGTCACACGAGTATATCACAGCGACCGGAGAAAGAGCCTTTGCCGACCATTGCGGCGATTCCGTGGAGCCTGGTTTTGTGGATGCCCCCGGTTCCAGTTTTTGGCCTGCCCCGCGAATTCCTGACACGACGATCCCCGGACATCTCGGATCGGCGAGGCTGGGATATTGCGGGTGTCCGGCAGTGTCCCGGCTGACCGGTAGCAGGTGCCGATGACCGATCTGGCCCTCTCGATGTACCCCTGTCCGGCCTGGGCGCAATCCTCGATCACTGTGTGTTCGGCTTCCAGTCTTTCAGGGGTGGCCATGAGCGGGGCAGATCCAACACATTGAATTGGCGAAAGCTGGCGCGGGGTCGTTGTGCCGGGCAATTCAATCGCCTGAATTTTCAATGTCCGGCTTCTGGTTTCCGGATTCGAAACGGACACGAAATCCCGGTCAGTAGCGGGTCAGAGTCGAAGATCGTTGATCCACAAGGGCTGCATTTTACTGCGAGGTACCCTGTTCTGTTTTTTCATTTTCTTCTTCAGCGCAGTCGCCGGTGCTGGCGAATTCGGCGTGCCCCCGGAGGTTGTTCCGGGAATACCGAGCCCCTCCTTGCCAAAGCACTGTACGTCACCTGCATCCGGAAGCCTGAAGCTGCAGATCAAAACGGTTGCAAGACGTCGAAAGAGGAACCCTGCTGAAGACCTGTGATGACCGACGCGAGAACAGGAGGCGAAATCGCCTCGGTGCAATTTCGCGATTTCGTAAGAATGGTGGGTGTCGGCGGGTTTACATGAGCGATCGCGGGGGCCGGGCGAGTTTTTGCAGGTGAGGCGCCGGTGCAAGAGGTCGAGGGTGAAATCATCCGGACCGCTCAGCGCTCACCATCGAATTTCGCGCCATTCGCCCCCGTCGTTGATCTCATCGACCTGCCTTGATTGCCCGACACCAATCAGCAGCCCGGGGGTCTCGTGACTCCGGAGCGCTGAGGCAAGCCCGTTCATGCCATGGTCGATGCGCGAAGACCCAGGCTGCCCTGCGATGTCGTGATTGACCCTCGGGTCGCGACGGTCCACAAAGGCGGGGCGGACGCGGTGTTGTCACCGACCGATCTGAAGGGAGCCAAATTTCGTGTCCTCCTCTCCGTGATGCTTCAGCAATTCCAACGCCTGATAGGCGCAAGTCCGAAAACGCTTGCCTGGAGAGCGCTTCCCTCGTCAATCAAGCGGGAATCGCTTGGATCACTCTGTTGCTGCCTCTCAATGTCTTGGCAGTCCCGGGACTGTGAGTGGATTCGGTCGTGGGGATCGCCGCATGCGCAGTACCGTTCGTATTCTTCAAGCTGTCGGTGATCATGTTGATCGCCTGTTCCCTGTCACTTCCAACCTGACGGCCTTCCAGGTCCAAAAGTGAGTCCCGTATGTCGGTCACCTTCATCAAACACGCGGCCAGGCCTCCGACTGATGGTTCCAGCGATGTGACTGCGACAGTCACAAGGATTCTTGACGAGATCGAGGTCGGCGGCGAGTCCGCTGCTCTGCGGTACGCTGCGACGTTCGACCGGTATGACGGCGACATCGTATTGACCCGCGACTGCATCGACGCTGCGTCCGCTGAAATTCCCCAACAGCTCAAGGATGACATCCGGTTTGCGTGGGACAATATCCGCCGTTTCGCAGAGGCTCAGAAATCCACGATCCAGGACATGGAGATCGAGGTTTCGCCCGGCATGATGGCCGGGCAAAAGGCCATTCCCTGCCGGGCTGCGGGATGCTACGCGCCGGGCGGGCGCTACAGCCACGTTGCGTCGGCGTTGATGACCGTGACGACGGCGAAGGTTGCCGGATGCGAGCATATAGCCGTCTGTTCGCCGCCGCGTCCTGAAACGGGTATTGCTCCCGCGATTATCTACAGCGCCGACCTGTGTGGTGCCGATACCATTCTGGCATTGGGTGGAGTGCAGGGTATTGCAGCAATGGCCTTTGGCCTTTTTGGACTTCCTCCGGCTGACATACTTGTTGGCCCAGGCAACCAGTATGTGGCCGAAGCCAAGCGGATTCTTTTCGGCCGGGTCGGAATCGACATGTTTGCCGGCCCCACCAACAGCCTCATCCTTGCCGATCAAACTGCCGATGCGCATATCGTCGCCTGGGATTTGATTGGGCAGGCGGAACACGGATACAACTCGCCGGTCTGGCTCGCCACAACCCACCGACCGCTCGCCGAACGCGTCGTCGAGCTGGTACCGCGCTTTATCGAATCCCTGCCCGATCTCAATCGCGAGAGCGCTGCCGCAGCCTGGGACAATCTGGCGGAAGTGATGGTGGTTCCCGATTTCGAAACCCTGGCCCGGGTTGCCGACGACTACGCGCCCGAGCATCTGCACGTTCAGGCAGCAGATCTCGACTGGTTTCTCAATCGATTGAAATGCTATGGCTCACTGTTTCTCGGTGAGGAGACAACAGTCGCCTTTGGTGACAAGTCAGCAGGTCCAAATCACGTTTTGCCGACATCCGGTGCGGCGCGTTATACCGGCGGCCTCTCGGTTCACAAATACATGAAGCTGGTGACCTGGCAACGCGCGACACGCGACGGTGCGAGGTCGGTCGCCGAGGCGACCGCGAGGATATCCAGACTGGAAGGAATGGAGGGTCACGCCCGAACGGCCGATATCAGGCTGGAAAAGTACTTTCCGGACGAGAGTTTCGACCTGTCTGGCGGACTCTGAGGTGGTGGAAGTGTGTTGCTACTCCCTCAAATCCTGTGTTGCCGAACGCGCCCCTTTTGTTACCGCCGCGAATTTCGGTTTTGGCAGGGAGTTCCCTGCCGCACTTTCCTGGGTGCGTGTTTTCGGGGTTTCCCGTTGCGTTTGCGCACCGGAAGACGGGCGCGCCAACGCGGACATCAGCCTGACTTCGCTTCAGGGCATTGGCGCACTTGCAGGAGGCGCACCTGTTGTATTGTGAAGGGCAGGTACCGCAGGGGAGAAAGCCGAACGGACCCGCACCGCAGCGGCAGCCTGTTCCGGTGACGGAATTGCGGTCAATGACGTTGCAGTTGGCTTCGTTGCCCGGAGTCAGAACGACGATCCGTAGCGGCGTTGGGTCGTATCGCCCTTCAAATCCGATTGCCTCTGACCTGGACCAACAAGTATTACGGACTGGGTCCGGAAAACGGGACCAGAACTACGCGATGTCCGAATGTCGCGCGATCTGTCGTCTGCTTCCAGGGTGGAGCCGTAAAAAACCGTCGCTTTTGCGGTCATCAGCATGGCCAGGTTCCGCTCCGGTATCGCGTCAATAGGGCCCGAGGTCAACGTGTTCTCACTGCGAGGCGGCAGGGCTCTTCCGCTGCATCCTATTGGGTATGGGTCTGTTTTTGCACAATAACCCGGTCGAGAGTCCGCACCCGAAGCCCCTGGTCAGAATGGTTCGGAACCCGGTGTTCACCTGTCGATTATCGTGTTGGCAGCGATCTCGTAAGTCCGGAGTGATGCCTTATCAGCCGATTGCCTGAAGGACGAAGAGTTGTGTTCATCAGAGCGGGATCAGCACCTTTTTGTAACCGCGGGAAGACATGCGGCCCTGGAGGTGCTATATTCCGTAAAGGACACCGGACAAGTGGTCTCCCATGTGGCCGTATCTGGCCATCTCGGCTGTCTTTTTGAACGGTCTTGGCGAGACTCCGCCGCGTTTGCGGCGAGCGGTGTCCGCAAAACGGGCCCGGCGACCCGCATGCGCGGTTGCTCGTAGCGCCTGGTGGGCCTGGAAATTTGACCGGGCACCAGAAAAACACAGCAATTAATCAGTGACCCGTTACTGATGCAAAAGATATGTAGGAGTATTGACTCATGAAATCTGATTCCGAGACAATCATTGGCGGCGAGCACCTCGCATCGCTGGAAACTGAAGGCCCCGAGTTCAGCTCGGCTTTCGAGATTCCGCCCGACTTCAGGAGTGATCGATACAAACCGGTGACGGCCGCGCATCTGGACCAGATAACCCAGCTGGAAGCCCTGGCCCCGGAGGAACGCTTTGCGATGCGTGTGGTCAGCAGTGTACTGCCGTTTCGTTCCAACCGATATGTGATCGATCAGTTAATCGACTGGGATCGTGTTCCCGACGATCCCGTATTCCAGATCACGTTTCCGCAACGCGACATGCTTGACGAGAATGACTTCGCGAATGTTGCGGATCTTCTGAAACGTGAAGCCACACCGCGAGAGATTCAGAAAGCTGTCTTCGACATCAGAGACCGGCTCAATCCGCATCCCGCCGGTCAGCGGGAGATGAACATTCCTCGAAATGAACAAGGCGTTGTCGAGGGGGTGCAGCACAAGTATCGGGAAACCGTCCTGTTTTTCCCGAGCCAGGGACAGACCTGTCACGCCTATTGCTCGTTCTGCTTCCGATGGGCGCAGTTTGTGGGTGAAAAATCATACAAGATCGCTGCCACCGAAGCGCGGGGGCTCCATGATTATCTTGCGGACCACCCGGGTGTTTCCGACCTCCTGATCACCGGCGGCGATCCCATGGTCATGAAGACCCGGGTCATGGAGCGCTATCTGGATGGTCTGGTGGACGACTCAAGACTGGACCATGTCCAGAATATCCGTATCGGGACCAAGGCCTTGACCTTCTGGCCGTACAGATTCGTCAGTGACGATGATGCCGATGACCTGCTTCGCGTACTGGAACGGGTGGCCAACTCGGGACGCAGCGTTGCCATCATGGCGCATTTCAATCATTGGCAGGAATTCAATACCCCGGTTGCGCATGAGGCGATCCGACGGATACGGGATACCGGTGCTGTAATTCGTGCCCAGGCACCGGTGCTGGCCCATATCAACGATTCCCCCGACGTATGGACCCGCATGTGGCAGGAGCAGGTACGCCTTGGAATCATTCCCTATTACATGTTCGTCGAGCGTGATACCGGAGCCAAGCGCTATTTTGAGCTGTCTCTGGAAAGGGCCTGGACAGTGTTCAATGAGGCTGTGCGAAATGTCTCCGGACTTGCCAGAACGGTTCGTGGACCCAGCATGAGCGCAACACCCGGAAAGGTCGAGGTGCTCGGAATGCAGGAAATCCATGGCGAGAAGGTCTTTGTATTGCGCTTTCTCCAGGGCCGTAGCGCTGAATGGGTCGGAAAGCCGTTTTTCGCAAAATATGATCCGGAAGCCACATGGCTGGATCAGCTCAGGCCGGCTTTCGGAAAAGACCGGTTCTTCTATGAGGAAGAGCTGGAACAACTGACCGGAGGCGCCACGATACCGCAGTTTGCGGCCAACATTGCGGCCTGATCGAAGCCAAAGAGCCGTTTCGCTGGAGTGATTAAAACAACAGCGAGGCGGCTGGCTCCTCGCGAAGAGGGGGATGGACAAGGCTCCTGAACGGCTACGCCTGGAGCCTCATTCCCGGGCAAGACAGGCGGGCCCATGATGACGGCCAAAATCCGGTGCCGTCTTCGGGCCCGATTGCCCGGGTGGTCATTGATCTCCTTTGTAACGGGTTCGCAGATCTTGCGGGCAAGCCCGGACCACCGGGGCAGGGAGCCTATGCCCGGTCATGCGTCCTGTCTCGACGGCCAGGGAATTCTGTGAAATTCGATGCCTTCGTCGCGGAGGCTGGCTGCTTCTTCGGATGATGCTTCTCCGTGGATGGACCTTGCCTCGGTTTCCCCGTAGTGAATTTTCCGTGCTTCCTCGGGAAACTTTTCGCCGACATAATCGCTGTTTTTCTCGACGTAACTCTTGATCTCACGCATTGCCGAGAGGTAAGCGGCAAGTTGCGGATTCTTTGGCATCTCCGGTGAAGACGGTTCGGTCATGTCCGGAACGGTGCTGTTCTTGCTCAGGCCGCCAAGACGAGGCGCGGACACGGCCTTTCGAACGTTGCAGTCCCCGCAAACGGGGCATGAAACCAGCCCTTGCTCAACCTGATGGTCAAAGGATTCGCTGTCCTTGAACCAGGCCTCGAATGTGTGGTCATTGCTGCAGGTGAGGTTGAATACGATCATGCCTATCAGATTGTGTTGAATTGGCGGTTTTCCAAGGCCCAATATTGCAATATCGGGAAATTCACGCGCGTCAAGGGCTCGAGCCCGCCTCCGGGACGTCATCTCAAAAATCACAGACCCGGGACAACGCCATGTTCCCGGCACGGTTCTCATATCCGACAACGCCGCAAACCCGGCCACTTCGCTGCAGTATAAACGCGTGCGGTCAAAATTTGAAATATACCTGCAGGAACATCGGCCTTCTTCCCCTTGGAGAAGCCGTTTGCGACAGGGTGCCCAGTGGACTTGCGAGGTGGACTTGAGAGCGAATCCTGCCGGATTGCGAGTTCATACGGTGCCCAGCTTCCTGATTGTCGCCCTGGATGCCATCAAAATCTGCAACTGCATCGATCGATCCTGAATAGCCTGATCTTGCAGTCGCGCCCTTCCATCCCGGGGCTGGTGAACGCCGGACAGGATTTGCTCCGCAAACAGATCCGGCGAGGTGGGACGGCAACGAGGCTGCAGCTGAACGACAATGATCGTGCGAGGCATGAACCCAATCATCACGCAACAAGGGCCGGGAGCCCTCTCTCCGACCGATGATCCTCCGGGTCCCGGTCCCGAGAGTCCCTTCGCGGCTTCCCGGGTCGCGGGGCGATTACGAGTGCGGCATGGCAGTTGATTGATCGACAGGCTATCATTCCTTGTCGTGATCATCACTTTGGGGACGACTCATGAAAAAGCTGCTTTGCCTGATCAGTGTCATATTGCCGGTATTTGCTGCCGGGGCGGCGTCCGCTCAGGATGCGGTCCGGATCGGAACCTCAAGTGTGGGCAGCGTGTTCTACGCCCTTGCGATCGGCGCTTCCGAGGTCATCACCAAACACGCCGGAATCAATGCGACCGCGGAACCGGTGGGAGGATCGTCAGCCAATATTCGAGGTCTTGCTGCCAAGCGGATTGAATTTGCAATTGCCAATTCCTTTGCTGCCTTTACGGGATTTAACGGCACGCATAATTTCAAGAAACCGGTCGATGTTCGTTTGCTCTTGCAGGGGCATGCGAGCCTGCGCTGGATCCTTGTCCGCAAGAACGCGGGCATTCGCTCGCTTGGCGATCTCAAGGGGCGTACCATCGTGGCAAAGAGGCGCGCTCTTCCGGAAATCGAACTCATCTGGAACGTGATGCAGAAACACGCGGGCGTGGCCGACGTCAAGACGGTAGCGACGACGAACTCACCACAGGTTTACAAGGCTTTTCGTGCCGGGAGCATTGACGCCGGTCTGCTGCCATTCAGCCCGCGGGCAGCCGCTGTTGCCAAGCCCATGCAGGACGGTGTGATCGATTTTCTCTATCTGCCGAAGTCGGACCGCGACGCCATGCTGAAGGATCTCCCGCCGATGATGTGGGGGACGACTCTCAAGGCTGGCTCGTTCAGGAACCAGTCAAGAGATGTTCATCTGATTGCCCTGAACACCTATGTGCTGACCCGTCCCGATGTCTCGGAAGACACCGTTTACAGGGTGGCGAAGGCACTGTTCGAGAACAATGAGGAATTTGCCTCGTACCACAAGACCGCGACACAGTATTCACTCGATCGAGCCCTCCGGAACGTTCCTCTTCCGTTTCATGACGGTGTGATTCGGTACTTCAGGGAAAAGGGTCTGTGGACCGAAGAGCTTGAAACAAACCAGAAGCGGTTTCTCGCCAACCGCTGATATTGACCCCGGATACGGTTCCGGATCATTTTGCTCAATGCACCGGTTTTGATGTGACGGTGTCGCGCAAGGCCTTTACCTGGCTGACATTCGCGATTGTTCTTTACCACTTCGTGGTGGTTGCGCAGGGTCCTACCTGGCTGGGCTGGTTTCTTCCCAGCCAGGTTCACAAGGCCGTGAGTATTTCCTGTGCAATGATACTGGTCTTTTTCCTCTTGCCTGCCGGAGGGAAGAAACACGGAGAGGACACCAAAGCCGAGTCCCGATGGCGGCGGATTCCCTGGTATGACTATCTGTTGCTGAGTTCCGGCCTGATCGGTGCCGGATACGTGATCCTCGATTATGACGCTGTCCTGGATTACGGCGAGTACGGTTTTCTTGATAATACGGGCATTGTGCTTGCTGCCATGCTGGCCGTTCCCGTTCTTGAAGCTGTGCGCCGAACGACTGGACTGGTGCTGCCGCTGATCATATTGTTTTTCGTGCTGATAACACTGTTCCAGAAGTATCTTCCGGGACTGCTGTACGGACGGGGCTATCCCCTTGATCGGCTTCTTTACTCCTCCTATGTCAGCGAGGCCGGGATATTCGGAATTCCGCTCGGGATTGCTGCCAATATTGTCATAGCGTTTCTGGTTTTCGGAGCGTTGATGGAGCGCGCAGGCGCCAGCCGCTGGTTCATGGATGTGGCGCTTGGCCTGACGGGTTGGTCCCGGGGAGGTCCGGCAAAGGCCGCGGTCGTCGCCAGTGCGATGTTCGGTTCGATCTCGGGATCACCTTCGGGCAATTCGGCGACAACAGGTGTCTTCACCATTCCGATGATGAAGACGATCGGATACACACCGGCCTTTGCCGCCGCGGTGGAAGCGGTCGCCTCGACCGGAGGCATCATTCTTCCTCCGGTTATGGGTGCCATCGCGTTCCTGATGGCCGAATGGATCGAGACGACCTACACGGAAATCGTGATTGCGGCTGCCGTTCCGGCAAGTCTTTATTTTCTGATTGTCTTTGCGTCCGTGCACCTTCAGGCGCGCAAGCAGGGCATAGCTGCTCTTCCCCGAGCTGACCTCCCTCCCCTCATCCCGACACTGACGCGGGGATGGTATTACCTTATTCCGATCGCCGCATTGATCTGGTTTCTCGTGTTCAAGTCCCTTCCTCCGGGGATGGCTGCCATCTACAGCTGTGGTTTCGTTATTGCGACAAGTTTTCTGTCGGGTGACCGCAGCCACTGGTTGACGCTTCCGCGTATCATGTCGGCCTGCGAGGATGGCGTAACCCGCTGGATTACGGTGGCTGCTATTACCGCGGCCGTCGGCATCATGATTGGCGCCCTTGAACTCTCCGGAGTCGGAATCAAGTTCTCCCGATTTATCGTTGATCTGGCGGGAGGGAACCTGATCGTCACCCTGCTTTTTGTCGGCATCGTCAGTCTGATCGTAGGAATGGGGCTCGACGCCACGCCGGCTTATGTCACTCTCGCGACGCTGATGGCGCCAGCCCTGATCAGGCTTGGTGTTCCTGACATTGCGGCACATCTGTTCGTGATTTACTGGGGGCTCGCGTCATTTTATACACCGCCCACCTGCATCGCGGTCTTTGTAACGTCCGGCATTGCCGGGAGCCGGGTCTGGGTGACCGGATGGGAAGCGGTCAAGCTGGGCATTTCCGCCTTTCTGATACCGTTTGCATTTGTGCTCAACGAGGGCCTGATGATGCGGGGCAGCCTGGAAGATATTTTTCTCTCGATCGTAACCGCGGTCGTGGGTGCGACCGCGGTTGCCGGTGCGATCCGGGGTTATGCCTTATCGGATATCAATCCTGTTCAGCGCTTGTTGTTGTTTGCCGGAGGCCTTCTTCTGATCGCTCCCGGGCTGTGGTACCCGCTGACAGGGCTTGCTCTGGCGGCGGTTGCAGTTGTTCCCGGGATCCTGTCATTCCGGAAGGCTTGACGGGCTCTTTGCAGCGGGCATGACCCGGAATGACGAAGAGACACGCAATCCTTGTCTCACTCTGAGCCGTCACAAATGCAAACAGAGAACATACCGGCTTGCCGTAATCGCAACCTGTTTCCGGAATGATGGAAGCAAAGTCATCCTGTCAGCGAGACTGGTCTCTCCGGGACAGCCCTTGAGCTGGCTCCGAGACTCCGGCTTGTACCATCAAGGCCTAAAGCATGACCTCCCCGCCACAGCAGGCGATGCATTGTCCGGTAATGAAGGAGCCCGCCGGAGAGGACAGAAACAGTACGAGTCCGATCAGATCGTCGGGAGTTTCCCGTCGTTTCAGGATGCGCTTGCTGACAACAAAGTCTCTCAGATCGTTATCCATACTGGCGTGATCCACTTCCGTCTCGGTGTAACCCGGCATGATTGCATTGACGTTGATATTGTGATCGCCAAGTTCCCTGGCCATGGACCTCGTCATGCCGACGATTGCGGCTTTCGATGACACGTAATGCATGAATCCAGGCAAGCCCTGGGGCACCGTTCCTGACGAGATGTTGATGATCCTGCCTTGACCCGCCTTGCGCATCGCAGGGGCCACAGCAGCGGAGCAGAGCCAGGAACCTGTGACGTTGACGTGAATGACACGCTTCCAGTCTTCATAAGGAATTTCGTCGAAACTGCATTGTGGAATCGTTGCGAATATCGCCGCATTGTTGATCAGAACGTCAATCCGCCCGTGGGCTTCAAGAGTTTGCGCAACCATCGCACGAACCGACTCGGGCGACCCCACATCGGTCTCGACAGCGAGCGGCAACCCTCCGCGGCCGCGGATTTCTTCTGCCACAGTTTCCAGGGTTTGCCCGTCAATTTCGGCAAGCACCGGGATTGCGCCAGCCTCGGCAAAGGCGAGGGCATATTCACGGCCAATTCCCTGGCCCGCACCAGTGATGATCACCACCTTGCCGGCAACATCAAAACGGTTTTCTGACATGATCACTTCCTCTCAATATTGCATGCCGGATCAGGATCGCGGAATTCCAAAGGATACAAGGTACTGCCGTGACATCCTGCGTCCCGGTGGGCCAGGGCGCGCATGGCTCGGAATCATGTTGCCTGCACGGCATCGGGTCTCGCTTCACGGCAGGTTGTGCGGCGCACATCCCGCACGAATGTCTGGTCTTCAAATGGACGAGCACGATGCATGGTAGCGAGATTGTCCCAAATCAGGATGTCTCCGGTGTTCCAGTAATGGGCGTAGGTGAATTCTTCCCGGGTCGCAAGGGCCATCAGCTCACGGATCAGCGCCAGGCCTTCGTCCTCGGGCCAGCCGACAATGCGGGATGCGTGGGAGGCCAGATAAAGTGCCTTGCGGCCATGCCGGACATGAACGAGTGGATGACGGGCAGGAGGGCGCGACGCCAGTTCCTCTTCTGTCGGTTCGGGGCCGCCGCCCGAGACTCGGGAATACCAGTATGAGTGTTCGGCTGACAGATCCGATATGCGATGCTTCATGCTTTCGCTCAGGGCGTCATAGGCGGCACGCATGTCCGTAAATTCTGTCGGTGGGCCACCATCAGGAGGCAGAACATGCGCCGAAAGAAGGGAGTAGGTGGCCCGGTTCGGATGAAACGACATATCAGTATGCCACAGCCGGTTTGCGCGTTTGAAGGCGAGACGGCGATCTCCTTCGGGCAGGATAACGCCATCCTGGTCCAGATTACCTTGATCGATGATTTCAGACCGGGGACGGCGGTTTCGGCCCTGGGCGGATACAGTCAGGATCGACGCCGCTTCAATCGGGCCCAAACGTTGGCTGAAGGTGATGTGTTCATCGTCGGAGAGCGGTGTTTCGTGGTGGACCACACAGACCGGATAAACGGCGAGCATGGCGCTGACAGCGGCGACTTGCGAATCTTCAAGAGAGTCGTGGAGGTCAATACCTTCGATTTTGGCTGCAAAGCCGGGCTTCAGGGGATGAAAAGAGACGGGCATCCATTACATCCGGAACGGGATCATCCATGGCATTTTAGTTTCTTAACCCGAGACTTGCGAGCCGCAGAAAGCGCGAGCGGCAATGGGATGCTTCGGACAGTGGGCATATCTGGTCAGAGGCGCGGCAACCCTGCAGGAGATATGCGGGGTAGCGGGTCAGACCATGGTGGGATCGTCCCCATACAGCAATCGGATACAGCCTCCAGAACAAACTCCTGCGATATGCATGTCTTGTCCATGGCGCTGCGACCGAACGGGAGCATGGCTTTGGCACCCCCTTCGCCATTTCTTCGTTCTCGGCAAAATGCCTGCGGCCGTCGGCCAGCCGGAGAGCCCTGGCGAGACGTTGGTTGGGAGATGTGTCGGTCGAAAGAACCTGGAAGCGTTTTTGGGGCCGCCTGATGGATTCCGTTCTGCCAATGTGCCTGAAGGAGTGTTGCCGGTGTCCGATTAAGCTATAGTGGAAGGGAAGGTTGTCCGGCCCTGCGGTTCGCAGCCTTCAATCCGGGTTTGCCGGTTTTTAAAAATGCAACCGAAAGCTGCGTTACGGTGATGTCTGATCGCCGCAAGCAGACAAGGTCTGTCAAGATCCTGGGAGGACTTATGAGCTATCAAGGTTTCAAGGCCATTGCATGCACAGTGGCAGGTGTGTCTTTCGCTACCCTGACGGCGGGCATCGCGGCTGCTCAGACCATGGTCGTTGCGACCGACCGCCAGGGCAGCCTGATGAACCGGGTTGGGACGGCCATGGCCAAGGTCATGACTGATCACTCCGAGATGCGGTTTGTGGTCCGGCCCTTCGCCGGACCAGATGCTTACATGGACGCGCTGAACCGCGGTGAAATCAAGCTGTCGGTACTGACTGCCAGCACCGTGTATGTTGAGGTGACCGGAAAAAACAAGGCCAAAAAAATTCGCAAAAATATGCGAATTCTCCGTGCCGGTCCGAATGTCCTTCGTCTGGGCCTCCTCGTCCGCAAGGACTCTCCCGTTGCGAAAGTTGCGGATTTGAAGGGAAAGAAGCTGACGTCGGACTTCGGAGGACACTCGACCCTGCCATATTCCATTGCGGCGGGATTGTCTAATGGTGGTCTGACATGGGACGATGTTGTCAAGGTGCCGGTGACAGGCGTCGTCGACGGGGTCAAGAGTTTCGGGGCCGGTCGAGCGGATTCAAGCTGGGCGGCACTGGGAATGCCCGCAGTCCGGGAGATCCATGCCAAGAGTCCGGTCAGGTTTCTGTCATTCGAGAACGAGCCTGCATTGGTGGCCAGGATGCGGGAACTCATGTTTCCGGGCCTCCAGCTGGTGCATTTTCCGAAACCCATACCGCCACTGAGCATTTTCGAGCCCGTCAATCTTATCACTTACGACACCTATCTCGTTGCCAACAAGGATCTGGATAGTGCAACGGCGCGCAAGGTTGTCGAAGCAATCTGGAAGGGCACAGATGCGTTTGTGAAAGCGAGTCCAATCTTTGCGGGATTTGCCCGGGAGAAAGCGGTCACCCTGATCCCGATGTCACCCTATCATCCGGCAGCCGTGGAGTTCTACAAGGCGCAGGGTTTGTGGACCGAAGCAGCGATGAAGGCCAACGAAGCCGCGCGGAACATCCAGTAGGGATTGTCTCCTCCTTCGTCGGAAATTTCGAGTTGCGGGACCAGATTACGAACCGCATCCTGGATATCTCTGCCGAAGTGAACCGGGCGTCCGTCCCCGATCCCACAGCTTCATGCAATCCTGATGGACCTGCATGAAGCTGTGGGTGCCTGATATCGGATACGCCAGGGTGGCAGCAGAGGTCCTGCAGTGCCCATCTGACGGGCAACAGCGGCGAAGCGATTGCAACCCACATGTTCAGGAAAAAGCCCTATCCGGTGCGAACCGAAGTCAGCACGATCAGGTAACGCGGCATTTACGAAATTACGGATCGACCGGAGCCTTGAGGTCTGCAGTCTGTCCGCGGTAGCGTGCTGTTTCCGGTTCAATCCGGTGAGGGTTGGTCTCGGCCCTGATCCGGCCGAAGAGGTCAGGTCCGCAATGCCGGCGGCGGCTTTACCGGTCCGGGAAGGCTGACCGCCCGGAGGTTCAGGCGTACGGGTTTGCCCAAGGAGGGAAACTTGCATTCCATCGGGGTCGATATTGGCGGCACATTCACGGATCTCGTCGGAATTCGCGATGGGGAGGTCTATATCGAGAAGTCATCTACCACTATTGATGATCCAACGCGCGGGGTTGCGGATTGCATCGGATCTCCGGCAGACAACCTTCTCGACATCGAACAGTTTCGTCACGGCACGACGATTGCAATCAATACAGTGCTGGAACGGAAGGGCGCCAGAGCAGCGCTGATTACAACCAAGGGGTTCCGGGATGTATATGCCATCGGCCGCAGCAACCGGCCAGAAGGCTTCAATCTTCGGTTTTCGCGACCGAAGCCATTGATTCCCCGGGAATGGACGTTCGAGATTTCGGAACGGATCAATGCGGATGGAGAAGTGCTTACGCCCGTCGATGAACATGAACTGCACCGGGTCGCCGCGGAATTGGCAAAATTGGAAATCGAGGCCGTTGCGGTCTGTTTTCTTCATTCCTACGCAAACCCGGCCCACGAACAGGCCGCAGGGCGGGTGATCCAGAGTGCATGCAACAGTCGTTTTGTGACGCTGTCATCGGACATCCTCAGGGAATACCGGGAATATGAACGGACTTCGACAACGGCGCTCAATGCCTATGTAGGGCCCCCGGTCAGTCGTTATCTGGACAGATTGGACCGGTTTCTCGATGACGCCTCCTTCTCCGGTAACAAACAGATCATGCGCTCCAATGGCGGCACCATGTCGCTCGAACAGGCTCGTCGGCAACCGGTAGCCATGATGGAGTCTGGTCCCGTGGCCGGAATGATTGGTGCGGGCCATCTTGCCACCCTCCTGGGTCACCATCGATGTATCGGTTTCGACATGGGTGGAACTACGGCCAAGGCGAGCATGCTGCTGGGAGGCGCTGCGACGATCCATGAAGACTATTTCATTGGCGGATATTCCAGTGGCCAGCCAATGCAGCTGCCTGTGGTCGATATTGTTGAAGTCGGCGCGGGTGGCGGGAGTATTGCCTGGTGTGATCCTCAGGGAGGGCTCCATATCGGTCCGCAAAGCGCCGGAGCCAATCCGGGGCCGGCGTGTTACGGGAAGGGAGGCATCGATCCCGTGATTACTGATGCCGATCTCCTGCTGGGCCGGCTTAATCCCGACCGATTTCTTTCGGGCAGAATGCCACTGGACCCGGAGTTGAGTCGGACGGCTGTCAAGAATTATGTTGCCGATCCCCTTGATCTCGATGTTCTCGAAGCAGCCCTTGCGGTGACGAGGGTTGGCGATACACTCATGGCGTTAGCAGTCCGGTCGGTTTCGGTAGCCCGGGGAAGCGACCCCAGGGATTGCGCAATGATTGCATTTGGTGGGGCTGGCCCCCTTCATGCTGCAGCCATAGCGCGCGATATATCGATCCCGACCGTCATCATTCCCAGGATTCCGGGCAACTTTTCTGCGTTCGGCATGTTGATGGCTCCATGGCGTCAGGATCTCGTTCGGACCTTCGTTGCCGATCTGCACAATGTGGATGGTACCGCTATAGACAAGATCATGTCCGATCTGTCTTCAAAGGGGCGGGAATTACTGCGTCAGGACGGGCTGGATCCTGGCATGGCCCATTTTATGTTTGCGTCCGATATGCGTTATGTGGGGCAGGAACATGCGATCTCTGTGCCGTTCCACTCGAGCCGGGATCTTCTGGATGGCGGTTCCGGCAGTTTGCGGGAAGGTTTCAGCCAGCGTCATCTCGAACGCTACGGACATGCTGCGCCGTCAGGGCGGATACAGCTTGTCAAAATCCGGCTCACTGTAACCCTTGAAGGAGCGGCCGAGGTCGCGAAGGACTGGCTGGCCAGACCGTTTCATCCGGGCGATGCGTTGCCCCGCGAAAAACGCATGGTTTATCTCGACGCTGATCAGAGTCCGGTACAGGCATCCGTTCATTGGCGACCAGGCCTTCATCCCGGCACTGAAATTATCGGGCCCGCAGTCATAGAAGAGCCCAATTCCACCACATTTCTGTGGCCCGGAGACACAGCCCTGGTCAGCGAATACGGCCACCTGATCATCGCAATTGAACGAGAAACGGCATAATGAGCGTTCACCCCATCACTCTTGAAGTCGTTCGCAATGCGGTTGTTGCCTATGCCGAAGAAATGGCAACCGCCCTTTGCCGCTCGGCCCACAATATGATGATCTATGAGGTTCGTGACTTCTGCTGCGGATTGGTCGATACCGCGGGCGATCTTGTCAGCCAGAATTCCGGAGGACTGCCGATCTTTCTTGCGGACCTTGGCGTTGCGGTCAGGGACGGGATCGAGCGGTATGGTCTTGACGGTTTCCATCCGGGTGATGTCCTGATCATGAATCAGGCTGAAATCTGCGGCCAGCATCTGAACAACATCGTCATCTATGCGCCATGCTTTCATGATGGCAAGGTTATCGCGTTCGCTGCCAACAGGGCGCACTGGGTTGACATCGGAGGATCCCGTGTCGGTTTCGGTTCCTATGAAACCTACGAGATTTTCCAGGAAGGTCTGCAATTCCGTTCGATCAAGATCTTTGACGCGGGCAAGCGTAATGAAGGAGTCTGGCAAATCATCAGGGACAATGTGCGTTTTCCTGACTCCTCACTGGGCGATCTGAGAGCGCAGATAGCAGCTTGTCACATTGCGCAACGGCGGATGACCGAACTCTACGGCCGTTATGACCCGGAAACGATAACCGAAGCAATCGGCATAATATGGCAGCAGGCAGAAACTGCGGCCCGTGACCAGGTGGCCGGTATTCCCGACGGAATTTACAAAGCACAAGGCTGCCTCGACAATGATGGTGTGCGATTTGATGATCCTGTCGGTATCAAGGTCAAGGTTGCAGTAACCGGAAGCGATATGGTGATCGACTACACCGGAACCCATCCCCAGGTTCGGTCACCACTGAATTCCGGATCGGGGGGCCTGGCGGCTGCCCGCATCGCGTTCAAAAGCCTGACCCTTCCGAATGCCCCGGTCAATGAGGGATGTTTCCGTCCTCTGACCGTCATCTCGCCCGAAGGAACAATTCTCAATGCTCGGCCGCCGGCAGCCATCGGTCTCTGGAGCATTGCCCTGCCAACGGTGATTGACCTCATTCTCAAGGCCCTTTCGCCGGTCTTGCCCGAACTCGTTCCCGCAGCCCACAAGGGTGATATGGGCGGGTGCTCGTTTTACGGATATCGCGAACGGGATGGCAGCCGTTTTCTTCTCATGAATATCATGGGCGGTGGCTGGGGAGGACGGCCGACGGGCGATGGTGAAAGTGCGGCCATGTCTGTTTGCCAGAGTGATGTGCGAAATTTGCCGGTCGAAGTTCAGGAAACGGCTTATCCCTTCATCATCGAAAGTCACAGCTTTCGTTCTGACAGTGCAGGAAGTGGCAAGTACAGGGGTGGTTTCGGTGTCGAAATTGTTTATCGCTGTCTTCAGGAAACCTCTGTCAACATCAATTTTGACCGGACTGTCGACCCGCCCTGGGGACTGCATGGCGGTTATCCGGGAGCTGTGAACGAAGCCGTCATTTTGTGGAGCGACGGACGTGAGGAGCGCGTGCTGAAGGGCACCAACATTCAGTTACAGCCTGGAGATCGCGTCAGCTTTCGAACAGCCGGGGGCGGAGGCTACGGCCACCCCCGGGAACGCGATCCACACGCGGTCCTTTCGGATTATCGTACTGGACTGATATCGGCCGGGGCGGTCGAACGCGATTACGGTCTGTCGGTCACACACGAGGCAGCCACGTCATGAACCCCATTCACTCGGAACGACTTGGCCGGCTGCTCGCCGCCATGGCCGGCGAGGGTGTGGACGTTGTGCTGTGCTGGGGCAATGCCTGGCGCGGAGATTATCTGCGTTATGTTTCCGACTACGCGCCGGTCGAAGGCGATGCCCTTGCATTGGTGTTTGCAGACGGTGAAACCCGCCTTGTTGTCGAGGGCGAGACAGAAGCGGGACGAGCCCGAATGAAATGTCCGGATGTGGCCGTGGAAGCGTCCGGCGACTTGATCGCATCAGCGAATCTGCTGTTGCAAAAATTGGCAAACCGAACCATTGCGACGGCACCCGCAAGTCTTCTGCCCTTTGGATTGACGACGGCTGGTCCCTTACCCACCGTGGCTGATGGTACGGCGCTTCTGGACCGGTTGCTGATGACAAAGACGCCAACCGAAATTGATGCCTTGCGACGAGCCACGAGAATGGCCGATGCGGGCTACCAGGTCTTTCGCGAGGTGGCCAGGGCCGGGGTAGCGGAATACGAACTTGTCGCGGAGATCGAAAGCTGGTGCCGCGAGGCCGGCTCGCCAGAGAATTTCATGATCATCGGATCGGGCGGAACCGAGGTTCGGGGGATGCATCCCGCGGGAGAGAGGCGGCTGCAGGAAGGCGATCTCGTCACGACCGAATTGAGTCCTTGCGTTGACGGGTATTTTTCGCAGATCTGCCGTACATTGGTGATTGGTGAGCCCAGCCAGAAGCAGCTGGATGCGCATCAGGTATTTATTGATGCCATGCAAGCGGGACTCGCAATACTGAAGGCAGGTGTAACGGCTGCAGAGGTCGCCAAGGCAGAAAATGATGTGTTTCGGGCCCATGGACTCGGACAATATGTGACCAGCGAATACACCCGGGTCCGCGGACATGGACTTGGCCTCTTTCTGGACTCCAGACCGCATATTCTTGAGGATGTTCACACGGTCCTGGAAGAAGGAGCATTCTGTATCGTCCATCCCAACACCTACCACCCCGATGTCGGATACATGGTACTGGGAGATGCGGCTCTTGTGACCGCCGATGGTCATCAAACTTTCAGTGAGACCCCGGCCCAGCTGCTATGGACGTCACAGTAAGGGAAATGAAGCCATGCGCCGTGGTCTGCTTTCCTGGTCTGAAGACGAGGTTCCCCGGGAGGTTCTCAACGCCCGGGTTGCAAGGGTCCGCCGGGCCATGGCCGAGCACGGGTTGGGCGGTCTTCTCCTTTACACCAATTTCCCGCGTCCGGCAGCGGTATCGTGGCTGACGCACTTCGTTCCCTACTGGTCTCAGTGTGTATTGCTGGTTCGGCCGGAAGGGCCTCCGGTCCTGGCTGCGGGACTGTCGAAACGGGTGGCCGGCTGGATTGCAGAGACGGCCCATGTCGGGGACGTTATCTGCACACCTGACATCGGCAAGGAACTGGCACGATTACAGCGTGCGGCTGGAGCCGGGGAAAGCATTGGCGTTCTGGAACTGGACCGGTTTCCAGGAGCGATCCTGAGTGATTTCATAGCCGATATGCCATCAGCGCGCCTGGTCGATGCGACCGGGCTCTACAAGTCGGTCAGAAGTCCTGCAGACGAAACCGAGTTGGCACTTTCGCGAAAAGCGGCCCACATCGCGCGTGAAGCCTTTCGCCTTGCTGCCCGGTCGAGCCAGCCGGCTGACGCCACCATTCTGGGTAAAATGGAGCGTTGCGCACGCATGGCCCGCTGTGAAGAAATTCTCATGGACGTCGTGGAGGATCTTGGGACGGACAGCGACTTCCGGCGCGTGGACGGGCCTGTCCGGGTCGGTGAACGCTATGCGATACGTCTGTCATTGGCTTACAAGGGCCATTGGGTACGGATGGCCCGAAGTTTTGTTCGCGATGAAACCGGGGAAGGCGGCCCCTCCGATACGGTGTTTCCAAAACCTGCTCCGGGAGTGCCTGTCTCTGCTCCGCCTTCTGGTTGGGAGATGGAGAATTTGCTCTACGAAGCCTGTGTCGGCACGCTTCCCTTGCAGTCAATTCCCAATCCCCAATGCGGGCAAATCGTCTCGATCAGTCAAACCTGGAGGAGTCGCGATAGCTATTGGCTTCTTGCCGAGCCCGCGCTGGCAGGAAATGACGGAACGGTAGAATTTCTCAATGCGTGAACAGGCGGTGCAGTGCGCACCGGGCCTGACTTGTGCGCCGCCGATCGAACACGTTCTGACCTGAAGCAAGGGCTGCAGCCTGCTGAAGCCGGGTTTCGATATCTGCGAACAGTCCACCCTTGACGCATTGCGTTTTCGCCTGACTGGAGGCCTTGTTTGCGAACGGCCCCAGCGGGGCCGTGTCCTGGTCCTGGCGCTTACACAGTTCTGTGCTTGTCCCTGTTCAGATTTCGTCTTTGCCAGAGGATGATGCAAAGCATGACAAGAACGGAGGCGCCGATCAGCGGCCAGGCAAGCTCCAGATGCAAGGGAATGACCATGATCGTGACGCCGCTGAGCGAACTCAGCACGCGCTCAACGTAAGACATGGGTCTGAAAAGATATCCTGCCATACCGACAGCGAGTATAAAGACACCGACAGCAGCCTTGATGCCCGTCACCACGATGTCGTCCACGCTTCCCTCGAAAACAAGACCGGGCTGGAATACGAAAGCGAACGGAACGACATAGGCAGCGATTCCCAGGCGCACCCCGGCCGCACCCGTTCTCCAGAAATCGGTTCCGGCGACCGCGCAGGCTGCAAAGGTCGCGATGCAGATTGGTGGTGTGATCATTGACAACATGCCGAAGTAAAAAATGAACAGATGAGCTGCGATCTTGGGAATGCCCGACTCTACCAGGGCGGGTGCAATCAGTAATGCCAGCATGAGGTAGATGACACCCGATGGCATTCCCATCCCGAGGACGATGCATACCAGGGCGGTCAGAAGCAAAAGACCCAATGCGCTGTCGCCTGCCATCTGGGTCAGAAGCAGCGAAAAATTGAACCCCAGGGTTGAGATCTGGATCGATCCGATGATCATTCCGGCCAGGGCCGTGATGATGACCAGTTCCAGGACCGTCTGGCCTGTCTCCCTGACCGCTATCCACAGCTTATGGAAGGTTGGTCGCGTATGCCGGTTCAGGATAGCGACCGCGATTGTTGCCCCGACGGCCAGCATGGCGGACCGCCCGGGTTCCCAACTCTCCGCGATCAGGGTCCAGACCAGAAGAAAGATGGGGACCACGAAGACCCAGCCACGGACCAGGATGCTGGCAACCGAGGCCCCGGACGATGAGTGGACACGACCCAGCTTCCGCTTGGCGGCTTCAAAGTCAACCTGAACGAAAAGGGCCAGATAGTAGAGAAGGGCCGGGATCAATGCCGCGAGGATCACTTCTGCGTAGGTGATCTGGAGAATGTCGATCATAAGGAACGCAACAATCCCCATGACCGGAGGCATGATCTGCCCGCCCGTGGACGCGACAGCTTCGATTCCTGCGGCCATGGGGCCGCTGTAGCCCGCCTTTCGCATCATCGGGATCGTAATGGGGCCGTCCATGACAACGTTTGAAACCGCGCTGCCGGAGATGGTCCCGAACAGGCTTGAAGCCACTACAGCCACCTTTGCGGGCCCGCCGCGATATTTCCCCATCGTGGTCAGCGCAAAGTCGTTCAGGAATCTGTCTCCGTTTGCTGCAAAGAGGACCCGCCCGAAAAGAATGAAAGCAACGATGATGCTGGTGGTCACGTCCAGTGGGATTCCGAGAAGGGCGTTGTTGTCCAGATAGAGATAGATGGCGATACGATCCAGGCGTGTGCTTGGCACGTTCAGCAATCCGGGGGCGAGGTGTGAAAGAGCTGAGTAACCAATGAACACCGCTCCAAGAATGACAAGCGCCCATCCGGTGGAACGACGGGTGGCTTCGAAAACGAGAAAGACGGCCACAAAACCCAGAACGACACGCTCAGGGCGGAGCTCCCCGATTGTTTCTACGATTCCCTGATAGCTCCAGGTCACGAACAGGCCACACACAAGACTGGTAATGGCAAACACCCAGTCAAGCAGTGGAACACGATTGCTGGTGATCGACTTGCTCGACTTGAGTCCGATGAAAATTGCCGCCATGGACAAAGCGAAAATCAATGCGAGAAACTGTTCCTTGAAGATCGCTATACCAACGGTGTGCTGGAGCTCCAGCGACCAGCCGGCACAAAGAAGGGTTATGCTGGCGAGCAGGATATTCTGCAGATAAAGCGGCCAGCCTGCCAGCTGTCGCCACTTTCGTCTTCCTGTCAGATCGTGAAATTGATCTGCATCGGCTGCCGAAGCGGATTGCGGCTGGGTGGTCATTCGTGCTCCCCGAGGAGTGTCCGGTGAACGAACATCCGACGTCAACTATTAACCGGTCGGCCTGCGGCTTCTCGTTTCAAGTTCATCCCGGCAGTCCGCTGCTCCCCATTATGACATGAGCGGCGCCGAAAGTGGCAAACCCGGGAAGACCGGGATCGCACGAGTCTGGCCCCGGACCGTGCCTTCGCGCGTTTTGTTCCTTTCGGTAACCGCGTTCCCCCGGAAGCCGTGCTGTGGCGGACATTTCATGGCCTTTGCAGGCAGCTATTGCCATCAATCAGACCGGTGGCGTTTTGAGTGGATGGCGAACAGATGGTGATATCGGTAGACTTTGTCGCCAGACCGGTTCACAGGGGGATCTGAATGGAACCCAGAGACATTGACGAATTGATCGTCGACGATCCGGAACGCCAGATTTTCAGGGTCCATGCCGATGTCTATCGGTCGCAGGAACTCTTCGACCTCGAAATGCAATATATTTTTGAGGGCAACTGGATGTTTGTCGGTCTGGAATGCCAGGTGCCCAATGCCCACGATTTCATTACGACTCGTATTGGCCGTCAATCGGTCATTGTGTCGCGGGACGATCATGGCAGGGTTCATGGCCTGTTGAACGCATGTCGTCACCGGGGCTCCCTGATCTGCCATATCGAATCCGGAAACAGCCCGATCCATGTTTGTCCCTACCACGCCTGGACCTATGATAGCGGCGGCAGAAACGTGGGCCTGACCCATCGAAATCGAGGTGCCTACGGCAATCATTTCGACGACGAGGACCATGACCTCAGGCCCATTCCCCGCTTCGAGAGCTATCGCGGATTTCTGTTTGGAAGCCTGAATCCGGATGTGGTGCCACTCGAGGAGTTTCTGGGAGACACGAGGATCTTTATCGATCTGGTTGTCGATCAGGGCGATGACGGGCTGGAACTTATCCCGGGAACCGTGAAATACAGCTACGAGGGCAACTGGAAGCTTCAGATCGAGAATTCCGCGGACCTTTATCACTTCATGCCCACGCACCAGACGTTCGTGGAGATCCTGAATGGCAGGTCCTCGAATGACATGGCGGCTGATTCCCCCTACCGAAACCGCATGAACAGCGACGTGACGCGAGGGTCCATGTGCTTTCCGAACGGGCACAGTGTCATGTTCGGAGGCGGGGATAAGGTCGAAGCGAGGCCTTTGTACCTGGACCGGGAAAAATTGCAGGGTCGGGTCAGCGAAACCAGATTCAAATGGATGCTTTCCACAAGAAATGTTCTCTTTTTTCCCAACATGCAGCTTCTGGAGAACGCCTCTCTCCAGATCCGCATCAATCGGCCCATTCGCGCGAATCATACAGAAATCACGACATTGTGCATTGCTCCCAAGGGCGAGTCAGAGGAAGCGCGGGAAATGCGCATCCGGCAATACGAGGAATTTTTCAATCCCAGCGGTCTGGCGACTCCAGACGATACTTCGATATTCGAGGACATCCAGGATGGCCCCGGTGCCGATATCATTGAATGGAACCAGGGATACATGAGAGGAATGGCCGCCGTCAGCAAGGCGCCAATTGCCGAGGCCAGGGAGCTGGGTGTTCGGCCCGAGCAGTCCATTGTGGGTTCCTTGGGGCTCGGCGACGAGACCATACTTCATGGGCCGCTGCGCGAGTGGCGCGATCGCCTCAAGGCGGGACTGGCGGGAATTTCCCCGGCTGCGAGGAATGGGGCTGCCGGCGGATGAGCAACCATGACAAGATCGATGCGGTCGTCGATCTTCTGTACCGGGAAGCCCGCTGCCTGGACCGGCAGTGCTGGGCTGACTGGCTGGACCTGTATGTGGACAATCCGGTTTTCTGGGTGCCTGCATGGAAAAGCGAGCACGAGCCAACGAGTGATCCCCGCAGGGAAGTGTCGCTGATCTACCTCAACTCCAGAACGCGTCTTGAGGAAAGGGTTTCCAGGATCCTCTCGGGCAAGTCGGCAGCTGCACTGGTCCTTCCCCGGACCGCACATGTCTTGTCGAATGTGGAAATCGAGCTGGAGGGAGACGAACGGGCTTCGGTCCTTTGCAACTGCATCACCCATCTTTACGATCCGAAACGGCAGCGCCAATACCAGTCAATTTGCCGCTACGATATGGCGATAGTATTCGAGGAAGAGAAGAAGGCGCGGATCGCTGCAAAAAAGATCATTCTTCTGAACGACAATCTGCCGGCCAAACTCGACTTCTACATGATCTGAATACAGGGGCTGTTTGCACCTGTCGGAAAGACCGGGCGAGGCAGGCAATCGGCCGGATCATTCCTCAAGCATGTTCAGTCCAGGCGCCATCCGCCGTCTACGGCCACCAGCAGGATCCGGGCGCAGGCTTCGGCATCCGATCCGGCCTCGTGATGATCAAGGGGTATTTGCAGCCGCTGGCATACATTGGACAGTTTGGCAGGGCGGATCTTCAGGAAGTTGCGGGCAATTTGAACGGTACATACGAACCGGTGAGACGGTGGCGTGATCCCGCTTCGTGCACAACAGGCTTCGAGTACTCCCCGATCGAACGGTGCATTGTGGGCGACCAGGAAATTTACATCCTCGAAGAGAGGAAGCAGTTCCTGCCAGACCTCCGCAAAACGGGGAGCCTTGCGCACATCTTTCCAGGTGAGACCATGTATGTATGTGAACTCGAATATGGAGCTTGGAGGTCGAATCAGGCGGCGTTCAAGGCCTGCAATCCGGCCGTTTCTTACGATGGAAACGCCAATGGCACAGGCGCTGTCCCTGTCATAGTTTGCGGTCTCGAAGTCGATTGCGGCAAAATCATACATGGTGCTGCCCCGTTCCGTCCGACTCGATGCTGTCTCAATGTCCCGCGATCATGTTTGCAGGGAGCCGGACCGTATCAAGCCTGCCGATCCGGAAACGGCTCGGCTGCAATTGTTGAATTCCCGGAGACCAGATGCAAACTGCAACCACGGTCTGGCAGCGCCTCCGGTATTCCGCCGCACGTAGCAAACCGATGACCGTCTGAGCCGGAAGTTGAATCGAAGAGGTCTCAGCGATAAACGGCCTGACGGTCCTCGGGCATGTCCGTCGAACCAGAGGAGCCGGCCGGTGAATAGGGGCGGGCGTTGACAAGCGCAGGGATGGCACGTCTCGCTTTTTCGGCCTGTGCCGGATCAATCTCGGCCATGATGAGTCCCGGCTCGTTTCCGGTTTCTGCGACGACATGTCCCCACGGGTCGACAATGATGGAATGGCCATAGGTTTGCCGCCCCGCCGCATGTTCACCGCATTGTGCTGCAGCAAAGACCCAGGATCCGGTTTCTATTGCACGAGCACGAAGAAGGACATGCCAATGCGCCGCTCCTGTCTGCCGAGTGAAGGCTGACGGCACGGCGATATAGCGCGCACCCGCACGGGCGAGATGCGTGTAGAGAGATGGAAACCGGACATCATAACAAATGGTGAGACCCAGCCGGCCCCACGGCAAGTCCGTGATCACCGCCCTCGTCCCTGGCCTGTAGGTGTCAGACTCGCGGTAGGACTCGTTTCCACAGAGATCGACGTCAAACATGTGAATCTTGTCGTAGCGGGCTGCGATCGTTCCCTCCGGGGAAATCAGAAAGCTCCGATTTGCGAGCTCGCCAGAGCCTGTGGTCACCGCCAGTGATCCGATGTGAAGCCAGAGCCCTGTCTGTCCGGCAAGATCTGTAAACGCAGCCAGTGCAGGATGCCGATCTTCCGGTGGCGATTTCTGGCGCAAGGCCTCCCGATCAGGCTCAATCAGAACGGCACATTCGGGCAAAGACGCCAGGTGCGCACCTTGTTTGGCCGCCTGATGGATCAGGTCCGATGCGGCAACGATATTTGGTGCGAGTTCGGCGCCTGCATTGAGCTGGATGCAGGCCAGGGTGAAGGAACGGGACATGGATCAAGCCGGTCCCAGCATGTCATCGAGGCGGCCGCTTTGGTCGAGCGCGACAAGATCATCGCAGCCTCCCACATGGTTTCCGTCGATAAAGATCTGCGGCACGGTGTGCTGGCCGCCTGCCCGGTCGATCATTTCCTCTCGTTTGCCAGGTTTCGCGTCCACATTGATTTCGTCAAAGGAGACTCCCTTTTTCGATAACAGGCGCTTGGCCCGGTAACAAAAGGGGCAAAACAGGCTTGAATAAATTTCGACCCGAGCCATGCACTCGTTTCCTGTCCTGTGGATTTCCGACGCAATATGCATGGGTTCCGGACCGTTGTCAGCCCCATGTGCCTTCAGGACCTGGACATTGCTGGCAGCCTGGGCGTCTCAGCGATGATCCGACTGCGGAAAACAGCAGTGCCTCGTGCGCTGTTCCCCGGGTTCGTCACCGGTTTCCACGATAGATGAAGGCTGTCATCCTCCCCCGAAGGTGGCAACCCCTCCACCTTGGTGTCCGCACCATTCGGCAATTGCAGCGACATCGCCATAGAGGTACGTGCCGCTTTGCCCTGCGTCGTGCCGAGCCTCCGAACACGGCGGTTGACTATTTCCGGATAAGCGTGACCGCCACATCGTCATGACATTGCGCCAGGGCCTGCCGCGCCGATCTCCACGGCCTTTCCGGCGTGAGCATTCCGAAGCCTGAAGGTGTGGCGAATACTTCAAGGACTGCCAGGCCGAAACCCAGACATGGCTTCCGGCATCACTATCCGGGGGCAGAACCGGAAGCGGCGGACGCCAGGCCGCCCGCAAGTTCGCTATCCTCTCTATGTCACTCGCCTGACCGAGGTTCGAACAAAATCTCGGGTGAGCCTCCACCCGAAGGTCGATACCATGCCGGCACCCGACCCCCCGTTACCGGTGCGGCCTCGGAGAGTGATGGTTACGGTAACCGGCAGCCTCGCCCGTTCTTCTCCGTTCCCAAACCGAATTGGTGTGATCTTGCGGGGTATGCACCTTATGATGTCACACTGCGGTTCGGGGATGCTGACTGTGCATCGTGTCAGGGCCCTGGAGTTCTTGCCAGCCGAGCCCCCGGAAGGAAAGCCAAACCCGGCGAACAAGGTCTGGCGGAATGGTCAACCATGGCAGATGCCATGCAAGAGCATGAATGTGTGTCTTCGCCGAACACTCTTGAAGCGATGTGCATTCAAGTCCCTCACCGATCTGGCCATATTCGTCGAAGCGGCGCGTTGTGGTACCCAAGGCTCGTTGAAAAATGGCTGCAGAGTAGACGACACACCAGAGGCTGATCAGATGACAACACTCACAGGCCCAGGAAATCGACTGTGGAACGCGTGCCTTGCGCTTTCCGGAAGCGTGGTGATCGCAGCAACGGCTCCAGCTGCAGCAATGGCAGCAGCACAGGCTGTCGATCTTGAACTCGTCATTGCGACCGACGTCTCGCGAAGCATCGATGAGGACGAGGCCGTATTGCAGCGCCAGGGAATCGCCGCAGCATTTCGAAACCCGGAGATCATTCGCGCCATTTCGTCAGGTTTCCATGGAAAGATCGGCGTCGCCTACATCGACTACTCAAGCCGTGCTTTCAACCGGATTGTCATCGACTGGATGATCGTCCAAGACCGCACAAGCGCCGATACCTTCGCTGCTCGTCTGCTCGAAGCCCCCCTCACATTTGGTCGCCGGACATCAATCAGCGATGCCATCGAAATGGCGCGGGAAATGATTGAAACGAACGCTCTGGAGGGCACAAGACGCGTCATCGATATTTCAGGTGACGGACCAAACAATCATGGACGCCTCGTGGACGAGGTCAGGGATGCCACCATCGCCCGGCGGATTGCCATTAACGGGCTTCCCATCATTAACGAGCGCGGCGCGTTCAGAAGCCGGTTTTACCTGCCCGATCTGGACAAGTATTACTGGGGATGTGTGGTCGGTGGGCCCGGTGCGTTCATCGTCGTTGCCAACACGTTCCAGGATTTTGCGCGGGCCATACGGCGGAAGCTCGTCCTTGAAATCTCGGGAACGGAACCGGAAATCAGACGAATAGGGTCTGGCCGTATTGTTCCCGTATCTTCCCCGGCGCCGTTGCGTCCGTCTCCAAGCGGATACGTTTATCCCAAGGGTTGCGACATTGGAGAGCGCATGTGGAATTCCTGGGATGATTCCTGAGCATCAGCCGAGGGGCCTTGCGATGACCATTGCCATCTGATGTCGTCGTTGCGAAGCAGTGTTCTGCTGCGACCAGCGTGGCGGCCACGCTGTCTCGTCGAGACCAGAAGGAACTGCTGATGTTTGCACTTTGCGCCACGCTTCGGCCGCCATGGACAGGATTCCCATATGAAAAGCTGGCCAATCAACCGGAGGGCCTCAGCTTCGGACAGGTTGCAAGATGTCGATTGTGAGGCCAAACAGCCCTGAAGTCTTCGATCGCGTTCTGGTTCGCCGGCATCGTGACCGTGCGGCCCGAATGACAAACGGGCATGATTTTCTGCATCGCGTGATTTCTCAAAGACTTGTGGAGCGACTTGAACTCATCAACCGGACGTTTCGGGACGCCCTGGCCCTTGGTGATGGGCTGGGGAACCTCTCTGGCCGTCGTGAACTCTTCAGCCGCAGTCTCGTCTCGACTGACATTTCAGAGAGTCTGTTGCGACGCCTGGCCGGATCGACCCTGGTTGTTGCGGACGAGGAGTTTTTGCCGTTTGCAAATGGTGCGTTTGACATCGTCATGGCGTGCCCCACCCTTCACTGGGTCAACGATTTGCCCGGAACCCTGCTTCAGCTTCGCCGGACCCTGAAACCCGATGGTCTCTTCCTTGGCGCGATGCTCGGTGGCAACACTCTCATCGAACTTCGCAACGTATTACTTGAGGCCGAACTGGAGACAACCGGCGGTGCCGGTCCCCGAACCTCCCCGGTCGCAGATGTCGCGGACGCAGGGGCCTTGCTGCAGCGCGCCGGATTCGCACTTCCCGTCGTCGATTCGGACGAGATTCACGTCACATATCCGGACATGTTTGCCTTGATGCACGACCTGAGAGGGATGGGGGAAACGAACGCCTCCCTGGCACGAAATCGCACCTTTCTGAGGCGTGATACCCTCATGTCAGCCGCAGCCCGGTATCGTGAGCTTCATGGCGATAGAGACGGACGTGTATCTGCCACGTTTCAGGTCATCTGGATGACAGGGTGGGCTCCTCACGAATCCCAGCAGCAGGCACTGCGGCCTGGCAGCGCGGTCTTGCGGCTGGCCGAAGCGCTGGAGACGCGGGAACAGTCGGCCGGAGAAACAGTCTTTCCAAAAGACTAGTTTGCCCGCGATTTTCTGATTTCGGCCTGCGAATGCTCCAGCGGAGATGTCACACATCCGGGTCCATTTGCCGGCCACCAGCCCGATATTCGGGATCACGGAACTGGCAGGTTGTGAACGCAGCATCCGCGTGTATCCGGGTTGCGGCTATCGTATCGTCCGTGTGAACGCTAAGTTGCGCCATAAGATGGGCCGATTGCTGGCAGCCGGTGGCCCGAGAGATAACGGAGACATTAATGGGCAAGGAGCGTTTCGTTTGGGAACCGGACCAGAACACAATCGATTCGAGCAGGCTGAAGGCGTTTCAGGAACAATTTGGTCTTTCGGACTATACAGCGCTCGGAGACCGGGCCGTGCAGGATCCGGACTGGTTCTACGATGCTGTGATTCAGTTTTTCGACATTCGCTTCAACGTGCCCAACGAGCGCATTCTCGATCTTCAAGACGGCAAACCCTGGCCGGTCTGGTGCAGGGGCGGACAAACCAATCTTTCTGAAAACTGCCTGGACCGCCATATCGAGGCCGGTCGCGGCGAGGATATTGCGATCATCTGGGAAGGCGAAAACGGTGACGCCCGAAACTGGACCTATGCGGACCTGTACAGGGAAACGGTTCGGGCAGCCCATGGTCTCCGCCAACTCGGACTCGCGAAGGGTGATGTTGTTGGCATCTACATGCCGATGATACCCGAGGTGGCAGCCGCCTTTCTCGCCATTGCACGAATTGGTGCTATTGCACTTCCCCTGTTTTCCGGTTTCGGGCCGGTTGCGGTCGCGAGCCGGCTCAATGATGCCGGTGCGCGAGCAGTCATTACAGCCGACGGTACCACCCGGCGTGGCAAGATCATCGAAATGAAAACGGCTGTGGATCTCGCTGCGGACAAGGTTCGGTCGCTGCAGCATGTCGTTGTGGTTCCACGGCTCGGTATCAGGGTTCCGTATCGGAAAGGTCGGGACATCGACTGGGCAACCCTGACTGATGACATGCCACTGGACCCTCGACCGGCGGCCGTGATGGCCGAAGATCCGGTCATGATTATATACACGTCAGGGACCACAGGCCGACCCAAGGGAACCGTTCACACGCATTGCGGTGTCATCATCAAGAATGCCCTGGATCTCGGTCTTCTGCTTGACATTGGTCGATCGGACCGACTTCTGTGGATGAGTGATATGGGTTGGCTCGTAGGTCCGAAGACCGTTGTGGGAGCGACCCTCCTGGGCGCAACACTCATACTCGTCGAGGGCACACCCGACTATCCGGACGGAGGGCGGTTGTGGCGGCTGGTGGACGAACAAGGGGCCACGGTTGTCGGCCTCGCACCGACCGTTGCGCGTGGCTTCATGGCGAGAGACGCCGAATTCGTCAGAAAACATGATCGATCATCAATCAGGATTCTTGTGTCAACCGGGGAGTTATGGGACCAGGAGTCCTGGTCATGGCTCTTCCATCAGGTCGGTGACGGAAAGCGTCCCATACTGAATTACGCCGGAGGGACCGAAATCGGGGGTGCGATCCTGATCGGAACATTGCTTCATCCGCTCAAGCCCTGTTCCTTCGGGGGACCGGTTCCCGGAACAGGTGCTGCGATCTTCAATGACAAGGGAGACAGGGTCCCGGTTCACACCAAGGGCGAACTTGTCATGGAGCAGACCTCCATTGGTCTCACCCGGGGGCTCTGGAAGGATCGGGAGCGCTATCTGGAAACCTACTGGAGCCGGTTTCCGGGCCGATGGGTACAGGGAGATCTGGCATCAATCGATGAGGATGGATTGTGGTATCTTCACGGCCGTGGGGACGACACGATCAAGATTGCAGGGAAACGGACAGGCCCGGGAGAGGTTGAACAACTGTTGTTGGGAACCGGGCTGGTTTCCGAGGCGGCAGCTGTCGGCGTTCCCCATTCGATAACGGGGCAGGCGCTGGTGTGCGCATGCATTTTGCGCGCCGGCCGCCCGAGGCCGCCCGAATTGCCGGGTCAGCTCAGCGCGGCAGTCGCGGACGGGCTCGGGAAGGCTTTCCGACCTCAGGAAATCGTGTTTGTCGAGGACCTGCCCCGAACCCGCAACCAGAAAATCATGCGGCGCGTCGTTCGCGCTCTCTATACGGGAGAGGATCCGGGTGATATTTCGGCCCTTGCAAACGAAGAGGTTCTCGAGACCTTGCGGACATCCTTTGAAGCATCAAAGCGAGCCTCTCTCGCAACCGGTGAATAACGCTGTTGGCCCGAACCGGCGGTACCCTTACACGAAATAGGCAAACATTTTTTCTCCGAAGCGGGTCTTCTGGGCTTCCACAATTGGCGCGACGTTCCGCACGAATGCCGCTCGATCCATATCTGCCGGGTGGGTGATTTCAACGCCCGCTTCCTCAAGCCTGGCAAGGGCGATTTCGTCCTCGTCGGCGGCAAATTTTCTCTGCGCCAGGGTTGCCTGCCGAACGCTTGAATGGACGGCGGCCCTGACCTCTTCCGGCCACTGTTCAAAAGTTGGTCCGTGACACAACACGACCGCCGCTCCGAAAAAATGGCCGCTCAAGTTTACAAAGCGGTGATGGTCATGGATCCGAAAATTCACAATATTGGTGAGGGAATTGTCCTGTGCATCGATTGTGCCGGACTCAACAGCGTCTCGGAGTTCCTTGACATCCAGAGGGATCGGGGAAAATCCGAAACGTCGGAAGGTTTGCCGGTGCAGGTCGCTCATCAGCGTACGAATGGTGAGCCCTGCGCAATCGGACGGTGCACGCAACGGCCGGACACGATTGGAAATATGCCGAAATCCGTTGTCCCAGAATGCGAGCAGCCGCCAGGACGTGAGACTGGCCACCCGATCGGTCAGAATCGCTCCCAGGGGCCCGTCGAAAATTGCGTAACCCGTTTCCCTGTCCCTTACTGCAAATGGCAGATCAAGAAGCGCGAACTCCGGTACCCGTTCCGCAAGATAACTGGCAGAAAAGTAGCAAAACGTCAGTTCGCCGTGTTCCACCATTGGCAACAGATCCGCCGCCTTTCGGCCGTAGTCCATAACATTCCCGGTGATTTCGCATGCAACCGTGTCCCCGAGACGGCGTTGCAAAGCGTCCCGAAACACGGTCACTGCGCGGCTGTGAACAGACGCCGGCGGCTGGTACCCACCGAAACGAACCCGTAGGGAGTCCCCGTCAGGCATTTTGGGGAAGGGCGACAGGTTCGTTGCGATCGACCGACAGATCTGCGGCCATGTAGACTTCCATCACCCGTCGCGCCTGTTGCGGCGTGACCATGACTGGCCGGTCAAAGGCGACAGCCTCCAGGAAGTGAACAGTTTCGAATGCCATTGCACCGGCATAAACATGCCCCACCGGTTCGCCCGGCATCGAGGACATGGGGTTGATAAGCCCGTGACCCATGCGCGAAAGGGATACATCGCGGTGGGTATCGTCGACAACCAGAGCGCCTTCGGTGCCAAGGATCTCGATCCAGGTCTGCGAGTGATTGGGTGCCGCCGGCGGCAGACTCCACCCACCGCCCACGGTCACAACGACACCGCTGTCCATTGTCACCATGGTCCACTGGATGTCAGGTGCGCCATTGATTTCCTTCATGGCACCATAAGCCAGTTGCGAAAACACCCTGACCGGACGCGCGGGTTCGAGGCACCAGAGCACGAAGTCCAGATCATGAGTGGATTCCATAGCTGCCGGAGAAAGCCGGGTTCTGCCGGTGATCTTGCTTCCGAGATTGCGGGTAACGTTTCGGCTTACGAGTGCGCTCACCGGTTTGCCGATCGATCCGTCGGCAAGGCACTGCTTTACGTACGCGAACTTGTGGTTGAAGCGCTGGGAGTAGCCGATGGTAAATTTGAGGTTCCTGTCTTCCGCGATTGCGATCAGCTCATCCGCCTCTTCCAGAGTCAATGCGATGGGTTTTTCCAGAAGAACGTGACGCCCGGACTCGAGACAGGCCCTTGCGATGGGGTAATGGGTGGTCTCCGGGGTCGTGGAAATCATGAAAGCGTCAATGTCCTTGTTGTCGAGCAGCGCTTCATAGTTTTCGACAGCGCTCGCAGCGGATGTTTTGCTTGCAATCTCCGCCAGGCGCTCGGGTCGCGTTTCCGCGACATGCACGTCGCCGACAAAGGCCGTCGCAGCGCAGGTTTCTGCACGGATCCCGCCGCACCAGCCGGTGCCGATTACGCCGACATTGATCGAATCCATATTGAGTTTCCCTTCTTGAGTAGGTCCGTGTCTTTTTCTGCGGCTGCGCGGGCCAACGCGGTACCCCAAACCCCTGATGAGGGGGCGCAGGCCGGGGATCTGTCTTGTCCTGTCAACTGACCGGCTTCAGAAAGCGGAAATCACAACCCTCGTCGGCTTGCAGCACTTCTTCGGCATAAAGCTTGTCATAGCCCCTGAGACGAGAAGGATCGCTCGCTGTCATCGATGTTGCATTGCGTCTTTGTTCCAGCTCATCGTCGGGGACGAGGAGATCGATCCGCCGCTCCTTGACCGACAGCCTGATCCGGTCGCCGGATTGCACCAGAGCGAGCGGTCCGCCTATGGCGGCCTCGGGCGTTACGTGAAGAATAATGGTGCCATAGGCCGTGCCCGACATCCGGGCGTCAGAAATTCTCACCATGTCGGTGACCCCCTTGGCCGCCAGGTGTTTCGGTATTGGCAGGTAGCCCGCTTCCGGCATCCCCGACGGACTTCGGGGCCCCGCATTCTGCAATACCAGGAAATCATCAGCCTTGACGTCAAGGTCAGGATCGTCAATCCGATCCGCCAGGTCCTCGAGCGACGAGAAAACCACCGCCCGGCCCTCACGCTCAAAAAGATCAGGGTCGGCTGCCGAGCGCTTCAGAATGGTGCCGTCGGGTGCAAGTGACCCGAACAGGGCCACCAGACCACCTTCGGCTTCGATCGGGTTGGATGCCTTCCGGATGATTGATCTGTCCACATAGGATGGTGTTTCTTTCAGCCGGTCTTCAAGAGTGTTCCCTGTAACCGTCAGACACTCCATGTGGAGGAGGGGCGCCAGTTCTCTCAGTACCGCGCCGACACCTCCTGCCGAAAAAAAGTCCTCCATATAGTGTTCGCCGACCGGCTTGAGGTTCACCAGAACCGGCGTTGTATCGGACAGCTGGTTGAGCCAGTCCAGCGGTATGTCGATCCCGTTCCTTCCGGCGATGGCTGTGAGATGGATGACGGCATTTGTCGAGCCACCAAGCGCGAGCAGGACCCGTATCGCATTTTCGACCGAATGCCGTGTCACGATCTCGCTTGGAAGCACCGGTGCATGGGCAAGGGTCACAGCGGCTGCACCTGTTGCCTCGGCGGCGCGAAGACGGTCGGCATGAACGGCCGGAATCGCTGCGGTACCCGGAAGTGACAGTCCCAGCGTCTCGCTGATGCAGGCCATCGTCGAGGCCGTGCCCATTACGGCACAGGTACCGGCTGTGGTTGCAAGTTTGCCCTCGATGTCTGCGATTTCCTGATCCGTAAGCCGTCCCGATCGGTATTGCGCCCAAAAACGTCGACAATCCGTGCAGGCACCCAGACGATCTTCACCATGACGGGAGGTCATCATGGGGCCTGCAACCAGCTGTATTGCTGGACGGTTTGCTGAAATCGCCCCCATCAGCTGAGCCGGTACGGTCTTGTCGCAGCCCCCCATCAGAACAACCGCATCCATGGGCTGTGCCCGGATCATTTCTTCAGTATCCATCGCCATAAGATTGCGGAACTTCAGGCTCGTGGGGGAGAGAAACACCTCGCCCAGGGAGATCGTAGGAAATTCAAGCGGCAGACCACCCGCGGCCAGTACCCCACGCTTCACGGCGCCCAGAAGTTCGGGGAAGTGACGGTGACAGTTGTTGAAACCGGACTGGGTGTAGGCAATTCCGACGATCGGACGCTCCAGCATCCCGTCCGAATAGCCCATCGATTTGGCAAATGACTTGCGGAGATAGATCGCAAAGTCCGCATCGCCATAATTTGTAAGCCCGTTGGCCAGGCCCTGTGGCCGGTCCTGTGTCACTGGCTCCTCCTGGTCAAGAAATGCCCGATTGTGTCATGGCCTGGCTCTGTGAGCAGCACGGTCCGGGTTCAGTCAATCGGTGTGCCGTTGAGGACGAGCCCGACCACAGGATCGAGGGACGATGCGAGAGTGGCATGGAGATAACAGGTTCGGGCTGCGATATGCATCAGGGTTTCATAGGTGTCCTCGTCCTCCCGCCCGTTCAGGAAGAGATGGGTGTGAACAGGTTCGACATCGGCGTTCAGACTGTCTCCGTTCCGGGTCAGGGAATAGGGGCTTCTCTGGACAAGTCGGACACCGTGAATGTCGAATTTCATGTGCTCGATATATCGGTCCAGTTGGGTCATGAAACAAAATGCAATTCCGGCCGACAACAGCGCCAGGCCGCTCGGTGCCTTTCCTGATCCGGGGTGTTCGTCTGACTGCAGGGCGAAATGACTCATGCCGGGAAGCGCCAGCCACGTATCGGTTTCCGTGACCGCTCCGTTTACCAGACGGCAGTTTCCGTGAACGGTACGGATGATCCGCGTGGACGTGCCGGCGGGCGCCGGCTCAATGCTGCCGGATTCTTCCTCTCCGGTCTTGCGGATCAGATCCGTCACCGGTGTTTCGCCCGCCGGTGGCGCGGGAGGTTGGCTGTAGGTTGAAAAAGGATCGGCTGCGGAACCCTCATTGGTCGCAAGCATACGCGTCAGCGTTCGTCTCCGTCCGTTGGCATAGACAGCGAAACGGTTGACGAGCGGTTTCCTCATGGCCGCCAGAGCCGGGGACGCATCAACAGCATCCGAGACCAGGGCCCTGACATCGTCAGCTGCTGCGTTGGAACGGACATGGACCGTTGTTTCGGCGGGTTCGGCGAAACCTTCACCGTCGCCGCGGAAGAACGATCCTGTCATGTAGTAGCCGTTTTTCAGCGTCATGGAGAGTTCATCGATGGCTATGCCGCGAGCCTCAGAAAGCGCCATGATCCGCCCCGCAAGGTCGGCCTGCAGTCCTGCGTTGAAGAAGCCGAGGGGGAAGGGCGCGAGGTCCGTGCCCTTGAGATGGCCGCCTTCGTCACTCACCATACGCCACTGGCTGCCTTGTTCGCCCTCACGAACCACGGCCTCTTTCTGGTGTGAGGCGGACATCTTGCGCGCCTCGACGGTGTAAACCTCCCGTCCCGGATGAAGTCCCAGGAGGGACGGCGGTTGCGCGCCTTTCGTGAAGCGGAATCCGAGTGGAAATCCGCAGCCGTCAATGGTGTCGATAGCGGGCATTCACCCTCTCCTTTGTCGGTCCGTTCAGGTGTTGCAGAAAGACCCGGCGCGATTACCGGGGGGTGGAGTTCTGGTCGCCGAAGACTTCAGCTCAGATGCGGACAGAGTATTTTTCAAGCTTCGCTTCGTCGACAGCGATTCCGAGCCCGGGGCCCTGCGGGGGACGCACGATTCCGTTCCTGATCTTGATCGGCTCCACCACGATGTCGTCAGCGAGATACTGGCTGGTGATGCTGGCGTCCCAGTCAAGTTGCGGGAGCGCAACACCCACATGGGCAAGGGCGGCACTGGCGATCCCGGTCTCCGCGACCTTGCTGGCCAGATTGACATGCATGTCGAGGGATTCCATCAGGTTTCCGGCGTCGCAGACAGCAAACATGCCACCGAGCTTGATGGTTTTCAGGCTTCCGCCCTTTGCTGCTCCGGCCACCTTGTGGCGCCGGATGTCATCGAGGGAATGAAGTCCTTCATCGGCACCCAAAGGTACAGAGGAGGCTTCTGCGCAGGCCGCCATTCCCTCGAGGTCATTGCCGGCCACCAACTGCTCCATGAAGTTCAGACCGGCCTGGGCAGCGCCTTGGGCAAATTGCAGCGCAGTGTTTCTGTCGTAGCCCTGATTGGCGTCGGCAGAAATCGTGACCTCGTTGCCAGCTACCGCCCGGACGGCGGCGACGCGTTCCAGATCCCGGTGGCAGGATCGTGATCCCACCTTCACCTTGAATGCAGTGAAGCCGTCCTCCAGCTGCCGGCGTGTATTGTCCAGCTCCCTGTCGGGATCACTGCCGGCCACCATTGTCAGCATCACGATTTCTTTCCTGACCTCTCCACCCAGCAGTTCATGGGCCGGCAGGTTTTCGACCTTGCCCGCGAGATCTACCAAAGCAATCTCCATGGCGGCCTTGGCGCCGTGATTGCCGTACATCCGGTTGTCCATGAGCCCGAGCACGGCCGCCGGATCGTCGACCTCCAGGCCTTCCAGATGAGGCGCCAGGTAACCCACAGCGGCAACCATGCTTTCCGGGGTTTCTCCGGTCATGGAGGGGGCGGCCGCGGCCTCACCCCAACCGATCCTTCCGTCGCGGTCCGTGATCCGGACGATGAGGGTCTGTGCTTGCGCGATATCAACACCGGCCATCCGAATGGGTGACTTGAGCGGGATGCTCACTGCGCGAGCGTCGATGCGGGCTATCCTGAACATGAGGCGGTATTCCGTCGGAGGGGCACATTGGCATACTATCCTGCGTCCGCCGGAAGGTCCATGTGATCGGCGAGACCGGGGGACCAAGCGTTGTGGCTGCGCTCCATAATGCCCGCGGTGCTGATCGGCCCGTGAAAACACGACGGAGGACCCCTGTTCCCTGCGGTGGAGTTATTTGTAATCCTGGCTGAGTTACGGAGAATAAGGGTTGGCCCGCACAACATGGAATGATCCGGAATGAAAGTTCCGGATACCGGTTCCACCTGCATTACAAGAGTTTTCGAATATTGGCAGGGCTCCGATCCGATGGCGGGTCGCGGTTCGATGGTTTCTTGATTGCCATTGCAGGTCTGTTCATGATGCCCGCCGGATCAACAGTCGGATTTCCAGCGTGACAGAAAAAATTGCCATACTTGGCAGCGGGGCCAACGGAAGCTGTGTCGCGGCGGATCTGGTTCGTGCCGGACGCGATGTCACCCTGATCGATCAGTGGCCTGAACACGTGGAGGCCATGCGCCGGCAGGGCCTGACGGTTCGGCAACCTGATGACGAAATTCATATCGAGGTGAACGCGCATCATTTGTGCGACGTCTGCGTTCTCAACCAGACTTTCGATTACGTGTTCGTGATGGTCAAGGCTTATGACACTGATTGGTCGGCAAGACTGATCGTGCCCTATCTCGCTGACGACGGCCTTATGGTCGGTATTCAGAACGCGATGACTGCTGGCGAGATCTCCGGAATCGCAGGGGCGCACCGCACGCTGGGCTGCGTGATCGAGCTGTCTTCCGAGCTGTTCATTCCTGGCACTGCGCAGCGAAATACACCGCCTCGCCGGACCTGGCTGGGAATCGGTGCTCTCGATGTGGACATGAAAGCGCGCTTGCCTGAACTGAAAGAAATTCTTTCCAGTGTCGGCACAGTTTCCATATGTGAGGATATTCTGTCTGCCAAGTGGATGAAACTTGTCATCAACGCCATGAGCCTGGGACCTGTGGCAATGCTGGGGGTGCCCGTCTCCGAAGCGGCGCAGCATCCGGGATTTCGGAGCTTCATCATCAAGGCAGGGACGGAAGCCCTGGTTGCCGGGCAGACGCTTGGCCACTCCATCCAGCCTATTTTCGGGCTGACTGCCGACGATATCCGGGACACCAACCACCTTCTGGAAACCCTGTTTGACAAGCTGGCGGCCGACATTGGCCCGAAGGCGCGCGATTGCGTGCTGCAGGATCACCTGAAGGGACGTTACAGCGAGGTTGATCTCATCAATGGGCGGGTGGTCGAGGAATTGCAGCGCATCGGTCAACCGGCCCCGGCCAATGCGGCCGTGGTGGAAATCACGCGTTGCATACGAGATGGCGCATTGAAGCCGGATCCCGCCAATCTTGATCGGGCGCTGGGTCTGTTGGCGCGATCCGAATAAAGCTGCCGGAGAGGCGGAAGCGCGCTGTCAGGTGGGGCTTTTTTGGGAGGAAGCGTTGCAACAACCCGAAAACAGTTATTTTCCGGCCTGCTGTTTGCGGATCCTGTCGTAGTCCCGGTAAAGCAAGGAAAAATCATCTTCGGCCATGCCAAGGTCCACCGCCGAGGCCAGGAAGTCGGCGGTGACTTGTGCGCAGGACGTGTCCGAAGCGAGGCCGCGTGCAAGACGCATTGCCATATCCAGGTCCTTGTGCAAGTTGTGAATGCGTGATTGTGCGTCCCAGGCACCGGACAGAATGTGTTTTGGAAACCGGACCTCACTCGCGTAACTGCGCGCATTGGACGTGTTGAAAACAGTAATCATGTCCTCAAGGCTGAGCCCTGCCTTTTCGCACAGCCGGCCGCCCTCGCAGGTAGCAAGAAAAATGGTGTGACAAACCATGTTATGGATCAGCTTCATGGTATGCCCCGCACCACTTGGGCCCAGATGAAACACGGTGCTGGCAAAGGTATCGAGAATGGGACGGGTCCGGTTCAGTACGGACTCCTCACCTCCGATCATAAGGGTCAATGTGCCGGCGGCTGCACCGGCAGCTCCTCCGCTCATGGCAGCGTCGAGATAGGGAACATTGTGGGCCGCCGCGCGGCGTGCGAGCGTCCTCGTGTCATCAGGCCATGAGGTGGTGAGGTCGTAGATCACGGTCCCGTCCGTGGCCTGATCAAGCAGAGCATCGAGCCCGGTGGATATTTCGGCGGATGAGGGGACCGCAAAGAAAATGACCGCACCCGCTTGTGCCATTTCCGTTGGCGGCGCCATGCGCAGCGCTCCCGCAAGGGATTTGCGGGCCGGTTCCGACACATCCCAGGCGGCAGCCTCGAACCCGGACCGTGCAAGGTTGTGAGCAATACCGGAACCCATGTTTCCGACCCCGACGATGCCCGCTTCGATAGGTGCTGTCATTCTGCTGCCTTTCCGGGTGACGAGGGAAATCCCTTCTGGCCAATTCGCCGGTAAAGGGTCAGGCCGGCAACAATCAGGGCGCCCGCAGTATAGGCGTGGTAGCGCAAATCAGCCTCGCTGCCTGCGACATAGCCAACAAATGTCCCGGCCGGCATCAACAGGCAGAAGGCTGCAATCAGCCAGAGCGCGCGCTCAAACGGAATGGGCCGCCCGATTCCATAGCCTTCAAGAAATGATGCCCAGGCCAGCACACCGAGGACGCAGGCAATCACGGTCACCACAATGTCGACAGTGGAGCCGGTGAGAAGCAGCGGGGTGTAAACGAACAGGAACGGCATGACGAAAATCATGGACGCGAGTTTGACCGCCTGGTTGCCGGTCCCGACCGGATCTCCTCGCGAGATCGAACTTGCGGCATAGGCTGCAAGGGCAACGGGCGGCGTAACTGCGCTGACCACCGCCACCCAGTAAGAGATCATGTGAGCGGCGAGAGCGGGCACGCCCAGTTCGGTCATGGCTCCGACCGCAAAAATCGCCAGGATGACGTAGCTTGCGACGATCGGAAGACCCATCCCGATAATGTACCCCGCCACGATGACCCAGAAGATCGTAATGGGCAAAAGGCCTCCGCTGGCAGCGACGAGGAGGTGCGAAACCCGGCCGGGCAAGTCGCTCTGGGTGGCGGCGGACAACAGGATTCCGAGGACGCCGGCTATGCAGCTGACGAGAATGGTGTTGCGGGCGCCTGCTTCCAGCGACACCAGGATCGTGCGTCCCAGTGCAACCCAGGCTTCGAGGAGGGATCTTACGGGTCTCTCGTCATCCCCGAACCCAAACCTTTCGGCGCCGTCCGGTGAGGAGGCCGATATGGATCCCACCTCTCTGGCGCCGTAGCGGAGAAGTTCGGCGGATCGCAGGAGGACATAGGAAAACGGAACCCAGAATACGGCGTCGCTGAAGCCGACCCCGATATGGTCGTCGACGAACCAGGTGAAAGGGGGGCCGATTGCATCGCCCAGGAGATAGACTGCCGCCCCGATGATGACGGAAAGAACCAGCTGAGGTTTCCAAAGAGGGCGAGGTGCGTTTGAGGGAACCGACGCCAGAAGATCAGCCAGTTTGAGGAGAATGATCAGAATGATCGTCTTGGCTGCAGCCAGAAATGCGGAATCACCGACGATGAGCAAATAGATCATCATTGGAATTGGGGTCAGCAGGTGGAGACGCGGCAGGATACCTGACCAGGGAGGCAGTTCGTCTGCAGGAACGCCATGCAGCTTGTCGCGCACGGCCCGGTAATAAACGATCAACCCGACCGAAAAGTAATACAGAAGAGCCGGAATGAAGGCGATCTTGACGATTTCGAAGTAGCTGGTCTCTGTCAGTTCGGCCAGGAGAAAGGCACCGGCGCCCATTATCGGCGGCATGTAGGCACCGCCTGTCGAGGCTGCTGCCTCGACACCACCGGCAAATTCGGAACGGTATCCCACCCGTTTCATCAGGGGTATGGTGAAGGTACCTGTCGTCATGACATTGGCCACACCGCTGCCGGAAATCATGCCGAAAAAGCCGCTGCTGATCACTGCAGCGAGGCCGGGTCCGCCAGTCTTCTGGCCCGTAATTCGATAGGTGCTGTTGATGATGAGCGCACCAAAGCCGGTTTTCTCGAGAAAAGCGCCGAGAATCACAAAAATTACAATGAAGGTTGCAAAAACATCCGTCACCAGCCCGAGCATGCCTTCGGTGGACAGCATCAGAAACTCCATGACTCGTGCCATCCGATCCCCGGGATGGTTCAGGATGCCAGGCATGGCGCGCGCGACCACGTCAAAGGAATAGACGAAAAACAGGAACCCGAGCAGCGGAATCACGGGGCCCACAACACGGCGAGCGATCTCGAAGCTGGTTGCGGTCATCATCAGGGCAAAGATCACGAGCGCCGCAGGAACCCGTCCGCCGATATTGATCTGCAGTTCCTCAAGATTGATGCCCCACCACAGAACCGATGAGACAATGCCGGCCAGAAACAGGAGATCGGTCAGGACCAGACCATCCCGTGACCGTCGCCGATACCCGTCATACAGATAGACTGCGGTGCCAATCACTGCGCCGGCAAGCGCGGCCAGCCATGTCCCGTTTCCTTCATAGCGTCGCCAGAAGAGTTCCTGACCGGTCAGCAACCAGTGGATCAGGATGCCGGCAGCGGCGACCAGCAGGACAAGGTTGGCGAGAGCAAAAAACTCGTCGAGCCAGCTTCCTCCGTCACGAAACGATCGCCGTCGGTGACGATACAGCAGCAGTGACATGACGGCCGCCCCGAGAAAAAACGTCCCCTTGAAGACTTCGGAAACCGGAGGGCCAAAAATCGCAATGTGAAGGAAGAAATAGGAATAGGCGACAGCGACAATTGAAAAGAGTATCCCGGCCAGCCCTGACATCGAGCGCGGCTGGACCGAGTCTTCGCTGACAAGACCGATCCTCATCAGCAGGGTAAGCGTCCTGTCAGCCATTGTTGTCTGCCCCGCTCGTCGGCCGGGCCGGGAGTGGTGGTCGAAAGGACCGGTGCTGCAGGGTCACACCGCGTCTGAAAAGTCTGCCGGGCAAGGCCCGGCAGTCCATTCCTCAGTAGCCCATGATGCTCTTGGCTGAGATTTCGTAGCCGCGGCTCTTCCAGTACCGGGCAGCGGCAGGGTGGACAGGGACACCGACCGAGCCCAGGTTGCTGAAGTCACCACTCAGGGTCTTCCAGTATCCTGCGGTTGCCGTCAGTTTCTTGAGATTCGCGGGATCGGCAATAACCGTCAGAAGGTCATGAATCGCATTGTCGGACATGCTCTTGTTGACGATCCAGTAAACGTCATAGGAAATCGACCGCGACGGTTCGGTCATGCCGCGCACATCCTTTTGCACCGGAATGGTTGCAGGCGCATAGAAGGGATTTTGCTTGACAAGATTCGCCTGTTCGCTTTCAGACAGGCTGACATAGCGTACCGGTTTGCTGATGGACAGCTGGGTCAGCGCGGGGATCAGGTAGGGAGTGCCAGCGGAGCAAAAGACATCGATCTGGCGATCACCCAGGGCGCGCGCCGACGCTGCAAAACCCAGATAGCGCTTGTCGATGTCGTCATAAATTCCGGCGCCCTTCATGACATTGACGCAGTTGACATTGCTACCCGATCCCTTGTTGAGCAAACTCACGACCTTTCCCTTCATGTCAGAAAAGGTCCGGATCGGGCTGTCCGCCAGCACCGCTATGATCTGGGTCTGCTTGCGCACGTTGGCGATGATGCGAAAGTCGTTACTGGCGCCGTCACGTTCGAACAGGCCGACGCCGTTCCAGGCCTGGTAGACCTGTCCCACGTGACCCCATCCGGCATCGAAGTCGCCAAGCGAAACGCGGCGAACATTGTCGACCGAGCCATTTGATGGCGAATAGTTGAATTTGTACTTGTCTGCCAGTTCTGCATTGAGCAGTTGCACGCCGGCACTTACGGATGGATGCCATCCGCCGCCGGCCGGGCCGCCGCCGATCCGGTACTGTTCCATTGCCTGTGCCGCGCCAGCGAGCGCGAAAAATGCGGCAACTGCGATCATCCCTTTGAACGCCTTCATTGTCATACTCCTGTTTAGTTTGCGCGGGGTGGTGCCGCCGCTCCGGTGGCTGGCCGGTATCAGCCGGCCTCAGACCGCTGTACCCTGGATGCCGTGCCTGAGGTCCTTGCAGGTGAAAAACCTGGCGTCGTCGCCGGGCAGCACATCGACACTGTGAACAATTCCGGCGGGAATGTAGATGAGTTCACCCGGTCCGACTTCCCGTTCCTCACCGTCAACAATCGAACGAAGGCGTCCCGCCATGAGGTAAATCCACTGCTCGTTGGGATGGGTGTGGGGAGCAGAGGACTGCCCCGCAGGGATCGTCATGATGCCGACCTGGGTCAGTTCGCCCTCGATCACCGGGCCAAAGGTCGGGGCATAACCCTTTCCGGCCTCGACACCGGAAAGCCGGGGGACATCGAAATAGTAGTTGCCCTTGCCACCCTTGTAGGCGCCTTCGGTCTTGGTTTCCGTGTTCCCTGTTTCGGACATGGCATCTCCCTCCGGAACGACAGGCGGTTTTTCATTCTGTGCAGATTCACCCGTCCCGATTGGCTGGAAATCTATAGGCCAAGGCCGTGTATCGCAAGAGGGGTGGTTGTTACAGGCAATGTAGGTGACCGGATTGTGCGCCCCGTCCGGATGTTGATCAATGCCGCTCGTAATCATCCGGAGTTGAGAGTCCCCGGGAGAGCGTTTTCTGCAGATCAGAATCGTGCTCTGGCCCCCGGAGCGTCATGGACGCCGTCCCGCAACCATTGCGGCGCGCGGGTTTCGTGACACGACAAGGTATCTCTCACCCCGGTATTTTCCGGTCTTTCCGGGCCGATACGTCGGAACGTCCGGTATTGGTTCCTGGACCCACCCTGCTGGTCGGGACCACCATTTTTCCCTCGTGTCGGACAGGGTGGGACCTTTCAGTTCCCAATGCAGTGATTACGGGAAGGTCTGCAGTGGTTCCGGGGCAGTAGCATCAAATTGGGAGACACACCGTTGCCCGGATGCGGTGGTGTTCCAGACGGCAATCACAAGCCAGATTCTTCTCCGACGGGAAAATTTGCCTGTACCAGCCCAATAATTTAAATTTACTTAAGGAAATTTATTCATGATGCGATCAAGGGAGGGTTGAATGCGCTTGAATGGAATGCCAATCGCGCTCGGTACGTTGTCTGCTGCAGTCTTGATGATGTCGGGACCGGCGGCATTGGCTGATGGTCACATGACACCGCAGGAGGAGGCCCTCGTTGCCGCGGCAAAGGAGGAAGGTTCCGTCACATTGATCAACCCGATTTTCAGCGACCGCACGGGCCGGCGCCTTGGCGAGGCCTTTGTCAAGCGGTACGGGCTTGGCGACGGGTTCAGGTTCAACAACCTCCGGAAGGGTACGGGTGCGACGGTCTCCCAGGTGCGTCAGGAAATCAAGGCGGGCAAGTTCACGGTTGACGTGATATTGGTCAGTGCTCCGGGTTTCTTCGATCAGGCCGCCAAACGCGGTGCGTTCGAAAAACTGGACAGCGCCTACTGGAAGGACAGCGAAACTGTCGCCAAGGCCGCCGGCCAATACGTCAACTATCCCTACGTGGTTGTGCCGCTCGCCTATACCTTCCAGCCGGTATGGAACACCGCATGTCCCGGCATGAAGGATTTCAGTGTCAGCAAATATGCCGATGCGGTTCAGGCGCGGGTCAAGGGCATGACAATTGCCTCTGACATCACCAAGAGTTTCACCTACACCAACACGGTCATTGCCCTGCAGAAGGCCGGTGCGGTCGATTTCGGGAAATTCTGGACACAGCTCAAGGGCACGGAGCCGATTGTCGAGTTCCGGACCGAACCGAAGATGCAGATGGTGATTTCATGCCAGCGCCCCTTTGACATGTGGAATCTGTCTGGACGCGTCTATCAGAACGTGCTGAAACAGCCTGCGTTGGAGGGCAAGATCAGGATGGGCTCGTATGCAGAGGGTCAGGTCATGCTTGGCAACCAGTCCGCAGTCCTCAAGGGCGCAGGAAGTCCGAACGCAGGCAAGCTGCTCATAGATTTCATGCTGAGCAAGGAAGGCGCGGACATTATCGTCGAGGGAGAGGCCGTCTACAGCTTCCGTGAGGGCTACAAACCGCCTGCGGCAGCAGCTCCTTACCTTCTTGATCTCACAAAGACCAAGCTCGTGGGCCTCGATGACTGGGTGGGTGCCCAGCGCGAGTTCAAGGCCGTACGGGGGCTATGGCAGCAGAACTTCCGCTGAACCCTGGTTCGGACCTGAAGGGGGACATCTCTGCAGCGAAGAATTGTCGGGCCTTTGTTTTGGCTCCTGACACGCTGAAGACGTGAAGCGCAAGGGTCTATCGGAACGATCTGGATTGATCCCGGCGAGGAGGTTTCTGCTCGCCGGGTTTTGTCTGTGACGCACCACCTGCCGGTGACCGTGCGAAGGGATATCCTCACATGGCCAGTGAACCCGTGAGCACCGCAGTTCCACCCGCCGGAGGCATGCGGTCGCGTACAGAAAACCGCATGCGCGGCCTGTTCACCCAGGAGAACGTTGCTACGATCGTTGTCAGTCTGATCGTGGGGCTGGCGGTCATTCTGCCGTTGATTACGCTGCTGATCAGCAGTTTTCGGGTTCTGGATCCGCTGGGGTGGGATACCGAATGGGGTTTCGGCAACTACGTGACCCTGTTCACGGACCGCATCATTCCCAAGGCATTTCTCAACACCATCATAGTCAGCGCCGGATCGACGGTCCTTGCGACAGTTCTCGGCGTTTCTCTGGCGTGGATCAATGCCCGTACCAACTGTCCCCTGCGCGACTATCTTGAACCCTACAATCTGATTCCGTTCTTCCTCAGCCCGTTTGTCGGCGCGATTGCCTGGCACAATCTTGCGGCCCCGCGTACAGGGCTGCTCAACGGATGGGCGCGAGATCTGCTTGGCATCGAAGGTCACCTTTTCAATGTTGACAATCTCTGGGGTGTCATCTGGGTGACCGGTATCTTTTTTGCACCCCTGGTCTATCTCTTTGTTGTCGGGTCCTTGCGCCGTATGGATCCATCCCTAGAAGACAGCGCCCGCACAACCGGTGCGGGACTGTTGAGAACGACCATGACGGTCACGCTGCCGCTCGTGATGCCCGGAATCCTGTCGGGAGCGATCATCGTTTTTGTCACCAGTGCCGGCGAGTTCGGAGTGCCGTTCAAGCTCAGCGCGCCGTACGGATGGGAGACCCTGACGACGCAGATCTTCTCCAAGGCCGTGGGCGATGATGCCAACCATTATCTCGGCGCTACCATGAGCATGGCGCTCGGCCTTATTACGGTTCTCCTGATCTGGATACAGCAGCGCTACATCGCACCTCGTTCCTTTACCACGGTAACCGGCAAGGGCTATCGTCCCAATGTCCTGGATCTTGGTGGCTGGAAGTGGGTCGCTTTCGCATACAATATCTTCTACATTCTCGTCGCGGTCGTGCTGCCAATCCTGTGTCTGCTCATTGTCAGCCTTCACCCGGTCTGGACCGCTGAGATCCAGTTATCGGAGATTACGCTCCATAACTACGTGAAGACGTTGTTCTTCTGGCGTCCGGAGAGCATTCAGGCAGCGACCAACGGTATCCTGAACAGTTTTTTCCTGGCCTTTGCGGGTGCTTCGATCGCCATGGTGCTGGCTCTTGTGGTCAGCTACATGATCCATAGGACCAAGGGCTTCGGATCCCGGCTGCTCGACTTCCTGTGTGTCGTGCCGATCGGCTTTCCGGGCATCGTGCTTGCCATGGGTGTTCTCGTGACCTACATCCAGACACCGATTTACGCGACCATCTGGATCCTGCTTCTCGGCTATATCACGCGCTTTTTTCCATATGGCCAGCGGAACGTGTCATCTGTGCTGCTGGCGATCTCGGAGGAGCTCGACCAGAGTTCACGAATGTCAGGTGCAAGCTGGTTCACTACGTTGCGCCGCATCACGATACCGTTACTGAAGCCCGGCATCTTTGCCGGATGGGTCTTGCTGTTCATTATTTATCTGCGCGAACTCTCGATCTCTATCATTCTTTACACGACCGGGACCGAGACCCTGTCAGTCGGAGTCTATTATCTCACCAATTTCGAAAATGAACCTCTGACAGCAGCCTTGTCGATGGCCCAGACGATCGTGCTGCTGGTTTGTATTTATGTGTTCAGGCGCATCGCCGGCCGGGAGGCACTTTCGGCATGACCACGACGCAACCGGACAAAAAAAACGGTTCTTCCGACGACCGGTATCTGAGGATCCGGAATCTGGTCAAGTGGTTCGGTGATGACCGGGCGGTTGACAATATTTCCTTTGACGCTCCCAAGGGATCGTTCCTGACCCTTCTGGGGCCCTCGGGATGTGGCAAGACAACAACACTGATGAGTATCGCCGGGTTGCATGCGATCGACTCCGGAGAAATCCAGGTCGGAGACCGGGTTTTCACCGCTCCCCGGAACGGGGTGTTCCTGGCTCCTGAAAAACGCAATATCGGGATGGTATTCCAGAGTTATGCAATCTGGCCGCACATGACCGTAGCGGACAATGTGGCCTATCCGCTGACCATCCGGAAAACGAACCGCAGGGAAATCGATGACCGGGTTGCTGATGTGTTGCAACTGGTTGGCCTTGCCGACATGTCCGAAAAACTCGCAACCCAGCTTTCTGGGGGTCAGCAGCAGCGTGCGGCGCTCGCACGCGCGATTGTGGCACAACCCGATCTTCTGCTGTTTGACGAACCTTTATCAAATCTGGACCTGAAACTGCGGGAACAGATGCGTGTCGAGATGAAACGCATCCAGAATGAGATCGGGATCACGTCCGTCTATGTCACTCATGATCAGTCGGAAGCGTTGGTCATGAGCGACGAGATCATTGTCATGAGCAAGGGCCATATCGAGCAGAAAGGACCGCCCCTTCAGGTCTACAGATCTCCTGCCAATCGTTACGTCAGCGGTTTTATCGGTGTGGCCAATCTGTTTGATGCCGAGGTGCTGGAGACCGACAGGGATGGAAGGGGGCGAATTCGGACCGGGGCTGGCGGAGAAACTCTCGTCCTTTCATGCCGAATTGCGTCCGGAGTGGAAAACGGTGATCGGGTAGTTCTCTCGATCAGGCCAGAGGATGTGCATGTTGAATCGGGCACTTCCGGCGCGGAAACCGTGCGGGGCGAAGTTTTGCAGACCATCTTTCTTGGCAGTTATGTTGATTGCCGCATTCGCTGGGGTGATGTGGAACTGCGTGCCAATATCCACCCCCGCCAGCGTCTTGCCACTGGTGATCCGGTGCAGCTGCGGTTCGATACCGATCACATACTTGCCGTGCCGCTATGACTCGCCCGTCAGAATCGATTGTCACGATTGACGGACTCTGGAAACGGTTCGGCGAGGAAACCGCCGTCAGTGATTTCAACCTGTCCGTCGCGGAGGGCGAATTTGTCACCCTTCTGGGGCCTTCCGGTTGCGGCAAGACTACGACGCTTCGTTGTATCGTGGGGCTGGAAAAGCCGGATGCGGGTACGATCAGGATCGGAGACCGCATCGTGTCCTCTGCGAAGGAGGAGCTTCACCTGAACCCCGAGGATCGCGATATCGGCATGGTCTTCCAGAGTTATGCCGTTTGGCCGCACATGACGGTTTTCGACAATGTGGCTTATGGCCTCAGGGTTCGCCGGGCATCATCGGGCGAGTTGCGCAAGCGCACCATGGAGACGCTTGAGCTCGTTGGCCTCGATCACCTCGCGTCTCGTTATGCGACGAAACTGTCAGGGGGGCAGCGCCAGCGCGTCGCGCTCGCCCGAGCCATCGCTTATCAGCCCAAGGTGGTTCTGTTTGATGAGCCGTTGTCGAATCTCGACGCCAAACTGCGCGAGCAGATGCGGGTGGAAATCGTGCGAATGCAGCGCGAAGTCGGCATCACGTCCATATTCGTCACCCATGACCAGTCTGAAGCCCTCGTCATGAGTGACCGGATCGTGGTCATGGACAAGGCCGTGATCCAGCAGGTGGGAGACCCGCATACTGTCTATACCCGGCCGGCCAATGCCTTTGTCGCAAATTTTATCGGTGTCACCAGCTTGCTGGAAGGAACGCTGGTAGCACATGACGGCGGTGTCAGCGAAATCGAAGTCGATACAGGCGCAGCCCGCGCGCCTCTCCGTTTGCGCGCAGCAGGAGGGCAGGTTGCTGCGCCGGGATCTTCCGTGGTGCTCAGTCTGCGGCCCGAAGATGTGGACCTCCACACGCAGGAGATCGCTGCGTCTCCCGAGCTGAACGTGATCGAGGGAGAAGTCATTGATACGATCTATCTTGGCAGTTTCCTCGAGGGTCGGATTCGTGTGGGCAGACACGAAATCGGAATTCAAATCACGCATTACGAGGATCTTGCTCCTGGCCAAACCGTGTATCTGTCGTTCAGGCCGGACCATGGTCTTTGTCTGACCCGTTAGCAATATTCCACTGAACAGGGAGAGCATGTCATGAACAATCGAAGTGTCTCCGTGACGGAAATGGAGCAGTTTGTCGCGAGGTTTTCTGAATTACGCGGCTCCGACGAGGCCTACATTGACAGCCGCCTGCCCGGACACCGGCGGTTCAAGATCAATCTCATCGGAATGGGTGTCGTCGAGGCATCCGACAAACCGGAGCTTCAGCCCAATATTCCGCTGCCCGCTCATGGTTTCAATCTTGGTATGATTCAGGCCGAGCACGGTAATGGCGCAGCGCTGCATACCCACCGGACCGAAGAAGTTTTCATGCCGCTGGTCGGGCAATGGGCGGTGACATGGCTTGCGGATGGTGAGGAAAAGGAAATTCTTCTAGACCCCTTTGACACGATCAGCGTACCGATCGGGATATACCGGGGTTTTCGCTACATGGGTGAGGGAACCGGAACCCTTCTGACCCTGATAGGCGGACCTGATGCGGGTCGCGTAGACTGGCATCCGTCAGTGACATCGGCCGCTGCCGGGACAGGCCTGTCGCGGGATGAGACCGGAATGCTTGAGGTCACGGCCTGAGTCCGGCCTCGGGAAAGCCTGTATACAGCCGGCCGCTGGGCTCCCTCAAGCGATCTCGGAGATGCGGTTGAGGGCCTGGCATCAAAGGCCACGACGAACCCGGGGCTTGCGTTTGCTGCCGGCCTTGCGCAGGCATGTTCGTCACCGGTCTGGTACAGGGGTTTCAGAAAGAAGTTGATCGACGCCGGCGTCAAGTTCGTCCCACGGGCATGAGTCGTAGCTGTAGCTATCCATGACAAAGCCGGGGCCAGCGTAGAATTTCTCATAGAGGGCATGGCGCCCGGCGAATTCCGTTCCCAGAATATCCCAGGCGAGACGGGCCAGTTTCATCCTGTCCCGGGCGCTTTCTTCGGGCAGGGACCAGTAGGTCTCGAACTTTTCTGCGAGTTCGGGATCCAGCAGAACGGAACTGTCAGCGGGCAGCTGGATTGGTCCCGCTCCCATCAGTTCGCGCACAATGTCGCAGATTTCCGAGTGGTTGTTTGTGCACCAGTGCAAGGCTGCGTACATGAAGCGCCGATTGACGGTGACAAATCCTGATCCCGGCGGCATTTCCTCGCACTCCCGGATCTGGCCTGCGATCAGGCCCTCGAGCAGAGCGAGTCGTGCTGCCAGTTGACCGAGCGTACTGCGGACGGCCGGAATATCGATTGTTCGATTGGTAATCGCCAGCTTGTGCGCCACCCCGACGATCAGCTTCAGTTTTTCGAGAAATCGAATATTGGCCTGGTGATTGGCAAGCGAGTGTCCCGATGTCTTCATGTAGATCTCGCGGCTCATCACTGGGTTGTCATGCAGGAACACCCGTTCCCACGGGACCGTCACGTTCTCGAACAGGAGCGCCGCGTCGTTCTCGTCATACCGCCATGACAGAGGATGGTCGAAGGGTGCTTCCGTGGTTCCTCCGAGAGGCATTCGGGACCAGATCGAGAGGCCGGGGGCATTCATGGGGACGGCACATGTGATGGCCTCGTCTTTCTGGTTCGGCGGCACGGGTTGCAGGTTCCCGACCCAGGTCTCGTGGCAATAGAGCGACGCCGTTCCGATCATCTTCAGACCGTTGATGGTGATGCCTCCGTCGTCCTCCCCGACGACGCGCAATGTCGGCGAGACGCGGCCGGCGTTCGCAAGTTCATGAGCCGCGCGGCGGCTCGCTTGCGGATTGGTCACGGAATGGGAAATGAACAGATCCCGTCTGCGGGCCTCGCGGTAATAGGCCTGGAGGTAGTCACCGCATCCGGCCCGGAGATTATTGAACAGATCGCAACCGGTTGCGAGTCCCGACAGGTAGGAGGGAAAGTTGTCCGGCGAGCGGCCCATGAAACCGTAACTCCAGGAAGCCATACGGCGATGGGTCTCGAAGCGGCGCTCCAGATCCGCGCGGGAGCGCGGGCGGAGAAAATAGGTTGCGAAGGTCTCTCCATCCTCCTCGGACAGCATCAGCTCACGATGCTGCGGATCGAGCCGACGGTCATACATGCCGGCGAAGGTCCGGGCAGCCTCGCGAAACGCCGGGTGGCTGGTCACATCCTCGACCAGCTCCCGTCCCAGATAAACCTGCCTGCCATCCTTGAGGCTCTCTAGATATTCCCGTCCCGTCAGCATCGTGAGGTCATGCCTCTTCTTCTGTAAGCAGGACGGCGCGCACCGGAGCGCCATCCGCGCCGGCAATTTTCATGGGCAGACAGATCAGTTCGTAGAAGCCGGCTGACACATCCCTGAGATCAAGTCCCTCGACGATAATGATTCCGGCGCCGAGAAGCCGGAGATGGGTCGTTGAGTCCTGATCGGAGAAGAGCTGGATGGACAGGTAGTCAATTCCGATGAGGCGAATGCCCCTTTCGACAACCCATTGAGCCGCATCGGCGGTCAGAGCCGCATAATCCTCGACGAATGCGTGGTCGGGCCGCTTCCAGAGTTCAGAATTGTCCGTCCTGAGCAGAAGTCTTCTGGTGTCGGGAGGGATTTGTGCTTGATCCAGATCTGCCGGGGTGATTTCGGTTCTGTCCGGAACTTCGGCCACATGGCAGGGACCGACAAGGACATCGAGGTCGAGGTCCTCGACGGCTTCTGCCCCTTCTATAAAATGACAGGGTGCATCCAGATGCGTTCCGAAATGTACGCCGGTATCGATGCGCGTAACATTGCAGCGATGGCCGCCGGCAATGCTCCTTATGCGTGATACGCTGGGAGCGGGGTCTCCTGGCCAGGGCGGCAGGCTGGATCGAAAGGCTACGGTAATGTCTTTGATGGCACTCATGGTCATGTCCGGTATTGCAGTGACTGCAGCTTTGCCGTCAAGGGCTCCACATCTCTATTGTCTTCAAATTTCGCCGGAGTTGCCAACGTGACGGAACGTACAACAGAGCAGCTTGCTGAATTTGCTGCGAACCTGACCTATGACGACTTGCCGTCTGACGTGATCCAGTCGGCGTGGCAGCTGTTTGCCGATGCAGTGGCATGTGCACTGGCGGGACATCGCGGAGATGAATTCGGTCAGGTTCACGCTCTGGCGACAGCGCTCGGATCTTCGCGGGAGAGCACCATAATCGGGGGACAACATCTTTCGCTTGCGGGCGCCACGATTCTGAACGGATATCTGGTGACGGCTGTGACCATGTGCGATGTCCATCTGCCCACACTGACGCACGTCACACCGGAGGTGGTGCCGCCGGCGCTGGCACTGGCCGAGCGGGACGACCTGTCAGGACGGGATCTGCTGGTGGCCATTGTAGCAGGGTGCGAAGTCATGACCCGGATTGGCCTCGCTCTTGACTATCCCGCGTTTCGAAAAAAGGGCTGGCATGGTCCAGGCGTAACGGGCCCGTTCGGGGCAGCAGCTGCCGCAGGGAAGTTGCTGGGCCTGGATACAGATGCCATGGTCCGCGCCTTTGGCCTCGCCGGCAGCCAGGCGGCCGGAACCTTTGCGGCCTGGGGGACGCCGACGGTCAAGTTTCATCAATGCCGGGCTGCCTTGTCTGGCCTCATGGCCGGGTTGCTGGCCCAGCAGGGGTTCGTTGCAACCCGGGAATTTCTCACGGTCCAGGATGGAGGTCTGTTTACGACCTATGCAGAGGGCGGTTTGCCAGATGTTGCGACACGGGATCTGGGACGGGATTGGGAACTTCAGCGTATTGCCCTCCGGATGTGGCCGTCGGCAACGGCGTTGCAACCGGTGGTTACGGCCCTCCTGGGTCTGGTCAGGAACCAGAACGTGTCCTTTCCGGATATTGCCCGGGTACGTCTCGGTCTGGGCCGGGTCGCGTTTGAAATGCACGGCAGATTCGCAAGATATCAGGGAAAATTCGAGGCGTTGCTGTCTGCTCATTACGTGAGTGCAGTATTTCTCCGGGACCGGAAATTGACGCTCGACCAGTTCGAACCATCCTGTTGTCAGGATCCGGTTCTGCGCCAGTTTGCAGCCGAACGTGTTGAGGTAGTGTGTGACGAGCGGCTCGCAAATGGCGAAGTCAGGGTTACGGTCACACTCAAGGAGGGTGGCGTTGTGACGGGGCAATGTGAGCATCCGCTTGGTTCACCGGACAACCCCCTGTCTGTTGCACAGACCCTGGAGAAGTTGCGGCTTTGTGCCGGGTATCGCTTGAATGATGATCGACCCGATAAGCTTGTTTCGGCCATCAAGGATCTCGCCTCGCTGCCTTCATCAAGACATTTAACGGAGCTGTTGCGGGTTGGTTGAAGGCATGATTGCACGAGATCGGGCAGGTTTGCCATTTACTGCATTGATGCACAGGAATGCACCGGTGCGTAGTCACTCTGGAGTTTGATCCGGGTCCGAATCCGGTAGCCGAACACTGGAGATTGCATAATGTCAAAACAGCCGACTTTGTCGCCGGCAAAACGTGCCGCTTTAAAGAAATCGAAAGATGGAGTGTCAAGCCCGTCACCGCCAGCCAATTTGAAACCGCCGCCACCACCGCCACCGCCGCCGGTAAGGCCCAGGGACTAGTTGGGCGGATCGTCTCGCACCGAACAGCGAGTGACACGGATCTCGCGGATTTCGGCTGATGTGAGCCGTCTCCGCTCCGTGCCGGATGCCGCCTTTCGGTTAACCTTGCCCTGTTACGGAAAGCGTTTCGCTTCCATCCGGTTGCCATGAGAGCAGGGACTCATTTGGTCTCGCCTTTTGGACAGTCTGATGATTCGATGAAGGAGTATTCGGGCCGAGGTTCAGGCTTCCAGATTTCCTATGGATCGATCTTCCCCTTGGTACCGCCGTTGCGGTCCGGCCGGGGTCGGCCGGCATCTGCGCGGTCAATGCCGTGTGCAGTCTCTCTCTGTCTTGAAAGTCAATCGATTCGCTGAATGAGCGCCGCGTCCTGAGTTCGTCTGCAGTCGCGTGCATGCAGGGTGGCCCGGACGGCATGCGCACGGGGAAATTACGACCCAGTCATCGCCAGCTGACTATTGTTCTGTCCTGCCTCCGTTCCACTTGCGTCGGCGTGTGAGCGTCAATAGGGTTTCAGCGGACGGAAAGGAAGTCGGAGAGGCGTACGAATTCTGCATCGAATGTTGGCGCCCGGGACCTGAAGACAAGGGATGCGGCGCATGGCGGTGTGGAACCCGAGCGTTCCTTCGAGCCAGAACCTGACGGGATACCGGCATCAATGACAATCAGGATCTTGCCAGAGACGTTGATCAACCGCATAGCGGCGGGTGAAGTGATCGAACGACCGGCTGCCGCTGTAAGGGAGCTGGTCGAAAACGCGATTGATGCAGGCGCCCGCCGAATCGACATCACGGTCAGGAATGGCGGAAAGGGATTGATTAGCGTTACCGATGATGGACGGGGGATGACGCCGGACGAGCTGGCTCTTTGCGTTGAGCGGCATGCCACATCCAAATTGCCCGACGAAGATCTTGTGCACATTCATACGCTGGGGTTCCGCGGAGAGGCCCTGCCGTCTATCGCTTCGGTTGCGCGGCTTCGAATTGTCAGCCGCAGTGCTGGCTCTGCGGATGGTTTTGCCATTGAAGCTGATGCGGGTCGAAAAGGACAGCTGACGCCGGCAGCCATCCGCTGCGGCACACGGGTCGAGGTTCGAGATCTGTTTTATGCGACACCGGCACGGCTGAAGTTTCTCAAGACAGAACGTACGGAGATGACCCATGCGCTGGAAGCAGTGAAACGCCTCGCCATGGCGCATCATCAGATCGCCTTCTCGTTCTCAGATGAGACCCGGTGCCGATTTCGTTGCGAGCCGGGAGATGATGAAGAGACCGCCTCCCGTCTTGAGAGGCTTTCGGTCGTGATGGGCCGCGAGTTCTCGGAGAATTCCGTGGTCGTCGACATCAACCGTGATGGAATCCGATTGTTCGGTCACGCCGGGATTCCGACCTTCAATCGCGGCAATGCGCGGGCACAATTTCTTTTTGTCAACGGCCGGCCGGTAAAGGATCGGGTGCTGATGGGCGCGGTACGCGGTGCTTATCAGGACTTTCTGGCGCGGGACCGGCATCCGTCTCTGGCCCTGTTCCTGGTCGCGCCGCCGGAGACCGTTGACATCAATGTCCATCCTGCCAAATCCGAAGTGCGGTTTCGGGATTCCAGCCTGGTGCGAAGTCTGATCGTCGGTGGATTGCGTCGCGCCCTTGAGCAGGCCGGACACCGGAGTTCGACCACGACAGCCAGCGCGGCTCTGGGGTCCTTTCATACAGATTACAGTCCGTTGCCCGAGATTTCCGATCTCCGGCGGAACCGGTTGGCAGGAACCGGTCAACCTGTTCATGCGGATCCCGCGTCGCCCGGTGCTGGTTTCACGGGTGTGGATGTTCCTTCGGCCCCCATCACTCGCGACGAACCCGCAACCGCACCGGACTGGCCGCTGGGAGCTGCACGGGCCCAGGTTCATGACACCTACATAATTTCGCAGACCACGAACGGACTCGTGATTGTCGATCAGCATGCGGCTCATGAGCGGCTGGTTTATGAACGCATGAAGAGCTTGCTGGCCGAAGGAGGAGTCAAGACACAGGGCTTGCTGCTCCCGGAGGTGGTGGAAATGGACGAAGCTCTGGTCGATCGCCTGGTCGATCGCGTGGACCAGTTCGAGGAGCTGGGACTGGTCATCGAGAAATTTGGTCCCGGGGCGGTCATCGTTCGCGCCGTCCCGGCAATGCTTGGTCACATCGATGTCAAGGGACTGGTGCGGGATCTTGCCGACGATCTGGCGGAGTACGGGGAAGGGCTTCTGTTAAGGGACAAACTGGACGAGGTTTGTTCCACCATGGCCTGTCATGGCAGCGTGCGCGCCGGCCGGCGGCTGAACCATGAAGAAATGAATGCATTGCTTCGGGAAATGGAATCGACGCCCCACTCGGGTCAGTGCAATCACGGCCGTCCAACCTATATCGCATTGGACCGGGCCGATATCGAGAAGCTGTTTGGCCGTCGCTGACCTTCAGCGAACCCATCGCGGACATGGAGGAAAAACGCATCAGTCTTCGGCTGCCCGCTTCAGTATCCTGAGCAGAGCGGCCCCGTAGCGGCGTTCGTGAAGCTGTTTGAAGCCGGGAGGTACAGAGAATGGTTCCTGCGCCCCGACTTCTACGCAGCACAGGGCGCCAGGCATGACCCATCCCGCCGCATCCAGCGCAGCAAGTGCCACCGGAGCCAGACCTTCGCCGTAGGGAGGGTCGAGAAACAGCAATGCGCAAGGTGACGTTGCGGGTCGGGGATCGAGGCAATCAAGTCTCAGGACATGAGCCCGGTCGTCTTCCCCCAGGTGCCTGACGTTGTGACGACAGATATCGACAACCTCGGGGTCTGAATCCATGAAAACGCAGTAGGGCGCACCGCGGCTCAATGCTTCCAGACCGAGGGCTCCGGTACCACAAAAGGCATCAAGGACTCGCCTTTCCCGGAGTGGGGGCTGGCTGTCCAGATTATTGCGATCGAGCAACCGATGAACAAGAATGTTGAAGATCGCTTCACGCATCCGGGCCGAGGTCGGCCGCGTTCGTAGTCCGGCAGGCGCGATAATCCTTCGCCCTTTATGTCGGCCGGATATGATCCTCATTTCCCAGCCTGTTGCCCAGTTGCTCTCGCAATACGCGCTGTGGAATGGCCTTGACCGCGTCGCGCGGCAGATTGCCGAGTTGAAAAGGACCGAACGCGATCCGAATAAGGCGATTTACGGGATATCCCAGATGCTCAAACACCTGGCGGATTTCCCGATTACGGCCCTCTCGAAGACTGACTGTAAGCCAACTGTTGGCACCTGTTGCCCGGTCCACACTTGACTGGATGGGGCCATAATTCTGATTGGCCAGGGACACGCCGTTTTCCAGTCGGGCCAGCTCGTCATCGGATGGCCGACCTCTGAGCCGGACCCGATATCGTCGCAGCCATCCCGTTGCTGGAAGTTCAAGGGTCCGTGCAAGCTCACCGTCATTGGTCAGAAGAAGAAGACCCTCGGAGGGGAGATCAAGGCGACCAACCGTCATAACTCTTGGCAGGTGTTCCGGCAGTCTGTCAAAGACAGTGGGACGGCCGTACCGGTCTGAATTTGTGCAAATGACGCCGGCGGGCTTGTGGTAGAGCCACAGGCACGAGGGTTCTGGAAGACGGACAGGTTTGCCATCAACTGTAACGCGCGACTGCTCGGTGACCAGGGTACCCGGCGCCGTAACGGTTTCGCCGTTGACGGCGACACGCCCGGCTGCGATCCAGCGCTCTGCTTCCCTGCGTGAACACAGGCCGGCTCGCGACAGCCGCTTGGCAATGCGTTCGCTGCCTTTGGACATTGTCAGCAGGTCCGTCTGGCGGCATCGACAAAAGCCTGGAAGATCCGTTTGTCAGTCACGTTGATCTGGAACTCGGGATGCCACTGAACACCGACACAGAAATCATGCCGTGGGAACTCTATTCCCTCTATCACCCCGTCCGGGGCGACAGCGTTGATGATCACACCGGGTCCGGTTTGTTTCACAGCCTGGTGGTGGGCGGAATTCACGGCAATTGTCGAGGCGTCTGCAATGTGGTGGAGAAGAGTATCCGCAACGATAGTGACATCGTGCCCCGGTTCATCACGCGGATTCGGCTGTTCATGTTCAAGGGCGTCCGGAACCTCGTCCGGAATATGTTGAATGAGTGTTCCACCCAGCACGACATTCAGCAACTGCTGGCCACCGCAAATGCCGAGAATTGGCATACCGCGCCCAAGTGCGCCTTCCGCCATTCCCCATTCAAAGGAGGTTCGGTATGACTTGAGAGCCACGGTTCCGTGGCGTTCCGCTTCTCCATACAGAAGAGGATCGACATCGAAAGCTCCACCGGTGATGACAAGCCCCGAGAGCTGGTCCAGATAGACATCGACCTGTTCCGGAAAATGCGGCAGCATGACCGGCAGTCCTCCGGCGGCCGTGACAGCCTTTCCATAATTCTGCCGGACGGCATACCATGGGAACCGTGAGTAACCTCCTGAATCCTCGGAATCAAGAGTGATACCGATGACAGGATGCGTCATGCGTCACCTCCGGGCCTGTCGTCCCCAGGAATCGGCCAGGACCCTTACGACCCCATGTTAGCATCATCAAACGATCGCGGCCCGTCTCCGGCGAAGCGTTACACAGTGATTTTGTTCCGGAACTTGTGAAAAAGGCCGCGTGCGAGCGGCCTGTTTGTCTTACCGAGAAGTGCTGATATCAAAAACCTTCGCGCTCGAGCCTCTTTCGTTCGAGCTTGCGGGCGCGACGGATAGCCTCCGCCTTTTCGCGGGCGCGGCGTTCAGAAGGCTTCTCATAGGACCTTCGCATTTTCATTTCGCGGAAAATGCCTTCGCGCTGCATCTTTTTTTTGAGAGCGCGCAGCGCCTGGTCTACATCATTGTCACGAACCGTCACTTCCACTGGCTGTTCATCTCCTTTGTCTGCTTCCGGTGGTGGAGAGCTAACTTTCCACATTGGCCTGCAGGATATAACAAGTTGTTGCTCGCTGGCAAGAATTTCCGACGAGCGGTTACTGGCCGGACGCCTTGCCGCGGATGCGAGGGGTAATTTTGCAGCTCCAGGGTTAAACGAGAAACACGCACCGGTTGCACGGATCGAGACCGTCGAGACGTTACTCAAATTGTCAGGTATGACGAACGAACGTTCGGACCAGAATCGTCGAAGGGCTGGAAGGTCTTCGGTCCGCATCCCTTCTGCCATCTTCGCTGATGATGTCAGGGATCCGAGAAAATTCTCAAACCTGTCCTGCGCCGATTCTTGTGAGATGGTTCCGTGGCTTGTTCGCCGGTATCAACCATGGTGCGCACCCGATTATTTGCCCCTGCGTCCGGCGCCGTCATTGACCAATTGCGGCAGTCTTGGCCTCGGTCATCGCGGTCTTGACGAGACGGTTTCCGTGATTTTCGTGCCCATCCCGGGGACTGGCCAGGCGATCCGTTTTTTTGAGCGGCGCCTCCGAATGCTCGGACAGGAGCATTCGGAGAAGATTGGGCTGTACCTCATAGCTGTCACCAGTTATCCAGCGGTATTCTGGCGTCTGCAGACCCGGCCAGACCGGCTGCCGGCGATGGCGTGCGGGTTTCAGGATTCCTGGACAGGTCAAAGACACAGACTGAATTGGAATATCCGGAATAAGCTGGCGCCGGGAGCGTGTGATGAAGATCCGCGGAGGCCGGGTGAAATTATTCGGTTTCCGGAGTTCCGGAGGCGTCAATCAAGGAACCTTATCTGATCACCTTGTGCTGGTGAGCGTTCATACGGACAATGCCAGCGAGGCCACAGATCTCGGGAAATTCGTCGTATACTGGGTTGTTGCCTGGATCACAGAACTGGTGTCTCGCAGTTGCGACGCCATCAGTATCGCGAAGGAGGCAAGGGATAATGTCAATTCTGAAGATCGCCCGGATGGGCCATCCTGTCCTCTTGCAGGCAGCAGCGCCTGTCGAGGATCCGACCGATAACGTCGTTCGGACTCTCGTGAACGACATGCTTTCCACCATGGAAGATGCTGGCGGGGTTGGCCTTGCCGCACCCCAGGTTCATGAAAGCCGGCGCGTGATCGTGTTCAAGGCACCGTCGACCAGAAATCCAAATGAAGATCTTCCAACAGATATTGCGCCAGTCACTGTCCTTATCAATCCGGAATTCGAGCAACAGGGTGACGAAATAAGTCTTGGCTGGGAGGGTTGTCTGTCAATTCCCGGAATCACGGGTGCCGTGCCGAGATTTACCCGTATCGCCTATCGTGGCTATGACACAGAGGGCCGTCTGATCGAACGCGAGGCTACGAACTTTCACGCCCGGGTCGTTCAGCATGAAATCGATCATCTCGATGGAATCCTTTACCCCATGCGCATAAACGATCTTTCACTGCTGAGCTTCAATGAAGAACTTCGATATGCCCTTGAGGCGGAACGAAGCGACAGCAGCGATGCCAGGAGGCGCGGTGAATGACGATACCGGAGGCCCGTGATCGTTTGCTTGATGCCATGCTGGCCCATATTCCGGACAAAGGGTGGTCTCGCGCAGCACTTCAGGCAGGGATGAATGATCTCGGGGTCACGGCTGAACCCATGGAAACGGTGTTTCCGCTGGGGCCGCAGGATGCCCTGATACACTTTTCGGAACGTGCTGATCAGTCGATGTCCGTAATCGCGACATCGGAAGGTTTTGAAGAACTGCGTCTTCACCAGAGCGTCGAGCAACTCGTCATTGGCCGGCTGGAAGCGTTACTGCCCTATCGCGAAGCTGTGCGCCGGGGAATCGCCTACCTTGCTCTTCCCCCCAATGTCATGCTCGGGCTTCGACTGTTGTCGCGGACGGTTGACGAGACATGGTATCTTGCGGGGGATCGGTCCAGTGATTTCTCTTACTACACAAAGCGGGCGATACTGGCTGCCGTGATCTCGTCCACGACTGTCTGCTGGCTGGATGATGACAGTGAAGACATGGAGGCCACGCGAACATTCCTTTCGCGAAGACTGGCGGGTACGCAGCTTTTTCGGCGTGTGCGCGATCGCGTGGAGTATTGCAACAGCCTTGCAGGTGCTTCCTTCCGCGGCGTCCGAAGCGCGTTCGACAAGACCTATGGTCGAGACACATTCCGCGACAACCGGGTGACATGACCCATCTTGCGCCCGGTGCGAACCTCGGATTTTCCATAGAGATGCACGCAGGCTCCGCGTTCGCGTAGCAAGGACTGCCAATTGTCGATCTCCGAGCCGATGAGGTTGGTCATTACGGCGGCAGAATGGGGGCGGGGGTCACCCAGCGGCAGCCCTGTCACGGCGCGAACCAGCTGTTCGAACTGGTCAATGGCGCAAGCGTCCAGTGTCCAGTGACCTGAATTGTGGGGTCTCGGTGCAATTTCATTGACCAGCAGGCGGCCGTCGCCCAATACGAACATTTCGACAGCGAGCAGGCCGGTAATTTCGAGTTCATCTGCAATCAGGCCGGCGATTTCCACTGCCGCCTTCTGGCGGTTCCGGGGCAGCGTAGAGGGCGCCGATGTTGTATGCAGAATATGGTTGCGGTGGACATTATCGACAGGATCCCAGCTTACCTTGCCCCCGTCGAGGCTGCGGGCGACGATGACCGAGATCTCGCGCTCGAACTCCACGACTTCTTCCAGTACAGCGCGAACCGTGCCGATCGTCTTCCAGGCTTCGGCCGCTTCGTCCTTGTGGTGAAGCCGCACCTGACCACGACCGTCGTAACCGAGCCGGGCAGTCTTGAGAATGGCGGGAAGGGAAACGGTCTGCAACGCTTCCTGCAGGGAGTCCGGTGACTGGACGGGATGCCATGAAGCGATGTCAATCCCCAGGGAAGTAAAGAATGACTTTTCCTTGATCCGGTCCTGGGAGACCTGAAGGGCCATGATGCCCGGGCGAACTGGGGTCTGCAGCGCGATTCTCGCGAGGGCGTCATCGGGCACGTTTTCAAATTCGAAGGTCACGACATCGACGGACTTCGCGAAGGCCTCGACGGCTTCGATATCGTCATAGAAAGCCGTTGTTGCGAAAGGAGCGACCTCCTTGGCCGGTGCATCGTCGTCCGGACTGAACACGTGACACCGGTAACCCAGTCTGGCCGCGGCTATGGCGGTCATGCGACCCAGCTGTCCACCGCCGATAATGCCGATGATTGATCCTGGTGGAAGCACCGGGAACCCGTTTATGCTCTTCACTGAACTGACGGAGATGAAGGAAAGTTTCCTACCGCACTCGTTTGCGCGTCACGCCAGTGATCAAGGCGGTGCGCGACCTCTCCGTCTTCAAGAGCGATGATCGCAGCGGCGAGTAGTCCGGCATTCAGGGCACCCGCACCACCGATGGCGAGGGTTCCCACAGGAACACCCCGCGGCATCTGCACAATCGACAGCAGGCTGTCCATCCCCTTGAGCATCCGGCTCTCCACTGGCACGCCAAGGACCGGTAGAGGCGTCAGGGAGGCCAGCATGCCGGGCAGGTGGGCCGCACCTCCCGCACCTGCAATAATTACCTTGAGACCACGGGCCCGGGCTGATCTCCCGTACTCGAACAACCGGTCGGGAGTGCGATGCGCCGAGACGATCCGGGTCTCGTAAGGAATCGACAGTGTTTCGAGGATGCCGGCAGCTTCGTTCATTGTCGTCCAGTCCGATTGACTGCCCATGACGACCCCGACGCTGGGTCGCCGATCAGTGACTTCGTTGTCCGGGTTCGAAGGTTGAAGTGCCATGGCACCTGGTTTCTTTCTCGGGGGCGTGGTCAGGCGATGATATCGGGATAGAGTTCATTTTCGGTTCTGACGATCTGATCCTTCAGCGCGAGCTTTTGTTTCTTCAGTCTCTGCAGTTGCAGCTGATCATAGGGTGCCCGTTCGGTCAGCCGCGCAATCACTTCTCCCAGTTCGCGGTGTTCCCGTTCCAGTTCCTTCAGCCTGCGCCGGAGAGCTTCCTGCTTGCTCATGCAGAGACATCCTTCTTATCGGCAATTGAAACAGATGCTAACAGAAATCCCGGCAAGCCGTTATCTTTGCATCATGGATTTGGAGGAGAAAATTTTATCCTTTCTGCTGGCCGGCTGCGGCAGGTGACGAGGCGTGTTCCGGCTCTGAGCGTCGAATTCGCAGACCGGGAATGAAGAGCCGCTTCGGGATTCAGTCCAGCACGCCTGACGGCACCGGATGCAAGGTCAGTTGAAACGCGACGAAACCAAGTCGCACACCGTCATGAAGAACGAAAATTCCGGCGTGACCCCTGCGACTGCTAACAGGAAAGACCCCCAGGAGCACAGGTTTCGGATATTGCGAATGAAGAATTCAGCCGCTATGGCCGCCTGGAAACCGGGGAGGAGGAGGCCGGACTAATGGTTGCACGGATACGATCACTCGTTCCTTCGGCAGCGGATGCCAGGATTGCCAAAGCTTCCAGTGAACGCTTGCGCGATCTTCTGTATGCGGACGGTGCTCCTTCGCTCCTCGTCATGAGCGCACATGGCCAGGAGACGATCGACCTGCCCGCGTCGGTCGGAGAGTTGCTTCTGGACATACTCGAGGGCATGGCGTCGGGTGGTCCGGTTGCAGTGGTGCGGAATGACGCCGAACTCACCATCCGTCAGGCGGCCGACTTCCTCAACGTTTCTCGTCCCTTTCTGGTCGGGCTCCTCAAGGCAGGAGCCATTCCCTTCCACAAGGTGGGGACGGACAACCGCGTTCGTCTTGACGCTATCCTCCGCTACAAGACTGCTATGGATGCAGCCCGACGTCGGGTGCTCGACGACCTGGTCGCGGACGCCCAGGAATTGCGTATGGGTTATTGAAAAGTCTGATTGCTATCGCGTTTCCGGAGATCGTCCAGCCAGCCCGTCTGCCTTGGCGCTGTCTTTTGTGCGAACGCGCTGTCGGGCCTTGTCCGGGCGAGGGGTTTTGCGGTCATCTGATGGCTGTCGGTTCCTGAATCATTGAATTGCGGATCCCGTTTTGTTGCTGAAGCTGCAGATGACTTCCGTTGCTTTTCAGGAGCCCGTCCGTAGAGGACCCTCCGGCATCGGGTTGTCAGAACGGTTGCTGCTGGTATACCGAATGCTGCCTGTAAACAGGCCGATGGCAGGATTTTCCTGATCAGGCGACCAGGCTCTGCATTACGACGGTATCCGGTTGCCCCCGACCCGGCTGTTCGCAGTTGGCGGATCACGCACGATCCTGAATATGCGCCTGCGTTGGAATGGCAGTGGCGGGTTGCAGCCAGGAAGATTTGGGCCGACGGGAGTTGAAGGCATCAGAAGGCCGATTTCTTTCCAGTCATTGGCACGTTTGATACCAGATATCGCTTCCCTGCATCATGATTCCTGGGCCCACCTGGAAAACCTGTGTGATCATTCGGCAGGATCAGTGTTGCGATAATGGTAATGCGGCTACAGTTGTTTCGGTAGCTTGCTCCGGCTCTGTGGACTGCAGTCTGTTGATACCGGACGGGCTCCCATTTTCAGGCGCGGCAGTTTATTTTGTGAAGATCAGCAGACTGCGTTCCGGGTAACCGCCCGGCCCTTCAGAGGCATTGGCGGGTATATAACACCTGACGGGCCTGCGAGGAGAAAAATCCGTGACCCAATTTCCGGATCATCCATTCTGGGACTATTCCCTTGATGTCTACATGCAGGACAAGGTCGGAGCCGCCTGTATTGATCTGCAAGAACGGTACCAGCTTGATGTCAATGTGTTGCTGTTCTGTCTGTGGTTTGGTGCTTCAGATCGAGGCCGTTTGGGAAAGGAGGATTTGCAGCTTCTGCTGGACATTTCCTTCGATTGGCATCATGCCGTCGTTCGAAAATTGCGTGAGATCCGAATGATTATGAAAGGCGGGATTTCTCCAGTACCGGATACCCTGTGTGAATCCCTGCGCCAACGAATCCAGAAAATCGAAATCGATTGCGAGCATGCCGAACAACTTGTGCTGGCGGGGGCCGTCACGAGCGCAGGAGGTCCGGACCGGTCAGCGACGGATCGGGCAAGTGATGCCGCAGCGAATATGGGAGCGTATCTGAAGACGTTCAGTCCTCAGCTGTCAGACACCGACCGCTCTCAGATCGGGATCCTGTTGTCAGCCGGAATTTCGGGTCTTTCGGCAGATGTTGGCAACCTTTGCGCCACTCTGTAACTGACAGGAACGCAAGTCGGGTCATTGGGAAACAGTCGCAGACTGTTGTCCTGCGGAGCAGGCGATCAAGCGTCCGGTCACACAGGGGAGAGAGCAGGCCGGGCGCGTGTTCAGAGGAGCGGTTCGATTGATAATGTCATCGTAACGTCATACATTGCGGCACTGATGCAAAAACACTAGTCCACAGGAAGGTGACGCGAATGACGAGCGCGAGTCTACGGATTGAGGAGCTGAAGGAACAGCATGCCAAACTCGAAGACGCATTGAATGCCGAGTCCAGCAAACCGTTGCCTGATGAGACAGCGGTCGCAACGATCAAAAAGCAAAAGCTCCGAATCAAGGACGAAATCGCTCGCTTGCAACACGCATAGACAAGCTATTGGCCGAGAGAGCTGCTAACGCATTTCGAGGGTGCCTCTGATTTTGATGCGCTGACTTAGGGGTCGCCCTGCACTGGAATGCTCTCCGATCCCGTGTCGTCGGCCTGGACCGGTGCCTCACCGGTGTTCTGTGGCTGATAACCGGCTCGTGTCACTTCATTGTCGAGATCTTCGCGCAAACAAAGGCCCAGTCCCACGGGATCCCTGGCATTTATGTTGGACATGTTCCAGTGAGTGCGCTCCCGGATCTTTACGATCGTCGGTTTGGTTGTTCCGATCAGCCTTGATATGCGGGAATCCGACAGATTCGGATAGTGCTTGACCAGCCATGCAATGGCATCGGGTTTGTCACTGCGCCGCGCGAGCGGTGTGTAGCGCGGACCCTTGGTGCGTGCCGAGGGCCGCGGAATGTCTTCGCTGGCTTCCGATACAACCAGGCGTGCTGCGGGATCGGCTTCACAACGCGCAATCTCTTCCTGCGTGAGCTGGCCGTTCACAATCGGATCGTACCCGACCATGCCAACGGCGGTCTCGTCATCTGCGATACTCTTGACTTCAAGCTCGTGCAGCTCACAAAAATCGCCGATCTGTCTGAAAGTCAGTGCCGAGTTCTCGATCAGCCAGACAGCCGTGGCCTTTGGCATCAACGGTTTGGTGGTTTGTGCTCTCTGATGTTTCATCGTTTTTCCTTCTCCTGAAACATGTCCCTGTCCCGGCTCCTCCCCAGGCAGGCTGCCACGCTGGTCTTACGCAGACTCAACCCACTCTCAGAATGATCTTCCCGATATGGGCGCTGGATTCCATCAGGGCGTGAGCGCTGGCGGCTTCGCTCAACGGAACCGTTTCATGAATTATGGGCGTGATCTGGCCGGACTCGAGCAAGGGCCAGACATGCTCGTGCAGCGACCGCGCAATGGCTCCTTTTTGTTCGACGGTTCGGGGCCGCAGGACGGACCCGGTCAGCACAAGCTGCTTCATCATGATGGTCGGCAGAAACAGTTCCACCTTTGCGCCCTTCAGTACCGCGATCTGTACAAGCCGCCCAAGGGGAGCGAGAGCTTCCAGGTTTCTCGCAAGATAGTCTCCGCCCACCATGTCCAGAATAACATTGCAGCCTGCGCCATCGGTCTCATCATCGATGACCCTGACGAAGTCTTCGGTAACATAATTTATGGCCCGGCTGGCGCCCAGTTCTTCGCAGACCCGGCATTTTTCGGTGTTTCGGGCGGTGGCGAATACGGTCGCACCAAACGCTCTGGCCAGCTGGATTGCCGCTGTCCCGATTCCGCCGGAACCGCCATGAATCAGAACGCTCTCACCGGTCTGCAGTTGCCCGCTGTCAAAGAGATTGGTCCAGGCCGTGAAAAATGTCTCGGGCAGGGCAGCCGCCGTGATCATGTCAAAGCTTGCCGGTACCGGCAACGCTTGCGGTACAGGCACAACGCAATATTCGGCATAGGCACCCCCTGCGACCAGTGCACAGACCTTGTCCCCGATTCCGAAGATTTCGCTACCGGTTCCGACCTCCATCACGGTTCCTGCAAGTTCAAGGCCAGGAATGTCTGTGACCCCGGGAGGCGGCGGATATCGTCCCTTGCGCTGCATCACATCCGGATAGTTCACACCGGCTGCCTCGACCTTGACAAGGATCTCCCTGGCGCCCGGGCGCGGTACGGATCGGATGCCGGGCTGAAGAACCGAAGGCTCCCCCGGTTCCCTAATTTCCATCACTGTCATGGTCTGGGGTATGCTGACTGTCATGCGGACTCATCCTGTCCGGAGAAGTGTTCAGGGGCTTGCACATTTATCGGCTTGGCGGCAGGCTGGCAAGAACCCAGCGCGAAGGCGAACATGGCAATGGAAGACGATAATCTGCCGCAGAAGGCGCCGGCCCGGAAACGGGATCTCGATCCCATGTCGATTGAGGAACTCAATGATTACATTTCCGAAATGCAGGAAGAAATCGAACGTGTCCGTGCCGAAATATCCAGAAAACAGACCCATCGTGCCAACGTCGACAGCCTGTTCCGAAAATAGCGAGGCTTGCAGGACGCGGCAATCCTGACGCAGCACGAGGTGTCGTGACGCCTGCGCGCTTCAGAGCGTGCTCCTGTTCGTCCGATGACCCTTGCAGTTGCTGCTTTCATTGAAGTGAATAGCGCGTCTTCATGCCCGGGCGCCGGGTCCGGAACGGGGTTGCCAAGGTGTGGTAACCGGGGATGTTCAGGAAGATGCCCGGAAAGTTCAGGAAGATGCAATGCGTCCGGAAGGTCAGGGTGCTCCGGCGGGAATATTCCGCTCAGTCGAAATTTAGGCCCTGGAAGCGTTTGTTGAACTTGGCAACCTGTCCGCCGGTATCCACCAGCCGTTGTGCCCCGCCAGTCCAGGCCGGATGCGACTTCGGATCGATATCCAGCTTCAATGTGTCACCCGGACTTCCCCATGTGGAACGCGTCTGATAGGTGACGCCATCTGTCATGACGACGTTGATCTCATGATAGTCGGGGTGAATGTCCTTTTTCATCGGAGTCTCCTGACCGGGCCGAGGGTGTATAGGCGATTTGCGAAGGAGGTGCAAGATCGAATCGATCTCGGGACAGGGGAGTTCCGTCTTCCCGGAGGTTTTCCATCCGGACGGGCTCCGGAAGGAGTTCTGGTACCTGTCGCGTTGTTTCGGTCGATCGCCTGGTCGTTCGCCTCGCGGTTGCCGGTTTCGAATGGATGGTCTTCGTGCCGGAGGGACACGGGCTGAAAAAGAACCGCAGTGTATCGCGGCAGGAACGGTGTCCCGTCAGCTTCCAGACTGCCGCCAGTCCGCTGTGAGAAGACCGCAATATCTGCCGGTTTGTCATCGTCTGTTGCCGGATCATTTTCATCGCTCTCACAGACGAAATACGGAACTGCCAGTGACCCGAATCTGGCATACGGTCCGGGAACTTCGGGTGGGATGACTGCCCCATTGCGATGGCTCGTGCCCGGAGAGCGACAAACCGGAAACACAATGTCAGGCTGGAACCCGCCATGACCTGTTTGTCGCGGTCTGACCCGATCACCGGGCCGGAAATTCAGGACGGCATGCCGGGTGGTTGGTCACTCCGGGCCGAAGCCGGAAGGTCAGCTGAAGAATATCCCCTTCTGAATCAGGGTGTGGTGAGTTTGAATTCGATGCGGCGATTGCGCCGGAATGATTCCTCGTCAGTACCCCCGTTGAGCGGCTGGAACTCACCGAAACCGGCCGCGACAAGCCGTCCGGGCGGAAGCCCGGCTTCGATCAGCAGCCTTACAACGGAGAGTGCACGCGCTGATGACAACTCCCAGTTGGTCGCGAACGGACCGGAACGGATGGGCCGCTTGTCGGTGTGTCCGTCGACACGCAGGACCCAGTCAAGGCCCTCCGGAAAGGTCTTCGTGATATCAAGAAGAGATCGCGCGAGTTGACGGATTTCTCGCTGCCCGCGCTGTCCGATTTCTGCTGAAGCCGATGGAAACAGGACTTCGGACTGAAAGGCGAACCGGTCACCCTCGATTCTGACATCGGGGCGATCGCCAAGGACTTCGCGCAATTTCCCGAAAAATTCCGACCGTGCTCGCGCAAGTTCGGCGACCTTGGAAATCAGGGCGCTGTTGAGCCGGTTGCTGAGGCTGGTAATTTCAATTTTTTGTGCCTTATTTTGGGCTTCCGATGCTTCAAGCGCCTCGTTCAGGCGCGCCAGTTGCTGGCGGACCGCGGTGATCTGCAGGTTCAGGCTCTCGATCTCACGCCGGGCCCTGTCGCTGATATCCCGCTCGCTTACCAGTTCTTCACTCATGCGAGCAGTCTGTTCCTGCAACTCCCGGATGGAAAGATCCCTGCTGTCGATATCCTTTTGTGCCAGGGCTGTGCGTTCCTGCTCGGTCGCCAGGCGTGCCTCCAGTTCCCGGGACCGGTCACGAAGCGCAGAGAGACTCTTCACCATGGCCGAGATCCGCTCTTCGAGCTTCCGACGGACTTCGCGCAGCTGGGAGACGTCGCGATCAAGGCCGGCAATTTCCTGACGCTGCAACGCGATCTCTTCCGTGCTGACCCTGATGACTTCCCGGGCCTTTTGCAGTTCGGAAGCCGTCAGGGTCGTTTGTTCTCTCTGGCTGTCCAGTTGGTCTCGAACGCGCCGGATCTGCTCGTTCAACTCGTCAATCGTGAGGGCCCGTGAGGTTGCCTGTCCCTGTGCCAGAGCCGTTTGTTCCTGCTGGGTTGCCAGCTCTGCTTCCAGGTTCCTGGAGCGGTCCCGGAGCGAGGAGACGGTCTTGTCCAGAGATGCGATAGTCTGGGCCAGGGTCTCCACCTGCAATTCCAGGTCAGTCCGGACTTTCCTCAACGCAGTAATGTCGCGATTGAGCTGGGTCAACTGGGCCAGCTGAAGTTTTATCACTTCCTTGTCTGCGGCAATGACCCGCTCTGCTTCGTCGCGCTCTCGAGCTCTCATGGAGGTGGCTTCCGCCTGCCGGAAGAGGCGGGATTGCAGATCATCGCGCTGTTCGACCGTTACGGCGATACGCGCGCTCAGGTCTTCGGTCACTTTCCGGAGCATGTTCCGTTCGCTGACGGCATCCTGAATGACGAGAGAGAGGTTATCGTTTCGCTCGGCAAGTCTGGCGACCTGCTCCTTCAGCCTTTCCCGCTCGTCAACGGTCGTTGTCAGCAGTTGTGACAGGCGTTCGCGATCCTGCTGGGAAATGGCCAGAGCATCCTCTTTTCCGACCAGTTCCTCGTCCAGCTGTTCGTTTTTCGCTTCGGACTGGAGGAGTTGCTCCGACAGTTCGCCTACCTTCTGCCTCAACGCACTCAGTTGGCTGTCCCTGTCGGAGAGGCTTTCGCCCAGAAAAAATTGCGCCAGTGTGAAAATCATCAGGAGGAAAATGATGATCATCAGAACGGCTGCCAAAGCGTCGACGAAGCCTGGCCATATGTCGAGCGTCTGTCGCTGTCGCTGTCGGTGGTTCGCCCCCGGCATCCTGGTCTGGTCCGCCTAGCTCTCCTGGTCGGTCGCGGCGGCGATCGTGCGATTCAGGAGCCGGAATTCAGCCCGCAGCTGCTCGACCATTTCGTGGCGACCCCGAGTTGTTTCTTCCAGCAGGCTTCCCATCTGGATGTCAATATTTCGCAAGTGCTCCTGCAATCTCTCATACAGCTCCTGATTCACATTTACCCGGGTCAGGTCTTCCTCAAGTTTCGACAGAAGGGGCGTCAGTTGCATCTGGCTTTCGGCCAGGCGGGTCACCACTGTTTGCTGCTGCTGCATGTGCTGGGTCAGTGATGTCACGCGTTCGGTCAGTCTCGAGACGCTCTCATTGGCGCGAATTCGGGTTTCCTCGCTGCGTTGGAGCGTGCGCTGCAGGGCTTCGAGACTTTCGGCGGATTGTGCAAGGAGACCCTGAACGTAGCTTGGTATGGCCGTGTCCGTTTCGGTGGACATGGCCGCGGACGTCAGCTGGGTCTGTCCCGACAGCCAGTCTTCGAGATCGTTGTAGAAGCGGTTTTGTGCCTGACCCGCCTGCAGCTCCAGAAACCCCAGGACGAGGGAGCCTGCGAGTCCGAACAGCGAGGACGAAAATGCGGTGCCCATACCGTCCAGCGGCGATTGAAGGCCGAGCTTCAGGTCGGCAAAAATCTCGTTGCCTCGAGTCTGTTCGTCAACCGAAAGCGCTTCGATGACGTCGCTGACACCTCCGATAGTCTGAAGAAGACCCCAAAAGGTACCGAGCAGACCAAGAAAGATCAGAAGCCCGATGAAATACCGGGACAAGTCGCGAGACTCGTCGAGACGGGCCGAGATGCCGTCGAGCAGGGAGCGCATTGATGTTGCGGACAGACTCAACGTCTCCGATCTTTGTCCGAGCATCATTGCCATTGGCGCCAGCATTTGTGATTGGGCCGTTGTGGCAACACCGGAGCGGTAGTCTCCCAGCCAGTTCACATCGCGCACCAGCATGATGACAATCCGGAAGATATAGGCGACGCCGAGAAAAAAAACGCCGAGGATAAGTCCGTTCAGGCCGGGATTGGCGACGAACGCATTCCATACACCGTCATACAGCACGATCACCAATATGATGACCGCAAGAAGAAAGCCGCCCATACGGTAAAGATACTGCTGGGGATCCGTCATTGGCTGCTGCTTTCTTCGATGCGGGGCGTTTTCACCAGGTGGGCCTGGCAAGCCCATTGCAATCCGGTTTTGGCGGCGTCTTCCTTGGGGACGGCAAGCCGCCCGTGTCGGACTGCCGAGCCCTCGCAGATGCGTGCAGCGGACCGAAACCCGAGAGGTCCGTCGCGCGTACCGGTGCCTGGCCTGCCTTCAGTCAGCACCGACCTGTGTTCCCCCGGAACGGGATCCTGTTTCCGTTCGCGCCTCATGCAGCATCCTCCGGATGTCGTCATGCAGCCGCTGGTTGCTTGCAATCAAAGTGCTCCCATCCTGAAATGAGCCGTCAGAGGCCTGACAATCGACCATCCCGCCTGCCTCCCTGACGATTACAATGCCGGCGGCGACAGCCGTCCGCGCCAGTGCAGGGTGCCAGAAGCCTTCGAACCGGCCCGCGGCAACGTAAGCAAGATCCAGCGATGCCGCACCCGGCTGACGTATGCCCGCCGCCTTGCTGAAGGCCGCGGTTCGCATCGCCTGGGCGGCGGACCGGGAATGACCACCTGATGCTCCGATCGTGGCGAGTACCGCATTGTCCAGCCGGTCCCTTTCCGAAACGCGCAAACGATGCTGGTTGAGATAGGCCCCTTCACCCTGTTCGGCACGGAAAAGTTCACCGCGAATCGGATCATGGATGAGTCCGCATACCGGTTTGCCAAGGCGTTCAACCGCAATTGTAATCGCAAAATGGGGAATCGCGTGAAGGAAGTTGAGCAGGCCATCGATCGGGGCAAGGACCCAGTTCGCTTCCGCCTCGCTGGTATCGCTGTCGGTGCTGCCCAACCCGAAGCCGGGTCTGGCGCGTTGCAATTCGTCGACCAGTATCGAATTTGCCCGCCGATGAGCCTGGACAGCAAAATCGTGCGGACCTCGACGGGATGCCTGAAGCTGTTCAATTTCGCCGAAGTCATGAAGCAATGACCGTGCAGCCTTTCTGGCGGCCCGCTCCATGACATTGATCAGGGGTTTGGTCGGGATCATTCGGTCTCCGTCGACATGGCTGTGAGCGTGGACCCAGCCCTTGCTGATGCCGGGTTCATGAGGCGCCTGTCAGTCCTTCGCCCGTTCCACGTAGGTGCCGTCTTCGGTGTTCACGACGATTCGTGTTCCTGCCTCGATATGGGGAGGAACCATCACGCGCAGGCCGTTTTCGATGACCGCCGGTTTGTAGGATGATGATGCGGTTTGCCCCTTGACGACCGGATCGGCTTCTACCACTTCGACCACCGCATGCAGCGGCGGCCTGACTGAAGTCACGACGTTCTCGATCAGTTCCGCAGTGACTTCCATACCATCCTGAAGGAATGCTACGGCCTCTCCCATCGCTTCACGTGGAAAGTAGAACTGCTCGTAGGTTTCTCCATCCATGAAGACCAGTTGGTCTCCATCGCTGTAGAGGAATGTACAGTCCTTCTCCTGCGACAGGAGCTTCTCGACCGATTCTGATGTCCGGAATCGTTCGTTGGTCTTGTTGCCTGACTTGAGGTCGCGCATTTCCACCTGCACGAATGCGCTTCCCTTTCCTGGCAAGAGCAGTTCGGTCTTGAGAACGGACCATTGTCGACCTGCATGCTCAATGACGTGTCCCGGACGAATGGTATTGGCTTGAATCTTCAACCCGAAAATTCCGTTGACTGGCTGCTTCAGAAAGGTGAAGGACCCTATATCAGCCTCTCAGGTGATAAGCAATTTTGTCTTTGTGAAGCCGCATCCGGGTTGCCAGGACGGCATACCTTTTGCAGCCACCCGAAGGTGATCCTGTCCGTCACCGTATCGTATGCAGTTATTCGAGCATGAGAGTGCGTCGGTGAGTGTCGATGCATGGGCACGAAAAATCCGCAATCGACGGTGGAACAGGATCCGCAGCAGTCCATCAGTTCGGCAGTGTCGCAAACTGCGGAAGAAGGTGTTGTTGTCGGAGGCCGCCGACAGGCTGTGATCCGGGAAAGCACCAGTCATCCCGCTGCTGGAGAGGAGGCCATGCGGCGCAAGGAGTGTCGGGTTGGAGTTGGCACCTCACGAAGTCTGTGCCCGGACACAATCTGACGGTTCCTGCCCGCAATCGGTCCTTGCAGGTTCGAAACGATGCCTCTGGCAGAGGCAAGAGAGGCACGATCACCAGGTCTGACTCTTGAACGGTGTCTTTCCCATGATTGCAGGCTTCCTGACGGTAATCGAAAATGATAGCGCTGGCATCGGACGCCATGCGCTGATGCCAGCACCTGTTAACCGCGGAGCCGGGCAAACGACAGGTGTGGCGGATCATTGAACGGGCAAATGACACAGTATTGCGGTACCATGAAACTCGTGCCCTTTGCGAAGAAAGTCCCCGAATGTTGATGGTCGCGGTTGATCCGAGCCGTTCCACCCAGGTCACCTGAGGCGTCTTGTCTTTTGGTGTCCTGTCGCGGAATTTGTTCCCTTCGCTGCGCGAACTTCCCCGAGGTTTGCCTCTGGTTTCATCACCGATTTGATTTTCGGAGCCATTCCACTGGCCGTGGGAGCCGGCCCGCCAGTGTCCAGAACTTCGAAACCGGTCGCTGACGTTCGGGTTCAGGATTTTCAGGTTGCTTTCATTGCCCACCCGAACGACGGCAGTCTCCGCAGTCTTGCGGTGTAACGACGATGCGAGCTCGTAGGCCCCAAGATGTCATTATGGTCCTTGTTTCCGGGCTCCGACCCGTTAATTTCGGGCTGTTGAGACAGTGATGGTCAAGGAATGGGTGGTTCGGACATAGTAGGTTCGGTCGCGTGGTGGAAGCCGGACCGATTTTCTGCGCGTCGTCATGCTCTCGCGAAGCGCGCGGAAATGACGATTGCGCTCAGGGAGTTTTTCAAGGGGCGCGGCTATGTTGAGGTCGAAACGCCCGCTCTCCAAAGGTCTCCGGGGCTTGAACCCCACCTGACGGCCTTCGAGACAGCCTTTGTTCCGACGGGTGGCGGCCGATATCCGCTTTATCTCCAGACGTCACCCGAATATGCCATGAAGAAACTGCTGGTTGCCGGAATGGACCGAATCTGGCAATTGGCGCGATCCTTTCGAAATGGAGAACGCTCGGCCACCCATCATCCCGAATTCGCCATGCTCGAATGGTACCGGTCCGGAGCAGGATGGCGTGACATTGCCGGCGAGGCCCTGGAGCTCATTCATGCGCTCGCGGGCCCGAGTCTGCGTTGGCGAGGTCATGACTGTGATCTGTCCCGTCCGCTTTATCTGTCGATGGAGGAAGCCTTTCGCCACTATGCCGGCCTTGATCTGCGAACGATGATGGTTGATTTCCGACATCCGGACCGGGACGGTCTTCACGAGGGTGCTCAGGCGTGCAGGGTACGAACAGCTCCTTCGGATCGCTGGGAAGACATATTTTACCGTTTGTTTCTGGAACGAATCGAGCCGCATCTCGGGGTGGACGTGCCGGTCGTTCTTCATTCCTGGCCTGTCGCCATGGCGGCACTGTCACGACCGGACGAGGATGACCCCACAGTCGCGGAGCGCTTCGAGGTGTATGCCTGTACCCTTGAGCTGGCCAACGGTTTCGGAGAATTGACCGACGCTGTCGAACAGCGTCGGAGATTTGACGCCGAAATTGCGCTCCGCCGTCAACTGGATCACGACATCTATCCGGTCGATGAAGATTTTCTGGCAGCGCTCGAGACGGGGCTGCCCGAATGTTCAGGAATAGCACTTGGATTTGACAGGCTGGTGATGCTGGCCACGGGTGCGGAGCGAATAGAGGATGTCCTGTGGGCGCCGGTGTCAGATCCCGGATGGTGATCGTACAACCCCAAAGCGGCTCAGGGGTCAGACAAGACGGCCTGAAAGGTGCGGATGGCAGAGGCGGGCCCGGATGGATCGTTCCAGACACTGCCCGATACGGCGAGGAAGTCAGCGCCTGACTCGACGATGACCCTGCAGTTCTGCGGTGTGATGCCACCGATGGCTACGCAGGGTACGGTCATGATCTCTTGCCACCATGAGAGAATATCGGGGTCCGCTGCGGTGGTCACCTCCTTGGTCGCCGATGCAAAGAAAGCCCCGAAGGCGACATAATCAGCACCGGCCTCCGCTGCTTCCATGGCGAGATGGCGAGAGTTCTTGCAGGTCACGCCAACGATGGCATCTTCACCCACGATAGATCGGGCGTCTTCAAAAGACCCGTCATCCTGACCGATATGGACACCGTCGCAACCGAGTTCGGCTGCGAGGTCGGGTCGGTCATTGAGAATGAAGGCGACGTCACGATCCTGGGCAACGCCGCGAAGACGGTCCACTGCCCTTCGAATTTCGTCGTCCTCCGCGTCTTTCAGGCGAAGTTGGACGCAAGCGATCGGGCCTTCGTCCAGCGCTTCGGCCAGGGACTCCGCGAATCCTTCTGCGCCGCCCCGGAACCGGGGCGGCGTGATCAGGTAAAGCTGGCAGGAGGGCGCCGGAATCTGATCAGGCTCCCTCAAGATAGATCTTGATGATTTGATCGAGCATCGCAAGCGCATCGGCCCGTTCGCGCTGGAATGTGTTGCGACCGATAATCGATCCGTTTCCTCCGCCATTGCGGATGGCGCGGACCTCACCGAGAATGCCGTCAATATCCTTGGCCTCACCGCCCGAGAAAACGACGATGCGCCTCCCGTTGAAACAGGACTGCACGACATGACGTATCCGTTCTGCCAATGTCGCGACCGGTATGGCCTGTGACTCATAGACCGCGGTGGCTGCAGGCAGGAACAGAGCTTCCGCAGGTGGCTTGACCTTGATGATGTGGGCACCGATCAGGGCTGCCATGTGCGCAGCATAGGCGCAGATATCGACCGCCGTTTCGCCCTTCCGGTCCAGAATTCCGCCCCTGGGGTAGGACCACACCACGACCGCAAGCCCCACCGATTTCGCTTCAGCGGCGAGCTCCCGGATTTCCTCAATCAGTTCGTACTGATCGTCGCTTCCCGGATAAATCGTGAAGCCGATCGCTGAACAGCCAAGCCGCAGCGCATCCCCTACTGAAGCGGTCACCGCCTGATCCTTGTCGCTGGCAAGCGAATTGGCCGAATTGCACTTGAGAATCATCGGCACCGCGCCGGCAAAGCTGTCTGCACCGGCTTCCAGCATGCCGAGCGGTGCAGCGTAGGCAGAAAGTCCGGCATCGACAGCGAGCTGGAAATGATAATGAGGGTCGTAACTGAGCGGGTTGGGAGCGAAGCTGCGTGCAGGGCCATGCTCAAAACCCTGATCAACCGGCAAAATGACAAGTTTGCCGGTGCCTCCCAGACGGCCGTGCATCAGAATCCGGGCCAGACTGGACTTCGTTCCAGGGTTATCACTTTCGTAACCGGCCAGAATGCCCTTGACCGCAGCACTGACTTCCATGACGTCCTTCCTTCCACACCTGACGATATCGGCTCGCTCCGAATGCCCGAATAACGCAACGCACGCGGCATTTCAATCTCCAACGGATGCGGGTGGTCAGCACAGAATTCCGGACAGTGGTTACTCCGGCTTTGAGGCCATGAATTGACGGCATGCATCCGGTACCAGATCTGCCTTTCTCATGTCGAACCGGAGCGACGGCACATCATTGACGCGGCATCCACGGGCTCTTGCAGCGTCCTCGACTTGCGCGAGTGCTGCTGGTGAGCCTTGAAACAGGATCCAGGAGGCCCCTGCCTGAAGGGCTTCGAGCGCGATCGCAATATCCTGGCCGCAATCAAGGATACCGGTGACCGCAACATCGGGGTGGGCGCGGCTTGTGGCTTCGACAATCTCCAGAAACCAGGCGGCACCGCCATATCCGGCTGCTCCGGGCGCGCTGCAGAGAATAACGGGGCAATGACAGTCTCCTGCAGTCTCGGCCGCAGCCATCGCATGGCGCAGGGAATGAACAATCACGATGAACGGTGTATCCGAGGCTTCCGGGGGTCCGTTCGGACCGTGTCGTGGGGCAGGAGTGGACCGGTTCACATCCGGGAAACGCTCGGAATGATCTGCGGATGGACAGTCTCACCGACCACGAGATGGGTGGTTGTTGATTGGCCGGCGCTCCTGTAAATTCCACGAGTTGTCAGAGGAATGAAGCACATGTCTTCAGGGTTCCAGTCAGGCAATATGGCCGCAGCGCGAGCCAGGCTTGAGACCGCGATGGATGAACTCGAGACGTTCGTCAACGCGGCAACAGCCTCTTCTCGCGAGATCCAGAGCCACCGGCTGTCGCTCAAGCAGGAGGCAGCAATGGTGTCCAGCCAACTTGATGGTGTCATCTTGCGTCTGCGTTCGGTGTTGGATGAGTGAAATGGCACAGATCACGATTGACATCAATGGTCGGAATTATCGGGTCCAGAGCGCCGAGGGACAAGAGGATCGTATCCTTGAGCTCGGTCGTTATGTCGATGCACGTGTCCGTGACCTGGTTCGGACTGGCGGCAACGCCCCCGATCAGCAGCTGCTTGTGATGCTGGCCCTGATCCTTGCTGACGAGGTCTGGGAAGCCACAACGGAACTGGATTCCGCGGCGCAGCGCCTGGAAGATCTTACGGCCCGGCTGACGGGTGGTATGGCCGAAGTGGTGGCCTCGGGAGAGTAAGGGCTCAGGTTTCCCCGCATTCGGGCGGATGCATTCCTTTTCACCTTACTGCGTCGGTCCCGACTTCGCTGGAATGCGGGTTTGGGGGCGCCAGGTGTCGGTGTGTCCAGAAAGGACCGGGCGGAAACATCGCGCCCGGTCCGCAGCCGGGGAGGCGTTCTGTGATCCCTTGCATCCATGCGGTGCGGTTCGGCAACCTCCCGATGAAAGCGCGGTCCGAAAGCCCGCCTGCCCAAGTGGCAAACGGGGCATTGCAAGACCAGGATGTCCATTGAGCCGGATCTGGTTCCATGAACCGGTTTTCCTGGTGACGTTTCGATCCTCCGGGCGCGACACCTCGACAGCATGATGCTAGAATGCTGGCCAGGCGTGGCTGCCTGATGCGCAACCTTCAACATCCCCGGGGCCAATAGCTTCCGCTCGGGAGCTGTCCCTGCCGGAGTCCTGGCTTCGGTATACGGCGCCCACCTGTCGAGTACAGGCCGCGGAGGATACAGGAAGCAACGGTCGGTGCGGCTGCGCCTGGTTGTGCGGCCGGAAAGACATATGGGCGAGACCATCGTCGATCACGACAAGAGGGTTTTGCGGAACGCCGCCGTCCGTCGCAGGGAAAAACTGCATGCGGAGCGGAGTGTCAGGGCAGGCAAGGATCTGGCGGATCAATTTATGACGCAGCTGCAGTCTGCAGCAAGTGGTGTAACTGTCGCCTTGTACTGGTCAATGCGTACGGAGATCGATACGAGGCCCCTGGCCTTTCTGCTTCGCGAGATCGCCACTGCCATCGCCTTTCCCGTTATTCACGGGTCCGGACAACCTCTCGGATTTCGTCTCTGGACACCGGGTGATGCCTTGCAGCGTGGTATCTTCGGCACCCGGGAACCGGCAGACACAGCGCCCGAGGTCAGACCCCGGATCGTTGTATTGCCGTTGCTGGCCTTTGACAGGGAGGGAAACCGTTTGGGATATGGCGGCGGATATTACGATCGCACGTTGCGTTTCCTCCGCGAGAACGGTGCCGTGAAGGCCGTTGGCGCAGCTTATGACGAGCAGGAGTTTCCCCGGGTTCCTACCGGGCCACAGGACGAGAAACTGGACATGATCGTGACCGACCGCAGAACGCTTCTGTTCGACGGCGCTCCGGGAAAAGGAAGGACAAAGAGCGAATGCGTATACTGATTTGCGGCGATGTCGTGGGACGGGCTGGCCGCAAGGCGATCGCCTCGGAGCTTCCCCGGTTGCGACAGCGCTATGATGTGGATTTTGCGATCGTGAACGGAGAAAACGCAGCTGGCGGTTTCGGAATTACGCCAAAGATTTGCGATGAATTCTACAAGGCTGGCGCAGACATGATCACGACCGGCAATCACGTCTGGGACCAGAGGGAGATCATTCCGTATTTCGACACCGACCGCCGGATCCTGCGCCCTGACAACTATCCGGACGGTACGCCCGGCACCGGTGTCGGCGAATATACCGATGCAAGGGGACGTCGCGTTGTCGTGCTTCACCTCATGACCCGGCTGTTCATGGATGCCCTCGACGATCCCTTTGCCAGAATGGAGGCAATGCTGGGGACCTGGCGCCTTGGCGCCAATGCTGATGCCATCGTTCTCGACTTTCATGGCGAGGCGACCAGTGAAAAGATGGCGATGGGGCACTTCGTCGATGGGCGTGTCTCGGTCGTGGTAGGCACCCATACCCATGTTCCGACCGCAGATGCCCAGGTTCTTCCGGGCGGCACCGGATATATGACAGATCTGGGAATGTGCGGAGACTATGATTCTGTGATCGGGTTGCGCAAGGAAACCTGTATAGAGCGCTTTGTACGCAAGATGCCGACCGAGCGCATGGAGCCTGCCCGGGGTGCTGCCACCCTGTGTGCGGTTATGGTCGATACCGATGATACGACAGGACTTGCCACTGACATCTGTCCTGTCCGAATAGGCGGCCGGTTGCGTGAGGAATGGCCGGCTTGACACAGTTGGCGCGGAAGGACAGCGCACTATTGCAAAACCTCTGCCCTATTCCCGCCACATTGCACAATTAGTGGTCAACATGGCCCCGCAGAGACCGTGAAACAGAAATTATATGGTGGTGGCGAGGCCCTCAATACAATACATGGTCAGTTAACCTCGGGGTGATTCAGAAACAGCGACAGATCGAACATGGCTGGACATTCGAAATTCAAGAATATCATGCACCGCAAGAGCGCCCAGGATCAGAAGCGCGCCAAGGTGTTTGCCAAGCTTATTCGGGAATTGACAGTTGCTGCCCGGCACGGCCCGGATCCCGGAACAAATCCCCGACTGCGTGCTGCCATCGCGGCGGCGCGCAGCGCCAATATGGGGAAGGACACGATCGAGCGGGCGATTTCGCGTTCTGCCAGCGGTGGGGAGGGCGAACAGTATGAAGATATTCGTTACGAGGGATACGGGCCCAGCGGTGTAGCAGTGATTGTCGAGACCCTGACTGACAATCGCAACCGGACAGCGAGCGAAATCCGTGCAGCGTTCAGCAAGCACGGCGGTAATCTGGGCGAAACCAACAGCGTGACCTTTCTGTTCGACCGGGTGGGACAGGTGGTTTATCCGTCCGATATTGCTTCTGCCGACGTAGTCTTCGAAGCAGCGCTCGAGGCCGGGGCCAGCGATGTCCAGTCAGGCGGTGAGGCTCACGAGATCCTGTGTGATCCGGACGACTTCAATGAAGTGAGGGATGGCCTCGAGGAAGCTTTTGGTGCGGCCGAGTCAGCAGGTTTGACCTGGCAGGCGAGGACCACCGTACCCCTTGGGGAGACCCATGCCGAGACATTGTTCAAGCTGTTGCAGACCCTTGAAGACAGCGATGATGTCCAGTCCGTAGCCTCGAATTTCGAGATCGAAGACGACATTCTCGTTCGGTTGGCCGGCTGACGGCTCCATGGTCCGGATGCGCAAACCACCGACACGCATTATCGGACTCGATCCGGGGCTTCGCCGTACAGGGTGGGGGATCATTGATGTTGATGGAAACAGGATCTCCCATGTGGAGAATGGCGCCGTCGGGTCTGATCCGGGAGCCGTTCTGGCAGAGCGACTGCTTCAGTTGTTCGATGCTGTGAGCGAGGTTATCAGCCTTTACAACCCGACCGACGCTGCAATCGAAGAGACATTCGTCAATGTCAATCCGGTTTCGACCCTGAAACTGGGTCAAGCGCGCGCTGCGGTCATTCTGGCGCCGGCAAGGGCGGGTATCCCGGTGGCTGAATATCTTCCCAATCATGTCAAGAAATCCCTGGTGGGGGTGGGCCATGCGCAGAAAGGGCAGGTGCAGAGCATGGTCGAAGTGCTGCTGCCCGGTTCGAGGCCGCGCTCGAGTGACGCAGCAGACGCATTGGCGGTCGCGATCTGTCATGCCCATAACCGCAGCACATCCGAGGCGGTCCGCACGTTGCTTGGAGAGAAGTCATGATCGCCAGGCTGACCGGCCGCCTCGATTCGACCGGGGAAAACTGGGCTGTCATTGATGTTGCAGGAGTTGGATACCTCACCTTTTGTTCGAGTCGTACCCTGTCGCGCCTTCCGGGTGAGGGTGAGCCGGTATCTCTCGGAATTCACACCCATGTCCGTGAGCACAGTATCGATCTCTACGGGTTCTTCGAAGCCGCGGAACGCGATTGCTTTCGTCTGCTGATCACTGTGCAGGGTGTTGGCACGCGCGTGGCGCTTGCCATCCTGTCCTCCTTTGGTCCCTCTGACCTCTCGGCCGCCATTGCAGCCCAGGACCGGAAGACGCTCACACGGGCGGCGGGAGTGGGGCCGAAGATGGCAGGCCGGATTGTGGCCGAACTCAAGGACAAGACTGGCGGATTTGGGGATCAGGAATTTGATGCTCCGGGCGACGGTGGAACCGTCCTCGAGGAAGCCGTCTCGGCACTGGTGAATCTCGGTTATAGCCGCGGCGAGGCGTATAGCGTGGCCTATGCCCAGATGCACGTGATGGGAGAAGACGCGCCGCTTGAAGCTGTCATCCGGGCCGGACTCAAGGAGCTGTCCTCATGAGCGGGACACGCACCGTTACACCGGCCTTTACCGAGCAGGACGCAGCAGAAGTCCCTATTCGGCCTCAGCAGCTTGAGGAATTTATCGGCCAGAAGACCCTGCGTGAGAACCTCCGGGTCTTTGTCGATGCAGCACGAAATCGCGGCGAAGCCCTTGATCATGTCCTGTTTCATGGTCCTCCGGGTTTGGGAAAAACCACGCTTGCGCGGATAGTTGCGAACGAACTGGGGGTCGGATTTCGCGAAACATCCGGGCCGGTGCTTGTCAAGGCCGGAGACCTCGCGGCAATGCTGACCAATCTCGATGAGAGGGATGTGCTCTTTATCGACGAGATTCACCGGTTGAATCCGGCAGTGGAGGAAATCCTGTATCCGGCAATGGAAGATCGGAAGCTTGACCTGATCATAGGAAGTGGTCCGGCAGCGCGGTCCGTCCAGATTGAGTTGCCGGCATTTACGCTCATCGGAGCGACGACCCGGTCAGGCCTTCTGACCACACCGCTCAGGGAACGGTTTGGTATCCCGTTGCGGCTGGACTTCTACAAAGTCGATGAACTGGCCGAGATCGTGCTGCGCGGCGGGCGCGTGATCCGGACCACCGTGAGGAACGACGGCGCGACGGAGATCGCGTCGCGGTCTCGCGGAACGCCGCGGGTTGCCGTCCGCCTTTTGCGCCGGGTGCGGGATTTTGCCGGCGAGGCTGTCATTGATGCTGTCACGGCTGACCGGGCTCTCAGGAGGCTCGAGGTGGACAAGTCGGGGCTTGACGGCATGGACCGCCGTTATCTGACCTGCATCGCCGAGAATTACGATGGCGGACCCGTGGGGGTTGACACCATTTCGGCAGCGTTGTCGGAACAGCGAGATGCCATCGAGGATGTCATCGAGCCTTACCTGCTGCAAGCGGGCCTGTTACAGAGAACGCCGAGAGGGCGGATCCTGACCCTCAACGCATACCGCCATCTTGGCCGTGTGCCGCCACAGGTGGAGAGCGACCAGCGCGATTTGTGGGAAGGGGACGATGACGGCTAGCCATCCCCGCGAACATGTCCACCGCGTGCGCGTTTATTACGAGGATACGGATGCCGGTGGCGTTGTCTATCACAGCAACTATCTGAGGTTCGCTGAACGCGCCCGTACCGAAATGCTTCGTGCACTGGGCTTTGATCACGTTACGCTTCGGCAGCGTGACGGCCTGTCGCTGGCCGTCCGACGCTGCGTGGCCGACTACAGGCGTCCGGCGCGGCTTGACGATCATCTCGAGGTGCGGACCCGGCCCGAGCGTGTCTCGGGAGCCAGTTTCTGGGTTGATCAGCGGATCCGCCGCGGCGACGAAACGCTCGTTGCGCTCATGTCACGCATTGTTTGCGTACGGTCCGACGGCCGTCCGTCCCGGCTTCCCGCAGACCTGCGAGATGCGGTGGGGCCAGAGACCCTGCCGGACTGCCGGATCTGAAGACAGAAAACTGGGGACATCGTTACGGTTCATGGAAACATCGGCAGTTCAAAGCGTTACCCTCGACGGTTCAGCCGTTCCGGATCTTTCGGTCGTGGGCCTGTTCCTGCAGGCCGATATTGTCGTAAAGCTGGTCATGATCGGTCTGTTGCTCGCATCGTTCTGGTGCTGGGCCATAATTTTCGAAAAATGGTTCCGAATGCGTATGCTCCGGCGGCGCGCTTCTCAATTTGAGGAAAATTTCTGGTCCGGAAGCTCCCTTGACGACCTGTTCGATCGCATTTCCGATCGTCCCCCTGATCCTATGTCGGCAGTCTTCGTCTCTGCGATGCGGGAATGGCGACGATCGGGGAACCTGACGCCGACCGGTCGGGAGAGACACCAGAGCCTGGCGGAGCGTATGGATCGCGTGATGCAGATCACGGTCAACCGTGAACTGGAGCAGGTGGAACGATATATGACGTTTCTCGCATCGGTCGGTGCAACCGCTCCCTTTGTCGGCCTGTTCGGCACGGTCTGGGGGATCATGAACAGCTTTACCGCGATAGCAATTTCCAAGAATACCACGCTTGCTGTGGTGGCGCCCGGAATTGCAGAGGCCCTGTTTGCGACGGCTCTCGGGCTGGTGGCTGCGATCCCTGCAGTCATTGCCTACAACAAGCTTTCCACTGACATCAACCGCTATGCCAGCCGGCTGGAAGGGTTCGCCGGGGAGTTTTCCGCGATCCTGTCGCGGCGCAGTGAAGGGACAGAATAGGCAATGGCGATGCTGCCCGAAACGGGACAAGGCTGGCGGCGCGGACGTGGCCATGTGCCGATGAGCCAGATCAATGTAACACCCCTCGTCGACGTAATGCTGGTGCTCCTGGTGGTGTTCATGATCACGGCGCCGCTTCTGACCGTGGGTGTCCCGGTTGATCTGCCGAAGACGGAGGCGTCACGAATGCTGGGCCAGGACGAGCCCCTGGTGGTCACGGTAAACGCGAAAAACGAGGTCTGGTTACAGGACACAAAGATCGAGCTGGCCCAGCTTGCGCCCCTCCTCGAGGCGATTACGCGCAACCGTCGGGATACAAGGATCTTTATCAGGGGCGATCAGGCTCTCGACTATGGAAGCGTCATGCAGGTGATGGGCGCCGTTCATCAGGCCGGCTTCACTCGTGTGGCGCTTATTACCGAACTTCCCGGACAAAGCAGTCCCCCTGCAAGCGAGGCACGATAATCCATGCCGTTTGGCGCGAGTCTGTCGCTCTGTCTGCATGTCGCTGTTGTCATCCTGTCAGTGATCGGCCTTCCCTCGATTTTTGGACGCCAACCGGCTCCGGCCGAAGTGGTTTCTGTGGAACTCGTGACGATGCCGGAAGAACCGCTGCAGGAATCCCGGGACACCGGACCGGTGCCGCCGCCGAAGGCCGAACCTGTAAAGCCGCTGGCCGAGATTCCGCCTCCTCCACCCGTGGAGCAGGCTGAGCCGGCACCGGTTCTTGATATACCGGAGCCGGAACCCCTGCCCAGTCTTGAACCGGTTCCGCCACCGGAAACTGTGCCAAAACTGCAAAAAAAGCCGTCGCCGCCGCCCAGGATGCGCCTGGCAGCTGCGCCGACTCCCAGGCGAACGCCGCCGCCGAAACTTCAGCGCAAGCCCGAACCTCCACCTGACGAGTTTCAGTCGCTGCTCACAAACCTGGCCGAATCCCGGGAAAAGGAACGGGACAACAGACCGCCAAAGGCCCCTTCACCCGTCGAAACGGCAGCACGGACGGCGCGTATTGTGGAAGCTGTACGACGCCAGCTCATACCGTGCTGGAGCATACCCGCCGGAGCCAAGGATGTTGCCGATATGCGAGTCGCGATTCATATTCGTCTCAACCCTGACGGTGCGCTTGGCGGCTTACCGCTTGTAGAGGATGCGGCCAGGCTGGAGCGGGATCCGTTTTTTCGCGCCGTAGCCGAGAGTGCCCTGCGGGCATTGCGCGATCCACAGTGCATGCCGCTGCAACTTCCTTACAAGCAGTATCAACTTTGGAAGAAGATCACGTTCAATTTCGACCCCGGAGAGGCGCTAGGACAATGAAACGGACAGACAGTTTTGCAGGCCGGACTCTTGCTGCGATTGCAGTCCTCGCCATCGGGATGATCAACGCAACCGAGGCGAGGACCGAGATTCGCGTTGATATAAATCGCGGCACCATAAAGCCGCTGCCCATTGCCATTCCTGTCTTCTCGGGCACGTCCGGAGAAGCAATCGATTACGGGCAACAGCTGGCTGACGTCATATCTGCCAATCTCGAACGTTCGGGAATTTTCGCACCCATTGACCGCGCTGCGTTCCTGCAGCGTTTTTCGTCACTCGACATGCAGCCGCGCTTCGCGGAGTGGCGGGGGATCAATGCACAGGCCCTGGTTGTCGGCGGCACCCGACTGGAACGTGATGGGCGGCTGCGCGTGGAATTCCGGCTGTGGGATGTTTTCAGCAGCGCCCAGCTTACGGGCCTCAGGCTGGTAACTCCTCCCGGCAACTGGCGGCGGGTTGCCCACCTGATCTCTGACGAGATCTACAAACGGGTGACTGGCGAAAACGGTTACTTTGATACGCGAATCGTCTATATCGCAGAGAGCGGTTCAGCGAAGAGACGGATCAAGCGCCTCGCTATCATGGACCAGGATGGTGCCAATCACCGTTTTCTTACCAATGGCCGGTGGCTGGTTCTGACGCCTCGATTTTCACCAACGGCTCCGGAAGTCACCTATCTGTCTTACGAGGCCGGGCTTCCGCGAGTGTATCTTCGTAACATCGACACTGGCCGTCAGGAAGTGGTCGGCGAGTTTCCCGGCATGACATTTGCTCCCCGGTTTTCTCCAGACGGGAACAGGGTGGTCATGAGCATGTCCCAGGACGGCAATTCGGAGATCTATTCCATGGATCTGAGGACCCGCCGGGTCGAGCGTCTTACGACCAATCCCGCGATCGATACGTCGCCCTGCTATTCGCCCGACGGGCGGCGCATCGTCTTCAATTCGACGCGCGGCGGATCACAACAACTCTATGTTATGGATGCGCGGGGCGGCAATGCCCGCAGGATCAGTTTCGGTGACGGCCGCTACGCCACGCCGGTCTGGTCCCCGAGGGGAGACCTGATTGCGTTCACCCGCATCAACCGATCGCTGTTTTCCATTGGTGTGATGAGACCCGACGGCTCCGGAGAAAGAATTCTGACCCAGGGGTATCTCGTAGAAGGTCCAACATGGTCGCCAAACGGCCGGGTCCTCATGTATTTCAAACAGAAACGGAATGCCGGCACGGCAGGCGGCGAAGCGAAGCTTTATTCAATAGATCTGACCGGTCACAATGAACGAGAGATTTCCACGCCGGTCGGCGGGTCAGACCCGGCCTGGTCACCACCGGCAAAATGACTGGGTTACGCGTTGGCAGGTCTCCGGACCAATGGAAATTTGTCTGTCAGACACCTTTCGTCAAACGTTGAAAGGGCGTTTTCGGGGCGTTTGAGAAGGTGGAGCGAGCATTGATAACCGAAGTGAATCGCGATACATTGCGGGCTGAAGGTCAAACTGATGTGCCTGATGTTCTGAGCAATTGCGACAGATCACCGGGGATCGCTCTGACTCACGGAGTTGCCTGTCTGCGGAGTCAGTTGTCCCGTTTCTGAGAAGCTGAATATGGGGAGAAGTTTCAAATGCGTCTCATTTACGTAGCCTTGGCGCTGGCGGGCATCGTGCTTGCGGCTTGTGAGGCCCCCCCCGCGACGGACTCGGAGGTCACCTCGGAAGTCACGCAGCCAACAGTACCCCCACCGTCGGATGGCAACGTAGCTGTCGAGCGGGTCGTTGGCGAAATTCCCGGAAGCCCCGAGGACTTCGTCGTCAGTGTTGGCGACCGCGTCCTGTTTGGCCTCGACCGTTATGAACTCACGGAAGAAGCCCGTGTTACCGTGGAAAACCAGGTGATCTGGCTGCAACGCTATCCGAATATTACGGTGACCGTCGAAGGCCATACAGATGAACGCGGCACCCGGGAATACAATCTCGCGCTTGGTGAACGCCGCGCCATTTCGGTTCGCGATTATATGATTGCTCTGGGCATTGACGGGAGCCGGATCCGGACCATCAGCTATGGCAAGGAGCGACCGATTGATCCGTCTTCGAATGAGGAAGCCTGGCAGGTCAATCGGCGCGCGGTTACCGTGGTGGCTGATGGGACAGGCTGAGAGCGGGTTTGCTCAAGGCCAAAGCGTTGCCCTGCGACAGCTGTCAGAATGGCGGCGAGACGTATCATGGAGGGTGCCCTTGTCGATCCATCCTTGTGGCCGGGGAAAGCGACGTCAGGTGGCCATTGCAGGAGTTGCAGCGGCCGCGCTGATGTTGGCGGCATTGTCTGCTGCCGGTCCTGTCACTGCCCAGAACACGGGGTTGCAGGACATCGTTAATCGTCTGGATCGGCTTCAACGCGAAGTTTCGATGCTTCAGCGTGATGTCTACCAGAAGAATTCCCGAAACCCCACTGCCAGCGGTACGGCTGCTCCTGCATCGGCAGACAGGTGGACGGCTTCAGTCGCGCTCCGTCAGACGCGGCTTGAGCAGGAGATCCGAAGCCTTACCGGCCAGATCGAGGTGCTGGGACATCAGCTGAACCAGTTGCGGGCGCAAATGGACACCCTGGCCGGCCTCTTTCATGCCAAGCCCCCGGACGCCCCGGGTGGGGCTGGCAATACCGCCGGGACAGTCAGGCAACCAGCCGCTGGTGCAACCACCCCGGCCCTTCCGCCGAAACCAGGACAGACCGGCGTTCTGGGCACAATTCCGGGCCAACTGGCTGTCACTTCCCCGCAAGGTCCTCGGGGAGGTCCCGCGTCTTCCGCGGCGCGACCTGAACCTCAGTTGACGGCAGAAGCACAATATCGAAGAGCCATCGGCCTCATACAGCAAAAGCAGGATTTCCCGGCGGCCGAAGCAGCGTTGCGGACGCTGATTGAACAGAATCCCGAGCACGAACTCGCCAGCAACGCATGGTATTGGCTCGGCAGAACGCATTATGTGCGGAACGAGTACCGAAAGGCGGCGTTCGCGTTCGCAGACGGTTACAAAAAGCACCCCAGAGGAGCCAAGGCCGCCGATAATCTCTTCAGTCTGGGCAATGCACTGGCGCAACTGGATCGTCGCAAGGAGGCCTGTACGGCTTATTCGCAGCTGCTCACGCAGTTTCCCCGGGCAAATGAACATTTGAAGAGGCGCGTGACGCGGGAGCAAGCCAAGAACCAGTGCCCTTGAACTCGGTTTCGGCGACGCCCCTGTCCGCGGTCGAATTCCGGGACCTGATGGGGCGGGTGGGTGAACCGGGACCCGCAACATGCATTGCCGTTGCCGTATCCGGCGGCGCAGACAGTCTGGCGTTGCTGCTTCTCGCAGCGGAATGGGCGGCAACCCGTGGAGTCAAGGTTACCGCGCTCACCATGGATCATGGTCTGCGGCCTGGGTCTGCGAAGGAGGCCGCACAAGTTTCAGACTGGTGCCGAGATATCCGAGTGGCCCATGAGAGCCTCGACTGGATCGGGGAAAAACCTGCGACGGGTGTTCAGGAAGCCGCTCGCGAAGCCCGCTATGCGCGACTAAGCCAGTGGTGCCGCGATCACGATCATCCCGATTTGCTGATGGCCCATCATCTTGATGACCAGGCGGAGACCATCCTGATGCGTATGTCCAGGGGCAGCGGCATCAATGGCCTCGCTGGTATGCCCCTGGTCACGGTTCGAGACGGTGTACGTATCATTCGACCCTTGCTGCGGATTTCCCGACAGCGCCTTGTGGCCTTTTTGCAGTCCAGGAAACATCGGTGGATCGAAGATCCCACAAATCTGGACCGGCGTTATACCCGGGTTGCCGTGCGCGATGAACTCACGAGACTTGATGCTGTCGGACTTCCCTCTTCATCCTTTTCAAGAGTGGCAAGGGCGTTTGGAAGTCTTCGCGCAGAGCGCGATCGGGAAGTTGCAAGACTGGCTGCCTTTTCGGTCGCGATGTTTCCCGAAGGTTTTGCGGAAATGGACGGGGACCTGTTCCGGGATGCTGAACCCGATCTGGCGCGGGATCTGCTTGCCCGCTTGCTCGCGGTTGTCGGAGGTCGGCAATATCCGATACGGCGGAAGCGTTTGAATCGGCTGTTCGGAACCTTGCGGACTGGCGGCATCCCGCCTCGCCAGACACTCGGCCGTTGTCTTGTGGAGCCCGTCAGGGGTGGTTTCAGGCTGTGCCGGGAACCCGGTACGGTTCGCGACGTCCGCCCGGTGTCCGAAACGTTGCGACTGCGCTGGGACAATCGTTTTGACCTGGAACTTTGTCCGGAGCGCCTTCGCCGGGAGCCATCGGCCCGGGTCCGGGCACTCGGTCAAGGGGGGCGTTTGCCGGCGATGGCCGGAGCTTTGCAGGCCTCGCATCTGCCCCGTTCGGTCTGTTTCGGACTCCCGTCGCTCTGGATCGGAGACGAGGTGGCTGAAGTACCGCATCTGGGGTATGCTGCGGATGACGGTTCGGTTGTCACGGCAATTTGCTTCAGACCCGGTACGCCGCTCTGCGGTCCGCCCTTCAGACTTGCGTAAATCTTCTGAAGCACTATCTAATGTGTTGTGGCACTGAACAGAATGGAAGGGACGGCGGTTTTTTGCGGCGCGTCCGCGTGATCATCGTCCTTGGGAAACGGCAACCGTGAGCAATTTCGGCAAAAATCTGGCTCTCTGGGTCATTATCGGGTTGCTTCTGGTTGCCTTGTTCAACCTGTTTCACCAACCTTCCGGTCATTCCGATGAGACGGCAACAGCGTTCTCGGAATTTCTTGCCGATGTCGAGAGCGGACAGATCAGGGAAGTCACCATCAAGGGCAACAGCATCACTGGCGTCCGCCGGGACGGCCGCTCATTTGCAACCTATGCTCCCAATGATCCCGGTCTTGTCGACAGGCTCCAGCAAAAAAATGTGATCATCCGTGCGGTCCCGGTCGATGAAGGTTCTCCGTCCCTGCTCAATATCCTTATTTCCTGGTTCCCGATGCTGCTGCTGTTCGGCATGCTGGTGTTTTTCATGCGCCAGATGCAGTCTGGCGGCGGCAAGGCGATGGGTTTCGGCAAATCCCGTGCGCGACTCTTGTCAGAGCGTGGTGGCCGCGTGACGTTCGAGGATGTCGCCGGGATCGAGGAGGCCAAGCAGGAACTGGAAGAAGTTGTCGAGTTCCTCAGAGATCCTCAGAAATTTCAGCGCCTGGGGGGGAAAATTCCCAAGGGCGTGCTTCTGGTTGGTCCGCCGGGAACCGGAAAGACCTTGCTGGCGCGCGCCATAGCCGGCGAAGCGAATGTCCCATTCTTTACGATTTCCGGTTCGGACTTTGTGGAAATGTTTGTCGGTGTCGGCGCAAGCCGTGTCCGCGACATGTTCGAGCAAGGAAAAAAGAACGCTCCCTGCATAATTTTTATCGACGAGATCGATGCGGTGGGTCGGCATCGCGGCGCCGGACTTGGGGGTGGTAATGATGAACGAGAGCAGACTCTCAACCAGCTCCTGGTTGAAATGGATGGTTTCGAAACCAATGAAGGCGTGATCCTGATTGCGGCGACCAATCGGCCTGATGTGCTTGATCCGGCCTTGTTGCGGCCGGGTCGCTTTGACCGTCAGGTGACGGTTCCCAATCCCGATGTGCTGGGCCGGGAAATGATCCTGAAAGTGCACATGAAGAAGGTACCGCTGGCCCCCGATGTGAATGCACGTATCATTGCTCGCGGAACCCCCGGGTTCTCGGGAGCCGATCTGGCCAACCTCGTCAACGAAGCGGCCTTGCTGGCAGCACGCAAAAACCGTCGTCTGGTGACCATGGCCGAGTTCGAGGATGCCAAGGACAAGGTGCTTATGGGGGCCGAGCGCCGGTCTATGGTCATGACGGAGGATGAGAAGGCACTGACTGCCTATCACGAGGCCGGGCACGCACTTGTTGCGCTGTCGATGCCAAAACACGATCCCTTGCACAAGGTCACGATTATCCCGCGCGGCCGAGCCCTGGGTGTGACTGTGTCATTACCGGAGCGGGACCGCTACGGTTACTCTCGGATCGAACTGGAATCCCGGCTTGCGATGATGTTTGGGGGTCGGGTGGCCGAGGAACTCATCTTCGGGCCAGAAAATATTACGACCGGAGCAGGGGACGACATTCGCCAGGCCACCGATCTCGCCCGGCGGATGGTGACTGAATTCGGATTTTCCGAGGACCTGGGACCGCTTCGCTATTCCGACAATGAACAGGAAGTGTTTCTTGGACATTCGGTGACCCAGAGAAAGAATGTCTCTGACAGCACGGCCGAAAAGATCGATTCCGAAATCAGGCGCCTGATTGAAGAAGCCGAAAGTACAGCGCGCAAGGTATTAACGGAACGCAAGGGCGATCTTGAAGCCCTGGCCACTGCGCTTCTCGAATTCGAGAGTCTTTCCGGTGAAGAGGTCGATATGGTGATTCGGGGTGAAGATATCGTCAGGCCGGAACCGGGTGAACCCGAACCCGAGGCAGAGCGAAAATCCTCGGTTCCGACCTCGGGGCGGAGAAACCGGGATCGCGCACATGGCCCGGATACGGGTGGTATGGAGCCGGAGCCACAGCCCGGAGCCTGAATGACCGGGGAATGTCGCTGCCACGGTCACTATTTGGCTACGGACCCGAGCGGCCAGATAACCACAAGATCTCTCGCTGTGATGAGGTCCTGTCCCTGCCGTTAATGACAAAGTATCACTGTCTCCCCGTGGTTGCGCACAATGGCAGTTGAGACATCCGGTATCGGAAACGAGAGAATCGGTTCCGATCGCATTCTGAATCCGGTGGGTCTTTTGACAGGTCAAAGCGCGCGATCGGCCCTCGGAACCGGCCGCGCATTGCCTCTGGCCGGAGGCCCTGTGGCCTTCTCAGCAGTTGAAGAGATCCGGCTCGGGCGCGACGGGACGACTTGTGGCCGGTGCCTTGCCGCAGCTGAAGCTGCCGCGCAGTGTTCCGGATTGATGACGTCGCTCACACGTGAACGCGAGCCCTTTGCCGGAGTGGCATTTGATCGCCCCAGACTCGTAGGGGTCGTAAACGTGACACCGGACAGCTTCTACGATGGTGGACATCACAGTGAGCCTCAGCAAGCCATCGAGCGCGTGCATGCGATGATCGAGGCAGGCGCGGACATTGTCGATATCGGTGGCGAATCGACACGGCCCGGATCCGCTCCTGTATCTGCCGGGCAGGAACTTGCGCGCCTGCTGCCGGTCGTCGAGGCTGTACGGCACCTTGGTGTGCCCATTTCTGTCGACACCCGCCGAGCCCGTGTCATGAAGGAGGCGATTTCAGCAGGTGCGAGCATCGTCAATGATGTTACGGGGCTGGCGGGCGACCCATCAGCTCTTGCGACCCTTGCAGCTTCTGACGCATCGGTAGTGTTGATGCATATGAAGGGCACACCCGCGACAATGCAGGATGCGCCTCGCTACAAGTCGGCAGCCGTTGATATCGGCTTCTGGCTGGCCAGCAGGGTGATGTTGTGTCGTGAGGCGGGAATTGCGTTATCGCGCATTGCCGTCGATCCCGGAATTGGCTTTGGGAAGACGGACACGCACAACATGGATCTTCTCGACCGTGCGGCCCTGTTTCAGTCCATAGGCTGCGCTGTCATGTTTGGTGTGTCCCGCAAGAGCTTTATCGGTCGGATTGCAGGGGTTGGCAGTCCGCGGGATCGACTTCCGGGGACGATTGCGGCGATCATGGTTGCGTTGTCGCGGGGTGTTCAGATGCATCGCGTCCATGATGTCGGTGAGGCCCGTCAGGCACTGGCAGTCTGGCAGGCGCTCACGGCGGCGGGTGAAGCCTGACGCGTTTCCTGATATAATGTTACCGGGCAAATGGCCCGACATACAGGATCGGGACGGAGACCGATGGTTCGCGAGCTTTTTGGAACTGATGGAATTCGAGGTCTCGCGAATCAGGAACCCATGACGGCCGAAACGGCCTTGAGGGTCGGGATGGCAGCCGGCCACCTGTTTACGCGGGGAGACCATCGCCATTCGGCCGTTATTGGCAAGGACACGCGTTTGTCGGGTTACCTTCTGGAACCGGCTCTTACGGCGGGCCTGATTGCCACCGGTATGGACATCATTCTTGCGGGACCGATCCCGACACCAGCGGTTGCCATGCTGACCCGAAGTTTGCGGGCAGATCTCGGCCTGATGATCTCGGCGTCGCACAATCCCTTTCAGGACAATGGAATCAAGCTGTTTGGTCCGGATGGCTACAAGTTGTCCCCGGAGACCGAAGCCCGCATCGAGGAATTGGTGGGGTCCGATCTCTCCGATACCCTGTCTTCTCCCTCAGACCTCGGTCGGGCCCGACGACTTGAGGATGCGTCTGGGCGCTATATCGAATTCGTCAAGAGCACCTTTCCCAAGGGACTGCGGCTTGACGGTTTGAAGATTGTCGTCGATTGCGCTCACGGCGCCGGTTACAGGGTTGCTCCGGCAACTTTCTGGGAACTCGGAGCGGAAGTGATGACGTGCGGTGACACACCCGACGGGTTCAACATCAATCAACAATGCGGCAGCACCAGCCCCGAAGTCATGTGCAAGAAAGTCCGAGAGTCAGGCGCTGATATCGGAATTTCCCTTGATGGCGATGCGGACCGGGTCGTTGTGGCGGATGAAAAGGGGGTGCTGCTTCATGGTGACCAGCTGATGGCAACCATTGTCGGGAGCTGGCTGGAAGCCGGACGGTTGAGGGGCGGCGTGGTGGGGACCATCATGACGAACCTGGGCTTCGAGCACTATCTGGAGAAACTTGGAATTGGGCTGGTTCGAACAGCTGTCGGTGATCGCCATGTCGTGAGCAGGATGCGCGAGCTTGATTTTAATGTAGGGGGTGAGCCGTCGGGACATGTCGTACTGGGAGACCACACCACGACCGGAGACGGGCTCATCGCTGCCCTGCAGATGCTGTCAGTCATGGTTGAGTCGCAACGCCCGCTGAGTCAGATCGGACGAAGTTTCGAGCCTCTTCCCCAGACTCTGAGAAATGTCAGGGTGAACGGACATCTGGAGCTTGAAGACCGCAGGATCGACACGGCGGTCAGCAGCGGGAAGGGTCGACTGGGAGAACGGGGACGGATTGTCGTTCGACCATCGGGGACAGAACAGGTGGTTCGCGTCATGGTAGAGGGAGAAGATTCTGCCCTGGTGGCCTCGATTGCTGAAGACATTGTAGAAAGCCTTGTTCATTCCGGAGCGGGAACTCTCTGATGCAGGGTCGGGTCCTGATCGTAGCGGGGTCCGACTCAGGTGGAGGTGCAGGTATACAGGCCGACATCAAGGCCGTGACGGCACTGGGGGGCTATGCGGCGACCGCGGTTACGGCCCTGACCGCACAGAATACGCTGGGTGTCCATGGCGTCCTTCCAGTTCCCCCGGAGTTCATTCGTCAGCAGTTTGAGGTCGTGATCCAGGATATCGGAGCCGACTGCCTCAAGACCGGTATGCTGCATGATGCCGAGGTTATTGAAACGGTGTGCGATGCCATGCGGAGCGTCGATCCGGTTCCGGTGCTGGTGGCTGATCCGGTGATGGTCGCGAAGGGCGGGGCCCCGTTGCTTGATCCCGGCGGGATCGACGCGTTGCGGCAACATCTTTTACCGCTCGCAACAGTGCTGACCCCCAATATCCCTGAAGCGGAAGTCCTGACCGGAATGACCATAAGAACCCTGGCGGACATGAAGGAAGCGGCCGAGGGATTGCGGGACATGGGACCGCGGAATGTGCTGGTCAAGGGGGGGCACCTTACCGGAGAGCGTCTGCATGATGTACTCCTTGATGATGCGGGGCTTGAAGTTTTCGAAATCGAACGTGTACCCACGGTTCATACCCATGGAACCGGTTGCACTCTGGCATCGGCGATTGCGGTGAGTCTCGCGCAGGAATTGTCGATCCGACAGTCGGTTGCGAGAGCTCAGGCTTACGTCATCGAGGCCATTCGCCGAGCGCCTGGCCTGGGAGGAGGTCACGGCCCTCTTGACCATGCCCATACACTGACGGCTCCCGGAAGAGGTGGGCCCCGCTGATCGGTCTCCCAATCCATGGAGTTGGCGCATATGAACTTGTGCAGCGATCTTGTTGAGATCCTTCTGCCGCCAACATCGCAGGTATTCCATCACATTGACCCATCTTCAGCAGTCTGCGGCGAAAATTGACTGATTTGGGCCGATTGTGGCCAATGTAAAATCCATAAGTCATTGATTTATATTAATACATGAATCCGGTTGTTGGTCTTAGTGCCATAAAGTGATGATTCGGATCATGTTCATCGTACGTTCCCTTCCAGACCCGCCCAAAATCAACATAATCAAACCCAGCACCTAATCATCCCCCGGAGCGCGACATGTATATTCGCGAAACAACAACACGGCGCAGGGCCGGAAAAGCCTATCGCTCCGTGCGCCTCGTCGAAAGCCGCATGGTCGACGGAAAGGTCCAGCAGAAAACCCTCCTCAATCTCGGCGCACAGTTTCCCGTCCCCAAACCGCAATGGCCCCTGCTGGTCGATCTGATCGAGACCCTGATGGCCGGAAGCCGGCCCCTGTTCGATCCCGACCCGGCCCTCGAGGCCCAGGCCGCAAAGATCATCCAGCGCCTCGACCGGAGACACCCCGAGGACGAAAACAGGACCGCAACCGTCAGCCTTGACAGCCTCACCAGCGAACAGGACCGCTCGGTCGGTTGCGAGCGGCTGGCGCTCCATGCCCTCACCGAACTCGGGTTTGCCGAAATCCTTGACGGGCTCGGCGTCTCCCCCCGTGATGCCCGGATCGCCACCGCCCTGGTGATGGCCCGCATCGTCCATCCCGCCAGTGAACGCGAGACCCACCGCTGGATGAACACCAACAGTACCGTACTGGAGCTGCTGGATCTCGATACCGGGAAGGAGGTCACGCTCGACAAGCTCTATCGCACCTGCGATCTCCTGTACCGTCACCGGACGGCGCTGGAGGATGCCCTTCATGCCCGCGAACGCACCCTCCTCGACACGCCGGGAGCGGTTGTCTTCTACGATCTCACCAATACCCACATGACCGGACGCCCGGCCTCGGAGCTGGCCCGCTTCGGGCACTCCAAACAGAAGCGCTCGGATTGTCCTCTGGTGACCCTTGCCCTGGCCATCGATGATGCCGGCTTTCCGCGGCGCTCGGCCGTCCTGCCCGGCAATGTCTCCGAACCGGGCACGCTTCAGGACGCGCTCGACCGGCTCGATGCCCAGGACGACGCCAGACCCACGGTGGTCATGGATGCCGGGATTGCCACCCGGGCCAATCTCGGGCTTCTGCACGGGCGCGGACAGCACTGGATCACGGTGCGCCGCGGCGGCGCCGCGCCGCCCGGGCGCGATCCCGACATCGTCATGGAAACCCGCGCCGGCTACGAGGCCCGGGCGTGGAAGCTCTCCGACAGCGATGAGGAGATGGAACTCTGTATCTGGAGCAAGGCCCGCCAGGACAAGGACGAGGCCATCCTGGGCAAGAAACGCGAGCGCTTCGAGGCCGAACTCGACAAGCTGCATGCCGGATTGTCGCGCAGGAACTGCACCAAGGCCTGGGACAAGGTCCAGCAAAGGGTCGGTCGCCTGCGCGAGCGCTTCGCGATCGTGAACCGGCAATATGACATTACCGTAACCCGGGGCGAGGATGGCAACGCGAGTGCCGTCACCTGGGCGCGGAATGCCATCCATGAGGACAAGGACGCCGAGGCCGGTTTCTATGTGTTGCGCACCAGCCATTGCGACTGGGATATCGAAACCGTGATCCGGACGTACTGGCGTCTCACCGATATCGAGGCGACCTTCCGGTCCCTGAAATCCGATCTCGGGCTGCGCCCGATCTGGCATCACAAGACCAGCCGCATCATTGCCCATCTGTTCATTGCCGTGCTCGCCTGGCACGCAGTCCAGTTGCTGCGCACCCGCCTTGCCGGCCATGGCCGTCACGACAGCTGGAGCATGATCCGCAACAAGCTTGGTCGCTGGCGCCGCCTGACGACCACAATGACGGCGGTTGACGGGAGCCGGATTGCGATCCGCTACGATGCCCGGCCCGATCCCGAGGCCTGTGCGATCGGCCGCGACGCCGGTGTTCCCTTTGCTTCCAACCCGCATCGCATCAGAGCCAGACAGAAGACCTGACCGGTTCTGCCAGCGGGCTCCATCCCGGCCCCGTCCGTCCCGATCCGGCATCGTCTGAAGCCGGCAGCGGGTTGAATCTGTATAGTGCCATAACGGGGTTTGCGCCTGACGTGAATCCATTCAGATCAATCAGTTACCCTCGCCGTTTTTTGCAAAATCCAGAAGATGGGTTGAGGCAATTCTTTCCGGCAATCATCTCGCCGAGAGGACATGCCTGACACCCGGACCTGATGGTGTCCTGGTGAGCAGAGGGCTCTGGCAGAGCCTGCATGTTGAGGCGAAACAGACAGGCAGTGCCGTGGTCTTCTGTAGCGACTGTGTAATCCGGGTGAGGAACAGTTTCGCGCCCGGCGTGCCTGGTCACCCACCGTCTGAACGATATATCATTCTCGACGGGTCGGAGCGCAGCTGTTTCCGTTCGTCTGAATGCGCCCGGGAGGCCCGCTGGTGAAACCGCCAGTTGACCGGTCTGAGTATGTATGAGGCGGAAAAACTGACCGTGAGTGTTTCGTGTTCAGCCGCGCAATCCGGGTCATTTGGAGACGCGTGCGCCCGTAGGTTCAAACAGGATGGGGACGTCGCCCTGTACTGTAATTGCACCGGACCGCCGTCCCCCTGGGCGCCGATCCGATGGAATTCAAGGCGAGGACTTTGATCCAAGATATCGCAGGACCACACAGGTGATGTCGTCAGACTGCTCAGCGCTTCCGGCAAAGACCTTGACCGCAAGCGTGACGTTGTCGATCAGCGTTTCGACGGGAATGTCGTTTGCATGTTCGAGTTTGGACTGCAGCCGTTCTTCCTCGAACATTTCGCTCTCTTCGTTCATGGCTTCCGAAACACCGTCTGTGTAAAGAAAGAGCGTCTCGCCCTGGTCCAGGGTGATTTCTGCCTCGTTGTAAGGCAGCCCATCCATGATGCCCACCGCAACACCGCCGGTGGTTGCGAGCGGATCCACGGTGCCATTCGTGCGAATAATATACGGTGGGTTGTGCCCGGCATTTGCATAGGTGAACAGCCCGGTGCCGGGGTCCAGTATCCCGTAGAACAGCGTAACAAACATATCCAGCGGATTCTGGGCACACATGGAATCGTTGACAACCGTCAGGCAGGCTCCGGCCTCCTTGTGTTCCCTTGCTGCTGTCCCCATGACGGTCCGAGCAACAGCCATGAAGAAGGCGGCAGGGACCCCCTTTCCCGAAACATCTGCGATCACGAGGCCGAGGCGGCCATCCGGGAGTGTGAAGAAATCGTAAAAATCTCCTCCGAGTTCCCTCGCAGGCGTCATCACGGCATGGCCCGCATAGGCGTCATGCTTTGGCAGGGTTTTCGGCAGTATGGCGCCCTGCAGGGAATGGGCCACGCTGAGTTCATCTTCCATTCGCTGCCTCGCCCTGTTCAGCTGTTCATTCTTCTGTTCGAGGTCAATTGTGCGTTCCCGGACGAGCGACTCCAGATGTTCTTCGCGAGCCAGGACATCTCGCGCCATGGTCTGGAATACGCGAATCAAGCGGCCCAATTCGTCCCGGCGATCTCCGACCTTGTCAAGAGAACCGGGCTGGAAGCGGCGGTCATCGACTTCTTCCGCTGCCGCTGTCAGGGCGAGAACAGGCCGAACGATGCGTCGGGCAGACAACGTTGCCAGGATTGAGCCGATAAGAAATGCAACCAGAGTGCAGATAGCCCCCAACTTGAGGTAGTCCGAAAACAGCGCGTCCAGGCCGCTCCGGCTCATATGGAGGACTGCGGCACCGGTTGCGACGCCGCCGCGGTCGAGCAAGGGAGCCGCGACATGCAATGCGGACTCACCCAGGTCCGATCGGACGCCTGTTCTCAATGCCTGGCCTGCAAGCGCCTGATCAACATCGGAAAAGTTTCCCTGGAGGGAACGCTGTTCTGTCCCGAGGCGGCTGATCGCATTCGTAACCTCAAGCTGCTCGTTGACGAGGTAAATCGCTTCGATTCCGGGTTGACGCGACAACGAGGCCAGCATCGAGGAGATGCCGAGATTCTCGACCATTGTCCCTGTGTCGTTCATCAGGCTTCCGACCAGTACCAGCTGTCCGTTGCGGGATCGTACCCCTACATAACGCAGGCTCCGTTCTGCCGGGTTGCCTGATACGGATCGCAGAACCATTGAATAGCGATCGCCGGATTTCAGAGCCTCCAGTTCGCGGCTGTCAAACTGAATGGACGCGATGTCCCATCCTGCGAAGCTGAGCCCGTTGGTTGCCTGAGTTATGGTACTGCCTTCCGAATTCAGAAGCAGGACCTCGTCGATTGTGCTGTCTGCAGTGATTTCGGCCAGGTAAACCGCCGTGTCCTGATTTTCCTTGTCGACGGCTTCGAGCAGATGGCCAATGACGATTGCCTGGGTTTCGGCGTTGTCCGTTATGATGGTATCGATTTCCGCGATGATCTGCCCGGTGCGGTTCGCGGAACTCGCGATGATGGAGGCGACCAGCTCGCCTTGCCGTTCGGCTTGATTGAGCAAGGCTTCTCGGGCCAGGAGGCCCATTACCGTGGCCAGCCCCAGAATGGCCAGCCCGATAGAGACCGTGACCGTCAGTATGAGACGATATGTCAGGCTCATCATTATCCTCGCGTGGCGTTATGGGGATCCGTCCCGAAAGCGGCGTCAGGGCTTGCAACCGGGCAGGGCTTTCCGTTCATTCATTCATGGACACTGGCTCCACATCCCGGCCCACCAGTCGGGATCGAATGGCGCGCATGATGAGACTGACCACACCGCTGAAAGCCAGGAACCAGATCATGGCGTACAGATAGACCCAGAAAGCAAACTGGCTGTCATCAACGGCGCCAATGACAGTTTGCGACCGCCGGACCAGTTCGGGTACTCCGATGACGGATGCCGTCGAAGAGGCCATGACGATAATCAGGAAATAGCTGGTCCAGGCGGGCAGGAACAGCAGCGCCTCCATAGTCTCGCTGCGCCTCAGGTGATTGATGGCTGCAAAGGCGTTGTCGGATACATAGCCGGACACAGCAATTCCGAGCGCGAGCGAAGCCTTGAACCAGGCGGGAAAGGTAATGGTGAGACCGCCGAGAACGATGTTTTCGGGAATAACGTAGGCCAGATAGAAAAGCATGACGAATGTTGGAGCACTCCGTGCCGCCATTGTCAGGAAGTTTGATGTGCCTTTGAGACTGCGGCTGGCGGTTGTGCGCAAGAGTGCGAGCGCAATGCCTACGGGGGTTCCGACCAACATGGCCACCGCGGATACGACCATGTTCCAGGCGAAACCCTCGGCAAGATAGGGGGTCCAGGTCGCCAGCGCGGAGATGATGTCTGATGAGTCCATCGTGAATCAGGCGCTCTGGCGGCCAAGTCTGTGGAACACCATGACGGTCAGGAAAACCATCAGGAAATAGCTCAGCAGCAGCAAATTCATCATGACATCGTCGTTGCCTTTCTCCGCGACAATGGCTGTGCTGGCATGTACGAGTTCGGGCAAGGCCAGGGTGCTTGCCATTCCGGTCGCCTTGACGATATTGACCGAATTGCCCATCAGTGCGGCATGGCAGAGGCGCCAGACACGTCGAATATCCGGCGGTGACAGGGTCAGGCTGCGGTCCCGGGCCGCTACATCTGCGGCAAGGCTGTAGGCCACTGCGTTGCTCGATGCGGCGTAGAGGGAGAGGACGAGAGCGGACACGGTGAAAGCGTCGACGGTCAGGCCGAGCGCCAGGAGCACACCCCCCAGCCCGAAAAACACGACATAGAGCTGCAGAAGGGGTGGTGTCATGCGCAGTCCGATGCAAAGCCACCGCAATAGCGGCGCCAGAAGCAAGAGTCTCCGATGGATGATCCAGCCGAACAGTATGCCGAGAAGCAGGCTTCCGATGACAGTGAAGACGGAGAGTGCGAAGGTCAGGCCCAGCCCGAACAGAAAGACCGTCCGGTCAACAGGGTCGTAGAGAACACTGATATCGAGGCCGGTCCACTCCATCAGTTTCAGTGTGAGTCCTGAAACGCCGCTCAGCTCCTGCGCGGCGACGAGTCCGGTTTCGCGGCACTCGATGGGCCATTGTCCGCTTTCACTCCGTTCGCAGAGCGGTTCTCCGGTCTCGTGGCGGGCGCTGAATTTCGCTCTTGTATCACGGAGATAGGGAGATGGCGGCAGCTCCCAGCGCTTTTCGAGTTCCTGAAGGAAGCCGCTGCGATGCCATTCTGCCAGCGTGTCGCCCAGGATCCGGTCCAGCTGGCTTCCGGCATGATCCTTGGCGATCGCAACTGCCCAGGGCAGAACGAAGCGGGTCGGCAAAGAGACATTGTATCCGTCCCAGTCGCCCGATTGAAGCTCACCAAGCAATTTCACTTCATCATAAAGCCAGCCTACGCAGTGCCGATTGCGCAAGGCCAGAAGCGCTTCGCGCGTGGTCGCCAGGGATACCGTATCGATGAGCAGGCGCTCCGCCGCCAGGCGATTCCACAACGAACCCTGCAGGCTGCATAATGTCTGCCCGCGCAGCCCTTCCCATGTCGTGATTCTGGAGTCGGTTCGCAGCAAAACGTTTGCGCCGTCTCCGTAATACTGAGGTTCGACCATGTGAACCAGCTTCCGGCGGCTGCGGGTATCGCCAAGAGTGGCAACAACCACATCGACTTCGCCCCGTTGCAATTTCTGCAGCCTGTTGGCGCTGGAGACGGGCACGAATCGGGGCGTTACACCGAGGACCCGGGCAAAGCCGTACGCCACATCGACATCATAGCCGACAAGGTTGCCCTGCCTGTCGCGGAAGCCGAATGGTCTGTAGTCTGCCTTGACGCCGAACGTTACGTAGCCACGCTCGCGAATTTCATCCAGGATTTCCGCCCGGCCCGAAGCGCTCCATACCGTCGCCAACAGGGTGAGCATAAGCGCCCCCAGGCAGGCAACGATCCTTGTGGCTCCCGGTTTCAACACGTCTGCGCCTCCCCGGCCCTGCGTGCGATCACGAGAAATCCGTAGGCCCATGCTGCCGGTATGACCTTGCAGGCAAATTCGTCGATCCTCCCGATCAGGCCATTGCCCACGACTGTTTCCTCGGCGAGGATGCTTTCGGCTTCAAAGGCTTCCATTTCGAAACCGGATTCGGAAAGGTCTTCGCTCAACTCCTCGCGGGTATAGAGATGATAGTACATCTCGATTTGCTGTTCTCCCTCCCCGCGGGTGTACAGTACGTCTCCGGGTTCCAGTTCGCCCGACCTGACGAGTGGTACAACCTGTTTCTGTTCAGACCTGAAACGACGCTTGCCGTTTGGCAGTCCCAGAATGAGGACACCGCCTGGTTTCGTCATCTCCCGGATGCTGCGCAGGACGGCTATCCGTTGAGCCCGGCCGGCAACATGCCCCAGAACGCCGAAGGCCAAAATCGCTATATCAAACAGAGCCGGGTACGCTTTTGTCAATGTTTGAAGTGGTTCGCTGATGACAGTAATTGTTCCTGATTCCAACTGCCCCCGCAAGCGTCCTCGCAAAATGTTGCAAGCCGTGGGGCAGATGTCGTACGCGACACCGGTTGCACCGCTCAACTGCAGCAGGGGAATCGTGTAGCGTCCCGTTCCGGCGCCGAAATCGAGAAATCTGTCACCTTCGGACAGGTGATCGAGAATGGCCCTCAATGAACGCCGGTTCGGCTTCGGGTAGCGTTGATCATAGAGACCGGATGAAATGTACTGGTCGTAACTCTTGGACAATTCCGGCACGGAGGTTGATGTCTGGGTCATTCGGGTTACCAGCACAACCTCTCGATGACATCCTGCAGCGCATGCAGTTTGCTGGCTCCGCCTTTTCGCCCGACAACTCGTTCTTGATGCGTCGTCTCCAAGGCATTTGGATCCGATCCGCACAGCGATGCTGTGTTTCGGAATGCGACGCCGGGATTTCGACCGGCCAGGGCGGCTGTCTGCTTATCGTGAATGAATGAGCGTTGCTTTCCGAAAGGGCTCGAAGGCCGGAACCAATATTGCAATTTCTGGCCGACTCCGACGAACGGCTTGCGCGATATCCCGTTGCTGCCCCTGACCATCTCCCGTGCCCGGCACGCCGACGAGGCTTGCGAGATGGTGGCCCGGTTATCTTCGCGTTCAGAAAGGATTATCAGCATGGCAGGCTTCAACGTGGAAACGGCTTCGTGTTGTTCGCAGGTGAGGACAGTAAGCAGGGATGGCTCACGGCAAGTCACGTGGGTCCAGGTAGATCCTTACCGTCATCATCCTAGCATACCGCTCCCTTTCTGACATGTGGCAGTTCGAAGACATGTATGGAGCTCCTCGGGAGTCCGAATGATCTGGCGGCATCAATCGAGTGCCGTTTCTGAACGTGCTAAGAAGCCTTGAGAGAGCAAGACCAGTGCTGCCGGGCAAGACTGCCGATGGGTCATTCATTCATCATGTGTTCCGACGCCAAGACTCGGCAGGTGTGTCGTCCCGACCGATGGCCTGCCTGAACTGTGTCTTGATCGTGATGCCGGCCGAATCAGTTTCAGGGTCGTGTGAAACGGCACCAGAACGACAATGCGTGGAGAGTCGGTGAACTGCCAGCAGCTAGGAAACTGGCCGTACAGGCATTGTCTCCGTGTCGGCGGCCAACGGATCAATGTTCCTGGAGATTGTCATCGTGGACAAGGATGCCTGGCTTCGATCGGGCACTATCATGATTTCGTACGTTTGCCTTCAGATCATCAAGCGGTGTCGACGGAAATTTGGAATTGCTTGCCTTGGAGTGACCCCCTGAATCTGGACAGGGGGGTTCGGAGATTTTGGCAACTTGAAATTGCACACTTGCCCAGGAAGCTTCACCGACGGCGGTTTTGGTGATGGTTGCTTCTGACCCAGTGCCTCCGGCCAGTAACTTGGTCCGGCCGTCGCCGGATCCGGATCGGGATTGTTGAATCCGGGAAGGCGGTGACGCCATTTCCGGTTTTGAACCGGAACAACCCTGCCAAGATGACATGTTGGCTTCGCAGCGACTGAAGTATCATGGGTGGTTGAAGGCTGGCTGACTGTCCTTGCATGCTGAGGGGTCGGGAGAAATCTGGTTTCCCGGTGAATTCGGGAAAGTAAACAACGGGATAAGATCCTACAGGGCTGAGGCTGTGTGCGGTAACTTCGAAGCCGGCACCTCCATTGCTGAATTTTGCCGGACTTCGAACCGCCTGTGCGACGTGGTTTTCCCAATGATGTGGTTCAGGTCGAAGAGGCCGGAAAAGACGACTGAAGTCCTGGGGCTGCGTGCCGTCATCCGGATTTCCTTCATGTGACGGGGTCAGAAAACGGGCTGTCTTTCGATCAGTTTCGGATCTGTTCGGAAGGCGCCCTGAATGAGGCCTTTCTTCCGAAATGCAGGCTCGGGCGGTACGAATTTGTTCGAGTCGCAAAACAGGACTAACATGGAACGCATGTCAAAACTTTATGCGTTTCCCCAGGTTGAGGAAGGGCACCGTTCGGGTTCCGAAACCGGTCCTGTCGCGATCAGATCACAGCGTGAGTCCGGGAAGTAAAGAGGAGAACATGGTGCTTTTAAGCCGTGATCGGTCCGGGTAATGACATCTGTATGGCAATTCCTTGCAGTGCTCTGCAATATTCAGAAAACGCGAACTCGTTCCGGGATCGCTGAAGTTCTTCCGTTATCGCCTCGAGTGCCGCGCGGGATGCAGCTTGGTACTGCGGTGACGTTGTCTGTTCTTGCCGCGGTCGGGACGTGGTCCTTGCCAGCGTTGGGTGACGAAGGCGTTCTTGAGCGGGTCCAGAAAAGCGGCGTTGTTCGAGCCGGCACGAGAGGAAGCACCCCACCTTTCGCGGAGTTGACAGAGCAGGGCGAGTTTCGGGGATTCTCCGTGGATCTGCTTCACGAGATCGGAACCCTCCTGGGTCGACATCTGGATCGTGCGGTCAGGATCGAGTTTCAGGAAGTGACCCCGGCCGACCGCATACGACGAATCGTCGAGGGAGAGCTCGACATCGTCTGTGGCATCACCACCCCGACATGGAAGCGTGAGCAGCTTGTCGATTTCTCGGTGCCTTTTTTCCGCGACGGTACACGTGTCATGGTCTATCGCGAGGCCGCAAGTCCAGCTACCGATGTGGGACGGCTCAAGATCGGTGTCGTTCGAAACACGACGACCTCCGGTATTGTCAAAATGGCATTGCCGGTTGCCGAGCTTCGCATGTACTCCAGTATGGCGGATGCAATGGATGGTCTTGCGAGTGGTGAGGTGGAGGGAGTTGCCAATCTTGGCATCGTGCTGCTGGGACTGGCCAAACAGGCGCGGCCAAGACGGAGCGTTGTTCTGCTACCCAGGACGCGGCCCCTGGCAACCGAAACACTGGCGTGCATTCTGCCCGAAGATGACAGTTCGTGGAGAGACTTCATTAACCGCTCGTTGATCAGCATGCTTGCTGATATCGAGCACTTCCGTGGACGGTATGATGCCCTTTACAATCAATGGTTCGGGCGTGAAGGTCAGCTCTTTTATCCCCTGGACCGCGACACGCGTCGTTACCTTCGCGACCTGTCTATCTGGGTGCGCTGAGATGACGTGCGAGCTCTTTCCTGCTGGTTCGCAGATCTCTTCAGGGTGATTTCACCATACCCCGGGGACCGGTTACCATTCACAATCTGGTCTGGTCCGGAGCCTGTACCGGCGAGGTGTCATTACGAAAGCATGCCATGATCGGTATTGCCGGTTGATCTGTGATTTGCCCATTTCCGGTCACAATCCTGACGGTTCGGTCTGTGAACAGGCAACTGGTGCCGGATGTCGACGTTCCGAAAGAGCCCCTCGAGCGGTCCCCAATCATGCGCACTGGAGGTGTGCAAAGTTTCTGGCTTTCGCAAACAGACGGGTGCAAGGGCATATTTTCCGAACCCGGGAGAGAAAAACGGGCAGTGGCCGGTGAGTGCGGTTCCGACCTGGGTTCACCAGTGACTTCTGCTGGTGTTTCATTGAAATTAGGTGACGGACAGGTTTCATCGACCCTTACCTCCTTCGATGGTCCTCGATGGAGCGTGAAAAAGCCGGCTCAGGCTCCGCCTCGCCAGCTGGCGATTGGTTCGGATATAGAAGTCATGCGGGGCGGTTCCGGAGGGAAGGACTTCCAGGCTGGGACACCACCCGAAATGTTGTCCGGCAAAGTGATCAGGCTCTTGTACCATGAATGTGAATGACTCATCATGTGGTGCAGTGAGGAGCATCAGGTGTCGGAAAGACAGGAGCCGCTTCTGGAGGTTGTAGACCTTCGCACGCATTTTAGAACGCCCCGGGGGATCGCCCGAGCCGTTGACGGTATTTCCTTTTCACTCGATCACGGCCGCATGCTCGGAATTGTTGGAGAGTCGGGCTCCGGGAAGAGCGTTCTGTCGCGTTCCATAATCGACATCCTGACTCATGACGGGTCGGTCGTCTATGAGGGGCAGGTGTTCCTCGAAGGGCGTGATCTCCGTCAGTTGACAAGAACGGAAATGCGTCGGGTTCGGGGTCGTGAAATCGCCATGATCTTCCAGGATCCGATGTCTTCCCTGAACCCGGTCAAGAAAATCGGCAGTCAGATCACTGAAGTGCTGACACGGCGTCGCGGTTATCAGAGGAGTTCAGCACGTGAGCGGGCAATCGAATTACTGGCCTCTGTGGGCATCGCGGACCCGGAAAGGCAGTTGAACCTCTATCCCATGCATTTTTCGGGTGGCATGAGACAACGTGTCGCCATAGCGATTGCACTTGCCGGAGAGCCCAAGCTTCTTATTGCGGATGAGCCGACGACAGCGCTCGATGTATCAATCCAGGAACAGATTCTGAATCTTCTGAAAAGATTGCAGATCGAGAACAACATGGCCGTTATGCTGGTAACCCATGATCTTGGGATTGTCAGCCGTTACACCGATGAGGTTGCCGTCATGTATGCGGGCCAGATTGTGGAGAGCTGCCCCACCGATGAACTGATCAGGCAACCCCTGATGCCGTATACCGAAGCACTCATGAAAGCAGTTCCTGCGCTGTCCAGTCCGTCACACTCACGCCTTTATACGATTCCCGGACTTCCGCCTGATCTGATGCATGTACCGAAGGGATGCCGCTTCCACCAGAGATGTTCTCATGCTCGTACGAAGTGCGAAGCGCTTATGCCATCTCTCTCCCGGTTCCCGGGATCAGGTCATCTGTATGCATGCTGGTATCCGTTGACAGGGGCGGAGACTGTTTGTGGAGAATAGACCAATCCTGTCAGTCCGAGACCTTGGTGTCGAATATGCTTCGGCCGGAGGAACCCTTTCGGCCGTGGACAATATCAGTTTCGACCTCCATCGAGGCGAAACACTCGGTCTGGTGGGAGAATCGGGGTGTGGGAAATCGACGATAGGCCGCGCCATAATGCAGCTCCCGAAGCCGACTCGTGGAAGCGTCATGTTGGAAGCGACCGATCTGGCGGGGCTATCCGGTGAAGACATGCGGAAGGTCAGGCAGCGGCTGCAAATCATTTTTCAGGATCCCGTTTCGTCATTGAATCCACGCCGGAAGGTCAGGGATATTGTGGCAGAGCCCATGGCAATCGCTGGTACCGGGAACAGGACAGAGCGGGAAGCGAGGGTTCGACAAATGCTGGTTGCCGTGGGCATTGATCCGGAAGTCAGCATGGACAAGCGTCCACACCAGTTTTCGGGTGGACAGTGCCAGAGAATTTGCATCGCTCGAGCACTAATTCTGGAACCTCGGGTTGTGGTGTGTGACGAGCCGGTTTCGGCCTTGGACGTTTCGGTGCAAGCGCAAATTCTAAATCTTCTTGAAGACATGAAAGATCGTTATGGCCTGTCCCTTCTGTTTGTCAGCCATGATCTTGCGGTGGTCAAGAACATCAGTGACCGCGTTGCTGTCATGTACCTCGGCAGACTCTGCGAGGTGGCTGGTTCGGAACAGATCTACCGAAACCCTGCACACCCCTACACGGCGGGGCTCATTGCTGCCATCCCCGACATGCATGAACAGAACGACGAGCGGAGCAAACGGTTCAGCCTGCGGGGAGAAATACCGTCTCCGCTGAACCCGCCCTCCGGATGCCGATTTCGCACTCGATGCAGTTTTGCTGCCGGGAGGTGCGAAACGACGGAGCCTCAGCTGCGTGAGGTCGGCGAAAATCACCTTGTAGCGTGCCATTTTCCGCTGTCGTAGCAAGTGCAGACTCCCTGACAAGCGGGTGCGGTGAAGCCGCGAATGGGTCCGGTCTTGCCACGAAAATTGTGACAAGCTGAGCCCAACCCAAGGGATTGTGGCGCCATCCTTGCTTGCTTACAATCGGCCAATGGCGGTCATCCGTCATGCCCGGTGGAAAGCCAGAGAGGCTGTAGCCTATATTACGAACCTCAAAGGTGTGCGAATGGCTCGTGCACCTTTTTCCAGTGCGGTTTGTTCCTGACGGACTTGACGTGTTGTCTGGAGGGCAAGAGAAGCCGGGGCCCGGTTCAAGAAGAAACCGGAAGGTTCCGAACCGGGTCGAAAGAGACACCGCGAAATCATTCAAGGGAGGAAAGTGAAATGACCAGGTTTCTGAAAGCCTACCCCTTCGTTCTGGTGACTGTCTGGGTTTTGATGATCAGCCTGGCACCGATAGACAAGGCTGCCATTGCTGAGACGCCCAAACGCGGAGGCACACTGGTTGTGGGCCTTCAGCAGGATGTTGCCGGCTTTGACAATTTCAGAGTTCTGAGTTTCGCTCATTTTCGGCAATACATACTCCAAGCCATTTATGAACGTATGTTCGAAATCGATGGTGACACGCTTGAAATCAAACCCATTCAGGCTCTTTCGGCGGTTCCGAGCGAAGATCGCAAGACCTGGCGCGTTACGTTGCGGAAGGGAATCAAGTTCTCCAATGGTGAAGATCTGAATGCTGACGCCTATGTGACTCATTTTTCCCGTCTTCTGACTGGCAAGAAAGGTCGGTTCGCAGGACGGTATCGTCGGCTGATGGGTCCGCATCTGATCGCCGTTGAAAAAGTCGATGACCATGTGGTGGACTTCAGGTTCAAGATCCCGAATCCCGGTTTCAAGGACATGGCAGCCCAGCCGAATATGGCGTGGTGGATCACAGCCCCGAAATATCTTGCGGAAAATCAGTCAAAGCCTGAATTCAATGAACAGCCGGTTGGCGCAGGCCCCTATATGCTGGCGGAATGGCGCGACGGGGCGTTCGTACGCCTTGTTCGCAACCCCCACTACTGGAACAAGGATGCGCAGCATCTTGACGAATTGACATTCATGTTCATTCCGCCTGAAGTGAACCGTGTCAATGCACTCAGGGCCGGTGATCTCGATATAATGTATGTGACACGGGGATTTATTCCCGAGCTCAAGAAAGACCCTGACATCACAGTGGTTTCTGGACCCAGGTTGTCGGTTGGGCAAAAGATCGGTTTCAATCATTCGAAACCGCCCTTCAATGATATCCGGGTTCGGAAAGCGCTCGTCCATGCGCTTGACCGCCAAAAGGTGACTTGCGCGCATACCGGAATCTGCCGGGATCGCGCTGAGAATGACATGTATGGAGAGGGACATCCCTGGGCCTGTCCAGACGTCAAATGGCCCGAACATGATCCGGAAAAGGCAAGGGCGCTGATCGATGAGTACGTCAAGGAAACTGGCCAGCCCATAAGCTTCCGTGTCGACCATTTTCCTGATGACTGGGCTGAGAAGTCGGTGACTGCCATGATCGACATGTGGCGCCGGGTTGGCGTCTCGGCGACCCAGAAGGCCGGTCCCCGCGGACCCGGATTCATCCGACCGCTCCTCAGCGGCAAGTTCGATATTTTCACGTTTGTCGAGAATTTCTCGAATGCCGATCCCAGCCTGGTTGCGACGAGATTTCATTCCGGGCATCCGTCCAGCCGGCAATTTCACCTGAAGAATCCACGGATCGACGCGGCGATCGAGAAACTTCAGGCAGCGACTGACCGCGACAGCCGCTACAAGGCCAGCTGCGCGTATCAGCAGGTTCTTGCCGATGAAGCGGCATTGATCATGCATGATCATCCACAGATGCACATCGCGTTTCGCAACCATGTCAAGGGTGTGAAGAAGCCATTCGGTTATACCTTTGATGCACATCGTCTCTGGGTGGACAAGTAAGTTCCGACATAGATGCCGGGGCCGAGGCCCCGGCATCGTTGTCTGTCCTCTTCAACCGGAAGGTCGTCATGCTGGATGAACTCGTGCTGACCAATGGCCGGATTCATACGATGGACGAGCGGAATCGCATCGTATCCTCCGTATCCATCGAGGGTGGCCGATTTGCTGCGGTCGGTGACCATGTCAGACCGAGGGGGCCGGATGCCAGAGTTGTTGATCTGCAGGGCCGGACTGTTATTCCTGGCCTGATCGACAATCACATTCACTTTCTGCGGACGGGGCTCCTGCCAGGCCATGATATGAGGCACCTGGAGACGGCATTCTCGATCGAAGATGCCCTGTCAGTGATCCGGGAACGCGCCCGTAGTGTGCCTGACGGCGAACTCCTGAGTGCAATCGGCGGAATTCATCCCGGACAATTTTCCGAGGCCCGCTACCCGTCTGTTGCAGAGCTGGATGATGCGGCGCCCCGTCACCCTGTTTATCTGTCCATTTCCAACTGGGGTCCCGGTGCGACCAATTCGCTCGGCAAACAGCTCTTGCGCAAGAATGGAGTCCCTGTCGGCGATGACGGAGTTGTTGCGAAAGGCAAGGATACTGTGGCTGCGTGGGAAGCTTTGAGTGCTCTTCACAGCTACGATGATACACTACGCCAGACGGCGCATCAGATGGATTTTGCCCTGTCTATGGGGTTGACGAATCTGTTCGATATGGGCGGCACCATCCCTGCGGGGGGGTGGCTTGATCCTGCGCGGGGATACAATCCCATCCTGGAGTTGATGCGGGCAGACCGCGTGCCGATCCGTTTCCGCATTTTTCTGCCGGTGCTTGACGAGGGTATAGAGCTTCCGGATCTCATGGCCAGGCTTGATTATACCTTCAACGAGTTTGGCAATGACATCGTGCGCGTTGTTGGTGTTGGTGAATGGCTGATCCCGCACAAATTGCAGCGCCGGCAGCCCCTGCCTGATTTTTATACAGAGTCTGTACGAGCGGTGGCTGAACGGGGCTGGATATACAAACAGCATCTGATCAGCCTTGCGGAGCAGAAAGAACATTTAAGGGTATGGGAAGAAGTCAACCGGAGTGTCAGTCTTGCTGACCTTCACTGGTCAATGGATCACTGTTACGGACTGGATGAGGAAACCCTGAAGAGGGCGACCGATCTCGGTGTCGGCATCAGTTCGCATTCTTCGCCTTATCTTGGAGACCATGCCAGTCCGCCGGGCAATCCTCCCTTCCGGATGATCATGGACAGCGGCATTGTGATGGGGGGCGGCTCGGATGCAGCGCGGATTTCAGTGATGAATCCGTGGATCATGCTGTTCTATGCGGTAACCGGGCGTAACTACGCGGGTGATCTCATCAATCCGGATCAGACGCTCAGCCGCGCGGAAATACTCCGTATCTGGACTACGCCGCAAGGCTGGTTCTGTAAGGAGGAAAACAACATGGGAGGCATTGCTACCGGCAAGTACGGAGACCTCGTGGTCCTGAGCGATGACTATTTTGATGAGGAAGCGGTTTCCGACGACGATATTCGGTTTATCACGTCGGAGATGACCGTTGTTGGCGGCAGGATTGTACATCAAAGCGGATTGCTGAACGTCGGTGTGGCCGCAGTACCGTCGTAGTTCCGAACCTGGTTTCATCAGGAATACGAATTCGCATTCATGTTTCAGTTTCCCTGCATCTACAGCGGCCGCGACGTCCTATCAGACGAGTGGCAACTGATTGTCCCGGCGAGTGAATCGCGCGGGGCTGGTCGTATCGCTGAAGTGCTCTCCACGTGAGAGTTTCTCTATTGGCGTCGGCAGCCTCTGGGACATAGAAGATCGCCGGAATCATGGCTTGCACGGATATACGATGATTTTCCAGAAGCAGCCTCCTCCCCGACGGCGTTATGCCATTTCCAAAAATCCGGCCGATTGATTTCGGGGCGCCCATCTGCGGACCATTCATGGCCGCTGTGAGGGCGATCAAGGCTTACCACTATGTTTAAATAAACAAATTAACCGATCACAACAGGGCGAAGAGCAGATCAAACCGACATATTCCGGATGTTACGTAGCCCCGACCATGACACCAGTCCCCACCGAATTGGTAAAGATGTCTTGGTCGCCCTGACCGGCCTCTCGGTCTGGGCTGTTGCTCCGGCAGCAGTCGATGAATTCCTGTTCCCGGAGCAGTGTGACCGCACAATGTCCTGCACGATCGCGTTTGAATGAACAGCTCTGCGAAGACCCATCCATAATTTGTCTGACGGGGACCGACATCCGGGCAGACCCCTCGAATGATGTGAAAACATCCGGGTCGGACGCGACCGGGATCACAGGGTCTGATACTTGAACCTCGACCCCGCACCAACTATCGGATCTGATTGTTGACGGATCCATGATTCGAACGAGGACGCTTTGACCATGAGTTTCACTGGCCACCCCCTCGCGTTCCTTCTGTTCCGACAACGCCCGGGCCTGCATCCCAAGTAGCAGATGTGCTTGCTTGATGCACACAGGCCGGTATTACACCGAACTGGCCTTCACGTCGCTGAGTGCGCGCAGTGTATCGCCGATCATGTTCAGAGACAGAATTGTCAGGAACATGATTGCGGCCGGAACAAAGGTCACATGCGGAGCCCTTGAGATTTCATCAAAACCATCCGCGATCATCTTGCCCCAGCTGGGTGTGGGCGGTGGGAACCCCACGCCCAGAAAGGCCAGTGCGCCCTCGATAATGATGACGATCGACATACCGAACAGAACCAGCGAAAGCATTGGCACGATCACATTCGGCAATAGCTCTCGAACCATGATACGAAGGTTCGAAGCTCCTTGAGCGCGGGCTGCGATGACAAATTCCCGTTCTGCAAACAGGATGGTGTTCGCACGAGCGACCCGGACTTCGGGAGGAATGCCGAAGAATGCCAGGGCCAGTATCATGACGGGCAGACTGGCACCGAAGAAAAACAGGATGACCATGACCCCGACAATATTGGGGAAGGCCAGAATAGCGTCGGTGAATATGCTGACAACAGCATCTACCCGACCGCGAAAATAACCGGCGGAAAGACCCATGGCGAGACCCGCGAGGAGGCTCAGGAACGGCGCCGTGAAGGCCAGTTGCAGGGAAATACGGGCTCCATATACAGCCCGTGAAAGCATGTCTCTGCCAACGCCGTCCGTACCCAGAATGTGCCCATCCGAAAAGGGTGGCGCAAACGAACGATCGAGATTGGTACTAAGGGGATCATCGAAGGGCAGAAGGTCAGCGAAAAGCGCGCTGAGAGAAATCAAGACCAGCCAGCCTGACGCCAGCCAGAATAACAGGCCTACGCGGGCCCACCAGGGTTGGTGGGTGGCCTTGCCCCTGGTCATGCTCTTCGCTTCCGCAGGATAGAGAATCTTCCGCAAGATTCTGTGTATCATTTACACCTCTTCCGCTCTGCGACTGACGCGAGGATCCAGGACTGCGTACAGGAGATCGATCGTCAGATTGATGATCACATAGGCGATTGCCGAAAATGTGACGATGGACTGAACCACCAGAACATCGCGGGCATCTATGGAATCAATCAGCAGTTTTCCGATACCGGGCAGGGCAAATACGTTTTCGACAATCACCAGACCACTGATCAAACGGCCAACCTGTAAACCGAGCACGGTCACCAGAGTAAACAGGGACGGGCGCAGCGCATGGCGAAACAGGATGAAGGGGGTGGACAGTCCTTTGGCTTTCGCCAGAGCAATATAATCCTCCTGAAGGGTCGTGATCATGTCGACGCGAAGGACCCGAAGGAAAATGGGAACTTCGCTCAGCCCGATGGCAATGGTCGGCAGTATGAAATGTTTCATATTGTCCCAAAGGCCCAGGAACAGGGGTGCATGACCTGCGGCCGGTAGTGCCTTGAGGACGACGGCAAAAATCCAGACGAGAGCAATGGCCGAGACGAACGGCGGCGTCGCCAGAATCGCGAATGCCCAACCCGAGATCCATCGATCAGCAAGGCCATTGCTTTTGTAGGCGCTGAGAATGCCCAGGGGAACGGCCAGAACGAGACCGAACGCGAGGGACATGACCATCAACTGAACGGTAACGGGAATTCGTTGAACCAGAAGATCGGTGATTTTTTTTCCGGTGACATAGGAGCGGCCGAAATCGCCTTGCACAAGGTCACCCAGCCACAGAAAGTATCGAATGACGAGCGGTTGATCGAGACCCAGATCCGCCGCGATCTCCTGTCGCAGTTCCGGGTCATCCGCTGCATAGTCATCCGCAAGAATCGTATCGATGATGTCGCCCGGCAGGAGATTGACGAGCATGAAACTCGCGAAGGTTACGAGAAAGAAAACAAGGACGAGATGAAGCAGCCTCCTGCGAAAATAGGCCATAGGCAAACCCGAACACCGGACGTGAGAAGCATCGACAATCCGACCCCATATACATGTCAGCAGTCAACCCGAAATAAAAGTCAGGAGACCGGCATGTCCGCGTGGTCATTACAGTAACGATAATTGTTGAATTGGCCTTGATGGGTCGTTGCGGTTTGCCGGAGTCCGACTGTCCCAATAGAGAGGAATCTGCCGGGTTTCGCGCAGAGGGTGGATCAGGAGTGTCTTGGCCAAACCGGGGTTCAAGCGCTCAAGCGGCGGATAGCCAAACCGGGGTTCAAGCGCTCAAGCGGCGGATAGCCAAACCCGCCGAAGGCAGGACTGAACCCGGTCCGCTGCAGGTTCTCGCACAGAAAACCTAGGCTAAGTCTTTCAAATCTGCGCCTGCCTATCGTCAATGAGTAAATCTTCTCCAGACAGGCGGTGTCGCGTTTGGGCGCTTAATCCGGGGACCTGTCTCTTGAGTCCCAATCGTGAATGACCGAGGCCATCTGGCAGGCCTTTGGAATGCCGGACCGGAACGTCGCTGCCGTAAAAAACGCAATATCGTAAACACTTCTTGACGATTCCGGGGGTGAAAACAGAGTCCAGTCCGGTCAAGAAATCAGCTTTGCCCGCCTTGCGACCGAAATATTCGAACCACAACGCGAAGGCCTCATAAAGGCTTAGCCGGAAAAGTCGCGAAAGCGTTCACGTTCTTCTTCAGCAATCATGCCGAGCAACACGCGGCGATAGCCCTGTACCGCCTCGGCACCGGCCTCCCTGTAGGCCTTGGAGATGCGGGCAAACTGGATCTGCAGCAGGCGCCGTTCCAGTTCAACGCCTCTCGGCGTCAATTCCAGCAGCCTCTGTCTACGATCTGTGTCCCCCTTCCGCTGTATGATGAACCCCTCGCGAACCAATTGCCCGAGTACGCGTGACAGGCTCTGCTTGCTGACCTTGAGGATCGACAGCAGTCTCGAGACCGTAATCCGGGGATGCCTTCCCACAAAGTAAATCACCCTGTGATGAGCGCGTCCAAATCCGTATTCAGCAAGAACGGTATCCGGCTCACTGGTGAATTCCCGATAGGCGAAATAGAGAAGTTCCATTCCCTCACGGAGATCCTCCTCCCGAAGGAACAGAGGATTGATCCCCGGTCTGACATCAGTCATTGGATGACCTTTCGGATTGGATGGATCGGGCCCTCCGGATTTCGGGGGTGCGGGCCTTCCCTGCCTGTGGCGAAGATTGTTTCATGCAGAACTCTCCAACGTGGCTTGCATGTCCGGGAGCTTGCCCTGCAGGGTGGTTGCCCGAACAACGCATGTCGATCGCGCTTTACCCTGCGGACGGGGCCATTACGAACGGATTCAGGATGATCCCGGTCATCGGTGGACAACGGGTCGCCAGCGCGACATCCGTTGCCCTTCGATATTCCCTTGTCACCATTTGCAGCCGATCGGGTCGCGTCCATCCGGCCGCTGCAACCGGCTAAGCCATAGTCACCGGCAATCTCTCGCAACACGATCACTATCGGTTTTCCGATCAGAGGCGTGCCCCAACCTCGCCATCTTCCGCCATTCAATTGATTGTGCAATCCGCGTTCTCTTGGGCAAGATAATTTATGTCAACCTTGTTGCTATATATGCATTGCTCTTCTAAGCTATGCAAGTATTCCCGAGGTGATGACAGGATCCGCCAAGAGCGCGGAGCGGAGAGCAATGAATAACTTTGACGATCGTGACGGACAGATTTGGTACGATGGAAAGCTGGTTTCATGGCGTGACTCCGGCTTGCATGTGCTTTCCCATGGGTTGCATTACGGGAGTTGCGTGTTCGAAGGCGAACGCGTCTATCGGGGAGAAGTATTCAAGCTTCGTGAGCACACCCAGCGCTTGCTGGATTCGGGGGCTGCACTGGGCTTCAGGATCCCGTTTTCCCTGGCTGAGCTCATGCAGGCCACGCGGGAAATCGTGGCTGTCCAGGGGTATTCGGATGCCTATGTCCGGCCGGTCGCCTGGCGTGGCAGCGAGATGATGGGCGTGTCGGCACAGGAGACTTCGATTCATGTCTCGATATGTGTATGGGAATGGCCCTCTTACTTTTCGCCTGAGGCCCGCCTGCGGGGAATCAAACTCAAGACGGCGGAATGGCGACGACCCTCTCCGGAAACTGCGCCGGTTCATGCCAAGGCGGCCGGCCTTTACATGATCTGTACGCTTTCCAAACACGCGGCAGAAGCCGAGGGTTTCGACGATGCCCTGATGCTCGACTGGCGCGGACAGATTGCAGAGACGACAGGCGCCAATATTTTCCTCGTTCAGGATGGCGTCATTCATACCCCTGTACCCGACTGTTTCCTTGACGGCATCACACGTCAGACGGTGATCGGGCTTGCCCGAACGCGTGGTTTCAAGATCGTTGAGCGTGCGATCCTTCCGGCAGAACTGGCCACTACAGAAGAGATTTTTGTAACCGGAACTGCAGCCGAGGTGACACCGGTCGGACGAATTGACGATCGGGAATTCCCGGTTGGTCCGGTCACGCGGACACTAATGGAAGATTATGAAACACTCGTGCGGGCCCGCAAGGAAGTGGCAGCCTGACGAGATCAGTCCGCGCTCGGAGCAGACGTCAGCCGTGGCGTTCGGCTGATTGTGAATCGGAGTCGCGCGCTTCCACCCAGGTGGCGCCCGATTGCCGGTCTTCGAGTTTCCAGAAAGGCGCCTTGACCTTCAGCCAGTCAATGAGAAACTCGCAACTCTCGAGTGCAGCCTGACGGTGCGCTGAAGCCGTCACCACAAGAACGATGCGCTCGCCCGGTTTGAGAGGCCCGAAGCGATGGATGATAAGAACATCCTGCAGGGGCCATCGCTCGCGGGCCTGAGCTTCAATTCTGGTCAGGGCCTTTTCTGTCATGCCGGGATAGTGTTCGAGGGTCATTCCGCTCACGGCTTCTCCCTCATTGGCATCCCGCACCAAACCCATGAAGGTCGCGACCCCTCCAATATCGGTGCGATGGCCAATCATGCGGTCGATTTCGACTCCCGCGTCAAAGTCGGCTTCCTGTACCCTGATCACCTGGCTCACCCGCCTGTCATTGGAGGGAAAAAAGCGATCTCGTCTGCTTCGGTGATGCGCGCTTCGGGCGTCGTAATTTCCTGATTGACGGCCGCCCGGACAGCCTCCATATCCTGGAACGCATGCGTATAGCCGTCACCGCGCGCCTTGAGCCAGGACATGAGGTCGGCAACCGTTTCCACGCCGTCGGGCCTGGACATGTCTTCACCGTTGACCCCGATACGCGACCGAACCCATCCAAAATACAATATCTGCATCAGCCCAACTCGTTGAAGGGAAGAAAATCAACCATGTGACCCTCCTCCGCCGAGGTCAAGTCTTCCGGAAGCTCGCAGAGTCCGTCCGACGCGACCATCGAATTCAGAATTCCTGCACCATCTCGGGGAAACTTGCGAGCGAGCGGCAGACCATCGGATTCCCGTTCGATGCGGACCCGGATCCATTCCCGGCGGCCACCCTTCTTTCGTATCGGAAAGCCGGCCCGCACCGGATAGGATCGAGGTTCGATCTGGCGGCACCCGCTGAGCAGGAGGATGGCCGGCCGGGCGAAGCGCATCAAGGTTACCAGGGCGGCGACCGGATTGCCTGGTAATCCGATGAAGGGAACCGCACCCAGCTGACCGAAAGCTATCGGACGCCCCGGCCTGATGGCGAGACGCCAGAGGTGAATCTGTCCGTTGGCTTCAATGGCTGCCCGCACGTGATCTTCTTCGCCTGTCGAAACACCGCCGGATGTCACCAGAAGGTCATGACATGCTGCCGCATCGGCAAGCGTATCGCGGATGACATCAAACCTGTCCGGCAGGACACCGAGGTCGTTGACCGTACAACCGAGGCGCTCCAGAGCGGCCCGCATGGCATAGCGGTTGGCGTCGTAGATGCAACCGGGAGGCAATTTCTCACCCGTGTCCCGCACTTCGTTTCCCGTGGAAAACAAGGCGACGTTTAGCCGCTTGAACACCGGGAGTCCCTGCAGACCGACCGAAGCTGCCAATCCGATTTCCTGTGGCCGAAGACGCGTCCCCTGTTCAAGTATCGTTGCTCCGCTGCGAATATCCTCACCCGCGAGTCTGCGGTTCGCCCCCGATTTGAGACCGGGTGGCGCAATCAGAAAACCTTCTTCTTCCCGGCAGTCTTCCTGCATGAATACGGTATCCGCACCGGCTGGCATGGGGGCCCCGGTAAAGATACGTCGTGCCGTGCCACTGGCAACGGGATCTTCGGGACTATCTCCGGCAGCAATTCGCCCCGTAAGCAGTAATCGTGTTTCTCTATCGGATAACAGATCTTCAGATCGAACCGCGTAACCGTCAACAGCAGCATTATCATGGGGTGGAACGTTGCAGTCGGAGACGATATCGCTGCCGAGAATCCGTCCGTCAGCACAGTGAAGCGGAACCTCTTCCCGGTCCACGACCACGTCAAGGCGAGAGGTGAGCAAATTCAGGGCCTCGGCGGTCCGCATCAGCTCACCTCCGAAGGCGAAACAGTCGTCAGACAGCTGGGCCATGCGAAAGGATCCGATCCGCCCCGGTTTCAGCCAGCACATGCTCGATGATGAAGGAGGCTATGGCGCTGACATCATCGAGCGGCAGGATTGGCAGGGAGATGTCCAGGGTCTTGTCATTGGTTGCAACAGCGATGACGGTCGGATCATCCGGATAAAGAGGTGGCTTTCCGGTATCGGGACGCCAGACTTCGATCTTCGGAAAGGGTTCCCTTTTGTAACCTTCGATCAATACGATATCTGCAGGCGACATCCGGCTGACAAGCTGTTCCAATGTTGGTTCAGGGTCCGGTCCGTTTTCATGAACAATCGCCCAACGCCGGACAGAGGAAATGGCAACCTCGATCGCGCCGGCTGCCCGATGTTCATATGAATCCTTTCCAGGCTTGTCGATGTCAAATGCGTGATGGGCATGCTTTATGGTTGCCACTCTCAATTGTCGTCGAGCCAGTTCGGGGATGAGTTTGACCAGCAATGTTGTCTTGCCGCTGCCGCTCCAGCCGGCGATGCCGATCAACCTGCCCATACCGCTCATTTGTTTTCGTCCTGGGCACTGCCAGTCATGTAGAACAAACCCGTCCGCAAGTAGGAAAAACCGGTCTGGAGTGTAAGCAGGGCCGCCACCCAGAGCCCTCCTTCACCGATCAGGCGCACAGGTATGTCCTCAGGCAGGAAAGGATGGGCGCTGTCACCAACGATCAGGACGCCGATCGAGAGCATTTGCACGGCTGTCTTCCATTTGGCGAGGTGGCTGACCGGCAGTCCGATGTCGATTCCGGCGAGATATTCCCTGAGGCCGGATACAAGGATCTCCCGGCACAGGATTATAACGGCGGGGATAATGGCGTGGCCGGACACCTGTCCAAACGCGACCAGCATCATCAGGACTGCCGCGATCAGGAGCTTGTCTGCGACCGGGTCGAGAAATTTCCCGAAGTCGCTGTGCAGCCCGCTCTTTCGGGCAACATAGCCGTCAAGAAAGTCCGTAATGGCCGCCATGGTAAAGATTCCGAGAGCGATCCATTGTCCCGTGGCAGTCTCCAGAAAGAAAACAGCCACCAGGAGCGGGACAGCTACAACCCGCGTCAGAGTCAAGTGATTTGGTAACATCAGCCTCACGGACTGCGGTGATCCTGCCGCCAATCGGTATCAGCCTATACTAGTCTGCGGCCTGGAAATGGTCATAGATTTTTTTCGCGACCGCATTACTGATGCCTTCCACGTCTTCCAGATCCCTGAGACCGGCGCGGGAAACGCTGATCGCGGAGCCGAAGTGATGCAGCAGGGCACGTTTTCTCTTCGGACCGATGCCGGGAATTTCGTCGATGATCGAGCGCCCCAGGTCTTTCTTGCGTCGGTTGCGATGCCCGCTGATGGCGAAACGGTGGGCTTCGTCCCTCAGGCGCTGGAGAAAATAGAGCACCGGATCGTTCACAGGCAGCGAAAACGGTTCCCGGCCGGGCAGATGAAAGCGTTCCCGGCCGGCGTTGCGGTCCGGCCCCTTGGAAATGGCAACGATAACGAGATCAGGAATCCCGAGCTCCTCCAGCGCATTTACTGCGGTCGATAACTGGCCGGGGCCTCCGTCGACGATGACCAGGTCCGGCCAAACTCCTGCTTCCCGGTCCGGATTTTCGCGAAGCGCACGGGCGAAACGCCGTGTCAGAACTTCGCGCATCATCGCATAATCATCGCCGGGGATCGTCTCGCTCCGCTTTATGTTGAAGCGCCGATAGGCGCTGCGCTCGAACCCGGCTGCTCCCGAAACGATCATCGCGCCCAGTGCATGGGTCCCTGAGACATGGCTGTTGTCATAGACCTCGATGCGTTGGGGAGGTCCCTCAAGTGAAAAGAGCTCGCCAATCTTCTCCAGAAGATTGCGCGTGGTCGCGCTTTCGGACAAGCGTCGTGCCAGGGCATCGGCTGCATTGGTGAGCGCGTTTTCCACCAGTTTCCGGCGGGCTCCGCGCTGCGGCTTCAGCAGTTTCACCTTGCGATCGGCGCGGATCGACAGGGCTTCCTCGACCAGGGGGTGCTCGGGCGGGACGTGACTTGTGAGCACGAACTTTGGCGGCAATTTGTCGGAGTAAAACTGGCCTAGAAAGGCTTGCAGGACCTCTTCGGTCGGGACGGCGCGGGCGTGTGCAGGGAAATAGGTACGGTTGCCGAAGTTCTGGCCAGCTCGGTAAAAAAACACCTGAATGCAGGTCTGTCCGGCCTCCTGGTGCGCTGCCACGATGTCGGCCTCGTCGACCGAGCCGACGTTGATGTCCTGGTGCGCCTGAATCTGGGTCAGAGCGCGAATTCGGTCGCGATAGACGGCAGCGACTTCGTATTCCATGGCCTCGCTTGCCTCGGCCATGCGATCCGAAAAGAACCGTTGAAGATCACGGCTTCGTCCTTCGAGAAAGCTCCGTACCTGATCGACAATCTCTTCGTACCCTTCCTCTGATATGCGGCCGACACAGGGGGCTGTGCAGCGCTTGATCTGATACTGGAGGCAGGGACGGGTGCGGTTGGCCAGGACGCCGTCCGAGCATGTGCGTAACGGAAACACTTTCTGCAGGACATTCAGTGTGCGGTTGACGGCACTGACAGAGGCAAAGGGTCCGAAGTATTCTCCTTTCCCGGATTTGGCACCGCGATGTTTGACCAGCTGGGGCCAGGCGGTGTCTTTGCGGAGAAGAATAAATGGAAACGACTTGTCATCGCGAAGAATGATGTTATAGCGAGGCTTGAGTTCCTTTATTAAGTTGCTTTCGAGCAGCAGCGCCTCGACTTCCGTATGGGTCTTGACGATTTCGAGGTCGAACGTCTGCGCGATCATCAACCGGATTCTCTCCGGCTGTCGGGTCGACCGGGCATAGCTCGAGACGCGTTTCCTCAGGTTTCGTGCCTTGCCGACATAGAGCACGTCACCCGATTCTGCCAACATGCGGTAAACGCCCGGACCTGCCGGTAGACTCTTCAACCGAGACGAAATCAGGTTGGCGCCGTAAAGTACGTGATCACTCATCGCATTCTCGATCACCCTGACAATCCCTGGCAGAGATCATGCATGGCAGGGGAGTCCCGCATGACAACGGACTGTTGACCCCGATCCGGGTCTCTCAGGAACGGGGCTGATCCCTGGGCTGAACGGGCCCAGCCTTGCTCCGTTTTCAGAATCTGAGATGGAGATCAAATCCGATACTGAGGTCGGTTGGTCGGTCGGGGGCATCGTGGCGTTCTCCGGTGAGGGTGGCGGCGAGGTCGGGCTGCCACTCGAACTCGGCTCCGGCTGAGACGCGATGGTTCTCGTGTTCGCCCAGGCCGAGCTCGAAGAAAGGCGTCAACAGGCCTCCGTGCGGCGTCGTCAGCCCGTAACCGAGGCGCGACGTCAGCGCCGTACCGCCGTCAGTCTCTTCCCCGTTTGTGAAGACATCCGGCCCCTGCAGCGTTCCCTCGGCCTGCAGGCCCCATGTCGGGGTCAGCGACAGCGACAAACCTCGTCCGTCCGGAGTCGCCTTCCAGACCGCTTCGACGCCACCACCCCAGGTCCGGCGCTGTTCGGCCGAATGCATCGCCAGCCAGCGCGCCATGGCAGTCACGCCGAAGCGCGGGTTCGCCGTTGCAATCCGGAGGCCGGCGGAGAGTTCCAGACCGGTTCCGGCCAACCCGTCGCCCTCATCATGGGCCACTGCTGCCGCGCCATGCGGCGCAACCGACAGCCCGCCCAGCCGGAAGGCGTTGTGTTCCGCCTCGAAGCCGGCGCGCACCCGCAGGCCGTCCGCCCGCAGCCCGCCCAGAACGCCGCTTGCGCTGCCGCTGGTCGTCAACTGCGCAGCCTCGAGATCGCCGGTTGCCTGAAGACTCGCGTTGCCGCCGCGCCAGAGCGGTGTCTCACCGCTGACAGAGGCCAGCAGGGCCCTGAGCTCTGCCTTCTCTGTCTGCTCCCCTGCGCGGCGATAGACCGCCGTTCCACTTCCGATGCCCAGAACCAGTTGCAGCGCGCCGCCGCCCCTCGTCTCGATGCGCAGATAGGGCCAGCCAACGGTGAGCGAGGTCTCCAGTTCCGCCGTTCCGTCGGCCATACTGAAACGGCCGAACTCGGTTCGGCCCTGTCCCCGCGACAACGCGGCGCCCGCTATCAGGTTCTCCTCCACATAGCGGTCCACGCCAAGCCAGGCAGTGCGCAGCGAGCCGTCATAATTACCCTGCGTCAGGCCGCCGCTGAAACGCACGAAATCACCATGTCCCCAGACGGTCCAGCGCTGGTCCTGCGCGCCTCCGCAGCCCGCCGACCAGCGGAAGGCGCTTGCGCTCAGCACTTCGCCCGGCGTCAGGCTCCGCTCGCCCGTTCGACCCTCAGCTCCGGAGCCGCCGGCCCCAACCTTCGCACCCCCCAGGGTCACTGCGGTCTCGCAGCCGCCGAAACGCCCCTTCAGGGCGGCGGACATGCCGGACAGGGTATCGAGCGCCACATCCACCAGCGCCGGCTTTGCCAGACTCCGCTCAGCATCCAGCGCGCCGGCATCCTCTACCAGAACCGCAACGGTCCGGGAGGACACGGCGCCATAGCCGCCACCCGAGGGATCGACGGTGAGCGTGGCGCTCTCGTTGGTTGCATCATCGTCCTGGGCCGCGTTGACCGTCACCGTTTGCGCCATATTCCAGTCTGAGGGCGTGAAGATCAGGTTGGCAGGGCTTACAGCCACATCGCCATGGTCCGAAGAGACTGCCACCATTACAGGCCCCGTCGGGGCCGCCGCCAGCGCCACCGTAAAGGGCGCCGACGCGCCCTCAGTGATCGTCAGGCTCGCTGGAGTCACTGTCAGCCCCGCACCCGACACATCACCGTCGGTAATTGTCACCGGCAGCGCGCGGTCCGCGAGGTTGTCATAGCCGCCGCCCGAGGGGTCGAGGCCGATCATGGCGCTCTCGTTGGTCGCATCGTCGTCCCGGGCTGCGCTGACCGTCACCGCCTGCGCCATGTTCCAGTCTGAGGGCGTGAAAGTCAGCACCGCCTTGTCCAGGGTCACTTCGCCATGGTCCGAGGACATCGCCACCGTCACCGGCCCCGTCGGAACCGCCGTCAACGCCACCGTGAAATTCTCTGACGCTCCTTCCGGCATGGTCAGGTGCGCTGGCGTCACGATCAACCCGGCCACCGGCGCAGTACTGTCGCCTTCGGTGACCGTCACTGGCAGCGCGCCGTCCGCGAGATCGTCATAGCCGCCGCCTGAGGGATCGACGGTGAGCGTGGCGCTGTCGTCCTCCGCGTCATCGTCCCGGGCCGCGTTCACCGTCACCGTCTGCGGCGTATTCCAGTCCGATGTCGTGAAGGTCAGCGCCGTCTTGTCCAGGGTCACATCGCCATTGTCCGAAGCGAGCGCCACCGTCACCGGCCCCGTCGGAACCGCCGTCAACGCCACCGTGAAATTCTCTGACGCTCCCTCAGGAATGGTCAGGCTGATCGGCGCCAGGATCAGCCCGGCAACCGGTGTAGTGCTGTTACTGTCAGTGACCGTCACTGGCAGCGCGCCGTCAGCGAGGTCGTCATAGCCGCCGCCTGAAAGATCGATGGTGAGCGTGGCGCTGTCGTTCTCCGCGTCATCGTCCCGTGCCGCGCTCACCGTCACCGTCTGCCGCGTATTCCAGTCTGAAGTCGAGAAGGTCAGAGGGTTTGGGCTCACGGTCACATCGCCGTTATCAGAGGCGAGCGCCACCGTCACCGGCCCTTGCGGGAGCGCCGCCAGTGCCAGGGTGAAGCTCCCCGATTCCCCTTCCGCGATCGTCAACGTCACCGGCTCCATTATCAGGCCCGCGTCCGCTACATTGCCGTCGGTCACCGTCACCAGAACCGCCCCGTCCGCCAGTCCGCCATAGCCGCCGCCCGAGGGATTAAGGCCGAGCGTGGCGATGTCGTACTCCTCGTCCTCGTCTCGGGCCGCGCTCACCGTCACCGTCCGCTCCACATTCCAGTCCAAGGGTGTGAAGGTCAGACTGGCTGGGCTCACGGTCACCTCGCCATGGTCCGATGACACCGGCACCGTTACCGGCCCTTTCGGGACCGTTGCCAGCGCTACCGTGAAATGCTCCGTCCCCCCTTCCGGGATCGTCAGCACCGCCGGGATCACCGTCAGCCCCGCGCCCGTCACGTCGTTGTCGGTCACCATCACTGCCACCGATCCATCCGCCAGGCGGTCATAGCCGCCGCCCGCGGGGTTGAGGTTGATCGTGGCGCTGGTATCTTCCGCGTCATCGTCCCGAGCCGCGCTTACCGTCACCGTCTGCGGCGTATTCCAGTCTGACGTCGAAAAGTTCAGAGAGTTTGGGCTCACGGTCACCTCGCCGTTATCCGAGGAGAGCGCCACCGTCACCGGACCGGTGGGCAGGGCCGTCAGCTCCACGGTGAAGTTTTTCGACGAGCCCTCGGCGACCGTCAGGCTCGCCGGCGTTACGATCAGCCCGGCGTCATCGTCGGTTACAGTTACCGATACCGAGCCGCCCGAAACGCCGTCATAGCCGCCGCCTGAGAGCGCGAGGCCAACCAGGGCGCTGTCGTCGCCCGCGTCCTCGTCCGGATCCGCCCTCACCGTCACCGTCTGCGGCGTATTCCAGTCTGACGTCGAGAAGGTCAAAGGGTTTGGGCTCACGGTCACATCGCCGTTATCCGAGGAAAGCGCCACCGTCACCGGACCCGTCGGGACCGCTGCCAACACCACCGTGAAGCGCTTCGACGAGCCCTCGGCCATGGTCAGACTGACGGGCGCTACCTTGAGACGCGCATCCCGGTCGGTCACCGTCACTGCCACCGATCCATCCGCCAGGGCGTCATAGCCGCCGCCCGAGGGATTGACGGTGATCGTCGCGCTTTCGTTCACCGCATCGCTGTCCACGGATGCACTCGCGGTCACCGTTTGCGGCGTGTCCCAGTTAGCGGTCGTAAAGTTCAGCGTGGTGGGGCTCACGGTCACATCGCCGTTATCCGAGGAGAGCGCCACCGTCATCGGCCCCGTCGGAGCCGCCGCCAGTGCCAGCGAGAAGGTCCCCGATGAGCCTTCTGCGATCGTCAGGCTCTCAGGCGCCACGACCAGCCCCGCGCCCGCCGCCAAGAGGATTCCCCGGGCGCCCTCGCCGTCATTGGCAAGACTGTTGTTGCCGGCGGCGTCCAGGGCGGCTCCGGCCGCGATGGCAAGGCGGTAGTCTGCGTTGGGCGTTACCCGCACCGTCCACTCTCGCCCGTCTCCCGTTGCCGTAAACGACGACAGGGCAGCGCCGGTGGCGGCGATATCGCTCTGCTCGAAGCCGTTCACCGCCTCACTGAACCGGAGCGTCGCCGTGAAGGGGCCGCTCGCCGTCACTGGAACTCCCCCGATGGCCACCGTCGGCGCGGTGTTGTCCAGCCGATAGGTATCCTTGATCGACCCGGTCGGCGTGGGGTTGACCAGCGCATTGCCGGCCCTGTCCGCTACCGTATAGCCGGTCCTGAATGCCAGCTTGACGATCCCGTCCACGGAGGCGAGATTGCCGTTGCTGGCGCTTACGTCATATTGCCTTCCGGATGAACCTTGCACTTCGGTCACGTGCAGCCCGGCCGTGGTCCCCGACAGCCCGAAATCCGCCGCATCGACTCCCGTGACGGACTCGCTGAAAGTCACCCGCCAGCGCAGCGTATCGCTGTTTGTCGCCCAGGCCGTCGGGTTTTGTCGCACGATCGAGTTCACTGTGGGCGGCGTCCAGTCGAAGATCACCGTTTTCGAGAAGGCGATGCTCTCGTTGTCCAGTCGGTCCCCCGCGGCGTTTCTCGGCACCGAGATCGTCACGCTTCCTTCCCGTTCGGCCGTCAGCCGCATGCTGAATCTGAGATCGGCGTGATAGTCATCGTTGAAGGAGGAAATGCTGCCTCCGTCCACCTCGATGTCGGTCGCCACGAAATTGGTCACGATCTCGTTCCAGTCCATTCGAAAATCGACCTGCCTTGCCGTGACGTAATCGCCAAGTCCGACGAGAGTGATAAACGGATGTATATTATCAATATCGTAATACTGGGACAAATAGTAATCCAACTGTTCCTGCGTACTGTAGTAAAAAGAACCGGTAGTCAGGTTCCCTGCCTTGTCCGGAACCCTTGTACTGAGGTGGTCATTCAAGTAGATCGATGCGTAGGAATCCACATTTTGCAGATTGGCAAAAGTCACCAGATATTCATTCGATCTATTCTCATGTTTCGTGACTGATGTTGCAGATATAGCCAGAGGCCATTGCGATAACGTCGGACGGCCATTTACCAAGGAAAAATGATTTTTTTGTGGCACAACGTCTTCGTCAAATATTATAAAATACGTTACACTGTGCCCGGTAGTCGCTTCCAGCCAGGGATTCTGTCTTGAGCTATAACGCCAACGTGGAGCCGTATTGTCTATTCTGAAACGTGTTTGGTCGGAATGCACCGGAGCTCGGGTCACCAAAGCATTGCCCTGTTTATCCCTCATGTCATGGTCGCGATTCGGCCAAATTCTGATTTCTCTATCCAGGTCTGCCAGATTTCCTCCTGACGCCGTCAGTGTAAAAATCCTGTCGTCTTCATTATTGGTCAACGACAGTGTTGCCGTCGTCTCCTGAAGATAAAAATCACTTGCTTCTACATCTTCCATCGGCTCGCTGAATTCATATGTCCAGGAAACACTATTCGCATTGGTGTCATAGGTCGTCGGATTCGATCGCCGGACATTCAGCACATAAGGCCTGTTTCGGATTATGTATCTCCCTTCATGGACCACAGTACCAAAGCGTTTGTTATTGGGCAGGCGCTCGCCGTTGGCATTCCGGATATCATGATCGCTCCTGATACTCAGCTCGACACTGTGGTTCCTGTCGCTCAAGCTGTCGCCGTAGACGGTCACATGGAAAACCTTTCCTTGTCCGTTGGAGGGACTTACCCTGAGTTCGCATCCGCTGCAGTTTTCCAAGCTGAAGTCGCTGTCTACATCATCAACCCACTGGTCGAATTGCAGCCGCCATGTCACACTGCTCACATTGTAGACAACTTCCGTGTCCGGGGTGGAGCGCTCCCATCGCTCGATCAGCGGCGCCGCCGCCTGAGCCGTTATGAACGGTGCCGCCAACGGCACGAACAGCGCTGCAAGGCCAAGCGGTAATCCGAGACGAGCTGCGCAACGAACCCTATCTGCTCCGAGTGCGCGAACGTGACGACCCAAAGCCAACATGACGTCTGAAATTTTCATTGAGAGCCCTCCCACAGGGCAAGACAGTCTTGTAACCGACCGGTTTGAGCGGCATCGGAACACCCGGCGAGAGGGTTTGTCAAGACCCCGGGTATGTTCGAAAGCAGGGTTTCAGCCAGCCCATTTGACTCTCATGTACAACACCTGTGGTGGTGGGTGATGGACACCGACATGACCATATATTGATTGAAAATAAGATGGCTGCGATATTCTCGGTGCCGATAGGAGGGAAATTTACAGCTCGATAACCAGGATGAGACTCAGCGCCAATCAGGATGAGAAGGGGATTGGCGCACCGGCCCAGGACGGACGGGCACCAGGTTCCGGAGACCTCCCGTACCAACTCTCAAGGCCAGACCCGGGAACACACCCTTCACACAGGACAAACGGAATACAATCCGAGCAATCCCGAACCCCATCGCCAGAAATAATCCGGGACCCGTTTCGTCCTTCGGTACCGAAGGACGAAACGGGTTGTTACGGCACTGTTCCTGCTCCTGGTTTATCGCGTGAGTTCAAGCTCGACACCGACGCTGGCCGCATCGGCGAAGACATCCAGTTTGTCGACGCGGACCCTTGCACTGACGACCCGCTGATCATCCATGCACAAGGAGGCAATCCGCTCGGCAAGCGTTTCCACCAGATTGACATGTCCCTGTGCTGCCAGTTCCCGGATTCGGGACACCAGCTCCTCATAGCAAAGGACGTTTGCCAGCCGATCCTCGATCGGCCATGGGGAGTCCGTAAGTGTCAGTTCGACGTTGATACGGACCCGCTGTGTTCCGTCCCGTTCGTGGAGATGAACACCGATGAGGCAGTCAAGGACAAGATCGGTGACATGGACCTTGCGGGTGCCACGCGTTCTTGCGCCAGGAGAGACCAGCGTGCTGCCCGTCACGGCCGGTTCTGCAGGTCCGGCATTTCGCGGTTGTGCCGGCATATTCTATTCCTCAATCTCCCGGGCACCCGGTACGGGAAAGTCCCAACCCAGATGCTGGCCGCCATCAAGGGTGATCATTTGCCCCGTCATTCCAGCGGCTCCAACGATATAGCGCACACAGTCACCGATTTCTTCGGGTGTTGCACCTCTTTTCAACGGCATGTGGGTGGCCTGGCGTCTGAACTGCGTTTCGGTCTGGCGCGGGCTTGGCAGTGTGGGGCCCGGCCCTACCGCATTGACGCGAATTTGCGGCGCCAGTGTCAGGGCGAGGTTTTGGGTGAGTGCCCAGAGCCCGGCCTTGCTGAGCGAGTATGATATGAAACCCGGTCCCATATTGACGGCACGTTGATCAACGATATTCACGATATTGCCTGTTGCTCCGGACGGAAGAGCCCGTGCCATAAGGCGGGACAGTATCAGGGGGGCCCACAGGTTGGTATCGAGGTGCCTGTCCCAGCTTGCCCGGGTAACGCTTTGCAAGGTATCCCGCTCAAAAACCGACGCATTGTTGACGAGGCAGGTCACCGGACCGCCTGCTTCCTCGGCGTCGGCAAACATCTGCTCGCAAGCCCCGTCTTCCGTCAGATCGGCACAAACAAGATAGGCGCGTCTCCGATTGCGGAGGATCTCGTCTTCGAGATTTCTCGCATCATCCGTTGAGTGCCGGTAATGAATGCCGACGATCCACCCATCCCGCGCCAGCGCCATTGCGATCGCGCGCCCAATTCGTCGGGCAGCTCCTGTAACCAGCGCGTTTCCTGTCGGTTCGGGGTTCATCCAATGACAATGCCTATCCCAGGGATTTCGTCAAGCAACGGATCCTGTCGATGCCAGGAAGGTTCCGCTCAGACCTGAAAACTGGGCGGTGACATAAGCCACATAGAGCGTTGCAAGCGCGACACCTTCAAGGCGGCTAATGCGGCGCCCGGTAAAGATGAACGGAAGGAGAAGTGCTGCCGTACCCATCAGAACCCAGAGATCGAAACTCACCAGCTTGTCCGAGAACGGTAGAGGTGCGAACAGGGCCGTGACTCCGGCAATGCCGAAGAGATTGAAGAGATTGCTTCCGAGCACATTGCCCAGGCAGACTTCGGAATGGCCGCGGACGGCGGCAACCACTCCGGTAGCGAGTTCGGGCAGGGAGGTTCCGACGGCGACAACCGTCAGTCCGATGATTTCATTGGGGACCCCGAACTGCTGCGCGAGATCCGTAGCGCCGCCGACGAGCAGCTCGGCGCCGCCCAGTACAGCGGCCAGCCCTGCGACAACAAAGGCTGACGCAAGGGGAAGCGCCAGGGATGGGGGTCCGGTTTCCTTGACCTCCGAGCGGAAATGCTCACCTTCTGCGCCCCCGGTCTGCTGATCAATCCACAGGGTGAGGAAAATATAAATCACCAGGATGATGACCAGACACGCACCGTGAATCCACAACAACCCGCCCGTCATACCCAGACCGACGAAGACAATGGTGGCGATTGTCATGCCGATGGTGTCACGGCGCACGCCGTCGGGATCCACGGCAATGGGTGCGAGCAGGGCTGCACAGCCGAGAACAAGCATGGTATTGGCGATGTTGCTGCCCACAACGTTGCCAACCGCGAGGCCAGGGGCCCCTGAGGTGGCAGCGTTCACACAGACGACCAGTTCCGGCAGCGAAGTGCCGAACCCAATGATGGTCAGACCGACAATCAGCGGCGATACATTGAGGCGGTGAGCAAGGGCGACAGCACCCCTAACGACGATCTCACCGCCCAGCAGCAGCAGCAGCAGTCCGGTGGACACAAACAGATAGCTCATTCAGTTCGCAATGATTTGGATGAAAAACGACGGGCCAGGGTGCCGAGTGGCTTGGTAGCATGGCCACCGAAGCCGGACAATATGGTTGGCAGGTGACTCTTCCTTCATTATGAGTCCCGGACCGGGGATACGGACTGCGAGAGCCCTCACTCAGTGACAGGATAACATCGATTCTTCCGATGGCTCTTCAAACTTTCCGGAGGCTGACATAAGGTCCTCTTGCTTCTGGTGACGGAACTGGAGAGGTCAATCAGAAATGACAGAAGATACGGCCTTTCTTCAGGAAACACTGCTGTTCCTTCTGGCCGCGGTTATCGTGGTGCCGATATTTCAGCGTCTGCGTTCCAGTCTGGTTCTGGGTTATCTGGCGGCCGGCGTAATGATTGGCCCGGATGTGCTGGGGCTGGTCGCCCTGTCCGGCCCCGCCCGTCATCTCGCGGAACTGGGAGTGGTGTTCCTGCTGTTTGCTGTAGGTCTGGAACTGACCTGGGAACGGCTATGGCAGAACCGATCCCAGATGTTTGGTCTCGGGATTGCCCAGGTGTTGGTAACAACCGCTGCGATTGCAGGCGCCGGTCTTCTGGTCGGACTGCCCCTTGCGGCTGCCGTCATTGTAGGCGGAGGTCTGGCCCTGTCTTCCACGGCGGTCGTCATCGAGCTTCTGTCGGAGCGCGGAGAACTGAACACCCAGAGGGGGCGACGCGCCATTGCTGTCTTGCTGATGCAGGACCTGGCAGTGGTGCCGATGCTTGCGCTGGTATCTGTTATCTCTGTCGAGGACGGAAGTGCTGTTCCGGAACTCCTGTGGACTCTCGGAAAGGCCTTTCTCGCTCTCGTCGCCGTCGTGTTTCTCGGCCGTCTGGTGTTGCGCCCCGTCTTTCACGTGATTGCCATCGGAAGGAACAACGAGCTCTTTGTTGCTGTTACGCTGACACTTCTTCTCGGGATGAGCTTCGTGACGGCCACGCTGGGATTGTCGCTGGCGATGGGCGGGTTTCTGGCCGGTGTGCTGTTGGCCGAAACCGAATATCGGCGCCAGGTTGCGGTTGATATCCGGCCGTTTCGCGGGCTTCTTCTCGGACTGTTCTTCATGACTGTCGGGATTGGTCTTGATCTGGGCGTCGTTGCAGACAGCCTGTTCGAGGTCTGCGGTATTGCCCTGGGTCTCATGGTGATCAAGAGCGGGACGATCTTCGTCTTGTGCCGGATCGGAAGAATTCCGGGCGGCCGGGCAGTGGATACCGGCCTTTTGCTGGCTGGCGCGGGGGAATTCGGTTTTGTCATCTTTGCCCTGGCGGGGATGCAGGGCCTTCTGGACACTTATGAGGTGAGTGTTCTCGCGGCGGCTATTGCTGTCAGCATGGTCTGCACGCCCTTTCTGGCCGCGTTTGGCAGCCACTTCAACGCCAGGTTCGATGCACGTCATGCCGATCGACCGGAAGATATTCGTGCCCAAACGGCAGAGCTGGCGGATCATGTGATCGTAGTTGGCTTCGGCCGAGTAGGTCTTTCCGTCGCCAAGGCGCTTCAGAGTGCATCGATTCCCTACGATGGGGTGGATTATGACCTTCATCGTGTGGCGTTGGCGAAATCAAAGGGACATCAGATTTTTTTCGGTGACGCCGGTCAGCTCGGGATTCTTGAAGCACTCGGGATTGCCCGCGCCCGAGCCATTGTCATCATGATCGACAACAGGGTGGCCGTGGAACAGATTGTTCACCTCATCCACAGGAAATTTCCGGATATCGAAATTCTTGTCCGTGCCCGGGATACCGCGCACATGGAAGAACTGGCTGCGGCAGGGGCGGGTACGATCGTGCATGAAACCTATGAACTCAGCCTTCATCTGGGTGAGGCGGTGTTAAGAAAGTTTGATGTCTCTGAAGACCGGATTCATGACATCCTCGATGCACACCGCGCGGACGACTATCAGCTTCTCCGGGGCTAGGAGCGGCGTTCCCCATGCGGCCGGTCTCGAAACGAGCTGGCTCTCGTAACTCGGACAGGTCGTCAAGGCGTTCTCCGCCGCCTCACGGAGGAATACAGAGGAGCCGGCGGGACAGGTTTTTCAGAGTGCAGAAGGCGAGCGCTGTCCTGGAGGTCCGGGTGCTTCGGGAGATTGTCGCACAAGGTTCTCCGGAACCCGGTAAGATCTGGCTGCGCGGTTTCCGAACGATGCTGTGTAGCGAGCCGTGGAGGCTGAGGGAGAGGTTTCGCGATCATCACTCTTCAATCATGGTGCTGATCGAAGAGACTGGTTAGTCACCCTGATCCTGCCTATGAGGCGATCCGCCAGTACCGTCTGCGGGTGATCGGACGCTTCTTTCGTCGCGGCGAACCGCAGGGCGGGAACGCCGTAATGCTGGCGCTGATGCCCCGGATCGACGCGGTGTTCCTGAATCCTCCGTATCAGGACCCCATTGTATGAAAACGCATCTTCGCCGAGAGGGAGTACGGATCGGTTGCCGGGTTTCCCCTGGCTCAGAGGCCCGGATCAACGTGACAGCCCCGAGAATTGCCGGGCGACGAGCGGCGTCAGCGATCTGGCTGCAGAACCTTGCCGGCTCTCCATCGGCCAGGCTTCCCGAACTCAACCTGACAATCGTTTCTTTCGCTTGCCGGGCGTCTTGCGACCCTGTTTTCGTGCAGCATCAATACGCGACTGCAAACGGCGGGGACCCATGGGGACGCCCAGTTCGACTTTCTCGAGGCGACGAATCTCGTCGCGAAGGCGAGCCGCCTCCTCAAATTCAAGATTGGCGGCCGCCTCCTTCATGCGTTCATCGAGATCGCTCAGGTAAGCCTCGATGTTGTGGCCAACCATGTGAGGTGTTGTGTCGTCGAGAGTATCCACCGTGAATGAATCCTGTGCGTAGACACTCTCCAGGATGTCGGCAATGCCTTTCCTGACGCTCTCCGGTGTGATGCCCTGTGTCGCATTGTAGTCTTGCTGTTTTTTCCGTCTCCGGTTGGTTTCATCAATGGCAAACTGAAGGGAGTCTGTCATCCGGTCGGCATATAGGATGACCCGGCCTTCGATATTGCGGGCCGCACGGCCGATCGTCTGGACAAGCGAGGTTCGCGATCTGAGAAAGCCTTCCTTGTCGGCATCAAGAATTGCCACCAGTGCGCACTCGGGAATGTCGAGACCTTCACGAAGCAGATTGATCCCGACCAGGATGTCGAAGGCACCCAGTCTGAGATCGCGAATGATCTCTATGCGCTCCAGAGTATCGATATCCGAATGGAGGTACCGCACCCGGAGACCGGCCTCATGCATGTACTCCGTGAGATGTTCCGCCATCCGTTTGGTCAGGGTGGTCACAAGGACCCTGTGCCCCAGACTCGCGGTCGTACTGCATTCCTGCAGCAGGTCGTCGACCTGTCTTTCCACAGGCCGAACGATGCACACTGGATCAACCAGGCCGGTTGGCCGAATGATCTGCTCGACAAACACACCGCTGGTCTGTTCCAGCTCCCAGGGACCCGGTGTTGCCGATACATAGATAGTTTGGGGGCGCATGGAGCCCCATTCCTCGAACTTGAGGGGTCGGTTGTCGACGCAGGAAGGCAGGCGGAACCCGAAGTCTGCAAGTGTGGATTTGCGGTTGAAATCGCCCCGGAACATCCCTCCCAGCTGGGGAACTGTCACGTGGCTCTCGTCTACAAACAGGAGCGCGTTGTCGGGCAGGTACTCAAACAATGTCGGGGGCGGTTCGCCCGGATTTCGGCCAGTGAGATATCGCGAATAGTTCTCGATTCCGGCGCAGTGACCCGAAGTTTCCAGCATCTCGAGGTCAAAATTTGTCCGCTGCTCGAGGCGCTGTGCTTCGAGAAGCTTGTCTTCTGACCGAAGATCGGCGAGACGCTCCACCAGCTCACGCTTGATCAGCCGGATGGCCTGCTGAATGGTAGGCCGTGGCGTGACGTAATGGCTGTTGGCAAAAATGGTGATGGCATCCAGCGTGTCGGTGCGATCTCCGGTCAGTGGATCGAATTCATTGATCGCTTCGATTTCGTCACCGAAAAAGGACAGGCGCCACGCCCGGTCTTCATAGTGGGCCGGAAACAGTTCCACCGTGTCGCCCCGCACCCGGAATGTGCCTCGGGTAAAGTTCTGATCATTGCGGCGGTACTGGAGTGACACGAATTCCTTGAGCAGTTGTCCGATATCCACGAGTTCGCCGACCTTGAGGTTGATCGTCATGGCCTGATAAGTCTCAAGAGAACCAATGCCGTATATGCAAGAAACACTTGCAACAATGATGACGTCCTCACGCTCCAGCAGTGCACGGGTTGCCGAATGGCGCATCCGATCGATCTGCTCGTTGATGGAGGCGTCCTTTTCGATATAGGTATCGGTGCGTGGTACGTAGGCTTCGGGCTGGTAATAGTCGTAGTAGGAGACGAAATACTCGACCGCGTTACGGGGAAAGAATGTCTTCATTTCCCCGTAGAGCTGGGCTGCCAGGGTCTTGTTGGGTGCAAGGATCAGGGCCGGGCGCGCGCAGGCCTTGATCACATGAGCGATCGTGAATGTCTTGCCGGAACCCGTCACGCCGAGCAGGACCTGATCCCGTTCCCGGGTCCTGACGCCTTCGATCAACTGGCTGATGGCTTCCGGCTGGTCTCCGGCAGGCGCGAAATCCGACACAATTTCGAACGGGCTGCGGAGTACCGGCAGCGGCGCTGGACTCACCTGTGAATTCATTTTCGGACTATGATGCGAATACGCGAAAATTTCCAGTGCGGGAACCCTGCCGATCTATTGCGTGGCTCGGGCGCAGGCCGTAGGTTCTCTGGATTCCCGAATCCAACCGTTGGTTTATCAATGACTCGTATCGCCCGGAGACTGTCCCGGATCAAGCCCTCCCCAACCAATGCATTGACCGGAAAAGTGGCCGAACTCAGGGCCGAGGGACGAGACATCATCGGGCTTGGCGCGGGTGAACCGGATTTTGATACGCCGGCGAATATCGGTGCCGCTGGCAAGCGGGCCATCGATGAGGGTCTGACCCGGTACACGCCAATACCCGGCACGATGGAGGTGCGAAAGGCGATCTGCGACAAGCTCCTGCGTGAAAACGGACTGACATATTCGCCGCAACAGGTGATCGTGAGTTGCGGTGGGAAACAGGTACTATACAACGCGCTCATGGCAACCTTGGACCCGGGCGACGAAGTCATCATACCGGCGCCCTACTGGGTGTCCTACCCTGATATGGTGCTACTGGCTGAAGGAACTCCGGTTTTTGTCGAGGGACGCCGGGAAAACGGATTCAAGATTTCTGCGGCCGAGCTGGAGGACGCCATTACCGAGCGAACAAAATGGCTTTTTCTCAACTCTCCCAGTAACCCGACCGGAGCCGCATATACGCGCGAAGAGCTCCAGAAACTGACCGATGTGCTCCTTAGACATGATCACGTCAACATTCTCTCGGACGACATCTACGAACACGTCATCTACGATCATTTCAAGTTTTATACCGTTGCCCAGGTCGAGCCTGGGCTCATGAATCGTACGCTGACGGTGAACGGTGTCTCCAAGGCCTATTGCATGACGGGCTGGCGCCTCGGATATGGCGCCGGTCCGCTTGACCTCATCAAGGCGATGACAGTCGTTCAATCGCAGTCGTCTACCCACACCTCGTCCGTGACCCAGGCAGCGGCTGTGGAAGCCCTCAATGGCCCCCAGGATTTCATCGAGGTCCACAATCAGGTGTTCAGGGAACGACGGAACCTGGTCGTAGAATTATTGAACCGGATTGATGGTGTGGAATGTGATACCCCGGAGGGTGCATTTTACGTTTATCCGTCCTGTGAGGGTGTGATCGGCAAGTCAATTCCCGGAGGCGGGACGATCGAAGACGACACCGGATTCTGCACATATCTCCTCGACAGCGAGGGAATCGCCGTTGTACCGGGTGCGGCTTTCGGAATGTCGCCGTATTTCCGGATATCCTATGCCACTTCTACGGAAGCTCTGACGGAAGCATGCCGTCGCATCGAGAAAGCCTGTGCCGCACTTGTATAGGCATTACCCGATGGTTTCGGTTTTGTCCGGCGACGATGTCGTAATTTCTCAGGATCTGAGTGAACACCCGGTCATCGCAAGAACTACGGATCGGTATATTGAAGCACGTTGCCTTGTTCATGTCGCAATTCCGTTTCTGCGTCCTCCATATTGACAGGGCGCGCGCTTGTTCGTACGGGAATTCGGGAGCCGCAGCATTGCTGACCTCTGGACAGCTGTCGGCTTTGTCAGGACTGATGGCAACGCAAACAGAAAGCGGGTCCGGACCATGAGTTACGGCCTTCGGCGTTGTGCAGGTATTCGCGGTTACTGGTCCATGAGGGAGGATACACATGAATAGCGGCAAACGATGTGTGGCGCTTGTCGGCCCCTATCTGAGCGGCAAGACAACGCTGATGGAGAGTATTCTCTTCATGTCCGGTGCCATTCACCGCAAGGGTTCGGTCAAGGACGGCAGCTCGACCGGAGACTCCGCCGCCGAGGCGCGGGCGAGGAACATGAGCACCGAACTGTCCTGTGCAACCATGAACTATCTTGGCGATGACTGGGCGATTCTTGACTGCCCCGGCTCGATCGAATTGATGCAGGAGGCTCTCAATGCGCTCAATGTTGCTGACATTGCGGTTCTCGTCATCGAACCGTCGGTCAGTCGCGTGGCGACGCTGTCCCCGATTTTCAAGGCGATCGAATCGCGCGCGCTCCCCTGTGTCGTCTTCATCAACAAGCTGGATAACCTGACAGAGCCGCTGCCCGATGTATTCGCAGCACTGAAAGAGGTGTCTCCCAAGCCCGTCCTCATGCGTGAGTACCCGGTTGCCGAGGGCGAATCCGTAACGGGATATATCGACCTTACCAGCCGGCGGGCCTATGCATATGTGGAGGGCGAAGAATCAAGGGAGACCGATTTTCCGGACGACCTGAGTGATGAAGTCGACATCGCTCGCGAAGAGATGCTGGAGATCGTGTCGGACTATGACGACGGCATCCTGGAGAAGCTGCTCGAAGACGAAATGCCGGACGTGGACGAAATCTACGAAAAATCTGCTGAGGCCATGCGCGACGGTCACTTGTGTCCGGTGTTTTTCGGATCAGCGGAGCACAGTTACGGGATACGGCGCCTGTTGAAAGCACTGCGCCACGAAGGACCTGGGCCCGAACTCCGTGCGAGTCATCTCGGTTTCGATCCCGAAAGCGAGCCTTCCGTTCAGGTATTCAAGACTTATTATGCCCAGCACAGCGGCAAGATTTCTCTCGCCCGCGTCTGGAGTGGCGAGGTCGCGGATGGCCAGACTCTGTCCGGCACCCGGATTGGCAGCATGCTGAAGCTCCAGGGTGGCCAGGCGACGAAAATATCCAGCGCCAGTTTCGGGGATGTGGTCGGACTCGGCCGAATGGAAGACGTGCGTACAGGGGATGTGCTGGTATCCGGTGCGAGCGAGCCCGATTCTTCGTCCTGGCCCGAGCCGATGTCGCCGGTCTTCTCGCTCGCGATTGCGCCCGAAAACCGGAATGACGAAGTCAAGTTGACGGGCGGGTTGCAGAAGCTGAACGAGGAAGACCCCTCGATTTCGTACCAGCAGAATGAGGATACGCACGAGCTCGTGCTATGGGGTCAGGGTGATATTCACCTGCAGGTCGGGCTCGAGAAGTTGCGCAACAAGTACAGTATACTGACGACTTCGACGAAACCGAGTGTTCCTTACAAGGAGACAATTCGCTCGAACGTTACGCAGCATGGCCGGTTCAAGCGTCAGACGGGCGGTCATGGAATGTTCGGTGACGTAACCGTCGATATCGCACCCCTGCCGCGCGGGACCGGGTTCGAATTTAAAGACAAGATTGTAGGCGGGGCTGTGCCCCGGCAATATATTCCCGCCGTGGAGGCCGGTGTTAAGGACTATGCGTCGGAGGGTCCGCTTGGCTTTCCTGTGGTGGACTTTGCCGTCACCCTGACAGACGGACAGTTCCACTCCGTTGACAGCAACGAGATGTCATTCAAGCTGGCGGCCCGGGTGGCGATGACTGAAGGGATGCAGAAATGCCGCCCCGTGCTTCTGGAGCCGATCTCCAAGGTCACTATTGATGTTCCTTCAGAGCACACCAACAAGGTGCACGGACTGGTCAGCGGGCGTCGCGGGCAAATCCTGGGTTTTGAGGCCAAGAAGGGCTGGCAGGGCTGGGATTCACTGCACGCGAACCTCCCCCAGTCCGAAATCCATGATCTGATCATAGAATTGCGATCGCTTACCCAGGGCGTCGGGACCTATACAGCAACGTTCGATCATCTGCAGGAACTGAGCGGAAAGCTGGCGAACGACATCGTGGAACTTCGTGCGACCAAACGTGAGGAAGAGCGTTCGAACTAGGTCCGTGAGGATCACTTGGAGCCACACCCAAGGGAAGAGCATGTCGGGAGATTAACTGTGGCTTGAATCGCTTTGCGGGGCTAGATTCGACGAAAGGCATTCATGGGAGATGACACTCATGCTGGTGAGATCCAGACCCTCCTGGGAAATTCCCGAATCCGAAGCAACGCCCGAATCGGTATTTCTCAATCGTCGTGAACTCTGCAAGTCTGTGGCGGCCGGAACCATTCTGGCTGTAACCGCTCCTGTTCTGGGCGCCGGGCGGATCGCGCATGCTGCAACCGATCCCTCGGCCGATCTCTATCCTGCCAGGAGAAATCCGGTCTATACGCTTGATCGCGATATCACACCCCGCGAGACCGCCACCACCTACAACAACTTTTACGAATTCGGTTCTCACAAGAACATATGGAAGGCGGCTCAAAAACTGAAGGTTCGGCCATGGAGCCTCGTCATCGACGGCATGGTGGAAAAGGAAATGACCGTCGATATCGATACGCTCCTGCGCGCCATGCAACTTGAGGAGCGGCTGTACCGCCATCGTTGTGTCGAGGCATGGGCGATTGCAGTTCCGTGGACCGGCTTCCCGTTCAGGGATCTCCTTGATTACGCTCGCCCGCTGTCGGGAGCCCGTTACGTTGTCATGGAGACATTCCTCGACAAGTCCGTGGCTCCGGGGCAGAGGCAGGTCTGGTATCCCTGGCCCTACGTCGAGGGATTGACGATCGAGGAGGCTGCCAACGAATTGACGATGGTTGGTACGGGAGCTTACGGGACGCCCATGCCCAAGCAGAATGGAGCCCCGCTTCGCCTGATTGCCCCCTGGAAATACGGGTTCAAGCAGATCAAGTCGATAGTTCGCATTTCATTTACTGACAAGCGACCCAAGAGTTTCTGGGAAGAAATCCAGGGCAGCGAGTATGGGTTCTGGGCCAACGTGAACCCTGAGGTGTCGCACCCTCGCTGGAGTCAGGCAACCGAGAGGTTGCTCGGGACGGGACGCCGTGTCCCCACCCAGCTCTACAATGGTTATGCTGAGCAGGTCGCGGATCTTTACAAGGACATGAAGGGCGAAAAACTCTTTATGTGACAACGATCCGGGCGTGGTTCAGGCTGCGCCCATTTCTGTATCGGCGATGAATTTTTCGGCCTCGAGGGCTGCCATGCACCCGGTGCCGGCAGCGGTCACGGCCTGACGGTAGATCTTGTCCTGAACGTCTCCCGCAGCGAATACACCCTCGACGCTGGTCCGTGTCGAATCCGGTGCAGTGAAAATATAGCCCTCGTCATCCATGTCGAGCTTGCCACGGAACAGGGCTGTGGCCGGGTCATGTCCGATCGCGACAAAAAGGCCGTCAACAGCAAGCTGTTCAATCGAGTCGTTCGTCACGTTCCGCAGCTTCAGGCCGGTTACGGTCAGCGGATCATCGGTTCCCACCACCTCTTCGACAACGCTGTTCCAGCGAATTTCGATGATCTCGTTGCCGAAAAGGCGTTTCTGAAGAATTTTTTCTGCACGCAGTGTGTCGCGACGGTGGATCAGAGTGACTTTGGTCGCGTGGTTGGTCAAATACAGGGCTTCTTCGACGGCGGTGTTGCCGCCCCCAACGACAGCGACCTCCTTGTCGCGAAAGAAAAAGCCGTCGCAGGTTGCGCACGCCGATACGCCGAATCCCTGGAATTTCTTCTCTGATTCGAGTCCCAGCCACCGGGCTTGCGCTCCTGTTGAAACAATGATTGTGTCGGCACTATAGGTTGCTCCCGAGTCTCCGGTGCAGGTAAAGGGGCGGGATGACAGATCGACATCGACAATAATGTCGCTGACCAGTTCAGTTTCGACATTGCGGGCCTGTTCGTGCATTTGTTCCATGAGCCAGGGACCCTGGATGACTTCGGCGAAGCCGGGGAAATTCTCCACATCCGTTGTAATGCTCATTTGGCCGCCCACTTCCAGCCCTGTGACCAGCACAGGTGCAAGTGAAGCACGGGCAGCATAAATGGCGGCTGTATAGCCTGCCGGACCGGATCCGATGATGAGGACTTTGGTGCGGTAATTCATGGGAGGGATCCTGTTGTCCTGTTTGCTGGGTCAAGGCGCCGGAACGGGCTCCGGACTTTCGAGTTACCGGGCCCCAATGTCCGGCTCCACGGCGGCACGGATGCCAGATGATCAGTGCGGGATACACGAATTGGTGCCATCGGGAAAGATGCGGGTCCTTGTAACCTTTGCCACGATACGAGGCAGACTGTTTCTGCCCACGCATCGTTCGAATGCCCGCACCGGGAGGGAATGTCGGATCCCGGGAATTTGAAAGATTGCATCTTGATCGGGACCGAAACGGGTCTCGCTGTCGGGAGCGACGTTGAATTCCGGAGACCGGTATTGGAAACCTGGCCACAGAACACAGGCGCGCACTTGTTGGCAGCGGTGGGTGTGAGACCAGGCCATTGCCCAGGTGCGTATCCTGTTCCCGGTTGCGCGCAGACAGCGAAGCCCGTTGCTAGAGGTGGAGACCTGTATGCAACGCTATGACAATCTCTTCACGATCAGACAGACGAGAACATCCGGTCGCAGGCTCATCTGCAGAAGACGCACATGTCAGGGTCATTTATATTCGACTGAGGTAATATAGTATGACTTGACGCCTCCAGGGGTGGACACCTCGATAGAGTCGTCAACCGATTTCCCGATCATGGCACGCGCCATCGGCGACGTTATGGAAAGCCGCCCCTCACGAATGTCGGCTTCGTGTTCGCCAACAATTCTGTAGCTGGTGACGGCTTCGGTATCTCCGTCCTCGACCTCGACCGTCGCGCCAAATCTGACGACATCGCCATCAATGGCACTGACATCAATGACTTCCGCTCGGCTGAGAAGGTCCTCAATGGTCCCGACGCGTCCCTCAATGATGGCCTGTCGCTCCTTTGCTGCGTGATACTCGGCATTTTCCGACAAGTCACCATGCTCCCGGGCAGCCGCAATGGCTGTGATTATGGCAGGTCGTTCCTCGGACTTCAGGCGCTTCAGCTCCTCGCGCAGTTTGTCGTACCCTTCCGTTGTCATCGGCGCCCTGTTCATGGAACTCACCTTGCAAGACGGCATTTTCCTGCCGAGCCATCTGTCTGGCAGAAAGATATCATCGTCGATTTGTCTGGATTAGCTTTCAAAATAAGCCTGAAGCGGCAGCACATCAAGTCCGCCTGCTCGCGTGGCCGCGATGGCTTTGACGGCTGCTTCAGCACCAGTAACCGTGGTGTAGTAGGGAATTTTGTTCAGTAGCGCTGCCCTCCTCAGCCCGTAAGAGTCCGCGATCGCGCTCGTGCCTTCGGTCGTATTGAACACGAGCTGGACCCTGCCGCTGATGATTGCATCCACGATATGCGGACGCCCTTCCCTGACCTTCTTGACGATTTCCGCCTCGACCCCGGCTTCATTAAGGGCCTTCGCGGTTCCACTGGTAGCTACGAGATCAAAGCCCATATCGCGAAGCCTCTGCCCAAGGGGGACGATCGCGGCCTTGTCAGAATCGCGGACCGAGACAAAGACTGTGCCCTCCGGAGGCAGCGACAGACCGCTTCCAAGTTGTGACTTGGCGAATGCACGACCGAAATCCCGGTCGATGCCCATGACCTCGCCGGTGGATTTCATCTCGGGTCCAAGAATGATGTCAACGCCAGGGAAACGGGCAAACGGAAATACGGCTTCCTTGACGGCGATATGGTCACTCGAGGCCTCACTATGGTACATCGCGAGGAGCTCCTGCAAACTTTCTCCGGCCATCACACGGGCTGCGATCTTGGCGATCGGCAGGCATGTGGCCTTGGCAACAAAGGGAACGGTTCGGCTGGCCCTTGGATTGACCTCGAGAATATAGACAATCTCGTCCTTGACAGCGTACTGGACGTTCATCAGCCCGATGACCCCGAGCTCATTCGCAAGTGCAGCGGTTTCGCGTCGAATTTCTTCCAGAATGGTTTCCGGCAGTGAGTGTGGCGGCAGGGAGCAGGCCGAGTCTCCCGAGTGAATTCCGGCTTCCTCGATATGTTCCATAATGCCGGCGACAAAGACCTCGCCGTCGACATCCCGGATCGCATCCACGTCGACCTCGATCGCTTCCCTGAGATATGAATCGATGAGCACGGGCATCTCTCCGGAGACTTCAACAGCATCTTCGATATAACGGATCAGTCCTGCTTCATCATGGACGATTTCCATGGCTCGCCCTCCCAGAACGTAGGAGGGTCGGATGACCAGCGGATAACCGATGCGCCGTGCCACCTGAATTGCCTGTGCATTGGTTCGCGCCGTACCATTGTCGGGTTGCTTCAGTCCAAGTTTGGCGAGAAGCAGCTGGAACCGCTCGCGGTTTTCGGCCAGATCGATGGCGTCGGGAGGGGTGCCGAGGATCGGTATGTTCGCCTCCTGCAGGGCGCTGGCCAGCTTGAGCGGAGTTTGGCCACCGAACTGCAGAATGACTCCCACCACTTCTCCGGACTCTTCTTCTTTCCGGACGATATCTATGACGTTTTCCGCTGTCAGGGGTTCGAAGTAAAGACGGTCGGCAGTGTCGTAATCCGTAGAAACGGTCTCGGGATTACAATTCACCATGATGGTTTCGAAACCTGCTTCCTTGAGCGCAAAAACGGCGTGGACGCAGCAATAGTCGAACTCAATTCCCTGGCCAATGCGATTGGGGCCTCCCCCGAGGATCAGGATCTTGCGGCGATCAGTGGGAAAGACCTCGCATTCGCTGGTGTCGGTCGCCAACTCGTCATAGGTCGAATAGAGATAGGGTGTCTCGGATGCGAACTCTGCTGCACAGGTATCGACACGCTTGTAGACCGGTTCAACAGACAGCGCCTTGCGCCTTGCGACGGCATCGCTCACAGAAATTCCTGCGAGTTCCGCCAGCCGTTCATCGGAGAAACCCATGGACTTGACGATGTACATTCCGGCGCGATCCCCGGGGAGGCCCTCTCGTCTGATCCTGTCTTCCATTTCGACAATTTCTTGCAATCGCGAAAGATACCAGGGATCGAACCCTGTACACGCCTTGAGATCCTGGATTGTCTGGCCGAGGCGTAATGCCTGCGTGATCCTGAGAAGGCGATTTTGGTGGGGAAGGGCACAGGCGCCAAGAAGGGTGCTCTGATCGATCGTACCGTTATCGGGATTGTATCCATCCAGCGCGACCTCGTTCAGACCGGTGAGTCCGATCTCCATTGAACGCAAGCCTTTCTGGAGAGACTCTGAAAACGTCCGGCCTACTGACATAACTTCACCGACGGACTTCATCTGTGTGTTGAGAAGCGGCTCGGTTCCCGGAAACTTCTCGAACGTGAAGCGCGGTATCTTTGTGACCACGTAATCGATAGTGGGCTCGAAAGAGGCAGGTGTGACCCCGGTGATGTCGTTGGCGAGCTCGTCAAGCGTATAGCCGACCGCCAATCGGGCCGCCACCTTTGCGATCGGGAAGCCTGTCGCCTTCGAGGCCAGAGCAGACGAACGCGACACCCTCGGGTTCATTTCAATAATAACGAGGCGGCCGTCTTCTGGATTGACAGCAAACTGGACATTTGATCCGCCGGTATCGACCCCGATTTCCCGCAATACGGCGATCGAGGCATTCCGCATGATCTGATATTCCTTGTCAGTCAGCGTCAAAGCCGGCGCTACCGTGATCGAGTCGCCCGTGTGAACGCCCATCGGATCAACATTCTCGATGGAACAGACGATGATGCAGTTGTCGACGCGGTCCCGAACGACTTCCATCTCGTACTCTTTCCAGCCGATAATGGACTCCTCCACCAGAACTTCCTGGGTAGGTGAGGCACTGAGGCCGCGCCGGACGATTTCCTCGAATTCCTCGTGGTTGTAGGCCACACCGCCACCTGTGCCGCCGAGTGTAAAACTCGGGCGAATGATGGCAGGCAATCCCGTGTCCTTGAGGGTGTCAAAAGCATCCTCGACCGATCTTGCCAGGCGTCCCCTCGGAGACTCGAGGCCAATCCGGCTCATCGCCTGCTGGAAGAGTTCCCGGTTTTCTGCCTTGTCGATGGCTTCCTGCCTGGCGCCGATCAGCTCGACCCCCAACGCATCGAGCGTTCCCGCCGCTGCCAGGGACATTGCGGTATTCAGGCCGGTTTGCCCCCCCATGGTGGGCAGGAGAGCGTCAGGTCTTTCGCTTTCGATGATCTTCGCGACGATTTCAGGTGTGACCGGCTCAACATAGGTGGCGTCGGCAAATTCCGGATCCGTCATGATGGTCGCCGGATTGGAATTGACCAGTACAATCCGATAGCCTTCCTGCTTCAACGCCTTGCAAGCCTGGGTGCCGGAGTAATCGAATTCACAGGCTTGGCCAATGATGATCGGGCCGGCTCCGATGATAAGGATCGACTCGATGTCAGTGCGCTTGGGCATGTCTCTGTGTCTCTCCCTCGCAACCGGCCACGCTGTTTCGGCCGGTTCCTGTATGCTATCGGTCGCGCGCACGCCTCTTCGAACAGGTCGCCTGACCCATTAAACCACTCGGCATCGTTTGGCGGTCAATCTTTCGAGCAGATCCGCCAAAGGCACTCTGAACCCTAGTTATCAGGTTCGGAAGTGATTGGCAGGGGGAGCAATACCGCTTGCAAGACGAGTGATCAACCGTTCGCGAACTTCGGCCGCGATACGAGGGGTCTCATTGACGGGTTCGTAATTCCAGTCATTGAAATTTCCGTCGAAGGGGCGAAGAACTCCGTCTTTGCGTAGCGCTTCCTGAAAGCGTGCGAGGCGACGATTTCTGCCGGACATCCGGGCAGCATAGACCGGCTTCCCGGTCGTGAGGGCCTCGCTGGTCATCGACACTGAATCTTCGGTGACAACGATGTGTCGTGCGAGTGCCAGCATTGCGAAATAGGGATTGGCTCCGTTCCCATCCCAGAACCATGCATCAGGCAAGAGAGACTTCAGCGCAGGGATCACTTCGGGGTCCGTTCTCCTTGACGGTGTGACGGCGACTGGTCCATTGGCATGCTGCAGTCCTTTCGCCAGCTCGTTGATGGTCTCGTTTGAGAAACGATGGGATCGCGTTGATCCGCCGAGCAGGACTGCGACTTCAAGGTCACCGAACCTGTTTTTCCACTGAAGGGCAGCTGCGGACAGTTTCTCGGGTGTCACACGATGAAGCGCTGCGCGCGTAGGAATCACGTTTGGGCCTGTGAGCCCATCATGTCTCGGTGGAATGACGAGATCGAATAACCGAAGGGGCGCGTGCGGATCCTGGATATGGACTGCGAAAGTGCTGCGGCCGGCCGATCGTCGCACTGCCGCTGCGATGATTGCACTGCGCCTGCCGCAGGAAATCAGGAGATCGGGCCAGGGCAGAGGCAGCCTGTGCCTGATCCCCAGATGCAGGAGTTGTGGAGGCTGAACGTGAGCCGGTAACCATGACCAGGGCGGTCGCAGGCTGACAGTGAAACTTTCGAATGGCCACCCCAGAGCCTCGGCGAGTCCTTCGACCTGGCTCTTCATACCGGCTTCGCCGGTGGTGAGCGCCCAGACGCGCCTAACCGACCGGCTGTTCGGGCCAGGCAAGTTCGTGCCGGTTGCGCCACTCGTGGGTGACGTAGTTGATGATCAGGGAACGCCGGACACCGTCTATGGGGCGCGGACGAAACCCGTGCCAGGTGGTGCTGTCCGGCACGAAAATCATTCCCGAATTGTCGATGAAAGGAAGGCGCACAGCGTGCCGGGACTCGTCGAGAAATAGATCGGTGCCCCAGTCGCGTTCACGTTCGCCGTCATCAAGATATACGAACATGGTGAACATCTTGACACCGATATCGGTATGCGGTTCCAGCCAGAATCCTTCCCTGTCCTGCGCATATTCGATGCGGAGACTGGTTCCACTCAAACTGATTCCGCACAATGCGGCCAGCGCGGACGTGACCTCTTCATCCTGCAATGCCTCGGCAATTTTCCGAGCCGCAGGGTCCGCTGCAAGCGTCTCGGCATCAAAGTAGCGCCGTGTAGGATTGTTTTCTTCCCGGCGTCCCTCTGCATAGTGAACGCTGGGTGCTGCGTGGGGCCATGCCTTGAGGTCTTCCAGCGTGTTACGGTCAAGAAAGTCACGCACTCGCCAGTGCCGAAACGGCCATTCCTCCGTGGAAGAACGATCGAGTGCCGCCAACATTGCCCATTTGGTCGTAGTGCTGCCCATGGAAACTGTAAAGCACGACGGGCCCGCTCCCGTCAAGATCGATAGGTCTCGCAACGATCGTACATTGACTCTGGCCGCCTGAATAATTCACAGCGCCGGAACCGCCCTCGACAGAGCTGGAGGTACAAACCGCCTTCCGTCTGAACCGAACGAATTCAGGAAAGGACCGCTGCATTGGAACGCGAAGGAGAAGACTTCGGGACGAACATGGCCGTCGGTCCGTTCGCGTCTGAACAAGGGCGATTTCCGAGAACCCTTCCCGGGATCGCTTCTGTACGGTGTCTTGTGCCAACGCAAGACGCCATCACCAATACTTCAAGAGGATAGGACCTGACGATACTCCAAAGCACCTTGCATCCCAGTGTTCATTGTGTCTTCGAATATTTGCTTGGCTAACCGGTGTTTCCGATAACCCGGGGGCTCACGATCCTGTCGGTGAAAAATGGCTTGCGGAAACCGGAGGACGGGCTCGCGTACGCCGTTTCGCCGGCGGTGTTCATTGAACAGTTATGGAAAAACGTTTGCGACACGGCGGGTCAGTCGGAGGAGGCACGGCTCATCCGCGTGGATTGACGACCGCGGCGGCAGCAGTCGATCATCCAGGGTGTCAACGCGCCGCTCCGAAAGAGCCTGTGACATCGTTTTTCTCGAAGGTTCCTGAAACCTCTTCATATCCCGGATCGAAAAAGCTTGGCTTTATTCTGTCCTTGCCAAAGGACCCTTTTGCGATACGCGGCCCGGGCCAGGGCCAGCACAACGCCTGTTCGGTCCGGGCGCTGACCCCGAGCTACACCGCAAAGGGGTGGTTCCGCGCAAGAATGGCCCCCACCGGGACTTCGCCAATCTGTTGCACCCGGCAGCCCCTCTCCACACGACACGTCACGCTTCGTGTACAGTTACCTCTGGCAGCTATAGAGTTTGACCCAAGAGTGATAGGCGCCTCCAAATTTATGGTTGGTGCTGGGTGGAACGCCATCACCAGGCAGGTTCAAACGAAGGCCGCTTCGCCGCCAATTTTGGTCGGTCTGTCTATGCAACATCGACGTTCCGGGTCACGGCAATGCAGCCTTGGTCTGGGCCTGTATATCAAACAGGCGAATGACGGGTCGATCCCCGATTGTCGTTGCTTACCGGACGTCTGTTACTGTCGTTCGATCAGGTCCATGAATCGGCCAAAAAGATAGTGGCTATCCTGGGGCCCGGGAGATGCCTCAGGGTGATATTGAACTGAAAACACAGGTGCGTCCTTCACACGCAGTCCTTCGAGAGTTCCGTCGAACAGTGATGTATGTGTGATCGAAACGTCCGCCGGCAAGGACTCGGGAACAACCACAAAACCATGGTTCTGACTGGTAATCTCGACCTTACCCGTTTCCAGGTCCCGGACCGGATGATTGGCGCCCCGGTGCCCGAGATGCATTTTTTCCGTCCTTGCGCCGAGTGCCAACGCGAGCAGCTGATGCCCGAGACAAATCCCGAAGATCGGAATACCGAAACGCAGAAGCTGCCGGATGACCGGCACCGCATGCAATCCGGTCGCCGCCGGGTCTCCGGGTCCGTTGGACAGAAATATGCCGTCCGGCTTATGCCTGAGAATCTCCTCCGCACTCGAGGTCGCGGAAACCACGGTCACCTTGCACCCGGCGGAGACCAGGGACCGAAGGATATTACGTTTGGCGCCGTAGTCGATGGCAACCACATGGTGTCTGTTTATCTCGGGCCGGGCATAACCGGCCCTTAGTGACCACAACCCTTCGTTCCATTCATAGGTCTGGCGGCACGAGACCTTCCGGGCGAGATCCATACCCTCAAGGCCAGGCCATGCGGCAGCCTCGGCACGTAGCTGGGGTAGGTCAAAGCGACCCTTCGGGTCGTGGCACAAGACACCTGTCGGTGCGCCGGCGTCGCGGATCCTGCGTGTCAGCCGCCGGGTGTCGACCCCTGCAAGTCCGACCAGGTTGTGGCTGCAAAGCCAGGAGTCCAGGGTTCCGGAGGCGCGCCAGTTCGAAGGCTGGGTGATGTCGGTGCGAAGAACGAGACCATGTGCGAACGGCGTGGTCGTTTCCATATCTTCCGTATTGGCGCCAACGTTCCCGATATGCGGAAACGTGAACGTGATGATCTGCCCGGCATAGGAGGGATCCGTGAGTATTTCCTGGTAACCCGTAAAGGAGGTATTGAAACAGACCTCACCGACCACTGTACCGAAAGCGCCAACACCCTTGCCCCAGATCAGGTCCCCGTTTTCGAGCACGAGGACAGCGGTCGCGCCCTCCGGGGGACGCGTCTCTGAATTCTGGCTTGCGTGGTTCATGCAGCGACCTTCACACGGCACCTGAGAGCGGGCATGGAGGCGGGACAAGGGGACCCGAGCGACGGAGCCGCCACTTGATACGGCAAGACCGGACAAGCGTCAACTGGCGCAAGAGACAAAAATAGCATTTGTTTGCAAGCAAATATCCAATCACATTGTGGTTTGCCTGTGTGCCTGATTTCAGCTAGTTTTGACCTCTTGCCCAAAGAGTGAAGCACTTGATGCTCAGAGACCGCCTCTCCGCTTCCCTGAAAACAGCCATGAAGAACAAAAAGCAGGTGGAGGTATCCACGCTGCGGCTGATTCTGGCTGCGGTCAAGGACCGGGACATTGCCGCGAGATCGAAAGGCAACGATGACGGTATCAGCGAAGTCGAAATCCTGCAGGTCCTTCAGACCCTGGTTCGTCAGCGCCGTGAATCCATCGGACACTACACGGAGAACGGACGGATGGATCTTGCCGAGAGAGAGGAGCAGGAAATAGGCGTGATAGAAAGCTTTCTGCCACGTCAGCTCGACGACAAGGAGTTTGAGGAGGCGATCGCTGCGGTGATCGCCGAGACGGGCGCCGGCTCAGTGAAGGATATGGGCAAGGTGATGGGGGTGCTTCGCAACCGTTATGCCGGGCAAATGGATTTCGGCAGGGCGAGCGGCTTGTTGAAAGATCGCCTTTCGGCCTGATCCGGGCCCGGGCTATCGCCGTAATCATTGACTGCCCGGGAAGTCGTATGGCGCATCCACCCGAATTTCTCGACGACATCAGAGAGCGGATTGTTCTTTCAGAACTGATTTCGCGACGCGTGAATCTGCAGCGCCGCGGGAACGAACATGTCGGATTATGCCCGTTTCACAACGAAAAGACTCCCTCCTTCACCGTCAATGACATGAAGGGCTTCTTCCACTGCTTTGGATGCGGGGCACACGGAGACGTGATCGGCTTCACCATGCAGAGCGAGGGGTTGCCGTTTGTCGAAGCCGTGGAAAATCTGGCCGCCATGGCGGGCTTGCAAGTGCCAAAGTCGTCACCGGAGGCCGTCAGGCAGCAGCAACGCCGTGCCGAGCTTTCGGAAGTCATGGAACGCGCCTGCTCCTATTACGAGGCGTGCCTGAATTCTCCGAACGGGCTGGCGGCAAGAGAATACCTTCAGGACCGCGGGTTGTCTGAAGAGACCATTTCCCGTTTCAGACTGGGATATGCGCCCCCGGGAAATGGTCTCAAGCAAGCCCTGACAAGCGACACGATACCCGAAGCACTATTGATGGAAGCCGGTCTCGTGAAGCGATCCCGGGAGAGAGAGGATACCTACGACTTCTTTCGCAGAAGAGTGATGTTTCCGATTTTCAACCGAAGAGGTCAGGTGATCGCTTTTGGCGGACGTGTGACGGGGGACGGTGAACCAAAGTATCTGAACTCGCCTGAAACACCGCTTTTTGACAAGGGACGAACGCTTTATGGCCATTCCCTTGCCCAGAGAGCTGCCCGGGAAAGGGGTCGCCTGATCGTCACCGAGGGCTATATGGACGTCATCATTCTTTCCCAGGCGGGCTTCGAGGAAACCGTGGCTCCGTTGGGAACAGCGCTTGGTGAAAACCATATCCGGATGCTTTGGCAGATGTGCAATGAACCGGTCCTGTGTTTTGATGGTGACCCGGCCGGACGTCGCGCTGCTGCCCGTGTCGCACTCCGCGCGATGCCGCTGCTGCAGCCCGACCACTCGCTGCGGTTTGCGACGATTCCGGCGGGTGAAGACCCTGACAGCCTCGTCCGCGCGCACGGGCCGCCGGCGCTGGAAAAGGTGATCGGAGAAGCCGAGTCCCTGTCTTCAGTCATCTGGGCTTTGGAGACCGAGGGGCGCGATCATGATACGCCGGAACGCCGGGCTGGTCTTGACAGGAGACTCGAGAACCGGGCGCATGCGATCGAGGATCGAAAGGTCCGCTTTCAGTATCAGCAACTGTTTCGCAAGTGGTTCCGTGAACTGGACAGGGGATATGCGGGGAACCCTCGGGCCGGACCATCGGGCCTTCCTTCCGGACCTCAGCCCAGAGCAGGCAATGTGACGCTTCTTCGTCGGCGCTACGAACAGGTCATGCTGTGCGTAATGATCAACCATCCGTGGTTGCTGGACTCTCACGTCGAGGAGTTGGCGCGCGTGACCATGCTGGATCAACAGCTTGACAAGGTCCTTGGAGAAATTCAAAACGCCCTTGCCAGCGATTCAAGTCTTGATTCTCACGCCCTCATGAACCAATTAGTGGAAAATGGTTACCAAGCGGTGCTCGACAGTCTCGGCGATGCGGAGCTGTATGTTCATGCGCCGTTCGCCCGCAAGGATGCGAGCAAGAATGAAGTCGCGACCGGATTTTCGGAACTACTGTCGAGACGGCGAGAGGCGGCTTTGGAGAAAGAGGTCAGGCATGCGCTGAGCGAATTCAAGCAAGAACCGACAGAAGACAACTGGCACAAGTATGAAAAACTGAAGTCTGAAGCGCAGAGCGCACGGATCAAAAATCGGGACAGTTTCGGGAGCGCTGGCCTTTCATGGGCGCAGCAGGGTTTCCAGGCGAGGCAGTCATCGGAACATGAAGCGCATCTGGGCACAAAGGGGGAATGAGGCTCAATGGCGATCAGAACAAAGAAGCAGGAAGAGGGCACGCAACAGGCGGGACCGGTGGTTGATACGCCAACGATTTATTCTGACCAGTCAACCGTTCAGAAGCTGATCGATAAGGGCAAGGAACGGGGCTATGTGACTTATGACGAGCTCAACGAGGCCCTGCCGCAGGCTGAAACCTCGTCCGAGCAGATCGAGGACACGATGACCCAACTTTCGGAGTTGGGTATCAACGTTATTGATAACGAAGAAGCGGATGTTGAAGACTCGCCCGCCGAACGCAAGAAGACCGATGAGCCGGTTGCCTCGTCGAGCGACGAGGATCTGGGAAGAACCGACGATCCCGTCCGGATGTATCTCCGGGAGATGGGAAGTGTAGAACTGCTTTCCCGCGAAGGGGAAATCGCCATTGCCAAGCGCATCGAGGCCGGGCGCGAACGGATGATCAGTGCGATCTGCGAGAGTCCACTGACCTTTGCAGCTGTGATGAGCTGGAGAGAAGCGGTGGTTGGCGACGAGATGCATTTACGAGAACTGATTGATGTCGAAGCGGCCTACAGCAGCAGCAGGGCGCCCAGGATCAACGGAAACGGCGTGGACGGTACGGACGCAGATCTTTCCGATGACGCGGCGAGCGAAGTGACCCTTTCACAGTCTGCAATGGAGAAATCCCTGCTGCCGCAGGCTCACAAGACGTTGGACGAAATCGCGAAGATTTTTGACAATGTTCAGCGCCTGCAAAACCGTCGCACGTCTGCCAGGCAGGGAAAGGGCGGATTTGGCAAGGTTTCTCAAGCCAAACTGGAAGACGCTACCAAATCACTGATTGCGTACGTCAAGAATTTGCGATTGAACAATCAGCGTATCGAACAACTGGTCAAGGAACTCTATGCCTACAACAAGATGCTACGTGATATTGATGCAGGTATGCTCAAGCTGGCGACGAGGTCGGGACTGAAGCGCCAGGAGTTTCTCGATCACTATCTCGGTCATGAGGCGGATCCGGACTGGATCGAAAATGTTTGCGCCCTGCCCAACAAAAAATGGAAAACATTTACCAAAAGCCGACGGGAGCAGATCGACGAATTCCGGTCAAGGATCGAGAGTCTTGCTTCGGAAATCGGAATGCCGGTCAACGACTTCCGGCACCTCGTCAATGAAGTCAGAGGCGGCGAAAGCGAGGCCATCCGCGCCAAGGAGGAAATGGTCGAGGCCAACCTTCGCCTCGTGATTTCCATTGCCAAGAAATATACCAACCGCGGGCTGCAGTTTCTTGATCTCATTCAGGAAGGCAATATCGGCCTCATGAAGGCTGTGGACAAGTTCGAGTACCGTCGCGGTTACAAGTTTTCGACCTACGCGACATGGTGGATCCGCCAGGCGATTACCCGTTCGATTGCCGATCAGGCCCGGACGATTCGTATCCCGGTCCACATGATCGAGACCATAAACAAGTTGGGGCGTACTACCCGTAACGTTCGCCACGAAATCGGACGCGAGCCCACACCGGAAGAGCTGTCGGAGCGTTTGGGCATGCCTCTGGATCGGGTTCGAAAGGTGCTCAAGATCGCCAAGGAACCGATCAGTCTCGAGACACCTGTGGGTGACGAGGAAGACAGCCACCTGGGTGATTTCATCGAGGACAAGAATGCTGTGCAACCCCTGGCGGCCGCAATACAGGGTAATTTGCGCGAGACGACGACGCGGGTTCTCGCCGAGCTTACAGCGCGTGAGGAGCGCGTGTTGCGCATGCGTTTCGGTATCGGTCTGAATACCGACCACACGCTGGAGGAAGTCGGTCAGGAGTTTTCCGTCACACGGGAACGCATCCGCCAGATCGAGGCCAAGGCCTTGCGCAAGCTCAAACACCCCAGCCGATCGCGTAAGCTGAGGAGTTTCCTCGACGGCTGAACCGCAGGCTAACGGCCTCTGGTCTCCGCAATCAGGAGATCAACGACTTCTTCCAGGGCGTGCTGGTCGTCCAGACCATTGCGATGCGCAGCCTCATGGGCCTGACGCTGGCGTTGTGCAGACGTTCCTTCGGAAACGATGGTTCGGGCATGGGCGATTTCCGATTCACAGCCAAAAAATCGGGCGTCTTCCGCTGTGAGCGCGATCAGCTCTTCCAGAAGGTGGTCGTAGGGAACGATTTCTCCCTTGCCGAAGTCAATCAGGCCTGCTGTGGTTCCGTAGCGTTGGGCCCGCCAGCGGTTCTGGGCCAGCAGGAACTGGGGATAGGCCCTCCATCTCTGGTTTTCGTAGCGCAACCTGTAGAGCATTCGCATGATGCACCGAAACAGGGAAGCGATCGCCAATGCGTCCTCAATTCGCGGGCAAAGGTCCGTAATCCGCATTTCCAGGGTCGGGAAGCGCTCGGAAGGTCGGAGATCCCACCAGATCTTGGTCGCATCGTCGATAATTCCGGTTCTGGTCAGACTGTCGACGATACGCCGGTATTCCCCCCAGCTGGCAAATGATTCCGGCAGGCCGGTGCGCGGCAGGCCGTCGAAGACTGTGAGCCGATAGCAGGCCATTCCGCTGTCAGCGCCTCGCCAGAACGGGGACGAGACGCTCAGTGCGAGCAAATGGGGCAGGAAATACACAGCCTGATTCATCAGGTCTATGCGCAGGTCTTCGTCCTCGATGCCGATATGCACATGCATACCCGAAATCACGAGTCGGCGAGCGCTGATCTGCATGTCGTCCGCGAGTTCGAGATAGCGCTGTTTGGGAGTTGTCGTCTGTTCGGTCCATTCCGCGAAGGGGTGGGTCGAGGCGGCAATCGGAGCGAGGCCGTAATGAGCGGTCGCGTCACCGATGACAGACCGCAGCCTTTCCAGTTCGCTTCTCAACTCGCTGGTGGTCTCGCAAACAGACGTTCCGATTTCGATCTGGCTCTGGAACAGTTCAGGGGTGACTTGCGAGCCTGCCTTGTCCTGGCATTCCTCGAGCAGCCCTTCCGGCATCAAGTGCACAAGGTCACGGCTGTCCCGATCAACAAGGAGATATTCTTCTTCGACACCGATGGTGAAACTCGGTTCAAGCGGGCTCATACCACGTCTCTTCGCACGGGGTTTGCATCATGAAGGAAAGAACGGAACCGGCGTTCTCAAAACGAGGACTTTTCAGATGTCCGGCTGTGTCCGGTCCGTGGAGCCGTAAACCGGACGCCTTTCCCGAGGGAGCGATACAGAGAGAATACCTGACCTCTCTTTTTCTGTACAGAACGCGCCAGGGGAAGAAACAGCGATCCGGACACGGTTGTCCCAACCGGGTGAGGATTTGATCCCGGGCTGCGCCGCTCCCCCGCATCGAACGGTCCATCATCCCGGTTCGCGTCCATGGATCCTGTGTCTGGAACCGGGATTCGGGCATCCTGCGCGAGCCGGTTTATACTGCAAGGCTATGAGGAAACATCCGGGAGGAAAATATGGCCGACGGTCAGGCCGTTGAGCGGTCCATGCGCAACGAGGGGTATCTGGATCTCCGGGAACTCATTGAGAGGTTCGACGAGATGGGTGAGCTTGAACGGATTGACGGGGCCGACTGGAACCTTGAAATCGGCGCCCTGGCGGAAACCGTAGCAGCTGCACGGCCAGGTCGTGCCAAAGCACTGCTGTTTGACAACATTCCCGGTTACCCTGAAGGATTTCGCATCATGGCGGGGGCCGCGAATGCCCTGAAGCGCCTCGCGCTGGTGCTGGGTTTGCCCGATCCGCAAACCGAGATGGACCTCGTCAGGTCCTACAGGCGGCGCGCTCGCGAAACCGTCAAGCCAATCCCGCCGTTAACGGTATCTGATGGCCCGATTCTGGATAACATCGATCGCGACGAAGAGGTCAATGTGCTCAAATTTCCGGCTCCATTCGTGCATGAACATGATGGCGGCCGCTATATAGGTACGGATGATCTGGTGATCATGCGGGATCCCGATACCGACTGGGTGAATGTGGGCACCTATCGGGTCATGGTGCACGATGAAAATACCGTTGCCATATGGATGTCGCCCGGGAAACACGGACGGTTGATCAGTGAGAAGTATTTTGCGAAGGGAGAACCGTGTCCGGTCCTGATTTCATGCGGGCATGACCCCAATCTGTTCCTCGTCGCCCATCAGGAAGTGGACATGCATCTTGACGAGATGGCCTATGCCGGAGGTCAGCGGGGGCGGGCTATCGAGATCATTCCAAGTGAACTGCATGGGCTTCCCATACCGGCCTATGCCGAAGTGGTTCTCGAGGGAGAGATGTTGCCGGGCGAGATGCGCTCCGAAGGGCCGTTTGGCGAATTCATGGGTTATTATGCGTCCGAGGCCACCGATCTCCCCATCGTCCGGATTCGCCGGGTCTATTGGCGCCATTCACCCGTCCTCACGCTTGCGATTCCGTCGCGTCCACCCGAAAACTTCACCTTTGCGCGGGCTACCGTAAAGTCGGCGATGATCTGGGACGAAGTCGAGAAGGCGGGGTTACCCGGAGTTGAGGGCGTCTGGTGCCACGAGGCTGGCGCCGGTCGCCTTTACAACGTCATTTCCATCCGGCAACTGTATCCGGGACATGCTTCTCAGGCCGGGATGCTTGCTGCCAACTGCCATGCAGGAAATTATGCGGGACGCTGGGTGATCGTTGTCGACGAGGATATTGATCCGTCCAACCTGTTCGATGTGACCTGGGCCCTGTCGACCCGGTGTGATCCACCCGAAGATATTCAATATATCAAGCGCGCCTGGTCGACACCTCTGGACCCGCTATTGAGGCAGCCACCCTGGCAAAACAACCGCGCGGTCGTTGATGCCTGCCGTCCGTACGGATGGAAGGATGAATTCCCGCGCGTGGCGGAGGCCAGCCCCGAACTCAAGGCTTCGTTGCGCCGCAAGTGGCCAAATCTATACGACTGAAAACGAAGCTGTCTCCTTCGTTACTGAAGCAGGACTCGCCGGCTTTGTCACGCCTGCCCGTAGATCATCATGGTTCCGGGCGGTCATGACCGGGTGGTGTCAATCGCGTGCTAGCGGCCCACCTTGTGGTGTGCGTCTGGTCCGCCGGAATCTTGCGAGAACCGGGTAGTGATGCCGGCGACCGGGAACCAGGGCTTCGACACGCTGACAGAGCATCTGCAGGGATCGGATGCGGGACAGGATGATCGAACTGAACCAGAGCGGTCTCTGCCCGGCGCCCGGGGACAAATCATCCCCCGGCATCCGGAACCCCCCCGTGACCCGCACCTTGCCGTCTTTTGCATCACCCATTCTCCCGAAGCGTGGAGCGTTCTTTATGACCTCCGTGGTTCGGTCGAGGTTCCCCCTGCTAAGGCCCGTGTGCCGACGGCAATGCGGGCGGCGGCCGTGCCTCCCGCCAGACCATTCTCCGGTCCCAGGCTCGGGACAGGATGGTTCGCAGGGTTGCACGTCCGGATCAGGAACCTTGAGAGTGTTTCGGTCAAGCCGTCCCTTCCCGTATAGTAATGCGTACTGAGGATAAGGTTGAACCAGGACGGGCCATAGATGATTATCGATTGTCACGGACATTACACGACTGAGCCTTCGGCGCTCACCGATTACAGAAAATCACAGCTCGATGGGCTTCAGTCGGACCCGGGTTACGTACCGCGGCCGGCGGACTTTGCAATATCGGATGACCAGATCCGCGAGCGCCTTGAACCGGCCCAGCTTTCTTTCATGCGTGCGCGGGGTATTGATCTCACAATTTTTTCGCCGCGGGCCGTCGGGATGGGGCATCATCTTGGCACCGAACAGACGTCCTATTACTGGGCGTCGATCTGCAATGACATGGTTCGGCGTGTGTGCGACCTGTATCCCGAAAATTTCGTGCCAGTTTGCCAGCTGCCCCAATATCCCGGGGTGGAACCGGCAAAATGCATTCCCGAACTCGAACGGTGCGTAAATGAGATGGGTTTTATTGGCTGCAATCTCAATCCTGATCCGTCTGGCGCGATGTGGACGGACCCACCCATGAATGATCGATGGTGGTATCCGCTATATGAGAAGCTCGTCGAACTTGAGGTGCCGGCGATGATCCATGTGAGCGGCTCGTGCAATCCGAATTTTCATCATACCGGCGCACATTACTTGTGCGGTGACACCACTGTTTTCATGCAGTTTCTGATGTCTGACCTGTTCACGGACTTCCCGACGCTGAAGTTTATCATTCCCCATGGCGGGGGCGCGGTTCCGTTCCACTGGGGCCGGTACCGCGGCCTTGCCCAGGATCTCGGACGGCCGCCACTCGACGAACTCCTGCTCGACAATGTCTATTTTGATACCTGCGTATATCACCAACCGGGAATTAACCTCCTGACGGAGGTCATTCCGGTGAAAAACATTCTGTTTGCCTCGGAAATGGTCGGGGCGGTCCGGGGGATAGATCCTGATACCGGCTATCACTATGACCACACGCGCCGATACATCGATGCCACACCCAATCTCGACGAAGATACCCGCCGCATGGTCTTTGAAGACAATGCCCGCCAGGTCTATCCCAGGCTGAAAGCCTGACGGCGCATGCCCTACCGAAGCCTGCAGGAATATCTGGAGGAGTTGAAGGCCCGGAATCTACTTTATGTGATCGATGAGCCGATCAACCGTGACACGGAATTGATACCGCTCGTGCGGCTTCAGTTTCGCGGGCTGCCAGAGGACCAGCGCAGGGCGTTCTGGTTCCGAAATGTCACTGACTCCACCGGACGAGACTTCGACGCCTCCGTCGCGGTCGGATCACTCGGCGCTTCACGTGCGATCTATGGCGCAGCACTGGGTGTTGCTCCTGACGAAATCGGAGCCAAATGGGCTCGCGTACATGGAAATCACCTCCCTCCCGTTCAGGTTGACAGAGGCGCTGCACCCGTCAAGAGCGTCATCCGTTCGGGCTCAACGTTCGGTGAGGGCGTAGACAGCTTTCCCCATCTGATATCGACACCGGGTTTTGATCCCGCTCCATTCCTCACTGCCGGGGTCTGGGTCACCCGTGACCCAGAGACAGGTGCCTGCAATCTCGGAATTTACAGGGGAATGGTAAAGGCCCCTGATCGGCTCGGCTGCGCAACCGACGTCAGTACCCAGCACCTGGCCATTCAATGGGAAAAAGCGCGGAGAATGGGGCAGCATCTTGAGGCGGCGGTATTTCTCGGAGGACCGCCGTCTCTCCTGCTCGCTGCAGCCAGCAAGGTTCCCTATGGTGTCGACGAGTATGGTGTCGCAGGTGCTCTCAATGAAGAGCCCATCAGCGTCGTACCTGCAGAGACCTTCGATGGTCTCGTTCCTGCAGGGGCGGAAATCGTGATGGAAGGTGTGATCCGGACCGATGTGCTGGAGCCGGAAGCGCCGTTCGGAGAAGCCAGCGGATATCTGGGCCCCCGAAAGATGGAAAAGATTTTCGAGGTGACCGCCATTACCCAGCGCTCGAAACCGGTTTATCAGGGGATTATCAGCGAGTACCCGCCGAGCGAAAGTACGGTGATGCGGAAGGCTGCCTTTGATGCGATTTATCTTCGGCATCTCCGGGATGCGTGCAATATTCCTTCGGTTACCAAAGTCGCCTGCCATGAAATGGCGAGCTGCAACATGATGTTCGTCATTCAGCTGGACCGCCCGGAGCTGGGTCAACCCTGGCAGGCATTGCGGGCGGCGGCGGCATTTGATGCCTCACTCGGGAAGATCTTTATTGCGGTGGATGCGGACGTTGATCCGGACTCTCTGGAATCGGTGCTGTGGGCGCTGAGCTACAGCATGCAGCCTCACCGCGATACGGAAATCATCCGGGGCAAGGTCCCGAGGCTCGATCCGTCCATTACACCTGCGGCCGATTCCGGTCAGTATGCTTATCCTGACGCCCGCGGGTCTTCAGCCATGCTTATCAATGCTGTGCGGGAACACCCCTATCTTCCCGTATCCCTTCCGCGCGAGACTTTCATGCGCGCAGCTCGCGAGAAGTGGGCGGCGCTGGGGCTGCCTCCGCTGCAGCTCCAGACTCCCTGGCACGGATATCCGCTCAGTGCATGGACCGAGGAGAATGCAGAGGAAGCCGACCTTGCGGTATCGGGTCGGTATTTCGAGACTGGCCGCAAGTTGTCCGAACGCCGGAGTGCCACGGGTACACCGGAGGCTGAATCCGGGACTCCGTGATGCAGCCTGCATTGTTCTATTTGCCGACCTGGCGGAGCGGTTACGGCGTTTCCCTCACAGATTACTATGAACAACTAACCGAAACGGTCCGGCTGGTTGACAGCCTTGGCTGGGCACGAATATTCACGACTGAGCATCACTTTCACTATTATGGCGGCGCGGTTCCCAATCCTGCTGTGCTTCTGGCCGCGTGGGCCCGAGAGACCCGCTTCGTCCGCCTCGGCGCCGGGGTTTCGCTCATGCAGTTGCGCAACCCATTGACGGTTGCTGAGGACTATGCGCTGCTTGACCAGTTATCCGGAGGCCGATGTGAAATTGGTGTCGGCCGTGGATTTGTGCCTCACGAATTTGCTGCATTCGACATCGATCCCGCCGAGGTTCCGTCGCGAATTGAAGAAAGCCTGGAAATTTGCCAGGCCTTCTGGTCTGGAGAGCCCTTCGCCCATGAAGGGAGTCACTTTTCGTTTGCACGGATCGAGCCGTGGCCCCCAGCAGTCAACGGTTCGATTCCGGTGTGGCAAGCTGCCTCACGATCGGAGGAAAGTTTCGTCAGGGCGGCGCGGTCCGGGCATTACCTGATGATGAACCAATACCCCATGAGCTATCAGTCACTCGAAGAGAAATTCGGCCGGTATTGCGAGGAATGGGAAAAATCCGGACGCGGCAAAGCCGGACGCCGGAGCCTGATTGCCCTTGTGGCTCACCTCGCGGATAGCGAGGAACAAGCCTTGCAGGAAGCAAAAGGAGCCCTGCAGGAGCATGCCAGCGCATTTCTGAAAGTTCTCCAGAACCGTCAGTGGGAGCGCGACTATGAGGGCGACGTCGCGGTGCTGCTTGAAATGTGCGAGAGCGATGACTGGCGTGACGTATTTCGCCGGCGTACGTTGGTAGGTACACCGGGACAGGCGGTTGAACGGATTCAGAAATACGACACGCTCGGTTTCACCGATATCGCGATTATTCCACGGTTTGCCGGGATATCCCATCAGCAGGCCCTGGCAACCATTCATTGTCTGACCGAAGAGGTGTTCCCTGAAGCGGGCGTGTCTACCGGGATCCGTGATCTTGGGGCCTGTGACCGATGACTGCCATACGCGATGGCTCTGTTCCCGTTTCGGTGCTGACCGGCTACCTCGGGAGTGGCAAGACCACGATTCTCTCCAGGCTGGTTCGCGACCCGGCATATTCGGATACCGCCGTCATACTCAACGAATTCGGTGAGGTGGGCCTCGATCACTTGCTGCTTGAGACGACGGAAGAAACAATCATCGACCTGTCCTGCGGATGTATTTGCTGCACCATCCGCGACGATCTCATGACAACGCTCATCGACCTCCACGCGCGCCGCAAGGCGGGACTGCTGCGGCGATTTCGTCGTGTTATCATCGAGACCACCGGCCTTGCCGATCCTGCACCGATCATCCACACGCTTATGCAGGAACCGAGAGTGTTTGGCGATTACAGCCTCGCAAGCGTTGTTACGGTCATTGATGCTGTCAATGCCCTGGATACGCTGTCCCGACAATCGGAATCCGTCAAGCAGGCGGCAGTTGCTGACGTCATGCTTCTTTCCAAGACGGATATCGCTGACACCGGGATTGCAGAAGTGAGGGCGCGATTGCGGCTCATCAACCCGGTCGCCCGACAGGAGGTTTCCCGTCATGGCAATGTGGAGCCGTCACTCTTGTTCGGCGACGGGACTTCGATCGCGGATGGGCGTTTCCGGAAGATCGGGAATGACGTGGAGTTCGGAGCCGGCCATGGAAGCCACTCGGACGGAATACACAGCTTTGTCTTGAGGCGCGACGGCGTGTTGACCCGTGGTGCGCTGATGGGATTCCTGCAGATGCTGGCAGACCAGAAGGGAGACAGTCTGCTCCGGGTCAAGGGTCTGGTGGCGCTCTCCGATGATCCGCTGCGCCCGGCTGTCGTCCACGGTGTGCAGCATGTTGTTCATCAGATCAGCCGCCTGGGGGCATGGCCAAAAGAGATCCCTGCCGGGACGACTCTTGTGTTCATTGTTCGGGGGCTTGCCCGGGCCTGGGTCGAGGATCTCCTGGAACAGGTGGCGGAAAGCCCATACGCTTCGCTTGTCAGCTGAAGCACGAAGGAACAAATCTGACTGCAGCAAACAGCCATGGATCGCCATCCATGAGTTAACGCCGGTTGTTCAGGATCGTCCCCGCCAGCTGCCGTCCGGTACGGCTCAACGCGCGCTGCCCGGATGGCAGAGAGCAAGGCACGAACGGGAGAATGGCAATCACCATGGCCCGGAACCCTCCAAACGAATACCATCGGGTTGAGAGTCCGGTTTTCGCGGCGTGGTGTCACCCGTTGACATCGCTCATTCCGGTTATGCGTTCGATGTTTGACGGCAGCATGAATTGCGGGTCCTGCACCGACGACGATGAGAACCCGGACGCGGCTTCGTCCATAACGCTCATGGCGTTCGGGGTAAGATTGCCCCTTTGATCATCCCGGCTGGCATTCCGCAGTTCACGGAATGCAATGCTTCCATACAGGAGCCAGGAATTATTCCTTTTCACGCCAATGGATCGTGCGAAACGATGCTGGCCTGCCTTGGAGTATCCTCCACAAGCCCGGCACAACTGACGCAATGATATTGCTGGTGGCCGTCACAGCCAAATTGAACAAAGAGCAGTGCGCAGGCTATCGCGGTGTTCTGTGTCATGTGAAGGGAAACAGAATAATCAGGTCTGCGACACCACCGGCCCGGGTATGGCTTCCAGCAACAGTCCAGGAAACACGCCGGGTTTACAAAGGGTGATATCCGGTCGTTGAACAACCAGCGGAAATCCGTTGAAGAGCCCTTCCAGCATGGTCTCGCGACGGGCGGGATCCGCGGCCACTTCTATGCAACAAACGGCATACGCGGCCGGGAGATGGCCGCGGAATGAGGAGGGAGCGTGCCGGGAACCCGTGCCCAAAGGACGCGATCAGCATTGGTGCTTCCGTCCCGTATCGTTTCCTGAGGAGCCGTTAACACGTCATCAGGTCTTCACCGATGACGGTAGCACCGCGAAAGTCGCGAGCGATGATCTCGCGCAGTCTGGTCGGATCGGACCCCGGCATCATATGGGTCGTCACAAGCATGCCCGGCTTTGCTTCGCGAGCGATGACGGCGAGCTGGTGAGGAGAAGTATGTGAGGCTTTCTGCGAGATATAGTTTTGGGATTTCGTGTCCATCAGTCCTTCCTCGACGCATTCATGCAACAGAAGATCAACACCGGTTGCGTGGCGGATCAGGTTTTCACTGGGGCTCGTGTCGCCAGAGAAGAGAATGCTGCGGTCCCGTGTATCGAACCGGTAGCCGAAAGGCATGTCGAGCGGATAGTGATCGACCCTGAACGCGGTTGCGGTGACGCCGTCGACCTCAAGGACCCGACCTTCGTCCAGTTCATGGACGACGAGATTGGGCAGTTCCCGTGGCACGGCCCGAATCTGCATGCGAAGTCGAATGTCGGGTTCGAGCCATTCTGCAACCCGCTTGACGTTCGATTTGAGACCAGGTGGGCCATGGATGTGCAGGGGCCTGTCATCGCCCATGATCCACCGGGTAACAATGAAGTGTCCGAGGTCAATGAAATGATCGGAATGGAGATGGGTGATCAGCAGGTGATCGATATCGAGCGGGGAAACGCCGCAACGAACCAGCTGATGGACCACGCCAGAGCCGCAGTCGAGCAGAAAATGATGGCGTCCTGCGCGAATAAGGTGCGCCGGCCCTCTCCGGTTCGGATTGGGGTTGGGCAAGCCGGTACCCAGGAGAGTGAGCTGCATTTCGAGGCCTCCCGCGAAGGTCGGCACCCCCCACTGGTGCGGACCAGTTCAGATTTGATGGTACAGCCACATGACCGTGAAGCCCAGGGAACCTCCGATTCCTGGTCACGCCCGAAACTGATGGGCAGGATTTCCTGAAGCGATTGTCGAACAATCCCTGGCCTGGTGTGAAATGGGGTCTCTTCGACAAGCCGGCGGGTGATTCCTGTTTTGCCGGTCACTCTGCGGGTCCGGTATGACGGGAGACCACCCTTCGCAGGGCACTGTGGGACAGTCTCCAGGTGGCGGAAAGAGGTGTCTGATTCTTGCCGATCCCCTCTGGCCAGGATGTCTGCATGGTGGTTGTTGGTCTGGCTGCAACGCTGTAGGTTTCTCTTGGCGATTTGCTCTGACCCGTGCTCGGGAGAGATTTGTTGAAGGCAACCGGTTGGGCTGTGGTGGGATTTGCTGCCGTCTTTTTGGGCGGCTCCTTCTCTGGCCAATTCCGATCGAGCGGGCACAGCATGAACAGGTCTCCTTGCAATGCTGTCCACGCTCAGGATGCCCGGTCAGGAGACTCCTGGAATTGGGCACCGGATGCCACAGGCCCGTTACGGAGATCTCCACTTTCATGAATCGAAGGAAACCGTTCCCTGCTGTTGCCCGGGGAGAACAGGACCGGGGTCGTGGGTTCGCGAAACCACGGGTCGGTCAATCGCACGGTTTCGCCACAGGTAATCGGGCGGAAGCGATCTCGAGTTCGCGGTCCTTCCGACAATTTCTCAGTTTTCTGGATGCGTTGAGACGCATGACGACCCTTGCTGTCCGTCGGTCTTTTCCCGTGTTTGCAAGTGTTGCTGATCCGTTAACCTCGAATGTGCGCAAGCTTGCTTCGGTGTTCTTCAGACTGGCCGTCGAGAAGCTTCGGTCTTCCGTTCGTTGTCTCATGGTCGGGCAAAGACCGGGGGCGGGCATCGCTGGCAAGCCCCAAAACCTGCGGTTCTGGTCCGTCGAATGATGACACCGGTCATCAACCGGGAAAATCCCCGGTTCCTGACGGCGCGAGAGGTTGCTGAACTTTTGCGTACCTCAACGCGCAAGATTTACGACCTTGCTGCAGCTGACGAAATTCCTCACCGGCGGGCGACCGGAAAACTGCTGTTTTCGGAATCTGAAATCAGTGCATGGCTGCTTTCTGCGTCCCGTGGGCGCGCTTCGGAGCGCCCCGCTGTGATAGCGGGATCCCATGATCCGCTGCTGGAATGGGCGGCACGGGAATCCGGTTCCGGACTGGCTTCTCTGATTGACGGCAGCATGGATGGTCTGGCGAGATTTGCTCGTGGCGAGGCAGCGATGTGCGGGCTCCACATACCGGAGACAGAAGGCTGGAATGTCGCCACGGTGTCGTCGATGGACTTCACCGGGTGCGTCCTGATCACCTGGTCCTACCGTATACAGGGCTTGATGCTTGGTGATGTCATGGACGGCAGGGTCGCTGAAATGACTGATCTGGAAGGGTGCCGATTTGCCTTGCGTCAGGAAGGTGCGGGATCACGTGCTCTGTTTGATCGGTTCGTTGCAGAGAATAACATCGACCTCGATGGCTTTTTTTCCTCCACTCTTGTTGTGCGCACAGAGACGGAGGCAGCAGCAGCGGTGGCGTCAGGCCAGGTCGACGCAGCGCTGGGTCTGATGGCTGCGGCGAGATCCCAACGACTTGCGTTTCTGCCGCTGGTTACCGAACGCTTCGATATGGTGATTGACCGTCGAAGCTTCTTTACCGCACCTTTGCAGGCGCTGCTCGGATTCACACGTGAACCCGCATTTCTGGAACGCGCGACCGGTCTCGGAGGTTATGATCTTGCTGATCTCGGAACCGTTCGCTGGCTGTCGCCGTAACCAATTCGATCCGGCTGCCTGGTCGCGCACAGGGTCACATCGAAGGCGCCTGTTTCGTTATTTGTTGAGGATATCTCCCCTGCATCAGGCGCAAAACCTTGGTCTGCTTTCCGGACAGTCTCCAGGAACGGCGCACTCGCCGGCGTCACAACAAAGAGCATTGTGCCTGGTTCCGTTACGTTTCCTCCGGGGGATCATGAAGGAGCAGGGCAGCTTGGCCAAAGCTTCGGTTTCGCGGCCTCCTTGCAAGGCACGGCCAACTGTCGGCGTTGATGACATTCTCTGCGTGTTTTGCCTGGACGAACTGAAGTCGCAGACCATGAACAGAGAAATACCGTCCCACGACCGGTCTGATCACTGGTTGCCGATCGAGCCTTCCGCCCCAACGTTATGTCTCTAGCGGGTCAATCCCGAAACTCCGTGCGATAGCGTGCCCGGAAAAAAGAACCCATAGCTCGCTGCCTGGAGGCTCGCGTCATGCGTCACTGCCCGCGCGCTGCGGTCACCAGTTCGAAGAGCCGCTGTGGCGTTGCCGGAAGCGTCATGACTTCCACGCCCATGGGTTCAAGTGCGTCCGACATGGCATTGGCAATGCAGGCCGGCGCGCCGATGGTTCCGCCTTCTCCAAGACCCCGGAAGCCGCCGACGGTGTCGGGGAGATCCGCCTCGACGTGAACGACGCCAATTGACGGGATTTCAGATGCCGATGGCACGACGTAGTCCACCAGACTTGCCGTTCGTAACTGACCGTATTCGTCATGAACGACCTCCTCCATCAGCGCCACCCCGATGCCCTGTGCCACGCCACCATGTGCCTGGCCGTCGGCGATGAGGGGGTTGATGACCCGACCGCAGTCCTCGACCACAAGGTATTGCAGGATCGTCGTCTGGAACGTCTGGGGATCGATCTCGACGAGGCACATATGCGTGGCCGACGTCGTGGTTCCGAAAAACGGATCGTAGACCCGGGTCGCCTCAAGATTGTCGATTTCATCGCGCATGGCTTTCGGGATTCGCCCCATGTCCGAATACAAGGCGCGGGCAAGATCACGGATGGTCATCGAACGGTCTGTGCCCCGGACACGGACAGTACCGTCGCCCGTCTCGATGTCTTCTTCCGCGGCCTCGAGAAGATGGCTGGCAACCCGGGTGATTTTTTCCTGCACCGCCTGAGCGGCCAGGGTCCCGGCGCCAGCGCCGAAAACTGCACCCCGGCTGGCATATGTCCCCGTGGTATGGCTGAGCGTCCCCGTATCTCCGAGGCGAACCTCCACATCATCAATGCGGACCCCGAGAACTTCGGCCACGACCTGGGCGAGCGTTGTTTCCGTGCCCTGGCCTTGGCTTGTCAATCCAAAACTGGCGGTAACGGCCCCCGTTGAGTCGATGGCCACTGTTGCGGTTTCGGTGCCGGTATTGATCGGCATCCCGGGTGCCACGGCGATACGGGATCCGACCCCGGTGAGCTCGGCATAGCAGGCGACACCCATTCCCACCCATCGACCGGCCAGACGGGCCTTTTCCCTCTCATCACACAAAGATTTGTAGTCGAGCTCTCCAACCGCCCGTTCCAGGCACTCCCGAAACGCCGATTGATCCCAGACCAGCCCGGACGCCGCCTTGTAGGGAAACTCTCCACGTCCCACCAGGTTCTTGCGTCGAATTTCGACGGCATCGATTCCGGCCTTTCGGGCGGCCATGTCAATCAGCCGCTCCATCACGAAGGCGGAGATGGGCCGCCCGACACCTCGATAGGCGCCCATGAGTGTCTTGTTCGTGGCAACCGCACGCGCCCTGGCGGCATAATGGCTTATGCGATAGGGCCCCGGCAGAAAACTGACAACCTGAACCGGCTCGATTGCGGCCGTCCAGGGATAGATGGAGTAGGCCCCGACATCCGCAACAACATCAGCCTTGAGGCCGACAATCGTTCCGTCTGCTGCCAATGCAATCTCGGCGTCAATGATTTCATCGAATGCATGGCTTGTCGACATCAGGTCTTCCATGCGGTCACTGACCCATTTGACAGGTCGCTTGAGGTCGATTGCCAGAGCGCAAACGATGATTTCTTCCGAATAGAGAGACGTCTTGGCGCCAAATCCGCCTCCGACATCAGGCGCGACTACGCGCAGGCGAGAGCCTGGCAACTCAAGGATATCGCACAGCTTGTCACGTATGATTCCCGGAATCTGGGTCGTTGAATGAAGCGTGAGTGTCCCGGTTCCGGAGCAATACTCTGCGAGCGCGGCGCGCGCTTCGATCGTTACAGGCGTCGTTCGCGTGACACGAAACCTGCCACCTGCCTTGAACTCCGCCTGACCAAAGGCAGCGTTGACCTCGCCACGCTCAAACTTGCGATCCGCCAGTATGTTCGAGGGAAGTTCTTCATGCAGCCGGGTGGCGTGATCTGTCATGGCTGCTTCGGGATCGTTCAGGGCCGGAAGCGGTTCATAATCGATCTGGATCAGAGGAAGGGCATCTTCAGCGACGTAACGGTTTTCTGCGACCACGGCTGCGATCACCTCACCGGCAAAGCGGACCTTCTCCTGTGCGATCGGGGGAATGACCGTCGGATGATAATTCGGCATGCGCGACGTGGCATGATAGGGCAGTGCCAGCCGCGCCATGTCGTCGCCCGTATAGATTGCGGTGACCCCTGGCAATGCGGCAGCGGCAGCTGTATCGACGGACAGAATTCTCGCGTGGGCATGATCGCTGCGGCGAAAGGCAACATGCAGGAGGCCATGCCTCTTGATGTCTGCCACGTAGGTTCCCGCTCCCGTCAGGAGTCTCGGATCTTCCTTTCGTGTGACCCGGGCCCCCACAAACCTCGGACGTGTCAGGGTGTCATGAGGATGGTCCGTCATGAGCCTTCCCGGTTTCAGTCAGACTGCGGATGGCCCGGACAATATTTTGGTAGCCCGTACACCGGCAAAGGTTCCCGGAAATTCCCTCGCGGATCTGATCGTCGGTTTCCAGAGGATATTTTTTCAACAGGTCGACGGCTGTCACAAGCATTCCCGGTGTACAGAAACCGCATTGCAATGCGTGATGTTCGCGAAACGCTTTCTGAAGGGGGCTCAGTGCATCGATATCACCCAGGCTTTCGACCGTATCAACCCGGCAACCATCTGCCTGTACGGCAAATGCAAGGCACGATCGGATACTGTCTCCATCCAGCAGCACCGTGCAGGCCCCGCACACCCCGTGCTCGCATCCGACATGGGTACCGGTCAGATCCAGGGTCTCGCGGAGAAAATCTGCGAGCAACTGGCGAGGTTCGACAAACTCCTGTTGAACGAGTCCATTGACCGTGACGGTTATGGGAACCTTGCCTGTCACTTGTGGTTGTCCTCCAGGGCCAGAGCCGCTGCTGCCAGGAGGGTGCGGTTAGCCAGCACTTCGGTCAGATGGCGACGGTAGTCAGCGGATGCATGGAGATCATTCATGGGTCGAACTGTCTCGCGCGCAGCCCGGGCAGCTGCGGCAATCACATCATCTGCGGGGTGATTGCCAACGAGGATTGCTTCGGCCCCGGCACTCCGTACCGGTGTTTCATCCACGCCGAACAAGGCGATCCGTCCCTCGGTGATGATGTTGTTTCTGATTGTCATGGTTGCCGAAGCGCCGGCAACAGCAAAGTCGCCTTGACGTCGGGCGACCTCCCGGAAGCCCCAGCCCGTACCGGCGGGGAGGTGAGGAAAATATACGGACGTGACAATTTCCGTTTCGTCCAGAGACGTGGTGAGCGGTGCGACAAAAAAATCGGCCGCGGCGATATCTCGCGAGCCCGAGGGTCCGACGGCTCTGATGGAGGCATCAAGAAGAAGCGCAATCGCGGGAAGTTCCGCTGCGGGATCCGCATGAGACAGGCTTCCACCGATGGTTCCGCGATTTCGGATCGCAAGATGTCCGATATGTTTCACGGCTTCTGCAAGAACGGGAAACGAATTGCGTATCGCTGCAGATTGCTCAAGGCTGTGATGACGGGTCAGCGCTCCCACCCGCAGGCCGTCATCTGCCACATGTTCGATGCCGGCCAGCCCTGCAATGCGGTTGATATCGATACAGACCCCGGCTTCGACCAGTCGAAAATTCATCATGGGAACAAGGCTCTGGCCGCCTGCGAGCAGGCGGGCCGAACTTCCATGTTCCGAGAGGGCGCTGATGGCCTCGCTTATGCTGGCCGGACGCAAATAGGAAAAGGCAGCGGGCTTCATCCGGACGGCAGTGACGTTGTCAACCGCCCTGAATGCCGGTATAGCGCAGCGTGTCTCCCATGCCTTCGGCCAGACACCATTCCGCAAAGTTCTCCGGCTTTGGTTCCCATTCGCAGGGTTCCCAGTCGTCATCGACGACATCGGAATCGAAATCGTACTCGGCGGCGCCGCCACAGGGATTCTTGAAATACCAGAAGTAGCAGGAGGAGATCGGATGTCGCCCTGGTCCCAGATGCGTTTCCCAGCCATTGCGGGTCATGTTGTTGCCGCCACCGAACAACTCATGAATGGAACCGAGTTCAAACGCGACATGATGGAAACCGCGTCGATTGGCTCCAGGATCAAGTAAAAACAGGTTGTGGTGGTTATGGGCGTCCGAGCAGCGAAGAAAATAACCCCGACCCGGATAGGAATCCGTCATTTTGAAGCCCAGGCGATCGACATAGAATGTCTTCTGGGCTTCTATGTCGTTGGTGACATAGACGACATGCGAAATTTCCAGGGGATTCGCTTGCTGTGCCATTGGGGCCCGGCGATTGATGCGCTGTGGCCGCCCCGGTACGTTGACTTGCAGATCCGGGGGCGTAACGGTGACGGCCCGGGCAACGCGGAAGGCCAACCCGAAACCCAGCGGATCGGTCGTGTGGATACTTCCATCAGCATCCTGTCGGACCTCGCGATCCTGCTTCAGGTTTGCCGCCAGGTCCTCAAGGTCGTTTTCCGTTGCGACGCCAAACATCACTTCACGTACCGTCGCTTGAGGGTCATCTCCCACGGCTGGCGGGATGGAAGGATCGTCCGGGTCACGGATCTCGACAGTAGCTCCGTTCTTGACCTCAAACACATCGGCGGAACTGTGGCTGTCGACGGGTACAAGACCAAAATCGCTCCAGAATTTGACCGCTGTGTCCCTGTCTTTCACGCCGTATGTCAGCTTTTCGATTCCGGTGTGACCCATGGCACCTGTTCCCATCAGGAATAATGGTCCAGCCTACATAAATTTCCTGCAGAGTAAAGACCGGGAGCGCCAGCACCAATCGAAAGCGCAACTGGAATGACCGGGTCGATCCTTGTTCAGATCAGTGCTGACGGATTGCAGACAGACAGGCCATGGCCCGGAAGTTCAGGGTTGCAGTACCCGTTCTGTTGCGATGCTCCGGACATCCATTTCAAACTCCAGATCCTGAACCGGAGGACGTGCATAATGCCATACAAGACCCTGACGGGCCGCGCCTCGTGATACTATTCCGGATGCGAGAAACGGATAAAGATCGTGCACGGTATACGCCTGTGTCACTGTCACGTCGCTCCAACCGGCACCCAGCGCTTCCATCCGCCTCTCCATCGCACCCATTACGTACCGGGCCTTTTCCTCCATGGCATCCGGAGATGTATCCCCGATGCGAATGATGCGTTCGGAATAGCTGGCGTAGCCTTCAGCCGCTTCTGCGGATCCTGCGACGACGAAGTTCGGACCATTCTGGCCCGCAGGTGCCGGTCGGGTAAAGCTGAACGCGTACAGGCTCGGTTCGGGTGGAGGATCGATCACCGGACAGACATTGGAACGTGCTACCGGATTGTCATCGTTTCGGAACAAACCCCAGCGTTCCAGGGTTCCCACATAGATCCTGTTGAATGCTGTAAAGCCTTGCTCCGTGAAAGGTGCAGGAGATCGCAGTTCGCAGGCGCAAAACGACGTGAACGGGCGGTCGACAGCTGTGAGGTAATCCTCGACGATCGCGAAGCCAGCGGCGAGGGGAACAGGTTTTGCCAGCTGAACACGCTCCATGGTGAAGCCGGGTTCTGCCGCGACTCCTCCCGAATACTGAAAGGGGCCGGGCACATAGCGGAAACCGCCGGATGAGAAGGTCCTTGTTTCTGACATGAAATCGTCCTCTTTGATTCGAACTCCTGACGACTGGCTACGGCGACGCCACGTAAACCATCAGGCTCGTCCCTCAAGCGAGTTGGCGTGGATCGGCAGCCCGTAGACCAGGCGCATTGCTTTTTGGATATTCCTGGCCGGGAGCATCCGAACATCCCGAGACCCCCTGGCTTGCCGCCCCGGTCCGATGCTGCGCCTTGCAGAGGAGACGGAATGGCGTGGCGGTTCAGCGAACCCAGGGGGCATCGAACTCAAAGGCTTCACCGCGGCGCAGCACGTGCCCAACCGATGGAGACGGAAAATGGGCCGTCATGACGAGCACATCGGACTCACAGTAGTGATCCAGAAAAGCCATCCGGGTTGCTGCGGATTGTATTCGGTCGGTGCAGCCGACCGCGCTCCAGCGAGGTTCACGGCATTGAAGCGGCGTGTGGAACACATCGCCTGAAACGACTGCGTCGCAGCCCCTTGAGGAGAGGTGGATGCTGACATGACCCGGTGTGTGGCCTGGCGTAGGCTCGAACCAGATTTCGTCATCAAATGCATAGTTATCGTCAACGATGTCGGCCTGTCCCGATTCGACAACGGGGAGCACGCTGTCATCGATACAACCGTCGGAGTATTTCTTGCCCTTCCTGTTCAATTCCGACCAATACGCGAATTCGGTCCTCGCAAAAACGTAGCGCGCATTCGGAAAGGTTGGCTGCCAGCGTCCATCAACAAGCCGCGTATTCCAGCCAACGTGATCAGCGTGCAGATGTGTACACATCACGAAGTCGATGTCTTCGACCGAGAGTCCAAGGGCTCGAAGCCCCTCTGGCCAGCGGGTGCCCTTCATTCCCGACCAGGGGACATGGAACCGCCGTTCCTTGTCGTTACCGACACATGAATCGACCAGAATCACATGGTTTTGTGTTCTCAAAACATAGGATTGGGTCGCCATTATGAGCCGGTCCGAACCTGGTTCAAGGAAGGTCGGTTCCAGCCAGTCGCGATGAGGCTCAATGGCCGCAGCTGTTGCATCAGGCAAAAGAAATCCGACTTCGAATTCGGGTCCTTCGTTTTCGATGATGCGCTGCCAGGTAATGTCGCCTATGGCGCCTCCCGATGTCATGTTTCCTTCGTTTCTGTTGGTCTGCGGGATCCGGATCCAGATGTTCCGGGGCCGACCAGCTCTGATGGGTATTCGGCCCCGAAATTATCGGTGCCTGCAGGTTTGAGCCAGCAACCGATTGGGTTATAGCATGTCCTCCTGATCACGAGGAGGATGAACGAATGCGTGCTGTTGTCATCGAGAACACATCAAACCGGGGAGTTTCAATTGAAGATATCCCTGATCCCGTTCCGGGAGACAATGAAGTTCTGATTGATGTGCAAGCATGCGGTATAAATTTTACGGATTTGCTGTCGCTCGACGGAAAATATCAGAACAACCCGCCTGCGCCGTTCACTCCGGGCAAGGACGCGGCCGGTATCGTGGTGGCTGTGGGCCCGGGTGTCACCCGTCTTGCAGTGGGAGACCGGGTTCTGGCCCATGTTATATACGGGGCAATGGCGGAAAAGGTGGTCTGTCCCGCGCACCTCGCATTCGCCCTTCCAGACAGCGTCACGTTCGATGCGGCAGCGGCCATGGGGCTCGCCTATCTGACAGCCTATCTGGCCTTGACACGGCGTGGCGAGCTGAAGCCTGGCGACCGGGTGCTGATCAATGGCGCTTCAGGCGGTGTCGGGATGGCGTCAGTCAATGTGGCCAGGGCGTTGGGTGCGGGGACTGTGCTGGCCGGATTGACAACCCTGTCCAAGTCTGAAGCCGTGATTTCGGCCGGTGCAGACGCAGTGATCGATCTTACAGTCGATAATCTGAAAGAGGAATTGCGATCCCAGGTTCTTCAAGCGACAGGCGGGTATGGCCTGGATCTTGCATTCGATCTGGTGGGTGGTGACGTGTTTGACGCAACATTGCGCGCCATTGCCAATGAGGGGCGCGTCGTCGTTTCGGGATTTACTTCCGGAACCATTCCTTCGGTCCGCACCAATTATCTGCTGCTCAAAAATATTTCCGTCGTCGGATCAACGGTGAACCATTACATCAAATCCGGCTCTCCGCTGGTGGCCGAAGCGCAAGACGCGTTGTTCAATCTGGTGACAACCGGAAAAATCGCACCCAATATTTCGCATCGGTTGCCATTTGAACGCTATATGGACGGCATTCGCATGATCGAGGAACGAACGATCGTCGGCAAGTGTGTGCTGCTGATGAAATAAGGCAGATTGCGAGGCATCGAAACGCCAGAGCGGCCGTTGAAATCGGCCACAGGAATGCCATGATCGGAGCCGGCATTGGCGGGCTCCCACATTCTGGAGCTCTTCGAAAGGCCCCGGGTTAAAACGCTCATTCATGAAAGGCTGCAGGGCTTTACCCGAGTCTGCGCCGGCGCCCGGGTGCGCGGGAACACCATGCGGGCTCCTGCCGGTGTGGAGAATATGCCGTGCGACCAGGCGATTCCTGTCATCCTCATGATACCCTGTCAGGCTCAGGAAACTGTCAACGTCCCGAGCGGCCCCAGTCGGTCAGTGATCACGATGATGCAGCAAGCAATACCGAATCGAGTTCGGGGGTCAGGATGAACCGGGCGAGGGCTTCGAGATTTCCGGCTCTGGCGCCGAACATTTCGAGTTGCGCAATTGCGGATTCCGTCAGCCGCTGCGCTTCAGACCGGGCCCTGTCCGCACCGAGAAGTGACGGAAAAGTTGCTTTTCCGGCCTGCACATCCTTGCCGAGACGCTTTCCGGCCGCAGCTTCGTTTCCTTCGACATCCAGAAGATCATCATTGATCTGGAATGCAAGACCGATGTCCCGGCCGAAGTTCTTGAGGGCTTGACGGGCTTCTGGGCCAGCCTTTCCGAGGATGGCCCCGGCCTCGGCAGAATACGATATGAGGGCTCCGGTTTTCAGCCGCGAAAGATTTTCCGCTTTTTCCAACGTCACTGCCACATGCTCGCTGTTGATGTCGAGCATCTGGCCGGCAACCATGCCGTGCGCTCCGGAGGCCCTGGCCAGAGCGAGGACAAGGTCCACCCGGACTTCCGGATCAGGATGGGTTTCCTTCTGTGACAGAATTTCGAACGCCATTGTCAGAAGTGCATCTCCGGCAAGAATTGCCGTCGCTTCGTCGAACATCCGGTGGCAGGTGGGGACACCCCGGCGCAGGTCATCGTCGTCCATAGCGGGGAGGTCGTCGTGGATCAGGGAGTAGCAATGAATCATCTCGATAGCCGCCCCGACCCTCATCCGTAGTGGTGCTGCAACTTCGAACAAGGATGCCGACACGTCCACAATATAAGGGCGCAGGCGTTTGCCCCCAGCCAACACCGTATACCGCATTGCTTCCATCAATCGCGGTTCCGAGCTGTCCGATCCTTCCAGCAGGTCGGACAACAGAGACTGCAGACGCTCTGCAAACACGGCCATGTCTTTCGCTGTCTGTGCCTCTGACGTCATTTCGAATATCTCCAGAACATCACTCTTGCGACTCGATGTTTCGGGATAGCCCTCCAGGCTTCATGGTTCGAATGTTATAGGCTCGGGTTTGCGGTCAAGGATGACCCATTTGACAGTCGAGCTCCCGTCCGAGGATGACTTCTATCAGGGGCCTGTCGTTCCCCGGGCACAATCGGAATGATATCCGATTATGTCCCTTCTGTCTCCAGTCGGTGTCTGACCAGCCCGGTTATCGCGGCTTTCGGGTGGACAATACTGCCAGGTGTGCAGATTGCATTGCCGTGTTCCTGACCCAAGACAAGCCCCGGGAGTCCCGGACTGTGGTCATGACGTCAGAGAGACGGGACGGTGTTCCGTGAATTCAGGACAGTGACCGTGTCCCTGTCCTGTTGTGAGAAAGGAGCTGCAAAACAGCGGGTGGCCGTCTCACCGAGGCCTTTCTTTGAAGCGTCTGTCAACGACCGCCGTATCTGTGGTTCCGGTGCGTTTTGAACCCGGCGTCAATTGCATCGGTGGTCCTGACGGTTATGGAACGTCCTCGAAATCCTTGCGCCCCGGATGTGAACCCTGAGCGCCAACAAGGAAGGCTCATCATGACACTGGAAGTGTGACGGTGTCTCGAATTATCGGATCAGGGCCTGATATCAAACTCTTCCCGATTGGTGGCAGAACCGGTCCCGGAATACATCGACACAGTGTGTCACCTTGCGGTTACAATTCAGACGGGTAACCTGTTATGGTTGCCGGGTCTGACAGTGATATGGCTGTGGCAACACCCGTCTTTCGTGGGTCAGGCACGAGGGTTTTCAATCGGGACGAGAACTCACATCACTGCAAGCAACCAGATCACTGGATTGATCAGTCTGGAGTGAAGTCAAATGCTGGAAACGCCGCTGCTGGACCAAGTCACGAGTCCAAGGGACTTGCGATCCCTTTCTGCCGAGCAATTGCGACAGGTCGCCGATGAATTGAGAGCCGAGACCATTGACGCGGTTTCCATAACCGGTGGTCACCTCGGAGCGGGGCTCGGGGTCGTCGAACTGACAGTCGCCCTCCACTATCTGTTCGACACACCGGATGACAAGATCATTTGGGATGTTGGGCATCAGGTTTATCCACACAAGATCCTGACTGAGCGCCGTGACCGGATCCGAACGCTTCGACAAGGAGGAGGACTTTCCGGGTTTACCAAGCGTTCCGAGAGTGAATACGATCCGTTTGGCGCGGCACATGCTTCGACATCGATCTCGGCGGCACTGGGATTTGCCGTTGCGCGCGATCTGAAAGGCAGCCAGAACAATGTTGTTGCGGTCATTGGTGACGGAGCCATGACCGGTGGCATGGCGTATGAGGGCATGAACAACGCCGGAGGCCTGGATACCAAGCTGATTGTGATACTCAACGACAATGACATGTCAATCGCCCCGCCGGTCGGCGCACTGTCAGGGTATCTTTCAAGGTTGATTTCCTCGCGTCAGTACCGGTCCTTCCGTGAACTTGGGCTGAATGTTTCAGACCGGTTGCCAAGGCCGGTGCGAAAGGCGGCTCAACGGGCTGAAGGATATGCCAGGGGCCTGCTGACCGGAGGGACCCTCTTCGAGGAGCTGGGCTTCTATTACGTGGGTCCAATCGATGGCCATAATTTTGACCACCTGCTACCGGTATTGCGCAACGTACGCGATGCTGAATCCCGGGGACCGTTCTTCATCCATATCGTGACGGAGAAAGGGAAAGGCTACCTGCCAGCAGAGGAAGCCAGCGACCGCTATCACGGCGTCGGAAAGTTCGATGTCGAGACAGGCACCCTGGTTCCCAGCAAGAGCAATAGTCCGAGCTATACACGGGTGTTTGCTGAAAGCCTCATCGGACAGGCCCGAAAGGATGACCGGATTGTAGCCATCACAGCCGCCATGCCGTCCGGTACGGGACTGGATCTGTTCGGAAAGGAGTTTCCCGATCGGACATTCGATGTCGGAATTGCGGAACAGCATGGGGTGACATTTGCCGCCGGACTCGCTGCCGAAGGCATGAAACCGTTCGTGGCCATTTACTCCACGTTTCTGCAGCGTGCCTACGACCAGATTGTCCATGATGTGGCGATCCAGGAGCTGCCGGTCCGCTTTGCTCTCGACCGCGCCGGTTTTGTGGGTGCGGATGGACAGACCCACTGCGGCGCCTTTGATATTGCTTATCTGGGCTGCCTTCCCGGCATGGTGCTGATGGCTGCAGCCGACGAGGCCGAGCTGGTCAACATGGTGGCAACCGCCGTGGACATGGATGATCGGCCCTGCGCATTCCGCTATCCCCGGGGAACGGGAGTCGGTGTCGAGTTACCTGAACAGCCGGAACCCCTGGCTGTCGGCAAGGGGAGAATTGTGCGCGAAGGCACGAGAGTGGCGCTACTTTCCTACGGCGCGCGCCTGCACGATGCCCTCGCCGCTGCGGAAGGTCTGGAGGAATTCGACATTTCCGCGACAGTGGCCGATGCCCGCTTTGCCAAACCGTTGGACGAGGATCTCGTCATGCGTCTTGCCCGCGAGCACGCGGCTATCATTACCATTGAAGAAGGTTCGATCGGCGGCTTTGCGTCGCAGGTCACACACCTGCTGGCTCATCGGGGGTTTCTGGATGGCAAGGTTCGCATTCGTCCCATGGTCATGCCGGATCAGTTTCTCGACCATGATTCGCCGGCACAACAGGTCGAGCTGGCGAATTTGGGGCCGGCGGCAATTACGCAAACCGTTCGGGAGGTTTTCGGCCTGGAAACCGACGCGAAGCCCGGGCAACGTCCGAACCTTCGGTTGCACAGTTCCTGAGGCCATTAATCGCCCGCCTCGCGGGGCCTTCAGGTCATAACGTCAGGCCGGTCAATCAGTCGGATCAGGCGCGCCCGAAATAGGCTTCTACGATCTGATCGCGCGCGAAATCCGACGGCCGTCCTGTCAGCGAAACCTGACCTTCCTGAAAGCAGTAAAGGCGATCGGCAAAAGCAAGGGCCTGGCTGATATCCTGTTCGACCACAACCAGAGATATGCCCTCGGCTCTTATCACCGGCAGGGCTTCATAGAGGGTCCGAATGACAACAGGGGCGAGGCCAAGGGACAGTTCATCAAACAGAAGAAGTTCCGGATTGGCCATCAGGGCTCGACCAATGGCTGCCATCTGCTGTTCTCCGCCGCTGAGTGCGGTTGCTGCGGTGTTTTTGCGTTCTTCGAGCCGGGGGAAGAGATCGAACACCCGTTGCAGATTCCAGACGCCAGGACGGTTTCTGTAAGCGCCAATCAGGAGATTTTCCTCAACACTGAGACTGGGAAACAGACGCCGACCTTCGGGCACCATCGCAATCCCGAGATGGACGATGCGGGCTGCCGACATGTGGTTTATGGACTGGTTCCGATAGATCATCCGGTCCGCTGAGGCACTGACGAGACCCGTTACTGCCCGGAGAAACGTGGATTTTCCGGCGCCGTTTGCGCCGATAATCGTGACGGTCTCGCCTTCTTCGATCTCGAAATCAACACCCGAGAGTGCCTGAAAATCTCCATAAAAGGCATCAAGATTATGTACTGCCAGCAGGCTCATTCCACGGCAATTCCCATATAGACTTCGCGAACCTCCGAATTCGCAATGACACGCTCTGGCTCCCCGTCGTCGATTTTGCGCCCCGAATGAATGACGATCAGTCGCTCAACAACTGACATCAATGCGTTCATGATATGCTCGATCCAGATGATCGAAAGGCCACGAGACCGGATGACGCTGATGGTGTCTACAAGCTGCACGATTTCCTGTTCGGTCAGACCGCCTGCGATTTCATCGAGAAGCAGAAGCTTGGGCTCTGTCGCGAGAGCACGGGCCATCTCGAGCCGTTTTCGTTCGAGAAGGGTCAGGGAGTTGGCGAGGCGGTTCGCATGGGCTGTCAGTCCTGTCAGGTGAAGGATGTCGCTGCAGAACGCGTAGCTTTCGGATTCGCCGCGGCCACGGCCAAACGCGGCTCCGACCAGCAGGTTTTCGAACACGGTCATGCCGCCGAAGGGATGTGGAATCTGATAGGAACGCCCCATTCCCAAGCGGCATCGCTTGTGAACCGGCATACGGGTGATATCAAGACCATTGAAGGTGATTTCACCTGCGTCTGACGGCAGGTTTCCGGTCAGGAGATTGAAAAGCGTACTCTTGCCGGCCCCGTTGGGCCCGATGATGCCGAGCGCTTCACCGGCGGACAAATCGAGATCGAAATTGTCAACGACCGTGAGGGATCCGAAACTCTTCGACAAACCCCTCACGGCAAGGATGGTGTTCATGGCCGGGTGTTGCCGCGCTGAAGCCTGTCCGGGCGACCGATCAGAATCGGCGGCGCACCTGTTCCCGACCGGTTGCCGTTGGCCTGGCGCCGTCAACTCAGAGGCTTGAGGTCAGCAGCGACGGGGATTTCAGGCGCCTGTTTGTTTTCCACGATCACAAGGTCATAGGGGAACGGACCATCCTGTGCGCGCCACTGCCCGCCAACCAGCGGTGTGCGGCAGGCATTCTTGACCGGGTTGCGATGGTCGCCGAACTTCCAGGAAACCGGGCCCACGATGGATTCGTAGCGGGTATTCTCGATCGCATCGAGGATGGCTTCCGGATCCCCCGGATCCCCGCATCGTTTGAGCACATCAATGGCCACTTCGATGTTCGCGTGCTTGAAACCGAGAGGCTGGGTCCACTGGCGCCTGGTGGCGCTTGTATATTCGCCCGCATATTGTGCTGACGTCTTGCCGGTGAGGCCGGAGCGGAAGGGATGGGAAGGGGACCACCAGACCTCTGTTGTCAGCCCATCACCGCGATCGCCGAGGGCTTCGAGGGCGGGCGGGAACAACAGGGCCTTGGCAATCGTTGCAGCCTTGATCTGACCCAAAAGCCCCTGCTGTGCGACCTGGGTCCAGAAAGTCGAGAAATCCGGTGGCGTAAAAATACCGGTGAGCAGCTGGATGCCTTCTTTCTTGAAGAGATTGATCTGCGCCGTGAAATCCGCTGTCCCCGGCTGGAACAGGGGCGGTTGAATATACTTGAATCCGCCGGCCTCCATGGGAGGTCGGAAACCGCGCTTGGGATCGCCAGCCACCACCCCGTCGGAATCGTTGGCGATTGCTGAACCGATTGTGGAATTGGTGTCGAGAAGCCTCCACATGTTCATGAAGACACCGATCATGTCGTCGATGCCCCAGAAGAAGTGATAGGTCCATTTGAATCCCTTGTCGGGGGTCGCACCACGACCGAAATACACAATCTGCCACGGGGTATCTGCTGTCACACAGGGCACTTCGTTGGCCTCGCACTGATCCGAGACCGGATTGACCGTATCGCCGGAAGACGACCCGATCATAAGGTTGACCTCCTCCCGAAGGATAAGGTCGGCAGCAACGTCTGCGGCCCGGTTGGGATTGGATTGGGAATCCCGGGCAATGATCTCCACCGGATAGGTCCGTTTTCCGATCTGTATACCTTTGGCGAGAACCTGATTGACCTCATTGAGGACGAACCGGTCGGCCTCACCGAACAGCGCAAGGGGGCCGGTTTGCGGGCTGACAAACCCAATCTTCACAGGCTTTCTCTGGGCGTGAACGGCCGGGGCTGCAACGCCGGCTGATGCGGCCGCGATTACGGTTCCACCGCTGTATCTGATGAATTCCCGGCGATTCGGGTATCTGGTATCCGAACACGGTTTCCGGTTTTGCATGCGTCATCTCCCTCTGGATTTTCCTGTGTCTGTGATGGATCAGATGATGATCGTGTTGGGTTCGAGGCCAAGAAGGATTCGCCCGTAGACTTCGGCGCTGACCTCAGGGACGAGAAGTCCATGCATGTTGATTGCGTGCAGGTGCCGTGAAATCTGCTGCAGATTGTTTTTAAGGGAAAGGCCTGAGCCGCCGCTGGAAAGAAAGAGCTTGTCCGCCGCGTCGAGGGCAAACCTGACACCTTGCGAGCAATCCATACGCATGCGGCCGCGCATTTCCATCGTCATGGGCTGGCCCGCCTGTGCGAGGCGGTCGATGTCGTCTGCAGCGCGGTACAGCAGAAGGGTTCCCGCATCTGCAAGCGCTGCTGCCGTGCCGAGAGTGATGTGAGTGGACGCCCACTCGGACTGGACATGTTCGGTATAGGCCAGCACCTTGCCGGAGATGGTCTTTCCATAGTCCCTGATGGCAGCCCGGGCCAGACCGATCGAGCCGCCGCACAGGGCCAACGCGAGGATGGGCACGGCCTCGCCCCGATGCAGCCATCCCTTGTACCCTTCTCTCATGCCAGGAGTGTCGCGATTGATCAGTCCCGGTATGGAAAGATACCGGTGTTCAGGAATCTCGAGGTCCTTGACAACCAGGGAACAGCTTCCGGTTCCCTGAAGTCCGGCGACATACCAGTCGTCCTTGATTTCGACATCGGTGGTCGGAACCAGCAGGTCGCCGGCATCAAGGCTGTTGCCGTCCTCGTCAACAACCTCGGCACCGAGAATGAGCCATCTGGACAGCTGGCAACCGGAACCGAATGGCCAGAACCCGTTCAACAGGTAGGTGCCATCCGTCCGGCGAACCGCTTTTCCGCGGGGGCCCAGAACGGCGGATATCATGGTGTTGCTGTCGGAGCCATAGACCTCTTCCTGGGCGCGATGAGGAAAATGGGCCATCAACCAGCTATGGGCATGCATCACGCCCAATACCCAGGCCGTTGATGCGCAACCTTCGGCGATCGCCGCTATGACGTCGAGGTGAGCCCTCATGGACAGCTCTTGTCCCCCGCATTGGCGGGACTGTATCACCGTCAGCAGTCCTTCTTCGCAGATCCGGGCGAGGTTTTCCTCCGGCACGCGGCGGGCCAGTTCTGTTTGTGCCGCCCGCGCTCGGAATTCCTCTGCGACCTGTTGCGCTTTGGCGGCAACTTCAGCCACACAGTCTTCGAAGTTTCTCTCTGTCTTGACAGCGGTTACGCTGACCATGCTGTTCTCCGTTCCGTTCTCTGTTGATGAATGGGCATGCACCGGGATTGCGACCTGGACATCTTCAGTGAGAGAGTTCCCGCCATCGAAAACAATCTGTGGTCCGACCGGGAAGCCCCCGCCCCGATAGCCCCCGGGCTTTCCTCAGGGCACCCGCGTTGCATAACGGGAATGCCAACTTCAGGCGGCCATTGCCGGTGGCAGGATGCGGTCCTCTTTCAGAACATGCTCCCGATAGATTTCGCTGATCGATTCCCAGCGCAGCATGCAGGCTTCCTCACAAACCTGTATTGCCCGGTCTGCTTCTTGCCGGGTCGCAATGTATTTCTCGCACAGGGCCATCTGACGGTCGCTGTGTTCCTCGTCGGCCTCTGCGTGTTCCACAAAAAACGCGATTTCCCGGGAATCCCGGGAGAAACCGTATTGCGAGACCAGTGACGGGATGGTGATCTCCTTGTTGAGCTCGGGTTGTTGGCCTTCCTGGGTCGACTGCATCGCCAGTATGACTCCGAGGGGTTCGTCGCGAGTGATCTGCGCGTAATGGAGCCTCCGGGCATGCCAGGCGGGTCCGATTTGCAAATTGCGGACGGCATCCTCTGTCAAGCCCGCGGCCCCGCAGAAATCAAAGATCATGCGGTTGTGGTCGTGCGGTTCATGACCCGGCCGGGGAATTGCGATCAGGCCAGTTTCCTCGGCCAGGTTTTCGATGACGGCCTGCCGCACATCGTCCGGAGCTTTCCACAACAGGAAGCCGAAGGAGGGCAGGGCGAATTCCACGAACTTGTAGTGGCTTGCCATATAGAAACCGAGCGCCCGAAGTTCCAGCGAACCATCAATCATCATTTGGAAAAATGGATGGTTCTTGGTGTGCCACTTGTTCCTGACCGCAATGACCTCCTGTCCGACATTACCGAGATCCGACATCGCGTTCTCCCGTGAATAGCCCTCTACAGTGCTCGTGTCCGGGCACCTTTTGTCGTAAAACAGTATCGAACACGGTCCGTATTGTCCATGCGAACGCCTTGGTCACGAAAGAGGTTGACAATTGCGGCCGTGTCTTTCCGCTTGCGGCATGACGAGTCTGCGACCAGGCGTTAGACTTGGGAGCTATCAGGTTTTCTCATCTGCTGCGAACGAGCCATGGTGCCTCACCCCTTATGGATCACCGAAAAAGACGTAACGAGACTGATGGATCTCCACGGAGCGATCGGGGCCCTCGAGGCGACACTCGCGCTCGAAGCCGTCGGGGAGGCGTCCAATTTGCCCAAGACGCATCTGATGGTCGCCCGAAACGATGCCATGCATGCGATCGGGGCTGCTGTGGCAGGGGAAGGAATTTGCGGTTTCAAGACCTGGGTCAACGTCCGCGGCCAGTCGGAAACAGTCGTCACGCTGTTTTCGTTGGAAGACGGGGCCTGCCTTGCCGTGATCGAGGCGACTGCGCTCGGCCAGATGCGGACGGCGGCCATGACCGGTGTCGGCACAGCGCGCCTGGCACCTGCTGATGCGGACGAACTTGCGATTGTCGGAACCGGCAAGCAGGCGCTGCCTCAGATTGCAGCGATCCATGCAGTGCGCGGGCTGAAGTCAGTTCGGGTCGCAAGTCGCAATCCGGAGACCTGCCGGAAATTTGCGGAAGAGGCGACGGCCCGGCTGGGACTTCCTGTACGGTCCACGCGATCTCTCGAGGAAGCTGTAACCGATGCCCCGATTGTCACCCTGATCACCAACGCGACCGAGCCATTTCTCGGTGCGAATATGCTGGCGCGGGGCAGTCACCTGAACGCCATGGGAGCGATCGTTCCAGCGCGCATCGAGTTTTGCGATGACGTCTTTGACCGTGCGGATGCGATTGTGGTCGACAGCATCAGGGGAGTGCGGGATCTCTCGTCCGAATTTCGAGGTCGATTCGGAGACAATGATGAGCAGTGGAACCCGGTGAAGTCCATATCGTCTGTGATCGCTTCCGGGCAAGAGCGGCCGCAAAATGCTGACGTAACGATTTTCAAGGCCGTGGGCATGGGGATTTCCGATCTTGCACTGGCCATCGCCGTCTTCAGGCGGGCAAGTTCGGACGGCCGGGGGCATGCGGTTCCGGCACGCGTCAAGGTGCCGCCCAGGCTGACCGCTTGATAACGGCGCCTCCGCGTGAGTGGGATGATTCCGCCGATGTGATCGTCATCGGCAGCGGTTGCGCCGGACTGGCTGCAGCGATTGCTGCTGCGGAGAGCGGTGTGGCAGTGCTGATGCTGGAAAAGAACCCGGAGCTCGGTGGTACAACCCGATGGTCCGTGGGATCTGTAACCACCAGCTCCTCTCCGCATCAACGGCGTGCGGGTATCATGGATGACCCCGATCAGCATTTCAGGGACATGGAGCGGTTCCACGGCAAGGACCTGAAAGGCCGGGATAACGAAGTCTTGCGCCGATTGCTGGTGGATGCCATGCCGGAGACCTTCGACTGGTTGCTCTCGACCGGCCTCGTCTTTCATGGGCCCATGCCGGAGCCACCTCACACGAAGCCGAGAATGCACAACGTATTGCCCAATTCGCGTGTGCTGGTTCATCAACTTTCCAGGCGCGCCGAACGGCTCGGCATCCGGATCCTGACTTCAGTCCCGATGGAAGATCTGATCGTCGGTTCAGAGCGGGTGCAGGGTGTGATGGCGCTGGGCAGGTCGTTGCGGGCCCGGCGCGCTGTCATCCTGGCTATGGGAGATTTTTCGGGAGACCGACGTTTGAAAGAGCGCTACATGCCAGCGCAGATTGCCCGGGTATCCGGCTTCAACCCGGCGAGCACCGGTGACTGGCATGATCCCGTGACGGCCCTGGGAGGACGGGTGCTGAACGGAGACATTGTTCTGGGCCCCGAAATTCGTTTCATACCGCCAACAAGGGAAACCTTCATCAGACGATTGCCCCCCTGGGCGTGGCTTGGAAACGTGATGCGATGGGCGATCGTGAATCTCCCGCCGCGCCTTTTGCGGCCATTTGCGATGGGGTTTCTCACAACAGCTCTGATGCCGTCGCTCGAACTCTACCGGCGCGGTGCGATTTTGATCAATCGGGAAGGCAGACGTTTTACAGATGAACGGGCCAGACCGTGGGCAGACCTGGTTTCGCAGCCGGGCGGAGATGCCTTTATATTGCTTGATGCGGCCCTGGCTTCTGCCTTCAGTAGCTGGCCCGGTTTCATCTCGACCGCGCCCGGCATTGCCTATGCGTATCTTGACGACTACAGGCGAAGCCGCCCTGATCTGTTTCACCAGGCGAGCACGCTTCGGGAGGTGGCCGGAAGCGCGGACATCGATCCGGACAATCTTGAACAGGCGGTGAATGATCACAACCTGGCTGGCCGGGGAGATCTTCCGCTTCTCTGCAACCCGCCCTTCACGCTTCTTGGTCCGGTACGGGCCATTATTCCTGCCGGTGACGGGGGCCTTGCCGTCAACACCCGTTTGCAGGTTCTTGGTGAGGGCGACGAACCGATCGCCGGTCTCTACGCCGCGGGTTCGACCGGACAGGGAGGTCTGTTGCTGGAGGGACATGGGCATCACCTTGGATGGGGTTTTGCTTCGGGTCGAATTGCTGGCAGGAATGCGGCAGGCGATCTGCCTTGAGGCGAACAGCTGAAACGGTCAATCAGACTTTGATGTGCGCCGTGTCAAGACGCTGTTTCTGACCGGACCTCCAGTGGGTCAGCACGGCCCCGGGAGCAGACGATGAGATCCGGAGAGCGCGACTCCCGCCGATCAGCGGTACGGCCCCCAATCCAGACGCACCTGTTGCATGGCGAACGTCGACGGGGAAACGTATGAAGCGAGTGATGAAGCCGCGTTGGCTGGCCCTGGAATCGTCATTCCTGGAGCTCCTGGTGCCGGAACAGATGAGGTGGCAGGAAGTCCTGTACTGATTACGAGGTCGACCGCACTTTGAGACACTCTCAAGGCTACGGGAGTGAGAGCCGGCAACTCCGGAATGGAGGGTTCACCCCTGTACAGGCCGGGCTGGACGGGGCATGTCCCTCAACGCAATTCAGTGTGATGTCCGTCGGAGTACGAGCGCGTCAACGATCCGGACCGGTTCCGCAGCACCGGAAGGAGCATCACCAGGGTCACCGTGTTGCCCCTCCCAGTGATCCTTGCCGGTATCAAGCGCAATCGGGCTGACGGAAATGCAATCGGGCGTCAGGTCGTCATATCCCAGCTCATATCCGTTGACGACCACGCGAAGATTGGCCGGATAGGTCCTGAGGACATCAATCAGTTCGCCAACGGTCATCAAAATTCTCCATTTGACGTCTGCAAGACCTTGGCTCGAGTCCCGATGTCTCCTTTGAAGGCCCGTCGCCTGTGTGAATGCCGAGGCTGTAGCGCAATCCCATTGCAGTGGCCGCACCTGCGCCGATCACCCACCCACGTCCCTGATTATCATGGACGGTGTCCGCGTTTGGGCCTCACAAACATGGCGCCTGGTCTCGAGGTTTTCGGCTTCCGGTCACCAGGCTGTCGGGAAGCCGGTGAGCTGGTATTTATGCCTCGAAGCACCGTGACGGCAACGACTTTCAGGCAGGCGATTACAACGGACAGGGGCTGATGCTATAGTCTGCAGACACTAGTGGTGGTGTCGATACCACAGGCTCAGCATCAGGCGCGGGCACTGGAAAGCCCCATGATGAGTCATGGCAATGATCGGTATCACGGGACATAAGTCGATCATGCTGGACTGGGCAAGTACCATCATCAACGGGATTTTGACCGGCGGGTTGTATGCCATGCTGGCAACCGGATTGGCCATTATTTTCGGGGTCATGCGATTGGTCAATATTACCCATGGAGACCTCATCGTCCTGGCAGCCTTTATCGCCATGGTGGTCATGGAAACGACTGGTGCGGATCCGTTTGTTTCCTTGATGGTGGTTGTGCCGGTCATGCTTGTCGCCGGCTACCTTTTGCAGCGGGGTATTCTCAATTACACCATCGGGGATGATTTGCTGCCGCCCCTTCTTGTGACCTTTGGTCTTTCGATTGTCCTCCAGAATCTCCTTCTCGAGATATTTTCGGCGGATTCGCAACGGCTCCCGGCCGGGCCGGTCGAAGCTGCAAGTATTGAGGTTCTGCCCGGCCTTCAGATCGGCGTTTTCCCCCTCATCATATTTGTTGTGGCCGTCGCCCTGATTTTTTCGGTGCAAATCCTCTTTAACCGAACCCGCCTGGGCCGCGCATTCCGCGCAACCTCCGACGACCTCGAGACGGCACAACTGATGGGAATTGATCACAAGCATATCTATTCCCTGGCCATGGCAATTTCGCTGGGTCTCATCGCGGTAGCAGGCATATTCCTTGGCATCAGGACGACGTTTGATCCGTCAATCGGACCCTCGAGGCTGCTCTTTGCTTTCGAAGCCGTGATTATCGGCGGCCTCGGTTCGATCTGGGGGACACTGGTCGGGGGAATCATTCTCGGGCTGGCCCAGAATATTGGCGCCAAGATCAATCCTGGCTGGCAGATCCTGGCTGGCCACATCGCCTTCCTCTGCATTCTGGTCATTCGTCCCAATGGATTCTTTCCGAGGACACGCGATGAATGACGGCGGCTCCGACAGGGGTGCGCCGCCAGCCCTGACCGTAAGCCGGGCCACACCGGCGAGCCGGATCGGTGCGTTTGCTGCCCTGGGCCTGCTGGTTGTTCTGGCTACAGGTCCTTTCTGGCTGGGTCGTGCGGATCTGCGCCTTATGGTCGAGATTTTCTATTTTCTTGCACTCGCGCAGATGTGGAACCTGCTCGCCGGCTATGGTGGTCTCGTATCGGTAGGACAACAGGCCTATATCGGCCTCGGAGGTTATCTCCTGTTCATACTTACGATCAACTTCGGCATCGGAGCCTTATGGACAATTCCGATGGCGGGCGTGATCGGAGCCGTTATATCCCTGCCGGTCGCCTTCCTGGTGTTTCGGCTGCGAGGTCATTATTTCGCTATCGGGACATGGGTTGTAGCCGAGGTCTTTCTGCTGGGTTTTGCCCAGGTCAAGTCCCTGGGTGGCGGGTCAGGGATGACCTTGCCAATCACCGCCATCAAATCGATTGCGGAGAGCCGGGCCGACCGGGAGTATGCTGTTTACTGGGTTGCCCTGGCGATCGCCATGGCCGTGATCGCCGGCATGTATCTCCTCCTGAACTCGCGTCATGGTCTGGCTCTGACGGCCATTCGCGACTCGGAAGAGGCGTCGCGAAGCCTCGGGGTGGACAATTTGCGGACAAAGCTGCTTGTCTATGTCATTGCAGCCTTTGGCACGGCGACGATCGGGGCGCTGATCTATGTGACCAAGCTTCGCATCAGCCCAAGCGCAGCCTTTGACATCAATTGGACGACAACAGTGATTTTTATCGTCGTCATCGGCGGAATCGGAACAATCGAGGGCCCCATCATTGGAACCGTGATCTATTTCATGCTGCGCGAGCCCCTGGCCGGTCTGGGAAGCTGGTACCTGATATTTCTCGGCGGCATTGCCGTGGTCATCATGATCAAGTCTCCGCAAGGTATCTGGGGATATGTTGCCAGACGGTACGATCTGCATTTCTTTCCCGTCCAGCGCCGGATTTACTTGGAAAACGCGCCGGGTCGGTAGCGAAGGGCAAGCCGCAATCAGCCTGCCGTCACGGCAGGAACGCGTCCAGATCAACAGTATCGTAGTTTCTCGGAACGACCCGCTCGAACCGGGCGCGCTCCTCGACCTGGGTCGCAGCCGGCATCGTCGCGTCGATCATCCATTTGGTACCGAGGCGATGAAAACTGTCCTGGCCGGCCACCACGGGGGAAACATTGTCCAGGGCAAAGACCCGCGTCCTGGGAATCATCACGATGTCGTGCTCCGCATGGACCCGGGTGGTCATGGACCAGATGACCTGCCGGAGATCGGCGGCATCAATATCTTCATCCACCGCTACGGCAAACTTGGGATGCAGATACGGGCCGGACAGGGCCGCCATCAAAGCGGTCTTGGCCTGTCCCTGCACGCGGGGCCGCAACTTGATAACCAGCATCATCATTCCTGCTGACGGATGACAGCGAACATCAATCAGATCAAGGCCTCCCTCGACATTCATCAGATGTCTGCGGGTCGCTGCTTCGACGCCAAGGGCCATCGTGCCCTGTGTGTCGGTTGTCGGGTAGCCGCAATGGACGGCATAAAATATCGGAGAGCGCCGGCGCGTAAGGCAAAGCGCCCGGAAAACATGGGAGTGGGTCGCTTCTGCGTAGGTGCCCGAAATTTCTCCGAAGGGACCTTCGGGTGACTGTCTGTCACATAGGATCTCGCCCTCGAGAACGAGTTCTGCTTCGGCCGGGACCTCGAGGTCCACGGTTCTGCACTTGACCGTGCGCACGCCTTCTCCGATCAGGGCGCCAGCGAGTTCAAGTTCGTCCGCATCATAGCCGGTGGTGAAGCCGGCTCCGAAAAACAGGGCCGGATGCCCGCCAAAAACAATGGCCACAGGCATATTCTGTCCTCGGGACGCGTACTTGTCGTAGATGCGTTTGGCCTGGCGCGGGACCATTATGAAACCGGTTTCGCGTTCATTCAGCATCATCTGCCGATGAACGGACATGTTTCGCACGCCGGTATCGGGATCCTTGACGATGGCCATGCCGGAGGCGAAATACCGCCCACCGTCATGCTCCGAGGTGAGCATTGATGGCACATCGAGGATATTGACGTCGTTGCCTTCGAGAACAACTTCCTGGACGGGTGCGTCACTGCTGCCGATGTCAATCGTAGGTAGAGGCCGATCCATTCTTCTGGTCACTTCGTCGAGCAGGGTGTCCTCATCGGTGCCGAGCCCGATCGACCATTTCCTCCTGTCGGCAAGAATTTCACTGGCAGCCTGCCAACCGGGATGTCCCTTGATGCGGGTGAACAGGCTTGCCTTTCCCCGTTCGTTGAGATTTTTCCATTCGATGGCAGCCATGTTCCGGACAGGGTCGACTTCGGCGCTGAAACGCACCAGCTCGCCTTGCTGCTCAAGATTGGCAAGAAATGTTCGCATGGACTGATCGGGCATGGGCTGCTTCCCAGTTGGTCTCCAGGGCGTGCGAAGTATCGTGCCCTTCGGGGCTGCGATCCGTCGGCAAGCTTCATCCCTCGTAGTTATCCGGAACCTCGAACAAGAGCAACCTTGCAGCAGGATGAACACATGTCTGACGGGAGCATGACGCGTTCCGATTGCGCGATCGCCGGATTGTAGGCTGCGCGCTCGTGCCATAGGATAGCCCTGGTGATCGGGAAGGAAGCCATTCGAGGGATGTGCCGGCTGCAAGGAAACGGCATTCCGATCCACCGGACCGCAAGATTTTCGAGGAGAGCGGAATGATGACAAAGGGCTTCGTAAACGGAGACGAAACCGCGATCAGCCACTATCACGCTCACGTCTATTACGGTGACGATGACGTGAGACGGGACAAGGCCGCCCGTCTTCGTGAAAAAGTGTGGAACCGTTGGCCGGAACAGGTGCAAATGGGGAGATTTCGCGACAGGCCGGTCGGACCCCACCCGGTAGACATGTTCCAGATTGAATTCGGTCCCGACCTGTTTCCCGAGATCGTTCCGTGGCTCATGTTCAATCGGGACGGACTGTCAATTCTGGTCCATCCCGAAGCGGGGGATGCCTGGCGCGATCACGGCTGGTATCCGCTTTGGCTGGGAGAGAAGCTTCCCCTCAGGCTTGACTGGCTGGCACGAGGCAATCGGTCCGCGTGACCATCCGCACACTGTGGCGTTTGTCCCGGCTATGTTCGAGACGCTCCCGGTTCCGGACACGCATGGTGAAGAGCCCCGTTATCAAACGAGCCTGGCCGCGAACGCTGCCGATCCGGGTCACGGTCCGGGTTCGGCGCGATCATCGGCACCGAGGCGTTTGCTTATTGTGACACAGTTTTGCTCGCCGTCACGTCTGTATTCCACGTGATCCATCAGGGTTCGCACCAAGTGGACGCCGAGTCCTCCCACCCGTCGATCCTCCAGTGACGCATCCAGATCGGGTAGCGGCGCTTCGTTGAAAGGATCGAACGGTTTTCCATCATCCACAATTCTGATCGAGAGATTTTCCTCATCGGTCGTCATTGTGATCGATATGGCACCGGTCTCACCCTCCTCATGTCCGTAATTCACGACATTTATGATGAGTTCTTCGAGAACGAGGCGGATCTGCATCAGAAGTTTTCCGGGCCATCCTTCGCGCTCGGCAAAATCATCAAGGGCTTCATTCAGCTGTTCCAGCCCGTCATGTGTCGAGTCGATTCTCAGATCCAGATTCGCGCCCACGACATGCTCCGTTACCTAGTGGCGTCTGATTGACGTCATTGCCGGCCAATACGTCATTCAGGCCTGACCGCCGTTCCCTTCAGCATCCGCACAATCCCGCTGCCGGAGAAGCAACGGTTGATGTGCCAGTTGTTCTCCATAAACCTGAGGGACTTCTTCTCCATGCGCTTCGATCCTCCATGATGCGACCGAAGGTGAGATGCAAGACTGACATACTGCGGATCCTGAGACCATGGCCCCTTCCAAGCGTATCAGGCTGCATGCTCTTTGTGAGCGGATTATGATCTCGCGAAAGGCTCCTGACGTCAAAAATCCACTTACGGGCTTTCTATGATGGATGCGAAATGCTTTGAAACCACGGATGAGGTTGTCTCCAACCGGTCTTTCAGAGCGTCCATGTCATCAGTCCCGCATGAGCGGCAGATCACCTTGAAAAGACCGGGAGCGGTGGCTTCATCAAGGTGATCGTCTCCAATCGTCAAACGCAGGATTCCTTGCAGATTACGCCACAGATCCGCAGCATCAATCAGATCGGAAGCCGCTTCACCTGAGAGGAAAGACCGGGTCTCGGCGTAGCGGAACACGGATGCAGGCTCCCGTAAAAGAAGTTCTGGTGAATCGGCGCCGTGCAACAGCTGCAGGAACTGGGCAATAAATTCAACATCCACGAGGCCGCCACGCCGGTGCTTGATTGAACCATTTCCCTTCGAGTCAAATTCCCTCCTCATACGCTCGCGCATCTCGAGTACTTCGCTCGCCAGTTGCTTCCCGTCCCTCCGGGTACACAGCACGGATCTGATAATGTCGTTCAGCCTTTCCCCGAGATCACCCTCCGCAAAAATGACGCGTGCCCGGGTCAGTGCCTGGTGTTCCCAGGTCCAGGCGTCGGTCTTCTGATAAAGGGTGAAAGCTTCCAGCGACGAAGCCAGGGGCCCGGCGTGCCCCGAAGGCCGCAATCGCATGTCCACCTCGTAGAGTCTTCCATCCGCTGTGGGTGCCGTCACGGCACTGATAAAGCGCCGGTACAGCTGGGCGAAGTAATGCGCTGGCGCCAGCGATTTCCTTCCGTCCGATCCGAACGCGTCCGCGTCATGGTCATAGACGAACAACAGGTCGAGGTCGGATGTTGTGGTCATCTCCTGGCTGCCGAGTTTGCCGAATGCGACCAGGGCTATCCGGCTTCCCGGAACCCGACCGTGGACCGCCTCAAATTCGGAAGCGATGAAGGGCAGCAGCGTGGTCAGGCAGGCTTCTGCAATACTGGACAATGGCCGGCCCGCTTCCACGGGGGGGAAGAATCCCCGCAGCATGTGCACGCCGATCTGAAAAATCCTGTCATTGGCCCACCGCCGCTGCGCACCAAGAAAATCTTCCAGGTTGCTCGCCTCGCTCCTGGCAGCCTCGAGTTCCTGACGCATTTCCCCGATACCGAATTCACGTTCGTAATAAAGCCGGATCAGGCCACGACGGGCGATGTCCGTGACCTCGGAGTCCAGTTCGTCGATATCAGGCACGTCGAGATTGACAAATTCCGTGGACAGGATGCTGTCCAGCAAGGCGGGATGACGGCTTAACCAGTCAGCAAGGCGCGGGGCTGCACCCATGATCTCAGCCACGAGTTCAAAGAGCTCCGGGCGCGCGGTGAACAGGGAAAACAGTGGAACTCCGGACGGCAACCGGGACAGAAACCGGTCGAAGTTCAGCAAAGCGGTGTCCGGATCGATCGACCTCGAGAGAGACTCGAGAATTGTCGGAACAAGCTCGGTCAGCAATTCCCGCGCACGGGCGCTGCGCATGGCGCCGTAGCGACCTGTGTGCCAGACCCGGACCATGTTGGAAGCCCGCTCGGGTTCTGCGTATCCCATGTCGCGGAGCGTGTTCAGGGTATCCGGGTCGTGATCGGCACCGGTAAAAACGAGATTGCCGGAGCCTGAGAGGTTCGGCTCGTCCGGGAACAGGGCCCCATAATTTCGTTGAACCCGTTCCAGTTGGCTCAGGAAGGCCTCCGAGAATGCATCAACCGAAGGGAACCCAGCGAATACTGCAAATTTTTCAAGGCCCTCGTCGTCTTCTGGCAGTGTGTGTGTCTGACGATCATCGATCATCTGAAGCCTGTGTTCGAGCTTTCGAAGAAACTCATAGGATGTGGTCAGTTCAGCTGCCGTGGAAGCCTCCAGATGACCGGCAGCCACAAGGTCTTTCAATGTTCTGAGTGTGCGGCGGTTTCTCAGACTTGGATCACGGCCGCCCCAGATCAGTTGCTGGGTCTGGGCGAAGAATTCGATTTCGCGGATTCCGCCCTGTCCGAGTTTGACGTTGTGTCCCTTCAGACCGATCTGGTGGGTGCCTCGGTGGGCGTTGATCTGGCGCTTGATTGACTGAATATCCTGGATCGCTGCGAAATCGAGATTGCGGCGCCAGATGAAGGGGCGCAACGCGTCCAGGAAGGTTTCGCCAGCCGCGATGTCCCCGGCGACCGGCTTCGCCTTGATCATTGCAGCCCGTTCCCAGTTCTGGCCCGAGCTCTCATAGTAAATTTCTGCGGCCTGGGTCGAAAGGGCCGGAGCCGTAGAGCCCGGATCCGGACGCAGTCGCAAATCGGTCCGGAAAACGTAGCCGTCCGCGGTTCGTTCATCCATCAATGCCACCAGATTGCGTGCCAGGCGAGTGAACAATTGCTGGATTTCGCCCTTGCCCACAAAGGGTGTTACCGACTGGTCGTAAAGGATAATAAGATCAATATCGCTCGAATAGTTGAGTTCCCCCGCTCCGAGCTTCCCCATTCCGAGAACGATCAACCCCGAGTCCATTTCCGGCTGTGACGGATCTGGCAGGGCCATCTGTGCGGAATCATGCAGGTCTCGCAGGAGGTTACTGCAGCTGGCGCGGAGTGCAGCGCAAGCGAGCCCGGACAAGGCTTCTGTTACCTGGTCCAATGGCCACACAGAGGCGATATCAGCGGCCCCTATTGCCAGCGATGCCCGTCGCTTGGCTCGGCGGAGACGTTTCATCAAGGCTGTTCGCGACTCGGTGCCGAGGAGGGAACGATCATCGATTTCCTCAAGCGCCAATCGGTAGGCGACCTCGGGACCGTCCTCGATCAGATGTTGCGCAAAAGGCGGATCTATGATCAGGCAATGGCTGAGATACGGGCTGTTGCCAAAAAGAGCTGACAAAAGGGGCTCCGCCATTTGCCGGGCGGTACGAGCAAATTCGGCAGCCTCGTCGCCGCCAACACGCTGTGCGGTCTCTACCCAGCGATCCCCGTGGATCTCCAGGGCTTCCCTGTTTCCGGGGCCCGGCATCGGAACAGTGCCGGATGACCAGATTTCGGCGAACCTTGTCATGGTTACCTGCAGGGACGGGTTGATGGCGAGCAGATCTGCATGGGCTATATCGGAACAGCCATGGCTTCGAATGCCGCATCGCAGTTGATGAGATGGACACGTTTCAGCAGTATGGCGAAGGTTGTGCCGTTCTTGCGCAGGCGATGGAACTGACGCCCGGAAAATATTCTTTGCACGTCAAGCCGGTATTCTGCCATCCACACTGAGGAGCTGACAAGATAAAGGCCCCCGGCCTCATCGGCTTCCTCGATGACGATGTTGCCAATCAGGTGGTTGGTACGTGACGGGGGAGTCTGGACGTGAATTTCCGGGTGTTCCAACCGGTCAATCCTCGTTGTCATCAGATCCCGGTCATCAAAGAACAGGGAGGCGCTCGAGTAGGGATCGTTTTGATCCGCTCTGGCTGGCACCCAGTAGAAACCGTCTTCATCGAACAGGGCCATCCAGTCCCGAAAACGCCGCTCGTCCAGCAACCGCCCTTCATGGATCAGAAAGGCTTCGAACGGGGCCCGATCAACGCCCGGAACTCCTCCCGGTTGCGTTGTGGCCGGGAGCGCGAAAGGTTCTGTCTGGAGACTGTCCATCATGCGCCGTTCGTCATGTATTGGGACCACGCCTCATATTGCGCCCTGACTACCATCTCGTGCATGGCGGATTCGGTCAAGGCATTGTAGCGATCTGACGGTTCCTCTTCTCCCAGACCCCGCGAGATGTCCACCCAGTCTGACTGCAGGCTCTGCAGGCCTTCCTGGGTGCGGCGGAATGATTCGAGGTCGTCGGTCTGGACAAACGATGCGCCGGAATGGGTCACGTTAAGCAACCTGATATTGCGAAAATTCATTTCGGCCGGGGCGCCCTTGAGACGAATGGGATAGACAATCACCTCGGTGCGGTCCACCGCGACCGGCCTGATCACGCGCACGTGGATGTTGAGGCCCATCACCGAGCAGCTCGGATAGAGCAATGTGTTGTGAAACTGCGGCGTCAGGATGGTTTCCATCCGCTTCTGTCCAACCCGTTCCGCGAGGGCTGCCTTGTAGGCATCATAAGCAGGGCTCGAACGTTTTCCGTCGTCCAGATCAGTCTTGCTGGTCCATCCGTGTCCGAAGTCGACGACATAGGAGCGGCGCCCCTTCCATGCATCCGAGGTCTTGCGGCCCCTGCTGCCCTGGTCAACGATTCTGGCACCCTTGTCGTCACCCTCCCGGCGCGAAAACTGCTCTCCCTTCTTGTTGACCGTTGACGCGTGACTGAAAGGCACGTGATAGGAATCGAGGACGTTTTCCACCTGCAATTTCCAGTTGCCGCGATACATGTAGCGATGCATGCCCGCATCAAGCAGGATTTCTCCATCCGGGGCACGGTCAACCAGATCGTCGATATTGGCCTTCATGGGACCGATCCACTCATCGAAGCCAGTTCCGTCCGGAGCCAGACTGGCAAAAATGAAGCCGCGATAGCAACCGATGCGTGGGGCGGCAGCAAGCCCGTACTGGTCCGCATCGAAGGTGCGTGCGCTTCCCTCGGGCATGGTCACGCCCAGAAGGGATCCGTCCGTGTCATAACTCCAGCCGTGATAGAGACAGACCAGCTTTCGGGCGTTGCCGCAGGGTTCGTTGCAGAGCTTGGCCCCCCGATGCGCGCAGCGGTTGAGCAGCACATGGGCCTGTCCGTTGCGATGGCGTATGAGAATGACAGGCTGACGCCCGATATTTGTGGTCAGATAGTCCCCGGGTTCGGGAATCTGGCTGTCATGGCCGACAAAAACCCAGGCGCGTCCGAATATCCGTTCCATTTCCAGCTCGAAGAGCTCCGGATCGGTATAGACCCGACGATGAATCCGGCCGGGTTGGACAAGAGAGTGAAGATCTGTGAGCCGCGCGTTACCCATGGCCTTGCCCTGTTTCTTGATGCTGATGGTATCTTACATACCAATTTGTCCTGCGTCCGGATCGGGTTTCCCCTCGGATCCGCTGTTTCGGGAGAGGCTTGTTTTCTGGCGTTGGCGGAGCATGTACCGTTACAGGGTCTGTTCCCACGCCGCCAGCCCGCGCTCGACCACCTCCTCAAGCCAGTCTCCGAAGCGGATCTCCACATCTCTGGCATCCTCCTTGTAATTGAACTGAAAAACTTCGTTGCCGAGAGTGGTTTCCCCTTCGGTTTCGTAATTTCCGTCAGCACTTCTTGCCCGGAGAAACCATGTTCCCGAGCAAGCGAGGACCCCCTGGAATTCATGCCCGATGCCGTGAAAGGAAATCAGGATATTGCCCTGATTTCCGTCTGTCGCAACAAAACGGACCCACGAATGGTAATAAGGCAGGTTCGCATAATATCCGAGAGCCTTGGCCGAATGGACAATCTGGCGGCGAAAATAGTGTCGGTGGGGGCCCCGGTCAGTATCTTCGTCCACCCGGAAAGAGAACGTACCCTTGTCACGCATCGCCTGGTCCAGTGCAGCGGCAATGGCTTCCAGTCTTCTTGTGGCATGGGTGTGTAACTGTTCGGCGGTAGAAATTGCAGCCTGCCACTCCTGTTGCAGCCGGCCCTTCTTCTGCGCCACGCGTTGCCGGATGGCTTCGATGCGTGCATCGACCCCGGTTGCTCGTTCAACGTCGCGGGCAATGCTGATGGCGCGAATAAATTCCGCTTTCTGGAGTGCCGAAAACAGTGCCACCAGCGGCTTGAGATCGCCATAGTCCGCTTTCTCGAGTGCCGTCATGTATTCATTGCGATCGCTGTTCCGCACGACCAGTGGTAACCAGCTGGCCTTGACGAAGACCAGCGTGGCGAGAGCCCTCGCCATTCGACCATTACCGTCCTGAAACGGATGAATCTGGGTGAAGCGATGATGGAGCCATGCCGCTTCTACCTCGGGTGCGACCGCACCGTGAGATGAATGAAAGGTGATCAGGCGATCCATTTCAGAGGCAACCTGCTCGGGCGGGCAGTAAGAATGCAGCGTGTCGTCAGGCCGGGTCGGATTGTTGGGTTGTTGCTTGTATTCGCCGCGGATCAGCTTCGTCTGGACCGCATGACCGAACTGGTTCCGGCCCTCAACAAACTTCTGATTTCTCGTAAACAGGCTATGGAGTTCCTTGATGTATCCGGTGGTCAGTTTGCGACATCCGTTGACGAACGAAAATACACTTTCGATGGCATCCTGCTGGTCGTTTATCATGGCTGTTATCCGGGAGCCTTCCTGACCTCCCTTGTCATGTGGTATTCGCGCAGCCTCGATGCCGTGCTGCATCATCAGCTCGACAATACCGCGATCCAGAGAATACAGCCGCTCGATAAGGCCTGTTTCGATAGCCCATTCCCGCTTGATGCGTTGGTTGAATTCCGCGAAGCTTCGGGTCTGTTCAATTCCTTCAAGTTGTTCGACCCAGACGAGGGCGAGAGAATTCAGCTCCTTGTTCGACAATTCCGCAGGATCGATATTGTAGTCTTCAATGGTTCGCCAAGGCCGGAGCACGGTCGCATCTCCAGATTTAAAAAGGGGTAGTATGTCCTCTCGGTGAAGGAACGGCTACGGATGAGGCTGCTTCCGCGTTTTGGTAAAATCCCGTCCTGAGATGGATCCTGTCATCGCCGAATACGGTAATCGCGCGCGGCTTGGCATTGATCAGATGGTGCATTGTGACAATGCCTTTCGCTTGGAGCCCCGGTTTCCCTTGTTTGTTATAACGAGGACCCTTTTTCAGGGTTCGGGAGAGAAGTGCCTTGCCGGAATTGCGCCGGGACGCTGTTGGCCTGGCGGGAAGCCGGGTCAAATATGACGGCTTCCGTTTTCAGGGAGGATGTTGTTGAACATTCATAACAGCGCTGCGGGTTACACCAATTCGCAAACCATGGCTGTCCTGGTAGGCGGCAGCATCATGCTCACGATGAGCATGGGAATGCGTCAGAGTTTCGGATTGTTCGTGACTCCCGTTACTCAGGACATCGGCGTGACCGTCGGCGATTTTACCCTGGCGCTGGCAATACAGAACCTTGTCTGGGGCTTGAGTCAGCCCCTGATCGGCGCCATTGCGGACCGCATGGGCTGCCGGATTGTTACGTTGCTGGGTACACTGCTTTACGCGGCCGGCCTCGGGCTGACAATGGTTGCGACGGGTGCTGTTGAACTCATCCTGGGTCTTGGCGTGATGATCGGCCTTGCCCTCTCCTGTACGGCGCTCAATCTGGCCCTTGCCGCGACTTCGAGAGCAGTCTCACCCTTGCGACGGTCCATGATGCTGGGAACGATATCGGCCGCTGGTTCAATTGGTAGCTTCGTTGCTGCGCCGCTGGCCCAGGGCTTGATTTCGGAAGCGGGGTGGCAGGTTGCCATCATCGGGTTCATAGGTCTTTGTGTGGTCATGCTACCGGGAGCCTGGTATACCGGTGCCGGCGACAAGGTAGCCGCGCAGTTTGCAAATCCCGGCCAGGCCACGTTCCGGACGGTTCTTGGTGAAGCGGCCCGCCACCGGAGTTACGTGATCCTGACGGTCGCTTTCTTCGTGTGCGGCCTCCAGCTCATGTTTCTGACAACGCATCTTCCCGCCTACCTTGTGGTTTGCGGACAGGCACCCGAACTGGGTGCCATCGCGCTTGCTGTGATCGGAGGCTTCAATGCCCTTGGCTGTTACATACTCGGTTGGATGGGGGACCGGATGCCCAAGCACGTCATTCTGGGCAGTGTCTATATCCTGCGCTCCCTCTCGATCGTCGCTTTTTTCGTGATACCACCGACACCGACGTCCACCGTGGTTTTCTCGGCGGTCATGGGATTGCTTTGGCTGGGTGTGGCTCCTCTCGTCAACGGGCTTGTTGTCCAGATGTTTGGACTGGGCTTCGTTGCGACGTTGTCGGGAATTGCGTTTTTCAGCCACCAGCTGGGCTCGTTTGCGGGTGCCTGGGGTGCTGGCCTCATATTTGATTCCACCGGCTCGTATGATCTCGCCTGGCAGATTGGTGTGCTGATTGGAATTGCTGCGGGGATTGCGCAGATTTTTGCGGATGATCGTCCATCGTCCAGAATGCCTTCGGGGACTGCTGACGCCGCAGCATCCTGAGGATCCTGCAGTCAGTCGTGGCGTCCGGCAGTGGATCCGGAAATGATCGAACCTTCGTCGACCGGTCTCGCCGTTCGATCAGGCCTTGAGCCGAGGCTCTGGTGCAGGCCGGTGATTGTCAGCTTTCCGGACAGGACTCCGGACAGGACTCCGGGCGGTGACGCCTCAGGCGGCTGTCGCCTCGCCAGCCTCCAGCTGTGCCTGCAGGTCGAGCCACCGCTCCTCTGCCTTTGACAGAGACTTGATGACGCGTCCGAGGTCCTTCTGAACGGCTATTATCTTTTCTGTGTCCTCACCGTGGTGTTCCGGGGTCATCAGAACGGCTTCCAGCCGGGATTTCTGCGCCGCAAGGGATTCCATCAGCTGCTCGACTTCGCGAAGGTCGCCCTTGATCGGCGCCAGTGCCTGCCGGCGGGCTGCCTTGCGCTTGCGTTGATCGCGACGTGATTTTCCTTCTTTCTCTGCCCTGGCTGACGAGCCGCCGTCGTGTTGTTCCCGTTCGCGCCCCGACAAGAGGAGGTTGCGGTAGTCGGCCAGATCCCCATCGAATGCTGAAACCGTGCCTTCGGCGACAAGCCACAGGCGATCGGCCGTCAATTCGATCACATGACTTTCATGGCTGACAATGATCACGGCCCCTGCAAAGGCATTGATCGCCCGAATCAAGGCATCCCTCGAGTCCATGTCGAGATGGTTCGTCGGCTCATCCAGCAGCAGGATATGAGGCCGTTTTGCGGTCATCAGAGCAAAAAGCAGTCGGGTTTTCTCTCCGCCCGAAAGGCTGCGGACTTTTGTTTCTGCCAGGTCTCCGGAAAACCCGAATCGTGCCAGCTGGGACCGCAGGGCTTCCGGCTTGTCCCCGGGACGGTTGCGTGCCAGTTCGATCATGGGTGTCGCATCGAGATCAAGCTCCTCGGCCTGATGCTGGGCAAAGTATGCGACGCGAGTCCCGGGTGAAACGGTGAGGTCGCCGCTGATGGGTTTCAGACGGTTTGCAAGAAAGCGGAGCAGGGTTGATTTTCCGTTGCCATTCGCGCCAAGCAATGCAATCCGGTCATCGCTGTCGATGCGGAGAGACAAATCCCGCAAGACCGGTATTCCGCTATAGCCGATCGAGATCTTCCGGCTGCTGAACACGGGCGGTGCAAGGGGTTCGGGATTCGGAAACTGGAATGCGATGCTCGCTTCGTCACGATATTCGGTGATCGGTTCCATTCGCTCCAGCATCTTGAGACGTGATTGCGCCTGACGGGCCTTTGTCGCCTTGTAGCGAAAGCGTTCGATGAACTTCTGCATGCGGGCCCGCTCTGCCAGCTGGCGCCGCCGGAATTTTTCGTCCTGTTCGAGCCGCAGCTTCCGTGTCTGTTCGAATTGATCGAAATTGCCCTGATAGAGGGTCAGGCGCCGATGTTCGAGATGGAGAATCTTTTTTGCAACCCGATTGAGCAGTCCGCGGTCATGGCTGACGATCAGGACAGCGGCCTTGCAGTTTTTCAGATAGTCCTCAAGCCAGAGAGATGCTTCGAGATCAAGGTGATTGGTTGGTTCATCGAGCAGCAGAAGATCGGGTCGGGTGAACAGAAGCGATGCGAGCATGACACGCATGCGCCAACCTCCGGAAAAGTGATCCAGCGGCCGCTGCATCTCGTCCTGACCAAATCCGAGACCAGCGAGAATTCGCGCTGCCCGAGCGGGTGCTGTTTGCGCCTCCTTTTCCTGTAATCGCTCGTAGACGGCGGCGAGCCGGGCGGGATCGGCGGTGTTTTCGACCTCGTGTTGCAGGTCGCCAAGTTCGGTGTCCGCGGCGAGCACCGTTTCCAGCAAGGTCCCCGGTCCCGAAGGCGCGTCTTGTCGCGTGACACCGACGCGCCAGCGTTCGGCGGTTTTGACCTCCCCTTGGTCTGCTTCGAGATCTCCGGTGATCAGGCGCAACAAGGTGGTCTTGCCGGTGCCATTGCGTCCAACGAAGCCGACCCGCTCTCCGGCGCTGATTGTGGCGCTCGTCCGGTCAAACAGGATCCGGTCACCCATGCGATAGGTGAGATTTTCGATCTGCAGCATGGTGTTCGGGGCTCGTATCCGGGGCAGCCCGAAACAGGAGCGGTTTATCCGGTTTCGGAGGCAGCGTGTCTGCCGAAGGGGGCGCTTCTATGGCAGAGGGGCAAGATCGTATTTTCTGACCGCCCGCTCGTAGACAGGAATGTCAATGATGGGTGGTGCGTGTTCAGCCTGTCCGAACATGTCAGCAATCCATCCTCGGTGGTAACTGCCATGCAATACGAGATGTGTGAAGCACATGGCCCGGGAAAGGGATCCTGTGTTGCCACCAATCAGTTTGTAATCGACGATCTCCTCGAGAGCTCTCTCATCGAGTGAATCGAGGTACTGGAGCAGGGTGCTGTCCATTTCTCTTCGCGCGTCTTCCAGTTCGTCCAGGTCCTCGTACAATCTGGCGCGCAGTTCTCCTATGCCATGGGGCCGGCATTCCATATGCGCGTGCCACATGCGATCAACCGCCAGAAGATGGTTGAGACTGAGGTGAATGGACTCGAGGGCGGTCTTGCGTTTCCTCGTTACTTCTTCAGGAGGCAAATCCCGGACTTTTCTGTAGAGTTCGCTGTTCGCCCATGCATTGTATTCCAGCAGACTTCGAAGATAGCCCTTGTCCTTCACTCTGGCCTCCAGATTCCGTTGCGGTATCTCCGCATTTCTAACAGAAATCCTCCATCTGCTACAGTACGGCTCCCGATCCGGATCAAATTTGCTTTGCCATCTCCCGCGCGTGAGGTTGAACACGATGCATGGGATCACTGGTGATCAGGCCCACTGTCAGGGTCGGCAAGGCCAAGGGACGGGAAGATCGAGACAGCGACGCCGGACGGAAGTCGGGTGACGTATCCGGCGACGGGTGGTGATTCATTGGGGCGCGTGCTCACGGTTTCCAGCAGCAGGAGACAGTCCAGGGCCAGCAACTGCCCCGGTGAAGTGCGGTTGGAAGCCGGGGCCGCTAGCGGTGTGGCCGTGGAGTTGGCGAATTCGTGACCGGGTCGACTGGACGGGGCATGTTCAACAGTTGACCCCTGTCGGTCTGGCGGCAAGCAGTCTGGCGGAGGGTTCATGGAAGGAGTCCCGGGCCTGCGTTGACGCATGCTGGATTACGGATTCGCGGCTGGCTTTCGGGTGATTCCGCCACAGCTGTCCCGCGGCATGAAGCAGGCTTCCCGCACGATCCCGAGTGCCAATGAGCTGAAACAGGTTGCCAGGGGCCTTGCCGGCGAGGTCGCGTTGCATGACAGCGCTGGGTGCGGGAGTAAGGGCATCTTCGTCGCTGTCCGGTTGCACAAGCGTCGTTGACCTGTTCCGCTATTCCGGGTTCCAGGGCGCCCCTTATGGGTTGAGGAAAATTTTCCCCGCCGCGCCGTCAGAAGATACAACACCACCAATGACCGCAGCCCGTACATCGCCGAGCGCATGCAAGGCACCGAGACAGGCTTCCGCCCGGTCTTGCGGCACGCCGGCCAACAGCCCTCCCGCCGTCTGTGGATCAAACAGAAGCTGATACAGGGGCTGTTGTGTGACTTCCGTCGCAACAACAACGTTGTCTTCCACTTCCATGTTCTGCGATTGCAGGGACGACACAATGCCGGCCTGGACCATGTCTTCCGCGCCGTCCATCACCGGTATGGCCGGCAATTCAAGGATGGCCGAGACGTTCGACGCCCGGATCATCTCATGCAGATGTCCGAGAAGGCCAAAACCGGTGACGTCGGTGGCGGCACGGACTCCGTGTTCACGTAAACAGGCAGCGGAGTCCCGGTTGGAACGGGTCAGGTGAACAAGGGCTGCATCAATCCAGCGTCTCCTGGCTCTCGCGCGCATATCAGCCGCGAATAAAGTACCTGAGCCGACAGGTTTGGTGATGATCAGACAGTCACCGGGCCGGAGTCCATCTTTTCGGAGAAGATTGGAAGGATCAACGGTTCCGTTGATTGCGAAACCGAGAGTGAGCTCGGCCCCCTCGCTGGTGTGGCCGCCAATGAGAGCGCAGTCAGCCGCGTCCAGCACTTCAGCGGCACCCGCCATGAGCTGGGACAAGTCGTCGGCGACCTTGGCCTCAGGGCCGAACGGGATTGTGGCAACAGCAAGAGCGGTACTGGGAAGCCCGCCCATGGCGTAAATGTCTCCAAGGCAGTGGTTCGCCGTGATCCTGCCGAACAGGTAAGGATCGTCCACGGGCGCCCGAAACGAATCGATGGAGTGAAGGGTCAGGGTTCCTGAAGCCGCTTCAATGACTGCGGCGTCATCGGGATCTCGAAGTCCGATGAGAATGTCATTGCGGTCGACAGGCGGAAGGGACGACAGAACGTTCTCGAGTATCGAGGCACCAATCTTCGATCCGCAGCCACCGCAACGCATCGCATTCGGGTTCGATTGCGCGGACAGTTCGATGCCCGGGTCCCGAACCCCGCTATCGCGCTCCGCCGGGTCCGTCATGTCCGGGAGCTTATTGTACCTGTCCATAAAGCGCCGGTCGATCCGGTCCTTGAGCCACCATAGAGCCGATCCGGAAGCACACCATTGCCCCCGGGAGGCCACTGCAAACCTGTCACCTGTGGAAATCAGGCTGAGAAAACGTTTCTGGGGCCGATAGGGCCTTTGCCGCCGTCCCGACAAGATGTGTCTGAGATTGCGCTCAAGCGATTTTCCCTGCCGTACTGCAAACACACCGGATTTGGGAAGACGGTGTGTCTCCATGCTGGCGACATCCCCCGCTGCAAAAACGAAGGGGTGGGAGGTCGACTGAAGTCGGTCATTGACCTTTATGAACCCCTTTTCGTCGACATCAAGGCCGGCTTCGCGGGGCCATGCCGGCGCCCCGGCATCGGTTGCCCACAGGATCTCGTTCGCTTCCAACGTTTTCCCGCCAAGGGTTTGCAGCCTGCCGGTTTCCAATTCTGTAACCGGTTCTCCCAGATGGACGGTCACACCCCGGCTCTGAAGTGTTTTCATGAAGCGCCGACGAACCCGTGCATTGTGCGTCGGCAATATCTGATCACCACAATGAAACAGATGATATTCGACCAGGGTGTCTGTCTGATCGCGGGACAAGATCTGGTTCAGGCGATGCTGAATGGACAGGAGAATTTCGATTCCGCCGGCGCCTCCACCGACCACTACAAGTCTGAACAGTCCCTCATGGTTCAGGATGCGTGTCTCCAGTTCGATCCAGCGGGACAGGAAGGCATTGATGGGTTTGACCGCAATCGCGGCTTCGGTCGCCCCGGGAACGTCCGCGGTATCGGGAGTAGATCCTGTATTGATGGACAAGAGATCGAAGGGGACCGGGGGACGATTGTCGCAAATAACCCGGTTCCCGGAGAGGTCCAGTGCGGTTGCGGAACTGCGGTAAAATCTGGCGTTGGCAAAACGGGATAACGGTCCAAGATCGATATGCGCTTCATCGAACTGATAGTGACCGGCCACAAGACCCGGCAACATTCCCGAATAAGGCGTGTGGCTGTCCCGGCAAATCAGCGTCAGTCGAACACCGGGCAGGGGGCGCATGCCAAAGCGCTTCAGTACTGCGACGTGACTGTGGCCGCCGCCCAGAAGCACGAGGTCCTTGAGGACAGGGGACCCCGCCGACTTCATGGGGTGTTTCCGATCAATCTGCCATCGCGGCAGCGCGAATCGCATCCCGGGTGAACGGCATGCGCCGGAGGCGCAGACCGGTTGCGTCCCGGATCGCATTGCCGATGGCGGCCCCTGTGGGTCCGCTGACTGCTTCCCCGGCACCCAGGAATGGCTGCCCCGGGCGTTCCATCAAAATAGTCTCGATCTCAGGTACATTTTCGAAGCTCAAGATGGGATAGCTGTCCCAGTCCCGGCTGGTAATGCCGCCCCGGTCAAAGGTGACCTCTTCATAAAGAGTCCAGCTCGCCGCTTGCAGGGCCCCGCCTTCCATCTGTGCCGTCAGACCCGCGCGGTCAACGATCTCACCGGCGTCTGCAGCGATCACCATTTTATGCAGGCGAACATCCGCAGCGTCGGTAACCTCGAGCTCGACGCCGACGGCTGCGTAGGCCTGGCGATTCTTGTACTGGGCAAAACCGAGCCCGCGGCCCCTGCCTTCGGGTTTCGGTGATGCACCAAGGTGGCGCCAAACTGTACTGATGGTCTCCTTTGCCCGCTCGTCGTCAAGGTGGCGGATGCGGAATGTCGCAGGATCGGTCGATGTCGCTTCCGCCAGTTCGTCCATGAAACACTCGATGGCGAACACGTTGCCGAAGGCGCCAAGAGTCCGCAGGGCCGAAGATCGCAACGGGAGATCGCGCACCAGATTCTTGACCAGTCGTGACCGGGGAAAAACATAGAGCGGGTCAAGATTGCGATGGATTCCCATATGATTGATGAGTGCTGGCACCGGAACATAGGGAGGGGGCGGATCGGGCAGGTAGCGACTTGCCAGCAAGCGCGACGCGCCTGCCTTGTTGGGTCCCGTACGCGGTCTCATGTTGAAGGTGTCAGCGTAACTCTCGTGGGACCATTCGATCACGTTGGCGTCGCTGTCGACAGCCGCCCTGAGCTCAAGGACCATGCAACTCGCATAGGGCGACCAGGCATGTTCCTGCTCCCGGGTCCATTTCATAAGAATGGGAACACCGGGCAGGGCCCGGGCGACCAGTGCGGCATCAAATGCCGCGTCATCTGCGCCGTTATGCCCGTAGCAGCCGGCGCCCGGTGCATGGGTGATCTCTATCATTTCGGGTTTGAGATCCAGAGCCTCCGCCACCGCATCCCTGAGCATGTAGACGCCCTGGCTGTGGGACCACAGTTTCAGCCCGTCGTCCTGCCATATCGCCACCGCCGCGGACGGTCCGATCGAACCATGCATGTGGTACGGTTTTTCAAAGCGCGCCGAAAGCGTTGCCACGGCCTCATCAGGTGGCTCCCCGAGTGCCGGAACGGGCTCCTCAACAGGTGTTCCTGCCACCACCGGCAAACTGGATCGATCATTGGCTGTAAGCTGTGTGAACAGATCCTGCTCCTTGAGACCATCGCACGGATCCCAGAGGGCCCGGTTGTCAACCTGCTCTGCTGCGCGTGTGACCTCATATTCGTTTGCACCCGCAACGGCCAGAAAGTGGCCGTTGCGCACAACGGTGATGTCTTGCCGGGCGAGGCGGTCAACCAGCGTCTGATCGAGGCTCTTCAGACGCGCGTGGTAGTGGGGTGGTCGCACGACCCGTGCGTGAAGCATGTCTGGAAACGACATGTCGTGAATGAAATCGAACGTCCCGCTGGCAATTTCATGCATATGGCGGGGCGTTGCTGCCGTCCCTATGATCCGATGTTGGTCGGAAGGCTTGACGGGAGCCTCGACGTCAACCGGAATGTTGAATGGACGGTCCTGCTGGAGGTCCCAGTATGACACGATCCGGTTGGTTGCCCGAGAACGGATTGTACCATCATCCACCTCCAGATCGGCAGCCTCGACGCCGAGATGCCCCGCCGCATGGTCAAGCAGATGACGTCTCGCTGTTGCTGCAGCCGCGCGGATTGCATTTCCCGATTCTTCCATCGAGACGCTGCTTGCGGTCACACCTTCATTCGGATCGCGGCCGGTTCTGGTTCGGCTTATCGTGATGCGCGCCGGATCAACGTCCAGTTCTTCGGCGGTAATCATCGCAAGCGCGGTCGAAACTCTCTGCCCGATGTCGACCTTGCCCGTCCGGACACGGATCTTCCCTTCCGGAAGGATCGCCAGCCATTGATCCAGATCCGGATGTCTTGCGAGGCTTGGGCTAGACGGCATCGGCCAATTCCCTGGCGACCGCGTCGATAGCGGCAAGGACGCGCGCATGGGATCCGCAGCGGCAAAGATGTCCGTGCAGCTGCTCTGTGATTTCGTCTCGCGTCGGTGCAGGTTTTGCCTTGAAGAGAGCTGTCGCAGCCACGACAAGACCTGTCGTGCAGTAGCCGCACTGGGCGGCCCCTTCCGCGATAAAGGCTTGCTGGACCCGCGCTCCAACCGGGTCATGCCCAAGGGCCTCTACGGTGACAATCCTGTTCCCGGTAAATTCCGAGGCGGCCCTCACACAGCTCTGGATGCTGGCATCGTCCACCAGAACGCTGCACGCACCGCATTGCTCGAGACCGCAACCAAGCTTTGCGCCGGTCAGACCAAGGTAATTACGCAGAATATAGAGAAGCGGCGTGTCCGGATCGCAAGCCACCTCGCGTGGTTGATTGTTAACATTAAGCGTAAGTTTTTCCATCTGTTCACCAGATCTGTGACGAGAGTGGTCTCGGGAAACGGGAGATCATCTTATGTCCGAACGTGCCCCCAATGACAAGTGCAGAGGAGGTTCGGAACAGAGGCGTGACTGGTTCCGCAACCGCGGAATTGGGTCAAGACGTCTCACTGTAACCGGGAATGAAATCGGAAAGTACGATATCGCTGGCACCGGGTACAGCAATCTCGGGGGGATAGTTGTCCTTTCGCGTTGCATCGATACCCACCTTGGTCACAAGGTGGGAACCGCCTTCCGGGTCGTCGGATGCAGGGTCAAGGGGGGATCCCTTGGCATGGGGGACCATGAACACGTCAAGATGTCCGCGAACCCGGGTTGCAATGGCGTGCATGACCTCGGTATCGCTGGTGACGTCCACATCCTTGTCGACAACAACGACAAATTTGAGGAAGGGATCGGCGACAAAAGCAGCCATTGCGGCAAGTTTGGCTTCACCTTCGATCTGGCGATCGATGGCGATATAGCATACGAACCGATAATTCCCGGCTCTGGAGACATGGACACGGGTCACGGTACCACAGGTGATTCTGACAGCCTTTTCGATCGACGATGCGCGAACAATCCCGGCGAGCAGCAGGTGGTCCGCATGGGCGACGAAGGCATCCTGGTACATTGGTTGCCTCCTGTGTGTGATCGCCAGCACGTCAAGGACCGGGTTCAGACGCTGCGGGCCATAGGTGCCCGGATATTCGCCAAACGGTGCTTCAGGTTTCCATTTCTCCGGGTTGATTACGCACTCAATGACGATTTCCGCATTCGCCGGGACGGACAGCGGAATGGTGCGGCAGGGCAGGAGTGGTATGGGCCGTTGCAGCACACCGCCTGCGACATGAAGCTCGTTGACGTCAAGGGGCGTGAAGCTCAGTGCCCCAAGGGTAAAGGCCGGATGGTGGCCAATGATAATGGCAATCGGACAGGGTTCGCCGCGCTTCTGATACTTTTTCCAGATGATATTGCCGTGCGCGGTCTCGGAGAGCTGGATGCCGAGTTCATTTCTGCCGTGCAGCATGTGGCGATAAACGCCGATATTGTCGATAGCCGTTTCCGGGTCCCGCATGAGGCCGAAACCACCGGTGATGTAGCGGCCCGCGTCGCGTTCATGGTAGGTGCAGATTGGCAGGTCATAAAGGTTGACGTCGCTACCCGTCCGGACGACTTCCTGCACCGGGCCCGTTTCCACAACCACGGGGGTGATCGGATTGGCCTCTCTGGCTGCGTACTCCGCCAGAAACGTCTTTTCGTCGCCGTGTTCGAGGCCAAGTGCATAGAGCAGGCGGCGGAAATCCGCATGCATGTTGGCGACCAGGGGAATGGAGGATCCCTTGATGTTTTCGAATATGACCAGCTTTCTGTGCCCGTCGCGTTCGATGCGCTCAAGAATTCCGGAAACACCAAAATCAGGATCGACTTCCCGGGTAATGCGAAAGATCTGGTCCGGATGCTCTGTCTCGAGAAAATCGAGGAAACCGCGAAGGTCTGGTGTATAGGGCTGATTGGTTGTAGCGGTCGTCATGATATCTCCCCGGACGGAACACGGCGTTTTTTCGTGCTCATCTTGCTGCCCGTTATAGCAGACATGAGCAAAACCCATGATGAAGCCGACCGGGACAGGCCAGACCTTCGGGAGTTGATCCCTCTTCCCGCGGCGCCGGATTGGCGGACGGCTGCCTTCGCCAGTCAGGCCGTGCAGGCATGAAGGATGAACCCTGTGCGGGACGATTGTGTTAGGAGTTGGCAGTCTTCAGGGTTCCCGGGGATGCCAGCCCCAGAGGTTTCGCCGATAACAAATGTCGATTGTTTACGGTTTCAGGGACTGCGCCGGGGTCGACCTCCCGCGGGCCCGGACCTATCATCCGATGACCATGTCGGGACACAACCGGTAACGGGAGACATGACCATCCGATTTGACGACATCGGCGACAGGATCAAGGCGTTTCGGCTTGCATCCGGGCTCAGGGCTGATGAGGTGGCACGGCAGCTGGGCATTTCGCGGACTGCTCTCTATCGCTTTGAGAAGGGAGAAGTCGTCAAGATCGATACCCTGTCAAGGCTCTCCGACCTGCTTGACGTCTCGATGTCGAGCCTTCTTGGAGTTGGCGTCGAATATGTGCCCTCGGCCGTGGCATTCTTCGAGCGGGTGCGGCAGATTGAAGAAAGTGCGCAGCATATCGTGGTGCTCGCCGGACCGGTGTCCTTTCTGCTGTCGTCCGATGCATTTTTGAGTGCGCTTGAGACCGTTCTTGTCGAGAATATTCCCGAGGACACGGACCCTGATCGAGCGCTCGCACAGGTCAAGGATATCCTTGAAATCCTTCGCCGCCGAAAGGAAACCTGGGCCATTCGGAAGCCGGGCATTCTCAATCTGATTTCGGGTGTGGAAATCGATCGTTTCCTTCGCAACGGCCTTGTTGGAAGGCTGGATCTTGCGGATTCCGTCTTGTCAGTACGTCGTGCGTGGGCGCGGGCGGAGGCAGAGCATCTGATCGGCCTTATGGAAGAAGAACCCATCGGGGTGCAAATCGGAATTGTTCCCGGAACATTACCGCACAACAGTTTCCAGATCTTCCGCCAGTCGGATCGCAAGATACTTGCGCTCAGCCCCTACCGTCTGGGTGAGCAACCGAATGTCCATGGCGGCATTGCGATGATCACTTCGGCGCCCGAGGCGTTGACACTTCACGAGCGGACCGCCGACGATATGTGGCGCCGCGCACACAAGGGACCGGCCGCGGCCCGCTTTATGCGTGACCTGATCAGGAAACTGCCTCAGTGGTGACGAAGGATCGGCGTGATCGACTGTTACGGACCCGGGCGGTCATGGCTCACCACCGCGCCGGCCGGCTCGAGGAGGCCGAGTCTGGTTACCGGCAGTTGCTGCAGGACTGGCCCGAGGACGGCTCGGCATGGCTCAATCTGGGTGTGCTTTGTTCCTCACGGGGCGACCCTGTCTCCGCAGTGACATGCTTTGACCGGGCCATTGCATGTGATGACACCTATGTATTGGCGCATTTCAACCGCGCCGGAGCGTTGCGGGCTCTGGGTCGAACGGATGAGGCACGACAGGGCTACATGCGTGCGATATTTCTGGACCCCGAACTCTACGAGGGCCATCTGGCGTTGGGTTTCCTGTGGCTCCAGGCCGGCAACCGGGACCGCGCGCTTGACCATTTCGCCCGCACGCTTGATCTTCGCAGGGGTGATGGCCGGACCGGAATTGCCGAAGAGTCCCTAAGGCGAACAACAGCCGCCAAACTCCGTCATGATGCCGCACAGTTTCGATATGTGGCGTCCATGGGGCGGCCGCAACGTCCGTTCGAGATGCATGCCCGCACCTATGAGGAGATTGCTGGCCAGCTGGGTGAAGGCGTGGTCGCGCTTGCTGACGAACAACTTGAGGCGTTGAACGGGATCTACAACATGGCCTGGTATCTGATCGACGCACCGGAACTGTCCGGTGGTGCGGTCAACCCCCGGCTTGACCGAACTGCAATCGAGTTCCGCTTCAAGAGGCAGGGCGTTACCTGGTTTGATGATCTGTTACGGCCCCGGGCCTTGTCCCGACTGCGGCGCTTTGTGCTGGAAAGCACAATCTGGTCGGATTTTGCTCATATTGACGGCTTTCTGGCGACCTACCTCGAGGATGGCCTTGCCAGTCCCCTGTTTTTGCAGATCGTCGATGAGATCCGCCAGACTCTCCCCGGTATTCTCGGTGAGCGACCGCTCACGCAGGCCTGGGCCTTCAAGGCACTGGACACAAGGGGTGCAATCGAACCTCATTCCGACGATGGTGCCGTCAGCCTCAACTTCTGGCTGACACCGGACTCCGCCAACCGGAATCCGGACACGGGCGGCCTGATCGTCCATGACGAAGCGCAACCACCAGGCTGGCATGACGGGAAGTCGGCAAGCGAGACCGTGCGGCCGGCGCAGGCCTGCGTGATCCCATACAGGGACAATCGTGCTGTTCTGTTCCAGTCAAGGCGCCGCCATGGTTCCGATTCGCCGGAATTCAGAACAGGCTACGAGAATCACCGTATCAATGTGACGTTGCTGTATGGTGAGGCCGATGCGTAACAAAAATGAAAATTTTCTTTATTTTTTTACATTAGTTTCTAGATTGGACGGTCATTGCCTGCAGAAACACCGCGATTTCATGCCATGACCACGCTGTCCGATAATGTGAATTACACAACGTCAGCATTGCGTCCGGAGGATACGGATCCATTTCCCGACCGACCGGTGGGTGAATTCGTCTCTGTCGTTGTTTCCAATGAGTGGATCAACGAAGAATACAAGCATGTTATCGTCGATGTGCATGAACGGGCGATGAACACACAGGCGGGTCAGTTCTTTCATCTCCTGTGTCCGAGTCCTGACGGGGCCGAGGTGTGGATGCGCCGGCCCATGAGTATTTATCGCGTTGACCGCGAGGCGTGCCGTCTGGAGTTTCTCTACAAGTGTGAAGGTCGGGGAACCCGGGGCATCAGCATGCTCGGGGCCGGCGACGCATTCAACATTACCGGTCCGCTGGGACAAGGGTTTCACATTGATCCGGCCTGGACATCGATTGTCGTGCTCGGGCGGGGCGTGGGGCTCGCGACACTGGCTCCGCTGTCGCAGCTCGCGAACGATCGCGATGTTCGTGTGACCGCGATCCTGAGTGCACGCCGGCCTGAGGTCCTGATGTCCGAGGATCTCTTTTCCGATCTCGGGGCAACGGTTGTCAGGATTGTTGATACTGACGGCAGCAGCGATGTGGCCAATGTGGAACGCATTCTCACGGACCTGATCACAGCCGGCAAGGCCGATGCATTTTTTACCTGCGGATCGAACCGGTTACTCAAACTCATGCAGCGTCTTGGCAAGTCCCATGACATTCCCGGACAGGTAGCGATGGAACAGATCATGGTTTGCGGGTTTGGTGCCTGTTATGTCTGCGTCCGGACCTTTGAGGTCGGGGGGCAGCGTATCTTGCGTCGGGTGTGCCGCGAAGGCCCGGTCTTCAATATGCAGGAGGCGGTCGGATGGTAGATCTCTCGGTCAGGATCGGAGACCTGACCCTCCGGAATCCGGTTCAGCCGGCGTCCGGAGCCTTTTCCTGGGAATATGCTGACGTCATAGATCTCAACCGGTTGGGGGCGCTTGTCGCAAAAACCATATGCCGTGAACCTCGTGTGGGAAATCCGACGCCGCGCATGGCCGAAACCGAGGCCGGGATCATCCAGTCGATCGGATTACCGGGCAAGGGCATCACCTATTTCCTTGATCACATTGTTCCCGAATATGCGCGCTTTGAACCTCCGCTTGTCGTCAGTGTTTCCTCGGAGTCGATAGAGGACTTCGCAGCTCTGGCAGCCGAGCTCAGCGTTCCCGATGTCGACGTAATCGAATGCAATATTTCCTGCCCGACACGGAACACCACCGGAGGAAACTTCGCGCTTCATGAGGACCACACAAAAAAGGTCATGGAGGCGATCCGTGCTGCCACCGACAAACCCGTCTGGGCCAAGCTTTCCCCCAATGCGGGGGATATTGTTTCCATCGCAATGGCAGCCGAGGAAGCCGGGGCGGACGCGCTTGTCATCGCCAATACCTTCCTGTCTCTCAAAATTCGAACGGATAATTTCCGCCCCGCGCTCGGCAACAAGTTCGGGGGACTGGTGTCACCGGCCCTCAAGCCTATTGTCCTGCGCATGGTTTACCAGGTTGCGCAGCAGGTCTCTGTCCCGATCATTGGAATCGGCGGGGTAACCAAGGCTGAGGATGTGGTGGAGTACATGCTGGCAGGAGCGTCGGCAGTAGGGATCGGTTACGCCGGATTCAGAAATCCCACGGCTCTCACCCGGATTATTGACGACCTTGAGGCCTGGTGCGATGAACGGGGAATCGCGCGTGTCAGCGATCTGATCGGTGCCGTGAAAGATGATGACATGGAAATGGACACGCTCGCGGCCGCGTCTGCAGGGGTTTAGGTTTTCCGGGCTACTGCCGGGGCGCAGCGGAGCGTTTTCGGAGCCTGGCCCTGCGATTTTCCGGCGGCTTCCATGTGAGGCCTTGTGTTCAACATCACGGCTCCAACCGATCCAGAGGGAAGACCATGAAGGCAGATGCGAACAAGCGTACCTATCGCGACCTTCAAGAGCATATTGACGAACTGGAAGCCCGCAACCTGCTTCACATCATCGACCATCCCGTCAACAAGGATACGGAAATGTCGCCTTTGGTTCGGTGGCAGTTCCGGGGCGGGCTGAAGGAAAGCGACCGCAAGGCATTCCTGTTTCGCAACGTGGTTGATTCCGCGGGGCGCAGCTATGACTTTCCCGTGGTCATCGGTGCGCTCGCCGCCAATCAGGACATCTACGCAGCCGGTATGGGCGCCGATGTCGAGCAGATCGGACACAGGTGGGAGCACGCGATCGCGAACCCGGTCCCGCCGCGCCTGGTCAACAGTGCAACCTGTCACGAGGTCATACTGGAGGGGAAGGATCTGGCAGGGAAGGATGGCGGACTTGCAGCGATTCCCATACCTGTATCCACACCAGGCTTCGATTCGACCCCAACGCTTGCGGCTACCAACGTCGTTACCCGGAATCCCGATACGGGGACACAGAATATGGGGACCTATCGGGCTGGCCTGAAGTCGCCCCGCCGCCTGGTCGTCCGCATGGCCACACGCGTCGGTGGTGCCGAAGGCTATCTGCACTGGAAGATCTACAAGGAACGCGGCGAAAGCATGCCCTGCGCCATTGTCCTCGGTTGTCCACCTTACGTGGCCTTCATGGGGCCGCAGAAACTGCCTGTTGGCATGGACGAACTTGCGGTGGCCGGGGGACTTGCGGGTGAACCCATCAACGTAATTCGGGCGCGAACGGTCGATCTTCTGGTTCCGGCCGAGGCTGAAATGGTCATTGAGGGACATATCGATACCACTCTGCTTGAGCCCGAAGGACCGTTCGGCGAGAGCCATGGCCATGTGGCACTTGAAGAAATGAACCTGCCGATGACTGTCTCAGCCATTACCCATCGAAGAAATGCGGTCATTCCGTCCTACATTTCGCAGGTAGCACCGTCGGAGAGCTCCGTAATCAAGCGGGTTGCCTACGAGCCCCTGTTCCGGTCCCACCTTCGGGATCATCTCGGAATCAAGGGTGTCCGGAAGGTTGCCCTGCATGAAAAACTGACCGGATTGTTGCGCGTGACCATCATAACCCTTGATCCGGAAACGCCGAGAACGGAGGTCTGGCGGGCGCTTTATGGAGCGGCCAGTTTCAAGGGGGACTGCGGCAAGGTCACGATTGCGGTCAATGAGGATATCGATCCCGACAATGCGGATTCGATCCTGTGGGCGATCGGTTACCGCCTCAATCCGATTGAGGATGTGGCTATTCTGCCGCACCGGGGTCAGGGTCATGGCCCGCGGCGCGAACACAGGGGAGAAGAAGATTCGACCCTTCTGATTGATGCCACGATGAAGTCGCCGATGCCGCCCCTGGCTCTTCCGGCCCGGGAATTCATGGAAGCCGGCAAGGCCCTGTGGGAAAAGCTCGGCCTGCCGGAGCTGCGTCCGGAAACCCCGTGGCACGGCTATTCTCTCGGGGACTGGTCGCAGGCCTGGAGCCGGGCTGCCCGCAACGCAGTGGACAGCCGATGGATGGAAAACGGACTCCAGACGCAGCAACGGCAGATCCCCGCCAATGTTCCTCCCGAGACCTCGGTGCGGGATGTCGAGGCGGGCTGGGACGACGAGAGAGAATGGAAAAAGGGGTGACTCCCGGTGTTCGCGGCTCACAAGGGCCGGAAGAGATGAAGAGACCGCGGTGCCGGCCGAGGCCAGGTGGCCGCCGCTAGATCCGTTCGCTCAGCCAGATAGCCATACGTGAACCGGCACGAACGACCCGGGTCAGCGTGTCATAGCCTGCGGCCTCTTCGGCGCCGTGGGCCAGCGCACTGTCACGATGTTCGAGTTCTTCATTCCGAAACTGTTCTATGGTCTCGCGAAGCTCGGACTCGTCGTCGCCAAGTCTTTCGGCCTGTTGCGCGTAGTGGTCGTCGATCACCTCTTCAATGGCAACCGTGCAGGCCATGGCCGCTTTCTCGCCCATCAGACCTGTTGCCGCGCCCAGCATGAACCCGGTTCCATGCCACAGCGGGAGCAGTGCTGTCGGTCGGACCCTGCGCTCTCCCACCAGTTCCTCGAAGCGGGCGAGATGTTTGCGTTCCTGGTCCGCCATATGGCGAATTGCTTCCGCAGACTGCGAACGGCCGAGAACGGCCAACTGTCCCTCATATATCCTGACTGCACCGTACTCTCCGGCGTGGTCAACACGGATCGACCTCTCGATCATTTTTTCTGCCGGAAGATCACCGGGCAGTATTCCATGCCGCGTATGTTTTCTGGTCGTCGTCATTGGACGGTTTTCCGCTTGAGAATCGAGGTCACGCAGTACAGCGTCAGACCGACGGAGGCAAGTGCGTTCCAGCCGGCCATCGAGATCCCGGAAAATGTCCAGGACGGCTGGTCACAGCGCACCACAGGGGCGGCTTCCAGAAGTTCGCGCAACTCCTCGATCGTCGTGGCCTGGTTGAGACTGCCTGATCCGGCACAGGCAACCAGCCCGCCGGGAGCAAGCCCATACTCAAGCAGGGTGTGATAGACCGCGATCACGGCTCCTGCGGCAAAGCACAGGGCGGCCAGCCATGCAAGGAGCCTGCGTTCCCGGGGCGACGTGAACCAGAGAAGGGCTGCAAGCCCGGATACGATGACCACTCCGTAAGGAATTCTTTGCCATATGCACAGCTCGCAGGGCTGGAGGCCGCCGAAATACTGCGAGCCCAGCGCAATCGCGAGTGCACCGGTGGAGGCAACCATACTCCATAGTGCCACCTCATGGATATCAAACAGGTTCCGGGGAAGGATCATGTCAGGAGACCTGCAAATGCGAACCCGCCAATCAATATGATGAAGAACAGGGCGAAGACAAGACCAAGCCGTTTCTCCACGAAAGCCCTGATGGGTGGCCCGATGTAGTAAAGCAGCCCGGCAACAAGGAAGAAGCGTAATCCTCGCGCTGCTGCGGACGCCGCCAGGAAAATGCCCAGATCAAGTTGTGTTACTCCGCTGGCAATGGTGATCACCTTGTAGGGGAAGGGAGTTAATCCGGCGATCAGGACGATCCAGGCACCGTTCCTGTTGTAGCGGTCGACAAATTCCGAAAAGACATCGCCGTATCCATAGAGTTCGAGAAGGAAACGTCCCACACTTTGATAAAGTCCTGCGCCGATCGCGTAACCGGCGAGACCGCCAAGCACCGAAGCCACGGTACAGATCGCGGCCAGATGCCATGCGCGCCTGCGCGCCGCCAACACCATGGGAATCAACATCACATCAGGTGGAATCGGAAAAACGGAACTCTCCAGAAACGCTACCAGCGCGAGGAACGGGATGGCAGCCGGATGCCTCGACAGCTCCAGGGTTCGTTCATAGGCGCGGCGCAGCACGAACCTCACTCCCCGTTGTCATCGCCGCATGACTGGATCGACCGGCTGATTCGGGACTTCAGGATCCTGTTTCGCATGACTGGCCTTTTGACTAGACTGTTTCCATGGACATGAAAGTCGTTGATACCGGGACTCCTGATCGGGAAACCCTGATTTGCTCCGCCCGGAACATGATACCGAAGCTTCGGGAACGAGCGGAGACTGTCGAGGCCGAACGTAGCATGTCCCGGCAAACAGTAGCTGACCTCAAGGCAGCCGGTTTGTTTCGTGTCCTGCAGCCGGAGCGCTGCGGCGGCTGGGAAATGGACTTTCACACCCATCTTGATGTGGTTGAAGAAATCGGGAAGGGATGTGCGTCGACTGCCTGGTGTGTCGGTGTCCTGCACATCCATTCCTGGCTCGTGGGCATGTTGTCGCGTGAAGCCCAGGATGACATCTACGAGAGCAATCCGGATGCGCTCGTGGCAGCAGTGCTCAGCCCTGCGGGCACCGCGCGTTTCAGTAATGGTCGATATGTGCTCGAGGGTTTCTGGCCCTTCGGTTCCGGTTGCGAGCATTCTGACTGGGTGATTCTCGGAGCCCGCGTTGTCGATGAGAACGGGCAAGAGCAGGACGAATCCTGTTTCGCGGTTCCCATTACGGACATTGCGATCAAGGACGACTGGCAGGTTTCGGGTCTGCGCGGAACCGGGAGCTGCAGCCTGACGGGGCGTAAAATCAGCGTACCCGAGCATCGTCACATATCGTTCCGGCGCGCTCGCCTGGGGGAAACACCGGGGGGCCGGATCCATGACGGTTCGCTATATCGCGCCCCTCTTGCGCCGCCGCTTTCCCTGGCCCTGTGCGGGCCGGCCGTCGGCCTGGCGGAAGGTGCGTTCAGGGATTTTCTCGAGTCTGTTCCGGGCCGGGTCAACCGGCATTTGCGCGGCGCGCGGCAACTCGACAGCCCGCTGCTTCATCAACGTGTGGCGGACGCCCGGGCGAGGATTGATACGGCGCGGGAGCTGCTTCACCGGGCTGCCGAGGATCTCGAACAGGCAGCTGGCCGCGACGGGCTGATGACGATGAAGGACCGGGCGCGGATTCGCATGGATTGTGCCTATTCCGTCAGGTTGTGCCGTGAAGCTGTGGAGGCATTGTTCCTCGTCAGCGGGGGATCCGCCCTGGCCGAAAGCAATCCGTTGCAGCGCGCGTGGCGCGATGTCTACGCCATATGCCAGCATGCAACCCTTCAATTCGGGACGAACACAGAGATCTACGGGCGATCGCTGCTGGGCCTGGATCCGGGAACGGACATTCTCTAGGGACTGGACGCCTTCCTTCAACTGGAGTAGGGAAGGCACCGGACATCAAAATGCGGGCGTGGCGGAATCGGTAGACGCGCCAGACTCAAAATCTGGTTTCCTTTGGAAGTGGGAGTTCGAGTCTCCCCGCCCGTACCAACTCCAGCGGCATGTGAGGGTGAGCCTTGGAATTCAGTGCCTACGAGTTGAATGACATATTCCCGGACGAGATGTTCTCGCGCGACGGTTCCGTACGTGCCCCCTACCAGCGCGTTCTTGCCGCACTCGAGACGATTCCCGAACAGGATATTGCAGCGACCCAGGAACGGGTGACGCGGTCCTTTTCGAATGAGGGAATCGTGTTTACCGTTTATGGCGACGACGAGGTGGATGAGAAGATCATTCCGGTCGATTGCCTGCCCCGTGTGTTGTCGGCAGCCGAGTGGCGGCATCTGGAAGAAGGGCTGACCCAGCGCCTCGCTGCCCTCAATTCCTTCATCGGGGATGTCTATGGTGAGGGCCGCATTATCGCGGATGGCGTTATTCCCGCCGACGTCGTGCATGAATGTCCCCAATACCGGTCGGCCATGCGCGGGGTCTCCGTACCGCACGGTACATGGGTTTCGATATGCGGCACGGATATCGTAAGGACACCGGACGGGTTTCGAGTGCTGGAGGACAACCTGAGGGTGCCATCCGGCGTTTCCTACATGATTGCCAACCGGAAAGTTGTGAAGGCGAACTTTCGCAGGCTTTACCGAAACTGCCGCGTGCGCGAGGTGGAACATTATGGCCAACTGCTGCGTGAGACGCTGCATGAATTGGTGCCGGACAGCCTCGAATCTCCCTGCATCGTGCTTCTGACGCCTGGCATCTACAATTCTGCCTTTTATGAACACATGTTTGTGGCTCGCGAAATCGGGGCGGATCTTGTGGAAGGCCGGGATCTGATCGTCAGGAACGATGTTGTTTACATGCGTACGGTTCAGGGATTGCGGCGGGTCGATGTGATCTACCGACGAGTGGATGACGATTTTCTCGATCCGGATGTGTTCCGACCCGAATCCGTCCTGGGCGTTCCCGGATTGATGAGAGCTCATGCACTGGGAAACGTCGTCCTGGCCAATGCTCCCGGAACCGGGGTTGCCGACGACAAGAGCGTCTACGCCTATGTGCCTGACATGATTCGTTACTATCTGGCGGAAGAGCCGATTCTTGCCAATGTTGATACGAGACTGTGCCGTCGCCCTGAAGACCTCGAATACACACTCGACAATCTGGAGACCCTGGTCGTCAAGCGTGTTGGTGAGTCCGGGGGTTACGGCATGCTGATCGGTCCACATGCCACACCCGAGGAACGTGATGACTATGCGGCACAGATTCGCGCCGATCCCGCTGATTTCATCTCCCAGCCGGTCCTGGCGTTGTCGCGCGGGCCCTGCCTGATCGATGGCCAGCCCGAACCAAGACATCTTGATCTGCGTCCGTTTGTCTTGCATGGGCGGGAAACCCGGATCGCACCCGGAGCATTCTGTCGGGTCGCGTTGCGACGCGGCAGCCTGGTGGTGAATTCCAGCCAGGGTGGTGGTGGCAAGGATTGCTGGGTTCTGGAGGACTGATGCTTTCGCGAAGCGCACAGGGTCTCTACTGGATGGGACGTTATCTTGAACGGGCGGAGCAGTTGTCCCGTCAGATGCGTCTTCAGGTCGAAGCGCTGGTTGACAGGCCGATTCGGGAGATCAACTTCGGCTGGAGCCGGATTTATGTAACCATCGGGTGCGAACCTCCGGTTGGTGGGCTGGAGTTCGGGGACGGTGATGATTATGTCCTTGCCGACTCCTACACGCTGGCGGACCACCTTACGTTCGAGAGAGCGAACCCGGCTTCCATCTGGAGTTCCCTCTCTCTTGGCCGCGAAAATGCGCGCCAGATGCGTCATTGCATAAGTTCGGAGATGTGGACCTGCCTGAACCTTGCCTATCTGCGCATACGCGATTTGTCGGTCTCGGACATATGGAAAGTTTCTCCCGAGACCTTCTATAGCGAGACTGCACGCGAAATCGACACGTTCATCGGCGTAGCCGAGGCGACGATGTATCGCGATGAGGGTTGGCACTTCATGCGACTGGGCCAGTTCATCGAACGGTCTCAATTGATGATTGCGTCGCTGCTCGCCCAGTTCATGCTCGAGCGGAGATACGGTGAGGTGCAGGATGAGGACTGGGCCGTGTTGTTGCAGATGTATCAGGCCCGGGAAGCCTATGTTGCGACCCATGGCGTCGAGATCCGGCCGGACGCCGTCATCGATTTTCTCGTTACGGATGCACGGTTGGCCCGGTCCCTGAAGTACTCCATTGAGTCCTCGGCCGCCGGATTGGTGGAGATTTCCGCAGCATCGGGAAGCCGCATTGATGGCGATCTTCGGCAGTTTGCCGCGCGGCTCGCCCAGCGGATCGACGAGGAATGGCCGGGGAAAGACAACCGTGAAGATCTCCTGACCCAGGCTCGTGAAGACTGCTTGCGGCTTCACGATCTTGTGATGTCCACTTATGTCGATTACGACCTGGAAACTGTCGCCCCGAATTGAGACCGATTCAGGTTTCAAGTTGCAAATTTCGGGCAGGATCCCCCGTAACTGAACTCCGGACCATCGATCGGGCTGCGGTGACGTTGGTGTCTGGATCGGTTGGATGCTTTTGACGGGCGGGTGATCAGGGGGGCACTCGTTTCGGGTGGTGCCGGACTCGCAGGCATGTAGTGATCAGCTTGCGCCGCACCACAAACGATTACGACCCCGGCTGACAAGGGTCCTTTCCAACGACCCAAAAAGGATGCTCGTTATGCCGTTCTGCCAACGGGGGCGTGCGACCTTGCCGAGTGAGCGTTTGGCGTCCGTGTGCGGGTCCCGCTGTGAAATGCGGAATCCGAGTGAGCCTTCCTCAATGGCAAGTGATGTTGAATTCAGGGGCTGATCCGGATCCAGGCTTGTTGTGCAAGATCTGCATCTGGCATCCCCGCACCCCTGGATACCTTAATACGGCAGACAATGACACTCGAGACGGTGACCAGCATGCCGGTCGGACCAGTTTCACGCAAGGCCGTTACCATTGATCTGACATCGTCGTCAGCATCAATCTGATCCGCATGAGATCAGAGGCCTTTTGCCTGTCCGCCAGGATAGTCTTGATGGCCGGTTCGGGTTATGACCGATCTTCAATCATGAATTCGGCGGCGCGCTCGGCGATCATGAGGGTCGGTGAATTCGTATTGCCCGAGGTGATGGTCGGCATGATCGAGGCATCGGCGATCCGCAAACCCTGAAGGCCGTGCACCCGAAGCCGGTCATCCACCACTGCACGGTCATCGGGTCCCATCTTGCAGGTTCCTACGGGATGAAAAATCGTGGTCGCGATGTCGCCCGCGGCCACCGCCAGATCCTCGTCGCTCGCGACATGGGCACCAGGCAGGAACTCCTCGGGCCGGTAGCGTTGCATCGCCGGCGCCTGGATGATGCGCCGCGTCAGCCGCAGCGCATTGGCGGCAATCCTGCGGTCGCTTTCGGCGCTCAGATAGTTGGGCCGGATCGCCGGCGGCTGATCCGGATCCGGACTTGTGAGCCGGACATGCCCGCGGCTGTCGGGACGGAGATTGCAGACCGAGGCGGTGATGGCGGGGAAGGGATGCAGCGGTTCGCCGAACCGGTCCAGCGACAGCGGCTGGACATGATATTGCAGATCGGGCGTCTCGCGGCTGTCGTCGGAGCGTGTGAACACCCCGAGCTGGCTCGGCGCCATGGTCATGGGGCCGCGCCGGAACAGCAGATACTGGAGCGCCATCCCGGCCTTGCCGGTCAGGGTGGCGGCGCGCTGGTTGAGGGTGCGGACGCCGGTGACCTTGTAGACGGCGCGGATCTGCAGGTGATCCTGGAGGTTCTCACCCACGCCCGGCAGGTCGCGCTGCACCGCGATGCCGTGGCGGTGCAGCACCTCACCCGGCCCGATGCCGGACAGCTGCAGCAGGTGCGGTGAGCCGATCGCTCCCGAAGCCAGCACCACCTCGCGCCGCGCCGTGGCTTCTGCCTCGGCGCCGGAGAGTGTGAAGGACACACCGGTCACGCGCCGCTCCCGGACTGTCAGCCGGCGCGCCCGGGCCCCGGTCAGGACGGTGAGATTGGCGCGGCCCGAAACCGGGTGCAGAAAGGCGTCGGCCGCACTCCAGCGCACGCCGCGCCTCTGGTTGACCTGAAAATACCCCACCCCCTCGTTGTCGCCGCGGTTGAAATCGTCGGTGGCCGGAATGCCGGTCTGCAGACAGGCTTCACGGAACGCGTCCAGGATCTCCCAGGACAGGCGCTGCTCCTCGACCCGCCACTCGCCGCCGGTGCCGTGAAACCGGTCGCCGCCATGCACATGGTCCTCGGAGCGGCGGAACACCGGGAGCACATCGTCCCAGCCCCAGCCGCGGTTGCCCATCTGGCGCCATTGGTCGTAATCGCGGGCCTGGCCGCGCATGTAGATCATGCCGTTGATGGCGGAACAGCCGCCCAGTGTCCGGCCGCGGGGGTAGGAGAGGGCGCGCCCGTTGAGGCCGGGCTCGGGCTCGGTGGAAAGACACCAGTCGGTGCGGGGATGACCCATGGTGTAGAGATAGCCAATGGGAATGCGGATCCAGAACCAGTTGTCGCGGCCCCCGGCCTCGAGAAGCAGGACCCGGCAATCGGGATCGGCGCTCAGGCGGTTGGCGAGAACGCAGCCTGCAGTTCCGGCCCCCACAATCACATAATCATACCCGTCAAAAACCTGGGCCTGGCCGGGCGCCATCCTTCAAACCTCCACAAACCCGATCAATCCGTAATCTCCACAACATCACCACCAGTCGTTCGGCCCTGTCGCCGGTAGTGACCGATCCGCTCCAGGAGTGGCCGATCTGAAATACTGTAGAAAATCGCATCCTGATCACCGGATTCATTGACATGATGATGCCATCGATGATTTGGGACGACGAACAGATCGTTACTGTTCCAGTCGAGACGCTGCCCATCCACCATCGTGTAACCCTTGCCGGAGATTGCGGTGCAAAACGTTCCCGCGGTGGATCGGCTGGGTGCTGTCGCTTCGCCCGGCCTCAACAGCGTGGCCGAGTATCCAAGCGTGCTGAGTGGTGCGTTACCGGTTTCCGGGTTGACGAAATCCACGGTCACCGCGTCCCAGACCGTGCCTTCGAGGTCGCGCCTGTCATTGAGTGTGCTGCGAATGTCGTTTCCGCTGTAGTGAAACAGGGGCGTATTGTTGGTACTGCCGCTCCGACCAGGACCCTGTGTTCGGGGCAATATGCCTCCTGCTCCGTAGAGTCTCCCGGACAGACCGGCCTTGGGCGGATCTGCATTGCCTGCTGCTCGGTTGTACTCGGAGTCGATCCAGATGGCATCAAGGAACTCCAGAAGAGGCCAGTCAAGGACATCGACCCATATGACGGATGACCCCGAGTCATTGCCATGACCGTGCCAGGTGCCGTTCGGGGTCAGGATCAGGTCGCCGTGGCCGGCTTCGCAATGCTCATCTTCCACAATCGTGTAGCCGCCCCCATTGGAAAGGATCGTACGGCTCGCATTGGGCGTATGCCTGTGGATTTCTGCAAAATCGCCCGGCTTGTAGATGGACACCGCGACACGGATCGATGTTGTGGCCTTGAGCGCACCACCAAATCCGGGATTGGTGAGGAGAAACTGTTGCCGCTCCGTGAATTCCAGTGGGGCAATGGCTGCCAGGCGATGAAGATACGGCTCGTATTCCGACCATTTCCAAAGACAGGGCTCAGCCCGTCCGGGTCTCTGCTGCTCCGGGAGCTCGGGACGATGCCAGGGCGGGTGCATCGGTGCGTTTGCCTGGGTGCGAAGCCAGATATTGAGGGAAGTCGCTTCAGCATTGAGCCGTTCCATCTCAGCAAGCGCATTGTCCGGCAGTTCCGTGTCGGCGAGAGTTGGCCGCAGTTGTGTTGCCATGATCACGAACTCCCATTGTTGTCGTTTCGGAGTTGACAGGGTCAGCGGATCCCGGAGGCAAGTGTAGTCCAACAATGGCGTCCCGGGAATTTCTGAGCCAACTCGTGTTCCATTGTATATTCCTGTCTGGGTCCCGAGTGCCGGACCTGCAGATTCGCGATCATTCCGTCATTGAACCCGACATGCCACCGGAAGTGGATACCAATTGGCGTGTGGCCGGGGATGCCTGCCTGAAGACGCTCAGGAAACCTAATCAGGCTTCGGGCCGTGACAATCCTGTTCTTCCTCTCCTCTCTGCCAGGCGAGAGCCCTGGATCAGCGCAAGGCCGCGGTCAGGACAGAGAGATGAGCGCGTCGAGAGTCTCGTCCGGCTTTTCCACCATCATCATGTGTCCCGCGTTGGCAATCGTGACAGTTCTTGAACCGGTTACCTGTTGGGCCAATTCAGCCGCAGCGGAAGGAGGAGTCATCCGATCGCTGCCGCCCACTATAAACAGCACAGGGCACCTGGTCCCTTGCGCGGCGTCGCGTGCTGTCTTGTACGCGTCACAGGCGGCGAGGTCGATATGAAGGACTCCCGTCTTGGCCCGCGAGAGCAGCGACCGGCCTCCACCCTGCATCCACAGACCGGGAGCCGGGTTTGCACCAAAGTGAGCAGGTAGCCCAAATCCCCAGGACATGATGAAGTCTCGCGCAGTCGCCTCATTGTCACGTGCCGCATGCAGGAGATCCGGGTGAACCGGCATTTCGGCACCGATTCCCAGAAGAGCCAGCGCGCTGATCTTGGTTGCGTTTGGCCTTGAGGCAGCAGCCAGAGAGGCCAGGGCGCCCATGGAGTGGCCGATCAGGGTTATCGACGGATTGCCGGCAGCTTCAACCAGCTCCAGAAGCCATGCTGCCTGTTCCTCGATCGTTGCAAGCGGTGGACCTTCAGAACGCCCGTGTCCGGGCAGATCGACGGCAAAAACGGAACGACCCCGCCACGCAAACCATCTTGTTTGCAATGACCAGACCGTGTGATCCATACCCGCGCCATGGACGAAAATCAGCGCGGGTTGAACTCTGTCAAACGTCTGGCCGCCTGTCGTTCCGAAGACACGCTTTCCGTTGACACGGAGTTCCATCATTCAGCAGCTTGCAGCCGGGTTTGCCGAAGGGCGGACCGGAGCGCCTGATCGAGATCGGAAATCAGGTCGTCGGGATCCTCAAGCCCGATGGACAGACGGATCAGTTCTTCCCCGATACCGGCTGCCTTGAGAGCAGCTGCGTCCATCTGCTGATGAGTCGTGCTGGCCGGGTGGATGACCAGAGACTTGGCATCGCCAACATTCGCAAGGTGGGAAAACAGGGACAGACGCTCGATAAAGGCCCGACCAGCCTCGCGCCCACCCTTGATCCCGAAGGAAAAGATGGCTCCCGGCCCTCGAGGAAGCAGCCGGGCGGCGATGGCCTGGTCCGCATGGTCTGCACGCTCCGGCCACGTGATCCATTCGACGGCGTCATGGGCATCGAGGAAGGCGATGATCTTTCTCGCGTTCTCCACATGTCGCGGCATACGAACATGAAGAGTCTCGACGCCCTGGAGAATCTGGAACGCGTTGATCGGGCTCATGGTCGCGCCGAAATCCCGCAATCCCTCTGCCCTGGCGCGCATGATGAAGGCTCCGGGTCCGAACTCGTCGGAAAAAGCGAGCCCGTGATAGCCATCGTAAGGCTCGGTAAGGGTTGGGAACAAGCCGGAGGAATCCCAGTCAAAACGTCCCGAATCAACGAGAAGACCGCCGATCGATGTGCCGTGTCCCCCCAGGAACTTGGTTGCCGAATGCATGACGATATCGACGCCATGCTCGAATGGCCGGCACAGCCAGGGAGTTGCAAACGTATTGTCGATCATCAACGGAATGTTGGCCTCATGGGCGATTTTGGCGATGCGTGGCAAATCCATCACCTCGAGGCCGGGATTGCCCAGTGTTTCGCCAAATACAAGACGGGTCTCGGGGCGAATCGCGGCGGCGAAGGCCTGGGGGTCGCGGGGATCGACAAATGTTGTCGTGATGCCGAACCTGGGCAGGGTGTGATGGAAAAGATTGTGACTGCCGCCGTAAATAGATGCCGAGGAGACAATATGTGCGCCCTGACCCATCAGGGTAACGATTCCGAGATGAAGTGCTGCCTGGCCGGAACTGGTCGCAATTGCGCCGACACCGCCTTCGAGAGCGCTGATCCGCTCTTCAAGGACAGCGCAGGTCGGGTTCGAAATCCTCGAATAGATATGCCCGGCGCGCTCGAGATTGAACAGGGCTGCGGCATGGTCCGTATCGCGGAATACGTACGACGTGGTCTGATATATCGGTACGGCACGGGCGCCTGTGGCGGGGTCCGGCTGCTGTCCGGCATGCAGCCCCAGCGTGTCGAATTTGAAAAGCCTGGGGTCGATCATGGGCATTTTGTCCTGGCGTTGGTCCTGCCGAACACCGGGAGGCAAGCGTGACGGCCGGAACAAAAAAGACGAGGCGTTCCGGTTATGAAAACCGGTCAGACGCCCAGATAATACTGCTTGACCATCTCGTTTTCCGCCAGTTCATCGGTCGGGGCAGAAAATGCGATTTCACCATGGACGATAATGTAGCCTCGATCGGCGATCTTGATAGCCTGATTGAAATTCTGCTCCGCCATCAGGACCGTCAGGTTGCGCTGCTCCTTGAGCTCCTTGATCTTGGCAATCATGCGGCTGACCAGAATGGGGGCGAGCCCCACTGATGGTTCGTCCACGAGGAGGATGCGGGGCTCCGACATCAGGGCCCTTGCCACTGCCAGCATCTGCTGCTCGCCGCCTGACATTGATCCGGCGAGCTGTCGCCGTCGTTGGGCGAGGACGGGAAAGGCTTCGAACGCAAAGGCCAGGTTCTCCTGAATGCGCTCCCTGGCCGTTGGCCGAAAAGCGCCAAGCATCATGTTTTCCTCGACCGTAAGACGCGGGAAAAGGCGTCGTCCTTCCGGAACAAGAACGACGCCAAGATCAACGATTTCCTGGGGGAGTTTTCCGATCAGGTTGATCTCTTCTCCGTCGTCCGTTTTCAGGGTAATGGATCCTGAACCGGGCTCGACCATGCCCATAATGCATTTGATCAGGGTTGACTTGCCGTTTCCGTTGGTACCGAGAAGCGCAACAGTCTCTCCGGTATTGACCGTTACAGATGTCCCGTGCAGGACGCGGACAGATCCGTAACCCGCCTCTATATTGTCGACGATGATGCTACTCACCGAGATAGGCCCTTTCAACTTCCGGATTGTCGACGATCTCTTCAGGGGTACCTTCCGCGATCTTTTTTCCCGCATCAAGAACCACGATCCGCTCGGAGAAACGCATAACAGCCCGCATGATGTGTTCGATCATGATAATCGTAATGCCGCGCTCATTGAGCCGGAAAAGGATTTCCAGAATGTCATCCACTTCCGCTGAGGACAGCCCTGCCATGGCTTCATCAGAAATCAGCAATTGCGGATCGGCGGCCATGGCGCGGGCCAGTTCGAGTTTCCGCATGTCGATCTGGGTAAGGCTTCCGGAGTTGACATCGGCGGAATCCGCAAGTCCGATCGTCGTCAGGATTTCCAGAGCTCGTGAGCGGATCTCTCCAGGATCGGCCCCGGTGGCGTACTCCAGCGGAATGGCCAGGTTTTCAAGGACCGTCATCGAACTGAACGGCTTCGGGATCTGGAAGGAACGGGAAATGCCGATACGGGTTCGCTGATGGGGTTTCATCCCATCAAGTTTCTCGTTGTTGAAGAAAATTTCCCCGGCGTCATTTGCCAGAGCTCCCGAGATGCAATTGATCATGGTGGTCTTGCCTGAGCCGTTTGGGCCGATCAGGCCAAAGCGTTCCCCTTTGGTGACATGAAAATCGACCGTGTCGAGCGCCGTGAACCCCCCGAAATGCTTGCTGACACCGCGAACGTCCAGAAGAGTTTCCGCGCTCATTTGCTTTTGCCCCACCATTTGCGAAACAGCCCGACAATTCCATCGGGTGCAGCAATGACGAAAAACACCAGCAGCACGCCGACGATCAGGAGGTTGAGTTCCGACGAAATCGTGACTGTTGCGACCTGCTGAACGGTTCCGAGCAGCAAGGCTCCGATGAGCGGTCCGATCCATGTTGTGGCGCCGCCGATCATTGGCATTGCGATGGCATTGACTGCATAGACAAGGTTGAAAGCCGAGGCCGGCTCGACAAAGCTTACATAGAGGGCGAACGGTGCGCCGGCGACGCCCATGAGAAATCCTGAAATCGTGGTCGAGATCAGTTTCAGCCTCAAGGTCGGGACACCGGCGCATTCTGCCGCCAGTTCATCGTCCCTGATGGCTGCAAAACCGCGGCCCATCTTGGATCTCTCGATCCAGCGGGCGACCGCCACTGCAAAGATCGCCAGTAGCAGCATGACAAAAAACAGGAATTCGATGTAGTCGCCGAATGGCGTGATTTCGCGGGGACGAAGCACATAGGCGCCCGATGCGCCGCCCACATAGTCCCAGTTCGTGATGAGTGTTTCGAGGACGACCGCCAGGGCAAGTGTGGCGATGGCAAAGAAAACGCCCCGCAACCTGAGCGTCAGATAGCCGGTCGCCAGCCCCATGAGACCGCAGACAACCCCGGCGATCGGGATCATGAGCAGGAGGTGCACGCCCATCAGATTGTAGATGACCACCGATGTATAGGCGCCAATTGCGAAGAACCCTGCGGAGCCGAAATTCACATAGCCCATATACCCGCCCATGATGTTCCAGGCGGTGGCCAGCACGACATATTGCAGGACGACGTAGCCGGCAAAATACACGAACTTGTTGACGGCTATGACGTCGAGAACGGTGGCCAATGCACCAACAACTGCGATCAGGATCGCCCAGAACCAGAAGGATTTTATGAACATGGTTCTAGCGCCCGAACAGGCCCTGAGGCCGGAACGCGAGTGCGAGCAGCAGAATGCCGAAGGCTACGGCCGGCGCCCATGAAGGACCATAAAATGTCGCGACAAAACTCTCGGCGATGCCAAGGATCAGCCCGGCAACCAGGGTTCCGGGAATCGATCCGAGGCCGGCCAGCACTGCAATCGCAAAAACCTGACCGATATAGAGACGGCCAACAGATGGTTCGACCGGGATAATGATGATCAGCAGGGCGCCGGCAACGGATGCTGTCGCTATACCGATTCCGAAGCCGATCTGTTTGATCCGGACCGGATTTGCGGCCATGAGCTGCAAGGCCAGGCGGTCCTGGGCGACGGCCATGATTGCGCGTCCCGTGAAGGTTCGCGACAGATAGAGATAGACCGCGCCAAACATGAGCAACGAGACGCAGAATGGTACAAACATGCGTGTCGGTATTCCTATCGGACCGATCTGCCAATTATCCCCGATATAGAAGGCCTGAACAGATCTGAAATCGACGCCATAGGCCAGAATCAACCCGACTTCGATGATGAACATCACTCCGAAGAAGAAAGCGAGACCGCGCAGTGCCTCGTCGTCTTTTCTCTCGAAGCTCTCGAAATAGATGCGATAGACCGTGACACCGAGCAGGTAGAAGACGGGGGCAAAGAGCACCCCTACCAGGATAGGATCCCAGGCCAGCCAGCTGTTGCACATATAGGCGATATAGGAGCCCAGGATCACGAACGCGGGATGGGCGATATTGACGATATCCAGCTGTCCGAAAACCACGGACAGTCCGAGGCTGACGGCTGCATAGAATCCGCCGAGCATGATGCCCGCGACGATCGCATTCAGGAATAGATCAACGGTAAACACTTTGGTGCTGGTCCTGTTTCAGTCTGTCGAAGACCCTGGCCGGCGGCGTTTTGTGACCGCCAGCCGGTTGCCCAGCCACCATCAGGGCCCGGTTCGCAGGGGCATGACGCCCTCGAAGCGGGCCCTGGACAGCCGGTCTGTGACGCGGCCGACAATGATGGTGTGCGCTATTGCGCGTACGGATAGTTGATGGATCCCGACTTCCATTCGGAGGGATACAACACGACGCGGGTTCCGGGTTTGGTGAAGGTGTCAAGCTTGTTGTCCTTGATCCCCTGATACTGAACCATGAGAGCCCTGGTCTTCGACCACTCGCCATTCGGCGCGAAACTGACCTTGCCGACGACGGTATCGAACGTTGTGGACCGAATGTAGGCCCCGACCTTGGCGTGATCCATGCTCTTTGTGGCGCTGATGGCCTGCCCCAGAACCTGCAGGTAGGCGTAGGCGTAAGGCGGCAGATAATATCCGAGCGGATCAACCCCCTTGCCCTGGGCTGCTTTCTGGTACTTCGCCAGGAATGCTTCGACGCCCTGGAACTTGAGGGTCGGTTCGGGAACCCAGAAGTCGTAATTCACAATTCCGTTCAGCTTGGGGCCCAGCGCGGTCATGATTGACGCGTATTGCAGTCCGACCATGCCACCACCGAACATCTTGGTCTTCAGACCCAGTTCGGTCGCTGCCTTGACCATACCGACAGAATCGGCCGGATAGGAGCCGACATATACAATGTCCGGATTGCGAGCCTGAATGGCGCGAACGATAGGCGAATAATCGGCAGTTCTCGGCGGATAGGTACGGTCGTAAACAATCTTGAGCCCGTACTCCTTGGCATGTTCTCGAGCACCCTTGACGGCGTTGCGCGCAAACTCTGCGTCCGCACCGACCAGCGCAATGGTCTTGGGTTTCGGATCCTGGGCCATGGCCAGCTCAAAGAACCCGCGGGACCAGTCGGTCAGCGGGGCCGGTCCGGCTGGCATGATCTGGAAATAGTTGTCGTATTTGAACTTCTCGTTCACCGCCAGTCCGAACAGTGAGGGAAACACCAGCCCTCTCTGCATTACCAGCGGCATTGCCGGTGCGATCAGATTTGTGCCGTATCCGGAGACGACAAAGTCGACCTTGTCGACGTCCAGGAGCTTTGTGTAAATTCCGGGAACCGTTGCCGGGTTCGTCTGATCATCATAGTGAATGAGCTCGACCTGTTTGCCGAGGATGCCGCCCTGTGCATTGACGTCATCGCGCCATATCTGCATGGCGATCAGTGCTGCCTGACCTGCCGCTCCGAGCGGTCCGGTCAGAGCCATTCCAAATCCGATTTTGATGGTATCAGCAGCCTGAGCCGGGGCTATCAGCGCGGAACTGGCGGCAAGGGCCGTCGCGGCAACGGCCCCCTTGATCCAGGTCCGGCGGCCTGTAGAAGTAAAGACACTCATGAACTTTGCTCCCCTCCTGATTAGATTTGAGCTTGAAGCTGGGGGCGGAACCTATCATGGGGTCGGTGTCTAAAAAAGTGAAAAATGAGGCGTTTTCTGTATGGCTCTGTTGGCAGCGCCGCCGCTGCCGTTCGGTGGCTCTTCTGTGAACTCACGGTCAAGCGGCCTGAGATTACGCCAGGTGATCCCGGTTTCTGCCATTGATGGTCGAGGGCTCTGCCCGAGCCTGCGGGTTGCCGATGTTCCGCCGACAGGCATGTCCGGCTCAGGGTGAATGTGCCGGATCTTGGCCAGATTTACCCTTTGGATCAGCCGTGAACGCAGTGGTCCTGCCGGCACCCCGATCGCCCGGCAAGGTGGGGTCGGAGGCGTCACGGCAAAACTTCAACTGTCCGGGCTTTGTGCGCATTGGGGCGCCTCGCGGTTCGTTGGAGTCAGGGGTCTCGTCAGAGGTGCGGGATATGAAGTCGTTCATTCGGTCTTGGTCCAGTGGCGTACGGGTGCAGACAGAAATTCGCCGAGTGGTACACCCTGGTCACCCACAACTATTGAGCGCATTGGCTTGAATTTTCTCCGGAACGCTTTCATTCCCTTCAGGCTCTTCGATTTCCGTCCGCTCTTCACCTGGACGGCGACCAGGCAGGGCCCGCGCTTGAGTATGAAATCGACTTCATCACTGCCATCACGCCAGTAATATACCCGGGTGTCCAGGTGCGCCGAATTGACAAGATGGGCCCCGACCGCGCTTTCCACGATGTGTCCCCAGAACCTCCGGTCGGCCCTTGCCTGGTCGAAGGCGTAACCGGAACCGGCCGTCATCAACGCGGTATTGAGAACATTCAGCTTCGGTGTGGGTCCACCGCCGAAAACAGGACTTCCGGTGTATCTCTCAATTCCGGTAATCAGACCGGCACCGGAGAGCAGTTCCAGGTAACGGGCCAGGGTGGTGGTGCCTCATTCCTGCAGCTGTTCCAGCATCTTGTCACAGGAATGGATCTGTCCCGAATACCTGGCCACGAGAGCGAAGAGCTGTTTGAGCAGAGCCGGTTTGTCCACTCGTGTCATGGCCAGGATATCCTTCTCGATATGGGGTCCGACCAGCGTTTCCAGGATCTCGCTGCGCCAGCGATCCGGATCTTCCATGAGGGAAACCGTGCCCGGATAACCGCCAAAATACAGATATTCATACAGATCAAGGCCGAAGGCCTCGGCCATTTCTGCAAACGACCAGTGCGTGACCCGAATCGTTTCGAAGCGGCCGGCGAGGCTCTCCCTCAACCCGGACTGCATGAACAGCGGGACTGAGTCCAGAATGACCACATGCAGGGGCAGATCGCGGGCACGATCGGCATCCCAGAGCCCCTTCACCGTCCCGGACCATTGGGGAATACTGTGAATTTCGTCCAGCACCAATACAAAGCCGCGGGTCCGCCGTTCCGCCTCCCGTCTCGCGATCCGCCACTGTCTGACCAGCCAGGCTGTGTCCCGAACCCCGGGCATGAGGGCTCTTGATCCCGAGTCTCGGGAGGCTAACGGGAATGGATCAGGATCGGGATCGTCGACTGCCACATAGTAGTGGGGCATGCCGGCCAAGCGTTTGAGGGCCTGACAGATGATTGTGGTATTGCCTGTCTGGCGCGGCCCGAACAGGGTTATGAGCCTGCGAGGCGGCTCGGACAGCCGTTTGCAGACGAGGGAGACGTGTGCTCGTTCAAAGGGAAGCATGAACTCATCTTCCCGTGTCAGATAAAATCACACAATACGAGCAGAATTTCTGGCTGACCGGCATCCAACGTCTTGAAAACCGGATCCCCGCATATTCAGGGACGTCCCGGGACAGACACTTTGACTTGCACTGCCTGGGCGTCCAAACTTGCTGCCATGCCTCCCGGCAGTGCAATGCGTGACGATGATTGTACAGAGGCGCCAACATTTTCAGGGAGCCGCCATGGCGAGAACACTGAAATCCTTTCGCCGTCCCGAGGGCGGGGAATTGCAGGAGTCTTATGACACGATATTTGCGGTGATTCGGGACAGGGCGCTGGAAATCCAGTTCAATCGACCGGACCGCATGAATACCATCAATGAGGAAATGGCCGACGACATCATGCATGCCATGGATGCGGTGGAGCTCGACCGGGAGGTCATCGCCGTGATCCTGTCCGGTGATCAGCGTGCCTTCTGCGCCGGTGCCGACCTTGGCGGTTTCAAGGATCTTCCCGAAGATCGCTACGACAATTACCGGGCTCGCTATAACCAGCGAAAGAACAGGCTGCTTTACCGGTTTCTCATGCACTACACGAAACCCGTGATTTCTGCGGTGGAGGGTTACTGTCTGGGAGGGGGATTCGAGCTGGCGATGCTGGGAGACTTCATTGTGGCTGGTGAAAAGGCCAGTTTTGGTCTTCCTGAGGGCCGGCACGGACTGATTCCGGGCGCGGGCGGCACCCAGAACCTGCCCCGTCTCATCGGTGCTCCCCTTGCCAAGGAACTGATCTGGACCGGGCGGCGCATTTCCGCCTCTGAGGCAAGGGAGTACCGGGTCGTCAATCATGTCACGCCGGAAGGCGAAGCCCTTTCCCGGGTCAGGGAGATTGTCGAGGAAATGGGACGCGTCGGTCCGCTGGCGACGATGATGACCAAACAGGCGATCAACCGGGGCCGTGACCTGCCCCTGCAGCACGGATTTCAGCAGGAGGCGGATCTGGCGTATCTTCTTTCGTGGTCGGACGACCGAAAAGAGGGCCTTCAGGCATTCTCCGAGCGGCGCAAGCCGGAATTCAAGGGACAATAGGGTTGGAAAGCAAGATGGCGGCAAGTGTACTCTCGGAAAAAGATGTTTGCATCGTTGCCTATGGCGAAACCAGGATAGACCGCAGCAGTGGCCGGTCTGCCTATGAATTTGCCGCCGAGGTGGCAGAGCAGCTCTATGAACGCACAGGTTTAAGTCCGTCCGACATCGACGGGGTCGCTTTTTCGGTACCATTGAGCGAATGCTCGAACCCGTTCTGGTCCAACTATGCGACTGAATATCTCGGCATCCAGACTCGCTGGTTGCAGACCAGCGACCTGGGTGGCGCGTCCGCACTCGGCAACGTGACACGCGCCGCCCTGGCACTGGAAGCGGGCTTGTGCGAGACCGTGATGATGATTTGTGCTGACGCTCCGTCCACGCAGTGGCGGGCCAATTACGGGAGTTATCGCAACGAATTCTGGGATCCCACCGGTATTCAGGGTCCTCCCGGTGCCTTCGGCCTGCTCATGACGCGATATGCCCATGATCATGAACTCGATCCGCGCGGTCTCGGTGCGCTGGCGGTTGCCCAACGCAATGGTGCGGTGCTGAATGCCAATGCCTATGAACGGCTGCGCCGCCCGATCACCGTCGAGGACTATCTGAATTCCCGACTGGTTTCGGCGCCGCTTCGCCTGCTTGACTCCGTCATGTTTTGTGACGGTGGAAACGGCTTCATCATGATGAAGACCAGCCGCGCGCGGGAACTCGGCTTCGAAAACCGGGTTTATCCCGTGTCCTATTCGGAGGTGTCAAATTTCGACTGCGCAAACCAGACCCCGGACATGACCCGGACCGGTCATTCCATCGCGGGCCCCGAAGCCCTTCATAATGCCGGGATGACGCCGCAGGATATCGACATGTTTCACCCCTACGACGATTTTCTGTTCGCCGTCATGGTCAAGTGCGAGCAGATCGGCTTTGCAAAGACCGGTCAGGGTTCACAGTTCCTGCGTGATACGGATCTCGGCCCCCGGGGGGATCTTCCGCTGAACACTGGAGGAGGTCAGATCAGTTGTGGGCAGCCGGGCCTTGCCGGAGGGGGGCTGAACCTGGCGGAAGCCGTGCGCCAGCTTATGGGCGAGGCCGGAGAACGTCAGGTTCCGGATGCCGGCAATGCCCTGGTGACGGGCATCGGGGTCATTCCCTATGGCCGCAACTGGGGAACCTCCAACGCCATGGTGCTGGTGAACTGAAGCTTCAACCGACGGAGAATGATCGAATGGCGGAAACCAGGCCACGCCCTGTTCCAAAGCCGACACCGACCACACAGGCGTTCTGGGACGGTGCCAGGCGCGGCGAACTCATGCTGCAGTATGACCCGGTCGAGGACCGCTACCAGTTCTGGCCCCGCGCCAGCAGTGTGAGAACCGGAAAACGCAATCTCGAGTGGCGGGCGACATCCGGGACGGGCCAACTGTATTCCTACACCGTGACCCACGTACCGACGGCCGGCTTCGAAGGTCAGACTCCCTATATTCTGGGGCTGATCGAGCTTGATGAAGGTGTCCGCATCATTGCCAACCTGAAGAATGTTGGCGAGGACCAGATCAAGATCGGCATGCGGGTTCGGGTTACCTGGGAAGACATTGGCAAGGATACTCCCTACTTCGCGTTTGAGCCCGATGACGCGTCCGAAACATCGGCACCGGGAGATGGTTCTGCATGAAGCTTGGGGCCATGCTCGCAGACAGTGCCCTCCGCCGTCCTGGTGAAGAGGCCCTTGTCTGCGGCGACCGACGCTCTACCTTCCGCGAACTGGATGTCGCAGCCAACCGACTCGCCAACGCCCTGATTGCCCGCGGTTTGCAACCGGGGGATCGTCTGGCCATGTATCTCCCCAACAGCACAGAACTGATCGAAGCCATGTTCGGTGCTGCAAAGTCGGGCGGAATCATTGTTCCGATCACGACCCGTCTGGGACCGGCCGAAGTGGAATATATCCTCGGTGATTGTGATCCCCGGGTGATCCTGTTCGGCTCGGAACACCGTCAGACAGTTCTCAGCGCTGCCCGAAACCTTGATGATCCGTTGCTTGTTCCGATCGACGAAGCCGCAACAGGCGAGGTCGCTTTTTCCGATCTGCTTTCCGAAGGGTCTCCCTTGCCGCCACCGGTTTTGCCCGAGGAGCCCGATGCGCTGCTTCTGGGTTATACCTCCGGTACCACGGGTCGGCCCAAGGGCGCCGTATCCACAAATCGCAGCATCGTGCTTCTGGGCGGCTACATCAATGCCCGTGAGTTCGATTTGCGGCCTGAAGATCGCATCCTGGCGACCACCCCGATGGCCCACCGCACCGGACTTGGCCGGGTTACAAATGCGGTCTGCGTGGGCTGCACTGTCGTGGTGATGCCTCGTTTCGATCCGGTGGCCTGCGTGGATGTCATCGAACGCGAGCGCATTACCGTGATCGGGCTGGTGCCGACAATTGCCCGCCTGCTGCTTCCCGAGATCGAGAAACGGCCCGATGCCTGTCAAACCCTGCGGGTCATGCTGGCGACCGGAGAAGCCTTCCCGGTCGAGGTCAAACAGCGACTTGCCCGAACGCTGCCCGATCTTGGTCTGTTCAGTTTCTACGCCCAAACCGAGTCCGGCTTCATTACATGTCTCAGGCCCGACGAACAAAGCACTCATCCCCTGTCGTGCGGTCGACCGGTGCCCGGCGTAGAGCTTCGCATTGTCGATCGGGAACGAAGCGATGTTTCCCCGGGCGAAACCGGAGATATCCTGATGCGGTATGGCCCCCGGGGCCTGATGACAATGACCGAATACTGGCGCAATCCGGAAGCTACGGAGCAGGCCTTTCACGATGGCTGGCTGGTGACCGGGGACGTGGGCAGGATCGACGAGGACGGATATCTGTATTTTGTGGACCGCTCCAAGGACATGATCGTGTCCGGGGGGCTCAACATCTATTCCCGGGAAGTTGAGGACGCGCTGGAATCCCATCCTGATGTCAGGGAGGCCGCAGTTGTTCCCGGGCCGGATTCCAAATTCGGGGAATGCGTTGTTGCGTTTGTTACCACCGAGGAAGGACGACAGGTGGACGAGACAGTGCTGATCGAACACTGCCGTTCCCTGATCGCCAGCTACAAGAAACCCAGGCATGTGGTACCGGTTCCCGATCTTCCGAGAAACAGCACGGGCAAGGTCGCCAAGGTGGAATTGCGCGCACGCGCCGCGGCGGAATTCGGCCAGAATTGATGGAACTTCTGCTGGATACAGAGCAGGAGATGCTGCGCGAAAGCAGTGCGGTACTTGCGTCCCGGAACCGGGGAATGGAGCGCCTTCGCAGCGGCGAGGCGCGCATAGACCGTCATCTCTGGTCGGAAATCGCCGAGGCAGGATATTTTGCGATCCTGGTGACAGAGCAGGACGGTGGACTGGGCCTCGGGTTGATGGAGCTGTGTCTGGTTTGCCACCAGTTCGGACGGCAACTTGTACCGGAACCCGTCGCCGAAGCGGCGGCGGCGGCCCAGGCGATGGCAGGACTTGCCGATGACGCAGCCACGGTCGGGGCTCTTATGGCAGGTCGCGCCATTATTCTGCCGGCGCTTATGCAATCCGATGGCGTTCAGGCACCGGGACCGACATCTTCCTCATACCTTGATACGGATGGTATCAGGATTTTCCCAGGGGTCTGGATCGGGGTTTCGGGTGCAGCCGATGCTGACGGATTTCTTGTCGAGGCAAAAGAGACCCGGGAGAACGCGGACGTCATTATCAACCTGCCTGCATCGGCAACCAGCCTTGAGTCCGTATTGCTGGCAGATGGCACGTCGGCCGGCTCACTCCGGATCACCGGTCAAGGCGGTCGCTTGCTGGCAGGACCGAACCGGGGTTCCGATACGCTGGCGGTTCTGCACAACACATTGAACCTGGCAACGGCCGCCCAGTTGCTGGGAGTGATGGAGGCAGCCCACGAGATGACGGTCGAGTATCTCAAGACTCGTGAGCAGTTCAATCGACCGATTGGCTCATTCCAGGCTCTTCAACATCGCGCCGTTGACAACCTTGCGGCCGTGGAAGCCTGTCGTTCTCTGGTTTATCAGGCCGCGAGGGCTATCGACTCGGGGGCCGGACAAGCAGGCCTGTCATCGGCAGCCCTTTCCTTTGCTTCGGAACGGGCCTTGTCGGTCTGCAAGTCAGCCATCCAGATGCATGGCGGTATTGGCTTCACTGCCGAGCACGATGTCGGACTCTATCTCAAGCGGGCCATGGTTCTCTCCGCGCGCTATGGCAGCCCCCGTCAACACCGCGACAGGTTCAGGGCGGCGGCCCAATCCTCGTGACGACCTGACCGGCCGGCCATATTGGCTCTGCGGGGCGCCTGCCTTCCGACAGCCGGGAGCGGATACCGTTCTCCGGACTTGTGAATTGCCGCGAACCCCTGGAGTGGACTGATCCAGCGGTGACGGTGTGCCGGATTGGTTGCCGGCAACCCACGTCCTGACAGCCGCCCGGATCCTTGTAATCCGGCTCACGCACGGAAACAGGCACTGCTGTTTCAAACTGCCAGGCCGTTCCACTTGTTGCCAAGCGTTGCGACCGGCGCCCTCCTCCTCGAGGAAGCCCGTCAAATTTGAAGGACATACGAGGTCGCGGACGCCGGGTCGGTCGAGCATGACCGAAATACTTGCGATTGCTTACCCCACTCGGGACAGCCGGACTGTGAAAGGCTGTCAATGTTTCTTGATTCCTGAGGCAGCATGAGCGCGATCCGGCAGCTGTCGTGACCCCGCCGGATTGGCCTTGATGCGACAGACTGCCGAAACGTCACGATCCTGTCAGATGACTGACCAGTCCGGTATCAGCGCCCGTCGGATCTGGCAAGTGCGGTCGATCACCATCTACGAACGGACCTGACAACAGATCCGTCGGCCGATCCGGAGCCGTGCAAGATATATGGTCCCAAGGAATTAAATCCGTCCGGTTCGGATGGGTCCCCCTGACCATGCAGTCGGATCGGTGCCTGGTCAGGACCCGGCCGCTTTACGGAAAATCGTCATGCCAAGGGGCGCGGCCACATCATATGACCGGCGCGTCGTGCGTGTATTGTGCTGTCGGATCCTCGATTTCCAGCACCCACAGATCCGGATCAAACCGTGTTTCAGAGTCTATAAATCGATCGGCATCCGACTCGTTGCCCGGCCCGGCGGCACATCTCCACGCGGGGTCGCCTTCGAGGGTGAGGGTACGGGCGAAGACTTCGAAAGTGCCATTCAGCCGGTTGCGTTTGATCAGAACCTGCCCGGAATCCGGATCTCCCCTGCGAGCGACCACGACGGGAATGAACGCCTTGTCACATTGACGGACCTGTGCCGCTACCCAGAGCGAGGTTTTCAGGCGGGGCACGGTCATGGGAAACCTTGCTGACAAAGGGAAGGGGTGCAAGCAAGCTTCAGAAACTATTCCGCCGTCTCGCGATCCGGGAGGTGAGCTGCATAGACCCTGACTGAGTCCTGCATGCTGCGCGAACGGTCCATTGTCTCACGGGTTTCGGCAGCAAACGGTGTGGAATGAAGCAATCGGTACATGTCCGCCGCACCCTTGTGAAAATCAGGCGTCACGCCGGCAGCCTTGTAGGTTGCGGCGATTTCCTCCATTTCCCCTATCCAGCGGCCGGCATCCGCCGGGAGCGCTGGGACTCGTCGAGACAGGCGTTCAAGTACGGCCGGCTGACTGTCTGCCCATTCCGCTTCCAGGACGTCCCGAATGCCGAGCACCTCTGCTGTCGTGTAGGCCGCTGTCAAAAGTGTATCAGTTCCCTTGGAAACTGACGCATAGACCATCTTGACGGCCGACGCGCGACCGATTTCGCCTCCCAGCTGATGGATGATAATCCCATTGCCGTCCAGTGCATCCATCATTCCTGCTGAAGGCCCCGAAACATACAAGCGGGCGGGCTGAGGGCTCTTGAGTGGCGGCGCTCCGATGATTCCGCCATCAATATAGTCTGCGCCAGCCTCCCGTATTACTCTGGCAATGTTTCTGGAGGTGGCTGGAGAAACAGCGTTCATGTCGGCATAGGCCGGTCTGTGTCCGGTTTCGGTCATGGCTGTGGCCACGACCGTGGCAAACTTCTCGGCTTGTCCCGGAGGCATGACCGAGAGGACAAGGTCGGCTTCCGACAAGACCGCCGCGATAGTGCCCAGGGACCGGAAACCTGCCCGGTTGGCCCGCATTGCGGTCTCGTCGCTGCGGCCTTCGAGTGTGGTGATCACGTTCAGGCCCTGCCCCAGAAGGGAGGTTCCGATTCCTTCTCCCATGTCGCCAGGACTCATCACCGCTACTGTGGTCAGCGTCATGTCTTTCCCCCAACTTGTCACGGGTCACCATAGAGCCGATGAGGGTGGCAGAACAAGGTTGCGCGCAAAAGAATGGCGCCGGCATCCGGGGGAAGGATGCCGGCGCCTGATGCACTCGGTGGCGAGGGGATCAGCCGTCACCGAGCGGCAAGGCAAGGTAGCGGGTGTTGTTGTTTCTGCTGAGGAGAAGCAGCAGGGGCCGCTTGCGGTCGCTGTCGCCGGCCTGGAGAGCATCTTTCGCAGCCTTTGCAACGTCGGAAGGACCGGAGATGTCCTGTCCGGCTACCTGCAGGATGACGTCGCCTCTGCGGATCCCTTTTTCGTCGGCCTGGCTGCCGGGCTGGACATTCAGCACGACTGCGCCCTCTACGTCGGGGTTGACATTGAACCGGCGCCGGGCTTCGTCGTCGAGTGCTCCGAGCGTAAGGCCCAGTCCGGCCTTGACGTTTCTTTTCGGAGGCGGGGAGAGCAGGGAGGCTGTCTCCTCGGGCATCGCACCAACGGTTACGAGAACATCTTTTCGTTCGCCGTTTCTGATGACGGTGAGACGGGCCTCGGTATTGGCAGGAATCCTGCTGATAATTCTCGGGAGATCGCCGACGGAATCCACGGTTGTCCCATCAACTGCAACGATCACATCTCCCTCTCGCAGGTCGGACTTGCTTGCGGGCTGGTCTGGTACCACAACCGATACGAGTGCCCCCTGTGCTGCATCAAGGCTCAGGGCCCTTGCCAGGTCCTCGTCGACACGCTGAATATTGATTCCCAACCAGCCGCGGGCGACCTGACCGGTGTTTTTCAGCTGTTCGATGACATCCCGTGCCATATCCGAAGGAATGGCGAACCCGATTCCGGCGCTGACGCCCGTTGGTGAAAGGATTGCAGTATTCACTCCGATGACTTCACCTTTCAGGTTGAAGGTCGGACCGCCGGAATTGCCCCGGTTGATCGGAGCATCGATCTGAAGAAAGTCATCATAAGGTCCGGCACCAATGTCGCGGCTTCGCGCCGATACGATTCCGACGGTTGCTGTGTGACCAAGACCGAAGGGGCTGCCGATGGCGATGATCCAGTCACCGACTTTGGTCTCTCCGGATGTCCCGAACCTGACATAGGGAAACGCGCGATCGTCTTCGACTTTCAGGAGCGCCAGGTCCGTTTTGGCATCTGTTCCCACCACCTGGGCTTCGATGGTCTTGCCGTCCTTGAAGACCACTTCCACCTTTTCGGCATCTCCGACGACATGACGATTTGTCACCAGGTATCCTTCGGCATCGATGAAAAATCCGGAACCGGCGCCGGTCGCTCGCGGCAAACGGCGATTCCCCTGGCCTTCGGACTGTGGGCCAAACCGGTTGAAGAATTCCTCGTTGAAGAATCTCTTCATTCCCTCCGGAATTTCAAAGTTGTCCGGCCAACCGAAGTTTCTGAAATTGATCCCTTCCTGTTCTATGACCTTGGTTACCCGGATCGAAACAACGGCAGGACTGACTCGTTCGATAATCTGGGAAAACGTCTGGGGAAAACCCCGCATCTCAACTTGTTGGGCGGGGGATGATGCCACCAGCTGACGACTGGCAATCAGGCTGCCGGCCGCAGCCATCATTCCCACTGCACCGATGACGGCAACAACAGTGACCACCTTGAACCTCTTGCTCCTTGGCATCGGGAATCTCCTTTTCTCTGCGCACGTTGCGGACGAACAGAACATAGGTACAAGTCCATTACCGTTCCCTTTCCGCTACATTAACTCTTTGTAATGCTTGTCCTGCTCGCTGACGCTGCAGAGCGGCTTCAGGCTCCGCGCGCCCTGCAGGGCCCAGGCCGAAACCGCGCACATGTCAGGTCAGCCTCCGGCTCGGACGCTATCTGTTGGCGACAGACCCATCCGCCGGACCGGAGCGGGTTGGCTGATGCGACGCGGTATTCGAAGACGGAACGGGCCGAGGGAAACCCGCTGTTCCGAACAGTTTGCACCGGGGTGTGGACTGGCTGTTGATACTGAGATATCTTGGCCGAGGGGCTGCCTGGGCCCGTATTTCGAGGCGGGTACTCAACAGGCGAGCCGGGACCGGTGTCCCCCGATCGGATGGAAACACCCGGCGTTCAGCCCCTTGCCAACAATCCAGGCTATGAAACGGGCCGATACGCGGAGACGACTTATGGAAACGTATCAACTCTATATTGGCGGCAAGTTCCAGGATGCGGAGAATGGGGCAACCCGGCCGACGACCAATCCGTATAACGGTGAAGTGATCGCCAATATTCCCGTTGCAAGCGAGAACGACGCTCTGGCTGCGATCGCGGCTGCTCGAAAAGCTTTTGACGAGGGGCCATGGCCGCATATGACAGGCGAGGAGCGCGGCGAGATCATCTCTGGCCTCGCAGCCAGGATGAAAGAGCTTCACAAGGACTTCGCTCGTATCGAAAGTCTCGATTCGGGTGGTACCATCACCAAGACCGGAGCGGACGCCTATCTTGCTCACCGCCAGATGAGCTATTTCGGGAAAATGGCGGCGAATTACAATGCCGAGCCGGTGGAGATCGACGGGATGGCCCGCCCGGGCCGGTCCTTCAACTTCACGATCCGTGAACCGATCGGTGTCTGTGCCTCGATCATTCCCTGGAATTTTCCCTATCTCATGGCTGTGTGGAAGCTTGGCCCGGCGCTCGCCACGGGCAACACGATCATTCTCAAGCCGGCCAGCGATACACCTCTGTCGGCCATGGAACTGACCCGTTTGATTGATGAGTGCGGTTTTCCGCCTGGCGTCGTCAACGTCATCTCCGGTCCGGGTGGAAGCATCGGAAACGTTCTGACGACGAGCCCCGATGTGGACAAGGTTGCGTTTACGGGATCGACCGAGGTCGGCCGCGAGATCATGGCCAAGGCCGCAGGCACGCTCAAGAAAGTGACTCTCGAATGCGGCGGCAAATCGGCCAATGTCGTCCTTCATGATGCCAACTGGGACATCGCAGTCGACGGATCGCTGTTTGCGTCATTCTACCACCAGGGTCAGGTGTGCGAGTCTGGAACCCGCCTGCTTCTTCCTGCCGAACAGCATGATGATTTTGTGGATCGAATGGTTGCAAGGCTGGAGGCCTTGCCGCTTGGTGATCCGCTGGATCCGGCGACACGGGTGGGCCCCGTGGTCTCCAAGGGACACATGCAGACCGTGCTCAACTATATCGAGAAAGGCAAGGCCGAGGGCGCAACGCTTGCTTGCGGCGGTGAACAGGCCCTTGATGGAGACCTTGCCAAAGGCTGCTTCATCAGGCCGACAATTTTCACGAACGTCACCAACGATATGACGATTGCGCAGGAAGAGATCTTTGGACCGGTGCTCTGTGTGATGAAATATCAGGATGAGGATGAGGCGGTAGCGATCGCCAACGATTCAATTTACGGCCTTGGCGGGGGTGTGTGGTCGGAGGATCTGGAGCGTGCCCAGGCCGTCGCAGCACGAATGCGCACGGGTACGGTCTGGATCAACGACTGGCATCTTCTCTCCGAGCAGATGCCGTTTGGCGGTTACAAGCAGTCCGGTATCGGGCGGGAATTCGGCGAGGAAGGCCTGAACGAATATACGGAAGTCAAGGCGTTGCACGTTGACGATGCCAGAACCCGGGAAAACAAGCCCTGGTTTGATATGCTGGTCCCTCGCACGCAGGCTGCGGAATAGCGGAGAAAACACTTCCGATAGTTCTTCGTTACAAAAATTTCAGCTGGTTACCGAGAAGCATTCCGGAGCCGGGCCCGCAGACGGATGATGCTGCAGGGAGCGTGTTTCCCGTACGGCATCACCCGTGACCAGGTCCGGGCTTCAGGCTGCGACAGCCATGGCCTTGATGTCGCACTTTTCATTGGGAGGCCTGACGAGGCTCGCAGCTGGGTATCCAGGCCAATTTGAGCGACTCCGATTGTTGCGCCCTGCAGTCGTAATGATCTGTTGTCGATGGATGCGCCAGCGCATCCCGGAACGCTTTATTTCTTGAGTCACCGGCGCCCGGTTTGCTGCAGTTGACGGCGGTGGAACCGATGGACCAGGAGAGCCGGCCAGTGTCCTCTTCAGTATGGTTTTCAGGGTGGTGTTTCCGCTTTCCCGCACCCGTCCAGAATAACAGGGTTTCAGGTATTCCCCTTTGGAAGCGAGCAACGGTCCGTGCCATAGACCGCTGCCCGGGGAAGCGGCTCTTTCGTGGTCATCCTCGTCCGACTCGCGGAGAAGCATGATGCCAATCAGGTACATGGCGGCGCTGCGGCTTCCGGCACTGCGCCGATGTTCAGGAGTCCCGACAGCGCCTCCGGTACCGGGGATGTTCACGGCCCACTCATGTCGGTGCACCGGTCCTGGACCGGGAGATGGCTCCTTTCGTCAGAACACAGATACACAGACGTCGTAAAGGCGTGGACCTTTCGCCGCCCATTTCCCATGTCTTCGGGTCGCGCGGATTGTACCAGCCCAGACGGTAGAATTTCCTGGAGAGGGCCCGCAGCACGGGGTTACCGAAAATCCCGAGGCCCTTTCATCGGTCGATGAGGGCCTCCACTCGGACCCCGAAAGTGTGCCTGAAGTCGGGCAGTCCGCCCCAGCCAATGGTATGACCAAGATTGCCGATCGCAAGACCAGACAGCCCTGTCGGGGCGTTTTGCAGGGTGGGCGACCTCAGACTGGCGAGCAGCCCCGCTCTGTTGCCAGGTTCCCTGGTGAAGCAGGCGCGGTCCGGATCTATTCTGTCTCCCAAACACTTATGTAGAGAACCGCGAGAGAAGCCGTTCTGCATTGGATCGGTTTATCGATGGTTCCGCGTCCTGATTTGATTCAAACCACGAATCCAGCCCCGCCGTTTCCGACGCGACGGTCTCTTCCCCGATATAGGGATAATCGCTTCCGAAGAGAATCCGCGACGGATCGGCAATACGTGTCAGACCAGCGAGAGGCAGAGAGTCACCTGACAATGCTGTATCGAACCAGAAACGCCGGATAGAGGCCATCGCACCGTCCGGATAGTTATCCTGGAAGGTCGTTGCCTTGTCGAAAATGGAAACACGGTGGGCCAGAAACGGAAGTGTGCCGCCACTGTGAGAGAGTATGAAGGGGATGTCCGGGTGCCGGTTCATGACCCCATTGAAAATCAGATTGATGGCCACCCGTGTGGTCTCAAACGGATAATCAATCAGCATTCGGGGAATATTCCAGCCTCTCGCTTCAGTTCCTGGCGGATAGCAGGGATGTATGAACGTAACGACACGGCGTCGGTTCAGTTCCGCGTAAAGCGGTTCAAAGTCGGGATGGCCGATATAACGGTCGTCTACGCTCGTCAATAACGTGATTCCGTCAAGCGCCAGTTCATTCAAAACCCGTTCAAGTTCACGGATAGCCGCATCAATATCGGGCAACGGCAAAAAGGCGAATCCCCCGAAGCGTCCGGGATAACGTAGAGTCAGTTCGGCGAGGTAGTCATTGCATCGTCGGGCAAGGTCATGGGTCCGGGCTATGTCACCGAACCAGATGCCCGGTGAGGTAAAGGACAGGATCGACGTCGCAATGTCGTTGGTGTTCATCACGGCGAGACTCATTTCCGGTGTCCATTCCGGGAAACCCCTGTACGCTGTTCCGGTTATGCCTGCGGCCTTCTGGGCCTCGATGTAGAAATCCGGAAGCACGTGATGATGGACATCAATCCTTCCTTTTTCCGTCATGGGAACCTCCCAGGCCTGGTCCGTCCTGCCAACGTCAGGTCTATGTCGATCGCGTCAGGCCGCCGTCAACCCGGATGTTCTGTCCGGTGATATAACTGGCGGCGTCAGACAGCAGAAACCCGACGGTTTCGCCAATTTCCCGAGGGTCTCCATAACGTCCGACCGGGATGGATTCGGCAACCGAACTGTCGCTGCCGTGCGTATCAATGAAGCCGGGCAAGATATTGTTCATGCGTATACCGTGAGGAGCATATTGATCGGAATAGAGCTTGGTGAACACGGAAACGCCCGCCCGGAATGTCGCTGACACCGGATAAGCCGGGCTGGGCTCAATGGCGGCATAGGTTGTGATGTTGACGATGGAACCTCCTCCCTGCTCCATCATGGCCGGAGTCACCAGCCTTGCCATCCGAATGACATTGAGGAGAACCATATCGAGACCGCTTGCCCAGTCGCCGTCAGGGATCTGAAGCAACGGTCCCTTGGGTGGAAAACCGCTGTTGTTGACCACCGCGTCTATGCGTCCGTGAGCATCCATCACTGTGGAAACCAGTCTTTCAAGGTCGCCTGCATCCGTCACCGACCCCTTGACACCGATGCCTCCGAGTTCCTGCGCCAGGACCTCAGCTGAACCTCCGGGCGACATCAGCGCCAGCTCGTAGCCCTGCTCTCCAAGCACCCGTGCGCAGGCAGCGCCCATTCCGTGTCCGCCCGCTGTGATGATCGCAACCTTGCTGCGGGTTATGTTCAGCCTCCTTTGTTATCTGATCCACGTTGACATGATCACAGGACTATTTTCCTGACCAGATATTTTCTGGCTGGCCCCGTCACGGGAACAGCAATCCGGGAAGCCACAGCGCGATTTGCGGAAACAGCATCAGCAAGGCGATGAGGACGGCGTCGGCGGCGAGGAAGGGCACGATTCCCCGAAAGATGGTAGAAAGCGGTATATCCGGAAGTTGCGCGCGAATGACGAAAATATTCAATCCGACGGGTGGCGTAATCAATCCGACCTCCACGACGACGATCATCAGGATTCCGTACCAGACAGTATCGTAGCCGAGCGCAACAACCACGGGTAAGAAAACCGGAACCGTCACCAGGATAATGGCAACTGATTCCAGAACACATCCGAGAAGAATGTAAAAGATCAGAATCATGAGAATGACCGCCCAGGGCGGCAGTGCCATGATTTCGATCAGCTCGATGAGTGCCTTCGGGAGCTGTGTCTGAACAACGAAATAGGCGAAAATCCAGGCACCCATGATGATGAAGATCAGCATCGCGGTCGTGCGCAGGGTTTCCATGAGGCAGTCGACAAAGGTGGTCCAGTTCATCTGCCTCGACGCCACCGCGATCACGACGGCGGCGAAGGCGGCGACGCCGGCGGCTTCGGTCGGGCTGAACCAGCCCGTATAGATTCCACCCACTGCAAAACCGAAAAGGACGACAAGCTTCCACATGGTTGCCGCCGCCCTGAGACGCTCTCGCCAGGGCATCAGGGGGCCGGCAGGCGCCCATTCCGGTCTCACCCGGGCGATGATCCATATGACAATCACAAACAGCAGGGTCAGCAGTAGTCCGGGAATCATTCCAGCCGCGAACAGGGCCGGGACCGACTCTTCTGCCGCCAGGGCGTAGATGACCATGATGACGGATGGGGGAATGAGGATACCAAGCGTGCCGCCGGCAGCGACAGCTCCAGTGGACAGGCGCTCGTCGTAGCCATATCGGCGCATCTCGGGAACTGCGATCTGGGTAAAGGTTGCTGCGGTTGCAAGGGAAGAACCGCTGATAGCTGCAAATCCTGCACAGGCGCCGATTGTGGCCATGGGTAATGCGCCCCGGCGCCCGGCAAAAATCGCGTTGGCCGCGATAAAGAGCTCCTGTGACATACCGGAACGCGTGGCAACGCTGCCCATCAGGATGAACAGCGGCAATACCGAAAACGCATAATGTGACAAGGAGTATGGGGTCTCACCGAATACGATGAATGCCCGTTCCCATCCGTCGATGGCTGCGTAGCCGACCAGACCTGTCAGACCCATGGCAGCGCCGAGAGGCACGCGAAGGAATGTCAGACCGACAAGACCGACAATTCCCAGAGCACCGATCACCTGGTCGGTCATGACTGGTGACGACGTCCAGAAAGCATGTTGATTTCGTTGACAAAAAGCACGAGCGCGGCAAGCGCGGAAAAGGCGATGCCGGCAAGTACGAATGCAGCGCGCCAGATGATGGGGTACTGGAGGTCCGCCGTAACATCGTTGAATTCCACGAACTCAATCGCGGGTTGAATCATGTGATAGGTCAACAGACCGAGAAAGACGGCGCAGGCGGATACGCCCAGCAGCTTCAGGAAATCAACCACCCTTGGCGGAACCACCTGATCGATCAGTTCGATTGTAATATGCTGTCCCCGGAAGAATGCCTCGGGAATGGCGAGAAAGACTGCGGCCGCCAGAAACAGTTCAACGATTTCGTAGGTTCCGAAAATTGGCTGGTTTATGGTGGAACGGAGACCCACATCAATGACGTTGATCGCAACCATTGCGACCAGGAATATGGCGGCGACGCGGCACAGAAGCCGCGCCACCGCAGCTGCGAGGAACATGGATGCCTCGCGTGCTTACCGGGAGTATTGTGCTGAAAGCGCCTTGAGCTTGTCGTAGACCTCCCGCGCTGGAAGTCCTTTCTTCTCCAGTCCTGCGATTTTTTCCGACATTACCTTTTCTGCCAGTTCACGCATTCGCTGGTCAGCCTCGGCGCTGAGTTGAACCTCCTCGATATTCAGCTTCTTCACATAGTCGAGGTACACCGGAAAATCGGCCCAGGTCAGCGTCGCCATCTGCACTGCGCTGTCTCGAGTCGAGAGTTCATCGATCATGGCGCGCAGGTCAGCCGGCAAGTTATTGTAGGATTTTGTGTTGAGGGCGAGGCCGAAGCTGATGACCGAAACAAACATGTTCGAATAATACTTGACCAGGCCTCCAAGCTTGAACGCAAAGATACCCATCGGGTCCGTTACCACGCCATCAATGGTCTTCTTCTGCAGGGATTCCGCCATCAGCGGGGCCGGCAGACCAATGGGAAGCGCACCGAGAGACTTCATCATGGCGACGTCGGTTGATGTCGGGGCGCGATAGCGCCGTCCCTCGAGATCGGAGACGGACCGGATCGGCTTCTGGGAATCATACACTCCGGAGGGGCGGTTGAACACGATCCAGAGGGCTTTGGTGCCCGTGTGCTCGGCGTCGAAATACTGCGCCTTGAGCTGGTGGGCGGCCTTGGCGCCAACCAGAGAGCCTTTGAAACCGGGCGGGAACAGATACGGAGCATGGGTCAGCTCCGTCAGTGGAAACCTGCCCGGGGTGGTGCCATGCTGGAAAAAGGACATATCGGCGACGCCCTTGCGGGCGAGGTCATAATGGCGCGGCATGGGCCCCATGGAAGCGCCGTAGAACATTTCCAGATTGAGGCGTCCTCCGGATTTTTCCGACAGTTCCTTTTTCTTCAGTTCGAACCAGCGTGAACTTGAGGCGGCCTTTGGCGTGAAATTGGCCACTTTCAGTGTATAGGTTTTCTGTGCGCTGACCGGACCAGCCAGCATGGCCAGAGTAGCGGCCGTTGCGACAGCCAGGAGGGGATATCTTGCTAACATCGAATGCAGTTCCTTTTCGGTTGGCATCGTTGGTGCTTACGGAAATCCATTCATACCTTTGTCAACTGCCCGCGATCGTTCGACCAGACCCGATCACGGCTCGAGTCAAACCTTGCCATAAATCCGGTTTCTTGCACAGGACAGCCTGAACCGTGGAACTCTTCGATGTCGAACTCCGCCTTGAGGTGCTGTTGGCGAAGCCCTCACATCTGCAGACCAAAGGGCAGTATTGAGCGGGCGGTGTCTTCCTGATCGTGCGATTGCGGCGTGCTGTTGTCCATTCATGAACGGGAAGGATCGAGTGTAGTCCCGGGTGCCGATCATCACGTCCTGTTGAAGTGGTCGGGCGATCCCATCCAGGCTGTTGGCGGGCTTTTGTCAGCAGAGCTCATAATGAGACGGATTGCGCCAGGAAGTCTTGCCGCGACATGTTGGTATCAATTCTGCCGACCTGTGATCCTATCGACAGCCGGACGGATGTTACGACCCAAAACCGATCACGGCCTGCAGGATCGCGGCCTGCTATGGCCCGGGCGTTGTCCCTGTCTTCGTCATCGTCCTGAACCCTCAAGTCTCTCGGAGCGCATGTGAACATCTGTCACGTCCTCGAACTGATCACCCGACTGAAGCAAATCTGTAACGCGGATTCCGAGACGGATCATTCAAGCAAGCTGCGCGACATTTGCGATCGACTTCACAAGCTGAACGAACAGGGGCACAAGGCGCTGGTCTTCAGCCACTACACGAATGAAACTTCCGGCGTCGGCCTGTCAGCCCGGTACCTCCATGAATTCAACCCGGTTGTTCTGACCGGAGATGTCCCTGTCGACGAACGGGATGCAGTCATAGATCGCTTCCGGAACGGGGACGACCATCGTGTCATGATTGTCTCCCTGAAAACCGGAGGCGTGGGGCTCAACCTCCAGGAAGCCTCTTACGTGTTTCACCTTGATCGCTGGTGGAATCGGGCCGTTGCGCAGCAAGCCCAAGACAGAGCTCACAGACTCGGCCAGACGGTGAAGGTGAAGGTCATAAAGTATACGTGCGTCAATACCATCGAAGAAAAAAATGGAGCAGATTCTTGCCGAGAAACAAGATCTTTTTCGTGAACTTGCGGATGACGTTTCATTGGATCTGTCTGCCACTCTCGACCGCAACGACATGCTTGGCCTGTTTGGCCATCATCACGAGTAAGCGGGATCAGGCGGCACGCTCGCCTGGCCCGGTGACGTTTCCGGGCAACCGGTCCGGCTTGCGTCGGAGAAAATCCGGGCGCCTCGTCTCATGGCCCCGACCGAATTTCCACGACAAAAACACGGCGACACTCGGATCGGGAAACCCGCTGGAGACAGGCTCCAGCGACGGTGCCCATTGAACACGGGCCAATCCGTTGCGACGGCGTAAATCAAGACATGACCGCCCGCATGCGCCATTGGGTGGAACGGCTGTGTCCTGTGGTGAATTGGGATAGACTGAGAACAGATCATCCAGGGTTGGAGACGGATATTGTCGGGCTTCACGGAGAGTTACGCGCACGGAAGGAGCGACATGTCACTGATCGGGGAGACGATTGGTGTTCGCTTTGACAGAGCCGCGGCACGCTGGGCAGAGCGGGATGCGCTGGTGGCGTGTCATCAGGACGTCAAATGGAACTGGTCCGAACTGAAGCAACGGGTAGACGCCTTTGCTGCCGGTCTGTTGTCCCTTGGACTGAATCCCGGAGACCGGATCGGAATATGGTCACCCAATTGCTGGCAATGGGTTGTAACCCAGTTCGCGACCGCAAAAGCGGGCTTGATTCTCGTCAACATCAACCCGGCCTACCGGATCAGGGAACTGGAATTTGCTCTCAACAAGGTCGGTTGCCGGGCCCTGATCACTGCCAGCGCGTTCAAGAGCAGCAATTATATCGGGATGTTGCGGGAACTGGCTCCGGAACTCGAAGAGTGCGAACCGGGAGTCCTGCAAGCGGACCGGTTGCCCGCGCTGGATTGCGTAATCCAGATTGACGGACAGCTGGCGGATGGAATGTTCGGGTTCGAGTCTGTTCTCGAACTCGGACATGCGGAGGGACTATCGGCCTTGCAACAGCTGGAGCGGCAATTGCAGTTCGATGATCCCATCAATATCCAGTTCACCAGCGGAACGACAGGGGCGCCGAAAGGGGCGACGTTGACCCATCACAATATACTGAACAACGGGTATTTCGTCGGGGCCGCTCAAGCTCTGAACGAGGATGACAGGATCTGTATTCCGGTGCCCCTCTATCATTGTTTCGGGATGGTGATGGGCAATCTCGCATCTGTAACCCATGGTGCGACAATGGTATTCCCATCCTACAGTTTTGAGCCATTGGCTACGTTGAACGCCATTGTGGCAGAGCGATGCACCTCGCTCTACGGCGTGCCGACCATGTTTATCGGGGTGCTGGAACATCCCGAATTTGACGGTTTCGACGTCTCGAGCTTGCGAACCGGAATCATGGCGGGTGCCCCATGCCCGATCGAGGTCATGAGACGCGTCATTGAAAAAATGCACATGCATGACGTCACCATCGCTTACGGAATGACAGAAACCAGCCCGGTCTCCACCCAGACTGCCCTGGATGACACGCTTGAGCGCCGGGTCTCCACGGTAGGCCGGGTACAACCTCATCTCGAAGTGAAGATTATTGATGAAGCCGGGAGAATTGTTGTGCCGGGGACACCCGGGGAGCTTTGCACGCGGGGATATTCGGTGATGCAAGGCTACTGGGACGATGCGGAACGGACGGGCGACGTCATCGATGCTGCCGGCTGGATGCACAGCGGAGACCTCGCGACCATGGATGAAGAGGGGTACTTCAACATCGTCGGACGGATCAAGGATATGGTAATTCGCGGCGGCGAAAATCTTTACCCGCGGGAGATCGAGGAGTTTCTCTATACGCATCCCAAGATCGCGGATGTCCAGGTGTTCGGTGTCCCTGATGAGCGGTTCGGGGAGGAACTTTGTGCCTGGATTCGGCTGAATGAAGGAGTGCGCGCGGAACCTGCAGAAATTACCGAATTTTGCCAGGGGCAGATCGCCCACCACAAAATTCCCCGCTACATCCGGTTTGTGGACTCGTTTCCCATGACTGTTACAGGCAAGATTCAGAAGTTTGTGATGCGGGAACAGATGGTTCGGGACCTCAGGCTCGAGGAGACCCGAACCGCCTGAAATCACCAAAATCATCGATGTCTTGCCAATCGCGTCGAAGGTGGATGCCCGTTGTGGATGACGGTGTCCGTCTTTCTCCGGCTTGATGATGATTGTGGTTGTCAATACTCGCGGGACGGTTTGTTGGCAGAGAGAGGACGTGGTGCGTACAGTTCCTTCTGCGCGATCCTGCCGGGACGGAGATTTGCAATCTCCGGGTGTGCGCGATAACGTTGCGCCCCCGGAAGAAGCTGGTCTGGAGGGAGGAGTCGAATGCCCAAGGTCCTGTCAGAGGAACAGATAGAGTTCTATCACCGCGAGGGCTATGTATACCCGGTTCCCGGGATTTCCAAGAAGCGTTGTCAGGCCCTTCTTGATCAGATGCAGGTGTTTGAGGAGGAGTACGGTGTCAATCCCGGGCTGTTCAAGCTCAAGGGCCACCTCACCATGAAGGAAACCTGGGACTTCATCCGGGAACCTGCCATTCTGGATGCTGCGGAAGATATCATCGGTCCCAACATACTGGCTTTCGGCTCGCGTTTCTGGGTCAAGCCGGCCGGGGACGGGTCCTTTGTGTCGTGGCACCAGGATTCCGCATATTTTGGATGTTCGCCGCACGATATGGTGACCTGCTGGGTGGCGCTTACACCGGCGACGAAGGAAAACGGGTGCCTTCGTTTCATGCCGGGATCTCACAATGTGGGTTATGACCATGAGGAGAGTCACGAGAATGCTCCGGGAGACGCCCCCGGCGAGAAGAAGAACCTGCTCGGTCGTGGTCAGACCATCAAGGGGCTTGATGAGTCAAAGGCAGTTTATGGAGAACTCGAACAGGGTCAGTTCTCGATGCACAACGAGCGGACAGCGCACGCATCCTATCCCAACAATTCCACGGAAACGCGCATCGGGTATTCGTTCTTCCTGATACCACCGCACGTCAAATCGACTTTGGAACGCCGTCCGGCAACTCTGGTCCGGGGAGTGGACGAGTATGGGTACTGGGATCCGGATCCGGTTCCGACCGAGGCCAACATGTCTCAACTTATCGACATGATGCTGGCTCACAATGCGCAGTACACCAATCCCAAGTTCCGGCAAAATGCGTGATCCGGGCGTGAGGTTGAGAGCCTCGTCCCGGCCGTCAGAACGCGGATAATCCGCCGGACTCACCCCGGAAAGACCCTTGACGGAGGACAGCCCGGGGACAACCTCGCGCTTTCGCCTTTTGCCCGAAGACCCTGCGGGCCACGGGATGATGCTGCTCGTGGCCCTGATTTATGGACTGAACTATGTCATCGGCCGCTGGGCGGTCGGAGAGGTGCCGGCCTACACGCTTGGTTTCACCCGCTGGGCCGTGGGCACACTTCTGTTGCTCCCGTTTGCATGGAAGGCCATTCGCAACGACTGGCAGACGATACGGGACAGTTGGCAACTGTTTGTAATGGCCGGATGCGCCATGCCCTTTGTCGGCTCCGGGATCACTTATGTGGCGCTCAACTACACGACGGCCATCAATGGCAGCGTGATCCAGACCTCCCTGCCGATTGCAATCGTCTTTCTGTCCTGGCTGTTTCTCGGGGAGGGGCCGAGGTGGATTCAGCTGGTTGGTGCAGCGATTGCCATCATCGGGGTGCTGTCCATCATTTCGCAGGGCGACGTTTCGATTCTTCTCGGCCTCACCTTCAACGTCGGTGATGCCATTCTGATCGTTTGCAATCTCGGACTGGCAGCCTACGGCGTGATTGTGAAGCGGATTCCGGGCGGGTTGCATCCGCTGTCCCTGCTCACCGTGGTATGCGGGATCGGGGCTGCCTTTCACGCTCCTTTTTTCGCCGCGGAAATCCTGTCAGGAGAGGTTCCGAGACCCGGCTGGACGGCTGTCCTCTCCCTGTTGTTTGTCGCCATTTTCCCGTCGGTTGTCGGGGTGATCTGCTGGAATACTGCGATATTTCGCATAGGTCTCAACCGGTCCGGATTCTACATGTACCTCGTACCGGCCTTTGCCGCCTTGTTCGCCATTCCCCTGCTCGGTGAGCGGGTGGGAAGCTACCATCTTCTGGGTTTTGCGCTGATTGTGGCCGGTGTGACTCTGTCGGCGCGGAAAGACTGGACTTTCAGGCGTGGGTGAATCTGTGAGGTGCGGTCTGGATCCGGACTCAGGTCGGACCTGCCCCCTGTACCCATAGCGGCATATCAGCGGTCACTTGGCGGCGATCGGGAACAGGGGTGCCGGGCGCTCTGCCACGGGTTCATCTCGACTTCGGAATGCTGATTGGGCATTGTTCCCCGCGACGGTCAAGGAGAGAGTGTGGCATGGCGAGCGGCGAGACTGAAAAGCATCTCTATCTGGTAGATGGATCCGGTTATATTTTTCGGGCGTTCTATGCGATCAGGATGTTGAATCGACCGGATGGCACCCCGGTGAACGCCGTGTTCGGCTATACCAACATGCTGCTCAAGTTGATCCAGGATACGGACGCGAACTACCTCGTGGTCGTTTTTGATACCGCTCGCCGGAGTTTTCGAAATGACATTTATCCCGAGTACAAGTCGCACCGGCCGCCGCCGCCGCCAGATCTCGTTCCCCAATTCGACCTGATCCGTGAAGCCACCCGTGCCTGGGAGGTCCCCAGCGTCGAGCTGGCGGGGTTCGAAGCCGATGACCTGATTGCGACCTTCGCCCAACAGGCTGTCGGACAGGGCTTCGATGTCACCATCGTGTCGTCGGACAAGGATCTCATGCAACTCGTTCGCCCGGGAGTTCGCATGATGGATCCGATCAAGAATCAGTATATCGAAGAGGAAGAGGTGCGCCGGAAGTTCGGCGTTGGACCGGATCAGGTGATTGATGTTCAGGCCTTGATGGGTGATTCCAGCGACAATGTGCCTGGTGTTCCCGGCATCGGCCCCAAGGGTGCGGCCACACTGATCAAGGAATACGGGGATCTCGAATCGGTTCTTGATGAGGCCCCGCTAATGAAACCCTCCAAACGTCAGGAGGCGCTGGTCGTGCATGCAGAACTTGCGAGACTGTCCCGCGAGCTTGTGACCTTGCGTCGGGATGTTCCCGTTGACAGGGACATCGAGGAGTTCCGGTTGCGCGACCCGGATCCTGCTGTTCTGGTTCCCTTTCTCAAGGAACAAGGCTTTCAGCGGCTTCTCGACACGGTACGGTCGCGCTACAGATATGAGCCAGAGCCCGATAACCCGGTCGAGGAGGCGCCAGTATCTGCACGGCTGTACCAGCTCATTGTTGATGAGGCAGATCTCGGAACGTGGGTTGAGCGGATCAGGAACGCCGGGGTGGTTGCTATTGACACCGAAACAACATCGTTGAATGCGCTGGAAGCGGATCTTGTTGGCGTCAGCCTTGCCGTTGAACCGGGAGAGGCCTGCTACATACCGGTGGGACATGTGTCATCGCGAGGTCCTGCAAGGGGTGAACTTGCACTTGAAGCCGTGTCCGCCGAGGCCGCACCGAAGCAGCTGGCCCGAGACCGGGTTCTCGAAGTGTTGCGTCCTGTGCTGGAAGACCCCGGAATCCTGAAGGTAGGGCATAACATCAAGTATGATATGCATGTGCTCTCGCGGTACGGGGTTGCCGTACGGGCCCTTGATGACACCATGCTGCTGTCCTATGTGCTGGGAGCCGGTCTCCGCAATCATGGGCTCGACGAACTCGCGGCGGACCTCCTGCAGCACACCACCATAAAATACAGTGACGTGACGGGAACCGGGCGCGCGCGGATCGGTTTCGAGGAAGTCGAACCGGACAAGGCCAGGGATTATGCCGCCGAAGACGCTGATGTTACGCTCCGGTTTCATCGTCTTCTCAAGCCGGCGCTGATCCGGAATCGGCTGGTGCGCGTGTACGAAAGTCTGGAGAGACCGCTTGTCCCCGTGCTGCTTGAAATGGAACAGGCCGGCATTCTCGTTGACAGAAGCGTCCTGGAGGCCCTGTCCGAAGATTTCGGGGAGCGTACCCGTGAAATCGGACACAGGATCCACGAAGTGGCCGGTGAAGAGTTCAATGTCGGTTCACCGCGCCAGCTCGGCACAATCCTGTTTGACAAACTCGCACTGCCGGGCGGCAAGAAGACACGATCCGGTGGCTTTTCCACGGATGCGGATGTGCTCGAGGAGCTTGCTGCGGAGAGCCTGCATGAATTGCCAGGCCTGGTTCTGGACTGGCGCCAGTATCAGAAGCTGAAGAGCACCTATACGGACGCTCTTGCCGGCCAGATTCATCCCGTTACGGGCCGGGTCCATACTTCTTATTCCCAGGTCGTGGCGGCGACTGGCCGACTGAGTTCGAACAACCCCAATTTGCAGAACATTCCTGTTCGCACGGAGGACGGCCGAAAGATCCGTCAAGCCTTTGTTGCACGCGAAGGCTGCAGGTTGCTGTCGGCGGATTATTCGCAGATTGAGCTCAGGCTTCTCGCCCACGTTGCCCGCATCGAGGTTCTGATCGAAGCGTTCCGGAACGGGGCCGACATTCATGCGATGACGGCCAGCGAGGTGTTTGGTGTCCCGGTGGAGGGAATGTCATCGACCGTCCGTAATCGTGCCAAGGCGATCAATTTTGGCATCATCTACGGCATCAGCGCCTTTGGGTTGTCGCGCCAACTTCGCATCCCCCGCCGGGAGGCGCAGGACTATATCGACAGCTATTTCGCCAGGTTTCCGGGTATCAGGACCTACATGGAGGAAACAATTGCAGGCGCGCGAGACCGTAGTGGTAACAGCGGCAGGGAGGGCTACGTGGAGACCCTGTTCGGCCGACGTTGCCACACCCCTAATATTTCCGACAGTAATGGAGCCAGACGGCGCTTCTCCGAGCGCGCTGCGATCAATGCGCCTCTGCAGGGGGCAGCCGCGGATATTATCAAACGCGCGATGATCCGGATCCCTCCAGCGCTTCGGGCCGCGGGTCTTCAGTCACAAATGTTATTGCAGGTTCATGACGAACTGATATTTGAGGTGCCCGAAACGGAGCTCGAGGATACGAGGAGCCTCGTGACCGGAATCATGAGCGGAGCAGCGCATCTGGATGTTCCCCTGATCGTCGATACCGGGCATGGAGCCAACTGGGATGAGGCCCACTGATCGCTGATGTTACGGGCCGGCAGGAACGGCGGTTTGCAGGGACTTTCGGCGATTCATGACCCTGGTCAGGAGTATAACGGGAAGCACGCCGGCCATGACGATGGTAATCGCCCCGAGAGCGGCCTCCTCCAGCAACTCATCCGACGCGAACTGATAGACATAGGTTGCGAGCGTATCGAAGTTGAAGGGCCGCAACAGCAACGTCGCAGGAAGCTCCTTCATGCAGTCGACAAAGATAAGGAGTGCTGCGGTGAATATACTTCGTTGCAGAATCGGAAGGTTGACACGGATCAAGGCTTTTGCAGGACTGTGTTTCAGTGTTCGGGCCGCGTCGCTGACACTCGGCGTAATCCGGCCGAGGCCTGCCTCCAGGGTGTTATAGGACAGCGCCAGGAACCTGACGACATAGGCGAAAAGGATAGCGAACACGGTACCGCTCAGAATGAGTCCCGTTCCGATACCCAGTGTGTTTCGCGCCAGACTGTCGACCAGATTATCGAGGGCGCCGAACGGCGCGAGAATGCCAATGGCCAGCACAGCACCGGGGACGGCATAGCCGAGGCTGGCGGATCTGACGAGTCCCTGGAGGCCCCGGTTGTTGCTGATCCTGACAGCGTAGGCCAGAAAGAGCCCGACAGCGACGGCTATGGCTGCGGCTCCAGCAGAAAGCATGATGCTGTTGAGCGCGGCTTCCGGATATCGGTTGGCTATGGAGATGTCCCACGCCTCCACCGCGTAGGATAGGAGCAGACCAGCCGGTATCAGAAATCCCGCTGTGATCGGAAGGAGGCAAGCCAGCAGGGCTCCGAACCCGTTCACGGAGGACAGCCGGTGAAGGCGCGTCTCCTGGCAGCGTTGGGTGGAGTCGTAATATCTGCGTGCGCGCCTGGACCGTCGTTCTGCAAGCAGGAGAAGGACAACAAAAAGGAGCATCACCAGGGCAATCTGGGCACCACCGCCCGTGTTGTTCATCGTGAGCCAGACGTTGAACAGGCCTGCGGTCAGGGTATCGACTGCAAAGTAGTCCACGGTGCCAAAGTCGTTCAGGGATTCCATCATGACAAGTGCCAGCCCCACAACCACAGCTGGCCGCGCCATGGGCAGGGAAACGCGGTACAGCGTGGACCAGCGGTTGCAGCCCAGGGTTCGTGCGGCCTCGACAATTCCTCCGGTCTGTTCAAGAAAGGCTGAACGGGCGAGGAGATAGACGTAGGGGTACAGGGTGAAGGTCAGAACGGCGATGGCGCCGGAGAGGGAACGGATTTCCGGAAACCAGTAGTCACGCATGGTGTGCCATCCGAAGATGGTTCGCAGGGTCTGCTGCACAGGGCCTGCAAACTCAAGGAGGTCGGTATACACATAGGCGGCGACATAACCGGGCATGGCGAGGGGAAGCACCAGCAACCATTCCACTATGGCGCGCCCCGGAAATTCGCACATGCTGATCAGCCATGCGGTGCCCACACCGATGATCAACGTTCCGACACCGACCCCGAAGAGCAGCAGCAGCGTCGATTGAACGTAGGTGGGAAGCACCGTTTCCAGGAGGTGGGGCCAGATATTTTCCGTCGGAAACAGGGCCAGCCAGATCACCGCAACAATGGGTGTGACCACTATCGAGGTCATCAGAGCCGCTCCAATGGTCCAGGGAGACGGCAAAAGCCGGGAGTAACGCTTAAGGATCAGCGCCGCTCCCGACGTTCTGTGGGCTGTGATCAATCGGAAAATCTCAGTTGATAGCTGGTCCCTGGTTGTACCCGACACGATTGATGATCTTGAGAGCAGCGGGGCGATTTCTGGCAATCTCTTCAAGCGACGTCGCGTCGCGCGTGTAGTTGCCCCATGACCGGACCAGATTGGCGGGTTCAACCGAAGGGTCAACCGGATATTCATAATTCCGCATGGCGTAGATTTCCTGGGCTTTCGAACTGACCAGAAATTCCATCAGCTTGCGCGCATTGTCCGCATTCGGTGCGTGTTTGGTCATCATGACGCCGCTGAGGTTCATATGGGTTCCGACCCCACCGAGCGTGGGAAACACGACGCGGGCTGCAGCACCCCACTTGCGTTGTTTTTCATTGTTGAGCATCAGGGCCATATAATAATGGTTGCCGATTGCGAGATCGCAGACGCCCTCCATGATGGCTTTCACCTGGGCGCGATCGTTACCCTGCGGCTTGCGTGCAAGATTGGCCTTGACGCCTTCCAGCCATTCTTGTGCGGCATCTTCACCATGTTTGCTGATAATGGCTGCGAGCAGGGCGACATTGTAAGGGTGGTCGCCCTTGCGTGTGCAGATGCGGCCCCGCCATCTGGGGTCCGCGAGTTCTTCGTATGAGGTGATGGCGCCGGGTTGGACCCGATCCCGGGATGCATAGATCACCCGCGCCCGCAAGGTCAGTCCGTACCACATACCATTGGAGTGACGATAGGCAGCCGGAACCCTGCTCTGTAGCGTGCTGGACATTACGGACTGGCCAAGACCTGCATCGACAACTTCCGTGAGGCGCGCGATATCGACCGTGAAGACCAGATCTGCGGGACTGTTCCGCCCCTCGGCCTGCAACCGATTGACCAGACCGTTTTTTGCGAAAACCACGTTCACCTTGATCCCTGTGTCCTGGGTGAAGGCATCGAACAGGGGTTTGACCAGGAAAGGCTGTCGGTAGGAATAGATATTGACTTCCGAGGCCGAGGCCGAGGCAAGAGGGACGATCGTTGCGAGAGACAGAAGAAGGAGGCCCTTCTTCGCGACTTTGAGCATTTGGATTTCCTTTGTCCGGACAGGCGGTCGATCGCCACCTTCACTCAGACATACAGCCTGCACGGCCGGGCGTCAATGCAAATGATAGTCATTCTTATTAACATTGTCGTTTTGGGGCTTGCGACCCAATCAATACGGAACAATATTGCTAATGATAATCATTATCATATATTGTTGGGGTGGCTACCTCAAACGGACGGATCTGATATGCCCTTGACAGTTTCCCGTAACGGCCCGCATTCAGGGAGCGTTGTCGTATTCATGCCGGAACAGCAGGGTGGCAGACACCGTTTGAACGCAGCGGTCACTGCCAGGCTTGCGGTGCTCGGTGCTCTGGCGGGCCGGATGATTTCACTTGATCGGCTCCTGTCCACTGCGCGTTGTCTGGCTGACGATGGATGGACCCCGTCGAGGGACATCTTCCTGCGTACCCTGCAGGGAGACAAAAGGGAAGGGACTGTCAAACTCACGGAGAGCTGGATCCGCGGATCCCCTTTCCACTATTCCCTGACACGAGCGGGAGCTGACGAGTTTGACCAGCTTGTGCAGTTGCCGCTACGAAATGCGGAAGACCCAGTCGTGCATTCTGCGGCCGCAATCAAATTCGGATTGCTGGAACTCCTGGACGATAACTGGATCGTTCTTGATCTGCGGCGCCATTACAGTGCCCGAATACAAAGTCTTGAAGGCAACCGCTCTGCTGTTGCACCGGAGCGCGATCTCATTCTCCAGACGATCAACGAACGTCTGGCCTGGCTCGAACGGCGCGTTGAGGTACTCGACGAGTACCTGTCGAAACACTGAGGATGGCCGGAGACGGGTCCGTTGATCAGGCGGCAGCGTAGATTCCTGCCTGCTTGACGCCATCGACAACGGCGTCCTCGAACTGGGCGAAATTGGACTCGAAGCGATGTGCCAGCTCACGTGCCGTTTCATCGTAGCTTTTCTTGTCGGCCCAGGTATTCTTCGGATTAAGAACTTCCTGTGGCACGTCCGGCACGTTTTCCGGAATAAGCAGCCCGAAATTCGGCTCGGGGTCTGTCGCGATGCCAACCAGTTTTCCTTCGATGGCTGCTCTCACCATTGTCCGGGTATGGGCAATCTTCATCCTCTGACCCGTGCCGTAGCTTCCCCCGCTCCAGCCGGTATTGACCAGCCAGCAGCGGACTCCGTGCTTGTCAATTTTCTGACCCAGCAATTTCGCGTAGACGGTCGGATGGCGTGGCAGAAATGGAGCCCCGAAACAGGTTGAAAACGTTGCCTCCGGTTCGTCGACACCGCGTTCGGTACCGGCAAGACGGGCCGTATATCCGGACAGGAAATGATACATCGCCTGATGCGCCGTGAGCTGGCTGATGGGCGGCAGTACGCCGAAGGCATCGGCCGTGAGCATGACGATGTTCTCGGGAATCCCTCCCATACCGCTGTCGCAAATTCCGTCTATGAAGTCGAGAGGATAGGACGAACGGGTATTCTCGGTCAGGGAATCGTCATCAAAATCGGGGGACCGGGTCACCGGATCGATAACGACATTCTCGAGCACAGTACCAAACCGCATGGAGGCGGCGTGTATTTCGGGTTCTGCTTCCGGCGACAAATTGATGGCCTTGGCGTAGCACCCCCCTTCAAAATTGAATATTCCGGAATCCGACCACCCATGTTCGTCATCGCCAATCAATGATCGGGTCGGATCTGAGGAAAGGGTGGTTTTTCCGGTTCCCGACAAACCGAAAAAAATGGCTGTATCACCCTTGGCACCGATATTGGCCGAGCAATGCATGGGTAACACGCCCTCTGCCGGCAAGAGGAAATTGAGCACCGAAAAAATCGTCTTCTTGATTTCGCCGGTATAGTGGGAACCGCCTACAAGGATGAGTTTCTCGGCAAAATTCAGCATCACGAAAACTTCGGACCGCGTACCGTCGATTTCCGGAACGGCCTTCAGGTCCGGAGCGTGCAGCACAGTGAAATCGGGAATAAAATCAGCAAGGTCCGTGGCCGACGGGTTGATGAAAATATTCCGGGAAAAGAGGCTGTGCCAGGATTTCTCTGTGACGATTCGCACACCAATGCGGTACTCCGGATCGGCACCCGCATAGCAGTCCTGGACGAAAACATCGCGCCCGCGCAAGTAATCGATGACACGCTGGTGCATCCGTCTGAAAACATCAATCGTGATCCGGTTGTTGACCGGCCCCCACCAGACCTCATCACTGTTCTCGGGTTCATCGACAATGAACTTGTCCCTGGGCGATCGGCCCGTGTATCTGCCGGTCTCGACCACAAGTCCCCCGCCCGCCGCGAGGGTGCCCTCACCGCGAGCGAGGGAGTGCTCATAAAGAGCGGGAACGGGCAGGTTCCAGTATTCGGTCCCGATGGTTTCGAGGCCGTGACAGGAAAGTCCGAAAGAGCTGATAACGGGTCCTGTTCGCTTCACGCGCTCCCCCCCTGGTGGCGGACGTTGAACTCCCATGATCGGCTGACGGGCGCTACAGGAAAGCTCAATAAGAAACATTTCTATCTTAGGGGCGCACCATACTCTGTGAAACCCTCAAGTCAAACGGCCGGGGGCCTTTTTCACATGCGTCTGGATGCACTCGGGAGGGCTCTGGAATGCCGACAGGGCGGCTATCGCCGCCTGACTTCTCGCACAATGAAGTATCAGGGTTCCGGCCCAGGTTTTTCAGCTGCAGCAAATGTTTGCCAATCAAAACATGGGGCGTCGCCCGAGGCGGTCTCGTCTTTTCGGGTTTCCAGCAGGACCATTTGTTTGTGAGCCTGATGACGCGCAGTCATCGGACTTCGGGAGGCGACAATCAGGCGACGCTCAGGTTTCTGCAGCACCAAATCCGAATCGCCCGCTTGCTAACGTCTGCGAGGTGGTTCGGCTTGCTGTTTCCGGACAGCTGTACTGACCGCTTGTTCTGCTGGTTTGCCGCCTGCCGCGACAGAGTCACTGTTTTGATGCACCCGGTGTCCGGTCAGTGTGATGCCTGTGCGATCGCCATCATGATCGACTGCTCAATTTCTGTGACGGTGTCATTGAGGCCCCGGCCAATCAGATCGATTTTTCGGATCTGCTCCAGCCTTGGCGCAATCCGGTCCACCTGGCGTTTGGATAAAATATGTGACAACAGCCCTGCTGCGTCGACGAGACAAATTAACGCAGCGTCTCTCGGATCGGGGATGTCGTCCTTCATGAGAACATCAATAATCCGCAACTTCACTTCCCGGTCGATCTTTCCGTCGATCACGGGGTAGCGTCGCGAACGGAATACCCACATAAACTTTTCTTCATGGCTTTCCAGTATGCCGAGCTCTACCAGCCGGGAAAGACCCTGTTCGCGAATGTAGTGTGCGTGACTGGCAGAAATATGTTCGATCCAGCTTTTGGTATCCCGGGTCTCGGGAGCAGAGGCAATAATGTCCAGAACGGTGTCAAGCACAGCATTACCGGTGGCTTGCCGGTCCAGAACCACGATCTGGCTTGGGTCACTGTCGATTCTGTTCAAAAACGCGAGATCCATCAGAACTGCACTGGACATGATACAGTCAAAGGTGCTTTCGCGAACCGGCAGAAACGTACCTTCTTCATCATCAAGCATGAGGAGAAGGGCCTCTTCAAAATAGGAGAGCATGGCTCGAGCCGCCGTTCAGGCCAACGCTGCTTGCGCAGCATCCAACGTGTCGTGAACATCGATCAGCGACAGGAAACCGCTGATTTCCAGGACCTCCATGCATGAGGGCTGAACCGCGCAGAGGCAGAGCTTGCCCTGGGCTTCCTGGGATCGTCTTGCTCCAATGAGCACAGCCCTCAAGCCTGCGCTGCTGATATAGCTCATCCCGGCACAGTCAAGAACGATCTTGTTGTCACCGCCCTTGATGATGTCAGTCAACTGGGTTTCCAATGCCGGAGCGTTTGTCCCGTCTACCCGCTCCGGTAAAGTAACGATGGCGACCAACCCCTCCTTGCGCACTTCGATTTCCATGGTTCCAATACTCCCGTACAGCTCAAAATGGGACAGGGTTCACGACGCGACACCCGATGTCAGGAGTGGAGCATAAGACAGGGATCAGCCGTACGCAACATCAGCATTCCTTAACGTTTTCGCATTGTTTGGAAATCCTTTTTTCGCAGGATGTTCGCATGGTACGTGCCTTGTCTCGCTGCGGAATTCCGGAAAATCCAGCGGCCGCCGATCCGGCCGGAATCCGAAGTTCTCACCCCGAGTGCCCTTGCTGGACCAGAGGGGCGCCTCTGCCGGGTGAAGACAGGCATGCGAACGCCTCCATAGCGAACGCCGCGACAATGGGCACAGCCGGGCAAACAAATTCAGGGTTCATTGTTGCGTCGGGAAGCAGGAATAACGGACGCAGTCAGGCCGCAGCAGCCGGCATGACCATCCGCATGTCGGGTGACGCACTTGAATGAGATCCCTGTTGTTATCAGGTTCACCTCGAGTCCTATGACCGGATTGTGACTGGCGGCTGCCGGCTGGTGTGAAGCCGGTTCTCAGATGTCGTGGGAATCCGGGCGTCCCGATCCTTTTGCTCGCACCGCAAGGACAGCACCCAATGCAGTCAATGCAGCGAATACCACGAATGACGAGGTCATAACGGACAGGAAGCCGGTCGGTTGCACGGCGACGGCGTTTGTCCCGAGGCGGATGGAAATCGCCGCCGTTACAACGGACATGCTGACCACCATTCCGAGCGATCTCATGACAGCGGAGAGAGCGGATGCCAGACTGCGTTCTCCAGGTCGGACGCTGTTCATGATGATGGTGATATTGGGCGCAGAAAATGCCGCAAAGCCAAGCCCCTGAAAAATCATTATTGCTATCATATGGGCAAGCCCCGTTTGTGCGTCGACCAGTGCGGCCAGGGAAACACTGCACAGGATCAATGCGGCCCCTACAGCACAAATTCGCTGAGGAGCCACGATCTCCGACAGTCGCCCTGCAACAGGAGCCATCAGTGCCATGGCGATTGGTCCGATGACGAGAATATGTCCTGTTGCCGCTGGCGAGTAGCCCCTCAGTACCTGCAGATAAATGCTGAGCAGAAAAGTGGTTCCGACGGTGCCACAATAGATCAGGAACTGGACTGTCAGGGCGCGCGCGAGTGGTTGATTGGCTCGAATAGCATCAAGTTGAAGAAGGGGCTTTCGTGATCGGCGTTCCACGAAGACGAACACGCTTCCAAGAATGAAGCCAAGGGCGACAAGGAGATATCCGTACGCATGCTGGCCAAGGGTGGCGCTGCCTGCGACGAATGTGGCAATCGCTGCCACGAGAATAGCGCTGCTGGTAAGGTTTGTGCTTGTGACGGGTGGACGCCAACGGCTTTGCAGGGCCGAGCGCGAGAGAAGATAGGCGAGCATCGGAGGGAGAGCGGCCAGATAGAAAACCCACTGCCAGCAAAGGTGGGTGGTGATGAGGCCCGCGAAGAACGGTCCCGTTGCCAGCCCGAAATAGGTTGCGCCGATAGCCAGTCCCAGCATGCGTCCCAGTTGCCCGCGGGGGGCAATATCGGTGACGATGGCCATACCAATGGCATTGAGAAGCGCCGCCGCGACGGCCTGCGCAAACCGGGCAGTGATGACGCCAGTCATGGAAGCCTGCAGACCAATGGCGAAGGTTGTAATGGAGAGTGCGATCAGCCCTGCCTTGAAAAGCGTGTTCTTGTCCGTGGCATCGGCAAAATGTCCGATGGGAAGAAGCAACGCCGCCGCTGTTCCAAGAAAGATCGTCTCGGTCAAACCGAGCTCCACGCCGCTGGCATTCAGTTCCGTACCCATGGGCGGCAGCGTGACCCCCATGATCGAGTGCATGAAAGCGGTGGAGAACTGTGACAGGCCAACGAATATGATCAGAAATGCGCGTGATTTGCCTACGGACATGGTCTTGCTGTCTCTCGGGCGAACTTCCCTCGGAGCTGCTTGTCCGGTGTCACGGTCATGCCTGCATCCTGTAACAGGAATTTCCTGTCACGTGGCCCCTGTTGTGATTCATCGGGGAATCATCCAGCGGAGCGGCCTGTTGCGGGCCCTGTCCTGACTCCGGTTCGGCATTGCAGCAGGGGAGGGGAGGAATGATGTTTCCACCCGCATCGCCGACAGCTCATGCATTCTCGGGAACCTGTGGAATGCCCATTTGCAGGTCGCGAAAATTCCAGCCCTGAGGCAATCGCTTTCTCGGGTTGCGACGGCTTTCGCAGAACGGGTATCTGCAACCGGAAGAACCCCTGGAATTAACATTCGGCCAAGGTATCACCACATTGTCTGGAGTGTCTTCCACCAGTGATGGCGTCAACCTGGAGCAGGAGCCGGCCAACCGGGCTCCTGAAATACAAGGCCGTGCCTGACCTCAAGGAACCCTCCTCCTCCGGAGCTGTCCATCGGGCGCATGGAACCCGGGGTTCAGAGCGGATGTGGTCGTCTCAATGGAGCAGTGGGCCGGCGGGAATGTTGACCATGTCAAAAGTACCGGTTGATTGTGATGGAGCACCAGACCGGATCCGCAAGTTTCCCGGGATGAGCAGATGTTTATCGCGCGATCTCGAAGGCGACCGTATTTCTGGCGTAACCGTCAAACAGATCAAGCATACGCTCCCGCCAGGCAAACACCGGATCCGCAGAGTCCAGCAGCTTGAAGGGACTGGTGACCCGGGCCCACTGAAACTGGGAAAAAACGACGTAGTCGGCGTAGCCGGGAGCGGCGCCGCACACAAAGTCCTGACCCTTGCGAAACGAGGTGCGGATCGGATCGAGTGTACGATAGAGAGCCTTGACACGATTTTCGCGTCCCTCCTGCACCTCCTCGAGCGTGCGTCGGTACATTCTTTCCATCGATTCCCGAAAGTAGGCGCGGTCTTCCGGATGTGCGGCGTCCAGCACGTCCCGCGCAATCAGAGGACCGAGCACGATATTGACGGCACGGTCGCACCACGAATTGATAACCTGCGTGAGGCCCACTCCCATGCTGCCGCCAAAGAGGTCTGGAGCCTGAGGGTACCGTTCTTCCAGATAAACAGCGATATCCCAGGAGTCCGCGAGCACGACATCACCGTCAACGAGAACGGGGACGCTCGTCGAGTTCGCGAAGGCGATAGACTCCTTGTCGGTCAGCAAGACGGGCCTCGAGACGAAGTCAAGCTGCTTGTGCTTCAAGGCCATTTTGGCGCGCCATGAAAATTGACTGTAGCGACGTTGTTCGGCACCGAGAAGTTCGTAGACTACAATGCTCATCGTGTATTCCGCCTGGTTCGGATCGATTGTTTAGGATCTGGCTTGCCCGCGGTCAAGAAAGGGAACCGGATGCCAGGAGGTTTCCTGGCCGCGGACACACAGGCATCCTTCCGGGATACCGGCAGGCCGTTTGCAGTTTGTGATGCCGGAGGTCCGTCCGGAAATGACCGGAAAGTTACCCTGGCGCGACGGCCACAAGACATTGTTTTCCGCAAGAGGGCAATCGCCGGTCAAGCAAGGGGAGCGCGGGTCTGTACGCATTGGTCTGCACGACATAGCATTGCCACATTTCCGGGCATAATAATAAGGGATGCCGCAACCGCTGAATGGCTGATCATCCACAATGCCGGCAAATAAGGAGCGCCACACCTTGAACAACCCAGGCTCTCAGGCTCTTCACACGCACCAACGCCCCTCGGGGATGCCGGTGGTCGCGCTGGTGGATGACGACCGAAACATTCTGGCGTCTGTGTCCATGGTACTGGAAGCGGAAGGTTTTGTCGTAGAAACCTACGTTGATGGCGAGTCAGCGCTCAAAGCCCTGTCCCGCCGTCCCCCCGACATTGTGGTGCTCGACATTCAGATGCCCCGGATGGACGGAATGGAGTTGTTGGTTCAGCTTCGAAGAAAGGGAAGCCTGCCCGTGATTTTCCTGACGTCCCGTGATGACGAAGTGGATGAAATCCTCGGTTTGCGCATGGGCGCCGACGACTACATTTGCAAACCGTTTTCCCAGCGGCTGCTGATCGCGCGAATACGAGCGGTGCTTCGCCGCCATAATCGCGTGATGGAGGAAGAAGAGGCTTATCCGTCCGAACCACCGCTCATCAGAGGCAATCTGCGGCTTGATTTCGATCGATTCCTTTGCACCTGGAAGGGGCAAAACGTAGGCCTGACCGTTACCGAGTTCATGATTCTCAGGACGCTTGTCCAGCACCTGGGTCATGTCAAGTCGAGAGACCAGCTGATGGATGTGGCTTATGGCGATTCCGTGTATGTGGTTGACCGGTCGATCGACAGCCATATCAAGCGGCTACGAAAAAAATTCCGCGAGGTCGACAGTGAATTCCGGGAGATTGAAACGATGTATGGCATCGGTTACCGGTACCGGGAGCCCTGATAATCAAAGCGTCCTGTAGTGATCCCGGCTTATGCGCAGCGCCAAATTTTCGCCACTGACGAGAAGGATTCTTACTGTCAACGTGTTGCCGTTGGCCATTCTTGTTGCTGGGATTCTTTATCTTGACGACTATCGCCATGGTCTGATCGAAGCCGAACTTACATCTCTGGAGGTTCAGGCCGAGATCTTTGCAGGTGCGCTCGGTGAAGGTGCGATCGGGACCCGGTCAAGCGGAGAAGAGTTCATCCTGCCCGGTGTGTCACGTGACATGTTGCGCCGGCTGGTCGGTCCGACCGGAATACATGCCAGGGTCTTTGACGCCGATGGAAGCCTGATTGCCGACAGCCGATTGCTTGGGTCCCGGGATGTGGCAGTTCAGGTTGAAGTGCTTCCGTCCGGGGACGAACTGCCCTTGTCAATCCTCAATCAGATCTATGATGCCGTGACCGGACTTCTCCCCGAATCCCGCCGCGATCCTCCTTTTCCCGAGGGGCCAATCACCACAATCGAGGACCTCCAGCCATTGGCTGAAGCTCTTGACGGAGAAAAACGAACGGCCCGATGGGCGCTGCCGGAAGAGGGGCCGCACCTCGGTGCCGGCGTAGCCATCCAGCGCTTCAAGAAAGTGCTTGGCGCTGTGCTGTTGACCACAGATGCCGATGATGTCTCCGATGCAGTCCGTGAAGCGCGGATCGACATACTGACAATGTTCCTGGTCGCACTCGCGATCACGATCCTTGTTTCCCTTTACCTGGCCCGGGGCATCACGCGACCCATCCGCACATTGGCCATGGCAGCCGAGAGTGTCCGGCGCGGCCATGGGGAAGCGAACGCCATTCCCGATTTTACGAAGAGGGGCGATGAAATCGGTGACCTTTCGGAAGCGCTCCGCGACATGACAGAGGCTCTGAAGAAGCGCATGGCGGCAAACGAAAGATTTGCCGCCGATGTCAGTCACGAAATGAAAAATCCCCTGACGTCGTTGCGGAGCGCCGTCGAAACGGTGTCTCTGGTTGAGGATCCCGGTCGTCAGGCAACCTTGCTGGCAATCATCGGCGAAGACGTCAAGCGTCTGGACCGTCTCATCAGCGATATTGCTGATGCATCAAGACTGGATGCTGAACTTGCGCGAAGCAGGATGTCACCCGTTGATCTGGGACATTTGCTTCCCGGATTGGTCGAAGTGCACATTACTGTCATCGGTGACTCCCGGCTCCGCTTCGAAAAGATGAACCCGGGACCGTTTGTCGTCATGGGGATCGAGGACCAGTTGACCCAAGTATTCCAGAACCTTATCAGCAATGCCCGTTCCTTTACGCCGCCGACCGGGACAATCACATTGTCCGCAGAACAATCCGGCCCTGATGTTGTCGTGTATGTTGATGATGAGGGAACGGGCATTCCTCCCGAGAGTCTTGTCTCGATTTTTGAGCGCTTCTATTCCGAAAGACCTGAGGGAGAGGATTTTGGACGTCATTCCGGCCTCGGTCTGAGTATCTCGCGCCAGATCGTCGAAGCCCATGGCGGTAACATTCATGCTGAAAACCGCTATGGGTCCGATGGCCAACGCAGAGGCGCCAGGTTCGTCGTCAGGCTCCCCACCCGCCTGTGACAGGACATTCCGGGACGAGTGTCGCGAAATGCTGAACCTGCCGCGGCACTGACGATTTCACATCTTCTTGCGAACCCGGCTCTTCTGTAAGCTCTGGAAGGCAGCGCGTAACCGGTCGGGCAACCGATCAGACCGGGAGTGGGCCGGGGACGCGAGCGCGTGCCCGGAAGCAGCAAGGTATCAAAATCGTGAGAAACCTGATCAGGGGCTGTCCAACCATTCGAGGCGAGTGAAGTCGGGCGCGGGCGGAAATGATGACGGCTTTGCTGTGCCCGGTATCGCATTGCTTGCGGGAGACCTGGCCCGGATCCGGACTGACGATGGTGGACGGTACCTACTGTTTGCCAACCTGGTTTTTGTCCATTTACAGTAGGCCTGTCCCTGATAGTGGAGCAGTTATCCATGGTGAGCCTTGTTGATGTCCTGACAGATCTTGTCGTTGCCAATCGCATCCTTGCCAGGGAAGAAGTCGTCGACGCATTTGGACATGTCAGTGTACGCCATCCTGATCACCCCGACCGCTACCTTATGGCCTGCTCCAGAAGCCCGGAACTCGTCACACTTGATGACATCATGGAATTTCAACTCGATGGCACGGTTGTCGGTGACGACAACCGCAAGCCCTATGCCGAACGACATATTCATGGAGCGATTCTGGAAGCGAGGCCAGAGATCCGGTCTGTCGTTCACAACCACTCGCACGCACTCATTCCGTTCAGCGTGACCAAGTTTCCATTAAGGCCTCTGATGCATGTCACCGGCATTATCGGAGAAGGCTCACCGGTCTGGGATATTGCCGACCGGTTCGGCAATACCAGTCTTCTCGTCACGAATATGGAGCAGGGACGCGACCTTGCCATGACGATGGGCAATGCCCGCCTTGTCCTCATGCGCGGACATGGATGTGCGGTGGCCGGTGAGGGAATTCGCGAAGCTGTCCTGACCGCCGTGTATGCGCAAGTCAATGCCAAACTTCAATTAATGGCTACCCAGCTTGGTGATGTCACGTATCTCAGTGAGGGCGAAATTGCCCTGACGCCGCAGACGCTGATCGGACCGTTGGCCATGGAACGCTCATGGGAATACTATGCTCGACGCGCGGTGGGCGGAGGATTATGAACGGATTTCATTTATCCTGACTGCCGCGACTGATCCGCTTTTCTTCATCTCCCGCGCCAGGACTGTCAATCCGCGGCGTTCAGGAAATCTGTGTGCAGCCGGTGACCCGCCGCGAAGACGGAGCTGCCACTGTTCTGTAGGGTTTTGCTTGCGACGGATCAGTGACAGGCGAGAGCAACGGGTCTTTCGAACGACGTAATGGCCGGAAGGGGTCAGACTATCTGCATCTGCTGAAAGGCCTGTTCTCCTTACAGGAAGGTCGTCTGCAATGATCGATCTGCTGTGTGACGTGCGTGTGGCGAAAGGCGTTACCCTCTGGCCCAGTCTCCGGGGTGATCCTGTGGCGATCCGAAGTCACTCCAGCCATGGCACGTCCGCGCCGGCCATTTCCGTGGTCGTCCGTTGCCAAATGTAAACTCTGGTGGGCTGATCCGCAGCGTGCCATCGATTGGGCCCAAGAGTCCGTCAGGCAGCGCGGTTCAGATGGTGATCTGCAAGAAGTTCGTAGGCACTTTCGGGGGTTGGTGCGGAGCGCAGCTTCTCGCAGATCAGGCCGTCACGCAACAGGCGGGAAACGCGGGACAGGATTTTCAGGGATTCTGTGCCGGAAGCTTCGGGTGCGAGCAACAGAAACAAAAGATCTACATGCTCTTCATCAATGGAATCGAAATTGACCCGTTCGCTCAGCCTCGCAAATGCGCAGAAGGTGCGTTCCAGATCAGGGAGCTTGCCATGCGGAATGGCAATCCCGCCTCCGACACCCGTCGTACCAAGCCGCTCCCGCTCCAGCAGAACATCGATAATTTGTCTTTCCGACACGCCGGTGGCTTCGGCCGCATGCTTCGCCAATTCCTCAAGGGCCTGTCGTTTGCTTTTCGCCTTGAGGGAAAGATAGACACGGTCCTTGTCCAGTATGTCGCAGATATCCATTGTCTTCTCTGCTTCAGTAAAGAGAGCATTCAGTCAGTTTGCGGGTCAACCCAGCCGATATTTCCATCGCGTCGCCGATAAACAACATTGAGCTGTCCGTTGACCGCGTTCCTGAAGACCAAAGCTGACCTGTCTGCCAGATCAAGATGCATGACCGCATCGCTGACTGACAGCGTATCGATTTCCCTTGTGACCTCGGCGATGATCACAGGGTTGTCTTCACTGACCGCTTCAGGGTCTGTGTCATCATCTTCGACTGTGTTCTCGGGCGGAGGCGCCAGAATATATCGTTGAACGTTCAAGCTATCGAGCTTCGCCTGGGCACGTTCCTTGCGATGATGGCCCTTCAGGCGCCGTTTGTAGCGTCGCAGTCGCTTGCCAATGCGATCAAGTGCAAGGTCCAGGGCCTGGTTGGCCTGTTCCGCCGTTCCATGGGCCTGTACCGTGATTCCACGCCCGGCGTGGGCCTGGATGTCGACACGCATATCTTGCCCGGCTCGTGACAGTGTCACAGTCGCCTCTATGCTGCGGTCGAAATATTTTTCTACAACCAGCTCAAGCTGTTCTTCCGCATGGCGCCGGAAGGTTCCGCTGGTTTCAATCTGTTTTCCGGAGACCGTGATCTTCATCAACACCCAGAGGCATCAAAGCCCCACCTTGTCAAAAGATTCGCGAGATTCGAACCGGATGATACCCGGTCAAGTCGAGGGTGGCGAACATACCACCGGACGAAAATGTGTCAATAACATTACCGAGACCCGAACCGGCAGGGAGACAGCCAGCGTGCCGCCCTGACCACTGCGTTGGAAGGAATATGTTTCGGAATTCCACTGATCTGCCTGCGTCCTGCCCGTCTCGGCACACATGGTCACCAGACTTCCAGTAGTTTCTGTCGGCGCCTGCGGGGAGATGAAGGGATGCGCATGGCCTCCCGGTATTTGGCAACGGTTCTGCGTGCGATGCAAATCCCCTCTTCCTGCAGCAACGCCACGATCCGATCGTCCGAGAGGACATTGTCCGGTCGTTCCTCTTCAATGAGTCTTCGAATACGAAAGCGGATTGCCGTTGCTGCTTGTGCGTTGCCTTCGGAGTCGTTCCCGACCGCTTGCGAGAACAGATGTTTCAGCTCAAACACTCCGCGGTCGGTGGCCATGAACTTGTTGGATGTCACCCGGCTGACGGTGCTTTCATGCAGGCCCACGGCATCTGCGACGTTTTGCAGGGTCAGCGGCATCATGTGCTGGGCACCTTTCTCGAAGAACTGCTCCTGACGACGCACAAGTTCGCACGCCACCTTGAGGATCGTATTGGCGCGTTGTCGAAGTGTCCTGATCAGCCAGTTTGCGGACTGCAGACGCTCGCTGACGAAGGTTCTGTCTGATGTTGATAGTGCGCCGTTCCTCAGAAGCGCGCGATAGGACTCGTTGACGAGCACCTTCGGCAGGGCCTCCGGGTTGAGCTTGACAATCCATCCACCACTGACGCGCTGCAGAAGGACATCCGGGATGACCGGAAGTTCGATATCCTGTTCAAAAACAGAGGCGGGACGCGGGTTCAAGGAACGGATCTTGCGCATAATATCTGCCAACCGCGCGGTTTCTATACCGCACCGGTTTTGCAGGACTGTTATTTTGCCCTCTGCGACAGATTCGAGGTTCGCCAGCACGCATCGTGTTGGCGGGTCGAGATCGTCGTTTCGCTCCAGCTGAAGGGTCAGGCATTCCGCGAGAGAGCGGGAAAAAATCCCTGGCGGATCGAACAACTGACACTTTTCGAGAACACGTTCAACGTCCGCCAGGCGGCAATCCGCTATTTCGGCTACAGCGTCCAGAGGTTCGTCCAGCCAACCGTTGCTGTCGAGCCTTTCGGCCAAAAGACCGGCAATCTTCCTTTCATCCGCGGACTGGAACTCGACATTGACCTGGCCCAACACATGATCATAGAGCGAGGTACCGGAAGACGCGAGGTTCTCAAGGGCGGCCCTGTGATCATGCGGTGATCGGGGACTGCGAAGAGACTGATCGGAATTGTTGTGGCCGTGGGATCCCGTGAGCCCCGTCGTCGGTTCAAATGTCTCGATCCCTGAAACCCCCGAAATGTTCGATGCGTTGGTGCTCGTGCTGGCATCTGACGAGGGGGCGCCATCACTGGCAACGGTGTCCTGGGATCTTGAAACCACGCTGATCGCGCCGGACATCTCGTCCGGCGACGGTTCAACTCGTTCAATCAAGGGGTTTCGTTCGATTTCAAGGGCGACATAGTGCGACAATTCCAGGCTGGACATCTGGAGAAGCCTGACAGCCTGCCGCATCTGCGGCGTGAGCTTGAGGGTGGTTTGCTGGTTTGCCTTGAGACTCGGGGAAATCACCATAGCGGCGGGATCGTCGGCAGCTGACACGCCGCCTACATGGTGAAACCTTCACCAAGATAAACCCGCCGGACACCTTCATCCGCCACGAGTTCCGATGGCGGGCCGTTGAACATCACGGTTCCACCATTCAGGATGTACACGCGATCGACGATTTCCAGGGTTTCCCTGACATTGTGATCCGTAACCAGAATGCCGATTTTCTCTTTTTCCTTGAGGTGATGAATCAGACTGCGCACATCATCGACAGCAATCGGATCAATTCCGGCCAGCGGTTCGTCGAGCAGCAAATAGTTGGGACGAGAGGCAAGGGCGCGCGCGATTTCGACGCGACGCCGTTCTCCTCCGGACAGTGTGATGGCCGGCGCCCTGCGCAGATGACTGATCGAGAATTCTCCCAGCAACTGCTCGAGTCTGATCGCGCGTTTTTCGGGATCGGATTCAGTGACCTCGAGGACCGCTCGAATATTGGCTTCCACGGTCAGGCCCCTGAAGATTGATGCCTCCTGCGGCAGGTAACTGATTCCAAGCCGCGCCCTGCGATACATGGGCAACGTTGTGACATCCTGTCCGTCCAGCTCGACCGTTCCTGAGTCCGGTGCGATCAGCCCTGTGGCAATATAAAAACAGGTCGTCTTTCCGGCACCGTTGGGACCCATGAGTCCCACGACTTCACTGCGCCTCAATGTGACGTCGACCTCCCGCAGAACGGGTCGCTTGCGAAAGAATTTTCCGACCTTGTTGATCCGAAGTCCGGGAGATGTTTCGGCTTCGTCAACGACACTCGAACTTGACGATGCCGGTTGCCGGGGAAACACCTGTTTGATGATCTTTGCCAAATTGCCCTCTTGCTCAACGTTATTGTTTCGAGGTCTTGCCGCGCGTAGTCGCTTCGTTGACCATCACTCCGCGAACGGCCTTCTTGCCTCCGGTTTTCAGTCGGCTCACGCCCGTCTTCAGATTCACCTCTGCAGTGTCGCCGGTCATCTGGCTGAGACCTCTGGTGATCCGGACATCGCCTGTCATTGTCACTTTGCGTGTCTGCGCATTATAGATCCCGCGATGGGAGCGAATCGTGTCACGTGGCGTCGTAACGACGACGTCATCAAACGCCTCGACCGTGTGAATGACCGCCTCGCCCTTGTCGTTCTTCTGAATATGAGCGACCAGGGTTTCCGCACTCACACGTTCTTTGTCGCGTGTTGCGATTGCCCGTCCCCGAACTGTGGCACGACCTTCCTTCTGCTGGTATACCAGACTGTCACGGGCCGTAATCCGCCCATCGGTCGTATCGAGCTGAACCGGTCCTTTCAGCGTCAAGGTTTCTGAAAGTACGTCGTAGACACCGCTCGAGCCGTGAGCGATCAGCGTCGCCGAATGCAGTTTGACATGTCCGTCTGCGTCAACACGCCAGATTTCAGTTTTGTTCTCACCGTTTTTGCGATAGTGGGCCGTCAGTATATCGGCGGTGATACTGAACTCCCCCTGGGACACCCTTGCGTCGCCGCGTGCCACGTAGGTTCGGGAATTCTGGTCCCATTCCAGTTCCTGCTGGGCAATGATCTCGACAGGTGCAGCTGCGTCCTGCCCTGGAAACTGGAGCGATTGACCGAGCGCTGCTTCTGCCGGGCATAGCAGGACGAAGACAGACCATCGCCGAATGCGCTTGAGAAGTTTGTGACGTGGCAAACTCATCGGGTGCTCTCACTGAGAGATTTTTCCGATTTCATCATCAACCGGGAAGGGCCGCTGAAGATTATCACGTCGCCCCCACTCTGCACCTCGAGACCGTTTGCCTCGACGAAACCGAACCGGCCCGAACCGGTCACCGGCTTGTGACTCCATGCTCGCATGGACGCAAAGTCAATCGCCGCGCTGGTGGTCAGGATTTCATAGTCTTCCGGTTGCGTCAGGCGAACGCCGCCGGTCAGTTCAAGTTTTCTGTCGCCATGAGAGTACTCACCTTCCGGTGACGTCAACTGGACTACAGCTCCCGATGTGAGACGGATTTTGGCCTTGGGATTTTCAAGGGAGAATCGTTCGTCGGAGGGGCTCTGTGTGGCCGCTACTTCGCCCAGTTGGACAACGGAGTCTGCCGTCAGCGTAAACGGCTGATCCCTGGAATCTATATTGCTGAACAGGGTATTGGTTGCCCGATTGACCCCATCTGCATCAAGTCTCAAGTCGGAAATGAGGCTTTTCGGCGATGAGGGAAACGAGCCGGATTTCAGTTCCGCCCAGAGCGCAACCGTTACCACAAGACCGACGGCAATCAGGGGCAATGTCAGCTTGGTCCATCGAACAAATTTGCTGTAGGCCCTGCTGTAGCGAATTTGCTTTGGTGCAGCAGAACGAAATGGCGCCAGACGACCTTGCCATGACCGGTCTGCGTCAATGCGCTTTTGCACCGTCATGACTGCCGTTGACTCACGAGATTCCGGATCGAAGCAGATCGTGAATGTGAACAATCCCGACCGGTACGGAATCCTGGACGACGAAGATGTTTGTAATCTTTGCGTCGTTCATGATTGCGAGGGCCTGGGCGGCGAGGTTGCCGGCCTCGACAGTCACGGGATTTCGCGTCATTACGTCGGCTGCTGTCATGGCAAGAATGTCGTCCCTCATGTGACGCCGCAAATCGCCATCTGTGATTATCCCCACCAGACGGCCATCTTCTTCGATTACACCCGCGCAACCGAAGCGTTTGCCGGTCATCTCTATGATGGTTTCCGTCATTTGACTGGAACCGCTGACAAGCGGCATTTCTGCTTCCTGGTGCATGATATCTGCAACCTTGATCAAATGCCAGCCAATTTGGCCGCCAGGGTGCAGCAACCGGAAGTCGTCCCGGGAGAACCCGCGGCGTTCCAGCAGCACGACGGCGATAGCATCACCAAGGGCCAGCATGGCCGTGGTGGATGTTGTAGGCGCCAGGTTCAGCGGACAGGCTTCCCGGCAATCAGGAATGACAAGCGAGAATGTTGACATTTTCGTCAGGGTACTGGTTTCCCGTCCGCAAATGGAAACCAGCGGGATCCCTTTCAGCGTCACATAAGCGATAAGATCCGAGAGTTCCGGCGTTTCTCCCGAGTTCGAGAGTGCCAGAATGGCGTCGTCTTTCGTGATCATGCCGAGGTCGCCATGGCTCGCTTCAGCGGGATGCACGTATTGGGCGGGTGCTCCGGTGGATGCCAGGGTTGCAGCAAGCTTACGCGCGACGTGACCGCTCTTGCCCATTCCGGTCACAACAATTCGCCCCTTGACGGATTCGAGCAATCGAATGGTGCGGGCAAAGCGATCATCGAGGCCGTCAATAAGAGCGTGGAGCCCGGCAACCTCATCCGCGATAACGCGACGGCCCGAGCGAACCAGCGCGTCGTTATCGTCTGGTTGGTCAACCGGGGTATGGGTCAGGGAATCTGCCATAAGCGCTCCTGCGTGGTCCCGGTACTCTATAAGATTGGCCGGAAAATCGGTATCCCGACCCGGGGATGCCGAAATTACGCACTAGTGGGCAAATATGTCCAGATCGTGCCAGCCCTGAAGGTCCAGCTCTGCCCGCACCGGCACGAAATCAAAGCAGGCCTGGGCGAGTCCGGTCCGTCCTTCCCTCGCCAGCATTGTGTCGAGGCGTGCCTTCAGTTCGTGGAGATACAGGACATCGTTTGCAGCATATTTCAGTTGCTCTGACGTCAAATCTTCCGCACCCCAGTCGGAGGATTGTTGCTCTTTCGACAGGTCCTTTCCCAGGAGTTCCTGGCACAGGTCCTTCAATCCGTGCCGGTCCGTATAGGTACGGACGAGTCTGGACGCGATCTTCGTGCAGTAGAGAGGCGCCGCAACGACGCCGAGATATCTCTTGATGACCGCGACATCGAACCGTGCGAAGTGGAACAGTTTCAGCACTGAAGGATCGCCCAGGAGCCGTTTCAGGTTCGGACATTCATAGGTTCCGGGCGCAAATCGGATGAGGTGTGCATTACCGTCTCCGGTTGACAGCTGAACGAGGCACAGCCTGTCGCGTTGCGGATTGAGGCCCATGGTTTCAGTATCGATCGCAACCGCAGGGCCCGGATCCATGCCGTCGGGGAGGTCGCCATCATGGAATCGTGCGGTCACTGTCGAATGCGAGGCCTTTCGGAACAGGGGTCAGGGGAAGCGCCTTTGCGGCCGGTATCTGGTGCCCAGGAGAAGACTCGAACTTCCACGACCTTGCGGTCACAGGTACCTGAAACCTGCGCGTCTACCAATTCCGCCACCTGGGCCCGTGCAGCAAGCGGACGTCCGGTATGCAGTCACGGGGCAGTGTTGTCAACCTGTTTCGGGATACGGAGCGGGTCTGTCGATGCATGACCCGCCACACGGGATCAGAAATGTGTCTCCGCTTCAGGACAATGTCAAGGACTTCACTCTCATCCCGACCCAGTGCTCCATGAACATGTCCGGCATACAGACATGGCTGGCGACAGCACAGATATCCGCGAAGCCGAAATGGGCTTGACAAGGCTTCCCCGGCGATGTCGGCTGCCGAAAGGTCGCAGAGCGCCGGCAAACGAATTGGCAGTATCCGATTGACTGTCGGACCGTTACCGGTATTGGAAGGATACCGCGCTCTCCTGTCTGGCGCTCAGGTTGATACAACGGAGGGCGAAACATCCATCTCGTCTCCGGGCGGGGATCGCCCGTCCGGATCTGAATTGCTTCGCCGGCGCAACAGGTCATCGGCGCAGCCATCGCGGTATCTTACCCCGCTGCCGCCTTTGCGATTCCGGATGATCCGTGGCAAGGCCCATGCTGTGGATGAGTGCGGGTTCGTAAATCATTTCGCTCGACTGAGTGCGGACAGCGCGATTTGCCTGGAAGAAGCCCGACGATTGACGACAAGAGTGGATGTTGCCAGTCTCGGGATATGGAACGTTGCGATAACATGGTCTTGCCGGTTTGTCGTCAGAAGCCAGCGCTCGGCGTGCCCGAGGAGTGTCCTGTCGGCTTTGCAGGCGACTGACCATGCGTATCGTCAGTCAGGCAAACGGGTATGATGGATCAACGGTGTAACCATGAGGTTCTGCCTTCACGCTGTGTGTCTGGAAATAAGCTGCATGAGCGACGTCGCCGGAGGTTGGTACCCGAAGCCCCTGTAGCAACGTTCTGCATTACTCTCCAGGCTGCGTTCGGGGCCGGTTACCTGTAGACGTGTGGCAGATCTCGCGGGACCGGGAAAGCCAAAAAATCGGAGGAGGGACACAATGAGACTGTTCGGAAAGGGCGTCTGTCTGATCGCTTTTGCTTTGAGTTTGTTGTTCGGTCTGACGCCGCTGGCAGCAAAGACCTACACGATGAAAATCGGGCTTGCCACGATCAACGCAGGGCAACATGAATGGGCAAAGCGCTATGCTGCACGCATCAACGAAAAGTCGAGCGGACGCATCAAGGCCGAGGTTTATCCTGCCAGCCAGCTCGGATCGATACCACGTCAGATCGAAGGCGTTCAGCTGGGAACGCAGGAGGTCTATGTCGGTCCGCCGGCGTTCTTCGTCAGTATTCATCCAGGGTTTCAGGTGCTCAGTGCACCGGGGGTTTTCCGTAGTACTGATCATCTCGTCGCCACCATAAACGAACCCGACTTCCGCAGGGGCTTCCTGTCCCTTGGCGAGCCACGCGGAATCAAGGGCGTGAGCCTCGTGTATCTCGCCACGACGGCCATTGTCAGCCGAAAACCGATCCGCACCCTCGGAGATTTCAAAGGGCTGAAAATCCGAGTTTTTGCCTCGCCCATGCAACTCCTGCCCATGAAGCATGTCGGAGCCACAGGCGCTCCCATGCCGCTGATAAGCGTCCTGCCCGCCCTGCAACAGGGAGCAATTGACGCTGTATTCGGGAGCACGGTGATCTTTCTGCCATTCAAGTATTACAATGTCGCGAGGTTTCTGGTGCGAACGCATGGAGCCTATATCACCAGCCTGGCAGGAATGGGCCGGGACTGGTTTGGCAAGCTGCCAGTCGATCTTCAGGCCCTGGTTCTGGCGGAAGCGGAAGCGATTGAGCCGGAAATCAATCGGTGGAATACAGATTTTTTCGAACGGGGCTATTCTACGTGGACGGACAGGGGCGGCGTGCTGACCGATCTGTCGCCTGAGGATCGGGCCGAGATGATCCGCCGTTGGTCCACCGTCGGGGCAGCGGTTGCCCGCGAAAAGCCCGAGATCGCGGAAATCTATGGCTTGATGATCAAGGCCGCGAAAAAACACCCAGGGTGAGCGGAAAACGTGGAAGTGTTCAAGCCTTGAAGGGTCCTTGATAACGCCCCCTGATCAAGGCAGCACCAACCGTGTATGTTGACGCCAGCAGCCCTGCATTTTAAGAGGGTGCGGTTGAAGTGGCGGTCACCGCCCAGTGTTCGCAGGGTGCAGACAGGGCGAGGATCATGGATGTCGTAACGGTATTTGGCGGCTCAGGCTTCGTCGGCCGATATCTCGTAAGCGAACTGGCGCGGACGGGGGTCCGGATTCGTGTCGCGGTTCGGCGGCCTGATCGGGCGGGTTTTTTGCGACCGATGGGAGACGTGGGGCAGATTACGCCAGTGGCCGCCAATGTGCGTGACGATGTTTCTGTGCGGGCGGCTGTAACGGGTGTCGACACGGTTTTCAACCTTGTGGGGATCCTTGCCAGGACGGGCCCGCAGACCTTCCAGAGCGTGCATGTCGGCGGCGCAAGACGGGTTGCCGAGGCGGCATCAGAGGCGGGGGCCAGAACTCTGGTTCATGTTTCGGCAATCGGGGCTGATCCCGCTTCTGCGTCGTTCTATGCTTCGACCAAGGGTGCCGCCGAGTCTGCGGTCCGCGAGAGTTTTCCAGGCGCGGTCGTGGTCCGGCCCAGCCTTGTGATCGGGGCCGAGGATGACTTTTTCAATCGCTTTGCCGTGCTGGCGCGGCTGCTGCCGGCACTGCCGCTCATCGGCGGAGGTTCGACCCGGTTTCAGCCGGTTTATGTCCGGGACCTGGCCCGGGCGCTCTCCACCGTCGGGAGCTTTTCGGAACAACCCCACGCGCTTTTTGAAATCGGAGGGCCAAGAGTTTTCACGTTTCGGGAGCTCATGGAAATTCTTCTTGAGGAGATTGGTCGAAAACGCCTTCTCGTCCCGATACCGTTCGCGCTGGCAAGTTTCAAGGCAGCTCTCATCGATTGGCTGCCCGGAGCTCCGATTACCCGGGATCAGGTCCGTCTCCTGCGACATGACAATGTTGTTTCGGGAGAGCATCCGGGATTGGCGGAACTGGGCATTGAGCCGGTCTCGCTGGAAGGAGTCGTTCCCGGCTATCTGCGCCGCTACCGTCGCGGGGTATGGAGTGGTCCCGTATGACCAGCCATGACATCATGGCTGGTCATACGGGAGACGTGAATTACTGATCCGAAAACCCACACTGTCCTGCCTGGGGGCGCTCGGTGTGGTATCGCGACGCGGTTGAAGAGCCCATACAAGAGCGTATCAGCCTCCGGTGTCACCAGAGTCGGTGCATAATTTTCACACATAGAGGTTTTGGTCAAAGCGCAACCGAAACAGGCCTGGGAACCGTCCGGGGTATTGACGCGACTGCGACGGTGCGTTCAGGCCAGATAAACCAGAACGGCGACGCCGAGAACCAGTCTGTAAATGACAAACGGCAGGAAGCTTGCGCGCCGGATCCATGTCATCATGAACAGGATTGCGGTGAAGCCGGCAGCAAACGCAAGCCCGGCTGCAACAGCAGCGTCGGACTGGAATGAGACAGAGCCGGTCATGTAAAGGTGCCTGACAGCAATGGTTGAAGCCGCCAGCGTGGTAGGGATCGCGAGCAACATCGAAAATCGGGCTGCCGCGGTTCGCTCAAGACCCAGCATCCGGGCGGCGGTGATGGTGACGCCGGCGCGGCTGGCGCCGGGAATCAGAGCAAAAATTTGCAAAAGCCCAATGACGAGCGCATGCCACCACGTCATTTCCTGAAATGTCTTTCGGGTTGGCGCGAGGCGGTCGACGATCAGCAGCAGTATGCCGAACAGGATAGTGGCCCAGCCGATGACTTCGGCGCTTCGGGGTATTTCGTGCTTCATGGAGAACACGACGGCACCTGCGGCAATGATCGGAAGCGTGGCGATTACCAGCCTCCCTACGAGGTCCAGTCCGGGGTTGTTGCGTGCCCTGAAACGCAGCAGTCCGCCCAGCATCCCGAGAATATCCCGCCACAAATACAGGATCACTGCACCTATGGTTCCGGCATGGACGGCGATATCGATAATCAGACCCTGATCGTTCCATTGCATCACCATGGGCACGAGCTGCAAATGGGCGGATGAACTGATCGGCAGAAATTCTGTCACCCCCTGAACGACGGCAAGGACGAAGAGCTGTTCGAATGGCACGATCCTGTTCCACTTTGCGCGATCCGTGGACCTTGGAATGTCATCATATAATCGCGGTCTGATAATGCATCCAGAAGAAATTATGTACCAAATCGGAACTAAATTAACTCCCGATATCCATGCAACGCGAGTGGATCGCCGGTCAGCCGTGCGGTTGTCCGTTATTTAGGTAAATAATATTGACTAATTCGCCGATTTTGTTATTGTGGTTCTTCTGCGGTTCTGCTAGAGTAAGTCCCTGTAACATCTCGCGGAGCCTTGCCGGAGTTTGGGCAACCCGCAGGAGATCGAGGACGTAATGCCGGAACCCATGCTTAAATTCGTCGAACTTGACCGCCAGATGCCCGCGCAGAGGGCTGCTCGGTCGCGCCGCAAGGACTTCGATGAAATTTATCGGGAATTCGATCCCGCGGCGGCTGCGCAGCAGGCCAGCCGCTGTTCGCAATGCGGTGTACCATTCTGCCAGGTCCATTGTCCCGTGCACAACAACATCCCGGACTGGTTGATGCTGACGGCGGAGGGGCGTCTCAAGGAGGCTTACGAAGTATCCGCGGCGACCAACAACATGCCCGAAATCTGTGGCCGGATTTGCCCGCAGGATCGGTTGTGCGAAGGGAACTGTGTTATCGAACAGGCCGGTCATGGCACGGTCACGATCGGGTCGGTAGAGAAATACCTGACCGATACCGCTTTCGAACGCGGTTGGGTCCAGCCGGTTGTTCCATCGCGGAATCGCGAGGAATCAATCGGAATCATTGGCGCGGGACCGGCAGGAATGTCAGCTGCGGAAGAGCTCAGGCGCTTCGGCTATACGGTCCATGTCTATGATCGCCACGATCGCATTGGCGGACTGCTGGTCTACGGCATTCCCAATTTCAAGCTTGAAAAGTCCATTGTCGAGCGCCGTGTGGAGCTTCTCCAGGCCAGTGGTGTGAACTTTCATAGCGGTGTCGAGATTGGTCGCGACATTGATTTCCGGGAGATCCGTCGTCGTCATGCCGCTGTCCTGATTGCCACTGGTGTCTATATGGCGCGAGACATTATGTGTCCTGGTTCTGGCATGGCCGGAATTGTTCCGGCCCTCGATTTTCTCATTGCCTCCAATCGCAAGGGATTTGGAGATGCCGTTCCCGAGTTCGACGAGGGAACTCTCGATGCCCGTGGCAAGAAAGTCGTGGTCATCGGCGGCGGCGATACGGCAATGGATTGTGTCAGAACGGCCGTTCGACAGGGTGCGGAGTCGGTGACCTGTCTGTATCGTCGCGACCGCATCAACATGCCCGGTTCGAGACGGGAAGTGCAATATGCCGAAGAGGAGGGGGTGCGGTTCAACTGGCTTGCGGCTCCTGAAGCCTTTCTTGGTGACTCCTCGGTCCGGTCTGTACGTGGCCATCGGATTCATCTCGGAATTCCGGATTCGTCGGGCCGGCAGACACCGGAACCGATTGCGGGGTCGAGTTTCAACGAGGATGCGGATCTCGTCATCAAGGCGCTTGGATTTGACCCTGAAGACTTGCCTGCACTGTTCGATGAATCCCGGCTGACCGTGACCAAATGGGGCACGCTTCGCATTGATTACCGGACCAAGATGACGAATATGGAAGGGGTATTTGCGGCCGGAGACATTGTTCGCGGTGCGTCTCTGGTTGTCTGGGGAATCCGGGACGGCCGTGACGCGGCGTCGAGCATTCATGCCTATGTGAACGAAAAAAACACGGCCAGCGCCGCTGCGGTGGGTGCCTGAGAAGGGGGATCAGGATGAAGGACCGGGGCGAACGCTCTATCGAGCAATATCAGAGAAATTTTGACCGGCTGGTTCGTGAAGCGGGAATTGACCCGACGGGAACGGACTCCTGTGGCGTAGGTTTTGTTGCTGCCATTGACGGTCGACCCAGCCGTGATGTTGTCGAGGCGGGAATCGAGGCGCTCAAGGCTCTGTGGCATCGGGGCGCCGTAGATGCCGATGGCAAGACCGGCGACGGCGCCGGAATCATGCTGGACATTCCCCAGGATTTTTTCCGCGATCATGTCGGTCGTACTGGACACAAGCCGGGTGACGGCCCCATCGCGGTCGGAATGACATTCCTGCCACGCACCGACCTGGATGCACAGGAGCGCTGCCGTCACATTGCCGAGGCCGAGGTCATGAAATTCGGTTACGCGATCTATGGCTGGCGTCAGGTTCCTGTAAATCTCGATGCGCTTGGCGAGAAGGCCAATGCGACCCGGCCCGAGATCGAACAGATCATGATCGAGGGGCCGGTTGGCGTCGACACCGAAAAATTCGAAACCGATCTCTATGTCATTCGCAAGCTGATCGAAAAACGGGTGCTCGAAGAGCATATCCAGAGTTTCTACATTTGTTCACTGAGCTGCCGATCGCTGATATACAAGGGAATGTTTCTCGCCGAACAGTTGTCGGCGTTCTATCCCGATCTTCTTGACCACCGTTTTGCATCACGTTTCGCCCTCTACCATCAGCGCTATTCCACCAATACGTTCCCGACCTGGCGGCTGGCGCAGCCGTTTCGCATGTTGGCCCACAATGGTGAAATCAACACGCTGTCGGGCAATGTGAACTGGATGAAGAGTCATGAGACCCGCCTCGCAAGCGAGCGTCTCGGCAGTCGAATCGAGGACATCAAGCCCATCATCGGTGCAGGAAATTCGGACTCTGCATCATTTGACAATGTGTTCGAGCTTCTGGTGAGGGCGGGCCGCATTCCACCGATGGCGAAGTGCCTGATGATTCCGGAGGCATGGTCGCGCAAGACGACGATGAATCAGGAGCTGCGGGACTTTTACAACTACTGCAATTGCGTGATCGAGCCGTGGGATGGCCCGGCTGCCATGGCTGCAACCGATGGACGATGGGTTCTCGCCGCCATGGACCGTAACGGCTTGAGACCGATGCGTTATTCGGTGACTTCGAACGGTCTGCTGATTGTTGGTTCTGAAGCGGGCATGGTTCTGGTACGCGAGTCCGAAATCGTGGAGAAAGGCAGGCTGGGCCCGGGCCAGATGATCGCTGTGGATATGGAGAACGGCAGCCTTCACCGGGACTCCGAGATCAAGATGTTGCTGGCAAAGTCGAAACCGTTCGGGGAGTGGATCGGGAACATAAAGCCGCTGGATGACCTCATTGGCGGCGATGAAGACACGATCGCAGCCTATACGGGTGACGACCTGCGTCGTCGCCAGGTTGCGGCCGGCTACACCCTTGAAGAGCTTGAGTTGCTGTTGAGGCCTATGGTCGAAGATGCGAAGGAAGCGACCGGATCGATGGGTGATGATACGCCGATCGCGGTTCTTTCAAGCGGTTACCGTGGCCTTCACCACTACTTCCGTCAGTCCTTCAGTCAGGTCACCAATCCGCCGATTGACTCCTTGCGCGAATACCGTGTCATGAGTCTGAACACGCGGCTCGGCAACCTGGGCAATATTCTTGACGAGAGTGAGTCCCAGACACAGTTTCTGCTCCTCAACAGTCCGGTTCTGTTGAACACGGCTTATGACGGAATGCGCCGCCATATGGGCAGTTCGGCGGTGGAGATCGATTGTACCTTCAGACGGAACGGCCGCGAACATGCCCTCAGGCGTGCCATTTACAAGATCCAGCGTACGGCCGAGGAAGCCGTACGGGGCGGTGCGGTCCATCTGATCCTCACCGATGAGAATATATCACCGGATCGTGCCGGAATACCGATGATCCTGGCGACAGGAGCAGTGCATTCCTATCTGGTATCGCAGGCCCTTCGAACCTATACCTCGATCAATGTACGCAGCGCCGAGTGCATGGATGTTCATTATTTTGCTGTGCTGATTGGTGTCGGCGCCAGCACTGTCAACGCCTATCTCGCCCAGGAAACGATTATGGATCGCCACCGCAGGGGGCTCTTCGGTGACATGCCCCTGCAAACGGCGCTTCAAAGGTACAAGACTGCTGTCGATCAGGGACTCCTCAAGATCATGTCGAAAATGGGGATTTCCATCATCTCCAGTTACCGGGGAGCTTGCAAGTTCGAGGCTGTCGGATTGAGCCGGTGGCTGATTCACAGCTATTTCGAGGGGATGAAATCACGGATATCCGGGATCGGCCTGAGCGGCTTGCAGCGCAAGCTGCTCGAGCTGCACGAACGGGCCTTCGATCAAGACGTGGTTGCCTTGCCGGTCGGTGGCCTGTACCGCTTCCGCAAGAGCGGTGAAAGCCATGGGTTCGAGGGGACGGGTATCCATATGCTGCAGCATGCGGTTGCTACGGACTCCTACGCGCTCTACCGGAAATACGCGGATGGGGTTCGCGCCAGCGCTCCCATCAGTCCGCGCGACCTCATGGAGTTCGATCTCAAGCGGCAAGCAGTGCCAATAGAATCCGTCGAGTCCATCACGGAAATCCGCAAGCGCCTTGTTTCTCCGGGGATTTCGCTCGGCGCTCTCAGCCCTGAAGCGCATGAGACGCTTTCCATCGCGATGAACCGGATCGGCGCCAAATCGGACTCGGGTGAAGGCGGTGAGGATCCCGCCCGCTACAAGCTGCGCCCGAACGGCGACAATCCTTCCAGCGCGATCAAGCAAATCGCGTCGGGACGGTTCGGCGTGACCGCCGAATATCTCAACAATTGCCGAGAAATTGAAATAAAGATCGCGCAGGGCGCCAAACCGGGTGAGGGAGGACAACTCCCGGGAATCAAGGTATCGGAGATGATCGCGAAACTGCGTCACTCGACCCCTGGTGTAACACTGATTTCTCCGCCGCCTCACCACGACATTTACTCGATCGAGGATCTGGCGCAGCTCATCTATGACCTCAAGCAAATCAATCCGGATGCCAAGGTGTGCGTGAAACTTGTGGCTCAGACGGGCATCGGGACAATCGCTGCCGGTGTTGCCAAGGCGCGCGCGGACTCCATTCTGGTTTCAGGGCATTCCGGGGGGACCGGCGCCAGTCCACAGTCGTCCATCAAGTATGCGGGACTTCCCTGGGAGATGGGACTTTCCGAAGTGCACCAGGTCCTGACCCTGAACCAGCTGCGGCATCGGGTTGTTCTTCGCGTTGACGGCGGCTTCCGGACCGGTCGTGATGTTGTGATTGCCGCTCTCCTGGGTGCGGAGGAGTTCGGTATTGGGACAGCGTCCCTGATCGCCATGGGCTGCATCATGGTTCGTCAATGCCATTCGAACACCTGCCCGGTGGGAGTCTGTACGCAAAGCGAGAAGTTGCGTGACCGGTTTACCGGAACCCCGGAGAAGGTCATGAACCTGTTCAGCTTCATCGCCGAGGAGACAAGGGAAATCCTCGCTTCACTGGGTGCACAGTCGCTGACGGAGGTCATCGGCCACACTGAGCTCCTCAGGCAGGTCAGCCGTGGCAGCCCCTATCTCGACGATATTGACCTGAATCCGCTGCTGGTTCAGGCCGATCCTGGCGATCATGCTCATTACTGCACGATCGAAGGGCGCAACGATGTGGTGGAGGCGCTTGACGGGCAAATGATCAGGGATGCCGGACTCGCGTTTCAGAGCGGCGAGAAAATCCAGCTGCAATACAACGTCCGCAACACGGAACGCGCCATCGGGACCCGTTTTTCCTCGTTGATTACCCGGCGCTTCGGCATGAAGGGACTGCAACCCGATCACATTACGGTCCGTCTCCGGGGTTCGGCTGGTCAGTCTCTGGGTGCGTTTCTGGTTCAGGGGCTCAAACTGGAAGTTCTCGGTGATGCCAATGATTATGTCGGCAAGGGTCTTTCCGGGGGGACGATTGTCGTTCGCCCGCCGGCGGCTGCGCCGAGGAAGTCCAACGAGAACGCGATCATTGGCAATACAGTGCTGTATGGAGCGACTGACGGGAAGCTGTTTGCGTCGGGTCAGGCCGGTGAGCGGTTTGCGGTGCGTAATTCCGGGGCGGTTGTGGTGGTGGAAGGTTGCGGTTCGAACGGTTGCGAGTACATGACCAACGGAACGGCGGTAATTCTTGGACCCGTCGGGGACAATTTCGCGGCGGGCATGACGGGGGGCATGGCATTTGTTTTTGATTCTGACAACTCGTTTGCCGACCACGTAAACACGGACACCGTCATCTACACGCGGGTGCTGTCGCCCCACTGGGCCGGTTATCTCCGGTCACTGGTTGAGGAACATCATGCGGAGACCCAGTCTGCATTTGCGGAGCGAATGCTGAATCACTGGCATACCGAGATCACGCAATTCTGGCAGGTTGTATCGAAAGAGATGATCGGGCGTTACGAGCATCCCGTGATACCGGAAGAGACCGGAGCACTGCGCGCTTAGTTTTTGGTGGTCAGAGACTCACTCTGCAAATCAAGTTGCAAGGCTTTGGTGCCTTTCTGAGCCTTGAGGAGGCACGCGCGGAAGGGAGTCCTAACCGCTTGCGACAGCACTGGATTGTGACCGCCGGATAGGCAACACGATGCAGTGAGATCAGTTCTGGTGCCAGTGGCGATGGTGTCGAACAAACAGGGGAATTGGCTCAATGGGGGAAGAGTCAAGTCGTCGCGATCGGATCGAATGAAAAGTACTCTCCCAATCGGTGTTTAGATTGGGAACGTTTAATCGGTCGTAGACCAGAAACGGCCAGGCCTGCGTTACTGCATCATCGTGTCGGTGCGAATACTTCATCGAAACGCTTCTTGACCTGTGAAGTCAGACGTTTCAGTCCGTACATGCTCAAGACTTGGCGGTAAGCTTCCTCGAATGTAGTATTCGGTTGGGAGGATCTCACGGCCTCAACCAGTGCACGGAGTTCGGAATGGGGGATTTCGTTGAAATCTCTCGGTCCGATTTGTCTGATCCTGATCCCTTTGGTTTGGGGATGTCTAAGGACCGCGTCTGAGTATCGGCTTTTTCGGGCACTTCTCTCGACGGTGATTTGGTGGTCGCGCTCTAATTTTGCAAGTGCTCGATTGAGGGCCTTGCGAATCCGCCGACCCAGACGTGATCCACCGCTCGCAGACACGTATGCCTTAAATGCTCGATCCACCACTACTGGGCCTTCAGAAACGACTATTGCTCGCAGGGCCTCTGTAACCTCGCCTAATGTCGCCGAAAGCGGGTCCGGTGCATTCCCTTGCCATACCGAGTAGGTCTCTAACTCAACCTTACTCGGCGACAGCGATGGGCCGATCGTGATCAGATCCAGCACCTCCCCTGAGTTCAAGTGGTTCTCTGGCTGCTTGACAGGCCGCTCACCGGCGTTCCCAGGTAACGCTGTTTCAACCTGCTCTGAGAAAGGTTCTGCAAAGACTACATTCGCCTTTGCGGCCGTTTCTTCGTTCTTCACTCCCGCATTACTGTCGCTTGTGGGCAACGCAAGTTTGCCTGCTTCTCTAAAACCATCCGGAGCTCCAGTGATTCCGGCTTCAAACTGTTCCTCGTTTACTTTATTTGCGATCGACGCTTTGCTGGCTCGGTCTGTTTTAAGAAGTTCTTCGAGCTCACCGTGAAGCTGTCCAACAACAGTTTCCTGCCCTCGAAACCAATCGGTCGACCAGATCCGAAATATGGTCCAGCCGAGGCCTTCCAACACAGCTTGTCGAACCTTGTCCCGGTCGCGGGCAGTTGCTGAGGAGTGGTAGCTTGCTCCATCGCACTCGATACCGGCAAGATACCTGCCGGCGTAGTCGGGGTGCACGACACCGAGATCTACACGGAAACCGGATACACCGATTTGAGTGCGGATATCCCAGCCTTTGGCGCGGAGTGCCTCCGCCACCGCTTCCTCGAAGGGGCTTTCTGGCGGGCCAACAGAACCCTCATCGCGCGAAGTTAGCGCAATGGGGCCGCGCTCGGCATAGTCAAGAAACGCCTTCAGATCCTTGACACCGACAGCACGGGTCCGGTTCAAATCAATTTGATCGGCTCTTATCGACGAAAAGATATGAAGCTCGCGTCGAGCACGGGTGATCGCGACGTTGAGCCGTTTTTCTCCCCCCGCGCCGTTGATCGCCCCGAAGTTCATCGTAAGCTTGCCGACGAAATCAGGGCCGAAGGTAACGGAGAATAACATGAAGTCCCGCTCGTCGCCCTGGATATTCTCAAGATTCTTTACGATGACCGGTTCCTCGCGCTCATCTGCGAAATACCATTCAAGCTCGCCGTCTTCCCGACGGAGCTCGTCCAACAGATCCAGGATGAGCGACTGCTGTTCGGCATTAAATGTGATTACTCCAAGTGTCAGGCGTTTTTCTTCTGGGTACTCAAGCCAACTTTTCAGGTATCGCCTTACTGTCTCCGCGATGATTTCAGCCTCCGTCTGATTTATGCGACCCTGTCCTCGCGCATAAGTGCCATTCACGATGTGAAATTTGATCGCATTCGAATCTGCCGACGGAGCTGGAAACGTTACAAGCCGACCGCCATAATAAAAATGGTTGGAAAAGGCTATGAGGGTCTCATCACGGCTTCGATAGTGCCAATCAAGTCGTCTGGATGGCACGCCTGCGGCTTGGGCTTCTTCGAGAATCGAGGGCAGGTCGCGTTCCAATTCGGACAGTGCTTCATCGTCGTCATCGGCACGCCCAAAGAAATTTGTGGGAGGGAGCTGCTTGGGATCACCGACAATGATAGTCTGTTGGCCTCGCGCTATTGCGCCAATCGCGTCCCAAGTTGTGATCTGCGAAGCTTCGTCGAAGATGACTATGTCGAAAGCAGAATGGTCCGTTGGCAGATATTGCGCTACGGAGAGCGGAGACATAAGCACGCAGGGCGTAAGTTTTCCAAAACTGTCAGGGAGACTGGCTAGCAGTTTACGAATTGGCATGGAGGGACGAACGAGGCTAAGCTGATGGCGGAGTGTCCCTAGTTCCGATTTTCTGGTGACAATGTCCTTTTCAGGCAACCCATGGACAATTCGTCGTATCACCTCGGCTGGCGCAAGTTTTTCCGCAATGCCGTCTAAGTTGCGAAAAGTGTCAATAATGTTTTCGTGCTCGTAACGCGTAAACCGTCTGAGTTCTTTGCTCGAGTCCATAGCGAGCGGAAGCCACCATGCTGCGTAAGCCCGCTTGAACGCATCTTCGTCAGAGCCTTCGATATCTCCGCTTTCGAGCGCCCTGACCATCCCGCATAACCCGGCCTGGCTTGCAAGTTGGCAAGACTTAACCCATTGAGACCATATGGGAAGACGGGCGCGCTCTTCTAGGATGGTTTGAAGCCCCACCTTTAGTTCGGCAACACTCCACTCAACTGGATACACACCATCTCTTTGCGTGAAGGTACGAGACGTTTCGTCAACGAGTGTCTCCGCAGCAATGTAAGACTTGAGAGCGTCTACAACGGGTCCATCCAATGTCGAGCACAACGCTTCTGTGGCGTGGTCATAGCGATCCGAATTCTCCACCTCAGAGTTCAAATCTTTGATTGCATTACGGAACTCGATTGCCTGACGTACAGCTTCCGTCGAACGATCCGAGCCTGTTGTACCTCCAACCTCGGCGACCGATGCCAAGGGGTTTTCGCGAATTGCCTTATCTTTTTCCTGGACCTTGAGTAACGCTTTCAGGTCGATAGCCGGAGAAGCCGTTCCGTGGACGGCGTATGACTGCAAGAGCTTCTTGACTTTCCACCTTGCCCAAAGAGAGGAGGCGGGCCAAATGCTCCCGTCTGCTTCGGACCAATCTGCGTTTAATTGCTCAAGTGGCATGCGGCGTACGACATCGAGTTGATAGGTCGCCGATGTTTCTTTTCTGGCTGCCAGGAGCTCTTTGGTATTCAAAGCAAGGGCTTCGGCCGAAGCGGTGAGGCGGTCTGTCGGTATGTCTGGTACTGCGGCGAGATCAAGTGCTCCTGGTTCTAAACGCGGTGCAAACGCCTTGAGCTTAGTGCGTCGTGCAGCTTCTAAATTGAGATCCGTATGAAGACCAAGCTCACAGGCCAGCACATTCTCTGCGCGCGCCAACTCATTCAGCGCCGTATGCAGAGCCTCTGCAGCTTTTATAAATTCGCTCTGCCACTGAAAGGACCATTCCTCTCTACGGACGAGCGACAGCGCAGGTCCGGCGGTGGCTCCCTTGTGTGCTTGGCCAAGATCAGCAGCCAGCTTGGTCAGATTCTTGTAGTTTTCTTCGTCGTGGGTGTCCTTGGAGGCAAAGGAAACCTCGAAGGAAGGAGCGCCAGGGGCAAGCACCGTTATTGCTTCGAATACGCTGAAGCCTTGTGGTCCTTTGGCATGCAGAGCCTCGACATAGGTGTTCAAATGGTCCCGGGATATCCTCAGTTTTTCGGTCACTTCGATCCATTCTTGTCTCGAGCCGCTTGAAGACCGCTCCCATCCCCGATCAAGTTGCGCAAGGACGGCCTTCCGATCCGTCTTGTTCGAGTGGAGTTCGAGAACAGCGTCGCCAAGTCCTGTCGCAACGAGTCTGCGATGTACCACATCGAGCGCTGCCGCCTTTTCGGCGACGAAAAGAATGGTTTTTCCTTCCCCCAAGCACTGCGCAATGATGTTCGTGATGGTCTGGCTTTTGCCGGTTCCCGGCGGCCCGACCAGAATAAAGTCACGGCCCTCAGAAGCATCCATAATTGCTGCGAGCTGCGAGCTATCTGCGGATAATGGCGTCATCAGGTTCTGCGGCAAGAAGCGTCGATCTATATCTTCCGGCTTGATGCGGGAGGTGTCCGCTGTTTGCTCATACGTCTCCGTGGCCCCGTCAATGAGATGATTCACAAGTCGGTTCTTCCTGAGGTCGTCGGCCCGGTCGACCAAGTCCTTCCACAGGAGATACTTCGCGAACGAGAAGGTCGAGAGCGCAAGCTCCTCGACTATCTCAAACCCAGCGACATCACGCACCTTCCGACGCATGATGTCGAATATCCGTGGAACGTCGACCCCACTGTGATCGTGTGGCAATTCGCTCTCAAGTTCAGAGATGCGGAGGTCGAAGTCACGTTTCAGAAACTCAAGCAGGGTCGAGTTGATCCGCACATCGTCCTCATGATGGGCGATCCGAAACGGGGACTGGGCCGACCGTCGCTCCAGTTTGACTGGAATAAGCACGAGCGGCGCACGGTAGATACGGGTATCGCCTTCGGTTCTTTTCCATCGCAGGAAGCCTGCGGCGAGAAAGAGCGTGTTCGTACCGCCCTCCTGCATGTCGCTTCTCGAACGACGGTATAGCGTGAGCAGGCGACGGTTCATCTCCTGGCCAGTTAACGGAACAACGAATTGCCTGCCCTCGAACGCATTTTCGATGACTTCCTCCTCGATCCGCTGTTTGTCCTCTGGGGAAACCGTGCGATCCCCGATCGGATCGTTGTCGTTCAGCGAGAAACCCCGAAATTTCTTTCCAGCGGCGAGTTCGTCCTCGAAGGCAGCGACGCTCGGACACCGCAAAGGAAGGGTTTGTTTGGTCTCGCGGTAGTTCAGCAGGCGGTTTCGGAGCGACAAATCAAGTAGTTTTCGCTGCCATCGCTCAATGCGGTCCGGGGCTGTTTCCGGTTCATTTTCGTTGATTTCGTTTGGGAAAAGACCGAAATCCGGCAACGGTGGTAGGGCTGCAGGTGCGATTTCATCGATTACATCGGCGTCAGAGGGTTCTGCGACACGATGACTTGCAAGTGGCCGGATTCGGGCAGCACGAGACCGCGCAATATCGATGGCCATCACGAACTCAGGGTCCCGGTTTTCTGAAAGACGGCGACGGCCTTCGTCGACAGCCTGTTCGAATCCGATGGCGGGACGTTTGGTCAGTAGGGTGGTCTCGATCGGAATGAACTCACGGGCTTGCATGGCCTTTCGGACGGCAACCACATCCGGTTCAGTTACTTGGCCGAAATCCTTTTTCACGATCCAGACCCCGACCCATGCATGACCTTGGGAAAAGAGAACGACAGGGTTTAGACCTACAGCCTCAAACGCTGCGGCAAGAAAGAGAGCAGAATCGAGACAGGTGGCAAGCCCTTCGGCGGTGATGCGACTTGGACCTCGGATTTTCTGGCCATCTTTCTCGAACGATGCTGGTGGCGCTGCATATGTAAGTCCGAGGCCAGTGATAGAGGACCAAATTGCGCCCGCTAGCATGTAGGAGCGGCTTGGGTCAGCCGACTGATAGCCATTCATTGAACCGTCGTAACCTGCTCGCTCCAAGAGCCCTGCTGCGTCCTTCAGTACACGTGCTATCGCAGAATCGTTGGGTGAAACGAAGGCAGCAAGGATCTGAGCCATATCAGGCACACCGCCCCACTCGTCGCGCGCTAGCAAATCTATTCGGCGCTTCTCGACAAGTTTCTGCCCTCCACTGAACACCATATGAAATTCAAGTTCGCCTATTTCGGCTTCGTCGAGTCGATGCAGCTGTTCGATGTCTAACGGGGTGGAGAGATCGCGCACCGAAAATTGAGACCTCGGGGCAACGCGATCGATATTCCAGGTCTTCTCACGAATTATAGGCGGCGCGGTCCGAAGGGTGATTCTGATGTCAGTGAGCGTCTCATCGGTCGAATTCTCGACCGCGATTTCCTCAATGACTGCAACATTGTTTTGCGCCGAAGCGAAATTGACGCGTTGCAGAGCTTGATGACGCAACGATACAACCCCAGTAGCATTCGATCCTTGCAGCGTTTCGAGGCTACTCTTGTCATTTCGCAATTCTCTAACTCCCAATCTCGTTTTCTTGCGCCACCTGAACTTTTTTCTTGCTGTAATGAAGGGGCACAAATCGTTACTGAAGCGCCCCGAGCGCAAAGGGTGTACGCTCCGAAAGCCTGCCGTAGGAGCAGATCTCAAGGCACTTGTTGGAAACGCAAGCAAGGACCGTCAACCAGTTAAATTTGCGATGCGCAACATTTTGCCCAAGGCTTGGGACTCTATGAGGCATTAGCATTCTTACGAAAGAGTCTGTGTACCCGGATCAGATCCTGAAGGGCAACACCGCTTGTGCGGCATAAGTTTCTCCAAGAACCCATATATTGTAGCAGAATTGGCATGTAGGGGCGAGTTACCCGGATTGCGGTGCTGGTTGGCTGCCTTGGCTGACCCCGGATATTCTCTATCGAGGCTCCACTCTTGTCGGCCATTCCTGCAGTCGGGCGTTCGGGAAAAACAGTGGCTGTCCATTGATCTGAAAGGACGCGATTGCTGCCTGGCCTTCATCCGAAAGAATCCAGTTGACAAACTGACGGGCGAGCCCCGCTTTCACGTGGGGATGCCTGTCCGGACTGACCGGAATGACCCCGTACTGGTTTATCAGCCCCGGGGCTCTGTCAACCAGAATCTGCGCGGTTTGCTTGTTGCGAAACGTGATCCATGTCGCCCGGTCGGTCAGGATATACGCCCCCATATTGATTCCTGTATTCAGTGTCGCACCCATCCCCGAGCCGGCTTCGCGATACCACGTACCTGAGGCCATTCCGGCATCAATCCCGGCTTCACGCCATAATCTGAGTTCCGTCCTGTGAGTCCCGGAATCGTCCCCCCGGGACAGAAAAGGCACCTTTTTTTCTGCAATTCTCCGAAATGAGGTAACGGCATTGTCGAGGCCGCCGATACCTGCAGGATCCGAAGATGGGCCGACTATGACGAAATCGTTATACATCACATCTGCCCTGAAGAGACCGTAACCCTGGCTGACGAACTGCTCTTCAGCCAGTGTCGCATGCACAAGCAGAACATCGCCATCACCATTGGCGGCGTTGCGGATAGCCTGACCTGTTCCTACTGCGACCACACGCACCTCGATCCCGGTCTTCTTCCGAAACAGGGGGAGAATGTGATCGAAGAGACCGGAATTCTCGGTCGAGGTTGTGGACTGGACGATGATAAAGCGATCCTCGGCCCTTGTTGGAGGCAGGTCCGGGAACGCAGCGATGATGACAAGCAAAAGGACCTTAAACGCCTGTTTGATCACAATGGCACTTCCTCTTGGCGTTCAGGGTTTGCCGCATCGATACCATCCGGAAACAATCGACCCTCAAGCCAGTATCGTGCCGGTTCCGACTCGGGCGCTTCGATCAGCGTTTTCAGTGGGCGGGTCTCGACGATACGGCCACCATGCATGAACAGGGCGTCCTGACCGAGCCGCCTGGCCTGGCCGACATCATGAGTAACAATGACGATTGTGACACCGCTCTTGCTGGCATCCATGATCAACTGCTCCACGGCCAGGGTCGAAGCAGGATCGAGACTGGACATGGGTTCATCCAGAAACAGGATTTCGGGCCGACAGGCCAGAGCGCGCGCGACGGCGAGCCGTTGCTGTTCTCCGACTGACAACGTGCGGGCCGGCCTTTTTGCCTTGTCACCAAGTTGCGCAATATCGAGTGCGAACGCTTCCCGCTGAATCCGTTCCCTATGCCTCAGTCCACGGGCTGCAAGCGCGAACCGCAAATTGGCGCGTACCGAGCGGCGAAGCATAACTGGCCGTTGAAAGACCATGGCCTGTTCGCGGCGAGCTTCGGCATCAAGAGGTCGTCCATGCCACAGGACCTGACCTGTGGCGGGTTGCAGCAAACCGTGCAGGAGGCGCAACAACAGGCTTTTTCCGGCGCCGTTGGAGCCCAGGATGACGGTGCGCCGTCGGGCCTGGATCGTCAGGTCGATCCGGTCCAGAAGTCGCTTGCCTCCTGCCTCAAAACACAGGCCCCGGGTCTCCAGGATGGGTGTTTCCCTTGAATGTGACTGTGTTGCGGTTCCGGTCACGCTAGGGTTGCCATGCCCTTCAGGCATAGGCTGACGTCAGGGCTGTGGCCCTCAGCGTCATGACGGTCGCACTGACGGCGACCGCGATCAGGAGAAGGACGATACCCAGTGCCAGTGCCAGTTCAAGATTGCCCTTGGATGTTTCAAGGGCGATCGCTGTTGTCATGACACGCGTCACATGGTTGATATTCCCCCCCACAATAATGACGGCCCCCACTTCGGCAACTGCGCGGCCAAATCCGGCAAGAGCTACCGTCAACAGACCGTATCGGGCGTCCCAGAGCAGTGCTCTCACCCGGATCAGGGGGCTGGTGCCGAGAGACGTGAACTGTTCCGCATATTCCCTGTGCAGATCCTCAGTCACCTGTCGGGTGAGGGCAGCCACAATCGGCGTGACCAGAATTGTCTGGGCGATGATCATGGCTACAGGGCTGTAGAGCAAACCCAGTGGTCCCAGAGGCCCAGCTGCCGACAGCATGAGGTAGACCACCAGCCCGACCACAACGGGTGGCAATCCCATGAGCGTGTTCAGAATGACCGTAACCGCCATTCGACCCGGAAATTGAAAGCTTCCGACCACAGCACCGATGGGCAGGCCGATGATGCAGGCGATGGCAACGGCCGACAGTGTAATCCTGAGAGACAGGCCGATGATCTCCATGAGGTCCGGATCCCAACTCAGAATCAATTTTATCGCTTCGGCGATGGCTTGCGATAGGACGTCCATAAGTGTATTTTTTCCAATAAAACGTAAAATATACACAATAATTATTTATATTGCATAAGTTTTGAAATTTCGGAGGTCTGATTTCCCCAGGAAGTGGCGGCTGTGATCCGAGGCTGTGCAATCGTAGCAGCGACAGTGCCTGGCAAGTATCTGGCCTGGCCCGTCTCCTGGCCATCCGCGGCTCCCAGAAAATCCGGGTTGCGATTGTGTCCCGGGCCGTCACGCTGGCTTGCACGGGATTGTCGCGAAATTGTGGACGGACCGGGGTCCGGATCACGGACTGTCCGAGGGTTGCCTGGAGACGAGTCCGTTCCGCAGGGTTTGTGAAATTATCCTGATCATTGACAGGGTGGGGCCTCGACTCCTGACACCCTGTCCTCCTGTCCATCAAGAGGTCGGGTCGTCCCCGATAACGTCTTCCGGAGCGATTGCCATCGTTTCAATGATTGCGAGGCACTGGACATTTTCAGCGAGTCCGAGATCCTCCGCCGCGCGGCGCGTGACACGAGACAGCATCGTTCCGGCCTGGGTGCGGATCGATACAATGGCTCCTGGTCCGTCACCCGACCGGATGGACTCGATCGTACCCGTCAGTACATTGAGGGCGGAAAGCTGTTCGGGTCTCGCGCGCGAAAGCAGGACATCGTGAGCCGCGAGTCTGACCCGGACGCGACTGCCGGGTGCGTGCGAAATTCGGGGCAGCAGAAGCTTTGCCCCCCCGGCATCGAGTTCGGAGAGTCCGTCTTCGTGATGGGCCACCACCGTTCCCTGGAGCACAGCGCCTGCACCACGGGCACCGACCGGTGTCACCATTGGATCGCCCAGGACCTCAAAGGCCGGGCCCTGACGCAAGACCCTTCCATCCCGCAAGGCAACCACGGTGGTTGCCAGCGTCGCGACCTCCGCCGCCGAGTGGCTGACATACAGAAGGGGAATAGAAACCTCATCGCGAAGGCGCTGGAAGTAAGGCAGGATTTCGGCTTTACGAGCTTCATCCAGTGAAGCCAGGGGCTCGTCGGCGAGAATCAGCCGCGGACTCGCCAGTAATGCGCGGCCGATTGCGACCCGTTGTTTTTCTCCCCCGGAGAGCCGGCCCGGACGGCGGTTCAGCAGATGGCTGATACCAAGCATCTCCACAACGCGGTCCATATCCTCGCCCGGTTCGTTACGGGGTGCGAACCAGCGTCCATACAGGAGGTTCTGGCGAACCGTGAAATGAGGAAACAATCGGCCTTCCTGAAAGATCGTTCCCACCCGACGGCGATGCGGCGGCAGCCAGGTTTGATGTTCCGTGTCAAACAGGATCCAGTCTCTGGTTGCAACCCGGCCGAACTGGGGTCGCAGGAGGCCGGCCACCGCATTGATAATTGTTGATTTGCCTGATCCGGAGCCTCCGAACAGCACGGTGACTCCCGACGGAGCTTCGAAGGTGACATCGAGATCAAAGGTTTCGAACGCATGGCGAAGCTTGACGGACAGTGTCATGATCCGGCGATCCGTTTGGCGACGCGTCGGGCTACGGCCTCCGAAATCAGCAGCGCCGTCATGGCAACAACAATCGAGACGACGACGAGCCGAAGGGCAGAAGCCTCCCCGTCCGGAACCTGAAGGAATGCGTAAATGGCAGACGGAAGGGTCTGTGTCTGTCCCGGAATATTGGAAACGAAGGTTATTGTTGCACCGAACTCTCCCATGGCCTTGGCCCAGGCGAGGATCGCGCCGGCAAGGATACCTGGAACAATGAGCGGAAGTGTAATTGTTATAAAGACCCATGGGCCGGAGGCGCCCAGTGTGGCGCCGGCCTGTTCAAGCCTTGGATCCACCGCTTCGATGGACAGCCGGATTGCCCGTACCAGCAGGGGGAAAGCCATGACACCGGCTGCCAGTGCGGCGCCGGTCCAGCGAAAGGCGATCACGATTCCCATTTCCTCGAGCACACTCCCGACGGGACCACGCACTCCGAACGTAATCAGTAGCAGATAGCCGGTCACCACGGGCGGAAGGATCAACGGAAGATGCACCAGCCCGTTCAGAAGCTGCTTGCCGGTGAATTCCCACCGAGCCAGCACGTAGGCCACGAAGATTCCGGGCGGCAAGCTGACGAGCGTTGCCCAAAAGGAGACACGCAGGGAGAGTGTGACCGCCTTCCACTCCTCCGGGCTGAGCCAATCCATGTCTGCCTTTACCGGGTGGCGACAGTGAAGCCCTGGCGCTCGAAGGTCATGCGAGCCGTCGGCGCACGGAGATATGCCAGGAACTGCCGGGTCGCCGGAGACCGGCTTGATGCCACCGCGGCAGCGGGATAGATGATCTCCGGGTGCGTGTAGGCCGGAAAGGTTCCGAGCACGGATACGCGGTCGCTGACATGTGCGTCCGTAGCATAAACAATTCCCATGGGAGCGGATCCGGTTGCTACCATCCTGAGTGCGGCGCGAACATTGTCCGTCTGTGCGACGCGGGACTTCACCGAGTCCCAGAGGCCAAGGGCATGCAAGGCAGCTTTACCGTAGATGCCGGCAGGCGCGGCGTTGACGAGAGCCATGGCAAGCCAGCCCTGTCCCAGCATTCCTGCGAGGTCCAGGTCTGAATCGATAGTGAGAGGCGGCAGATTTTTGCCGTGACCGATCAGAACAATCGCGTTCGTCAAAAGATCGAAGCGGCTGCCGGGCTGCAGGAGATCTTCCTGTTCAAGCCTGTCCATCCACGCCTGATTGGCCGAAATATAGATATCAGCCGGCGCCCCCCTCCGAATTTGCTGTGCCAATGCTGATGACGCGGCAAACGACGCGATGACCTCGTGCCCGGTCTCTTCATGAAAGGAGATGGCGATCTCGTCCAGAGCGCTCTTGAGACTGGCGGCGGCGAACGCCGTCACACCTGCCGCGCCAGCGCCACCCGGCAGCACACAAGCGAAGATCGTGAACAGCCAGGCTGTAAGAACCAGAGGACGCAGCAAGCGTAAAGAGATGGGCGACACGGCATGACGCTCGTCGTTCGTATGTGAACACCCTTGGGAATAACGCACTATGGTCTCCCGGCGCAAGCGTCAAGCCAGTCGAGTGATTGCGGCCACTGGTGCAGTCAGGTGCGATATCCTCGACTCGCGTGGCTCTCCGCAGGCCACCAATGGGACCGTCCCCTGTGATGACGTCGTGATTTCGCACCCGGCAACCCTTGCAGCGGGAACGGCCATCCGGTTCATGCCTGAGTGGCGTGGATGTGAGCCGGTAATACGGTCGTCAACTGCCCGCACTTGTGCCGGTTAAACTCGTTCCTTGCAGGGAGCCTGAAACGCAAGATCGCTGCAGGACGGCTTCTGGCAGTGACGCAGCCGGATGCACGAGGAGAGGGCCGTGAAAGCAAGGACTTTCCCGGGCACACCCCCGGATCAGCTTTCTTCAGCTATGGGAGTTCAGATTATCCCGGAACAGCCCCAGCTTTTGCTGGACCGGCTGGTCCGTAAAACTGAAGAGAAAGGCGCCGGCTTCGGTTTCATGGCGATGAGGGTACCAGGCCGGCACGACAAATGTGTCCTTTTCCTTCCAGTCGAAGATCTGATCGCCGATGCAGGTACGTCCTTCACCCTCGACAACGGAATAAACCCAGGCCGCAGTGGTCTGATAGGTTTCACCCGAAAAGCCTTTTGGGAGTTTCTGGATATAGGTCCCGATTGTTGGCATGACGGGTCCACCGGTCGCCGGATTTATATATTCAAGCTTGATTCCCTGGTGACTGTCGATTTCGTCACTCAGCTCGAGTTTCTCGAGCGCTTCGCGTGTCCTGGCGTACGGGTAGTGGAACACGGGTGAATTCTGCGAATTCCCGTTCGTTCCCATCGGGCGGAGATTGGCTCCGTAACGAGACATGTTGTCGCCTGATGGCCGCCCTGCCGGGTATTCTGCTTCAGGATAGGGCTGGGCAAAAACCGGGCCGAGATAACGCACCAGCGGGATATCCAGCCCATCGAGCCAGACGACGGGTTCGGTGCCTTCGTGACCGTGATCGTGCCAGACCCATGAAGGTGTGAGGATCAGGTCGCCCACTTCCATATAGGCTTTTTCTCCGTCGATGGCGGTGTAAGCACCTGAACCTTCGACGATAAAGCGCAGCGCTGCGGGTGAATGCCGATGTGCTGGAGCCACTTCACCGGGCATGATGAGCTGAAGTCCTGCATAGAGGGCCTCGGTAATGCATGAGCGGCCAGGAAGTGTGGGATTTTCCAGCACCATCACCCGGCGTTCGGCTTCCTCTGCGGAGATCAAATCAGCGGACTCCATGACGTAGGGGCGACAGTCTTCGTAGGACCACCGGTGAGGCGTGGCTTCAGTCACGGGTTCCGAGGCGAGCAGGTTGTGGAGAACTTCCCACAAAGGCGTCATGCTCTGGGTGGCCATACGCGCATAGAAATCTGCCCGACTGTTGGTCATTTCGGGTCTTTCATGCAGGGCTCTGTTCATCTGTCCATCTCCTGGTGCGGTTTGCCGCGCCGCATGGTGCTCAAACCCTCATGTCCGGATCGGCGTGTCCGGGAGTTTAGTCAATTGGGTCAGACCCGATCAACAGGTCGTTCGGGAAGCGGGTCATCGGTCACGTTTCGTCGGCGAAAACCGGCATAACCTCCTCACCAAACAGTTTGACCGAGCGCTCGGCATCTTCATAGGACATGTCGTTGAAGTTCACCTGGAGAGACGCGTCGTCAAAGCCACCGATCATGTCGCTATATTCCCGAATGGCGGCTACCAGATGATCCGGTGTTCCGACCCAGGCGGCACCCTTTTCGACCTGGCTCTCGAAGGTTTCCCGATCGAGGGCGGCGATCATCCGGTCGTAACCCTTGTAGTCGTTCGAAGCCGCGCCACCGACCCAGTCGCTCGCAGCGTCGACCAGGGATTTCAGATAGCGATTGAGCGGATCACGCGCGATCCGGATGGCTTCGTCCTCTGTCTCTGCACAATACATATGGAATGCCAGCATGACCCGGCCCCTGCCGGCATGACCGGCCGCATCCCAGGACTCGCGGTAAATACTGATCAATTCCCCCATCTGGGCACCACCGATGGGGATCGCCATGATGAAGTTTCCGATACGACCCGCTTTTTCAAAAGATTCAGGAGTCGTGAAGGCAGCGGTCCAGAAAGGCGGGCGCGGTTTCTGGACCGGTCGGGGGAGTGATGTGACGTCCCTGAAGCTGTGAAACTTGCCCTCGTGCGAAACATTTTCTTCGGTGAGCAAAAGGTCAACCTGTTCCATGCCTTCGTCAAATCGGGAAACGCTCTCATCGAGACTGATACCGAAACGCTCGTATTCGTGGGGAAGGAACGCGCGCGCAAATCCGATTTCGGCCCGTCCCCCCGTAATGCTGTCCAGCATTCCGATCTCGCCAGCCAGTTTGAGAGGATTGTTGAACACCGGAAGCACGGCCCCTGTAACGATTCGAGGCGTTTTCGCTCTTTGTGACAACGCACTCAGAAACACCACCGGATTGGGGCTGTAGCCACCATAGGGGTGAAAATAGTGTTCGACCGTTCGCAGGTGAGTATAGCCGTATGTGTCAGCGAATTCGGCGAGCCTCAGGCAGTCATGAAAATATTCCTGCCCTGACTTCTGCAGTGGCCCCACATCGGGGAAGAACTGTATGCCGAATTCCATGACTTTCTCCCATGATACCGGGTGGCCACCCTGAAACTGGCTGTCCGGCGAAGATCAGGACTTTACTTCCTAATTTAGTCCGTGTACAGATTATTTTGCTTTTCGGGATCGAATCCGGGTGCCCCGCTGATATGGAACAGGAATGTCAGGACCAGATCAGTCGGTATGCGCTGAGCGAGGCGCCAGGACATCTGATTCGCCGATGCCAGCAGCGTGCCGTCGACCTTTTCGCCGAGGAGGTTGGTGACGACGGACCTACACCCCGCCAGTTTGCTGTTCTGCTCACCGTGTTTCAGAGACCGGGGATCAGCCAGACCGACCTCGTCAGGCTGACAGGAATTGACCGCAGTACCCTGACCGGAGTGTTGCGGCGCTTGATTGACAGGGGGCTGATCGATTGCAGCCGTGAACCCCGGGACTTGCGGACGAATTCACTGCGGCTCACGTCCGGCGGAAGAACCGCACTGTTTCTGGCCTTTGAAGCGGCTGAGCGTGCACAGGATCGGATACTGGAACCGATCGAACCTGAACATCGCGAGACGGTGATCGCAATCCTGAACCGATTGGCGGGACCGTCCTGACGATTGCCTTGCGGATCCTGCGGTCCGCGCCCGGGTGATAGCAAACGCAAGGGCAGGTCGTGTTTTCTGAATTTCCGGTGACAGGGAAGCCGGGTCAGGGCCACCAGCTACGACCCTTGCACCGCTGCCAACCCTGTTCCGGCACCCGATGCACCGGTGTCACGGAACTGTCACGGATTGTCCCTATAAATCGCGGTCCGGCGGGAAGAGTCGCAGGCGACCCTCGCATCAAGTCTCGAGACCTGAAATCAGAATGTCTTCATTTGATCTCAATCGGCGCTTCGTCGCGGAAGCGCTGGGAACCGGAATCCTGGTCGCTACAGTTGTGGGCTCCGGAATTATGGGAGAGCGGCTGGCCGACGGCAATGAAGCCATTGCGCTGCTGGCCAATACTGTGGCAACCGGTGCGATCCTGGTGGTTCTCATCCTTGTTTTCGGACCCATCTCAGGAGCACACTTCAATCCGGCCGTTTCGGTAGCCCTCCTGATGCGGGGCCTGTTTCCTGCCAGGGAACTCGGTGTTTACATTGCTGCCCAGGTCATCGGCGGCATTGCGGGCACGATTGTTGCACATTTCATGTTTGCGGAACCGGTAGTTTCGTGGTCCACCAATATACGAACCGGACCCCCGCAGTGGGGCGCCGAGATCGTTGCAGCGTTCGGGCTTGTAGCGACTATCCTGGGCTGCGTGCGTTTTCGTCCCGAAGCAACGCCATATGCCGTCGGACTGTTCATTTCTGCCGGTTACTGGTTCACGTCATCGACATCGTTCGCCAATCCGGCTGTGGCCATTGCCAGAAGCCTGACCGACACGTTCTCGGGCATTCGGCCGGTCGATGTACCGGCGTTTATTGCGGCAGAATTCGCGGGTGCAGCATTGGCCGCCCTGCTTTTCGGGTGGTTGCTGGCAACCTCGGGCAGTCGTGCCCGACAGGCGGAGTCCGGCGGCTGAGTCATCATGACGGCCAGACAGCGGAAACGAACCTTCAGAACCGAGTGATCCCCGATGACTTCCAGAGGTCCCGCGACGCCATTTCCGCACCTTCGGACATTGACCTCAATTTGGCCCAGGTCACAGAGGGATAGGTCCGGATCATGCCGGCAACTGTGGAAAATCCACAATCCGAGCCGGCGATAACGCGCTCGCGACCCACGATTTCAGCAAATTTCTTGAGACGTTGCGCCACCAGACGGGGATGTTCCACAAAATTGTCGGTTGAGTCGATCACCCCGGGAATCAAAATCTTGTCATCGGGTATGCGGGCTGAGGCCCAGTCTTCGTATTCGTGAGCGTGGCGCGAGTTTGCCGCTTCAAACAGGATCGCCTGTGGCTTCGCCTTGACCACCACGTTGACGATTTTCGAGACAGCAATGTCGTGTGTATGTGGTCCGGGATAGTTTCCCCAGCAAATGTGCATGCGGAGACGATCCGAGGGAATGTCCCGGCAAGCATGATTGAGCGCCTCCACGTTTCGTTCGGCGATTTTGAGAAATTCCGCATCACTCTTGTCCTGATAGGCAATATGCCGGCTCATGGCCAGATCCGGGCAGTCGACCTGGACCAGAAATCCTGCTGCGTGAATGGCGTCGTATTCGAATTTCATGGCGTCGGCAAGATCGGCCACATAAGCTTCTTCGTTTTTGTAAAACGCATCCCGCACGAACGAAGGAAGGAGTCCGGGCGACGCGGTGTTGACAAATGCTTCCACCGGAACCGCCTCTGCTGTCGCCGTTGTCAAATTGGCAATGTCTTCCTCAAGCGGCGCCCTGCTGCCATAGGAAATGCGCGAAGTGACCTGGGGCGGGGTGTATCGCGTTCCTGGCATATCCCGGAGAGATTCCCGCCATTTGGCATAGCCAGGATGCTCCTGCATGTCTTTCGGGCCGCGCGGCCGGCCATCTTGCATGTCGAGAGGCGGGCCGCCGTCCTGAACGCCGTCAAGCCGGTGCTTTACATAAATTGTATAGGAAAGCTTGCCCATTTCTCCGTCGCTGACGATATCGACCCCGTTGTCGATCTGCTGTTTGACGATTTCGCAGACAGCCTTGCGTTTTGCCGACCGAAGTTTGTCGGGGTCAGGGCCGCGCCCCTGATCTTCGGCTTCAAGAAGCTCCAGGAGATCGTGGGGTCTCGGCAGCGATCCTACGTGAGTTGTAAGTATGCGATCCCGGGAGGATTTCATTCTGGCCTTTTTCCGGATGATCCGGGAACCGGAGACCTTCTGGAAGTGCTCCGAGCAAGCGCATGATGGACCAGGAGAAACGTCATCACCACAGTAATTTCCGAGAGGACGCTGGAGCCTGATCAATGAGTGTGGAAACGGCATGAATCCGGCCGGGAACACGGTTTGAAACCATCCCGTCCGATACAGGCTCCACGCACCATGTGTCCGTGATGTCCCGGACCGGTATGATGTGCCTCGGTCAGGGGTGACGGCTTCCCTTGATAGGTTTGAGGGCCATTGACACGAAGTCATCCTGCTGCCACCGATATCCGGTGACCATCTGGCGGATGTCGCATCAGCAATTTGAATTGGGCAAGAAGGCGGCCGGGCAGCGGGGTTTCAGAGCAACAGGAGGGCCGGACATTCGAGATGGCGGCGATAATCGGTCATGAAGCTGGCCGCCTCCGCCCCGTTGACAATGCGATGATCATAGGTGAGGTCAAGCGGAACCATCGGCCGGGGCTGGAAGACGCTTCCATCCCAAACCGGTGCGATGTCCATTCGACTGATCCCCAGGATGGCGGCCTCAGGCGCATTGATGACTGGCGTGAATCCGGTGCCGCCTTCGCGGCCGAGGCTGGATATGGACATCGAGGCGCCACCCAGCTCATCGGGACGGATCTTGCGATCCCGGGCGCGTTCGGCGAAATCCTGGATTTCGGCTGCAATCGCCAGCAGGCCCTTGGTATCCGCATTCCGGATCACCGGTATGACGATTCCGTGTTCGGTATTGACCACAATACCGACATGGAAATAGCCCTTCATCCACAACATGGTTTCGTCGGCGGAGAGCGATGCGTTGAATACCGGGTGCCGTGAGAGAGTGGTTGCCAGGGCCCTGACATGAAAGGAAAGCGCTGTCAGGTGGATGCCGTTCGCTTCGGCTTCCGGCCGAAAGCGGGTTCTTGCTGCTTCGACTTCCGTCATATCGGCCTGGTCGTGATGCGTAACCGGAACGACCGTGTTAAGGGTTTGTGTCAGCCTTTCGGATGCGATCCTGTGGAAGCGGGAAACCGGTGCCGGATTGACCGGCCCCCAGGCGCCATGATCGACGTCCCACAGTGAGGATCTGTCGGAGAGACCGGAACCCGGAAGGTTGTTCAGATCTGCCGATCTGACCGGCTGACGCGCACCCTTCCGGACCAGGCTTCCAAGATCGATGCCTCTTTCCCGTGCGATACGCCTGGCCTTGGGGGAGGCAAGGACGCGCTTACCGACGGCGGCGGGAGGGGACGGAGCCAGGGCTGGAAGGCTGGGTGTGGAAGGACGGACCGGAGCCGGCGGCTTCGGATCATCCTTCTCTGCCGTTGACCCGGATGGCGACGTCCGCGTCGAAATTGCGACCTCCCGGGTTTCCGAGACGATCGCGACGGTTTGACCGACCGCAGCCTCCTCACCCTGTCCGGTACGGATTTCCGCGACAAAGCCCTGAACGCCGGCAGGAACCTCCATGACAGCCTTGTCGGTTTCGACTTCCATGATAATGTCGTCGGGCTGGACGGCATCCCCGACTGCCTTGCGCCATGCAACGATGATCCCCGAATCCTGGGCCATGCCGAGTTGCGGCATGATGATCTGGTGGGGCATATCAAATCTCGCAGCGGATCAGTCTGAGAGCCCGCTCAACAACTGCCTCACTTGTAGGTACCGTCAGGTCTTCAAGGACAGGGGTGAATGGAACCGGCACGTCCATCGCACCCATACGCTGAACGGGTGCATCAAGGTAGTAAAACGCGCCTTCCGCAATTCGCGCTGCGATTTCGGCTGTGACTCCAAAGCTTCGATGACCCTCGTCGACAATTATGGCACGGGAGGTCTTGCGCGCCGAACGTACAATCGTTTCCTCATCGAGAGGCACGATCGTCCTTGGATCGATAACTTCTGCCGAGACTCCTTCTGCGGCAAGGGTGTCAGCCGCTTTCAGGGCGACCTGGATCATCGAGGATGTCGCCACCAGTGTGACGTCTTCACCAGTTCGCAACACTTCAGCAACTCCGAACGGGAGCACGTAGTCTGTTTCCGGCACTTCAGCCTTTTCCTGGTACATCATCTTGTCCTCAAAGATGACAACAGGATTATCGTCGCGGATGGCCGCCTTGAGCAGCCCCTTGGCCTCATATGCCGAGGACGGCATGGCAACCTTGAGGCCGGGGATATGAGCGGCCAATGCGTGCAGGGACTGGGAATGCTGTGCGCCGCTGCGCCGCGTAGCTCCCATGTTTGTTCGAACCACGAGCGGAACCTTGAGCTTCCCACCAGACATGTAATGGGTCTTGGCGGCCTGGTTGCACAGCTGATCCATGATCAGAAACAGAAAATCCCCGAACATGATGTCGACTACCGGACGCATGCCTGTCATGGCGGCACCAACCGCTATTCCTGTGAAACCGGGCTCCGAAATCGGCGTATCGACGACGCGTTCGGGCCCGAATTCATCGACGAGACCAACGGTGACCTTGAAGGGGGTTCCGGCCTCCGCAACGTCTTCGCCCATGAAGATCACGGTTGGATCGCGGTGCATCTCTTCCGTCAGCGCCTCCTTGACGGCCTGGGACAGGGAGATTTCTCTCATCTCCGGCTCTCAAGCATAGACATGCATGTCGACCTCGCGGCTGGCCGGATAAGGTGCAGCCAGCGCGTATTCGACAGCGTCCCGCGCTTCGTTTCGAATGGCTTCCCGGATGCCGTCGAGTTCAGCTGAAGTCGCGATTCCCTGTTGCTCCAGCCATGCGCCGAAGTTGGCGATCGGGTCGCGGCGGGTCTTCCACTCGGATTCCTCCTCCTTTGAGCGGTAATAGTCGCGATTGATGTCTCCGACATGATGGCCGTGATAGCGATACGTATGGAGAACAACAAAAAACGGTCCTTCTCCCGCGCGTGCCCGCGCTACAAGCGATGTGGCCAGAGTATTGACGGCCAGTACATCCTGTCCGTCCACTTCATGGGCTTCAATGCCAAACGCCGAAGCGCGTGCCGTCAGACTGCCGGCGGCCATTTCCGAAACATGGCTGTACTCGCCGTACAGATTGTTTTCACAGGCATAGATGACCGGAAGTTTCCACAGAGCCGCCATGTTCATGCATTCATAGAGCAGACCCTGCCCGAGAGCTCCATCGCCAAAGAAACAGACTGTTACACTTCCCGTACCGAGGCGTTTCGCGCTCAGCGCCGCACCGGTTGCGATACCGGCCGAACCTCCCACAATTGCATTGGCGCCGAGGTTCCCGTTGTCCTGATCGGCGATATGCATGGACCCGCCCTTGCCGCGGCAATAGCCTTCCTCCTTGCCCAGAAGTTCGCAGAACATTTGCCTGAACTCGGCCCCCTTGGCCATGCAATGCCCATGCCCGCGATGGGTGGATGTGATCCTGTCCGTCTTATCGAGCGCTTCGCAAATTCCGACGGCCACGGCTTCCTGACCGGAATACATATGCGTCAGTCCCGGCATTCGACCCGAAAGATAAAGCTGATTGGCATTCTCCTCGAACTCCCGGATTTTCACCATCTGCCGGTAAAGCCGTATCCAGGAGTCCGTGTTACCGGGGCCGACCGCTTCCTCCTTGACCATTGCCATCAGTTGGTCTCAGTAGCGATTGGCAATCGGGAGCTCTTCGGCCGGAAAGAGCGTGATCACCTGGCATCCCTTGTCGGTCACGACCACTTCCTCCTCGATACGCGCTGCCGAGAAACCGTCGGCCGCCGGGCAATAGGTTTCGAGGGCAAATACCATACCGGTCTTGATTTCCATCGGATTTTCGAGTGAGCAGACCCGACTGATGATGGGCCGTTCATGAAGCGCAAGCCCGAGACCGTGGCCGAATTGAAGCCCGAAAGCCGAGAGCTCGTTCGGAAATCCGAACTCTTCCGCTGCAGGCCAGACACTTGCAACCTGATCGGTGCCGACACCCGGCTTGATCAGATCGATCGCGGCATCAAGCCACTCCCGGCACCGGGTGTAGGCGTCGGTCTGTTCGGGGGTGGCTCTCCCCACATTGAAGGTGCGGTAATAACAGGTGCGATAACCCTGATAACTCTGCAGGATGTCGAAAAAGGCCTGATCGCCGGGCCGGAGGTACCGGTCTGTGAAATTGTGCGGATGGGGACTGCAGCGCTCACCCGAGATCGCATTGATGGCTTCCACATCGTCCGAGCCCATCTCGTAAAGCATCTTGTTGGACATGGCGACGATATCGTTTTCGCGGACACCGGGTTTCAGCTCCTCGTAAATCATGTGATAGACACCGTCGACCATGGCCGCAGCCTGATTGAGGAGATGAATTTCGTCGGCATTCTTGATTTCCCGTGCGTCCAGCATGATCTGCTGGCCGTCGACGATATCGAGTCCTGCCTGCTGCAATTCGAAAAACATCGCGGTCTCTGCATAATCGACGCCAACGGGCAGGTCGGCCACGCCTGCCTGCCTGATCAGGTCTGCGATTTCCTCGGCGTGGTGTTTCATGAGACCGAACGATGGGGGGATGGTGCCGCGCATTCCCACCACGCCTGCGTGGCAATGATCCGGCTTGAGCCAGTCGCAGTTAAGGCGGTGATGAACAGCGGCGGAACCGAAATCCCAGAGATAGGGATCCGTGTCACCGGCAAGCAGCGCGAACCGGCACATCTTGTCGCGTTCCCATTCCCCGATCTTGGTTCCTGTGACATAGCGGATGTTGTTCACGTCGAAGAGGAGGAGAGCCCCGCAATGCGAATTTTTCAGGGCCTCGCGGGCCCGTGCAAGGCGGTATTTGCGCAATCGGTCGTGATCCACGCGTCGTTCGAAATCCACCGCCGTGTGACCCAATGCCGGTATGTGCCGGTCCCAGTTCCAGTTGGGCTCGAGATCACCGGGCTGAATGACGGGGGAATTGACGGTATCAAGCATGGAAGCCTCCAAATATATGGGCGTAACGGACTATCCGTATGCACCTCCGGGCGGTCGACCGGCATTCCGAAACTGTTAACGCCAGCTCTGTAGAACGGGCCCGGATCAGCGGTTCCGGCAGCAGGACCGTGGCGAGGCTGTCTGTTAACCGAAGGCACTGATTATTATGAGAGTACTCTAGATTTGACGGTTCGCGGTTTCAAGTTCGGTGTGAGGGGCACCGTTTCTTCTGCTCCGGCTTTCCGGACTGGCCGCGCTGCGAGGAAGGTTGAGGATGAGAGCGCGCCAAGTGGTGCCCTCGACGGCCCCGGGACCACAATGGTCGGGTCAAGCGTGAGCTGAACACGCTTCTTATCGTGACGTGACAAATTATGAAGGGTCGGATCGTGGGGGCGCTGTCGCAACCCGCTCCCGGGACGACAGGGAATTGCAACAGTGACCTGTGGGGCAGGACCGGAGAGGCAACCCTGCAGAGTTCCCGGTTTGCGGTGCGGGTCCCTGGCCGAAACTACGTGTTAAGACAAGCTTCCGGGCGCGACTCCCGGGCCGTGAGAGAACCCTGGCCTGACGACCACCTGGGTTTGTTCACGATGGGGGCGGGACTTGCAGACCAGGCGAACGGTGCAGGGCAATACCGGAAAGATCTGTTAAAGCCGCCTTCAATGCAGATGACGGTTTTGCCGGTCGGGTTATCAGTCAAGGCAATCCGTGGTAATCAGGCAAGCAAAAGGCTGGTCCAACTCCGAGGAGAAACTGATGATCGATCTCTACACGGCGCCCACATCCAACGGCCTGCGCCCCAAGATCATGCTTCATGAATGCGGCATTGACTACAGGCTTCATGCCGTTGATCTGATGGCCGGAGAGCACAAGTCACCTGAGTATCTGGCGCGTAATCCTACCGGGCTGGTGCCGACACTGATTGATTCTGACGGCCCGGACGGCAAGTCACTGACCCTGTCACAGTCGATGACAATGCTATTTTATCTCGCGGAAAAGTCGGGGCAGTTCCTGCCGCAACACCTTATGCGGGATATGCTGTACTGGCGGGACATCATGAGTATCGCTACGGATCTCGGGGGCCATCTGATGTCGGTCCTCACGATCGGGCGAGAGAAGGAGCCGCACCAACCAACCATGGACATGTTCGGGCGACGCTTCAACGACATCCTGAAGGTTTGGGATGGCTTGCTGTCAGAAAGACAATATTGCGGCGGCAGCGAGGTAACGATTGCTGACTTCGCCATGTATCCGGTCATGCTCAGATGCAAGAATGTGGTTCCGCTTTACGCCGAGGGTTGTCCAAGTGTCGATCGTTGGTACGACGAGATGTCAGCCCGGCCCGGTGTGCAACAGGGACTGGATTTCGGATCTTGAGAGCATCAATCGGGAGAAAGAGACAGCAATGAAAATCGCGGTTCCGGATCTGATTTCCAACTCCTACTTCCCGGCGCCGGCGGCGGTGGAGCTGGGATTCTTCGAACAGGAAGGTCTCGAGGCAACCTATCAGCTGATCTTTCCGGTTGATGACGCCAACAAGGCCTTGCGTGACGGCGATGTGAGTTTCGTTGCCGGGTCGGCACATGCGACACTGTCCGCCTTTCCCGAATGGAAAGGGGCAAAACTCGTATGCGCGCTGTCCCAGGGGATGTACTGGCTTCTCGTTGCCCGTGCCGATCTGGGTATCGGAAGGGGCGAAACGGAGGCCCTGAAGGGTCTTCGTATCGGCGCCGCACCCTGGGTTGATATCGGCCTGAAACGCCTGCTCAGGGAGACCGGTCTCAATCCGGAAACCGATGTCACGATTGCACCGGTTCCCGGTGCGGTCGCCGGCGTATCGTTCGGGGTGATGGCAGCCCGGGCCCTTGAGGAGGGGACGATCGATGCGTTCTGGGCGAACGGGATGGGTTCGGAACTCGCGGTCACGCGGGGTGTCGGTACGGTTGTGCTTGATCCGAGGCGGGGATTGGGACCCAAGGTTTCGTTCCACTATACCCAGCCGGTACTCGCAACGACGGAGCAAATGATTGACCGTTCACCGGAAACGGTTGCCGCTGCAGTGCGAGCCATCGTCCGTGTGCAGAGGGCGCTGAAGTCCGATATCGATCTCGCGACAGAGGTCGGACGCAAGAGCTTTCCGGAGACCGAGGCGTCCCTCATTGCTCAGGTAGTTGCGCGTGATCTGCCGTTTTATGATCCTGTCATTTCGCAAGAATTTGTTGCCGGTATGAACAGGTTCGCGCTTGAAATGGGGCTGCCTGCGGGCGATCCCCAGTTTGAAGATGTGGTGGAGACCCGTTTTTCGAACTTGTGGTCTGAATAGACAGTTATCCAAGGCGTTGCCGCCCGAAGGTGGTTCCAGCGGGACGGTCAGCTTCCGGATGCGGCGGTTTTCCGTTCATAATTGCGTGAAACCATTACGATTCCGGCGAGCACAAGGATGGTGCCGATGCCGTGATAACCCCGGACCACCTCACCGAAAACAAGCATGCCCAACACTGCGCCGTACAGCGGATGCAGACACATGAAGGCAGATGCCCGGTTCGGTCCGATCCGCAATGTGCCGCTGTTCCAGCAGGCATAGGCGAGTACAGTGCTGAAACAGGCTACGTAAAGCAGACTGATGACGGCCAGCATACTCAAGTCAAACATTCCGAAGTGACTGACTTCGACGAGATATACGGGCAGAAGGCAGAGGCTGCCGCCAGTCGCCAGAATGACCAGGAGACTCCAGGGAGAGATCATGATGCTGGTGCGCTTGAGAAGCACCATGTAGAGAGCCCAGCACAGAACGGCGCCAAGCATATAGAGATCGCCTCCGCTGTATTCCAGAGCGAGCAGGATTTCGAGTTGTCCACGGGTCACGACGGTCGCAATTCCCAGAAAACATGCGACGATTCCGAGGGCCTGCCAGCGATTGATGATGTCCCTCAGGAAAACCCACGAAAACATGGCTGCGGCAACAGGAACGCCGGCATTGATGAGAGCGGCGTTGATAACGGTGGTATGCCTCACAGATACAAAAACCAGAGTATTGCCGGCAACAAAGAGTGCGCTGAGCAAAAGGAGTGACCGTCCATGGCGGCGTATAACCGGCCAGTCCTGATGGAGTTGCGGGATTATGAAGGGGATTACGAGAAGAGCAGCGAGAAGATGGCGCCAGAAAGACAATGTGACCGGCGGAACATCGACGCTGGCCAGCTTTCCCACCGCGAGTGTTCCGCTCCAGCACAGAACCGAGAAACTCAGCAGGAGGTAAGGTCCGGCGGTCTCTCCGATTCCGGAGAGCCCCGCCTTTACAGCCATCAGCGGAAGTTCGCGGGCAGATGTGCGGAATATTTCTCGCGGATGCGGGCATCCAGTTCTTTTGAAGAACGGGTCACGGCCGGGAAGGTGTTCCGGCGATTGAAAGGCCGGCAGGCATCAATAACGACGCGGGAGTTTCGCCGATCGGTTTCGTCATCGTAACACATGGGGTCGAGATGGGTGCTCCAGCAGCCATTGATGATGTCTGTGTCGTCCCTCGGATCATAGCGTGTGCACATGGCCCAGATGACCTCGTTCATGTTCGAGGGCTCGATGTCGTCATCAACAACGATGGTCCAGCGGTTGGCATAGGCGCCGCCGTGACACTGGGAGGCTACCAGCCCGGCCTGCTTTGAGTGACCGCCATACATCTGCCGGATTGAGACAGTCAGCCACATGCGACTGCCTCCTGCTTCGTGGGCATAGACACCCTTGACTTCCGGAATACCGGCCGCTTCCAACTGATTCCAGACGGCCGCAGCCCGGTATGCTCCCATATAGTAGGTGTTGTCATTAGGGGGCATTCCGGGGATGGCGCCAGTGATGATGGGATTGTCGCGATGCATCAGGGTTTCGATGCGGATTGCCGGTTCTTCACGCCGCCCGCCGGCGTAATATCCTGTCCATTCTCCGAGCGGGCCCTCGAGAACCTTGTCATCCGGGTCGATGAACCCCTCGAATGCGATTTCGGCCGATGCAGGCACTGGCAGGCCGGTTCGGGGCATATTGATAACCTCGACCGGCTCGCCCAGGATGCCTCCCACCACATCGAACTCGTTCTTTCCGTACGGCACCTCGAATCCCGCGATCATGTACATGACGGGATGCATGCCGGCGACAACCGCGACCGGACATCGCTCGCCGCGTGCATGGTATTTTTCCATGATCAGCCGGCCGTGCTTTCCCGGAGACATCATGACACTGGCCACGCGGGGTTCGTGACTCTGGACCCGGTAGGTGCCGTAATTGACCCAGCCGGAGTCCGGATCGCGCATGACGACCATACATCCGGTTCCGATATAATGGCCGCCGTCATGTTCGTGCCATTTGGGTGCCGGAAGTTCCTGAATATTGACACCGACACCTTCGGTCACGTTTTCGACCAGCGGGCCTCCATTGACTTCCATGGGGGCGTGATTCGGAGCATCACCCAGATAGTGCCGCCACCAGTCGATGAGGTCGTTCTCCGATGCGTTCGGGGGCAACCCGAGCGCAACCGCGCAGCGTGGCCGCGACATGATGATATTGGCCAGCACACGGTGACCTTTGGGAAATCCGGGAACGTCATCGAAAAGGAGTGCAGGGTTGCCGAGATCGCGCATATAAATGTCGACGATTCCGCCAATGTCTTCTCCTGTTTCGGCGCCGGAAATGTGCTTGAGTTCGCCGATCCCGTCGATGCTCTCGATAAAGTCACGCAAATCCCTGTTTGCCACCTGCAGCCTCCTTCCTCACTGATTCACCAATCTGTATGATACCGGCGATGCTTGCCCGGATCACGGGTCTGTAATCGTATAGCGGCGCAGCAACCTGTCCTCGTCAGGGGAAAAATCTGTACGGGCATGGTTAAGGCATCGATTGTCCCAGACAAGGACATCGTTCTCGACCCATTGATGGCGGTAGATGAACTCCGGCCGCTCCGAATGATCGAACAATTCCGCGAGCAAGGCGTTGCTCTCGCCGGGTGAAAGGCCGTGAACATAGCGTGTCATCAGTCGGCTCAGATAGAGTGATTTTCGGCCGGTGACCGGATGGGTCTGCACGAGATCATGAGTGGCGGCCGAACTGTTGGGGTGAGACTCTTCAAGGGTTTCGCTGCGGATCGTGTCGTCATATCCGTAGACGTGTCTTGCACGCAGGCCCCCAAGCCGCATTTTCATCGCGGGTGCGAGTGCGTCATGGGCGGCGGCAAGATTGGCAAACAGGGTATCGCCGCCGCGAGATGGTATTCTGATCGCGCCAAGCGAAGTGGCCAGGTAAGGGCGGTCCCTGTGCATGCCATCGGAATGAAATTGCATGTCGCCGTCCGGGAGAGAACCGATGGGAACACCATTTTTTCTGATATTGCTGACCAGCATGACCCCGCGTTTGCGAACTTCCGATGTGCCTTCGCCTGAACGCACCCGGAAACCCTGATCCACCTGGCCGAACACACTCGCAAAACGGGCATGGTCCACGGCCGAGATCCTTTGGCCGCGTACGCAGAGAACCATGTGATGGGCGAAGGCGGCCTGCAAGACACTCCGGGCCTTCGCATCGATTGGCTTCTTCAGGTCGATCCCGTCAATCCTTGCGCCTGCAACCGGACTGAGTGGCGTGACCCTGATCCCTGTTGTCATGATGTTTTTCCTGGTTTCCGCCTCTGCTACTATGGCACCTCATCAAGCAGCCTACGGATCGGCCGTTGCCCGCATCTTGCGGCAGTTTTTTCGCATTTCCAATCAACAAGGACCATAGGATGGCAAGTTTCCGACTCCTGAACTATGCGGGACCGGCTGGTGAACCCCGCCCGGGTCTTCTGGTGGGTGATGATGTCGTTGATCTCGGAGAGGCCGGACTGGCTGGATCGACATTCGATCTGCTGCAGAATTGGGACGAGTCGAGCGCTGCGATGACGAATATCGCGGCGAGGGCTGCGGATCATTCGTCGCGGCCACTGGATGACGTCCGGCTGCTGGCCCCTGTTCTGTACCCGCCCGTGATCTTCAATGCGGCTTCCAACTATGTGGAGCATCAGAAGGAGATGTCAGGAGGAGAGTCCCTGAACAAGGCCGACACACATCCCTATTTCTTTCTCAAGTCGGGGCCTCATTGCATTATTGGCACCAACGCCGAAATCCGGTTGCCGGCAGTCTCCGAATTCATAGACTGGGAAGCAGAACTCGCGGTTATCATCGGCCGCCCCGCGCGGAACGTGAGCGCGAAAGACGCGCTGGACTATGTGGCGGGTTACACAATTTTCAATGATCTCTCGGCGCGTGACCAGCGTCCGAAGGGGCGGCGGTTCAACGTCCATTGGTTTGCGCACAAGAACTTTGACGGGTCAGCGCCAACCGGTCCCTGGATGACTCCGGCATCGGAAGTGCCAGACCCTCATGACATTGACGTCAAGCTGTGGGTCAACAGTTCGCTCAAGCAGGATTCCAATACCCGCTACATGTTCTTCAACATAAACGAGCAAATCGAGTATCTCAGTGCCCGCATGACGTTGCGACCTGGCGACATGATCGCAACGGGAACGCCGTCCGGTGTCGGGGCTCCGTATGGCGGGCGACTTGCCGCGGGAGACACGGTTACTATCGAGTTGTCGGGACTGGGCAGACTGGTCAATCCTGTCGTTCAGGGAATCTGACGAGTTCCTGGGCTGCCGTCGGGCTCCTCGCCATGAGCGGGTCTGGTCGCGGAGTGGCGTAACAGCAGCGTATCTGCGCGGCCATACCATTCCTGCGCACTTCGCTCAGCTTGCAGATCCCGGGTCGGGATGTGTTTCGACGGCTTCCTGTGTCATGGATGGCCTTATCATGGAACCGGCGCCATGTTCGGTGAAGACTTCGAGAAGCAATCCGTGAGGAACCCTCCCGTCCATGATGACCGCGGCGTCAACGCCGCAACTGACGGCATCAAGGCAAGTCTGGACCTTGGGAATCATCCCACCCCTGATGGTTCCATTCCTGATCATTGAACCGGCCTGTTCGGCAGAGACCTCGGATACCAGATCACCGTCTTCGTCAAGCACTCCGGCAACATCTGTAAGCATCAGCAGCCGCTCGGCGGCAATGGCACCGGCAATCGCTCCGGCCGCCGTATCGGCATTTATGTTGTAGGTAGTTCCGTCCTCGCCTACGCCAAGCGGCGCGATGACCGGGATCATGTGGGATCCGGACAGCGTGTCCAGGACCCGGGTGTTGATTTTGGTGGGCTCACCGACGAACCCGAGATCGACAATTTTCTCGATATTTGAATCCGTCATGCGCACCTGGCGCAGCTTTTGCGCGCGGATCAGGTCGCCATCCTTGCCCGAGAGCCCGACGGCTGTCCCTCCGGCCCGATTGATAGCGGTGACCACTTCCTTGTTGATCGCACCGGCCAGCACCATCTCGACGATTTCAACCGTCTCCCGGTCGGTCACACGCAACCCATCGACAAATTGGCTATGGATATCAAGGCGCTTGAGCATTTCACCGATTCGTGGACCTCCTCCGTGAACGATGACCGGATTGATACCAACCTGTTTCATGAGGACCACGTCGCATGCAAAGGAGTGGGCAAGTTTCTGACTGCCCATGGCGTGGCCTCCATACTTGATGACGAAGGTCTTGCCGGCGAATCTGCGCAGGTAAGGAAGCGCTTCCGAAATGGTTGCGGCGGTTGCCAATGCCGTCCTTATGTCGGACCGGCTTCTGGTCTGGTCTTTCCTGTCAGAGTCGTTCATTGTTCATCATGCCGGTTGAGCCGCATGGCCGTATATCACAATCTGCCTTGATGCAGGCAACTCCTTTCAAGGGGAAGTATCCGGTTGTGTCCCGGTGCTCCTATCCCGGTTGTCCCCGGCCAGCTGATTGTTCTCCTGACTTGTGGGGACAATCCGGGCCAGATCAGCGCGAAGTTCCTGCACGCCTTCCGATCTGAGGGCGCTGGTACACAGAACCCGGGGATGCGCTGCCGGGCGCCGGGAAATGATCTCCGATACCCGGGTTGCAACATCCTGCAGGGTGCCGGGTTTAACCTTGTCACATTTTGTCAGTATCACCTGATAGGACACGGCGGCCAGGTCGAGAGACTGCATGACCTGTTCATCGGCTTTCCCGATTTCCCGGCGTGCATCAATCAGGAGGCAGACGCGTCGCAAATTGGGACGGCCACGGAGGTAGGAATAGATCAGCCGGGTCCAGTTGCGGACTTCCGCCTTGGAGGCGCGCGCGTAACCATAGCCCGGCAGATCGGCCAGGATCATTTTGTCGCGCAATTGAAAGAAGTTGATCTGCCTTGTCCGGCCAGGGGTGGAAGATGTTCGAGCCAGCGACTTGCGGTTGGTGACCCGGTTTACAAGTGTTGATTTTCCCACATTGGACCGCCCGGCAAACGCGACCTCCGGAAGATCGCTGTCCGGAATGCCGCTATAGGACACCGCCCCTGACAGGAACACACATTCCTGCGCGAACAGCCAGCGTCCGTATTCCATGGCGTCCTCGTCCATGTCCTGAAAACTGTTCAGGTCTGCAGTCATGGTCCGGTTCGCTGGCGGGCGGTCTCACAACGGCCGCAGGCCTTATCGGCGTTTGCGCTTTGACCGCCTCTTGTTGCGCGCCTTGGGGGGCGGCTTGACCGGTTGGGATTGCACGGATTCGGAATCATTGCCGGAGGCCTCAGCTGCGGGCCGCTCTTTCTTTGCGCCACGGGGCGGTGGCGGGGGAGGTGCGGCGGATTTTGTTGCTTCTCCCGACACGGACACACCCATCTGCCGCATGATCACCCATTGCTGGGCGATTGAGAGAAGGTTGTTCCAGGCCCAGTAGATAACGAGCCCGGCGGGGAAGCTGCCGAGGAGGAACGTGAACACGATGGGCAGCAGCATGAAGATCCTGGCCTGCATCGGGTCAGCAGGTTGCGGATTCAGCTTCTGCTGCAGGTACATGGTGAGACCCATGAGAATGGGCCAGATCCCGATGTTAACGATCAGCAATTCCTGCGGAACGTTCCAGGGTATCAGACCGAAAACCGTGAGCAGTCCAAGCGGATCCGGGGCCGAAAGATCCTGTATCCAGCCGAAAAACGGCGCGTGGCGCATTTCGATGGTGACGAACAGAACCTTGTAAAGGGCGAAAAATACAGGGATCTGGATCAGGATGGGAAAGCAGCCCGACATGGGGTTGGCACCCTCTTCCTTGTAGAGGGCCATCATCGCCTGGCTTTGGCGGGTCCGGTCTTCCTTGTAGCGATCCCGGATTTCCATCATTTTGGGCTGCAGTTTCTTCAGCCGGCTCATCGAGCGATAGGACTTGTTGGCCAGCGGGAAGAACGCAATCTTGATCAGGACGGTCAGTAACAGGATCGCGAGGCCGAAATTCCCCAGGAGGCGGTAGAAGTACTCGATGACGTAGAAGATCGGTTTGGTAAGGAAATAAAACCATCCGAAATCCACGAGCCGGTCGAAACGTGGAATCCCGAATTGCTCCTCATACCTGTCGAGAAGGAGAACCTCCTTGGCGCCTGCAAACAGGCGGGCGGGAAACGAAATCGTCTGTCCTGCACCCACGGTCATTGAAGCCGTCAGGAAGTCAGCCTGATACTTGTCCTGGCGCTGAGGCTCGGTATGGATGAAACGGCTGTTCATCCGAGTGTTCTGTTCGGGAATGAGTGCGGTCGCGAAATACTTGGCCGTGATTCCGATCCATCCGCCCGTACTGCCCTGCTCGATCTTGCCGTCATCCTTTACGTCGTCGTAATCGACCTCCTTGAGCTGATTATCGAAAACGCCCAGTGGACCTTCATGCAGAATCCAGAACCCCGACGTATCCGGTGTGCCCGTCAGCGAAACCAGACCGTATGCGCCGAGTGAAACCGGATCATTGCCTGTGTTGCGCACGCTCTGGACCACATGGAACATGTAGTCCTGGTCGACCGAAATGACCTGACTGAACACGAGTCCGTCCGGGCTGGTCCATGTGAGCGTCACGGGCCTTTCAGGCGTGAGCGTCGAGCGACTGGCAGTCCAGACGGTTTCCGCAGTGGGAACCGCTGTTCCCTGGGACTGCGGAACCCAGCCAAATCGGGCAAAATAGGAGGCCTCGGTTTCGGCCGGGGACAGAAGGACGATTTCGGGGCTGTCGCTCCTGACTGTCTGCTTGTAGCCGATCAGTGTGAGATCATCGATCATTGCACCCCGGAGGCGAATGGATCCGACCAGTCTGTCAGTCTGGATCTTTACTCGCGGGCTGTCCCCGAGGGCAGATGCCCGCCGTTCCTCGGGGGACATGTCGGGACTTCCTGCTATGGGCGCCGAGCCTGCAGGAGCCGTCCCTGCCGATGGCATATCCGCACTTGACGGGGCCGACGGATCACTGCGTCCTGCCGCTTCCTCCGCCAGCTGCGCCTGCCGGGCCTGTTCCTCCTGCATGCGCGGGACTTCGAACAGGATCTGCCAGCCCAGAAGGATAGAGATCGAGAGGACGATCGCGAGTAGCAGATTCCGCTGATCCATGGCTGTCTAGTTCCGCGATCGAGGGACAGGGTCGTATCCCTGTCCACCCCAGGGATGGCAGCGCAGCACCCTTCGTGCTGCCAGCCATGGGCCGTAAACCGGGCCATGGGTCCGGATCGCCGTGATTGCATACTGCGAGCAGGTCGGATCAAACCGGCAGGACGGTGGCAAGACCGGCGACAGCAGCAGTCGGTATCCTCTTACCGGCATAAGAAGGACTTCGGCCAGAAATCTGGAGACGAGGGTCATGACGAGTTCCTGTCCGTTACTCCCGGGTTCGGGTCGTCTGGAGGCCGTGTTGCCCCGAGTTTCCGCAGACCGTGTTCAACATCCTGCTTGAGGGCCGCGAACTTGCGATCGTTCGACAATTTCCTTCCGATCAGGACATAGTCGTTTGAGGGGTCTGCGATGTTCGGCAATACGTATTCCGCGACTGCCCGAAGCCGCCTCCTGGTGCGATTGCGGACGACCGCATTGCCAACCCGTTTACTGACCGTCAGCCCGTAGCGCGGGCCCTGTCCTGAAGGCTGGTCGTGAGGCAGATGCGGTGCCACCTGAAGCACGACCCCCGGCATCGCACACTTCCTGTTATGCGCGGCGACCCGTAGAAACTGGCGGCGCGTCTTGAGGCGCTCAAGCATTGCGCCGCTGTCAAGCGGACAGGCGCTTTCGACCCCTCGCGCGGCGACGGGCAAGAATTTTGCGGCCGCCCACGGTCTGTCTGCGTGCGCGGAACCCGTGTCGACGCTTGCGTACGAGAACGCTGGGTTGAAATGTTCGTTTCACGGCTGACCCCGACTGGCGGAATGGTCCTGAAACGCCGCTGTATAGAGAGTCTCTCCGTTCAAGTCAACGGACCGGTTCGTTCGTATTGCCGCAATCTTTCGGTGTGAACGGGGAAGAAAAAACACTGGCAGTTGCTCCGATTCTGTTGTGTTGGACTATTGCCTGACCGGTCTGACCGGTGGTCCTCAAGTCGGGTGCAGGCAAGATCAAATTCCGGCACTGCTGATCCGGACAGCGCTTCAAGGATGCCGTCAGCTGCCTTGCACGTATTCCGGGGTCCAGGGCAGAGAGCCGAATTTTACACGGCCAATTGGAGAGATGCGTTGTCCCCTGCAAGCTCGTCTCGGTTCACGTGTCCAGGAAATTCCCGAATCATGCCATCGGTGTGGTCTCATGGTACTCAGGGTCTCGGACCGCTATGCTTCAGTCCGTCGATGAGGCGGGTCAGGGTGCTGCTGCTCCGCATGTCCGTGCTGCCGGAACCCTTGTTCTTTCGTCACTGTGTAAGGGACAGAACACACGCATTTCATGACGGGTTCCGGAGAAAAGAAGCGTTCGATGCGGATTTCAGGAATCAACCGGGAGGCGCGCGATGGACCGTCCAGGAGGGCATCAGGATGAGCGAATCACATGATTTTGACGGCAATTCTCCACCGGAGAAACCTTCGGCAGAAGGAGCGAGAAAAGAGCGGTCAGGTCTGTCCCTGAAACGCCTGCTCCCTGCCATTGTTCTGGTTGCCGGTCTTGTTGCCTTCTTCGCCCTGGACCTCGACAGGCACGTTTCTCTCGAGGCGTTGCAGGCCCACCGGGAGGCGCTGCAGGGCTGGGTTCAGGACTACGGGATCCTCGCCGGTCTGGTCTTTATGGCCATCTACGCGGTTGCCGTGGCCTTTTCAATTCCGGGTGCCGTGTATCTGACGATAGCGGGAGGCTTCATGTTCGGTCCGTACCTCGCGGCTGTTTATGTCGTGGCCGGGGCAACGACAGGGGCTACAGCGGTCTTTCTTGCAGCGAGATACGCGCTCGGTGATTTTCTGCGGGCAAGGGCAGGGTCCGCTATTGGACGAATGAAATCCGGATTTCAGGAGAACGAGATCAGCTACATGCTGATTCTCCGGCTTGTTCCCCTGTTTCCGTTCTGGCTCGTCAATCTCGTTCCGGCATTTCTTGGCGTCAAGATCCGAACCTATGTCATTTGTACCTTCCTCGGTATCATTCCCGGATCATTTGTATATGCGCTCGTGGGTGACGGTGCCGGTGCAGTGCTGGAACAAGGGGGAGATCTTGATCTTGGTATCATCTTTGAGCCGAGGTTCCTCGCCCCGATCGTTGGACTTGCCTTGCTTTCCTGTATTCCAATTCTCTACAAGACGCTCAGTAAGCGGAAGGCCGATTGATCCAGGGGGCAGGGCCTGATGACGGAGACTTACACTCCCGATCTTTGCGTTATCGGCGGCGGATCCGGCGGACTCTCGGTTGCCGCAGGCGCCTCACAAATGGGCGCATCAGTGGTGCTGGTGGAACGCGCAAAAATGGGCGGCGATTGCCTGAATTACGGCTGCGTGCCGTCGAAGTCGATGATTGCGGCGGCGGGTGTGGCCCGAAGTGCAAGAACCGCTGACACATTCGGAATCAAGCTGCCCGAACCTGTGATTGATTTTGAGGGCGTCGCGGCTCACGTCAAGGGTGTGATCGATGCGATCGCACCGAATGACTCTGTTGCGCGTTTCGAAGGTCTGGGCGTCAAGGTTGTCAAGGCGCATGCCCGGTTTACCGGCCCGGCACAGCTTGTCGCCGGCCACGCAGAAATCAGGGCGCGACGTTATGTCATTGCCACCGGCTCTGCTCCGGCAATCCCTCCGATAGAGGGTCTGAGTGAGGTGCCCTACCTCACCAATGAGACCGTTTTTGAAAACACCATTAGGCCGAAACACCTCATCGTCATCGGCGGAGGACCGATCGGCAGCGAGCTTGCCCAGGCCCATCGACGCCTGGGATGCCGGGTCACCATTATAGAAATGTTTTCTGTGCTCGGTCGGGATGATCCCGAGCTTGCCGAGGTGGTGCGCAATCAGATGCTGTCCGAAGGCATCATCATTCACGAGGGTGTCAGGGTGGTGTCGGTAGCGAACGGGAAAGACAACATCGCCGTGGTGGTCGAAAAGTCCGGAAAAGAAACAAATATCGAGGGAACTCATCTCCTCGTCGCAGCCGGACGGTCGCCCAACATCAGCGACCTCGGGCTCGAGGAAGCAGGGATTGCTCATGATCGGCGTGGAATTGGTGTTGATGCCAGGCTGAGGACGTCCAACAAACGCGTATTCGCGATTGGTGATGTTGCGGGCTCCTTCCAGTTCACTCATGTCGCCGGCTATCATGCCGGAATCGTGATTCGCAATGCCCTGTTTCGACTGCCTGCAAAGGTTGATTATCGTGCCGTTCCGTGGGTGACCTATACGGATCCTGAACTTGCCCATGTAGGGCTCGACGAAACTGCAGCTCGGGAAAGGCACACCGATATTCGAATCCTCAGGCACCCGTTCGCCGAGAATGATCGTGCACAGGCGGAACGGTCTGTTGACGGGATGGTCAAGGTGATTACCACCCGTCGAGGCGTGGTGCTCGGAGCCACCATTGTGGGGGCCCATGCCGGCGAACTGATCCAGAGCTGGATCTTGCCTGTCCAGAGACGGATGAAGATTGGGAAAATGGCTGGATTGATCCTTCCGTATCCCACTCTGGGTGAGGTCAACAAGCGGGTAGCCGGCAATTTTTTTATTCCCGGACTGTTCAGCGACAGGACCCGGAAACTGGTGCGTCTGCTCTCACGATTGCCATAAAACAGCTGCAGTCAAATCACCGGATTCATGGGGTTTCCATTGGACGGACCATGACTTGCAGATTCATCAGCTGATCACTTGAAAACTTCCGATGACGGCGATCAGGGGCTCAATTGTGGTGGTGCTCAAGTGGTCCAGCGGGTGGAAAGGCGGCCGTTCGCAATTTGCCGCCTGACCGACGGGTTCTCAAGCGGTCGCTGACGATCCTTCCCGAGGGGCGGGACCGGAGGACGCGTCCAGTCGTGGCAACACGCTCGTGCGTCCCGTCGCGAATCGGTTCGTCCCGGCCTGGCAAGGTCTTTGCGGACAGCGGAGAACTGTTTGTCTCGTATGACCTTCCTTGTAAAGGAACCACGTGAAGTGCTGCTTCTGATCCACACACGTCGTCAGGTGCGGACTCAACGAAATCAACCTTCAGCCTTCCAATGCCGGATCAGCCTGGCGACAGGAAACCGGAATGGCCGAAATCCACCTCCGGAAGACGGCGCAGAACGGAGTCCTCACGTTCTTACGAAGGTTGCGGACAGTCGGACTGTGGAGCATGATTTTCCGGAACCATTGAAACGTAAGGCAATTCGGGAACTTCGAATGAGACGCAGGATCAGGTTTTGTCGCTGGAGTCGGCAGCTCTGCCTTGCGATTGTCGCTCTGGGTCTGATGTCAGGAATTGTCGGGGCGACAGATCTCCGGATTGCGACCTGGAACCTGGAGCATCTGAACGACGCGCATGGCGAAGGCTGTATCGAGCGTACCGAGGATGATTTTGACGAAATCGCACGTCGCATAGCGGCAATCAACGCTGATATCGTGGCATTCCAGGAGGTGGAGAACGAAGCCGCGGCGAGGCGGGTTTTCGATACCGGCAGGTGGAAAATCGTGATGTCCTCACGCCCGCATACCAGGGAGAGGCGGCGCTGCCGGGATCGACCGGAAGGCAGGCTTCAGAGACAGGCGACGGGGATCGCGGTGCGCAAAGACATTTCCTTCCAGCGCGGAACCGATCTTGCCTCACTTGCACTTGGAGATCCGCATCTGCGGTGGGGCACCCACATCGTCGTTGGACAGGGAGAGCGGAAGCTCCACGTTCTGTCCGTACATCTGAGGACAGGATGCTGGGGTGCACGTGAGGATGCGAAGGGACGGACAGCCTGTGCGGTCCTCCGCCACCAGTTTCGTGTGCTGAGGGCCTGGATCGACGAACGCCGGCGTGCCGGTAACCGGTTCGCAATTGCCGGCGACTTCAACCGGCGTCTTGCGATTGCGGGTGACTGGGCCTGGGCTCTTCTTTCGTCAGACGACCTTCCTCTGGAACTCGCTACGGCCGGGATTCCGTCAAAGTGCGACTCTCGATACCCGGATTTTATCGATCACATTGTCCTGGGAGGGCCATCCGGACTGATCGGTGAGGAAAATACATTTCGAGAGGAAGCCCGAGAGGGGCCGCATCCGGATCACTGTGCCCTCTCGATAGCAATCGGGGACGGTCTGTCCGGCGGCGCAGCGACCCGGGGGGCCTTCGGGATCCGGACAGGAGCGTTTGCTCGGATGAATGCTGATCAGATCGTGGGGAGCATCAAACAGAGGCTGATCAGGGATGGAGCTCCCGCGCGGACCAGGGAGTCTCGCAATCCCGCGGTGACTGACAGACCACCGGGCTCGTCAATGCCGTGGCCGGGACCCCGTTTCGGCACTCTTTGAACTTCATGAGGCAGCTTCGCCTTGTCTCAAACCCTCTCGCTGTTGACCGCTCACTTCGCCAATAATTTCATGTTCCCACAGAGCCCTTGTTGAACGCACCATGTTGCGCTCTGGAATAATTCCGGGGGCATTGTTATTACACGGTCCGGGGATTATCTATGGTGTGGCAGCTTGGTGCCGGGATTGGGGTAGACCATGAATAATTTTTCGAACTGGGTTCTTGGCTTCAGTTCAGTCGTGATGGGTATAGCAGCCTTGTTTGTGGCATCCAGGGCCGGTTACGGTCTGGGTTACTACGGTGGATTGGCCATGTTCGCATTTGCCGTTCTCTTCGTTGCTCACCTGATCCGAACCACTCTCGACCATGAGGAAAGTCAGCACTGACTACGGCCAGTCTGACCGGCGACAGTGAGCTGACGAGATCCGGAAGCCCGGCATCTGTTCCGGTGTAATCCGGAATGGCAGGTTGCGGGACGTTTGTTGCGGCCTTTATCCGGTCCCGAAGCCACAGCCTGTCGGTTGCGGCAATCCGATGGGGCTGCGATTCTGGTGCCGTTCCCGACTTGATTATGCCGGTTGTGGCTAAGCCGCTGGTATCTTGTTCCGGTTCCGGCCGGGACTGCGCATGAGGACCCGTCAGTAATCGCATGCGGACACGGTGTCATTCCTGACCCGGCCACGCGGTCCATAGCGCCTTCCTGATCAACGGTTCTGGTCGGTCAGCTGTCTGACGGGAGGCTCGGTCAGTCTTGTCCCGTCATGATGGATTGTGCGGCCTTGTCGTGGTATCGAAATGTTGTACTCGGGGGAGGATGTTCCATGCCGGAAATGAAGGTCAAGGTCGACAGCGTCGCGGAAGCCTATCTCACACTGCTCAGGGATCGCGAAGTCGATTACCTGCTGGGCAACGCGGGCACGGACTTTCCGTCCATTATCGAAGGATTGTCGAAGTCGCTGGCAGGGGAATGCAACGCGCCTGTGCCCGTAACTGTTCCTCACGAAAACCTCGGCGTTGCGATGGCGCATGGTTATTATCTTGCAACCGGACGGCTTTGTGCAGTGATGGTGCATGTGAATGTTGGCACTGCAAATGCTGTCTGCGGCATCATGAACGCATCACGTGAGAATGTTCCGATTCTTATGACTTCCGGGCGAACGCCCCTGACAGAAGAGGGGCTGGACGGTGCCAGGTCGATTTACATCCACTGGGGGCAGGAGATGTTCGATCAGGCAGGCATCATGCGCGAAATGGTCAAGTGGGACTATGAGCTTCGCAACGCCAGTCAGCTCGAGACGATCGTTGATCGCGCTGTCAATGTTGCCATGACAGAACCGCGCGGACCGGTTTATCTGACACTTCCCCGCGAGGTTCTCGCGGAGCGTCCTTCCGAATTTCGTTTCCAGTCACCGTCGCGTCGCGCGCCCGCCCATCCACCCGTTGCGGATCCGGATGCGATCGACCAGGTGGCGGATATTCTGGCTGGTGCCGAGAATCCCCTGATCATTACCGCGAGCATGGGCCGAAATCAGGCCGCTGTTCCGGTTCTCGAATCGCTTGCAGAGCGGTTCGCGCTGCCAGTGATTTCCTACCGTCCCCGCTACGTCAATATTTCGTCAGATCACCCGATGCATCTTGGCTACGAGCCGGGTGCCTATCTGCCAACGGCCGACGCGGTGTTGTCAGTCGACTGCGACGTGCCATGGATTCCGTCCTTGCACAAGGTGAATCCGGATGCCCGTTTCGTTCACCTTGGTATAGATCCACTCTTCGAAAACTACCCTGTGCGCGGCTTCCCCTGTGACCTTGCCATCAAGGGTGATGCCGAATCCGCTTTGCAGCAACTCGCAAGAGCCCTGGAAAGTCGTGAAAACGGCGCCAGGGAACGGATCGACAGTCGTCGCACACGAGTAGCTGGCATCAGGCAAGAGCAGGCAGCAGCCAGGAAGGGGCGGATCGATCAGATTGCTGCCGGTGGTGCGGCAATGGACAGTACATGGCTGGCACACTGTCTTTCCGAAGTGAAGCAAGACGAAGATGTGCTGGTCTCCGAATCCCAATTGGCCATTGCCAACATGAATTTGCGCCAACCGGGAACGTATTTTGGTACCAGCCCTGCCGGTGGTCTTGGCTGGGGGCTGGGTGCTGCACACGGCGTGAAGCTGGGCAATCGCGAGCGGCGCGTGTTTTGCGTCATCGGTGACGGATCCTACATGTTCGGTAATCCGACCCCGGCTCATTTCGTCTCCGCTGCCAATGATCTGCCGGTATTGACGATTATCATGAACAACAAAATGTGGGGATCGGTTCGCAAGGCGACCCTTGGCCTCTATCCTGATGGCGCTGCGTCCCGCGCCAATCAGGCGCCGCTGACTTATCTTGATCCTGCTCCGGACTATCACAAGATTGTCGAGGCCTCCGGGGGCTATGGGGAAGATGTGAAGGATCCCGCCGACCTGCCATATGCGCTTGAACGGGGTCTGAGATCCGTTGATGTCGAGAAGCGCCAGGCAGTGCTCAATGTGCATACGAATTATGACGACGCTGCGGCTGTGGCTGACGCCCGTCGCTGAGCCGGGTAATGGTTTTCCCTACCGATGTTCTGAACGATCGCCTTGAACAGCTGTCGAGCCATCCATTCTATCGGGGCCGGATACCGCTCCGTGTGATCGATGAAGAGGACTTTGCGGCCAATGTGCCATTGATGAGGCGGGCCGATCTTGTTCGGGAGATGCAGCAGCCGGGTTACGGCTCGTTTGGCGGCGCCAGACCTGTCAGGGTCAATTTCAGTCCGATGGACGGGACGCTCATTCCTGTCATGCAATCTTCGGGTGACCTTGATGCCATGATCGGGGCTGCGCGCAGCCACCTTGATGCTTGCGGAATCGGGCCAGGAGACATTTGCGCTGTAACCTTTGGATACCACCTGTTTGTCGCCGGGTTGTTCTATCAGTCGCAGATGGAGGCCCATGGTGTCGCATGTATACCGCTGGGCCCGGGCGAAACCGAACGTGCAGTGGAACTGTGTTCCAGACACGGAGTCACGGTGCTTGCCGGCAATCCATCATTCGTATTGCGAATGATGGACCAGGGACTTCCTGCGCCACGGGTCTTCTTTGCCGGGGGAGAGGCTTTCAGCGGCAATACCACTCTGTACCAGGCTGTTCGCGAAGCGATGCCCCAAACCGTGTTGGTGGACTCGTTCTCCCTCTCCGAATTTCTTCCGGTTGGCCGGACATTTCCGGGCGGTGACGGCGTGCATGTCTTCGATGAACTTGTTCATGCCGAAGTCATCGATCCCCATACCGGCGAGTGTGTTCCCGACGGTGAACGGGGAGAACTGGTTCTGACTCATCTTCAGAAGGAAGCGCAGCCATTGCTTCGCTATCGCACGGGGGACCTTACAATCCGGCAGATTACGGAACCGGTCTGCGGGCGCAGGATCAATCTGCCGCGGGTCGTGTTCGGCCGCACCGACAGCATGGTCAAGGTCAGGGGCGTGAAACTCTATCCGTCGGAAATCGGGACGCTGCTGCTCGGGATCGAGGGTTTGACACGCCGTTTCCTGCTGAAGGTGTCGGGCCGTCCAGGAGGTCGGGAGAGACTGTCCCTGATACTGGAGGGGACCGGGTCAGGGACAACGACGGAGACGGTTGCCCTGCGTTTCAAGAGCCGAATGCTGGTTACGGTCGATGAAGTAAGGCTGGTCGAGCGACTGGAAGACGGACCGATGGTGCTGGATGAACGAAACAGGGATACCCCGGATGGTTGATGGCGCATGGCGGTTTATCGCGGATCGCAATTCCTATGCGGATTTTTCTGTCTCTGTATCTCCGGCAATCGAGAGGGCAGTCGTAAGGGGGGAGGTGCCTCCCACCGTATGTCTGAACATCTTTGACTGTGATTCGATCACAATCGGAGTCAACGAAGACCCGGAACAGGTCCTGGACATCGATTTTTGCCGGGCCCGGGGTATTGATTTTCGCAGGCGTGTCAACGGCGGTGGCGCCATCTATGCCGGAACCGGTTCCGCCTTCCTCATATATTACGTCCCGACCTCCGATGCCGGGGTGCCCGAGAGCACCGCGGAGGCGTTTCCCCGGATCCTGGAACATCTTGCCCGAACCTTCCGTGATCTGTACGGCATTGCGGCCGAGTATCGTCCACTCAATGATGTCCAGGTAGAAGGCCGCAAGCTTGTCCCTACATCGCTCAAGATCGAAGACGGAGTCATGACATTCCGCATTGTCATCAACGTCAAGGAGATCGATACGCATATCGCTGCGGGAGCAATGCCGATGCCGCCCGAGAAGGTACAGGACAAGGCGCTGAAGGATCTACAGTCGCGTTTTACATGTCTGGAACGTGAGGTTGGGCGCGCTCTGGCCGAAGATGAACTCATCGCGCTGGCACGAACTGCAGCGGCTCGCGCGTTCCATGATCCGCCCATGTATGATGGCTCATTGACAGCTGTCGAGGCTGCCTACGCCGAAGCCTTTCGGAAGCAGTATGACAACGATGCCTGGTTGTTTGGCAAGAGCCTGAACAACAGATTGAGCGAGCCACTTCAAATGGATGACACGATTGGCCTTGGTCGCCACAAGGCGCTGGGAGGGATGATCTGGTTCACGCTGGTCGTCAGAAACGGGTCGATCCTGCATGCCATTCTCAATGGGGACTGGCATCCCCGACCGATCGAGAGTGTTCGCTGGATCGAGGAGGCCCTGACCGGACAGAAGGCTGGCACCACTGATATACATGCTGCTCTTCACGGATTTCTGGAGCGTCCAGATGTCGAGTTCGCTGGCGTCGGTCTGGACGATCTGATGGAGGCGGTGAGCCGGTCCCTCGCCAACCAGAAACCGGCACTGGGGCATGGAAGTATTGCGAAACAGGGGTCTATGCCTTCGTCCCGCTGTTTGTAAGCGAGATCCCGAGCCGATCACACTATTCCGTCAGTGATGGGCCGCAGAGTGATCCGCGGAAGTTTCACGGCCGACATCAGTGGTTCCGAATGACAGGCACAATTCATGCCGAAGTCTGCGCACCGCGTTAATGCAGTCCGTGAGGTGACCCTTCAGTTTGTTCGTTCTGCACGGGTTCGGGTTTGCGCGTGCTGTTACCGGTTTTGTGAAAACACTGGAATCCGGCGCATGGGCGCGGTTTTGCCACGGAGGAGATCTGCGGTCAGTTCGCAGCCGGGTCCTGGTCGAATGTGGCCAGCCATTTCCGGACATCCCTGAAGTCGAAATAGGCTCCGAGTATGCTGGGAAAGACAAAGACAACAAGAACGGTTGCCGAGAGCAGCCCGAACGCAACCGAAACGACAAGCGGAACCAGGACCTGGGCTTGAGGACTGGTCTCGATGATGATCGGTATCAACCCGATGCAGGTGGTGAGTGACGAAAGCAGTACGGGGCGGAACCGATCCCGGACGGCTTCCGTGGCAGCGGTAACGTAATCGTGCTCCTGCACCTGGTTTCTGAACATAGTGACAAACAGGATAGCGCCGTTGACGACGATGCCCGCGAGTGATGCGAAGCCGACAAGGCTTGGCATCGAGATATCCAGCCCCATAAGAAGATGACCGCAGATCACCCCGATCAGGGCAAACGGTATGCAGAGCATGATCATGAGAGGCAGCGTATAGCTGCGGAACTGGAACGCAAGAACGATGTAGATACCGATCAACCCTGTCAGCAGCGCCGTTATGATCGAACTCTGGGTTTCCGCCTGCCTCGTGGCGCCGCCACCGATTTCGATGTCGACGCCGGGGAACTCCTTTTTCAGAAGCGGCGCGAGATCCTCGGTGACGATCCTGGAGACAGCGCCTGATGAGGTTGCGTTCCGGTCGATCTTTCCGATGATCCTTGCGACGGCCTTGCCGTCCTTGCGCTTGATTTGACCGTAGGTGTTCACTTGTTCCAGGCTGGAAACAGCGCCAAGCGGCACTTGCTTGCCGTCAGCCAGAGTAATTGGAAAGTCCTCGAGATCGTCAATCGAGGGCACGGTATCGTCAAGTTCGACATGGACCGTCATGCCGGAAAAGCCGGTACGAAAGCTGTCGGTGTCCGTTCCTGAAAATGCGGCGCGAAGTTGACTTGTGACGACGGCCGGAGTCAGCCCGATAGCAAAAGCGAATTCATTGAGGAGCGGGCGGATTTCCTTTCGACCGGCATAGAGGTCCTGGTAGGCCAGTGTTACATCGTCGCGGGCAAGAAGACTCTTTCGCAGTCGATGCGTGGCCTCCTCAAGTTCGGCGAGGTCGTAAGATGTCAGCTCGACGTCAAGGTCTGCTCCGGCCGGCCCGAGCCTGGCCTGGGTAAAGTTGGCCTGGACCAGGTCCGCGATCGGCCCCGCCTGTTTCTGCCATGCGATCAGCACATCTTCAGCGCTGATGTTTCTCTCCTGGCTCGTCAAGAGGTCAACGGTGAGGGTCGCGGTATGCGGACCGTTGTTGCTTACGTCCCTGTTTGATCCGAAACTGGTCAGGACACGCTGAACCAGCGGCTGCGCGTTTGCTGTGTTGACCGACATCTCTTCATTGACCTGCTGCAGCGCCGCTTCGAGGCCCTGCACAACGGCCCGGGTTCGTTCCAGCGGTGTACCGGGCGTCAAAGCAATACGCGCTTCTATGGTGTCCCCCTCAATTTCCGGAAAGGCAATGACCTTGATGTTCCCCGAGGCAATCAGGCCGACGCTGGCGATCAAAATCGCGATGACGGAACCCAGGGTCAGGTACCGCCAGCGAGCGAGAAAGGATGTAGCCGGAAGGACGAATGAATCTCTGAGGCCTACCAGCATGCGAGGAAAAAGGCGCTGCGCGTGGATCTCCATATCGGTCCGGATGTGGCGCATGTGATTGGGAAGAACAAGGAAGGCCTCGACAAGGCTGGCTGTCAGGGTGATCAGAAGAACGATAGGGATCACCTGCAGCATGGCTCCGATTTGCCCTGAAAGGAACATCAGCGGGCCAAAAACGCACGCTGTTGTCAGGAATGACGAAACAACCCCGGGCAGGATTTCCAGGACACTCGGTGTAACCGTGTCACCACCTGGGCCTCGCCACCTCGCAATGTTCTCTGCAATCACAATACTGTCGTCCATAATCAGCCCGATCGCCATCAATAACGCTACAAGGCTGATCATGTTGATCGACACGCCGGCCAACTTCATCACGAAGATGGCGGCAAAGAAGGAGAACGGAAGCGCCAGGGAAATGAATACCGCTTCACGAACGGTAAAGAACAGGCACATGACCAGAATGACCAGCCCGAGGCTGATGACACCATTTCCGGAGACCAGCTGGATGCGCTCCCGTATGTGCTTGGTGGTGTTGTTGATCACCGATATCCTGAAAGGAGCCGGATATGACTGCTGTTCGTGTTCGATCAGTTTCTGGACCTCGGCGAAAGCGAGGATGGCATCGGCATCTCTCGGCTTGTTGACCCTGAGGATTGCGGCCCTTTCCCCGTCGACAAAGGCCTGCTGTTCCGGCCTGATCTCGGTCAGCGTGACTTCGGCAATATCGGACAGTCTGACGAACCCTCCTGTGTCATTTTGCAGGATCACAAGCCTTTCCAGATCGGATACGGTGCGCCGGGTGTCGACATATCGGAGGGAAATTTCACGCTCCTCCGTCTTGACCGTTCCGACCGGGGCACGAAGGGACCGCGTTCTTATCCTGTCAGAAACGGAATTCGCGCTGATTCCGTAACGGCGCAGTGCGTCCTGGTCGAAGGAAATCCGGAATTCGTTCTCGGAAAGGCCCGAGACAGTGACAGTCTCGACCAGCGGCAGAGCAGAGATATCGTTTGCCAGGCTGTCGGCGTAGCGGATCAGGGCATCAAGGGTCGCAATTCCTGAAATGGCCAAGAGCGCGATCGTCTCGCTTCTCTCCAGGATCGTGACCAACGGCGATTCTGCATCCTGGGGAAAATCGTCAACCGCCGAGACGGCAGACAGAATGTCGTTATAGAACCGATCGATGTCTTCGCCTTCAAGCATCGTAAGCGTGGCCGTTGCCTTGCCGTCTACCGACAGGCACTCAAGGTCATCAAGGCCACCAATCGCATCAAGTGCGGCGTCGAGTTCACTGCACAGCAACTCGTCGATATCTGCAGCGGAAGCGCCGGGATAAACGACGGAAACGGCCACGCTGGAGGGAGCGAATTCGGGAAAGCTTTCCCGTTCCATCCCGGGAAGGGAGAGTGCGCCGAGAAAAATGACACCCAGCAGTATCAGGTTCGCCGCAACGGGATGACGAACAAAATAAGCGATCATTGCGGCACACGCCTACTTCACGACGGGCTTGAGCAACATGCCGTAAATTGCCGGCCGTGGATCCGAGAGAACGACCCTGTCACCTTCCGCGAGGCCGGAATGAACGATGACCTTTTTTCCGTCGACCGGCCCCACGTCCAGCTCTCGGCGCGCCAGACGGGAATCCCTGTCCACAATGAAAACGAAGTTGCGCCCATCTGGATCGGTTCGCAGCGCATTGCGCTCGACAAGAATAGTGTGCTGCATTTCGCGTGCCGAGATGCGGACTTCGACGAACATGCCGTTGATAAGTGGTGGCCTCGCGCTGACTGGATCCGGCAAGTTGGGGTTTTCCACCTGCACCACGATACCGAGTGCTCCGGTGCGTTCATCCGCGCGCCCGGCAAAGCGCGTTAACTTGCCCGGCCATGCGTAGGCGGGGTTATGCGCAGAATGGACAGTGACAATCGGATTGAGGTCCGTAACGATGTCGAAAGCGTCACCGGTATTCTTGCTGATCACTTTGTCGGACAGATCGCCGCCGGGAAATTTTCTCATGAAGGCCCGTAACGATACTGGGCGGAACTCGGCAACGATTTCTGCGGAATCGATCGCTTCGATGGTCAGCAGGGTGTCGCCGGCTCGAGCGAATTGCCCCATGGCGACAGACTTTCGAGACACCCTGCCCGTAAAGGGAGCCAACAGCCGCGTGCGTTCGAGATTACGTCGTGCGACCTCAATTTCGGCATTACGGGTGGCAAGGGTCGCGGCATGAATTTCACGCTGGACCGGAAAGAGGTTCAACCGGTTCTGCAGATCGAGCACAATCTTTTCCTGGGCAAGAACCATTCTCGTCATCTGATCAACGGCGGCTTGCGCAACACTGCCGCGATCCCGGAGTTTTTTCTGCCGTTCGAGTTCGGTCCTCAGCAAGGCTATGACGCGCTGTTCGAGTTCCAGGGTTGTCCTGGTGTTGGCAGCCACTGCCTCCAGTTCCCTCAAGGCAGCCCTCGAGCCCTCCCGCGCGGCCTCGGCTTTTGCCAGTGCAATCTGGTAATCACGCGGATCAATAACGATCAGAAGGTCACCTGCGTTCACGATGCTTCCGACCGAAAGGCCGGGATCAACGTTTACGGCCCTTCCACTGACTTCGCTGATTGCTGTCCAGCTGGTAGCGGCCTCGACACGTCCGTAACCGCTGATTGAGGGCCGAAACGCGGTTGGTGACACCTCGGCGACGCGCACGGCGGTTGCAATTTCTGTGGCAACCGGGCGTTGGCTCTTCTCATGCGGGGTCATCCAGGCGAACACGGCAATGCCCCCCAGAAGCGGTGGAATGATCAACAACTTGCGCCAGTGCATTCGGGCTCCCGTGTTCCTGACTGTGCGTTCGCGTGACATCCCTTACACGTGTGACACACTTTACAACAGTCGAAGTTTTTTCACCGGTCCCCGCGCCGACCATTTTTTGACGATATGAAGACTGGAGTTGAGACCACGGTATTGCTCGCATAACGCACCGGTGTTCCCTGGGGTTCGTACTGCGAGGATTGTATCCCGTTCTGTTCGACCCTGAATGGCTGCGAGGACTTGGGTTGTCGTCATCGCGTCGGGACGAGGATGCCGGTTCAGGCTTTCCCCGGGCCGGGAATGGCCCCGAACGAGTGGCGGCCGATTCGATCGCAGACGGCGCCAGGAGGCTCAGCATCACTACCGGTCCGGAAGCAGATCAATATGCACCTGATTCTGAAGGACAAGATCCATGCATAACGGCTGTCGGGTTCGCACAGGTCCCTGAAGCCACTGATGACGCATTGACCGGTCCTGAAGAGACGCCCCCCAGTGCTTGACCGCGACGCTGCCAACAATTGAAGGGAATTCGGTGTCTGCCAGACTTTTGGCGCCCCCTTCAGGCGACTGATGGACCGATCACGATTGCTGTTCAAGGGCGGCATGTCACTGTCCAGGGTTCTGTTTGCTCACTCGTTTCCCGGCAATATCAGCGCTATGGATGCCCGCGACGATCATGGGTTCGCCATAGTGTTGAAGACCCGGAAGCCCCACCGGGGCAGTCATGGCGAAATTCCGGCGACCACCCGATCCGGTCTCGCGGCCGCGTGGCGTACGGTAAGTTGGGGACGCCATTCTGCGATCCTCGGAAAAGCGACGAAGCGAAACCAGTCCGGCACCAGGCTGGCAACTCCGGTGCTTCCCGGGCATTCCGGGGTTCGGCCTTCCGGTCAGGCAAATCGACATGCCGTTCCCTGTTCATTCGCCTCAATCAGGATTCTGCTGGAAGTCAATTGAGAGCGGTCGCTCAGGTTCAGGACAGCCTTCCCGACCCGACACGGGCGATGACGCAAAACAGGGAAATTCTTGCTCCCCGGGCTCCAAATCGGATATTGAACCGTGAACGTTATGGTGAAGACAGTCCGAACCGATACTTCCTGACCAGTGCCCATCGGATCGGCGCCAATCGAAATTATCGCCAGAACCAATGACCGAGAGTCCAACGATGGCAGTTGTAAATGTGGAACACAGGCCGGATGGCCTGGTGCGAATTGGTCTCAATCGACCGGAAAAGCGAAATGCATTGAATGATGATGTCCGCAAGAGACTGATTGCCGTTCTACCCGAACTTCTCGCCGATCCTTGCGTCCATGCGCTGGTCCTGACAGGAGAGCAGGGTCATTTTTGTTCGGGTGGCGACATCGACAGCATGGAAGGGCTGGATACCGGTGCGGCACGCGCCCGTATGAAAGCCAATCACACGATCGTCAAACTCATTGCTAACTCCGAGAAACCCGTGATCACAGCCATTGAGGGCTATGCAGTTGGCGCGGGGGCCGGGCTGGCGATGCTCGCGGACACGGCAGTAATTGCCGAGGACGCCACGATAGGATTTCCGTTTTTCCGGATCGGCCTGATCCCGGACTACGGTATCCTCCACACGCTTCCCCGCCGTGCCGGAAACGCGCGGGCCCGGCAGATTCTTCTGTATGCCCGTATGGTCGCAGCAAGAGATGCTGTCGAATTCGGACTGGCGGACGAACTGGTACCGGCAGGTCATGCCGAGACCGTTGCCTTTGAACGGGCGAAAACACTTGCCGCGATGCCGCCCATGGCATTCGCGCAAGCCAAACAGCAGTTGGGGCTGTGGCCTGCAAGCCTGGATGCGGCCCTTGAAATGGAGGCAATGGCCCAGTCCGCCTGTTTTGGTGCTTCGGAGTTCATGGAAGGTCTTGCAGCCTTCAAGGCGAAACGGGCGCCGGATTTTCGGACCAGGCCATCACTCCAGACATGACAGGTCCTGAACTGCGGGTACCGGTATATCCGGCTTTGTCTGGCTCTTCGGAGGCCCGGTTGTGAGCCGGGAAAACACATGATGCAGAATGTTGATCCCTCGGATCTCGTGATCGGGATTGTCGGAACCGGAACCATGGGGCGCGGAATCGTCCAGATTGCTCTCACGGGCGGATATCGGGTGAAGATGTTCGATTCGGTCGGGGGTGCGGCAGAGGCTGCACGGGATTTCGTCACACGAATGATCAACCGTGCTGCCGAAAAAGGGAGAATGCCGGGGAGCGAGGCGACAGAGGCTGTGAACCGGCTGGAGATCGTGGAGACCCTGGATGAACTGGCCGGGTGCGGTCTCGTCATCGAGGCCATCGTCGAGAATCTGGAAGTCAAACAGGAACTGGTTCGGAAGCTGGAGACGATCGTGAGTCCGGAGACGGTGCTGGCTTCCAACACGTCATCCCTGTCTGTTACCGCTATTGCGTCGGTTTGTGATCGGCCTGAGAGGGTGGCGGGCTACCACTTCTTCAACCCTGTACCACTCCTGAAGGTTGTTGAGGTCGTGGCCGGCGAACTGACGGCGTCCCGGGTGGTCGAAGGGCTGGATTCGGTAGCGCGTCAGTGTGGTCACGAACCGGTACGCACCCGGGACACCCCGGGATTTCTCGTCAATCATGCCGGTCGTGGTCTCTATACGGAAGGGGCGCGGATCGTTTCAGAAGGCATTGCGGAGCCGCACCAGGTTGATGACGTGATGCGCGAATATGCCGGTTTCAGGATGGGCCCCTTCGAGCTGATGGACACAACGGGCCTCGATGTTTCCGGAGTCGTGATGGAATCGATCTACAACCAGTTTTACCAGGAACCACGCTTCCGGCCTCTGGCGTTTATTCGAAACCGCATGGCGGCCGGGCTCTACGGACGCAAGACCGGACAAGGGTTTTACTCTTATAAGGACAATCGAAAGCAACCCCCAACCGAACCGGACCCGCCAACGCTGAAACCGGAAACTGTCTGGCTGGGAGGTCCCGGATCATCGGCTCTCGCCGAATTTCTTGATGGCAAGGTCCGAATGGAAACCGGGGCCCGGCCGTCGTCGGCTGACATATGCCTGGTCGCGCCCCTGGGGAGTGACGCCACGACGACAGCAATTGATATGGAACTGGACCCCGAGCGAACCGTCGCCGTCGATACACTCTTCGGTCTGGGCGAGAGGAGAACGCTCATGACCACGAGCGTGACTGACCCCACGGTTCGGGACATGGCCCATGGGCTGCTCGCGGCAGATGGCGGAAAGGTGACTGTGATTCATGACAGCCCCGGCTTCATTGCACAGCGCATGATCGCGGCCATCGTAAACATATCTGCGGAAATCGCCCAGATGCGCATTGCCACGCCCGAGGATATCAACAAGGCGGTGCGCCTGGGGCTCGCCTATCCGCGGGGACCGCTGGAATTTGGTGACGATCTGGGCGCCGCCAGAATCCTCTCGATCCTGGAAACCATGTACGGCTTTTATGGTGACCCGCGTTACCGGCCAAGCCCCTGGCTCATTCGCCGCGCCGGCCTCGGCGTTTCGCTCATGACGCCTGAAACGTGAATCTGTGTCCTGTGCGGGACGAAGCAGATGATTGGGCCGGTAGCATCCCGTTCCAGGAGATTGTCGGGAGCAGAAGGGCTTCATGAAATTGGCAGAGCATATTGGCGGTGGGTGCTGACAGATCGCCGGATACAGCGTGCCGGGACTTGTGCTTTCTCCGCCACAGCAATAGCTGTGGAGACCGGACTCATCGAAACAGGAAATGGAGGATCAGCTTTTGGACATACCTCACTTGACGACCGGCCCTTCTGTGGAGGCGGTTATGGTCTATGCGGTCGATACCGGTGAAACGATTGTCAACGAAACCATGCCCGGAGGCGATATGAGCCGCCGCCGCCAGGGAACGGTTGAACAGCGGACTGTCAGGATACGGAACGGTCGCTCGGCAGAACACGAATTCTCGCTCGAGGAGCATGGATTCGAGTTTGTCGGCCACCCAACTGCAATGACCGATTTTTTCGATGAGGACCAACTGAAATCGACCTACTACCCGGAGGTCGAGGCCCTTGTGAAGCAGAGAAGCGGGGCAAGGCGGGTTCATGTCTTTGATCATACCCTACGCTCCGGTGATGAACAAACGCGCAAGGAACGGCTGATCCGGGAACCCGTCGACCGGGTCCATAACGACTATACGGAGTGGTCAGGCCCCAATCGGGTTCGCGAACTCCTCCCCGATGAGGCCGATGAACTGCTGGAGGGACGATTTGCCATCATTCAGGTTTGGCGGGCGATCCGCAATCCGATCGAATCCGATCCGCTTGCCATCTGCTCGGCGCAAAGCATTGCGGCCGAGGACCTGCTGATTTCGGAACGCCGTTATCCCCATCGGGTCGGCCAGACCTACCAGGTGTCCTACAATCCTGACCATGAGTGGTATTATTTCCCGCGCATGGCTCGTGATGAGGCGCTTGTGTTCAAGGTTTTTGACTCGGAGACCGATGGGCGCGCACGGTTTACTGCACACAGCGCTTTTTCGGACCCGGCCAGCCCGTCGGATGCAGCACCCAGGGAAAGCATCGAAGCGCGAACGTTTGCATTTTTCTGAGCCTGTCATATGCGGCTGCCATGATTCTCATCAGCCGCCTGTGCGCGGGTAAAGGCAGGGACGTCCCGTCAATGCGAGAAGCGTTGACAGGCCGATACATGAAGCGGTCCGGTTGCCACCGCAATGGAGGAACGGTCTCTGTCGTGCCGATGGCCTTTGGGGCAGTTCGGCATGCCTTGTGAGGAGATCATGAATGGCGCATCGACGGAAATTTGTCATTTACCTCGCGGGTCCGATTTCGGACTGTAACGAAGCGCAAATGAAGTTCTGGCGAAACGAAGTCAAGAGCAAGTATGCCAGCAAGTTCGAGTTCCGGGACCCCGTCGACAACCTTATGGATGAGAAGGTTGCTGCGTCGGAAATCATCAAGGCGGATCTGGAAGCCATCGAAAATGCTGACGGGCTGTTGGTCAATATGTGGCGCGAATCCCTTGGCTCTGCGATCGGTATTGTTCACGCCCATCAAAAGGGACGGCCAGTCGTTGTGGCCAATCCCAATCATATCAGGAACCATATGCTGGAGTTCTATACGGATATCATGGCGGACTCACCGATCAAGGCCGCGAAGGAACTCCATGATCTCCTGAGAGCCGAGACCAGTTGGCAGGTCATGAAATCGGGTGAACGCAAGGAGGAACCCTTCAACCGGCGAAAACTGATAGATGCCTTGCGTTTTGCCTGCCGCGATGCTGACTGCGATGATATCGTATTGCCTCGTATGGTGCTTCCCAGAGTCATAGACAGCCTGACAAAAAGCGACCGGACAATCAGAAGAAACCTGCCCACGGGTGCGATTGACGAAGCGGTCAAGGACGTTCTGCTGGACCTGGCGGATGAGTTTCCGGATGCGATCGGGGTTGCGCGAACGTGGCGGGAACACCGCCTGCAAAAGCAGGTTTCGCTGCCGGAGCCGGCGGAAAGAACCCGGACCGGAGAAATCGATGTGCCCATTGCCAGTTCCAAGAGTCATGGAACGATCTGGGGCAAGGGTATCAAGAAGCTGGACGATATCAGGTCTGCCGAAGCCCGCGAAATATTTCGCAAAATCCGGTCCGTTCCGGGGGTGACGAGGATCTTAATGGGACCCTTCGGTCGCGGAGATTCAAGGGGGTCCTGCAGTGCATCGGTATTTTCCTCCAGGACCCCGTGCGTGATTGAGGGCAGGCTGTACGATCAGGGCGTGAAAGGTACGGTCCAGAATTTTCAGGTGAGGGTTCAGCTGGAAGCCGAACAATCCATGATCCGCGACCAGATCGAGGCAAGATTGAAGGAGGGCAATGTCTGGGCCGGTTGAGGACCGGTTATCAGGCAAGCGTCAGTCACGCCGGAACCTGTCGTTGTCTGCGCCCAGCCGGGGAGCAGACAGGGGTTTATCAATCGTTGGCCGAAATTCTCGTGCAATCGGAACCGGCAGGGCTGCGATGACGTCCCCGGCCTCATTGACGAGAGGCGTGCGGAACAGTCCCCGGTCCGTGAATTGCGGGTCCTCCATTGCCTCGGCCACGGTTCTTACGATGGAGACGCAGCAATCGGCTGCAGCAAAGAGCGGTTCCCAATGAGACGCCGGTCTGGAGCGAATGATCCGGGCGACGCGGTTGATCACGGCGGCCGGATCCTTTTCGTCATCACGACCCTCCGCATCAAGTCCGATAGTGTCGGCAAATGCGACCCAGAACTTTTCCTCCAGCGGAGCCGCGGCTACGAACTGACCGTCTGATGTCGGATAGAGCTGATAACGGGGCGATCCGCCGGTGACCAGTTCTCCGCCCCCGACAGGATCCTGTCCGAGGACCTGCTTGTTCGCCAGGGCCCAATAGACAAAGGGAAAAAGATTGTCGGCCATGGCGATGTCGAGATGTTGCCCCTCACCGGTCTGTTCGCGTTGACGAAGGCCCAGCAGAATGTTCATGACTGCGGGATAGGCGCCACCGGCAATGTCTGCGATCAGGGCTGGCGGTATGACCGGAGTCTCTGTGGTGCCCATGCTCAGCGACAGAAGCCCGGTGTCGCCACTATAGTTGAGATCGTGGCCGGCGGTCTGGCGTCGGGGCCCGGTCTGTCCGTAACCTGTAATCGAACAATAGATCACACCCGGATTCACGGCCCTCACGGTTTCATAATCAAGCTGAAGCCGGCGCATGACATCGGGCCGGAATTGCTCAAGAAGAACATCGGCGCGTTCCATAATCGGCCGGAGGATTTTCCGATCACCCGGGTCCCTGAGATCAAGAGCGAGGCTTTTCTTGCCGCGATTCAGCACCGCAAAGTTTACACTGTCCTGACCCCAGCGCGGCGAATAGTGACGCATGTCTTCGCCGGTTTCCGGCCGTTCGATCTTGACAACTTCGGCTCCCGCTTCGGCCAGAATCAGACTGGCCATGGGACCCGGCAAGAGGGTCGAGAAATCGAGCACAAGCACGCCGTCCAGAGGTCCGGGCATCAGGTCTCCTTCCGCATCCGGGCAACTGTAGCCCGCCGCGCCGGGGCATACCCGGCAGATCCGGTATTTTCGAACAGGATCCGGCAAATGTCGTGGTGATATGTCAGTCCGCCACGCTCGACGCGCTCAATGGGACCATCAGGGTAGGCGAGCCCCATACGGCAGGTCAGGTCCATGTCAGCCGCGGTCGCCAGCCCTTCGTCTAGAAAACGGAGCGCAGCATTATATTTGGGCCGGACAAGTCGATCGATGATGCGGCCAGGCTGGTCACTGCATTCGGATACCGAGAAACCCGCGCTTTCGAACACCGCTTTCGCGGCCGCAACAGCGGCCGTATCGCTTCGTGGCTGGCGAACCAGTTCGATCAGCGGGGAAGGCGGATCGCCGCCATTCCTGTATCGCGCAAAGCCCAGAATATTTGAGCCCTCCTCGCCTCCGTTTTCGCCCGTATGCACGCCGAGGCATTCGCTGCCCAGCTCAACCAGAATGGCTACCTTCGACGGATCCGGCAACACCGATCCGGGCGGCGGGGAGCCCAGAACGAGAACAATCTCCGCGTCGGCGATCGCCATGCCCGGAAACGCGTCGCCGACCGGGAATGAACGGCTTTCTCCGTATTGCCGGATCATGAATGACACCCGTTTATCCTCCGTAAAGCCCGGTCGCTTCATAGTCAAAAAAACCCTGTCCCGATTTACGTCCAAGCCTCCCTGCGGCCACCATGCGACGCAACAGGGGTGGCGCAGCGGCGCGCGGATCGAGAGTGACAGGGTAAAACGCCTCCGACAAACGAATCTGGGTATCGAGGCCGATCAGGTCGACAAGTTCCAGGGGACCCATCCGGTAGCCGAGCCCTGCCTTGATCGCCCGGTCGAGGTCAGTCGGCGAAGCCACTCCGGCCTCGACGGCACGGATGCAATCATTATTGAAAGGAACCAGAAGGGCGTTGAGGATAAACCCTGGCCGGTCCAGCGTTCTGACGGGATGTTGTTCCGCAGCCAGTGCCCAGTTCCACGCCGATTCGAAGGCTTCGTCCGAGGTGTTGAGGCCAGGAGACATTTCGATGAGTTTCATCAACTGGGCGGGCAGGCAGAAATGCATTCCGACGACACGATCCTGACGATCGCAGCCGGAAGCGATCTCGGTAATCGAAAGGGTCGATGTATTGGAAGCAAATATGGTGTGGGAAGCACAGATGCCATCGAGCTGGTGCAACAGGGCCTGCTTGGTGGGAAGATCCTCGAATACGGCCTCGATCACCAGATCGCAGTCAGCGAGTTCTTCGATTGCATCGGATGGAACCAGGCGAGCAAAGGCTGCGGTCGCGTCCTGTGGCAGCATTTTTCCGCGCTCGACAGATCTGGCCAGGAAATCCTTGGTCTGGGCAAGGGACCGATCAAGGATTTCCCGGTTCGTGTCGTAGCAAGTGGTCATGTAACCAGCTCGCGCGGAAACGATAGCGATCCCGGACCCCATGGTACCGCCTGCGCCACATACGCCGACCTTTCTGATCTCGCCGCTCATCCTGTGCGAAAGCTCCGTCCCACCAACTGGCGGTGAATCTGGTTTGTGCCCTCCCAGATCTGGGTAATCTTGGCATCCCGCATCAGCCGTTCCACCCTGTAATCCATGCAGTATCCGTAACCACCATGCATCTGGACGGCTTCTGTAGCCATACGCATGGCAAGGTCCGAAGCCCTCATCTTTGCAATGGATGCCTCGATCGCGATGTCGTTCCGTCCATCTTCCACAAGTCCGGCGACGTGATCCAGCCAGGTTTCAAGCAGTGCCAGCTCTGCTGCAAGGTCGGCGATCATGAACTGGTTGCCCTGAAACTCGATAATCTTGCGGCCCGACTGTTCGCGTTCATTCATATAGGCGATCATGTCCTTGAATGCGGCGCGTGCGATACCGCGGGCATGGGCAGCAATGCTCGGTCGGGACTTGTTCAGGGATGTCAGCAGCAACTGAAGACCGCTTCCCGGTTCGCCGATCAGGTTGTCGCGTGGAATGCGGCAACCCGAAAACGAGAGCGAGGCGGTGGTCGACGCACGATGGCCCATCTTTTCCTCCTTCCGGAGGACTTCGAAACCGGGTGTGCCTTTCTCCAGAACCACGGCAGAGATCGCGTCGCGCGGGTTATCGATTTCCGACCATTTTCCGAACAGGAGAATCAGATCGGCTGCATCGCCGCTGGTAATAAAGATCTTGCTGCCATCAATGATGATGTCCTTGCCATCCGGCGTGAACCTGGTGCGCATCTGCAGCGCATCCGAACCGGCAGAGGTTTCCGTGATGGCGAGTGAGGCCAGACCGCCGGCTGCGATGCGGGGCAACAACCGCGCCTTCTGGGCCTCCGTTGCGTGGTCAATGACAGGTCCCATCGCATGATAGTTCGTGCCGTAGATTATGCCGGTCGAGGCGCAGGCCTCGGAGATGATACTGACGCATTCGAGATAGAGACCATAACGCATTGGCGCGCCGCCATAATTTTCCGGCACAAAGATTGTGTTCAGTCCGAGGGCGTTGAGCGCATCGACGCTTTGCTGCGGAAATGTGCCGGAGCGATCATGTTCGGCGGCGGCAGGAAAAATGACTTCCTCGGCGATCCGTTTCAATTGATCAAGGACAAGTGTCTCTTCCTCATTGAACGCCCGCGCCCGATCGATTGCCTGGAAAAGTTTCATTGACTTCAGTCCGGATTCGCATTCCGTGAACGCGCTGCAGCTGTCCCCGGTTGTCCTGTCGCAGTGGTGAAAACTTCGGCGCTTTCCCTGATTCCCATCAGATAACCCGGATCCGACAAACTTGTGTGGTGTTCCATCCTGTCAGGGGGCTCTCGGCAGAATGACGGCGTGAGCAACCATCATTTTGCAGGCGGGTCTGCGACGTCGGATTTCCAGATAATGCATAACTTCGTTCGGGGGTCCAGTCGCAAATGGGAGGGTCGATCCGGATCGCAATCATCAAAATATACAACTGATGGGACGGTCAACAAAAAAGGGGACGCTTGCACCAAAGCGATCCGGTCGGATCATCTGCGCCGCCAGCTTTCGTATTCTGAAGATCGCATGTCCAAGTCCAGCCCCTGCAACCAGCTTGATTTGCTGACTGCCGTTTGCCGAAGGGGTGGCGGCATTTGTATTTTTGATGCAAGGGGATGGATGTCCGCAAGACCACGGTTGATATCGATCAGACAGCCTTTTGTTTCCGGTGCGCGGCACCATCTGCATCTCTTCGCCAGAGGATACGGCGGTCGATGTGGTTGGCTATCAAAGGCAGGTCGGTGGCCCGATCGGGTGGCAAGCGTTCTTTCTGGGCTGGCTGAATCCATTGATCCGTCGTGCCTTGCCGCAGCCGCACACCGTGCACCGTTCACGTGGGCGCAACGGCTTGGTTTCTTGCTGGAACTTGTTGATGAGCCCAGGGCCGCTGCCGCCCTGAAGCTCTGGGTTGAACAGGTCGCGCGCGATTACACGATGCTGCGCGCAGACGGTCCAGACAACGAAATATGGCGTGACGCCGACTGGAAAATCATCGTCAATGCCAGTGTGGAGCCGGACCTGTGATTCCGCGTGACCACATAACTGAGTGGCGTGGCTACGCCCCGTGGGTGCAGGATTTCCAGGTTGAGCAGGACCTCGTGATCAGTCGCGTGCTTGTCGCCATCTTCAGTCACCCATTGCTATCGAGCAAACTCGCATTTCGGGGCGGCACGGCGTTCTACAAGCTCCACATTCGGTCGTCTGCGCGCTATTCCGAAGACATCGACCTCGTCCAAGTTGATGCGGAGCCCGCTGGTCTGATCATGGACGCCCTTCATGAGGGCTCTACCAGCCGCCCGACAAACCGCCAGATGCCGACCACAGCCTTGCGGGGGCCGCCAAGCGCATTCCGAAAGGCGTTGTGTGCCTCCTCTCTGCACTGGCCTTTCACCAACTGACTGATCAGCTGCCACGCGCAGTGTGGATGGCGATTGGCACCAAGGACTGGGTAACCAAGACAGGAAGCCCACCGATTTACATCATCAGGTTCACTGACGCGCTCATCAAGGATGAGGTCATCACCGAATACATTGAAGGCCTGCCTGTGAAGATATTCAGTGTTGCGAAAACGATAGCCGATGGTTGTGTCCCACCGCGTGGTGTAACAGCGAAAACCCCGCCGGCCGAGATCGCTCATGCGGCCGAGCGCGGCGGCGTGGCTACCGTGATTAGACCCTATCTCGAAGCGCTGACTGCTAATGCCTAAGGAGATCAGGAATATCGGAGCCTCGGTCCGCGCGAGGCTTTTGCGGATCAGCAAGGAGAAGTCGCAAAGTTTCGAGCTGGTCCTGACGCGGTACGCAATCGAGCGTCTCCTTGATCGTCTTACGCAGTCACGCCATGCCGATCGTCCTGTGCAGAAGGGCGTTCCCGGATTTGGCCTTGAAGGTTGTTGCAGGAAACCTCCGAAGTCTGTTGCCCGGTTTGCGTTGGGCCGGGACCTGCACGGCTTCCTGTCCCTGTCTTTCTTCACGATGAGAGGCCCAAGCAGACTGTGCCGCAAATTGCGGGTTGCAACGGTGGGAGCGAACGGTTCGGGGCAGCATTCGACAGTTTTAGATACGAAACCGCGGCGTCTGGCCGGGGAGCACCGAAGTGAAACGTCCGGGCAGGGACAAGGTACTAACCAAGGAGCGGGTTGAGGACGATCTTGCCATTGTTGGAGCGCAGATGGACGATTTCCTGGGCTTCGCGCGCCTGGCTGAGCGGCATGACGCGGTCTATCGGAATTGCAATCTTGCCTTGCTCTGCCAGAGCCAGTGATCGCTCAATACCATTTTTGGCCATGCCGGCGCCGCCGCGGATCGTAATCTGGCGGAGATACAATTGCCGGACATCCAGGGATACCAGACCACCACCATGTGAGCCTGCGGTCACCAGCCTGCCACCGCGGGCCAGGCTGTCAAAGGCTCCGGGCCAGAGATCAGGATCGGCGATGTTTTCTGTCACGACGTCAACACCCCTGCCATCCGTCAATGCCATGACCTCCCTGGCCAGATTTTCCGAGCGATAGTTAATTCCGAAGTTTGCTCCCAATTCGACCACTGCTGCCACTCGCTCGTCGGAACCCGCAGCTGCGATCACTGTAGCCCCCATGTGCCTGGCCAGCTGCACGGTCGCGCTGCCCAGGCCTCCCGCCGCTCCCATAACAAGGATCCACTCGCCGGACAGAAGCTGCCCGAGATCCTCGAGCAGGTACATGGCGACGGGCAGGTGGCGTGCGATCACTGTGGCCTCTGCAAAGTCCAGCGCGTCCGGAATACGGTAAGTGTTTCGGGCCGGAACGACCACGCGCTCCGCATACCCGCCCCAGCAATCGACACCGAGCATTCTGTTGTCCCGACAGGCTCGCCAGTTATCACCCATGCAGGCCGCGCAACGGCCGCATCCGAGTATGAAATCGGCCCAGACCCGATCCCCTGGCTTGCGGTCGCTCACTTGACCACCGACCTGAAGGACAATACCGGCCGGATCGACGCCCGGAACATGCGGAAACCGGACTTTTCTGGGATACCGTCCCTCACGCGTTTCTATGTCAAGTGTCGGATTGACAGACACCGCGTGGACTTCCATCACGACTTCGTCAGTTCCGGGAACGGGGTCGGGGACCTCTTTAACGGTCAGGGTTTCCGGCCCGCCATGAGAGTTGATGACAACAGCCTTCACGCAATTGTCTCCCGCCGCAACGTTCGTATCATCCAACCAAAAAAGCCCGAAACCTGCTTCCGGCTCTGATCGGCCAGCTTGTCACGGGATTGTCGATTGTGCCAGACCCCACTCGAAGAACGTCGCCTCTGGGACGTGCGTGACCATTCCTTGCGGCCCATGAATCTGCTGTTTATCGCCAAGATGGCTCTCGCATGGAAGTTTTGCAGACGGCCTTTCGGATTATCTCGGTGAACCCATCCTGATCTCCACAGGCCGTATTGAGAGGCTTTTCGTCGGGCGGCGAGCATGCGCGACGGCGGCTGCTCCGGTTCCCCACAGGCGTGGCGGTAAATGAGGGTGGCAAAATGGCTGTGAGCCATTCAATGTCAACGGGTTTCATTGTAGCGGATCAACCATGACGGGGGCGTGACGCGTGTGAACGCCGGGCAGGATCCCGCCATGGTGCCCGATACACGTCTTCGGCACGACACCCTCGAAGGAGAGGAAGGATATGAATACAGACCTGCGGGACCCGGGTCGGATGCCGCAGCAGCATCGCCGGAGGGTGTACCGTTCCCGAAGATGGGAGTGCAGTGCCCCGATCTGGCCCTGCTTGATGTTCGTTTCCGGGACCGGCTGGAACAGGCCGGGGTGACAAGCTAAAGTGAACGAAGTTCAATGACATTTCAGGGAAGGAAAGGAAAATGAGGACGTTACCAGCTCTGCCTCGTCTCGCCGTTGCAACAGTCCTGGCTGCCACGCTGTCACTCCCCGCCGTTGCCAAGACGGTCAAGATTACCGTGGTCGCTGCTCCCCCCGAATTGGTTACCTTTGTCGGAACGTTCAAGAATATCGTTGCAAAGCGGATTGATGAACGCCTCGCTGCTGAGGGTGACGGTTTCCGGATCGAGTGGAACCATGCCTACGCCCAGTCCCTGGCCAAGTTCAACGAGGTGTTTGAAACCGTCGAGGAGGGTATTGCGGATGCGGGTCTGATATTGAAGAACTTCGAGCCGTCGAACCTTCCTCTGGAAGCCTTTGCGGTCCACGCCCCGTTCGTGAAAACTTCCCGCAAACAGCTCGTGCAGATCGACGCAAATCTGCGCAAGCAGATTCCGGAAATGAATGACGCCTACAAGGAGCATAATCAGGTTTTCATCCAGAGCGGCCTCAACGATTCCATGCAACTCTTCACGCGGTTCCCTGTGACCAGGCTCGAGGATCTCAAGGGTCGCAAAATCGGATCAAGCGGAACGTTTGCACAGTGGCTGCGGGGAACCGGAGCGGTCACGGTCAATTCGTCCATGAACCAGTCCTATACCAATATCAAGAACGGTGTGTATGAAGGGTATCCGGTCTCGATCATTCTGAGCTTTGTCTACAAGACGTGGTCAGCAGCGCCTTATTACACCCGTGTGGACTTTGGACCGACGGTGACGTCGGGTATGACCTTCAATATGGATGTGTGGGCCGATCTTCCGGCAAAGGTCCAGCAGATCATTCGCGAGGAAGCCGCGAAATGGCCGGATTATCAGAATGCTGCGGACAACGGCAAACGGACCAAATTCGAGAACATTATGAAAAAGAACGGGGTCAAGTTCAGTACATTGCCAGAGGACCAACGCAAAAAATGGGCGATGGCGATGCCCAATATCGCGAAAGAGTGGGCGGCCCGGCTGGACAAGCGCGGTCTGCCGGGCAGCAAGTTGCTGACCGCCTATCTTGATGAATTGCGGGCGGCCAATATCGAGATTGCCAGGCATTGGGATCGGAACTGATAACAACGTTACCTGGATGATCACGATCCGTCACAGATGAGCCTCTCGACTCTCGGCACGGACCGGAAACAGCCTTTGCCACCGCGTGTGTTCGACGCGGTGGTGACCCTGTTCAATGGAAGCGGAAGTGTCTGGATCTTCTGCCTCATGGTGTTCCTGTGTGCCGATGTCCTCGGTCGCTGGCTGTTTAATTCCCCGATCAATGGCGTACCTCTGCTGGTCGAACTTTCGATTCTCATGATCGTTTTCCTGCAGTTGGCCTCCGCCATCAGAAGCAACCGGCTGACCCGATCCGACATACTCCTGGCAAGGCTGTTGCGTGATCGGCCTTCCCTGGGTCTTGCGCTCAGCGTTGTCTATGACGCGCTCGGAGCCGCCCTGATGGTTATCGTGTTCAATTACACCCTGCCGACATTTTTCAAGGTGTGGCGGCGCGGTACGTTCGAGGGGCTGGAGGGAGATTTTGCCTTGCCGAGCTGGCCCTTCAAGATGCTGATTCTTGCTGGATCGGCCCTGTGTGCGGTCCAGTTCGCGCGGTCCTTCCTGAAGGGTCTTCGAGAGTTGCAGAAGCTGCGTGATCAGCATGCGCTGGAGACCGGGCGCGTGGTTCGTCTGGGTGTTCTGCTTCTGGTTGCGGCTGTCAGCCTGTTTGTTCTGGCCGAGATAACCGATATTGGCCCTGCCGGGGTCGGCGTCGTTTCGATCTTCCTGGTCCTGCTGGTGGTTTATGCCGGAGCGCATGTCGGGGTGGCGCTGGCGCTCATCTCATTCGTTTGCCTGTGGGTCGTCAGGGGAGATCCCGGGATTGCAGGAAAGCTCCTCGCCATTTCGATCGGCGAGAGCATGCAGGAGTATGAGTTCGGCGTGATTCCGCTGTTTGTCCTGATGGGGCTGCTGGTCAGTGTTTCGGGTATTGGCAGCGATACCTATGACGTAGCCAATCATCTGTTCCGGAAAGTGAGAGGCGGCCTCGGGACGGCAACAGTGGGTGCAAACGCCGTGTTTGCTGCCGTGACGGGAACCAGTATCGCTTCGGCCTCGGTCTTTACCCGGGTTGCTGTCCCGGAGATGCTGCGACTCGGCTACCGGCCCCGGTTTTCAGTGGGTGTGGTTGCCGGCAGCTCCGTCCTGGGTATGCTGATTCCACCGAGCCTGCTCCTGATCATCTTCGGCATTCTCGCCGAGCAGTCGATCGGCGATCTGTTCATTGCCGGAATCATTCCCGGTCTTGTTCTGACAGTGGCCTACTGCGTACTGATCTGGATCATGGCCCATCATTTTCCTGACAAGGTTGCAACGGCGGAGGCGCTGGCCGCGGAGCGGGAGTCCCTGATGGCCCCGGGAACCCTGTTTTTCAAAAGCGCTCCAATTGTTCTTCTGATCATGGTGGTTCTGGGCGGAATCTATGGCGGCGTCTTTACAGCAACCGAGGCGGGAGGCGTCGGGGCTCTGGGCGCCCTCGTCCTGACCGTGGTCAAGAGAAAGCTCAACCGGCACAGTCTCTGGGAAGCACTCTCGGAAACCGGCCATGTCACGGCTTCGATCTGTTTTCTCCTCGTCTCGGCTCACATCTATTCCCGCATGATCGCCCTGACGGGCATCCCCAATCTCATGGAAGCGTGGGTTGAGGCTTCAGGTCTCGGGTTGGCAGGATTGCTGGCTATCTACATCATTGCCATCATCCTGATGGGAACCATTCTCGATGCCGGCTCGATCATGCTGATCACTGTGCCGCTCGCCATACCGGTACTTACTCCGTTCGGGGTCGATTTCATCTGGTTTGGAATCGTTACCATCATCGCTGTGGAAATTGGCCTCCTGACGCCTCCGCTGGGACTCGCCTGTTTTGTCATACATACCAATCTTGCGGATGAACGGATCAGGATTGAAGATGTTTTCTGGGGTGCAGTGCCATTTGCGCTGACGATGTTCGTCGTGCTGATGCTCGTGGTCAGCATCCCCGAACTTGCGACAATGCTCCTCTGACATTCGCTGCCTCACAAAAAGGTGCCGACCATGAAGCTGCTGACCTTCGAAACATCAGATGGCCATCACCCGGGAACCATCGTTGCTGACGGGCTGGTCCTTGATCTGGCCGCCGCGCCGGATCAGCTGTTTGCAGGCCTGAAGCGACCCGGTTCGGTGCGGGAGATTCTGGAAGGCGGGGCAGACGGCCTGGATGCGGTGCGTCGGGTCGCTGGTGCCGCAGAGGCCGATCTGGATGCATGCGGGGCCGCCCTGTTTCAGATCTCGGACATCGACCTGTTGCCACCGGTACCCGATCCGTGGCTGATATTCTCTGTTGGCATGAATTATGGTCGCCATCTGGCCGAAATGGGTGACACGCCGCGCCCCGCCAATCCGGCAGGCTTCATAAAGACCAGGGATACGCTTCTGGGTTCCGGGCGGGCGCTTCGTGTTCCCCCCCAATGCCCTGAAAAGATCGATTACGAGGGCGAGTTCTGCTTTGTTTTCGGAAGCATCTGTCACAATGTCGATCAGGACGAGGCCATGAACCATGTGGCGGGGTACACGATTGCCAACGATGTATCGGCGCGGGACTGGATTCCGGATATCGGTTCGGGAGACCCTCCCTTCGGGCCCATTCATGGCTGGGAACGCAACATCATGGGCAAGAATTTGCCGGGCTTCACTCCCTGCGGTCCGGTTATTGTCACCGCGGACGAAATTTCGGATCCCCATGACCTGCACCTCCAGACCCGACTCAACGGTCAAATCATGCAGGATACGAGCACCAGCGACCTGATCTTCAAGTTGCCCGAGATCATTTCCTATTACTCGCGCTGGTACCGGTTTCATCCGGGAGACATTGTCACCACGGGGTCACCATCGGGTGTAGGGGTCGGCCGCAATCCGCCCGTATTCATGAAGCCGGGTGATGTGGTCGAAGTGGAAATCGGGGGCATTGGCACCCTTGTGAACAACCTCGTTTCATGATGGCGGGAGACTCGTGATGGAGAACGTTGCCGGGCGATTCGGAATGAAGGTGGAGCGCGGGGTAACTGTAACCATGCGGGATGGGGTGCGGATTTCGCTCTGCATCTATCGCCCTGAATTGCCAGGGCGCTATCCCGTGCTTTTTGCGGCTTCTCCCTATCAGTACGAGACGGATTCCCTGCCGCATTCGACACTGTTTCTGTGGCGCGAGGTCGGGCCGGTCGACTGGTATGTGAGTGAGCAGGGTTACGCCTATGTCCATATGGATGTGCGCGGGACCGGCCAGTCAGAGGGTGTATACAATTTTCTCGATCGCGAAGAACAGCAGGACTATTTCGAATGCATCGAGTGGGTTGCCAGACAGGACTGGTGCGACGGTAATGTTGGCGGGATCGGCCAGTCCTACTATGCCTGGTCGCAGTGGTTCATGGGTATCGTCAATCCTCCCTCTCTCAAATGCATTGCACCTTACGACGGCGCGGTCGACCCTTACCGGGATGCCACCTATCACGGCGGCATATACTGTGATTTCATGGCATGGTGGTATCAGCTGGTCCGTGTCAACAATCTCCATCGGGCAGCATCAGGTACTGGCGGCAAGGACATGCCGGTTGACATTGCCTATGAGTTTTCAAGGCACCAGACCTATGACGACTGGTGGAAGGAACGCTCGCCGTGGGAGAGGCTCGATCGTATTACCGTACCTGTGCTGTCCATCGGACATTGGGGCAAGATGGGCCTTCATCTCCGCGGGAACATTATCGGTTATGAGGCCCTGCAAAGCCCGAAGAAGCTCGTGGTTACCGGCGCAAAGGATGTCTTTGAGGCCCATGACCAGTTTGATCACATCAGCTATCACGAACAGGAACTTCTGCCGTTTTATGATCGATACCTCAAGGGTCGCGAAAACGGATGGGAAGATCGCCCCGCGGTCCGGGTCTATGTCACCGGTGGCGGAGAATGGCGAGATCTTGAGGCCTGGCCACCTCCGGACGGTCAATCCCGGTCCCTGTGGCTGAATGCCGATGTATCAGGCAGCGTCACATCGCTGAATGATGGCTCGCTTGGCGAAGAACCGCCGACCCGGGACGGCGGTGCAACAAGCTATGATTACCCCGATCCGCGGTGGAAACTGGGCGTCGTCGGGTTTGGCCCGAATGGTCCGGATCCCGTCGCAAATGTGCTTACCTTCACCACTCCGCCGCTTGAAGAGGATCTCGAGATTGTCGGCCCCGTTGTGCTTGAGCTGTATGCTGCGTCGACGGCGACCGATACGGATTTCGTTGTCAAGCTTTCCGATCAGTTTCCCCAGCCGCAGGAGGAACGGGAGCGGCATATTCAGCCCCGTTCGGTCATTGTGACCAAGGGATGGCTGCGCGCTTCGCACCGCGAGAAGGATCCGGCGCTGAGCACCGACCTGCGGCCATTTTACACGCATGGCAGCCCACAACCGGTGACGCCCGGCGAAATCCACAGGTATGACATCGAAGTCATGCCCTGTGCCTATCGCTTCAGGGCCGGACACCGCATTCGCCTTGAAATCGTAAATGGTGATTCGCCCCTGACTGATTCACTGTTTGGCCACCAGTATCTCTGGTACAAGGTCGGGACAGACACCATCGAACATTCAGCCGACCACCCATCCTGCCTGCGTCTGATGGTCGCGGAATAGCCCATCCTGATCTGAATTGTCATCCAGCATTGTGAACGCGTGACGACAATGATTGTGAGCCAGGAATCTCTCTCGATAGCGCGCGCTTACCCGGTTCCGGATGATGCGGCATTGCTGAAGTGCCTCGGGGGCAAACCCTGATCCGTTCATGACCAAGCCGAGCGAGGCTTGAGCCAGTGGTGGGCCGGGACGGTTCCTTCCCCGTTCCCGATACGGGTCAGACGGCGTGTCGGGCCGTGCGGTAACTGCAATCCGAAGATTGCAGACGAACGCCGTCAGCCTGGACCAGAAAACTCCAGGCTTTTGAGCTTCGATTGACGGGGCCGATCCCGAAAAACCGGTGTGGCAGACTCTTTTCGCGCGGCCTTCACCGGAAGGGACGTGATGTGTTGTCCGAGCCCGGTTACTCGGCTGCCACGGCCCTCTCCGGATAATCGGGGATCTCTATTTCGGGAAGAACACGCTCCATGAACAGGCGCAGCTCTTCAAGCATGTCGTCTCTTGGCTGCTGCGCCCAATGCCAGATCAGGGTGACATATTCACACGGCGCCTGTGCAAACAGTGCCTGCCAGGCGCGTATGGAGTCATCTATGGTTCCCCCTATGAAAATACCCGAGTCCTTCATGCCCTGAACGATTGTGTCTTCATCGCCCTGGGGAAACTGGGGAAAGAACGGTCCATAGAAGTTCTTGTAAATGTCGAGGTCATACTTGCGGAGTTTCCAGTCGAATTCTTCTTCCGTTCTGGTGATGTGCGGCCAGCGCACGATGTTTTGCCGTTGCCCCACCTCGAAGTCGAAGCCATTCCGGTTGGCGACATCCCTGTAGTATCGGGAAAACTCGGCCACGCCTTCGGTCGGCATGAAATATGTCGGGATGAATCCGTTCCTCGCACAAAAATCGATCGAGGCCTGGCTCTTGGAAGCGGCAACGAATATCGGCGGGTATGGTTTCTGGTAGGGTTTGGGGACGACACAAATTCGTGCAACGTTTCCGTCGTTATCGATTTCTCCTTCAGCTCCCGCTTCGCTGGCAATTCGCCACGCCGGATAATTGACGACGCCGGGCTCGTAGGGGTAGGGAGCCTGATAAAAGTCTCCTTTCATCCGGACGCTCTCCTTCGTCCACGCTTCGATGACCATGCCGATGCGCTCCTCGAACACCTTTCGATTGTGCTCATCGTCTTCGCTGCCATCCGAAACCGTTGCGACGCCGCCCCCGAACTGTCCCATGACGTTGGCCCATCGCGACTGGTAGCCACGCGCGAAGCCGACAAAGAATTGCCCTTTGGTCAAATGATCGAGAATGGCGGTTTCCTCGGCGACCCGCAGCGGGTCCTGTGTTGCCACGACATAGCCCAGAGCGCCGACGCGAGCATTTTTCACGTGATTGGCCCAGTAGGCGTTGAGGATGCCGGGATTGGGCCCGACTTCGTATCCTTCCGAGTGAAAGTGATGCTCTATCGTACTGACGCCCCATACCCCCAGGGCATCGGCCTCGCGAACGATGTCGGTCCATTCGTGAACGATCCGATGATAGAGGTCATTGTCGTTTCCGAGCGGGCGCCGGGCGCGCCGATCGTCCTCTCCATCAGATGGGAACATCGGATAGAGCTGGATGATGATTTTGGGTCTGGCCATTGTTTCTTCTCTTCGGGCTTCCTGAATGTCTGGTCGGGGCTTCGGTCAGGCTGGTGAGGCTTTCCGCCCGATCACGACGCGCCAGAGAATGCCGATTTCGGTAATCAGAATGTCAGCAACATCTGTTCGGTGCAACAACCCGGTAAGGCGCCAAAGGTCAGCCATCACGATCGGAGGCAGGACTCACATCAGGCAACCACCGTTTGCGGTACAATGTCCAGCTTGAAGCTGATGGATCTGATGTCTGCGTCAAGCCTCGCCCAGGCCAAATCATCAAGAGCATCGAGAGGCGGGCGCATGGCAGACCAGCCGCGGAGGCCGGTCACTTCCTCGATCATCCTTTTCATCGCAGGAATGGCGGGATAGGCCTGGATTGTTTTCCGGATTTCGGTCACGCGCGCCTGCAAGGCATCAGCCTCGCCGGACTGCCAGTGTTCGTAAAGCTTGCATATGCCGGCCGGATTCACGTTACCGGTTGCGGTTATGGATCCCGCGCCACCTGCACGGAGTGTATCGAGAAGAAACACTTCCGAGCCTGCAAATACACCGAACCCTGGAAACGTCCGGAGAACTGCGTTGGTATTCGACCAGTCACCCGAACTGTCTTTCAACCCGACGACGGTCTCCGGATAGGCGCTCAGCAGCTGTTCAATCAGGTCGAGGGAGATGGCGACCTGGGACATCGGAGGGATATGATAGAGATAAACCTTGAGTTTTTCTGATCCGACCCGCTCGATCACTTCTGAAAATGCGGCGAACAGGCCGCTGTCGCTGACACCCTTGTAATAGAATGGCGGCAGCATCAGCACGCCGCCACAACCGAGATCGACAGCGTGCCCTGTCAGTTTGACGGCATCACCGATGGCACAGGCACCGGTTCCTGGCATCAATTTGCCGGCGGGTATGCCTTCCGACACCAGAAGGTCCAGAAGGGCAAGTTTTTCTTCGACCGTGAGCGAGTTGGCTTCGCTGGTTGTGCCGAATATGGCGAGTCCGGATACACCCTGATCAAGCAGCCATCTGCAGTGATCGACAAAGCGGCCGGAGTCCACGTCGAGATTGCTCGAAAATGGTGTGAGTGCCGGAACGAGCACACCCCCAAACGGTTCATGGGTCATTTCCGGGTCTCCTTTCATTGGCAGGGGTGACAATCCGGCCGAACCCAGTTGAACCAGCGTTGCAACGAGAGCGTTCGATGCGGGTTACGTCTGAAGTGTTACCCATGGGTTGTCTGGCAAGACAGTACAATTTTCTGAGCAGGTCCTGCAGATCACTCAAGGTGATGGAGTTGAGACCGGGGATCGGAATGTTCAGAATATCATCTTTTTGGCGGGGACAACGGGCGGCGTGCCGACGAGAGGGCCGGTTGCGCCGCAAAGACCCCCCGAGGAGGCGCCGGCCGTTGCTGCTGCCCTGATCGACCCGCCCGGATTTACATCCACCCGATTTGATCCGTGGCTGTCGGCGTAAAGGCTTGGCGATGTCCCTTCGGGTGTCCGGTTTCCGGGCAATGCAGATCAAGAAACAGAGCCGCTGCGGTTGGCTGCTTGCTGTGACAGTGTCATGGAGGACAAGAAAAGGCAACATAAGCCCGGATCAGAGTTTCATGCCCTGAGCACCGTCAATATAAATGGTTTCACCGGTAAGAAAGGGTATCGAACCGGTAATGAGGCTGGTGACCAGTGTGGCTACATCCTCGGGTTTACCGGGCCCTCCGGTTGCGATCCTTTCGCCAAGCCACTTCCGAATATCGCTTCGCGACAGGAATTCCCTGTTCAGGTCCGTGGCGATATATCCAGGCGCCACATTCATCACGCGAATGCCGTCCCGAGCCCATTCAACGGCAAGGCAGCGCGTGATGGCTCCGACAGCCGCCTTCGAAGCGCAGTAAGCGACCGTATTCGGTACGCCGAGCTTGTCGAAAAATGAGCCGATATTGATGATCAGACCTCGACTGGCCTTGAGGTACGGATAGGCTTCCCTTGAGGCCAGCAACACAGATGTGGCGTTCAGGGCCATTACTTTTTCATAGTCTTCAATGGGGAGATCGGAGGTTTTTCCGCCCAGATGGCGGCCGGCATTATTGACAAGCCCGTCTACCGGGCCGGAGTTTCCGATTTCGGCGAAGACCCGCTTCAGCATGACTTCATCAGTAAGGTCACAGGCCACTCCCCGGCCCGCCGGTGCATCGCCGGACCTTGAAACAGCTACGACGTCAAGGCCTGCCGCATCGAGTGCGGTCACGATGGCGGCGCCGATACCCCGACTGCCGCCGGTAACAATGACCCGCCCGGCCTCCATCGCGTCAACCATCCTTGAACCTCGGCTTTCTTTTTTCCAGGAAGGCGGCCATGCCCTCTGCCGCGTCCGCCGTACGATACGCGAGAGTGGACAAATCTGCCTCGATCTTGAGACCTTCGTGAAGCGGAGTTTCATGGGCCCGGCTCACGGCCGCGCGTGCAAACTCGAGAACGGGCAGGCTATGATTCGTAAAGGACGAAGCGAAGGAGAGACCCGCTTCCACCGGATCACCTTCCACGATCCGCGATACCAGCCCGATACGTTCTGCCTCTTCTGCATAGATCGTGCGTCCCGTCATGATCATCTCGAGGGCCCGGGCTTCGCCGATCAATCGCGGCAGCCGCTGGGTGCCGCCGTAACCCGGGATCAGTCCGAGCTTGATTTCAGGCAAACCCAGTCTGGCGTTGGGAAGGGCAAGCCGGAACGTGCAGGCGAGCGCGAGTTCCAATCCGCCGCCAAATGCGTAGCCGCCTATGACTGCGATGGACGCGACAGGGAGTGAAGCGACGGCGCTGAAAATCCTTTGACCCAGCTCGCTGCCGCGCTTCTGGCTGATCAGGTCGCGATCCTGCAGTTCCTTGATGTCCGCGCCGGCGCAAAAGGCCCGATCGCCTCGCCCGGTCACGATCAGTGCGCGGGCCGATGAATTTCTGACGTCCTGCAGGGTTGCCTCGAGGCGGCGCAGGACATCAAAACTCAACGCATTCAGGACTTCCGGGCGGTCCAGTGCGAGAACCGCAACATTATCCCGGAACGACAGGTCAATGCTCATCGGCCTCTTTCCCTGGTTGATACCGGACCGCCACCGGAGAGATTTCGTTGAGCGCCAGCATGTTCATGAGCTCTCTTTTGAGGACCTTGCCGCTTGCGGTGAGCGGGAAGCTGGGGAGTGACAGGAAATACTCGGGCATGTCATAGCGAGACAGTCCCTCGGCGGCCAGATGCTCAAGCGTCCGACTGCCGTCGAGGTCCCCGACAATTGCGATGCACGCGCGTTCACCCAGACGTTCGTCGGGGATCGGAAAAACGGCCGCTCTGGTGATGTGAGGACTCCGCAATGCGAGCGCCTCGATGTGGGCCGGATAGATATTGTGGCCACCCCGAATGATCAGATCTTTCAGCCTTCCGGAAACATGAAGATTGCCGTTCTGGTCGAGGTAACCCAGATCGCCGGACAGGAACCAGCCGTCCTTGTTGAAACTGCGTGCGGTTGCGTCCTGTTCTCCGTAATAACCGAGCATCAGGGCAGCACCTCGCCCGGCGATCTGTCCTGTGGCACCGGGCGCGGCCGGCCGATCCGGATCCTCGGCGTCAACGATCATCACCTCGTAGGCCGGGCCGCCGCGTCCGCAGGAATTGATCCAGGTGTCCGGATCGTCGCCAGGATGTGTGAAATGATGCGAAGAGTTTTCGGTCATGCCATAGACGTTCTGGGGCCTGATGTCCTGCGCAATGAGGGCCTCGCAGACGACCGGAGGAATTGGTGCGCCGGCCATGTAGAACATGGTCACAGAGCCAAGACGCGGAAGCTCTGCCTCACGCTGTTCCTGAAGGATATCCATGGCGTGGGTCGGCACACCCATCACGCAGGTTGCACCGGTCTCCACGATCCAGCCCAGCTGACCAAGGCCGGACGGTGGATCGTTTACGATCAGTTGCCCGCCGCAGGTCAACCATTCGGCGACGGCAACCCAGGCGATGTGATGAGACAGCGGGCTCAGCGTAAGGATACGGGTCCCGGTATCCAGCTTCCAGAATCGCACCATGTCGCGGGCATTGGAAAACAGGGTGTTTGCGGAATGCATCACGCATTTGGGCGGGCCTGTCGTGCCTGAAGTGAATGCAAGATAGGAAATCCTGTCCGCGTTGTCGGCCGGAGATTTTTCAGGTCCTGGGCCCTTGACCGGAAGCGAACCCGGTGTGTCGATAAAGAGACCGTCCGGCAGATGGGTCGCCACCTCTTCCAAAGTTCCCTTTGAATTGTCGGCACCCCAGCCGGGTTCCGTGATCAGGACGCGGGTGCCGATAAGACGCAGGAGGGCCGCGACCTCGGCGCAGGTATGAGTCCGGTGAAGAGACGGATTCAGGGTATAGCCGTTACGCGAGCAGGCAAGGAGGGCAAGCACCGGTTCCACGCGGTCAGACATCCAGACCGAAACACGATCGCCCGTTACAAGGCCCCTTCGCTCCAGAACTCCGGCGAGGGTTTCAGTGCGCTCCAGGAGTTGCGTCCATGTCAGCCGGGATCGCCCGTCCCGCAGGGCCACCGCTTGCGGCCTTTCGCTCGCATGCCGGGTGAGAAGGGACCACGGCGTATCGTCCGTCCACAAACCGTCGCGATACCAGGCTCGTGCCTGTTCGGGATCGTGCAGCGTAAGATAGGGCCGCATGCGTCACGTGCCGAACCTGTTCGCGTCCGGTTTCCTGCGCTCGCCAAAGGCAGAGGCCAGTTCCCTGGACTCGCCGCTGTCGAGATAGCTTCGCAGCAGGAGATCATGGGCCATGCGCGAAAGTCCGCCCACGCCCCCGTGACGCGCATTGAACGCAGCCTTGATCGAAGCGAGAGCAAACGAACCACGTTCGGCTACCTCGAGAGCGAAGTCCCGGGTTGCCTCGCTCAACTGGTCATCCGGGACCACCCGGTTGACCAGCCCCATTTCAAGGGCTTCCCGGGCCGGAATTCTGACATTGCAATACCAGAGTTCCTTGGCTTTTTTCTTGCCAACGAGATCTTCGAGGTACCAGGTGCCATAGCCCGCATCGAAAGAGCCCATCATTGGCCCTACCTGTCGGAACACGGCGCTTTCCCTGGCTATGGTGAGATCGCACACCATCTGCAGAACGTTGCCGCCGCCAACAGCGTAACCGTTCACGCTGGCGATCACCGGTTTCTGGAGTTTATCGATTGCCTCATACATTTCGAGGGTTGGCAGAACCCCGGCATAGAGCCGCGAGTCCTCCATGCCGTCCTTGCGGCCCCCGATGCAAAAGAACCGGTCCCCGGCGCCGGTGATCACGATCACCCGGGTGCGTGTTTCCCGACGTATGCCGTTGATGACGTCGCGAACCTCGTGGCACATGGTTTCGGTAAACATGTTGCCGTCATGAGGGCGGTTGAGCGTGAGGGTCCCCACGGGTCCCTCCACTTCGTAGAGAATAGTTTCGTAACTCATATGTGGACCGGCTATTTGAACTGATCGTGAGTCTAAGTCGGGAATGTTCGGGAGGCAAAGGAGGGGCCGGACGAAACCGGTCCGCGGCCAAAGTTAAGGTTAACCGTCCTCGCTGCCGGTGTTATGCTTGCACCTTCATGCATCTTATGAAAGATAATGCGCTAATCATCAAATTGAATTCAGGGAGTTGATCATGTTGACACGTGTGCTCGGGTTTGCGGTTGTCACCGCTGCCGTCGGCGCCTTTGCCGCTGGCCTTTCATCGTCCGCCGATGCCCAGTTGAAACGCATTACCATTGGCACAAACCCCCAGGGATCAACATATTTTCTCCTGGGGAGCGGGTTTGCCAAGCTGTTTCAGGAGAAACTGGGCATTCGTTCAACCGCGCAGCCGCATGCTGGCTCATCGGTTTATCTTCCGCTGATGGATGCCGGCGAAATCACACTGGGTCTGAACTCGTCGCTGGACTCGGGTCTGGCCTATGGCGGTCACGCTCCGTACAAGTCAGCGACCAAGAATGTGCGGTCGATCGCACGTGTCTGGATCCTGCCTTATGCCTATATGGTCAAGGACAATTCGGGAATCAGGAAGCTTGAGGACCTGAAGGGCAAGCGGGTGGTCGTGAAGTTCAAGACCAATGTTTCTCTTGCCCAGGCCAACCGGACGATTCTCAGCTCGGCAAACCTGATGCCGGGCGATTATACGGCCGTCGAGTCGGGCGGCGTGGTTGCGAGTATCGGAATGGTGGTGCAGGGACGGGTCGATGCAGCTCCCATCGCAACGGGCATGCCGGCACTGCGCAAGGCGCATGCAACAGTCCCCGGTGGGCTGCGGATTCTTCCGGTTGGACCGAAGGCTACCGACGAGTTTCTCGGCAAGGGCATGGCCGGCCTTTATTCCATGGTTGAAAATCCAAGCAAGAACAAGCCGTTTGTTCGCGGTGCGACAAAGATCGCGGCCTTCGATTCCTTTCTCAATGTCGGTACCGGGGTCAGTGACCAGGATGCGTACAATCTGGCCAAGGCCATCTACGAAAACTGGGCGCAGATGCAAAAGGACTATCCGCCGCTCAGAGGCACGAAACTGGGTGCCCTCGCGCCGTCCAACAATCCGATTCCGTATCATCCCGGTGCGGCAAAATATTACAAGGAAGCCGGCATCTACACGGACGCCAATGCCCAACAGGACGCCATGCTCATGAAGTAGGCCTGATGGCGGCAAGTCGCGCAAACGCATAACGGCCCGGTCATGGAGAGAGTTGCCGGCGTAACGCTGAATGTGTGTCTTGCCGCCATTCCCGTGGTTGGAATTGGCTGGATTCTGGCCGTAACCGATTACTTTGGTATCGCTCTCACCTTTCAGCAGATTCTGGGAGTGATACTGGGGCTGGCCTGTGCCTGTGGCTTTCTGAGATATCCGTATTTCAGCCGTCCAACCATGCTGGAGCTGGCGCTGGCGCTGATCGCCTTTCTGTGCTGGTTCTGGATGGCCTACAATTTTGAGGACTGGATCGTCACGGCACACGAACGCACTCCCGACAAATGGGTGCCCGGCCTGATTGCCCTGGTGCTTATGATGGAAGGGCTGCGCAAGGCGGCCGGAAAGATCATTGCCGGCCTGGTCTGGGTCATTATTCTCTATGCGTTTCTGGGCCATCATTTGCCAGGTGTTCTTGAAGCGGAAGTCTTCCCGACCACCAAGACCATCACCTATTACTATGCTGACAATAACGGGGTGCCGGGCCTTGTGCTCCAGGTCGTGGTCAACCTCGTGCTTGCTTTCATCATTTTCGGCAAGCTGATGGAAGTGAGCGGTGGCACTGCGTTTCTGAACGATCTGGCGATGGGCTGGATGGGGCATCGCCGCGGCGGACCGGCAAAGGTCGCCGTGATTGCATCAAGTGCGTTCGGCACGATTTCGGGATCGACTGTAGCGAATATCATGTCGACCGGGATTGTGACCATACCGCTCATGAAGCGTACCGGATTTCGAAAGGAATATGCCGGGGCGATTGAGGCCGTGGCCTCAAACGGAGGCCAGATTGCCCCTCCGGTGATGGGAGCTACGGCCTTCATCATTGCTGAATTTCTCGAGATCCCCTACCAGGATGTGGTGATCGCGGCAGCCCTGCCGGCGGCCATCTATTTTCTTGTTCTTTTCATTCAGGTTGATGCCATTGCCCGGCGCTATCACATCAAGGGGTTGCCGCGAGAGGAACTTCCGGTGGTTCTTTCGGTCCTCAAGACCGGCTGGATCTTCATATTGCCGATTGTGGTTCTTCTCTATTTCCTGTTCTGGCTTGGATACAATCCGGGCCTGTCGGCTCTGTATTCGGGCGCGAGCCTGATTGTTCTCATGACCATCCGTGACCGGCGCCCGCCGTCTCTGCTGCAATGGCGGAACTTTTTTCTAGGAAGCGGTGAAATTCTTGTACCGCTCCTCCTGATCGGTGGGGCCGCAGGCATCATACTTGGCGTCCTGAACTCGACAGGTCTGGCCTTTCAGCTGAGCCTGATCCTGACCGCGATCGGAAAGAGCAGCGGCATTCTGGTCATGCTGATGCTGACCTCCGCGATCTGCATCATTCTCGGAATGGGCATGCCGACAGCTACCGTGTATATCGTACTGGTTTCGGTTATCGGTCCGGCCCTTATCAATATGGGGCTGGTACCGATTGGTGCGCACCTGTTCCTGTTTTATTTTGGACTGATCAGCATGTTGACGCCGCCGGTTGCGATTGCGTCGATGGTCGCGGCTGAAATGGCTGGCGCAAATATGTGGAGGACGGGCTTCATCGGTGTCCAGCTCGCTGCCACGGCCTATCTGCTTCCCTATCTCTGGGCTTTCAATCCTGCCATGCTGCTGGAAGGCAGCCTGATTGCGATTATTTATGCAGTGGCAACGACGGTATCAGCAGGCCTTTTGCTTGCCAATTCGGTGACGGTGTTCGGTAGCGGCGGCTCTTCAGGATGGGTCCGGGCAATCCTTATGTATTGTGCCTGCCTGATTGTGGGCTCGAGCACCATCTGGATGGGACCCGAGTCGCCAGTGGTTCTGATCGTTGCAGCCGCAGGTTGTGGTATTGTCTACATGGCTGTACGCCGATCCCGGGATTCGTCGCTGGTCATGACCGGTGAAGGGTGTTGAACTGTGGTGTCAGGCTGCGAGAAGGGGACAATTGCCATGATCATTCGTCATCCGGATGTCGAAAAGGAACCGTTTCCCGGCGGCGCGTTCTATCAGACGCTGGTGGGGGATGGTGTCGGCTCGACCCCGGTGCGGTGCGGGATTCAAACCTCGCCGCCGGGATATGAAACGCCGGATCATTCCCACCCCTACATGGAAATTCTGACCGTACTGGAAGGACATGGCGAAGCGTGGATGGAGGGTCATGACGACAGGATCGACCTTGCGCCCGAGATGACACTGGTGTTTCCCGCCGGCCGTGTCCACGGCTTCCGCGTGACAGGAGACCAGCCCCTGAAGACCTACGGCGTGCATGTTTCGCCGGATCGGATCGTGGAAATTCATCAACCGTCCGATGCAGCCGGATGACGATGTCCTGACGAAGCACGACCTCACTGCAGGTTCGCCAGATGGTCCAGCGCCGGGCCCGGCGACGGGCCATGATACCCAGGCCCGAATGGCGGACGGTAATAGCTGATCTGGTGCGGGCTGCCTGGTAGCGAAGATGGACCACCCGTCGCTGCCGTGAGCCTGGCGGTGCGGGGACGGTGATCGGGGAACCTTGTGCGGCTGTCAAACCGTTCGAAAAGGCTCACAATGTGATGAAGGTCCTGCTGACCAATTGCCCAGATCATCATGTTGTTCGGGAAGACAATCCGCAAAACTACCAACGCGATCTGGAGTCTTCCTATATCACGGACCGAGAAGGTGGGCATGGCACGGTGTTTGCGCAAGCTGACCTCACCAAGAAGGCGCCGGGTTGGCTGCCAGTTCGTAAACGGTCGCCACCCAAGAGATGGTTTCCCTCGCGGTCTGTAGGCACCCAGGTGCTGATTTCAGTCCTGCATCAGGTTGTTGTGGCCTGAATTTTGCACATTTTTCCTCACAGGTTTTCTTTTGTCTGGACGTCATGTTGCAGTCGAGATCAGGACCTGCCCCAAATTCGCGCACGATGTCTCGATAACGGACGGGAACCGGTAGCGTACGGCCTTCAGGTTTCATCCTCAGCTTGCGGAATATCCCCTTGTTCGTTTGCCCCGCAGCGAGAAGTTCCTGATCGAGATCATTTCCGGCCCAAGGCTCTCCGAGGCCTGACGCCCCTGCTGCGTTCCTGGCACCCTGCAATTCTGCTGTGTGGAGTACAAAACCCGATCGTGTTAATCGTTGTGTTCCTGAAACGGGAATCAGGATGGGGAGACGCCTCATCGTGACAAAAAGCCCGAACCAGACCCGGGATCCGCGCGAACTCCCGGCCTATACAGTTTCAGAGGCGGCTCAATACCTGTCTCTGCCAGCGGCAACTGTTCGATACTGGTCGATGGGTCGTGCCAGCCATGGGCCGCTGATCACGGTGCCCGCGAAATCTCCGACACGGCTTTCCTTTCTGAATCTGGTGGAGCTTCATGTGCTTGCCGCCATCCGGAGAGACCATCGGATCAGGATGGCAAAGGTACGAAAAGCGATCCGGTTCCTCGGCACATGCGCGAAACATCCAGGGGATGAACTGCATCCGCTGATCAGCCGTGAACTGGCAGCGAATGGTCTGGACCTGTTGATTCAGCAATATGACGAGCTCGTCAATATCGGCCGGGAAGGACAGATGGCGATGCGGGAGATCATCAGTGCGGCCTTGAGGCGAATAGAACGTGACAGCAATGGCGTACCCATCAGACTCTATCCGTATACGCGCTCCGCGCTGAAAGACGATCCGGCGCTCGTGGTCATTGACCCCACTCTCTCCGCTGGACGCCCCGTGATTGCCGGTACCGGACTGGCAACAGAAGTGATCGCGGAGCGCTACAGGGCCGGTGAATCTGTCAGTGATCTGGTGCAGGACTACGAACGCAATCCTGTGGAAATCGAAGAGGCGATCCGATATGAGCTCCAGGCTCCTGCCTGAGGATCTGGTATATTTCCTCGACGACAATCCTGGCAAATGCGTCGCTGCGGATCGTAATCTCTAGGCAGGAATAAAGGGGGCAACTGGCCATGGGCATCAACCTTGTTGTCGCCGTCACCGACGGAGACTGGTTCGAGATGCTGCGACGCCAGCCGGACCTTGGCGAGGTCAATTTCTGGTCGCCCTCGGCGGGGAATTTCGGGGCGCTCCAGCGGGGTGAAATATTCCTGTTCAAGCTGCGCTCGCCGCGCAACTTTATCGTCGGAGGGGGGATTTTTGCCTATGCCAATGCACTGCCGTGCTCGCTGGCCTGGGAAGCGTTTGGTGAGGCCAACGGTGCGCGGTCCGCCGGGGAAATGCGCGCGCACATCGCCAAGTACAGAAGGGTCAATCCCGACGACCGCCGCGATTTTGACATTGGCTGCCGTATCCTGACCCAGCCGTTCTTTTTCGACGAGGCCGACTGGATCCCTGCGCCGAAAAGCTGGTCGCCGAACATTGTCCGGTTCAAGACCTACAATACGGGCGACTCCGAAGGCCTGGCCCTGTGGGAGAGGGTCAACGAACGCCTGAGCCGGCGTCCAATCCCTGGTATGGCGGAGGAACGGGCGCGATTCGGTGAACCGTATCTCATCCCGCCACGTCTCGGGCAAGGCGCCTTCCGTGTCATGGTGACCGACATCTATAGCCGTCGCTGCGCGGTGACCGAGGAACGGACGCTGCCGGCGCTGGAAGCGGCGCATATCCGGCCCTATGGGGACGGCGGCGCCCATGATGAGCAAAACGGGCTTCTGCTCAGACGCGACATCCACAGCCTGTTCGATGCCGGCTATGTGACGGTGACGCCGAGTCTGGACTTCGAGGTCAGCCGCAGGATCAGGGAGGAGTTCGAAAACGGCCGGCATTATTACGCGCTCCATGGTCACCGCATCAGCGTGCCCGAGGACGCCTCACGCCGGCCCGATCCCGATGTCCTGGCCTGGCACAACGAGAAGTGTTTCCTGGGGTAGGGGGTGTCGCGATGACGGATACTGAACGGGATCCCCTGATGCGGATGTCGGGCCTGTCCGAAGCCCGGGAGCTTGCATCATAAGCCGTCGATTTCATGATCGACGAAACTCCGGAGCGGAACTCCACGTGCGAGACAAGTGAACCTGCACAAGGCAGCGAACCTGGTGGGCAGGCACGAGGCCCAGCCAGACCGATACCGTCAGGAGAAGGATGCCGGCCCCCGTAAGGTATCAAGTGTCTTGCGATCCGCACTCGCGACCGTCCGTAATGCTTTTGAATGTAATGATATTGCAGGTGCCGTGTCGGCGCCAGATTGCCGGCGCCTTTGGAGAACATCCCACAACGTCGGGCATTTTGTGCCGTTGGGCCCGCGTTGTAATGGCGTGTTCGTCGCCGACAGTTTATCCCGCCCCCGATTTCTTGCAGAACGCTGCCGTCGGAGCACGACCAGCTCAGGCCCGTATCACGGCTTGCCACGAAAAGGGCCGAGGGTAAAGACAGCGAGAGCGAGCTTGACCCTGGGCGACAGTGGCTTCAAGAGACTGCTGTCGAGAGAAGACAGGACGCTCGATGGAGGACTGTTGGCTGTGCTTCTTTGACCGAATTCCGGGAATTGATCATTGAATGCGGGACAGCCTGAGCCATGATTGAAAGGCAAATGTGGGGCGCGTCGCGGTGAAGCTGTCCGTCACCACCGAAGCAAGTGCCGTTCTAGCAGGATCGGCTGACCGTGAATGATACAGCTTCCATGAGTGCGGCCTTGAACTGATTCGAAGGAAACTCTTCAAGTTCGGACTGGGCCTTGATCGCATACTCGCGGGCCCTGTTCATGGTGGCCGCCAGGGCTCCTGATTGTTCCAGCATCTTGACGGCTCGACGAATATCGCTTTTCTTCTGTTCGAGTTCCTCGAGCGTCCGTCGCCAGAACTTCCGGCCTTCCTCATCTGCCGACTGAAAGGCCAGAACAATGGGGAGCGTGATCTTTCCCTCCCGAAAGTCGTCCCCCACAGTCTTGCCGAGGGCGGCTTGCTTGGCCGAATAGTCGAGGACATCGTCGACCAGCTGAAATGCCATTCCCAGATTGTGTCCAAAGGCGCGAAGCGCGTTGCGTTCCCGTTCCGGGCTCCCGGATATCACCGCTCCAATTTCGCAAGCGGCCGCGAACAGCCTGGCAGTCTTGCACCGGACAACTTCCAGGTAATCGGCTTCGGTCGTTTCCGTGTCGTTGGCGATGACAAGCTGCAGGACTTCGCCTTCCGCAATGACCGATGAAGCGGTTGAAAGGATTTCCAGGACCTTGAGGTCCCCGTCTTCCACCATCAGTTCAAAAGCGCGACTGAACAGGAAGTCGCCGACCAGGACGCTGGACTTGTTGCCCCAGATCGCGTTGGCGCTTGCTGTGCCACGGCGCATGTTGCTCTCGTCGACGACATCGTCATGAAGCAGCGTCGCGGTGTGGATAAATTCGACACAGGCAGCGAGACTGATATGCCGCGTGCCCTGATATCCGCAAAGCCGGGAACTTGCCAGTGTCAGCATCGGGCGCAATCGTTTGCCGCCCGCTGCCGTAATGTGACGGGCGACCTGGGGAATGAGAATCACCGGACTGTCCATCCGGTCAACGATGGTCTGATTCACCTGCGTCATGTCATCGGTGGTAAGCGCTGCCAGAGTGTTGAGGCTGGGCTGGGGCCGATCCCGGCGTTCGCGGTCCAAGTCGATAACGACGCTCATGAAATTCTCAATTCTTGACGATCAGTGCGGACCGTTGGAACATAGACAGGAAGATTTTCGGGTCAAGGGACTTGCTCGTGAAGGAACTGCTTAGAACCAATGAAATGGTGTTTTTATCGTGGGTAGAGGCTCTGCTCGGCGCGGAAGACATTGAAACCTTCGTTCTCGACGGTCACATGAGCACGCTTGAAGGCAGCGCAGGGGCTATTCTGAGACGGATGATGGTGGCTGATGAGGATTATGAGCAAGCGCGACGCCTGCTTGAGGATGCCGGCGAGGGAAGTCGGCTTGCCTGATCCCGGGACCGCGTCTGCATTCCCGCTCACCGAAGACAGATTTCTGGGTGGTCAGCTTGTCTTGCGCCAGCCTGTTTCCGGATATCGGGCAGCGATTGACCCGATCTGCCTCGCTGCTGCGGTCACGGCTCGCCCGGGCGAGAACATCCTTGATGTGGGAGCCGGGCACGGCACGGCCGCGCTGTGCCTCGCCCGGCGCGTGCCGGGCTGCACGATTTGCGGGGTTGAACTGCAGCCGCATCTGGTCCGGTTGGCAAATGAAAACGCGCGATTGAATGCGTTGGCAGATCGGGTTGCGATCAGATGCGGAGATATCATGCAGGTTGTGCCTGCGGACCTGGCAGGTCGCTTCGATCATGTTATGGCCAATCCTCCGTATCTGGATCCGAAGCGGGATTGCCTGCCGGTTGACGGGCCAGAGCGGATCTCACGCGCTGAAGGATGCACGACCCTTGAAGCGTGGCTCGAATTCATGTTGCAGACGGCGCGGCATGGCGCCCATGTCACGCTGGTTCATCGTGCAGACAGGTTGGACCGGATCCTGTCACTGCTCAAGGGCCGGGTGGGTGGCATTGTCATTATTCCCCTGTGGCCCAAGCCCGGTGTGGCTGCAAAGCGTGTAATCCTGCGAGCCCGCAAGGGTGCCCGGACGCCGCTCAGTCTCACCGCAGGTTTGACGCTTCATCATCCCGACGGAGGTTTCTCGCCGGCGGCGCAGGCGGTGTTGACCGGTGCCGCCATGGATACCGCCCTGACAGGATTGTGATATAACCGGTTCATCATGATAGATGCGCTCAAGGATTGGATTGCCGACCTGCTCGCCAGATTGCCGCTCGGCTGGTTTCGTGAATCACCGCCCCGGGTCGGCGTTATTCGCTTTGAAGGCGTGATCGGTGGTTCTCGCCCGGGTCGGGCCGGAATGACCCTTCAGTCCTATCAGAGGGTCATCTCGAGTGTATTCGCGAGGCGTGGACTGAGTGCGGTCGCAATCATTGTGAATTCGCCGGGAGGATCACCCGTCCAGTCCTCACTGATTGCGCAGAGAATTAGAAACCTGGCAGAGGAAAAGCAGGTTCCTGTTATCGCGTTCTGTGAGGATGTTGCTGCTTCCGGAGGATATTGGCTTGCCTGTGCGGCTGACGAAATCTATGTCGACTCCAATTCCCTGGTCGGGTCAATAGGTGTGATTTTTGCGGGCTTCGGATTCGCGGACCTTCTGGAACGCGCCGGGATCGAACGCCGTGTCCATGCAAGTGGCCATCGAAAGGGAATGCTCGATCCTTTCCAGGAGGAGAATACCGAACATGTCGAGCGTCTGCGTGAACTGCAGTCTGACATATTCGACAGTTTCAGGGACTATGTACGCAAGCGTCGCGGCGATCGGCTGCCATCGGCGGATGATGCATTGTTCACTGGCGACATCTGGACTGGTCGCCAGGCCTGTGAAATCGGTCTCGCTGACGGAATTGCGGAATTACGGACAGAAATGAGACGACGTCTCGGAGACAAGGTCAGATTCCACCATGCTACGATAAAACGCGGTATGGTGAGCCGACTTCGCCGGGGTCTTACCGTGACCATCGAGCCTGCCGAGATCGTGGCGGCGCTCGATGAATGGGCGCTGTGGCAGCGCTTCAAGATCTGAGGATTATTGATGATCGCCAAATGGCTTGTCCTGATCGCGATTGTTGCGGTCGTCTGGTACGGCTTCAAGATCATTATTCGGCGTAACAAGGAACAGCAACTCGCCCGGCATCGCAGGAAAAAGGAGGGGATCGAGGATTTGCGGCCCTGTCCGATCTGTGATGCTTATGTGGGTGCCAACCAGCGCCATTGCGGAAGAGGCGACTGCACCTTTCCCCGATCATGAGCGCCGCAGGTTTGCACTTCCGGCCACATTGACGGCAGGGGGCGGGGATTTTATTGTGCGGTGCAGCAATCGCTTTCAACCGGGTCGGCCGGCATGCTGTCATCAAACCCTTCCGACAATTCGTTCCAGTCACTGATTCTCAGGTTGCACGCCTACTGGGCAGAGCAGGGCTGTGTAATCTTGCAGCCCTATGACATGGAAGTCGGTGCCGGAACGTTCCATCCGGCGACAACATTGAGGGCGCTCGGACCGGATCACTGGAAGGCGGCCTATGTTCAGCCATCAAGGCGTCCTACGGACGGACGCTACGGGCAAAACCCGAACCGCTTGCAGCACTACTATCAATACCAGGTGATTCTGAAACCCTCTCCTCCAGACAGTCAGACCCTGTATCTCGGCAGCCTGCGTACACTTGGAATCGATCCGGAACACCACGACATTCGATTCGTGGAAGACGACTGGGAAAGCCCCACGCTCGGAGCGGCTGGTCTCGGCTGGGAGGTCTGGTGCGACGGTATGGAAGTGACACAGTTCACGTATTTTCAGCAGGTTGGCGGCATCGACTGCGATCCGGTTCCTGTCGAATTGACGTACGGGCTCGAGCGGCTGGCCATGTATGTCCAGGGGATCGAAAATGTCTATGACCTAGACTTCAACGGACAGGGCGTGACCTACGGTGATGTATTTCTCCGTGCGGAGCAGGAATTTTCCGCCTATAACTTCGAGCATGCGAACACCGATGCCCTGTTCCGGCAATTTACGATCGCTGAACAGGAATGTGCCTCGCTGCTGGAGCGGAAACTTGCCCTGCCTGCTTATGACCAATGCATCAAGGCAAGTCACGTCTTCAATCTCCTCGATGCCCGCCACGCAATCAGCGTGACTGAACGCGCTTCCTATATCGGCCGGGTAAGGACCCTGGCGAGGGGGTGCTGCGAAACCTGGCTGACGGCCGACAGCAACGCAGGGCAGGGGTCGTCGTCGCTGTGCTCCAGCTGATTCTGGAACTCAAATCCGAAGAAATACCTTTCCGGATGCAGGAGCGGGGGGGTGAACAGCTCGAACAGCGCGTCTGCGGCCAGTTGAAGGGTGCCGGCCTTGACCATGGGTTGGTGCGTCATTTCGTCACGCCCCGGCGGCTGGTGCTGGTCATCGACGATCTTCCGGAGCGCCAGCCTGAACGACGCGAGGAAAGGCGTGGCCCACGGGTTGAAGCCCCGGAACGCGCCATCGAGGGTTTTCTCCGTGCGAACGGGTTGACCAGGGATCAATGCGAGGAACGGGACACTCCGAACGGACGGTTTCTTTTCGCCGTTCGCGTTGAACCGGGCAGGGATACGGGAGAGATCCTGGTGCCTTTGCTCGCCGAAGCCATTGCAGGTCTGTCCTGGCCAAAGTCAATGCGCTGGGGTTCCGGAGATCTGCGCTGGGTAAGGCCGCTGGAGCGTGTCGTTTGCGTCCTCACAGAGGGGGACCGGAAGGTGCCGCTATCAACCGGACTGCCGAGAGACCGGCTGAAGGACTCCGGGGTTGCGGCCTGGACTGATACCACCAGCGGTCACCGCTTCATGGCTCCCGCTGAAATTCCGGTTCTCAACTTTGCTGATTATGAAGCCCGCCTCCGTTCAGCCTTTGTCATGCTTGATCAGGAAGAGCGAAAAAGTGTCATCCGCGAAGGGGTGACGAGGCTGGCGGCGGAGGCCGGCCTTCGCGTTCATGATGACCCCGGTCTCATCGACGAGGTCGCAGGTTTGGTGGAGTGGCCGGTTCCCCTTGCCGGGCAGATCGATTCCGGGTTCATGGACCTCCCGGCGGAAGTCCTGATGACCTCGATGCGAATACACCAGAAGTATTTTCCGTTGCTGAAGCCGGATGGATCACTGGCGCCCCGTTTCGTTGTCGTCGCCGGTCTTGAAGCCGACGATGGCGGCAAGGAGATTGTCGCTGGCAATGAACGGGTGCTCCGTGCCCGGCTTTCGGACGCCAAGTTTTTCTGGGATCAGGACCGCAGGCTTCCGCTCGCAGAGCGGGTCGGATCCCTCGAGGACATAGTCTTTCATGCGCAGCTGGGTTCGATGGCTCACAGGGTGCAGCGATTGACCATGCTGGCCAGACATCTTGCCGAATTCGTCCCGGACTGCGATCCGGAAGACGCGGCCAGGGCGGCCTGGCTGGCCAAGGCCGATCTCGTGACCGAGATGGTAGGTGAATTTCCCGAATTGCAGGGCGTGATGGGCCGGTATTACGCCCTGGGTGACGGCGAAAAGAAATCCGTCGCAGATGCGATCGCGGCGCACTATGCACCGGCAGGACCTTCCGACCAATGCCCTACGGCGCCATTGTCCATCGTGGTTGCATTGGCTGACAAGTTTGACACGGTTGCAGGATTTTTCGCCGTTGGTGAAAAACCGACCGGTTCCCGGGATCCTTACGCGTTGCGGCGGGCAGCGTTGGGAATTATTCGTCTCGTCGTCGAAAATGACCTGCGGTTGCCGCTTCGTACGGCGTTCAGGCTCGCCCGAACCGGGTATGACCGGGTTGATGCCTGGACCATGCCGGAAGGGGCGATGATGCCGGACGATCTGGAGAACGAACTTCTCGGCTTTTTCGCGGATCGATTGAAGGTGCATTTGCGTGCCGAGGGCACAGCCCATGACCACATTTCTGCGGTTTTCGCACTGGGCGACGAGGATGATCTGGTGCGACTCCTGGCGCGGGTCGGTGCCCTGTCGGATTTCCTGGACTCGGCTGACGGGGGCAATTTGTTGATGGCCTACAGGCGAGCCAGCAATATCGTAGCGATCGAGGAAAAACGCGATGGTGTGTCTCACGCGGGCGAGCCAGACGTGGGACGGCTCGTCACTGCCGAGGAACGGGATCTGGCCCAAGAGCTTGATCGGGCATCCGGAGCCGCTCAAACGGCTGTTGTCAACGAGCGCTATGTTGATGCCATGAAAGCCATGGCAGCGCTGCGTCAGCCGGTTGATCGGTTTTTCGATACCGTGACGGTGAACTCGGAGGATCCGGAATTGCGTTTGAATCGTCTCCGGCTCCTGTCCCGGTTTCGTGCAACACTCGGGAAAATTGGCGATTTTTCGATGATAGAAGGGTAAGACCCCATGGGTGACGGGAAGTGGGTTTACAGATTTGGCGGCGGCGTGGCAGAGGGCACAGCCGACATGGCCGACCGGCTGGGCGGCAAGGGCGCCAATCTTGCCGAAATGTCTCGACTGGGTCTTCCTGTCCCCCCAGGTTTCACGATCACTACCGACGCATGTATTGCCTATTTTGATCATGGCTGCCGCTTGCCTGATGGTCTCGAAGATGAAGTCCTACAGGGGCTGGCGGCCATTGAAGAGACCATAGGGGCCGGCTTCGGCGATGCCGGTAATCCCCTGCTGGTCTCGGTGCGTTCCGGTGCCCGGGTCTCGATGCCGGGCATGCTGGATACCATTCTCAATCTGGGCCTCAATGACCGGACTGTCGAGGGGCTTGCCCACCGGAGCGGTGATCCCCGATTTGCCTGGGACAGTTATCGGCGCTTTATACAAATGTATGGAAACGTGGTTCTCGGGATCGATATTGGCCGCTTCGAAGACCTGACCGACATGGGGCGGGCACGAAACAATGTGGCTCTCGACTCGGAGCTTGAAGCCGATGACTGGCGTGCTGTCGTGGACGCGTTCAAGCAGCTGATCGAGCAGGAATCCGGTGAGCCCTTTCCCCAGGACCCCGGGCAGCAGCTCTGGGGAGCTGTATCAGCTGTTTTTGATAGCTGGAACAACCGGCGCGCACAGACCTACCGTCAACTTCACGGTATCGATGCGAGCTGGGGAACAGCAGCCAGTGTCCAGGCGATGGTGTTTGGAAATATGGGCAACGACTGTGCAACCGGTGTGTTTTTTACCCGTAATCCATCGACGGGAGAAAGCGAGCGTTTCGGGGAGTATCTGGTCAACGCCCAGGGCGAGGACCTGGTGGCAGGCCTCCGCACACCGCAGGCACTGACGGATGCGGGCAAGAGTCTGCACGATGATTCAATCCCGGTCTTTGAGGAAGCGTTTCCCGAGGAATTCAGGGAACTCTGTCAGCTCGGTACAACACTCGAGCAGCATTTCGGTGACATGCAGGACATTGAATTTACCATTCAACAGCACAGGCTCTGGTTTCTGCAAACACGGTCGGGAAAACGAACGACAAAAGCGGCTTTGAGAATTGCTTGCGACCTCGTGGATGAGGGGCTGATCTCGCGCAGCGATGCCGTCTCGAGAATTGATCCGGAGGCGCTCAATCAGTTGTTGCATCCCGTCCTGGATCCGGATGCTCCCCGGGTCCTGCTGGCTCGGGGTTTGCCGGCGTCGCCGGGCGCGGCTTCGGGTGTGGCAGTGTTCACCGCCGATGAAGCCGAGCGCATGGCAGCCCAGGGAATTCGCTCCATACTCGTGAGGATGGAAACAAGCCCTGAGGATATCCATGGCATGCATGCGGCGTCCGGAATTCTTACCTGCCGGGGAGGAATGACAAGTCATGCAGCTGTTGTGGCCCGGGGGATGGGCCGCCCCTGTGTCGTCGGGGTGGGAGGAGCCCGTGTCGATCCGGCTTCGGGTTGTCTGGAAGCATCAGGACAGATCGTCCGTGCCGGCGAAATGATGACGATCGACGGAACGACCGGCGAGGTGATGCTGGGAGAAATCGCCAGCCAGCAACCCGAGATGTCAGAAGAGTTCCTGCGTTTGATGACCTGGGCCGATGAAATCCGGACTTTGGGAGTCCGTGCCAATGCCGAGACGACCAGCGATTGCGATACTGCATTCGGCTTTGGCGCGGAAGGGATCGGTTTGTGTCGAACCGAGCACATGTTCTTCGATTCGGAGCGCATTGTTGCGGTTCGGGAGATGATTCTGGCGCGATCCGAGGAAGCCCGGCAGGTGGCGCTGGACAAACTCCTGCCAATGCAGAGGCAGGACTTCGTCGAACTGTTTCGCATTGCCCACAACCGACCAGTCGCCGTCCGGCTGCTGGATCCGCCCCTGCATGAGTTTCTGCCCAGGGACGAAGCTGAAATCCGCCGGGTGGCCTCTGCAGCCGGAGTTGATGCCGATGCCGTGCGGGCGAGAGCCCGCGAACTGCAGGAGGTCAACCCCATGCTTGGCCTTCGCGGTTGTCGCCTCGCCCTGTCCTATCCCGAAATTGCCGAAATGCAGGCCCGAGCGATCTTTGAGGCGGCATGCGAAGTCTCCTGTGAAACGGGCCAGGAGGTCTCTCCTGAAGTCATGATTCCCCTGGTGTTTGGTCACAAGGAGTTCGACCTCCTGCGCGAACGTATCGATGCGGTTGCTTCCCGCGTATTCGAGGACTCCGGAACTTCCGTCAAATATGTCGTGGGCACGATGATCGAGTTACCGCGAGCGGCCCTGCGCGCCGGAGAGATTGCCCAGGGGGCCGAATTCTTCTCATTTGGCACGAACGATCTGACACAGACAACCTTTGGGCTGTCTCGCGACGATACCGGCAGTCTGCTGAGCGAATATACGCGGCGCGGGATTCTGGAGACAGATCCGTTCGTTTCTCTTGATGTCGATGGTGTTGGTGAACTTGTCCGTATGGCTGCCGAGCGCGGACGCAAGGTCCGTCCCGACCTTAAACTCGGAGTTTGCGGCGAGCACGGAGGAGATCCTGCATCGATCCAGTTCTGCGGGGAAACAGGTCTGGACTACGTATCCTGCTCGCCCTATCGCGTTCCGGTAGCCCGTCTGGCGGCTGCGCAGGTGGCCTTGCGTCTGAACCGGACGGAATGACGCTTCAGTGGCGCAGCGAGCCGAACGCGTCCCGCGATTGTATGGCCCATTCTTCCAGACATGAGGTGCACCGGATCGAGCCGGTGTCCTGCGTAGGCCAGCAATCTGCACAGGCTGTGCAGAAAGTGGTGAACAAGGCGTGAAGTTGCTGTGAAAAAACAGGGGAGCGATCATGGAAAAGAGTGGTGAATTCAGGGCATTTGTCCTTGACAAGGTTGACGACAGGGTTGTCGGGAGTATCCGAACGCTGGATGAAGCCGATCTGCCGGACGGTGACGTCGTGGTCGAGGTGGCTCACTCGACCCTGAACTACAAGGACGGACTGATTTTGAAGGGTCTCGGGAATCTGGTCAGGGACTATCCGCATGTTCCGGGAATAGATTTTGCGGGAACCGTCGCGTCCTCATCGTCCAGCCGATACCAGACTGGTGACCGGGTCATCCTGACGGGCTGGCGTGTCGGGGAGCGTTACTGGGGCGGATATTCCGGGCGTGCACGCGTGAAGTCGGAATGGCTTGTGGCCTGCCCCGATGAATTGTCCACCGAGCAGGCGATGGCTATCGGGACAGCGGGTTTCACGGCCATGCTTGCGGTCATGGCTCTGGAGGATGCGGGCCTCGATCCCAGTTGCGGCAAGGTGCTGGTAACAGGCGCCAATGGCGGCCTTGGCGGTGTCGCGGTCGCCTTGCTCGCGGGTCTTGGTTACGAAGTCGCTGCGTCGACCGGCCGTTCCGATCAGGCGGATCATCTGCGGTCGCTCGGAGCGAGCGAAATCATTGATCGGTCCGACCTCTCAGAGCCCCCGAAGCGCCCTTTGCTTTCAGAGCGGTGGGCGGGCTGCATTGATTCGGTCGGGGGTGCGACCCTGGCCTCCATACTGCCCCAGATAGCTTACGGAGGAGCGGTGGCCTCATGCGGACTGGCGGGTGGCAGCGATCTGAACACAACCGTGATTCCTTTCCTGTTACGCGGTGTCCGGTTGCTGGGAATAGATTCGGTGATGTGTCCGTATGAGCGTCGACGCACGGCATGGCGGCGGCTTGCCCGCGATCTCTCACTGGACGGGCTTCGGTCGCTGACCACGATGGCAACGCTTGGCGAGTTGACGGAACTCGGCCAGAAAATACTCGAAGGACAGACCCGGGGGCGGGTCGTGATTGACGTGAGGAAGTAGCAGGCAGGCAGGGCGACCCGGTCTGCGGGGCTCTAAACCGGTCCTGCCAGGAGCAGGGATCGGCCTCGGGTCTCCAGGCCGCCTTTTCTCGCCAGGTCAAGCCGCACCATGGCAAGTGCAAGGCCATCGACACCGGAACGGATTTCCCCCGCATCGAGATCATCGCTCGTCACAGGACTACCGGGTTCGGGCGGCGGTCCGTCGAAGGAGACCGGGACCAGACTTCGCTTGACAAGGTTCCGGTGTTTCATCCGGGTCGTGACTTCCTGTCCGACATAACAGCCTTTTTCAAACGAAATCCCGTTGCATTCGTCCAGCCGTCCCTCAAGGGCAAGCGTCTTGTCCTGGATGCAGTCAACAGCGCCATCCGGAACCCCGCGTGAGATGCGGAGACGCTCATAGACATTGAAATCGACCTCACAATATTCCTTGCTTCCGATGACTGTGTCGGCAAAATCAGCAGGGAGAATGATTCTGCTGCCCAGCGCAGGGTCTCTTGGATCGGCGAAAATCACACATCCGGGCCACGGCTCTCGACTGATGGCCCTGCCGGAATCTCCGGGGAGCGCGATGACCCGCCATTGTCCGGATTCGTCCCGGATGTCTACTTTGGCGCGCAGCCTGTACATCCCCAGGCGTTTCAACAGATCAGGCAGATGGTCCATGTCGGTATCCACAAAGAGCCGATCACCGCACTGCGCAATGAAAAAATCGTGGAGAAATCTTCCCTGGGGTGTCAGAAGAGCCGCGTAGATTGCCCGTGATGGTGCGATCCCGTCTATGTCGTTCGTGATCAGTCCCTGAAGAAAAGGTCTTGCATCGTTCCCCGACAAGGACAGGATGCGTCGCCGGGAAAGGGAAACCCAGTTGATGGTCTGCATGAAAGCCAACTCCTCGCCTCGCAAGTTAGGACCGGTTTGCGCGTAAATCCAGTTCTGACCGAACAAGGCACGTTCATTGTGGCAGTTTATCGGGGTGTCCGCGCTTTAACGCCATTCTGCCCCGGCAAATTTTGCGCGAACGGTCCGAGCGCAGGCCGGATGGCTCTGGTTATTCTCGATGCACCGCTGACCGGGACATTCGACAGTCGACCATGGGGTGACTGATTGGCTTTGCGAACACTGATCGGGCAATCCGGCGGCGTCGGTTGCCCCGTTAGCGTGTTCGGGGCTTGCCCGGAGTGTTTGCAGGCGGTAACGAAGACCCGGAAGTCGCGATGACGAGGTTGAGGCAGAGGATAGGGACATCATGAGTGCAGACCTTCGCGAGGCCGTGTTCAGCGATACCGGTTCGGCATTGACAACAATCGACGCTGTTGACCCGTTGCCGGGCTGGTCAACGTGGCAAATCGTTTGTTCCGGGATATCCCGGCTGTGAGCCATGGTCGCAAAATTTCGGTGGTGGGGCTTGGCTACGTGGGTCTGCCCGTCGCTGTCAGTTTCGGCAACCACGGCCGCGTGGTGGGCTTCGATATTGACGGGGCGCGAATTGACGAACTGATTGCAGGCGTTGATCGAACAGGCGCATTCGATCCAACGACACTTGCCGAAGCGGATATCGGATTTACAGCCGATCCCCGGCATTTGGCCCGGGCCGATTTCCATATTGTGACGGTACCAACCCCGGTCAATGCAGCCCGAGGGCCCGATCTTGACCAGGTGCGGTCTGCATGCCGCATCGTCGGCGAGCAGCTCGGTGAAGGGGACATTGTGGTTTTTGAATCCACGGTATATCCGGGAGTCACTGAAGATGAGTGCGTCCCGTTGCTGGAGCACTGCTCAGGGTTGACGGCCGGTGTGGAGTTTACGGTTGGCTATTCACCCGAGCGAATCAATCCAGGCGATTTGGCGCGAGGGTTTGCCGATATCGTGAAGGTTGTGTCGGGTCAGGACAAACGCACACTTGATATCATTTCCGCAGTGTACGGATCGGTGGTAACGGCGGGCGTGCATCGCGCTTCCAGCATCCGGATTGCCGAAGCTGCAAAGGTGGTCGAGAACACGCAGCGGGATCTGAATATCGCTTTCATGAATGAAATCGCGATGCTGTTCGACCGCATGGACATTGATACCGGTGAAGTTCTGGCGGTGGCAGGAACAAAGTGGAACTTTCTGCCGTTCACCCCCGGACTTGTGGGAGGCCATTGTATCGGGGTCGATCCCTATTACCTCTCCCACAAGGCCGCGACCATGGGATCCTACGCCGAGCTGATTCTCACTGCCCGGCGCATCAATGACGCGATGGGTGCCTATGTTGCCCAGCAAGCTGTCAAACACCTCGCGAGGCTGGACGGCGGCTCTCAAAACCGTGTCGTTACCATATTGGGTCTGACTTTCAAGGAAAATGTTGCGGACCTGCGTAACACGCGCGTCATCGATATCGTGAGAGAATTGCGCGATTACGGGTTTGACCTCCAGATTTGTGATCCGATTGCTGATCCCTGTGAGGCCAGGCGATTGTTCGAACTCGACCTCGTCCCTGTGTCCAGCCTGCGACCGGCAGATTGCGTGATCGTCGCAGTTTCTCATCAGCTGTTCCGGGATGCAGGCTGGGCAGGTGTGAAGAAACTGCTTCGTGCCGAACGGGGCGCCGTGATCGACGTCAAGTCAATACTTCCCCCGGATGATTGTCCACCGGATGTGGATTTGTGGCGGCTGTAACCCGGAGGTGAGGCAGTTCTGGACCTGAAGAGTCACAGTGGCAGAAACCGGGACCATGGCTGGTCCATTCTCCGTGCCTGTCCGAAAGCGGACCAAGCGTGGATTGCTAATTCCTTGGTCGCGATGTGCACCTGGCCTGCGGCTATCAGCGCGACAGCCGACTGACTGATGATACCGGTCCATATGAGGCCGACACAGAGTTTCGCATTATTCTCTGCAAACTCCGCAGTGTTCGCCCCGAGCAATCCGAGGCCAAACCGTGCCCATCCTGACGGAATGCGAAGAGGCCACGTTGAACACTGATCTCATCACAGCGGAGACAACTCCGCCGCTTCAGGCGCTGTCAGTCGGCGCTGGTCCGAATGGGGCCCCGTAGACAGATCGGTTCATGTCTGTGCCGGTTGCGCCTCCGGAACCGTCATCTTTTTCCGTCGCATTCTCCGGCGTTCAACGACTCCGACAGTCAGGGACATCATTGGCGGAACGATAGCCATTGTCAGAACCGCCGATAACGCCAGGCCTCCAAGGACTACTGAACCAAGGCCCCGGTAGAGTTCCGAACCGGAGCCGGGAAAGACGACAAGCGGCAGCATTCCAAATATCGACGTCAGGGTGGACATGAAGATAGGGCGAATACGGTTTCGGGTCGCCGTTTCTATGGCCCGGTTGACTTCCATTCCGTCGTGACGCGTGTGGTAGAGGGTTTGGTGCACAAGCAGAATGGCGCTATTGACAACAATTCCGATCAATATCACGAAGCCAAGCATTGTGAGCATGTCGAGGGGCTGGTTCACATATGTGTTGAGCAGCGCGAGGCCGCCTAACCCTCCGGCCGCCGCGACCGGCACCGCAAGCATGACAATCCAGGGATAAAGAAAACTCTCGAACAGAACCGCCATCACCAGATAGACGATGATCAGAGCGAGAACGAGGTCGAGAACCATATGATTCCAGGTCACGACGAGTTTGTCGGCGCTTCCCGCAAGGCGAAATCGCACACCCTCGGGAAGACCCTTGGCTGTGATCGGGGCCAGCACATCTTTTTCAATGATGTCCATCGCCGCCTGGAGCGGCATTCCGGGAGACGGGCTGACCCGGATGGTTATAGTTCGTGCCCGGTCTATCCTCTGGATTTCTGTGGGCCCGGCGGTTTCGATGACATCAGCCAGACTGGAGACGTTAACGATCCGGCCATCTGACGTAACGACAGGCAAGGCCCTTATGGCCTGTGTCGATTCCCTTTGCGGTTCCGGGCCCTTCAGAACCAGATCGATCCGCCGGCCGTCCAAGGAGATTTCATCCACGCGCACGCCGTCGTTGAACGCGTCAACGGACTCAGCGAGCTCCCGTGCTGACAGGCCGTTGTCGGTGAGACGGACATGATCAGGCAGAATTCTGACTTCGGGGGCTCCCAGGGTCAGTGCGGGGCGGGGGCGTGCACGATGTCCCTGACTTGGCGGCAACGCTCCTAGGGTCGAGAAGAAGACCTCCTGCCCCACCGCATAGACATCATCGAGCTGGGGCCCCGCGACTTCAATGTCGATGTTACGCCCCGAACCGATGGAGCGCCCGAACAGCGAGGGCTGGAATACAAAGGCAAGGACGCCGGGCTCCTTCCGCGCCCGCTCCGTAAGCAAGGGAATCAGTTCATGGGCCCGGCGTTCATTGACATGGGTGGCAGCGAAAAACATGCGGCCAAGGCGGGCGACATAGAAAAAGCGATCGATAATCTGATCTTCGGGCGGTGTTGTTTCAGCTTCCGGACCACGCGACCAAAAGGGTTTTGTGGCGTCTGACAGCTTCTTGAGGATGGCTTCGTTAGTGTCGAGGTTGTAGCCGGCCGGCGGAATGACAATCCCGATCGCGAAGTTTCGGCTTCCTGTTGGAAGGTAGTCGAGCTTGGGCATGATCGCGATGGTGACAACGGTGGCGACACCGATGATGCACGCAACCAGAACAAGTGCAGCCGCCTTGTAGCGCGCAACCACGCGCGCATAACCGGTCCAAAATCTCACAAACCAGGCTGAAAACCAGTCAACGATAGGAACGCGTATCCTGAAATCCTTCCTGTCGACGCGGCCACCAAGCAGGCCCTTCGATAATGCCGGAATCAGCGTGACCGCAACCAGCAGCGAGAGCAGGACCGAAACAGAAATCGCGACAGCGATATCCCGGAACAACTGGCCGACTTCAAGGTCCATGATCAGAATCGGGATGAACACCATCACGGTTGTCAGGGAGGAAACCAGAACCGCCGGCCAGACCTGCTGGACACCATGATAGGCTGCTTCCGCAGCGGATCGGCCCTCCTGACGCATCCTGTAGATGTTCTCCAGCACCACAATCGCGGCGTCAACAACCATACCGACAGCGAAGGCTATTCCAGCAAGGCTGACCACGTTCAGAGATCGACCAAGGACGGCCATGGCCACGAAGGATCCGATGACAGATACGGGGATGGACAGGGCGATCACGAGGGTGGGGCGCCAGGAGCGAAGAAAAACCAGCAGGATCACAATTGCGAGTACGCCGCCCACATAGATATTCTGGAGCACCAGATTGATAGAGGACTGGATGTAGTCGGTTTCGTCATAGACCTGTTCGACAATCAGCCCCTGTTCCTTGAGGGGACCGGCCGCCAGTTCTGCAGCGACGAGGTTCACCTCTCTCATCGTTTCGATGACGTTTGCGCCCTGCTCACGGGTTATATTGAAACCCAGTGCCGGTTCATCCAGCTGCCGCAGCCGCGCCTGCGCCTTCTTGTATCCGATATTGACCCCGGCAATATCTCCGACAAGAACCCGACCAAGACCGGCTCCCGAACCGAAATTTGTCCCGCTGTTGCTGTCCGAGCGGAGAACGATCTGTTCGGCTTCCCGGGTTGCGGTGATGCCGCCTTCGGTCCGCACGACATAGCGGCGTTTCCCCTCCTCCACATCTCCGGCTGTCATGGAAGTGTTTGAGGCACGCAATCGACGAAGCACCTCGCTGACCGTCATTCCGTAACGGGCCAGGGACTGCGGCGTAACCGTGATGGTCATTTCGCGTTCCGTGTCGCCAAATATATTGACCCCGGCTACGCCCTTGATGCGCTCAAAACGTTCCTGAACCACATCAATCAGGAAATCGCCGTAATTTATCAGATCCCGATTATTGCCCTCCTCGCGGGTCAGGACGAACCAGGCAATGGCGTTGTCTTCGGTCCCCGATGTAGACAGAACAGGTTGATTGGCCTCGTTCGGATAACGGGCGACCCGATCGAGCCGGTTGGCAACCAGCAGCAAGGCGCGATTGAAATTGACACTTGGCCCGAACTCCAGGGTGATCTGACTGCGGTTCGGCATGGCCCGCGACGTCATCTTCCGCACACCCTCGAGCCCCTTGAGCTGATCTTCCTGTGGGAGAATGATTTCGCGCTCGATCTCAGCCGGCGCCGCTCCCGGCCAAACGGTCGTCACATTGATGATCGGCTGACGTACATCCGGCGCCATCTGAATCGGAATCCGTTGCAGGGCGACATATCCGAAAAGGATGATCATGAGCACCAGCGCAACGACCGCGGTCGGTCGTTCGATAGCAAGGCGAATGATATTCATTGTGTGGTGACCCCGACTGCCAGGGTGTCGGTCAAGATACGGATCCTGGATCCCGGGGGCAGTCCCTCGTTGCCCTGGACCACCACAACATCACCAGGCTTCAGTCCTGACAGGACAATGTATCGATTACCGACAGCATCGCCGATTTCGACCGGTCTCTGAAAGGCGCGGTTGTTGCGGACAACATAGACCTGCTGGGCATTGTTCCGGTGTACGATGGCATCCTTGTGGACAGTGACAACCTCACGAATCTTGCCAATCGGGATCATCGCGGTCGCACTTTGGTTGACAGCCAGTTGCTTGGACGTCTCTCCAAACTCCGGCGTCATGCGCACAAGACGGGTTCGGGTACGCGGATTTTCCTGTGGCACGATGGCGCGGATCACGGACCGGTGTTCCGTTTCGTCGTCAAGCCTTACGCGAATCGCCATTCCACGATTGAGGCCGGCGATCAGGTCGGAGGGAACGCCGGCTTCGACCTCGATATCGCTATCGCTGATCATGGTGACGACCGATCCACCGAAGCTGACGTAGGAGCCAATTTCGGTGTGTTTCTCCACGATCACACCGTCATAGGGTGCGCGGATAGTGGCATTCGCAAGATCGATCGAGGCCTGCTTGAGTTCCGCTTCCGCTTGTTTCAGCAGTGAACGTCGTTCTGCGATGACCGCCTTGCGCCCCTCGACATCGCGGACAAGATCCTCGTATCGTGCACGTGAGAACGCGGAAGACGTACGCAGGCTCTCCATGCGCCGAAGTTCCTGCACCTTCTTGTTATGTTCTGATTCGGCTGTTCGCACCATGGCATCGCGGGTTGCCCTCGCAGCCTGAAACTTGTCGCGGGCCGCCTTCAGTCTGGCGGGAGCCAGAGTAGCAATGATGTCACGCTTTTTAACCCGGTCTCCCACGTCAAAGTTAAGTCCGGCGACGGCGCCCGGGATGAAGGATGCGACGATGCCGGCACGGCGTGCCACCAACCGGCCGATGACCGGAAACGTTTGCGACTGCGTTTCCCTGATCACCTCATCGACGCGCACCGAACGGGGCGGACGCCCGCGTGGTCGCTGTGCGTTGCTCCCGCCGGAAGCTTGTCCCGGTTGCGGCCCGGGCGGTGTTGCCCCTGTACGGCCGGCAGTCTGGGTCTCGGGGCACCCCGAACCGGAAAAAAAGTTCCTGATTTCTGCGCCATCGAGCGCACCTGACTTGTCGCAGTCCATCTCGTTGAAACTCTCGTCGAGCGGTCCCCTTGCCTCGTCCCGATCAATGACGCCGTTCTTGTTTGCGTCAATGGCTGCAGCGCGCGGGCCGAGTGTCGTGTCGGGGGCGGGGCCCGTCGATTCCGGAGCGGCAGTCTGGGTCTCCGGGCATCCGGTGCCGGAAAAGAAGTTTCTGATTTCTGCCCCATCGAGCGCACCGGACCTGTCGCAGTCCATTTCGCTGAAACTCTCGTCGAGCGGTCCCCTTGCCTCGTCCCGATCAATGACGCCGTTCTTGTTTGCGTCAATGGCTGCAGCGCGCGGGCCGAGTGTCGTGTCGGGGGCGGGGCTTGTCGATTCCGGAGCGGCAGTCTGGGTCTCCGGGCATCCGGTGCCGGAAAAGAAGTTTCTGATTTCTTCGCCATCAAGCGCACCGGACCTGTCGCAGTCCATTTCGCTGAAACTCTCGTCGAGTGGCCCCCTGGCTTCGTTCCGATCAATGACGCCGTTCTTGTTTGCGTCGATGGCCGCAGCGCGCGGGCCGAGGGTCTTGTCCTGAGCGAGCACATCCGATGTGATGCCAGCCAGAGAGATTGCCACTGCAATGGCTATTGCGGCAGCAGGAACGCGGCCCCAAATCCGTCTAATGGGCATTTTTGCGCGCAGTCTCCACGCTGTTTTGGTCATAACGACCCTGTTGTTACACGATTGGCAGGCAACACTTCCGCCGTTTTTCATAACGATAACAGAAGAATTCAGCCGGGTGGCACCTGGGTTCCGGTTCAGTCCGCGAGTTCCTCCCGATCCCTGAAGTAGTCCAGTGCTTCCGGATTGGCAAGCGCTTCAACATTCCTGACAGTTCGTCCGTGAACCACTTCCCGGACCGCCAGTTCCGTTATTTTACCTGATTTGGTGCGTGGAATATCGGATACCGAAAGGATTTTTGATGGGACATGTCGTGGCGAACAATTCTGGCGGATGCGTTGCCGTATCCGATGAACCAGTTCGTCGTCGAGCGCGGCTGTTTCGGAGAGGCGAACGAACAGGATCACACGTTGATCGTTTTTCCATTCCTGCCCGATGGCGAGTCCTTCTTCAATTTCCGGAAACTGTTCGACCTGCCGATAAATCTCGGCAGTACCTATCCTGACACCACCGGGATTCAGAACGGCGTCGGATCTCCCGAAGATTCTCATGCCGCCCTGTCCGGTAATTTCGGCATAGTCTCCGTGGCACCATATGTTCCTGAAACGATCGAAGTAGGCCGTCCGGTACCTGGATCCGTCGGGATCGTTCCAGAATTTCACGGGCATCGACGGAAATGGTGCCTTGCAGACAAGTTCACCTTTCTCGCCTGTGATTGGGCGGCCAACATCGTCGAGGATATCGACATCGAGGCCCAGAGCCTTGGCCTGAATTTCTCCGCGGTAAACCGGTCCATTGGGGTTTCCGAGGACGAAACAACCCACGATATCAGTTCCGCCGGAGATTGACGAAAGACAGACATCGGACTTCACGCAGTCATAGATGTAGTCGTAGCTTTCCTCCACAAGCGGGGATCCGGTGGACAGGATTGTGCGGACCGGGGACAGGTCATGGGTCCTGGCGGGCTTCAGACCCGCATTCTTGATGGCATCGATATACTTGGCCGAGGTTCCGAAATGTGTCATCCCGGCGGCGTCTGCAAAGTCGAAGAGCGCTTCTGGTCCGGGGTGGAACGGAGATCCATCATACAGCAACAGGGTGGCTTCCGATGCGAGGGCGGAAAAAAGCCAATTGGACATCATCCAGCCCAGGGTCGTGAAATAGAACACACGATCATCCCGCCGGATGTCCGTATGCAGCATGTGCTCGCTCAAATGCTTCAGCAGCGTGCCCCCGGCGCTGTGAACGATGCATTTCGGAGCTCCGGTGGTTCCTGACGAAAACAGAATGTAGAGAGGATGACTGAATTCGGTACGCGTGAACCGGATGTCTCCGGGCGGGTGGGCCGCCGTAAAATCCTCGAGACTGACAGCTTGGCGGACGGCGGAGATATCTCCGGCATCACTGTCATAGGGCAGGACAACGGTCCGCTGGATCGTCGGTATCTGCGCCAGGATTTCGGCCGTACGGTCCAGAATGTCGATTCTCTTGCCGTTATAGAAGTACCCGTCCGAACAAAACAACAGCGTCGGTTTGATCTGGCCGAACCTGTCAACCACGCCGGGGACCCCGAAATCGGGAGAGCAGGATGACCAGATGGCGCCCACGCTCGCCACCGCCAGCATCGCAGCGACAGATTCAGGCATGTTGGGAAGATATCCGGCAACACGGTCACCAGGTCCGATGCCTTCATTCCTGAGAGCGGATGACAGTCTGGAGACGAGGTCATGAAGCTCCTTGAAGCTCAGGGTTCTTTCGACCCTGTTTTCCCCCCGGAAAATCAGGGCCGGTCCGGCATCGCGTCGTCGCAGGAGGTTTTCCGCGAAATTCAGCCTCGCATCGGGAAACCACCGGGCCTCAAGCATATGATCGCCGTTTACAAGGACTGTGTCTCCGGGACCGTCTCCGATGACTCTGCCAAAGGACCATATCGACTGCCAGAACTTTTCCTTTTCCGTAACCGACCAGCGATGAAACTCTTCGTAGTCAGAAGGTGTGACGTTCCAGCGCCTGCGCACCTCCTCATCCAGAAAACGTGTCATTCCGGAGGCCGCGATCCGGTCTTGCGACGGCTGCCACAGCGGTTGCACCAAGAACTTGCTCCTTTGCCAATGCGCCTCGCAAGCTATCATTCTTGCGGGTTCCGGGGAAATTGTCCCCAACTCAGCGGCGTCGCAGAACCCGGGACAGCAGTCGCGGCGCAACCGCCTTGAGATAGACATGTCGGCGCGCAGCGCCCCGTGCGATCATGATTTCCCGTTTTCTGGTGTGAACCGCATCAAGTATTCGTGTCGCGCAGATCTCCGGCGGCAGTCCGCGTTCGAGAAAGCGGTCCATTCGTCCGTATCGGGCACCGTTGCCGGTAAGCGCATTGAGGGATATGTTTGTCCTCACCGCACCCGGAACGATAAGGGTGACGTCGATTCCGTGTTCGGTCACTTCCTCGCGCAGCGCATCGAAAAATCCGTGTGCTGCATGCTTGGCAGCATTATATCCGGAACGCAGGGGTGATCCGTACTTTGCAGCAACGCTGGTGATGGTGACGATATGCCCGCGTCCATGATCGATCATGGACGGCAGGACTGCTTTCGTCATCATCAGGGGGCCAAAATAGTTTACTTCCATGACCTCTCGAAAGACGGAAAGTTCGGTTTCAGCGACCCTTGCCCTTTGTGTCAGCCCGGCATTGTTCACGAGTATGTCAATGGGTCCCGATTGTTCGATAATCTTTCGGGCTGCTTCCATGACGGCGGTTTCATCGGTTACATCAAATGGCAGGACCGTGACCCCGGCGCCGGACACACCCGTAAGTGTGTTGGCTACCTGGTTGAGTTCTTTTTCCCGCCGGGAAGACAGGATGACGCTGGCTCCTTCAGCGTGAAAAGCCTTTGCGAGAGCTTCGCCGATTCCCGACGACGCCCCCGTGATCCAGACTGTCCTGTTGGCAAAACGCATGGGTATTCCGCTCGAATATGTGACCATCCGGGCGATCCATGAACCCGTTTTCTTCCCGGATGATTTCTCGTGTTCCAAGGTCCTGGCAGGGCGCGCTGTGGATGACGCTCAGTGCCGTCATGTTCGCTATTCAGGCTGCCATTGTGCGTCATCTCTCAAAGGAACTCCATTTTCTGGAGATTTCGTTGTTTCGAGCCCTTTTCGGGATCGTCATTATGCTGCCGTGGCTGATGCGGGTCGGAATCAGCGCAATGAGGACCCGCCATTCCCGCCTGTATGTCTGCCGCGGATTGCTCAGCACGGTTGCGATGTATGGATGGTTTGGCGGGGTCGCATTGATTCCGATTGCGGATGCGACCGCGATCTCGTTCACGTTTCCGCTCTTCATCGCCCTGTTCGGCGTTCTGTTCCTGCGTGAGCCGTTTCGCCGCCGGAGCTGGTTGGCGTTGCTTGTCGGTTTCCTTGGGACGCTGATCGTCATTCGGCCGGGGTTTCAGGACGTCAATATCGGAGCCGTGATGGTCGTTGGTGCAGGGCTTCTGATTGCGTGTACGGCCATGATTCTGAAGGTAACCTTGCGGACAGACCGACCGGATACAGCAGCATTGTACCAGTCCGTCTACATGCTGCCCTTTGCGACGCTGGGCGCTGCGTTTGTCTGGACCTGGCCTGATCCGGAGCAATGGTTGTGGGGCTTTGCTCTCGGAGCCGCTTCGACCACCGCCCAACGGTTCTATTCGCGTGCTTTTGCCATCGGTGACGCGAGTGCTGTTGCGCCGTTCGACTTCAGCCGTCTGCTGTTTGCGATCCTGATCGGGTTTGTGGCGTTTTCGGAATTGCCGGATATCTGGACCGTTGTTGGGGCGATCGTCATTTTTTCGGCTTCGATATTCGCCGGCAGGCGGGACAGGAAACCGGGCCGGAACACTGGATGAGAAACGCGGACAGGGAGGGATGCCGGTGAGGAACCGCAGTCCGGATCGTCTCGTCCGGTCGTTGCGCGGTGTTTTTTCGTCGCTGCCAGGTTCTGTGCGCGCCGGGATATGGATGTCGCTTTCCGCGATTGCTTTCGTGGTGTCGCTTGCCATCAGCAAGCTGCTGGCACCCGACATTCACGTCTTTCAGATCGTTTTTCTCAGGAACGCATTTGCCATGGTGTTCATGCTCCCCTGGTTCATGCGTGTTGGCAGGTCCGCCCTTCAGACGCAGCGGATCGGGCGCCATATCCTGCGCGGCACCTTGTCTTCCATCAATGTGACGCTTTTGTTTGCAGCTACAGCGTTCCTGCCTATTGCCGACATATCGGCTATCAATTTCCTGCAGCCGGTGATCGGTGCGGCCATCGCCGTGCTGTTTCTTGGGGAAGTCGCCGGAGTGAAGCGGTGGGCGGCCATACTGGTCGGATTTGTCGGGGCGGTTGCCGTCATACGACCGGGCTTTACCGAACTGAACTGGGGCATCCTTTTCGCCCTCGGTTCTACTCTCTCGGGAGCGGTGATCACGGTTCTGATCAAGACCCTGGTGCGCACGGATACGCCGGATACGATCGCCGCCTGGCTTTTTATCACCCAGACAGCCCTGCTTGTGATTCCCACTGCGATTGTCTGGAAAACGCCGCCACCAGAACTGTGGATCCTGATTGGCAGCATGGGCCTTGCCAGTTTTATCCTTCAGCGGACTTTCAATCGCGGGATACAGGCTGCGGACGTCTCTGTCGCCATGCCGTTCAATTTCACGCGACTGATATGGGCGGCGGTCCTGGGATGGGCCGTATTCGGGGACTTTCCGGATGTCTGGACATGGATCGGAGGCGCCATCATCTTTGGTGCATCATTATGGTTGACCATTCCGGGACTGGCATCGCACCGATCCGGGAAAGCCTCGTGAACTCACCAATCTCCGGCGGAGCCTGCAATATTGTCGATGAATTTTGCAAGGGCGATGTCGCGCTCCGAGAGTCCGCCAACATCGTGGGTCGACAGTGTGACATCGACCCGATTGTAAACGTTGAACCACTCGGGGTGATGATCCATCTGGTCGGCCTTGATTGCGACCCGGGCCATGAACCCGAAAGCTTCATTGAAATCCGAAAAGCGAAAGGACCGGGTGATTGCATCGCGCCCGTCGGTAACCGTCCAGCCGCCCAGAGACTGGAGTGCCATTTGCCGGGCTTCTCCCGCAAGTTTTTCGACCATCAGCATTTCTCCCGTTCCTGTTGATGAACGCCTTTTCCCTGCACATCGGGGACGGGCACGAACCCTGTCCAGCCCGGTGCCTGCCAACGCCAGTATAGCGTGGTTCCGGGCCGGCTGGATGCGACAATTCATGCAGGCCGGGTACGGGCGCGGCCTCGGATACCGTCCGGTACCATGTTCTTCCCGATGGGGTGGGGTCGCATGTGTTGTCCTGCCCGGCGGAGCGTGTGCAGCCTGTCCCGAATCCGCTGACTGACAACACCCGGGTGCTGGACCGACTCGCACAGCACTGGTCTTCCCCTCCTGACGCGTGAAGTGGTGGCTGGCAAGCCTGCTGCAGCACGGTTTCAGGCCTCGTGACCATTATTCCTGAGCAAGAATCTTGCCCGGGGATCGGGGCCTGCCTGGATTCGTGCTTTCCGCGAGGTTCGGAAAAAGGCAGCTTCGGCCCCGGACAGAAGAAAGGACCGGCGGGGGCGTTTCCGGGAGAATATTTTCGCTCTGTCACCCGGTCATGTATTGTAAAGGTCTTGCCGAAACCCGGTCGGCCGCCATCGACCGCTCGATCTGGTAGTCAATGTTGTCTCCACAGCCCCGTCATACCACTGCTCCCACTCTTGACGAGATTGAGACCATCGCGCGGCAGGCTTATCTGGAACTTCCGTCGTCATTTCGATCCCTGACAAAGGAAATCGTTTTCCGGGTCGAGGATTTTCCGGATACGGCGACCGAGCGGGAAATGGCTCTTCAGAGTCCGTTCGATCTCATGGGTCTCTATCGGGGCACACCAATTGGTGTGAAGGACGGCGGAGCCGTTCCCGAGGTTGACATGGTGTTTCTTTATCGGCGACCACTACTCGATTACTGGTGTGAGACCGAGGAAGATCTCAGCCACCTGGTTCGCCACGTCATTGTCCATGAAATCGGACATCATTTCGGGCTTTCGGACGAAGATATGGAAGCCATTGAGAGCGGATGAGACCCCAGAATCGACCCGTACCGGGCGCCGGATGAAATGGATCCGTGAAGCCTGGCAGGCGACAGTCGGAATTGGCTGGTTCACAGATGATGGGGCTGACGGATCGGGCAGGTTCTGATGCCCCAATCGGCATCTCCACGCGGTTCCGGTTACTCCCCTGTGCCCAAACAAGTCAGGTCCGGTCTTGCTCGGGAGGACATGAATTGAACGTGGTTTGTACCAGGCGGGAGTGACAACCGCAGCGCGGGCACCAGGGCTGCAATCTGTAAAGGGCCCGGTTGCAGAGGATGCTCTCAAGGATCCGGAACGAGTCCCAGAAGTGGCTTGAGCCTGTCCCGAAGCGCCGGTAAGAGCTCGTCGTCAAACCAGGTATTCCGGTTTTGCCAGCCGGTCGTACGCCAGCTTGGATGCGGGACAGGGAGGTATTCGGGGAGATAGGTACGCCAGGCGCGGACTGTGTCGGTCATTGTGCGCCCGCGGCGCTTGCCCAGATACCATGCCTGTGCGTATGAGCCGACCAGAAGTGTCAGTTCGATATTCACGAGAGCCCCTTGCAGAGCCGGGTGCCAGGAGGGGGCACATTCTGGGCGCGGTGGACAGTCACCACCATTTTTCATGGTTCCGGGATAACAGAACCCGATCGGTGCAATAGCAATTCTGGTCTCGTCATAGAACGTCTCGTCACTGAGGTCGAGCCAATGCCGGAGACGTCGGCCACTCGGATCGTTCCAGGGAATGCCCGAATTGTGGACGCGAATTCCTGGTGCCTGGCCGACGATCAGAAGTCGTGCCGAGGCCTTGCCCCGCAGAACCGGTCTTGGGCCCAGAGGGAGACTGTCGGCGCAACGGGTGCAGGCCCGGATATCGCTCAGCAGGGCTTCAAGTGTGATCGTCATCCCGGGCGCAGCGCTGTTCTCGCGTTACAATTCCGAAGATTATGCCAGAGAACGGTTGCTCCGGCAGGTGTCGGATCCACTTCGTTGCTGTTCGGGCCAGTACGGCGCCTCACGGCTTGCTCGCGAACTATGTTCGGCCTGTGCCGGCCTGCGACACTGCCGGGATCATAAATTTCAGGGACGGCAGTGAGTTCCGGACGGCACATCAGGCAGGTCTTGTCCGACCATCCCTGCCATCCGGCCGGCCGCAAGGCTTTGATGGAGCCTTGCGAAACCGTCGCGGGATTCCTGTTTCCGCAGCGAATTCAATCACAGGAATACTGCCGGAGCCGGACGTCACGGCAGCGGGCCTGTTTGACTTTGGGGCCGGTTTCAAGGTATCGGCTGTCGTCCAACCACTTGACATGTCTGACATTTGGCACCATGTCGGATTGACAAGTAAAGGGGTTTGATTGGCCTATGCGGTGGTTTGAGCACGTTGCCGAGGATCTCCGTGTGATCATGGAGAGAGATCCAGCGGCCCGTTCCCGGTTCGAGGCCGTGGTTTGTTATCCAGGCTTTCATGCGCTTCTTTTCTATCGTATTGCGCATGGCCTCTGGCGCGCGAGACTTCATCTCGCGGGGCGGTTTGTTTCGCATATGGGCCGGGTCCTGACAGGCATTGAAATTCATCCCGCCGCGAGACTCGGTCGCCGCCTGTTCATTGATCACGGTATGGGTTGTGTCATTGGCGAGACGGCAGAGGTGGGAGACGATGTCACGCTTTATCACGGTGTGACATTGGGTGGTGTTTCACTTGAGAAGAAAAAACGCCATCCCACAATCGGCAACGGCGTGGTCGTCGGGGCCGGTGCACAGGTGCTGGGTCCTGTCACGGTGGGGGACGGGGCATTGATCGGTGCAAATGCCGTTGTTCTCAAGGATGTGCCGCCCGGAGTCACCATGGTCGGAATCCCGGCTCGCCCCGCATCGGGGCCCGTTTCGGCCGATGCGTTTGCGGCCTACGGTATTCCTGCCCGTGACCTTCCGGATCCCGTCGTCAGGGCGCTGGAAGGAATGATGGCTGAGGTCCAGTCGCTGCGGGCACGGATCGATGAAGTGGAAAACCGCGAAGGCCACTTGCCTGTTCCCGAGGAACGGAGCAGTGTTGCGGATCGTCCATAGGGAATTTGTGCAGACATGGATATTCGGGATGGTTTTCTCGGGACCGTCGGCAAGACTCCGCTGATCAGGCTCCGAAAGCCCTCCGAGATCACGGGTTGTGAAATTTATGGCAAGGCCGAGTTTCTCAATCCCGGGGGATCGGTGAAGGATCGGGCAGCGCTTTACATGATCCTGGACGCCGAGGAGAAGGGCCTGATCCGACCGGGCGGAGTCATTGTGGAAGGTACGGCCGGAAACACGGGAATTGGTCTGGCGCTCGTTGCGAATGCCCGGGGTTACCGGACTGTCATTGTAATCCCGGAGACCCAGAGCCAGGAAAAAATGGATATGTTGCGGCTGTGCGGCGCCGAACTCATGCCGGTCCCGGCCAAGCCTTACCGGGATCCCGGAAACTATGTCCGGGTGTCGGAACGTGTGGCCGAAGATCTTTCCAGACGTGAGCCCGAGGGGGCATGGTGGGCCAATCAGTGGGACAACCCGTCCAACTGGCGGGGCCATTACCGGTCGACCGGTCCGGAGATCTGGGAGCAGACGGACGGTAAACTTGACGGCTTTATTTGCGCGATGGGGACGGGTGGAACGCTTGCCGGCGTTTCAACATTCCTGAAGGAAGCCAATCCGGATATCCGGATCGGGCTGGCCGATCCGGATGGCGCAGCCATGTATGAATATTACAGGAGCGGAGAGCTGAAGAGCGAAGGCTCCTCGATCACCGAGGGCATTGGCCAGGGACGGGTGACTGGCAATGTGGCGGAAGCCCAAGTTGATGTCCCATTTCGCATCCCCGATTCCGAAGCCCTGCCGGTGCTGTTTGATCTTCTGAAACAGGAAGGTCTCTGTCTGGGTGGATCGTCAGGCATCAATGTTGCTGGTGCAATCCGGCTGGCGCGCGAACTGGGTCCGGGCCATACAATCGTCACCATATTGTGCGACGGGGGCCAGCGCTACCAGTCCAAACTCTTTAGCCCGGATTTCCTGCGAGACAAGCAGTTGCCGGTTCCCGACTGGATGTGATGGTCATGCGATTTACACTTGTCACCCGTCTCCCGTCGCCGTTCGGGCGCAAGGTGCTGTTCGCTGTCGAGCATCTCGGGATGGCTGACTCCATGCGAATCCAGATTGCCGATGACGAAGACCGTCTGCGTGCGCTCAATCCACTTGCCAAAATTCCGGTTCTTGAGTTGCAGGATGGCAGGATCCTTTCAGACAGCCGCGTGATTCTCGAATTTCTCGATCATCTGGCTGGTGGAAATCGAATTATTCCTGTTGAGGAAACCGCCAGGTTCGAGGCTCTGAGACAGGCTGCCATAAGTGACGGAATTCTTGAGGCTGCCCTTCTGGTGGTTTACGAGGGGCGGTATAGGCCGGACCAGGATCCCTATGTACCGTGGCTTGCATTCCAGCGCGACAAGATTGAACGAGCGCTGGACGCGCTGGGAGCATCGCCGCCTGCGATCTCTCCGGTCGACGTTGGCGCCATAGGCCTTGCTTGCGCGCTTGAGTATCTCGACTTCCGCCAACCGTATGAATGGCGCTCACGGCATTCCGGTCTTGTTCCCTGGCTGGACCGGTTCAATTCCGAATACCCGTTCTTTTCCGGATCTCGCCCCTCGGGTTGACAACCACAGCTGATCGGGGATCTTGACAGGACTTCGCGGGAACCTGCCATGTGAATGCAGAAGGCGGACCTTCTGTCGGCTTTCCTGAATGTCCGGGGCGCAGATTCCAGGGTGGTGACGCGACCAGGGAGACGCCAGGGGGGAGTCGTCCGAAGCGTTCTGTTCCCCGAAGGCCGTTACGGCCACCAGATCGGACAAGGAGCAAGGGCCGGTGATCCGTTTTATTGCCCGATGGTCCATTCCGGGAACCCTGAGTGTTGCCATTGCGCTCACCGCACCGCTCACAGGAAGCCCGTCCTCTGCAGAGGAAAGGGAATTCTGGCGCGGTCTCGAGGTCACTCCGGAGCACCGTTGTTCACCCTACAACCGCGGAGACTACCCTTACCCGCGGTCCATTGAACACAGGATCGTTGCGGCCATGGGGCATCGGATTTACGGCCCTTACACGGGACGCACGTTTCACAGCACGAGACAGACCGACATTGATCACATTGTGGCCATTTCCGAGGCTCATGACAGTGGTCTCTGCGCTGCTGGCGCAGGGGCTCGCGCGCGCTTCTCTGAAGATCTCCTCAATCTGACACTGGCATCCCCCGAGGTGAACCGCTGCGGTCCCGGAGGAAAGTGCGGCCATGATGCAGCCCGCTGGCTTCCGCAATTGAACCGGTGCTGGTTTGCCGCCCGCGTTGTTTCCGTCAAGCGAAAGTATCGCCTCACTGTGGATCGTGCAGAAGCGAGAACGCTGGAACGTGTCCTTTCGAACTGCACGTCAACCGATATGGTTTTCATGGATAACGGCAGCAAGCGTGGGCCGTCCGGGCTCCCCCAACAGCAGAAATCCCGGCAAGTCGAAGACCCGTTGCGCCTTTGGGATGACAACGGCAATGGACGGATCACCTGCCGGGAGGCACGACGCCATGGCATTGCGCCGGTTGACCGAAGCCATCCCGCCTATCCCTTCATGAATGATGGCGACCGCGACGGTGTTGTTTGCGAATAATCGCTCTTGTTGCCCCCATCCGGATGCGTCACGGGCTCTGGAACGCTGTGGCGAAACGGCGCGTAGCAGAGGCAAATCCGGAGTCCGGATCGTGCAGCCGGACCCTGCAATCGGTGCCCGGTTTCAAGCACTCCGGCGGAAGGCGGGGCGGCTCGCCGGGTTCGGGCGCGGGATCGGGTATACGGGAACCCGAGGCGACATCGCCGTGGATTCAGGATCTCATGTCCTCGTCGCGACAACGATCGGACCGGGTTACGTCACGTGTCAAGCGGGCAGAGACCAACGGGCAAGCGTCTCCCACAATAGACCCTCGAATTCAGTCACAATCAACAGATTTCCGAACAGTCTGCTGTCTTCCCAATAATGTCGCCGGACTTCGAACGGTGATATCAGGCGGTGTCAGCAGGTGGGATCAGTGCCAATCCTGACGAGTTGCTTGCCGAAGTTTCGACCTTCCATCAGACCGGCCAGAGTTGCAGGAGCATTCGCGAGGCCGTCAACGATGTCTTCGCGATACCTGATCGCACCCTCCCTGACCCATTGGATCAGGCGTTTTCTCCCCTCCGGATAGCGGGATTGCCAGTCAAACACCAGAAGTCCTCGAAGGGTAGCGCGCTTGACGAGAAACTGGCGCAGATTGCGGGGGCCCATCGCGATGTCCGTGTCGTTATACTGGGCGATCTGGCCACAAACGGCTATCCGGGCCCACATTGCAAGGTTTTCGATCGCTGCATCCGTGATCGGACCGCCGACATTGTCGAAGTAACAATCGATGCCGTCGGGACATGTCTCGCGAAGCGCCGCGGTCATATCCCCTGTCAGCCGGTGGTTGATGGCAGCATCGAAGCCGAGTTCACGGGTCAGGAAGTCACATTTTTCATCACTTCCCGCGATACCGATGACACGACACCCGGCGATTCTGCCAATCTGTCCGACGACGCTTCCGACAGCGCCCGAGGCGGCATTGACCACCAATGTGTCTCCCGGTCTGGGACCCAGAACATCAAGGGTTCCGAAATATGCTGTCAGGCCGGGCATTCCGGTCACACCGAGTGATGTCGAGATCGGGACTTCGCCCGGATCAAGCCTGCGAACATCCCGCTGGTCGACAATGCCGTGGGTTTGCCAGCCGACCGGGGCGGCCACGAAGCTTCCCACCGGGAATTCGGGTACGTCGGAGGCTTCGACCTGACCTGCGACCTCGCCGACCATGACCGCACCGATCTTCTGGGGTTCTGCATAGGAAGGGCCGGGACGCAATCGACCCCTCATGTAGGGATCGACACTCAGATAAATCGAGCGCACCCGCAACTGACCGGGCAGCGGGTCGGACACAGCGGACTCTCTCAGCTCAAAGTGCTCGGGGCCCGGTGCACCAACAGGATAGGACTTGAGAACGATAGCCTGGTTCATTTCAATAATTCCTTTCATACCCCGTCGTCGGGACGGTTCAGATCAGTGAAGACCACGCCAGCCGGCCGGACATGACGCGTGACCGGAATCGGCACCGTTCCCTCGCTGCGGTCCCGAGTGTTATTGGCGCATGCTCGCCTTCCAACAATGGCTCCGGTCGCCAGGGAAAGGAAAAGCACCGGGCTGTGCCAAACAGCTGGTTATGCATGGACAGGGACAAGGGAATCGCGGTCACTGTGACTCCAGGGAAAATTCGCTCACCGGTGCGTAGACAGGTCCCGATTTCCCCAGATGGCTCTGGTAGAGAATGAAACTTGAGGCCGTAAAGGGAGGGGTGCCGAATGTCCCGTTGTGCTCGATCCACGACTGAACATCGGCACGGGAGGGATTGCCCAGACGGGCGATTGTCACATGAGGAGCGTATTTTCGACCGTCAGGTTGCAGGCCGCAGCTGACCAGTCGACGATCGATCTTGTCGTGGAGCGCCATCAGGGCTTCCGACTTGCGGACCCCGATCCATACGGCTCGAGGTTTCTTCCCGCCGAAATGCCCGGCGCCGGACAACTGTATGGAAAGGGCCGGGTTCCCGACATCGCGGAGGGATTCGACGATGTCATCGAGGCGGTTCTCGGCAACATTGCCGATAAATCTCAGAGTGATATGAAACGAGTCTTCGGCAACCCAGCGGGCACCGCGAATTCCTCCTGCGAGAAGCCCCAGGCGGACGCGCACATCCTGAGGTAGGGACAGGGCAGTAAACAGACGAATCATGATTCACCATTGTTCGAACCTGCGACCGGCAGCGGCCGGACAGGCACGGGTCAGTACAGCACCGTGAGCACCCCGGTATAGCCGTACAGGCGGTTATCGCAAATTTCACCGTTGGCAAAGAAGCCGATGACGGGAACATCATCTCCCAACGCATTCTGGACTGTCGTGAGCTCTTGCGAACCCGGACCGAAGAGATTGGGTCCGCGGGCCACGCACGAAAAATAGAGAGCCGATCGGGGAGGTCTCTCTGACCGGGCGGTCACGTCCTCCAGCATGCGCTCGAGATCTTCCAGAGCGGAGACCCGGTCGCGGCGAACGAACATCAGACGGTCACCGGGCGAGACGCGTGCCCCGATTGCCATGATTTCGTCCTTCACCCCGATTCCGGTCAGATTGCGCACCAGGTAGTCACGTCCCTCGCCGCCAGCGATCGGAAAGGCTGCGTGAAAGCTTCCCAGGTCGGGCGGGAGATTGTCTGAAGGCGCGATGCCGATGTCTTCCCGGAAAACCCTCAGCGCCGGGCGGCCGTCAAGATGGATCAGGACGTTGTCCCGGGCCTCGGTGACCTCGTGGATCTTGCCGATCGGTTTGCATCCCTGGCTCAGGCCGTGGCTCTCAAGAACCTTTCCCGACAGCAGGACGCCCGAAATCCCACCCTCTGTCAGATTGCCTGCAATCTGGGTCTGGCGGCCGCGCGAGGCAGAGAGGCCGCCAACCAGGACGGCATCTGTGTCGTCGGATACGGAATGGAGAATATCCGCGACATAGGCGTTGCGCGGGTCTGCATGGACGATTCCGAGTTTTGGTCGGGTCTCGGCGGACCATTCACTCACGGCTTGCGGAAGCACATCTCCGGGCCGTTCGACCGTCGGAAGGATCCGGAAGCTGTCTTCAGGAAGGCTGCCTACCATTGCTGCCATGGCGGGTTCGCCGAAATATTCCTGGCCGCCAACCATGACCCCCATTCCGACGGTCCCGAACCAGTGCTCAACACCGGTCCGGCTGCGGAGACGGTTGAAGATCTGTGGAAACTCTTCGTCGATCATGTCCGTCACGTAGACAAAGCCGATGTTGGCCCCGGGTGGCGGCTCGCCAATCTGTTCGAGGCAGCGATCTGTCAATGTTGTCCATTCGGAGCCGGCGGCGTGGCCGAACCTGAAGGTTTCTGTCATGTGTCTCCTTGTCCCGGACTTATTGATTCAGAAGGCGGATTACGTAAGGGAGAATTCTGTCCACAATCACGGCAACGCCTTCAGCATTGGGGTGAATGCCATCAGGCTGGTTCAGTGTCGGTACTGTTGCCACACCGTCAAGAAAGAACGGGTACAGTTCGATCCGGTACTTGCTGGCGAGCTCAGGATAGAGGCGCCGGAAAGCGTTTGCATAGGTTTTCCCCAGATTCGGCGGTGCGTACATACCCGCAAGCAGAACCTTCACACCGGCATTCTCAAAAGCCGAGAGAATCCTGTCGAGATTGTTCCGGGTGGTTTCCGGTGAAATGGCCCGAAGTGCGTCGTTGGCGCCAAGTTCGACCAGCGCATGGGTTGGTTTGTCGGCCAGACTCCAGGCGACACGGGCCAATCCACCGGCGGTGGTATCTCCGGACACGCCGCCGTCCAGTACTGTGACCGCTAGTCCGCTTTCCAGAAGGGCACCCTCGAGGCGCCTGATGAAACTGTCCTCGTTCGGAAGTCCGTAACCGGATACGAGACTGTCGCCCATGACCAGCAACCGTTTGGGGTGGGCAGGGTTGGCTGTCATCAAAATCGCCAGGGCAACCAGAAATCCTGCGATCCACGTCTTGAGAATGCGAAAAAATCGTTTATCTGGAGGAAAGCTGCAGCCACCGCTAGAGTGTTGATGTAATGCCAGCTTGTCTGGGCAGACAGTTAAAGAAGTCATGGTTATCCTCGAAAACGTAGAGCTAAAGCTGAAGAGTGCAGCGGGTCTCGTCAATATCCTCAATGGTATTTCACTCGATATCAGTGTCGGAGAAACCGTTGGTATTGTAGGACCCTCGGGCTCCGGAAAGACATCCATGATGCTTCTGATCGGGGGGCTTGAACGCCAGACGGCGGGTCGAATCTCTGTTGCTCAACAGGATCTGGCCGTTCTGGACGAAGACGATCTCGCACGGTTTCGGGGAGATCATATCGGTATTGTATTCCAGAATTTCCACCTTGTTCCCACCATGAACGCCTTGGAGAATGTGGCCGTACCCGTCGAACTGGCTGGCATGGACAGTCCCTTTGACCGGGCCCGGCAGGCGCTGGGTTCGGTGGGCCTCGATCACCGGTTGACCCATTATCCGGGCCAGCTTTCCGGAGGGGAACAGCAGCGGGTGGCACTCGCTCGCGCCATCGTGACGAAGCCCCGCCTGATTCTTGCTGATGAGCCGACGGGGAATCTTGACGGGCGAACGGGCGGTGAGGTTATCGATCTTCTGTTCATGCTGCGCTCGGAGCAGGATGCTACGCTCATGCTGATTACCCACAACACATCGCTCGCCGACCGATGCGGCCGGGTCGTGGAACTTGAGGACGGCCGTATTCGCGACGACCGGCGAAATTCGTGAACGGAACGGCAGTGCGGAGTTCCCGGGCGAACGGCCTGATCAACGCCCTCGTTCTTGCCCGCCGTGAGCTGCGGAACGGATCGCGCGGATTTGGCGTATTTCTGTCCTGTCTTGCCATCGGCGTTGCCGCCATTGCCGGCGTGGGTTCCATTGCCGCCTCGGTGATCGCCGGACTGGAAAGGGACGGCGCCATAATGCTGGGGGGCGACGCTTCGCTGCGGATGACCCATCGGGATATTTCCCCGGAACAGCGGTTGTGGCTGGAGCGCGCAGGCGACGTTGGCCGAGTGGTATATCTCCGATCCATGGCGCGGACCGAGGCCGGTGAAAAACGGTCTCTTGTCGAAATGAAGATGGTGGACGGAGCCTATCCCCTTTATGGATCACTGGAAACGCAACCTCATATGCTTCCCGGGGCGCTGTTTGAAAAGCGAAAGGGTTTGTGGGGAGCGGCGGTCGACTCCTCTCTTCTGAGGCGACTGGGGGTCGAGCCGGGCGACACGCTTCAGATCGGTGAAACAAAATTCGAGATCCGGGGCATCATTGAACGGGAACCTGATCGTGTCTCCGGTGCCCGTGCGATTCAGCTGGGGCCGAGGCTGATCGCTTCATCTGATTCGCTTGCCGAAAGCGGATTGATTCGGCCAGGGAGCCAGGTCTGGTTCTTTTATCGGGTTCGTCTGAACAATCCCGGTGAACTGGATATCTGGAAGCAGGATCTAGAGCGGGCGTTCCCGGATGCCCAGTGGAACGTTCGTGATCGCCGCAATGTCTCTCCGACCATCGAACGGTTCGTGGGGCGCACCACATTGTTCATGACACTGGTTGGTTTGACCGCGTTGCTTGTGGGCGGGGTTGGTGTCGGAAATGCAGTGCGCAGTTTCCTTTCCGGAAAAATGGCCACTATCGCGACCCTCAAATGCCTGGGGGCTTCGGCCCGGCTGGTCTTTTCGCTCTACCTGATACAGGTGACCGTCATGGCCCTTGTCGGCATTGCGATCGGACTCGTGATCGGAGGTTTGGCGCCGATTGCGCTTGCCGATGTCTTGCGTGAGACCTTGCCTTTGGCGACGCGTGTGGATCTCTATGCCGAACCCCTGTTCCTGGCTGCCGCCTTCGGACTTCTGACGGCACTGGCATTTTCCATATGGCCGATCGCGCGGGCATGCGATCTTCCGGCAGCCGCCCTGTTCCGCAACACCGTATCGCCCGATCGCAGCCTGCCTCGCTGGCCTTTCATGGTTGCGAGCATTGTGCTGCTGATCGCGCTGGCAGGACTGGCGATTGCGACTGCTGTGGTGAAAATGATCGCGGTCTGGTTCGTGGCCGGTGCCCTGGCCGCAATCGTCCTGTTTGTTGCGGCGGGCTTTGTGGTGCGAGGCTGCGCCGCTTTTCTTTCGGGACGGGTGTCACGTATGGGCTGGCGGCTGGCGCTGGCCAACCTTCACCGGCCCGGTGCGCCGACGACAAGCGTCGTGCTTTCGCTTGGCCTCGGCCTGACAGTTCTCGTAACCGTAGCCCTCGTCGAGGTGAATCTCGAAAAGCAGATAACGAGAAGCTTGCCCGAGCGTGCCCCCGGATACTTCTTTATCGACGTTCAACCTGATCAGGTGCGTGACTTTTCTGAAGTGGTGCAGTCCGCGGATTCTGCGGCGGAACTTCGCCACACGCCGATGCTGCGCGGCCGGGTGGTGCGCCTCAACGGAAAGCCCGCGCGTGCTGAAGCTGTTCCACCAGACGGGCGCTGGGTTTTACGAGGCGATCGCGGCGTTACATGGGCGGCAGAACGACCCGAAGGGGAAACGGTGGTTGCTGGCGAATGGTGGTCGTCGGACTATGAAGGTCCGCCACTGATATCGATGGCAGCTCGCACAGCGAATGAACTCGGCCTCGGCATTGGCGACAGCCTGACCATCAACATTCTCGGTCGGAATATCACAGGGCAGATTACCAATTTGCGGAATGTTCAATGGGGCTCTCTGGGCATGAATTTTGTCTTTATCTTTTCGCCGAACCCCCTGAGATCGGCGCCCCAGACGCTTCTTGCTACCGTGCATACGCAACCACAGCGGGAAGAACAGATCGAGCGCGCTGTTGCAGCCGCATTTCCCGCCGTAACAACAGTTCGCGTGCGGGATGTTCTTGATACCGTCAACGCATTTCTCGGGCGGTTGGGGTTTGCCCTTCGCATGACGGCTGTTGTGGCCATCGTGGCGGGTGGTCTGGTTCTGGCCGGCGCAATCGCCAGCGGTCACCGGCGCCGGGTTTATGATGCGGTCGTGCTCAAGGTGCTGGGAGCGACAAGATGGCGGGTCTTGAAAGCACTTCTTCTCGAGTATGGCCTGCTCGGAGTTGTGACAGCCGCTGTTGCGGGACTTGCGGGTTCGGTGGCGGCCTGGAGTGTCGTCACCCACGTCATGCGTTTTTCATTCACGTTTGATCCATGGGCTGTCCTGCTCACGACGATAATCGCGGTTTCGATTACGCTGGGTCTCGGATTTTACGGAACCTGGCTTGCCTTGGGGAACCGTGCTGCACCGCTGCTTCGGAACGAGTAGTTGATGTCCGGTGATGACGGTTGATTTTCTGGTCGGCACTCCCCATATTCGGGTCACATTGTTCAATAGACTTCAAGGGGTCTTTCGATGGCTTTGACAAGGGGTAATCAGGCTTACGAATCGGCGCGGGCCCTCGATCGGGACGAGTTCGATGCCGGGCTGCGGGCTCATATGCTCCGCGTCTACAATTACATGGGGTCCGGGCTGGCCCTGACCGGAATTGTTGCTGTGCTGGTGTTCCAGATGTCGGTGCAGATGAATGACGCCGGTCAGATCGTGGCGCTCACATCGTTCGGAAACACACTGTTTGCGACCGGCCTCAAATGGGTGGTCATGCTGCTGCCGCTTGGGCTTGTCTTCTTTCTCAGTGCGAGACTGCATGCGCTCCGGTCATCCACGGCGCAGACGGTATTCTGGATCTACGCCGCGCTGATGGGAGCATCCCTGGCGACGGTCCTGATTGTGTTCACCGGAGAGAGTGTCGCGCGCGTATTCTTCATAACGGCTGGAACCTTTGCGGCGATGAGCCTGTGGGGCTATACCACCAAGCGGGATCTTTCGAGATTTGGCGGGTTTCTGATGATGGGGCTGATCGGCGTCATCATTGCTGTGATCGTGAACCTGTTTTTGCAGAGTTCAGCGCTTCAGTTCGCGATTTCCGTCATCGGTGTTCTCGTCTTTGTCGGCCTGACGGCTTATGACACCCAGAACATCAAGAATGAGTACGCGGAACACTATAATGAGGAGACCCAGGCGAAGCTGGCGATCTCCGGTGCTCTGAGACTTTATCTCGACTTTATCAACCTGTTCATCATGCTGCTGCACCTGTTCGGTGAGCGCCGCTGATTGCAACAGCCCAATTGGCTTCTGCACAACCGGGCGCTGTCAGGCGCCCGGTTTTTTGTTGAGGGTGCGGCCCGTCGGCTATTCCGCAGCCTGGGCTGTGGCAACGCGTTGATCGGCCTCTATGAAGTCGTCAAGCATCCGAATGGCCTGAAGCCCGCCGCCATCATGATTGATATCAACTCGCGGCAAGGTGGTTCCGGTATCCAGGTTGCGCTGCTGCAACCCGATGATCGCAAGATCCTCGAGAAACGCCTCATGAATGTTCTGGACCAGAAGGTCCGTGATCCATGGTTCGTCGACGCGGAAATCATGGGCCTGGGCCCAGAAATAATGGGTGGTCTTGTCAGTTTCCGGGGTGATGGCATTTAGATTTCGCATGGTGAAACCCTGGGACCGGTCGCCATTGATGGCACCTGTGCCGGCGCGTGCCGCACCAATATCGAGGCGTACGAAAGCAGGAGGAGTCCAGGTGATATGCTGCCAGCGATCGACGGCCTCATCGGGTGTGAATCCGCCGGCCTTCTGGAAAAACACCGGAGCCGTTGAATTCATGATCCAGCGGGTCACGGTGACATGTCGATCCCCGCGCTCGAATTTCATCGGTGTCTCCGCAATGGCGTCAGTCCCGAGCGTCGTCTTGTGAATGAAGGTCAGGTGCGAGAGATCGAGAAGATTCTCGACGAGCAGCTTGTAGTTGGCTTCGAGATGCATCAGCTCGCCCTTGGCACGCCAGCCGGGACTGTCCATCCAGTGAAAGTCCTCGATGTCATCTGGGTCGGCCAGGGCCGGATCCCCCATCCAGATCCAGATCCACTGATAGCGTTCGACAACGGGGTAGGAACGAATCCGGCATCCCGGAGGGATTGTTGACTGGCCCGGGACACGGACGCAGTTGCCCGCGCCGTCATAGGTCAGGCCGTGATAGGGGCATTCAATATCGTTGCCTACGAGACGGCCTTGCGACAGCGGTGCATGTCGATGGGCGCACTTGTCGGCAAGTGCGACCGGCGAGCCATCTTCGCGACGGTAGAAGACGACAGGCTCATCAAGAAGAACACGGCGCAGGAGAGTCTGGCGGCCGACCTCAGTGCCCCAGGCGCCGACATACCAAGCGTTCTGCAAGAACATAGTCATTCCTCCCAGCAGTCAGACGGTTTCAGAATACGAAATCCGGAAGCGGGTGTCCCGCCTGTCATCGGTCCTGTTGCCGGCATGTGGAGAAGCGCTGGCGATTGACCGCGCCTCATCGCCTTCGGATCAGAGGAGGGCCGGAAGGCAACTGGCCCCACAACCGGCAGAGATGTTTTATGGAACAGTATGACTACGACTGGCGGGGTCATCTGGCCTGCAAGGCTTCAAACAGTTGCTCCGCTTCGGCATTCTCGGTGGCTGACATCTGCTTCTCTATTTCTTCAAGTGGTCTTGTGGCCCCCTGGTGGCCGTTGCTTGCGGCAAGTTTCAGCCATGCCTTGGCACGGACGGGACTGATTTCAACTCCGCGTCCGTTCCGATAGAGGAGACCCAGATTGTTCTGGGCGTCCGGGTTTCCCTGTTCGGCAGCCAGTCTGAACAAGTGGGCAGCCTGCTCATCATTGGCTTCGACACCCTGCCCCCGGGAATAGAGGATTCCCAAAACGTTCTGTGCGTCGGGTGACCCCTGTTCCGCGGCCCGCTGCAGCCAGCTGACAGCGTCCGTGTCATTGGTTTTGACGCCACGGCCCTCGACAAGCATGACACCCAGGTTGTACTGGGCCACGATGTGGCCCTGGGCTGCAGCTTTCCGGTACCAGGAAGCTGCCGCGCTGTCATCAAGGGGAACACCCCGACCTTCTTCATACATGGCACCAAGCAGATACTGCGCTTCCGGATGGCCAAGTTCCGCCGCACGTCCAAACCATTCCGCGGCGCGTGCGGGGTCCCTGTCTGCGCCAAGGCCCTGGCTGTGCATGACACCCAAAGTAAAATAGGTTTTGACATGGTCCGGGATGGCCACGTTCCGGCAGTCTCCCCCCATGCCGGCGCAGCTCTTCCGCAGACCGGACCCGGGATCCAGTGAACGGGTGTTTTCTGCGAACGCGGGATTTAAGACCAGGAGAACGGACACAATCGCCCAGCATCCGGTGATCCGGATGGGGCAAGTCCTCACCTGTCTCTTGCCGCGGCTGTTTTGCCGGTTCCGGTGGGTGCTATGCGTGGCGCTGTCACACTGCTGCAATGTTCCGGCTTGCCTGTTGCAGAGCTGTTTTCGATGGCGTCCGCCGTTCCGGTGGCCGGTTCGAGGCCCACAGGTAACCAGGGAATTCGTGATACCGCAAATCGTCAGCAGTTCGCCGATGTCGAGCAACCGTACCTTCCAGTAACGTGATCCCGGCATCGTTACCGGTGTGCCACAGCGATCGCCGGATCGGTTTCGGTGGCTGTGGATGCCTGACACCTTCGAATGTTCTCGGCCGATATGTGCTTGGCCAGGGCACGTCGCGCAGCGAGTCCGGGCGCATCAACGGAAATATCGACAAGAGGCCGTTCCGGATCACGCGTCATGGAACGCTGTTGCGCTTCAAGTATCGCCACGTCCTCATGGAATATCTGAAGAAAGTCGTCATACATCTGCTGTTTGAGGGCGGGGTCACCGTTCCCCGGAGTCCAGGCATGGCCGTAAAAATACCAGGATGACGTCCCGGTTTCCGGTGTCGGGGCATTCAGGACCCGGAGATGAAATGCGTTTCCATATGTTTCCCAGTTTCGGGAGTCTCCGGACCCGGAGGGGCCGCAGCCGGCGAATATGGTCGTATGGCCAGGCGGGATCGTTTCCACGATCTGCCAACGGTCCACGTTGCCCTGAAAATCTCCGATTTTCCTGTAAAGGGGTGGAGGTGGACGATCCATGATCCAGCGAGTCATTCGGACAATGCTGCCGTCTTTCTCGGTCCGGACCGGAAAATCGACAATGGCGCTGTTACCGAGACTGTTGGCATGGACATAGCCGAGATGCGAAAGGTCGAGGAGATTGTCAACAATCAGCTGATAGTGGCAGTCAATGTGGAGAAGCGCTCCCGGATTGAATGCCCAGTCAGGATGACTGCTCCACCACCAGTCGGGTATCAGGCTGGTATCGGCAAGTGCCTTTTCTCCCGGCCAGAGCCAAAGGAAACCGTGGCGCTCGACGACTGGCCAGGACGGAACCGACGCGTCGGGCGGAATTCGGGACTGGCCGGGTATGGCGACACAGGCACCGGATGCGTCGAATTCCAGTCCGTGATAACCGCAACGTATTCGGTCACCGGTTACCTGGCCGCACGACAGGGGAAGTTGCCTGTGACAGCAACGGTCTTCAAGTGCTGTGGCCGTTCCGTCAGACAGGCGAAACAGGACCACGGGCCGGTTCAACAGCGTACGGCCCAGCGCCTGGCCCTTGCCAAGTTCGTGGGAGTAGGCAGCAACATACCAGCAATTCTCAAGATACATGTGGGCATTATAAACCTCATTTTGGTGAAGTGCTGCAAGACAGTGACAGGGGCGCTGGTATCCAGCCCCGCCGACTCGTCTTGTCATTTTCCGGTCAGGGGTTGACACCAAGGGGTCAGGTCTCCGGAGCGGTTCCGGGGCAGGGACATCGGCTGGTTGGAGGCCACTGCTGTTACGGACTTCTTGAACTGCAATGGTTCAAACCTCCTTTCTATCTGTTATCCATCCGATTCATGTGAATCCCCACCGATGGATGATGGCGAGGCTGTTTGCGAGGCCGGTTACCCGGTCAGGGAACGGCGGGGAAGAAACGAAATGCTTTGCGCACCCCAGGTGCTATGATCGACAGAGCGCCTGGCAAATCGGATTTTGCGCGGCCAGTTGAACCAGAGTCTGCAGAATTTGGTTCCACGGGAGGCGCTAAGTCTTCATCACTCTAGACGAGCACGAACTGATGTTGGTTGCCTCGTTGACCAGGCGAGAGGTTTATGGTGCCCGTATTGGCGACGTGATCGAGAAGTATTTGCCCGCGTTGGCTGAGTGGGACGTTGACCGGATCGACCGATCCTCCGGGAACGGTGAGTCTTGAGCGAACATTTTTGGATGATCTGAAGACATGACGCTCACGCTGGAGTTGCGTCTATTACCCTGGCGCCCATGCGCAGCCGCTATAGCATTCGCGCCTTGGCGGAGGATGTAGAGGCGATGGGCTGTGAGGGGTCAGCCTTCAGGCTCGGCATGAAGGTGTGCAGAAGGAACCCGCACAGTGTCCGACCGCGCTGTGATGCCTGTTGATGGAATACGGGACGACGGGGTGGAGATCATGAAACTGGCGCGTGTCGAGATCGAGAACTATCGCGCGATCGAAAAGCTCGACCTGACGCTGAATCCCGATCTGACGGTTCTTCACGGCAACAATGCGCATGGAAAGACCAGTGTGCTGAGCGCGATCGCAACGGGGCTTGGAAGCATTTCCCTGCTTTTGCCCGATGTGTCAGGTATTGGATTTCGCAGGTCGGACGCTCGCGACCTACAGCCGGCACGGGTGGGGCTGACGGCCGTGAACGGAATCGCGTGGGACCGACGCTTGGGGAGGTCGCTAAGAACGCCCGCACACCGGGAGTTGAGGGAGGCGATGGCCGCCATCGTGAATGCGGATCGGGAAAAGACACAGCCACTCGACCTGCCAATTTTGGCTTTTTACAATGCAGATCGGGCTGTCCTTGATCAGCCGCGGTACCGCAGTGGGCTGAAGGTCGAGTTTACGCGCTATGCGGCATTGCAGGGCGCATTGTCTGCCCGGACCGACTTTCGGGATTTCTTCAAGTGGTTTTACGCCAAAGAGAATGAAGAGCTGCGAGAACAAAAGGAGCGTCGCGACTTCGGCCATCAACTCAAGGAGCTGAAAGCTGTACGCGCGGCCATCGAATCCGTGCTCCCCGACGTATCTGAGCCAAAGATCGCGTTCGGTCCACTTCGTTTCGTGGTTACCCTACAGTCGGAAGAACTTTCTATCGAGCAGTTGGGTGGCGGTTGCAGCATCATGCTTGCCCTATCTGCTGACCTGGCGCGGCGGATGGCTCAGGGGAATCCGCATCTCGACGATCCGCTTCAGTCAGAAGCGGTCGTGCTTATCGACGAGATCGAACTCCATTTACATCCTTTGTGGCAGCAGAGGGTTCTCGACGACCTGGCGAGGACGTTTCCCAACACGCAGTTTATCGTTTCCACGAACAGTCCGACGGTATTGACGACCGTCAAACCGGAACATGTCGTAGGGCTTCGGCGAGACCAGCACGGAATCGTGCCGGAGTCGGTCTCCGCACCCACCTATGGCGCTGAAGCGGGCGATGTGCTTGAGACAGTGATGGGGGTAGACGAGCGGCCAAACGGTAACAAGTTCGCAGAGATTCTGGTGCATTACAGGAACCTGGTTTCGAACGGCATGGGCGAGTCCCCGGAGGCTATCGAACTGCGGCAAAGTTTGTTGGAACTGTCGCCGCGCGATCCTGCCCTTGGCCGGGCTGACATCGAGGTAAGGCGGTTCAAGTTGCTCGAGCGTATGGGCAAGCCCCAGTGAAGCGTATCTGGGCTTGGGGTGGGCCAACACCCCACCTTGTCGATTACCTCGACCGCGACGGCGCGGGTGGACTGGGACAGGTTTTCGCAGCCGTCCGTCGCCAGGGTGCACCGTGGAATTGGTGGAGCACCGGGTACCTGGATGGCTTTCACAGGTGTGTTTCAATCTGGCAATCTTCACGCCGCCTTGGTTCGCTCGTCATGAAATCCTGCCAAGAGCCGTTGTGGAATACGCTGATATTCAGGTCGCTCATCGTCACCTAGTGGCGTTTTCCACCGAATGGCTTCAGTTTCGAGCGACATACGACAGATTTTGCTCCAGGACACAGCAGGATTTACACGTTGGTATATGCGATCTGGTGGTTCGCGTGTTCAAGGAACTGCTCTCCCATTCGCCAGTCAAAGCGCTTGGCGTCAACCGCGGAATCCATTTTCGAGCGCTGGGCGCCACAGCATCGGATCGGACCGCCAGATTATTGGCGCCGGTAGGGCCTTGGGGTGAATGGACCGATGTGTTCCGTTCAGGTGGATCTAAAGGTGAGATGGGATCGCTGACCATGAGGCAAATTCGGCCAGAGGGCAGACCCTAGGGAGGACAGATCAAACTAACGGTAGAGCCGTCGGTTCAAATTGGAGACAGAGGGAACGAAATCTACGTTCACATCAATGATCACGTTTTGATCGATAGCCCGGCAGCGGACGGCCGCGCGGCGCTACACGGGTTTCTCGAGAATGGCTTTGAATTGTCGGTTAGACGCGCCGATGCCATCGTCGATCATGTGATGGCCCTGGCGACTGCGGGGCGGGGGCAGCCATGGAGCCGTCCGGTCAGCCCACTGCGGTGAGGCGCTTGGATTTGCGCATAAAGAATCCCGACGACAAGCACGCCAGTCCGGGATTGGAATTGGACGACGCAGTCAGGCAAACACGATCGCATGTGGAGACTAACTCTTATTGCCGAGGGGCCAACACAGCAGATACTCTACACTCATCTACTGTTTTGCCCAATACTTTGGACACCATGCCGATAGTTAACTTTTCCCCACCCGTCGCTCGGGTTGCCAGATGGCCTACGCTGCAAGCATTGCAACAGTGGGAAGGACATGTGGTCGATATTGGCGACGAAGAGTTCGTGGCGAGGTTGGTCGATCTGACAGCCGGCCGCGAGTACGAGAGCGAGGAAGCCATCATTCCGATGACGGAAATTTCGGAACACGACGCTTCGCGCATGGTCTTGGGCAGCATCTTTCGTTGGGTCATCGGATACGAGCGTTCGCCTGAGGGAACGCGGAAACGTGTATCCCGGATTGTTTTCCGCGATTTACCGAGGGTCGCCAGGTCAGATCAGAGGCAGGGCGAAGACTGGGCTCGCAAGGTGAGAGCGGAGCTCAATCCACTAGAGAGTTAGGAAATCCTCGATCGAAGGGCGAGCCTGAGCTGACGCTTCTTGGTGTTGTCTTCGGGGACGGTATGGTTTTCCGTCTCGGCAATGGAGCGTGGAACATTTTCGACACACATGTCGAATCCGGCTGTACGTCAGCAGCTGTACACACCCTCGGGAATGTTTACTTGGATCCGACTGACGCAATTTCACCGATTGTCACTCCAAAATGGGAGATTTATTGTTGCCGCTAACAATTATAGTCATTTGGGGACCGACGTCCTGGCGTGGCTTCGGAAGTTTTCACCGCGCGCTGATCAGCCCCGTAGATAATGACGAAACCGGCAGACCCCGGATCGTCATGCCACACCACGGTTTTTGCGTGTCGGGGCAGTGGTTCAATACTTCCGCCCATAGCTGTGAATGTTGCGGTAGCTGAGTTTCTGGCTCCTTCTGGCCAAGCTTCAAATTCGCGAGATTTGACGAATCATAGACCGCTTTTCATTGTATGATTGGCGTTGTCGCGAAGGCCCGGGCAAGAGGGCCGGATGACACTTTCCCGGGTTTCGAAACGAAAGGGACTGAACATGTCTCCACCCTACGAAGGCGGCTGCGCTTGTGGCGAGATACGATACGAAATGACAGAGAAGCCGTTGCTGTCCTATTGCTGCCATTGCAAGGAATGCCAGCGCCGAACCGGGAGTGCGTTCGGAATCTCGGTTCAGCTTCGGACCGAGGCGCTGAAACTGAAGAAGGGTGAGCCCAGATCCCGAACCCGCGTTGCCGACAGCGGCAACAGGATTTCCGTCAATTTTTGTGACAAGTGCGGTACGGTCCTGTATTCGGCGTCGGTAGCACGCCCGCATCTGAGGGTCGTTTATGCTGGCACACTGGATGATCCCAGTTGGGTTCCGATCCAGCTGAATATCTGGGCCGATCGGGCGCTTCCATGGGTTCACATGGATTCTGAAATCGAGCGGATACCGGAGCAGCCAAACCTTGCCAACTATATCAATCCGTAAAGCCGCAGCACTGCTGGCCGTTTCAGGGAAAGTGTCATGAACTACGGTGATCGGGCCCGTATCGGCATGCTCCTCCCGTCGGTGAACCAGGCAGCGGAGCCTCAAATAACGGCGAGTCTGCCAAAGGGCGTGTCCCTTCATACGACCCGGCTGAGACTGCGTTCGAGCCGCGAAGAAGATGTCAGGGATATGGTGGCCGACCTTGAGATCGGTGCAGACCTGCTGGCGGATGCTGACGTTGACCTGATCGTGTTTCATTGTACGGCTGCCTCGATGTTCGCGCCGGGATTCGACGACGAGATTCTGGAAAGGATCCATGGTGCGACGAATCGGGCGGCCACATCGACATCCAAGGCTTGTCTTGCAGCGTTCCGCACACTGCAAGCCGAGCGAATTACTCTGACGACACCCTACATACAGGAAACCAACGATCGTGAAGTTGGCTACCTTGAGGCGAACGGTATCAGGGTCTTGTCGGAGACCGGCATGGGAATCGCAGGCGATGCCGCTGCCATGCTGGCGGTGGCGCCCGAGGAGTGGCACAGGCGGGTGAAGGCTCAGGACGAGGCGGCATCCGATGCCGCCTTCATCAGCTGCACGGCCGTGCGGGCGATCGAAGCGATCGAGCCGATCGAAAAGGACATCGGGAAACCGGTCATTACCAGTAATCAGGCCATGCTCTGGCACGCGCTCCGCACGTTGAACATCAACCACCGGGCTCCGGGCTTCGGCCGTCTCATGGAGTTTCACTGACCGGTCAGCCATAGCGTCCATGATCGCAGGGAAGTGAACCGGTCGATTTGCCCCCAACGTTGTCTCTTTGGAGATCGCGACCGGAGTTGAAAATGCCCCGATTGACACCGGGAAACCCCCTCCGGATCATGGTCAGAAACTCACGGCGCCTCGAACCGTGGGCAAGTTTTCGCCAGTCGGGTTCGGCAGCTGGTGGCATTCACGGATAACCGGGGTGTCATCAGAAACGTGCTGCGCAGATCTCGCACCATTCAAGGGAACAAGTGTCAGGCCTCGGCCACTTCAGGTCGTTGGAGGTATCCGGGACCCTTGGTACTGTTTCCGTCTATTGGCGCGTCATGGTTAGCCATCAGTCGGGAATAAAACATCCGGATGACAACCGGGAGAACGCTCTGCCTGCAAGCCGAGTGGTATCGTCAACACGCTGCGGCAGGGTGCCATGACTTCAACACCGAAACCTGAAATGAAGGGGCAATTGCGCGTCAGACGACAGACACCGTTGGCAAATTATCGGAGGCTGCTGATGCGGTCGTTCCGGAACTCGGTGCAGGAATACAAATTCGTCAACCGCCCCGGGCCCGACCCATCTGGATGAACGGCCAGGGATCCGGTACTTCACCCAGCGCATATTCGATCAGAGTGGGTCCGGGAGTATCGAAGCCCCGGCTGATCATGGTCTCGAGTTCCGACGGATCCCGGGCCCGAAGACCCTGAATGCCGAAGGCGTCCGCAAGTTTCATGAGATCGGGGTTGCGAAGGGACACGGCAATTTCCTTGCCTTCGAACTCCTGGTGCTGGAGCCGCTTGACGTTGCCGTAAGCCCCGTCATTGAAGACGACCACGACAATGTCTATTCCGTGCTGTGCCGCCGTCGCAAGCTCCTGGACATTGAACATGAAACCACCATCCCCCGAAATCGCGAGCACAGGCCGGTCCGGCTGACCGATCTTGACGCCCATTGCCGTCGGTACCGCATAGCCCAGCGTGCCCTGGAAACCGGGGTTGATGTAGCTTCGCGGTTGGTAAACCGGAAATACGAACCTTGCCACATAACCGATCTGTGTAAGATCTTCGACAAAGATCCCGTCTTCAGGCAGAGCCCGGCGCATGGCCTCTATGATCGCAACCTGAGGATCCAGACGGTCAAGGTCGTTTCGCAGTTGTGCTTTCAGCCTTTTCAATTCCATAGCCCGGTTTTGGCGCCGCACACCGCGAGACGAGAGAGCGTCTTCAAGCGCCGAAAGTCCGACAGCAGCATCGCACAGCATGGAGATATCGGGATCCACATTGCGCACCATTTCTGTCGGGTCGATATCGATTCTAATAATCCGCAGACCGGCGTCCGTCCCCCATCCGGGAATCATGGGGCTGAGGCGGCTCCCCACTGCCAGCACGAGATCGGTATCTGCCCAGAGACGGTGACCGAGTGGAGGGGTTGCAGCCAGATGGTGCCGGGAGTCGATGACACCGAGCGCATTGCGCGACAGCACAACAGGAGCCTGCAATCGATCAGCGACGGACAGCAGTTCGGATCCCGCATTGACCGTTCCACCGCCCGCCACGATCAGGGGGCGTTTGGCTTCCTTGAGAATGCGCGCTGCATGGTCGACATCCTCGGCAACGGGCTGATCAAGCGATACGGGTGTTTCGGGGGCGGTGAGTGTGACCGTGCCGGTTTGTCGCATGATATCCATGGGCATTTCGACCTCTACCGGGCCTTGCCGCCCCGTAGACAGGTGCCAAAAGGCTGCGTCCATGACCGCCGGTGTTTCTTCGGGTGTATCGATACGAGCTGCCCACTTTGACAGGGTTTGTGCGATCCCCAGCTGGTCGGGAATCTCGTGGAGCTGTCCGGTACCCTTGCCGATCAGACGGGATGGAATCTGTCCGCTGACGCAGAGAAGGGGGGCGTTTTGAGCCGCGGCGGTCGCCATGGCAGATGCTGCGTTGAGAAATCCTGGTCCCGGTACCACGACGGCAACGCCGGGGCGCCCGGTTGCCATGGCATAACCCAGTGCCATGTATCCTGCTCCCTGTTCATGCCGCGTGTGAATCACACGTATCCTGTTTCGGGCGTCATGCAAGGCAGCGAATAGCGGATCAAGCTGTACACCGGGAATACCGAAAACGGTGTCGACATCATGTTGCACGAGAGAGGCCACAATGGCTTCCCCGCCGGTCATGGCTTGCGAATTCGTTATCGTCACTTGCTTTCTCCCTGGTCCCCGTCGGGTTATGGTTGGGTAAAACTACAACCTGTTTGAAGGGCGCGAAACCGACGAGGGACATAGTGATGGGAATCGAAGACACCAGACCGGACCTGCCGGCGAACCGCATGGTTTTCGAAGTCCGCCGTGATCCGGCGAGATTCAACCAATTTGTCGAAAATCTCGAAGTCCTGATGGAAGAATACGGACTGTCTGAAGACGAACGGACGGCATTTCGGCATCTTGATCTCATGCGCCTGAAGGAACTCGGCGTTCATCCGTATTATCTGCCGCAGATATCGCGGCTTTTTCATGGCGGCAGCCATAATCACAACCGGTCGACAGCAGCGCAGGTTTACGGCCGGAGTGTGGTGGAAAGAGAGGGGAGAACACGCTGATGGCGAAACTGGTTTCACTGATTGCTCTCAGCCATGCACCGGGGTTGACGGGTTGGCTGGACCAGGCGCCCAAAGCTCAGCAGCAAAGCCTGACAAAGGGATTTCGAAGTCTTGGAGAACGATTGCGCGAGGCAAGACCCGATGTGATTGTGGGACTTGCAAACGACCATGTGCTGAATATGCCCACCCATGACACTCATGATTTTTGTGTGGGCACGTCCGACGCCTGGGAAGGGCCTGCCGAATGGTTTCGCGAGTGGATCGCGGTTCCGGATTATTCGGTTGCCGGTCATAGCGCCAGCGCAAATGCCATTCATGATCGACTGGCCGGGGAGGGATTTGATGTCATAAGCAGAAGCGATCTCCTGTTCGATGACAACTGGTCCGTGCCGCTTTATTACCTTACGCCGGACCATGACATTCCCCTGATACCCATCCACATGAACTGTGTGGTCCCGGAAATCCCGTCACCTGAAACCTGTTACGCGGCTGGACAGGCCATTGCCCGGGCCATAGCCGAGGATCTGCCGGACGGTATGCGCGTTGCGCTGATGGCAACCGGCGGACTGTCGCATGATCCGGGCGGGCCGCGTTACTTCCAGGTCGACGAAGCGTTCGACCGGTGGTTTCTTCACCTGATGGAAGCGGGTGACCCGGCAGCCGTTCTGCGCGAATGCACCGTTGAGAAAATGCTCAAGGCCGGCGACGGCGGTACGACGGAACTGCTGGCCTGGATTGCCGCACTGGGTGCGGCCGGTCGAACACCGGCCCGGACTGTCTGTTATGAGCCGGCCGTCGAACTGAGATGCGGCATGGGTTGCATCTACTGGCCGGTTGCGGAAGACCCTGCATATGCCTGACAGACATCTCACGGATCTGCGGGAAATCCTTCACCCTTCCCACACCGCGATTGTGGTGGTGGACATGCAAAATGATTTCTGTGCGGAGGGCGGATATATTCAGCAGACCCAGGGTGCCGACATGGTCCCCAATATCTCTTTGGCCGATCGGATTCGTTTGCTGGTGGAAGCGGGTCGAAAGGTCAAGGCGCCGGTCATCTGGATCAAGGCGGTCTATGACCACGATCTGATACCGCAACCGATGCTTGCCAAGATGCTGGAAAAAGGAAAGGGAGCGGTATGCTGCGCCTCCGGCTCGTGGGGAGCCGATTTCTTCAGAGTCGGGCCTGAACCTGGTGAACCCGTCGTCGAAAAGCACTGTTACTCCGGTTTCCACAACACACGGCTGGATGATCTTCTCCGGCGGCACGGCGTTCGAACGCTTGTGATGACGGGCGTCGCAACCAATGTCTGTGTAGAATCGACGCTTCGAGAGGGTTTTTTCCACGGCTATCATATTGTGATGCCACCCGACTGCGTCGGCAGCGCGAATGCGGCGTTGCATGAGGCGACGATAAAATCCGTCGAGTTCATCTTCGGTGATATTCCGGAAAGTCCGGAGGTGATGCGGATCTGGGCAGCATACGAAGAACCTCCTGGCAGGGCAGCATGAATGAGGACATTGGTGAACTGAGGACGCTGATTGACCGGTCAAGTCACAGCATTGCATTCACCGGGGCCGGTATTTCAACGGAATCGGGTATTCCTGATTTTCGCAGCCCGGGCGGAATCTGGTCCCGAACGACACCGATCTATTTCGATGAGTTCATGCGCTCCGAAGAAGCCCGCAGGGAAACATGGCGGCGCAAGCTGGAGATCGATCGCGATATTGAAGGGGCAGAGCCGAACCGAGGACATCGTGCCCTCGCAAAGATGATGCGAACAGGCCGGCTCGTTTCGATCATCACGCAGAACATCGATGGCCTTCACCAGGAATCCGGGGTTCCGGAAACTCAAATCATCGAGCTGCACGGAAACGGTACATACGCCACGTGCCTGTCTTGCGGACTTCGCCACGAACTTGGACCCATCAAGAAGGCTTTCAGGGATCAGGGTGTTCTTCCCACATGCCGGTGCTGCGGCGGCATTGTGAAGGCGGCAACGATTTCCTTCGGTCAGGCGATGCCCGAGGCGGCGATGCAACGCGCACATGATGAATCCAGTGCCTGCGACCTCTTCCTTGTGGTGGGTTCTTCACTGACGGTGCATCCTGCTGCCGGATTTCCCATTCTCGCCAAACAAAACGGCGCCGCTCTGGTCATCCTCAATCGGGATGCGACGGATCTTGACGGTTATGCGGATCTTGTGATCAATCGGGAGATCGGGCCAGTCCTGGGAGAAGTCGCCAACGTGAACTGAGGCCGGACCCGATCCCGGTGATGCCGTGTCACCTTGCCCTGATAGAATTATGCTCTAGACTCAATGGCCATGCGCGGTTATTTCGGGATTGGCATAGAAGGAGTCAGCAAACCGATCAATGTCGGTAATCTGATCCGGACGGCCCATGCGTTTGGCGCCAGTTTTGTGTTCACCGTGGGGGCAAACTGTGACCTCACAGCCAGTGCGTCGGACACGTCCCACACGCCGAATCAGGTTCCGACTTACCATTTCGAGTCGATCAATGCGATGCGGCTTCCCGAGGGGTGTTCGCTGGTGGGCGTCGAGATTGATGAGGTGTCTGTCATGCTGCCCGGTTTTCGGCATCCTCGCCGAGCGGCTTATGTCCTTGGAATGGAACGAATCGGGCTTTCAGATTCAATGATCAGCCATTGCGACCACCTCGTCCAGGTTCCTACGACCTTTTCGTTGAATCTTGCGACCACCGGAGGAATCGTCATGTATGACCGCATGCTGTCGATGCGGAAATTCGGTGAGCGCCCGGTGATGGCTGGTGGTGCGGTTGAACCCATGCCAGCGCATGTCTTTGCCGATCCCGTGATTGGCAGACGTAACCGCACTGTCGGGGAGAGTTGAAAAGTGAAAATTCTGTTCGCTATCTTCGTTTACGGCCTGGTCATGGTTGCCGGTTCCGCAGTCATGGCCAGATCACTTGGCGTGTTTGGTGACTGGCAGGCTCACACCGACGGCAAGGGGAAGCAGCGTACCTGCTGGATGTACAGCGAACCCAAGAAACATGAGGGGAAATACACCAAACGAGGGCGCATACACGTCGCGGTGGGCCATCGGCTTTCGGACAAGTCATATCACCAGGTGCAGTTCACGGCCGGTTACACCTTCCGGAAAGACAGTGTTGTAACGGTCACGATCGGGTCCCAGAAGTTCGAGCTGTTTACCCACGCCGATACAGCATGGACGCATAATGCGAACCAGGATAGAGCGCTCTCCAGGGCGATGCGGGCGGGTAATCAGATGGTCGTAGTTGGGTACTCGTCACGCGGAACGGAGACAACCGATACCTATTCGCTCACGGGATTTACCGCGGCTCACAACGCCATCAACAAGGCTTGCGGTGTCAAGGCGATGAGTTGATGCTCGTTTGCCGAATGATGTCGACTCTTTGCAGGTTTCTGTTGTTCTGAATGCCCCCGGGTTGATATCCGAATCCGGAGTTTTCAGAGAGAAAGTCCTCTCTCCAGCCTGACGGAATTCGGGCGGCGACCATGATTGCGGCCCCGGTGCCGTCGTCCGGAATGCTTTCGAATCGGCGGTTGTTGCTGCGCCAGTGGGCCGCGGGGCGCAGGAGGGCCAGGCAAGGGCAGTCACGCGCCCAGCGCCTTGAGGCTGGCACAAGCCATCGCAAACGCGTAAACAATGAGGATGTCCGGCTTCTTTCGGAGGCAGGATCCAGCGGGAACTTTCCGGTCCGGTAATATGTCCGTCCCATACATGAAGCGCAATGTGTCGTTGCTGGCGCTGAGTCAGGGATACGCACAGACGTCGGTAACGATCGTCATTGCCATTTCTGCGCTTGCCGGTGCCGTGATTGCCGAGAACAAGGCACTCGCGACCCTTCCTCATGCCTTCATGTGGGCCTTTACCGCCCTTGCTGCGATGCCTGCGTCTCTCCTGATGAAGCGTTTCGGACGACGCGGCGGGTTTTCTATCGGTTCCGTCTTCGGTTTGGTCGGATGCGCACTCTGCACGCTCGGAGTTTTTCTCTCCGACCTTTGGGTTTTCATCGCTGGTACCTCCAGCATTGGTGCGTTCAACGCATTTACGCAATACCTCCGTTTTGCGGCAGCGGAAGCCTCCAGCGAGAGCTTTCGTTCAAGGGCTATCGCGCTTGTGATCGGAGGCGGGGTGGTCGCGGCATTTGTCGGAGGAGCGATTGCCAATGGAACAAAGGATCTTTTGGCACCGATCGAGTTTGCCGGAACCTACGCTGTTCTGAGTGTTGTTCCGATCCTGTTGGCCATCACGATCCAGTTCATCCGAATGCCGGAGCTGGAACAGCCATCGTCCGCCGGTACCGGAACGAAACGGACGCCGCCGCGGCCCCTGATGGAGATCGCACGGCAACCCGCCTTTATCGTCGCTGCTACAGGTAATGCTGTGGCCTGGGCCGGCATGATCCTGATGATGGCGGCAACGCCTCTCTCCATGGCCTATTGCGGTCACGAGTTCGGTGATGTGACGTTCGTCATCCAGTGGCACATGTTTGCCATGTTTGCACCATCCTTCTTCTCCGGCTGGCTGGTGGCAAGATACGGAAACGTGAGGGTGATCGTGGCGGGTTTCGTCCTGTTTCTTGGTGGTATCGCGGCCGGGTTGTCAGGAGTGGCCGTAACCCACTTTTTTCTTACAAACGTGATGATTGCCGTCGGGTGGAATCTGTTGGTCGTGGGATCCACAGATCTTCTGGTGACATGTCACACGGATGCCGAGAAGGGAAAGGTTCAGGGATTCAATGACAGTATTGCCTATGTTCTGGCGGCGACGTCGTCCTTTTTCGCCGGCTATCTTCAGGTCCAGATCGGTTGGGATGCCGTCATGATCGCCATCATCCCGCAGGCGCTGCTGGTCGGCGCCGCGGTCTTGTGGATGCGCCTGTCGCAACGGCCTGCTGTATCGGCGGTCTAGGAAATCGGGATGCCGGCAACAGTATCGATAGCGACAGCTTCACCGCATGCCGGAAAGCGTACTGACCTTGTCGGACTCTCCCGGTTCGAACTGGAAGAGGCTTTTGAATGCCTTGGACTCAAGCCCTTTCGCGCGAAGCAGGTCTGGCACTGGGTTTATCATCATGGGGTTCGGGATTTTGAAGCCATGAGTACGCTGGCGCGGTCTGTGCGGAGCGAACTGGCCGAACATTTTGCAATTTCCCGGCCCACCATCGTCAATGAGCAGACATCACGGGACGGCACCCGCAAGTGGTTGATGGGTTACGAGGACGGAAAGCTTGCAGAAGCGGTTCATATTCCGGAGACCGACCGTGGCGCGGTCTGCATGTCCTCCCAGATTGGTTGCACACTGACCTGCCAGTTCTGTCATACCGGCACACAGCGCCTGGTTCGGAACCTGACATCCGGCGAAATCGTTTCACAGTTCATGCTCGCGAGAGACTCCTACGGCGAGTGGCCGTCTTCGCGGGAACCTCGTCGCCTGACAAACATTGTGATGATGGGCATGGGTGAGCCGCTTTACAATTTTGATAATGTTTCAAAGGCATTGCATATCATCATGGATGAGGAAGGCATCAATGTTTCGCGCCGCCGCATCACGCTTTCGACGGCCGGTGTGGTACCGATGATCCCGCGGGTGGGGTCGGAGCTTGGTGTGCAGCTGGCGATTTCCCTCCATGCCGTCGATGACGATCTCAGAAACGAGATCGTTCCGATCAATCGAAAATACCCGATTGCAGAACTGCTGGATGCTTGCCGCGCCTATCCGAAAGCTCGCAACTCTCGCCGCATCACGTTCGAATATGTCATGCTCAGGAATGTGAATGACTCTCCGGCAGATGCCAGGGAACTGGTGCGGCTGATTCGAGGAATACCGGCGAAGGTAAACCTGATACCCTTCAATCCGTGGCCTGGTGCGCCATTCGAATGTTCTACCGATGAGGCAATCGCAGCATTTGCGGACATTGTGAACAGGGCCGGGTATTCATCTCCGGTCCGGAGACCGCGGGGACGCGACATTCTCGCAGCCTGTGGCCAGCTCAAGACAGCAAGCGAACGTTCCAGGCGGAAGGCCGGGGTCGGTGCGTTGCCCGAGCCGCCGTCCGCGAACACTGAGGATTGATCGGCTGCCTGAACCCGGGAATTCGTATTTGAACAGGAGTAATTGCGAGGAGATGCAGAAGGACTGCAGTCTCCGGCTGCAAATCCGGCGGACACTGTCACGTGGCTGTTGTCCGGAAGGGAAGGCCTTCAGGGAATCGCGATGGCCTTGAAAATTATGATATCTTGTATTTCAACTCCGGATGAGGCCGACCAAGGCGTCCATGCCTTATCGGAGCTGGCACCACAAATTCACAAATAAACAAACGGAACGCCGTGTGGCGTCCCGATGACCGGGAGCCTGTTCCAGTCTGGTCATCAAACCCGTATCACAGGTCACGAAAAGACACGGAAGGGAGACATTCCATGGCCAAGGCAGCGTCGGGAGGCGTCGAGAAAATCGTACTTGCCTATTCGGGCGGTCTGGATACCTCGGTAATCCTGAAATGGCTCCAGGAGACCTACGACTGCGAGGTCGTCACGTTTACAGCAGATCTGGGGCAAGGGGAGGAACTTGAACCCGCCCGCAAAAAAGCCGAGTCCGCCGGGGTCAGGGAAATCTTCATCGATGACTTGCGGGAAGAATTCGTGCGCGACTTCGTGTTCCCCATGTTTCGCGCCAATGCACTTTATGAAGGTGTGTATCTCCTCGGAACATCGATCGCGCGCCCGCTGATCGCCAAACGCCAGATCGAGATCGCACGGATGACCGGCGCTGACGCGGTCTCGCATGGGGCGACCGGAAAAGGAAATGACCAGGTCAGGTTCGAACTGGGATATTACGCTCTCGAACCGGACATTACGGTCATCGCCCCCTGGCGGGAATGGACCCTGGATTCCCGCACACGGCTTCTCGACTATGCCCGGGAACATCAGATTTCCATTGCGCGGGACAAGCTTGACGAACCACCTTATTCCACTGATGCCAATCTCCTGCACATCTCTTATGAAGGCCGTGTGCTCGAGGATCCCTGGATCGAACCCGATGAAGCGATGTTCACCCGTTCGGTGGCGCCCGAGGCGGCTCCGAATGATCCCTGCTATGTGGAAATCGAGTTCGTGGAAGGTGATCCGGTTGCCATTGATGGCGAGGAGCTGAGTCCGGCCGCGCTGCTGACCCGTCTCAACGAGCTGGGTGGTGCCAACGGTATTGGACGACTGGATCTGGTGGAAAACCGTTATGTCGGTATGAAATCGCGCGGTGTTTATGAAACGCCCGGTGGCACGATCATGATCGCTGCCCATCGCGGAATGGAATCGCTGACACTGGACAGGGGGGCAGCTCACCTCAAGGACGAGCTGATGCCGCGTTATGCGGAGCTGGTCTATAACGGTTTCTGGTTTTCTCCGGAACGGGAAATGATACAGGCGGCCGTGGACGAAAGTCAGAAATACGTCAACGGTCACGTGCGTCTCAAACTTCTGAAGGGGAGTGTTTCTGTTGTCGGCAGGAAGTCGCCGGACAGCCTTTACTCTCAGCGTCATGTCACTTTCGAGGCTGATACAGTCTACGACCAGCAGGATGCAGAGGGCTTTATCAAACTGAACGCCTTGCGCCTCAGGCTGCTGGGTGCGCGCGGAAAACCGAGCGTTACTGACTGAGCCGGAAGAGCGTGTCCGTCGGGCGGAACGCACGGTATTTGTGCGGGTCCCGTGAGGGTTTTCTCTCGCAGTGAGTGAAAGCGGTTTGAACGAGGACGGCGGGCACCGGGGCTCCGTAGCAGCCAACAGCTCGCCCGGTCTTGCATTGCTTTGGGCGCTTGTCCTGAGCTGGAGGATCCGGTGGTCCGATCAGTCGTATTTCGGGTTTGACCAGATCTCGGCCACGACGGTCGGGGCGTTCTGCGGACTCGCCGGTGTCGAGCAATCTCCTTGCATCGCGTCTCAGTCTTGAGAAGCGGGCTTCCAGGAGCGGAGAAGGAGAGAATTGGTGACGACACAAACGCTGGAGGTTGCCATTGCAGCTGCGGCGAGCGCCGGACTCAGCAGCCCGGAAGCGGCGAGCGGCAAACCGATCACATTGTAGATGAAGGCCCAGAAGAGGTTCTGCTTGATCTTGCGAAACGTTGCGCGGCTTATCTGAACAGCTGCGGCGACCAGACGCGGATCGGGACGCAGGAGTGTAATGGCCGCTGACTCCTTTGCGATATCGGTTCCCGAGCCCATCGCAATACCGACGGACGCCTGAGCGAATGCAGGCGCGTCGTTAATTCCATCACCAACCATGCCGACGCTTCCACCCTTCCGGGTCACTTCCGCAATAATCCGCGCCTTGTCCTCTGGAAGCAGTTCGCCATGAAACTCCTGGATCCCCATCCGGTCGGCCAGTTGCCGTGTTGGCAGGCTGCCGTCGCCCGACAGCAGAAGCGGTACCAGTCCAAGCTTCCGCACCTGTGCTACGCCAGCTTCGGCTCCCGGGTGAAGTGCCTCCGCCAGGTCAAATCGGGCGAGAAGTTCTGACTTGTTGCCGCTCAGTCTGGCGAGCCAGACAACGATTCCATCGGTAGCGGTTTCTCCCAGATTGTGAGCACCCGGATCAGCAAAAAGCCGCTGGCTGCCGAGCTGGTAATGCACGCCGTCAATGTTTCCCTCGACACCTCGAGCCACCAGACTTCGGAATCCGCTGACCGGCAGGACATCGAGCCTGCGCGCAGCAGAGGCATCACGAAGGGATCGGGCAACAGGATGCTGGCTGCCCTGCTGGAGAGAAGCGGCAATGCGAAGAGCTTCGGTTTCCGTGATATCAGCGAGCGGCACGATTTTGCGCAAGGAGGGTTGCGCAGTGGTTAACGTGCCCGTTTTGTCGAACACCATATGGGTGAGCGCGTGCGCACGCTCAAGGGCCGTGACGTCGCGAATGAGGATTCCGGCCCGTGCTGCCGCTCCGGATCCCGTCATGATGGCCGTCGGTGTCGCCAGGCCGAGGGCGCAGGGACAGGCAATGACAAGAACGGAGACGGCCGTGATGACAGCCTGTTCCAGTCCGCTGCCAGTAACGGTCCAGCCGATGAAGGTTGCTACCGCCAGGGCAATCACGACGGGAACGAAGACGCCGCAGACCCGGTCTGCCAATCTCTGGATTGCCGGTTTGCCAGCCTGGGCCTCCTCGATGAGGCCAATAATCCGGGCCAGGGATGAATTGGCACCGGTCGCGGTCGCCTTGATGTCAATCAGTCCGTCGACGTTGATGGAACCGGCTGAGACCGTGTCTCCTGGTGTCTTGTGAACCGGAAGACTTTCTCCATTGATGAGAGACTGATCAATTTCGGCTTCACCACTGACGACTATTCCATCGGCTGCAATCCGCTGCCCCGCCCGGCAAACCAGAGTGTCACCGAGCTTGAGATTTCGCGTTGGACACTCTGCAGTGCTGCCGTCGGCCAGTCGGAGGAGAACGGTTTCCGGTTCGAGCGCCATCAGTTCGCGGATCGCTCGCGCTGCGCCCCGCTTGGCGCGATTTTCCATCGACTTGCCGATGAGGACCAAAAGGATGATGACTGCGGACGTTTCGAAATAGAGATGACCGACCGAGTCAGGACCGAGCGTCAACAGCATGTAACTGCTGTAAAACCAGGCCGCGCTGGTGCCCATGGCCACCAGCACGTCCATATTGGCGCTGCCGTTGCGAAGGGCATGAAAAGCTCCGAGATAAAATCGCCATCCGATCACAAATTGCAATGGCGTAGCGAGTGCCATCTCGATCAGGGGTGGCAGATGCCAGCGACCCGGAGCTGCGATACCAGCAATCATCTGAAGAAGGAAGGGTGTGGTGAGGAGCAAGGCCAGCAGGATGATCCAATTCTCTCGTACGGTATGCCTTCGCTCCCGATCACCCTGATCCAGATCATCTGCGATGGCTGTTGCCGTACCGCCGGCGGTCTGAATGCTGGCATTCAGAACTTCATCCGGAACGACATGAGACAGCATCTCGATATGGATCCGTCCCGTATCCGGATCAGTACGGGTTGAAACGATACCGGGCAGATCCTGCAAATTTGTCTCGATCCGGCTTCTGAGGCCAGGCTCGATTGCTTCCTCGAGCGTCATGATGCGAGATTCCGTTTCCACCGAGAACCCGGTCCGGTTTACGGCATCGACAATCTTGTCAAGGGCCACGTATGGGTCGATTGTGACGGTCGCTCGCTCCAGCGGAAAATTGACCGAGGCCTCACGAATTCCGGTTGTTCGAGAGAGTGAGGACTCAAGTCGTGAGGCGCAGGCGCTGCACGTCATTCCCTTGATGGAGAGATTGAAGCGTTTTGACCCTTCTGTCAGACCCGCCATGAAATTATCCTGGTCGTTCCCCACCGGGAGGGTCGAGGCTTCGTCACGATTGCAAGTCCCGCCATCACTCAGGGTATATTCGAGGCACTCTACCGGTCCGTTGACGCCGGCGGAATGACAGGGTGATCATCGGCACGATACTCCCAGAATAAGATATAGTGTGCGGTGTCGCTGCCTGCAACGCCGGAGGCCGTGTGGTCCGAACCTGGCTTCCGCCAACCATCCCGGCTGAAATGACGACGCGGCTGTACTCGGCAGACCGGTCCCTGAGGAATGTGCCCATGCCGTCATCCGGATCCGCTTGTCCATGGGTTCTGCAGGCAGCTGACGGAAAACAGTGGTCGGCGATATATGGCTGCAGCAGGCTTTGCGAGTGGCATGGCGTCTCCCGAGCCCTTCCAGCGGTCTTGTTTCGCGAACAGGTTCAATGATTATAGTGTGATGTTGCGGACCGGTTTTCTCGCTTCTGCTTCCTGGGCAGTGATGGCTGCCGTGAGCTTCGCGGTCATGATGACCAGTGTTCGCTATCTGGGAGGCAAATTCGATGCCTTCGAGATAGTTTTCGTGCGGGCATTGGTGGGATTGCTGATGGTCCTGCCGTTGGTCTCGCGATCCGGCATCACCGCCCTGAATACGAAACGGTTCCCGATGCATCTCGTGCGAACCCTCTTCGCTTTGCTCGCAATGGCAACACTTTATTACGCGCTTGTCGACCTGCCCGTCGCTGAGGTTGTCGCGCTGACCTTCCTGATTCCCCTGTTTACCACCATTGCAGCCCATGTCGTTCTCAAGGAATTCGTCGGGCGGCACCGCTGGGCAGCAACAGTTATCGGGTTTTGTGGTGCGCTGATCATTCTCCGGCCCGGTTTTACGGAAATCGGAACGCCTGTCCTGCTGGCTGTCCTGTCATCAGCGCTCTATGCCGGAGCCTGGTCGAGCGTCAAGATCCTGACCCGAACCGATTCCGCGGCGGTTACAGTTTTCTGGATGAATTTGCTGATGGTTCCCTTGACGGCGATTCCGACTGCATTCAACTGGGTCACCCCCGGGCGGGAGGATGTGCTTCCCTTGCTGGTCATGGCGATATCGGGCTGGGCGGCTCACCTGTGCCAGGCCCGGGCCTTTGCCGCCGGTGATGCGAGCGCTGTCATGCCGTTTGATTTTCTCCGTTTGCCCCTGGCCGCGGCTATGGGCTTCCTGCTGTTTGCGGAGATCGTTGATGTCTGGACCTGGGTGGGTGCAATGGTCATCTTTGCTGCCGGTTACTACACAACAATCCGGGAGATAAGGGAAAAACGCAACAACGCGTAATGCGGAGACTTTATATGTATCAGATTTCGGGAGGCTGAACGTCGCTCTGCCGGCACGCTGCAATCAGGGTATTGCGTAAAAGACAGGCAATAGTCATCGGCCCGACACCACCGGGAACCGGGGTTATGGCTCCCGCGACCTTCCTTGCGGTTTCGAACTCCACATCGCCGACCAGACGGGAGTTTCCCTTATCGGCCTGCACGCGATTGATCCCGACATCAATGACTGTTGCACCGGGGCGGATCCAGTCACCCTTGATCATTTCTGGCTGACCGGTCGCAGCAACCAGTATGTCGGCGCGCCGACAGATTTCCGGCAGATTCCGGGTGCGGGAATGCGCGACCGTTACGGTGCAGTGCGCAGCCAGCAACATCAGTGCCATGGGCTTTCCCACAATGTTGGAACGGCCCACAATAACGGCATTCAGACCGCTCAGGTCATCAATGCGGTCCCTTATCAGCATCATGCAACCCAGGGGTGTGCAGGGCACCATGCCACTTCGACCCGATGCCAGTGCGCCGGCATTGAGAGGATGAAAGCCGTCGACATCCTTCGCCGGATCGATAGCCTGGATAACCGCATCCGGATCAATATGTTGCGGCAGGGGCAATTGAACCAGAATTCCGTGAACCTCCGGATCCGCGTTGAGGTCGGAAATGATCCTGAGGAGTTCCTTCTGGGGGGTTTCTTCCGGCAATGACTGTCCGAAACTGTTCATGCCGACTTCCAGGGTCTGGCGATTCTTGTTGCGCACATAAACTGTGCTGGCCGGATCTGACCCGACAAGAACGGCCGCGAGACCAGGTGTGATGTCGTGTGCGCTTTTGAGGGTCGCCGTCTGGCGCGTAATGCGGCGCCGCAACCCTGCCGCAAACTCCTTTCCGTCGATGCGCGAGGCCTTGCTCATGTGAGATCGCGAGCAGCTTCCGGGATTTGAGACGTCAGCGGGCCAGTTCGAAAAGGAAGTCGCGCAGGAACAGGAGCAACAGGATGAGGACGACGGGAGACAAGTCTATCCCACCGAGATTGGGCAGAAATCTGCGTATGGGCTCCAGGACCGGTTCGGTGGCACGATGGAGAAAATCCATAACAACGTAAACAAACCGGTTCGATGTGTTGATGACGTTGAACGCAATGAGCCAGCTCGAAATCACGGCCGCAAAGACGACCCATAGATACAAGGTAATGATATTGTCGATCAGGCTCAGTACTGCGTGCATTACGGATTCCGTGTGTTGATTCTGCACCCCGTTTTCGGATCGGAGCCTAACGGTAGCGCATGTCGGGCGCAAGAGAGGGCGGCAGCGTGTCACCGGAATCTGATGGCTGGACGCAGGGACGGAAATCCGGACCGGTAGAAGGGAACCATGTTGCAGCCATGGCTCCTTGCAAATGCGGCCGCGCCAATCGGTTCCGGATTGCAGGCGTGGACCCAGGTCTGTTGTTGTTCAACATTCAGGCCCGACACTGTATCGAACCTGATGTCGGTCTGTTTTCGACCGGCACTGCCGGACATCGTGGGAGACAGTCGGGGACCGTCACTTGCAGACCGGGTGATTGAGTGTCGCGGAAGTGATCACAGGTTACCCAACCGCGCGTCCCCGGGTTTGCACCAGGGTTTTGATGTCAGGTCTTGACAAGATCCCTGGAGAACTGCAGTTTCCGGTCAACCTGCCAGTGGCAGAGTGTCCGGGGCCGTAGCTCAGTTGGGAGAGCGCAGCGTTCGCAATGCTGAGGTCAGGGGTTCGACTCCCCTCGGCTCCACCAATTCTTTCGGGGCGCGACCTGTCCCTGAGATCCTTGACCGGAAAGATAAGGCTGCCCACAACTTCTGGCCCGGGCGTTGATGCTGTCTTCACGGATCAGGACTGACCGAAAACAGCCGGAACCAAAGCGCAGGGTTGGAACAAAGGGTTTTGATCGCAGCTGGTCTGTCACCACACCCTCCGTGGAAGCCGCGAGGCCCAGCCCCCATAGAAGACCAGGCCTCAAGGCAATTTGAGGTCGAATGGATAAGGCTCGTGAACCGCAAGCGTGTCGCACCGGATCCTGTTAAACCCCTCGACCTGTTCAAAAGGCAGTCTCATCCGGAAGAGTCTTGGCGATTGCATTGACCGCCGGATCGGGCAGTCGGTCCGCAACTGAGACACCAGGACTTTCGGACAAGTCCAGACCCTGATGCTGGCCGGCAAAGAGGACATGGTCCCGATTCGCTGGTTTCACCAGGCGTTCAGGCAGCCTGACCAGTGGTTCGTGAAATACCTCGACAGGTCGTGAAACTTGTCCGTCTACGGGATGGACATCGAACAAGGGCGAACGTCGCTTGATATCCGGGACCCGAAGATCGAGTGGACCTTACGACGCAATGTGTGAAACCGGTTTTCGCAATCCGAACCATCGGGAGAACCCGTTCCGAAGGGCCGCCCAGGCAGACTGCTGAGCTCCGTTCCGGAACCAACGCGCCGCTCGCCTCCCGGCGGAGACCTGATAGAGTATGCCGCGACCCTGTCGGAGACACGGCACTGGCAATACAGGAAAATGTTGGATCATGAAGACTGAAGGCTTCATCGAGCGGCACGGGTTGTGGACGGACATCCAGTCGGAGCGGGCCACCCGACTTTCAGATGAGATCGAGAAACACCGGCTGCACCTGATCCGGGTCGTATGGGCCGATCCTCACGGCGCCGCGCGCGCCAAGTCGTTGTCGGTTGAGGCCTTTCGCGACATGCTCGTCAATGGCTACAACATCAACGTGGCCACATCGACCCTTGATGGGTCGGGCGGACGGGTCTTCACTTCGTTCATTCGTGGTGGAGGCATGGATCTCGACGAGATGACGGGTTCTCCCAATCTTGTCATTGTTCCCGATCCCGAAACATTTCGGATCTTGCCCTGGGCAAGGAGAGTGGGCTGGATCCTCTGTGACGAGTATTTTCGGAGCGGCATTCCCTTCCACTTTTCGTCGCGCCATCTTCTGCGACGGCAGGTCCGACGCCTGGAAGCCTCTGGGTTCGTCCACCGGATCGGTCTTGAGGTGGAATGGTACGTCGCCCGTGTGACCCAGGAACGGCTGACAGCGGACAATACCGGTTTGCCTGGCCGGCGCGGGCGGCCGGTTGAAACCGCACCCGTTGAACCGGGTTACTCATATCACTCGGAAACCAATCTTGATCTGATACAGCCTATTTTCGATCAGCTGGCATGGGCTTACGGCAGGCTCGATCTCGGATTTCGTTCGCTCGAGAACGAGTATGGACCGGGACAGGTGGAGACTACGTTTGCCGCCCGGGATGCGATGAGAGCTGCTGACGATTACGTACTGTTCCGTACCGCGACCCGCCAGGTTTGCCGGCGGCATGGATATTTTGCGACGTTCATGTGCCAGCCCGCTCTCGAGAATCATTTTCCCAGCGGCTGGCACCTGCACCAGTCTCTGGTCGGCAAGAATGATGGCGTAAACCGGTTCACGCCGTCGCGTACCGAAGCGCTTTCAGAGACGGGACGGCAGTTTCTGGCCGGGCTCCTCACGCATGCACTCCCGGCCACTGTCTTCGCCACTCCGACTGTCAACGGGTACCGGAGGTTTCGACCAAACTCTCTGGCTCCTGATCGGGTGACCTGGTGTTCGGATCATCGCGGCGCTCTCATGCGGGTTATCGGGGGCGCGGACGATCCGTCCTCCCGGATCGAGAACCGCGCGGGCGAGCCTGCAGCCAACCCGTATCTGTTCATCGCTTCACAAATCGTCGCTGGCCTTGACGGGATGGAGCATGCATCCGAATTGCAGCCCGAGGACGATGCCCCTTACGAGGCGGACAGGCCGCGCCTTCCCGAAAATCTGGGAAAGGCCCTTGAGGCGCTGAATGAGAGTGCTTTATTTCGTGAAGCATTCGGAGATGTCTTTATGGACTATTATCTCCGTCTCAAGGCGGCTGAATGGACCAGGTACAGGCAAGCAGAGCGTTATTCAAAACACGAACCCGGGGAGGGCCCGGTCAGCCAATGGGAGCAGAATGAATATTACGATTTCTTCTGATCAGGGTATGATGATCCAACACCATGGATGAAGCAGGATCACAGCGATGGATGGGGTAAGCCCTCGCACGATGGGCTTCGATGCGGACTATGATTTTGATTACCTGATTCAGGAGGATCGGGTTCATCGCCTGCTCTATACCGAGGAGCCGATTTTTCGGAAGGAAATGACCCGGATCTTCGGCGCGGTGTGGGTCTATCTCGGACATGAAAGCCAAATTCCGGAACGGAATGATTTCGTCAGGACACGGCTGGGTTTGCGGCCGATCATTCTTACCCGGGATGCCAATGGTTGTATCCGGGCTCTCTTCAATCGCTGTACACATCGTGGTTCGACGGTCTGTCGGGTCGACAGCGGGTCTGCGAAATCGTTCCAGTGTCCCTATCACGGCTGGACTTTTCTCAATTCAGGCAAGATTTCGGGGGTTCCCTGGCCCGAGGGATATGCGGAGGATTTCCGTGATGCCAAATTCAATCTGGCCCAGGTCCCACGCGTCGAATCTTTCCGCGGTTTTATTTTTGGAACATTGAATCTCGATGCACCGGAACTTCTCGAATATCTTGGTCCGGTCCGGCGCCCTCTTGAGGAGTGGCTCGATCGACATCCGGGAGGGACGGTCGCTCTCTGCAATGCCAATCGCCTGAAATTGCAAGGCAACTGGAAGCTTGTCTATGACAACTCCGCCGATGGCTACCACGTGGTGTTTTCGCACCGTTCCCTTCTGGCAATGGAAAACCGCATGGCGGATCATCCGGACAAGGGCATGGCGTTCTACAAGGAATCACCCGATACGGGTCCAATTTATGTTTACGCCTACCGAAACGGACATCACTTCAAGGACAAGAGAGGCACAATTGATCGAGGCAAGCCCGGTGCCCTGTGGGAAATTGAGGCGTTGCACCCGGGAATGGAGGCCTTTGAGAAAAAATTGAGACGTGAGCATTCAGGGCGGGCGGACGAATTTCTTGACCTTGCGTCCTCGGAGCCCGTCAATATCAATGTCTTTCCCAATCTTCACATCCTTGGCAATCATGTACAGGTCGTGCAGCCGCTGTCGGTGAACGAGACCGATACCACATGGTGGGGTACCGCTGTGGTCGACGAAAATGATGTGCTGGACGGCGCGGTGGACGACATCAACGCGTTGCGCATGAGAACCCAGGAAGGGTTTCCCAATTTCGGTGAGGTTGACGACCTCATGAATTTTGAACAGATCCAGGTCGGACTTGCCGCCGAAGAAGATGAATGGGCCTACATCCATCGCGGACTTGATGTACCGGGCCGGCATCAGGTTGATGCAGAGGGGACGGTGCGCGGACCAGCAACCGACGAGGTATTCCTTCGCGAGTATTTTCGGGCCTATCGGCGTTTCATGACGACGGAGCCCAATATCGCCATAACGCGTGACCCACAGGATGCTGCGTGATGGATCACGCGGAGCCATCCGGACAGTCGCTTTATATTGATTCCGGCTTCTATGGCAGGCTCGCCCGGCAGTTTTCGGGTTGGCAGGCCGATCAACGCGAGATTTCTGATCCGACGACACGGGATCAATGCCGAAGCCTGCTGGAGCGGGAGGCCCGGCTTCTTGAGGAAGATCGGCATGAAGACTGGTTGTCGCTCTTTGCCGACGAATGCCTGTACTGGGTCCCTGCCACGCCCGGCGGTGGCGATCCCTCACGAGAGGTTGCGGTCGCTTTCGATGACCGTCGCCGGCTGCAGGACCGTATTTTCCGACTTCGAACCGGTCATGCCTGGTCTCAGGTTCCCGCCTCCCGCACCAGCCGGATCGTGTCCAATGTGACGGTATACCGGGCGGACGTGCCCGGATTTGTCATGGTCCGATCCAACTTTCTGATTACCGAACTCCAGGCAGATATGCAGCAAACCTGGGCAGGCTGGTTTGCGCACAGGCTGGAGTTGCTTTCGCGCGGTACAGCTGCGATCCACGTCAAGCAGGTGAATCTGATCAACTGTGACCGAAATCTCCGAAATCCCAGTATCACGTTATGAAGTCGAAACGTGATCGACCGCATGACATGAGAACATGCGAAAGACACGGCCGGCGTTGCCGCGTTTCCGGGCAGCTCGAACGGTTGCCGGTTCCGTCTTTTGGGTTGACGGAGAGATCCGGACGGACGACAGCAGGGCCCGCTGAATGAGTCGACTGTGTTTTGCACGGATCGGTGGATAAAGTGCCTCAGCCCGTATTTCTGAAGTCATGATTGGAGGCGATGTGAGCAGCAAACACTCATACGGGATGTTCCAGTCTGATCCTCAAGGAGAGACTCAGGAAAACACTCCCGAATGCCCGGTCACCGCTGCCGGTAAAGCCTTTGTGCCGTTTTCGGAAGACTATGTCGCCGACCCATATCGTTTTTTCTCGGAAACGCGTGAAGCCGAACCGGTATTTTACAGTCCGGAAATGAAATGCTGGGTCGTGATGAAATACGCCGATTGTGTGAGTGTGTTTCGCGATCCGGAAACGTTCTCACCTGCCGTTGCCCGGCATCCGGTCAGGGCGCTGTGTCCCGAAGCGGCGAGAGTCCGTGACACTCTCAACATCGAGATCGAACCATCGCTCGTCGACGAAGAAGCAGCGACGCACAGGAAGCACCGGAAAATCTTCGGTGACGCGTTCACACCCAAGCGGGTGAATGAGGTTGAACCGCAGGTACGCAAGATCGTCACGCGTTACATTGATCGTTTCATTGATGATGGCAGGGCCGAACTTGTCGGCCAGATGCTGTATGAGGTTCCCGCGCTGGCGATCTTTATCTTTCTGGGGGCGCCTGACGACAAGGCGATTATGGTGAAGACGCTGGGATCAAAACGGGCCATCGTCAACTGGGGTTTCCCCAGTGACGAGGAGCAGGTTGCCATGATGGCTGACATGGGTGCGTCCTGGGATTTCACAGTCAAACTGGTCGACGATGCGCTTGAATGTCCCGGAGACAACTATCTCGGCGATCTGGTGCGTTTGTACCGGGAGGACCCGACACGGTTTTCGATCAACTACCTTCGTAACGTCATGTTTCTGATGCAGTTTGCGGGTCACGAGACGACGACCCAGGCTTCTGCTAACGGGCTGAGGAAGCTGCTGAGTGAGCGGGACAAGTGGGAACGACTGGTTGCTGATCCTTCCCTGGTTCCCAATGCCGTTGAAGAGATCCTTCGATATGACAGTTCAATCTTTGCCTGGCGGAGGATCGCGACACGGGATACCCGGATTGGCACTGTTCCGATTTCCAGGGGGAGCAAAATCCTTGTCATGATGGGCTCGGCGAACCGTGATCCCGATGCATTTGCGAACCCGGAGGAATTTGATCCTTCGCGACACAATGCCCGGCGTCATCTGGGTCTGGGTCACGGAGCCCATTTCTGCATGGGCGCGCCCCTTGCGCGGATGGAAATGAAGGTCATTCTGGAGGAACTGATCCGCAGGCTCCCGCATATGCGACTGAAACCGGAACAGACGTTCCGCTATATCCCGACCCTCACGTTCCGCGGTGTGCAGAATCTGGAAGTGGAATGGGACGTCAGTTTGAATCCGTCAACGGAATCCGGCCTCCGTTAAAGCATCCCACGTAACCAGCCTGTTGGCAGGTTCATCTCGCTTTTGAGGGCCCGTCAGGGATTGTTGTGGCGGACGGGGATGCACAGGGAGCCACTGTTGTGGATCGGACATCGTCACTCGTTGGCCGGGCTTCCCCGGGCTCGGCAGAAGGCCGGGCTCGTTGCCAATTTTCGTGGCGGTCAGCTGAAGACTGCGGGTGTTGCAAGATTGGCAACCCTTACGATTTCGTCCAGCTTGAGGCTGATTTCCGGATCTGTCGCGTGATCCGGGACATGGTCCGCGAGTTCGTAAAAATTCTTCTTGTTCATAAGGTTTGGTATGCCCATTTTTGCAAAATATGACCTGAACAACGGTTTGAGGAACTCGTCGCTTACCTTGAGATCGGGATCCCATGGAGAGTCTTTGCCCAGAGTTTCAAGAGCTTTTTTGACCTCGGAAATCGCTTCTCTCATCGCAGAGAGGCGCTTGTCCCTCCCGGACCAGACAAACAGGGGCATATTTGTGTCATCCGATGCAGATGCGCGAGCATAGGCTTTAAGGGTTGCTTCGGTACAGAAATAGTTCTCGATTTCCCTTCGCTGCCAGACAAGGTGGTTCAACGCCGGACTGTCAGGTACCTCGCCCTGAAGCCGATCAAACAGGGAGACGCCCTGTCGGCCAGGCAGTGATTCCTTGAGGCCAAAATAGTGCTGCGCGGCCGCTCGCGGCTGGTTTCCGACATAGTGCACGAAAGGTCTACTGACGGTGTCTTCCTTGCAGAACCTTCGGCCGAACGCCTGCAATATGGCCAGATCGGTTGGACCTTCGACACACAACACCTATCCGGTCTGTTCGCCCTGATAATATTGGTCAAAGCCAACTTCAGCCAAAGCCTTGCGCGCCTGGCTCTGCCCGCCCTCTATGCGGTGCGGGGTTTCGACGAAGGCAATGACCACGCCCTTTTCGGCAGCTTCGTTGAGAAGAACTTGCCAATAGCTCGCTGCAATGATCTGACTTTCACTGTCGGAAGCGACCTTGGAGATCAATGCATCAGTCTGACTTTGTCGCAAATTTTCGAGATGGGCATCCGGCTCATCCAGAAGAATGATTGCGCCGGGGTGGGCGTACATGTAGGCGACAATCAACAGCGTCTGTTGCAAGCCTCGCCCGCTGGAGGAAAGGTCCAGAGTGGTGCCTTGTTTCCGATACCCCATAGTGATCTCGTGCGTCTTGAAAAGGCGCGTCTTCCCGGCGGATACGAACCCCGCCCGACCACTGTCACTCCGGTTGGTAGCAGATGTTGCGGTTCATGGAGGGAACAAAATCGACTGAAGCACTGCGGCGTCAAAGGGCCGCATAGAAGCCATTGAGCGACTATGCGGGCCGGAACGCGAGTGAACGCTGAGCAGGTCTCGAAACAGAACAAATCAAAAGTCAGCTGGGCCACAGGACAGCTGTTCCGGGTACCTGCAAACAGCTGGAATCCACTACCGATGCCGCTGCAGCTCCTCTACAGCCCCCTCAAAACGGACTACTCGGTTAACCACTGGTCCGAAAATCGTTCCTATCACAACTCTTGAACATGCCTCGGTCTCGAAAAAAGGCGATTCTGTGTGGGCCCCTATAGGGTATAATAACGCGGAGCTCTCGCGTCCGCGGCCAGACCCCGCGCGGTGAAGGATTTGTCCCTGCGGCTAAAGCCTGGGGCGGAGTACGTTCCATCATCAATAACGAAACGCAGTAGGGCAGCGAAATGAACGAACAACATAATTCTCCAGACTATAAACCGCCGATTGGCGAGGCAATCCCTCTCGGCATCCAGCATGTGCTCGCGATGTTCGCCGGCAACATCACGGTCCCGCTGATCATTGCACTGGCGGCCGGGCCGCAATACGTCACGGTGCTGGTACAGATCGCCCTTCTGGCTGCTGGCGTAGCGACGCTGATACAGACAATCGGCATCGGGCCGATCGGTGCACGCTTACCGATCGTTCAGGGTACGAGCTTCGCCTATGTCGGGATTCTCACTGCCGCGATCAAGGGTGGTGCAAGTCTCGCAGCGGTGTTCGGCGCGAGCCTCGTGGGCGGGCTGTTTCAGATGATTCTGGGGTATTTCATACCTCAGATCCGACGTTTCATCCCGAGCCTTGTATCTGGCGTCGTGGTCATGACCATCGGCTTCACCCTGCTGCCGGTCGGCATAAAATATTCGGCCGGTTGTGGCGCCTACCCGGCCGGGTTTTGCAAGGATGCCGGGTTCGGCGACGCCGGGAACTGGGCGATGGCCCTGTTCGTGATCATCGCGATCCTTGTACTCCGCCGATACGGGCGTGGGATCTGGTCGACCTCGGCGGTGTTTATTGGGCTGGTGATCGGCTACCTGGTGGCGATCCCGTTCGGAATGATGAGCTCGCGAAAGGTCGAGGCCATCGGCAAGGCCGATTGGGTCGGGCTGCCGGACCAATGGTTCGGGCTCGAATTCTCGACCCCGGCGGCGATCGGGCTGATAGGACTGATGATCATCATGGCTTTCATCACTACGGTGGAGACCGTCGGCGACATCTCAGGAGTAACCGCAGGTGGCGCCGACCGCGAGCCGACCGACAAGGAACTGCGCGGCGGCATCATGGCCGACGGGCTGGGCTCGGCGGTGGTGGCGCTGTTCGGCGGCCTGCCGAACACGTCCTACAGCCAGAATGTGGGCCTGGTGTCCTTCACCCGGGTGATGAGTCGCCATGTGGTGACGGTCGGCGCGATCTTCCTGCTGCTCTGCGGCCTGGTGCCGAAGCTCGCGGCGGTGATCGCGGCGATGCCCGAGCCGGTGCTTGGCGGTGCCGCGGTTGTGATGTTCGGTCTGATTGTTGCGGCCGGGCTCAAACTGGTGGCTCGGTCCGGACTATCGACCCGCAATATGCTGATTGCGGCAATCTCGCTTGGTCTAGGGATGGGGCTCTGGCAGGTCGAACAGCTCGCCGGCGCGGCTGGTTTCGGGCCGCTTCCGAGCGATGTCCTGCCGGCATGGTCGCTGCCGTTGTTCGTCTCGGGCATCGTGGTGGCGGGCGTAGCGGCCGCGATCCTGAATGTGGTGCTGCCGGAGGATATCGAGGCGGCCTGACCGGCGCGGCGGCTCAGTCCGCCTGGGATCGGACGTTCGCCCGGCGAGAGTCCGATTCGAGCCTTACCGTAGCGAGGCTGCGGGCGAGCGCTTCAGTGCCTTCGCCCGCAGCCTCCGCGAGTTCGCGTAGCCACCGGCGATAAACGATGGAAACCTTGTCGGTAGGTACCGAATATTCCTCGGCTGGCGCCGGGATCCCGGGCGGGTGCTGTGCCTCGATCACCGGCAGGTCCTCGGCCAGCACGAGATCCTGGAATTCGAGATGTGGCCGATCGTCGCCGTGGCGATCAGCGGTGCGGCTGGTGAACCAGAAACTGCGACAGACCCCGTGCTCCACCGGCGAGGCGGTCATCCAGAGCTGGCTGCGCTCGCCGTCGGCAAAGAAGAACTCAAGGTTGACCGAGAATGGCATCCACAGGCGGTAATCGGTCGGCGCCATCAAGGCGATATCGGGCAGGTCCATGCCCGGCGCCGGTTCGAAGCGAAAGCGCAGCTCGCCTTCGATACGGTCGATGTTGGCGATGGGGACTTGGGTCAGGCGACGGTCGCCGAGACTACCATCATGCACGAACGGAAAATGCGACAGATCGACGAAATTCTCGAGCCGACGCGCCGCCGAGGTCGGCCAGGTATAGGGGGCACCCTGGATGCAGCGGAATGCATCGTCGTCCCAGGCCGGACAGCCCGGAATGGCGGTCCCTGCGCCGGGCTGCAGCCGCACCCAGACCAGATCGTAGGCGAGTCGGGTTTCGAAGGCGCGGAGTCGGCAATCGGGCGGAATCGGGTAGTCGGGCATGGCCGGAATCTCGATGCAGGCACCGTCGGCGTCGTAGAGCCAGCCGTGATAGGCGCAGCGCAGTCCGGCATCCTCGATCGTGCCCATCGACAGTCGTGTGGAACGGTGCAGGCAGCGGTCTGGGAAGACTGTGACCGCACCAGCGATTTCGGCGACGGCGATGCGCTCGCCGAGCAGGGTCGCGGCCAGCGGCCGGTTGTCGTCCGCTTCTGCGCGCAGCTCCGCGAGGGTGCAGACAGGGTGCCAGAAATAGCGCCACGCGTCGTCGTCGATATAGGTCATTGCCTCGCCGTCCAGCAATTCGTCAAATGATGGCCAGAAACCGACCCGAGGGCCATTGCCGCCGCTGGAGCAGCTCAAACCGGTTTCGGCCGGCGTGTTCGACCTCCTGTTCTGCCGTGACGCCTATCACCCCGGCAGCAATGGTCCGCTGAAAGGCGTCGACGCTCTCATGCCCGACCCGGCCCTGTTCGATCACATCGACGAAAACTACCGCAAGCGACACGGGCTCAGGCTTCTCGCCCGGAAGGCGAGCGGAACCACCGACCACCACTTGATGCTCATGAACCTCCCCAATCATGGCGTCCCGGTTTTCGCACTTCGGAATAACGGTGCCGTGGCGGTGCCAGGCCGATGCTCCTCCTGTATCCCGTAACCGGGATTTTCCTGCGACGATCAGGAAACACTTGTGCATGACCAGCAACTTCGACTGTAGGCCAAGGACTCAGACGGGGAAACCCCGGCACGATGCAGGTGGATCTGAAACTCTTGTCAAGTTTTTTGGGGCTGCAGCAACCCCGGACCTAATAGTCGGGTCCACTTCGTTTGCGGCAGCGGAGGCAGAGCCGATTGTGCCATCCTTCACTGACGAATTTTTCACCGCAAGAAAGACAACTGCGTTCACTGGGCACATTTTGAATAGACCGTTCGTCCTCTTCAATTTCTTCCCAGTCAGCTTGTGTTGATGTTCTGTCAGCCATAATCACTTGTTCCCGTAAACGTCGCCGATGGGCAGGTGGCCACAGCCTTGCGGCCTCCGTTCATCCACAACCCGCGGACCGAAGCACTGTTCTTGCAAGTTGCTTGTTGAGATACGCGTGGACAGCTTTTTCAAGCCTGACCACAACAATAGACCAATTGAGGGTGTGATTTCAATGCCGGAATTCACATTATCAGGGAAATTCACACGATTTCCGGTGTATGAAAGCCTCCATAACCAATGCGCTGAAGTCAGGGAGTCCGGGATTTCCCGGTTATAGAAGTTCGTCTGTTTTTCTAACTTTGACCCACAACAAAACCCCTATCATGAGAGACGCCGAAACTCCACATATATGAACAATTTAAATCAAACATTCTATATATTGTGCCAAAAGAAACGAGTGGTCTTTGCCTGGTATCGGGAGGACGGGAAGCGGAAGATTTGCAGTTCGACAGGATCAGTGCGACGGTATCCCGGTTTCAGCGGGACGCTGGCTGTTGTTCCGGAGATCTCAGCCGACAAGGTCCGTGGTAACAGCCTGTGGCGGGAAAACGGCAGCTTGCGGGTTTCTCAGCGGCTGCTGTTGTCCGGACCGGGGAGCACGTCGAATTCAGAGACGCGACCATCAAGACCACCTCTCGTCAAGGTGCAATCCAGCGCAGTTTCTTTCTCGTCATGAATATCCTTGGCCGTCAGTCAATGGCAGGCGCCGATCCAGAAACATTCCAGGGTGACGGTACGTCGTGTCAGTCATGCAAGACTTGTCAACGAAGAGTGATCACTGTCACTCAGGCGAACTGATTCCGCGAAATGCTGGTGTCTTGTCCCGAACCTGATGCGCCATCTCGCTGGCAAAGACAGCGATCCCAACGAATTCCGGTTCTGATCCATCTGGGAAGGGTGGATCGCTATGTTGTCACGAACGCTTGTGCTCCCGGGATGCTGGCGATGCCGGCAGCTGCGACCTGGCGATCCTGTTCACCCGAACCCGATCCGACACCGATACCGCCGATGCAGTGTCCGTCGACAATAATGGGGAGGCCGCCAGGCAGGTTGATCCGCTGCCCATCTGTACCGACGGCAAGTTTCATGTCGATACCTTCAGCAATTCCACCGGTGGGAATCCCGTAGCAGGCGGCTGTGCGGGCCTTGCGAAGCGACGTCTCAAGCGACATGTGGAAAGCGCCATCCATTCTTACAAATGCGACCAGGTGGCCGCCACTGTCGACAATGGAAATGCATTGGGGTTGCTCCATTGCGCGTGCTTCCTCTACGGCTGCCTGAAGAGCCTTCAGGGCTCCCTCATGCGTTAACCTCAAAAACGCTGTTGTTTCCGTCATCTCTTGTATTCCTTTCGTTGGGTTGCAGGTCGGTTCAGGTCTTCGAACTAGTGGATTGATTTATTCAGGTGATTCCGTTATTGGATATCGTTGAGGGATTATAGAGGGGGGCTGAGCTATGCGCACGGGTGTTTCCTTCACCGTGGGGCCCAAGGACCGTCGGCGTCTGGAGGCGATTGTCCGGGATCCGAAGAGCGCGCAGAAGCATGTGTGGCGGGCACGGATCATCCTTTTGAGCGCGGATGGCAAGGGCACCCATGCCATCATGTCTGCGAGCGGGAAGTCGAAGGTTTGCGTGTGGCGCTGGCAGGAGCGGTTCATGGAGGAGGGTGTTGACGGGCTTTTGCGGGACAAGACGCGTCCGCCGGGCAAGCCGCCGCTGTCGCCGGAGCGGATTGCCGAGATTGTGCGTCTGACACAAACGCCGCCGCCGCATGAGGCGACACACTGGACGCTGCGGGCGATGGCGCAGCGGGTTGGGGTGGCAGCTTCGACGGTTCACGCGATCTGGCAGGCGCACGGCCTGACGCCGCATCGCTGGCGTCAGTTCAAACTGTCGCGTGATCCGGCGTTCGTCGAGAAGCTGACGGACATCGTCGGGCTCTATGTCGCCCCGCCGGCGCATGCGGCAGTGCTGTCGATCGACGAGAAGTCGCAAATTCAGGCCCTCGACCGGACCCAGCCCGGCCTGCCGATGAAGAAAGGCCGCTGTGCCACCATGACCCATGATTACAAGCGTCATGGCACAACAACCCTGTTCGCCGCCCTCAATGTCCTCGACGGAACGGTGATTTCCCAGCACAGCTCCCGACACCGGCACGAAGAGTTCATTACCTTTCTCAATCGCATCGATCGCACGGTGGAAGCCGGCAAGCCAATCCATGCCATCCTCGACAACTATGCCACCCACAAACACAAGGCGGTCCGGGCCTGGCTCGAAAAACATCCGCGCTGGACCTTCCACTTCACGCCAACATCCTGTTCGTGGCTCAATGCGGTGGAAGGCTTCTTCGCCAAGCTCACGCGGCGACGCCTCAAACATGGCGTCTTTCGCTCCGTCGGCGAACTCCGCGACGCCATCCAAAACTTCATCGACGAACACAACGCCACCGAAAACAAACCCTTCGTCTGGACCGCAGACCCGAAAGATATCATCGCTGCAAGAAATCGCGGGTTTCAAAAGTTGGAATCAATCCACTAGAGTGCGATTCAAGCCGGCCGGACCCCTGCCGGTGTTAATTTCAAAGTGCGCATGAGGATCAGAAGTACAATCCCGGCGTTCAGGACATTCCAGGCGATTCCATTGAGAAAGGCCGCCTGATAGGAGGCGGTCAGATCATATATCCAGCCTGAAAGCCAGCCGCCCAGTGCCATTCCCATGACTGTTGCCATGATCAGGAACCCGACACGTCGCCCTGCAATGCGCGCCGGCATGTATTCCCGGGCAATAATGGCGTAGCTGGGTACGATCCCCCCCTGGGAGAGTCCGAATACAAGCGAAACGATGTAGAGCGACGTCAGCCCGTTGAACGGCAGGAACAGCGACAGCCCGATTGTTTGCAGGATTGAACTCAGGAGCAGCGTTCGCACACCACCGATCCGATCGGCGAGAAGGCCGGTGACAACCCGGCTCACAGCTCCGGCGGCAAGCATAAGCGAAAGCATTTCTGCTCCACGGGCCACATCGTAACCAAGATCACCGCAATAGGCGACGATATGAACCTGCGGCATTGACATGGCTACGCAACAGCCTACGCCCGCGACAGACAAGAGGATGAGAAGATTTTTCTGCGACAGGGCAATCGGTTTTGGTCCGGCGTCGGCAGTGCCGCCGATGCCGTGGCCTCCGATCGGAGGCGGTCGCCTGAGCAGGAAGGCAAGCGGCGTCATGACGACGATACACACGATGCCAATCACGACATAGGCCGTGCGCCAGTCGCCATGATCGATGATCAGTCTGATCGTCAGAGGCCAGACCGCGCCACCAAGATAATTGCCACAAGCCGTCAGCGCCACTGCGATACCGCGGCGGACGCGGAACCAGTGGGACAGGTCGGCGATGAGGGGCCCAAAGGTGCAGGCAGTCCCCATTCCGATCAGAACCCCGTGGATCGCTGCGAATAACCAGAGACTGTCCACCTGAGCACTCGCGATAAAGCCGATTCCGAGGACCACTGAAGTTATGATCAGCGGACCGACGATACCGATCCTGTCGACAAGGCGGCCAATAATCGCGTTTCCGAGTGCAAAGCTGATCATGGCCACCGTGTAAGGTACCGATGCATCAGCGCGCGTTACGTCGAACTCTTTCTGGACATCGGGCAAGACCACGATTACGGCCCAGAAACCGACACTGCCGATTGTTCCCAGGAGCAATGAGACGGAGAGACGGAACCAGGCGTACCGCCCGTCGATCAGGGATGGATCTGACGGCACGTGCTGGAGGCCGGTTCAGATAGAGGGGCTGCGCCCGTTGGCGAGGGCAGAGCTGATTCCGGCGAGAGAAATGGAACCGATGATGCGTCCGGTCTGATCAACCACGGGTGCCCGGTCCAGAGAAGCCGCGGGTAGCAACGCGAGTGCATCTTCCAGCAGCGTGTCACCAGAAATTGTCAGTTCCTCGGACAGGTCTTCGTCGACGCCTTCCATGATCGACTCAACCGAGAGCACCCGTCCGCGGTTAATGTTCCGCGTGAACTCGGATATGTAGTCGTCGGCCGGTTCCAGCACAACCTCTTCGGCAGTCGCGTTCTGTACAATCTCGCCGTCCCGAAGAATGGCGATCTGATCGCCGAGCTCGATGGCTTCTTCCAGATCGTGGGTAACAAATACAATCGTCTTTCGCAGTTCCCTCTGGAGTTCCAGCAAGAGAGTTCGCATATCGGTGCGGATGAGCGGATCAAGGGCGCTGAAAGGCTCATCCATAAGTAAAATCTCTGCGTCGGTCGCAAGAGCTCTGGCGAGGCCGACCCGTTGCTGCATGCCTCCGGACAACTGTCCGGGCAAGGAATCTTCGTAACCTTCAAGGCCAACCCGTTCGATCCAGCGTGCCGACTGGCTTGTCCGTTCCTCGCGCGGAACCCCCTGCATGGCGAGTCCGTAACCCACATTGTCCATGATCGACTTGTGAGGAAACAGAGCGAATCTCTGGAATACCATGCTGACCTTGTGTCTCCGGAACTCCTGCAGTTCTTTCCGCCCGAAATTCAGCACATCGTCCTGATCAACCAGAATGGATCCGGCAGTTGGTTCGATCAATCGGTTGATATGGCGGATCAACGTCGATTTGCCGGAGCCGCTCAGGCCCATGATGACCTGAAAGCTGTGCCCTTCAATACTCATGTTGATGTCCCTGAGGCCGAGAACGTGATCATGCTCGGACAACAGTTCTGATTTTCCTATACCGTCGTCGACGAGGGAGATGAGCTCGTTGGCCCGATTTCCGAAAATCTTGTAAAGAGCTGCGATTTCAATAACGGGACCGGGATCTTCCGACATCCTAGTGTTCGACTTCTCTGCGTCTGCCATAGCTTTGGGTAATCCTGTCGAAGATGACCGCCAGCGCGACGATGGCGGCGCCATTGAACAGCCCCTGCGCAAAGTACTGGTTGGTCACGGCCTGCAGCACGGGTTGACCCAGACCCTTGACCCCGATCATGGACGCAATCACAACCATGGAAAGTGCCATCATTATGGTCTGATTGACTCCTGCCATGATGTTGGGAAGTGCAAGGGGCAGCTGGACTCCGATCAGTTTTGGAAAGAAGCTCGCTCCAAATGCGTCGGCAGCTTCAAGAATCTGCTTGTCTACAAGACGAATTCCGAGGTTGGTAAGGCGGATGACAGGTGGCACGGCATAAACAACAACAGCAATCAGCCCTGGAATTTTGCCCAGGCCGAACAGCATTACGACCGGAATGAGATAGACAAAAATCGGCATTGTCTGCATGACGTCGAGAATCGGGGTCATGATCGCCTGCACCCGGTCCGATCGGGACATGAGAATGCCGAGCGGGATTCCAATTGCTATCGCGATAAGCGTGGAGACGAGAATGATGGCCAGAGTGCGCATCGTGTCGTTCCACATCCCGAAGTAACCGATGACGAGGAATGCGACGGTAACGAGCGCGGTCAGCCGCCAATTACGGCTCGCAAACCAGCTCAGCCCACCAATCACGACAATGATAAGCCACCATGGTGAGTTGATCAGCAACCGCTCGAACCAGACCAGAAAATAGAGCAGGGGATCGAACAGGGCCTCAATCGAGTCACCATAGTTCCTCGAAAATTCCCGATATCCTGAGTCTATCGATTTCTTGAGTGAGCGAAGTGAATCGATGTCGAGAGTCGGAAATTCCCGAAACCACTTTTCCATTATTTCTGGTCCGGCCGGCGGATGTTACAGATTCAGATCTGGTTTTGGATTTTGGCAGCCACGTCTGCAGGAACCCATGCTTTCCAGATGTCCGGATTGTTTTTCAGGAAATGTTCAGCCGTCTCCTCCGAGGTGGCCTGCTTGTCGTCCTTCCATGCCAGCAACGTCTGGAGAACCTTGTTCGACCAAGAGAACTTTTTCAGAAACTCGGTGGCTTCCGGTGACGCTTGTGCAAATTTCGATGTAATGACGGTATACACGACGCTCTTGGGATACATGTTGGGTTCGGGTTTGGCGCAGTCCTTTTGTACCATGCAGGACCATGACTTGGGGTCGTGCTCCATACCGCCGAGCTTTACCATCGGGTATTTTCCGAGAAGCGCCGTTGGCGCCCAATAATAGGCGAAAATGGGCTCCTGCCGCTCATAGGCTTTCGCAATGGCCCCCGCGAGGCCCTCGCCTGAGCCAGGGTTGAACAGGGTGAAACCGGCCTTGTCTACACCATAGGCCTTGAACAGATTGCTGTTCACGATCTGGCAGGCCCAGCCAGGAGGGCACGTATAGAACCGGCCCTTGCCGGGTTCTTCCTTGTCCGGAAACAGGTCGGGGCGTTTCAGAACGGCCGACAGGGTGTTCAGTTCCGGGTTTTTTTCCACAAGATAGGATGGTACCCACCAGCCTTCCTCTCCACCGTCCGAGAGAATTTCGGAAACGATCTGCAAGCGACCTTCTGCGACGGCCTTCTCGATCGGCTCGCGTGCGGAATTGAGCCAGATTTCAGGTGCGATGTCGGGCTCTGTCTTTTCCGTCATGGAGGTGACTGTCGGGACCGTGTCGCCGGGTACCAGTTCGGACTGGCATCCATAACCCTTGGCAAGGATCATATGCTGCACGTGGGCGGCAACACCGGCCGAGGCCCAGTTCATTTCGGCAATGGTGACCTTGCCACAAGCCGCCCCGGCTGTCCCGGCAACACCGAGTGTCAATGCGACGGCTGTTGCCACACCGCTGACTTGGATTGATTTCAGCATCAAACGCTCCAAAATTGTGATCAGATCCGCTTTTCCAACGAATCTCTGCGCCGACAACCCTAATGTGGCGCTGCCTTGATGGCAAACGCGGTTCCAGGGGAGGCTTCTGTGAGTGTGGCTGTTTGCTCGCTAATCCGCGCGGACTCCGGTCACACCAACGCTTGGCAGTTTGCATTTCCAGGAGGTGGAGGCCTGCTCGAAGTCCCCCAGGATCTGTCCGGTCTCCGGGAGGGGCGGTCCGGATCACCGACCATCTGATCTGATCGCCTCACGGGCGACGTTGGCGTGAAAAGGCCTGATCGCGGCATTTCGATCCTGCTTCACGAAGGCAATCCACCCCCGGATCAAACTCCGAAGTGAAGTACCGCACCGGATGGTCCTCCCTTGTCGAAAACCGTCGGAATTTATTCACAGCTTTCATCCACATTTGTGTGGATAACTCTTCCCGTACCGAAAGGGGCGAAGGCCGGCCACCGGAACCGGATCTTCATTTCGCTGTTTGCGGTCCGGGCGACTATACCTGAAGGCAGGATCTTGACGAGAACGGAAACCCGGGCGCCGTGCCTCCTGACGGGATCGAAGAGGAGGTCGTGGGAATGGAGTCATGATCAGGGTCTGCAGACGGTTGAGGCAAGGTTAGAGCGGTGCCACAAAACGGGGCGGCTCTGACTCTTTGGGACAGGGTTGTGGACAAGTCCGGGAGCAGAGTCTGAACAGAGTTGAAAAAAATCCGTCGGAAGCCGTTACCGGGCCTTGATCGAGACATGGATGCTGCCGCACAGAAGTTCTTTCGGATCTTGCCTTTGGCAGGAAGCAGGCCTGGAGGCACAAACCCCCTTCGAACGAAGCCGGCGCCTGGGCGAAACATGCCTGCACGACCGATGCCGGACCAGGAAGCGAAGATTCTGCCTGGTGCCCTGGCGGACATGCAGATCGGGCGGTTGCAGGCTGCGGATCTTTGGCACAGATCTCCATCATCAGGTCTCAGCGCCCCGGAGCGCATCCTGTTCGCTCATCCAACGCGCGACCGGGGTATCGTCGATGCTCCAGTGAATCAGGGCCGCAACGCCGCCGAGCAGGATGCACAGCCACCATGCCACTTCATAGGTCCCGTAAATGTCGTAAGACAGCCCTCCCAGATATATTCCCGAGAAACTGCCGAGCTGGTGACTGAAAAGCACGATCGCAAACAGGGTCGTCATATAGCGAGGACCGAACATCTGGGCGATGAGACCCATGGTCAACGGAACCGTAGACAGCCAGAGAAGGCCAAAAATGGAAGCAAAGCCCAGAACCGTCACTTCGTTGACCGGAAGCATGATGAAGACGAGAAACAAAACACCCCGGGCGAGATAGAGAAGACCCAGAAGAGACTTCTTGCGCCAGCGACTTCCCATCCAGCCCGAAGCGATCGTTCCAAAAATATTGAAGAGGCCGATCGCGCCGATAGCCCAGGCAGCCAGCCACGGACTTGCCCCCGAATCTTCAATAAATCCGGGCAGATGAGTACCGACGAACTGGATGTGGAAACCGCAAACATAGAAACCGATAACAAGTAACCAGTACCCACGATGACGGCTCGCCTCTTGAAGGGCAGCCCTCAGGCTCTGGTTGTCCGGTTTCGAGAGGGTGGCAGCACTGCCGGCCCGCATCGACAGGGACAGGGGAACACAAATCGCAATGATCAACGACAGAACCACGATGCCGTTCGACCACCCCACTCCGCTGATAAGCCCGGCGCTGATCGGTGCAAAGGCGAATTGCCCTGCAGAGCCACCGGCGGTAACAATGCCAAGCCACAGACTGCGGTTGCGGTCTGAAGAAACCCGTCCTACCAGTCCGAGAGGCAGGGTAAAACCGACGCCCGACAAGCCGAGACCAACCAGAAATCCGGCCGACAGGATCATGGTCTCGGGTGTCGTAGACAGCGAAATCAGCAAGACACCGACGGCGTAGCAGGCGGCTGACAGCGCTATGACCCGAATGGGTCCTGTACGATCCCCCAGTGCGGCGACGAAAGGTGCGGCCGCTCCCATGACCAGGTTCTGTACGGCGATGGCAAGCGAAAACTCGCTGCGCCCCCAGCCAAGATCGGCACTGAGCGGGAGAAGGAACAGGCCGAAGTTCTGGCGGGTTCCGTTGGCGATGACGAGCAGCGTGGTGGCTACAAACAGGACATAGACCGGAAGTCGCCAAAAGTTCCGCGTTGTCGTGGCCCCTCCTCCGGCATCATCCCGACGGGTCATGTTGATACCGTGATCAGCATATCAGCCCGGGACCCACGGAGACCGTCACTCGACAATACAACAGGGACAGGTCGGATTCATCCCGCGGTTCGCTGTTTCGGCAGAGTGGCCCCGGATCAGACCGGGGCACTGACAGCCCAGGAACGCTCGTGATAACCGGGACTGAAATCCACGTTGGTCTGGTCCGGGTTGCGGTTGACCAGGGGTCGGGCATAAAGGGGATGGGTCAGCGAGCGGATCTCATGATCAAGTTGGTAAAGAGCATCGCCACTGTCAGGATCAAAAATCGTTTCGAACCGGTACTGGTATGCGTTGGACTCCTCCGAGATCAGGCCCCGTGTCTCAAGCTTTTTGTAGGGTCCTGAAAAATCAGAAACATAGATCTGGATATGGTGGCCATCGAAATCCGGAACAGGGTCGGCCGTTTCGCGAAAAATCAGTTGCTGGCGATAGCCTACCTGCACGCGGGCCGCTGCAGCATTGTCAAACTCCTCCTTCCATGAAGGAGCAAACAGAATCTCCCGGTAAAACCGTGCAATGCCGTCGACGGTACCGGCAGGCACGTCAAAGGCGATATAGGCAATGCCGAGGGACACACGACCAAACTGTTCCTGGGGTTCGTGACAACGGAATCGATTGCCCCAGGGGCATGTCACATCAACGTGATCATTGGCGGGCGTAAAACAAAACGCGGTGTCCTGGAGTGGTTCGCTGACATGTGAGAGCCTGTCCAGAAGACCCTTCCGGTCGGGAAGGACAAGACCGATCCGGCCCCTCACAACAAGAGGGTCGCCCGTCGGGAGATGAAACTGGCTGCGACCGACATTCACCCACATGTTGGTGACTCCGGTGACGAGATAGGGGTCGCGTGTCAGTCCGAGACCACTGATATAAAACAGCGTCGACAGCCTCTGGTCCGGAATCTGGACATTCACATGTTCCAGCGAAACAACGTTACCGATGTCCTCGAGGCTTCGATCGAACAGGTTGCTTGCCATAAGACCCTCCATAACAGTGCAAAGGGACGCGGGCCGCCAATGGGCCTCCCATCCTGAACAGGGAACCTCCATCATATACCTGATGCATAGCCCTGCCGATTCCGCAAGCGCTACGGGTGTTGATATTGGCGCCGCAGCCGGAGTCTCCTGACGCTGCGGTTACTCGGCGGCCTGCACCAGTGCTTCCCTCTGGATGCGTTGCACGGCGCGTCGCGCCATGGCTACGGCCTGATCCTGACGACGATAATGAAGACTGCGTTCGGGGTCCCGCAGAATCGCCACTTGCTGGGCTTCGATCACTGCCTTGTCTTCGAGGAAGGCGTTGGCGATATCTTCATGGAACGCCTTTCCCTCGGGCGTTTTGTCGGAGAAGCGCTGATTGGCAACCGACCAGAAGTAGTGACAGCTGGTTTCGGTTTCGGGGGTCGCGTGATGGAACAGGCGCAGGGAAACACCGCCATCCTGATCGCGGTTTTCGCGGGCCCCGCGGCCAACATCAAGAGCGCCGCCCCACTGCAATACTGATGCAGGAGCGACATATTCGAAGTCGGACCAGCGGTCCACATTACCCTGAAATCCTGCAACCCGCAGAAAGGATGGTGGTGGAGGTGAATTCATCATCCACCTCAAATACCTGACGCCGGTTTCAGTAGCCTCGGTTTCGAGGACTGCTTCAGCATGCGATCTGGGATATCCGCCAATAGTGGAGCCGTGAACGTAAGCCAGATGGGTCAGATCCATCAGGTTGTCCATGACCAGCATGAAATTGGCTTCATAGTGATAACAGCCGTAACGGAACGGCCATTCTTCCTCCTCGTCATGATAGGGAAAATCGATGATCTTGCCGGGATCTGCGCGCTTCGGGTCGCCCATCCATGCCCAGACGAAATGCTGGCGCTCGATCACGGGAAAGGAGCGGACATGGTAATGGGCCCTGTCTTCTTCCTCACCCGGATTTCCGACACAAGCCCCATTTCGATCAAAGACCATTCCGTGGTAGCCGCACTGGATACCCTCGGGGATGACATGGCCCAGTCTCAGGGGCGCAGCCCTGTGACAACATCGATCTTCAAGGGCCGCGATCCGGCCTGAACCATCCCGGAAAAGGACCACGTCCTGCCCCAGAATCTGCCGGGCCAGCGGCTTGGTCCCCACCTCGTTAGTCCAGGCAGCGATATACCAGGCATCGGGGATCATGGGTTGAACCGGGCTGTCAGACATGGATCAGGTTTTCCAAACATTATCGGCCATGTTGACGCGATGGTACTTGCGCTATCGGCGTTAATCAATCGAGGCCGCCCACCGGGCGCGCAGGAGACAGGCGTTCCTGAGTGATGTGATGGTTCACAAAAGGCAAGGCCTTGTGGACTCTTTGGCACTTCCGATATCCAGGTGCCTGTCCGGTAAAGCACTGACGGCTTCGGCGAGTCGTTCGACAGTTGCCTCGTCGTGGGCTGCGGAGAACGTGAAGCGCAGCCGTGACGTCCCTTCGGGGACTGTGGGCGGGCGTATTGGCGAGACCAGAAAACCTGCTCGTTCGAGCGTAGCTGCGGCATTCATCACATGTTTTACGTCACCCATAACCAGCGGCACGATAGGGCTTTCCGGCTTGGGCAGGCCGATGAGGCTGCAGAAGTAACTGGCCAGACGCATAGGGGCCGCAACGCGTTCGGGTTCTGACAGAATGATATCGATGGCTGCTATGCCTGCAGCAATAACGGCAGGTGGCAGTCCGGTTGTGTAGACCATACTGCGGGCCCGGTTTTCGATCAGGGATATGACCGGCTGGCTCGCGCACAGAAACGCTCCATATGATCCAACAGCCTTGGAGAGTGTACCGATCTGGAGCGGAATGTCCGGTCGCGGATCATAGGTAAAGATGCTGCCGCGGCCACCGCCAAGGACACCAAAGCCATGTGCATCGTCGACCAGAAGCCAGGCGTTGTGACGGGCAGAGACGTCGGCAAGCAGATCCAGGGGCGCCCTGTCTCCGTCCATGCTGAAAACACCCTCCGTCAGAATCAGACAGTGGCGATAACGGGACCGTTCGGTTTCGAGAATCTCTTCGCAATGCGCGACGTCATTATGCCGAAAGAGCCGGATGGGGCCACGGCCAGCCCGGGCACCCATATGCATGGAGGCATGGCCGAGCTTATCGATCAGGATCAGGTCTTCGGGGCCGGCAAGCGCCGGAATCAGGCCGGTATTGGCCAGGTATCCGCTGCCGAATATACATGCAGACTGCGTTTCCTTCATGGAAGCGAGCCTGCGTTCAAGTTGGCCGTAAAGAGGGTGGTTGCCAGTCACCAGGCGAGAGGCGCCGGCACCTGATCCGAAGCTGCATACGGCATCGATGACGGCGTCCCGGATTCGCGCATCACCCGTCAGCCCGAGATAGTCATTGCAGCAGAATGAAATCAGGGATTTTCCGTCACGGATAACCCGGACGGCGTCCGTGCGCCGTGTCGAGCCCAGAGTGCGTTTGAGTCCGCGACTCGCAAGATCATCAAGCTTTGCAAGCGCAAACCGGTCGAGCGATTGCGCTGTCATTCCTGTTCTTCGTCAGGCGGTTTCAAGGCCGTCCAGGCTGTCCCGATGTCCACGAAACCATGCTAGCATACAAAATATGACTAAGTATGCCACCGAACCGGACCCATTGCGCCACGATTGGGCTGAAGACGAGGTTCTCAGCCTGATGTCAGAGCCGTTCAACGACCTGCTTTATGTTGCCCAGACCGTGCACCGGCAGCATTTCGATCCCAATCGGGTGCAGGTTTCCACCCTGCTGAGTATCAAGACAGGCGGCTGCCCGGAAGACTGTGGCTACTGTTCCCAGAGCCTTCATCATCAGACAGGTATCCAACCCGAAAAACTCATGTCGAAACAAGCCGTGAGGGCGGCTGCGCTCAGGGCACGCGATGATGGTGCCACTCGCTTCTGTATGGGTGCTGCATGGCGCGGTCCCCGGGAACGGGATCTTGAGACCGTTTGCGAAATGATTCGCGAAGTTCGATCCCTCGGTATGGAGACCTGCGCGACCCTGGGCAGCCTTGAGCAGGGTCAGGCGGAGCAACTCAAGAATGCCGGGCTCGATTACTACAACCACAACATCGATACTTCGGAACGCCATTATCCAGACATCGTCTCGACCCACAGTTTCCGGGATCGGCTGGAGACTCTTGAACGGGTCCGTCACGCCGGTATCAATGTCTGTTGCGGCGGAATCCTTGGAATGGGGGAGACCCGCGCCGACCGGGCGGCGATGCTGACAACACTCGCCAGCCTCGAACCGCATCCCGAGAGTGTTCCTCTCAATCTTCTGGTCCCGGTTGCGGGCACACCTCTGGGCGACCGGCCGCCGCTGGACCTGCTTGAATTTGTTCGCACCATAGCAACAGCCCGTATCGTGATGCCACGTTCGGTCGTTCGTCTCTCCGCGGGCCGCCTCGAAATGGACAGCGCCGCCCAGGCCTTGTGCTTTCTGGCGGGTGCGAACTCCCTGTTTTACGGTGATCGGCTGCTGACGACCCCCAACCCGGACAGCAGCGAAGACCACAGTCTGTTTGAACGGTTGGGCATCAAACCGGGAACCGTCGGATTACGCGCCTCGGGTTGAGGCAGTGCATGCCGATCCCGACCCCCCATCTCTGGCTGCCCTACACCCAGATGCTCGGTGCACCCGAGCCGCCAAGGGCTGTGCGGGCGTCCGGCTGCCACATTGAACTTGAGGATGGGCGGCGCCTTATCGACGCTGTGTCGTCATGGTGGACGGTCTGCCATGGTCACAACCATCCGCATATTGCAGCTGCGATCAAGGCCCAGCTGCACGAGATGCCCCATGTCATGTTCGGCGGTCTTGTCCATCATCCCGCCGAACATCTTGCACAGCGTCTTGCTGCACTGCTTCCAGGAACGCTGAACCACACTTTCCTCTCCGATTCGGGTTCCGTTGCGATCGAAGTCGCCATGAAAATGGCGGTGCAATTCTGGATCAATCAAGGAGAGCCGGATCGGAAGCTGTTTGTCAGTATGCGTGGTGGGTATCACGGGGATACGCTCGGAGCCATGTCCGTCACTGATCCCGAAGAGGGGATGCACGCATTGTTCCGGGGTTACATGCCGCAACAACTGGTGGCGGATCTGCCAGTTGACGAGAACCGGCGGGGCGCACTGCAACGTCTCCTTGAAAGCCATCGCGACCGAATTGCTGCCGTAATTATCGAGCCACTGGTCCAGTGTGCAGGGGGAATGCGGATGTATTCGCCGGAGGTCCTCGCCTCGGTGTCCGAGGCGGTGCGAGCCTCAGGTCTTCTCCTGATTCTCGACGAAATCGCAACCGGTTTTGGCCGCACTGGAACCCTGTTTGCCATGGAGCAGGCCGATCTGGTCCCCGATATCGTCTGTCTCGGGAAAGCGCTGACCGGCGGAATGATCGGTCTTGCGGCCACCGTAGCCAGCGAGGATGTATTCGCTGCATTTCTGTCCTCAGATCCCGATGCGGCCCTGATGCACGGGCCCACATACATGGCGAATCCGCTCGCCTGCGCCGCTGCCAATGCTTCACTCGATTTGTTCGAGACCAGGCCGCGTCTGGATCAGGTTGCTGACATTGAACGGCACCTTCGCAACAGATTGCCCGCTCTGCAGGACGTTCCGGGTGTGGTCGACGTTCGCGTTCTGGGTGCAATCGGTGCGATTGAGGTTGAAACGCTTCACGACATCGATCTGCTGAAAGCGGCCTTTGTGGAGGCTGGCCTTTGGCTGCGGCCGTTTGGTAACGTGATCTATACCATGCCGCCCTTCATATCCAGTCGGCAAGACCTCGACCGGATCACGTCCGCAATATCTGAAATTCTTCCGCTGTGGGCGGACCGGCGGCTGACCTGATCGCATGAGCGGGATATCGGTGCTGGCAGCAGACGTTTGCCGGGTACCGCGAACCGGGGCCCCTCAGGATCATCTGTTTCCCGGTCGGGCGACATCGAACTCGGGGATTGCGTTGGCATGCCGTGTTTTCTGCTGATGCCAGTCGGGCCTGCTGGATCTGCTTCGCACGCCTGTGTTTCGGGCTGCCGCCAAGGTTTCAGGCAGCCGGGGCGCCAGTCGGGGATGTATCGGGATCGCTGACTCAAACGCCATCATGTGTTGCGCGATGCCGGGCGATCCTGGCGCGGTCCGGCCGGCCAGAATGGCCTGTCCGACGCCGATGCGCCAGCACATCACCGAACGCTTTCAACTACCGGGTCGTGAGAGTCCTGTTCGCCCTTGCGGCAACACCCTGGCCGACGGAAACATGCATCGCTCCTCCCGTCGGCAATGCAGCAACATTACTTGCCCGGTCCGGAGGCAGGTCTGTCACGTTTCGGCCAGAATTAACCGGACTGACAGTCAAGGTCCGGTCCGGCCCGTAAACCGTCCCGAATTGTCAGGGTGGGAATATCCTGGACAACGTACGTTATGAACATGAGGGATCCTGTTGCCGCGCGTGTTCACCTCCTCGCGGTGCATTGCCCAAACGGCGGGCAATCCGGACGCGGCTCCTGACGCCGACAGACTCTTCCGGGTCAGGACAGCCACGAATCTGAGGGGTTCCTGACCGACTTGCGCCGGAATCTGCTTCGCGGGTGCGGAAGGTCAAAAGGAGCGTGCCCGGACCGGTTTATGGCTCCCGAACGATCCTTCCTTCGATTTTCGGAGAGACAATGCCGACGGCAGCGATAAGATCGATCAATTGCGTCGCGGTCAGCCCGCCTGATCGGGAATCGATCAAAGCCTCGCCAGACCGGAACATTGTATAGCCGTCTCCACCGTTCGCCAGGAAGTCGACTGTAGCGAGCGTGTAGGTTGCCCGGGGATCGAGCCTCTTTCCGTCTATCGTGATTCGTGTGATGCGGGATCCTGCAGGCTTCCGGGAGTCAAACGTGAACGAAAGGCCGGAGACCTGCGGAAACCGGCCGGATAAGTGCGCGACCTGACTCACGCCGTTTTCCAGCGCCCGCCTGACCTGGTCGCCGGTCAGACGAAGCTTCACCGTCTTGTCTCCGAAGGGAAGCTCGGCAAGAATCAACTTGCGGGTCAGTTTCGTGCCTCCGGGGTGGACTGTATCACCTCTTATGCCGCCACCATTGGTCAGCGCGATATCGCTCCCGGTTGCGGCTCGCATGGCATCTGCAACGAGATTCCCGAATGCGGTTTCGCCGGATCGTACCGCATTGCGCGTGGTCACGAGCGGCGTCGCGCTTTCGCCAATGACGGCGCCGAGATTGCGATCAAGCTGTCGTTTGTGAGTTGCGACCATTGCTGCAACCGACTCGTCTCCGGGCAACCCCTCGGTTGAACGGAGGTTGTAGCCTGGCGTCCAGAACACGCGGTTTTCCCGTCTTTCGATCCTGAGATCAAGGACGGCGACATGGTTTCCCTGCGAGCCGGCCTTCATGACTGCCTGCCTGCCGTCGTAACGCGCAAGCAACAGGTGATCGTGGCCGCCGAGCAGGATGTCGATCTCTCTTGCTTTCTCAAGAAGGGACAGGTCGCGGGAGATATTGTCGTGGGTGAGTGCGATCACCAGGTCGGCCCCGGCCACTTTCAGTTTTCGGGCGAGTGCAACGCCAGACGCTGTGAAGGGCGCGAAGGTCACGTCGGGCCCGGGGCTGGAAATTCTGGCTGTGTCGGTTGTGACGAGTCCCAAAAACCCGATCCGGTAACCCCCTTTCTCAACGATCAAGGTGGCGGGTGTTTCGGGGAGCCCCGTTTGACCCCGGTACCGGACATTTCCTGCAAGCCAGGTCATGCGGGATTCCATCAGCCGTTTTCGCAGGACTCCCACACCAAAATCGAATTCGTGGTTGCCGAGCGTCCCTATGTCGAATCCGATGGCATTGGCCAGGGCGATCATGTGCGCACCCTTGTCGATCCCGGACATCAATGACGGGGAAATCATGTCGCCGCCGAATGTGACGACAGCGTGGCCACCATGAGCCCTGGCTCGCGCGCGTTCCTCAGCGACGACCGTGGCAATCCGCGCTGCTCCACCTGCATCATTTCGACCTTCCATCCGGTCCCAGTCATTGACGTGGACGATGGTGAGGACAAGAGGTTGTGCAGTGGTGGCAGGAGCCAATATGCCGAGGATGACGGCTGCTGGCCCGATGAGACAGTATTTCTTCAGAAGATGGACGATGCACATGGTGCGACCCCGGTTCTTTCCGGAAACCTGATCGGGGGAGTGTCCGCTGCAGAATGTCACCACAGGCTGTTTCCTCTCAGAGCGAAATCCTTCTCGATACGAAAGGTCTCTGTCCCCAGGTGCCATTGACCTGTTCAGGACTCTCGATGATTTCGCAGACCGTCTTGATGATACTCCGTCAGCCTGATCAATGGACGGGACATTCTGACGGGAGGGAACTATGCCTCGTCCCGGGATGAAAAGGCAATCGCCGGATATATCGAGGGCATTTAGCGATCTCTCCCGGGTTTCCTGTGTCGGATCTGCGAACTGGAGATCCTGGGGGACCCAGGCCCGTAATGGAGGTCGTGCTCTTTGGGAGAGGAGCGATATTGGCGCCCGACCGCGGGCACCGTCGTGATCACCGGTGCGGAGATCGCGATGCGTGTGCAGCGGCGGTTTACAGCCTCCATCCTCACCTGGTACCTCCTGTTCCACGCTATGGCTACCGGTTCGAGCCGTGATCGTATCCAGCGAGTGCGTAGACAATACGGTGCAAGTCGGGCCGCGGCCAGGGATTGCCCGCAACAGGTGATCCGGCAGCCAGAAATCTGTCTGCAAGAACCAGGGTCCATTCTGTGTCACGGGGCGAACCGGGAGCCTGTCAGTGCCACGGTGGATTGCCTGCCGGCGGCTCTTGCATGCCGCACGCTACCTGAAGATTCCGTCGATCATGGGCAGATCGGCTGCGAATACTATGGAACCTTCAGTCGGGGACTGTGATTCCGATCTGTTGCAGGCTCTGGTCCTGACGTTGTTGAAGCGCCTCAACAGAAAAGTCGGAGATCATGCCCCGGAACAGCGCATGCCAGTTGATTTCCGCCTGGAGGCGGAGAAAAACGGACCCAAGTCCAATAGCGGCCCGGTCCATCAGGACGAACTCACGCGGCGGTGTGACACCGCCGAGGCGACGGAGTTCTTCGTGGACCTTGTGCGCTACGCTGGCACCATAGGCGGTTCCGCTCGTTTCCTGGATGCGGCGTTTGCGGTCTTCAAGCAGAGGGCCATAGAGAAAGGCAGCCCAGAGATTCAGGATTTCAAGGACTTCGTTCGAGAGATCGGTGAAGCCCCAGGTCTGATATGCATGGGCGGCCAGATCAGAATCGTTGGTTTCCAGGGCCCGGTACAGATCGATCACGCCCTGAACGAACCGCGGTCGGAATATGCGAATGCAACCGAAATCAAGCAGATTGATGGCAGCGTCAGGGCGAACCGAATAGTTTCCGAGATGGGGGTCGCCATGGATGATGCCATGCATATAAAACGGCAAGTACCATGCCTCGAACATGTTGCGGGCCACCCGATTACGGGTTTCCTGATCCGCTTCCGCCCAGTCGAGCAGACGGGTCCCTTCCAGCCACGACATGGTGAGCAACCGCCGTGTCGAGAGTTCGGGAACGGATTCCGGGACGTGGATGTCCTCGCATTCCGCAAGCATGAGGCGGTACAGATCCATGTGTCGGCGCTCGAGCTCGTAATCCAGCTCTTCGCGCAGGCGATCCGAAATCTCGCGGCGGATGTCCTTCGTGTTGATGGATTGGTCGTAGCGATGATAGAGGGCGAAAATGACCCGCAGTTGCTTGAGATCGGCCTCCACGGCTGACGACATGTCGGGATACTGTAGCTTGCAGGCAAGCGGCTGCCCGTCCAGGGAGGTAGCCCTGTGCACCTGTCCGAGAGAAGCTGCGGCCGAAGCTTCGTGCTCGAACTGGCCAAAGCGCTCCTGCCAGTCCGGTCCCAGCTCCTTCGCCATCCGGCGACGTACGAACAGCCACCCCATGGACGGCGCATCGGCTTGAAGGGCCTGAAGCTCGTTCGTGTATTCCTGGGGAAGCACGTCAGGGATCGTCGACATGATCTGGGCCACCTTCATCAAGGGTCCCTTGAGCGCACCGAGCGCGGCCCGCAGCTCTTCCGCATGCCGTTCCCTGTCAAGTTCGAAACCGAGATAACGGTGACCCGCAACGCGGGCGGCCAGTCCGCCCACCGTGCGGCCTACTCTGGCATAACGCCGGGCCCGCCCTCCCAGCGTGTCGGTATCCCTGGAATCAGCCAATGTCTTTCTCAGCCGATGTCTTCCAGTTCTTCAATTAGCCCCCGGATCACACCCAACCCCTGCTGCCAGAATTCGGGGTCGGTGGCGTCGAGTCCGAAGGGAGCGAGCAGATCCCGGTGGTGAAGCGATCCTCCGGCCCGCAGCATGGTCAGGTATTTTTCAGCGAAACCTGCGGAGGCAGTTTCGTAAGCGGCATAAAGAGAGTTCACCAGACAGTCGCCGAACGCATAGGCGTAGACATAGAATGGTGAATGAATGAAATGCGGGATGTAGGCCCAGTACCAGCGATATGTATCGTCGAGCCGGACAGCGTCCCCGAGACTTTCCGACTGGATATCGATCCACAGGTCGCAGATCTCCTCGCCGGAGAGTTCTCCGTTGCGTCGGGTATTGTGAAACCGGAGTTCGAAATTGTAGAAGGCGATCTGCCGGATCACCGTATTGATCATGTCCTCGACCTTGCCGGCCAGCATAATCTTGCGGCGGAGGGTGTCTGTTTCCCGAGAGAGCATCTTGCGAAAGGTCAGCATTTCACCAAACACCGATGCTGTTTCGGCCAGTGTCAGCGGTGTATCGGAGAGCAGAGCCCCCTGATGCGCCGCCAGGACCTGATGGACACCGTGCCCGAGCTCATGGGCAAGGGTCATGACGTCGCGGACCTTTCCCTGATAGTTGAGCAGGAGATAGGGATGGACCGAGGGAACCGTTGGATGGGCAAAAGCACCGGAGGCCTTGCCTTCTCGCAATGACGCGTCAATCCAGTCGTGCTCAAAGAATTGCCGCCCGACATCGGCGAGTTCCCCGGAAAAGTCCGCGTATGCGTCAAGGACCGTGTCCTTTGCCTCGAGCCAGGAAATAGCTCCGGCCGCGGCTTCTGGCAGTGGCGCATTTCGGTCCCAGTGGTCGAGAACATCCTTGTGCATCCATGATGCTTTCATCCGGTAATAGCGGTGGGAGATATCGGGGAACGCAGCCCGCACCGCCTCGTTGAGCGCGTCGACAACATTATCCTCGACCTGATTGGACAGGTTGCGCGATGATTGCGGCTGCACAAACCCGCGCCAGCGGTCCTCGATCTCCTTGTCCTTCGCCAGGGTGTTCATGACGAGCGAAAAGACGCGTCCATTCTGCGCGAGCACCTCGCCCAGCGATATTGCGGCCTTGCGGCGCAAATCGGTGTCGCGATCGGTCAGGAGATTGAGAACCTCTTCCAGGGTCATGGAGCGGTCATCAACATCGAACCGGAGATCAGTCAGGGTCTCGTCAAACAGGCGGGTCCAGGCACCGGCACCTGCAATCCGTTTTTCGTGCAGGAGGCGCTCCTGATTCTCCTCCAGTTGGTGGGGACGGAACGCCCGCACTGTCTCGATCCAGCGTCTGTAGCGCCCGGCCGGACCGCTGAGCAGCGGCTCCAGCCGGGCATCTTCAATCTCATTGATCTCGATTGTGAAGAACAGCAAACCCGTCGAGATATCGTTGACCTGTTCCCGGGTCGTCTGGCAGAAGCGAGCAAGGCTGGTGTCGGAAAGATCGGAGGCGTGGAGGAGGTCCACATAACTCATGATCCGGCCCAACAACTCCTGGATGTCTTCATATTCCGCGATCGCGGTCTGGAATGCATTGCTGTCGAGGTCGGCGAGGCTGTTTTTCCAGGACTTCTGAAACGACGACACCCTGTTGTCTGCGCGCGCGATGTCTGCCGCGAGTTCCTCGCAGTCCATGCCGGCATAGAGATCGCCGAGATTCCATTCAGGAAGTTGACCGAGCGCAGTGTCGCTTGCCAGCGCCGACGTCATGCCTTGTACTCCGGATCTGTTGTGTTCAATTCGACCAGGCCCTGTTCCAACCCGGGCCGGTATCCGAATATGATATAGACCGGGGCTTGTGATTTACCAATGGTGGTGACAATGGATTACGACTCATATGTCAGTTTGCCGGCAATGTTCTACCAGAATACGGCAGAAATCGGTGACAGGGCATTCCTGTGGAGCAAAACGGATGGCGAATGGCAACCTGTATCGGGGAACGCGGCACGCAGCCAATCCGGTGCGTTGAGCGGGGCTCTTGCTGCGTTGGGCATCAGCGCCGGCGACCGCGTCGTGCTGCTTTCCGAAAGCCGGCCCGAGTGGATGATCGCCGACCTCGCCATCATGTCTCTCGGCGCGATTTGTGTACCTGCCTATACCACCAACAAGGTCAGCGACCATCTGCATATTCTCAAGGACTCTGGAGCAAGGGGGGTAATCGTATCCGGACCGAATCTCGCTCGTAATCTGTTGCCTGCAGCCAGGGAGGCGGGGATTGAGTTTGTCATTGCGATGGATCCCCTCGGCGATTCGGCTGGGGAAGGGGATGTGGCCTGTTACGCCTGGGAGGAACTGCTGGGTCGCCATGAAAATTACCTTCCTGACGTGTCCGGAATTCGGCGCGAAGACACCTCCTGTCTGATTTATACGTCGGGGACCGGCGGCACGCCCAAGGGTGTGATGCTCAGTCACGGGGCGATCATTTCGAACTGCAAGGGTGCCCATCGGGTCATCAGCGAACTCGGACTTGGAGACGAGGTTTTTCTTTCGTTCCTGCCGTTGTCCCATTCCTACGAGCACACGGCGGGACTGATGTTTCCCCTTTCGATCAAGGCGCAGATCTATTACGCGGAGGGTCTGGACCGGCTGGCTGCCAATATGGTCGAGGCTCGCCCCACAATCATGACGGCTGTACCCCGACTGTACGAGACCATGCATGGCCGAATTCTGCGCGGCATTCGCCAGAAGGGTGGTGTCTCCGAGAAGCTGTTCATGAAGGCGGTTGAGAACGGCAGGCGCCGATATGAAAACGCGCCGCTGTCAATCACCGATCGCATGCTTGATCCTCTGCTGGACAAGCTGGTTCGATCCAAGGTTTCCGAGCGGTTTGGCGGACGTCTGAAAGCGATCGTTTCGGGTGGTGCGCCGCTGGACTATGAAATCGGAGTGTTTTTTCAGGCACTGGGTCTGCTTCTGGTGCAAGGATATGGCATGACCGAAGCAGCGCCCGTTATCAGCTGCAACCTTCCCAGCCGGAACAAGATGAAGACTGTGGGTCCGCCGGTTGTCGATGTCGAGGTGCGGATTGCGGATGACGGAGAAATTCTCGTTCGCGGCGAATTGCTGATGCAGGGTTACTGGAACAGGCCGGATGAGACAGCGGAAACCATCATCGATGGTTGGCTGCATACGGGCGATGTCGGAGAGTTTGATGAGGATGGCCATCTGGTCATTACCGATCGCAAGAAGGATATCATTGTCAATTCGGGTGGTGACAATATTTCTCCGCAGCGAGTCGAGGGATTTCTGACGCGGCAGCCGGAAATTTCCCAGGCGATGGTCATAGGCGACCGCAAGCCGTATCTGGTGGCTCTCATCGTGCCGGATCCGGACTTCGCAGCGGAGTGGGCCGAAGCGGGCGGTCATCCGGCCGATCTGTCATCTCTGATCAAGGAGGACGGATTTCGCAAGGCCATTTCGGACGCGGTGAACCGCATCAATGTTGAACTGTCGGTGATCGAACGTGTTCGCAATTTCATTCTGATGGATGAGGAATTCACAATCGAGAATGAGATGATGACGCCTTCGCTCAAAATCCGTCGGCATGTTATCAAGGACAGATATGGTGAGGCGCTGGAAGGCCTGTATGCCTGAGGCAGTGCTGGCACGGGACGTCCGTATTCGGGGAGATTGAAATTGGCTGACCAGGAAAAGGCTCTGATTGTTGGTGCCGGACGAGGATTGAGTGCGTCATTGACGCGTTTGTTTGCGAGTGAAGGAATTCAGGTTGCGATTGCAGCGCGGAACACGGAAAAACTCTCCGGATTATGTTCGGAAACCGGGGCCCGGGCCTATAGCTGTGATGGAGCTGATCCGGGGCAGGTCGAAGCCTTGTTCGAAGCGGTCACGGCGGATATGGGAGAGCCCGATATCGTGGTCTATAACGCCTCGAACCGGGCTCGCGGTCCGATCGTGGACCTTGATCCCGAGGCTGTACGTACCGCCATCGAGATCAGCTGTTTTGGCGGGTTTCTTGTGGCCCGCCAGGCTGCGCGCCAGATGATCGCAAGGGGTAGCGGCACGATTCTCCTTACGGGTGCCTCGGCGAGCGTCAAGGGGTATCCCAATTCTTCCTCGTTCGCCATGGGCAAGTTCGGATTGCGGGGTCTGGCGCAATCCCTCGCTCGGGAATTGCAGCCTCGCAACATCCATGTGGCTCACTTTGTCATTGACGGCGGTATCCTGCAGGGACCCGATGACAAACGTGCGGCGGAACGGGGTGAGGATGCGATGCTTCTGCCTGACGAAATTGCAAAAACCTACCTTCATGTTCATCGGCAGCACCGTTCATCCTGGACATGGGAGATCGAGCTCAGACCCTGGGTCGAGAAATTCTGACTTTCGGCACTCAAGCTGTTGAGGCTTGCAATCAGGACTGGTTTGCTGGTTTCCGTCCCTCCATTCGCCGGGTAGCAGCCGCGACCCAAGTTTTTCGGCAGTGCGGGATCTTCTGGTCCCTTCGCTTGCCGGAGACGGAAGCAACGCGGGGCAGTCGCAGAGACCCTTTACGACCCGCCTTGCTGTGAAGATTCGGGCCCCGCGGTCATGCCCAGAGCGGCCAGGTAGGTGTCCAGCAGGTATTCTTCTTCCTGGCGTTGGTTTTCTTCCATCTTCCGCAGGCGGATGACCCGGCGAATGATCTTGGGGTCGAAACCATTCCCCTTTGCTTCCGAATAAACCTCACGAATATCGGCCGACACTGTCGCCCTTTCTTCCTCCAACCGTTCTATTCGATCGACGAAAGACCGTAACCGTTCCTGGGCGACATAATCATCGGCCATGCCTGGAGCTCCTTGATTCAAGAATTTTGCGGCAGACAATGTATGGACCTGCGGGCGAATCACAATATTCGTTTCCGCCTGGCCGTGAAACGGCAATCGCCTGTCCTGCAAGGATTAAATGGTCGGAACTGGCGGGCTATCAGGGAAGAGCCCATACCCGGCGCAATGCAGCTTCCTGCTGGCCAGGCGACCGGCCGAAGAAACCCTAAATTCGGAGTGCGATCGCTACCCGGTAACCGCGAGGCGTTGGGCCGCCGGAATGTCCAAATGCCGTCAGTGAACTTGTTTCCGAATTCACAATCGCTCGTCGCGATCAGGGCGATCAGTGACCCTTCATGGAGTCCTTGAGGCGAGCCTTCTGTTCGGGTGTTGCCTCGGTCTGATACTTGTCACGCCATTCGGAGAAGGGCATGCCGTAGACAATTTCCCGGGCCCCGTCCTTGTCGAGTTCGAGGCCGCGCTGGTTGGCGGCTTCCTGGTACCAGCGGCTGAGACAGTTGCGGCAGAAGCCTGCCAAATTCATCAGTTCGATATTTTGCACATCAGTCCGTTCCTGCAAATGGTTCACGAGACTTCGAAATGCAGCGGCCTCCAGCTCTGTCCGAGTATTTTCATCCATCCGTGTATCTCCCCGTCGTATTCAGCCGGTGATATATCGCCAATCCAGACCTGATGCAAAGACCGACCGCACGGACTTCCCGTTTGCTGCCTGAGGGCTGCCATGGGTTCCGAAGATTCCTTCGTCGTTCGAAACGGTAATGACAACGCCCCCGAAATGATGCAGGTTGTATGGCAGTCGATGCGGTTGATTGCGTGGCATTATCAATTTCCAAGACCCTGATTCTACAGGAAACCTGTTGAACGCTCATACCCGGGGCAGGAAGCGCATGTGCTCTCGGGATACGAAAGACAAGATTGCTCTTTGCATGATCCGGGCCCGGGATGACGGCTGCCAGCGTATGCCTGGTCTCGGTATCGGGCCTCAAACCACCTGATGGCATCTTCTTCCCTCCAGGAATTCTCTTCGCCCGGTGCCCAGCGCATTGCAATCCTGGGGCTGGTAACAGGTGCGGTTGTGATCGCATTTGCGCCCATTCTCGTCCGGCTGAGTGAACTCGGCCCGAGTGCAACGGGATTTTATCGTTTTCTGTTCGCCATTCCGCTCTACTGGGTGATTGCAGCGGCCTTAAGAACGCCGCGTGGCCGCACGGCGCCGCTCAGGCAACGGTCTCCCGGGCATCGGGATACCTTGCTCATGATTCTGGCTGGAGCGTGTCTCGGCGGAGACATTGCTGTCTGGCACTTCTCCATAGAATTCACAACAGTCGCAAATGCAACACTTCTCGCCAATGTGGCCCCCGTGTTCGTGGTGCTGGCGGGTTGGATCCTGTTTCGCACTGCGGTGACGAGAACTTTCCTCATCGGGCTTGCGGCTGCCATGTCAGGGATTCTGGTGCTGTCCCAGGCGAGTTTGTCCACCAGTCCAACACAGTTTGTCGGGGACCTGTTCGGTGTCATGACGGCCGTATTCTATGCGGCCTATCAGATGATCATTCAGCGGTTGCGGATTCGTTACTCCACCATTGCAATCATGATCCGTGCCGTTCCGGTCAGTGCCCTGATCATCCTGCCGATCGCTCTTGTCCTGGGTGAGACTATGGTGCCGGTCACGATTGCGGGCTGGGTCATACTCATCGCACTTGGAACCGGGCCGCAATTCATGGGTCAGGGGCTGATCGCATGGGCGTTGGCGCACCTGCCTGTGGCCTTCGCATCGATCAGTCTTCTCGTGCAGCCGGTCACTGCTGCCGCCCTGGCCTGGGTCATGTTCGATGAACAGATCGGTTTGCAACAAGGCCTGGGCGCTGTTGCAGTACTGGCCGGAATCATCCTGGCCCGCCGAGGGAGTCTGCTCCGATGACCGGCATCAAACCGCGGGCATTTCTTGCCAGATTGTTCCAGGAGGCCGTGGCTGCCGCGGATCCGGCGCGAGTCGTTCCGGAATACCTCCCGTCCCGCTCAGGACGAACGCTGGTTCTTGCTGCCGGAAAGGCTGCAGCTTCCATGGCCAACGCTGTGGAAGGCAGTTGGACCGGACCGGTGGAGGGAATGGCGGTGACCCGCTACGGGCATGGCCTTCCCCTGCGCCACATCGAACTGATTGAGGCCGGTCATCCACTACCGGACTCTTCGGGCCGAATGGCAGCCTCGCGCTTCCTGTCAGCCGCCGGGTCGCTGCGGGACGGGGATCTTCTCCTGTTCCTCCTGTCAGGCGGTGCATCGGCATTGCTGGTCGAGCCGGCGGAGGGCCTCGGCCTTGCCGAAAAGCACGCCATCAATCGCGCACTTCTGAAAGCAGGGGCACCAATATCGGACATGAATTGCCTGCGAAAGCACCTTTCGGCCATCAAGGGAGGACGCCTTGCGGCTGCGGCAGCACCGGCACGAGTGGTCACATTGGCAATATCGGACGTACCGGGCGATGACCCGGGGGTCATCGGGTCCGGGCCAACAGCGCCGGATCCGACGACCTGTGCCGACGCCCTGGAAGTCGCTTCCCGATACGGCCTCGATCTGCCTCCGGGTGCCCTGACTGCACTCGCGCGCGGAGACTGGGAAACCGTAAAGCCCGGCGATCCCTGTTTTTCAGGCGCGGACTACAAAATCATTGCTCGCCCGGATCAATCTCTGGGAGCCGCTGCGGAATTTGCCAGGACGGCCGGATTGCGGGTCAACAATCTGGGCAGCGAACTGGAGGGTGAAGCGGCGGAGATCGCCCGGGAACATGCGTTGATGGCGAAGCAATGGCCGCGCGGGGTGGTGATTTCTGGCGGTGAGTTGACGGTGACGCATACAGGGACCCGGGGCAGGGGAGGGCCAAACTGCGAGTATTTGCTGGCGCTTGCCCTTGCACTGGAAGGTGCATCGAACATTTATGCAATTGCGTGCGACACCGACGGCATTGACGGATCCGGAGATGCCGCTGGAGCTGTCATCGACCCCGATACGCTGAACCGGTCCCGTGCCCTGGGAATGGATCCTTCCCGGATGCTTGAACAGCATGACAGTTACGGATTTTTTGAGCGGCTGGGGGATCTGGTACAAACCGGCCCCACGCGAACGAACGTGAACGACTTTCGCGCAATTCTCCTCACATGACGCTTACCCGAACGTGGTACGCTGCCAGTTTCCCGACTATAAATCTTCCATGAAGCGAAACCGGAGAGCCAAGGTCATTGCCACCCTCGGGCCTGCGACGGCCCGCGAGAGCGAAATCGAACGTTTGTTCGAGGCAGGCGCTGACGTATTCCGGCTTAATTTCAGTCACGGAGAACACAGCACACACAGATCCTTCATCCGTTCAATCCGGGCTGTCGAGCGCCGCCATCACAAATCGATCGCAATTCTTGCTGACATGCAGGGGCCCAAGCTGCGGGTGGGTGTCATGGAAGCAGGGGGCGCCCTTCTGAAACCTGACCAACCGTTTCGCCTTGAATTGAACGAACGGGTGGGAAACGAACGATGTGCAAGTCTTCCGCATCCCGAGGTGTTCGGACCCTTGCAGCCTGAAATGAAGATCCTGCTTGACGACGGCCGAATACGATTGGAGGTCACGGAGGTCGGAAAAGACTTTGCGGAGACCGTTGTGCTCACCGGCGGGCGTCTCACTGACAGAAAGGGCGTCAATCTTCCAGACGTGATTCTGAGCCTGGCAGCGCTCACCGAGAAGGATGTCACTGATCTGGAATTTGCGCTGTCTGAGGGTGCAGACTGGATAGCGCTCTCGTTTGTTCAGCGGCCTGAGGACGTCGCCAGGGCGCGAGAGATTATCGGTGATCGGGCCGCGATCATGTCCAAACTGGAGAAACCCGCAGCAATCGACCGTCTCGATGAGGTTATCGCGCTTTCCGATGCCATCATGGTGGCTCGGGGTGATCTCGGGGTTGAACTTGAGCCCGAGGACGTGCCTGCCATTCAGAAACGGGTGGTGCGCCTTTGCCGTCAGGCAGGAAAACCGGTGGTGGTTGCAACCCAGATGCTTGAGTCCATGGTTCATTCACCGATGGCGACCCGGGCTGAAGCGTCCGATGTTGCAAACGCAATATACGACGGTGCCGACGCGGTGATGCTGTCGGCGGAAACTGCCGCCGGACAGTATCCGGATGCTGCGGTGGCGGTCATGGACCGCATCATTGCGCGGGTGGAGCGCGATGACAGTTACAGGGCGATCATGGACGCACTGTATTTGACACATGAACACACGACTGCGGATGCCATCACGGCTGCGGCGCGCCAAGTGTCCGAAACTATTGGCGCTGCTGCCATCGTGACCTTCACGACATCTGGATCGACAACACTTCGGGCGGCTCGGGAGCGCCCGTCGGTTCCGATCCTGAGTTTGACGGAACATGTGCGAACGGCTCGCCGGCTTGCCATCGTCTGGGGCGCGCATACGGTCGTGACAGCTGATGTCATGAATTTTTCCGACATGGTGGAAAAGTCTTCGCGGCTCGCCCTTCTGGAGGGTCTTGTCCGCGAAGGGGATCGGCTCGTCGTTACAGCCGGGGTGCCATTTGGCACCCCGGGCACAACCAACATATTGCGGATCGTGCGAGCCAGGGGACCGCGGTAAGCCTTGCTCGACCGGATCCAGTAGGGCAACGACGCACTGGACGCCGTCGTCCGGCGCTCCCGGTTTCCGTACCGGATCACCTCGGCGGCGGTCTTCGTGCCCGACACCATCAATCCGCCAGTGGACCCGGTGCCGCGCAACCGTTCGAAGCCCGATCTGCATGCTGATGCCATAGGCGCAGAAATTCCCTGGTTGACAGCGGGAAATCGAGAAGGGTGGCACGCCGCAATATCCGTTGCGAGATCGAATTGTCCATGGCTCTGACCGGAGGGCGAAGGGATTCTGTACGCTCGGGGATCAAAATTGGCGAACCTGAACCTCCTGCAACGCCCTGAGGGAAAACGGAGATTCCGACACCATCATTTCGTCATTGGACTGTTGGGACAGAACAGTCAACGGAGGGTTGCAGACGCCGGTCAACCCGGGCTGTGATACAATCGCAGACCCAACAGTTGACGGCGGCGGGAGCATGGCGACATGGCAGACCTGGTGGTGGTGCACGGTGCTTGGTCGGCGGGCTGGGCATGGCTCAGGATGCGCCCCCTGATGCGTGAGGCGGGACATGAGCTGTGGACACCGACCATGACCGGAATCGGCGAACGGCGTCATCTTGCTTCGCGTACGATCGATCTTGAAACCCATATCGCCGATATTCGGGCTGTGCTTGAATTTGAAGATCTTCGCGATGTCGTGCTGATTGGCCACAGCTATGGAGGCATGGTTGCCACTGCGGTTGCGGACCGGTCTCGTGACCGTATCGCCCGACTTGTCTATCTGGATGCATTCGTGCCTGAAGACGGTCAAAGCCTTCTCGATCTGGTCCCTGAGGCCACGCGAACGTCCATGCAGGCGGCAGCACGGAAAGAAGGCCACGGCTGGCTGGTGCCACCCAGTCCGATTCCCGACGATACCAGTGCTTTGGATAAGGAATGGATCCGGAATCGGCGCATGGCACATCCGCTTGCAACCTTCGAGCAACCCTTGCGGATGTCAGACAGTCCGATCACTCTTCCACGCAGCTACATTTACTGTACCCGTGCCGTTCCCGGCGATCCGTTTCGACGGTTCGCCGAGCACGCAATTGCTGCACCGGGCTGGAGCTGTCATGAACTCGATGCCAGTCACAGCCCGCACATCACCGCCCCGGAACCGCTGTTCGAACTGTTGATGCGCACAGTTGAGGATTCCGGCTGACGATACCGGCCCGACAGATCGGTTTGCGGGTGTCACGGGCAATATGGACGTCCAGCCGTCATTCCGGGCCGCAATGGTCTGCATATGCTTATCCTGCAGCGGATGCGAGTTCTGTGGGCAGGATGTCAGGGAATGGAGGAGAAAGGATGAGACGAAGCGACACTGAAGGATCGCTGGAGGCACGTTTGCGGGAGATCGAGGACAGGCTTGAAATTTATAACCTGATTGCGTCACACCCGCCCAGTGCTGATACCGCGGCGGATTACTATACCCGCATAGTCTACACTGAAGACGGAAGCTTTGACCGTGGCGAAGGTCTTGACAGCGCGGTCGGAAATGAAGCGGTGGCCGCTATGACCCGGACACCTGATCACCAGCGCGCGATCGAGGACGGCCTTGCCCACTTTACCGGGCTGCCGCACATTGCCCTGCACGGAGATAAGGCGTCGGTCACAACATATCTCCAACTCCTTCATCCGGATCGGCTTGGCGATGTTCGGGAATTGCCCAATCACGGATATTCGACGGGCTTCCGTATCCATCGTGTGGCCGCCAACCGATGGACGCTGAAACGAACGCCCGAAGGATGGAAGATCACGAGCCGGACATTGCGGCCACTCGACGGATCCCGGCCTGCACGTGAGATCCTCGAGGAAGCCCTCGCAAGCTATCGTCCAGAGAACTGAGGATGGGGAGGATGCGGTTCGTCACCCGCGAAAGTCCAAACCATCTCCGATTTGTCGAACCTGTCCCTCGTCCAACAACAGCGGCCTGTCCGACACCCTTCCTTATCTCTGATCATCCGCAGCGAAGGAGCCCGAGGTCTGAAGCTCCGGTATGCAGAACGTGAAACTTCCGGGAGCAGTGACAACTTATTTTAGTCTGGCAATCTCTCAAATGGCACGGCCGGAGAGACGCAACCGAAGTTCGTGGGCCATCCTCTTTGCCCCTGCAAGGTTGGGGTGGATGGCGAGCGCCGCCTCGAACGCATCAAGCGCGTCATGCTCGTGACCCAACTTGAGATTGACCAGACCCAGTCCGGACCATGCCCCGAAATGCCTGGGTTCCAGCTCAAGGGTCTTTTCGATGTCGTGGATGGACTCCTGATAACGGCCAAGGAGATAGTTCAGGGTGGCTCTCCTGTTCCAGCCCTCTGCGAAGTCAGGCAGCGCTGCGACAACCCGGCTGAACGCTGCGAGAGCCGTTTGCCCCATGCCGGAATTCATGGCGTGAATGCCCTCTGCCATGTCCCTGTCGACGGCGGGAGTTCCTGACACCGTCCAGATCTGCCAGATCTCGAACTCAATGGACTGCGCTGCCTGTCGGTTTTCCGCGGCCTTCAAGGCGATGAACAGACCTTCGAGCCGCGGATCATCTTGTCCTGCGTGAAGAGCGAGGCTGAAGGTCAGGGTCGCCGCTGTCACAAGGCAGGTCATGAACTTCCGCATTTTGCACACTCCCAGGGTTGGGGATGTCACCCACTGCCCTGTCCCGAGACTGCCTGCCGCATCGCAACAGAGGTTCACGTGACTGGCGGGGTGGACTGTTTTGCTGCCCCCTTGCTTCCCGCACTCCCGGCGAAAGCCGATCCCATCACGGGCGTACCGTGAGGCAAAGTCTGGTGTCCTCACGCGAAAAGATCTCAACCCCCGGCAGATCCGGTATCCAGGATCTCTGGCCTGGGTCCGCCCGTAGCCCAGTCGAGGAGTTCAACCATATGGAGCACGGGAACATCAACAGCGTCCCTGAGCTGGACAATACAACCGATGTTTGCGGTCGCAACGACCTCCGGGACTGTCTTTCGTATTTCTTCGGCCTTGCGATCCCGCAGGCGCACGGCGATTTCCGGTTGCAGAAGATTGTAAGTACCTGCAGAACCGCAGCACAGATGCGCCTCGGCAGGCTCGCCCACCGTGTATCCGGCGGCAGAGAGGAGCTCGACCGGTTGGCGCGTGATTTTTTGCCCGTGTCTCAGGGAACAGGGGCCGTGATAAGTGACGCGAAGCGAATCCGCGTCGTCGCTGAATGACAGGTCGAGGTCAGCCAGCACTTCGGAAATATCCCGTGCGAGCCCGGCGATCCGTGCCGCATCCTCCGAATACGCATCGTCGTTTCGCAGGAGATGCCCGTAATCCTTGACCATCGTGCCGCATCCCGAAGCATTCACGACGATGGCATCCAGGCCATTGTCTTCAAGTTCACGTTTCCAGGCCCGCACATTGCGACGGGCGGATTCCCTGGCCGCTTCGGTTTTTCCGAGATGATGGGTTGCGGCGCCACAGCACCCGGCATCCCCACTTATGAGGACGTCACAACCATGGCGATTCAGAAGCCGCACTGTGGCCTCGTTGATGCGGGGATCCAGCACCTGCTGCACACAGCCTGCGAGCAATATGATCCGTTTTCGGGACGGCCCGGGATTCGCACGATTGACCCGGCTTCCCGTCAGCGGAGCAGAGAGGCGGCCTTGGGGAATGAAGGAAAGCATGCCCCGAAGTTTGCCGGGCAGACAAAAGGCCGCCAGTCGCGAGACCTTCGCCAGCTGCATGAGCAGCCGAAATCGACGGGGAAACGGAATGGTCAGTGCCAGCGCCACACGAATCCAGCGATCCATCAGGGGCCGCCGATAGGTTTCCTCGATATGGTGGCGGGCATGATCGACCAGATGCATGTAATTGACGCCAGAGGGACAGGTCGTCATGCAGGAATGACAGGACAGGCAGCGGTCGATATGACGGACGACGGGCTCTGTTGCTGGCCGGTCGTTCTCCAGCATGTCCTTGATCAGATAAATGCGGCCGCGGGGGCTGTCGAGTTCGTCGCCAAGCAAGACAAACGTCGGGCAGGTGGCTGTGCAGAAACCGCAATGGACGCATTTCCGGAGAATCTTCTCCGATTCCCTGACATCCGGATCAAGGAGCTGGCTTTCTGAAAAATTCGTTTGCATTCGCTAAAGTCTCCCGAAAGCATGTCCCGGGTTGAGAATTCTCTTCGGGTCAAATGCATCCCTGATATTCCGCGTCAAACGCGCAAGGGGTGGAGGCTCGGGCTGGAAAACATCAATGTCTTGACGCAGCGACGTATCGGCCCTGACCAGGGTCGCGTGTCCCCCGCAGCGTTCGGCTTCCCTGCGAATGGAAGCCGCACCAGCATCCGCACCAGCTGCGACGGCGAGCCATATCAGTCCACCGCCCCAGTCAAGCCACCCCCGGGCTGGCAATTCCCTGTGCAGCGTGTCGTGGATAGCCGCAGCTTCTGACGGCGGTACGGAAATCCTCCAGACAACGGACTCCGGATCCTCGGCAAGGTAGCGGGCGTCGGCAAGCTCACGCCAGAATGTTTTGGAGTTGGTTGTGTGCAATTCTTCCAGATCGCCAAACGGAGAAACAATCTGGCGTATGGCCTCGCATCGGGCGAGAACCGAGTTCGCCATTCCTTCGACCCGCAACGCAATCAGACCTCGCTGTGCCCCGGCGACATGTGAAACGGCCGAACGTGCAGTGAATTCCCGAGGAATCCACGCGGCTCCGGATACGTCAAAGGGACTGGACAAGGCCAGTGTCATTGCGCGGGTCGCTGCCCCCGCCTCAGCGCAGTCCACAAGGACGGTCCGGGTTCTTTCCGGTGCAGGCAAGACCTTGAGGATAATGTCTGTCAGGATGCCCAGAGTCCCCCAGGAACCGCACATCAATTTCGACAGATCGTAGCCGGTCACGTTTTTTACCACCCGCCCGCCGGACCGGAAGATCTCCGCTCTCCCCGAAACCGCGTCAAAACCGAGAAAGTGGTCACGGGCAGCACCGGATTTTATGCGCCGTGGACCGGACAGATTGCCGGCGATAACGCCGCCAATCGTCCCTCGATCAGGCAGTTCTCCCAGAAGCGGTCCATAATCCGGAGGTTCGAACGCAAGCATCTGACCATGCTGCTCCAGTTGCCGGAAAAGCTGATCCATCGGCGTTCCCGGGCGGGCACGCAGGACAAGTTCTTCGGGCTCATGGAGCACAACACCCGACAACCCGGACAGGCTGACCGTGGTGGCGGCTTCAAACGGATGGCCCAGACTGCGTTTCGAGCCATTGCCGATAATGTTCAGCCCCGCTTCCCGGGCGAGCGCATCGGCCACGATGTCACGCACCGCCTCGGCCGAATCCGGTGTCAGGTGCGTGGTCACGACAGTCTCGAGGAGACTGTCCGGATGAAGACCGGGGAACAGGGTTTCATTGTTGTGCCCCTAGAACTTGTGAAACTCTGCCCACTCGTCGGAACGGTAATGATCCTCCCACCCGTCAATCCGGACATCCAGGATGCTCGTCACCCTGGCCGCCGCGGCGCGCCTGAGAGCGGGCTCGAGTGCGTCGGGATGCTCGATTTTCTCGCCGCGGGCTCCGTAGGCCTCGGCGAGCTTGACCAGATCGGTTTCTCCATAATCCGAACCAATCCTGCGTCCGCCATAGACCCTGTCCTGAAACACCCTGAGCGCTCCGTAGCTGCAGTCATTATACACCACTACGATTACAGGCAGGTTTTCCCGGATCGATGTTTCGATTTCCTGCGCATTCATACCGAAATCACCATCGCCGACAGGGACGACGACCTGACGATCAGGACAGGCCAGCTTGGCGCCGAGGGCTGCGGGAAAGGCCCATGCCATCGTGCCGGATCCGGCCGCCCACTGATATTGTTCGGGATGGCGAATTTTCAGGGCATGGGCAAACTGGGTGTGAAGCCCGGCGCCGATCAGGAAGAGGGCATCGGGCTTGCAGACGGTCTCCAGGGCACGGGTGATACGCTGCGGTTTGATCGGAACGGCGTCAAGGTCTGTATCGTAATATCGCTGGTCCTGATCCAGCCGGAGACTTGCAATCCGGTCCTCCCGTTGCCGACGCACCGAGCGGTCGGCTGCAAGCCCGAGTCTTTCAGAGCAGTCCAGGAAATCTTCAAGGAATGCGCCGGAACATGCGTGAATGCCGAGTTCCACGGCATACTGACGGCCAAGCTCCGAAGGGTCTGCTTCCACCTGGATAATCCGGGCGTCTTCCGCGATCAGCTGCCAGTTGATCGTGTTCACATTGAGAAAACGTGAACCGAGACCCAGCACGAGGTCCGCCTCGCGCATGAGCGTGTTGGCCGTCGAGTGCCCGAAATGACCGGCGATTCCACCGGCAAGGGCATGATCTTCCGATATGACTCCGCGGCCCATTTCGGTTGTCACCACCGGAATCGCAAGGCGTTCCGCGATGGTGACAAGCACAGCGGACGCATTTGCCCACTTGACGCCTCGCCCCGCGAGGATCAGCGGCCGCGTGGCATCGGCAATCATCCGGGCAGTCTGTTCGACTGCACGGGATTCCGGCCGGGCGGCGTTGGCGATCCGGCCCGATCGGGCACCTCCGCGAATTGAAAGATCGGCAGAATCCGCATGAATCGGCTGCGGCAGCAGGTCCTTCGGAAAATCGAGATGGACCGGCCCCGGCATGCCGGACTTCGCGATCTGGAAGGCGGTTCGCATCAGTCGGGGAACATCCTTGGGCTCGATCAGCTGGTCATTCCATTTTGTGATCCGACTCATGACGCCCATGACGTCAAATTCGTGCCAGAGATTGCGATTGATCCGGAAGGTGTCGAGGTTGGCCGACAGGACCAGGAGGGGTACGGCATCCTTTTGCGCCGACCAGACACCAAGCACCGTATTGGCAATGCTGGGCCCGACGTGAAACAGGCAACAACCAACCTTGCCGGTAACACGGGAATAGCCGTCAGCCATCGCCGTGGCGCCGGTCTCGAAGCGGGCCGTGACGTAACGGATTTCGTCCTTCCGGTGATACAGTGCGTCGAGGATCGGCAGGACCGTATCGCCGGTCATGCCAAAGACCGTATCGATTCCCTCCTCGATCAGGGCATCGACGATGGCTTCTGCAGCGGTGAGGCTGTTCGGGGGTGCAGTCATGGGCAGAGGTTCGTCAATGCTGGTCTGGTTGCCAGCGAAAGGGGTCGGGGAACCGCACTACACACCGGCAGGACGGGAAACGGTTCAATCGAGATCGTAGGGCACCTGGTTCGGTCCAGGAAACCGGACCTTGCCACCGTCATCGTGGTAACGGAATTGCTCGAATGTTCCCGAACGCTGGCTCCGCACGATGACCGCGACCGTGCGTTCATTGCCGGCGTACTCGGCATGAATTTCCCATGGCCTGACAATATCGACCTCGCCCGGCCCACACTGGACGGAACGGATTTCGTCATGGCCTACAGCACCGCTATCGTCCCGCGTCTCCCTGTATCGGGCAATCCGCTCGTGCCCGCTGAGCACTCCATAGACGGTCCAGCTCTTGCCATGATCATGCACCATCGCCCGTCCACCCGGATTCTTGATCAGTCCGTTAATGACAAAGCCGTGATCAGCATCTTCGTAGAACAGCAAATTGTTGACCTTGCCGCCATCGAACTGACCAACCGGCCAGTGCTCTGCGTGATCCTGGAGAGCCCGGTCCTGCAACAGTTCCCGAAGCAATTCTCCGCATCGGACCCAGCGTGGCTCACCTTCGAGTTTCTCGCAGGTGTCCCGCATCTCGCTCACAAATTTCTCTACGGTCGGCAGCATCGTGAAATCCCTGATCCGGGCGGCTGATGACGGCATCATAGGCTGGAACGGGAGGCCGGGTCCATAAGCCGGTTCGTATCTCACGCGGGATGGGCAAAGGCAGACGTGCTGCCCGCCGGAACAAGACAATGAACTGGGGATCCGGTTTGCGGGTGGTCTGCACACTGGACCCCGAACGGGCATCGGATGTGTCCGGGCCCCCACAGGCGAATCCAGGAGCTGCCCGGGGAGCAATCCATACGGTTCGGACGGTTGTCTGGCCCTGACCAGGCGCCCCCACAGATTCTGAAACGCTCCCTCCGAAGGAGGGGCCATTCGATCGATGCAATCCACCACAGCAAATGTGAACCATCGATCCTGCAAACAAAACCGGCCATTGCCGGCAAGTCCTGAATATGGCGTCGTTCGGCAGCGGCAGGATCCGACACGCAGCGGAAACCGTCCGCGGATCCGTTGCTGTCAGTGTCTGGTATTCCCGCGTCAACGAACCAACTGATCCTTTCGATGGGACGCCAAATTGTCTTGTGCCAGGCTGGTCTCTATTCTGTGTCGTGAAGTGTTCCGGACGGCAAATCAGGAGCCATATCGATGACGACGGCCTTGAACGACATCCCGCTGCCGGTGGCCAGCGGTTCGGATGAACTCAGACAACGGATGCTTGACCTTGCGGACAATACCCGACCCCAGGTATTCAATATTGCGGGCCAATTGCTTGCACGGGGCCGAACCGACACACCCCTTGCCGCGACCCCGGACCTGTCCATTCGGTTGAAGATCTATGCAGAAGGTGGCGAGAACGCGCTCCATGCCCATCCCGGTGAGGATCACGCCTTCATCGTCCTTCAGGGTCAGGTGCGGTTTCATGGTCCTGAAGGCGAGGAAACCGTGCTTGCACAGGATCAGGGAATCATGCTCCCGGCCGGCAATCTCTACCGCTTTGAAGCCATCGAGGGCACTCCACTGGTCATGCTTCGGATCGGCTCTCCCAACTATGGAAAGCAGCCGGATCCCAATCGAATTGACGCAGACGGTCAACCTATGCGAGGCGATTCCAGAGCCAATAAGGCCACAACCGTCGCGTTTCTTGACAATCAGTTTTATGGATGCGGGGAGCAGAAACCATGACCACGCTGATTACAGGCGCAGGGCTTGTCGGAACCTCATACGCTATCGAGGCCGGGGCGCGCGGCGAAAAGGTGATCTTTCTGGATCCCATTCCCCGTGACGACTATCTGGCGATGCGGCTTCAATATGTCGACTACGAAGTTGTTTCCGATGACGTCCGCAGCCTGCCTGGATTGCTGGGGGCGATTGATCGATACAAACCTGACGTTCTGTTACATACCGCAGGCCTGATTGGCAAACGCGTGTCCCAGCCCCTGCATTTCGGTTACGACCTCAATGTCGGAGGAGTCTTGGCAGTGGCTGAAGCGGTCCGGCTCTCCGGTATCCCGCGCCTGATCCATCTCTCCACCTTCGGTGTCTATGACTGGCGCCGCAGTGACGGGGCTGATCGAATTGATGAGACGTTTGCGCGCGGAAGCGGTGCTGCCTATTCCAACTCGAAGGCAGCCCAGGAACTCATTCTCGAGGCATACCAGAAGGAATGCGGTTTCGAACTCGTGATCCTGCGTCCCGGCAATGTCTTCGGAATGGGGCATTTCTGGGGTGGCTCGGGAGGCGGTGAGAAGGTACAGACTCTTATTGAGGCCGGTCTGCGCGGGACACCGGCCGTCATCCCGGAAGAGCAGACCATGGCCTTCGAGTATGTGTATGCAGATGACATGGGATGGGCCATTGATCTTGCGGCGACGGCCGCGTCGCTGCCGCCGTATGCCGTCTACAACATCTCATGGGGCGAACCGATCACATTTGATCGTCTTGTCGAAGCCGCAAGAATAGCGCTGCCGGGACTCCGGGTCGAGATCCAGCCAGGCACACCGCCGGTATCAAGGTTGACCCCCCTCGACATAAGCCGGGCCCGTGAGGAACTGGGTTGGGAACCCCGATTTTCGCTGCATAGCGCTATCACCCACTATGCGTCGCAGTATCGCCGCCGCAACATCTGACGTTTTCAGGAACCCCCGCACCTTTCACCCAGAGCAAAGAGGCGGGCTGCGTTATCGCCGAGGATGGCGCGGGTATCGATTTCCGAGAGACCAGCTTCATGCACGATGCGGCATGGGGTCAGGTCTCCGATCGGAAATGGATAATCGGAGCCGAGAACCACGCGGCTGGCGCCGAAGGAATCGCACAGATATCGAAGGGTCCGGGCATCGAACAGTACGGTATCGAACCAGAGCCGGTGCATTTCAGCGACAGGATCGGCGTAACCGTCTTCCCGGTGCATATCGTAATTTCGGGTCATGCGGCCAAGAATATAGGGCAGTGCGCCGCCGCCATGGGAGATGATCATCTTCATCCCCCGGTAGCGCGTAAAGTGTCCAGCGTAAATCATGCGCGCCACCGCTGTGGTCGTATCGACGCCGCGTCCGACGGCATTGATCATGTCATAGTCAAGCAGCCGGTCGTCGCCACAGCCAAACATCGGGTGCATGTAGAGCGCGGCGCCGCGTTCTGATGCCATCTCCCAGAACGGTTCCAGATCGGGGTCGTCCAGATTTCCATGTCCACCTTTGGGCTGGGTCCCGATCATTGCACCCGAGAAGCCCGCGTCCATGGCCTCGCGGAGGACTTCTGCAGCCAACCTGCCGTCCTGCAGGGGGACCGTGGCAAGGGGTTCCATGAACGCTTTGCTGCCCATGGCCTCCATGAGATGTTCATTCATGAAACGGCTCCAGGCCGCTCCTTCTTCGGGTGGTGTTTCATAGGCGAAGCTGTCGAGCCATCCTCCCGACACCTGAACATCAATCCCGTTTTCATTGAGCCATTGTTCGCGGGTTTCGAGTTCACGGAGTTTGGGCATGATCGGCCGGGTCGGTGCCTTGCCCATGAAGGCCAGGCGGTAGCCATTGTCGTCTTTCAGAACCTCGATGCTTGGGAAGGTTGCCTTTCCGGACACCACTGCGTTCAGCATTGTTTGCGGTACAAAATGCGCGTGGGTATCGATGATCATGGGCTTTTGTCCTGACTGTGGCCGTTGCTCTCATGAATGGCCTGTTCAATGTCCGAGGCGCGCATCGGCAGTTCTCCGAGCCAGGCGCCCAGGGGGGCCAGGGCATCGTTCACCGCTGAGGCAACAGCAGCCGGTGCACCGAGATAGCCGCCTTCTCCGGTCCCCTTCTGTCCGAGCGAGGTCAGTGGTGACGGGGTGCAAAAGGCAACATCCGTCACGTCCGGAATTTCATGGGCCGACGGCAGCAGGTAATCGACAAAGGTACCGGAGAGGAACTGGCCGTCATTGTCATAGGAGAATTTTTCGTAAAGGGCAGCACCAATGCCGTGCCCGATGCCGCCGATGATCATGCCTCGCACGATATCCGGATTGATTGCAGTACCGCAGTCATGGGCGATGACGTAGTCGAGCAGGGTGACCTTGCCGGTGGCGCGATCAATTTCGACCAGCGGCAGGTGAGCCTGAAAGGAGAAGCAGGGATAGAGGGCGACCTGCTCTTTTTCGTTGGGAAGCTGGCCCCCGCCGGGCACCTGCTGGACGGCCACTGCCTGCAAACCGGGTTCAAGTCCCGGCGGCATCCGGTGAAACTGCTTGTGGGCGATATGGGTTACCTCTTCCCATGACAATGATCTCTTGGGCACACCGCGGACGGCGAATTCGCCGTCCGAATATTCAATATCCGTAAGCGCCACACCCAGATCGTGGGCGGCAATCCCTGTCATTCGGTCAAGGATTTCACGTGCCGCCTTTGACGTTGCAGTACCAAGCACGATGGCCATTCTGCTGGCCGTTGGGCTCCGTGTCGGAAGGGCCTGCAGCGAATCGCCATGTATGACCCGGATCGTATCCGGATCCCGTTCCAGTTCCTCGCCGGCAATGGTGGCAACGAGTGTTTCATGGCTCTGGCCGGAGGTGGTCGTGCAGATCATTGCCGTGACTTCGCCGGTCGGTTCCACCTTGAGGAGGATCGATTCAACGAAGGTCGTGATCCTGAGCTTGGGGTTGAAGAGATATTCGAAGATATTGTTGCCGCCGCCCGGTTCCAGGCAGGTGGCAATACCGAGGCCTGCCAGACCACCCTGATTGCGAATCGCATCGCGCCGCGCCACAAGGTCCTTCCCTCTTGCCGAGCGCAGTGCCTGATCGAGAACGGCCTCGTAGTCGCCCGAGTCGTAGACCGATCCGGTTGGAATCGTCCACGGGAAGTCGTCGCTGCGCACCAGATTGCGGCGCCGGATCTCGATACGGTCGATATCGAGATGCCGGGCGATCCGTTCAATGCCGGTCTCTATCGCGAAGTTGGTGGGTGACTGGCCGAACCCCCGAACCGGGACCTGTCCGGTCTTGTTCGAAGTAACCGAAATGGCCTCATACTCGATCGAGTTGATGCGATAGGGTCCGCAGAGCGCTGTGATCGGCTTTCCGAGCTGCAGCGGTGCGCGGCCCGGATAGGCTCCCACATCATCGAGGGCTCTCACTTTCATCGATCGGACTACCCCGTCATCGTCGAACGCCATCGTCATGTCGAAAATGCGATCGGGGCCGTGGGCATCACCGCCTGACATGTTGTCGAGGCGGTCCTCGATGAAGCGGACAGGAACCCCGAGATGGCGCGAGAGATAGCCGACCAGGACGGTGTGCTTGATCCCGCGCTTGACGCCGTAGGAACCGCCAACATCGACATCGTTATGGACCCGGATGTCATTGAAGGGGATCTTGAGCGCGTTGGCGATCTGATCCTGGTACTGCGGCATCTGGATCGAGGCCCATACGTCAAGAATTCCGGTTGCCTCGCTCCAGGAAGCGACGACCCCGAAAGTCTCGATCGGAACCGTTGAAGAACGTCCCCATCTGGCACGATAGGAGATCGCATGGGGCGCGGAATCGAAATCCTCGTCCACCGGCCCCCAGGAGAAAGTCTTGCGAAACAGGATGTTGCTGCCGTGTTCAGGATGCACCAGCGGCTGATCCGGCTCAATCATCCGTTCGGAATCCACGGCTGCCGGAAGGGCTTCGTAGGAGACCCTGACCAGTTCCGCCGCATCCTCTGCCACGTGACGTGAGTCAGCGACCACGGCCGCAACCCACTCTCCGGCGTAACGTGTCATGCCGACTGCGAGCGGGTACCAGACGACATTGGGGATGTCGAGGCCGTGATAGAGCGAGTTTGTAGCGGCCGCGAGTTCTTCTCCAGTCAATACGTAATGAACGCCGCTGATCATGCGGGCCTGCCGGGTGTCGATATCGAGAATGCGGGCCCGCGGGTGCGGGCTTGGCACGATGGCGACATGTTTCATTCCGGGAAGATGCACATCGGCAACAAATTTGCCCTGGCCGGCTACGAAGCGGCGATCTTCACGGACCCGCCGCTTGCGCGACACGTAGCGATAGTTGGGAAGTCTGGCGGCGATCTCACTCATCCTTCAGCCTTTGTGCGGCAAGTTGCACAGCTTCCACGATCTGCTGATACCCGGTACAGCGGCACAAATTGCCGCTGATGCTCTCCCGAATCTCCAGTTCATCGGGCTCGGGGTTTTCTGCGAGAAGTTCCTGACAGGCGATGAGCATGCCCGGTGTGCAGTAGCCGCATTGCAGGGCATGGCACTCCCAGAACGAATCCTGAAGGATCCCCAGTGAGTTCGTGTCCCGGGACAGCCCCTCGACAGTCGTGATTTCGTGCCCCTCGGCCTGCACAGCGAAAACAAGGCAGGATCGAATGGCTTCGCCGTCAAGCAGTACGGAACAGGCGCCGCAAATTCCATGTTCGCAACCGACATGGGTCCCCGTCAGGTGCAACACATCACGAAGGCAGTCAACGAGTGTCATGCGCGGTGGGACGGTCGCGCGGTGCGATCGGCCGTTGACGGTCAGGGAAATGTCTACCGGAGTGCTCATGCAGTCGCGTTTTCGAGGGCTTCGGCAATTGTGCGTTCGAGCAGACGCCTGATCACCCGGCGCCGATAGTCGGCGGTAGCGTGGACATCGGATTCCGGCTCGACAAGGTCATCCAGACCGTCAAGGGCACGGTCCGTGGCATCAGCATCGGCCGCGGTCTTTCGCAGCCGGGATTCAGCTTCGTGCAGCCGTACCGGAACAGGCGCAACCCCGCCGGCCGCAAGACGTGCGTCACATACGACGCCATCGCCGTCAAGCTTCAGGCATGCTGCTGCGGCAACAATGGCAAAGTCTCCGGCACGACTGGCGATTTCCTGAAATCCGCTGCCGGTTCGGGCTGCATCGCGAACCGGAAACCGTACCGAGGTCAGAATCTGGTCGGGGCGGAGTGCCGTTACCATAGCCGACTCGTGAAACGCGGCGATCGGCATCGTCTGCTCGCCTTCCAGGTCGCGGAGGACGACCGCGGCATCAAGAGCCAGAGCTGCCAGGGGAATTTCGGCCGAGGGATCGCCATGGGCAATGCTGCCCCCGATGGTGCCCCTGTTGCGGGTTTGCCGGTGACCCACATGGCGAATGGCCTTTGCAAGGAGCGGCAGATGCTGCGCCACGAGGTCCGACCGTTCGATTTCACGTTGACGGGTCATCGCACCGATCGTCAGGTGATGGTCATTCATGCCGATACCCGAAAGATCCTCAAGATCGTTGATGTCAATGAGTACGTCTGGGCGGGCAAGGCGCATCGCCATAAGCGGAACCAAAGTCTGTCCGCCCGCTATGATCTTGCGTTCCCGTTCGTCATTGATCGCCAGCATGCGACAGACATCTTCTGTTGATTTTGCGCGTACATACTCGAACGCGGCTGCTTTCATGCCCGTTTTCCGCTGTGGATCGATGGGGAAGCGGAGCCACAATACTATTGTTTGCAGGGTGATGGTAGTCCGCTGGACGGTCTTGTCGGGCGCGGCATGCTCCGGACAGCCGCAATGCCGGCGAGGGGGTGCTGAGGGAATGTGACAGGGTGTTGACCGGTCTGCCGGATCGACTTCAGGACATCGGGTTTACCGGAACACCCATATCTCAGTGGCTACGGCCGTTCCTGTGGATCAGCTCCCAGATCTTGCGGCTGGTCACCGGCATCGTGATATCGGTTACGCGGTAGGGGCGAAGGGCATCGACGACAGCATTCACAAGGACCGCCAGGGCCGGTGTGGTTCCTCCTTCTCCACCGGCCTTGACACCGAGAGGATTGGTGGGTGACGGAACTTCGTTGAGCTCCGTCATGAAAAACGGATATTCGTCCGCCCTGGGCAAGTGGTAGTCCATGAACGAGCCAGTGAGGGGCTGCCCCGAATGGTCAAGGACACAGAGTTCACCAAGCGCTTCGCCGGCTCCCTGCACAATTCCTCCATGGGTCTGACCGTCCACGATGAGGGGGTTGACTGCCCGCCCGACGTCATCGACTGCAGCGTAGCGCTTGACCTCGAAAGCGCCGGTTTCCGGGTCGATCTCGATTTCGCACACATGGCAGCCATTGGGGAAGACGGGAGTGACCATGGTATTGTCGATGCAAACCTGCAGCCCGCCGGAGAGATCCTCCGGCAGGTCGGTGCGGGCGCATGCCGCTTCCGCGAGTTGTTCGAGCGACAGGCTTCGGTCGGTCCCGGCAATCCGGAAATGCCCCTCCCTGTACTCGATGTCAGCGGGTGCTGCCTCCAGAACCCGTGCGGCCAGGCGTGTGCCCCTGGCAATCAGGGCATCCGATGCCTTGATGATCACGGTACCGGCCATGCGCATGGATCGTCCGGAATGGGACCCTCCGCCGACTTTGACGACATCCGTGTCTCCGACGATCACGTTCAGCCGCTCCGGCAGTACCTCAAGCCATTCGGCGCAGACCTGTGCGAAGCTCGTTTCATGACCTTGTCCGCTAGGCTGGGTTCCGATCACCAGATCGATACGTCCGTCGGGCCGGATCCGGATTTCCGCTTGCTCGCGGGGTGTGCCGATGGAGGATTCGACATAGGCCGCGATGCCGCGACCAAGGAGTCTTCCGCGACGTTCCGCCTGACGACGTCGTTCCGGGAAATCCGGCCAGTCGCCAAGCTTCATGACCATTGCGAGACTGCGCGGATAATCACCGCTGTCATAGGTCATTCCGACGGCATTGGGGTAGGGCATCTGTGCGGGGGTGACAAGATTGCGCCGGCGCAATTCGACGGGATCGATCTTCAGTTGATCGGCGGCTGTTTCCACCAGTCTTTCGATAGAAAAGGTGACTTCGGGACGCCCTGACGAACGGTAGGCATTTGTTGGTGGCGTGTTGGTGAAGACGGCCCGGGACCGGAGATGCGCGGCCGGGATATCATAGGGTCCGGTGATCAGTCCGGATCCCTTGCTCAGGGGGGACAGGGACACCGCACGTGCGCCCACGTTACTGATGTTGTCGGCGCGCAAGGCGAGGAACCGTCCGTTGTCATCAAGGGCGAGCGAGACACGGGTCACGAGGTCCCGGCCCTGATAGTCGCTGACAAAGGCCTCACTGCGCCGGCATGTAAACTTTACAGGGCGGCCCAGCTTGCGAGACGCCCATCCCACCAGGGGAAATTCGACATAGAGGCGATTGCGGGTTCCGAAATTGCCGCCGACATCCCTGGAGATCACCCGGACATTGGCGGCATCCACACCGAGAACGGCAGCGATCTCCCGTTTCTGCCGGACCGATCCGCCGGATCCCGCATAGATCGTATAACGGCCTGTGACGGAATCGAAACAGCCCAGGGCAGACCGGGGTTCCAGGGGAACGCCGGTCACGCGGTCGACATGAAAGGTCATGTCAACGACGTGACGCGAAATGGCAAAGGCGGCATCGGTTGCATCGCGGTCGCCAAATTCGGTATCGATGAGGATGTTGTCCGGAACCTCGCTCCAGAGTGATGGTGCTCCGGGCGCCATGGCGTCCAGGGAGGATGTGACAGCTGGCCGGGATTGAAACCGGATCGTGACGGCTTCGGCGGCGTCATCGGCCTGGGCCTGGGTTTCCGCCACAACGACGGCAAGGGCTTCACCGACATGGCGTGTCCGGTCGGTTGGCAGGAGCATATGGTCGCCGAAGAACGTGTCCCGGCCTTCCGGAGCCATGAGTTTCATGTCGTGGGGTGTCGACGGCAGGGGGCTGTGAGGAATCGGGGACAGGCCGTCAGCGACGCAGTCGGTGCCTGTGAGAACGCACAGCACGCCGTCCATGCGCGAGGCCGGCGCCGTGTCGATGGACAGGATATCTGCGTGGGCCTGTGTTGAACGAACGACGGCCATGAAGGTCTGGTCATCAAGTGACCAGTCATCGCTGAATCGTCCGTTTCCGGTCAGCAGCCTCTGGTCCTCGCTGCGTTTCAGGGGTTTTCCAATGTGGCGGAACCGGGGCCTTGTGTCCTGTTTCATGTTGTCTCTTGATGCGTTTTCTGCCGGCATGGTTTGAGGGCTTTGCGGTCTTTCAGGCTTCGACCGTGAAGAGCGGCGTTGCGTGTTCCGTTCGGACTCCCCGGGAATGCAAAGGGGAAGCCGATGACACTCCTGAGGCCGGGGCCGGCTTGCGGGATCCTGTGTCCGGAGTCGGCCGGAGACAGGGCCTGTGATCTGTTTAACAGGGGGTGTTTCTTTCGATGATGACGTTTCCGAACCGGTCGACCCGACCAGTAAGGCCCGGATCGATCAAGGTTGTTGCGTCCGGCTGCTCGAGGATTGCGGGTCCCTTTATGATGGTGCCCGCGGGCAGGGCGAGTCGTTCGAAGACCCGGGCCGCGTGCCAGTCACCGTCAACATGAATGTTTCGCCCCTGCAGTTCCGCGTCCTCGAGGCGGATGCCGGGGGCAGGGGCCAGTACCGTGAGGTCGATTGCAGGTCGAAAGCCGATCACGGAGACGCGAAGATTCATGATATGGATCGGTATTCCATCAAGGATGCGTCCGTATTCCTCGCGATATTGATTTTCGAAGCTGGCCCTTATGGCATCGACGGTGCGGTCTTGCGCGTTTATCGGTACGGACACGGAATGGGTTTGTCCGACATACAGCATGTCAAGCCCGATCCGGGTTTCGACAGCACCAAGCTTGATCCCCGAGGTCCGGATCCGGTCCTCACCTTCCCGGGCCAGTTCTTCCGCGCGGACAAACAGGCTCCCGGGTGCAAGAGAGCCGAGCGGCGTGTTGACAGTCTGCACAAAGTCATGGCGCATATCTGCAATAACGCACCCCAGTGCGCTGGTGACCCCCGGATATCTCGGGACGATGGCGCTGGCCAGTCCGACTTCATTGATCAGGGCACCGGCATGCAGGGCTCCGCCCCCGCCAAAGGGCATGGCCGTGAACCTGCGCGGGTCGTGTCCTCTCTCGATGGAGACAAGGCGTATGGCACCGGCCATCCGTGAATTCGCGACCTTGATGATGGCTTCTGCAGCGGCCATGTCGTCGAGACCGAGGGGGCGGCCAACATGTTCGCCGATGGCTTTCCGGGCAGCCTCCATGTCCAGATGTCTTGTCTCGCCGCCGAGGGGCCTTTCCGCATTGATTCTGCCCAGAACGACATTGGCGTCGGTTACGGTGGGCCGGGTATTGCCGTTTCCGTAGCAGACCGGTCCCGGATCGGCACCGGCACTGTCGGGCCCAATCTGCAGAATTCCGCCGCGGTCGACATGAGCGATGGAGCCTCCGCCCGCGCCGATCGTGGTAATCTGAATCATGGGGGTGCGGATCACGAGGCCGAATTCGATGGCCGTTTGCGGTGCGAAACGGCATTCGCGGTCGGCGACAAGGGCCACATCGAATGAGGTGCCTCCCATGTCGCAGGTAATCACATTGTCATATCCTGCGCTGGCCGCGATATGCGCACCGGCGATCACGCCGGCAGCCGGGCCGGAGAGTGCTGTTCGAACGGGAATTTCAGCTGCCGTATCGGGGTCCATGACGCCGCCGTTCGACTGAACGATGAGGATGTCACCCCGGAAGCCCTCGTTCCTGAGACCGCTCCGGAGGCGACCCAGGTATCTGCTCATGACGGGACGCAGGGCAGCGTTCAGAACGGTGGTCGAGACCCGTTCGAATTCGCGGAGTTCGGGCACAATCCGGCTTGAAATTGTGATGTGATCGTTGGGCCAGATTTCGCGCGCAGCCGCAAGAGCGGCCTCCTCATTGTCCGGATTCGCATAGGCATTGATGAACATGATGGCGAGGGATTCCACGCCGGCATCGAGCAATGTCCGGGCGGCTGCCCGGACCCCGTCGGGACTGACAGGTGTGCGGATGGTTCCATCGGCGAGGGTCCGTTCTTCAACTTCGAGGCGGAACTCACGGCGGATGGCCGGTGTGAAGGATCCGCGTAATCCCCAGACCTCGGGCCGGTCGCGTCGGCGCATTTCGAGGACATCACGAAAACCGGCTGTGGTAATCAGGCCGGTGGGGGCGCCGCTGCGCTGGAGCAGGGTATTTGTGCCGACGGTCGTGCCATGGACCACCATCGCAAGGGCCGCACTGCCGTCCGAACCGGCTCCTTCACGAATCCCCCTGAGAAACCCCTGGGACGGGTCTCTGGGCGTGGATGGAACCTTGGCGATACGGCAGGCGCCGCTTTCCTCATCAAGCCAAAAGATATCGGTAAATGTTCCTCCGATATCGACGCCGACAATGGACTGTCCCATCGCGTTATCGTTTACTCATCGATCTTGTCAGCACTGCTTTGTTCCGGAACTGCGCGCGCCTGTTACAGACGGACAGCATCTGGAAACGGAATGGTCTGAATGGACGCAGTACAAGTTCCCGGTCTCCTGAATTCGATCCCATGCCTGCGCCCGGATATTCCGGTCACCGGCATGGCGAGCGGACTATAGTCATCAATATGTGCGCTGCGAACCGTTATCTTGTCTCAGCTTATCCATTCGGTCGTCGTGTTCGACAGTTTGTGCCGCAACGCTGAAGCAGGAACAGTCCGGGCAATCGATCCATGCCCATGCCATACCGAATGGGCGTCCCTGCCTGTCGCCCCGCGCTGAAGTCAACCGGCCAGCCATCTTTGCAACCCTCATGAAGCACTCGTAGCTCCATGTCTTCGAGACGTCATCGCGACATTCAGGAATTTGGTGACTGACACTGTTCTCCCCATCTCTGTGGCGAAAGACGCTCAAGGAAAGGGTCGATCCCCTTCCAGCCCGACCCGGCGCAGCAGCCTCCGCTCGGTGGCCGGAAAATCCGTCCGGGCATGTTGGGTGCAACGATTGTCCCACATCACGAGGTCGCCAACCTGCCAGACGTGCTTGTAGATATGTTCGGGTCTCTCCACGTGGGCGAAGCAGACCTCAAGCAATTCGGTACTCTCTGTCGGTGTTATACCAATCAGCTCTTCTGTCATGAGGCGGTTCACATGGAGGGCGAGACGCCCGGTTTCGGGGTGCCGTCTGACGGCGGGGTGAATAGCATGGGGCGACGTCTTGCGGTCAAGGGGACCGGTTCTCACCTGTGTGGAATAGTCGTAAACATTGACGGCTTCGAGGGTCGCAAGGCGGTTGCGGACATCGTCCGGGAGCGAGTCCCATGTCAGGTACATGTTGGAAAACAGCGTGTGACCACCATGTGCAGGGATTTCCCGAGCGTGCAACAGGGAGCCCATGAGGGGCTTTTCGAGAAACACGGAATCGGCGTGAAACATCAGTTCGCCATCCGGAAGCACACCGATGGGCTCACCGTTCTTCCGGATGTTGCTGATCAGCATGACGCGGTTGTCGCCGCCATCGCGCCGGGTTGTCGAACGCGATCCGACCGGCTCGCCGAAATATGCGGCAAAGCGAACGAGCTCGGGTTCGCCAATATCCTGGCCGCGGACCACGAGGACAAGATGATCCAGCCAGGCGCGGCGCAGCTTGGTAACGGTTTCGGGGGTGAGGCTCCGGTGGAGATCAATTCCCGTGATCTCGGCGCCGAGGGCCGGGGACAGTCGCTTGATTGCGTATGATGCCATGGTCGATTCTTCGCCCCTGCCTCAGCTACGCATCAGCCGCCGCGCGCGTCGCCTGATTCCGGAACAAGCGCCGGAGGCACAGATCCCGGTGAACTGGCGGCAGAGGGCTGCATGTCGCGGTCAGCTCACGGTCCCGGCACTCGCACCGGTTCCTGAGCGAACATCACGTTCGTCCAGCCGTCGCGGGAGCATTCATGGCTGAGCACCCACCGGGTGCAGGGAACTGCGCAGTGCTGCGGTCGCTTCATGATCGGGGTTTCCGGAGCTGTCAATGATCACACCATAGAACTGTTTCGCTTTCTGCCGGCTGACGAGGCCCTGCCGAACGTCATCGGCGACCCTCTCCGGATCGCGTTCGAAGGGGGAGCCAAATCCGCCACCACCCGGTGACTCGATCCGGATACGCCGCCCCGCCGCGAGCTGAAGTCCCACCGCCTTCGACGTCATGGCCGGAACGTGATGATCGCCATCGTGCGTCCAGGTAATCACGTTCATGGCGCCATCACCACCTTCAGCGATGCCGCGGGGCGGGAAACGGCCGCGCTCGGCAAACACGAAACCGGTAGCATGATCTGCCAGCAGTTCGATTTCATAGACCGCGCCAAAGCCGCCCCGGTGACGTCCCGGACCGGCCGAATCGGGGCGGAGAGACCATTGCGTAAACATGACAGGCAGCGCCGCCTCGAGAATTTCTGCGGGCGGTATTGTCGCCATCGAGATCGCGCCGTTTCCGTGCGTAAGACCGTCGCCATCCGAGTGACCGCCAAGGCCGCCACCGAAAAAGGAAAAGAAAACCCAGGGCCTGGCCTGGCCTGGCCGGCGGCCGTTCATGGACACAGCATTGATGGTGCCAAACCCGTTGGCGGGGGCGATTGTCGGATCCGCCTGTGCGAATGCTGCAAAGACGATATCGATCAGCCTGAGTATGGTTTCGGTGTAGCCACCCACCGGACGCGGGGCGGTTGCCGAAAGGAGACTGTCATCGGGAATCACGAACCGGATCGGCTCGAGAACGCCTCCATTGGCCGGCACTTCCCGGAAAACATGCTTGAGAGCAACATAGGTGGCGGCAATGGTCGTCGTTTCGGAGATGTTGACAGGTCCGGAACAGGACCCGGATGAACGGGAGAAGTCGAAGGTGAGAGTGTCCTTCCCGATCGTCAGATCGAGAGCAACTTTCAGCGGTTGGTCGACAATTCCGTCATTGTCGAGAAAGTCCTCTGCTGAATAATGCCCCTCGGGCAAGTCCGAGATCAGGCTCCGCATCTGCTGCGCCGATCGGGATTTCAGTTCGGTGAACACCCCGGCGACTGTCTCGCGACCATACTCGTCGATCAGATCATGAAGCCGCCGGGTGCCCAGATTGAGGGAGTTGATCTGCCCCATCAGATCGCCATAGGAGCTGCCGGGAAGACGACTGTTGGCTGTAACGATACTGACCACATCTTCGCGAAGCTTTCCGGCGTCCATCAGCTTGACCGGTGGCAGGACGAAACCTTCCTGGAAGCAGTCCGTTGCCGAGGGATTGTAGTTTCCGGGCACACCACCTCCGACGTCATGCCAGTGCGCGACCGATGCCAGCCAGCAGAAAATTTCTCCGTCCCGGAAGAAGGGGCGCACGATCTTGAAGTCGGAGAGATGTGTTCCTCCGACATAAGGATCATTGAAGATCCAGAGGTCCCCGTCCCGGATCTCTCCATCCGCGGCGGCCTTGGCAATACCCGTCTTGACCGCGAATGACATGACGCCCACGAATATGGGAAGGCCTTCCTTGCCCTGTATCAGGGTATCTCCGGTGCCAGCCTCATAAAGTCCATGTGAGGCATCCCTTGCTTCTGCTACCACCGGGCTGAAGGCAGCGCGAAACAGCGCAGCATCCATTTCGTCCGATATCTGTTCCAGGCGACCCTTGATGACCGCGAGAGTGACGGGATCAATGCTCATGGAGTGTCCAATTCATGGAGTCTCATACGTTTTTCAAGATGCGGGACCAGGCCGCCGTCCGCAAGCATCACAAGAAGGTGGTCGGGAACCGGTTCACACTGCAAGGTTCGATCATCGTCGAGGTCGTGTGCGGTTCCGGCAGCCGCATCAATAGAGATCCGGTGCCCGTCAGGGATCGTCGAAGCATCTGCGCAGACGACGGCCATCAACCCGTGGTTGATTGCATTTCGGTAGAAGATATGTCCGAAGGACGGTGCGAGTACGGCCGCAACACCAAGTGACACGAGTACCTGGGCAGCCTGCTCCCGGGAAGATCCCATCCCGAAAGCGGCTCCTGCGCAGATGACATCCCCGGGTCGCACAGCGGTGGCGAATCCGGGATCGACCGCCTCGAGGCAATGTGTCGCAAGATCCTCCAGGGGCCCTTTCATGTACAGCCCCGGGGCCAGCGCGTCAGTGTCGATATAGTCTCCCAGGCTCCAGACCCGGGCCGAGCGAATGAAACCGGTGCGGCTCATTTCTCCGGGTCCCCGAGTAACGCGCGCGGGTCCGTGATTTTTCCGGTCACCGCAGTGGCCGCGACCGTATAGGGGTTGGCAAGATAGACTCTTGATGTGGGCGCTCCCATGCGGCCCTGGAAATTGCGTGCCGTGGAGGCGATGCACACTTCCCTGTCGGCGAGGACTCCGGCTCCGTAACCGGCGCAGGCGCCGCATCCGGTGGGCATGATGGATGCGCCGGCTTCCATGAGGATGGCCAGCGTCCCGTCGCCAGCAGCGGCTGTCATGTCCTTCCGGGATGCCGGGGCAACCAGGAGTCGGGTTCCGGGATCAACGCGGCGCCCCCGGAGCACACGGGCCGCCATTCTCAGATCCTCCAGCTTGGCACCGGTACAGGCACCGATGTAAGCCTGGTCCACCGGAGTCCCGGCGGTCTCTTCTACCGGCGCTGAATTGGCGGGGCTATGGGGGGCGGCCACCTGGGGAGCAATCTGATCAACGGTGATCCGGAAGGTTTCATGGACCGGGGCATCCGGATCCGATTGCCAGGGTTCCGGATCAATCGGATCGGCACCGGCGGCGCGGATGAAATCCATTGTGGTTGTATCTGCGGAAATGACACCCGTCAGAGCACCGAGCTCGGCGGCCATATTGCAGAGCGTCATACGTTCCGGCATCGGGAGTCTGGTGATGGTATCCCCCTTGTACTCAATGGCGTGACCCTGGCCGCCATCCATGCCGAGCCGGGCGCAGATGAACAGCATGAGATCCTTGGCGCTGACACCATCACTGAAGGTTCCGCTGACCTCGACAGATATGGTTTCCGGCACCCGGATCCACGTCTTGCCGGTAGCCAGCACACCTGCCATATCGGTCGCTCCGATTCCGAACATGAAGCAGCCGAATGCGCCCCCGGTCGGAGAGTGGCTGTCTCCCCCTACGACGAACATGCCCGGTTGCAAGTGACCGCGTTCGGGCAGGACGACATGACAGATGCCCTGCATGTCATGAAAGTGGCGGATTTTCTGATCCCTGGCGAACTTGCGGGTGAGGTCAAGGATTCGTGCGCTCTCGGCGTCAAATGCAGGCACGTAGTGGTCGGAAATCAGGACGATCCGGTCCGGATCCCAGACATTTACACCGAGACGCTGCAGAATGGGCATCACGCGCCGGGGCCCGCCAGAATCATGGATCATGGCCAGGTCGACTGTGCAGGTCACAATTTCTCCGGTATCAACCCTGCTCCGATCTGCAGCATGGGCGATGATTTTCTGGACGAGGGTTTGCTGGGTCATCGATTCAGGTCAGCCCCTGATCCGCGTCTGATTTGCCGGAGGCGTGCTCCGGTTCTGTGCCCGATGCGTGCCTGGCGATTCGACATGCGAAGACGATGGCGGGACCAAGGGTAATGCCCGGGCCGGCGTAGGTTCCTGCCATGATGGATGACATGTCGTTCCCGCAGGCATAGAGCCCCTTGAGGACCTCACCTCTTGTATCAATGACCTCGCCGTGAACGTTGGTTTCGAGACCGATACTGCACCCGATTTCTGCGGGCCAGACGGCGATGGCAACGAAGGGAGGCGTCGCGATGGGCCCGAGGCAGGGGTTGGGCTCATGATCGGGATCTCCATTGAAGCGATTCAGCGCGTCGTCTCCCTTTCCGAAATCGGGATCGGACCCGCTTTCGGCGTAGCGCTGGTGGCGCTCGACGGTGTCCATCAGTCCGGCGGGATTCACATCGATCCGGGCGGCGAGATCGCTGACCGTGTCGGCGAGGACGATATATCCCTGGTCGGCGAAGGACTTCAGACGTCTGGTCCCGGGGTAGATCGACCCGAGCCCGTATTTACGCACAAACCGGCTGTCGCAAACCAGCCAGGCGGGCATCGTGTTGACGGTCTCGTGAGAGTGAAGCATGCCCTCGACGAAATCGTGATAGGAGACCGCTTCATTGACAAATCGGCGGCCGGCGGCATTGACCGCAATAAGGCCGGGCTTGGCGCGGTCCAGCAGGATATGGGGATAGAGTCCCCGGGATCCGTCCTTGCGCCGGGTAACGGACACGGGTGACCAGAAACCGCTCGATTTGTGGCCGTCCGATCGTATTCGGGCGTTCACGGCTTCGGCCGCGGTGATGCCGTCACCCTGGTTTTCCGGGACGGCCATGGACCAGGGTCTGACGGGCTCTGGCATATACCGGGTCCGCAATGCCTCGTTATGCGCGAATCCCCCGGTTGCGCACACAACGCCACGTTTCGCCCGAACCCGCTGCCGGCCGCCGGGCCCCTGCAGGACCGCCCCGGTGACACGGTCGTTCTCCCGGGTCAGTTCAGCGAGGCAAGTCTCGAAGAGAACGGGGACATTGCGTTTGAGAAGGCTGAAGAACAGGCGTCCGATGAGCGCATTTCCCATTGTCAGCCGTGTTCCCCTGCGGTAGCGCAACCGGTCCGTGACGTGACGCAGCACCAGGCGCGTCGCGTGGGTAAAGTTCGCCGGGGAACGGTATCTGTTGACCAGGGGATCGATATCAGCCTTGGACAGCATCATACCGCCCAGAACCATATACTCGGCGATGGGTGGGCGAATGCGATTGACTTCTTCCCCGAGTTGGCGCGCGTCGAACGGTTCCGGGATGATGGCCCGTCCTTCAAGCGCGGCTCCGGGCTGGTTGTTGCGGTAATCAGGATGAAGGCCACAGGGAGTGAAGGACAGTTCGGAATGGGACACGAGGTAATCGATCATGTCGGGTCCGTCGCGAAGAAAGACCTCGCGAAGCGGATTCGTGCCGGGGTCCGACGTGAGGCTGTCAAGATAGGTCGCCGCCTTGTCGGTTGTGTCATGATATCCGGCGTCCCTGCTCAGCCGGTTGCCCGGGATCCATAGCGTGCCTGCCGATGTTGCTCCTGTTCCTCCGACCTGGTCAGATTTTTCGCACAGGATGACGTCAAGCCCTTCGATGGCGGCGGCGAGCGCGGCCGTCAAGCCGGCGGGGCCTGCACCGGCCACGAGGAGATCAGTTTCCCGGTCCCACTCTTTGGGAGGCTGGCTTCCTGTATTCGTCAGTGTCGACATCATCGGGTTCGGCGTGTTCCTCGGAAAATCGGACCGCCACAATACGGCATTCCGGGTTACAGCAACACGGTCAAACAGGTCGTTGCAAGACAGACATCCACGCGCTGGCGGTGCGGTGACTGATCATGGTGTCGATGATGACCGGATGGGCAGGTCCGCAGGGTTCTGGTAAAGGCAGAGTCTCGCTGGTGCAATGGAGTAAAACCATGTTGGTGGGTCGCGGAAAATTTCGAGGTCATGCACCGTGTTGGTGCTCTCGATCTCTTCGACGATCTCGTCGATGTCAGATACCGGCCGGACAGTCCGCAGCACCCTCTCGGCTGCCTTGAGAGTCCGATCGATAGACTGTCGGGATGAGGGACTCTTCAGCTGGAATTCGCAGGGACCGTCCAACTGGACCGGCCTCCGACTGGATGTGCAATTGAGGACTCCCTGACGACAGAGCCGGGTCTGTCGTCAGGGCGAGCTGATGCTGCCTTTGAAGGTCATCGGTTCTCTCCGGACCAGGCGGTCGCCCGGCCGGACCAGCCATTGAATTCAGACCGTCCGGGATCCGGAACCTCCAGGGTTGATTGACTCGAGGCGGTGTCCGGGAGGCGGGAGGTCTATCGGAGGCCCGGACACCGATCCAATGCCGGTGATGCACGCGCCGGCATTGGCTTGACCGGAACTGATCAGGTCTTCGTTTTTACAGTTTCCCGCAAACAGGTGGCATGACAGGCCGGGCCCGTCATGCCACGCAAAACAGTCAGATCTTGTCAGGATCCAGCTTGCTGAACACTTCGTCCCATAACGCCTGAGCAAACTTGCCGGGATCGTCGCCAATCGTGGCGTGAATCTTTTCCCATTTGGCGACATTGGCGAGATGGGCGTCGACGATGGCGTCCGCAGAATTGATGCCATCTTTCTTTGCCAGCGCGGGAACTATCTCAAGCTCTTTCTTCTTGTAGGCGTCGAACGCAGGGCCCATGGAGCCGTCCTCGACGGTGATCTTGACACCCCGCTTTGCCGCCTCCTCGCGCACCTGCACATCTTCGGCCATATAGCCCCGGATTGTTGTATTGGAGATCAGGTCCGGAGCATGCTTGATCATTGCCATCCTTTCGGACTTCGACAGGGCTTTCCACGCGTCGCGATTGATGACCATGGCGGATGGGGTTGGCTGGATCGCGAGATGTGCGTCAAGTACATGCTTTGTGAAGTCCCATAGACCGAACGACTGAAGCCAACTGATGGGACCCGCTATGCAATCGAGATTGCCGCGTTGGATCGCCTGGACTGCCTTGGCCGGACTGCCACCGACAGGGACGGCACCAAGCGACTTCAGGAAGCGACCGAGTGCTCCCACGACGCGCACCCTGCGGCCGTTCATCTCCGAGGCTTTGGTGATCGGTGCGCGACACAGCAAATTGAAGCGGGTCGATGCATAATTGGCAAGGAACAATGCGTTGTTTTTCGTGAAGTCGTCTTTGCAAGCCGGACAGTCAAGGTGGTAGGTCTCGGCAACGGCCCCGGCCATCACAACCGGTGAGACGGACGCATTGATCAGGTCATATACCACGTTGGCGGCGCGCAATTCCTTTCGAGTAAAAGCGGGGATGACCGGCCCACCTGCATCAGCGATCCGGTCCCGGATTCCGGCGAGTGTGGCGCGGCCGCCGAACAACTGCCCACCGGCAAGGACTTTCCATGTGAGAGAACCGCCGGTTTCCGCCGTCACCGCCTTGAGATAGGGACCCACGCCCTCGCTCAGCACCACGTTCTTCGGGCTGTTCCAGGATCCGTATACATATTCGGCTGCCGAAACCGAGGAACCCGCAATCGCCAGCATCGCGGCGACAGGTGTCAAGACAGACCATTTTCTCATCATTATATGTTTCCTTCCCGTTTCCTGTCCTGTCCGTGTCCTTGCCTGCCGGATACCGTTTGACGGTTTTGACCGCAGCCCGACGGGACCTCTTCTGTGGACGGACGATTTCACCAAGTATAGCGGGCGCTCATTACGCGCGAAACCGGGCCAATGAACAGCTTGCTCGGAGGGTAACCCTGTCTCGGTGCCGGGATGTTGGGCTCAGCGTGCCGGTGGCACCTTCGCCTGTGTGAGTGATTTCAATCATGCAGCCCTATTGAGGTGCCGATCCGACCTGCAGGTTCTGTTGATGCTGCGCCCGGTCGCTGTTCCCCGGATATTGAGGATATGGCAGTGGTGGATCAGCCGGTCGATCAGAGCGTCCGCCATCACTTCGTTGCTGAGCGCGGCGGCCCATCCGGTGTTCCTCCTGCATGGTGCCTGATGCCACCGATTACGGGCCCGAAACCAGACACGGATCCACTTGTCGCCCTGCAGTCTGGAACGAAATTCCAGGAAGCCGCTGTTTCGGCTTCTGAAGTCCGACACCCCGTGCCATCGGGTGTTTGCAATGGGGAAAGATCCACATGCTTTCCTTGCCGAACCCTGGAAACGTCTGGTCCCGGAACCGGAATGAATCCGGTTCATGACTGCCCGGGTACGGACCGACACAACCAGGCTCAATGGCTCCGGAACCGGCCAGAGTGTTGCGAAACTGGTATCCATACCAGGATTGCTGCCGTGACAGGAACGATCGTTTCACAAGTGTGTTTCGATCACCTGAATCCTTCGTTACTGCGGGACACGCACGCATGATCGTTCCCCTGCCTTCGCGGCTTGACCGTCAGGCGCCAATTTCCGACAGTATCAAAGACTCGGTGATCCGTGCCCAAACAGGAACGGAGGGAGGACAGCGTGGCTTCATTCAGTCCCGAGCGTTCCTTGAGAAGGCTGGGAAACGGCCTCGCGGTCGCTGGCGGCATCGCTCTGGTCCTGATGATGCTCCACATCGTTGCCGATGTTGCCACCAAGTACCTGTTCAACGATCCGATCGATGGTACTACCGAGATCGTCGCCGCCTATTACATGGTGGCCGTCGTTTTCCTGCCGCTTGCCTATGTGACGTTCACAGAAGGCCACCTGATAGTCGAGTTGTTTACTGCACGCATGCGCGGAAGCCTTCGCGCTGCACTGGTCGGCTGTGCCGGTCTCGCAACCCTTGCCTATCTCCTGTTTCTGGTTCTCTACACCGGTGTCGAGGCGGTGCGGCGGACCAGGGAAGGCGAAGCCTGGGAGACATCAGTCGACCTGGTGGCGATCTGGCCGAGCCGCTGGTTCCTGACCGTCGGTCTGGCAGCCATGGCGCTCTATGTTGCTCTTGCGGTGGTCCGACATTTTGGCCGACGTGCCCGCGCGCCCGGTACGGCCCGGCTGGAAATCAGCACACGCGACCCTCATTGAGCCGAGGAGATGCGCACGAATGAATGATCGGGACGCATGACGTGAGCCATCTCGAAATAGGATTTGCGGGAATTGGCGCCGTCCTCGTGCTGATCGCGATCCGGGTGCCGATCGGTGTTGCGTTGGGTGGCGTTTCGATTATCGGAATCATTCTTATTCGCGGGCCCGGTGTCGCCGCCGGTGTGGTCAAGAACACGCCATTCGAGTTCGCTGCCAACTGGTCGATCTCAGCCATCCCGATGTTCCTTCTGATGGGGGCTGTGGCGCATCATTCGGGGATCAGTTCCGCCCTGTTTCACGCCGCCCGGCTATGGCTCGGCAACCTGCCTGGCGGCCTCGCAGTTGCCAGCAATTTCGCCTGTGCCGGTTTTTCTGCGGCCTCGGGCTCCAGTCTGGCGACTGCAGCCGCGATGGGTCGGATTACTGTTCCTGAAATGATCGGTCACGGCTATGACAAGGGACTGTCCACAGGCGTGGTGGTCGCAGCCGGAACACTGGGCTCGTTGATTCCTCCCTCCATCCTGATGGTGCTCTACGGTATTTTCGCAGAGACTTCGATTGCACAGCTCCTGATTGCCGGCGTGCTGCCCGGGATTCTGACCGCTGTCATATACGCCGCGATGATTGTTACGCGCTGCAGTCTCAAACCAGCTCTCGGTCCGCCGGTTGGGGAAAAGATACCTCTCCGGACCAAAATCGCAGCACTGGGTGATGTCTGGCCAGTCCTGGTGCTGATCCTGGGCATTGTCGGCGGCATCTACTCCGGATTGGTAACGCCAACCGAGGCCGGTGCTTTTGGAGCGTTTCTCTCGTTCGTCATTGCCGGGTTCCAGGGGCGCCTTGACTGGCCGCTGTTCCGGACCAGCGTTATGGAGGCTCTCACCGGTACAGCGAAGATATTCTTTATTGCTGTCGGTGCCGTGCTGCTTACCCGGTTTCTTGCGCTTAGCGGTGTTCCGTTCTTCATTGGCGAAATGATCGGTGACTGGGCGCTCGATCCCATTCTGCTGGTGCTCGCGACGTCATTGATCTACGTGATCCTTGGCATGTTTCTCGAGCCGCTTGGACTGATGTTGCTGACGCTTCCGCTTTTGTTGCCCATGTTCGAGGCGCTCAACCTTGATCTGGTGTGGCTGGGGGTTCTGGTCATCAAATACCTGGAGATCGGACTGATGACGCCGCCGGTCGGGTTCAATGTCTATATCGTCAAGAGCGTGGTCGGGGATGAAGTGCCGCTGGGCACAATATTTCGCGGCGTGGCCTGGTTTCTGGCCTGTGAAATTGTGATCGTTGCCCTGTTGGTCGCATTCCCCGAGATATCCCTGTTTCTCCCCTCGCTTATGCGATGACCCGGGATCCGTGTCTTCCGCTTGAACCACGAACCCGACACCCCCGTCGAATGCCAATATGTCACATGCCGGGAAGAGGACATGTGGCCGGTCCCGGGTCTGGTGGGGGACGACACCACAAACGAACTTCGGTGAGACTGCCTCGTTGTCCCTGCCGCAGGGTCTGATGTTTGCCAGCGTCAAAAGCAATTGACGGTATATGGGTCGTTGCGTAGCATTTTGGGTGGGAGACAGGAAACAGAACCGAAGGAGGAAGAGATGAGACTGACAAAGTTTATTGCAACCGGTATCGGCTTCGCTTTCGTGGCAGCGGCTTCGACTGCAGCCTCCGAGGTTTCGCTGAAGGCCGGCTATTTCATCAGCAACAAGCAATCCCTGACACGCCAGGCCTTCGATGCGTTCGTGGCCAAGGTCAACGCTGATGGCAAGGGAGCCATCCAGATCGGACAGGTGGTGGGCCCGGAAGCGATCCCTTCACGTCAGCTTGGCAATGCAGTCAAGACCGGATTGCTTGACGTCGCGGGGACGCCGCCGGCCTATATGGCCAATCTGGTCAAACTCGCGACCGGCTTCACACCGACCACCAAATCGGCACCAGTGATGCGCCAGAACGGGGCCTGGGACATTTTCAGCGATCTGTTCACCAAACAGGCCAACATGCACCTGTTGTCGATGTATGGCGGCGACATTGTTTTCCACATCTACACCAACACGGAGATCAAGTCGCTTGACGACTTCAAGGGCCTCAAGATGCGCACCTCGAATACCTACAAGGCATTCTTTGATGCGCTCGGTGCGCGCACCCTCAACATGCCGAGGCGCGAGATCTTCACGGCTATGGAGCGTGGTGCAGTTGATGCCTACGCGAACCTTGACAGCGAAGTGATGTCCCAGGGCTGGTTCGAAGTTTCAAAGTACAAGCTGGTGCCCGGCTTCTATCACCCGATCATTGTAGTGGGGATCAATGTCGGCAAATGGAAGAGTCTGAACGTTGAACAGCAGGGTGTGCTCACAACGGCAGGTCTTTACCTCGAAAACGAGTTGTCCGCCGATCTCGGCCGTAAAGATCGGGAGATTGGCAACCGGCTGATCAGCGAGAAAGGCATGAAGCTGCTCAAGTTGTCTGATGCCGATGCAGAAAAGTTTCTTGATCTCGCCTATACGGCACAGTGGGACGTGGTGGAGAAACGCGACCCCGTGGTCGGTAAAAAACTGCGCGCATTGATCGGCAGGTAGGATTCGAGTTTGCCTGCGTGCTCCGGGAGTATGTGAAGGCGCAATCGAATTTGGGGCGCTCGGATGTGGAAGCCCGGCGGTCTGTTTGACCGGCTGCTCGCCTTTACCGGGGCGGTGCCGGGCGTGATCGTAGCGCTGCTGGCTGTCGGTGTTGCCGCCGAGGTGGTTGCGCGCAACCTCGGTCTCAGCGGTTTCTACTGGATGCTGGAAGCGGTTGAGTATGGCCTGTTGACGCTGACCATGGTCGGCGCTGCCTATATCCTCAGCATCGGCCGCCATGTCACGGTCGACCTGGTGTTGTCCGCATTGCCGCGTGGTGCCTACCGGCAATTCCGGATTGGTATCAACCTCGTTATTGTCGTCGTGGCGGCGGTGATCGTCTATTACGGCACGATTACGACACATTTGGCGTGGGTCGAGGATTCGACGCTCTACAAATCATTCGACATCAAGGAATGGATTCCGATGGCGGTTGTACCGGGAGGGATGGCGCTGTTTCTCGTCGAGGCGGTGAGGCAGTTCATCCGGTCGGTTGCTCCCGATGCCGCTGACCAGGCACCGCGCGGCGATCGGCCCGAGGCCTTCTGACCGATGGAATGGTACTGGGCACTGATATTCCTGCTTGGCATGGTGCTCGTGCCGATGTTCCTTGGCGTCCCGGTTGCGATCGCGTTTTTCGGCGCGAACATCGTCGGAGCTATCATTTTTCTTGGTGGTGAAGCGGGTCTGGTCCAGCTTGAACGCAATGTGGTGGACGGACTGGTGCGCTTTGCACTTGCACCGGTTGCGATGTTCATCCTGATGGGTGAAATCCTTTTCCACACGGGGGTCGCAATCCGGGCTATTGATGCGGTGGACCAGCTCATTGCGCGGGTGCCGGGCCGACTGTCGCTGGTCGCTGTTGCTGGCGGCACTGTGTTTTCGACACTCTCCGGCTCCAGCATGGCGAATACGGCGTTACTCGGCACAACGCTGATGCCAGAGATGCGCCGCCGCGGTTATCACAATTCGATGGCGATGGGACCTATTCTCGGCACCGGCGGTATCGCCATGCTGATTCCTCCATCAAGCCTTGCGGTGCTCCTCGGAAGCCTGTCCGGAATCTCGATCGCTGCCCTTCTGATAGCCGGTGCCATTCCCGGTCTGATCATGGCTGCTGTCCATTTTTCCTATGTGCTGATCCGTTGCCGGCTCAATCCGTCCCTGGCCCCACGCTACGAGATGCCGGATGTGAGTCTGTGGCAGCGGGTGCGACCGGTTCTGATCTATGTGGTTCCACTGCTCAGCCTGTTCGCGGTCGTGGTTGGCAGCATTCTGGTGGGCGTTGCAACGCCCACCGAATCCGCTTCTCTTGGCGCGATCGGAGCGGTCATCGCGGCATTGTGTTATCGCTCGCTCACCTGGAAGGGGCTGTGGACTGCGATGGTCGAAACCGGGAAGCTCGCCGTGATGATCTACTTCATCATTGCGGCGTCGCTCACGTTTTCGCAAATTCTCTCGTTCTCGGGTGCAACTACGGGATTGCTTTCACTGATCCAGCAGATCGACCCGACGCCCCTCGCGCTTCTTGTCGCAATGATGGCGTTGATGCTGCTGATGGGATGCTTCATGGATCCGGTGAGCATCATGCTGATCACACTGCCCTTCTTCATTCCGCTGGCCGAGCTGATCCGGATCGACCTGATATGGTTCGGAGTGTTGATGCTTCTGGCGCTGGAGATTGGACAGACCACGCCACCATTCGGAATGCTGCTTTTCGTGATGCGGGGTGTGGCCCCACCCGAAACCACAATGGGTCAGATTTACGCAGCAGTGACCCCCTTTGTCTTGCTCGAGATCGGCATCCTTGCTTTCCTGATGGCCGTACCCGGTGCCGTCACCTGGTTGCCGCAAGTCATGGCAGGATAGACGGGAGCGCAGGCCTACCGAAGTTTCAATGCTCGGGGAATTGCGGTTGTCCCGATCTTCAAACCCGGCATGAGGGAGCACTGTTCGTGCTCAACGCCTTCCGATGTTTCTGGCGGCTACAGGGATGCAAACACCTGTGTCCAGCGGCTGTGTACGAGATTCCGGCGATCTCCGGGCCACCGGCTCTTCGGCGTTCAGCAAGTGTGTTTCGCGAGCCGAATCTGTGTCAGGAATTCTGAAAGGTAGGGAGCCCAGAGATTCGCGAGCGATGCAGAATAATGTCCGTTTGTCGCGGGTCCCGCAGGGACAAGTACAAACCTGGCGCCCGGAATTCTGGCGATGACAGGTTCGACGGTTCCTAGCTCAGGGGGATTTAGCTCGTCATCCTCGAAGTTTATGGCCAGCACGTTTGACCTGATCCGATCAATGAGAGGAGACGGATCGTAATCCATGGACGCTTCCAGCTGATACAGCCGGTTGTTTGCATCTCCCTTTCTGGCCCGGTCCACCAGCTGATGATACAGGGCATCTCCTGCCTCGCGCGTGGGTGCCTTTTCCTGCAGCCGTACCACGCTCTGGATCAGAAGCGCACTGTATGGGGCCGTCAACACGTAGCGTGACGGGTTTGTCACGTAGTTTCCTTCGTTCCATTCCGGATCGTTGCGAATGGCTTCGATAGAGATGCGTCGCTGTATCCAGTTGCGCCCGCTCATAGGGCCGGGCTGTGATGCGATCGGGACCAGCCGTTCGATAAACTCCGGATGGTACCCGCCATAAAGCCAGGTCAACATGCCTCCCATGGAAATGCCCAGAAGAAGCGGAAGGCGCCTGATGCCAAGTCCCTCGGTCAGGAGCCGATGGGTGGATGCGACCATGTCGTCATAACGATAATGCGGAAATCCTGCGCGCAGACCGTCACTGGGTTTGCTTGATTGTCCAAAGCCAATCATGTCGGGCAGGACCACAAACCATCTGGCCAGATCAAGCGGCTGGTCCGGCCCGAACAAATGATCGGCCAGCGATGGCTGCAGCCAGGTCTGACTTGTTCCCGTGGTATTGTGCAGCAATACGACAGCGTTGCTGATGGTGCCGTCCGAGGCTCTTTGCGCAACCCCCAGTGTCGTATAGTGAAGGCGCAGCTGATCCAGGAACTCACCGTTGGCAAACCGGAAGTTCGGGATCAGGAAATCATGGTCGTGCCGGTTGGTCCAGGGGTTCCCTTGGGGCATTGGCTTTCCGATGTTGGCGGGGTCAGGGCCCACTTTGCACGGCTCCACAGGTAATCACGTGGGGACAAGAGTCCGGGGTCCAGGTTGCAGGCTTCCGTTCGCTTCCCGAGTCGACCCCGAGCTGCCAGGGTCCAAAGAAGAGCCGGCTCCATTCGCGTAAGGATCGGGACTCACCGGACCATGTTCTGACTTCGTGGATCCGGTTTTCTGTGGGTGGCTATGCCCATCCGAGCTGATTGAACGCCCATCCGTCGTTCCAGATTTTCGTGACATGTGAGATTTTGCCATCGCGCATATCGGCCACGTAGACATAGTCGGATTTTGTCGCCTTTCCGGTGGGCGGGACCGGACCCCCGTCAGCTGTATGCGTGCCGGTAAAGACTCCGAACATTGTGACCCTCCCAGTGTCTTTATCTTCGCCGATTGCTTTCAGGTCGTAACCGGCGTCGGGCAGGATTGTCAGAACGCCTGCCATCCAGTCGCAATAGGCTTCCAGAGTATTCATATCTGCCAGGGCGCCTGCCTGTGCGGAGAACCCCGCACCCGGGTGACAAAACTCAGCGCAACCGGACCACCCCTTGCCACTCTCGCATGCGACATAAAATCCTCTCGCCGTTTCCGTCATGGTGCTCATGAAATTCCCCTTTTTCAGAGTGAACAGGCAATCGTCAGTCTAGGTTGGGTCACTGGCCGCCGCAACGGGCACAGAAGATCTTCACCGATGGCCAGGGTCCGGTCATGGGCATGCAAGCGAAGTAAGAATCCACTGCTTCGCAGTCACGGACATTCTGTTCAAGGCAGTCTTTACAGAGACCAAGACTGGCAGTCGCGATCCGGTCGTGCCCTTTCAGCCGCGGGTATCCGATGCGGCTGTGATGTGTTCACCTGGCCTTCCAGGCAGCAATCACCTGCTTGTTTTCAGCGGCGTCCCATCGCATTGCGTCGTGCAGCGCGAATTCTCTCACGCAAGCTCATGGCCCGAAATTGGAAGCAGATACCCGGTCAAACGCCTGTTTACTGTAAGAAATGGCAAGTCCTCGATTTGGGCCTGAACCAGCAGCCATTCGTCGAAGGGGTCTTTGTGGTCAATTGGAACCTCAGGCGGGCATGCGGCATGGCGCACAGTCATTGGCGGAAACACTACAGCCTGGTCTTCCGGGGCAGGGAGGACATCATATGGAGCGAAGCGGCTTTCTCGCTGACCTGGTCGGTACCGTAGGTTGTGCTTGAGACGCATCTCCCAGATCGGGACCGCGCTTGCAGAGAACTCCGTTCCACTTGCCGAAAGAAACCGGCGTGCGGATTCCGAAAGATTTCCCGGTCGGTCCATGAAGTTGAACAGGTAAACGTACCAGGAAGAACGTGCATCGCGGGTCCGACTACTCGTCCTCGAGGCCAAGTAGGCGGCGGCTCAATGCGGGATCATTGAACTTCTCTGGCCATCCATCGCCCTCGCCCTCGATCCCGAGCCGCCTGCGCGTCGCTTCAAGCCGGTCAAAGTCGATCCCGCCGCGACGGTCGCAATGCAACAGGTCTGCGACAGGTCGGCCATGCCTGGTAATGATCACGCGCTCACCATTGAAGGTTGCGGCAATCAGTTCAGAGAGGTGCGCCTTTGCCGCGCGGACAGACACCTCCATGTCCGATTTTTCTCGTTTCGGTGGCTTTTTTGTCAGTGTATGACAACAGGCTCCCCTGGCAAGACTGCAGCCTGTCCAAATATATGGAAACGGTTGACTGCCTGCCGGTTGGTCTGTTTCCCGGGCTCGCTGTTCCGGTCACCTGCAGGCTGCAACACGCGCCCCGTTTGGGATTTCCTGTGCGTTCGGGAACCGGTGGATCAAACGCGATTGGGATCAGCTTCCGCCGGCCAGGCGGTACTGCTCTTCGAGGTCTGACCCGTGGACAGGAAGAAAGCGGTTGCCAGAACTGCGTGGATGTCGCCACTCATTGTCGCCTCATTTGCCGGATGCACAAATGATCTGACGTCTTGCAGCTGCATCCACGGCAATTCGGGGACAGCGGCCGAGTCTACAGATCCATGGTTTCTCTGACACGCATGTGTTTGGCAATGACCGATATGACCTCCGGGACCAGCCATGCAGGAAGGCAGAGAAATGCACGGAGACCTTTTCCGCCTGGAAACAAGCTGTCTCCGCCAAAAAAGGTGAATTCACCTGCATCGGAAACCTGGCCCCTCCCGCCCTGCACGGATCTTCCCCATGCCCATAAGCTGGCTCCTCTCGATGGGTTTGTCGTGAAATGGAGTGCTGCGAGGTCATGGTGCTTGCAAGACCAACTGCCAGAGCGGGTCAGAATTTCCAATTGTGGACGAAAGAGTGGTGGAGCGGTCCCATCTTCTCCGTTCAGCACCGCGCGGGACCGGATTCCGTCCGTCTGCGAGCGAAAATCTCAACAGACGGGGTTCCGCCCTTGTCCCGGAAGCCCTGATGTGCAACGACCCATCGGGTCGACGAAGAATGCCGGGTGAATATTGTGGCACGGACGAGCAGCGGCACTGACGTGATCATGCGCGATGAACTGATCAATCGCGCCCGGGCCCTTCTTCCGGCAATTGCTGACCGCGCGGCAGAAGCAGATCGCATCAGAAGGCTGCCCGAGGCGACCCAGGCTGAGCTCCGGGACGCCGGGCTCTACAGGATATACCTGCCCAGACGATACGGCGGTTACGAGCTTGACTACATGTTGCAGGTTGATCTTGCCGCCGAGCTCGGAACCGCCTGCGGTTCGACAGCCTGGGTCCATTCGGTCGTGGCAAGCCACAGCTGGATGCACGGCATGTTTGATGCTTGCGCTCAGGACGAGGTCTGGGGGGACGATTCCGACGCATTGATTTCCGGATCGACACCAACCGCTGACGCTCGCGTTGTCCCGGTCGATGGCGGCTATCTGCTGAACGGAACATGGACTCTGGCAAGCGGCGTCGATGTTTGCCAGTGGAACCATTTCAACATGATGACGCCGCGGCTGGACGGTAACGGCCTCGAGCACCGATACGGCCTCGCGCCGGTCAGTGCCGTGGAGCTTGTTGATGACTGGCATACCACCGGGCTGCGCGGGACCGGCTCCAGATCAATGATCTGCCGCGACCTGTTTATCGCGGAGGACCGAACCATCCGTTCGGAGGCTTGCCGCGGTGAGCCCACAAGGGGCAGCGCGGTCAATCCGGGGCCGCTCTACCGGATGCCACTGTTCTCGCTGTTCGGCAAGGGTATCGTGGCTCCTGCGGTGGGCATTGCTCGCGGCGTGTTGTCGCTGGTGATCGAGAGACTGGACACCCAGCGTATGCAGAGCGGTTCCAGACTGGCCGAGGAGCCGACAGCCCAGCTTCGCATCGGCGAGGCGGCTGCCGAGATCGATGCTGCGTGGACAGTGTTGAGGCGGGACTGCCAGGAAGTGCACGCCAGGGCGGAGGCAGACGAAGTCCCGGATCTCGAGGAGCGCCACCGATGGCGACGCAATGACGCATTCGCAGCCCGGCTTCTCCAGCAGGCAGTCGAGCGGTTGATGGCGCTGGGCGGAGCAACCGGCAATACCGAAGGATCCCGATTGCAGCGCCACTGGCGTGACATGCATACGCTCGTCTCTCATATCGCGCTTGCCTGGGATGCCCAGGGTGCGAATTATGGACGTATCCTGCTGGGTCTGCCGAGCAGGGACAGCAAGCTGTAAGGAAACAACGATGAGCAGACAGCGCATATCCAGTGGGACACCGTTCGAGGATCTGGCAAGTTTTTCCCGGGCGGTCGTCGATCATGACATGGTCTACGTGTCCGGAACCACCGGCATGGACCGCGAAACCGGGACCTTTCCGGACAGTGCGTCCGACCAGACCAGACTGGCACTCCGTCACATCGAAAACGCGCTTGGCGAAGCCGGCGCCAGCATGGCCGATATACTGCGGATCGTGGTTTATATCGTCGACCGTGATGACCTGAATCCGGTGTGTGAAGTCATCGGAGAGGTTTTCGCCGATATTCGTCCGGCCAACACCACGATCATCGCGGCGCTGGCGCTGCCCGAAATGAAGGTGGAGATTGAGGTGACCGCGCGAATTGGAAGCGCTGGCCAGGAGACCGTAACACCTGCGTCTGGCCGCGCCTGACCGGTCTGACAGGGTCGTGCGGGCGCTCTGGCGGAACGCACAGACTCTCAGGGCCTTTCCGGGATGGCCTCACCGGTGTCGCCGGAAAGAACCAGTTATCGGGAGTTTCCGGTTTCTGCTCTTGCTGCTTGTTCAGACCGCATCAGGGTGGACGTGCTCGCGGCCGGCTCCGGCCGCCTGATCTGCAGGACGGCAAAAATTGCAGCCAGGCATTCACAAGACTATAATTCGGTTATCCGACCGCCCTTGGCAGGAGCGCATCCCGAAAGGGAATGCGGCGTCGGATCGGGCCGTTGTGTCCGACAGATTATGATCAAACACGGGTAGAGTCCGGGGGCGGAGACGCATGGAGGCAAGCCAGGAGCGCATCCTGACGACCCACGCGGGCAGCCTGCCCCGCACTGTACCGGTTCTTGATGCGATGAAGGCGAGATTGTCTGGCGAAGACCGTCACGAAAACGCCTATCAAACCGAAGTCCGGCAGGCCGTGTGTGAGGTGGTAGGGCGCCAGATTGCCTGTGGTATAGACATCGTGACCGATGGCGAGATGTCGAAGACCGGCTTCTTTTCATACGTCGACGAGAGGATTGAAGGGTTTGCACCCCAACCCGACGAGCCCGTCAACATGTTCGTCGCAGAGAAGGCGGCCTTTCCGGAATATTACGAGCAGTATTTCGCACGGGCGATATACGGTGCTGCAATCAAGCAGATCGACACCATGACCTGTGTCGCACCGATACGTTACAAGGGGCACGATGCCCTGCAGCGCGATATCGACAATCTGAAGTCTGCGCTCGACGGGCTTGACTGCGAGGACATCTTCATGCCGGCAGTTTCACCGGCCGGAATCGGCACCAACAGCCATTATGGAACCGAGGAGGAATTTGCCGAGGCTTTGGCCGAAGCGCTGCGGGAGGAATACGAAGCCATCGTGGAAGCCGGCTTCCTGCTTCAGATCGACGACCCGTTTCTCTGTGACATGCTTGTCGACCCGGCGCTCGATGACAGGCAGAGGCAGGACAAGGCAAATCTCTACGTTGACGCCATCAATCACGCGGTACGCCACGTGCCCGAAGACCGGATTCGCTATCACACTTGCTACGGGATCAATCAGGGGCCACGAATCCATGAGGCGCCGATGCGGGAAGTGGCGGGCTACATGTTACGCATCAAGGCCGGTGCATACTCGTTCGAGGCAGCCAATCCGCGCCATGAGCATGAATATCGCATCTGGGAAGATCTGAAGCTTCCGGAAGGGCGGATACTGATTCCGGGCGTCATTACCCATTCCAGCAATATCGTTGAACATCCTGAGTTTATTGCCGAACGGATTGCCCGCTTCGCCCAAAGGGTCGGCCGGGAAAGGGTCATTGCTGGCGGCGATTGCGGATTTTCCTCGCAGGCCTGTTATCATACTGAAGTCCATCCCACTGTGATCTGGGCAAAGTTCGAAGCCATGGCCGAAGGAGCCCGGCTTGCCACCCGGCAACTCTGGTGATCCCGCTGTCACGGTTTTCTGAACCGATGGGCTGCCGGACCGCGACACCGGGTTGCAAAATGGATGAATGAGTTTCTGAAACCGAAGACAGGGAGAAAACAAATGAAACAAGGATCCGCAATCCTCGCGTCTGTTGCAGGCGCAGCGCTGTTGCTCGCGTCGGGGGCGGCGACAGCAGAAAAACAGACCCTGAAGATGGCGAACTGGGTTCCTGCCGTCCATCACATGACGCGGACCATCGAGTCCTGGAACCAGGCGGTCATTGCCGCCTCTGCAGGCAATTTGTCGGTCAAGGTGGACAAGGCCCCACTGGCGAAACCGCCGGGCCAGTATGATCTCGCCAAGAATGGTGTTCGCGACCTTGCCTGGATTGTCGCCGGGTATACGCCGGGACGGTATCATCTTTACAGAATTGCAGAGCTTCCTTTCCTGTGCCCGAGTGCGACGATCTGTTCTCGTGCTCTCTGGAAATGGTACGCCAAACACGATTTCGCGAAGCGGGAATATGGCGATACCATTCTCTTGAACGCATTCGTTCATGGACCGGGGGTGCTGCACACGAAAAAGAAGGTCACGGGCCTTGCCGACCTCAAGGGAGTCAAGGTGCGTGCAGCCGGTACAGCAGTTGATGTCTGCAAGGCGCTGGGACTGACTGTTGTCTCGATGCCGGCCACCCAGGTCCATGAGGCCCTGCAGCGCGGTACCGTTGACGCGGTGCTCTTCCCGTGGGAGGCGATGCGCGGCTTCCGGCTCCACAAGCTGGTCAGGCATCATCTCGAAATCCCCGGTGGTCTCTATACCGCGGCCTTTTCGGTCGTTCTTAATCACAAGTCGTTTGCCGGCTTGTCGGATGCGAACAAGGATGCGCTCTGGAAAGCCAGCGGATATGCAGGATCCAATACCTATGCTATCGGCTGGGAGAGCGGAGACGTTGCGAGCCGCGCCGAAGTTGTCACGCGCAAAGAGCATGAAATCTCGGCTCTGAGCCCGACCAGTCTCGAGAATTGGCGGTCGGTCGTCGCTGCGGTCCAGGCCAACTGGATCAAGAGAACAAACGACATGGGTCTTGATGGCGAGGCGCTGCTGGCCGACTTCAAGTCTATTGTCAGTGAAGAGGCCGGGAAGAAGTAAGATCGCTTCATGAGTGAAGACGTAACGGACGGGGAGCGCACGCTCGACAGCGGGTTGGTCGTCGGTCTGAACCGGTGCATGACCCGATGGCTTGCCGGTGCGTCCGCGTTCGTGCTCGCGATGCTTGCCGTCATCACTTTTGTTGATGTCCTGCTACGCTATGTCTTCGCCCTGCCCCTGACGTTTTCAGTTGAAATGACCGAACAGGCGATGGGACTGATCGTCTATCTGGCTATTGGATTGACAACCCATGAACGGGCTCATGTGTCGGTCGACCTGGTCGTCGGGCGCTTGCGTGGACGGCTCCGAGCCGTTCTTTCGCTGTGCGTCAATCTGTTCGGGCTGGCCTTTTTTGGCGTCATTGTCTGGAGACTTGCGCTGCACGCATACAGCCTGTTTGTTGTCGATGTGAAGACACAGATCCTTTTCTGGCCGATCTGGCCGGTCGCCTTCGTCATGACGGCCGGAAGCGTTTTTCTGCTCACCGGATTTCTGATCCATGCCCGGAGCGCGCTCACCGACCTGACCGCGCGCTCCGGCGGTCACTAGGACCTGCCTTCCTCGAGATGCACGCCTCTGGTTGTCGATAGCGAGACGTTCGTTGGATCCGTCGATCCTGTCCCTTCTGATTCTCGGCCTCCTGTTTGTCCTTCTTGCGGCCGGCATGCCCATCGGCCTTGCCATGGGCCTGTCCGCGTCTCTTGGCATTGGCGTGCTGATCGACTTCAATGCGGCGCTGAATCTGATCGGCCAGACGGCGTACGAAACGGCGATAACCTACGACCTGTCCGTGTTGCCCATGTTTCTGCTGATGGGATTTATTGCCAGCCGTGCGGGCTTGAGCGAGGCGCTTTATCGAGCGTGCAATTCATGGCTCGGCCATCGCAGGGGAGGTCTTGCCCTGGCGACGGTGGGCGGCTGCGGTGCTTTTGCGGCCATTTGTGGTTCGAGTCTGGCCACCGCGGCGACCATGAGCCAGGTCGCGCTGCCCGAAATGCGACGCTACAACTATGATGATCGCCTGGCTACGGGGGCGATTGCCGCTGGCGGAACAATCGGTATCCTGATTCCGCCAAGTGTGCTGATGGTGCTCTACGGCCTTCTCACCGAAACCAGCATTTCGAAGCTGTTTCTGGCCGGGATTCTGCCCGGCATTCTCACGGTGATCGTGTTCATGGCCGTTATTTCGATCGTGACGCATATCCGCCCGGAATACGGACCCAGAGCGGAACGTGCGTCGCTGCGGGCACGTCTTCGCGCGTTGCGCGATGTCTGGGGGGTCTCGCTTCTGTTCATTCTTGTCATCGGCGGGATTTATGCAGGGATCTTCTCGCCCACGGAAGCTGCCAGTATCGGTGCGATCGGCGCCCTGGTGCTTTCGCTCTTCAACCGGACTTTCAGTGCAGGCCTCCTGAAGGACAGCCTGATCGATACCGTCAAGACCACGGCGATGATCTTTACGATCCTGATCGGCGCCATTCTGTTCAACAACTTTCTGATCCTGGCTTCGGTACCCGATCAGATCAGCGACTGGATCGAGGGGCTGCAGATCAGCCGGCTCCAGGTGCTGCTTCTCATCCTGTTGATCTATATCGTGATCGGTTCTTTCCTCGACTCTCTCGCCATGGTCCTTCTGACCATTCCGATTTTCTTTCCTATCGTCAATGCGCTTGGATTCGATCCGGTGTGGTTCGGAATCATCGTCGTTATGATTGTGGAGCTTGGTCTGATCACGCCGCCTATCGGCATGAACGTATTCGTAATCAAGGGAATTGCTGCCGATGTCCCGATTGGTCGGATCTTTGCGGGCGTATTTCCGTTTGTTATCGCCCAGATTTTCCTGATTGGCGTTCTTGTCGCCTTTCCGGAGATCGCACTCCTTGTTCCGGACAGCATGCCCTGAGCCCGGAAACGGCTCAACAGCTCCGCTCTCGGTCGAACACCGTCACGCGTTATCGTTACTGTCGCTCACATTGCGGTGAGCGATATTGATGTTCCGGTGTCATCTCTACGACCGACAGCACCGGGTTCAGGCCGCCCTCGAGCAGCGTTTGCCCAAAGTTTCCTGTTGCGAGGCGGAGGAGGTAATGCTCGTTGTTGAGCGCTGCGGTGCAGGCATGATCTTACCGCTACCCGAAGCCGTGCATGCCGTACATGAGATGCGAGGAAGAGCCGCCACCGGTCGGAGTTTCCTCATTCTTGACCAGCAGCGAAGTCGGATCCGCCTTCCGAAACCTCCATGTGTGAACAAAGTTCTGTTTGCTGCCAGGGGCCGGGTCCGGAGACTGACGACCCTGCAATCCGGTCAGAGATGCCGATACCCGTGCAGTCTCTTTTCGGTCCTGTTTTGTATAGTCCCTGACAGCAGGCTTCTGAATGCATCGGACGGGGCCACCGAACACGGCCGTTTGCTCATGCGCCATGTTCGCGACATATGACATACCAGCTGCCTGCCTGGAGGCGGGCTTATGGAGGACGGGCTGTCAAATCGGACCCGTTACAACACCAGCTCCTGCCGTCTTGCTTCCGCTAATCCTCAAGTATCCGGAATTGCAATAGCTGCAACCATTTACAGTAATCTTGTGAAACTAATGGAAATCGACAATAACGGTGCTCCCAGGGAGCCAGAAGCCATGACCGACGCACAATCCGGGCGAAAGCCGACACGCACAGAGATTCACGGCCACATTGCCGTAATCGTTTTCGATCGTCCTGAAAAACGAAATGCGATGAACGACGCCCTGATTGCGGATCTCGACAATTTTTTTTCGGATCCCCCTGAAAACGTCCGTGCGGTTGTCATGACCGGTGCAGGAGGGAACTACTGTTCCGGTCTGGATCTTTCAGAACATGTGCATCGCTTGCCGGAAGAGGCCGTCTACCATTCGCGAAACTGGCACAGGGTCGCCGATCTGATCGAATATGGTGGTCTGCCGGTGCTGTCGGCGATGACGGGCGCAGTGATTGGCGGCGGTCTCGAAATAGCCGCGTCGACTCACGTCCGCATTGCCGAACCGTCTGTCCGGTTTCAACTGCCAGAAGGGCGCCGCGGCATCTTTGTCGGCGGTGGGGCGACAGTTCGCGTCGGCCGCATACTGGGCGCGGACAGAATGCGCGAAATGATGCTGACAGGTCGAAACTACAGCGCCGACGAGGGTCTGGCACTCGGTCTGGCCCATTACTCGGTTCCGGAGGGTGAGGCGCTTCCGCTCGCGATGAAGCTCGCGGAAAGGATTGCCGACAATGCTCCGTTCTCAAACTACCTGATGCTTCAGGCGATCGGCAGGATTGGCGACATGTCCCGCTCCGACGGGTTGTTTACGGAAAGCCTGTCTGCTGCGATGTCGCAAACCACAGCAGCAGCTATGGAAGGCCTTACAGCATTTCTGGAAAAAAGAGCTCCCGATTTCCGCAAGTAGAACCCGACGTGCTGTGATGGTTACCGCAGGTCAAACAGCGATGATGTCTTCACCGCCTGCATAAAGCGCAGCGATCAGGTCAGCGCAGCCCGCCCGCAACGCCCGTTGGTTCAGGCTGCCCTTTTCGGTAATCTCGCCGCGGTCGAAGTCGGGAGCGCGGGGAAGCACGACCGCCCGGCGAACGCGTGCCGCCGACCCGGTTGCCTCCCTGGCGGCGGACTTAATATGGTCTGCGAGGGCGGCGCGTAACGATACGGGGTCCATGGCTTCTGCGGCCGGCGACAGAAGCAGCAGGGCTCCCAGTTCCGGTTCATTCTCACCCACGATGACGGCATCCCGAACGAGTCCGCCCATGGAATCGACCAGTGACGACCGCACGGCGCCGACGGCCACCCAGGTGCCAGTGCTGAGCTTGAAATTTTCGGCAACGCGGCCGTCGAAAAAGAATCCCTTTGAAAAATCTTCAGGGTCCGCTGGCCGCACGGCGTCACCCATTCTGTAGAAGCCCTCGCTGTCGAAGGCCTGGGCCGTGGTCTCGGGGTCACCGTGATAGCCCGGGGTTATACTTGGTCCCTTCAGACGGACTTCAAGCTTTCCGCCGGAAGGGACCAGCTTCATCGTCAGCCCCGCCGCCGGCACACCGACATTGCCAGCCTTGTCCTGGTGCTCCGTGCAGCAAAGGGCAAACGGCGCGGTTTCAGTGGATCCGAGCCCCGTAGCAATAAGGGTATCGCGACCGGTGACCTGTTTTCCGATGGCTGACAGCCGGTCCCATGTCAATTGCGAGAGCCCGGCGCCAGCGTAGAAGAGCATGTTCAGTTTGCTGAAGAATGTCTGTGTCAGAGCCGGGTCCTTTTCGAGTTCCTCAACCAGCATGTCCCATCCGATCGGGACATTGAAATACCAGGTACAGGCGATCTCGCGCAGATTACGCAACGTTTCGTCAAACTTGCCGTGTATGGGGCGGCCATCGTCGATGTAAAAGGTGCCGCCATTGGTCAGGACCATATAGAAAACCTTGTTGCCGCCGGCCGTGTGGTTCCACGGGGCCCAGTCCAGAACGATCGGGGGTTGCCAATACAGGAAACGGTAACAGTCGCGAACCATGGCATGCATGGCACAGATCATGCGATTGGTATTGATCACCGCCTTGGGCGATCCTGTGGAGCCGGAGGTGAACAGATATTTGACCACGGTGTGCGGGGTCAGGGTTGCCCGGGCTTCGTCGGCGGGTGTCGGGTCGAACCCGGTCAGGGTTTCGAACGGAACGGCATCGGGAGGCGCATCATGGAGGCCGATGACCATTTGTTCCGTTTTCGAGATGGTTGCGAGCGCTGGGCCAAAGGCCATCCCGTCTTCGGCAAAGACGGCACCCGGATTGAGCGTCTGTACGATGTTTCTGAGTTTGGAATGGTCTTTAGAAAGAAGTGAATAGGCAGGTGAGACCGGTGAATAAGGAACACCGACATAGGCGCAGGCAATGCTCAACAGCGCGTGTTCCAGACTGTTTCCGGACAGCACCAGGAGCGGCCTCTCGGGGCCCAGGCCCAATGAGAGAAGCCCGGCTCCGATTGACCGGGCCATGGCCCTTGCTTCACCATAACTGAAGCCTCGCCATTCGCCGTCTTCCGTCCGGCGTCGGATCCAAGCCCGATCGGGAGCGTCTTCCGCCCATCTGTCGATGAAATCGGCAAGTACAGGGGGATAGGGCGGCAGATCCCTGGCCTGGCGCATGAGGACCGCACCATCCGGGCGATGGTCATAAACGAAGTCAGGCGACCAGAAGCGGGCGGCTTCGGCTGTTTCGGTCTGGTTCACTTTACCCCTCAACCGCCCGTCTTGCGTGGGCGAATCTTTTGCAGCAGAACGAGAAGTTGTGCCTGTTCGCCCCTGGACAGCGAAGACAACAGGTGTTTTTCATGGTGCCGGACCAGCTGCAAGGCATCCCTGAAGTGTCTGAGACCCGCCGGTGTCGGCGTCAATGCGTAAACGCGACGGTCCCCGGCGACACCGTTTCGTCTCAGCAGCTGACGTTCTTCGAGATGATCAATGATGGCTACGAGGCCAGACCGTTTGATCTGAAGGATACGGGAAATCTCGCTTTGCGTGATGTTCGGGTTCTCCACCACCAGAGCCAGGGTATGAAACATGCGAGTTGTCAGTTCATGTTTGCCCCATGCCGCGCGAAAATTGTCCTGAACAACCCTGTAGGCCCGCTTGAGATTGTATCCCGCAAGGCTCTCAAGCACAGACTGTGAAGTTTCGTCCTCGCCGACTTTGGCGTCTCCGCTGTTCCGGGGCGCGTCTTCCCTCGTTCCCTGTACCATGACACTGTGTCTACATGACATTCGCTGGAAAACCTGTTACATCCATAAACAATTATAACATATAAGGAATCAAGTCCATGCGACCGGGTCCCCCGGGTCTGCAAATCGGGCGCAGCAGTGATGTTGAGCCGATGCAGCCGTTCGGTCATTGAGAGCGGGTCCCTGGTGCCACGGTATGCCTGGGATGCGACTGCCTTCCGGTTCGGACCGCGCGGAGCCGGAGGGAAGGCATCCGTTCGAGGCTCGATTGCCGGGGAGGAAGCGGGGAATTGCGCCGAGACCCGTCCTGCATTCGAAAAATTCCAGGGCTTCCATATGCGGTCGCGCCTTGATCGGAAACGGCAGCCTTGCCTGATATCCAATAGTGAAAATCCGGAAAGGAAGGGATGAAGTATGGCTCCAACAGACAGTGGCGACAGGCTTGTGGCGGGCGGAAACACCGTTTTTGTCGATTTTGAAGATGGCATTTCATGGATCACCATGAATCGTCCGGAAAAACGCAATGCGATGAACCCGGTACTGAATGACGATATGTGCGAGATTCTGGATGCGCTGGAATATGACGACCGTTGCAAGATCGTTGTGCTCACCGGTGCAGGGGATTCGTGGACCGCGGGCATGGACTTGCGCGAGTTTTTCCGTGCTGTAGATTCCGAGACTCCCGAAGAACAGGTGCGTCAGCGCCGCTCCGCCGAAATCTGGCAGTGGCGCAAGCTGCGCACCTATCCGAAGCCGACCATCGCCATGGTCAATGGCTGGTGTTTCGGCGGCGGCTTCACGCCGCTCTGCTCCTGCGATCTCGCTCTGGCCGCGGAAGAGGCGCAGTTCGGGGTATCGGAGGTGAACTGGGGCATCATTCCGGGCGGGGTCGTAACCAAGGCGCTTGAGGAACTTATGGGCTCGCGAGATGCCCTCTACTACATCATGACCGGCGAAACCTTCAATGGAATCGAGGCGGCGCAGATGGGTGTGGTGAACAAGGCATTTCCCGCTGATCAGCTGCGCGACCGGACCCGTGCTCTGGCCCGGACACTGATGGAGAAGGGTCCGGCCGTCCTCAACGCGGCCAAGGTCACGTTCAAGTACTCTCATCTGATGGACTGGGATACGTCTGCACAATTTATCGCCGCAAAGGGAGCCCAGCTCAGGCTGGTGGATGGCGAGCGGATTCGGGAGCGCGCGATGGACAGTTTTCTTGATCGGAAGGAGTTTCGGCCAGGATTGAGCGCGTTCAACCGTGACAGCGAAGCGTGAGAACGCCCTCGCCCGTGTGATCTCGCGATCACGGGTCGCGCGTCTTCTCAATCCGCGTTCGGTTGCTATCGTCGGGGTCTCGGAGCGGGAGAACACGGCGGGGCGGCAGGTCCTCACCAATCTGGGGGTGAGCGGCTATTCGGGAGAGATCTATCTCGTCAGCCGCAACGCCCGCGAAATCGAGGGCCGTCGCTGTCTCGCGTCGGCTGACGACCTGCCGACGGGAATCGATTGCGCGATCCTGACGCTGCCCGGCCCGGCGATCGAAAACACGGTCGCAGCCCTGGCCCGGCGCGAGGTGGCGTCAATCATGTGCTTTGCCTCGGGTTTCGCTGAAATCGGCGGAGAGGGCCAGAAGACCCAGGATCGTATTGCGGCATTGTGCCGGGACCACGACATTGCCTTTGCCGGCCCGAACTGCCTGGGGTTCACCAATGCGGTTGACGGAGTGGCGATTACGTTTGCGCAGATGCAGCGGGTGACAGGGCCAGCGAGTCTCGGGATCGGCATCGTTGTCCAATCGGGCGGGATGGCGTCGGTTCTGCGCAGGGCTGCGGTCTCGGCCGGGATCGGGTTCACCTATTCGGTGACCACAGGAAACGAGGCGGTTGTCGGGGTGGAAGACTATCTGCCGTTTCTGATCGAGGATTCGCAGACCGGCGTGATTGTCATGCTCGTGGAGCAAATCCGTCGGCCGGCTGATTTCCTCCGCCACGCGGCTGCTGCCCGCCGTGTCGGCAAGCCAATGGTTTTGCTGCACCTCAGCCGGGGCGATGCTGCCCGCCGCGCCGCTGTCACCCACACCGGAGCCCGTCCCGGCGAATTCGCGATCATGGAAGCTCTTGTCAAGGACGAGAATGTTGTTCTCGTAGAGACTATTGATGAACTCATCGACGTATCCATCATCCTTGCCCACCATCCGCAGCCACCGGGCGGAGATCTCGGAATTGTTACGGAGTCCGGTGCCTTCAAGGGATTTGCACTCGACTTCTGGGAAGCGCAGGGCATGCGGATGGCATCACTGAGCCCCGAGACCCTGGCGGCGTTGTCTGATGCTCTCCCTGATTTCGTCGAAGCCTCGAATCCTGTCGACCTCACCGCGCAGGCGATCTTCGACAGTTCCCTGTATGCCAGGACCATGAAAGCCATGTTCGACGATCCGGCTGTCGGAGCTCTTTTGGTGACCGTCGTGGGGGGCAATGCTGATTACGGCCTGCGAAAGGCGAAGTTCGTGGCGGCCGGAAAATCCGGGTTCGGCAAGCCCGTCCTGTGCGCATTTCTGGGAGGCGATCAGCCGACCCATCCCGACCTTGTACCAATGCTTTCTGCCGCCGGCATTCCCTTTTTCGGTTCGCCCGAACGGGCCATGCGCGCGATGGCTCATGTTCTCTCCCATGGCAAAATGTTGCTGCAGGCGGAACGGTTGAGAAGCCCTGTTCCGGCGCGGCCCGCCGGGATCAAACAGTCGGGCCGCATCAGCAGAAATGAGATGGCGATGGTCCTGGCGGAAGCAGGAATTCGGCTCGGCGGGACAGCGGCCCATGACGGTGCCCTACCAATGTCGATCCGGGTTCACCGAGATGCAGACTGGGGTCCGGTGCTGAAGGTGGGCTTTGGCGAACCGATGGATGGTCAACCGGGCTGCAGTTGTTACCTGCCGGCAGATGCGACCCCTGAAACGATTGCCGAGGCCGTACAATCTCTCGAATGTGTCAGTCTCCTGGCCGGCAAACGGTCCTTGTTGCCGGATGGTATTGCTGCGTTCGCCGAGACAGCAGCGCAGGTGTGCGCATTATTGCGGGCGACACCGGGGCTGTACGAGATTGTACTGCATCCTGTTATGGTCAGGCACGGGGGAGACGGTGTTGAGGTGCTGGATGCACGGATGATGGCTGTCGATCCAGGCTAATCTCCACCGATTTTGAGACCCATCGCGACCGGGAGCCACAGGGCAAGGGCCGGGAACAGGATGATGATGGTCAAGCGGGTCAGATCGGCGATGAGGAAGGGAACGATACCGGCGAATATGGTTTTCAGCGGTATCGTCCGCGCCACGCCGTAGAGAACAAAAACATTCAGGCCAATCGGCGGCGTGATCATGCCGATTTCGATGACCATGACGAGCACGATGCCCCACCAGATTGGATCGAAGCCGAGGCCTACGACGAGCGGATAGACGAACGGCATGGTGATGACCATGGCGGCAATGGTGTCGAAGATGCTGCCGAGGATGAGGAAAGCGATCATCAGGATCGCAATGACGAGGAGCGGCGGCGGATCCAGTGTGGTGATTGCAGAGACCAGAGCGTCAGGCATCCGTGTCGTCGAGATGAAGTAGGTGAAGATCGATGCCCCGGCGATGATCAGGTAGATCATCGCCGTATTGGAGGCAGTTTCCCGCAGCACGAGCCAGAAATTCTCGGCCGTCAGCTTGCCGCGGCCGACCGTGAACAGGAAAGCCAGTCCGGCTCCCAGGGCAGCAGCTTCTGCGACGGTGAAGACGCCGCCGTAAATTCCACCGATCACCGCGAACATGAGCACCATCACACCCCAGCTCTTGCGAGCCACCTGGAGGCGCTCGGACCAGCTCATTCGCTCGCCCGCAGGGCCGGCTTCCGGATTGATCCGCACAACGATTCCAATCGCAATGAAGTGAAAAGCGACTGCGATCAGACCGGGAATGATGGCTGCGACAAACAGGGTGATGACAAATTTTTCGGCGAGAAATGCGTAGATAACCATGATCACCGAGGGCGGGATCAGCATTCCGAGGGTGCCACCCGCAGCAACGCAACCGCTTGCAAGGGTTGGCGCATAGTTGCGTTGTATCATCTCCGGGAGGGCCACACGGCCCATCGTGGCGGCTGTTGCGATGGACGATCCGCACACCGCTCCAAATCCCGCACATCCACCGATCGTGGCCAGCGCCAGCCCGCCCCGCCGATGTCCCACCAGTGCATAGGCCAGATGGTAGATATCCGCGGACAAGCCGCTGACGCCGGCAAAGCTTCCCATCATCAGAAACAGCGGTATCACCGCCAGTTCGAGGTTGGAAATGACTCCCACGGGCTCGGTCGCGAACAGCGTTACCGCCGGACCAAAGCCGCTGAGAATGCCGAAGCCGACAAAGCCGGCCAGGGCCATTGATATGCCAATGGGAATGTGCAGCAGGATAAGAACAAACATTCCCACCATGCCCAGCGAGGCAACAAGGATCGGATCCATTGGCCGTCAGTATCCCGCGCTGTCGCCGCCGGTCCTCGGCTGGATATCAGCACGCAAGGCCAGGCCGATCTGCCGGTAGAAAACCAGAATCTGGATCGGAATGCAGATCAGCATGAAGATCGTCGTCGCGATCCACCACGGCCCCACATCCCAACCGAGGAGCCAGGTTGTCTCCCCGCTATCCTCGACTTCAATCGTATAGAGAATGAACTGCCATCCGACCAGCATGAAAAACAGCGAAGTCACCATGTGGGCGAGGGAGTCGATCCACAATCGGGCGCGCGGTCCCAGCCAGGCGCCCAGAAACTCGATCGAGATGTGATGGCGGTCGGCGAGCGCCATCGGAAAAAAGGCCGCAATTGAAACTGCGACGACGAGACGGCTGATTTCGCCAACCCCGTCGACGGGACTGTCAAACAACCAGCGGAGCAGTACATCGCCGATGGTGACCAATGCGACCACCACCAGCCCGACCAGCCCGATCAGGGCCAGCCAGCGTGTACCCAGGCCCTCGTTACGATCGTGACCGGCCGCCACGCCGCGAACCGATTCGCGCTATTGCCCGGCACGTACAGCCGCGACTTCCTTCTTCACCGCTGCGAGCAACTCCTTCCCCTTCGGATGCTTGTTTACCCAATTGGTAATGACCGGCTGCAGCACCGTTTCCCATTTCTGCCTGGCTTCCGCATCGAGATCGACGAAGACGTGGCTCTTGTCCTTTCGGGTCTTTTCCTCGAGCATGGCCTGTATTTTTATATTGGTCTTGCCATTGCGGCGTGAGAGCATCTCACCGCTGACGGTGTTGAACGCGGCCCTTGCGGAATCAGGCAGTGCATCCCAGCGCTTCTTGCTCATGATCACGCCGATGGGCACCGTGCCAAGCACGCCCATATAGTGGTGTTTGGCGATATCGACGATGCGGAACGCATAGAGCACGTTCCAGTCTGACGCCGTTCCTGCAAGAATGCCCTTGCTGATGCTCTCCGCCACGGTGGGAATCGGCATGCCGACGGGGATAGCGCCAATGGCCCGGATCGCAGCGCCTGCAACCGGCCCACCGGCCCGGATCTTCATGCCCTTGAGATCCGAGAGTGTTTTGACCGGAGTCTTGGTGTGTATGGTGTAGGGCGCTGTCGTCACCAGCATCAGCACCTTGAACTTGTCGTAGCCCCGCAGCATGCCCTGCTCGTAGAGCCGCCATATTGCAACCCCGGACTCGAGGTTGTTCCGGAACAGCCCCGGCAGTTCCATCACCTCGTTGTCGGGAAATCGACCTGGCGTATAGGACGGCACGAAAAAGCCCAGATCGGTGACTTCATCGAGCACAAGCTTGACCTGAACCCGCGGGTTTCTGCCGAGTGTACCGCCGGGATAGGCGTCGATCTTCATCGCACCGTTTGATGCTGCGGCGACTTCCTTGATCCATGGAAGCATCACATGTTCGTAGGTGGGATTCTTCGGCCCACCGAAATACGCCATCTTTAGTGTGAGCGGCGCCGCGTTGGCGGCGCTCGACAGGGTGAGCAGGGTGATTCCTGCGATTGCCGTTCTGATGAACATTTTTCCTCCTGCGTGGTTCGATTGCATTCTTGTCCATTCCGGCCGGTTGACCAGACAGAAAACCCGACGCTCGGAATGCCGTTCTGGGCATTCACTGTTTCTACTACGGTAACACAGTAATTTGATGCAGGGTAACAGCCTGGTTCCATTGATCGACTTTCTTCGGATTTACGCTCGAGGGAGCGTCGCCTGTCTGTGTACTGTCCTCAGGCGTCATGCTGTCCACTGAGCCCGCTTCAACCGTCTTGCATTTGGTCTCGTGAGAGCGGCATTTGATATTCATGCTCCGGTCCGTGATCTTCATCTCCCATGATTGTGGGCTTTTGCAGGTTACAGCTATCCTGTGTCCGAGGGCTCCCATCAGACCTTGCACAACTACAACATGATCGGACAGACCGCGTTGTCATGACCCAGTCGAAGACAAGGCTGCGTCACCCGATGGCCGGATTTGCAGACCCCCGATTCATCGCTTCCGGTGACCGTGGGCGTCGCGCTTCAAGACCTTCACCCATCCGGTCAGTCTGCACGCAAGGTTCCGGTGTCACTTATGCGGATTGTCCGGACTGAAGACAATCAGTGATGGTTTCATGCGGGACCTGTCATCAAGACGCGAGACATTGCCGGGATCCCGCCCCAATGACCGGATCTGGCACTGGCCGAGACCTTACTGACAGATTTTGGTCTGAACGTGAGCGAACCAACAGAGTGTGCCCCGTCCATGCATGGCAGCGATCCCGAACACCATCTTTTCGTAAACAAACCGGGTTGGCCGCGGGTTTTGTCGGTCGGACTTCACACCAATTTTATGGTCATTGATGGCCTTCCCGTCATCACTGACCATAAAATTGGAGAAATCCCTCGCTTCCAAGTCAAACACCAAGTCTTGCCAGTGCAGGTCTCCATTTCGACAATGAAGTCGCCTCAGATCAGCGAGTCGGACTGCGGAAATCCGTTGCGGAGCCGGGTATCGATCGGATTTGCCATAATCTCGTCGCGAGGCAGCGTCAGCCGATTGCCAGCGCCCAGATCGCACTCGTTAAAGGCGATCCGGCGTTGTCGATCTCGCGAATCCCGCATTACCGTGAAGTTGGTCCTGTACACCTTCTGACTTCGAAATGGGTCGCGGACAGCATCCACCGCTCGGAACTGGAAGTCAGGGTCGGGCTCGAAATCTGGCTTTGTGATGCTGACGGATCTCTCAGTGGCGGCGCCATATCAAGCGGTCACGCAAACATCAACCGCTCGCCCTTCGGCTCAGGAACCGCTCGTCACAGTTCCTGCGCCCGCTCGATTCAGAATTGCACGGCGTCCTTGATGTTCCACAACACGGTTTCCTGGTCGTCGCCATGCGCCACGCAGCCGGCCAATTCGGTTGCCTCAGCGATCAACGCCCGGTCCTCATTGCTCCAGTACCGGATGGTCTGGTACTTGTGCAGCACGGGGAGAGGCTCCCCATTATCCGCCATTGCTGGATGGAACAGGTTCGGTAATCACCTGCAAGCCTGGTATGCCGGAAAAATCGAGGCCATTATGGGTGTTCAGCGGAACTTCATGTCGTACAGCACAGGCTGCGATCCAAGCATCGTTGAGTGAAACGGGTCTTCCATTCCGCTCCCGTGCTGCTACCGGACGACCATAGAAGGGAGACGTTTCGTTGTCGTAGGGAATCACGACGAATTCACGGGGCATTGCGTCAAGTGTTCTTCGATTCCTATTGCCCCACCTTACTTTCTCGGCGCCGAACTATAGTTCACCGACTGTGATGAAAGAGACAACGGGCACGATGCTCCACATGAGGAGCATATACCTGCGCTTCCCGACCTCTACGCATCGAGCAGGACGCAATATTCGTGTCCGGGGGAACACCGGTGGGTGTCATCAGAGACTGCCGGATCCAGTGCGCAGGTTCCGGAGCTCGATGATGGTCGCTTCGAATCCATCATTTTCGTCACCGGGCCACGTTCCGAATAGCCTTTGAGCCGTCTCCAGGGGCTTTACATTTTGAAAGCCCGCTAATTCGTCCAGGGTCGGTGTTTCCCAGAATGGCGTGGCAACCTCCGTCCCCGTAGGCAATAGGTCGATGCCCTCTTCTTTCTTGTCTTCCAACGGCTCGATATCATGAATTCTGATAATGGTCATCTTGCCAGTCCATGGATTTCCAGTTGCTTCGCAGACTACACGAACATATCCCAGAATATTTTCATAAACCTGGTCCCTGTGGGTATCGTCAAACAAACAGAGGACGGGATCTCCGGTGAAGGGATGAACGCGGCAGCGGGTACTGCGTTTGCATTGAGGCTGCAGGTGCTGCAAGAATTTTGCGATGCGGTCAGTATATGAGCATCGCCTCTCCGATAACAGGAAATCAGAATATGGAATTTGACGTGACTTTTGTTTCTGACGGAATCGAACTGGCGGGAAACCTCCACATTCCGGACGGATACAAAGCCGGTGACAGGTTGACAGCTTTTGTTGTGCTGCATGGCTTTATCGGTTCCAAGGACAAGAGCCACGCTGAAATTATGGCACGAATGCTCACGGAATGGGGTTATGCCTCACTCCGTTTCGATTTTCGCGGCTGCGGAAAAAGCGGCGGTCGAAGAGGGTATGTGCTGTGCCATGACCAGGTCGCGGATGCCAAGAACGCGCTGAACTGGCTGGCGGAGCGCCCCGAAATCGCTCCGGATCGGATTGGTGTCATCGGGCACAGTTTTGGCGCCGCCGTTGCGTGCTATGCGGGAGCAGTTGACCAGAGATTCGCTGCCGTTATTTCATCCTGCGGTTGGGGCCACGGCGAACGCAAGTTTCGCGGCCAGCATCCCGGAGAAAAGTGGGAGAGATTTGCCGGCATGCTCGAACGGGCCCGAGAGGAAAAGGAGCGCACCGGGGTTGCACCGATTGTTTCGCGTTTCGATGTTGTTCCGATGGCAGAACATCTGCGGAAGAACCTCTCCCCCGAGGCATTGATGGAGGTTTCAGCCGATACCGCCCAAAGCATGTACGACTTCAGGGCAGAAGAGGTGATTCACTGGGTCAGTCCCCGGCCAATTTTCTTTCTCCACGGCGCCGACGATACGGTAACACCGACCGAGCAGTCGCTCCGCCTGTGGGAGCTCGCTGGCCAGCCGAAGGATCTGGTCCTGATTACCGGCACCGATCATTTTCCCCTTGCCGGAGATGATACCAGAACCCGCGGGATCGTCAGGGGCTGGCTGGATGATCATTTTCCGGCAATTACGGTTGCAGCATGAGGCTCGACACCCCGGATATGGTTCGGTTTTGCCTGCACGCCTGACAGGTTCCTGAGCCGAACTGTTTCAACATACCGGGATGCCGCCAGAGGATGCTTCTGTGTGGGTGCAAAGCCTCGTCCGGGCCAATTTGCGTGGTGTTGACACCCCCATGGCGTCCTCTGAATTCGCCGATATCCGGAGTTGCTCCAGGCGGTGACCGATCATGAGTATCCTGATTGCGCAGAGTGCGATCGCTTTGCTTGATGCCGATCGCGCTCCCGGCCCGGTTGGAAAGGTCGGCACGACCGAGACATGTGTGGACTGGTGCTGCGTCGCCATAAAACTACCCGATGCCGCTGTGGTCAGCCGGTTTGCCCTGCAGATGTCGGAGTCTGGTATGATCTGCAGTCGTCTTGAACTGGACTGGCGTATCGGCGCAATTTGCGGGTAGCTGAACACGGGCCCGGGCAGGCCCGGTCCCGGGCCTGAAAGATTGTCGGGAGACGCTGGTGAGGGAGTGAGGAATGCCCTGACCGGAAACCGGACCGGTTCTGCACAATGATCATGCGCGCGTAACAGGATCCCTGATCCTGGAGGCGTCACTCCCAGTCCCTTGTCGGGAGTGCCTGGATGCTGGAGGGCGATCGGGGACTCGAACCCCGGACCCGCTGATTAAGAGTCAGCTGCTCTACCAACTGAGCTAATCGCCCACAGGTTTGAAAATATTACGTTTTCTCGACCGTTGTCAAGTTGCCATGTGGTTCCTTGATCATACCGGCTCGCAAATTTCCCGACTGTTGAGCACAGAATGGCCGCCATTGACATGTATGCAGGATCAGGAATAACCGGGCGCCGGTAAGGGGTTCACTCTGTTTTGGCCACGACCCTGTTTTGGCCACGCTCTGTGCGCGTCCGTTGCGGCTGATGCCGGCGGAGTGCAGCGCGACAATCTAGATGAGACTCAGCGTCAATCAGGAAAAGACGAGGATTGGTGCCCTCGAGCGCAGCACCGGACCAACGCAGCCGGGCTCCAGGTCCCGGAGACTTCAGGTACCAGATCCCAAATCAAGACCCGGGACCGCAACTTTTACACAGAGCGATCGGAAAAGAAGCGGAGCAATCCGGGAAATCCAGAACCAGTTCGCCAGAAATAATCCGGGATGCTCACGAACTTGTAAAGTGAGAGACAACAACGGTCTGCGATCCGTCCGGGCCGAGCGGTGATGCGATTCAGGCGAAACAGCCACTCGCTGCCTCCCGGCATCTCCAGGCTGGTGATGACCCGCGATATGCGGATAGTTGTCAGTAAACCGTTGCCTTCCATCAGGACCGGCAGCTGGTTCGGCGATGCCACTCCCCTGCCGGTTGAGGGCTCGGTATTGTTCAAGGAGCCGGTGACCAAACGGGCCGAAAACAGGGCTGTTTCTTGCCCTGGCAATTTGCTCGCCCTGAATACCTCGCCTTTGTCCGCCAATTCTGCTACTATATATAGCCTTGAGAAAGCCTTCCGACGTACGAGGCAATTTTGCATTTCGGAGTTTGATCCAGGCTCAATACCAGGGAGGAAATTACTATGAAGAACGCTGCAGTAGTTGGAGCCATTGCGCTCTCGGTTATCGCCTTACCGGCAGCCGCGGAGCCTTTGAAACTTAAATTCGCTTCACCATCGCCGCCAAAGGCACATCTCAACGTTCAGATTTTTGGTCCATGGGTGAAGAAAGTCACTGCCGACTCCAACGGAACTCTGGACGTCGAACTGGTTGCAGGTCGAGTGCTTGCGAGCCACCAGAACCTCTTTGATCGCGTGAAGACTAATGTCGCCCAGATCGGTTGGAGCCTGCAGGGATTCGTTCCCGGAAAATTCAAGAAATCCAACGTCGTGGGATTGCCCCTTCTGTTCGAGAAATCATCGGTTGGTTCTCAAGCGATGTGGCGGCTGTATGAACGGGGCCTGATTTCTGACGAATATCAGGACGTCAAACTCCTGGCGGCCTTTTCGTTTCCGCCCAACGCGCTCCACACCAATTCTCCCGTCAAATCCCTGGAAGATCTGAAGGGCATGAAAATCGGCTCCACCGGGCCGATGCGGCTGGCGACCATTGGTGCCCTGGGAGCGACGCCTGTATCCATGATCACGCCCAAGATTTACCAGAATGTCAGCCGGGGTCTCGTCAAGGGTACATTTATCGCCTGGACCGCGTTTCAGCCCTACAGACTCTACGAAGTGACGAAATTCCATACCGACGTGGCCCTGGGCGGTGGTGCCGGCATGGTCATCATGAATAAGAAGACTTACGAAGGTTTGAAAGGAGAGGCCCGGAGAGCCATCGATTCGAATTCCAATATGGGTCTTGTGAAGAAGTACTCGGAGTTCTGGGATCGTATTCAAACCGGGTCGAAGAAGAAGTATGGCACACAAGATGGCCATACGTTGATTACCCTCACCGATGCCGAAAAGAAACGTTGGGCGGACGCAACACTGAAAGTTCACACCGACTGGGCCAGGAAAACGCCCAATGGTGAAGCCATACTGGCGGCATTCAAGGAAGAAATAGCCAAGCTCAAGTAGGCCGGATGGCATCAAGCCAAGCTGGGTTTGATGTTTTCCTGGCCCAACAACTATGTTGAAAAAAGCATCGCGATTACCCGTCGCATTGCTTCTTTCGGCGTCCTCGGGATGCTCATCATTTCCCTATTGACCGTGGGCGATATCACGCTCCGGTTTGTATTCAATGCGCCATTCGTTGGGTTCAACGAAGTGGTAGAGATGGTCATGGCGGTCGCGATTGCGGCGACGTTTCCGGCGGGGGTAGCCCAGAGGGTCCATTTGAAAATTGATCTTCTGGGCGGTGTTCTCAATCCGCGAACCCGTTGCTGGCTGAACCCCCTGGGCTCGTTCCTGTTGCTCCTCATCTTCCTGGTGTTTGCGTGGCGAATTGGCCATCACGCCGTCGAGGTCAACAAAATCGGCCAGACCACGATGATCCTCGAATGGCAGCTGTCTCCCTTCATTTGGGTCATTTGCATACTGATGGTCGTGTGCGCCCTGATTCAGTTCGTCGTGCTGCTGACGGATATCGCGAACGCGTTTGCCGGGTACGTTCCTCCACGAGATTTTGGCGAAGAAAAAGAGCAAAAACAGTTGAGCGGCCGGCCAATCACACCAATCCTGTTTGGAGTTATTGCCGTTTTGCTGGTGGCCGTCATCGCCGGATTGGATGTTTCGCTTCAGAGCATGACGGAATTTCTGCCGACGATTTTGCCCGACTCCAAAGCTGGCATCGCGGTTATTTTCTTCCTGATCATGTGGGTCATGATCCTGATGCTGGTGCCGTTGGCAGCGGCCATGGGTCTTGTCGGTTTGATCGGGACAATCCTCATGGTCGGCTTTGAACCAGCCTTGGGTGTGATCGGCACCGAGGTCGTGGAATTTCTGACTAACGGAAATCTGGCGGTCCTGCCGCTATTTCTGATGATGGGTGCATTCGCCTCGGTTGCAGGTCTCTCCGGAGACATTTACAAACTGGCCCATGTATTGATCGGTCATCGTCGAGGTGGCCTTGCGCTGGCGACAATCGGCGGATGCGCCGGATTTGGCGCCCTGACCGGCTCCTCCCTTGCGACAGCTGTGACGATCGGGCGGGTTGCCTTGCCGGAAATGCGGGAGCGGGGTTATTCGCCGGACCTGGCTACAGGCTGCGTGGCGGCAGGTGGAACGCTGGGGCAGTTGGTTCCTCCATCTTCCGCAATCGTCATCTATGCAATCCTGGTCGAAGAATCGATTGGGCGGCTTTTTATTGCGGCGGTGATCCCTGCGATCATCGCGACGATCTTCTACATGGTGACTGTCTCCCTCTACATTCGCTTCGCCAACAAGGCGGCGCCACCAAGCGAAAGGCCCACACGCGCCGAGATATGGGCCGCGCTGCGCCAGAGCTGGGGAGTCATCGGTCTTTTCGGCATCGTGATTGGTGGCATCTACGGAGGCATCTTCACAGTCAACGAAGCGGCGGCGGTCGGTGCCGGAGGCGCGTTCATGTTTGCCTTGCTTCGCGGGAAGCTTCATCGCGGAGCGATCTGGGAAGTGATGGGCGAAACCACCCAGACCACTGCGATGATTTATGCCCTGATCTTTGGGGCTGTCACGTTCTCGTTCTTCATCGGAACGACGGGATTAACCGGCATCGTCACCGACGCTATCGGCGGACTGGATCTTCACCGGATCGCCATAATCTTCCTGATTCTGTTCGTTTATCTGATCCTCGGCGCGATCATGGATCCGTTCGCGCTGATGGTGATCACCGTGCCGATCGTATCGCCGCTGATCCTGGATCTTGGATACGACCTGATCTGGTTCGGAATCATTATGGTCGTGGTGGTGGAAACCGGCCTGATCACCCCGCCGTTTGGCATCAATGTGTTTGTTCTGAAGGGAGTGGCCGGTGATGTTCCCATGCCGACCATATTCAAGGGCGTTCTCCCGTTCGTGGGTGCCGATATCATAAAGCTTGTTCTGTTGGTCTTTTTTCCGGCATTGATCCTTTGGCTGCCCTCTACGATGATCAATTGACGATGAGAGGTGCAGAACGAAACCGGTTTCCTGTTAGAACTATGAATTGCCCAGCGTTGACCCGGTCATCGGCGAAGAGCCGGGTATTGGTGTCCAGCACCGGGGAGGCGACTTCGGCTCTGTGCGGGCTAAGCTGGAAATCGGCGAAGATGCATTTCATGCAATTTGCTGGTTTCCAGTGGCCTGCCATCAGGTGAGCACAGAATCAATCGATTTGGAGGCAGATGCTCTGACTTCCGTTTCGAACCCGAGACCGATCTTTTCCGTCGGACTCAATGACTGGAAAGCTCTCGGAGGCATTACGGTCTGACTACAGTTTGTTGTGCGTTGCCTTCATGATTGTGGCCAGACTCCGCAGCCCCGAATCGCTTCGTTATTACGTGTCCGAGGAGCGGAGAATCATTCTCGGTCACGACGGGGCGCCTGAGGCCAAGACCCTGCGACGCAAGATCAGGCTGAATGCCGGCACTGAAGACCGAGGCCTGCAAGTACAGTTTCAGAGCCTCGGAAACGGCGCAAAGAATCGTCACATCGTGCTCCTTCTCACCGAACTCAAAGCGGCCGAAGCCATTGATCCTGTAACCGATCTGAGGGCCGTCTATACAAGTGCCGCAACCACCCAAAATCCTGACTTTGCGTCGGTACAAACTGTACGAGATCAGGATCTCTGAAGTCTGGTTTCGGCTCCGCCAAATATCCGCTAATGGATACTACCGGACCGGAAAATCGGACCGAATCGACGTCTTTTCGTGCCCTTGAGCCGACCAAAATTGAAACTTTGCGTCAATGCAGTGAACGCAACCCTGACCGAACCGGGTCCGCTCGTCCGGGTAAGAAAAAAGTCGGGCGGCCCGTTCGAGCCGCCCGTTGCCTGCCGTCACAGGAGGCGAAAGAGTCTATTTCATTTTGAGCTTTTGACGGAGAGTTTTCGCCAGGTCCTTGATTGTCGAGTTCGGATCTTCACCCTCCGTCACCTCCACGAGAGCGGCGGCAATCAGATCCGTAACGGCCACTCCTTCAGAACCCGGATAGGCATACCAGGGTCCGGCATATCTGGAGACCTGGGTATGGGCGACCAGGGCGTTCCTGTTGTTGGCGTAAAAGTTTCCGAGGTAGGCCTTGTCCTCAATGACAATTGAGTTGGCTGGTGCATAGCCGGTGTTTTCCACAATGATTTTCTGACCTTCCGGCCCTGTCACAAAGGAAATATATTTCCAGGCCGCGTCCTGCCGCTTCCTGTCATCGGTGAGGAGAACAATTCCCGAGCCGCCGGTCGGGAAGTACACCTGGCTCTTGTCGGAAGCGAGGACCGGCAAAGCTTTGATCGTGACTTTGAATTTGCCGGCCGCGCCGATCTCGAAGCGCTTCTGAAGCGAAGAACTCTCCAGCATGATGCCGAGGGTGCCGCCCGGGAACGCCTGACGAGCTTCTTTCGAGCCATAGGACTTCATACCGGCTTCCCTGGCGAAGCGCTGGAACAATGTCGCTGCCTTGATACCGGCGTCGCTGTCCAGAGTGATCGCAGATTCGTCGGCATTCATTGGGCGGCCACCGTAGGATCCGAGCAAAGACTGAAAGCGCCAGTCATGCCGTTGTATCCAGATGCCGTCGATGTTGTCACCGAGCGCGTCGATTTTCCGGGCCAGCGCAATGACGCCATCGAAGTCGCCCGGGAAATTGTCCATGGAACCACCGGCCCGCTCGACCAGCTCGGGATTCACATACATGACAAGGGTCGAGGCGGACGTCGCCAGTGCATGCTGTTTGCCTTCAAACGCCCCGAGCGACAGAAGAGCCGGTGTAAAGCCCATCTCCTTGGCTTTCGCACCGATGAAACCGTCCAGAGGTTTGGTGAGACCCCTGTCTTCAAGAATTCGCCAGCGGTTCAGTCCGACAAACGCGACATCGGGGGCGGTTCCCGCGATGGACTCTCTCAGGAGGCGCTGTACCCCTTGTGCGTAGCCCTCGGCCGGACCGTCAATCGTCACCTTGATGTCGGGGTTGCCGGCCATGAAGGCTTTGGCCAGGGCTTCCTGGGTCTCCGCCCAGATGGTCGGGATCGCGTAGTGAACCCGAATGGTGGTATCGGCCGCCATGGCCGAGGAAGCGCTCATGACGAACGCCATAGCGAACAGAAGTTTTTTCATGACATTCACATCCTTTACTTGGGTTTGCTGATGAAATGGAAGTCCTGGGCCCGGTTGGTTCCGGACGCAATTGTCGTGCCAGTTTACCTTTCATCCCTTCAGTCCTCCGGTGGCGAGTCCCTGGATGAACTTTCGCTGGGCAAACAGGAAGCCAAGGACGAGGGGTGCCGTAACGGCGACCGTGGCGGCCATGAGCGGCCCGATATCGTCGCCCGATTCCTCGTCCCGGAAATAGAGTATTCCTCTCGGCGGTGTTGCCAAATTCGGATCTGTCGTCGCAATCAAGGGCCAGAACAGGTCGTTCCAGTGTGCGGTCACCGAGAATATGGCAAACGCGGTGGCGGCGGGCATGGCGAGAGGGAATGCGATCCGCCAGACAACCGCGTTTTCCGACAGACCATCAACCCGTGCGGCATCAAACAGCTCTGCCGGCATCCGCGCAAAGAACTGCCGGAACAGGAATATCCCGAATGCGGATGCGGTAAACGGAACAATGAGGGCCGTGTAGCTATTGATTAATCCGACCTCGGCAAAGCCCAGAAAAATGGGAATAGCGGTCACATGGAAGGGTACCATCAGCGCTGCCAGAACCAGACCGAACACCGCACTCCTGCCCGGAAACTCGCGATGGGCGAGTGCAAATGAACATGGCACTGCGAACAGAATCTGGAAAAACAGAATACCGGCGACGACAATCAGCCCGTTCAGGAGATATCGGGGCAGGTTCGTCTCGGTGAATGCAAAAATATAGTTTTCCCAGGCAATTCGAGATGGCAACAGGGTGATTTCCGGATTGAATATTTCGTTGCTCGGCTTGAAGGAAAGCGAGAGCATCCAGACAAAGGGGAGCAGGATCACAGCCGCACCGGCCAACAGGAGAATTGTGGAGAGGGTTCGGGATATGAGTTGTTTTCTCATCGATAATGCACCCGCCGCTCAACCACGCGCAGCTGTGCCAGGGTCAATATCAGCAAGGTGGCGAAAAACACCATCGTGATGGCGCTTGAGTATCCCGCCTTGAAGTAGATGAAACCTTCCCGATACAGGGCATAGACAAGGGTGTCCGAAGCAAACGCGGGACCGCCTTCGGTCAGCGTCGCGACAGTCTCAAATACACTGAACGCCCGCGTCGCTGTGATGATCAACACGAAGAGCGTCGTCGGCCCCAGCATCGGCCACGTCACCGTCCAGAACCGGAACCACGCCCCGCCCGAACCGTCGATTTCCGCCGCCTCATAGAGTTCGTTGGGAATTGCACTCAGGCCGGCCAGAAACAGGACCATGTTGTATCCAACGGTCTGCCAGATACCGATGACGGACAGGGTGTAGATCACCAGGCTCCGGTCGCTGAGCCAGTTCTGAGGTTTCAGACCGATCTCGACGATTGCCGAATTGACGAGGCCCAGGGTCGGGTGCAGCAGCATTTGCCACGCGATAGCCATCGCAACCAGGGTCGCAGCGACGGGCAAAAAATAAACCGTTCGAAGCAATCGGGAGAGGGCCGGCCACCATTCGATCATCCGGTGCAATCCCATTGCGACCAACAGGGACAAAATAATCGAAGATGGAATGACCACCGCTACATAGAGCAGCGTATTGGTGACTGCCTTGCGCCCAAGCTTGCTGCCGAACAGTTCGGCATAGTTGTCCAGCCCGATCCAGTTGAGCGTCCTTGCTCCAAATTGATAGTCGGTGAAAGAGAAGAGGGCGACGATGGCAACCGGGACGAATATAAACAGAACCATCACCAGCGTCGCCGGCCCGGCAAGCCAGACACTGACGGCATACTCGTGGCGGGCTCTTCTGGAGAGACTGATCACTGGAATTCCACCCGTTGGCCGTTCCGGGCGTCGAAGAGGTGGACGTCCGAACGCTCAAACCCCAGTCGAATTCGGCTGGTGGCGTCCGGCAATTCGGTCGCTCCTGGAAGTATTGCTGTTACGGTGTCGCCGCTTGTCTGGCGAAGGGTCAGTACGATTTCCGAGCCAAGATACTCGAGCCCGTCAATATAGCCCTCCAACGGTCCGGTATCGTCGAGCCGCAGATGTTCCGGACGGATGCCGACGATTCGGCCGTTGGCGAAGGAGAAGGATTCTGCCAACCCCCTGTCGGGGAGGATAAAATTGATAGGGTGGGTTCCGATAAACGCTGCAACCAACTGGCTGGACGGCCGCTCATACAACTCCTTGGGCGTTGCGTACTGGGCGATCTTGCCATTCATCATTATGGCGATGCGATCTGACATCGACATGGCTTCAGCTTGGTCGTGGGTCACATAGACGAAGGCCCGACCGGTTCGCGCATTGAGTGTCACCAGCTCCGAACGCATCTGCACCCTGAGGCGCGCGTCCAGGTTCGACAGAGGCTCGTCCAGGAGAAAGATCTCGGGATCCCGGACCAGGGCACGGCCCAATGCAACACGCTGTTTCTGTCCGCCCGAGAGCGTGCCGGGCTTCCGGTCCAGGAGTTCCTCCAGTCCGAGCACACCGGCCACCTCCTCGACCTGCCGCCGAATGTCCCGGCGGGTGGCCCCCGAACTAGGCTCCAGTCGACCCAGCCAGGGCAATCTCCCAAAGGCGGAGAGATGACGGGCAAGCAGCGGCAAGGCAATGTTCTGGGCGACGGTCATATGCGGGTAGAGAGCGTATGACTGGAACACCATCGCGATGTTGCGTTCGTAGGCAGTGTTCTGGGAGACATCGCTGCCGTTGAGATACACCGACCCGTCAGACGGGGTATCCAGACCCGCCATTATTCGCAGGGTTGTGGATTTGCCGCATCCGGATGCGCCAAGCAGCGATACAAATGTCCCCTGCTCGACACTTAACGAGACATCGTCCAGAACAACATTTGAACCGAAGCGTCGCGTTACGTTCCGAAGTTCGATGACTGGCACCACCACCGGGCCTGTTCTCCTGCAAGTTAACTTACGACTAACAGTCCAACCTGTATGATTTATGACACACTGGCGGCGCCCAGAAGACGGGTCGCGAGACAGCTCATGGCATCGGCCACCGTCGAAACATGAACCACGCCATCGACCTCTGGCGCCCCGGTGAGCCCGATGACGGGCTTCCCGAAATGCAGACCATAGGCAACCTCCGTAAGCGTTCCATAGGAAGTGCCGATGGCGATCAGGGCGAGACTCGATCGCGCTATGACTATATTTCGTCCCTCGCTTAACCCGGTGGCAAGGGGCAATGTGATGAACGGATTGGCATCGCGCCATGATTCGCCCGGAAGAAACCCGACGGTCAGTCCGCCGGCGGAATGGCACGCTGCTGCGGCGCTCTCCATGACACCGCCCATACCGCCGCACAGAAGGGTCAGGTTCGACCGTCCGATCTCGCGTCCCAGCGCAGCTGCCGTCTCTTGCTGTTGCCGGGAGGCCTCGCGCGGGCCAATGACGCCAACCGGCAGTCGCCGCATTTTCCCCGACTTGGCAAGTACGGCAATAGCGCCCAACGGCGAAACCTCGATACTGCCTTCTGGAATCGCGCCCTCGCGCCAGCACCAGGCCCACGGGTCCAGCCGACCCGCAGACGAGTAGATCTCGCTCTCAAACTGGAAGAAATCTGCAGATGTCATTTGATTGGCTTGATAATTTTCTGCGAGAAAACTTGCATGCAAACTACACTGCATCAGGTGCTATAGAAAGTTACGGATTGGTGACTATCGACCAGGTGACTCCGTTTCGGTAAGAAACAAGCCTTGCCTTCCGGCTGGGACAGCATGGGCGGCAGCTGGCTTCCGAAGGAAGGCATCGCAACCGGATGGTGGTCGCGAGCCGAAGTCCGGTTTCCTGCCCTGGAAAGCGCAAGTGCCCGTTCCTCTTCGATAATCCGCCGTCAAACGCTTTGAAACCGTGCGGGTTTACGTTCCTGAGCTTGTGCTGCCCTGCCCGGGCAGTGTCCCCTCAATAGTCTCCGGTTTCGCCTTCCGGATTGCAAAACGGTGCCCATGACTCCTGATCCGCAATCGAGTGCCACTGTTGAAGGGCCCAGTGAACCGAAGGAAAGGCGAGGTCATCCCAGGGAATGTCCCTCCACCCGAACAGGGCCACTTCAAGGGATTCCTCACCGGCCGCTATATCAGTTGATGCCAGACGGGCGCGATAGATAAGCTGAACCTGGCTGATCCGCTTGATGGAGTACACTGCGAGCAGCCCCTCAATCTCGATTTCGGCTGTAGCTTCTTCATAAGCTTCCCGTCTTGCCCCCGCTTCTGCAGTTTCATGAAGCTCGAGATAGCCCGCGGGAAGGGTCCAGTAACCGCGGCGCGGCTCGATCGCACGGCGGCACAGAAGCACCTTGTCACCATGGGTGCAGACCGATCCTGTCACGATCTTGGGATTGTCATAGACCACGTAATCGCAATCCGGACACACCAACCGTTCGCGATTGTCGCCTTCCGGAATCTTTCTGACCGATGGTCCGGTTTTTCGCTTCGTGGTCATGGCTTAACATGAACGGTCCGGGCAACCGAAACAAGATAAACTGGCCGGCTCATCCCGGCTTGACGCTGTGAGAATTTTATCGACCGGACCGGATCCGGCGCATGACCGGATCATGCCAGCGGAAAAAGAAACCGCACCGGGCAGGCCGCAATATCCGGGCCCCGGCACCGGGACCTGGGATCGGGGCCAACTCCTGTCATGGAAGGGGCTGTCATCGGATAACTTGCTGTAGCCGGCTGGCTGGGCCATTCTTGGTTCCGGAAACTTTATTCAAGCTGCAGGAGAACAGGGCGTGGTGGTCTCCGATCCGGGCGAGGATGTGCTCCTTGTGATCGATGTACAGAACGATTTTTGTCCTGGCGGGGCGCTGGCAGTTCCCGACGGCGATCAGGTCGTTCCCGTGATCAACAACCTTGCAAATCGGTTTCAGCATGTCGTTCTGACCCAGGACTGGCACCCCCAGGGCCACAGATCCTTTGCCAGCAGCCACCCGGGGAAAGCACCCCTGGAGATGGTTGAACTCGAATACGGACAGCAGGTGCTGTGGCCAGATCATTGCGTTCAGGGGACCGAGGGCGCAGAGTTTCATCCCGCACTTGATGTCAATCGCGCCGAAATGGTTGTGCGAAAGGGTTTTCGCCGTTCGATCGATTCCTACTCGGCTTTCTTTGAGAACGACGGACAGACACCCACCGGGCTTGCCGGCTATCTAAGGCAGCGTGGCTTTGGCCGACTGTTTCTTGCCGGGCTCGCCACGGACTTCTGCGTTGCCTGGTCGGCGCTGGATGCACGGACCGAAGGGTTCGAAGCGGTGCTCCTGGAAGATGCCTGCCGGGCCATCGATGTCGAGAACTCGCTTGCCCGGGCCATGACAGACCTGCGGGAACGCGGCGTCATCATCGCGCAGACCAGCGAAGTCACCTGAGGCCCTTGAACCGGTGCACTGACGGAAGGCCAAGATGACATTGATCCTGTCCAACGAAGAAATCGAGCCCCTTCTTGATATGAGTGAACTGATCGCCATTCTTGAGGAGGCCTATATCGAACTGGCAGAGGATCGTGGCGCAACCCGGCTCCGGTCCGATATCGTCACACCCACAACGCTGCGTGACGATGGGCTCTACGCACTCAAGTCCATGGACGGCGTGATTCCGAAGTTTGGTGTCGGGGCGGTTCGCATCAATTCCGATATTCTGACGTTTCCCCGGTCGGGAAATGAAATGCGACGGGTCAAGGTGCCGGCAGCGCCAGACGGGCGGTATGTGGGGCTGGTTCTTCTCTTCAGCACCCATAGCGGTGAGCCGCTTGCCATCATGCCTGACGGGGTCATGCAACGAGCCCGGGTCGGTGCGACGAATGCGCTTGCGGCCCGATACCTCGCGCGCCGGTCCGCAGATATCCTTGCTGTGCTTGGCTCCGGCTGGCAGGCCGGCGCGCAGGTGATGGCCCATGCTGCCGAGCGCGATCTGCAGGAAATCCGGGTCTACAGCCCCAACCGGGACCACAGGGAAAGCTTCGCAGAGGAGATGGCGGATGCGTCTGGCGTGCCGGTACATGCATGCGAGACGGGTGAGGAGGCGTGCCGCGGCGCTCATATGGTCGCGTGCGCAACGAACGCCGTCATGCCGGTGTTTCTGCGTGACTGGATCGAGCCCGGCATGCATATCGGATCCGTCCGCCCGGGCGCCACGGAGATCGAGACGGCGGCACGGGACCGGATCGACCTGTTCTCCTTGCTTGACCACGACGACAATGCCCAACTCATCTATACCCACGGAGTTCGTGTCGGAGAGGACCGGGTCGGCAGTTACGGCGTCGAGCACGACGATTGGCATGCTTCTCTGCCGTCCCTCCCGCAAATAATAACCGGACAGCGTCAGGGCCGCACCGAGGAGGATCAGGTCACCTGTTTTCTCAACAATCTGGGGCTTGGCTATCAATTTGCTGCCGCAGGTTATCTTGTTCATCGAAAGGCGCGGGAAGCCGGTATTGGCAACGAATTGCCGACCGACTGGTTTACCGAAACCGTGCATCCCTGATCGGAAACCGTGCCTGGTCACGAGGCTTGCAGCGATGGTGAATCGCTGTAGCATGGAATGAATTGAACAGAAGCCATCATCAGGGAGAAAACGCCATGCGCCGTCTGTCACTGCCATCCGTTATCGGGCTGAGCCTGATTCTTGTTGCGCCTGCGACTTCGCACGCGTTTCCGGAAAAGGACATTACTTTCATTATCCCCTACAGCGCTGGCGGCGGATTTGATCGTACGGTTCGCGCCATCGTGCCTTATATGGAGAAATACCTTCCCGAAAAGGTGAACGTGGTGCCCAAGAATGTTTCCGGCGCAGGCGGGCGCAAGGGGATCAGCCGTCTTTACCGGGCCAAGCCGGACGGCCACACCATCGCAGTGTTCAACATACCGGGAATGGCGGTCCCGCCGCTTCTCGGGGAAAAGGTCAGCTATGAGCTTGAGAAGGTCAGCTGGATTGCGCGCCTCGCTCGTGGAACCTATGCGCTCATGGTCGGTGCGAAGAGCGGGATCAACAGTGTCGACGATATCAGAATGCTGAATCGTCCGCTCAAGATTACGACCACCGGACTTGGTTCGACCGGTCATACAGCCAGTGTCGTTGCCTCCACGGTCATGGGTCTGAATTTCAAGATGCTGACGGGTTACAAGGGATCGAAGCAGTTCATTCTGGCTGCGATCCGGGGAGATGGTGATGCTGTCTTCACCCTGGTGACCACGGTGAGAAAGTATCACGAAGCAGGTGATGTCCGGCTTCTGGCAACGTTCGAGGACAAGAGCTCCTTTCCCGGTGTTCCGACGGTGCGGTCTCTGGGCTTTGCCGAACTGGAAGGCATGGGCCTCGAACGGCTGGTCGGCGGACCTCCCGGCATTCCGGCCGAACGGATCGGAATCCTCGAGACGGCCCTGCTCAAGGCCATGGCCGATCCGGAGCTGCAGGCCAAGACAAAAAAACGCCCTTACTTTCCGGCAGGGGCAGCAGAAACGGCCCAGCGCGTTGATGCCGTTCTGAAATTCTATCTGAAGTACAAGCCGGCCCTCGAAGCGCAGAAGTGAGGACCGGACGTTCGTCGACACAACACACGTGAAGGATCGGGCAGGGGAACGCCCGATGACAACGAGCCTTGATTGAGGCTCTTTCCGGTGGGCTTGCCCTGCTGTTTACATGGCAGGGCACCCTTTATTTGTGTCTGGGTGTATTTGTCGGACTGGTTTTCGGCGCGGTGCCGGGTCTGGGCGGCACAACCGCGATTGCGCTGTTGATGCCGTTGACGTTTGGCATGGAGCCATGGCTTGCGATCACCATGATCGGTGGTGTCATGGGGGCAACATCCTTCGGGGGGTCGGTCTCTGCCATCCTTCTGAATACGCCCGGAATCGCTCCCAACGCCGCAACCTGCTTCGATGGCTATCCTCTGGCTCAGCAGGGAAAGGCCGGTATGGCAATCGGAGCGGCTGCGGCCGCTTCGTCTACAGGCGGCCTGATCGGGATCCTGTCGCTGATATCGATCATCCCGATCGCGAAACTGATCGTTCTGTCCTTCGGGCCCCCGGAGTTCTTCATGCTGGCGATGCTGGGGCTGTCGGCTATTGCTGTTTCTACCGGCGCTTCGTTCCTTCGCGGACTGATCAGCGCCCTGTTCGGACTCATGCTTGCGCTGGTTGGATATGATGCCGTGAATGGCGGTTACCGTTTCACGGCGGGAGTTGAATATCTCTATGACGGGATCCCGCTGGTCCCTGCACTGGTGGGGCTGTTTGCCCTGTCGGAAATGATCAACCTCACCGTGAAGGGTGGAACGGTGGCCAAGGCCGGGCCCGCCGGGACCATCAGCGGTGTGCTTCCGGGAATTCTGTCCGTATATCGCAACTGGACCATTCTTCTCCGCGGCTCGGTAATCGGCACATTCATCGGCGCACTTCCCGGCGTTGGCGGGACCGTGGCGTCATTTCTTGCCTACACCGCGACCGTCCAGACGGCCAGGGACCGGGACAGTTTCGGCAAGGGAAACATCAAGGGGGTCATTGCTCCCGAGTCGGCCAACAATGCCAAGGATGGGGGATCCCTGGTTCCGACACTTTCCTTCGGCATTCCGGGAAGCGCGGAGTCCGCGATTTTTCTGGGAGTCCTGATCCTGCACGGGATCGAGCCCGGGCCGATGCTTCTGATCGAGGAAGAGGAGGTGGTTGTCAGCATTATCCTGGCCCTGACGGCGTCGACCATCCTTGCGTCGCTCTTCGGATTGATGGTGACGCGCCAGTTGTCGCTGATCACTCTGGTGAATGTGAACATTCTCGTGCCGGCCGTTGTGTCGGTGGCTCTGGTCGGAACCTATGCCTTGCAGGGACAGTTCGGTGATGTGATTCTGGCGATGATATTCGGGATCATCGGATATCTGATGATCCGGTACGAGTTTCCGAGAATCACGCTGGTCATTGCTCTGGTACTGGGAGAACTGGCAGAACGCAGCTATCACCAGTCTCTGGCCATGGCTGACGGCGACTGGACCGTCTTTTTTGTTCGTGAGATTTCGCTGGTGCTGTTCGTCGTGACGGCTTTCTGCCTGTTGTTGCCGGCACTTCGCCTGTTGCTGGTCCGCCGTCGAGCCCGGGGGCGGGGGACATGAACGAACTGAAGGAGCGAATGCTTCCGGCGGTCTCCGGGCTGGCGCTCGCGGTGATGTTTCTGGTCTGGAGCTTTGCGTATGAAGGTCGGGCGCATATCGTCCCGATGCTTATTGGCTGGACGGCTGTTGCCCTGACCGTTCTGGACATTTTTGCGCAGACGAACACAAGAACAGGGAAGGCCGTCAGAAGTCTGGTGTCGGGACAGCCTCTCGACGCACCGGTTTCAGAGGATGCGCCCGCGGGACGGGGATCCGTACGCATGGCAGCCTGCCTCTGGCCCGTGGTCTTTGTTGGTCTTGCAGCTGTCCTCGGTTTCATCGCCGCCATACCGGTGTACACCGTTGCGTTCATGCGGCTTCAGGGGAAATTTTCGTGGCGCAGGGCGATTGGCGCCGCATTGATCATTACTGCAGTAACGTGGATTGTATTTGAGCAGCTGCTTAGCTACCGCGTGTTCGAGGGTCTCCTTTTTGGTGGACAATTGTGAAAATTGCAGCCGTCGCTGCCCGCAGCGTGAAACACAGATCCGGTTCACATACCCGAATGTCGACACACGCCTGCCGGCCGCCGGGATTCCTGTATTGGCGCAGGGCCGATCGCAAATTCTCAGGAATTCGCCACGCCGGCCAGCAAGATAAAGGTAACGTTGTCCTGGCCTGGATTGTCAGCAGCCCGTATCGCGGCAAGCAGCGAGTCTGCTGCCGTTTCCGCGCTGCCTGCAGCGGTACGAAGCTGTTTCGCGATTTCCTGTTCGGAGAGGGTTTCGATTCCATCGGTCGCGACCAGCAGGAAATCGCCGGGTTCCAGGTTGCAGATGCGGGAGGCGCAGTCGATCAGCGGCGGTGGACTGCTCATGACGGCGGATTCCAGAATGTGCCGTCGACGGTCATGCCGCGCGGTCTCGACCGAGAGTTTGCCGGTTCGCACAAGATCTTCGACGAGCGGTGCCATCGAGTGATCGGCGTTGAGCCGGATCAGCCGGTTGCCGGCAAACAGCCAGAGGGGAGAGTCGCCCACACTCAGCCAGTCGATCCGGCTGCCGTCATAACGAACGGCAACGACCGTGCTGCCGAGTCCTCGCAAGTGAGGCGACATGACCTCCTGCTGGAACAGGCCGGCTGTCGCGCGTTCAAGGCAACGCCTGAACCTGGTCTCGGTTGCATCATCCGATCTGGCAAATTCACGAATGAAAGTCTCGGTCACAGTCCGGCTTGCGACCGCCCCTCCAGCAGCACCTCCCAGCCCGTCAGCGACAATCATCAGGATTGCCCGGCGGGAGGCCGTCCACGGTTCGTCGACCTCAAGGACATCGAGCGCGTCCTCCTGATATCGACGGGCTCCTTGCCACTGCCGGAACGCCAGCGGCCATCGAGGGACCCGGGACGACTGGTCGCCTGAATATTGCATATCATACCCCCGGCAACCGTCCTCAGGAGCGTGTCCAAAACAGCTACGCGTCAAGGCTGCCCTTGCCGTCAGAAGTGCCTACCACCAAAGGCCGGCGGTTGGAAACCGAATATGACCCCCCACCCGCGATTGAACGAATGGGTTCCTTCGAGCCGGCCTGCTTCAGGCCGGATCATTGTGCCGGTTCCAACAGATGGGTCGCGGTGTTACAAGGGACGGGAAGGCAATATCCGGGAGGTTATTCGGAAGCGCCTTCGGGTGTCCCGGGTTTCATGCCCGGGTGCGCGACCTGAACCGGGGGCAGGACGAAGCTCATGCCAATCGTGATCACAGACGACGAAGTTCGCCGGCATCTCTCGATGCCGGAATGTATTGAAGCCATGCGAACCGTGTTCGCCGATTTCGCCAGGGATAACGCTGTCAGCCTTCCCCGAGTGCGATACACAGTGGATTCCGGTGTGCCGGATCACAGCTACTACGCGAATGTTCACGTCGGTGCCGCCCCGAGTTATGGCATGGCCTGTGTTCGCGCCGGGAGCCACCTGATCAATGAAACAGCCTATGATGGCGGGCGGCGCTCCATGAGGAACCCCGAACCCTTCAACTGGTCCGTCGTCATACTGTACGACATCAAGACCTCCGAGCCGGTCGCATTTCTTCACGAGTCCTGGTTGAGTGGCATGCGGGTCGGAGCGACTTCAGCGGTCGCACTGGATGAAATCGCGCGGGAAGATGCATCCACCCTGGGGCTCCTCGGCACAGGACGGCAGGCGCGCTCGCATTGCGAGGCCATTTGCAGTATCCGCCCCATTACGCACGTGAATGTATACAGCCCCAATCCGTCTCATCTCGACGCCTTTGTGAAACAGGTGACCCATTCGGGCGTCGAGATCGTGGCCGTATCAAGTGCTCGTGCCGCCGTAGAGGGCGCGGATATCGTTTGTTCTGCGACCAATTCTACCGAACCCGTGGTGCAGGGAGCGTGGTTGTGTCCGGGGCAGGTCGTCATGTCGATCGGAAATTCCGATGCGACCGTTACACGCAGGGAAGTTGACGAAGAGACCTTCATGCGCGCCGATCACATCGTCATCAATGACTGGGACAGCGTCTACAGCAATCGTCAGATCGAGCTGATCGAACGGCTGGAAGACGGGTCGGTCGAACGGGACAGGGTCCATCTCCTGGGAGATATCGTGATTGGTCAGGCCGAGGCGAAATCTGCGCCTGAGACAATCGTCTATTACAAGAGTAATACCGGTCTCGCGATGCAGTTTGCTGCCGCCGGTGCCATTCTCTACGACAAGCTCAAGACGATTTCCAACCGCGTCGTCCCTCGTGAGTGGCTGGGCAGCGAGCAATATGGTATCGGCTGAAGGCATGACGCAAGCAGGCCGGACGATGCACCGGAGCGGCCGTCGCTGATGACCTCCAACGAAGACCAGATTGCTTTCTGGAATGGAGAAACCGGTGGGGCCTGGGCTCGGCGGGCGGAGTCACTCGATCACATATTCCTCGAGCTGACGACCGCCATCCTTGCGGCAGCGAAGATCCGTTCCGGTGAGCATGTGCTCGATCTGGGTTGCGGCGCGGGGGGCATGATCCTGGAGGCTGCCGCAGGATGCGGCCCCCTGGGGAAGGTGACCGGAATCGATGTTTCCGGACCCCTGATCGAAATCGCCCGGCGCCGGACCTCCGGGACCGGAAATGTCCGGCTCATTAAGGGAGATGCCTCGACATTTCCATTTGAACCCGGATCGGTCGATGTTGCCATTTCCCGGCTCGGCGCCATGTTCTTCGACAATCCGGTTGAAACATTCTCCACCCTCCGGCGCGCGCTGACAACACAGGGGCGCCTGGTGCTCTGTGTCTGGCAGGCTCCGCGCAAGAACCTGTGGGCCATGGAACCAATTTCGGCGGTACGGTCTCTTGTCGAAATGCCGCCGCGTCCCGGCCCTGACGATCCGGGAGCGTTTTCGTTCGGTGACCCGGTTCGCGTCAGGCATGTTCTGGAGAAGGCCGGTTTTGCCACGCCTCATCTGAATTCACTTGAAGTCGGCCTGCCGATCGGCAACAGCGTGGAAGAGGCGGTGGAATTTACACTTGAAGTTGGCCCCCTCGCGGAGCCCTTGCGAGATCTGAAGGGAGATGCACGCCGACAGGCCCTGAGCGCCCTCGCGGAGGTGATGGCAGCGCATCGCGACCGATCGGGCATTGTGCGCCTTGCAGGAGCCTGCTGGATCGTTACGACCCGGGTCCGGTAAACGGAAGTACGTCAATCGGCACGTGCCCGAGGAAACGGGCCAGCGTGTCCCTGGTGGCCTGGAGATCGACGCCGGACTCCGGTGTCTCGCTGATCACGATGCGATCGAGCGAAATCTCGCGCTCTTGGAGAACCGCACAGGCCGTCAGGGTGTGACTCAGGCTGCCGAGATAGCTGCCGGTCACCAGCAAGACCGGGAGGGAGAGGTCAGCCATCAGATCGAGGACCGTACGCCTGTCGTCGAGGGGAACCATGACTCCTCCGATTCCCTCGATCAGAAGCCGCCCCTCCTGTTGCCGTGCGTTATCAACAGCCCGTTGGCACCAGGCCAGAACGTCGTCATACGGGACCGAGCGGTTTTCCATTGCGGCTGCCATGTCGGGAGAGAGCGGCGCGGTAAACCGCCAGGGCGAAACACGATCGACATTTTCGGCCGTCAGGGGCATATCAAGGGCGGCCAGCAGCCGGCCCGTATCCGATGCGCCGGCTGCCATGGGGTCGTATCCGGAGACCACCGGTTTGAGGGCCGTGACGGGCCAGCCTGCCTCCCGCCACTCTCTGATCAGGCGCTCTGCAACATAGGTCTTGCCGAGATCCGTGCCTGTTGCGGTTACGAACAGGGACCTGGCTGTTTCAGCCATGGACAGGGTCCCGCCCTGTTTCAGGTCCCGTTCGCCCATCTGCTGCTGGTGAGTCAGGATGGTCAGCAAAGCGGAACCTTATATGTGACCCGGCCCTGTTCAGAGTTGCATCCGGAGCATTTGGCGCGCATACATCGGCAATCCCGGCCGCATGACGGGGATGCACTCGGAGGAAAGCATGTCGGAGCCTTATGTTGTCGTGAAGGAGCGGTCCATTCTCGGTGAATCCCCGATCTGGTCGGTTGCCGAACAAGCCCTTTTCTGGGTTGATGTGCGCAACCCCATGATCCATCGCCTTGACCCTGCCACCGCCGAGCACCGCAAGTGGCGCCTGCAGACAGAAGTCGGATCCATCGGGTTTGCTGGTGATCATCGTCTCATTGCCGGCACACGCATGGGCTTTGCCTATGTCGATCTTGCGGACGGCAGCTTTGATGATGTGGCCGATCCCGAAGGGGAGGGACGGCTGAATCGCCTGCGAATGAATGATGGCAAGGTCGACAGACGCGGGCGTTTCTGGTGCGGCTCCATGGAGGATCCGGGAAGGAGTGAGGTGGGGACTCTCTACAGGTTTGGTGCCGATCACTCGGTGACGCGAATCGCAGGCTCCTTCCGGATCCCCAATGCCATATGCTGGAGCCCGGACGACCGAGTCATGTATTTTGCGGACTCGCCCGGCCGCGTGATCTGGGCCTATGACTTTGATGCCGAGGCCGGAGAGGTCGCCAATCGCCGCGTGTTCGTCGAGGTCGGTCCGGGCGAAGGTCTGCCGGACGGCGCGACAGTGGATGAGGAAGGGTTTCTCTGGGTGGCGTTGATGCGGGGTGGCAAGGTGAGGCGATATGACCCTGACGGCGGCATGGAGCGCGAGATTTCGTTTCCTGTGGCCATGACAACCTGTCCCGCGTTTGGTGGTCCCGACCTGTCGACGCTCTATGTCACGACCGCGTCGAGTCTCTATGAACCGGCTGATTTTGAACGGGAACCCGATGCCGGCTCGCTCTTTGCAGTTGAAACAGACTGCAAGGGCATTGCAGAACCGGAATTCGGCAAGGTCGCCGTCTGACACCAAACTATCCGGTCGTTTGCAGCACGCCGGATCCGGAGAAGATTGATGTCCAGCAGTATGAGCATCCGCCCGCGTCGCAGTCTCCTGTTTGTGCCCGGCCTCCGGCCGGATCGCTTTTGGAAGGCTGTGGAGGCGCGAGCCGATCTGGTCTGTGTTGATCTTGAGGATGCGGTGCCGATGGAGAGAAAGAAGGAAGCTCGCGACCTGACTCTCCCGCTGTTTGCGGAATACGATCTGGCGACAGTTGAAACCGTGGTCCGTATCAACCCCCTGTCGACGCTGTCCGGACTGGAGGACATTCTCGCACTCAGCGAATGCGCCTGCCCTCCGCAAGGTGTGATGCTGGCGAAACCGGGCTCGGCCGCTGAAATCCGGCTCTACGACGAACTGCTGCAGGGAAACTGTGCTGACATACGGTTTCACGTCATCATCGAATCCGCAGAGGGTCTCGCGAATGTCATGGACATCGCGAAGGCGACGCCGCGTATCGCATCGCTCCTGTTTGGAGCTGTCGACCTGTCGGCAGACCTGCGCGCCGCGAAGACCTGGGATACGCTCCTTTATGCCCGCTCGCGTGTGGTCCACGCGGCCGCTCGGTACGATCTGGATCTTCTCGATGTGCCCTGGCTTGACCTGTCCGATCAGGATGGCCTCAGGCAGGAAGCAGAACGGTCCGCCGCCCTCGGATTTACCGGAAAAGCCTCGATTCATCCGATGCAGATTCCGGTTATCAACACCGTCTTTTCCCCATCTTCCGCTGACGTCGAGCGTGCCCGGCGGATCGTCGCGGCATTCGAAAAGGATGAAACGGGCCTTCTGGTCGTGGACGGAGAGCTGATCGAACGACCGGTTCTGCGGGCCATGCAGCGCCTGTTGGCTATCGCTGATCAGCTCGGATCCTGAAGCCGACCGGCTGTATCGCCGGTTCCGGCCGGAGCCGATTCTGCCACTATCTGGACCATTTGGTCTGCGGCTTCTCCTGCTCGCAACCGTCGACAAGGATGGCGTCCACATTCTCGTTATAGAAGCAGACGAGTTTTTCGATGCGTCCGCACTCGGAAATCGGGCTCTCATAGCTCCAGACAATATCCTCATGGACCTCATCGCCGGTGCGAGCCGACCAGTAGGATGCAATTCCCTTGTAGGGGCAGCGGCTTTGCGTCGCTGTTGGCGTCAGCAGATCCATGCGAACATCGTCCCGCGGAATGTAGTAACGGGTCGGGAGTCCGGTTTCGAACAGAAAGTGAGCGCGCGTCGTGTCAGCCACGGTCTCGCCGCCGAGAATGACCTTCACGGCCCGGGATGAGGGAATGGCATCAACTCTCTTGTAGGGATCGCGTGGGTGGACGAAGATTTCCTCGTCTTCCTCGTACCAGTGGTCGACGCGGTTCCAGTAAAACGCGAGATAGTCCTCAAGTCCCAGTTCAACCATTTCGTCATAGGGAGCAGGATAGCCCCAGACCGCGTTTTCGACCCGTGCCGAGCCGGTATCGATCGACCAGTAACGGGCGTGGCCCTTGTAGGGGCAATGGGTCGAGTGTTCGGTCGCGTGGAGGAATTCCATGCGCACATCCGTTTTCGGAAAATAATACACCGGCAGGTGTCCATGCTCGAACATCAGGGCCATGTCGGTCGAGTCTGCGATCCAGGTATCGCCGAACTTCACGCGCACGCGACGTGGGGACGATTCGAGCCTGATGGGGTGATCGGGGTTCTTCTGATAGCCCGGAGCGGGGTTGGCCATTGTCTGTCTCCGTTGCCGACAGTATTCGCGGTGCGCCTGAATGGAGATTTCGAAATCCCGGCGGCAGGATACGGCTGTCTTCCGGCGCAAATGTTCTGTGATAGTATGTCATTGATCGGCCGGGGCCGGAAGTCCGGCGTCTGCGGCTCACAAGCGGACCGGATTGCCAGTTCCCATGGCCTGCTGTGACCGGGCCGTATCCGGACCAGTTTCCCAACGGAGACCGAAGTCATGGTGTTCCCGGCCTTTTCGGAAAGATCGAACCGTCCTGAGCCAGAGGCCGCCGCCGGAAAACCGGCAGACCCTGCCCCTTGTTCCGTTTCAGGCCGGTGATAAGGTCATGATCGGGGATCCTGTCCTTCGTCGGGAAGATGCGAGGCTGCTGCGTGGACAGGGGGCCTACACCGATGATCTCGTTCTTCCGGATCAGCTGTATGCCGTGATGGTTCGAAGCCCCCTTGCCCATGCCCGCGTCTCCCGCATTGATGCGGCCGACGCTGTGTCCATGCCAGGCGTGGTCACTGTCCTGACGGGTGCTGACTATCAGTCTGACGGTCTGGCGGGAATCTGCCACTCCGCCAATCCCTGGGGTGCGGTCGAATGGGACAAACCATCTCTTGTCAACCGGGACGGTTTGGAACCCGTCGACTTGCCACAGCCGCCGATTGTCCATACCCGTGTGCGTCATGCGGGCGAAATTCTCGCGGTCGTGGTCGGCCGGACACCGGAGGCCGCAAGAGATGCGGCTCTGGAGGTGCGCTGTGATCTGGAGGAGTTTCCTGCAGTCACGGATGCCCTTGCAGCTGCTGAAGCCGGCGCTCCGCAGCTGTGGGAGGAATGTCCCGGCAATCTTCCGGTTGATTCCGAACTTGGTGATGCCGACGCGACAGACAAGGCCTTCGCCCAAGCTGAACATATTGTCGAAGGACGGTTCACAAACAACCGGATCCTGAATTGCCAGATGGAGCCCCGTTCCGCGATTGGCGAATGGAACGGCGAAACCGGCCGCCTCACGCTCCATGCCGGCTCCCAGGGTGTTCATCGCCTCAAGGGCATGCTCGCACAGACGTTTGGACTGGAGCCGGATCGGATTCGCGTGACGTGCGGCGATGTCGGAGGGGGCTTTGGCCCCCGCAACATGTTGTATCCGGAGTTCGTTCTGGTTTGCTGGGCTTCGCAGCGCGCTGGAAGTCCGGTGAAATGGACCTCGGATCGTTCCGAGGCGTTTGTGACCGATTTTCAGGCCCGGGATATCCAGACGCATGCCGCACTGGCGCTGGATGGCGAGGGCCGATTTCTTGCCCTGCGTGCCGATCTTGTGGGTAATCTCGGAGCTCACACCGTCGCCTTTGTTCCTCTGGCGAACGGACCTCGTCTGCTGCCCTCGATTTATCGTATGGATGCGTCCTATTCGCGAATTCGGGGCGTTCTCACAAATACCGTTCCAACCGGGCCCTACCGGGGGGCGGGCAGACCCGAAGTCATGCATGTCGTGGAACGGCTGATCGATATGGCGGCCCTGGAGACAGGTATGGATCGTCTGGAGCTCCGCCGCCGCAACATGATCACACAGGAAGCCATGCCGGCCGCCAATGCGATGGGAGTCGAATATGACTGCGGCGACTTTCCGGGTTGCTTCGACAAGGCATTGCAGGCGTCACGTTGGGAGAGTTTCGAAGAGAGGCGGTCTGTGTCTGCCCGCCATGGCCGGCTCCGCGGCATCGGTGTGGCGGGTTACATCCAGGCTCCGGTCGGAGCCCCGGTCGAATATGCCCGGGTGCGTGTCCGCGGCAACGGAAGAATTGACCTCGAAATGGGAACCCAATCCAGCGGACAGGGCCACGAGACCGTGTTTCCGCATGTAGTCGGTGAATTCCTTGGTGTCGATCCCGAGACTGTTCAGCTTGTCACCGGAGATTCCGACATCATCCCTGTCGGAGGTGGATCGCATTCGGACCGCTCGATGCGCCTCGGTGGCATCGTTATGAAGGAGACGTCGGACAAGATCGTGGAAACGGGACGAACTGTTGCATCGGAACTTCTGGAGGCCGCGCCTGAGGACATTGATTACGGCGACGGCGCTTATCACGTTTCCGGGACGGACCGCTCGATCACCCTGTTCGAGGTTGCTGCACGAAGCCCTGACGGCCAGCTTTCGGCAGAGACGGTTTTCCGCGGGCGTTCCCACGCCTTTCCCAATGGGGCGGCCGTCTCCGAGGTCGAGATCGATCCCGAAACCGGTGCCGTTGCTCTGGTGGCGCACACTGCCGTCGACGACCCGGGCCGGGCCATCAATCCCCTGATCCTGACCGGTCAGGCGCATGGTTCGATCGCCCAGGCGATCGGCCAGTCGCTGCTTGAGGACGGCGTGTATGATCCGGCGACGGGGCAGTTGATTGCCGGATCCTTCATGGATTACGCCCTGCCGCGTGCTGATGATCTTCCGTCCTTTGGTACCGCACTTCACGAAGTGCCCACCGCCAACAATCCTCTTGGTGTCAAGGGAGGCGGCGAGGGCGCGACGCTGTCGGGGCCTGTGGCCTTCGTCAATGCTGTGTGCGATGCCCTGCGTTCCTCGAAGGTCCGGGATATCGCGATGCCGGTAACATCGGAACGCGTGTTGCGAGCAATGAACAGATTGCCGGGGGATGCGTCCAGGCGGGACGTGGCGCGATGATAAGGAGCTGGACGTGCGGACAGCTGCTTTTGCTTGTGCTCGGGCTGGCCCTGACCGTCCCTGCGACTACAGAAGCACGATGGAACGGAATAGACCGGCAGGAAAACCGCATCCTGTTCTCGGGTATGCCGCCCGGGGCCGAACACGTATCGCATCGCCACGTTCGGCACGAAGACCTGAATGGCAGGCGCGAACTCTACGAGGCCCACTGGAAAGCAGCGGGCCGGCGTTTGCCGCTGCTGCGCATTCGTCTGCACCTGTGGACCCCGGAACATGCCTCTCGCACCGCCGGGCACAAGAGTCTGGAAGAAAACATTCAGACGCATCCGCTGTTCCGGGGCCGTGCTTTTGCCGCCCTTGAAGCCGGAACGGCAAAATCCGTTCTGGGAGACAACGAATATCTGGTCTTCAAGGCCGGAAAGGACCGTTGCGGCACATGGCGTATCTATCTGTATCGCAACGCGGGCGCCGTCGCTGACGGGCGCGGCGATACGATGGTGACCGGCCTCTCCTGTCCGGTCACGGGTGACGTAGATGCAACCATCATCGTTTCCATGCTGTCCCGTGTTGGCATCAGGGGCATTGCGACTCCCGGGACTGACCCTGCCGCGGCGTCCTCCGGGCGAACCCGGAACGAGGATCTGTTCGAAGTCGTCCGCACAGGAAACATGAAACGTCTGCGTCGCATTGCGGTCCGGGGCCTTGATCCCGATACAACGATTTCCTTCAATCATCCGCTCTATGCGCGAGGGCGGACACTTCATGCTCCGATGATCGTGGCGGCATCGCTGTACGGACACACTGAAATGGCTGTATTTCTGCTTGATCACGGCGCCGGCACTCACCTGGCCGCGGCAAGCGCCATTTGTGCGGCGGTGGCCAGAAACCATCCCGACATTGTCAGAGTGCTGCTCGAAGCCGATCCGGCGCTGGCGAATTACGAACGCTGCGGACGGAACAGGACCCAGCCGCCGCTCGCGGTGGCTAAGCGGCTCCACCGCTGGCCGATCGTCGAGCTTCTGCGCAACGCCGGAGCCCGTTGAGCACAGGGAAGCGTCGATGCAACGGTACCTCTACCTTCCCTTCTTCCTCCTGGGTCTCATGATTACTCTGGCGGTTGCCGGAGGAAGCACTCTGGCAGCAGACGTCCGACTTCACGGCGAGCCGCCGGAAACGAACCACACGCTGTCTCCGGACGGAACAAGGATGATCGTGTTGCAAGCGCGGAAGGGACGAAGGCATTACAACATTGTCAACACGCGCACCGGAGAGGACCGGGACCTGCTGGACCGGTCCTTTGTTGCAATGAGCTGGGGAGAGGACAGCAATACGGCCTGGGGCCTGAAGAGCGACGGTTCGCTGTTTCGGCTTTCTTTTCGGGGGAAGGCCACGGAGGTCACGCCGGTCGCGCTCACTGGCAAGTCGGGCATTCCTTCGACTTCGCGTCGTCACGTTATAGGGTACCCCAATGCTCTTGTTCCGTTTCTCTTTGTACGTGCCGCCGGGCGGATCTACCGCTGTTCACTGGTTCCGGAAGCGGGAGCGATAGCGGCGCGTTGTGAAGTCGCCGATAGCGATGCCCGTCCGGGGCTGTTTTGGGCGATTGAACCCGGGGGCAGACTCTCTGCACGGATCGTGCGTGTATCGCCCGGCGAGCGTGAATTCCAGGCCCGGACGGAAGAAGGAAACTGGCGCCCCGTTTTCCGCTACACCTTCGGTGATACTGTGTTGACGTTCATTGGCGGTCCGCAGAAGGACAGGACGCTATGGGCCCTGTCAGATCGGGGACGGACGCATGCGGCGCTGGTCAAGCTCAATATTGAAACGGGTCATGAGAGAATCATTCATGAGCGCCGCGGTGACGCGACGCACCAGGCTGCGCTTCTGTTCGATGAATTGGGCGAGGGTTCGCCCCTGCTGGCAGGCCACTTTCCCGGTTACCAGGAGGTGGTGCATTTTGAAAGGCGGGTCGAGGCTGCCTACAGAGCGCTTCGTGAGAAACTCGGCCATCGGATCCGGATTGATTTCAAGAGCATGGACCCTGCAGGCAACTCTGTTGTCGTTGAGGCCAGCAGCCCGGAAATTTACAAGCGCTGGTACCTGCTTGATGTCGAATCCAGGGAGTCCCGGTTACTGTCAGCGGGGACAGTCGCCGGTTACGAGCGTCCGGCGGAGCCCTCACGACCGGTGAGCTTCATGGCAAGTGATGGTCTCGCGCTTCACGGCTATCTCACCCTGCCCGGACGCCAGTCCGATCCGTCGCCGATGCTTCTGATGCTCCATGGAGGTCCATGGGTGCGGGATTTCTGGCCGTCGCCGGCGATCGTCCGCTTTCTGGGCAGTCTTGGCTACGCCGTACTGCGGCTCAACTACCGCGGCTCGACCGGTTATGGTCGGCAGTTCCAGGAAGCGGGACGGGCCGCAGTCTTCGGGCGGTTGCAGCAGGATGTGCGGGACGCTGCCCGTTGGGCCGTCGCCAGGGGGTACACCGCGGAGGGCCAGGTCGCACTCTACGGTGGAAGTTTTGGCGGCTTTCTTGCTCTCACCACACTTGCGAGCCAGACGAACGCTTACCGGGCCGGAATAACCGTTAATGCTTTTACAGATGCGGTCAGCTTCTGGAGACGCGACTGGCGGCATGCCGACACCCGGGCGTTATGGAGCGAGTTCCTGGCAAGTCGCGACTTTCCCGAAGCCGCGCTGGCCCGGATCTCACCGGTCAACAAAATCCGGAATTTTGACACCCCGGTCCTGTTACTTGCCGGAACGCAGGACAGGCGGGTTCCGGTGGAGCACAGTTTCGAACTGTTCGATCTGCTGCGCGACGCGGGGAAACCGGCCGATCTCGTCGAATATCGGAGCCTCGGCCACAATTTATGGGGCGCAAACCAGGCAACCCGCGAACACATCGCGGGCAGGATAGCCGATTTTCTCGCCACACATCTCCCGATCAGACCGCCGGACTGAATCTGGATTGGATGAGCACAACGCCTGTACCGCAACCGCAGTCCAGATTAACGTTATTCAGGTCGTCGTCGTGTCGATTCCTGCGGCAGTATCGACGAGCCTGTGCTCATGGATGCCGGGTCCGGAGCGTCAGGTCAAACACATCAGGATCAGGGGCAGGTCGCAGGCGGATCACGGCCTTCAGCTCGGTCAGCTGGCACAGGTCCTGAGTGCCCATGGTCTTGCTGTAACAGTCGGGTGGTGGATGACGAAGCTGACGTCGAAACCGTCAGACGAGAGATCGCCGCCACTCCGGCCAATGACGATGACTATGTCCTGGTGAATTATGCGCGCACATTTCTCGACCAGGCAGGAGGTGGTCATATCTCTCCTCTGGGCGCTTATGACGAGGCGACGGACTCGCTTCCGATCATGGAAGTCAATCCCAACCGGGCCCCTGGGAGTGGGTCCGGCCTGATGACCTGATCATGGCCATGTGCACCGTTACCATTGTCGAGAACCGCGGATACTTGCTGGTTTCTGATACGGACTGACATAGTCAGTCTGCCGGTTCTCGTCGTGAAATGGGCTGGTCCGTTCACCCCTTGGGGGTCGGACGAACGGCCTGCCGCCCGGCTGGGTGATATTGACCGAAGGATCCGGACAATCAGTCGTCGCGCTGGGTCTTCTCCATACGCTCGTGGCGTTCCTGTGCCTCAAGGCTGAGCGTTGCGACCGGCCGGGCTTCGAGGCGTTTCAGGCTGATCGGATCTCCTGTTTCCTCGCAGTAGCCGTATGTGCCCTCTTCGATACGGGTCAGTGCGCAATCAATCTTGATGATCAGTTTGCGGGCCCGGTCTCTTGTCCTCAATCCGACGGAACGGCCGGCTTCGACGGTGGCGCGGTCGGTCGCGTCCGGTTCCGGTGAGGTATCGGTCTGCAACTGCGCAAGCATGGAGCCGGAATCGCGAACCAGCGACTCCTTCCAGTCGACCAGTCGTTTACGGAAATATTCGAGCATCACTTCGTTCATGAAGGGCTCGTCATCCGAAGGCTGATAATCCGGGGGCAGGGTAGCGGTCATGACCTGCAAACATCAGTTGGGCGCGCCGGAGTATAGGTTTGGCAAATCGGTGCTGCAAGTCCCGGATCGGGGGATTGAACAGCGACACGACAGGAGTGTCGGGGCACGAGAACGAAAACGAAAAATTCATTAAATCAGTGTGTTGATATAAATTGGGCTTCCATCAGCTGCTGATCACACCTGTGTCGGGTGGAATACCTGTCGCCACAGGGCCGGGCTGGGCGGTGGGCCGTCCCCCTTGCCGAAGCCTGCGGTCTGTCCCTTGGTCGGGGGCATTGATGCCGGTGTGATCCGTTGCGCATTGTCGAACGGGCTTGTCGACTGTGAGGTCGGACAAGAAAGCGGTTCTTCGGCGAAACCGGGCGAGCACTCCAGTCTCGTGCCGGTTCGCAAGGCGAGCCACAGGCCGGGTTCGGGGCCGATCTGTCTGTTCAGGGCTCCAGTGCTGGCAAACGCCCGCAAGAGCGCAGTTGAGCCGTACCAGCGCTTTCCGGAGACCTCGGCACCGGGGAACCGATGTCGGGAATATTCAGGATCGAGTGGCTCATCCGTCATTTGGTTTGACTGCTGCTATTGCTGATCCTGCAGGGACCTGGTCAGGCGTATCCGGGCCCTCGCTGGCCTTGAGTCCCTGTAAATCCGGAAACTTCACCGGGTCCATGGACCCGAAATATCACTTCCTGTCGGTCCGTCGGATTGCCAAAATGCGGCCCATGTCATAGACTTTGCCCAGACCGGTTTCGGTTGCATTCGGTCCGGTGGTCATAGCAGAACGTGGTGATTCCATCCGCTCCAGTGTGACATTTTGTTGCTCGGGGGACGGAGAGGGGACCGTTCCCGGATCATGCAGCCGGCAAAGGAAAGAAATCCGGCCCCGAATGCAGGCGCGGCGTGCCCTGCGCAACCAGTGATCCGGATCACTCTGAAATGCGTTCGGAACAGCCGAATGGAGCAAGGAGGCAACGGTGCGAGCAGTCGTATTGCACGAACATGGTGATATCGAAAACCTGATTTTTCATAGCGACTACAGGGATCCCGATTGTGGCCATGGACAGGTCGTTCTTCGCGTGAAGGCGACATCGCTGAATTACCACGACGTGTTCACCACCAGGGGGATGCCCGGAATCAAGCTGCCTCTCCCCATCATCATTGGCCTCGACATAGCCGGAGAAATCATCGAGGTGGGCCCGGGTGTCGAGAACTGGTCAATCGGAGACCGTGTTCTTGTAAACCCGCTCGACCCGATTGCGCCGGAAAAGGGTCTCATGGGCGAGATGCATGATGGAGGCACAGCCGAGCTGTGCCGGGTCGACGCGACGCGCCTGATTGCCATTCCCGACGGCTGCTCCTATGAACAGGCGGCGTCATTGCCGGTCGCCTATGGGACGGCCCATCGCATGATGATTACCAATGGCGGCATGACCGGAGGCGAGAAGGTTCTTGTGCTGGGCGCTTCCGGGGGTGTCGGGTCCTGCTGTGTTCTGCTGGCCAAGATGATGGGCTGTGAGGTTGTAGCAGCCGGTTCAAGCCCCGGGAAACTTGAGGCCCTGACCGCATGGGGTGCCGATCACGTGATCGGGTACGAGGATTTCGAGAAAACGATTTACGGTCTCTATGGCAAGCCTCATCGCCGCCGCCATGAGGGTGGCGTTGACGTGGTGATCAATTTCACCGGTGGAGATACCTGGGTGCCCTCGCTCAAGGCTACTCAGCGAGGCGGGAAAATTCTCACATGTGGGGCAACCGCCGGTTACGCACCTGCGGAAGACCTGCGATATGTGTGGACTTTTGAACTGAAAATTCTGGGATCAAATTCCTGGGCCGTCGAGGATCTTGAAATTCTGATGAAACTGATTTCCGAAGGCCGGTTGACCCCTGTGGTCGACAAGGTCCTGGCTCTGGAGGACACGGCCGAAGGCGTCCGCCGGCTTCGCGACCGCGAGGTAATCGGAAAAATCGTGATTGCACCCTGACAACCTGTATCAGCCGCAGGTAACTTTCCTGATGCAACCGCCGGAATCGGGCAATCTGGGTGATATTTTCGAACTCCACAGATATTCCGACCAGACCGCCATCATTGACCTTTCCGATCCCCTGGATCCCCGGGAATACAGCTACCGGGAATTCGATACGGCCTGCGATTCCGTCGCCAACGGTCTGCTCTGCACCGGACTGCAGTCGGGTGACCGCGTCGGCATTCTGGCCCTGAACCGAGTTGGTTTTCTCGAAGTCCTGTTTGGTGCCATGCGAGCCGGATGCGTCCCGGTCATGATCAATCTCAAGCTCCCGGACGACACTGTTGACTACATCATCCGCGACTCAGGTGCCAAGCTCGTGTTCGCTGAATCAGACCAGGTGGACCGTGTCACCCCGGGCGTCCGGGTGATTGATTTTGATGACGGTGAGGATTCCTATTCCCGGTTCTGCATCGAGGCAGGGGAGCCGTTTCCGTCATTTTTTCCGGGACGGGGCGACATTGCCGAACAGCCCTATACGTCAGGGTCCACCGGTCGGCCCAAGGGAGTGCTTCTCGATCACCTGGGGCAGGTGTGGATGACGGCCAGGCTGGTCGAAACGCGAGACATTCGCCCGGACGACTGTTCGGTTGTCGCGGCGCCGCTCTATCACAAGAATGCCCTGCTCGCAGTGAAGTCTGCGTTGGCAGCCGGCGGCCGTGTGGCACTGTTCAGCCGGTTCGACGCAAAAGACTATATTCGCGCCATCGAACGTTACGGGTTGAGCATGTTGACCGGCGTTCCGACCATGTACGCCCTCATCCTGCAGGAAGGGGAGCTTTTGGACCGTACGCGCCTCTCGACAGTACGAAATTGTTCGATGGGATCCGCCCCGGCGTCAGACAACCTTCTGGATTCCCTGGCTGAGCGTTTTCCGCAGGCTGCGCTCAACCTGAATTACGGGATTACGGAGGGGGGCCCCATCCTGTTTGCCTGGCGGCACCCGGATGGATTGCCGCGTCCACGGACTTCGGTCGGATACCCGATCGAAGGGGTGGATATCAGGCTTGTCGGAGGCCCTCATGAGAACCAGGGTGTTCTTCATGTTCGAAGTCCGGGGGTCATGGAAGGCTATCACGGCCTCGCGGAAGTGACGGCCAGGGTTCTGGACAAGGATGGGTGGCTTGATACCGGAGACATCCTCCGTCGCGATCAGGATGGCTGGTACTATTTTGTTGGTCGTTGTGACGACATGTTTGTCTGTGCAGGAGAGAACATCTATCCCGGCGAGGTCGAAGCCATGCTGGAGCGCCATGCTGACATTCTCCAGGCTGTCGTTGTTCCGGCTCCGGACCGCCTCAAGGCCCATCTGCCCTATGCGTGGGTGGTCGCGAGAAAAGGTGCAGACATCAACGAGGAGTCCGTGCGGCAATATGCCCTGGCCAACGGGCCTGCCTATGCGCATCCGAGACGAGTCCTGTTCGTAGACTCTCTCCCTCTTGCAGGCACCAACAAGATTGATCGCAAGGCTCTCGAGAAGAGGGCCGCAGGTCTGGCCCGGGATCCCTGAGGCCAGCCTGAACGAGTGGGGCACCACCCGGTTCGGGTCAATCCCCCCAGTTGCGAAAGCAAGGCTCTTCTCAATCCCGTGCCTTGTGTCAGGGCCGACGAACCGCAGGACGGTTACCGACCGTATTGCGGCAGAGTCCCCGTCGGCCAACGCCGTATGCGGATTTTGCCGAAGCGGTCGGGACTGCGGCAGCTCCCGTGCCGGACCGGGGGCGTTCGGTACGGCATATGGCCTCTCTTCCGCATTCCTTGAGGCCTTCTCAGCATTCGGGAAAAGACCGTCGCAGACGCGAGATTGTCCTGCGCGCCGAACCCTCGCAACGGTTCAGGCTGCCCGGCGATTGTCCTCACCCGGTGTTGTCCGTCCTTTCCGCTGCAATAACATCGTTGCGGGACGGAATCTCGATGATCTGACGGGCCCTGTCCCGAATAACGCCCGGTGGATCTCCGCCGCGCTCGACGATCCCGATCGCCTCCCGGAGGTTGCGCCGGAACAGGACAATGCCGCGATCCGACGTTCCCAGATGCTCCAGGTCATGAATCGCGATCGGACGCTGGCTGATTTGCGCTTCCCAGTCATCAGGAGCTCTCTGCGTCTCCTCGTAATCCCGAATGACCGGTGCGTCGGCCGGCATGAACATCTTCCTTGACGGATCGAGACGCTCTATGTGAAAGCCGATCGTGTGCGTATCGTCGACCGGGATCCACCAGCCAACCATACGGGCCCGCTCGGTCTCGCCGGCAGGATCATTGCCGCTGACCTGGGGCGGCGGAATCGAACGTACCGTCGGCACGTAGACCGTGGACGTGCGGATCATCCGGTTGCCGTTGGCCAGTTCGGCTGTCCGGACATAGGTTACATGCTGGTTGGAGTGGAGATATTCGAACTCAGGCCTGACAGCAAAGGCCTCGGAAAACTCGAATATTCCGGGATTCCATCCGTGGAGAATGTAGGTGTGCACCGGATCGACAGCATTCTCCTGGAGCTGTAACCAGTTGCAGGCCGCCACTTCGCCCCGGCTGTAGTTGCGATAGGCGATATAGTCGGCATCATCTTCCAGAATGTCATATCGTGGAAGCAAGGGTTTCCTGTCGAGCGGGCCCATATAGACAAAGACGAGCCCCCTATATTCCTCTGCCGAATACCAGGGTTGGCGCACCTTGTCCTTGTAATCGCTTCCTTCCGGCTCTCCCGGTTGGTCCAGACACCGACCTTCTGCGTCATACAACCATCCATGATAGCAGCAGCGGAGCCCGTTTTTCTCGATCCGACCATATTCCAGTGACGTACCGCGATGGATGCAGTGGGCGCCAAGAACCCCGACGCGGCCTTCCTTGTCGCGATAGGCGACAAGCTCCTCCCCAAGAATTTTCAGGGATTTTGGCAAGTCAGCCAGTTCCGAGGACAGGCAGACCGGGTGCCAGTAACGACGCATCAGCTCACCCATGGGTGTTCCGAAACCCACCCGTGTCAGGTGCTCGTCCGGCTCCGGAATGATGGCATTGCGCCCGTAACCCGATCCATGCGACATTGTCATCGGTCGTCCTTCGATGTTTTCCGTCATTTTCCTGCGATCGAATGAAAGGAAAGTGTAGGAAAACCGTCGTCGGATGGTCAATCCGTGTTGCGTTTCCCTGCCGGATCAGGACTTTCGGCGGTACCGGTCCGGAGCTGCCAGGAAATGGGCCGCAATTGCCCGGGAACAGGATGTTCCAGGCTCCAGGTCCGGATTGAAAACGCGCCAAAAACCTGATCATTAACCGTGCCCGGGAAGGGGAGCCCCTCGCCTGACGGCCACCAGAATACTGAAGGAGAAAACAAATGGCGATCGAACCGGTAGACAACGAGCTCTATGAGGCGGGTCTCGCCGTTCGCAGGAAAGTTCTCGGAGCAGAATATGTCGATCCGCAGATCGAACGCGCGAAGACGGATCCCTTTACCGGCACAATCCAGACAATGGTCACCGAATATTGCTGGGGTGGTGCCTGGACAAACGAAACCCTTGACCACAAGACGCGAAGCCTCCTCAATCTCGCCATCCTGACTGCGCTCGGCAAGATGCAGGAGCTGAAGGCTCACACCCGGGGTGCACTCAGGAATGGCTGCACACTCGAAGAGATCCGAGACACCCTCGCCCATGCGACGGTCTATTGTGGAGTGCCGGCGGGCGTTGATGCATTTCGAAGCGCGCGCGAGGCTCTTGATCAGGCCGAGAAGGAAGGACTTCTGGAACCCGGCGCTTCATCCTGAAGAAACGGAAGTGATGTATGTCCAGCAATGATCGCGTTCTGATCGTCGGCGCCGGCCCCGTTGGTTGCACGGCCGCCCTTTATCTGTCGCTGAAGGGGATTCCAGTAACGCTCCTTGAGGCGGAATCCGAGCTTCCCGAAGATCTGCGGGCGTCGACGTTCCATCCTCCCACCCTCGACATGCTTGAGGATCTTGGTGTTGTGGACCGCCTCGTAGCAGAGGGTATCATCTGTCCGGCCTGGCAGTACCGGGACGCCCGTGAGGGGGTGGTCGCCGAATGGGATCTGGGCGTTCTAGCGAATGACACGCGGCATCCGTACCGGCTGCAATGCGAACAGTACAAGTTGACCCGCATCATTGTCGAACAACTGGCGCGAGACGGCGCTGCCGATATTCGCTTCCGCGCTAGCGGCGTTGACGCCACGCAGGATGAGACCGGTGTGCGTCTTTCCGTGGAGACCGACGAGGGTCCGGAAACCCTGACAGGGCGGTATCTGATCGCAGCCGATGGTGCGTCCAGCCGCATCCGCATCGGTCAGGGCATCGAGTTTCCGGGATTGACGTTCCCGGAGATGTGGCTTTGTGCCAGCACCGACTATCCGTTCGAGCAACACTTCGAAAACCTCGCACCCATTGCCTATGTGGCCGACCCGGAGTTCTGGTTCGTATTTGTGCGCGTTCCCGGACTGTGGCGCCTCCTGATGCCTACGTTTCCCGGAGAGACCGCGGAATCTCTCATCTCTGACCGGACCGTTCAGGAACGCATGCAGCGGGTTTGCCCCAAAGACAGTCCCTACGAAACCCGCCACCGAACCGCCTATTCGGTTCATCAGCGGGTTGCAGAGACCTACCGCATGGGACGGATTTTCCTGGCCGGAGATGCCGCCCACATCAACAATCCACTTGGCGGGATGGGTATGAACGGCGGAATCCATGATGCGGTCAATCTTTGCGAAAAACTCGTGAAGGTCTGGAACGGCCAGGCCGATGAACGGGAATTCGACCGCTATGATGCACAGAGACGCCCCATCGCGATCGAGTATGTCCAGAACGCGACCCTCAGGAACAAGGCTCTCCTCGAGGAGACAGACGCTGACGCGCGAAAGGCCCGGCATGACCATCTGAAGCGCACCGCCGCCGATCCTGCTTCAGCACGTGAGTATCTTCTTGAGTCCTCGATGATCACCGCACTCAACAGGGCCGCATCGCTCGACTGAGTCGGTTACGACCTTTGCGGCACCGTTGCCGCCGGTCCGGAACAGGAGTGAACGGGATCCGCAGGGCCGGTGGCATCTCCCCTGGGTCGTGTCCGGCCGCGCCGTTGCTAAAGTTTCTTCAATCGGAAGCCACAATCTGCTAGAAGCGCCTCCATTGACAGAAATATGTGTCCGTCCGGTTTTCGATGGACTTCAGGAAAAGGAGGAATTCATGGGTCAGCGAATGGGGCGGGCCGCCGGGTCTGCCATTACAGCCGCCGCCATCCTTGTCATGGCCGGCTCTGCGTATGCGAAGTACGATATGAAGGTGGGATACGCCACCACCAACGATCCGCAACATGAATATGGGGTGCGGTTGGCGAAGGCCATTACCGACCGCACCAACGGCGGAATCAAGGGCCGGGTCTTCCCGACCAGCCAGCTCGGGAAAATTCCGCGACAGCTCGAGGCCATCCAGTTCGGAACCCAGGAGGTCTTCCTGACTCCACCGGTGTTTCTCCAGGGGATCAATCCTGCCTTCCAGGTCGGTGATTCACCGGGCCTGTTTCAGGATCACCTGCATGCGCACCGGTCCCTGACAGACCCCTCGGTTCTCGGCCGTTTCCTGTCTCTCGGAGAGAAAAAGGGCATTGTTGGTGGCAACATCTGGATCTATGACGGCAATTCCTACCTGATGACAAAGCCGATCCGGACCCTCGCAGATTTTCGCGGTCTGAAGATTCGTGTGCTTGCGAGCCAGATCGAACGGGCGATCGTCGGAAGCGTGAATGCAACTGGTGTGCCCATTCCCTTCACCGAGGTCGTCCCTGCCATCCAGCGTCGTGTTGTTGACGGCGCCCGCACCAGCCTCGTGGTCGGGATCGGAGCCAAGTTTCCGACGGTAACCAAGCATCTGACCATTACCAACGGCTCCTACATCACCACCGGAACCTGGATTTCCAAGGTGTGGCTCGACAAACTTCCCGAGGATTATCGGAAGATTGTCGTGGACACCGTTGCCGAGATGTCAGACTGGGCGTCGAACAATTCCCTCAGTTATGTCGACAGGATGATTCAGGAGTGGAAGAACCAGGGTGCGACCGTCTATCGCCTTTCCGAGGAAGACCATGCGGCCTATATGGCCGGGATCGCGCCACTGGCTGACGAGGTTCTCGGAAAACACAAGAATCCGGAAGTTCGGGAGATTTACCAGCTCGTCAAGGCTTCGGCCCTGAAGCACCGGAAAGCGATGTAGCGTTCACGACGCAGCTGCAAAGCAGGGGGGCGGCTCTGGCCGCCCCTTTTTGTGACCGCCGGGTCACAGCGTGGGTGAATGGGGCGCGCGCTGATCGGCCTGCTCCATGAGCGGCAGCACCTCGTCGATCCATTGCCGGCACTCGGTCTTGTAGTCGACCCAGGAAATCAGCACGCCATCGACACCGATGCCGATCAGTTTTTCGATTTCATCGACGATCTGGCCGGGCGTGCCAACCAGCGGATACCCTCCGTGACCGGCGATGAAGTGAAAGCGGAATTCGTCGAGCAGGTCGCGAGGAAGGGTCTCGGACTGCATTCCGAAGATTTCGAGCAAATTGTTGACGGCCGTATAATCCCCCTTTTCGACCACGTAATGGTTGAGATAGTCCTTCGCCTCCTTCTCGGTCTCCCGGCAAACGACATAGACATGAATCCAGCTCTGTACCGAGCGACCGGCTTCACGCGCCATGGTCTTGAGGTGGTCGATCTGTGCTTTCCCGCCTTCCAGATCCCGTTGCTTCAAAATGACGAAGTTCATGTCGGCCTGGGTGGCAGCAAATTTCTGCCCTGCCGGCGAGCCGCCGGCATTCATGACCGGAGGCATCGGTTTCTGGACCGGTTTCGGCTCGCTCCATACGTTGGTTGACTGGAACCAGCGCCCGTCAAAATCAAAATCGCCGCTCTGTGTCCAGATCCGGCGCACGAAGTCCAGCCACTCGGTCGCATATTCGTAGCGGACATCGTGCTCTCGCCATTCGGCACCAAACATCTCGAACTCGTTCCGAAACCAGCCGCAGACAACATTCAGCGCGAACCGGCCGCCGGAGATATGATCGATGGTGGCACATTGCTTGGCGGCCGCAACCGGGTGGACCAACGGCACATGAGACGTCGAAAAAATACAGGAATATTCCGTCACTGCGGCGACGGCTGACGCCCAGTTATAGGTTTCAAAGGTCCGGTTGTTGAAATCCGTCTTTCCGCCATACCCCCGCCAGCGTGCCACCGGCAGCAGGCATTCGAAGCCTGCGGCATCCGCCATCACGGCGACATCTCGCGTGTCGGGCCAGTTCATTTCCCATGCGTTTTCCGCGGTCGTGATCGTGGATCCGTGACTGCAGTTCATCGCGATGATGCCGATTTTCATGCGGTTGCGATTGTAAAGGGGATTGTCGAGGACAGGCCGGGACTGCATTCCGCTCACTCTCAAATGGCGTTCGAGCCTGACAGGACGAAAAACAATGTGACGTTGCTGTGGACAGAACTTGTCGTGAGGAGGTGGCCCAAAGCGCAAATCGTTTTTCCAGAGTCCCTGTTTCCTGCCGGGGTGTTGGTTCCTTGCCCATTCGTATCAACACAATTGCTACACCTTGGCCCGGGAGAAGACATCTCAAGCGACCGCGCCGGGGCCGTTCTTCGCAACCAGCGTCAGCAGCTTCAGCGAGGGGCCGCGCGGTCGCTTTTCGCCGCGTTCCCACTGGCTCACCAGCCCGGTCGTCACGTTGAGGTGGCGCGCGAACACTGCCTGGCTCGCATTCTCCCGCAGCCGAAACGCCCGGATGTCCTCCGGCGCCATCTTCTCCACCGGCGTCAGGCACATCTCGTCGAAGGACTTCATCGTCCGCCTAGACATCACCTCCGCCTTCGCCAAGCCAGGCGCCGTCTCGTGCACCGACGCCAGCACATCTCTCCCATACTGCTCAGCCATGACAGTTCATGTCTCTGATCGTCCCGTTCGACAGCATATCATCGGCCAGCACCCGCAACGCCCTGAGTTCGGTTCGCCGGAGGTTCTCACAATCACGAGTCCGATCCTGCCAGTGTAGCGGAAACCGGGCAACAGTTTGCACAGTGAAGGTTGACCGGTATGGTTAATCTGGCCTGGACAGGAGAGGAACCACCATGGAAGTTCGCCGTTTCTACACCGTCATCGAGGAAACGTTTCATGACCTTGGCCAAGATGAGTACGCACCACTGCGCAAGGTGGCCGTGGTGGCTGTGGTGCGTAATCCGCTTGCAGGCAGGGGATATGTCGAGGACCTCGGGGATCTGATTTCTGGCAGTGAGGAACTGGGGAGCGTGATTGCCGCCAGAGGGGCCAGGCAGATGCTGCCATATGGAATCGAGTCCTATGGGAAGGCCGCCCTCGTCGGACTTGACGGGGAACAGGAGCATGGCGTTGCCTGTCTGACCACTGTCTACGGCAACGCGATGCGTGAGGCGGCGGGCGGAGGCAAGGCGTGGATTTCTTCCTTTACCAAGCGCGCCGCCCCCGGAGAGACGCTGGATATTCCGCTTGCCAACAAGGACGCCCTGTTCGTGCGGTCTCACTATGACGGTATGACGATTACGATACCGGATGCCCCGCTCCCCCACGAAATCTGCATCATCTGCTGCTTTGCCAGTCGCGGTCGCCTCAATCATCGTGTCGGTGGTCTGGACCGGGACGATATCGTTGGCGAGGACGGCTTGAGATAGGAGAACGATCATGAAGACCGCTATTGTCAATATTGGCTGCATTGTTTCAGGGGACTGGCGCGATCCCATAGCCGAGGGTGATGCGATTCTGATGGACGAGGGAGTGATCAAAGCGGTGGGCGCCGTGGCGAACACTGATCTTGAGACCTGCGACTTCGTGCTGGATGCCGATGGTACGACGGCCATGCCGGGACTGATCGATTCCCAGGTTCACGTGGCTTTTGCAGACTATACACCGCGGCAGCGGACCATCGGCTTTCTCGAGAGTTATCTCCATGGCGGCGTGACCACCTCTATATCCGCAAGCGAGGTCCATGTCCCCGGCCGGCCTAGTGATCCGGACGGCGTGATCGCCCTGGCGGTCGCTGCCAAGAAGAGCTTCGACAATTATTCCCCTGGCGGTATGCATGTCCATGCCGGAGCCATCATCCTTGAGCCAGGCCTGGAGGCGCATCACTTTGCGGATGCAGCGCGGCAGGGCGTCTGGCTCGCCAAGGCGGGATTTGGCCGGTTCGCGTCGCCTTTCGAATACACCCCCTATGTCCGCATGGCCCAGGATGCCGGCATGATTGTCAACGTTCATACCGGAGGTGCCTCGATCCCGGACTCATCTCCCATAACCGGCGACCACTTGCTGGATATGCGCCCCGATGTGTCCTTTCATGTCAATGGCGGTCCGGTCGCGATGCCCGACGAGGACTTCCCGCGTGTGATCAACGAAAGCGAGATTGCGCTCCAGATCTGTCAGGCCGGCAACATAAGAACGGCGTTGATGTGTCTTGATCTCGCAATCAAGGCGGAAGCGTATGACAGGGTCATTCTGGCGACGGACACACCGACGGGGACCGGAATGATGCCGCTCGGCATGATCAAGACCGTCTGCGAACTGTCTTGCCTTTCGGACTGTCCTGCCGAAATGATCGTGGCGGCGGCAACCGGAAACAATGCCCAGGTGTACCGCCTCAATACCGGATTTCTCAGGACTGGCCGGGCCGCTGATGTCATGCTGGTTGATGCGCCACTGGGCAGCAGCAAGACCACTGCGCTGGCCGCCATCAAGCATGGCGACTACCCGGCCATTCCCGCTGTTTTCACCGACGGCGTGCCGCGATTCGTCGGACGCTCCCGCAACACGCCTCCGTCAACGCGGCAGGTGCGTATCGCCCGGAATACCATACTCCAGGAGTTTGCGCCCGGGCGCCATACGGTTTGACACGCCTGCTGATCGCGACTAGCAATTCAGGGGAGGTTGCGAGGCAGCCTGTGCCGGCCGGGCAGCATTATGGATCAGGCTGTATTCCTCTGAAGACCCGGGCTCCCGACCGTAGTCGTAAGGCGGACGCAGCCTGAGCCTTCGAAGCCATGGCCCATGAGGTGGAGGCGATGATGTTGGATGGCAGGACCGGGTCCTCTCTCGTCGGAGATCGGCTTGACGATCGTGTTGACGAGGATATTTTCCGTGTCGACAGGGCGATTTATCTTGATGAAACGCTCTACGAGGCTGAAATCAGGACAATCTTCGAAGCCAACTGGCAGTATCTGTGCCATGAAAGCCAGGTGAAATCGCCGGGCGACTATTTTGCAACCTATATTGGCCGTCAGCCGGTCTTTGTCCATCGTCAGATGGACGGGAGTCTCAAGGGCTTTCTCAATGTGTGTTCCCACCGGGGTGCCATTCTGACGCCGCTTCGAAGCGGCCGGGCCAGGACGATCACATGCCGCTTTCACGGCTGGACCTATGATTGTTCCGGTCGTTGCATTCGTATCAAGAACGAAAAAGAAGGTTACGGCGACGAATTTGACCGCAGCGTCCATGATCTCAAACCGATCGGTGTCCTTGCTGCCTACAAGGGGTTCGTGTTTGGCAGCCTTTCGGATGCGGTCGAGCCCCTCGAGACCTTTCTCGGCGAGGCGTGCCACTTCCTGGATTTTGTTGCCGACCAGTCAGCAGAGGGAATGGAGGTCCTGCCCGGATCGCAGACTTATATGGTGGGTGGAAACTGGAAGATGTCTGTCGAGAACGCGGTTGACGGTTATCATACCAGTACCGTTCACAAGGTTTTTGCGAACACGGTGGTGCGACGCGAGCGGCGGGAAGGCTATGAACGCATGATGCGTACCGAGGTGGGCCGGCTGTCAAGAAGAGTGCAGAACGGCTGTTATGACCTCGGACGCGGCCACATGGTGATATGGGCCGATCGCGATCCTGTATCGACATCACCCCTGTCCGAGGCCGAACAGCGCCTTGAGCGCGATCATCCAAAGGGCAAGGTCGACTGGATGCTGCGTCGCGGACGCAATCTGATCATTTTTCCGTCCCTGATGATCAACGATTTTGCGGCAACCCAGATACGCATATTCCGCCCCGTTTCTGTCGACAGTACAGAAGTCACAATCTATTGCCTCGCACCGTCCGAGGAGAGCCGGGAGGCCCGGTACGCCCGCCTCAGGAAATTCGAGGATTTCTTTATGGCGAGCGGCATGGCGACTTCGGATGACGTGTCGGCGCTGGAGGCGACCCACGAAGGCAGCCGTGGACGACGGGCGCGCTGGGGCGAGTTTCACCGGGGTTTGCCGACCATGATCCGAGGACCCGACAAGCCGGCCGAGGATGGAGGTTTCTGCCCCGAGACCAGCAATTCGAGCTGGGATCATGAGACACTGTATTACAGTTTCTATCGCTCCTGGCGGGATCACGTGGACCGGGTGTTGAGGAGCTGAGGATGGATGGAAGCACCCAGACAGTTTTCCCCGTGACCCTGGTTGATGACCGGGTCGCGGATGGTGTGTTCCGGGTGGACCGATCGGTCTATTCGGATCAGGCGCTGTACGAGCTGGAGCTCACGAACATTTTCGAGCGCTGCTGGAACTTTCTCTGCCATGAGAGCCAGGTTCCGCAACACGGGGATTATTTCTGGACCGAGATTGGCCGCCAGCCCGTGTTTGTGCATCGGCAGGAAGACGGCAGCCTGAAGGGCTTCATCAATGCCTGTTCGCACCGGGCCGCAATCCTGACACCGTTCCGACAGGGCAACGCAAAGACGATCACATGCCGTTTTCACGGCTGGACCTACAGATGCGACGGAAGCTGTATCGGAATCAAGAACCCGGAGGAGGGGGTCGACAAGGCGCGTTACAATCTGCGCGAAATTGCCCGCCTCGACAGTTATCAGGGATTTGTGTTCGGCAGCCTTGCGCCCGATGTGCCGTCCCTGGCGGACTGGCTGGGACCGGCGGCTACCTGGATTGACCTGATGGCCGTACAGTCGCCGGACGGACTTGAGGTTGTCCCCGGCAGTTCGACCTATGCCATTGACGGAAACTGGAAGCTGCAGGCCGAAAATTCGGTGGATGGCTACCATGTTTCGACCGTGCATCGTGTTTTCGCGAACACGATCGCAGCCCGGGAAAGCAAGGGCGAATATACCGGAATCCGGAAAACCGAGTCGGGACGGATGGGAAACCGGGTACCGTCCGCCGGCTATGATCTCGGCAATGGCCACATGGCGATCTGGGCACAGCATACGACGCCTGAAGTCCGGCCAATTTGGGAAGCCCGGGAACGGCTGCAAAAGGACCTGACTCCATCTCAGGTGGACTGGATCCTGACCAAGGGCCGCAATCTCTACCTGTTTCCCAATGTCATGCTGATGGACAATCCGTCGACCCAGATCCGGTTGATGAAGCCGCTTGCAGCGGACCGGGTGGATGTTACGGTCTATTGCATCGCTCCGGTCGGGGAAAGCAGAACCGCACGGGCGGGCCGGCTTCGCAAGTTCGAGGATTTCTACCTGACGGCAGGTATGGCGACATCAGACGATATTGCCGCACTCGAAGATACTCATGAGGGATCCCGGGCCGAAGGCTCACGATGGAGCGAGTTCGGCCGCGGAATCGGTGAAATCTGTCATGGTCCCGACGGGGAGGCCCGGTCCCTTGGCTTCACTCCCGTAGCCTGCAGCAACAACTGGGACCATGAAATCATTTATCACGGGTTCTATCGCCAGTGGCTGAATATGATGAATGGAGTGCCCGGATGAGCGATCTGCGGACCGAAGTAGCTGACCTGATTTGTCGTGAGGCGACGTTGCTCGATCGCCGCGAATGGTATGACTGGATCGACCTGTTTACCGAAGATGCGGTGTACTGGGTGCCGTCCTGGGTCAACGAGGAAGAAACGACTGACGATCCTGAATACCAGCTCAATCTTATCTATCTTCGCAATCGCGGTGGCCTCGAGGATCGGGTGTTTCGAATTGAATCGCGCGATTCCTACGCGTCGGTTCCGCTGGATCGAACCGTCCACCTGGTCGGGAACATTCTCGTTGGCGAAACGAACGGTGAGGAAATTGAAGCGACGGCCAGCTGTCTCGTTCATACCTACGGCAAGAAAGGAGGCATGACGCGCGGCAGCCTCTATGATTTCATGTTGCGCCGGGTTGACGGGGATCTGAAGATCGCACGCAAGAAAATCACATTCATCGACGATCGACTTGAAGGTCCCATCGACGTCTATCACCTCTGATGCTGGCACTTTGCAAGACTGCGCCCGAAATTGGCGGCATTGCGTTGCGGCACCTGGAACCGCGCGATCCCGGACCCGGTGAACTTCGACTAAGGGTTGGCGCGGCCGGTATCTGCGGTACCGATATGCAGATCTATAACTGGGCACCCAGAATGGCACGCCGAATGCAGCTGCCGCGGGTCCTCGGCCATGAGGTCAGCGGGGTGGTGGACAGGGTGGGCGCTGATGTGACCGAAGTCCGGCCTGGCGACCATGTGAGCCTCGAGAGCCACATCTTTTGCGGGACCTGCAGATCCTGTCGGATGGGGCGGGCGCATCTGTGCAGCAATACGACCTATCCGGGCATTGATATCGATGGTGTCTTTGCAAGCCATGTCACGGTACCAGCGCGGATAGCCTGGAAAAACCCGAAGACCCTCCCGCATGAAACCGCTGCGATGATGGAGCCGTTCGGGATTGCCGTTCATGCCTGTCTGGAGGGTTCGGGGGTGGCCGGCCAGACTGTGCTTGTCAATGGTTGCGGCCCGATCGGCCTGATGGCCGTTGCCGCTGCCCGTTGTCTCGGAGCCAGGCAGGTTCTGGCAGCGGATATCAATCCGTTGCGCCTGAAGACGGCGTCTGTCATGGGGGCAGACCGTGTGATCGATGTTGCGAATGAAGAGACCGCAGCGCAGGTTCGCGACATGACGAATGGCGAGGGAGCGGATGTCGGGATCGAGTTTTCGGGGACGGAAGCAGGGTTTCGGGCGGTCTTCGACAGCGTATGCCGTGGCGGAGATTTTCGATTGGTTGGAGCGCCACCATCGGCGATCCCGGTGGATTTCACATGGTGGTTGCTCAAATGCCCTCGCATGATCAACATTCACGGACGGCGAATCTGGGAAACCTGGCAACAGGCGACCGAACTGATCCATGACGGCGCCATCGACCTGTCTCCGGTGCGCAGTCATGTGCTGCCCATGTCCGAGGCCCTGGAAGGCTTCGAGCTGATCCGGCGCGGGGAAGCGGTCAAGCCACTGCTGGTTCCCGAGCCCCGGGATCTTTTGTGAACCAGGTCACGCTGATATTCGAGGACGGGGTTGTCGCCAGCATTGAGGCTGATGAGGGTGACACCCTGTATCTGGCGGCGCTCAAAAACCGCATTCGTATCCTGACCGACTGTCTCGAAGGGGACTGTGCCACCTGCAAGGCGCTGTGCACGTCGGGAGATTATTCCCTGGATGACCATTCGGATGAAGCCCTGTCAGACGTCGAGGCCGCCCGGCGAGAGGTACTCACCTGCCAGATGCATGCTCTTTCGGACTGCGTGATCGAATTCCCCTATGAGTCAGGGCTTGCCCTGCGCACAAAACCGGCGACATGGCGCACGCGGGTTTCATCCGTCGAAACGGTTGCGTCCTCGGTTGTTCGACTGGTGGTTGAACCTGAGGACCCCGGAACCGCGCCTGCCTTCATTCCGGGCCAATATGTCCATCTTTCTGTCCCCGGAACCGGTGAACAACGATCCTATTCGTTTGCCAATCCGGAGACGGTCACGGACCGGCACGAATTCTTTGTCAAGATCCTGGAGCAGGGCGCCATGAGCGACTACCTCACGGGAGGTGCCGGGGTCGGCGACGAGATGTCGGTCACAGGTCCGTTTGGCCGATTCTATCTCCGCTCTCCCGAGCGGCCCCTTGTCATGGTAGCCGGTGGTACGGGGCTTGCTCCGATGCTTTCCATGCTGGAATCGCTCCTTGTTTCCGGTCAGACGGGACAACCTGTAAGGTTGCTGTACGGCGCCAACCGGGCCGATGAACTGTTTTCGCTCAGCGATCTGGACTCGTTTTGCGAGCGTGGTCTCCTGCTGACGACGGAGCTTTGTGTCGTTGAGCCGGACGCCCTCTGGAATGGCGCCAGAGGTCATATCACGACGTTATTGCAGCCCGATATTCTGAATGGCGGTGACTGCGAGGTGTATCTGTGCGGGCCTCCGCCGATGATCGAGGCGGCAGAGGAACGGCTCTCGTCGTTTGGCGTTGAACGAGCGCGAATTCATGCCGAAAAGTTCGTTGCCAGTTGACAGTCCTCCGGTCCGCGATGTCGTCGTGTTTCGGGCGAATCCGGAAACTGCCATGGAGGCCGCCGGTTTGCATTGCCTGACTCCGTGATCTGCGTCAGGATTTCTGGCGCAGGCCGTATTGAAGGCAAACGCCCACGGTTTGCCGCAAACCATGTTGACCCGAAGGGTTTCGGGAGGGGAGGACAGCATGACCGGCTCTACAAGGACGGCACCGGCCCTGGTGTTCAGCCATTTTGGCTATTACGTGGACGATTTCGAGGGCATGGTTGATTTCTGGACCCGGGTTTTCGGGTTCGGAGTCAGTGATGCGGGTGACGCGCTTGGCGGACAGATTTCGTTCATGACCCGACGGCCGTTCGAACATCACCAGCTCGTCGCGATCAGCGGGCGGAATTCGGCACATCCCACCACGGTTGCCGACGTGGGGTTTCGCGCGGCGGATCTCCGGGAGTTGCGGCGGATCGCCGGTCGGCTGAAGCGGGAGCCCGGTGTGACAGGTCTTACGGCTGTTGACCATGGCGTTTCATGGACCCTTCATTTTGTGGATCCCACCGGCGTTCCCGTTACCATTGACGTGGACACGGACTGGTTTGTTCCGCAGCCCCAGGCCTGGCCTTGCGATCTCGATGCAGACGACGAGGTAATCTCTGCAACGACGCTGGAACGCTGCCGCGCCCTTGACGGTTTTCGGACGCGGAGCCAATGGTGTTCGGAAGTCACAACTGCACTGGCAGGGACAGGGTCCCTTCAGTCGCAGGCAACACCGGTGATCGAGGCGTCCCCCGAGGGCACCGGGCCGGTTTTTCGCAACGAATTCGGCCCGCGCCCGGCAGAGCCGTTTCCTCACGTAGCCCTGTTCCGGGTGGGGATGCAGGCGATCGATCTGGACGCCCTCGCTGATTTTTATGTGACGAACCTCGGCTATCTTGTCACCGGCCGCGGGCGGCGGCCTGGCGTCGGGGCGGTGCCGGAAAATGATGTGGTTTACCTGACCCGTGATCCCAATCAGATCGCCCAGCTCGTTCTCACCGCGGGCCGTTCTCCCGAACTGCCAAGCAGCATCAATCAGGTGACTTTCAGGCTGCCTTCGCTTCCTGCTCTCCGGGAAGTCCATGAGCGGATGGTTGCTCATCCGCTGGTTGATGACTATCGCCCTGTGGATCACGGAAACTCGTTCTCGCTGTACTGCAACGATCCGGAAGGCAATACGCTGGAATTAAGTCGGGAATCGATCTGGTACACGCCTGCTCCGAGTGCCTGGCCGCTCGACTTTTCCCTGCCGGACGACGAGATTCTCCAGCTTTCCGAAAGGCGCTGTCGCTCCGAGCCCGGTTTCATGATGCGTTCCGACTGGAAGGCGCGTGCCCGGTCCGAACTCGAGGAAGCGGGGCGGCTGGAGGCCGAAGAACTGGTCGAACATCTCGGTTGATGGCCGGGGTCGCTCGGGTCTCAGCCCATGTGACACCGCGTCACAGGTCCGGGCGCCTGTTGCTGTTACGCGGGTGCAGGATACCTCCGTCCCGACGAACACTCCGATGCGTGATGCAATTCAGCCGGGGCGGTGATCACGTGGATTTCGAACTCGGTGAGGAGTCGTTTGATGGCCCATGACAGTCTCGAGACATGGCTGCAGGTTCTTGAACAACACGGGCTGTTCCGGTGGGTGGACAAGCCTGTCGACAGGGACTGGGAGATCGGCGCAGTTCTGAGAACCATTTTCCGGGCCAAGAATGAGGTGGATCGCCATGGAATCGGATTCCGGAACATTCGCGGATTTGATGGCGGCCGGGTTGCCGGAGGTGTTGTGGCCGCGTCGCGTCGCATGATTGCGCTGGCACTCGACTGCGAGGACACGCTGGAGTCGATTCACGCCCGTGTGACAACAGGAATGTCAGCTCCAATCGAACCGGTGCTTGTCGACAGCGGCCCCTGCAAGGACGTCATTTTGACCGGCGAGGCCATTGATCTCGAAGAACTTCCGGTCCCGGTTTGGACACCGGAGAGAGATGCCGGGCCTTATCTCACGCCGTTGTGGGTGACCCGGGATCCGGATACCGGTCGCCGGAACATCGGAATCCGCCGATGCCAGATCAAGGGACCGGATCGCACCGGTATCCTGTTCGGTGCACCCGATCGGGGTGGCGCCATTCATTTTGAGAAATGGAAGCGCCGCGGCCAGTCCATGCCTGCCGCTTTCTATATCGGTGGCGACCCGATCCAGTATCTGGTTGCACCGGCGCGCTACGGGGCCGACGAACTCGCCGTTGCAGGCGGAATTCGCGGGACTGCGATCGAACTGGTTCGCTGCGAGACGGTTGATCTGGAAGTCCCGGCTCACGCGGAAATTGTGGTGGAGGGAGAGATCCTGATTGACGAAGCCGAGCCCGAGGGGCCGTTCGGCGAGTTCACCGGTTACATGGCCGGAGGAAGACACGGTCCCGTGTTTCGGGCAACCTGCATCACCCACCGGCGAAACCCCATCGTGATGGGCATTGTCAGCCAGTTTCCGCCTTCCGAATCGTCGATGATCAAGCGGGCGCTTCTCGAGGCGGGGCTCAAGGTTCACCTGACGCAGGATCTCAACCTCCCCGGGATCCATGCCGTTCATGCACTGGAAGCAGGCGGCTGCACAGCCACGCTCTGGGTCAGCATGGACAAGATGTATGTCGGGCATGTGGAGCAGGTTGCCTTTGGCGCGCTGAGTCATTTCGGCATGAGTTATTTCAAGTGGATCGTTGTGTGCGACCCGGATGTCGATATTGAAGATCCATTCATGCGCGACTGGGTCATGGCGTGGCGGGTGCGCCCGGACAAGGATATCCGGATGATAACGGATACGGCCCCGGTCGAGCTCGACCCGTCATCCAGTGAGCCCGGCATGATGCGGGAGGAGGCGCGCGGCGCAAAAATGATCATTGATGCAACGCAAAAGTGGGAGTATCCGGCCTTGTCCCTGCCGTCGCAGGAGCAGATGCGGAGCGTGGTGGACAACTGGTCCGATTACGGTCTGCCGCCGCTGGGCGAGCTGAAGATGCCGACAGCATAGGTCAAATACCCCGCCACCCCGGATCGCCTTGCCTGTGCGAGGTGGTTCCTCGCTCCTGCTTATCCGATCATTCGAGCGGGCTCCGGGCGCTGTCATTTGTCCGGGAGTTTTCGGTTCACTTCCGAGGACCATCTTTTGAAGTTTCGTCCAGTTCGAATCAAAGGCCCGGGTTTCCATCGGTTCTTGCGGAATTCTCCGGACGATGCCGGGCTTCCGTGGCAGGACTGTGACGCTACGTCCGTCAATGGCGCCGGGGCCACTCTGCTCCGGTGGTTGGCTGTCGCGGGTCCTTCAGGCCAGGCGGGGCGTGCTTGCCAGATCGCGATGCCTGTTGAGGAACGCAAGCAATTCCCTGTTGAAGGCATCCGGCTGCTCGATGTTTGAAAGATGACCGGCATTCCTGATCACGACAAAGTGTGATCCGGCAATTTGCCTGTTCAGTTCACGTCCGACCTCGGGCGGCGTCAGACGGTCGTGTTCACCATAGACGAGAAGCGTAGGGACGGAAATATTGGCCACATCCGACGACCGGTCAAAACTGAGTGAAGCCTCAATCGTTTTCAGATACGACTTCTTGTGGAGCGCAGCGATACTGTTCCATAACCGTGATCGGGCCTCCGGTTTGGCTGCCGGTCCTGTCAGGCTGGCGACGAGGTCGTCTGCGAGGTCTGCAGGTTCCTTGCCGGCGAGTAGGGGCTCCTGACGCAGTCGGATGAAATCGGCTCGCTTCTCCGGGGTGAGGGTTTGAGTAAAGTCCGCCATCGTGTCGCACAGCACCAGGGTTGCAACCCGTTCGGCGAAACGGGCATGAAAATCCTGCGCTATGCGCCCCCCCATTGACAACCCGACGAGGTGGGCCTTTTCGACACCGAAATGGTCAAGGACGCGAAGGACATCCCGAGCGAAATCTCCGAAGTCCAGAGGACCTTCGTAATCATCGGACTCTCCGTAACCCCGGGCATCCCATGATACGGCATGAAACGAGTCCCTGCAGGCCATGATCTGATCGTGCCAGTTCGTACGATTGCCGCCGATACCATGCATGAACAGAACCATGGGTCCGTTGCCGGAATGATCGAGAGCGAGGCGGGGATTGCCTTCGATCCGGGTCGTACTGATATGGTTCATTTCCATCCCTCGCGCTGACTGCCGCGTGACCCCGGAAGATGTAACGAAGATGTCAATACCTGTCCATGAAGCGGCATTGTTGCTTCAACCGTTGCCGGCAACACCCCGATGCGGTCCGACCCTGCCTTGTCCCGTTTGCGGCCTGGCGGCAGGCGTCTCAGGATCGAGTCGCCAATCCGCCGGAACTATCCTGGACCATTGTATCCGTTACGAAATCCGGGTCCTGCAAGGGTCTATGGTTGGCGCCAGGAGCGTGTTGCTCAGGGGAATCGCGCATGACGGCGGGCTGGCTCCAGGGGCATACGAATTGGTCGCGGGATCGCGGATGGCCGATCCCTTTGACCGGTCCGCAGGCCGGTTTCGGGCCGCGAGGTAAACGCGACCCGATGGCAGGTGTATGCTTCAGGTCAAAGCCGGTTGGAAGGCTTCCGGTTGCCGCCGAACGAACCAACGATTTCGTTGCGTTCGAAAACACCCACGACGCCCGAGTGATTTTCTCCGGCGAAACGGCCCTGGATATAGTCATCGCTTCCTGCCGGCTTGTTGCCGAAGGATCCGCCTGAGACAGGAACGTTCTGCCAGGAAGCGATCGTCCGGTCCTCGATCGCGGCGCCGGTTCCCAGATCATGAAGATTGCTGAAGGTTATGTCGATTTCCGGCATGGCGAGGTCATCAATCACGAGGGTCGCGTCACCGCGGAGAAACTGGCCCCGTGTCACCGTGTCACTGACGTCTGCTCCGATCATCGTGCCCACCCAGGTCGTTGACATTCCCCGCACGGGCGCCGGTGCCGCACCGGCCGCTACACCCATGGCGCTGGAATCATAGACGGTGCCCAACCCGACAGGTTGGCCGCGCCCGTCCCGGACTGTCAGAATGGTCTCGTTCACAAAGAACGCACCTTCATCAAGCCAGCCCCCGAAGAACTTTGCGCGGAAGGCCCGGTCTCCCGGGCGCGAGCCGAAGCCTTCGACGATGGTGATGCCGTCTTCGGGCCGGGTTGCATCCTTGAGTTCCAGGGAGTCCTCCAGGCGGGACGCAAAATGGTGATTTCCGAAATCAAGCCGGACATCGGTGCGAGCCCGCTCGAGAGCGGCCGGCAAGCCTTGGGCTGTAGGACTTACGGCGCAGACCGTTCCGTCGCACAGGGTGAATGTGCGTGACGTCTGGCCATCATATCGGAATATATGCTGATCACTGGCAAGCACGGTGGTAGAGGATTGCACCCGTTTGAGTGTTTCAGTCTTGACCTCATCCGCGCCCAGTTCAACTCCGGACATCCCGCTTCCACCACAGCTTGCAAGCAAGGACGCGGCCAAACAGGATAATACCGGGTGAACATACCGAGGGTTGTTTTGCATCACGTTCTCCTGACGTTTTTTGGCTCATTGACAGCAAAAAATTGCCTCGTTTCGTGCCTGAACTAACCATTGGCCGGGGTTGCTTTTTGACACCGGGCACCTGTTATCTCCTGCTGCAAACTTCGGGTAAATTTCCTGTTGCCGGCCGGCAGGGTATGACCCGGCCAACTCCGGGTCAACGCCTGCTGAAAACGGAATTTGCAATGTGGTTGTTTTCTGAATACCGGCGGTCCGCTGCAGCCTGTTCGCAGCCAACTGACACGAACATTTGCCAGAGATCCCGATTGTCCGCGATCAGGCCGGTGTCACCGTTACCGGATTCCGGGCACAAACTGTTCCGCTTGGCCAGCGTGAATTCGTCCGGGACAAATCCGCGATTCTCGTTGGGTTGGCTTCGTAACCTCCGGAGGCCGCGTCCTGGCTTCCCGGAGGTTCCTCTGCGCAAAGGAGATCCGAACGATGAAAGATCTCATGACAGCTTCACAGTCACGGGTCACGGTCGATTGAATTTGATGATGGATGGTCGATAATGATGCCTGACCAATAGGGGGAGGGAAGACGGATGGAGCCCGCCTGCATCGCCGTGGAGCAGAAGTCCGCAGTTCAGCAAGACAGCCGGGTTGAAGGCAGGGATGGACCACATGTTTCCGTTACTGATCTTGTTGACGGGAACGGAACTGCCACTTCATGGGCCTGCGAACAGGAGGGGCAACGCCTCACCCTGATCGGGTACGTGGTCCCGTCGCTTGTGTGCCGGCCCGGACGCCTGCTGATCACTGCGGAATCGCTGTCCCCGTGCCAGCTCTGTGGCAACATTCATGGAGCCGAGCGGGGACTGTGGATCGAGACCGTGCGAACCTGCGTACCCGTACTTTCCATGCATGACGCAGTGCGCGTGACCGGCACGCTGCGCCTGGACAGGACGCCGGAAGGCGCGGTTGACGGGTTGGTCCTCGTCAACGCGTCCCTTGCCAGTTTGACCGATGGGGAAAGCCGGTCACGTCCGGAGGCTCGCGAATGGTTGGCCCGATACGTTGCAACCCCGGAAACGCGATCCCGCGATCCGCGGCAGGCCCGTTCCGGCCGCCGGGCCCCTTCCGGTCACGATATCGGGAAGGGTCCTGCGGACATGATCTTGTCCAATGGGCGGATTCATACCGTCGATGAGGCGTTTTCGACCGCCCAGTCTGTGGCCATTCGTGAGGGTCGTTTCGTTGCAGTCGGAGATGACGAGGAGGTGAGGCGACATGCCGGGCCCGGAACCGAGATTGTTGATCTTGAAGGCAGGACCGCCATACCGGGGCTGATCGATTCCCACATCCACCAGTTCTATGTTGGGCTCAACCTGCCGACGGTTCCGCTTCTCGAAGCGCGCTCGGTGGCTGACGTGCAGGCCAGAATAGCGGAGCGATCGCTGTCAGTCCCGCCTGGCGATTGGATCGTTGGCACGTCCGGCTGGCACGAAAGCCTCCTCGCTGAAGGGCGTATGCCGACCCGCTGGGAACTCGACGAGGCGGCTCCCCGTAACCCTGTTATCATTCCTCGCGGCGGGCATGTCGTGACGGTCAATTCTCTGGCGCTGGAACGAGCGGGTATCACTGATGAAACGCCAGACCCCGTGGGCGGCGTTATTGTGCGCGATCCTGCCACGGGTGCTGCGACTGGTGTCCTTCTTGAGACTGCGGCTTATTTTGCGAGGCGGGTGGCACCGCTCCTTCCTGCCGAAGACGAGATGGCAGACCTCCTCAAGGCCGCAATGCGGGAACTGAACAGCTACGGAATCGTCAGTGTCATTGATCCTGTGGTGGATGAAACCAGTATTGCGGTTTATCGCCGATTGCGAGACGAAGGTGCGATGACGGTACGTACCGATCTTCTCTACAAGGCGTCTGACAAGGCGCATACCGAACGGGGTATCAAGGCGATTGCTGCAGAGACCGGCGATGACATGCTGCGTTTCCCCGGGATCAAGTTCATGCTTGATGGCGGCGTGGAAGGTGCGCGGCTGCATGATCCCTATCGTATTGTTCCCGGCGAGCAACCGCATGCTGACTATCACGGTTTGCTGATGACGCCACCCGGTGGCGAGGAAGAGTTTGTCGAAGCTCTGGAACTCGTAGCGCGGGCTGGACTACAGGCCCAGACCCACGGGGTGGGTGACGAAGCGATTGACGTCATTGTTCGTGCTTACGCGGAGGTGGATGCGCGGGTCCCGATCCCCGACCTGCGCTGGACACTCATGCACGCTTTCCTGCCTTCTCCCGAAGCAATCGAGACCATGTCCCGGATCGGCATACTGGCCACAGTTCAGGACCATCCGGTGCTGTTGGGCCATAACCAGCGTCGCTGGTGGGGACATGAACGGGCAGACCCCGCCATTCCGGTTCGGGATCTGATCGATGCCGGACTGCTTGTGGGCGGTGGAACCGATGGCCCGGTGGTACCGGTCGATCCTTTCCTGTCCATGTGGTGGATGGTGACCCGCCAAACTCTTCTGGGTTACGCCATGGGTCCGGAACAGGCGATTTCGGCGCGTGAGGCGCTGGAACTCTACACCATCAATAATGCGTGTATCATGGGTCTTGAGGATACCCTGGGTTCCATAGAGGCGGGCAAATTCGCGGATCTCACCGTATTGTCCCAGGATCTCCTCGGAGTGGATCCCGACGAAATCAGGAATACCAAGGCGCTGATGACCATGGTGGGAGGCAAGATCGTCTATCAGAGAGATGCGGTCTGATCCTGTTGACATCGACGGGACGGGTCTTGTCCGTCCCGAGACGGGGACTGCGGCCCCGGGCTGTCAGGCTTGAACATGAAGAATAATGTCATAACCTTCGACAAGGTCGAAATCCGGTTCGCGTCGGAGACGATCTATGATGATCTGACCTTTGACGTCAGGGAAGGCGAGTTTCTCTGCATACTGGGTCCCTCCGGATGCGGAAAATCCACATCGCTCAGAATTATGGGCGATCTTCTCTCCGCAACGTCGGGTGATGTGACGGTGGACGGGCGCTCACCCGGCGAAGCGTGGCAGGAGCTGGCCTATATATTCCAGTCGCCGCGGCTGGTGCCGTGGCGCGATGCGATCGGCAATGTGGTTCTCGGCATGGAGCTCCGTTTCGACCGGATGCCGAAATCGGAAATGGAAACCAGGGCAAGCGGACTTCTGGGGCTGGTCGGACTCTCGGCCGACGCCCACAAGTTTCCGGCGATGCTCTCCGGCGGCGAACGTCAACGGGTGGCCATCGCGCGCGCGCTCTCGGTCGATCCCAAGATCATCCTGATGGATGAACCCTTTTCGGCCCTGGATCTCAATACGCGCCGACGATTGCGCCAGGAAATCATTTCCATCTGGCAGAGAACCGGCAAGACGGTTGTATTTGTGACCCATGACATCGACGAGGCCCTCGTCCTGGCTGATCGAATCGTGCTCCTCTCGAACAAGCCGACCCGAATTCTCGAAATTCTTGATATTCCCGACGACCGACCCCGGGATATTGATGCGACACCCGGCCTGAAAGCCCGCAAGGCGCATCTGCACGATCTGTTCGGTGCACTTCGTCAGGAATCTTCCGGACTGGAAACCATTTGAGGAGACATGAACATGAAGAAAATGTTGGCAATCTCATTGGCCGCGGCCGTTCTGGCTACGGGCGGTCAGGCGATCGCGAAGGAAAAGATCACCTATGCCTATCTCATCGAACCGGCGATGGAAGGCATGCTTTATGCGATCAAGCAGGGAATCATAAAATCCGATCTCATTGAAATCGAGACCTCCTCGCTCGCCATCCCGGCACTCATCCAGTCGACACCGACCAAACGCTACGATGTCATCATGAATGCCGTAATGGCCATACCGAGAGCCAAGGCTCGCGGGCTTGATCTCGTCGTCCTGTCATCGGCCCTCAGGCCGCCTGCTGCCCGCGAAGGGGGGGCTCTCTGGGTCAAGGCCGACAGCCCCTACAAAACCCCTGCTGATCTCAAGGGCAAGACAATTGGCAATGTTGCGCTCCAGTCGACCGGGACAACCTGGCTGCGACTGGCCCTGCAGAAAAAATACGGGATCAACGTCTCCTACAAGGGTGGAGACTATCGTTGGGTGCAGATGCCGGCACCGGCGCTTCTGGGTGCGCTGGAATCGGGAAGGGTAGATGCCGCTTCCCTGATTCATTCCCAGGCCTACAAGGCTGATCAGTCCGGATTGTACCGTGCTGTGGCCTACACCAACCGCGACATATTCGAGCTCTACGATGTTGAAGCCGTGCCTGCGGTCAATGTCAGTTATCCCGACAAGCTGAAAGCAAGGCCGGAAGCATTCAAGGAATTCAACCGTATGCTGAAGGCTTCGGTCGACTACGCGGTCGCCAACCGACGTGAAATCGGTCAGGCCATCAGCAAGGAAAACAATATTTCGGCCGAGTTCTTTGAGGCCTGGATGACACGCTTTTCCTTCTTTCCGGCGACCGTGACCGACGCTGATATCAAGGCCATGGACACGATCTGGGCCGGTGCAAAAGAAATGGGCATTCTCAAGGATTACGGAAAGGCCAGGGACGTCATCTGGGAGCACGCGATCCGCGAATAATCTGACTTGGAAGCGACTGCCGCAATTGCCGCACGCCGTCGAAACCGGCGTGCGGCTCATCTTTTCACCCTGGCGTTTCTCGTTGTCTGGGCGATCTATGGCCAGATTGTCGAGGCCTATATCATGCCGGGCCCGGAAGTGGTCGCTGTGCGGCTCTTCGAGTTTTTCACGGACGTCCATCTTCTCAAGCACATGTTCTGGTCGTTCGCCCATATTGGCGGTGCCATTCTGGCATCCTTCATCATCGGAACCTTGCTTGCCCTTCTGGCCTACTATCTGCCGGTCTTTCGGTTGATGGTTCACGGACGCCTGAGTCCGTTCCTGAACTCGTTCTCGGGCATCGGCTGGACCCTCCTTGCCATCATCTGGTTCGGAATCAATGATTTCACAGTGATGTATGCCATCAGCATGGTGCTGATACCCTTTGCGATCATCAACATGCGAGAGGGGCTGGACGCCATCGATCACGAGTTGATCGAGATGGGGCAGAGCTATGGCCGCAGCGGCTGGCGGGAGTTCCGGTTGCTCGTCCTTCCGTCACTGTATCCGTTCCTCTTTGCCACAATGCGCATATGTTTCGGGGTGGCCTGGAAAGTGGCCCTGACTGCCGAGCTGTTTGGCGGCGATCGCGGTCTGGGATACCTCCTGAATCTTGCCCGCCAGGATTTTGATACACCCCTGATCATCGTGGTCATCATTGTCATTATCATCTTTGTTTACAGTTTTGACCGTTGGGTATTCGTTCCGGTTCAATCGAAACTGGCCCGTCACCATGCCGCGATCGCCTGAAACCGGAGGCCGTTCGGGCCTGCAGAACCGGCTTCTGATGCATCTTTATGCCGAGGGGCTGGTCATCCTTGCGATCTTCGGCTGGTGGCTGGCGGCGCAGCAGATGCCGGACTTCATCCTTCCCGGACCTCTCGCTGTCGCCGAGCGGGTCATCGATTTCTTTATTGTTTCCGGAATTATCGACGACTCCCTGATCAGCACGGCCCGGGTTGCTGCTTCCGTGGTCATCGCCGTGACCCTTGGCACCATACTCGCGTTCATTCCCAGACAATGGCCGTGGGCCGATGCGATCGTCCACGAACGGATCAAGCCGTTTCTCAACTCGTTTCCGTCGATCGGATGGGCGATTCTGGCCGTGATCTGGTTTGGAACCTCAAACTTCTCGGTCATATTTGTTCAGGTCGCTATTCTGACTCCGTTCTGCCTGGTCAATATCTCGGAAGGTCTGAAGGAGCTGGACCAGGAACTTCTGGAAATGGGCCGGAGCTTCACCCGCGGGCGTTTCAGGATTTTCTGGCGGATCACTGTCCCGCTCCTGATGCCTTATGTGGTCGCAGCGCTCCGTATCGCCTATGGGGTGGGTTGGAAAATTGCGCTTGTCTCGGAACTGTTTGGTGCCGAGAGCGGTATAGGCTATCTGATGCTGCGCGCCCTGACAGCTGCCGATGCGGTAACCCTGTTTGCGGCCTGCTTTGCGATCGTGTTGATTTTTGTTGCTGGTGAACGGCTCATTATCGAACCGTTGGGCAGGCGATTTCAGGTCCGGAAATAGACAGGTTGTCTGCGCTGTTGCCGGTATTTGAACGCGAACGGTTTCGGCCCGCCTTGCGTGACACCTGCCCGAAAACGGGCAGACTGATCCCGAGGCGGCCAGTCAGCCTCACGAGAGACGTTTCACGGCAACAGATTCCATCCTTGCGGTGTTGGAATACCGGATGTCCATGCCCACATCGCGCGAACTTCGAAGGATTCCTGTTCGTTCCCCTTCTCTTGAGTCCGCCACAATGACAGAATGTCCCCCATGTCAGAAGAAACCAGTCAGATCACGCTGTCGGTGAATGGTGAGGCTGTGACCTGCATCGTTCCGGTCCGGCGTCACCTTGTGGATTTCCTTCGGATTGATCTCAACCTGAGCGGTTCGCATCTCGGTTGCGAACATGGCGTCTGCGGGGCCTGTACCGTGCAGGTCGACGGTGTTCCTGTTCGGGGATGCCTGCTTCTGGCCGTGCAGGCTGATGGCAGCGAGGTGACAACCATTGAAGGGCTTTCGCAGTCTGGCAGTGTCGGTGATCTTCAGGAAGCCTTCGAGAAGCGAAATGCAGCCCAATGCGGATATTGCACGCCTGGCATGATCATGACAGCTGCGGCCCTGCTCGGTGAGCGGCGTGTGCCGGGTCGTGCCGAAATCCGTGAGTATCTGTCCGGAAATCTGTGCCGCTGCACGGGATATCAGGCCATTGTTGATGCGGTCGAGGAAACGGCGCGGGCGAGGTTTGCCTCATGAGCGGCAAGGTTGCCCAAGTGTTCGGAACCGACTCTCCGATCGGCAAGCCGGTTCCCCGGCCCAACGCACGCAGGCTGATACACGGACGCGGACGCTACACCGACGATATATCTGTTCCGGGAATGCTGCATGTCGCCTTTGTCCGCAGTCCCTACGGCCATGCAAGACTGTGCGAGATCGATATGACTGCGGCCGAGGCGTCTCCAGGCGTAATCAGGGTCTTTACCGGCCGGCAAATATCTGACATCTGCAAACCGATGCACGCGGTGGCCGAACACCGGCCAGGACACAAGTCTGCGGTTCAGCATGTCATGGCCGTTGATCACGCGTGTTATCAGGGCGAGCCCGTGGCTGCTGTTGTGGCCAGAAGCCGCGCCGAGGCGGAAGACGCAGCCGAACATGTCGAGATCCGTTGGGAAGAACTCCCGGCGGTCACCGACATGGAAGACGCACTTTCTGCGGACAGTCCGGTCATCCATTCGGAGCTTGGCGACAATCTCTGTTTTCGCCACGTGATTGAGGCGGGTGATGCGAAAAAAGCGTTCTCCGAGGCGGCCCATGTGGTCGGGTGTGCGTTCACGTTTCACCGTCATACGACGGTCAGCCTGGAAAGCCGGTCCGTTCTCGCAGACTGGAATGGTGTCGATGAAATCCTGACGGTGCATCAGTCACATCAGTCCCCGTTCCAGATGCAGGACATCTATTCCCGGCACCTCGGCATTCCGGAGCACAAGGTACGGGTCGTCACGCCTGATGTCGGGGGTGGTTTCGGTCTCAAGATCAATGTGCACGGCGAAGACCTGGCTGTCGTGGCCATTGCGAAGATCCTCGGGAAACCTGTGAAGTATACGGCCGACCGCCTCGAGTCGTTTGCGGCCGACTGCCAGACCCGTGATCATCGGGCTGCTGCACGCATGGGCGTCGATGCCAGCGGTCGCATCACCGCGATGGAACTCGACAATATCCTCTCTGTCGGGCCCTACACCGCCTATATCCGGTTCGGGCTGGCGGAAGGCATGATGGCCATCATGTGTGCCGGGGCTCCCTACAGCCTGTCCGATTATTGGGGCCAGACCCGCGTGGCCTACGTAAACAAGGGCATTGTCGGCATGTTCAGGGGGGTCGGTGTCCCGGTCGGATGCGCAGTTACGGAAGTGATGGTTGACGAAACTGCCGCAGCCATCGGTGCCGATCCGGTCGAATTCCGGCGGCGAAACTTTCATGACCCCGGCGACTATCCCCTCGATACGGCCGGCGGATACCACCTGAAGACGCTGTCATTGCATCGCTGCCTGGATTCCTGTGTAGATCTTATGGGGTATGACAATCTTCGCAGGGAACAGGAGCAGCTTCGTGCGAAGGGAATCTGGCGGGGCATCGGTGTGGCTGCCTTCGTCGAACCGGCAGCCTTTGGCCCCGGCTATTACGGTCCGTCAGGCGCACGGGTCTCGACACAGGACGGGTGTACTGTGAAACTCGAGCCCTCGGGAGCGATCCGGTGTCTCACCAGTGTTACCGACCAGGGGCAGGGAACACTGACAGGTATCGCCCAGATCGTTGCGGCCCAACTCGGCGTCCAGATGCGCGATGTTGAAGTCATTGCGGGTGACAGCGCGGTCACTCCGTATGGAGGCGGCTCCTGGGCGTCCCGTGGAATCTCAATTGGCGGAGAGGCCGCTTTCCAGGCCGGCAAGGCGCTTCGGGCCAACATTCTTGAACTTGCCGCCTCAATCCTCCAGACAACGCCGGATAGCCTTGCACTGCAGGATGGAGGGATCTGCAATGCGGATAGCGGTGAGCAGCGCATGGGTCTCGCCGAACTCGGCCGGATCGGATATTTCCGACAGGATACGCTGGCGCCGGGAACCCAGCCAGAGCTCATGGTCACGCGGCATTACGTACCTGAGACACACTATTCGGTTGCCAATGGTGTTCAGGGCGCGCATGTCGAGGTGGATATCGACACCGGATTCATCCGCGTTCTTGGCTGGTGGGTCGCTGATGACTGCGGCCGGGTCATCAATCCCCTGATCGTTGACGAACAGCTTCGTGGCGGCATTATCCAGGGAATCGGAAACACGCTCTACGAGCATCTGGAGTATGACGACGACGGACAGATTCTGAACGCGACGCTCGCAGATTACCTTCTGCCCATGGCCAGCGAAATGCCTGATATTGCCATTGCCCATGTCGAGAACCCGGTCGAGGAGACGGAGCTCGGTGCCAACGGGATCGGAGAATCGGGAACGATCGGAGCCATTGCAGCACTCTGGTGTGCAGTGAATGACGCCTTGCGCCCGCTCGGAGCACGGGTCACCCGGCAGCCCTTCACGCCTGAACATATTCTCGAGGTCATCGCCAAAGGATAGCGCGGATCGGCCCTTTGGGGCCGTTTGCCGATGAACCGCGACATCGGTTCGATGATTCTGACATCCCGAAAACACGCCACCGTCGTCGTGCTGATATCGTTCACTGCGGAAGGACGGCCGGCCTCGCTGCCACGGGGCAAGGTCAGCCTGTGGCAGCCGGGCTCCGGTCCCGGTTCTCCAGCCTTTCGCGGCAGGGTCCGCTCCTACAGCTGTTCCATCAGCCAGTCCAGCATGTGCGGCAGGACCACATTCAGGCTGTCCCAGCTGCAATGCATTGCACCGCCGGCGTCAGCAGGCCAGAGTCTGAATTCCTTGTCTTCGCCAGGAATGGCGTCGTACAAGCGTCGGGCCCCGGCCGGGTCCATCAGTGTATCGCCGGCTGCGTGGGAAATCAGGGTCGGACAGGTGATCTGTTCTGCGATCCCTTTCAGATTGAAATCACGCAACACAGTCCGGGCCTCCCGGTCGCTGCCCACGCCGAGAATCCATTGCATTTGACCGCGGATGGGAGGGTAGAACAGATAGAGATCTGTGAGAACATCGTAACACCCGCACCAGAGAGCCATGGCCTTGAATCGTTTCTCGAACGCTGCAGCGCGGGGACCATAATATCCGCCGAGGCTGATCCCGAGCACACCCATGCGTGCCGTATCGACTTCGGCCAATGAAGCCATGTGGTCCACGGCGGCGGAGACCGGGACCTCGTAATCCGCTCGGGCCGGGATTCCGTCGATGCGAAGCGTGGATCCCCGGCCAGGTGTATCGACGAGCATGATGGCCGCACCGCGGTTCACGAGCTCGGGTCCCGTCAGCAGAAACAGCTCTTCAGCAAGTGAGTCAGCACCGCCGATCATCAGAACCGCCGGAACCGGAGCATCCCTTGCTGACACGGGGGCATGGAAATAACCGTGATAGCGATCGTCTCCGCAGGCAACTTCAATAGTCCGGACTGCGGGGACATGCCGGGCAGCGGCCTTGAGAAAACAGGCGCGGGATCGTTCAAACAATCGGCGCTTTCTCGGATCCTTGCCGGCAAGAAAGAAGTCCGACTGACGGAAATAGGATCCGGCCTGGAAAAACAGGCGCATGGCGGTTCGGGTTCGGCCCAGTGAGAGTGCCGCGTGCGCCAGTGCCTCCATTCTGTCGCCAAGCGCTTGCCATTCGGACTGCCAGCTTTGCGGATCTCCCGGTACGATCCGGCCCGCAGTCTCTGTTATGTCAAAGACATCAGCTCCGCCCGAGGGTACCTGTGCCAGCAGGCGGGCGGTTTGTATGGCCCATTCCGGGTGGTCGGGAAAAAGCAGGGTCCTGCTGTCCAGGGATGTGCGCGTTTCCCCGCTCACGCGATCAGCCTCCCCGGACCCGGTCCGCTACCGATTTCAACAGGCCATACATTTCCAGAACCTCGGGACGATCTTTCAGGACATCGTCGCCCACTGTTGATAGCAGGGTGCGAAGCCTGTTCTGATCAGCCGCCGACAGATCGGTGAGCTCCCCTCCACCCTTGATCCAGAGGGAATACATGCGCTCAACGAATTTGAGCGTCCATGCCTGGTTGACCGGATCGGTTGCCAGGGCTTCGGCAATAATCGCATCACGCAATGGCTGTTCCAGCCGGTCAAACCATACCTTGCTGACGAACCGCCCGGCACAGATCATGGATTCACGCGGGCGCAACACGTACCTGGTGACACGCTGGTACTTGAAGGGAACAAATACTGTAATTCCCGCCTTGTTGCCGTCGATCGTACGTTGCTGAATGGCCGGAATGACCTCCGACAACGGCATTGGAACGCCTGCGGCACCAAGACGTCGAAGGGTTTCGATCTCAAGCTTGCTCCCGAAAACGCGCAACTTCAGGCCGCGGAAGTCATCAAGCGTCCGGATGGGTTTTGTTGTGGCGTAATCGGTTGGTGCATCACATGTCATGCTGATCAGTTTGAGGCCCTTGGAGTCGCCGATCGACCAGAATGCCTTCCTGAATTGCGGGTCCTGCACTGTGCGGAACCCATGCATGAGGTCATCCATGATGCCTGGCGCTGCAAGAACCGAGTACCGGGCGTCCACACCGGAAAGAAAGGCCGGCGGCACCATGACCATCTCGATGGTTCCGAGTTGAACACCCTGGATCATGGTTGGAATGGAACCCAGCTGGCTCGCCGGATAAACCTCGACCTTGACGCGGTCGCCGATCCGCCCGGCAAGCCCCTGGGTAAAGGTGTTGGCCCAGTTGTCGAAGGCGCCCTTTAGGGTGGGGTGACCAATTTTCATGGTGATGGAATCGGCCTGCCCTGCCTGAATACCGGAAACGATCAGACCGAATCCGACAAGGCCGGCAGCAAGCTGTTTTCGAAGAAGCGACGCATTCATGGTTCGTCTCCCGATTTCCGAACTCGCAGATCGGATGAGCGGCATGCAGCATCGCCATTCCTCGTCCGGACAAAGGACCTTCAGTCCGGGTGCCCGCCGGGCGATGTCCGTCAAAGTTGCGACCTGACGAATTCGAAGGGTTATCGCCACAGGAATGATAGCATGGCGAGATACTTGGGAAACGGGTTCGATCTCCCGAAATCATCAGGCGGCAGAGGTTGATGCTGCTGATGATTTCCGGGTCATCCGTCCCGCCTCCGGAGTTCTGTTCCACTCGAGGCCGGACCGGATAACGGAATGGTCTCTGCAGATTGCGTTCCCGGGCACGAGTTTGAGGTGTCTGTGCCGGTTACACTATGACCGCCATTCAGGTCCGGGCAGCCTCGTAGGCGGTCCATGCGCGCTCGAGCATGGCGTAGTCGAAATCATCCCGCCGCGCCGGGTCCAGGACCAGATTTTCTGCGGCCAGCAGATCATCGATGGCGGCACCCAGCCCGTCGAAGACCTCCACCGGGATGACGATGGCTCCATGCCGGTCCGCATGGACAAGATCCCCGTCCGTGACCTCAAGTCCGCATATCGTTACGGGTGTGCCGAAGTCACGTACATGAACAAAGCCGTGGCTGGGTCCGATGCCGCCGGCGGTAATGGGGAAGTCATCGGGCAGGTCATCAAGATCACGCATCAATCCGTTGGTGATTGCACCCGTGAACCCGAGCCCCTTGTGGACGGTAGCGTTAATCTCACCCCAGAAGGCTCCCACAGAATAAGGAAAGTCCAGATCCTCGATAACCGCAATGGCTGGCATCGGAGCCTTCGACATGAAACGAAAATAGTCCAGCCGGCGGCGCCTCACCAGATCCGGCGGATCGGTTGGCGGTTCCGAGGCCGCAATCCGCGCCGTGCGCGCATAACCCACCATGCGGCTCCTGTCCGGCGCGCTGCTGAACATGGTCTGGCGCGTAAAGGCCGCAAATCCGCGGCGGCCCTGGACAGTTTCAATTGCATTGCTCACCGTCGGAGTATCAACGGTCTCGAGCTTTCGTATCAGAGTTTGGTTCATGACAGTCTCAGGCGCTTCGGGTCTGGAATTCTTGATGGCCGCTGCTGAGAATTTGCTGCCAGACGGCCACATCGTCGATGAGGATCCATTCAGCAATCACCTTGCTGTCCAGAAGATGTGCGTGATTGATGCCGGTGATCTCGACAGGGGCGCCTGAAGGAGGACCGAACCGGCCATGGCCGATATGGGTTCCTCGCGAGGTCCAGCGCATGGCAACCCTCACGGGAAGCCCGGAATCGCGGCGAAGCACAAGGTGGTCCACAGTGAAGTCACAATCGGGAAAGGATGCGAGATAGCCGATCGCAAATCGATCCAGCGCCTCCACACCGCTCGCGGTTTCTCCACCGGGGAGTTCAAGGGCAACAGCCCGGTGCCGGGTGTCGAGGAGAACGGACAGGCGGCGGTCGGACCAGACGGTCCGCCAGCTGTCCGCATATCCGGTTGCCGCTTCCGCCGTTTCGATTTTTGGTGTGTAACGGTTCAATGGCGGTGGCTCACCCTCGTTGACCGACTGCGAGAGCAGCTGTTGCGCGAGTTCCCGCGGTTGGAGCCCGATCTGGATTGCCATCGCCGCGCGGTCGCGGACCATCCATTCTTCGTATATCCGGTTTTCGCTGACCGCGCAGTCTGCGATGGTCCGGGCACGGACGGGCTTTCCTGTCGCCACACCGAAACTGCCATCTCCGAGATGTCGCATCGTCGAAAGAATGCGATGAGAGGAGAAATAGCCCGTTTCGTCGTCGCCTGCCCAAATGACATCTTCTCCCAGAAGACGACGATCCGGGAATTCATGAAGCATTTCGAGGGTCGTGGCGACGACGGCGGAAGAGCCCACCACAGTACGACCCGGGCTGCGCACCACGCAGTCGTTGCTGTAGTAGCGGTGTATCAGGTCCGGCCGGCGGCCTTCCCAGATGCTTTCGGTAATTTTGAGAATGTAGTCGGGAAGGTCCCGGAAGTCGTTGTCAAATCCGCGCATGCGAGATCCCGTCCAGTCAAATGGAATAGCGTTTCGCCCGCTGTCAATCCCCGGGGATTGGTGCTGCAGGAGCGTTTCCTCCGCGGACCACGACGATATCCGCGGGAACCTGATCCGGATTGGACCAGCGGCGCTGTAACCCCTTGGGTAGTGTCAGGTGATCTCCCCGATGCAGTGAAAGCGTGCCGGCTGCCCAGGTGATCTTGAGTCTGCCCCGATAGACGAACAGGACCTCCTCTTCCTCGCGTGCATGCACCGGAATCTCGGCACCTGCATTCAGGCGGAGCCGGCGCAAGTGCAGACCGGAGGGCTCATTGACCGGCGCTGCCCGGATGTTTTCGGCGGGACTGGCCGGACCAAGGACCGGAAATTCCTCGACACCCTCCCGTGACAGGGGGGATCCGGGTTCCGGCTGGAGCCCGGCGTTTCGGACAATGAAGCGTTCCGCTTCCTGCGGTCCGATACGGCGAAAGGCCCGGAGTGCCTCCTCCTCGAGCGGCTGCGTGATGGTACCGTCGGCCGGGACCGTTTCTCCCCTTGTCGTGTCGATCAGTCGGCCATCATCGAGCAGTACGAGCCCCGTGCCCCTGGCATTCCTGAGAACATACGGAGCCCAGGTGACCGGTCCCGGATCGTCGCCTCCGAGAACGGCGAAGAGATAGCCCGGACGGTCGCCGATATTCTCGAAGCCGCGGAATACCCGGACTGGCACCGAAATCGTGTCACCTTCCGCCAGATCCAGGAAGCCGTCATCGCGTTCCGGTCCAAAGTGAAATCGGAAGCGGCCCTCATGAACGAAGAAGATCTCCTCGCGCTCATGGCTGTGCTGGGAATTGGACGTTCCCGGCAACTGCCGCGCCCCCCCGACGTTGAAGCCGTGCGGAATGGTGACATGAACATGTTGCCCCGAGGCTTCCGCAACACCTGCGCCGATGATGGCGAAGTTTTCGTTTCCTTCGCAGCCCGGTGTCCGGCGGTCAATGAACGCGATCTGGCAGGGAACCAGATCCGCATAGCGAACGCACCGGTCTTCCATTTCCCGTTGCGAGGCGGCGGGTGCGGGATGACCGTTCATGAAACAGCAGGGGATGAGGAAGTTGTCGGGACGGGATCCGGCTCGCGCGCCAGCGTTTCCCGGAACTCTCCGGTTCCGCAGCCCTCGATTTCGGCAAGACCGCGTACCGTGCTTCCCGCGACAAGTTCAGCCGGAACCAGGCGTCGGACCGGCTCTCTGGAGGGAACCGCAATCCTGTCGAGAAGAAGCTCAACCGCCTGGCCGGTCATTCTGCGCACCGGCTGGCGAATGGTGGTGAGGCGGTAACTGTCCCATTGGCAGGGGTCAATCCCGTCGAAGCCTGCGATAGAGATCTGGGCGGGAACCTGTTTTTGCAGGATGTGGCGGGCCGCGTCCAGAGCACCGATGGCCATCATGTCGTTGGCACAGACAACCGCGTCAAGGTTGCCTGACGCGAGCCTGAACAGGCTTTGCAGGGCAGTATGTCCGCCATGATAGCTGTAATCCCCCGTGATCATGAGGGGAGAGGGGTATCCTGAAGCTTCTAGCCCGTCCAGAAAACCGCGTGTCCGCTCCTGGCTGACGACCGAATCCGGCGGGCCGGACACAAAGCCGATCCTGCGGTGTCCGGTCTCGATCAGGAGAGTGGCGAGGCTGCGTGCCGCCGCAACATGATCGCAGCAGACCGAGCTGACCGGGACATCGTCAAAGGACCGGTTGTAAAGCACCACCGGACAGCCGCGATCCAGGAAACGGGCAACCTGGGGAGCCGACAGGCGGGCGGCCGATATGACGCCGTCGACCTGGTAATCGACAACGTCATCAATGATCCGGTCTACGAAGGCTTCCTGAGGAAGTGTGAACAGAAGGACCCGCTGGCCATGCCGGGAAAAGCGAGCCGTCAGTTCTGACAGCACTTCCGGATAATACAGATTGGTGAGGTCGGAGATGATGACAGCGACCATGTTGGAGCGGCCTGTCGTCAGTGTCCGGGCGATCGCGTTGGGCCGGTACCCCAGTTCGTCGGCGGCAGCAAGAACACGGTTGCGCATGCTGGCCGAAGCGCTGGCTCCGGGCTTGAATACCCGGGACACTCCGGACTGGGAGACTCCTGCCCGGCGCGCAACATCATAGGATGTTACCCGTCGAGGGGCCTCCGGTTCGCTGTCGTCAGCCGAAGCCTTGCTGCAATCGTTTCCGATATCGTCGAAGTCCACGCTCATGGTCGGGATCTGAAGGGCCCCTGTAAAATTTCTTGCAGGATAGAGCGCGTTGAATTCGCATGCAACCGGGCGCTCTCTGGCATCCGGCCGGTCACATGCCTGGCGTGGCTGGTTGTTGTCGGCTTCGTCAGTCTCGTGATTGCAAACACGGCATCACTGCCCGGAAAACGTCCGGTCCGCAATGCATAGGAACTGTTTCGCGTGTTGTTTCCCGGAAGCCTGGGCTGACCAGGGTCTGGTTTGAGGGGACGGATTTTCTTCCTGTCCTTCCATGACAACGATACACCTGCCAATTTCTACGTTGCATTGTTTGTTGGAACCATCTAGCTTATTGCATCCGTATGCAAAAGATTGCAACTGAAAACTGTCAGGGAGAACATCATGACTCGGATTTTGTGTCGCCTCGGTGCGGCAGTCCTGGGACTGGCATTCGCCGCCGGCGCTGCCGGCGCGCAGGACATTCCCTATAATCTCAAGTCCGGAAAACCCTATGCGGGTACGGAACTCAATATCCTCTCGGTCGTGACGCCGCAGTTTGACGGGCTGATGCTGCGCGACAAGGAGTTTACCGATCTCACAGGCATCAAGACCAACTGGACATTCATCCCGTTCACCGCCTTGCAGGAAAAAGTCGCGTCTGTCGGTGTTGCTGCGGACGGCAGTTTCGATGTTGTGAACTATCTTGACAGCTGGGGCCCGCCCAACTCGCACTGGCTCGTGCCGCTCAACGACAAACTGTCCCGGGACGGAATCTCGATGGACCGCTATCCGGCAGCTTTCGCGAAATCCGCCAGTTTCCAGGGAAAGGTTCTCGGGTTTCCGCTTCGTGCTCACGCAATGCTGATGTTCTACCGAAAGGATATTTTCGACGACCTTTCGCTCTCGGCTCCGAGGACCTGGCAGGATGTTATTGACGCCAGCAAGAAAATCCGCGCTTCGGGCAAGAATATCGAGCCGCTTGCGCTCTACTACCACAATGACGGCAACCGCCAGAATCTGTTCATCTGGCTCAATTTCCTGTGGTCCGCGGGTGCGACCGTGTTCGACAAGGATTTCAAGCCCACATGGGCCAGCGAAGCGGGGCTTAAGGCCACGGAGGACTATATCGCCCTTCACACGACCATGAAGGCGACCAATCCGGCTTCACTGTCATTCGTCGAACAGGACGCGCGTCAGTCCTTCATGCAGGGCAAGTCGGCAATGATTCCGGTCTGGTGGTGGGCCTATTCGTCCATGATCAATCCGAAATCCTCGGTCCTCAAGGCTGATCAGGTGGCTTTCACCGGTCTTCCGACCTACCAGGGTCGATCGGTGACCTATGCGATCTCCATGCCGTTTTCGATTTCGAAATATTCCAGGAATCAGGAAGCGTCCTGGGAGTTTCTGAAGTGGCTGTCAAACCCCAAAATGGACAAGGCCAATGCCACGGAACGCAAGGTGGCAGGCAAGACCATCATCAATAACGTGGTGACGCACAAGGTCAATCTTCAGGATCCCGAAGTGAATGCTGCCAATGCAAATATCCAGATGGCTGCGTGGCAGTCACTTGCGGAGTCTGACATCATGCCGCAAATTCCGGAATGGACAGAGGTTGGCGATATCCTTTCGGCCGCCATTGCAAAGGCGGCAGCGGGAGGCAATGTCCGGGACCTGATGACGGAAGCCGCCGCGCGAACCGAGAAAATCCTCAAGCGCGCAGGATATTACCGGTAATATCTCCGGTCCCGGTGCCATCAGGGTGCCGGGACCGGATCGCGGCAGGGCCGGATCGTGCGTGATCGCCATCTGAAATACCTGCTGGTACTGCCGGCGGTCATCGTTGTATTTGCGACGGCGGTCTGGCCTCTCCTCCAATCGCTCATTCTCAGCTTCCGCAGCTGGAAACTGTCGCGGTCGTCGGTTCCCGGACCCTTCATCGGTTTCGAAAACTACAGTTGGGCGCTTCTCGAGGATCCCGATTTCTGGAACGCGACGGTTGTGACGTCTGTCTACACGGTCCTCACCGTCGCCCTCACGACCATGCTGGCGCTGGCGATCGCTCTCCTTCTGGCTCCCGGTGGCCGTCTTCGCCTGACGGTCCGGACCTTGCTGATTCTGCCATTTGCCATGAGCCCGGCTCTGGTTGGCGTGTCGTTCCGCTTCATGTTCAATCCCGAATTCGGACTGTTTGACGCGTTTTTCGGGCTTCTCATTCCGCCCCTGGCCGAAGTCTCGTGGCTGTCGGACCCCGTACTGGCCTTCAGCGTAGCGGTCATGGCTGATATCTGGGGCTGGATACCCTTTATCACGCTGGTCCTGATCGGAGGTCTTGCGGCGGTGCCGAGGGAAACAATCGAAGCCTCGCAGGTTGACGGTGCCTCTGCGTGGCGAACGTTTCGCGATATCGTTCTCCCGCAGCTGGGTCCGGTCCTTGCGATCGTGGTCATTCTGAAATCGATTTTCTCGATCAAGACCTTTGACCAGATCTACATGCTGACCAATGGTGGTCCCGGAACGGCGACCCAGACCCTGGCACATTATGCTTATTTCAGCGGCTTCAAATATTACGACATGGGTTTTGCGGCGGCGATCGCCTGGATCATGGTGTTGCCCATGATTGTCCTCACGTTTTTCTATACCCGCTACGTGTTCAGGGGGCGGTAGGATGACCAATCGCCAGAAAAGGGCTCTTGCTGAGGCGACCCGCGTGACGCTTGTCCTGATCGTGGCTGCTATCATGATGATTCCCATTCTCTGGATCGCCATGGCTGCCTTCAAGACCCATGTCGATGTCTATCAGCTCAAGCTGTTCTTCACACCGACCTTCGAAAACTTCGTGAAGGTTTTCGATTCACCTTATGATCTGCAGTACAAGCTGTTCAACAGCACCATCGTTGCCTTCGTGACAGTCCTGTTCGCCATACCGCTGGCCACCATGGCGGCATACGGGTTTTCCCGTTTCCGCATGTACGGACAGAGGGTGCTGTTCGTGATGATCCTGGCCACCCAGTTTCTTCCCGCCGTCGTCATAGTCTTGCCCTTCTTCCTCATGTTCAGGGATGCAGGTCTGCTCGACACCCGGATAGGCCTGATCATTGTGAATCTGTCGATCGTGATGCCGTTCGGGGTCTGGATGATCAAGGGTTTCATCGATGGCATTCCCATCGATACGGAAGAGGCAGCCCTGGTGGATGGCGCTACCCGGCTTCAGGTTATCCGCAACATCGTCCTTCCGATGGCGGCACCGGGTATCATTGCGGCTTCAATCTTCTGTTTCATCATTGCGTGGAACGACTTCCTGTTTGCCCTCATTCTGACGAACAATCAGGCCGTCACGCTCCCGGTGGGTCTGGCCCTGTTCAAGGCAGAAGAAGGAGATCTCTGGAATCTCCTTGCTGCAGCGGGAATCATCATCATGGTGCCGATGTTCATTCTTGCCCTGATCATCCAGAAGCATTTCGTTCAGGGCATGACCATGGGAGCGGTTCGCTGATGGCCAATGTATCGTTGCGGGATGTGACCAAGCGCTGGGGCGATGTGATCGGCGTCAACAACCAGTCGCTTGACGTTCATGACCGCGAATTCCTGGTTCTGCTCGGTCCTTCCGGCTGTGGCAAAACGACAACGATGCGCATGATTGCGGGCCTGGAGGAACCCAGTGAAGGAGAGATCTGGATCGGTGACAGGATGGTCAACGACGATCTCCCGAAGGATCGCGATGTCGCGATGGTGTTCCAGAATTATGGTTTGTATCCGCACATGTCGGTACGCGAAAACATCGGTTATCCCCTGAAGGTTCGCAGGGTGCCGCGAAGCGAATGGGACACGCGGATCCGCGAGGCAGCCGGACGGGTAGAACTGGAGGGACTGCTTGACCGCAAGCCGCGGCAATTGTCAGGAGGCCAGCGCCAGCGGGTTGCCCTGGCTCGAGCGATCGTGCGCGAACCGCAGGTGTTTCTGATGGACGAGCCATTGTCCAACCTTGATGCAAAGCTGCGGGTGTCGACGCGCGCGCAACTCAAGCATCTGCAGCATGATCTCGCGATCACGACCATATACGTGACCCACGACCAGATCGAGGCGATGACTCTTGCGGATCGCGTTGCGGTCATGAATCACGGTGTGATCCAGCAGCTGGCAACGCCGGCGGAAATTTACGACAGGCCCGCCAATCTGTTTGTGGCAGGATTCATCGGCTCACCGCCCATGAATCTTGTTACGGGTGTCTTGCGGAGCCATGTGTTTGAAGCGGACGGAATCCGGATTACCGGGCTCGGTTCCGGTGATCGGGAAGAGGTGCTTCTGGGCGTGCGACCGGAAGACCTGAGTATTGTGGATCCAGGCAACGGTCACATTGACGGTAACGTTTACACGATCGAACTGACCGGCGACGCTATCCTCATCACCGTCAGCGTTGGCAGTCAGCTCATCGTCGCACGGGGTCTCCGCCAGTTGCAACTGGAAGCGGGCCAGGCGGTCAGCCTGCGGGTCGACCCGGCCCGCATTCATCTCTTTGATGCCGGTTCGGAACAGCGCCTGGAAGCGGACTGACGTCCGGAAGAGGACAGCAAAGCAGCTTCCGGGACGGGGAGAACAGACCGCATGCACAATATTGATCATATCCAGACCACCCATGTCGGGAGCCTGCCGCGACCGGTATCGGTGACCGATCTTGTGTTCGCCCGGGAAGCTGGCGATCCTGTCGATGAGGACAGGTTCGACGCCGTGGTTCGGGAAGCCGTCAACGAGGTTGTTGCGCGTCAGGCCGATATCGGGATTGACTGGCCGTCGGACGGCGAATTCAGCAAGATTTCATACGCGACCTATATCAAGGAACGGTTGACCGGCTTCGCGGGCGACAGCCCCCGGAAGCCGCCAGCTGATCTGGCGGAGTACCCTGATTACATGCGGAAGATTGCCGCATCCGGTGGTACGCCTACCTACAAGCGGCCCTGTTGTGTGGGGCCGATCACGGTCAAGGATCTTGCCCCGCTGAATGCGGACATTGATCGTTTCCGGGAAGCCATGGGCAAGGCGGATTACCGCAATGGTTTCATGAACGCAGCATCCCCGGGAGTCATTGCCCAGTTCCAGCCATCCACCTGGCATTCCGATCATGACAGCTACATTGCCGATCTTGCTGATGCCATGCGGGTCGAATACGAAACCATCGCAAGGGCCGGACTGGTTCTGCAGATCGATGCGCCTGACCTGGCACTGGGGCGCCATGTCCTGTTCCCCGAACTCTCAGACGAAGAGTTCCTGAAGCTGGCTGCCCGCAATATCGAAGTGCTGAATGCGGCGCTTGCTGACGTACCCAGGGAGCAGATTCGCCTTCATGTTTGCTGGGGCAATTACGAAGGCCCGCACACCCGTGACATTGCCATGGAGCAGATCCTGCCGCTGCTTCTTTCGATCAAGGCGCAGGCGCTTCTGTTCGAGACTGCGAATCCGCGCCATGCCCATGAATGGCGCGCATGGGATAATTTGGAGATTCCCGACGATCTGGTGCTCGTCCCCGGCGTCGTTGACAGCACGACCAACTATGTTGAGCATCCGCGCGTCGTTGCCGATCGTATTCTTAAATTCACGAATATTGCCGGCCGGGAACGGGTTGTCGCGGGAACCGATTGCGGCTTTGCGACCTTTGCGGGCTTTGGCGCTGTTGACGGCGAGATCGCCTTCGCCAAGCTGGGGGCTCTGGTCGAGGGTGCCCGGATGGCGAGCGAGGAACTGTGGTCGCAGGCGGGAGGCCGCCGTTCCTCCTGACGGTCGCGAGCAGGGGAAGCGGTATGTTTCGCACAACCTGACGGTTCCCGTCATTCGGTGAAGGCGGGCTCTTTCTCTTCCTCAGGCCTTCGAGCAGACGGTGATTTTTGGGCGGTCAGAGCCCCAGCAACTGTCTGGCGTTGTCCTTCAGGATCAACGGCCGCACCTCGTCCTTGATATCGAGTTTTTCGAAGTCAGCCAGCCAGCGATCAGGGGTGATGGCGGGCCAGTCCGAGCCGAACAGCATTTTCTTCTTCAGGAGTGAGTTGCAGTAGCGCACAAGGATCTGCGGGAAATATTTGGGCGACCAGCCGGACAGGTCGATCCAGACATTCGGTTTGTGGGTCGCGACGGCCAGCGCCTCTTCCTGCCACGGAAAGGACGGGTGGGCGAGGATGATCGGGCTGTCCGGAAAATCCACAGCGACATCGTCAATGGCCATCGGGTTGGAATATTTCAGGCGCATGCCCATACCGCCCCGCATTCCGGACCCGACACCGGTTTGCCCCGTGTGGAACAGCATGATGGCGTTTTCCTCGGCGATGGCTTCATAAAGGGGATAGGCCATGCGGTCGTTTGGCCAGAACCCCTGCATGGTCGGGTGAAACTTGAACCCTCGCACGCCGAAGTCACGCAGCAGTCGCCGGGCTTCGCGGGCACCGGCGCGGCCCTTTGCCGGGTCGATCGAGGCGAAGGGCAGCATGATATCGCTGTTTTCATGCGCCAGTTCCGCGACTTCCTCGTTCGAGTAGCGGCGAAAGCCGGTTTCCCGTTCGCTGTCCACAGGAAAGATCACGCAACCGATGCGACGTTCACGAAAATAGTCGGCCGTTTGCTGAACTGTCGGCAGGCTGCTTATGCTGCCGGCTTTTCCGAAATAGGCGGCCATCCCGTCCCGAAACTCGTCATATCCGTCGTCGCGCGGCCCCTGGCACGGTTCCTCCGCATGGGTGTGTATATCGATCGCAACCAGGTCGTCGACGTTCATGGGGCTTCTCCCAACTGATGTTGACCGTATCTTAACTGATTGTGTGTGGCTGCAGGGTGTCCGTTGTTGGACTTCATGGCGAGACCCGATCACCGCGTGATCACGGCGTCACCGGTGAGGGTTCCTGATTTGCTCTCGCCGCTCCGGACAGTGGGATTGTTTGCCCTTGGCCGGATTGCGGAGGAGCCGGGGGGCGCTTTCGGAAATGGCGCATCGTCAGCCTTGGGCGCAAGTCAATTTGCGACGGCACTGATAGCGGTGAATGGCCTGATTGCCGGATGGCCCTTGCCCGGACCGCCGGCCTGGGGTTCAATCTCCAGGAATTCCCGGTACGTGCGGGAGTCCCGTCATTGGGCTGGGCAGAACTGGCCACAAACCTTCCGGAACCCGGTCCTCGAAACCATTTCAGACAAAATGTTATCAGGGTCCCGGAGCCAGACAACAGTGTCACCTCGGGTATGAGCGCCAGATCCCGAAATGGGGCCCGGTATCAACAACCAGCCAGCGTGATGAAAACCCGAGGTGACAGGCTACGGTCAGTAGCCGATGGCAGCACCGTCACTTCTCGGATCTGCTCCTCCCAGCCGGAGGCCGCTCTGCAGATCGATCGAGATTCCGTGAGCATGTCCCGCGGTTTCACTGTAGTCACCCCAAAGATCCACCTTGTGGCCGCGACGGACGAGCTCATCGATCGTTGACGATGGTATGCGGGCCTCCACATGCAACAGATCCCGGGACTCTCCCAAACCGAAACGTCCCGACAGCCAGCGGGGCATACCGACGGCCTCCTGGATATCAAGTCCGAAATCAAGCATTGCGACATAGGCCTGGACATGGATTTGCGGCTGTCCGTCCGCGCCCATGCATCCCAGTACATGCTGGAGCTGTCCATCGCGGAATGCCATGGACGCGATCAGTGTATGAACCGGTTTCTTGTTCGGAGCGAGGGCATTGGGATGATCCGGATCCAGCGAGAAATATGCGCTCCGGTTCTGGAGAAGAATGCCCGTCCGGGGTTCCAGAACACCCGAACCGAATACCCCGTAGACGCTGTGAATCAGGGCGGCTGCACCGCCATCTGCATCGACGGCAGCAATAAACACCGTGTCTCCCCGGAGCGAGCCGTAAGACGGGATGCGATCCCATGGAAGCGCCCGGGCCGGATCAATGAGCGTGCGCCGTTCTGCTGCGTAGTCCCTCGAGATCAGACGTTCCGTGGGCACAGGAACATGATCCGGGTCTCCGAGAAGACGATCGCGGTCGTGGTAAGCGATCTGTTTGGCCTGGACAAGATGATGGACATGGTCTGCGCCAAGAAAATCCCATGACCCGATGTCGAAGGCTTCAAGGATGTTGAGCATCTCAAGCACGCAGAAACCCTGCGTCGGAGGCGGAGTCTCGTGGATGGTCACTCCGCGATAACGGCTTGTGATGGACTCCTTCCACTCGGCCTGCTGGTTGACGAGATCCTCTTCATCGAAGAACCCGTTCGATGAGCGCGCGAAATCGGCAAGTGCGGTCGCGGTTTCACCCTCATAGAAGCCGGCCCGGCCCGATGACGCGATGCGCGAAAGCGTTTCCGCGAGTGCCGGATTGAGCAGCCGCGCCCCCGCCCGGGGTGGTGATCCGTCAGGGAGAAAGATCTCGCGCGCAGCGTCGTTCAGACCCTGTTGCTGCTCTGTCACCGCGATCCAGTTGGCGAGACGGGCCGTGACCGGAAATCCGTTACGCGCCAGTTCAATCGCCGGATCCAGGTTGCTGGCAAATGACCGCCGGCCGTAGGCCGCGTGTGCAGTATGCCACGTTGCAACGGCCCCGGGCGTTGTCAGGGTTGCAGGCAGCGGTCCGCGGTCGGGAATTTCCGAAAGTCCGCGGTCCAGAAACGCTGCGATCGTCCCGCTCCGCGCCGCTCCGCCAGCGCCGTCCAGATAGGCAACGCTGTTCCGAACAGGATCATGGACCAGCCAGAATGCATCTCCGCCAACACTCGTCATGTGCGGATACAGCACAGAGAGAGCAGCGCTGGTTGCGATGGCCGCATCCACTGCGGAGCCACCGGCACGAAGGGCCGCTGTCCCGATTTCAGATGCCAGGGCGTGGGGGGATGTCACCATACCGTTGGGCGCCATGGTGACGGGGCGGCCCACATAATTTTCGAAGATCGGATATGTCATTGGCGGTCAGGAAGACTGTAAAGGACAGAAAACGTTTGCATACTGGTCAGGCAAACAGCGGGATGCAAGCCTGGTGCTGACGGCATGGCAAGCGGAGCCGCCTTGAGAACCGGCGAGAACCATGTCCACCAGGGGGCAACATCCATGACCCGGCAGATGATGAACCTCTGTCCATTAACGCTTCACTAGTGGATTGATTCCAACTTTTGAAACCCGCGATTTCTTGCAGCGATGATATCTTTCGGGTCTGCGGTCCAGACGAAGGGTTTGGTTTCGGTGGCGTTGTGTTCGTCGATGAAGTTTTGGATGGCGTCGCGGAGTTCGCCGACGGAGCGAAAGACGCCATGTTTGAGGCGTCGCCGCGTGAGCTTGGCGAAGAAGCCTTCCACCGCATTGAGCCACGAACAGGATGTCGGCGTGAAGTGGAAGGTCCAGCGCGGATGTTTTTCGAGCCAGGCCCGGACCGCCTTGTGTTTGTGGGTGGCATAGTTGTCGAGGATGGCATGGATCGGCTTGCCGGCTTCCACCGTGCGATCGATGCGATTGAGAAAGGTAATGAACTCTTCGTGCCGGTGTCGGGAGCTGTGCTGAGAAATCACCGTTCCGTCGAGGACATTGAGGGCGGCAAACAGGGTTGTTGTGCCATGACGCTTGTAATCATGGGTCATGGTGGCACAGCGGCCTTTTTTCATCGGCAGGCCGGGCTGGGTCCGGTCGAGGGCCTGGATTTGCGACTTCTCGTCGATCGACAGCACTGCCGCATGCGCCGGCGGGGCGACATAGAGCCCGACGATGTCCGTCAGCTTCTCGACGAACGCCGGATCACGCGACAGTTTGAACTGCCGCCAGCGATGCGGCGTCAGGCCGTGCGCCTGCCAGATCGCGTGAACCGTCGAAGCTGCCACCCCAACCCGCTTCGCCATCGCCCGCAGCGTCCAGTGTGTCGCCTCATGCGGCGGCGGCGTTTGCGTCAGACGCACAATCTCGGCAATCCGCTCCGGCGACAGCGGCGGCTTGCCCGGCGGACGCGTCTTGTCCCGCAAAAGCCCGTCAACACCCTCCTCCATGAACCGCTCCTGCCAGCGCCACACGCAAACCTTCGACTTCCCGCTCGCAGACATGATGGCATGGGTCCCCTTGCCATCCGCGCTCAAGAGGATGATCCGTGCCCGCCACACATGCTTCTGCGCGCTCTTCGGATCCCGGACAATCGCCTCCAGACGCCGACGGTCCTCGGGCCCCACGGTGAAGGAAACACCCGTGCGCATAGCTCAGCCCCCCTCTATAATCCCTCAACGATATCCAATAACGGAATCACCTGAATAAATCAATCCACTAGGACGCTTTCAGTCTTCGGGCTCGCAATTGAACAGGAGGGGGAACCCGGCCTTGCGCCCGGCGTCGGTTCCGTCCTTCGCCTTGGCCTCTGCAATCTCCCGGGTAAAGACGGCAACCACACTTGATCCCTTCTGATGTGCCGTCATCATGACCTTGTAGGCTTCCTCTTCACCCATGCGGAAGACTTTCATCAGAACCATGATGACGAATTCCTGCGGCGTGTAATCGTCATTTTCAAGAATCACCTTGTAAAGACGCGGCCGCCGGGTTTCGGTTCGGGTCTCGCCCCGTGTTCTGATGTCGCTGTCGTTCATGACTGCCTCTCTTGCGGACCCGGGAGTGTCGGACATCACGATTCGAACGTCCCGTCCACAACAATCCGGACCGTGGGTGATGTCTGCTCCCGTTTACGGTCCTTCAAGTGGTTTGTCCGGTGCCTCCGGGGCTGACGACGCGCGATTGCCCTGTCTGTCCTGATGATGACACAAGAATAGAGGATCGGGTAGCGGTGTTGAAATGCCGGGACTTGCTCCCCGCTGCGGTGGGGCCGGTGCGCGACCACCGGTTCGAACGAAATTGCCAATTGCTTTGCGGTGCAGCATTCTTTGCCGCAAAAGACGGCAACCCTGTTGCGGGCTGTCGAAAACAGGACACGTCCCGAGCCGCGGGGGCGCAGGGAAGGGAGCGAGAGCATGGCATTTGCTGACGACATGTTGATCGGTGTCTCGGTCAATAACGTAACCGGTATCACCGGGAAGTCTTACAGTCTCCAGGAACTGGTTCGGGCCGGGGTTGAAGCCGAAGCCATGGGTTTCGATTCGATCTGGGTGCATGACGCGATGATGGGCCGCCGCACCACGGCTGCCTATTGCCCGATCAACACCCTGTCCGCGATCGCAGGCAAGACCAGCAAGCTGAGACTGTGTACCGGCATTCTCACACCCCAGGTCCGTAATCCCGTCACCACGGCGAATCAGTGGGCCACTCTTTACGAGCTGTCGGAAGGCCGGGCCATCATGGGTGTTGGCATGGGAGCCGGCACCCCCACGCTGGTCAAGCGCGAATTTGAAGGTCTGGCCTCGCTTCGCCACGACACACAGCTTGATCCGGAACGCCTCTATCGTCAGCGAGGCAAGGTTTTCGATGAATGTCTTGATATCATGCGCCGCCTCTGGTCGGAGGACAAGTTTGCCTACCACGGCAATTTTTTCCGGTTCAATGAGATTACCCTCGGCTATGCGCGCCCGACTTCCATGCCGCCTGTTCTCGTCGGGTCAGGAATTTATTTTCCGACCGAACCCGGAGGCCCGGTTCATCACGGCTGGAAGCCGCAGAATGCGGGGCGATGGGTTCCCGGAAACCTCGATCGTGTCGTCGACTACGGAGATGGCTGGATCACCGTTCATGTGACCCCGGAAGAATATGCCGCGAACTGGGAGACGGTCGAGGCCGTGGCGCGAAGCCGAAAGCCCGGAAAGCGCTACGCCCGCGCCTATAATTGCTTCGTCAATGTCAACGAATCCGTTCGTGCCGGATGGGAGGGCGTCCGGGATCATCTCGAGGATTTCCATGGTCCGCCTATTCGCGATGATGTGGTGGATCGGTGGGCGGTGGCTGGACCGCCGGAGGTCGTTGCTGCACGTATCCGTGAATTCATCGATGTTGGCGTCCGGATCTTCCAGTTTGTCATCGGATCTCCGGATCAGTTCGGGCAGATGCGCGCCCTGGCGGAGAAAGTACTGCCGCTCATCCGGCAGAATTGAGGTCGGCATGCCCCGGAAGTATTCCGAACTCTGCCCGCCGGATCTGCGGCCACAACTGCGGTTCGAGTTGCCGGAGCTCGAATATCCCGAGCGCCTGAACGCAGTCGAGACCGTTCTCGAAGGGGCATTCCGGGCGGGCTGGCAGCACAGGACTGCCTATTACGAGGGCGAGCACCGCTTCACGTTCGCTGAGGTTCGCGCTGATGTGCATCGGAAGGCTGCGGCGCTGCGTTCGCTCGGGGTGAGCGCCGGCGACAGCGTCCTTCTCCGGATGCCGGACAGCTTCGGTCTTGTCACGCTGCTGCTTGCGGTCCAGGCGATTGGTGGAGTGGCCGTGCCCACCTATATTCAGCTTCGTGCCGACGACCTGATCTACCGGGCCAGAGATACGGGTGCCTCGCTTCTGGTAACGACGGCGGATCTCATGTCGGAAGCCCTGCCCGTAGAAGCCGCGACGGGCGGAATGACGCGTGTGGTGGCGGTTTCTCGCGAAGCCGGGACTGATTGTGAGTGTCTTTCCGAATTCCTGCCGGAGGGAACGGCTGCGCCGGACTACATGGATACGCACGGCGAGGACCTTTGCCTCATTCTCTACACCTCGGGCAGCTCCGGTACGCCCAAGGGCACGAGTCATTGTCATCGGGACATGCTCGCGGTGGCCGACAGCTACTGGCGTCACGGAGTGGCACCGGGTCTGGACGATGTGGTCGCCGGACCGCCATCAATCGCCTTTGCGCTCGGTTTCGGGCTGTTCGTCTATTTTCCGCTGCGCCTCGGTCATGCGGCCGTTCTCGATGCAGACAAGGGGCTCGAAAGGGCTGCGGAGACGATCCGGAGGCACGATGTAACGATTCTCGTCGGAGTTGTCTCCTGGTTCGGCGCGCTCTCCAGAATGGCGAGGGAGACGCGCCCCGATCTGTCAGGCCTGCGTCATGCAATGACGGGCGGAGAACCGTTGAGCCGGGAAGTGGAACGGGCCTGGCTTGAAGTCTCCGGTCTTCCTCTCGAACAGTTCATCGGCACGACAGAGGTGCTTCACTGCTTTCTGTCCTCGACCCGCCCTGGTGGTCGGGCGCGGCCGTCGACCCTTGGCCAGGCGGTGCCCGGATGGCGGATCGATGTACTCGATCCCGACAGCCTGACGCCGGTGCCGGATGGTGACGTGGGCCTTCTGGCCGTCCAGGGGCCGACGGGTACCGTCTACTGGAACCGGCCGGACGAGCAGGCCCGTGTCGTCATACGCGGCTGGAATGTGTTTCAGGATCTGGTCCGCAGGGATGACCAGGGTGATCTCCACTATGTGGCCCGAAATGACGAAATGATCGTGTCAGCCGGATACAATATTTCTCCGGCACAGGTAGAGGATCTGCTCCTGCATCACAGGGCGGTAGCAGAGTGCTGCTGTGTTGCGGCCCCGGATCCGACGGGTCGGCGGGGTACCATCGTCAAGGCCCATATCGTTCCCGCACCCGGTGTCACTGCTGATGCGGGACTGATCACCGAGTTGCAGGATCACGTCAAGGCAAACGGGCCGCCCTATCTGTATCCAAGGCAGATCGCGTTCGAGACCGAGCTGCCTCGGACCATTAACGGCAAGATTCAGCGGGCGGAACTGCGCCGGCGCAACTTCGCCGCCAGCGAACAACGGAATCAGGAGGGCTCGAAGTCAATGACCTGAAGATTGGCGACAATCGGATGGAGCAACTGTTGAACCGCCTTGTGGGCGGGATGGGGACCGTAGGCTGACAGCACATCACGGTCGCGCATGGTGACGATGGCGGCGTGCGTGAAGTTTCCGGCCCGACCGGAAAAGTCCGGGCCTGACTGGATACCCTCGACACCGTCGATCGAATCCTTCAGACCCTCGATTGCCTTGAGGGCGTTCGCCTTTTCCTCGTCAGACACGCCATCATTGAATTCCAGCATCACGATGTGCTGTACAGTCATAATCTGTCCCTTCCCTGAAATCGGTGGAGCCTTGTTGAATGGTTGCGATTGACAGACTTTCGCATCCCGGCGATTTTCGCACAGTGGAACGATCGTGGAAAGGCAGCAGGGTCCCGGCGGGCGCTCCTTCCCCTCGCGGGAAATGCGGCGGGCGTCCGATTGCCGGGCGGCCGCTACGGAGCAGTAAAACATCATGATGACCCTGGGTTCGATGCTGGAACGCGCCTTGCGGCTCTACGGTGCCAATTCTGCCATCATTGATAACGAAGCCTGTTTTTCCTGGGCCGAGCATATGGAACGCGTGCAGAGGCTGGCCAGCGTTCTCAGCTCTCTCGGCCTCGGCAAGGGGGACCGTTATGGCATAATTTGCCGCAATACCTGGCGCCATTGCGAATTGTTGCATGCCGGTTACTGGGCGGGAATTGTTCCTGTTCCTGTGAATTACCGTCTGGCTCCGCGCGAAGTCCGTTTTATTCTTGAGGATTCCGGAGTGGAGCACCTGTTCGTCGAGGACGTTTTCAAGGACGTTCTCGACAGTGAGGATCTGGCGCCGTGGAGGGAATCTGCCATTCCTGTCCGAAGTCCTGACAGCCCGCTCCCCTCGCGACAGCTGGAAGACCTGATGGGGGCCGCAACAGCAACTCCGGTCGTGGAATCGGAGGAGGATGACGACGCCATACTTCTCTATACCGGCGGTACGACCGGACGCTCGAAGGGTGTCCGGCTTTCCCATCGCAATGTCTATTCCAACGGGCAGCAATGTGCGATTGCCCTGAAGATGAGGATGGAGGATGTCTATCTTCACGTGGCGCCCATGTTTCATTCCGCCGATCTCCTGGGAACGGGATACACCCTCGTTGGAGCGGCCCACGTTTATCTTCCGGCCTTCACCCCGACCGGCCTTCTGCAAACGATACAGGATTGCGGTGTCACTTCGGCCATGATGGCGCCAACGATGATCATCATGACCCTTCAGGAACCAGCTCTCGGGGAATTCGATCTGGCGTCCTTCAATCGTATCTTCTACGGATCATCCCCGATGGCAGTGGAATGGACACGACGGACCATGGATGCCTTTGCCGGAGCCCATGTGCAGCAGGGCTACGGCTTGACCGAGACTTCGCCCATCCTGACGACCCTGGACGAGGAGGTGCATGTTGAAGCCATGGAAACGGGCCGGTATGAAATTCTGAAGTCCGTGGGCCGCCCCGTGACAGGGATCGACCTCAGGATCGTCGGTCCGGATAACCGGGAGCTTCCGAGCAGGGAAATCGGTGAGGTTGTGGTGCGGGGTCCGAACGTGACCAAAGGGTATCTCAATCGACCTCGGGAGACGGCTGAGGCTTTCGACGGCGAGTGGTTTCATACCGGCGATGTCGGGCAGGTCGATGAGAACGGTTTCCTCTACCTCCTGGATCGCAAGAAGGATGTCATCATCACCGGTGGTGAGAATGTCTATTCTTCGGAGGTCGAAGCGGTACTCTATCAGTGCGAGGATGTTCTCGAATGCGCGGTGGTCGGGGTCCCGGACGAGAGGTATGGTGAAGCCCTGTTTGCCGCTATCGTGCCAAGACCAGGGGCATCCCTCGACCAGGATCGTATGATTGAACATTGTCGCGGGCGCATTGGCGGTTACAAGATTCCGCGCAAAATGGCGTTTCTCGAGGAATTGCCCAAGAGCGCGATGGGCAAGATATTGAAAACGGAACTCAGGAAGACGTACGGAGACGGCGCAGTATGAAACAGAGTCTTGCGAACGATCTGTCAGCCAGCAGTAAATTTGAGATTGATGTTGCACGAACAACCAGCTTCATGGGTGATGATCTGCGCGTTTATGCAACCCCGTGGATGGTTCGGGATATCGAGGAAACCTGTCGCCTGATGATTCAGGAGCATCTCGATGAGGGAGAAGAAACCGTGGGGGCTCACGTCTCTGTCGATCATCTGGGGCCGACGATGGTCGGCATGACGGTAACGGTCTCCGCAACCATCAGGGAGATCGACCAGCGACGGATCACGCTCGATGTGGAAGTGCATGACGGAATCGACCTCGTGGGAAAGGCGCGCCATGTGCGTTTCGTCATTGATCGCGAGCGCCAGAAAGCCCGGCTCGAGAAAAAGCGTGCCTTGCTTCATCCGTAAAACAGTGCGGGAAGGGCCAGGGAGATTGCGGGAAACAGGACGAGAATTGCAAGCCGCACCAGGTCGGCACACCAGAACGGGGTGACGCCGCGAAACACGGTGCTTGTCTGGACATCCCTGATGACGCCCGACAGCACGAACACGTTTAGCCCTACCGGAGGCGTAATCAGGCTGATTTCAGTGACCACGACGGCGATGATTCCGAACCATACGAGGATGGTCTCGGGATCAAGGCCGGCATAGCCCAGATTTTGTACGACCGGGAAGAAGATCGGAATAGTCAGAAGCAGCATCGAGAGGCTTTCGAATACGCAGCCAAGGATGACATAGATGACCAGAATGATTGCGATCACCATGACAGGCGACAGGTCATTGCCGGTTACAAGATCCAGCAGCCGATCCGGGAGTCCGGCCCGGTTGACGAAATTCGAGAATATCAGGGCCCCGATCAGCACCATGAACAGGACGCCTGTTGTCCGCGCGCTGTCGACAAGGATTTCATAGAAAACGCGCCATGTGAGGGCGCGCCTCGACAGTGCAATGAAGAAGGCGCCTCCGGCACCGACACCCGCGGCTTCGGTCGGAGTGAACGCGCCCCCGTAGATTCCTCCGATGACCACAATGAACAGAAGCAGTGTGCTCCAGACATTGCGGAGGGAACGTATCCGTTCGGGCCAGGGCCGGAGCGGGGCGGAAGGACCGGCTTCGGGGTTTCGCCAGACGACGTAACGAACTGCGGCCATGTAAAGCAGAATTCCAAGCAACCCCGGCAAAAAACCTGCTGCAAACAGTTCCCGGATGGATGTTTCCGTCATCAGACCGTAGATCACCAGAATGACGCTCGGCGGAATGAGGATACCCAGTGTCCCGCCTGCGGCGATCGAGGCGGTGGCGAGGGTGTCGGCATAGCCGTACTGGCGCATCGGGGGCAGGGCGACCTTGGACATGGTTGCTGCGGTCGCGAGCGAAGATCCGCAGATCGCGCTGAACCCGCCGCAAGCGACAATGGTCGCCATCGACAGGCCGCCGCGACGGTGGCCGAGAAAGGCGTGGGATGCATCATAGAGTTCGGACGACAAACCGGCTCGTGCCACGAAGTTTCCCATCAGGATAAACATCGGCACCACGGAAAGGCTGTAACTCAGCGCCGTGTCCGATACGAGCGTACCGACCATGGCGAGTGACGGCTGCCAGCCGGAAAGAATTCCGAACCCTCCGAACCCGACCAGCCCCATGGCAAAGGCGATCGGCATGCGGAGCAGCACAAGGATCAGCAATACCGCAAAACCGATGAGGACAATATCCATGGTCTGATCTGTCGGTCAGGTCGAACTGAGCGAACTGGACGCTGGTTCCTGATCCCGGGCCCGGCGGCATGCATTTGTGAAAAGCGCTATGGCCGTGATCCCGCTCATAAGGGCAATAAAATAACTGACGGGTCCCAGCGGGATTGCGAGAAACTCGGTCGCATCACCGTAATCCATCTGGTAGCTGCCGATAATCCATACCCGCCAGCATACGACTGTCATCACGATGCCGCCGATCAGACTCAATATGCACGAACGGGCCGGCAGCAACTGTCTTGGAAAAAACCTGTCGAGAAGATCAACCGTCACGTGGTCATTGCGATAGCTGATGATGGGGAGCACCCCGAACACGAGAAATCCCATCATGATCTGGGTCAGTTCGGTGGCGCCGTCGAGAGGACTGCCCAGCACCTCACGTCCGAATACGTCGATGCAGGTCATGGCCATAAGCACAAACAGCACCGTCGCCGAAAGACCGTCGGTTGCGGCACCAAAGAGTGTCTTCGGAAGCCGCGACCGACCTGGTTTGTCTCTGACAGGGATGCTCACGGTCAGTTGAGGGTTTTCTGGTAGTCACCTGCAATCTGTCGCAGTTCGGCAAGGGCAGCCTTCCCGTCGAACCACTTGCCGACTTTTTGGATCCATTCATCCTCGACCGGCTTCATGCGCGCGTAATAGTCGGTGCGCATGGCGTCTGAGGCGACGGTGACCGTTGTACCGGACTTGAGAGCTTCGGCGCGACCGATGACATCGGCCTTGTCCCAGTGTGCGCCCAGCTTTGCGAATTCAAGACCCGATACGCTCAACAGGGCCTTCTGATCCTGTTCCGACAGTTTCTTCAGGCTGCGCGGGTTCATCATGAAGGCAAAACTTCCGTAATACAGGCCACCTGGCATGATGGTGACGAACGGCACGACTTCCTTCAGCCTGAAGCTCTTCTGGGTTTCGATCGGCATGAAGATACCGTCGGCGACACCCGAGGACAGGGCCTCATACACCTTTGGAGCCGGAAGCTTGACTGCGGTGACGCCCAGCGTCCGTCCGACCAGACTGCCGACACCCCCGGGAACCCGGATTTTCATGCCTTTCAGATCGTCGAGACTCTGGAGCCGTTTTTTCGTGTGAATGACGGCAGGGCCATGGGAATGGAGGCCGATCAATTCGACGCCGCGATGTTCCCTGGCCTTGGCAAGATATTTCTGGTGGACCTGCCAATAGGCGACCGCAGCCGCTTCCGCACTGGTGCCGAGACCTGGCATTTCGACAATCTGTGTCGCGACAAAGCGTGTGTTGTAGCCGTGGAACAGCCAGGCGGCATCAGCGATCCCGTCCCGAACGACGCCGAACTGCTTGAGCGGGGAGGCGAGCTGATATTCCACCTTGGTCTTGACCCGTCCTTCGGTCGCCTTTTCCACCATCGCTCCCCATTCCGGCCAGACGTTGGCGTTGACAAAATGAGTGGGCGGGGCCCAGGAGCTGATGCGGAGCACCGTTTCGGCCTGGGCGGTCGCTGTGCCTGCCATCAGCACTCCTGCGAGGCCGGCCGTAATCAGGTAACGTGTATTCAAGGTCTTGCTCCCCTTGCATGTGTCTGGAAGGCGTCATCCTATAGCGTTCGGCGGCGATTGGCGATATCCGGATCCGGGGCGACAGAGTGCCTGGAGAGGCCGACAAATTTGTTTCCCCCTCGCTTGATTTCCTGTTGCGAAGGCTTCGGAATTAACATACTATCCGTACAGTCAGTATTTTTGATGGCTATGGGGCGTGGTGGGAGAAAGACATGACAACCGAAATCCACAGTTTGCAATCGGCCGCGGACACCGGTGAGTCCCGCATCGATTTCCAGACCGCACCGGAGTCCTATCGCCACTGGAATCTGACATTCGATGGCCGGGTGGCGCGGCTGGCCCTCGAAGTCGACGAGGACGCCCCTCTGTCAGATGGTTATTCGCTAAAGCTCAATTCCTACGACCTCGGCGTCGATATCGAACTGCATGACGCGCTTCAGCGTCTCCGGTTCGAGCATCCCGAAATCGGTGCCGTCGTGGTGACGTCCGACATGCCCCGGGTCTTTTGCGCTGGCGCCAACATCGGCATGCTGTCCCTGGCAACACATTCCCACAAGGTCAATTTCTGCAAGTTTACAAATGAAACACGAAACGGGATGGAAGACTCGAGCAATCATTCGGGTCTGAAGTTCATTGCCGCCCTGAATGGCGCCTGCGCCGGAGGCGGGTATGAACTGGCTCTCGCCTGTGATCACATCATGCTGATTGATGATGGCTCGTCGACGGTTTCACTGCCTGAGCTTCCGCTCCTGGCGGTGCTCCCCGGAACCGGTGGTCTCACACGACTGGTCGACAAGAGGAAAGTTCGCCATGATCACGCCGATTTTTTCTGCACCACATCGGAGGGGATTCGCGGCCGCCGTGCCGTGGATTGGCGTCTCGTGGACGAAATCGTTCCTCGATCGCGGTTCAATGAAGTCGTGACTGAAAGGGCGCAGGAGCTTGCGGCCCGCACGGATCGGCCGGTCGACGCAAAGGGCGTTGAACTTCCGCCTCTGAAGCGTTCGATTACATCTGTTGGTATTGACTACAGCTGCGTCAGCGTTGCACTCGATCGCGATCTTTCTGTGGCCAACATCACCATTCGCGCTCCCTCCCGGCCGCCGGCCTCGGACATCGTGTCGATCGAAGCAGAGGGCGCGGCTTTCTGGCCCCTCGCTCTGGCCCGCGAGCTTGATGATGCAATCATGGAACTCAGGTTCAATGAACGGGATATCGGAACGTGGGTGTTCCGGACAGAAGGAAACCCGGAGAGTGTTGGAAAGGCCGACCAGGCGCTGCTTGATAACGCCGATCACTGGCTGATCCGGGAAATCACCCAGTTTCTGAAGCGTGTCTTCAAACGGATCGATGTTTCTGCCCGTTCGATCATCACGCTGATCGAACCTGGCAGCTGCTTCACCGGCAGCCTTTTGGAACTGGCGTTCGCTGCGGACCGGTCTTTCATGCTGGATGGCGTCCTCGAGGGATCGAATCTGCCGGAAGCGACAGTTTCCCTGACGGAGATGAACTTCGGACCCCTGCCCATGCCGAACGGTCTGTCCCGTCTGGCACACCGTTTCCTGCATGATCCCGAGAACATTGATCAGATCAGAAAGAGTATCGGAGTCCCTCTCGACGCAATCCAGGCCGAGAAACTCGGGCTTGTCACGTTCATTCCCGACGACATTGACTGGGAAGACGAGATCCGGATTGCCATCGAGGAGCGCGCGAGTTTTTCTCCCGACGCGCTTACGGGGATGGAAGCAAGCCTTCGGTTTGCCGGTCCGGAAACCCTGGAGACAAAGATTTTTGGCCGGCTCTCGGCCTGGCAGAACTGGATTTTCCAGCGGCCGAATGCCACCGGAGATGGTGGCGCCCTGAAGCTTTATGGAACCGGCCAGAAGGCCGGTTACAACAAGGAGCGTGTCTGACTCTGATTGTCCGGCGATTGCCAAAGCTTATGGACACGAGACCCGACAGCGCCTGTATCCCGATGACCTCCGGATAGGAACCCACGCCATGGCCTCCATCAATTACAACGAGCGTATCCCCAACAATGTCGATCTCAGCGAGAATCGGCGTTTGCAGCGAGCACTGGAATCCTGGTTGCCCAACTACCTGGCATGGTGGGACGAACTGGGACCGGAAGGAACGCAGGCCTATGACGTCTATTTGCGAACGGCAGTGGATGTGAGCACCGACGGGTGGGCGCATTTCGATTTCGTAAAGATGCCGGAATATCGCTGGGGTATCTTCCTCTCCGAACCTGATCAGGATCGCCGCATCGGCTTTGGTGATCATCAGGGGGAGCCTGTCTGGCAGGAGGTGCCCGGCGAATATCGTGCAAACCTTCGGCGTCTGATCGTGACCCAGGGTGACACCGAACCGGCGTCCGTCGAGCAGCAGAGACTGCTCGGGTTAACGGCTCCGTCGCTCTATGACCTTCGCAATCTGTTTCAGATCAATGTCGAGGAGGGACGCCATCTCTGGGCGATGGTCTATCTGCTTCACGCCTATTTCGGGCGGGACGGGCGCGAGGAGGCGGAAGCAATGCTTGAGCGCCATTCCGGAGATCCCGATCGCCCGCGGATTCTGGGCGCCTTCAACGAGCCCACGCCGGACTGGCTGACGATGTTCATGTTCGCCTACTTTACAGACCGCGACGGCAAGTATCAGCTGGCCTCACTCGCAGAGTCCGGGTTTGATCCCCTTGCGCGGACCTGCCAGTTCATGCTGACCGAAGAAGCGCATCATATGTTCGTCGGTGAATCCGGTGTCATGCGGATCGTGAGGCGCACTTGCGAGATCATGAACGAGATCGGCAGCGACGATCCCGTCCGGGTCCGGGCAGCCGGAGCGATCGATCTGGAGACAATGCAGCGATGGATCAATTTCCATTATTCGATTTCACTCGATCTGTTCGGACAGGAACTCTCGACCAATGCAGCCAATTATTACACCCAGAGTCTGAAGGGCAGGTTTCACGAGAGCCGTATTGACGACGATCACAGGTTGACCGACACAATCCATACGGTGCCCATCGTTGAAGGCGACCGGATCATCGAACAGGAGCAACCGGCGCTTCTGGCGGTCAATGAAAAACTGCGCGAGGACTACATCAAGGATTGCCAACGCGGGCTCAACCGCTGGAACAAGGTTGCCGAAACCCATGGTCAGGATTTTCGCTTCCGGTTGCCGCATCGCGGTTTTAACCGCGCCATCGGGCATTTCGCGGATGTACATGTTTCCCCGGACGGCGAGGTCATGGATGCCGAGACCTGGCGCAAACGGATCCCCGGGTGGCTGCCGAGCGATGAAGACAAGGCGTTTGTCAAGTCTCTGATGAAGCCGTGTTACGAAGCCGGCAAGATTGCCCACTGGATCGCGCCGCCGGCGCGCGGCATCCACGGCAATCCGTTCGCGTTCGAGTATGTAAAGTTCCACTGAACAGGGATCGGCAAACAGGTGGCAACTGCCATGCCGGTCGCCGGCAAGTCTCGCAGGGGCAGTCCGGATGGGGGCGTGTGCTGCAGAACGGCCGGGCAAGGCTGTCGGGATCAGTCGGTCCGGTTCCCTTGATTGCAGCGGGGTTTTGGGTCGTGGCCAGGTCGTACAGGGTCCGCCCCGGCATGCCTGTGGTTGCCGCGCCAACGCAGACTCCTCGCCAAATCGATCAAAATGGCAGGACGATTGTCCCTTCGTCTGCTGATGATTCATTGCCGCCCCGGCCTGAGGGCGGCCGGCACAGTCCAGGCCTGGACGTCGGACGGGATGCTCCCGCTCCAGGTTTCGGTGGTGACCGGGTATTGAAGGGTGGGGGGCCTCGACCTACACTGCTTCATGGCCATAGCGGAACCATGCATCCGGACGTTCAGGCGCGTCCCTGAGGCGCCATGTCCCTGCATGCAGCTTTCCGGCGTCTCCGAAGCAAAGGCCCTGGACTGAGTATAACGAGGATCTGTGAATGATTCCCAACACGGTGACCATAGACCGATCGGGCAGCGCACCTGTCTTTCAGTTTGCCGACTCGTTCAACATCTCCAGCCACATGATTGACCGTCACCTGCAGGAGGGGCGTGGTCATCGAACCGCCTACATTACAGATCGTGAAACGGTGACCTACAGCCAGCTCGCTGATCGGGTGAACCGTTGTGGCAGCCTCCTTTTGCAGTCAGGTCTGGCTCCGGAAGATCGCATGATGATGGTCGTCAAGGATTGTCCGGAATTTGTTTACCTGTTCTATGGTGCGATCAAGGCGGGCATTGTTCCTGTTCCCGTCAATACCTTGCTGCGGGCATCCGATTATCGCTTCATGATCGAGGATTCAGGATGCGAAGGCCTGGTGTATTCGCCCGAATTTTCGGACGAAATAACAGGCGCGCTGGATGGCGCGTCACGCACCCCCCGTCTTGTTTCCCTGACCGAAGGGGAAGACGGTCTCGCGGATCGTATTCCGGGGGCATCGAATGAACTGACCCCACATCCGTCGACACCCATGGCGGACTGCTTCTGGCTGTATTCTTCGGGCTCGACAGGTCGGCCGAAAGGAACGGTTCACCGTCAGCGCGATCTTCTCGTGAATGCCGTTCTCTATTCGGATGCGGTGCTTGATCTGACAGAGAACGATGTCATGTTTTCCGCGGCCAAGCTGTTTTTTGCCTATGGCCTTGGAAACTCAATGAATTTTCCATTGGCTTATGGCGCAGCCACCGTGCTTTCCGATGAGCGCCCGTCACCTGAGATGACCTTCCGCATCATCGAGAAATTCAGGCCCACCATCTATTTCGGGGTGCCGACCCTCTATGCTGCACAATGCCGGGATCTTGAAACCGGGAAACCCGATCTCTCGAGTTTGCGCCTCTGCGTATCGGCTGGTGAAGCCCTGCCGTCTCCCCTTTTTCATCGCTGGAAGGCGTTCACCGGTCACACCCTGATTGACGGCATCGGCTCGACCGAGGCGACACATATTTTCATTTCCAATACACCGGGTGACGCACGACCTGGCACCAGCGGCAAGGAGATACCGGGTTACAGGGCCCGGATTGTCGATGAAGCCGGTGACGAAGTGCAGGACGGCGAGGTTGGCCAGTTGCAGGTCCAGGGCCAGTCCGTCGCAGCTTATTACTGGAATCAACCGGATCGTACGGAACGTACGATGCTGGGTGATGACTGGCTGAATACGGGCGACACCTATTTCAAGGACGAGGACGGTTATTTCGTATATTGCGGGCGGGCCGACGACATGATGAAAGTGGGAGGCATCTGGTGTTCGCCGATCGAGATCGAAGCGCGCCTGATCGATCATGCCGGGGTGCTTGAAGCCGGTGTCGTCGGGCGCGAGGACTCCGACGGCCTTGTCAAACCCGAGGCATGGGTGGTGCTGAAAGAGGCCGGGACACAGTCTTCCGGGCTGGAGGCCGAACTGCTGGAGCATTGCAAGGCAGGGTTGGCACGCTACAAGTATCCGCGCTGGTTCCATTTCGTAGAGGAACTCCCGAAGACGGCTACCGGAAAGATCCAGCGCTTCAAGCTCAGGGCCTGAGGCCGCAGACGACGGATCAGCAGGGGTATGTAATGGCAACCGGAGCGCAAGCGCGGCCAGGGGATCTCAGCCGTCTGACGGCGAGCGAGGTCGCTGCAGGACTGGCGTCCGGCGGCTTTACCTCCGAAGATGTTGTCACCGACTGTCTTGCCCGTATCGAGTCTGATGACCCGATTCTGGGGGCGTGGTGCCATGTTGATCGGGACCATGCGCTGGCTCAGGCGCGGTCGAGAGATGACCAGAAATCGCCCCGAGGTCTGCTTCATGGCATACCGGTCGGTGTCAAGGATGTCCTTGATACCTTCGATATGCCGACGACGTACGGTTCCTCAATATATGAGGGGCATCGTCCCCATCAGGACTCGCACTGCGTAGCTTCATTGCGATCAGCCGGGGCGGTCATTCTCGGCAAGACGACGACCACCGAGTTTGCATCGCCTGTTCCGGTCGGGGTTCGCAATCCCTATGACACCGCGCGCAGTCCCGGCGTGTCGTCGAGCGGATCGGCAGCGGCTGTGGCCAGTTTCATGACGCCGCTTGCCAATGGAACGCAGACCGGCGGTTCGGTCATCCTTCCGGCGGCCTTTTGCGGCGTGGTCGGTTACAAGGCCAGTCTTGATGGCCTTGATCGAACCGGAATCCGGTCATTGAAGGCCGGACTGGATACTTTGGGGTATTTCGCCCGCTCGATAGAAGATATCGGGCTGGTCTGGCAGGCGCTGACAGCCAGGAGCCTGCCGCCCGAACTCCCTCCGGTGCGGATTGGCATCTGCCGTACAGCGGCTTGGAACGAGGCCGAACCGGCAGCGCAGCAGGCGGTCGAGACTGCCGCGCAAGCCTTGACAGTGGCGGGCTTCGAGGTCTCGGATGTCGAGTTGCCCTCGGAGTTCAGGGAGATTGAGCAGGTCTTTCGCGTGATCTCCGGTTACGAGGGCAAGAGGGCGCTGGCCGAGGAATTCCGGGATCACATGAACATATTGAACAGCTGGCTCCAGGACACCGGCCGTTCATCCTGGTCAGATCACGATTATGAAAACGCGTGCCGGATGGCCGCCGCGGCACGCAAGGTGCTGGGAACGATCTTCGATCGGACTCCCCTGTTGATGACGCCGTCCACGGTTGGAGAGGCTCCGGTCGATCTCACAGGAATCAGCAATTCTTCATTCAATCGCATCTGGACACTGATGCACGGTCCCTGCATCACGCTTCCTGTCATGAAGGGACCGGCAGGCATGCCGATCGGCATTCAGTTCGTCGCCCGCCAGGGGGCTGACGACGCGCTGATCAGGCACATTACGGCGATTGCATCCCACCTCAACGTGACGTTCGATCCTCCCGGAACGCCATAGCCTGAAACGTAAGCGTTCCGTGAAGTGACAGGAACGGCAATATCTGCGCCCGGCTATTGCGAGGCGCCGGCTTCCCGGATCAGGGTGCGCAGCTCGCGCGGCGTCATGGGCAAGGCATCGATCTTGACGCCAAGGGGTCGAAGGGCGTCTTCCACAGCGTGAGCGACGGCCATCGGTGCGCCCATGCGGCCGCCTTCACCTCCACCCTTGATTCCATACTCCGTGAACGGAGACGGCGTTTCCACATGACCGACTTCAATAATATCGGGTGTCTCCATGATGGTCGGAATCAGATAGTCGGCCCAGGACGACGTGAGCAGCTGGCCCTGTTCATCATAATGGAAGTGTTCATAGACAGCGGAACCGATGCCATGTGCGATCCCTCCCCTGACATGGCCACCGAGGGTCATGGGATTGACCATGGTCCCGCAGTCATGGACAGCGACATATTTGAGAAACGTGATACGCCCCGTCTCGATATCGACTTCGACCACCGGCATGTGACACATATGTCCCATGATGGGGTAGAAGACACCCATGTCCGAGCGATCGTCGGATGGCATCGTCGTTGCGGGGTGATCATAGACGTAGGCAGCGTCGAGCCCGCTTGAAAACTCTTCCCCGTCCGGCAGCGAGAGCCGGAAGAAATGGGCTTGCATGGCGATCTCGGCGATCGTCATTTTCTTTTCCGGCACGCCCTTGATTGACACGGCACCGTCACGCAATTCGAGGTCGCCGGTATCGGCTTCCATCAGGTGGCCGGCTATTTTCAACATCTTGTCGCGAAGCTTTCCGGCGGCTCCGACGAGAGCCCCGGCAACCATGACGGTGAAGCGGCTTCCGCCCGGGCCGGTCGAATTGAACCCGGAGTCACTTGGTGCGTAGGTTATCGTGATATCGTCCGGCGACAGGCTCAGATGTTCGGCCAGAACCTGTGTTGCGACCGTTTCCGGGCTGTTTCCCCAGAACGGAGCACCAAGTGTGACGAATGCCTTTCCAAGCGGGTCGATCTTGACCTGCACGCTTTCAGGCGAGCTGGTAAGCGTGAATCCGGGTTCGTGATTGAGCATCCAGAATTCGGTCGCACTGAAAACGCTTCGTTCCTGACAGGTTGCCACTCCGATACCGATATACCGGCCCTGCTTGCGGTATTCAGCCTGTTTTTTTCGCCAACCCTTGTAGTCCAGCATCTCGAGGGCCTTCTCAAGCACTGCGGGATAGTTTCCGCTGTCGTACATGTTCCCGCTGGGAATGATGTAGGGGAACTCTTCAGGCTGGATCAGGTTTATGGAGCGAATGTCGACCGGGTCCATGTCCAGTTCGTCGGCAGCAGCATCCATCATGCGCTCAACAACAAAATTCGCGACCTCCGATCCGAACCCCCGGTAGGCGCCCTGCTGGCATTTGTTGGTGAAGACTGCAGTCAGATCCATGTCGACGCTGCGGATGCGATAGGGCCCGGTGATCTGTGACAGTGCGTTGCCGTGATGGCCAACACCGAACTGGAAATAGGCACCATAGTCGTCGATACAAGTGAAGCGAAGTCCGAGGGCCGTTCCGTCGGAATTGACGGCCAGTTCGGCATCATAGACGCGATCCGAACCCATGTTGTCGGAACTCGTCGTGTTGTCGAGACGATCCTCGAGATATTTGACCGGCCTGCCAATGGCCCGGGCCAGGGTGGCCGCGATGACAGGCACCTTGTGCAGGAACAGTTTGCTGCCGAAGCTTCCGCCGGCATCAACCGGAACAATATTGAGGCGGTGAGCATCGACGCCGAGCGTCACGGCAAGCAACCAACCGACATAGTTGTACATTGAACTGTTCACATGGATTGTGAACTTGCCACTGCCGCGATCAAAACTGGCCACGGCACCGGCGGTTTCCAGAGGCTGTGCGCCGGAACGCGGCCACCGCAAGCGGCGCCGGACGATCCTGTCGGCGTTCTCAAAGTCTTCGTCGACGGGCCCGAACGTGAAGCGACGTTTCAGGGCAATGTTGTCATCGCCGCGGTCAGGGTGCAGGACAGCGTCACCGGTCAGCCCTGCGGCCTCTTCCGGATCCACCACAGCTGGCAGAGCTTCGTAATCGACTTCGATCAGGTCACACGCGTCCTCGGCAATATAGCGGCTTTCGGCAGCAACAATGGCCACCGGCTCGCCCACATGACGGACACGGTCGGTCGCGACACAACGCTGTTCGCAGGGCGGGCTGGCAAATGTCGGAAGGGGGCCCGTAACTTCCGCAACGTCAGCGCCTGTCATGATCGTGATGACGCCGGGAAGCCGGGACGCGGCACTGGTGTCGATGGCGAGAATTCGCGCATGGGCGTGGGGGCTTCGCAGAACTGCGGCATGGGCCATGTTCGGCAGCGAGAAATCATCGATATAGTTGCCCGAACCAAGGAGCAGCCGCGGATCCTCCACCCGCTTCATGCTTTTGCCGAGCCAGTTATAGGCAGATTTCGGTGGTTCCACCTGGCGGCTTGGCGGAATACGTGGATCAGTGTTGCTCATTGGTCCGCCTCCCTTCGCATGGTTTCAGATGCGAGTTCAATGGCTTCGATAATGGTCTGGTATCCGGTGCATCGACAGAGATTGGAGGAAACGGCCTCCCGGATCTGGTCGCGGGTCGGGCTGGGGTTGTTACGGAGCAGCTCAACGGCGGTGATCAGCATGCCTGGCGTGCAATATCCGCATTGCAGACCGTGTTTTTCCCAGAAGGCCTCTTGCAGCGCATGCATGTTGTTGATGTCGCCGAGGGCCTCGACTGTTTCGATTTCGCAGCCGTCGGCCTGTACCGCGAAGCTGAGACAGGAACGGGTAGATCGGCCGTCCAGGAGCACGTTGCAGGTGCCGCAGATTCCATGCTCGCAACCGACATGGGTACCGGTCAGGCCCAGTTCCGAGCGGATAAAGTCGCTGAGCAGCATTCGTGGCTCGACGTCTCGTTCATAGCGGGTTCCGTTTACGGTAACGGCGACAGTATTCATCATACCTTCCCCCTGTCCGTTCATGCCGCGCAGCGATCATGTGCGTCGGCCAGTGCACGGCGCACCATGGCTTCCAGAAGATCCCTGCGATAGGCGGCGTCCGCGTGGTAGTCTTCCTGTGGATCTGCGGCCGCCGCTTCCAGGGCCGCTGCCTTCGAGAATGCATCCGGTCCCGGTTGTGCCCCGGCAAGGGCGGTTTCGGCTTCCTTCAGGCGCCGCGCGTGCGGTCCGATTCCTGCACTGGCAAGGGCCACGCCCTGGATCCTGCCGCTGCTTACGGACAGTGTTGCAGCCACGGCGACGAGAGCAAAATCGCCTTTTCGCGGACTGAATTCATGAAACCCCCAGCCTTGCCCTTCGGGTGCGGCAGGAATGCGGACTTCGGTGACCAGTTCATCGGGCCGGGCCGCGGTTTCGAAGGGTCCAAGGAAGAAGTCTGCGGCCGGAACACGGCGTTCCCCCTTGCTGCTCCGGAGCGTCAGGGAACCGCCGGCCACCAGCATGACGGCGGGCATCTCCGAGGCGGGATCGGCGTGGGCCAGATTACCGGCGAGCGTTCCGCGGTTGCGGATGGGGAGATGGGACACATGGGGGTAGGCTTCCGACATCAGCGGACAGGCTTTCCGCACGGCCGCCGAGGCCGCGACATCGCTGTGGCGGGCAAGGGCACCGATTACCAGTGTGTCGCCGTCGCGAGAGATCGTGTCGAAGGAGGGCAGTCGTCCGATGTCGATGACGACTGACGGCTTGACGAGCCGCGTGTTCATCATTGCGACAAGGCTTTGGCCGCCCGCCAGGATCCTGCACTCCTCACCATGTTCGCCAAGCATGGCAAGGGCAGCTTCAAGGTTGTCAGGGCGTTCATATCTGAATGGCGCCGGTTTCATGGCATTTCTCTCCACGCGACATTGTGCGTCTCACCCGGTTCAGACTCCATGTTAGTCAAATCGAGAGGCAGGGTAAACGCGTGTGAATCGCCAGGGGCTCAATACAGCCTCGGTCTCTGCCTGTATCGGCACACATCTGACGAAATGATCCGTATCGATTGCCGCCTTGTCCGGGCCACAGCAATTCCATGTGGGTTTCAGCCCGGTTTTTGGTCACGGCAAACCAGGCGACGAAAAATCATCTTCCGGGCATTGAAACGAGGACCTGAAATCGGGAAATATATTATATTTTTCAAACATATACTCGTTTCTCCTGATCGAATAATCGTTTTATTTCTCCGCCGGACCCGGCCAGGTCTGACGACCGTGCCGACGATCCGCATGGGGGCCGGGAGAGCTTCTCCCTTCAGTTTCATCCGAGCAGGGTTGGCCGGTGATCTGGCGTCCGCTCAGGCGACGTGTTGATACAGTCGACCGGAGAATTCGGGCGCGGCTCATGCGACCGGCTGCAACCTGGAGAGATGTGGCCCGGTCTGCCTTGAGCTTCGCGCGCGATTTCATCGCCACGAACCGTCAAGCTGCAAGCGGGGGGCTCCGGATCGTTATTTCCCGGGCAAGACGGTCCTCGGCGAGTGAGGGGCGGTCTTCAAGGGGTAACGCGAATATCTTGACCCGGCCCGGTGACAAATCTATTGATTTTCGGCACGGCATGATCATACAATCTCATATATGAAACCAAGGTCTCATATATGAGACGATTGTTCCGAGAGTTGAGGGCCCGAAAGAAGAAAGCGATCGACGGACATGAACCAGGAAGAACGCGTGCGCGAACCGGAAAACCGGGTGTGGCAAACGCGAACCCATACCCAGACCGAATTCGAAGCGCGTCTGGCCGATGCGCTGGAAAACGCTTTTGCTGATGGCGTGACGGAACTTGGCCCGCTGGTCGCGCGTCTGAACAAGGACGGAATCCGGGACGAGGAGAACCGCTTCTGGACGGAAGACAGCTTCCGGTCCGTCATGGCCCGGCTTGGAAGCTGAGATCCGGATCCCATGCCCGAGACACGACTGGAGTTCCGGGAAGTCACCAGATGTTTTCCTGGTCAAAGAGGAGCCGGCATGCTGACTGCCGTCGAAAATGTGTCCTTTTCGGTGGCAGACGGCGAGGTGGTCTCGCTAATAGGACCGTCCGGTTGCGGGAAATCGACGCTGCTCAACATTGCGTCCGGCCTTGACGCAGCGACTGGAGGACGCGTTTTCGTCGATGACGAGGAGGTCATCGAAGTCAATGAGCATGTTGCATTCATGCTTCAGAAAGACCTTCTTCTTCCGTGGCGTTCGATTTCTGAGAACGTTGAACTCGGCCTCGAAATCCGCGGTGTGTCTCCTGCAGACAGGCGTCGCCGCGCAAGGGAATGGCTGGAACGGTGCCATATTGCGGATTTTTCACGCCATTATCCACATCAGCTTTCCGGAGGGATGCGCCAGCGGGCGGCCCTGGCCCGAACGCTGGTTACGGATCCCCACGTTCTCCTGCTGGACGAGCCGTTTTCTGCTCTTGATGCCCAGACCAAGATGATTCTGCAGCAGGACCTGGCCGTCATGCTGGCGAGAACCGGAAAGACCGCCCTCTTCATTACCCATGACCTTGTGGAGGCAACCGTCCTGTCCGACCGGGTTCTCGTCATGAGTGCACGGCCGGGACACATCGTCGAGGAAATCGTGATGGACATGCCCGGACGGGATGATCCGCTGACACGCCGCCGGCACAGCGCGGTCGGTGAACATGTTGCCCACCTTATGTCATTGCTTCATGTGGGAGAGGCTGTTCTCAATCCGGCATGATTTTGTCAACTCGCTGAAAACAAGGAGACTTCAAATGCGAAATGCATTCAATATTTTGGCCGTATCGGCTGTTGCGGCAGCCGTTGCCGCCACCGGGACCAACGCATACGCGCAAAAAAAGGTGAATTACCTCCTGCCGGCTCCCGCATTCCTGCCGGCGTTTGGAGCATGGCAACTGGCGAAGCACAAGGGCTATTACGCTTCCGAGGGAATTGAAGTCACGTTCCAGACAGCCAAAGGCGGTGTTGATGTTGCCAAGCAGGTTGGAGTTGGAAACGCGCCCATCGGCGGGGGCATCGGCGATACGTCGATTCTGGTCCGCCCAAGCGGCATACCGGTCCGTTCGGTCGCTCTGCTCGGCGGCGGTTCCCTTGTCCAGCTGGTTGCGCGAGCAGACCGGAATATCAACAAGGTCGAGGATCTCCGAGGCAAGACGATATCCGTCCTGTCCTATCAGGATACGACCTTCTATGCCTCCCAGGGCATCATGGCGTCCAGGGGGCTCACCCGCAACGATGTCAACATTCAGGCGGCCGGTCCTCAGGGCGTGTGGAAACTCTTTGCCGAGGGCAAGGTCGATGCGTTGATCGGTGTACCGGACTGGATCGGTATCCTGCGCGGCCAGAACATCAAGATGAAAATCTTCAACGCCCAGGATTATTTTCCATCAATGGCGCAGGCGATCCTCTCGTCAGATGAGACAATCAAGAACGATCCGAAGCTGGTGGGGGGCCTCGTGCGCGCCACACTGAAGGGGCTCGCTGATCTTATGGCGGATCCCGATGGGGCTGCCGTGGAGTATGTCAAGGCGGTGCCGCGCTGGGGCAAGATGACGAAGGCCATGGCCGGGACCTTCAAGCTCTACAACACCTATACATGGCCCGGCCAGAAAGTCTTGGGTGCCATGGATGAGGCCAAGCTTTCAGAACTGCAGGATTTCTATCTCAAGGCCGGTTTCATCAAGAAGACAACGCCGGTTGCTGATCTGTATACGAACCAGTTCGTTCAGTAGAGGTGGGCTTTCGCACCGGAAGCGCCGGTCTCAGGCAAGGGACCGCGCTTCCGTGCAACCGGTGCTTCTGACGATGCGCATGACATGACTGCAGCCTTTACCCCGACACGGATTATTGCCAGCGTCGGCCTCCTCATCCTGTTCATGGCCGCGTGGGAATGGGGTCCGGATGCGCTTGGCATCAAGGCCTATATCCTGCCGCCGTTTTCTTCCGTGCTGACGGGGCTTGCCGACATGCATCGGACGGACATGCTGTTTTATCATGCACAGATCACCACCGTGGAGGTGATTGCGGGATTCGGCCTGGGGGCGCTGCTCGGCATGGTGGTCGGATACATACTGGGCGTATCGCTGACCGCTGAAGTTGTGTTGTCCCCATATATTCTGGCATTGCAGATCGCGCCCAAGGTCGCATTCGCGCCCCTTTTTGTCCTCTGGCTCGGTTTCGGGATCGAACCCCGGATCCTGGTCGCAATCCTGATCGTGTTCTTTCCGATCATGGTCAATGTAATGACCGCGGTCCGCGGGGTGGACCCGGACCTGATCAATCTTGCACGGTCCTTCAAGGCCAGCCGGATGGAAATTTTCTGGAAAATCGAGTTTCCCGCTTCGATGCCGTCCCTGTTTGCTGGCCTTCGGATCGGCGCCACGCTTGCGGTGATCGGAGTGACAGTCGGGGAATTCGCCGGAGGAAATACCGGGGTCGGTTACCTGATTGTCCTTACGGCAGGAGCCGCCGAGACGGCCAAGGTGTTCGGAGCGATCATTGTCCTGACTATAATCGGAATCATAGCCTACTGGCTGGTGATCCTGGCTGAGCGGCGCGTGCTGCATTACATGCCAAGCCGCGGCCTCGAAGGTTTCTGATGGAGGGAAAGATGGAATACCCTATGCCGACACCGGAGAGCATCAGGGAACGGGTTGCGCTGGGCCCGCTCAATCGCTGGTGGCCTGTTGCTGCAAGCGCGATGATCGGGGATACCCCGATGGGGCTGACACGGCTCGGCGAGCGTATCGCACTCTGGCGTGACAGGGACGGTCAGGTTCACTGCATCGAGGATCGTTGTCCGCATCGTGGCGCGCGCCTCTCAATGGGCTGGAATCTGGGAGATCGCATAGCCTGCTGGTATCATGGTGTCGAAGTCGACGCAGATGGTATCGTGGTCGATGTTCCGGCGGTCGCCGAGTGCCCGATGGTCGGGCGTCATATGGTCCGTTCCTATCCATGCATCGAGCGTCTCGGGGGAATATTCGTCTGGTTTGGTGACGAACTGCATCAGGAGCCTGATGAGTTCAGGTTTCCCGAGGAGTTTGTTTCGGACGAATGGTCGTCGATGCTTTGCACAGCCCACTGGAAATGCAATTGGGTCTATGCCGTCGACAACGTCATGGACCCGATGCACGGCGCATATCTTCACGCTATTTCCCATTCTATGGCCGAGGGTGAACGCGAAGCACAGATGAAGGTACAGCCTACGGACACCGGGTTTGTATTTGGCAAGACCGACCAGGATGGCGTCAATTTCGACTGGATCGAATGGGGTGACACAGGCGCATTCTGGCTCAGGGTCTCGCCATTGCCATATCGCAAGGAGGCAGGTCCCGGCGGCCACTTTGCGATTATCGGTTTCGTAACGCCGATCGATCGGGACAACTGCCGCGTATTTTTCTGGAGGACCCGGAAGGTCAAGGGCTGGCAGCGCGATGTCTGGCGCTTCATGTACCGTCACAAACTTGAAACCCTTCATTGGGCGGTACTGGAGCAGGACCGGATGCTGCTCGAGGGAATGGCCCCGGACGCACGGGAACAGGAATTCCTGTATCAACATGATACCGGTCTGGCACGGGTTCGGCGGATCCTCGAACAGGAGGCAGAAAGACAGCTTGCAGCCGTTGCCGATCACCATTCCGCGAGCCCGGAGCCGGTAGCACTGTCCGGACGATCTTGATGGGGGTTGTTTCGCTCTCCGGAAAAGGGCTGGTCATTACCGGCGGCGCTCGTGGACTTGGACGGGCGTTCGCTGTGGCCGCAGCCGATGCCGGGGCGGATGTGCTGATCGCGGATATCCTGGAGGACAGGGGTCGGGAAACCGCCGCAGCGATTTCAGATCAGGGCCATAGAGCCGGTTTCGTAGCCGTCGACCTTGCTGATCCGGAAGCGGTTGCCGGTCTTGCAGAACAGGCAGACCGGACGCTCGGGCAGGTCACAGGCCTGGTCAATTGCGGGGCGATTGCGACGGGGATCGGTGGCCCTCGATGTGAAGAAATTGATATCGAGGTCTGGGACAACGTGATGACGGTCAACGTACGCGGCTGCTGGCTCGCAGTGCGGGCGCTCCTCCCGGCACTGCGCCGTTCCGGCAACGGGAAAATTGTCAACATCGCCTCGGATACGACGCTATGGGGGGCCCCGGGTCTGTTGCATTACGTGGCCTCCAAGGGCGCTGTCATTGCCATGACCCGGTCTCTGGCTCGTGAACTCGGCGATGATGGCATCGCTGTCAATGCGGTGGCTCCAGGCCTGACGCGGGTCGAAGCGACGGAAACCGTGCCAGAGGAGCGGCATCGGCTCTATGAGGAGGGCCGGGCGATGCGACGGCCCCAGCACCCCGAGGATGTCACTGGAACGGTGATGTTCCTGTTATCTGATGCGGCTGATTTCGTGACTGGACAGGTGGTGCCGGTCAATGGCGGTTTTGTTTTCAACTGAAGGACCCCCGGGTCCTCGCGAACCGGAGTGAAAGACATGAACGCGGAAACCACAGCACTCGAAAGGGAATCGGACATCCGGAATGCCGGGGATGCGAGCCCGGAGGAAAGTTTCGCTGATTGGATGCAGTCCCGGGTTGCCCGGTTTTCTTCACGTCAATACGACTGGGATGTCCTCAAGTTTCAGGCCGACTTCGATCCACGTTATCGGCGGGCGCAAATGCGCTACATGGGAACCGGCGGGACCGGGAAGGGTTCTGACATGAACACGGTTCCTGCAGAGCACTTTACCTTTTCAACAATGGTCCTGCCTCCGGGATGCGAAGGGCCGCCCCACATCCATACGGATGTGGAGGAAGTGTTTTTCATGTTACGCGGCAGCATCCGCCTCACCATCACCGAAGGCGACCGGGAATGGGAAACAGTGTTGGGGGAACGGGATCTCATTTCCGTACCTCCCGGAGTGTACCGGGGCCTCGTCAATGAAGGGCAGGAAGAAGCTCTCATGTGTGTCATGCTCGGGAGTTCCACGCCGGTGACACCGACCTATCCTCCCGATCATCCGCTGGCTTCAATCAAGCGATCGAAGGTGTGAGTCAGCGTGACCCCGGTTCGAGCCACAATTTCGACCGCGAAAGGGTCCGTTTCCTGGCTCGAGGCCGGAACAGGTCCTGCCCTCGTCCTGTTGCACGGAATCGGGTCGGGGTCGGAATCGTGGATGGCGCAGCTCGAGGCGTTGGCTGATGGCTATCGGGTGATGGCCTGGGACGCGCCGGGTTATGGTTCCTCGACACCTTTGCAACCGGCGGCTCCTGTAGCAACCGACTACGCAGACGCCCTGGCTGCCTGGCTGGACGCCCTGGAAATTGCCCGGTGCCATCTCGTCGGCCATTCCCTGGGCGCCCAGATGGCCTGCCGTTTCGCCCGGTTGCATCCTGACCGGGTCCTGAGCCTCCTGATCGGATCTCCGGCGTCGGGATACGGGACCGCAGGAGAAGAGGTTCAGCGACGGCGGCGGGCGGATCGGTTGGAGATTCTGGAAGAGCTCGGGGTCAAGGGAATGGCCCGCGAGCGCCATACTGCACTGCTTTCCGATCAGGCACCGGCCTGGGCGCGTGCACGGGTTCACGACCAGATGGCGAGGCTGAGGCCGGCCGGGTACCGGCAAGCCGTGGAACTTCTGGTCATGGGAGACATTCACGTCGACGCACGCGCCATTGAAATCCCGGTTACGGTTGTGGTCGGGGACCACGATCAGGTAACCCCGCCCGAGGCTTGCCGCAAGGTTGCGGACAGCCTTGGACAGGCTCGTTTCACGCTGCTTCCGGGTCCCGGTCATGCCTGCTATGTCGAGGATCCGGCGGCGTTCAATGCGGCCCTCGAGAAACATCTGGAAGGAGCGCGGTGACAGCAACCACGGGAAAGATGAAAGAACCTGCCTACATCGTACCGGCCCTTGAGCGTGGCCTGCGTATGTTGCAGGCGTTCTCCGATGGTCGATCGGTGCAATCCCTGGCACGGCTGGGCAAGGAGCTGGATCTGCCGCGTGCGACGACCTTTCGTCTTGCCGATACTCTGGAATACATGGGTTTTCTGGTTCGAAACGAGGAAACCGGGGAATACCGGATCGGTGCAGCTGCGCTGGCTCTCGGCTGGTCCTACCTTGCCGGACTGGAACTTCCCCAGATTGCCGAACCGTTCCTGACGCGGCTTTGCCGGGAAGCGGAAGCCTCCGTCCATCTTGCGGTCCTGGACCGCACCGATATCGTTTATATCTGCCGGCTGCCGTCCAATGCGGTCCTGAGCAGCAACATCCGGGTCGGCTCTCGTCTTCCAGCGCATGCGTCCTCCATGGGCCGCGCCATCCTGTCCGATCTGGAGCCCGTCGAGCTGGATTCGCTTTATCGCGACGCCGTCGAACTGGAAACATTTACCCCCGCGACGCCAAGCACTCTCCCCGACCTGCGCAGCCTCCTGGCACGCGATGCCGCTGCCGGCGGTGTCGTCATCAGTCGGGGATATTATGAAAAAGGGGTTGTCAGCGTCGCAGCTCCGATCCGTGACGTAAGTCGCCGGGCTGTCGCGGCAATCAATATCACGGCTTCAGAGGGCCAGTTCAGCGAAACAAGGCTTTCCGGAGCGATCCGGGATTACGTGACCGCGGCGGCGCGGGATATTTCTGAGGTGCTTGGCTATGAACCGGGCAGTGCTGAACCCGCAGACTGTCAGTTTGGGTCAGGAGAAGGCACTCCGGCCATGGCACAAAACCTTGATTCGAATGAAGGGTCGGTATGGACACAGGGCTGAAGGGCAAGGTGGCGGTCGTCACCGGGGGATCTTCCGGAATCGGTTTGGCTGCGGCCCAGCTTTTTCTGGAGGAAGGAGCAAGCGTTGCAATATGTGGACGCGATTCCGCCCGCCTCGATACAGCGGAAGCTGAACTGGGCAAGATCGGCGAGCCGGACAGGGTCCTGTCAGCTGTGTGTGACGTGACTGACAAAACTGCAGTTTCCGCCTTTCGCGATCAGGTCCGCCATAAATTCGGGAGGTGCGATGCCCTGGTCTGCAATGCCGGCCAGGCCCGCCGAAGCAATCTGACCAATACAACGGACGATGACTGGCGTGACGAGTTCGAACTCAAGTTCTTTTCGGTGCTTCACCCGGTTCGAATGTTTCTGCCGTTGCTTGAGGTGTCGGATCAGGGAGCTGTTGTTTGCACCGGAGCCCTCATTGCACGCAGGCCAGAGCCTTTCCTTGTTGCAACGAGTGCAACCCGGGCGGGACAGCTCAACCTCTGCAAGTCGCTCTCACTGGAGCTTGCGCCTCACGGTGTCAGGGTCAATTCGGTATTGATCGGGCTTGTGGATTCGGGTCAGTGGAGCCGCCGCTACGAGGCCGGTGATGCGCCCGAAGGACAGTCAAAAGATGAGTGGTTCAGAACTCTTGCCCGGGACCGCGGCATTCCTCTGGGCCGTCTTGGTCGTTCCGATGAAGCGGCAAGAGCAATCGTGTTTCTGGCGTCGCCCTGCGCGTCCTATGTCACGGGCGACACCATTGAACTGACAGGCGGCCAGTCGCGGTATGTCTGATCCCGATACGGTCGGCGACGGCGTCGCAGATTTCCTTGAGCATGCCCGAGTCGCTTGTGCTTTCGGGGTCATAAGTATTCACAACATGCCGATGCTTGATGCCATCGCGCGGCGCGGCCGAATTCGCTTCGTTCCGGCCCGGTCCGAGGGCGGGGCCGTCAATATGGCAGATGCCTGCGCCCGCGTTGGAGGCGGTTTCGGTGTTGCTTTCAGCAGCACCGGTACTGCCGCGGGCAACTGCTGCGGAGCTCTCGTGGAAGCTGCAACCGCGGGGACTCCGCTTTTGCATCTGACGGGACAGATCGACACGCCTCATCTTGACCGTGGAAAGGGCTTCCTGCACGAGGCGCGCGACCAGCTCGGCATGTTGGCTTCAGCAGGAAAGGCCGCGTACCGTGTGACGGCTCCTGAACAGCTGATGGATCGATTGCACGAGGCCGTGCGTGTCGCACTCACCCCGCCTTGCGGACCGGTCAGTGTGGAAATTCCAATCGATGTTCAAGCTGCATCCATGAAAGCATGGGCCAGAGGTGGTGTTGGCGCCGGTCCCGGGATCGAAACCGACGCGTCTCAGGTGGATGCGGCGGCCCGGACCTTGAGCCAGTGCAGACGGGTCATGCTGTGGCTCGGCGGTGGTGCACGCGGTGCAGAATCTGCGGTGAGGCGCCTGGCTGATCTCGGATTCGGGATCGTGACAAGTGTCCAGGGGAGGGGAGTCTTTCCGGAGACCGATGCACGATCCCTCGGAGCCTTCAATTTGCAGCCTCCCGTCGAAGCGTTCTATGAGACCTGCGATGCGATGGTGGTGGTCGGATCGCGTCTCAGATCAAATGAAACCTTGTCCTACACGCTTGATTTGCCGCGTCCACTGATCCAGATCGATGCCGATTCCCTGGCAGCAGGGCGCTCCTATCCCGTCGATCAGTTCATTCGCGGCGACGCTCCAGAAGCGCTGGACCTGCTTGCGGATCGACTGGAACCGGTCTTTCGGCCGGACCACTCGTTTCATGGTGACCTGAAACAGGCCCGGGATGCGGCGGAAAAAGGGCTTCGGGCTTCGCTCGGGCCATATGGCGAGGTGCTTGATGCCGTGCTCGAGGCGGCTCCGAAGGACCTGGTCTGGGTCAGGGACATCACTTTGTCCAACACGACCTGGGGCAACCGGCTTCCACCGCTCGGAGGCCCACGAAGCGGTGTCCATGCACTCGGTGGAGGTATCGGGCAGGGGCTTCCGATGGCGATAGGGGCTGCGCTTTCGGTGAATGAGTCCCTGGGAAAGACCATTCTGTTGGCCGGAGATGGCGGATTTGCCGTCAGTCTCGGGGAACTGGCGACGGCGCGCCAGGAAAATGCCGATATTTCGGTTCTGTTGATGAACGATGGAGGGTATGGCGTCATTCGTAATATTCAGGAAGCCCATTACGGAGGCCGGAAAGTCTATGCCGACATTCTGGCTCCGGAATTCGGGAAGATCTGTGCCGCTCTTGACATACCCTTCCAACGTGTTTCGAAACCCGGGCAAGTTGCCGGTGCCCTCGGGAGGGCGCTGGAAGTGGACGGACCTGCCGTTGTCGAGATCGACATGAATGCCGTGGGAGACTTTGCACGACCGTTTGCGGGTCCTCCTGCACGACCGCGATGAGAGCAGAACCGGAGGCCCGCCGATGAATGTCATGCTGATCGGTTATGGCGCGATCGCGCGGGAAGTCCTGAAACATATTTCTCCGGATGAACCTGCCAGGATTTCGAGCCTCCTGGTACGAGAGGCCCGTCTGGAGGAGGTTCGGGGCCAGGTCGCGGAGAGGGGAATTGCTGTTGTCTCCTCGATTGATGACCTTGGCGAAAAACCTGATCTCTGTGCAGAATGCGCAGGTCATGGCGCGGTTCGCGAATGGGGTGTCCGTGCTCTGGAAACGGGTATTGATTTTCTGGTGATCTCGATTGGTGCTCTGGCGGAACCGGAGCTGCTTGAGGACCTTACCGCGGCGGCAACACGGGGGTCGTCGAAACTCGTACTGGCTGCAGGTGCGGTCGCGGGCGCCGATGCACTCTCTGCGGCGCGGGTGGCTGGACTGGAACGCGTGGTTTACACATCCCGAAAACCGCCGGGAGCCTGGAAGGGCACGGTGGCTGAAACCCGATGTGATCTGGATGCGCTGACAGCGGAAACGGTTCTGTTTGCCGGGCCGGCCGATGAAGCTGCCCGCCTTTATCCCCAGAATGCCAATGTGGCGGCGACCATCGCGCTTGCGGGCGCCGGGTTTGCTGAAACGGAGGTTACGCTGGTTGCGGACCCTTCAGCTGCAGGAAATGTTCATCACATTGTTGCCGGCGGCATGTTTGGCAAGTTCGAAGTTGAAATCTGGGGGCGGCCGCTGCCAGACAATCCGAAGACCTCGACCCTTGCGGCGCATTCGGTTGTGGCCGAGATACGGCGCCGGGCGGGCCCCGTCGAAATTGGCGGTTAGTGTTTGCCTCGGACGGTGTCTCAAGCCGGGGAATATGAGTGCCATGTGTGATGGACGGATACAGAAGAACGGAGAGGAGCCGGGACCAGGATGACAGATATACCGGAGCTCTCGGGGCCGACACGCGACCCGGCCTCGGGCAAGGCTGCGCGCCAGCTGGTAATTTTCCTGCACGGATATGGTGCCGATGGAAATGATCTGATCGAGCTTGGCAGGGTTTTCTCCCAGGTTCTGCCGGACGCAGCTTTCGTTTCACCGAATGCTCCTGATCGTTGTGAGGGGAACCCCTTCGGTTATCAGTGGTTCGATGTCTGGATGCAGGATCCGGTTCAGCGGCTGAAGTCCATCCGGCGTGCGGCTGCCGCGATCGACGGTTACATTACGGGTGAGCTCGATCGCCTGGGGCTCACGGAAAAAGACCTTGTTCTGGTGGGATTTTCCCAGGGCACGATGATGTCTCTTTTCGTAGCGCCGCGGCGAGAGCAACCGATCGCAGGAATTGTGGGTTACTCGGGGCGGATTGAATCTCCTGACCTTCTCGCTGAGGAGATCCGGTCACGCCCACCCGTCGTGCTGGTTCACGGAGACTCGGACGAATTGCTGCCGGCTTCGGAAATGGACCGGGCAGCTGCGGCTCTCAAGGGCTGCGGGATCGCGGTCGCGACCCACCTTCGTCGGGGGCTCGGTCATGGCATAGATGAAGACGGCCTCGGCATCGGTCTTGAATTCGTGACGCGGGTGTTAGGCGATTGATGGTGCATGCGGAAGGGCTGCCATTCGCGGCGGCGATGAGGGTAAATAAGGGTTGCATCGCGCCGATGACGGTTATGAAGAGGGTCCGGGATGACAGGGTGCCGGGATTACTCTAAGTTCGCTTCAACAAATTGTGGCTCAGCGTTCCGGAGAATGCAGGATCATGACAACAGCAAATGAGTGTCCCGCACTCGTTCTGAATTCTGACTTCAGACCGTTGAGCTATTTTCCTCTTTCGCTATGGAGCTGGCAGGATGCGGTGCGGGCCGTGTTTCTGGAGCGGGTTCATATTGTCTCCGAGTATGATCGGGAGATCCGTTCGCCCAGTCTCGTGATGCGCCTTCCCAGTGTCATTGCCCTGAAGCGATATGTTCATCTTTCGCGGCGACCGGCTTTCACGCGATTTAACGTGTTCCTGCGGGATATGTTCAGTTGCTGTTATTGCGGTGCCTCGCCGGGGACATCGGAACTGACCTTTGATCACATGATTCCGAAGTCACGGGGTGGTGCAACGGTTTGGACCAATGTTGTGACGGCCTGTGCGCAATGCAATCTCGCGAAGGGTGACCGGTTGCCGAAGGAGTGCCGCATGTTTCCATCTCCGGCACCGGTTGAGCCCACGAATGAGAGTCTGCACAGGAACGGACGACACTTCCCGCCGAACTACCTGCACGAAAGCTGGGGGGATTTCCTGTACTGGGACAGCGAGCTGGAGGAAAACTGACGGCGAAGGCCGGCACTCCTGTAGAAACCGGGTCGGGGATTTACTCCCGCCCTCGCCCGGTTTCCCGGATCATAGTGTTATTTTCCCGCGCTGTGCGAAGCTGCGTTCCCGTTTTTTCAGAATGGGAATGCTTGCCGGTGATCTGCTCTGACTTGCCGATGCGTCCACATTTCGGAAATCAGAGCTGGTCTTCCAGGAAAACAGAGCGAAGCTCATCAGCCGCTTCGCGCAGGGCAGGGATGTGGCGCCTGGCCTCTTCGAGCGACATGCGATGGACCGGACCATGCACGGCCACGGTTGCCATAAGCCGGCGTTTTTCATCCTCGATAGGTACCGAAACCGCAACCATGCCCTGCACAAATTCTTCGTTGTCGGTGCCAACGCGGTCTGTTGCGATGTCCTTGAGAGCGCCGAGAAGAACATCGGCATCAGTTATCGTATTCGTTGCCAGACTTTCGAGTGTCAGCGACTGTACAATCCGGCTTTGCTTTGCCTGGGGCAAGGAACTCAGATAGAGTTTTCCGCTCGCCGTGCAATGGAAGGGCACCGTTCCCCCGACAGGAAGATGGATCCGCAATGGCCAGCGCGTTTCCACCCGGTCGAGATAGACCATGCCTTCGCGGGCGGGAATGGTAATGTTGCAGGTCTCTCCGATCCGTTCGGAAAGCCGTCGCAGGATGGCCTCCCGCGCATGCATGTACCGGGAAAAAACAGCCAGACGACCCGTAAACGCCACAAGATGCTGACCGGGCAACAGGCGTTTCCCGTCCATATCCCTGGCCAGCCAGTTTCCTTCGACCAGACGGTTGCAGATTCGGTGAATGGTCGCTTTGGGCAACCCGAGCTTGTCGTTGATCGCCGTCGGTGTGAGCGGTACTCCGGCTTCCAGCAATGCCTGAATGACCAACAGGCTCCGCCAGCTGGACGGTAAGGCATCCTGGTCCCCGGGGTCAGGGTCGCCCGAACGGTCTCCGGTCACGGGCAACCCTATCTCTGGTATGTTCCCGCACCCTCGTGGATGAGCAGGATGGTGGAGATATCCGGCACCAGTGCGACCACGAGCCACACGATCGACAAGGCGAGGAAATAGGGCATCGTATAGTAAAGCAATCGGAAATACGGGATTCCCGTGATACCGCTGGCAACATAAAGATTCAGCCCGTAGGGCGGGGTAATGAAGCCGATCGCATCGCCGATCAGGAACACCACGGCGAAATGTATCGGATCAATACCAAATTGCGCCGCAATCGGTGCCAGGATCGGTGCGAATATAATCGTGTTCGGCAGACTCTCGAGAACGGTTCCTGCAAGCAATACGATTCCCATGCAGACAAACAGGACGGCGTAGTAACCGCCCATACCGCCAACGAAAGCGGTAAAGAACTCCTTTGCGCCCAGCAATGTCAGAATCTGTTGCATCACCACCGAAATTGCGATCAGAGGTGCGAGGACGCCGGTAATCTGACCCGACCTCATGATCAGGTCCGGCAATTCACGGATTGAAAAGCCGGGGATCACGATGCGTTCCAGATACCCGGTGCTATCGGAGTATTGCTCTGCAGCCAGGTTGCCGCGACCAGCGCTGTCAGCCGCTGACAGCGCTGCTGCCTCTTCCTGCTCGATCTGTTCCCGGCTCACTGTCCGGTTACGGTGCAAATAGCGATAGATCGGGAAAAAGATCAGGCCCACGATGGCGCAGAACCCTGCGGTGACGCCCGCGGCCTCCGTCGGTGAAAACTTGCCGGAATAAATTCCCCAGATCACCAGGAGAATTGCGGAAAAACCGATCCATGCGCCGATGGACGTCTTGATGATGCGGCGCAGGTCGATCGAGATCAGATGACCCCATCCGTTCAAATGGCAGATCAGCCAGCAGACGAGCTGCATGGCGATGATCATCAGGATTCCAGGCAGCAGACCGCCGATGAACAGGTCGGAAATCGACAGATTCATCAGGAAACCGTAAACGATGAAAATGATCGACGGCGGGATGATGATGCCCACTGTGCCGCCGGCAGCGACTGTGGCGGCAGCAAAATTCCGGTCATAGCCGCCCTTGGTCATTTCCGGATGCATGATCGAACCGATGGTGGCTGTGGTCGCCGAATTCGAGCCGGAAATCGCTGCAAACAGGCCGCAGGCCCCGAGCGACGCCATACCGAGCCCGCCGCGGAGCCAGCCCAGAATGGAAAACGCAACTTCCGACAATCGTTTGGCAATGCCGGCACCCTTGATCAGATCACCTGTCAGGATGAAGAGCGGCAGCGCAAGCAGGCCGAAAAAATTCAGGCCTTCGAACAAGGTGACGCCGAGATTGGCGAGGGTGAAGTCAATCACAAGGCTGACGCCGATGACCCAGAAACCGATCACCAGGAAGATGGGAACGCCGAGGAGGAAAAAGACCGTGACGATGGCGGAGATCAGAATGATCCAGAGAGCTTCCATGTTCGCCCCCTATTCGCCGAGCATACCGGTCTGGACCTTCAGTGGCCGACCGTTTCGATAATCCGAAATATCATTGGATACGTTCTGCAGGACACGAACGATCAACAGGGTGAAGGCGAGCGGGGTGGCAATGTAGAACCACCACTGCATGACGTCATCGGTACCCTGGACGATGGCGAAATTGTCCCGGGACAGCAGGACCTGCTTCGTCGTGTAGTAGATGACGATAACGGAAAAGACGATCCAGAGAACGGAATCCATCAGCAGGCAGAGAAGTTGTCCCCGCTGTGACAGTTTGGTGCGGATTTCGTCGAAGCTGAGATGCGCCCGGATGCGCACATTGTGGGCGCAGGCGATCCAGACCACCCAGAGAAACAGGTAAATCGGGATGGTCGACGACCATGCGACCTGTTCATTCAGAAGAAATCGCCGGATCACTTCGACAAAGATAATTCCGGCCATGAACACGTAGGCGACCAGGATAACGATCCGCTCGATATTGTTGTCGATCCATCGCAATAGCCACATGGCTGTTCTCCAAGACATCCACTGTGCCAGCTTGCTGGCTGCTCTGCTGCTACACCGGCTTGCCGGCCGGGACGGCTGGCGAAGCTGCCGGTGCAGCCCATTGATCATGCCGTCAGCGGAGCAGTATGTCCATTACAGCGCCCGGGAGTCCCCGGCGCCCGGAAACGGAAACGGGCTCCGAATCCGAAGCCCGTTCCTTTCGCCTCAAGTCTGCAGGCCGGGTCGGCTCCTAGCCCTTCCACCAGCGCCGGGGCTCGACATTCTCGGCCAGTGTGTCAGCCGGAATCTCCCTCGCGACATCGTAGATGTACTTGTAGGTGTCGAGTCCGCCAGACCACTTGTTCAACCGGTCGCGCCATTGTTCCCAGGGCTTGGGCTGGAATTCGGGCGAACACATTTCCTCTGCCTCTCTGCGTGCGGCCCCGCGCATCCAGGCCACGCGAACGCCGTGCTTGGCGAATAGCGTGTTGGGCAATTGCGGATCGGAGAAACCTACCGTGTTGACCAGAGCCGCTTCATTGGCTGCCTGGACATGGACCTGGGTCAGATAGGCCGATTCCATTACTGCATCCTGCAGTTCGCCGCCCAGACTGTCGAAGGTCTTGCTGCTCATTGCCGTGTGTTCGGTGCCGCAGAAGAACTCCAGATTGACACTCTGCGCAACCACCGGGGACATGTTGGCGTAAGCCACTGCGGCCGCCCAGGTTTCGGCGCCATCGATCAGGCCCTGCTTGAGGCCGTCGAGGGTTTCCGACCAGGCGATCGGTGTCGGGTTAAGGTTCATCAGTTTCATCGCAATGCGGCCGAGCTGCGTACCTGTCACGCGATTCTTGGTGCCGGCGAGATCCTTGACACTCTGGACCAGTGGCTTGTCCTTCCACTTGAGGCCGAGCTGGATACCGCGCAGTTCAGCATGCGAGAACAGGAATTCCAGTCCATGCCGCTTTCTCATGGGCTCGCGCAGCACCTGCATGCTCTTCGGCGAGTACAGGAAGTAATACTGCGAGGCACGGGACGGGAACATGTAGGCATAGTCCAGCACGTTCAGATAGGGCGCGCCGCCGGCCGAGTTCTGGGTTGATGCAGCGAAGATGTCGACAATCCCCTGCTGGGTCTTGGTGACGCAGTTCAACTGGCCGCAGATCTGGTTCGAGCCGATAAACTCGATCTGGATCTCTCCGTCGGTGCGTTCCTCGAGATCGTTGACGAATTGCAGGCATCCGGCACGTTCGATCAACAGGTTCCGTTCGTTAAATCCGGACGCACCGAATTTCAGCTTGAAGCGTGGCGTTTTCTTGAAGCGCTTGTTGTAAGTGGAATTTGCGGCTTCAGCGAGTCGCGGCGCCGTCACGGTGCCGACCAGCCCCGCTGCTGCGATCAATGTCGATGACAAGCCGAATTGACCTGAAATCCGCAACATGTCGCGCCGCGAAACATGCTTCAGTTTTTCCATAATCGATTGCATGGGCGTTTCCTCCTGGTCCACCAGTTGCAGCCGTCACCCCCGAATTTCTTGACAATATCGTCAAAATTTGAGACTGACATTCTCATTAATGACCAATAATTGAATTACCGCAAGCACTGAATGAAAATTGCGGAGATTTTTTTGGTGGGGAGCGGAGGAGGCCATGAGCTACGACTATGTCATCGTTGGTGCCGGTTCGGCCGGATGCGTACTGGCCAACCGCCTGTCTGCTGACCCTGCGCGCAACGTGTTGCTGCTCGAGGCGGGCGGCAAGGACAGCAGCCCCTGGATTCACGTACCGGTGGGTTATTTCAAGACCATGCATAACCCGAAAACAGACTGGTGCTACAAGTCGGATCCCGATCCCGGCGTAAACGGGCGAAGCCTGGATTGGCCGCGCGGCAAGGTGCTTGGTGGATCGAGCGCAATCAATGGGCTTCTGTATATCCGGGGGCAAAAGGAGGATTTTGACACTTGGCGCCAGATGGGCAACGACGGCTGGTCTTACGATGATGTATTGCCCTATTTCCGCCGGTCCGAAGACCAGGAACGCGGCGCCGATGAATACCATGGTGAAGGGGGACCCCTCAGCGTCTCTGACATGCGCGCCCGGCGCGACCTCTGCGAAGCCCTGATCGCAGCAGCAGAAGAACTCGGCATTCCCCGAAACGACGACTTTAACGGTGCCATGCAGGAAGGGGCCGGCTATTTTCAGCTGACGGCACGCAACGGAAAACGTTGTTCGGCAGCAACGGCCTATCTCAGACCGGTCCGTAGTCGCCGGAACCTGGAAGTGGTGACGGGTGCAATGGCCGAGCGTCTCCTGTTCGACGAAACCAGCCCGAGAATTACGACCGGTGTTGCCTATTCCGTGCGTGGTGAACGACGGCAAGCGATGCTCCGTGACGGCGGCGAGGTAATTCTTGCGGCCGGCGCGATAGGTTCACCCCAGATACTCCAGATTTCAGGCATCGGGCCTGGCCCTGTCCTGGGTGCTGTTGGCATAGATGTCCGGCATGAACTGCCCGGTGTCGGATTGAACCTGCAGGATCACCTCCAGGTCCGTTCGGTATATGAAGTCAACGTCCCGACGCTCAATGACGAGATCAATAATCCGGTGCGCCGGGCCGCGATCGGAGTGCGCTACATCCTGACCCGGCGCGGCCCTATGGCGATGGGTGCAAGCCAGGTCTGCATCTTCTGCAAGACCCGCCCGGAGCTCGCAACGCCTGACATCCAGTTCCATTTTCAGCCACTCAGCGCCGACAAGCCGGGTCTGAAAATGCATCCCTTTTCGGGAATGACCATGTCAGTCTGCCAGCTGAGACCCGAGAGCCGCGGCCAGATTGCAATCCGGTCTCCGGATCCTTCCGTGCATCCGTCGATTCAACCAAACTATCTTGCGACGGCGGTCGACCAGCAGACGGTCGTTGCCGGGCTCAAGGTCACCCGTCAACTCGCTGCAACCGGATCCCTGTCAAGGTACATCCGACGGGAACATCTGCCGGGACCGGATGTCCAGTCTGACGAAGATCTCCTCGAGGCTGCACGCAATATCTCCCAGACCATCTATCATCCGACCAGCAGTTGTCGTATGGGCAAGGATTCGATGGCGGTTGTTGACACAAGCTTCCGGGTCCACGGGGTCAAGGCCCTGCGCGTCGTTGATGCCTCGGCCATGCCCTCGATCACATCCGGCAATACCAACGCTCCGGTCATAATGATGGCCGAGAAGGCGAGTGATCTGATCCTGGGTCATGCAGCGTAGGGTTGGATAGGTCCCGAATTCCTGGCGGGAAACGACAGCGAGGAGAGGTCTGCAGAACAGCTGGCCCTGAAAGGATACAGCGACCGATTCGGGAACGACAACGGGCCTCCATCTCCTGAAACCAGCACGATTCTGACGGCCGTACAGGCCCTGCAATACCGCCATGGCGGGGACCCCGGACCTGCTGGCCGGTCCATCCCGGCGGATCCCTCCGGATTACCGATGTCCCTGCATCGATGACATCGCGCCGGCCGATCCGGAGGTCTGTGATGGCACCAATATTCCGTACCGACGCCCGAAGGCATGAGTCATTCATTCTGATCCTCTGATGGCGCCATGGCGGCGCAGCATTCCGCGACGAGGAGAGTGGTCGCTGTTCCCGTTGCTCCTTGGGGGTGAACGCGGATTTGGCGTCCGGTTCGCGGGTCCGATACAGTGTCGGTCATGACAAGCACACCAGCCCGGGATCTCTACGAGGGAATTCTTGACGCCGGCCCCAACGCGGCATCGTCGTTTGATATTGGAAGGCTGGGTCCGGAATTTTATGAAGATCCCTATCCCGTCTATCATGCACTTCGCCAACACGCACCTGTAAAGAAGCTGCCGGATGGCGCCTGGTTTCTCACGCGTCACTCCGATCTCGCACGCATCTATCACCAGCCAGATCTGTTTTCGTCGGACAAGACCGAAGATTTTCGCCGTACGATGCTCGATACCGCGCTCTATGAGCATCATACGAACAGTCTGGTTTTCAACGACCCGCCAGGACATACCCGGGTCAGAAAGCGCCTTGCCCCGGCGTTCACACCTCGGGCCCTTCGGGTTCTGATGCCGCGCGTCGAACGCGTCGTGAACGCAACACTCGACGACGTCTCGGAGATGGGCCAGTTCGACCTTCTCCACGATTTCGCAATGAAGCTTCCGATAGAGCTGATCGGAGACATGCTTGGTGTGCCTCCCGCTGACCGACACCGGTTGTCGCCCTGGGCTGTCGCCATTCTGGGCGGCCTGGAAGCTGACCTGAGCGAAGAACAGCGGCAGGAAGGCAGTCGGGCGGTTGACGACTTCAAGGAGTATCTCCGTTGGCTGATTACCGAACGCCAGTCCAATCCTCTCGCCGGTGATTCCGGCGAGGTGCTGTCAAAACTCATCGGATCTGATGAGGACGGAGAAAGGCTCACGGAACTGGAACTGCTTCACAACTGCATCTTCCTGCTCAATGCCGGTCACGAGACGACCGCCAATGCCATCACCAACGGTATCGACGCCCTGTTGCGCTTTCCGGATCAACTCGCGCGATTGCGCTCCGATTCTGACCTGATCACCTCCGCAGTTGAGGAAATCTTTCGTTTTGAGAGCTCGGTACAGCTTGGCAACCGAAAACTGACGGAGGATGCCGAACTGGGAACCGTCCGGATGAAAAAGGGTGATTATGTCTGGCTCTGTATCGGTGCCGCCAATCGCGATCCGGAAGTGTTCGATCGTCCCGATCACATGGACATTGCCCGGAAACCCAACCGGCATCTGGCGTTCGCTACCGGCATCCATGCCTGTGCGGGCATGTCCCTCGGAAGAATGGAGGCCCAGGTCGCGCTCCTTGGCTTCGTGAAGCGCTTCGGGCGCATCGAACCCGCCGGAGACGCTCCGCATCATCCGCGCGCCCGCTTCCGCGGCTTTATCAACTATCCGGTCACCGTATCCTGAAACCGAAAACGTGAGGCACGAGGGACCGGTTGTGCCTGTCTTCGTTGGCCCCGGGCGGCAACGCGGCATCGCGGCACCTTCCGACGGCCATGCTGATGGCATTCGGCCGATTCCTTGAACAGGATTGGTAGCGAGAGTGTGCAATATGGTGCATGCCCTGTCAGGGACAGGTTTTCGTGAAGCTTGCAGACAGGTATCTCGCCATTGCCGGACGGCAACGATAAACGGGGCCGGGTCACACCCATTGAATCCGACCGGATAGCGGGGTGAACTGCCCTGTTAGTTTGGCGTTCAGTCGTATAGTGTAGCGCCCGTCGGATGCCGCACAGATGCCAACAGGGACAGGAGAGGACAAATATGGCCGCATCGCTGGAAATGAAGGATTCAAGGCTTTTTCGTGAGGCCTGCTACATTGATGGAGAATGGGCCGGCGCAGGCTCGAACGAAACCGTTGATGTCACAAACCCTGCGACCAGTGAGGTCCTCGGTACGGTTCCGAAAATGGGTGCCGAAGAAACCCGCCGGGCGATCGAGGCCGCTGATGCGGCTTACCCGGCATGGCGGGCGAAGACGGCTCGGGAACGATCAGCAATTCTCAGGAAATGGCACGATCTGATGCTGGAGAATCAGGAGGACCTGGCTCGCCTGATGACGGCGGAACAGGGAAAGCCACTCAAGGAATCCGTCGGAGAAATCGCCTATGCAGCCTCGTTCATCGAATGGTTTGCAGAAGAGGGGAAACGCGTCTACGGCGATACGATTCCCCAGCATGCGCCCGGCAAGCGTATCGTCGTGACCAAGGAGCCGATCGGAGTTTGCGCTGCCATCACTCCCTGGAATTTTCCCGCAGCCATGATTACCCGAAAGGCCGGGCCGGCCCTGGCTGCAGGCTGCACGATGGTGGTCAAGCCGGCGACGGCGACACCCTATTCGGCTCTTGCCCTGGCGGAACTGGGAGAGCGCGCCGGTATTCCTGCCGGTGTCTTTAGTGTCGTAACCGGTGCCTCCGGTGCGATCGGAGGCGAAATGACCTCCAACCCGCTGGTTCGCAAGCTGACGTTTACGGGTTCGACGGAAATCGGAAAATTGCTGATGAAGCAATGTGCGGGCACGGTGAAAAAGACATCCATGGAGCTGGGCGGCAACGCCCCCTTTATCGTGTTTGACGACGCTGATCTGGATGAGGCGGTCTCGGGAGCCATGGCATCGAAATTCCGCAATACCGGCCAGACCTGCGTCTGTGCCAATCGCCTCCTGGTACAGGATGGTATCTATACGGAATTTGCCGACAAATTGGCGCAGGAAGTTGCAAAAATGCGTATCGGCGACGGCCTCGCAGGGGAGACGGACCAGGGACCGCTGATCGACATGGCAGCCGTGGAGAAGGTTGAAGAACATATCGGTGATGCTGTGGCCAGGGGTGCCTCGGTCGTGGCAGGCGGCTCCCGTCACGAGCTCGGTGGAACCTTCTTCCAGCCGACGGTTCTTGCCGGCGTGAATACCGAAATGAAGGTGACCCGCGAGGAGACCTTCGGGCCCGTCGCCCCGCTTTACCGGTTCGAATCCGAGGAACAGGCCCTGGAAATGGCCAACGATACCGAATTCGGGCTTGCAGCCTACTTCTACAGTCGGGATATCGGACGTATCTGGCGGGTGATGGAGGGGCTTGAGTATGGAATCGTCGGAGTCAATGAAGGCATTATCTCGACTGAAGTCGCACCGTTCGGAGGCATGAAGGAATCAGGAATCGGCCGGGAGGGCTCAAAATACGGAATCGAGGAATTTCTTGAAATCAAGTACGGGCTTATCGGCGGTATTGGTGCATGAGTCCCCGGATTCCGTTATGTTCACGGCCGCATGGGAAGATTCGGAGTGACCAGCGGCCAGAAGCACGAGGATCGCTTCGGTGACCGACCCGGACTATGACCTGTTTGTGATCGGCGCCGGCTCGGGCGGCGTTCGTGCAGCGCGCATGTCGGCATCCTATGGGGCCAGGGTCGGAATCGCCGAAGAGCGATTTCTGGGCGGCACCTGTGTCAATGTCGGCTGCATACCGAAAAAACTGTTCACCTATGGCGCGCACTATCCCGACACAGTCCACGAGGCGGAAGCCTATGGCTGGCGGTTCCAGAAACCGGAACTGCACTGGCCGACGCTGATCGCCAACAAGAATCGGGAAATCGAACGTCTGAACGGAATATATCGCAATATTCTCTCGGGCGCCGGCGTAACCATTCACGAAGCGCGTGCGAGATTTGTCGACAGGAATACGCTGGACGTGGGCGGCGAGCGCATCACGGCCAGGCGGATCCTGATCGCCACCGGAGGCCAGCCCCAGCTGCCGGATATTCCGGGGGCCGGGCATGCAATCCTGTCAGATGACGCATTCTATCTTGAGCGATGCCCTGGCCGCGTTCTGGTCGTGGGAGGAGGCTACATTGCTGTCGAGTTTGCCGGCATATTCAACGGATACGGTGCCGAGACGACCCTGGCCTATCGGGGGGAGCTTTTTTTGCGGGGCTTTGATGTGGACATACGGCGCCACGTTGCCAGAGAAATGAAGAAGAAAGGCGTCAGGATCCTCTGGAAAACCACCGTTGAAAGCCTGGAAGAAACATCAGAAGGTCTCGAAGCCCGGTTCAGCGACGGATCCGCAGCCACGTTTGATACAGTGCTGTATGCGATCGGCCGCTCGCCCAACACGGAGGGGCTGGGACTGGAAGACATCGGCGTGGCGCTGAACGCAAAAGGAGCGGTCATCGTTGATGACGAGTTTCGAACGAATCTCGATAACATTTATGCCCTCGGTGATGTCATCGACCGCTATCAGCTCACGCCGGTTGCCATCGGTGAAGCGATGAAACTGGCATCCAACCTGTTCAGGGGAACCCGGCTCAAGATGGACTATGCCGATATTCCAACGGCGATATTCTCGGATCCACCCGCCGGTACCGTCGGTGTTACGGAAGAAGATGCCCGGAAGCGTTACGGCGACATTGACGTCTACCGGTCAACATTCCGCCCGCTCAAACATACCCTGACGGGTTCGGACGAACAGACAATGATGAAGCTGATCGTAGACCGCAAATCGGACCGTGTCGTAGGATGCCACATGGTGGGGGCTGACTCTGGAGAAATCACCCAGGGTCTCGCCGTTGCCATGAAATGTGGGGCGACCAAGGCCCAGTTCGATGCGACAGTCGGTATTCATCCGACGGCTGCCGAGGAATATGTCACGATGCGAGAACCCGTTCCGGCCGAGTAAATTGTGACCGGATGCAAACCGTCCACCTCTTCATGCGGTGAGCATGATCCCTGCCACCGGATTGTCGCGGAGATGACAACTCGCCATTCGGACGCGAGAATGAAACAGTTGGGAAAACCTGAGAGGTCAATGATGCAAAACAGGAAAGTAATTCTGCTCGCGATAACTCTTGCTGCGGGCCTGACATTTGGATCGGGCGCTGCTGTTGCCAAGACCACCATCCTGTTCAACAGTTTCGTACCGCCAAAGTTCATTATTACGACCGGCATGATCAAGCCATGGGTCGCGGATCTCAATGCCGCGCTTGAGAAGGAAGAAGTCTCGTTCAGGATTCCGGCCAAGAATCTGGCGGCTCCTCCGCGCCAGATGGATATCGTGAGCCAGGGCATTGCCGATGGCGCCTATATCTTCAATGCTTTTCTGAGCAACAATGTTCCCCACCTGCGGTTCTCGATCATGCCGCAAATGTCGGTATCGGCCGAGGCCGACGGGGTGGCGCTCTGGCGTACCTACAACAAGTACTTTGCGGCCGGGGAGCCTTTCAAGTCGGTCCAGCTGATCGGCTTCTATGCCGGACCGGGCGGCGAAATCTTCAGCATGCAGGATCAGCCGATCCGGACTATCGACGATCTGAAGAAATCGAAGCTGTGGAGTCTTCCCTTCGCGCTGGCCCAGACCTTGAAACAACTGGGTGTGGCCGTGGTACCGGGACCCGCTGCCAGAATTTATCCCATCGTGTCCAAGGGGACGGTGGACGGCTTTGTCGGGCTGGGAGTCTCGGACGCAATCGGCTTCAAGGTCCTGCAATTTGCCAAATCGGTGACACATGTCGACGGCTTCGTATTCAACCCGACCTTCTCCATGTTCCTGAACCAGAAGAAGTGGGACAAGCTCTCCCAGTCCGCGAAGGACAAGATCATGGCATTGTCCGGAGAATCGTTCGCGAAGCGTGGCCGCGTCTGGGATGAGCTGGACCAGCGGGCGCTGGCAACTTACAAGGCCTCGAACAAACCCTATTACCAGGCCGACCCGAGCCTGAACGCAGCCATCAAGACAATCTCGAATCAGATGCTGGGTGGCTGGATCAATCAAATGAAGGGTATGGGTGTCGACGGTGCGGCAGCTCTCGCGTTCTACCGTCAGACCCAGCAAGAGGTACAGAAGCGCGCCAGGGCGGAGATGTCGGGCAAGTAACCGGAACCCGGCCTTGACGGAAGGTCCTCGAAGGGACGGATCGGGCGTTTACTGCGCTACGATCCTGTCCCGCAGGTTACTGGGTTGGCTCACGGGCGCGGCCCTGTTTTTCATGATGGCTGTCACGACAGCCGATGTGATTGCCCGGTTTGCGTTCTCCAGTCCCTTGCCTGGCACTTTCGAATTGATGGAATTCGGCCTTGCCATCGTGATTTTCAGCGCGATGCCTCTCGTGACCTGGGATCGGGAGCATATCTGTGTTTCCCTGTTTGACGGCCTGTTTCGGGGGCCAGCTTATCGGATCCAGCAGGTTGCGGTTATGGCGGTGAGCGCTCTCGGCATGGGCGTAATTTCGGTCCGGATGTGGGATCAGGGTGACCGTCTCCACGAAACCGGTGCCACCACGGGGTTTCTCCTGTGGCCGCGGGCTCCCATAGCCTATTTCATGAGCGTGTTTGCGGCGGTGGCGTTCCTGATCCTGCTTTGGCTCTTATGGTGTGCGCTCCGGGGCAGCGATTATCCGGTTTTTGACGATCACGAGGCATCGGATCTCCCGGGGTGACTCGATGACGCTGTCCCTCATCGGTTTCGCGCTCGTACTCTTGCTGGCCTTCGCCGGCATTCCGCTCGGCGTCTCGCTGCTCCTCGTGGGTATTGGCGGCTTTGCGGTGGTTCGCGGCAGTTTGTTCGAACTGGACTCCCTGATTGCGGGCCTGTCAATGGCGGGCCAGCAGGTGCTCGATTTCTCAACAAATTACGGGCTTACAGTGCTGCCATTGTTTGTGCTGATGGGCACGTTCATTCACCGGGCGCAACTTTCAGAAGAACTGTATGACGCGACCTACGCGTTTCTCGGCCATCGCCAGGGAGGATTGGCGATGGCGACGATTGGCGCTTGCGGCGCCTTTGCCGCCGTGTCCGGAAGCTCACTGGCAACTGCGGCGACCATGAGCAAGGTGGCAATGCCACCGATGCGGCGCTTCCGTTACTCTGACAGCCTGGCTGCCGGCACGATCGCAGCCGGCGGAACCCTCGGTATTCTCATTCCTCCAAGTGTGCCGATGGTGATCTACGGAATCCTCACCGAGACCGATATCGGCAAGCTGTTTGTGGCCGGGATCGTTCCCGGTATTCTCCTCGTTCTCCTTTATTTCGGGGCGATTGCCCTCACGGTGAGGCTGAAACCCGAAATGGGTCCACCTGGCGAGCGCTGCGACTGGACCCAGCGATCTCGTGCGCTCCTCAAGGTCTGGGGTGTGCTGGCCCTGTTCCTGCTGGTATTGGGCGGTATCTATCTCGGCATTTTCACCCCGACCGAAGCGGCGGCGATTGGCGCAGCAGGCGCGATGCTGTTTGCCTGGGGCCGCAGGCGCCTCGACATGCGAAATCTCCTGAGCGCGCTTGTGGATGCGGGGCGAACGACGGCGATGATTTTTCTTGTCGGCTTCGGGGCTCTCGTATTTTCAAACTTCATCAATCTCGCCGGTTTGCCCGAGGCAATGATCGACTTCATTACAGCCCTGGACATACCCCCGATCGGGGTCATCATCGCGATCTGTGTGATCTATGTGATCCTGGGTTGTGTGTTTGACAGCCTTGCAATGCTGTTGCTGACGGTACCTGTGTTCTTTCCGATTGTTGAGCCACTCGGCATTGACAGCGTCTGGTTCGGGATCGTCGTCATCATTGTTGTCGAAATTGGCCTGATCACACCTCCGATCGGCATGAATGTCTTCATGGTGAAGACAGTGCTCAGGGATGTTGAAATCTGGACGATATTCAACGGTATCTGGCCGTTTCTGGCAGCCACGCTCGTGGGACTTGCTTTGATTTGCGCATTTCCCGGTATCGCACTGTTTCTGCCGGACCTGATGCTCAACCTGAGATAACCTCCCTCCCGGGGAGCGCTGTTGCTGCGGTGGTGTCTCAGAGCTTCAGGCGCCCGCCGATTTCGGGCGAATCTTCGGTGTAGCGGAAGGCGCGGAACACCCAGTTGACCATATCGCCGAAGAACGTTCTTCCCGTATAGGGGCTGATATACTCCCAGACCAGGTCGCCCGTCGGCGTGACTTCGAAAATCCGGCCCCATAGCCCCTCGCAGATGAGGGTATTGCCATTGGGGAGACGTTCCTGACCGCTGATGTGGTGGGAGTAGAAGTTGCGGCTGGGCGCTTCCTTGTAACTCCAGACTTCGATACCTGTTTCGGGGTCGAATTCGACTACGCGCGAGAATGGATGGGGTTCGTAGTTGGAATCCCCGTTGGCGAACAGGATGATGTTCCCGTTTGGCAGCATCTGTGGATCATGTTGCCCTCCCCATGAGAAATCGGTGCGCTCCCAGATGAACTGGCCCGAGGTGCGGCTGATGATCGCACATGTGTTGATATGTCTCAGGCTGATCAGGATATCGCCATTCTCCAGGGGAAACGTCGTGTTGCACCAGGCCCACACGCCAAGCCTCAGCATCGGATGGTATGCATATTTCTCGATATCCATGTCGTATGCGTGCCATTCGAATACCAGCTTTCCTTCGGTATCAACCTCTCGTACGACATCGGACATCATTCCGTCCTCGGGGAAAGAGTCCGGGCGGCCGCCCCGGATACGTCTCGCCTGCTCGTCCGGCATGGCCTCCCAGGCGGTGTAGACGGTGTGACCGTTCGGCAATCGTCGACAATCATGATGCTGGAAATCATCCACGAATTCGTTCACGACATTGCCGTCCCAGTCGAGCTCCTGCATCAGACCGCCCTGGGCACCGCCCCGAAACGAAGGCCCTGCTTCTGTTTGCGTGGAGACGAACAGGTTTCCGTTGGGAAGCAGCCGCGCATATCCCCCCGGGGAACTGCGAAGAGCCCAGCTGTGGACGACATTGCCCTGCATGTCGAGAAGGTAGGTGTCAGGAGCCCAAAGAGGCGAGAACAGCGTGAACCCGGGCATGGCCCGGGCTTCTTCGATGTGGGTAACACCGGTCTGGAGAATGCGCATGGGAACCTCTGGTTGAAATGAAAGCAGTATGGATCTGGCGGTGGCCGGTGCAGCGGCCCCAGTGATCTGTTAACGAGAAAGCGATTGTGACGCGGACAGAGGCCTCATGGAAGTCTCATCGTGATGTGATCATCCGGCCGCCGCGCGCCGGTCTGCCAGGACTTCATCCACGGGTCGGTCATCAATCGGCCAGTGCAGAAGTGAGGCGAGGGCGCCGCCGATGATGACAATCCACCAGGCCAGGTCGTAGGATCCGGTCAGGTCCCAGATCCGGCCTCCGAGCCATACGCTGGTAAAGCTTCCGACCTGATGGCTGAAGAAGACGATACCATAGAGCGTTGCCATGTAGCGGGGCCCGAACATTCCGTACACGATGCCGGAGGTCAGTGGCACAGTGGCCAGCCACAGAAGACCGACGCATGCGGAGAATATGTAGACAGTCCAGGGCGAGATCGGGATGAGAATGAAGATCATGAACAACAGGGATCGACCGAAATACAGCATGGCAAGAAGGTATTTCTTTCGATAACGATCTCCCAGCCAGCCGGAAATCCAGGTTCCGATCATGTTGAAGAGCCCGATCACAGATATCGCGGTGGCGCCAATAATGGGATCAAGGTTCATGTCCTGCAGATAGGCGGGAAGGTGATTGTTGATGTACTGCACCTGGAACCCGCAGGTGAAAAACCCAAGGACCAGCAACCAGAAACCGCTGTGGCGCCGGGCCTCGCCAAGGGCTTGCAGCAGTCCCTGGTTGTCCTTCCTGCTGGTGATGGCATCACCTGCTGCCTTGCCCATCACAAGGCCGAGGGGAAGGATGAGCAGCACGAACAGGCCCACGGCGATCAACGCGACCATCCAGCCATGGTCGTTCATGATCAGCTGGCCGCTGGGAACGAGCACAAGTTGCCCACCGGTTCCACCGGAGGTGATGATTCCGAGCCACAGGCTCCTTCGTTCTTCCGGGGCGATCCGGCTGGCGACGGCGAGCACGAGCGACAGGGCGCAACCGGCTGATCCGACACCACCGAGGAGGCCGGCACTCAGAAGCATGCCTGTCGGTGTCACGGACTGGGACATGAAAAGAATACCCAGCGAGTACATCACTCCCGCTATGACGAGGACCCTGACTGCGCCCCACTTGTCCGCAATGGCCCCGACGAAAGGGGCTGACAATCCATAGATCAGGGCTTGCGTTCCGAGAACCAGCGACAGACTCTCGCGGCCCCAGCCAAAATCGGTCGTGATGGGTCGCAGATAGATGCCGAAGCTCTGACGGCTTCCATAGGCGAGAAACACGATGCCCACTGCACAAAGCAGCGCGACGAAATGACCAGTTTTGAAGCGACGCTTCACGGGAGAGTTGTGTTCGGACAAGTCTTGTATCGGATTCAGAACCTTCACTGTTATACAGCGGAAGAGTGCACAATGTATGCAGCGGGACAGCTTGGCGTTTCGCAGCTGTTCCCGCAGGACCGCCTCCGCAGAAAAACGCGGTCCGGTCTTGTTGGCCGGTCATTGGCATCTGCCCTACTGAAGAATCCTTTGAAGCGGGTGCTACGGCGGGCAGTGTCAGGCTCTGCCGAACCTGTCGGCTCCTCGGCCATCTCATTGTCCGGGTCACCACGAACCCTCCAGATGGCCTTGGGTTTCCGGCGGGTATCGGCAGATGGTGCGGACCAGAGGACAAGACTTCGTCGTCGCGCCGGAACGGGGTTCTGCCAGCCGAGGATTGAAGGCGAGCCGGCCGCGATCCGGAATTCCTCTCTGGAGAGCAAACTTTGCACCGGATCCCGGGTGTTTTCCCGTGCCGGGTAACCTGTATGTCCCCGGGGAGCAATTGCGCATGACGTGACCGGGCGAAACCGGTCCTGCTATGTTGGGGGTCTTGATGGACAGGGGTGCGGACACAACCGATACCGGGGCCACCGGCGGTTCTGGTTCAAACACCTGGCCCCAACCGGATATGTTCGGGTTTGGGGCTGTATATGGTTGCCCCATGAGGCAACCGCATAAAGCAAGAAAGGATGAGAGAGGCCGTATGCGTGCGATTGTTGCAAGAGAACTCGGGCCACCGGAAAAACTCAGGTTGGAAACCCTGCCGTCACCGTCACCGTCGCGCGATGACGTACTCGTAAGAACCCATGCGGCCGCTGTCAATTTCCCCGATCTTCTCGTCATGGAGGGCAAGTACCAGGTCAGGCCCCCCCTTCCGTTCACGCCGGGGAAGGAGGCCGCCGGAGTGGTCGAGGCTATCGGGGAGGACGTGACCGGATTTGCCCCCGGTGACAGGGTTATGGTGCAGGTTGAATGGGGAGCCTATGCCGAGAAAATCTGTGTCCCGGAAAACCTTTGTTTCCCGGTGCCGGAAGGTGTGCGGATGGAAGACGCGGCAGCGATTGGAATCGCTTACCAGACGGCTTATTTCGCCCTGAAGGAGAGGGCCGGTCTGAAGGCCGGTGACCGGGTTCTGGTCACAGGGGCCTCGGGGAGCGTCGGACAGGCTGCGGTGCAACTTGCCAAGGCATGGGATTGCGAGGTGATTGCGGGCCTGACGACCGTTTCCAAACAGGATGTGGCCCGAGAGAACGGAGCGGATCACGTGATAGATCTCTCGACCGAAAACCCGAGAGACGATATCCGCGAACAGGTTCAGGCAGCTGTCGGAAACGTCGATATCGTGGTCGAGGCTGTTGGCGGCGAGGTCTTCGACGGTGCCATCCGCGCTCTTGGTCTGGGCGGTCGGCTTGTTGTACTGGGCTTTACCGGTGGCATCATTCCCTCGTTTCGCGTGAATTACGCGCTGTTGAAAAATATATCCGTTGGAGGCGTGAACTGGTCTGTCTACCGGGATATCGATCCGGCTCGGGTGCGCCGCGTGCAGGCCGAGATATTCGAACTGTTGCAGGAGGGTCTGGTCCGTGTGCCTGTGCAGGCCGTCTACCCCATGGAAGAGATCGTGAAAGCCTGCGATGTGATCCGCAACCGGGACGTGCGCGGCAAGGTCGTCATCACCACGGCTCCGTGACAGGACCTGTCAAGTCCTTGCCACAACATCCTGGGATGTCACGGAGCGGTGTTCATTGGCGGATTGGACGACGGGCACCGACCGTATGACCCCGGGACCCGCCCCCGACCGGAGACGTTTTTCATCGGCAGGAGACATGCGGTTGCGTCCTCGATCGTCCACTACCGGCACCATGGGTGGGTGACCCTTCACGGATATTTCATGGAACTCATGACTGACCCGCTGTGAATTCACAAATTCGGCTCTGTGCCCCTGTGAGCGCAAGCCTCGGTCGATCGGAAGGGGATGAGGCTGGGGATGTGCCCTGATTTGGAACGACATTCACCTTTTGCAGTCGGAAAGAGAAGTCTGCCGGAACTGAATCCGCTTTCCGGTCGCTGCATCTTGGATGCCGGACCATCTGTCGGTCCCATGGTTTCTTCGATCCTGCAGGGTGGCTCTTGCGCAAGGGCATACTGAATTCATTCATTGACCGAAGCAGGGTGTCAAGCTAGCCTCCGCGGACAAATTGACGTGAACTCAAATGGTCAAAAAAAGGAGTGGTGGTGAGATGAGATCTCTCTTGTATGCAGCGGCTGCGGCCGCACTGGCGATGGGATCGGCGCAGGCCCAGCAGGTGACGTTGACAATGCAGGCTGCTTCCCCGGGCGGTGCGACGGATATCGCGGCCAAGAACCTTGCCGAAGTCGCTGCCCGTGAAAACATCGCAACAATCCAGGCGCAAATTGGCCGGACGCTGACCCGGTCGATGGTCGAAGTTGCCGAGGGCAAGTCGGACATTACTGCCAGCGCCTTCATACTGAACTTCCTGATGTCGCGGGGACTGGGGCCCTATTCCGGACTCGGCAAGGAAAAAGGCGCGGAACTCGCCGGGCAACTGCGCCTTCTGTATCCCTATCATCTCGCCTCCTTCTACCTGATCGCGTTCCAGAGTTCCGGTATTGACAGCTACGACAAGCTCAAGGGCAAGACGGTTCACAACGGCCCGCCCAGGGGAGGAGCTCTGGTCACGGCCCGCCAGGTCATTCGCCTGACCACGGGCTATGAGGATGGCAAGGACTACAAGGGAAAACAGATTTCCTGGGGCCAGGCCGCCTCGATCTTTGTTGATGGTTCTGTGGATGCAACGGTTCGACCGGGCACAAACCCCGCCGCCTACATGCCGCTCTATATTGCTGCGGGAAAGATCAACATTGTATCGGTTCCCAAGGTCAAACATGAATCTCCGGCCTGGCAGAAATATCTGAATGCGCCTGGCAACGCTCCGTCAGTTTTCCCGGTGAGTGAGCTTGCCCATTACGGCCCTGACGCGCGCATCATCTCGGAGGACGGCATGTTCCGGACGATTGCCAATACCGGTGGTGACATGGTGAACAAGAGCATGGACAAGGAAATGGCCAAGGCCCTGACTGCAGCCTTTATCCGGAACGTTCCTGAACTTCTGAAAAAAGTCCCGTTCGCAAAGGGGCAACTGTTTGGAAGCGTCGACAATGACAGGATGGGAATGTGCAACGCACGCGTGAAATTGCATCCCGGTGCTGTCGAGGCCTGGGAAGAAGCCGGCCACAAGGTGGCTGACTGCGCCAAACCCTGACCCGCAGAAGTGTCCGGTCATCATGTCATGGCAGGCCCCGGATCCCGGGGCTTGTCTCTTCAGGCTGTCCGTGACGGCGCGTGGGCTTGAGGAAGGCGGAGCCTGGGGGGAGGGCGCAATAGCACCGCCTTTTCTCTTGCGCGTGGCCGTGACCGGAACAATCACCATCTGATCTGACATCGCAGACCTTACTGCATCTGGCGGATTTGCAGCATGGTGTTCATGAACCTTGTGCCAAAGCCCTGTCCTTATCCTCGGGATGCACGGCACCGGAATGGGCCGCTGAACAGAGGTTCAGTGAGCGAAGAGCGGATATCCCATGAATGAGCCTTCGCCCGGAGCCGTGAACCCGCAGGCTTCCGGCGGCCTCATGATGCGCATCGCTGCCGTCTTCGCATTCATGCTCGTGGTCATGGGGATGGCGAACAACCTTCCCAATATTCCGGGCCTCGTGGAAGTCGCGCGCCTGATCCCGGGTCTCGAAAACGCAACGCGGTTGAGCAAGTACGACACCGAGTATTTTTTTCCTGTTGTCGTCGCCGTCATGATGACCATCGTCGCCCTGAAATCCTCGTTCGGCCGGAGTTGGCGTCACCAATCGCGGTCGCGATTCCTTGCTGGCATCGGGATCGATGTGATCATGGTGATCACCACCGTGAGCCTGATGTGTGTGTATTGGATCGAGCATGATCAGGTTTGTCTGATTGATGTAATGAATGGTGACCGCGCTCGCCTGATGGCGGAAAACGCAGCCCGGGCGGCTGAATACCAGGCCATCTTTGGCACGCCTCCCGACGATGATTTTCCGGACTGCCAGACCACACTGGGCAGCTGGGTGCTGCCTTATCTGGTATGGGTCATTGGCATCTACTTCGTCTATATCGTCAGGGCGTGGGGCCTTCCCATCGTTGGCGTCGCCATCGTCATTTTTCTCTATACGCTCCTGTCGTCTGCGGCCTGGTATTTCGAACTGACGGACAACCGCTATCTCACCACAGCGATCGGAACGATCCAGGACGGGGTGAGAAACTACTCCGCGGGTGTTGCGGCGGCCCGCAATGCGATCATTCTCGAATCCAACAGCCTGTTCGGACAGTTTCTGGACATCACTGTGAATGTGGTTTTTCCGTATGTCGTGCTGGGTGCCCTGTTCGGTGCGTCGGCAGGAGGGCGGTCCCTGATCAAGCTCGCGGTTGTCCTGACCCGGAGAATGAGGGGAGGGCCCGCCCACGCAGCGATTGTGGGCTCGGCCGTCTTCGGAACAATCTCCGGCGGACCGGTCGTCAATGTTCTGGGCACGGGAACCCTGACCATACCGATGATGATGAAAAACGGCTTCCGGCCTACATTTGCCGGCGGGGTGGAAGCTGCGGCGTCCAGCGGTGGACAGATCATGCCGCCGGTCATGGGAATCGCCGCCTTTGTGCTGGCTGCGCTTTCCACAGTTCCTTATTCGGATGTCATCATCGCCGCCTTTCTGCCCGCGGTCGCCTATTTCTTCAGCCTGTTCCTGATGATTGTGTTTGAAGCCCGCCGAATGAAGATCAGGGCGGTCGGGCAGCTCAGCGACGATCAGAAACTGGACCGGAGGGACTGGATCAATCTGCTCATGATCGCCGGTCCCATACTCACGATCCTGATCCTCCTTCTGAGCACGAAGGACTCTGTCCAGACAGGGTTGCCGGCCTTTATTTTCGGCTATGATGCCGGGTCCGGTGAAGCGCTTCCCTGGTTTCTGCAGGTCTGGCAGAACGCTGCCGGAGATCCCGATTCCGCAGGCTTCTGGGCCGTGATGACCCTGCTTGCACTGCTGTTTCTGGATCCGGAAATCCGCAAGGCGCCGCGCCGGGTCCTCGGTGCGCTGTCAGATGCCGGAATCATCATTGCCGAGCTTTTCCTGCTCCTGATCGCTGTCTCGGTCATCGACATCTGTGTCAGCTACACCAACTTTACCGGCATTCTGACCATTGACATCCTCAACTGGTTGCGGACGGTCTCGACGATCAACCTGTTCGGCCAGGAAATCGTGATTGGCGGTGCGCTTTATCTGATTCTCGCGCTGGTGGTTGCGATGTTTGCAACGGTGCTTCTCGGTATGGGCATGCCGACATTGCCGGCTTATGTGAATGTCGTTCTGATCCTCGGCCCGCTGCTGGTCGCCCTGGGAACATCATATTTTACGGCGCACATGTTCATTTTCTATTTTGCAGTGGCGTCGGCTATCACGCCGCCGGTTGCGATTGCGGCCTTTGCAGCATCGACAATATCCAAGGCCGAACCGCTGGCGACCGGATTTGCAGCGGTGCGCGCCGGCATCGTGATGTTTACCATACCATTCGTTTTTGCATTTTATCCTGAACTTCTTCTGATCGAGCAGGCGCAGCTGGCACAATCGGTCGACGGGGCGCCCAGTGTGGAGAAAATCTATTTGCCCGGATATGACGGGATGGTCAGCCTTGGCATGATCGCATGGCTTCTGTTCAAGCTCGTGGTGGTTCTTTATCTGGTTGCCAGCGCACTCAGCCGGTACGACAGGAGTGCCCTGTCGCGGTTCGGTATTGTTTTACGTCTGGTTCTTGCCATCCTGATCCTGCTCAAGATCGACAGTATTTCGGTCGCCGCGCTGATCGTAGCCGGCGTATATCTGGCATTTCATCATCTGATTGCACCACGGCTGCAGTCGGCCCGGACATCGCGCCAGGCAGCGCTGGAATAGCCTTTCTGCCGCTTCGGAGCGGTCAGGGAAGGGGGTCATCCCATCCCGTGTTCACAAGATGTTGTGGACATATGCAGACCCTGACAATTTTGGAATAAAACAAAAACATTTCTTGACGAACCCGAGAAAGAACATAATATGTACATATATGTCAGGTCAGGTCAGGGCATGAATCCGGATGCTGTCGTCAACACATTTTCGATCTTCCCGCGCAAGCGCCGATCTGGCTGCCTTGCGGCGTCGTATTTCTGAACTGGAGCGTTGTCCGTCGTCTTTCGGGCAAACCGAAACAAGGGCTGAAGCCTGGCGGTTGGGTGTCGAAGTTCTGGATCGGGCCTTGCCGGCGGCCGGCCTCGCGCTGGATGGTCTGCATGATGCGGCCGGAGTGACGGGAGCGGACAATCTGGCAGCTGCGGCTTTCCTTTTGGCTGTCTTGCGGCGTCTTGAGCGTTTTGACGGTCGCACGGATGTGCTGGTCTGCTGGAGCGATGCCGCTATTGGCAGGCTGGGCCGGCTTCACGGTCCGGGATGGCAGGATTTCGGACTTGATCCGGCGCGGCTGCTCGTTGCCAGGACCCCGCGGGACCGGGATGTCCTCTGGGCTGCGGAGGAGGGCCTTCGCAGTGGCGCTTTGGCGGCTGTCATCGCGGAACTCGGCACGGCCGATTTCACTGCCACCCGGCGTTTGTCGCTGGCAGCCCGGGAAGGCCTGACGCCAATGCTGTTGCTGCACCATCAAGGCAGTGACGGGGCCAGTGCGGCCTGCACCCGCTGGCGCATCGCAAGCCTGGCGGGGGCTGGCGATCCTTATGATGTTCATGGACCGGGTGCGGTGCGCTGGCGCCTGGATCTTCTCCGTTGCCGCGGTGGGCGGCCGACGGTTTGTGATGTGGAGTGGAATCGTGAGACGGGTGATTTCGATCTGGTTGCCCCGTTGGCCGATAGATCGGTTGCGACGGTCGCAAAGGTCTTGTCCTGCGAAGAACGCAAACGGCAGGTCGGGTGAGCCGGCAGCCTTTGCGCTTGTTTCCCGGGGGCGGCATGGTCCGTTGCTTTCGGCGGTCAATCTCCGCGCCGGTGCAGCCGGTCTCAGGCCTGGCATGCGCCTCACCGATGCACGGGCCCGTTTGCCCGGGCTTTCCCTGGGAAAGGCTGATCCTCAAGCGGATCGGCATGGGCTGATACAGCTGGCGCGATGGTGCGGCCGGTTCACGCCCTGGACAGCTCCTGATGGTGAAGACGGCCTGTTTCTTGACATCACCGGTTGTGCGCATCTTTTCGGGGGAGAGGCCGCCATGTGCGGGGAGATTTCGGCGAGTCTTGAAAGGCTGGGCTTCGAAAATCGTCACGGTCTTGCCGACACGCCGGGAGCGGCCTGGGCCCTTGCCCGTTTTGCTTCCGAAGGGCAGCGCATTGCCGCTTCCGGCAGCATGTGCAAGGCGCTCGGGCCGTTGCCGGTTGAGGCCTTGAGAATTGCGTCAGCAGATGTCCGGATGTTGCATCGGCTGGGATTGAAGACTGTTGAGGCGCTGGATCGCCTGCCGCGTTCCGCGCTGGATCGCCGTTTCAGTGGCGAAGACGGGCGCTCGTCCGTACTTTCCTGCCTCGACCGGGCGCTGGGACGTATCTCCGAGCCCGTATCTCCACTGATGCCAGTGCCGGTCCATGTGCGCCGGTTGGCGTTCCCGGAGCCGATACAGGACAGGGATCAGCTCAGGCTGGCTCTGGACCGGCTGATCAATGAGGTCATGTCGTCCATGGAGAAGGACTGCAGCGGTGCGCGTCGTCTCGTCCTGTGGTGTTTTCGGGTTGATGGCGAAACGCAATCCCTGGAAATGGAAACGGTGAAGGCGACGCGGGATTGTGCCCATCTGCTGCATCTTTTCGATCAGCGGCTTGACGCCGTCAATGCCGGTCCGGGAATCGATCTGGTGGCGTTGCATGCGGTTCATGTTGAAGTCCTGAAGGAACAACAGCTTTCGTTGACCGGCCGGGATCCAACCGGAAGGGATGTCAGCCGTCTTCTGGATCGGCTTCAGGCTCATCTCGGCAATGGAACAGTCCGGCGGCTGGAACGGGTGGAGCGTTATCTTCCGGAAAAAGCCGAGCGGGTTGTTCCGGCCGATGTCACATCGTTTTCCTGGCGGGAAAGACCGGCCCTGGCGTGCCGGCCGTTCCGTCTGCTCGACCGGCCGGAACCTGTCGAGGTCATGGCCGCGACGCCGGACGGACCACCACTCCATTTTGTCTGGCGCCGCCGCCGCTACCGTGTCGTTCGTGCTGCAGGACCGGAGCGCATTGAACCGGAATGGTGGGCAGGGGATGGCGGAAATCTGGTACGCGACTATTACCGCGTGGAAGACGGTGCCGGGCACCGTTACTGGATCTATCGCGCCGGTCACTATGGAGATGTTCAGGCTGGTGTGATGCCGTGCTGGTATCTCCACGGTTTTTTCGGGTGACGGTCGTGGCCGCCTATGCGGAATTGCAGGTAACGACGAATTTCAGTTTCCTGCGCGGGGCTTCCCATCCTGACGAGCTGGTCTTGCGGGCGCAGGAACTGGGTCTTCTGGCCATGGGCGTTGCCGACCGGAACACGTTGGCCGGTGTCGTACGGGCTCACGTGGCAGCGAAAGCAGCGGGTCTCCGACTCCTGATCGGTGCCCGGCTCGATCTCACTGACGGGCTGTCGCTGCTGGCTTATCCGCAGGACCGCATGGCCTATGGCCGTCTCTGCCGCCTGTTGACCCTGGGCCAGCGACGGGCCTCGAAGGGAGATTGCATACTCCGGATGGATGATGTGATTGATCATGCCGAGGGGCAGGTGCTGATTGTACTGCCTCCGGTAGTGTTGCCTGATAGCGATTTTGAGAAGAGCCTTGCCGAATTGCACCGACATGTTGCGGGCCCACTGTATCTGGCGGCCCAGATGCTCTATCGCGGTGATGATCGTGCGCGTCTGGAGCATCTGGCCTGCCTTGCCCGGCAACATGGTTTTCGCCTGGTTGCGACCAATGATGTTCGCCATCATGTTCCCGGGCGGCGTCCGCTGCTTGACGTGGTGACAGCTATCCGTGAGCGGATCCCGGTCAGCCGGGCAGGATATCGTCTTAACGGAAACGCGGAACGTCATCTCAAGGGCCCGACCGAGATGGCCCGCTTGTTCGAGGGCCATCAAGAGGCGGTTGCCCGAACTGCCGAGATTGTCGAACGCTGTACGTTCAGCCTTGACGAGATCGCCTATGAGTATCCGGAGGAACCGGTGCCGAATGGCAAGACGCCGCAGTGTCATCTTCAGGATCTGACCTGGAAGGGCGCAGCATGGCGGTTTCCGCAGGGAATTCCGGAAAAGGTGCGGTCTTCGCTTGAGACCGAACTGGCCCTGATCGACGAACTGGATTACGCGCCGTATTTCCTCACAGTTTACGATGTTGTTCGCTTTGCCGGGGAGCGGGGCATCCTGTGTCAGGGGCGGGGGTCCGCGGCCAATTCTGCCGTATGTTATTGTCTCGGTATCACCTCTGTTGATCCGAGCGAGATCGACCTTCTGTTTGAGCGATTTGTTTCGCGGGAACGCAACGAACCGCCGGATATCGATGTTGATTTCGAGCATGAGCGGCGTGAGGAGGTGATCCAGTATCTCTATGAGCGTTATGGCCGTGATCGTGCCGGCCTGGCCGCGACTGTTGTCCGATACCGCGCGCGCAGCGCCATACGAGAAGTGGGCAAGGTTATGGGTTTGTCCGAAGACGCGACGGCAGCCCTGTCGGGTACGGTCTGGGGGCGCAGCGGAGAAGGATGGCCCGAGGCCCGTATCCGCGAGGCCGGTCTGGATCCCGATGACCCCGGGCTGCAGCGGGTGGTGGATCTGGCTTGTGAGCTGATCGATTTCCCTCGTCACCTGTCCCAGCATGTCGGCGGGTTTGTGCTGACACGCGGGCCCCTGAACGAGATCGTGCCCATCGGGAATGCGGCGATGGAAGATCGCACGGTGATCGAATGGGACAAGGACGATCTCCAGGCACTGGGTCTCATGAAGGTCGATGTTCTCGGTCTCGGGATGTTGACCTGTATTCGCAAGGCCATCGCACTCCTCGGTATGCACAAGGCCCTGTCCCTGACAATGGCGACGGTCCCACGTGAGGATCCGGCCGTTTACGAAATGTTGTGCCGCGCTGACTCTCTGGGTGTCTTTCAGGTGGAAAGCCGGGCACAGATGAACATGCTGCCGCGCCTCAAACCGCGCTGCTTCTATGACCTGGTCATTGAGGTTGCGATTGTGCGTCCTGGGCCGATTCAGGGGGATATGGTGCATCCGTACCTGCGGCGGCGAGATGGTCTGGAGACGGTTGTTTACCCGGCACCGGCTCCCGAACACGGGAGTCCGGACGAACTGGAGAGGGTGTTGGGAAAGACCCTGGGCGTTCCGCTGTTTCAGGAGCAGGCCATGCGCATTGCCATTGAGGCGGCCCGCTTCACTCCTGATGAAGCGGATGCCCTTCGACATTCCATGGCGACTTTCCGCCGGCGCGGTACGTTGCCTCTTCTCAGGGACAAGATGGTGAACCGCATGATTGCGCGCGGTTACGAGTCTGATCTGGCTGAGCGTTGTTTCCGCCAGATCGAGGGTTTTGGCGAATACGGGTTTCCGGAATCCCACGCGGCCAGTTTTGCCCTGCTGGTTTATATTTCCGCGTGGCTGAAGCATTACCATCCCGAGGTCTTCGCCTGTGCGCTTCTGAATTCCCAGCCCATGGGATTTTATGCGCCGGCCCAGATTGTGCGCGATGCGCGTGAACATGGTGTCGAGGTGCGTCCGGTCGATATTAACCGGAGCGGTTGGGATCATTCTCTGGAGCCGGATGAAACCGGAAAACTGGCGCTCAGGCTTGGTCTGCGCTGCATTGATGGTCTGCGCAAGAGCGATGCCGAACTCATGATCGGGGCGCGCTCGCGGGCTTATGTTGATCTCGAGTCGTTGAGAAGACGGAGCGGCGTGGGAGTGGCGGCCATCAGGCTGCTGGCGGATGCAGATGCCTTCGGCTCCATGAAGCTGGGCCGACGGCAGGCTCTCTGGGAGATGCATGCGCTTGATGATGCTCCGGCGTTGCCGCTTTTCGAGTTTTCGGGCGAGCGTGGTCCCGGCGATGACCCGGAGGTCTCGTTACCTGACATGAGCCTTGGTGAACAGGTGATTGCCGACTACCAGATGCTGCGTTTGTCATTGAAGGCACATCCAGTCTCTTTCCTGCGGGAACAGCTCGCGCTGCGGGGTGTGTCGTCGGCCGGAGATATCGCCGGAGCACGGGATGGAGAGAAGCGGTCTGCGGCCGGTCTTGTTCTTTCGCGCCAGCGTCCCGGAAGCGCCAGGGGCGTGATTTTCATGACGCTTGAGGATGAGGCGGGTATCGTGAATGTCGTGGTCTGGACACGTGTCATGGAATCCTGCCGCAAGGCTGTTCTGGGCGGTCGCCTGGTGGCGGTGAAGGGAACCATTCAACGTACGGAGAGCATTATTCACCTTGTTGCGGAGCATGTGGAGGATCTGACCTGGTGGCTGAACTCTCTCACGCAAGAGAAGCCGGCGTTTGCGTCTCATGGTTTTTCAACTGCCGCAAACCGGCATCCGAGAGAGCAGCGCATGCTTCCCCGTTCACGGGATTTCCACTGATTTTGACGATGTGCCCGGTCACGGCTCCGGGAAGTCTGCAGACCCTGTCTCTTCTGATGGTCGTGTAATCCTCAATCGGGCGTCACGATCACGACAGGAATGATGCGGGTTGCTGATGCGCGTTCACCATAGTGCTCATAAGGTGGGTAAATCTTGACCATCATGGGCCACAAGCGCGCCCGTTCTTCATCGTTGGCAGCGCGGGCGGTGGCGTCAAAGGCTTCCGCCCTGATCTGGATGCGGACCCTCGGGTTTGCGGCAATGTTGAGGAACCAGCTCGGGTGGTTCGGCAGTCCGCCCTGTGAGGCCACCACGACATAGTCGTTGCCGTCGCACCCGTAGATCAACGGTGTCGTGCGCGCCTTTCCGGTCTTGCGGCCGGTTGTGGTCAGCAAGAGGCAGGGAAACTCTCCCTTGCCATCGTGGCCGTGCCAGATATGGCCGTCGTCTCCCCCGGTTTCAAGGTAACGGCGAATATGATCCTTGGTCCAGTCGAACTTTGCCACCATCAGGCTCCCGGGTTGTGTTGTTATCGGAACTGACAGAAGAGTGATCCCGGCGAAAAGACAATCTCCACCTTCATCCTGAAGGCTCGTGCCGCGGACCCTCCATGAGTGCCATTCCTGGCATGCCGATTCACCATAATACCTGGTGTTGCCGAGACCCGATAGCAGCCTCCACGATCCATATCTGCAAAACCCTGAGGATTTGCCCCGAAAGCAGACTCGTCCGGGTTCCGGCAGAAACCGGGGTCGGGGACGGCACTTCAACCCGTTTTCTTTCCGCTGCCGGGGGCGGGCGGTCCACTTCAAGGAGAAGAATCGGGCCAGTCGGTCACATGCTTACGGCTTGGGCGGACAGTGGCGGCGTTTGCCACGCACATCGTTTGACCGATGCAGATCAAGGCCACAGGGTGTTTTCGGTGACGGCCTGATGCAGTTGATCAACAGACCATACATCGATCCCGTCCCCGGTCCGGAAAGACCGCTTGCCACCATAGACTACCACGCGTCGCACGAGTCCCGGCAGATCTCCGATCGCGCGCAGTCCCGGCAGCATGCTGGTGTGACAGCGCGGTTGCGGCTTGACCTCAATCGCTGCCAGTTCGCGACCACGGCGCAGCAGAAAATCGACCTTGGTACGGTTTGCCGGATGCGGTGCCCAATAATACAGATCGTCGAACAGCGGGTCGTCCTCTTGATGCGCTCTCAGAAGGTGCAGCACCCAGCCTTCCAGAAGGGCACCGCGTTCTTCGGGCGCAATGGGTCCGTGGAGCTTCTTGACTGCACGAACAAGGCCCGGATCGACCCAGTAGAGCTTGGGGTGGCGGTGTTCCCGTACCCGCAATCGCGGCTGGAAGGCCGGGAGACGGAACACAAGAAGGGTGTCTTCCAGAATATCAAGATAGCCTTGCACGGTGGTTCGGGCGACGCCGCAATCGCGGGCAATGCCGGATATGTTTACGACCTGACCGTGGTAGAGACCGGAGACTGGTAGGAAGCGCGCGAAGCCGGGAAGGTTTCGTACAAGGGCTTCTGCCCGGATTTCCTCGCTGAGATACAGCCTTACATAGCTCTCAAGTACGGCGCGGGGGTTGTCAGCGACCCAGACCAGAGGAATGGTTCCGGTGTGGAGAGCCCTGTCAAGGTCGAAGTCGTCGCCAAGTTCGGCCGGGGTCAGGGGATGCATTGTCTTGTTCAACGCCCTGCCGGCGAGCAGGTTGACGCCAGCCGCCTTGAACTTTCGTGGGCTTGATCCGAGCAAGGCGAAGTTGAGACGCCGACCCTCGATGTGCCGGTGCACTTCATTGAGGAGATTGGGAAGGCGTTGGATTTCGTCGATGACCACCCAGTGGCCCGGCTGCGCGGACGGGATATCTGCGGCAAACAGGGACGGATCGGCGAGGTAGTCCTGATATCGGGCCTCATCAAGGAGGTCGATGTATGTTGCGCCAGGAAACTGTGCCCGCGCCCAGGTGCTCTTGCCCACTCCCCGGACGCCAAGCAGAAAGAAGCTTTGCACGGGAGGCACTGTCAGACGTGGATAAACGGTAGGTATCATGATGTCATTTTTCGATGAAATATGACATTGAACCGTCAATTTTCGAATAACAAGTCAATCGGTCAATCCGAAAGCCTCATTTCCAGGACACATCAACAGTCGCCCGGCGACGACAGGGCCCTGATTTTGCCTCGCCCATTTCAGTTCATCAGGGAACATCCTGACGGACACAGGTTATCACCCCGATACAGCCGGCAACGACATTACAAAACACGTCACGATCAGTACACTGTGCCTGCCACCGACAATTGGTCCTGGGAGGAAACTTGTGTCAGCGAAAGGTTATGAACGCCGGCAAGATCTCGAAATGTATCATTGGCCAGAACTGCGTGAGAAGGTGAATGATCTCTTCAAACTCGTCTTTCCGAGCCGAGGTATCGAGGGAGAGCTCAAACAGCTGATTTTCACCGCTGCGAGCCTGGCGAGCGGATGCCTGCATTGTCAGTCCCATGGCTCCTACCACCTCCATCAGCTTGGTGTCGCGGATGAAAAAATTCAGGCGCTGTGGGGCTATCAGGACTCTCCCCTGTTTTCGGATGCCGAGCGGGCGGCCCTCGATCTGGCATTTGCTGCAGGCGTTTCGCCAAATGTCGTCGAGCCGGAGAATTATGTTGAACTCCGGAAGCACTATTCGAACGACCAGATTATCGAGATACTGGCGGTGATCGCGGTCAGCGGCTTTTTGAACCGATGGAACGACACCATCGCAACCGTCACCGATCAGGAGTCCATTGACTTCGCCCAGCGCGTGCTGGGCCCGGTTGGCTGGAATCCCGGGAAACACACAGGTTCCGGTGACGAACAACGAAAGGGGCACCCGATCACGCTGGGTTATATTGACAAGTAGAACCAGCCTGTGGCGTTCCGGTGGTTGATCCGGCGCCGTGTCATGATCTGCGCGATGGTCGAACGGTGGTCTTTTGTCGTCCCCTCGTCGGCATATGCATCAGCGACATTGGATCAGACCTCTAGACTTCGTGAGGTGCAATGTCCCTGTATTCCTGTGTCCGCGGTCTATCGCTCGTCGGGATAGTGCCTGAATGTGTTCACTGATGAACGGAAGTCATTGATCCCGAGTTCGGCCCGGATCTCCCTGGAATTCCGCAGCATCCTCAGTTCGGAAGGAATGCCGCATCCGTTGGCGATGCGATCATTTTTGGTGAACGTCGCTGCAATGGCAGCGGCGGCCGGAACCGCCAACGGCCCGAGCGAATCGGCAAGATTCTTTCGTGCCTCGTCCAGCACAGCAGCGTCAGGTCCGATGACCGCATCGGCGAAGGCCAGGATTTCCTTGCCCCCCGGTACGCCGCTGTCCTCATCCGGATCCAGCAGGGCCTTGAGGTTGATATTGAGGCCAGTTTCGCGTCCACTCTCACGGAGGAACCAGGCATGGCCCGCCGTTCAGTAAAAGCACTCGTTGCAAGCAGATATGCGCCCCGCAATCAACTCGACCTGGGAACGGGTGAACCCCTCATGATGCTGAAAATCCTTGATCAGAATACTCTTCATCGGAAGGTATTGAACTTCTTCCAACTCGAGATGTCGGTGCATTTCGTCCGGCACCAGACTGAGTGAACGGATGATGTAGGGCCGGTAGTCTTCACCATAGATCTCCGCAGCTTCCTCGCCGCCTTCGGGAAGATTGGGAACGGTTGGCACCCAGGCCATTTCCTTCCTGGCAACCCGAGGGCGGACCCGGGACGGCTGGCCATTACGCGCGGCCGGCAGGGGACGCAAGGAAACTCCGATACCGCGAGCAAACACATCCATATCGGTCAGACGCGATACAATGCCGACAATTTCGACATATTCTTCGTCGCTCAGACCGCTGTTTGTGGCTTCTTCGTAAGACTCCTCGAGAAAATCCTCCGGCGTGACCGCCAGTTTCCGGATCAGCTCACGCACTGCCTCTGGCAGTTCGACCGTAACCGGGGCGCCCGTGTCTTCCGGTTCCTCCTGTATACCTGCGTCATAACAGGCCTGGCGAGCCTCTCTGGCGACTGCCAGGCGTTGCGCGCCAGTACCCCAGGTGCCGGGATCGGCCAGCTGATCGAGCTGGTTCCCATGAATGGTGTCGAGGTCTTCTCGTACCGGGTATTGTGAATCTGCGTAGAGCGTCATTGTCCTGGTTCTCCTGCGGGACTGCTCGAAAATCATGTGGTACGTGCTTCGCTCACTACAGTGGGATCATTCACTGCATATGTCGCCTGGTTGCGCCACTCGATCACAGCCTTTTGGAACTGGGGCCGTCGGGATATGCGATCATACCAGTCCAGGATATTGGGATACCTGCTGAAGTCAAAACCGCCGGCCGACAAGGTTGTGATGGTTGGTGACCAGGAGATGTCGGCGAGGGTGTAGGAGGTGCCGACCAGCCAGCCGTCCGCGGCGATGGCGTCCTCCTGTTTGGCAAAGTATTGGTCCAGCAACGCAACAGCTGCCTCGGCGTCGGCTTCGCTGAAGCTCCGCCCTTCACTGTGTTTACCGTGAAATGCCAATAACTCGGGGTCCTTCTGCAGTTTCTTGTAGCGAGCGAGCTCTTCATCGGTTTTGTGCAAGAGTGCTGCGTTCAGCTTGTAATATTGAAAGGTCTTGATTCCGGGTATGTGAAGGTCGCCGGACATCTTCAGCCAATAGTCGATTTCCGATTGACGGTCTGACGATACGGCCCGGAATCCCGGCTCCGGAAATTTTTGCTCGAGATAGACCAGAATGTCATTCGATTCGGTAATGACCACACCGTCATGAACCAGTGCCGGGACGACGCCTTTCGGATTGATCCCGAAATATTCTTCCGAGATATTTTCCTTTCTGCCGAGATCTATGTGGTGGCTCGTCCAGCCGAGCTCCTTCTCTTCCAGCAGCAGTCGTACGCGGGCCGAGCAGTTCGATCGATTGGCGTGGTAGAGGTGAAGCCCCCGCAATTCAAGAACAGATGGGGCGGCAGGAACGACAAACACCATACCCGGACTCCTTTTCCGCAATTCTGGGCCCATACAGAAGTCTGAAGGTTTCTCCGGCACGGATTGGGACAGGGGGACATGAGTCTGTCAAGGAAGTTCTTCATGGAGACAGGTGCGCCCTGACTGTCCTTGTAACGTTCCCGTTGTCCCTTGGTAGCATCGTGCCCGCTTCACGGCCACCTGCCCCATGATCGCGCCCGATGCCCCGGGTTCCGTTGAATTGATCGTCATTCACACCCTTTACCGTCCCCGGGGCACCAGTTTGCCTTTGGCCAGCCCCGATGGCGGGCTGACGGGAGAACATTCGGATTCCGGTCCGAACTCACCTGAAAACATCCGACATTCCCCGGTTCCCCTGACCGTGAAGACTGATCGCATCAGAAAGACCTTGTGCCGCGGGTGTTCCGAACAGCACAGATGCCTCTCGAAGCGGGATGCGGGCGATTTTCCGGAGGGGTTGCATGAAAGCTTGCCCCGGAGGGTCTCCCTCGACCGCACATATCGCGACCCGTCACCCCTTCTCGCAAAACTGGCGTCAATGAGCCACTGACACCGCCTTTCCTGATCAACATTTCGATTTGGTGAACAATCCGGGCTACCGTCGGTGACGGCTTCACGATTACAGGGTGTGACGGGGTGAGGGCGCCGGAATCAGGGAGCGCGGGCGGCGACCGCGTGGTGGAGGGCTGCGGCGGCGTGCGCAAACAGCATCTGCAGGGGGAACACCGAGGACAGCGACAACGAGACCCTGCGGACGCTGATCTCGAGCCGGCAGGCAACCTTCAGCAACCGGACCCGGATGGTATCGCACTGGGCCCGCTCCATCCCGGTATCCTTGAGCCCCACCCTGCGGATGATCCCCAGCAGAATACCGGCAAAGACCGAGAAATAGACCCGCAGCTGGTTGGACGGAATGCCGTGTGTCGAGGTGCGGTCGGCAAACAATTCGAGCTGTTGTTCCTTGATCCGGTTTTCCATATCCCCGCGCCCGCAATAGAGATCCTCATAGAGCGCCCGGGCGCCGATGTCGCTGCGCTCAAGGTTGGTGATGTCTTCGTAACCCAGCGCGATGCCCATCACAGGCTGGGCGACCAGCACCGGCAACGCATGTTCGATGCGCTCGGGTTTGCGATGATCGGTGAAACAGGCGGCAAGCCTACTGGTCACATCAAAAAGCATGTCGGCGGAGCGTAACAGCAGTGCTCCGCCATCCAAAGACATCCGTCCACCGTCGAATTTGGCGACGACCTCGCGGCGTCCATGGGGTTGAAACCCGATTTTTCCGGGATTACAGTCTGTGACCATGGGATCCGCTCCGTGTGTATAGGTAACTGTTTGAATCCATTACATATACCACAGGATCGGATCCCATGGCAAGCCCCCTTGGTGACTTTTCCGGGGTAGCCCGTGATTCCGGAAAATTGATAAAGATATTGGTTGTGAAGACTCTCGGAGCTTCGTTTGGCCACATGAGCAGTGTGCCCTTGGGGTGGAGCTCCGTGTGAGGAGCGCACCCTGTAGTTGATCGATGCCGAATGCGGATGACAATCAACCATCCCGTCATTACAGGGCGAAGATGGCCTTGCAATTCGCAAGTGACACCGGCATGACGCAGGTCGTTCCATCGCGTGTGAATTGACAAAATCAGGGAGCGCCCCGTCACAGTGTTTTGCGGTGGTCGACCCATCGAAGCAGATGATGACGAAAGTTGATCGTCGCAGCGTATAGCGTATTGAGGGAAGGGGATTGGCCGCAGACAGTGTGCTTGGCGGGGATAATCTGGAAGCAGACAATCACAGACTTGACATTGAGCGGGGATTTTGCGGAAAGCTCAGCCCGACCCCGATTTAAGTCCCCCGGTTGCGGTGTGGCGGTCGGAACGGAGAGGACCGGTGGGCAGAGTCTCTTTGGCAGTATAAGAGTGGAGTCAGGGAAAATATGCGATATCGAATTGGCATTGATGTCGGCGGGACGTTTACGGATCTGATCTGCATTGACACCGAGACCGGAGCCTTGCTGTCGGAAAAGGTCCCTTCCATTCCCGGGCGACAATGGGAAGGCGTTCTGGCAGCGCTGGACGAGCTGGGAATTGCCCGCGAGGAAATCCGGTCTTTCGCCCATGGGACGACCATTGCCACCAATACACTGCTGGAACGAAAGGGTGCGCGGACCGGACTGGTCACAACAGAAGGCTTCCGCGATACGCTTGAAATCGGGCGAACCCGTCGCCTGATCGGCGGTTTGTTTGACATACGGTTCGTGAAACCCAAACCGCTGGTGACCCGTGACCTCCGCCTGGAGGTACGAGAGCGCATCGCTGCTGACGGCACCGTGCTGGCGTCAGTAAAGGACATCGATCTGGAACCCGTTGTCCGGAAATTTTCGGAGAATAGTGTGGGTGCGATCGCAGTCGCCTTCATAAATTCTTTCGTCAACGACGAAAACGAAGTGGACGCGGTCGCCCGGATCAAGGAGCTGGCTGGCGACCTTCCGGTCTGCGCGTCGTCTCAGGTCGTCCGGGAAAAGGGCGAATTCGAGCGGTTCTCGACCTGCGTTCTCAACGCCTACCTTACGCCGGTTATGGCGAACTATCTTCGAACCTTGCACCAGGCGCTGCGAGAACAGGGAATCTCCGTGCCCGTGAGCATCATGGGGTCCAATGGGGGGGTCATGACGCTGGACCAGGCCGCAGAGTTCGCGGCCGGAACCTTTTTGTCGGGACCGGTAGGGGGAGCTGTCGGCGCGGTCCGCATCTGCGAGCTCACGGATGTGGAGGATTGCATCACATTCGATATGGGCGGCACCAGCACCGATGTCTCCCTGATCCGCGGGTTGGCGCCGGAAATCAGTTACGTCAATCAGATCGATGCCTACCCTCTCCAGGTGCCGCAGCTTGACATTCACACGATCGGGACCGGCGGTGGATCCATCGCCTGGATCAAACCGGACGGTACACTGGAAATCGGGCCCCAGAGCGCAGGTGCTGTGCCGGGACCGGCCTGCTATGGACGAGGCGGTACACAAGCCACGATCTCGGATGCCAACCTTTTGCTGGGTCGACTGCCGGTCGGGAAGGCGCTCTCAGGGGGGCTGCAACTCTCCAGGGACGCGGCGGAGGCCGCCTTCAGGCGCCTCGCAGCGGGTATGCAGGACCGCACCGGCTCACTGGTTGAGCTGGCTGACGGTGTGCTTCGGATTGCCGTCTCCAAAATGGCCGGGGCCGTACGCGAGGTTTCGGTGCATCGCGGGTTCGATCCGCGTGATTTTGTGCTGCTGGGATTTGGTGGCGCCGGTCCGATGCACGTCTTTCATGTTGCCGAGGAACTGGCCATTTCAAGGGTGGTCGTGCCTCGGTTTCCCGGGCATCTGTCCGCCATGGGGCAGCTTCTGGCTGACCAGCGTCATGATTTCGTGGATCCCTGGGGCGGCCTGTTGTCGGAAACAGATATGGTTGATTTGCAGTCGCGAACGGAAACCTTGCAGTCGGATGCGGCTGGGATGCTGGAACAGGAGGGGTTCAACAAGGATTGTCATCGGTTCGGATTTTCTCTCGACATGCGCTATGTCGGCCAATCATTCACACTGGAAATTTCGTTCGATCCGGCCGTCGTGAACCGGGAAAGTTTGCGCGAGTCCTTTCACCAGAGTCATCAGAGAACGTTCGGGAGAGCAGACAGGCACAGCGAGGTAGAATTCGTGAATGTTCGACTTTTTGCGCTCGGTCAGGTCGATAAACCGTCCCTTGCGTTCGAGACCCCGGACGGTAGGGATCCTGTGACAGAAACACGGCAGGTCTGGCTCGACGGGGATTGGGTCGACTGTCCGGTTCTCGACCGCAGCCATATGCCGGTTGATGCCCGTTTCAAGGGGCCCATGATTATCGAAGAGGCAGGTGGAACTTCGATTGTGCCCCGCGCCTGGTCGGTTCATGTCCATCCGTCCGGATCACTGGATTGCGTGCGAGAAGGACTGTAGGACCGATTCTCGATCGGCTTCTCGCGGTGCTGTCTTCGCGATGCCAGATGTCCCGGCTGGCGTTCCGGGATATACGGGCCTGGTCATCGCTTGAGACGATCGTCATCGGTTGCAAGCAGGCTGTGGAGCGAGGCTATGATGCGCCTCCGGGCGATGCGAAGTCACGATGACGGCACATGGGGAACGATCGGTTCACCAGAACATTCGCTGTTTTCGTAGTGTCCGTAACAGTTCCGGATCGGGTCAGCTGATAAATTCTGCCTATGACAAGCCTCCGTTCACCTCAAGATTACGTCCCTCAAGCTCGGGGCTGTCTGGTGCGTAGCGGTATGCGCGAAAAAGGGCATTGCACTTTTGCCTTGTCGTCCGGATGGGTGTTTCGAAGCGAGGGTTGATATACTCCCAGACGATCTCGGACGGATCATTGTCTCTGGTGATTTCGAAAAGTCGCCCGTTTACGGATTCACAAATCAGAAGATTGCCGTTGGGCTGAGGCTGGACACCGCCCATGACATGGCTGAAGAATGTCCATGCGATGCCAGCCTCATACCTCCAGATCTCGTCGCCGCTTTGGCCGTCAAGCTCCAGGATGGCGGAACGCATTGGCATGGTGAGGTCGTGGGCACCGTTCGAAAAGAACACGATGTTGCCGTTATCGAGTTTTTGGGGGTCATGTCCCCGGCCCCAGTTGATGTCGCGCTTTTCCCAGATAAACTGCCGCTCTTTCCGGCCGAGGATTGCCATGGTGTCGAGGTTGCGGAAGTTGACCAGCAGATTGCCGTCTGGAAGCGGACAGACAGTGTTCGCATGGCCGAATTCCGAACGTCTTGAGCCAGGTGAAATCGGGTAGGCCTCAATCTCCAGTTCGGAGGTCCCAAACTCCCAGACGGTCTTTCCCTCTGGCGTAATTTCCCGAAAGTAGTCTTCGTAAATCTTGCCGTCTTCCTCCGTTCCGGGAATACCACCTCGAACCCGAGCGGCGTCTTCGGGGGACATTTCTCGCCAGCCGATATAGACCGTGTTGCCGTTCGGGAGTCGCCGGATATCGTGATGTTGCGAGGTGTCGGTGTACTCCCAGACAACATGACCGTCCCAATCCAGTTCAACGATACGGCCACCCTTGGCTGTCTGCAGGGGAGGGCCCTCCTGCAAGGCGATGGGAACGAGCAGGTTTCCACCGGGCAGCAACTGCCCGTAAGAGCCGAGACGGCCTGGTTCCGGTAATGTCCAGGTGTGGACCTCTCCCCCCTTCATGTCGATCAGTCTGACTTGCGGACTATAGAGGTTACCCAGAAGCGTATATCCGGGTTGTGCCTGTCTCCGGTTCCAGTGAAGCAGTCCGAGACGTTCGAAGTTCATGATCCATGTCCCCTGTATTCCGGGAAACCCGTTTCGAGGCAGGCTTCCACCATCACCTTGAGGCAAGGCCGAACTGCCTCGTTAGCAACCGCTGGCGGAAACCGGACCTCGGTCCGTCATTGTCGCGCCGAACAGTTCAGAAGCGGTCCTGACCCTGAGGGCAGCTTACTCGTTTGATTCTCCGGACACGCGGTCAGCAAGGCTCGCGAAGTCGCCCTCACCTGCCAGATGAGCCGCTTTCCGTATCGGATCAGGACTTACGGGATCTGATCCGAGCTTGACGTTCGCGGATTGCGACACATCCTCCCCTGTCCAGTTGCAATTACCTTGAATACGACAACAATCCGATGCTGAGTGCTGAAAAACAGCAAATTTTCAACCCGTCATCACCGGGAGCGACCGGGGTCCTGGTGCGATTGACCTGACCGGGTGTTTTTCGGGCGCCGGATCGTAATGCTTCCCGATCTCGAAACGCAGACAGAACTGCCCTGCCGGACGGCTGGCTGCACTGACAGGCGGCGAGAAGCCGTCTCATCAAGGTCCATTCTGTGGAACAGATCCAGCCTGCATTCGATCGATGTCTTCGGCAGGGCCTGACTTCAATGTTCTGACGCGGCTTTTTTGCCCTGGCTCGATCGAGTGTTCGCATGAACGGGATCCAGCGTATCGGGGTTCAGTGTCCGGATCTGTTGTCCGGGTATTGTTTCAGCGGCTGGCCGACATCCGGAAGGGTGCTGCGGCAGGTGCCGATAAGTTCCTTGATCCGGGCGGCAACAGCGCGTCCGGCCCTGGCGTGCGGCGCATCCTCGTCGTCACCTTGCCCCTCATACTCGTCAAGGGCTTCAAAGCTCGGCCGCGCTGTCACGCGCTCCCACCACTCCTGGACATGAGGGCGTCCGTCCAGCCAGAGATCAAGTAGTCTCAGGAGATCGAGCACCTTGATGAATGGCGCGTGGGTCGTTTCGACCAGCGTATATTGATTGCCCATGATCCATGGCCGTCCATCTGATAATGTATTTTCCGCTTTTTCAAAGATCCGGTCCCATGCGGCCACGGCACGCAGCACGTAAGGAGAATCGAGGCCCTTGCGGACGCAAGACTGCTGTCGATGCAGGCGCTCGAGATCGGTGACCCGTTTCCATCGTTCCTCCATCTTTGCCAGAGGAATCTCAAGTCGGAATTTCGTTACAAAGTTGATCGAAGCGGTGGCCTGGTAGGCTGCTTCATCGCACTCCTTGATCCACTCCTGCATCAAGGCGCGGTCACAGGGGTCCGCGGGTTTCAGGGGCGGATCCGGTTTCAGATTATCAAGATAATCGCAGATGATGGAAGACTCCCGAACAACACGGCCATCATGCAACAGTGTTGGTACCTGCGCCTTGGGATTAAGCTTGAGGTATTCGGGTGAGAACTGGTCCCCGTGCATCAGGATCATCCTGCGCGGGATCCAGTCATCAATCTGCTTTTCGATCAGTGTCATGATCACCCGGTTTGAGCAAATGGAATCTGCTTCCTCCAGGTAATAGAGTTCGAGGGTCATTCTCCACTCCGTCATTGGGTTGCCAGCAGCTGTTATGACCTCGGTTTCCCGCCCGAAAGCAACAGTCGCGGTCTGTCCGCTGGTCTCTTGTATTTTGATTAACCAGAGTGCCGGTTGAACTGCTGCGCCGCAACAGTCCCGTCCAGGACAGTTTTTGGCGTCCTGTAACGATCGTCCTGTTGTTGAACGGACAGGCTTCCTGTCGGATCCTCCTGTCGGGCTGAGGGGGGGGACCCGTTTACAACTGCCGATACGCGCTCAGAGAGTGGCTCTGTGTCATGGAAACCAACCTGTCCGGATGAAACCCCGAAGCGCAATGCCATTTGGCCGGCCGCTTGAGGATGTCATGAGCGCCCCGTTGACCCTGTAGACAGAGACTTCGGCAACGTCCTGTCACCACTTGCTGCGCTGATGCGAGATACCCCATTGCAACAGGTGGCGATGGGAGGCCCAGAAACCGGACGGTGCACCGGAGTTTGACGATCGTTGGAACACGGCGATGGCCAGGATGTCGGCCAGGAACCTGCGGGGGTGCTTGAATGTGCACGGATTTCGGCTATCCCCTTCGACAGTCCGTAACCTCGGAGACGTCGGGCAATTCGGAAAATACGCCCGGATTTCAAGGCTCCCGAACAATCTGCAAACCGCTGTAAATTGAGCACCGCGCGCATTGACGACAAAAGCGTTATCCGGTTGAATGCGGTTTCAGTTTCGACGAGCGCAAGACTTGGGTTTTTCGCTTGCCGGGGCTCCGATCAGCTGGTGTTGGCGGGTCAAATGGCGGCGGTTTCTGACCGTCGCCATTGCTGAGTCCTGCCAGTCATTCTGAAACTGCGAAACCAAGGAGAATAAGATGTACAGACTTGTAGCGTCCGCCGTAGCCGGCGCTTGTTTCCTGTCGCTGGCATCGCCAGCGGTCGCGAATTGCGACAAGGGCGAGATCCGTATCAAGTTCAGTCATGTTACGAATGTTGACCGCCATCCCAAGGGAATTGCGGCCACCTTGCTGTCTCAACGGGTCAATTCCGAAATGAACGGAAAAGCCTGTATGGAGGTCTTTCCAAATTCCAGCCTTTACGATGACAACAAGGTGCTGGAGGCGATGTTGCAGGGCGATGTCCAGCTGGCTGCGCCCTCGCTCTCAAAGTTCGAGAAATTCACCAAGCAATTCCGTCTCTTCGATCTGCCTTTCATGTTCGAGAATATCGATGCCGTGGATCGCTTCCAGAGTTCGGAGGCCGGACAGGCTCTGAAGGACTCGATGAAACGCCGGGGCCTTCAGGGACTGGAATTCTGGCATAACGGAATGAAGCAGTTGTCGGCAAACCGGCCGTTGATCCGGCCCGAGGATGCCAAGGGTCTCAAATTCCGGGTTCAGGCGTCTGACGTACTCGTTGCCCAGTTCATGCAGCTTGGCGCAAATCCGCAGAAAATGGCGTTCAAGGAAGTCTACGGCGCGCTCCAGACCAAGGTTGTCGACGGTCAGGAAAATACCTGGTCCAACATTTATGGACGGAAGTTTTTCGAAGTTCAGGATGGTGTGACCGAAACCAACCATGGCATTATCGATTATCTCGTGGTGACATCCACGGATTTCTGGGAGGGATTGCCTGACGATGTGCGCTCTCAGCTTTCCCGGATTCTCAGGGAAGTCACGGAAACGCGTAACAAGGAAGCCTGGGCTGTCAACCAGGACAATCGCAAGAAAATTCTGGAGGCTGGCGGAACAATTCGCGAGTTGACGGGTGAACAGCGCCAGGCCTGGGTAGCAGCGATGAAACCGGTCTGGGCCAAGTTCGAGAAGGATGTTGGTGCCGAGATGATTGAAGCGGCGCAAAAGGCCAACGCGGGAAGCTGAGTCTTCTTTTCGCAGAGCATTCGCTCATGCCGCGTCGGGTCCTTGCGGACCCGACGCGGCAAGGCTTTGCGGTTGCGAAGACAAGGGACCTTCCGGTGAACCGGACCAGAAGAGAGAATGATGATCGGACCGGGCAGAGTTGGTTTGCCCGGTTCACAAATTCACTCGAAGAGACACTGATCACCGTTTTTCTCTTGCTCATGACGGTGATCACGTTTGCCAATGTCGTTGCGCGTTATGTATTCAACGACAACATTCTCTGGGCCCTGGAAACGACAGTATTTCTTTTCGCCTGGATGGTTCTTCTGGGCGCCTGTTATGCCGTAAAGATGTCCCTGCATCTTGGCGTCGACATTGTTCTCGTGAATGTGTCCCGCCCCGTTCGGAGAGCGTTCGGTCTGTTCGCGGTGTTGACCGGTCTGGCCTTTAGCGTGCTCCTGCTGGTCGGAAGCTGGGACTATTGGTATCCCTTCGCGACGCGACGCGCTTTCCTGGAAGTGAATGATGTTCCGATGCCCGGCTTTCTGCAGTTTCTTGCGGACTGGATGAATGAGGGTGAACTCTACGAAAAAATTCCCAAGTTTATTCCCTATGCCGTGCTGCCTGTCAGCATGGCCCTGATGACGTGGAGGTTTCTGCATGCCGGCATCAGGATATTGCGGGGCGATATTGAGATGATCATCGACTCGCATCATCTCGACGAGTCATCGGAGACCGCAAGCGCACGCGGCCAGGACGCGGCCTGACCCATGGAAGTCGCGCTCCTCTTCTGCATGGTTGTCGGGCTGATGATTGTCGGTGTGCCGATCGCCATATCTCTTGGGCTTTCGAGCATTGTATTTCTTTTGCTGTATTCGGATGGCTCGCTTGCATCGATCGCCCAGACATTGTTTTCGGCGTTTGACGGCCACTATACGCTGCTTGCTATTCCGTTCTTCATCCTGGCATCGAGTTTCATGTCGACGGGCGGTGTGGCCCAGCGTGTCATCCGGTTTGCCATTGCGATTGTGGGGCATGTCCGTGGTGGGCTTGCCATTGCATCTGTTGTGGCCTGTATGATGTTTGCGGCCCTTTCGGGTTCGTCCCCGGCAACGGTCGTCGCCATCGGAAGCATCGTGATCGCAGGGATGCGGCAGGTAGGCTATTCGAAGGAATTCGCCGCTGGCGTAATCTGCAATGCCGGCACACTCGGTATTCTCATTCCTCCTTCCATAGTCATGGTCGTCTATGCGGCAGCGACCGATGTTTCCGTTGGTCGCATGTTTCTCGGTGGTGTGATCCCCGGTATCGTTGCCGGGCTGATGCTCATGATTGGCATCTATATCACGGCGCGGTTTCGTGACCTCCCCCGGCAGGAATGGGCAGGATGGCGCGAACTCTTTTCCTCAGCACTGGACGCGTTCTGGGGACTCCTTCTGATTTTCATCATTCTCGGCGGCATCTATGGGGGCGTGTTCACCCCCACGGAGGCGGCAGCAGTCGCGGCAGTCTACGCGTTCATCATTGTCAATTTCGTCTATCGCGATATCGGACCGTTCGCAGAGGGTGCAGGAAATCCCCTGCAGATTGCCTGGCGCAGCGTTTCCTCGATATGGCATCAGGACAATCGAGCGGTCCTTCTTTCTGCGGGCAAGCTGACGGTGACATTGATGTTCATCATCGCCAATGCCCTGATTCTCAAGCACGTCCTGACCGAAGAACGCATACCGCAGATCATAGCCGAAGCAATGCTCGAGGCGGGTCTGGGACCGATCATGTTCCTGATCGTAGTGAATGTGCTGTTACTGATTGGTGGTCAGTTCATGGAGCCATCGGGACTTCTGGTCATCGTTGCGCCCCTGGTATTCCCAATTGCCATCGAGCTGGGGATCGATCCGATTCATCTGGGTATCATCATGGTGGTCAACATGGAGATCGGTATGATCACGCCCCCGGTCGGTCTGAACCTGTTTGTCACCGCAGGGGTTGCTGCCATGTCGGTTCTGGCTGTCGTCAAGGCGGCTCTGCCGTGGGTCGGAATCATGTTCCTGTTCCTGATTCTCGTGACTTACGTGCCGTTTATCTCGACCTGGCTGCCCACCACCCTTATGGGACCCGAGATCATCGCGAGATAGATTGACGGTGTTGGCAAGCCCACGGGAGGGAAAGGGATCCCTGGCTTGGCTCAATTCGCTCGGATGGCTTCAATCGTTTCCGTCGCACCGTCTTCAACGCAGGACTTCGACCGGTTGTTCGGGTCTTCCAGAGTCATGATTGCCCGGACGGGCAATTTCACGTTCAACTCACGGAGTGTGGCAGTACACTGCTGAACAACAGCGCGATCGAAGTGTTCCAAACCATAAAGTGCCCGACAGGCCCGATTGGCTATTGGCCAGATCAATTCTGACTGCCCAACATGAAGGGAGAGCTCCCCTGCAGAGTATTTTACGAAAAGTTAGCTTTATGAAATGAAGTGTGCTGCTTGCTCCCGGAGCGTTCCGAAGGAAGATCAGGCACCGTCATCATAATGGCGCGGACGCTGGCTGAATGATCGGCGGTAAAGCCCCGGCAGTGTCCGGACTTCAGAAGCGAATCGGGGTATCAGGCCTGAGAGACAGGCTGAGCGACAACCCGCCCGCGCCGCAGCAAGGGCAGTTGGCAGCAATCAGAAACGCCTGACGCTCCTCCTCGGTAATGTCTGCATCGGCCAGCATGGCCGCTATCTCCCTTTGAAACGCGAGATGTGCTTCCATGCCCCCGATCACGATACGGTCCTCGCGATCGAATGCGGCTTCGGGGTCCTTGCTGTCCGGTATGCTGCGGTTGGTCGGGTTCGACACGCATCCTGTCCCTGATACGCGGCAAGGAAAGCCGGAAAAGCCCGATTGGACCTTGTGGCCGATCTTCGCGCGAAACGCTACAGTCACCGTTCCGTCCTGTCAATCGAACGAAATGTCGATGCCATGAATGCAGAACAGCCCGTGCCAGCCGATCCGGTCATCACCGAAATCATTCGCAGTGGCGTGATGGCTGTTACCGAGGAGATGAAAACCAATCTCAAGCGCACCGCCTACAACATGATCATCTATGAGGCGCTCGACTTCACGACGGGACTGTTCAATGTCCGTGGTGAAACAATTTCCATCGGCCTCGGGCTTCCAATGTTCATTCGAGGCATGGCCGAGACATTGAAGGCGAAGCTGGAGCATTTCGGCCCTGACGGAATTCATCCTGGTGACATCCTGGTGACCAATGATGGCTACATTACCGGAAGCCATCTCAATCACGTCACACTCAGCCTTCCGATCTTTCATGAAGGAAAACTGACAGCATTTTCCTGTTGCATGGCGCATTGGCTCGATATTGGTGGCGTGCTCGGTGGTATGACCACGGATATCTATGCAGAGGGCCTGCAGATACCGCTTCTCAAGCTGCAGCGCCGCGGTGAGCTCAATCAGGATCTCATCGATATCATCCAGATGAATGTCCACTTGCCGGATCGGGCGATGGGTGATTTGCGGGCCCAGTTGACCGCTGTGCGCACAGGCGAGCGGCGTTTTCTCGAGTTGCTCGATCGCTATGGCCGTAGCGAAGTCCTTGCGGCGATGGATGCGATTCTTGTGCAGTCGGAGCGTTCGGCGCGGGAACAGACACTGACGATCCCGGATGGACGGTACGAAGCCGATTCTTTCATGGATGACGACGGCGTGGATGTCGGAAAAAGGATTCCGATCCGGGTCAGTGTCGAGGTGAAAGGCGACGAGATGACGGTTGATCTCTCCGGTGTCTCCGAACAGGTGCGCGGTTTTTACAATTCCGGTCCGACCGCGGGACAGGGGGCGGCCCAGGTCGCCTACAAGTGTCTCACTTCTCCGACCGATTATCCGATCAATGATGGCAGTTTCCGCTCTCTCCAGGTGATCAACCCGCCCGGCCGGGTGGTAAGCGCTGTCAGACCCGCGGCTCTGCAAATGTGGATGACGATTCCGATGACCGTCGTTGACACCATTTTCCGGGCCCTGGCTCCGGCAGTTCCAGACCGCGTCTCGGCGGGTCACTTTGCCGATCTGGGACTGGCGCAATTGTATGGTTACCTCCGCGACGAGAAACGCATGATCATCGCTTCGACCGGACCGATTGGCGGTGGTTGGGGTGCCAAGAAAAACGAGGATGGTATGAGTGCAACCGTCTGCATCAACGACGGTGATACACACAACTCTCCTGTCGAACTCATGGAGAGCAAGTATCCGATTGTCTATGAACGATTGAGTCTGATCCCGGACTCGGGTGGGCCGGGACGCCAACGAGGCGGCCTCGGAACCGAGACCGCTGTACGAATGCGCAAGGCCCTGAATCTTTCGACCAGAATCGAAAGGATGCATTGCCGTCCATGGGGCCTCGAGGGTGGACTTGAAGGGCGAGGAAACCGTGTTGACCTGGTACTCGATGGGGTTCCAAGGACCGATCTGGACAATGCCAAGGTGCTGACCGCCCGGCTGAAGAGCGGAGACATCTACAAGGTAATGGGTGGCGGTGGGGGCGGGTTCGGACCGGCATGGCAACGCCCTGCCGCCCGGGTACGCGAAGATGTGCGACAGGGTTACGTTACGTTGCAAAGCGCTGCAGAGGATTACGGCGTCGTGCTGGACCCGGAGACGCTCGAAATCATGGAGGCAGAAACCCGGGAACGGCGCGAGCAAATGGCTGTTGCCGTGCAAGACTGAGCGCCTTCAATCCTGGAAAGAGGTGCCCGGGCCTCACCTGTATCCCTCACCAGCCTGATTTCTGACGATCCCATGAGGATCAAGGCGATGACACCTGCACGACAGACCAAATCCCGATAGAGCGAGCGTCCGGATCCCGGCTTCTGTCAATGCGCTCGGCCTGAAGACCGTGATGTTTCCTGGTCCCGGGATCTGAAAGGCCAGTCCGGGACGCGGCGTCAGGAACGCTTTTCCGGAAATGGCGACAGCGAAGCAAGGGGGCCCATGCGCCGCACCTTGCCGGCAGAGGCAGCGCGAGATATGTTGATGTCCTAAGAGTTTGCGGGTTGGGAGAGACGGAAATGTTTTCGGGATCCATTTGCGCTCTGATTACACCGTTTCAGAACGGTGACCTGGATGAAGATGCGTTTCGGACCATTGTCGAATGGCAGATCAGCGAAGGCACGCACGGGCTTGTTCCGGTTGGAACCACCGGTGAATCGCCTACCCTCAGCCATGAAGAGCACAAGAAGACGGTTGAGCTTTGCATAGAGGTTGTCGACAAGCGCGTGCCGGTCATCGCTGGCGCTGGATCCAACTCGACGGCAGAGGCCCTGGAACTGATGGAGCACGCCAAACAGGCGGGGGCCGACGCAGCACTCGTTGTTACGCCTTACTACAACAAGCCTACGCAAGAAGGGCTTTTTCGTCATTTCGAGGCGCTCGATGCGGTCGGGCTGCCCATCATTATCTACAACATACCGGGGCGTTCCGTGATCGATATGTCGGTGGAAACGATGGCACGTTGCGCCCAGTTGGAAAACGTGATCGGTGTCAAGGATGCAACTGCGGCCGTCGGGCGGGCCACGGAACAGAAGCTCGCTTGTGGTGACGACTTCTGCCAGCTGTCCGGAGAAGATGTCACCCAGCTCGGATTTCTCGCACAGGGCGGCGACGGATGCATTTCCGTGACGGCCAATGTTGCGCCGCGGCTGATGTCCGAGATGCATGAAGCCTGGCAGACAGGTAATATCAGGGAGGCGCAGCGGATCAACGAGCGGCTGACGCCTCTCCATGTCGATCTGTTCTGCGAGGCCAATCCTGGACCGGTCAAGTACGCTGCGAGCCTGCTCGGGAAATGTTCCGATGAAGTGCGCCTGCCCTTGACCTCACTGGGTGAAGACGGGCGCGTCAAGGTCGAAAAGGCGATGAGGCACGCCGGCCTCTTCAATTGATTTCATCAAGCATGGCGGAGAAAACCCCCGGTCATATCGTTGCCCGCAACCGCAAGGCGCGTCACAACTACTTTATCGAGGATGCGGTTGAGGCAGGCCTGGTGCTGACCGGCAGCGAGGTGAAATCACTGCGGGACGGCCGTGCGAACATTGCTGAATCCTATGCGGCAGCCAGGGGAGGTGAAGTCTGGCTGTTCAATGCACATATCCCGGAATACAAACAGGCTGGGCCCTTGAACCATGACCCGCTGCGTCGCCGCAAGTTGTTGCTGAAGCGCCGGGAAATGAATCGGCTCACTGTTGCAGCCGAACGCGAGGGTATGACACTTGTGCCCCTCTCCCTGTATTTCAATAACCGGGGGATCGCCAAGCTTGAGCTGGGCCTCGCGAAGGGCAAGCACAGGTTCGACAAACGCGAGAGTCAAAAGAAGAGGGACTGGGACCGCCAAAAGGCCAGGCTGATGCGGGAAAAGGGTTGAGCGTTTCGTCTTTCAGGATTTCAGTTCTTCCGCGATCGCGTCAAAGACTTCCGCAAACATGGTTTCCGTCAGGCGCCCGGTGTTCGTGTTGTAACGCGAGCAATGATAACTGTTGACCAGCGTCAGAATGCCGGGCAGCTCGTGCCGCGCTCCGTGGGAAAACTTGCAATCCGCTTGACGAAGACTGAAGGCCGCAACCACGGATCGATGTGCCAGGCCACCCAGCGCAAGAATGATTCTGAGACGGGGGAGGGTGCTGATCTCCTGGCTGAGAAACCGGCGGCAGGTTGAAATCTCATAGCCTGTCGGGCGGTTCTGCGGCGGAACGCAGCGGACAGCGTTGGTAATCCGGCAGTTGACGAGGACCAGATCGTCGTCGGGACGGCGGTCATAGCCGCCCTTTGCGAATCCGAACAGGCTCAGGGTATCAAAGAGCAGGTCTCCGGCATAATCACCCGTGAATGGCCGGCCGGTGCGGTTGGCTCCTCGCAGCCCGGGGGCAAGGCCAACCAGAAGCAGTTGTGCGTCCAGGGGGCCGAAAGAGGGAACGGGTGCATTGTGCCACCCCGGAAAATTCGCGGAATTCTGACGGCGGAATTCGGCCAACCTGCTGCAAAAGCTGCAGTCTGCAGCAGGGCCGTCGTTCGGCAAGATTTCGTCCAGGTCAGGTGTTGTGATAAACGTTTTCGTCAATCTCACCGACGCCAAAGTCAGGTTCCGCCGGTGTAGGGCTGCGCAGGCCGGGCTCCCGGATTGTTGCTGCAACGCCCTCGTCGGGTCGATATCCCTGTCGCGCAATATCCTCCGCCAGATCCCTCAGTTCGACGAATGCATCGGCCTGACGGCGCAGTTCATCAGCGGCCATTGGCGGGCTTGACCGGAAAGTGCTGACGACCGAAACCCGGACCCCCATTCGTTGCACCGCTTCCACCAGCCGCCGGAAATTGCCGTCACCGGAAAACAGGACTGCGTGATCGATATTTCGGGACATTTCCATCATGTCGATAGCAAGTTCGACATCCATGTTCCCCTTGATCCGCCGGCGCCCCAGAGTATCGGTCATTTCCTTGAGCGGTTTGGTCACAACCGTATATTCGTTGTAATCAAGCCAATCGATGAGCGGCCTGATTGGCGAGTGCTCGTGATCTTCGGCAATTGCTGTGTAATAAAATGCGCGAATCAAGCGGCCTCTTGAGCGAAACAGTTCCAGAAGGCTTCTGTAATCAATATCGAAGCCCAGTGACCGGGCGGCTGAATAAAGATTGGGCCCGTCAATGAACAGGGCCAGTTTTTCATTACTATTGAAATGCATCATGGTTCCGTTCCCTGCTCCGGAAAGGAATAAAGTCTTGAGAAATACAGGATAGGGCATTTTGCGTTGAAGGCAACATGACATTGGATAATCAAAACTCATGATTCTTGTCGCCATTGGCTCCAATTTGCCCCATCCCGTGTTCGGAAAACCGGAGGCTGTCTGTCATGCGGCACTGGCAGCCATGCCAGTGCAGGGAATCCGGGTCATCCGGCACTCGCGATGGTATTCCAGTACTCCTGTTCCCTCATCGAATCAGCCCCTGTATATCAACGGTGTTGCCGAGGTGGCGACGCGGCTGCATCCGGCGGCACTCTTGGCCGCGCTTCATCAGATTGAAGACAGTTTCGGTCGAACCCGGGTCGCCCGTAATGAAGCACGGATTCTCGATCTCGACCTGATCACCTACAACGATCTTGTGCGATCCGAAACACCGATCCTGCCGCACCCTCGTGCGACCCAACGAGCCTTTGTGCTGTACCCGCTCTCGGATGTTGCGCCGGACTGGCAGGATCCGGCAACGGGTCGGGGCCTTGCCGAACTGATTGCTGCCCTGCCCCCCGGACAACAGTGCAACCTGCTGGGTGCAGATGGTTCCGCTGATACAGCGTGTTGATGGAGCAGGGCCCTGGCGGGCAAGGCGCGGTACGATCCCCGGGCCTCCGGGCCTGCACCCTGTCGGCGAGCCACCAATATCATTGTTGCGGGCAATCCTGGTGCGCTACACTTCAAGGAACACGGCTCGGTGGCGCCGGGAAACCGTACCTCTGTCTTTGGGTTGAGGAACGATCTGCAAGAAACAATACCGTGTCCCGGACTGCCGTGATGACTGTAGGAAGGAACCATGAAATGGTTGTCAGGCGTTACACTCTCGCTGGCCTCTTGATATTGGCAGCTGGCAGCTTTGCAACACCTCCGGCCCTGTCCCAGGAGGTTTCCTTGCGGCTTCACACCTTTGTTCCGCCTGTGGCTCGCTCTTTCAAGAACCTGAAATGGTGGGCTGAGAAGGTGGAAACGGATTCAGGCGGGAGGATTGCGATCAAGCTGTTTCCGTCCCGACAGCTCGGGGGCAAGGCCTCAGAACTCTACGATCAGGCGCGCAAGGGTTTTGTGGACATCATCTACTCCCTGCCGGGCTACAACCCTGGCCGGTTCCCGCGACTCGAAGTCGTGGAACTTCCGTTCGTCGCGGGTTATTCCCCTCGTATTGTGGCTCCCGCGATCTGGTCGCTTTATGACAAGTGGTTTTCCAGGGACTTTCCGGACACACACCCGATCGTCCTCCATGCACCTGGCCCGTTCGGATTGTTTTCCCACAAGCCGATCACGCGTCTTGATGACCTGAAAGGCCACAAGGTACGGGTGTCCGGTCGTGTCCTTGGCGAGGCGTTCAAGACAATCGGTGCTACCCCTGTCGGTATTCCCGGAGTCAAGATGGCCGAGGCGTTTCAGCGCCATGTAATCGACACGGTCTATACGGCCTGGACAATTTCACTCCCCACAAAGATCGTCCGTGTTGCGAAACACTATGCGCTTCCCGGCCTGAGTTCCGGCGTATTGATGGTGGTGATGAACCGTGGCAGCTATGAAAAACTGCCCGGGGACCTCCGCGAGATAATTGACCGCAATTCGGGAATGCCGCTGGCCCGGGAATTCGGTGATCGCTGGCACAAGGATGATCTGCCAGCCCTCAACGTGGCAAGGAAATCGGGAAAACCGATCTACACGTTTTCCGATGAAGACAGGCGTCGCTGGAAGGAAGCATCGAAGGGTGTCATTTCGAACTGGGTCGCTGACATGAAGAAGAAAAATATCGACGGTGACGCATTGCTGGCGGATATGCGTGCCGCTGTCCGTCGCTTTACACCTCAATAACAGAGCACATCGGAAGATCTTGAACGAGCAACTCGAGATCCTCTGATCATGGACCTCCGGCGTGAACCTGGACCCGGGCAGTCCGGGTTTTACAGGTTCACCCAATCGGTAGCCCTGGCGGGCGGCTTCGCAGTCGTTCTGGTCTCAGTGCTGACTGTTGTCAGCGTGATCGGGCGATATCTGTTCAGTACTCCCATTACCGGCGATTACGAAATCGTAGAGTACGGGATCTCGGTGGCTGCATTTTCGTTTCTGGCCTTTACTCACGTAACGAACAGTCACATCGTTGCCGAGTTCTTCTCGTCGAGTATGTCCGAGCGTTTGCGTGGCACGCTTGACCTGGTCCAGAACCTTATCCTGTTCGCCATCCTTGTAATTCTGGTCTGGTGCGTTGTGCTGGGCGGAATTGACAAGTTCGAGACCGGTGATGAATCCATGTTTCTCCGCCTGAAGTCGTGGTGGCTCCATGTGATCGGCGCGTTCGGGTTGGGGCTGTTTGCCCTGGCCGCCCTGTACAACATGTGTCGGAGACCGGGGAGGTGACAGGCCCGGAACTGGCGATTGCGATGTTTGTCGTGCTGCTGGCCCTCATCGCACTGCGGATGCCTGTTGCCATTGCGTTGTTTGTTGTGGGTGCTGTCGGCATGACTTACCTCACGAGCTTCGGTCAACTCCTGACCTGGCTCGAGGGTGCCCCGGTTGGCCGCACGGCCAGTTATTCACTCTCCGTGATTCCGGTTTTCGTTCTGATGGGCAATCTTGCGGTGCATTCGGGATTGAGTTCGGCCCTGTTTGGGGCTGCCCGTTCCTGGTTTGGGCACTGGAGGGGCGGAATGGCAGTAGCGACGATTGGTGGCTGCGCCGCGTTCGGTGCGGTTTGCGGATCGTCGATTGCCACGGGAGCCACCATGGCCAGCATATCCCTGCCGGAGATGCGCAAGCTCGGCTATTCGGGCGCGCTATCGACCGGTTGTCTTGCGGCTGGCGGCACGCTGGGAATTCTGATTCCGCCCTCCATCATCCTTGTGATCTACGCGATTATTACGGAACAGTCGATCGGCGATCTGTTTCTTGCGGCTTTCATTCCGGGATTTATTGCGACGCTTTACTATATGATTGCCGTCTGGGTGTTTGTCCGAATATGGCCTGCAGCAGGTCCGGCAGGCAATCGTGCAAAGTGGCGCGAACGTCTGAGCAGCCTCAAGTTTGTGTGGCCTGTGGTCCTTATTTTTGTGGTTGTGATTGGCGGAATATACCAAGGGATCTTCACGCCGACTGAAGGCGCGGCGGTTGGAGCGGCCTTGACCGGAGTGATCGCTCTTGCTCGCCGCATGACATGGATATCCTTTCGCGCCGCCCTGATCGATACCGCCAAGACAGCCGGCATGATCTATCTCATCCTGATAGGAGCAGAAATCTACGGATCGTTCATGGCACTCTCGGAACTGCCGGAACGGATCGCCGGAATGGTGTCGGGGCTCGATCTGTCTCCGCTGGTTGTCATTATCGTCATTCTTGCGATTTATGTGCTGCTTGGTGCTGTCATGGACGGGTTGGCCATGATCCTGATCACCGTACCCGTCTTTCTCCCCATAGTGCTTGGGCTCGATCTCGACATGTCGGATGAAGCCAAGGCCATTTGGTTCGGAATTCTTGTTCTCAGCGTGGTGGAAACCGGATTGATCACACCGCCCGTCGGACTGAATGTTTATGTGATCAATTCGCTGGCAGAGGACGTGAGTCTCATCGAAACGTTCAAGGGCGTGACGCCGTTTGTGATCAGCGACCTTTTTCGTCTGGCAACCATTGTGGGTATTCCGGCCGTTGCGCTTTGGGCTCCGGGTCTTCTGTAGTTACCTGACCATCGGAACAGCACAGCAGGACCTCTGTCGAACTTCTGACTTGCAGGATCGATGAAAGCAGAGGACGGAAGGCTGTTCCGCAAGCAACAGGCGCCTTTCAGTCTGAAGCAGACCCTATGTAAGGGGTGATGACAGCTCCCTGATTTCAGGGAGTGGGTTATGATGTAGCTGTGCGGAGTTCTGGAACGATTCCAGGGAAATCGGGCCAGAACGACGTTTCGACCCTTCACCTCGCGGTTGAAGCGGCCGCTTTTTCAACACCTCTATTGATACTTCAGTCGTCCCGTGTGTCGGGCAACCAGCCGGGTCCGGCGAGCATCGGCTGGAGGTCACCCTCATAACCGGGTGCGTTTTCGACTTGCTCCAGCCAGTTCAGCCCCATCGCCTTGAAAATGCGATTGGTGATGACAATGAGTCGCGCCTCGTTGTCGGGGTCACTATTGAAGTGCTGCTGCGTGCAATAGGCGGGGACAAAAATGAAGTCGCCTCGTTCCCAATCAAACCGCCGGGGTTCTTCCTTCCAGGACCAATGAAAATCGACGTCCACATCATATTCCACGTCCCAGTGAAGGTCGTATCCGTACCCGTCCAGGACAAACAGGATTTGTTCCGCGAGGATTCGCCGCTTTCCGGTGTGGCCGGCAGGCGGAATGAATTGCATATAGGCCTCGACGCAGTTCTCGGTCGTATTCTGCCGTTCATTGACCATATGCTTGATCAAGCCGTCAGGGGAGTTTTCGAAGGGCATGTCCTGAGCCTTGACGACCGAAAGTCTCCGGCGATAGTTCCTGCGGAACTCGGCCGAATCTGCCAGTTCTTCGGCATACCAGTTGCAGGTGTTACTGCCCGAATGGGCAACATCGCGTTCGTGCGCCATGAATCGTTCTTTCCAAAAGCCAATAGGGTTCAAGGGTCTCCGAAGTCAGAGATCGGCCGGAGGCTCCCAGTGTTCCCAGCCCGGCACAGGTTCCTTGGGCGGGTACTTGGCCACTTTCTGGAACAGCATATGCATGAACAGGAAGAGCGGCTTGGCCTTCATGACGAGGCAGACCAGATCTTCTGTATCGGACGCATTGAAATGTTGGTGAACGCAGCCATTCTCGACGATAATGATATCTCCGGCCTCATAGTCGTAGCGTTTGCCGTCATGGATGTCGTAGCCCTTGCCGGATATGACATAGAACAGCGCTGAATTCATATGGCCGTGCCGTTGACCGGTTCCGCCGGGGGCAATCACCGAGAGATGGGTTTCGATGGACTGTGCGATATCAGTCCGCTGAGGATTCACAATCGGCTTGTCAAAAAACTGGGGGCCGCCCTTCCACTTCCAGTCCCGCGACTTGTAGATCCGCGGCTGATTCATCAGCCCTTCCTGTAATTCCCCATAGGTCCCTTCAAGCGCCCGGACAAATGTGCGTTTCCGCTGCCAGCGTTCCCACACGACCTCGGTCGGCTGGTTGTGCCCCACGCTTGCATCAGCAGGTCTGGGCTCCAGGGTTCCGACGTTATCAGGTCTTTCTGCCATGGCGCTCTCTTTCCGGTGAACCTAACGACGTGATCATAGTTTCCGTGCAAGAGAGCGTCAAAAGCGGGTTCTTCAGCGGTATTTGCAGATGGCATCCTGACACGATCCGGATGGGGTCCATCACTTGGAAAGGCTGACCAATCGACCGGTTTCGCAAGCCAACCTGAAGAATGACCAGAGTGCCGGACACGCGGGATAACAGATGCTTGTTGAATGGCAAGGCTTTCTATGTGGAAGACTGGCCCAGGGCTCCGGATCAGACTCCACTGGTCTCAAGTGGCAAACCGGGCGCGAATCTCATGATGTCGCCCGCTATCGTTTTTCGGGGGCAATTGATCATATGCCTTGACGGAGCACCCGGAATGGCGTCCCGGAAGAAGGGGCGTCAGCCCGGATCAGCAAGTGTAAAGGGTGGGTTGCGTCCGGGAAGCTCGCAAGCCAGACGGAGTCTGCACAACCGATTGGAAAGCCCTGTGGCTGCGGTTATGGTCATCGGCATGAAGAATTCCGTGACGAAAGCAGCCTATGCGGTTTGCCTGCCTCCCCGGAACCCTCCGGGGATTTCAGGCCAAAGCACCTCTCTTGACGCGAATGGTCCATTTGACCATTTGACAGCAAGTGTGCGGTTCCGGCTCGACCGGAAGGGAGAACAAGATGCCTGATGGTGACCAGATCGACGACATTGTCGCGAACCTTGCTTTCACAGTCCGCCAGGACACCAAGCCGCGCTTTGAGAGCGCTGCCCTGACCGGTGGAGAGCCGCGCATTTTCTTCCGGATCGAGGAGCGGCAGGTTCGAATCAGGAACATGCGGTCCCTTGCGGGCGAGTCGTTGCTGGATGTAACGGGCTTTGAGCTCCATTCATGCCCGACGATGGTCGCTGATCTGTACGATGATGGTGACGGGGCAGAGGCTTATGACCGTGAGATCGAGAGGATGTTGCGCACCGTGACAGGCGCGGACACGGCTGTCGTCTTTGATCGTACGCGCCGGTCTGATTCGCCGGAAGGGGCCCGGAACCCAGATGGCGTTCGCGGCCCTGCCGGCCGTGTCCATGTCGACTATACCGATGATTCGGGACCCAAGCGGGCACAGGATGTCCTGGGCGTGGAGACCGTGAACCGTGTACTGGGTGCGGGTGGAAGAATTGTGCAGATCAATGTCTGGCGTCCCATCACCGGGCCCGTAAGGCGCACGCCACTGGCCATCGCTGACGCCAACAGCATTGCCAAAGACGACTTGCTGCCGACGGATCAGATTTTTCCCGATCGGGTCGGTGAGATCTATCAACTGGCCTGGGCCGAAGATCAGCGCTGGTACTGGGTACCGGCAATGGATCGGGGAGAAGTCTTGCTGATCAAGGGCTGGGACAGCGAGGAAGATGGCCGGGCACGTTATACGCCGCATGGTGCGTTTCGGCTGCCAGATCAGGATCCGAAAGCGCCTCCGCGGGAGAGCATCGAAATTCGTACGTTTATTGTATTCAAGAAGCGTAAAGACAGCAGCCAGACACCCAGGCGCATGGCCCCGATGAGGCAATGAAGACCTGATATTTCGCCGACATTGCTCTTGAGAACGATCCGCGCTTCCGGGTGATGACGCAGATACAGGTCTTGGCGGCGGATCCCTGTTGCCCTGCAATGTCCGGTCAGGTTCTTCAATCCGGAAGCCCGGTTTTGGTCGTCAGGATTTGTCAGAAACGGTATCGCGTCCGGGACACGACAATCATCGCACCGGATACGGGTTTCCACAGAAATGGGCACCGGGTTTCATCGGCCGCCATGAAGCGCAGGCGCATCCGGTGAAGCAGCTTGAAGACCTGAACGGAGATCTTGCCGGCCTGGATGAAGAGGGCAACCTGACCTCAATTCCGATCCGAAGGCAAGCCATGCGGTGGAGCAGGAATGTGCCCTCGATTTGTGGAGGAGACAACGTCGTGTCCTGATCCGCCCGGTGGTTCTGTATGCAGGCATCCGGCCTTTGTTGCCCTTGATCCCGGTGTAATCCAGGAGATCAAACCTGGGACGGTCCGAAACGGATAGGGAAGGGCATGCCGGAGTTCGCGCTTCGCGGAGTGTGAGGTTGACGAGGAAGTGAGCGGAATTGGCCTGGAATGCGACCTGTGCATTCCATCACTTCATTCATTTCGCTATGTATCTGAACCGCACTATGCATGAGCGGGACAACCCGCCGGTCGCTCCGGACCGCCGGTAACTTCAGACGGAGCAAAATCGCTGGCCAATCTGCGTCGCGACCCGGTGCCGAAATCAGTTGCAATGGGAACGCCATGAAATTTGTCTCGAAACCCCGGATCCGTGCCAACCACAATCTCCATGTGCCCCTTGCGGCGGTGGTGGAACTGGAAACCGATGAGGAGTCTCGTGTAACTCTCCGTGTTTCGGGCCGGCGTGGAGTCCGGAGGCTGGAGTCCGGACCGGACAGCAAGACCACCCACCAGATTCCGGTTGTGGGGCTGCATCCGGGCGAGATCTGCAGTGTCGATGTGATGGTCAACGCAGGCGGCACGAGTCTGAGCGGCCCGGAGACTCTCATTTTCGAGGTACCGACGCTTCCCGACGATTTTCCGCTGATCGTGATGCGGATTTGTGACGCAGACAGGCGCGAGCCAGGGGCCATGATGTTCAATATCCGCCATGCACCCTCGACTGCACATATGGCCGGCCTTGGGTTATTGGTTGCTGTTGATCGTTTCGGTGACGTTATCTGGACCTATCACCATGACGAGGCGATCGGGGATGTCCGTTGCCTCGCCAACGGAAACCTGCTGTTCGTTTGCGAGGGACGAATCTGTGAGATCAACTGGCTGGGGGAGCCCGTCAACACATGGTACCGGGAACGCGGCCAGAAGCAGCAGTTCCTTCCAGCGGAAGCGATACCTGTTGATGCAGAGATGTTCCATCATGCGGTCATCGAATTGCCCTCCGGAAATTTTCTGGCCTGCACCATTGAACAACGTCAGATTGAAGACTTCCCCGCCTCGGAAGACGATCCCGCTGCTGGAACCGAAACCGCTACGGTTGTCGGAGATGTTATCGTTGAGTTCCGCCGGGACGGGACCATTGTGAACCGCTACCCGCTTCTTGATCTCCTGGACCCGCATCGCATCTGCTACGACAGCCGCGATGCCTATTGGGTGCGCCGTGGTTATCCGGATACATGTGACTGGAGCCACCTTAACGGACTGGCCTATCGCGCCGAAGACGATCAAATTGTTGCCTCCGTGCGCCACCAGGACTGTCTGATCGCAATCGATCGCCCAAGCGGAGAACTGTTATGGATACTCGGGACCCATGAAAACTGGCGCCCGCCCTGGTCGGACAAGTTACTGACCGCCGAAGATGGTCTTCAGTGGCCTTACCACCAGCATGATTGCTCCATTACGCCTTCAGGCGGGCTCCTGTGTTTCGACAATGGTAATCATCGGGCGACCCCGTTTACGCCCAAGAAACCGGATGCCGACAATTTCAGCCGTGTCGTAGTGTTTGAAGTCGATCCGGAACGCCGAAGCGTCCGTGAGGTCTGGGCCAGGGGCCAGGAGGAGGACGGAACGTTCTCCGCCTTTCAAAGTGGTGCTACTCTCCTTCCTGCCACAGGCAACATGTTCATAAATTATGGCGGTATATGTACGATTGACGGTGTTCCCACAGCAGACGTCACGAACTGTCGCTGCAAGGTGCGGCTGATTGAAGTCGCCCCCGGTCCGTCTCAGGACATCGTTTTCGAAATGATCGTGGAGGATGAAGCCGGGGATAGTCCCAGAGCCCTGTCATCGTTTCGGACAGAGCATGTTCCTGGTCTTGGCGAACCTGATAATTGACGTTTCTTTCTGGAGAGAGTGATGACCAAAATGAAGGGGCCGCTCGCGGACGTCACCGTGATTGACCTGACCCGCGTGCTTGCAGGGCCGACCTGTACGCAGCTCCTCGGTGACCTTGGGGCTGATGTGATCAAGATCGAGCGTCCGGGGTCGGGCGACGATACCCGAAGGTTTGCACCTCCCTTCGTCCGGGACGAGCAGGGCCATGATACTTCCGAAAGCGCATACTTCATGGGCACAAACCGTAACAAACGGTCGATCACACTTGATATCGCGAAACCGGAAGGCGCCGAAATCGTTCGCAGTCTGGTCCGGAAGGCAGATTGTCTGGTGGAGAATTTCAAGACCGGAAATCTTGCAAGGTATGGCCTTGGCCCTGACGACCTGAGAGCTGAAAACCCGGGCCTCGTGTATTGTTCGGTCACGGGCTTCGGTCAGACAGGTCCCTACTCAACCTTTCCCGGATACGATTTTCTGCTTCAGGGGATGGGGGGTCTGATGTCGATTACCGGAGAGCCGGAAGGCGCACCGCAGAAAGTGGGTGTCCCCATCTCGGACATCATGGCCGGGATGTACGCCACCGTCGCGATCTGTGCGGCTCTGCGTCATGCGGCCCTGACCGGAGAGGGGCAGGTTATTGATATCGGGATGATGGATACCACTGTTGCCATGCTGACCAATGCGGGCATGAATCACCTGCATTCCGGATCCCTCGGCAGGCTTGGTAACGCGCATCCCAACATCGTTCCCTACCAGCCCTTTGCTACCGCGGACGGTTACATCATTGTGGCCGTAGGCAATGATCGACAGTTCGGGCGGCTGTGCGAACTGATGGAAAGACCCGAACTGGCGACCGACCCGGACTATGCTACCAATGATGCAAGGGTGCGCAATCGGGATGAACTCCTTTCCATCCTGGACCCTGTGTTCAGAGCCCGGACCTCGGATGAATGGCTGGCAGGCCTCAAAGAAAAGGATATTGGCAGCGGCCCCATCAACAACCTCCAGCAGGTATTTGATGATCCTCATGTCAAGGAAAGGGGAATGGTCGTAGAGCTCGATCATCCGCTGACAGGGCAGGCTGGCGCCAGAATCATAGGCAGTCCGATGCGCTTGTCGGGGACGCCTGTCGACTATCGCCATGCTCCACCCCTTCTTGGCCAGCATACGGAAGAGGTGCTTCGCGACAGTCTTGGCCTTGGCAATGACGACCTGTCCGCACTGCGTGAACGCGGGGTGATATGACCGTCTCACGGCGATGAACCGGAGCCCGGTACATCCGCCTCCGGCCAGGCCGGTCACACCGCTCGAAGACGCGGAACGGTGGGAATCGCTGGTTGACACGTTGGCGCGACAGACGGACAGCGGTGACCTCCACATTTTCGCTTATGGATCGCTGATCTGGAATCCGTGTTTTGAAGTCGCTGTGCGCGAACCGGCCGTTCTTGACGGGTATCGGCGATCTTTCTCAATCTGGACGGTCCATGCCCGAGGCAGCCCGGAACGTCCGGGTCTTGGGCTGGCGCTGGTGCCGTGTGACGGCAGCCGTTGCAATGGGGTCCTGTTTGGTCTCGCGCCGGAAACGGGAGTATCGGCGCTACTTCCGCTCTGGGAACGGGAAATGTGGACCCGTGCCTATCATCCGAAGTGGGTTCAGGTGACTTCAGGCCGCGGTTCCCGGACGGCGTTGACCTTTGTGGTATCGGAAGATCAGCCACAATATGCGGGTACCATGCCAGATTGCGTGTCAGCGAGATATATCGCTTCGGCAACCGGCAAGTTCGGAAGCTGCCGGGATTATCTGGCGCAGACCGTTGCAGCGCTGCAAGAGGCAGGGATTTCTGATCCTGAACTTGAAGCGCTTCTGCGGAGGGTTGACCGGATACGTGTTTGACGCTGGGTAAGTCAATCGGGTTGTCATAGGCCCGGTTCCACCGACCGATCGACACGAACACTGGCATTTGGGAAACAGGTCTCGATTGCGTGACCGCCAGCGTTCAGTCGTTCTTTAACGGACAAGGTACCGTTTTCTGCCGGATGTCTGACTGAAGACCCTTGGAGGCGGTCACAACCAGATATCTCACTGTTGACCTGCGACCTCACAACGCGGGCCCCGACGTCCGGAACCGGCTGTGAATTTGGCTCAAATCGGATCCGGTTCGGTTTTCCGATATCTGTAAGATCATGCCGGCTTCCAGACACAATGAAATCTTGTGTCCGAGGCCAGCCGGAAACGCGAGTGGGCCCCAAGAGCAAGGGTTGGGACCATTCGGCGTGTTTTGGAACCGGCGGTCCGGCAGGAGAAATTTGGCCTCCATGAATCTCGCACCAAGCAGGAAAAAGGGGCCAGGGAAACGGGTCTTCCGGAGGAGGCCAGAGGTGCCGTCGGCCTGAACCGAAAGCCTCAGGATCATTTGGCTCGCCTCCAGTATACCGGGCCGCGGATCCGGAGAGAGCCTATGCCCCGATTCTTCGGTGTTCTTCAATGTGGACACGCAGAAAATTCTCCATCGACATGAAATATTGACCACAAGTTGTTTCAGTAGCATGTTTATTTATTACGCAGAAACACTGCCCATTCTCGGGAGCTGAACCTGATGGAGACGATGATGAGGACAGGACGCCAGAGAGTATGGCTGACGGCAATGGCGGTTGCGGGATCCGTTGCGCTCTACGGTTGCGGCGGCGGCAGCGGCGGCCCTGACACGACCCCGTTTGATCAGGATTATGTGGATCAAAAGGTAGACGAGGCGAAGAAGGCTGAAGAGGAGAGACTGGCCGCGATCAGAGCTGCCACGGAGGCAGCCGGCAAGGCGGCCACGGCTGCAGGCGAGGCAGATCAGGCGGCAAGGGATGCTGAGGCTGCAGCTAAAGCTGCGGCCACCCATGCGGTCTATGGCACCCTGGATGCGGATGAAGCCGCGGCGCAGAGCACGATCGCGGACAATGCCAAAAAGGCGGCTGATGCGGCTCTGGTGGCAGCCAATGATGCGCTGGCGGAAGCCGATGCGGTGCTCCATTCGGATCCGGAGGTTACGAACCAGCAGGGCCTTGCGCGGGCCTCGGCCACGGCGGCGGCGGAGAGTGCCCGGGATGCAGAGAAACATGCCAATGCGGCATCGACATCTGCACAGGTGGCCCAGGCTACGAAGGACGGAATCAACGCTGCCAATAAAGATGCGCAAGAGCAGGGCAAGCAGCGCCAGATCGCTGCGAACAAGGCTGAGGAAGCAGCTACTGCTGCGGGCACGGCGGCTGAAAAGGCAACAGAGGCCCGGGCTGCCCGGGACGCGGTCACTGCGGCGGATACGGCTGTGGCTGAAGCCGAGGCGGCGGTGGCTGCGGCTGAGAAGGCCCTGGCGGACAATACGGACAGGGACAGGACGACCGAGTTGACGGCTGCTGTCACCTCAGCGAAGGCTGATCTGGCCACGAAGCAGGCAGCCCAGCTCAGGGCGCGGTCGGAACAGGCCACAGCAGCGGCCGCAGCTGCTGCTGCTGCGGCCACGGCGGTGAGTGAGGCGAAGACGGCATCGGATGAGGCTGCAACTGCGGCCGGGAAGGCTGGTGATACGGAAGAGGGGTCTCCGGGAGCCATGTCTGCTGCAGCGGCGGCAGCCTCTCACAAGGAGGCGCGGGCTTCTGCGAACACGGCTCAGGCCTGGTCTGACATCGTGGCGGCCATCAAGGCCCGGAGGGACGCAACGGATCTGGAAGCTCCTCTTGCCGATATCCTGACCAGAATACCGTGGGCCAGGGACTACAGCCGTGCCACGGACCTGTCGGACCAGCTCGAGGAGGCGCAGCACGCTGCGGAACGTCTGGCCCAGCAGAAGGATCCTGATTCCGGGGGGACTTCGACCTATCAGGAAGATGTCCGTCGTGCCCTGAAGGTTGTGACGGATGATGCGGCCGGTATGACGGAGGCGCTTGCGGCCGCCCGGGTCGCCCATGATGCGGCGAAGCCGTGGTCAGAGAATGGCCGTGCGGTGGACAACGCGACCGGGGCGGAGGGTGAAAACCTGGCCACCGGTGCGATCCTGATCAATGAGGACGGCCGGATTAACCTGGGTGGCAATACGAAGGACGATCCGGCGACGACGGACAACGAAAGAACGAATGTGGTGGCCGATGCAACCAGTCCGCCAGGTGAATTCGGAGGCTATGATCGCACATGGACATACGACCCCAGCCTGACCTTGGGTATCGTTTCCTTCAACGAAAATTACCAGTTGCTTCACCAGAATCGCTGGGGCTCAGGTATCGGCGAGGTCTATGATTATGTTTCTTACGGGATGTGGGCGACAGCCGAGGTCGCATTTACACGTTTTTCAACAGGTACCAGCGGAAGCCTTCCATTAACGGGAGCTGGTACCTTTGCCCTTGTCAAGAACGGGGCCCCAGCAACAGCGGCGGACATGATCGGCACTGCCACATTCGATGGTTATCACGTGAGCATCCTCGGAAGAGTACCCAGGAGAGGAGGAGCAACCACCATAACCTTCAACCCGGATGGAGTGGCGCGGGCCACGGTCAACTTTGCCGACAAAACAGCCCAACTTGCGTTCTGGCTCTGGGGCAATAACGATGGTGATCCATGGTACAGAATCGATGACCTCACTGTGAGCGGCAATATTTTGTCAGGTGGAAAATATGTCGGTGATGACGGCCCTTTGATAATGAACGACGCCGGTCTGCCAAGTGTTCATGCTGGCATTTTCGGCGACCTGGCTCAGGAAATTGCAGGGACGATCAGTGTGTCGAATTCCAACAACACAGGCACATTTTTTCGGGAATGGGTCGATACGGCGTTTGCCGCCCGCAATGTGGACCACAATTGAACAGCAGCGTCCCGGGATCAGAGCGACTTGCAGACTGGAGATTTTTGACAATTACGCGCCATACCGGTCCAGGAACCTCGCCGCTTTCAAATGATCAATTCCCGATCCCCATCAGTGCGCTGACAGCTATGCAAGTACCCAGCACCAGAAGCGACAGGAAGAATATGCGTCGGAAAGACCGTTCGGGTATGCGGCGGCGAATAGCCTGACCGCAAACCATACCGAGACACGCCGGCAACATGGCCAGGGACGAAGCAATCATCTGGTCACCGTCCAGCATTTTGTTGCTTCGAAGAGCGAAAGCCAGTGCCAGGGTCAGAAGCGTAAACAGGATGCCCATGGCCTGGATCAGCATATCTCTTGAGAGCCCCGTGGCCTGCAGATACAGGACGCCCGGGACAACGAAGGATCCGGTCATTCCGGTGAGAATTCCGTTGACCGTTCCAAACATGACACCAGCAATTTTTTCTTTGCCTGCCGAAAACACCAGTTCGGTATGGCTCAGGCTGAGCAGGGCATAGATCACCATGACAATTCCGAGGGCGAACGACAGGACTGACAGATCGACACGAACCAGCAAAAGGGCACCCATCCACACCGTCGCTGTGGCTGCAAGAAAAAAAGGCCAAAGCCGAACAAGAAGCATTCGCGCGTAACCGCCGACCGAGGCTTGCCACAGATTGGTCACAACCGACGGAACAAGGAGCAAGCCCATTGCTATCGGGAGATCGAGGACAATGACAAGCAGTCCGAGACTGACAGTGGGCAATCCAAGACCGATAACGCCCTTGACAGCACCGGCTATCAGAAACACCAGGGCGATGAAAACAACAAGACCAGGGTCGGGAATTTCAGTCATTGAACGCCGGACGCCCGACAGATTTGCGAAACCTCAGGGCTCTCGGGCTTCGCCCCGATCCGCATGGCAAACTTCCCGGATGCGAAGGTACCGGAAAACATCATCGCGAATCTTGCACCCGCGTGTATCCTCGGAACTCGAACAGTCTTTGCTGCGAAGGTGCGACAATCCATCATGGCGGGTTTTCGCCCCAATCCTGATCTCGGGACCCTGGGGTCACCAGGCGCCCTGCGATTATGACGTGAGGAAATCTCGGCGTTCAACAGGACCTCTGCGCCCCTTCGTTCTTGCGGGGCACGTCTCCACTTGCGCTATCCCTTCGGTCATGCACAACTTGCAGGCAAGCGTCCGGTGTGTGACCGTCAACACCGACCTCGGGGAGAAGTGAACAGGAGATACCCATGAACGAAATCGGATTCATTGATTATTCCACCATTGATGTCGACAAGAATGCCAGCTACGACAGCCTCAGGGATCGGGTTGTTATCATCACGGGAGCAGGACAGGCAATCGGGCGCGGTTACGCACACTATTTCGCTGCCCAGGGTGCCATTCCGGTCATCGCCGACATCAACGGCGACAATGCGAACAGCGTTCGGGATGAAATCACGGCCAAAGGTGCGAAGGCGCTGGCAGTTCAGGTAGATGTGGCGTCGGAGGAGTCTGCCAACGCCATGGCCAAGGCTGCCCTCGATGCCTTCGGACGAATTGACGTGCTTATCAACAACGCCGCCGTATTCTCGCGAATCACAATGGCCCCGTTCTGGGAGCTGCCGGGTGACGAATGGCTGAGAGCTGTCGACGTCAATGTCAATGGTGCTTTCTGGTGTTCGCGCGCCGTGGTTCGTCACATGATAGACGCGCGGTGGGGGCGTATTGTCAACGTATCTTCAGGAACGACGATTCTCGGCCGCCCGAATTACCTTCACTATATTACGACCAAGTCGGCCATGATCGGCATGACCCGGTCGATGGCCCGAGAGGTTGGCCCTTACGGGATCACAGTGAATACCTTTTGGCCCGGTGTGATGCAGACGGAAGTCGAAAGACCTTCCGTTCCGCGAGAAATGTTTGCCCGGTTCACTGAAAACCAGTGCCTGCCGCGGCAGGGAACGATTCACGATCTCGCAAAAGCGATGATGTTCCTGTGTTCGGACGAGGCCGCATATATTTCCGGCCAGGGCATGTTGGTGGATGGCGGAAACAACTTCCTCTGAGGGCAGCTGGGCAGAATATTACAGCAAGACCGGGACCAGGCCGCCCCGCAAGACACTGGTATTCGCTCTTGACCGGTTTGACGAGGCTGGCCGTCCGCAAGATCCGTTTGCGGTGGACATGGGGTGCGGGTCAGGCCGCGATACCGTTGAACTCCTTCGCCGGAACTGGCGGGTCATGGCTGTCGATTCCGCGCCTGAAGCCATTGAAATGCTTCTCCGGCGAAGCGATCTCCAATCCGGAGTGCGCTCGCGCATCAGGCCTCTCGTGTCCACCTTTGAGGATGCGGTGCTGCCGCCCAGCAATCTCGTGAATGCTTCCTTCGCCCTGCCACTTTGCGCTCCATCAAGTTTTCCGACCGTGTGGGCCGGCATTCGCAAATCGCTGCGGTCGGGTGGCCGGTTCTCCGGCCAGCTCTACGGCGACCGGGATTCGTGGTCGGGACGGTCGGGCATGACCTGCCATGATCGCACTTCGGTTGAGACCCTGTTGCATGGCCTCGACGTCGAGTTCTTCGAAGAGGAAGAAGAGGACAGTGTGACTCCAAGGGGAACGGCGAAACATTGGCACATCTTCCATATTGTAGCGAGAAAACCCTGATGACAGACATCCCCGAGGTCAATCAGTTGCGAGCTGAAGTTGCGGCCTGCACCCGCATTCTGAACCTGGAAGGCCTGATGGATTACTCGGGTCATGTCGGAGCGCGGCTTCCCGATGGAAGCGGTATTCTGATCCAGCCCTACGAACGGTCGCGTGCGGCCGTCTTGCCAGAGGATCTGATGATCTGTGACTGGAACGCGCGTCCAATGAAAGGGCGTGTGACAGGTATTCCGCCACGCGAGATTTTCATTCATACGGAGATCATGGCGGCACGCCCCGATGTCAATGCCGTTGCACATTTCCACCCGCAAATCGCTACGGTTTTCACCCTGGTCGAAAATCATCCCATCGTGCCGGTGAAGAATCATGCGTCACGCTGGGCCGAGGGTATCCCGGTTCATCCCGATCCGGCACATATCAACAGTCCCGACAGTGGCCGCGCCCTTGCCCGCACACTGGGTCAAAGTAACGCCGCACTGATTCGTGCGCATGGCGTGGTTCTGACGGCAGAAAGCGTTCCGGCGCTGCTCGTTGACAGTGTGCACTTCGAGGAAAATTCGGAAACACTTCTGAAGGCCTCGGCCCTGGGCAAGGTGATTCCGCTATCGCCAGATGAAATCGCGGCGTTCCTGCACCGTTTCGACCGCCATGCTCATGTTGCGAAGCTATGGAAATACTATCTGGGGCGGGCGATTGACGGAGGGGCAGTGCCTGGCGACTGGCTGCGCTGATGCAGGGCATGGCGGGCGAGGACCGGGCCCGAAGCAGCACGATTGAACGGATGTTGCGGCGTGAAGGGTTATCCCTGTGCGGATGATCGACCGGAACACACAAATTGCTGGACCCCGGCCACTCCTGATGCAATGAAAACCCAGGAACCGGGGACGTACAGGACGTACAGACTGTGATGGGAGGAAACGCAGGATGAAGATTTGTCGTTTTGATGATGACCGTCTGGGGCTGGTGGACGGGGACGAGATTGCCGATGTTACTGAGGCACTGTCTGTGATACCGCAGACACGCTGGCCTGCGCCAGTCGGCGATGCCCTGATCGCCAATCTGGCCGGGATATCGGATCGGGTCCGGTCTCTCGCGCCTGCGGCGCCACGTCGCGCTCTCGGCGATGTCAAACTCCGGAGCCCTGTCGCAAATCCCAGCAAGGTGATCGGTGCTCCGGTGAATTACCATGCGCATCAGGAGGAATCGATCAAGGACGAGGGGGTGAGTTTTGGTCGCGAAATCAAGACCATCGACCATTACGGGTTGTTCCTGAAGAGTCCGGTCCTGGTCGGTCCCGGAGACGGTGTCGATCTCCACTTTACGGATCGACGCAACGACCATGAGGTGGAACTGGCACTGATCATCGGCAAAGCCGGCAAGAACATCCCTTACGACGAGGCGCTTGACCATGTTGCAGGTTATGCGATCGGCCTCGACATGACGGTTCGTGGCACTGAGGAACGCAGCCTGAGAAAGGCAATTGACAGCTACTCTGTCCTGGGGCCGTGGCTGGTCACGGCTGACGAAATTCCGGATCCCGACAATCTCGATTTTTCGATTTCGGTTGGCGATGAAGAGCGGCAGAATTCGAACACCAGCAAGCTTATTTTCGATTGCCGAAAATTGATTGCATACGGCTCGAGTTTCTACACGCTCTATCCGGGTGATGTCATCATGACCGGCACGCCGGAGGGTGTGGGACCTGTGGTACCTGGCGATATCATGCATTGCCACTGCGAACGTATCGGCAGCATGGACATCACGGTCCGGGCGGCCTGATGGCCCTCCAGACCCTGACGGGCCGGGTTGCGACGGGCATTGGTATGGGCCGGACCTTTACCGCTCTGTCCTGGGCCCGGAAGGCATTCATGGAGCAGCTTGATATCGATCCGCATCCTGGCACCCTCAACCTGATCATTGATGACCCGGACTCAATGCCGGTGTGGGTTCGTATTCGACGCACCGACGGCATCAGGATCTGCAATCCCGGCAGCGGGCCCCATGATTGCGATGCAAAATGCTGGCAGGTGATGTTGCCTGGAGATATTCCGGCAGCGATCGTGTATCCGCTGGTGCCGGACTATCCTCCGGCCCAGGTTGAACTGATTTCGGAGTTCGGTTTGCGAAAACAGCTCGGAGTCGAAGATGGCGATGTCTTGACCCTCAGCCTCAGGGAGCGCGTCTAGGTGGTGAAGATCACACGTGCCACAGCTGAACTCTGGGTGTTCCCTTTATCGGGCCCTACCGGAGGCTCCGGGATCACGTCCGTTGATGTGGTCGTTGCGGATCTGGAGGACGATGACGGCCATACAGGGACCGGATTTTCATATGTTCTTGGAGGTGGGGGACATGGTGTCGCAGCCATTGCGCAGGACATGCTGGCACGGTTCGTGGAAGGTGCGGATAGTGTGCCGCCGCAGGTTCTGTGGCGCCGTCTTGCGGGTTCACTGAATCGACTGGGACGCGGTTCAGGATATGTCGCCATGGCCGCAATCGACGTTGCCATGTGGGATCTGCACGCCCGCCAGCGAGGAGTGAGTCTGGCCACGGCGATGGGTGGTGTTCCGGTGAAAGTGCCTGTGTATGGCTCAGGAGGGTTCGGTCCGACCCAGGATCCCGAAAAGGCAGCAGAACGTGCGCTGGATTACTCGGCACGAGGATGTTCCGCCGTCAAGCTGCGAGTCGCCGGACTGCCGGCTGACAAGACCAGAATTGAGGCCGTTGCCTCGGTGCTGCCCGACAATGTTCGGATCATGGCCGATGCCAACGAAAAATGTGACGTGGTACAGGCAGCCTGGCTGGCCGGGGTACTTTCCGATGTCAATGCGCTGTGGCTCGAGGAACCGCTGCCCGCCCAGAACATCGAGGGTCTTTCCATGCTCGCCGGCCGGTTTTCAGTGCCGCTCGCAACCGGTGAGCATCATCAGGGTGTCGTGGAGTTGGCGCCAATTATGAGAAGCGGCGCCATATCGGTTGTTCAGCCCGATCTCGCAATGATGGGAGGTCTGACAGAGTGTTTGCGTGTAGCGCAAATCGCGGACTACCATGGCCTCGTGGTCTCGCCCCATTTCCTTCCGGCTCTGTTCATTCACCTTGCTGCAGCCGTGCCTGCGGTCCGGTGGTTGGAAGATTTTCCGCTTCTGGAACCTCTCTTCGATCAGCCGGTGGAAATGGATGACCACGGAAATATGACGACACCGACGGGCGTGGGTCACGGCCTGAGCTGGGCACCGGGTGCGAGAGAGGAATTCAGGGTCAAGACATGAGACTGTGCCGTTACAACAAGGACAAGCTCGGGCTGGTCAAGGGGGATCAGCTCATTGATGTAACCATTGCGCTGGAGGCGCTCCCGGCTGTGCGCTGGCCGCGGCCTCCGGGAGATGCCCTGATTGCCAATCTGGACATGGTGACGGAACAGGTGGTTGCCAACCAGAAGATGGGCTATGTGCAGGGCGTCGACAATGTTTCGCTCCTGAGCCCGGTGGCCAATCCGACCAAGATCATCGGTGCTCCGGCGAACTATTGGGACCATATAGCGGAGTCCCGGGCTGACGCCGAAATCAATTTCGGCCGCGAATCCAGGACGATTGACGACTATGGTCTCTTCCTGAAGGCCACTTCGGCGCTGCGAGGTGCCGGAGAAGGTATTGAACTGGGACACGTGGATCGCCGTAACGATCATGAAGTCGAGCTGGCAATCATTATCGGTCGGACAGCGAAGAATGTCCCGGAGGACTCTGCCCTCGATTATGTGGCGGGTTATTCCATTGGTCTCGATATCACGGTTCGGGGAGTGGAAGATCGAAGCCTTCGGAAGTCCCTGGATTCTTATGCCGTACTGGGCCCATGGATGACGACGGCTGACGAAATACCGGATCCCGACAACCTTGACTTTCGAATTCTGGTCAATGGCGAGATGCGCCAGGATTCGAATACGCGTTTCCTGATTTTTGGTTGCCGCAAACTGATCGCGTATGCCTCCCGCTTCTACACGCTCTATCCTGGAGACATCATCATGACCGGAACTCCCCAGGGTGTGGGACCGCTCGCTGCCGGTGATCATCTCCAGTGTGAAGCCGACGTGATCGGGCGCATGGAAGTTGCGGTCCGATAGGGATCGCTGTTCGGATTTGTTGCCGGAACGGTCCTGTTTGGCGAGGCGCGTCTGCCGGCGAGTTCCCGAAAGGATTCATGACGTTAACGGACAACTGCCTGAAGTTCCAAGGATAATCTGGTACCGGTAATGAGGCGTGGGTGAACCCTTTGACGGTAACAGGTTCGAGGTTGTTGTCCTCGACACTCGGATCTCCCGAACCGGCTTCCGTTGATGGTTCTGCTGCGGTTCCTCTCAGGCTGTCAAAAAATGGACAGGCCCCACAGGAGAGTCCCGCTTCAACTTTACACCGGTGCTCCGTCCGCCGCTGAATAGGGGTTGAAGTCTTCCTCAAGCTTTGACAGCAGGAAGAAGATGTCTTCGGCCGTATTGGTGACCAGAAACACGGTCAACAGATCCGACTTTTCCAGATCCAGGTTTGACTCCGTGTACTGGCTGCGCAATCTGCGCATGGTCTCGCCACGATCCCCGCATAGCGTTCTGGTTATATTCCAGGACGTGGGGTCTCCTTCCTTCAGTGCGTCGTCGAAGGCCAGAAACACGCTGTCCACTCCCTCGCACATGCTGTCCCGAAACCGATTCAGGTCCGGACGGTCGGTCTTGCCAAGCAGAGGATTGCACATGGTGGCCAGCGAGTCGCACAACCAGGCGAGCAGCTTCTGACGGTTGAGCAGTGCGTTACGATCCTCGACCGCTTGCATGGGTTGCAGTGGCTGCAGTTCTTTCAGAAATTCCTCGATTTCGGCCATAAGGGTGTGCAGTCCCTGCCGAAGCGGTTGCAGGTCGCCACCGTTCCGAAGAACATCAAAAAAACGCCGCAGCAACCGGAAGGCGCGCTTTTGCTCCAGATCGACCAGTAGCAGTGCCGTCTCGACATCGACCGTGGCCTGATCGTGAATGAATTGCGCGCGAGACATTTCGTCGATTTCCGATTCCGGCCAGAACTTCTCGAGTATGCGGGCCGAAAGATCCAGTCCGGCGAGCACGATCGGCACGGGGACGATGGCCGTGATGATATAGACCAGAGCCAGACGCTGCGGGAGGTCGAAGCCGGTCGCGTCAATGACTGCCTTTATCGACGGAACTCCGAAATGGATTTCGAGGTAAAGAAGGGGAATGACGACAGCGCAGATCAGCGAGTTGAAGAACACCAGGAACATAACGACCTGACGAGAGCGTCCGGTCAGGTTGGCGGACAATACCGCCAGGATGGCGGCGGAGCCGACATAGCTTCCGTAGATGATCATGATTGCCTGATCGACGGAGACAATGCCGACCGCCGCCAGGCTTATACCGAAGGCGGAAACCGCGCCGGAGGACTGAACGACGAAGGTCAACGCAGCTGCCACAGCGAAGGCGAGAAGCAGCGAATGCCCGGTTCCCTCTACCATCTCGCGGAACCAGGGCTCTTCGGAGAGGGGTGCGGCGGCCTCCCTGAGCAGCATCAGGCCCAGAATGATCATGGCTCCGCCGAGAAACGATCCGGCTACAGTCCGATACCGCGCCAATCGGTCGGTGGCTACCACAGCGCCGGCAAGACCGACGACATAGAGCGCTACGACCTTTATGTCGAAGGTGACAATCATGACGAGACCCGTAACCCCGATGGACCCGCCCAATATCATCGCCAGCGCACCGCTCATATTGGTCAGCCGGGAGCGCATAAGGCCGACTACGATAAACGTCAGCGCAGTCATGCTCTGGGTTATGCCGGCGCCGATGGTTCCCCATAGGAGGGCTCCGTACCGGTTCCCGGTCCAGCGATGCGCAATTTGACGCATTCTGCGACTGGCCAGCTTCTTGAGGTTCTCCGTCAGAAGCCACATCCCGACAATGAACAGGCCGAAGCCACCAACAACGCCCGCAAGAAGTTCCATGTTACGCTTGATCCGGGTGTCTGTCGGTCTCAAAAAGGGAGGAAATTGAACACGTCCGTTTCACGTTTAGGTGCAACACCCTTGGTAGTGGGGATCAGCCTCCGTTGCTCCCGTCTTTTGACGCGGATCAGGTGGCTGCAAGATTTCAGTGTCACCATGCAGGGTATTGTATTGCCAGAAGCCTGTCATCTTCTGGCCGTTCCCGAACGATGCCGGATCCTTGCAATCCGGAAAAGACGAACTTCGGTGCGCTGCAACATGCAGGAGATCGGTTTGCCGCTTCTGTGATCATTCGCGAACTGCGGCGGAATGCTGGTGATCATGGGCAAGTCCATCACCAGGCAGAGGGGCCCCTCGGAGGAACGGCGCTCAAGAGTGTCGTCGGTTGTCAGCAAGATGACGCCGGATCTGTCGTCCCGTTCGGGGAGGCATTGGTTCTCGAACGGGGCCTCGACCGCGGTTTCGCCTTGAGGGCCGGGAGTCTGTCAATGCGACCTGGTTCTGCGAGTGTATATGGACGGACCGCGAGGCCGGAGACCGGTTGTCTGGACATCTCGGTCGCCCCGGCAAGACGCCCAACCGCCGGAACGGTTATGGACACTTGTTCGTTCGGAGTCAGGAATTGGGAAATCGATACCATCATCGGCAAGGGCCATCAGGAAGCCCTGTTGTCTATTGTCGATCAAATAACGTGTTTTTCCAACAGGTCCTGACGAACACGGTGTGCGCAATGAGGTCTGCGATCCGGCTATGTCTTCAGCCCACCAAGGTGCTGATTGATACCATCATGGCGGACAATGGCAAGAAATTTACCGAACATCGGCCCATCAGCAAGGCTCTCTCGAGCCTGATTTTTCGCTCGTCCCTGTGACTCGCGAGAGTGGAGACTGAACCAGCATAACAATGACCTGGTGCGGCTGGAGTTTCCCGGCTCGACAGATCTTGGCCATCTGTGTCCTGCCAGGGTTCAACAGGCCCCGATTTCCCTCAATCACTGGCTGGAGCGGGTTTTCAATATCGCCTGCCTGACGCGGTTTTTCGTCGCGCACGGGGCGCAACTGAGCCCCATCCCGGCTGTTACAAGCCCGGATGGGGTCCACGGACAGGCGTTCAGCGGTATTCAGCTGCCACGAAGGCGGTGCGCCCCTGCCTGTTGAGGACAGGGTATCGCTCCAGGGGCGGGGATTGCTCTCCCCGAAGCCTCAGCGATCCAGGTTGAAGATCCGCTTGGCGTTCAGCCCGAGAATGTTACGCTTCGCCTGCTCATCCAGAAACGGCAGGTCCCAAATGACGCTGGGCGTGTCAAAATCGTAGTGGGGCCAGTCCGATGCGTAGAGCAGCTGGGTTTCCGCATTGATCATTTCGAAAGTGACCTCAAGCGCCTTGCGGTGGTCTGTCTCCATGGGCTGGCAGGTGTAATACATCTCCTTCATGTATTCGCTCGGCATCTTCTTGAGCGCCGGGGCTTCTGAAGAGCGCATGAGATAGGTGTGGTCCAGGCGTTGCATCAGCCAGGGTACCCAGGCAAGCCCGGATTCGATCCACACGACATTAAGACCCGGAAACCGTTCCGGAAGCGCATTCATGACCCAGTTTGTCATATGCACCACATTGCACCAGACAAAGGAAAGGGCATGCATGGAACCGAAGCGGTTGATCTGCATCATGAAGGGGTCTTGCCAGTAGTAACCGGCATGAAAACCGAGGGGCAGGCCCCGCTCTTCAAGAGCACGGTAAACCTTCATGTAATGATTGTGATGGACGGCCTTGTATCGGACGGAGGTGACCATAAATCCGACACAGCCCGGCGCATCGCCGAACTCCTCAATCGTTTCCAGCGCTGATTCCGGATCATTGAATGGCAGAAACATCATGGTCTTGAGGCGCTTGTCCTTCGAAAGGATGTTCTCCACCTGCCACCGGTTGTAGGCCTTGCCCAGGGTTGCTTCCATGTCAAATTGAGGGTGCATGCCCAGAAACAGCATCGGTGTGGGAAACACGATCTGGTAATCGATTCCCATGGCTTCGTAGGACCGTTTGGCGAGTACGAGGTCCCGATGACCCGCCTCACGGATTTCCGACTCATCGATCTTTTCACTGCGTGCAGCCTGATGCGGGATTCGGCCCCCGACATCCTGGTAACGCATTGCGAGGTCCCCGTTCAGCCCGTATGGGGGTGTTCCCGAGCGGTGAAAGACCATTTCCTTGGCGTTCTCACGGGTGACGGGATCGTCAATATACTGGATGATCTCCCGCCAGGACTCGGTTTCCGTGTGATGTGAATCGATGTCGACGATGAAAACATCGTCGAAGTTGCGTTCTTCGGCCTGGCGGCGCGCCCGTGCCAGGACATCACGGGAATCCGTGTGTGTCGTGATCTGCTTGATGGGAATTTCGCGTACGGGTTCGATCCCTGTGTCCATATCGGCTCTCCTCGTTCGTCGATCGCGAAGAACTGCCCAAGCCTCTCCGCTCACGCTCGCCTGCTTACACCCCAAGTGTAGCACGGCAACCTGTTCCGGTCTTGCATCGAAAAGACGTGTCCCGCCTGGGTGCCTTTCCGAATGTTGCCTGATGCTGCCAGACCGGCCCTGTCTCGCCCTTTCAGATCAATCCGGAGCCTCAAGGTAAATCGCGTTTTCCCGGAACAGCATGTGTTTGCCTCCTGGCATCCGCGGGTTCCGAATTGTCTGGTAACGCCTGATCGAATGCGGATTGTGCCCCGGGATCAGATATTGTCGTCGGGACGCGGCCGCCCGAACCACATCGCAAGGTCGAAACTGGACAGGTTGACGGCTCGCAGCATGTCTGAACAGGTCATGACAACATCCGTCGCCGTTACATCCTCTGCGCCGGTATAAGGAGAGAAGTAACGCTCTTCCATTTCAACCTTGTGGGCAAACAACCTTGTACCGGCTGTCAATAATTGCTGGACGACATGATCAGGAATTCCTGAGGTCTCGCCTTCCTTGAGAGCCTTCTCGGCAAGCGCCATTGCCCTGGCAGCGGCTTGCCCGAGTTCCGAAATGTCGGCATCAGACGGCGACATAGACATCTCCGTCCCGCACCGCCACAGGGTAGGGCTTTAGCCGTACGTTACGACTGCCAGGATGCCGGCCGGTCTTGACGTTGTATTCGAAGCCGTGCCAGGGGCAGACAATATGGACGTCTGTCTCGGAAAACCGGAGGCCGTGAGCCGTCTTTTCGGTCTCGTGGATAATTTCCTCGACCCGGTTGATGATCTTGCCCTGGCAGGCAGGTCCACCCTGATGAGCGCAGTTGTTTTCATAGGCGTAGAATTCTCCGTCTACGTAGAATACGCCAATTTCCAGATCGCCCTGCGCAATAATCTTGCGGTCCCGGTCCTCGAATTCGTCCACTTGTCCAACATATAACTCGACCACAACGACTCCTCCCGCTGGTATTTCGGGGAACGTAATCACGATGACGCTCCCGTGCCGAATATAGGCGATCCGCGGCTTCGGGAGCAACGCGTTTCGGCGTCATCCCGGGAGGTCATCGGTCGCTCGAGTTTCATGCCAGCCGCCGGATCCGGACAGACGGCTGGCAGGAGTCTCTGTCCCGTCATCGCTGCAAACCGCTGAAGAGGCCGGGTTTCTCCATCGGCTCGCATCCCGGGGAATGAATCCGAACTGTGAGCGGGAGTCCGTCGAACACTCCTGAACCGTCTGGTGATATGAAATCGGTCGACTGTGTGAGACCGGGATGTCGCTGTTCCAAGAGACCAGCGCGCTTCGTTCAGGCCGGGCGACGCCAGGTTCTTGCGGAAGCCCGTAACGGCACGGGTCTGAGCCGATGCTGACGGGCATGGGGTGGACTGTCCTGAAGCGGGCGACCCAGAGACCGACCAACTGATACAAATCCATGGATATACGCAGGGCGAATAACGGTTCTGTAACCTCCGAAGACCCCGGGGAGAGTGCTTTTCAGGACTGCCATTATGTCACGGTCAAGGCTGTGCCCCCCGGAACATCGTGCGGAAACCATGGTGATATCTCTTGACGTGTTCCGCGAGATTTTGGAAGACTGCATCCGTGTCGGGGGATAGAATGAATTTCGGGCAATGAATGGTCGGCCGTAACCCTGCACCGGCAACCGGCAGGGCGGTCAGGCAACGACCGATCTGATCATGAGAGCGGGAATACGACAAAAGTGACCGGGAGAACGGAGTTCGCGGAACGGACAAGGATTGTCCGAAAGCGAATCAGGAAAGAGGTCAGGGGACCAAGATGGCTTGACCGCGAGGTCATGGTGCGTTCGGGTGGCCGTTTGCGCCGCTTTGCGCTTCCCCGGGAAATCCAGATCCTCGGAATCCTTTTGCTGGCCGGCGGGTTCGCCTGGCTTGCCTTCGTGACCGACGCCTATTTTGAGGTGAAGGGCATTTACGACCGCTCACAGTACGAGATCGAGGCGCAAAGCCGGATGAAGAAGGGGTTGCCCAGGATCCTGAACGGTGAGCGTCCACCTGTCTCGGAAGAGTCCATGACAAGCGCTGTCGATCGGGTTGACGGTCCACATAACTGGGCTACGGCCAGAAGGACGGACCTGATTGCCTATGCGTCGAGCCTTGATCACTGGGTCGACCGCGCGCGTGACCGGAACCGGCTGTTGGCTCAAGACCTGCAGGCGACAGAAACGGAACTGGCGCACGTGCGGAAGCGCGAGGACAGCACGAATACTGAAAACAGGAGCCTCAAGTCCCAACTGGAGACGATTGAACAACGATTCTCGCGGGTAAAAAATGTTCAGGGACGGTTGCTGCAGCAAATCAACGATCAGGCATATGCTGAAGTCCAATGGCTGGAAGGGCTGATCGTGGCCGCAGGTCTTGACCTGAAACGCCATTTGCCCGAGGCGCAACCCCCGGAGTCCGCCCAGGGCGGGCCATTCAAGGCCGTTGGCTCAGAGGGACTGTCGCCTGAGGAAATTGCCCTGAATGCGGCATCGAAAAAGGCCGCTGAATTGCTTGAACACATACATCGGCTCAGGGATTTCGTGCGCCATCTGCCGCTGATGTCACCGCTGGATTACTTTTCCATCACCAGTCGGTTCGGACCGCGCAAGGATCCGATAAACGGTCGCCGGGCGATGCATAACGGTCTGGACATGAGGGCGAGGTACCGGTCAGCCATATACGCACCGGCGGCGGGCAAGGTGACATTCGCAGGACGCAAGGGGCGGTATGGACGTTTGGTAGAGATCGACCACGGGAACGGAATCGTAACCCGCTACGGACACCTTCGCCAGATTCTGGTGAAGCGGGGCGCCACAGTGTCAGCGAGGGATCGAATTGGTCAGGTCGGCAACTCGGGCCGAAGTACCGGAACCCATCTTCATTACGAGATTCTGGTATTTGGCAAGGCCGTCGATCCGGCCAGATTCCTTGAGGTGGGGAAGAATGTTTTCAAAGGATAAGACAATGGCGAGCAATCCGACGAAAAAAGACGATGGTATCCTTACATTGTTGAGTGCCTCCGCGGAAATCATTGGAGACATCGTCAGCGAAGGCGAAGTCCAGGTAGATGGTTCGGTCAAGGGCAATATCCAGTGCCGCAAGCTGGTCATCGGAGAATCAGGCGAGGTGAGCGGCTCTCTTGTGACCGAAGAATGCATCATTCACGGCAAGACGGTTGGTCAGCTCAGTGCTGAAAACCTCACACTGACGCGCTCGGCGAACGTGGAGGGAGAAGTGCTGTACGAATCTCTGGCGATCGAGACCGGTGCCATTATCGATGGCCAATGCCGGCGCAAACAGCCTGCCGAGACGGTTCCGAAGCTGGTCACAACTGACGTTACGGCCTGACCAACACCGCGATCAGGGTCATTTGAGGAATTCTGCGAATCGCAGTGGATCGATATTGCCGCCCGAAAGGACGATACAAACAGTCTTGCCGGCAATGTCCGCCTTGGCGTGAAGAGCGGCCGCAAGGCCTGTGGCGCCTCCCGGTTCTGTTACGAGGCGTGCATCGCTGAAAGCGTGCCTGATGGCGGATATAACCTCCATGTCGGACACGGCCAGTCCTCCAGTGAGAAGGGCGCGGTTGATTTCGAACGTAAGTTCTCCCGGGGCTGGAACCAGGAGGGCGTCGCAGATTGACGTTGCACCCGGCAGGTTGGTTTCCCTTTGGCCCGATTTCAGGGATCGGGCTGTATCGTCGAACCCTTCAGGTTCAGCGGCATAAATCCGGATATCCGGCCATTCCTTGCGAAGGACCAATGCGCAGCCTGCAACAAGTCCGCCGCCTGAACAGGGGACAATGGCAGCATCGGGTCTGACGCCGATCTCGCGGCATTGCTGGACGATCTCCAAACCCACAGTACCCTGTCCTGCGATGACATCGGGATGATCGTAGGGTGGAATCATCGTTGCGCCGGTGGCCGCAGCCCGTTCCGCAGCGATTGCTTCGCGATCGTTGCCCAACCGGTCATAAGTCAGGACAGTACCGCCATACTGCCGCGTGCGTGCGATCTTGATTTGCGGTGCGTCGGACGGCATCACAATGGTGGCCGGAATGCCAAGCCGGCTTGCTGCCAGCGCAACCGCCTGAGCATGATTGCCGGAAGAGAAGGTGACGACGCCGCGTTTTCGCTGTTCGACCGAGAGGTTGGAAACTGTGTTCCAGGCGCCCCTGATCTTGAACGCACCCATGGGCTGAAACATTTCGCACTTGAGCAGAAGGCGTGCGTTGGCCCTCGCATTCAGGTCATCACTCTCGAGCAGCGGTGTCCGCCTCGCTACGCCCTGAAGCCGGATAGCAGCGTCTTCGATATCGTCCGGGCTCGGCCATCCGTCAGAGAGAGTCAAGGAACACCTCGATGGCTTCCAGGGCCTCAGGTTCGTTCAGGGTCGGGGCATGGCCTACTCCGGGAATGTTCCGGACCACAAGATCAGGTTTTTCCTTACGCATTTTCTCCACGCTGTGTTGCGAAATCATGTTCGAGTGCTCCCCGCGAAGGAGGACCATGGGCAATGCGACGGCCGCTCTGAACAGCCTCCAGAGGTCCTCACTGTGCTGTGCTTCGGGCTTCAGCGCACGTCCCAGTCGAACATCCCAGTCAAAATGCAGTACTCCGTCCTGGCCCCGGCGATAGGTGCCCTTGGCCATTTCGAGCCAGTCTTCCTCGGTACGGAACCATGCATCCGGGAAAGCGAGTTTCAGTTCGGCGACCGCTTCAGTCCAGTTGCCCTGTGGCCTGTCGCGGCTGATATAGGGGACAAGATCGGCGAGTGCGTCCGGCTCGACTTCGGGGCCGATGTCATTCAGGACAAGTCCGGCGACGAGGCAGGGTACGAACACCGCAAGACCCAGTCCAAGCAGCCCACCCATCGATGTTCCGATGATGATGACACGGTGGAGGTTCAGGGCGACCAGGCAGTCATGGACATCACGAATAGAGGTGCGGGCACCGTAGTTCCTCCAGTCGGGATCCCGATCTGACAATCCTCGCCCGCGGTAGTCGGGGCAGATAACACGCCGGCCCCTGTTGCTGAGATGGCGGGCGAACGCGTCAAAATCCCTTGAGTTTCTTGTCATGCCGGCGAGACACAGAACGGCAGGCCCGGAAGTGGCACCATGACCGAAATCGCGCAGGAAAAGAGACCGGTTGTCCTGCGTAGAAATGAAGCGTTCTTGAAAAGCCATGCCCCGGGTCTTCAGAGACCGAGCAATTCCGGCAGATCGTCAAGAGTCCGAATCTCTGCGTGCGGGGTACCCGCGAGGTGTTCGGGGGGTTGGGCGGTCCGGTTCACCCATACCGTCCTGAAGCCGAAGACTGTTGCGCCATGCGCATCCCAGCCGTTGGACGACTGAAAGGCGATGCGATCGGCTGGCAATTTCATGCGGTCGACCGCCAACTGGTATACCGACGGATGGGGTTTGAACACACCGACATCGTCGACGGACAGAATCTGGTCAAACAAGCTGTAGACACCAGCGCTCTTTGCTGCGCTCACCAGCATTGATCGCGACCCGTTTGAGAGAATCGCGGTCTTTATCCCATCCTTTCTCAGGCGGGCAAGGACGGCGGGGACTTCGGGAAACGCGTCCAGCTGAAGATACAGTTCCATGAGGCGGGCACGCAGTGCCGGATCGTCGATCCTGTGTTGAGCCATCGCAAAGTCCAGGGCATTGCTCGTAATGATCCAGAAGTCTTCGAACTGCCCCATAAGCCCGCGCAGCCAGCTGTACTGAAGTTGCTTCAGACGCCAGGTCTCCGACAGGGCGTCAGTGACCGGGCCGATATCATCTCGCAGGCACTCTGCTGCTGAATGGACATCAAACAGTGTCCCGTATGCGTCGAACACGCAGCCACCAATATCTTCGAATGACGATCCGGGCATTCCCAGGCTTTCCTGCCGTTTGGTATTGGCCCGTAACTACTCGCCCCTGTCGATCATGTCCATGTCGTTTCTGATGCCTGGCGCGTCGAATTCAACACAAGAGCTGCATCCCTGAGCCTTTTTCTGATCGGATCCGGTTCAGGATTCGACACCGGGAGGTCACCCTGTTTGCTGAGGGCGCGAGAGTGTGGCGAGCGTTTGAAGTTGACCGGCCGGTCGTGTCTCCAGATCTGGCGACGGGCGCCGTATGCCAGTCAGAGTGGTTCTTCGAGCCGGCTGCAGATATCGGCCAACGACCGATTTCAGGAACGGATTGTCTGCGTTGTTACCGGCACACCGGTTTTCTTCCCGGCTGAAACCGGCGCTGGTGGCCGTTGCCAAAATCAGCCAATCAGGGTCTTCACCTGTCCTGACCCCATGGCAAAGTCGGCACGGTCTGAAGCGGGATCATTCATCGAAACCTGCAGCAGGCACAGTCGCCCCCACACCGGTCAGTCCGTCCCCCCGGCAAGTTGACCTCTCCGCAACTTCTGGTAGCGTAGCCGCACTGCTGTCGGCATACCGTCGGTCAGCCTGACAAGGTCCGCAAAGGAGAAACATTTTGAAAACCGTTACAAAATTCGCGGCCGGTGCGCTTGCGGCGATGGTGGGAAGCGCAGCGCTGGGAACAGCATCCGATGCGAAGACATTTGTTCTTCGCATGGGGTCCGGACATCCGAGCAAGCCTACGCCCTATGTCCGCAACATGGAACATTACCTCGCAGATGAAATCACGAAACGGGTGGAAGCCGAGACCGACCACAAGGTCCGGATCATACACGCCTATGCGGGCAAGATAGCCAAGGTCCATGAAACACTGGAAGCGGTCGAGAAGGGGCTCCTGGACATCGGAGGATGGTGCGTCTGTTTCGAGAGCGCAAAAATGCTGCCGATGAATTTCGATTATTTCACGCCATTCACCACAGGCGATATTCGAAAGCAGCTCGAGGTCAAGCTGCGTGTCATGGCCGAGCATCCGGAACTCTATGACATGCTTGACAAGAAATATAACCAGAAACTGACGGCGATTACGGGTTTCGACAATTACGGGCTTGGAACCAAGTTCGCCTGGAACGATGTGAATGAGCTGAAGGGCAAGAAGATTATTGCGGCGGGCCCCAATCTGCCGTGGGTCGAGCGCTTTGGTGCAATTCCGGTAACGACGACACTGCCGACGGCCTACAACGCATTGGCGACCGGGGTGGCACAGGGCTTCATCATGTTTCCCGGGGTCTATTTCGGGTTCAAGTTTCATGAGCCTGCACCTCATTTCAAGATCACGAATCTTGGAGCCATGGCCCAGACGATCCTGACCATGAACCACAACACAAGAAAAAAACTCCCGGCTGATGTTCTGAAGATCATTGACGAGGCAAGCAAGGGCTACGAGACCGTCGCCACCCGTGATGCCTATGAGAGCGAAAAGATCGGTCTTGCCAAGCTGAAGAAGGCAGGGGCTCATATTTCCACGTTGCCGGTTGAGCAACAGGCGAAATGGGCCGAAGCCCTCAAGGACTGGCCAAACGAGCGTGCACACGATATCGCGAAGGGCTATCAGATCGACGGACCGGCGATCATGGAAAAATACATGAAATACATGGAAGAAGCCGGACACAAGTGGCCGTATCGCTATCAGTTCAAACCGCTGGGTTCCTGAGGCCCGGCCAGCAATGACAGAAGGGTGGCCGTCGTGCCGCCCTTCTTTTTCCGCCGGTTTATTGGCGATGAAAGGTGTGATTCAGCCGGGGACACCAGCGGAAGCCCTGCGATGTGAATATCCCGCCTCCCGCTGCCATTTGGCCGGGAATTTGTGAGTGCGTTTCATGGATGCGGCCGACAGGATCACCAGAGACAGGGAATCGTTCTTGTGAAAAAAACATGGAAGGGCGCTTGTCACTGTGGCGCGGTCCGCTTTGAAGTCGATGCCGACATAGATCACGTACGGATTTGCAATTGTTCCGTCTGCCACAAGAGAGGGGCCTTGATTCACCGGGTGCCGGAGAAAGATTTCCGGCTGCAAACGCCCTCCGATGTGCTGACCCGGTATCGCTGGGGATCATTTACCGGAGAGGACTATTTCTGCTCCAGATGCGGCATCCTGCCTTTCCGGCGGCCAAGTTATCCGACGGAAGACGAAATTGCGCAGGGCATCAAGCCGTTCACCGGATGGGCCATCAATACGCGCTGCCTCGAGGGTTTCGAAGCAGCGAATGCGCCGATCCGGCATATCGATCGACGCGATACACCGATCGAGGATGTCAGAGGAAGGTTTGGGCACAGCCGGCAAGGATCGCGTCAGGCCAACGGCTGAGGTTCTTTCCGCCGGCTCCGGCTCCATTCGGACCAGCCGCGCAGCCATTCCGGTTGGCATTGACACATCCGGTTGGCATTGACACACAAGGGAGTGGCGAACCGTGCCCTTGCCGCGCGTTCGGAGACCGATCTTGTGCCCTCAGAGGTGCGGGTCCCGGCCTTATCCTCGCTGATCGGGCCACAGACATTGATGCCGACGTGACGACGCGCTTCCTGTGATGGAATTTGCACCGAATTGCCGTTCCGGAACACACAACCCCGCATGTCCAGGTGGCGTTGCCCCGGCTTCACTCCGCGTTCTGGCAGCGACCGGGAGCTACCTGCACTATTTTCCTGCTTCTGTTGGAGACTTCACCATGGATGCCGGGCGCCTGTTGGTCAGATAGTCCCTTGCCAGAAGCAACACTCCCAGTACCAGGCCGACTCCGTTGATCATGAGGCCGTAGGGAATGGCATTTGCCGGTAACAGCAGCAGGAATCCTGCGGTGAAGAACAGGAGACGGTTTACCGGGCCAAGCGGTCCACAGAAATAACCGATCAGTCCGCAGGAGGCGATCCACACGCCAACAATGGCGGTGGAAGCCGCGAGGATGATGTCGCCGGCCTCTCCCTGACCAATCAGCGCCGGGGACAGGACAAATACGAACGGAATGACATAGGCAATCCAGCCAAGCCTGACAGCAGTCACACCCGTTTCCATTGGTTTTGCGCCCGACAGGGAGGCCGCGGCGAACGCTGCAATTGCCACCGGTGGCGTAATCATCGACATGAGCCCGAAATAGAGTACGAACATGTGGGCTGAAATCGGGTGTATCCCGAGCTTGATCAGCGACGGGGCAATCATGGTGGCAAGCAGCAGGTAGATGGCGGATGTCGGCATGCCCATGCCGAGGAGGATGGATACCAGTGCTGTGAGTAACAGAAGCAGGAAGAGGCTGCCTTCACCAACTGAGGCGAGAATGAGTGTCAAGGCTTGTCCAAGGCCCGTTCGGTCGAGAATGGCAATGATGATTCCGGCCATTGCGCCAATCACGATGATGTCAACCGCCGTTCTTCCACAACCCGCGATCGAATCCCAGAATTGGGAAAAGGTGATCCGGTGCTTCTTGTAGGCGAAAATCAGGCTGACAATACAAACGGAGATGGCCGCCCAGAACGCAGCCTGCTGCGGCGGCATGTTCATCCAGAACAGTGCATAAATCAGCACCACATAAGGCAATGTGAAAAACCATCCCTCCCGGATGACCCGCAACAGCGGCGGGATCCGGTCCTTGGGCAGGGGGGCAATTCCGTTCTTCGCGGCTTCGAGATCCGCCTGCACGAACACGGCCAGATAATAGAGCACGGACGGCAAAAGGGCGGCGAGAATGATTTCGGTGTATTCCAGTTCCAGCAGTTCAGCCATCAGGAAAGCCGCTGCACCCATGATCGGGGGCATGATCTGACCGCCCGTTGAGGCAACCGCTTCAATTGCACCCGCACTCTTGGCGTCGTAGCCGGCCCGTCTCATCAGGGGAATTGTGATGACACCTGTCGACGCGACGTTGGAAACGGCTGATCCCGATATTGATCCGAACAGGCCCGAGGCGACCACCGCGATCTTGGCCGAGCCTCCTCGTGATCGTCCCATGATGGCCGCGGCCAGGTCTGTAAACCATTCGGAAGCACCGGTATGGAGGAGAAGCTGTCCCATCCAGATGAAGAGGACAACGGTAAACACGATGATCTTGAGGGGCAGCCCGAGCAGCGCGACATTGGTGACACCCAGTTCGGCAATGAGGCGGACTTCATCCTGCTTCATTCCCTGAAGCATGCCGGGCATCAGATGACCGACAAAGGCATAGATTATGAACGCGCTGAAGACGATCGTGAGACTCCAGCCCGCCGTACGGCGGAGAGCCTCCCAGACCAGGGGCAGCAGTATCACGCTGAAGGAAAAGGCCGTGTTTCGCATCGTGAACGGATTGGCCTCAATGTCACCGTACACATAGACAAGACTCAAACAGCTGGCGATACCGAGGCAGGCAAGGACAGCATCATACCAGGGGAGAGACGTTCTCACCTTGCTGCCATTCGCCGGAAACCGAATGAAAATCACTGCCAGGGTTAGGCCGAGGCAGGTCATCATCGCCTGCTCATCGAACCACGTGAATCCCAGCTCGAGCCAGAGATCAACCGCCCAGGTCAGCGGAATCAGTGTGATGAGAGCGCCAAGACCGAGAGTCAACCGGCGAACCAGCAGCGATTCCTGATGTTCGGAAACCTTGGATTGCTGCGAGGTGTCCGTGGCTGTTTGTCCGCCCGGAGCGTTGTGTTCGGTCACCGGCGAATCCTCCGATCGGGCGGCAGTCCCGCGTCCGCTCGCCTGTTCCGGTACAAACAGCGCCGGAACGCGTCGTCAGTAAAGGCTGATGCGGGAAGCGCCCGGGTCAGGCCTGACCCGGGCGCAGGGCCAAAGGCCCGGGAATGTCAGCGTGCCTGCCAGATCCCGGCTTCCTTGTAATACTTCACGGCACCGGGATGGTAAGGCGAACCTTGCGGTTTCGACAGGCGTTCGTTGGCCTCATAGGACCGCCACAGGGGACCACCCTCCTTGAGTTGGGCACCCTGCGTGTGCATAACCTTGGCCACCTTGTAAACGATCTCATCGGAGACCTTGGTGTTCGTCCACAGCATATAGTCGTAGGTAATGAAGTTGGTCGGTTCGACCACGCCGGTCAGTCCCTTGGTCGGCTTGACGATGGAGTAGTAGGACTTGGGAAACCAGGCATGCAGGGCCTTCAGTGACTCCGGCCCCTCCGGCATCGAAATATGCCGGACACCGCCCTTGATCTTTGCATCCATCTGCTTGACGAAACCTGATCCGGCAGCTGCGATGACCCAGTCGAGTTTGCCCGCCATGAATGCGCGCCAATGCTGTACGAGTCCGACCTGAGGAACCGGTTTGATGTCTTTTTCAGACAGACCGACTGTCGCCAGCGCTCCGTTGTGAAGATTGACGAACAGCGGCGCACCCTTGAAGCCGACAGCCATGCGCTGGCCCTTCAATTGAGCGATGCTGGTCACGCCTGATGCCAGTGTCACGACGGGCGACACGTTGAACTTCATCATCGTGGCCACATAACGAAGATTGTCGTATTTGGTTCCCTTGGACAGGCCGGTTCCTGTCACGGCCATGTGATACTGGGCCGTGTTGGAAATACCGAACTCCAGTTCGCCGGCATTTACCACCGGAATGTATTGCTGTGTACCGCCCATGGTCTGCTTGCGCATCTGCAGTCCTGGAGCGTGTTCGGAAACCGCCTTGGAAATTGTCGCCGTGATCTGCGAAACCGCCCCGGCTTTGGTGGCTCCGATACCGATTGTTTGCGCTGAAGCCGTACCGGCAAGGGCGAGGCCGGCGGCTGAGCCCAGGACAAGTCTGATAAGGGTCATAGGGAATACTCCCACTGCCAATGAATAGGATATGAGGAAGCCGGGAAAAGACCACAGTCGACGGTAAGTGTCAATTACGGGTCAGCTCAGGGTGGTTACGTTGTGGTCGAGTTTCAGAACGTCCCCGCCCGCGGCCAGCGGTCTGGCGGCAGGAAAATACGCTGGACCGCCCCGGATCTTTCGAACAGGGACTCACTCCTGCACCGGGCGACGCCGGTAGCCGGGGTGTCTCGCCGGAAAACACTCGGTTCTCCGGAACTCGGGGTCGGAAGTGACGAAACCGTTCCCGCGGCATTTCAGGCAGTCTGACTGGAGGTTGCACGGGTCAGGGTTCTGCGGACCGGGTCAAAGTCGGGCGGGTTCCCTTGCCTGCAACACACCAGCCCCATGCCCTGTTGGCTGTCGTTGGGGATTGGTCGTTATCACGGAGGTGCAAGAAGCCGCAGAACCCTGCAATCTCTCGTACGGACGGATGCAGGATTATCGGATATGATCCCCCGGTCAGTTGGCCGGAACTGGAGGGCGCCGGAATGAAGACTGTACTTGTACCGGTTGGGGATGCATCCCTTGATGGAAGTGCGATAGAAACCGGGCTTTCTCTGGCAAGGGATTTTGAGGGTCACGCCGACTGCGTGTTCATCACCGGAGAAATCAGCGAAATGGTGCCGCCTGCCGCTCTCGGACTGTTCGAACTGGTCCAGTCACAAATGGCGGAGGAGTTCGAGCAGGAGCGCAGTCGTAAGCAGGCGCTTGCTCATCAACTGTTTCGGGACCTGCTGGAGAAGCTCAAAATCGATTACCGTAAAAACGCGGTTCCGGGAGACCTCTCTTCAGCATCCTGGGAGGTTGCGTCCGGTGCGGCTTCCGATGTCGTAGCCACGCGGGGCGGCGCCTATGACCTTGTCGTTGTCGGGCAGACGAGGTCCGATCACACCAGTGTCGGAGAATTGTCGGCAGAGGCTGCATTGTTCCGAACAGGGCGCCCGGTCCTGATTGCGGCGCCGGGAATGGTCGATTCCGTGGGCGAGTCCATTGTTATCGGCTGGAACCGTACACCCAATGCCGCGCGTGCAACCGCTGCCGCCTTGCCGTTTTTGCACCGGGCCCGACAGATTACGATTGTTTCCGTGAGGACCGGTGCCAAGCAGGGGCCGTCACCTCGGGATATGGCGGGTTACCTGTCGTGGCATGGTGTGCGTGCGGAGGTGACCGAAATCGAGCCCGATCACAGACTGGTTGGAGAAGTCCTGCTGGAGGAGGCGGAAAGGGTCAGTGCCGATTTGCTGGTCATGGGGGCATTCTCTCACAGCCGCCTTCGCGAACTTGTTCTCGGTGGCGTCACGCGCCATATCCTGCAGCAGGCCGAAATACCGGTTCTCATGGCGCATTGAAACGCGCTGCTGATCCCGGATTTCTGATTACGGAACCGTGTCTCTGAAGGCGAACAGCGCCTGGTCGATACCGCGGGCGTCTCCCCGCTTTCAGCGCGATGTTCGGGCTCCGGAACGGGACGGGCCTGGTGGTCAAGCGTGTCGGGCCCCTGTTCGTTGACGGCGAAGTGTCGATTTTGGGGCTGCGGTCAGCAACCCGGGATATGGGCACGATAGCTGCCTCGCCCAGGATGTGGATTTTGTCGGAAAGGCGGTCTGGATGCTCAGAAAGCTGTGAAATGCCGGCGCCAGCCTCGCGTCGCCATTTGATGGCAGCGTTCACGAATCTGCTTTGGGCAAGGAATACAGTGCTGGGGATGATAGAATGAACAGAAGCGAATGGCCGTTCGTTGCTGTCGATTGAATCCCGACAAGAAGGACCGGGTCCGGACTGCGGCGATCCGGCTGGGTCCACGGCACCTGAGGCGAACCGTGTGACGAAGCCACGAATGTGTAGCGATGTCCGGCGGCGGGCGCTCGCGGGTGTGGCGAACACTGATCTGAGCGGCTTCCGGCGTGAAGACGGCCCCGTATACTTCGACGACGCCACCTGGTGGCGCATCCCGGCCGAGCGGTACCCGGAAAATCGCCGAGGCACTGATGCCTTTGTACACACATCCAGGGGCGGGTACATAATGCGGAGTAACGAGATCAAACCAGAATATCCGTCCCCGATTACGGCCGACAGGGATGCGAGACCTGATCTACGAACCTTGCATGTGGGGTGGCACGCGGTGTCTCCACGCGGCTGATTTGTTGCTGTTGACGAGAAGTGTTGTATCGGGCCGCTGAAATTTCAGAAGAAACATTGCATTGCTTCGTCAATCGCTATGGGGTCTGTTCCGGTTGCCGGGTCCCTCTACAACCCTGTACCCCTTTCTATCGTAATGGATGAGTGTAACTGAATGGACGATTCGGCGGCTAAAGGGCAGACATACGCGGAAGCGTGTCCGGATCAGACACAAGCGCGAACGTGATGATGCCTGAACAGAATCTCGCGAGTATGGAGTTCGAGAAGCGCGCCATCTCTCCGTTCCTGGAGATGGGCGCCTATGAAGCAATGTGGTCCGAGCCCCGCACTACGTTCAGGTCTCTTTCCGAGCGCTTTGCCAGCCATCCGGGCAGCGTTCCGTCGGATTTTGTCCCACATACCGTGGCGCTGGAGTGCGCGGCCTTTGTCAAGAAACGGTTCGACGAGGCCAATATAGAAGGTTTTGGTGTGCGGGTTCATGGCGCCGGCGAGTACCCGGAAAAGCTGCGCGATGCTGCCCATCCAGTCGAGCTGCTTTACTATCGAGGCTGGTGGGACCTGGCCAACTCCCGCTCGGTTTCCGTTGTGGGGACCCGAAAGCCGTCACATGAGGGGAGGTCGCGGACCCGCCGCCTTGTGCGCGAGCTTGTGGCCGACGATTTCACCGTCGTCTCCGGACTCGCGGCCGGGGTCGATCGCGTCGCCCATGAGACCGCGATCGAGGAGAATAGCCGGACCATCGCGGTCATCGGGACACCACTCTCTCGTTCCTATCCCAGGGAGAACGCGGGGCTGCAGCGGTACATTGCCGAGCACTTCCTCGTTGTCAGTCAGGTACCGCTGAAGCGCTATGAGGCCCAGGACTACCGCTACAACCGCCGGTTTTTCCCGGAGCGCAACGTGACCATGTCCGCATTGACCGAGGCCACCATCATCGTCGAGGCTGGGGAGACATCGGGAGCGCTGATTCAGGCGCGCGCTGCACTGCAGCAGGGACGCAAGCTGTTTGTTCTCGATAGCTGCTTCCGCAATCCGCAGCTGACCTGGCCGGCGAAGCTCGCCGAAAAAGGCGCTATTCGGGTCAGGGACTATGAAGATGTCCACCGGCAGCTTTGCACACAGACTCACGCGCGTCGACGCCCTGGTGCTGCCCGAACACTGTTACCTGAACGCTGACGACGCGTATTACTGCATCGGCAAGGACGCGGCCCGCCAAGGCTCCTGATATGGCGCGACCAACAGTCAGACATCAAACTTCAAGACGCCGATGGACCATCGCAGTTCACCGGAGTGGCGTTACAAGCAGAGGGCGAGCCGACAGGTGCCGGGCGCGTTTCAAATGGCAATCGACCCCGCGGCGCCCGACCAGGTGAGCTTCGTATTCATCGCACCGTCAAAGGCCAGGAGCCATCCGCTCTGTGACGATCGGCTGACGCGGATGCTGGGCACTATCCGGCGCGATCCTCCCCTCGAAATCCCGGAGCTCATTTTTCAGATCGAGCGTACCGAGGCTGTTCGCAGTCTCGAGGTGCGGCCGCGTAACGGCAGAACGGTCCACGATCCACTTGGAGAGGATTCGCTACTGCCGCCTGGGAACATCCTCGTTCTTGCGGTGGTCACATCCTGGTTGGGTCGCGATGAAGCGGGATGCCTTCGTTACAATAAACGTCCGGCTTGAAACCAGGGCGCCTTGAAGTGCATCGGTGGCAGACACGCCAAGAGCGCGAGGTACTGTCGGTGAAAGAAAGTATATGATTTATAATACTTTATATTGAATTAGCGAAAATCTGCGCCGGCAGGGCAGAGCCGAACTGGCGGTATGATGTTTCTTTGGCCATGACGCTGCGGGGGATCTTGGAAGTGTAATCGGGTATAAGGGTTGTTTCGGGTCACAGCATTGGCCGAGGAGCCAGAACCATGCGTGTTCAGGAAATCAATACCGCGCGGCTGGGTGCGCTGTTCGAGAAAGAATTCCAGCTCTGCAATGTCCAGAAAGGTGAAACCGTCGCGCTCCTGTCCGATCTGAGTTCGCGGCGTGTTTACGTCGAAGCGGCCTTTGCAGCGGCATCAGCGCTGGAGGCAGACATCTACGAACTCTGTGTCAACGCCATCCCGTCCTGGACCCGGGTTGGTGTCGAGACCATCGGAGCTTGCAAGGGCACGCTGGAAGCGCTCGGTGCAGCAGACATGCTGGTCTGTTTGCATATTCCGCTCTTTACGAATTGGATGAAGGAGGTTCGCGCCGCCGGCACGCGGGTGCTCATGATCATCGACGCTCCCGACGATCTGGAACAGCTGATGTCACCACCGGGCCTGCGTGACGCCGTCATTCACGCAGCCCGGAGACTGGAAGCCACACGCACCGTGCATGTGACGAGCAAGGCGGGAACGGACTTCACCTATGAATGCGGCGAATACCCGACCATGATGCAATACGGGTTTGCCGATGAACCGGGCCGGTTTGATCATTGGGGAGCCGGACATGTCCACACCTTTCCCAACGAGGGATCGGCTCGCGGCACCGTCGTCATCCAGCCGGGTGACATGGTGGTGCTGCCTTACAACCGGTACGTACAGGACCCGATCCGCCTTGAAATCGAGGACGGCTGCATCCACACCATATCCGGAGGATTTGACGCCCGACTGATGTCGCATTGGCTGGAGGACAACAAGGCGTCACCCGATGATCGGGACGGCCACTTCGTCTCGCATTTGGGCTGGGGGTTGAATCCACAGGCCCGCTGGGATTCCCTGGCGCTGCATGGCGATGATCCTGACCGGACCTACGCCGCAGCCCGCGCGTTTCCCGGAAATTTCCTGTTTTCCACGGGACCCAACAGCGAGGGTGGAGGAACACGCACGACCAAGGGCCATTACGACGTGCCAATGGGCGACTGTACCGTGACGCTCGACAACGAAGTGGTCATCAGGGACGGACAGCTAGTCGACGACCGGATGATTGTCCCCGCAGTGGTGCGCTGAGACGAAGAACGTCTGGCTTGCGGGTATTTTGATATGGAAGGATCTGCGGACACGCCATTCATAGAGGCGCGCAGGCTCCGCAAGACGTTCCGCGCAACCCGTGCCCTTGATGACGTTTCTCTTGATTTGGGGCGTGGCGAGTGTCATGCCCTGATCGGGGAAAACGGCGCCGGAAAATCCACGCTGATCAAGATTCTGGGCGGCGTTCATCAAGCGGATGGTGGCGAACTCAGGGTCGATGGCAGCGCCATGCGTTTCGCCTCGCCCGCCGACGCGCTGTCGGCCGGAATCGTTGTGATTCCGCAGGAAATCCGGGACGTTCCGGCAGCTTCGGTCGCCGAGAATACGCTGCTGGGAAGCGTTCCCCTGAAGAGGCGCTTCGGTCTGGTTCCCGAGCTGGACCGGAGGGCGCTGCGCGAAAGGGCTCGTGAGCTGTTGCGCAGCCTCGATGTTCACCTCGACATCGATCGACCTGTCCGCAGCCTGGGTCATGCGGAGCGGCAACTTGTGATGATTGCCCGCGCGCTCGGGCGGGAAGCCCGTTTACTCGTGCTTGACGAACCGACCGCATCCCTTGAGGGTCGTGAAGTGGAACGGTTGTTCCGGATTCTCGACGCCCTCAAACGTGACGGGGTCGCACTGGTCTATGTATCCCACCGGCTGGACGAGGTGGAACGCATCGCCGACCGGGTCACCGTGCTGCGGGATGGTCGGCGGGTTGCGTCCGGGGCTCGCGGTGAATTTACCAGACAGGAAATGGCAACGCTTATGACAGGTCGGGATCTGGAGGTATCCGAGGCAGGAAACGCTTCGATTACAGCCGGAAAAAGCCTGCTGGAGACCCCTGATGTTCATCTGCAGGCAGGCGAAATCGTTGGCCTTGCCGGATTGCTGGGCAGCGGCACGACGGAACTCCTTCTGCGGTGCTACGGTGCTGCCGACAGGGTCGAAACCGTTTCCATCGACGGCGACAGGACGGCACTCCGTTCTCCGCATGTCGCCATCAGCCGCGGAATAGGACTGGTGCCGGGTGATCGCGCTCTTGGTCTCATCATGGGACTTTCGGTGCGGGAAAACATCGTTCTTCCGGCGCTCGACCGTTTTCGCAATGCCTGGGGCCTTGACAATGCTGCTGTCAACGATTTCGTAAGCCAACTTATGGAGACGCTCGATATTCGGCCCCGCGACCCGGATCGCCCGGTCCGGGAATTGTCGGGCGGCAATCAGCAGAAGGTTATTTTCGGGCGCTGGTTGGCCGGGTGGTCACGTATCCTTCTTTTGGACGAACCAACACACGGTATCGATGTCGGTGCACGGGCCCATGTTCATCGCCTGATGCGGAACTTCGCAGCTGACGGGGGTGCAATCCTGTTTGCTTCATCGGAGATCGGAGAGGTTATGTCTGTCGGAGATCGGATCGAGGTTTTGCGCTCGGGCCGGATTGTCGGGCGGTTCACCCGGAGCAGCGGTTATTCCGAAGCGTCCTTGCGGGAAGCGCTGGGTGGCTAGAATGGCTGAGGGAGCTTCGGAAAACCGTAACAGGGCTGCCTTTCTGTGGGAACAGGTTCCGGTCATTGCGCTTGTCGCGCTCTGCATTGTGGCAGCATTGCTTTCGTCGCGTTTCCTTTCCCCGATCAACATCAACAATGTGCTTATGCAGGGTGCCGTCATGACGGTTATTGCCATCGGCATGACCTACGTGATTATCTGCGGAGGGTTTGATCTTTCAGTCGGCTCTGTGGTGGCGCTTTCGGGTTGCATCACGGCCATGGTCATGCTCGAGTTCGGAATTGCGGCGGGCGTATTGGCGGGAATCCTGACCGGGGCCGCGGTTGGTTTGGTGAACGGGTTGATTGTGACCCGGCTGGACGTCAATCCGTTTATCGCGACTTTGGGTACGATGGTGGCCATTCGCGGAGCGACCATGCTGATCACCGGCGGGCGCCCCATCGTCGGGGATGAGGGGCTGCCGCAATTGTTCCTCGATTTTGCAACGGAGCGTCTGTTTGGTATCCCCTGGCTGGTGCTGTTTCCGGTTGTGGTCTTTGTCGTTTTTCACTGGTTGCTGCACCGAACCCCCTATGGTCTTCGTATCTTTGCAACCGGCGGCAATACGGAAGCGGCCTGGCTGGCTGGTATCAAGGTGGTCCGGGTGCGGATTTCTGCCTATGTCTGGTGCGGACTGCTTGCAGGGGTCGGCGGGGTCATGCTGTGCTCGAGACTTCAATCGGGCCAGCCGACTGCCGGAATATTTTATGAATTGACTGCCATTGCCGCGGTCGTACTTGGCGGGGCGTCACTGTTTGGTGGCGAAGGCAAGCTCTACAAGACTGTCGTCGGAGTCTTCATAATGGTGGTTCTGGCCAATGCGCTGAATTTGGCCAATGTGCATTCATACTGGCAACAGGTTGCAGTGGGGGCAGTCATTGTCGCCGCAGCTGCTGCAGACCGCCTGCGGCGTCGTTGATCGATACGGCGCTGCCAAAACCGGAGGAGAAATACAAATGATGAAACGTGTGATAACCGCTGCTGCCGCGATGACGGTTGTGATCGGAGCCGTGATGGCGAACGCAACAGCAGCAACGATCGGTGTCGCGCTGGCATCCGATACCAATCCGTTCTATATCGCGATGCTTGATGGAATGAAAAAACGCGCAGCAGCGCTCGGCCATACGATATCTGTGGTCAATGCTGAAGAGGACGTAGCGAGACAGCTCAACGGGATTAATGATCTGATTGCCAAGGGCGTGGATGGAATCCTCATTTCTCCCATTGACGCGCGGGCACTCTGTTCTGCCTATACCGCAGCCAGCCGGGCGGGAATCCCCATGATGTCCATCGCACGCGGATCAGCCTGCAAGGATCAGCTGCTGCATATAGCCGCGGACGAATTGCGCGTGGGCCGTGACATTGCGGCCTGGACGGCCAAGCGCATCGGCGGCAAGGGCAAGGTTGCGATGCTCGCCGGGCCGGCAGGTGCCCAGGCATTCATCAATTTTGCCAAGGGTTACACAGACGAAATCGCGAAGCATCCCGGTATAGAGATCGTGTTCCGCCATGAGATGCTGCTGACCCGCGAGAATGGTCTCAAATATGCAGAAGACGCGCTGGTCGCCCATCCTGATCTGAAGGCCATCTACGGCGCCAACGATGAACTCGGACTGGGTGCGGCCCAGGCGGTAGCGGCGGCCGGTCTGAAAGGCAAGGTGATCGTGACGGGTATGAACGGCATACCGCCGGCACGGATTGCCGTCAAGCGGGGCAGTATGGGAATGACCGTGGCTCTCAATCCGGTCGTTTGGGGACGCCTGGGTGTGAACACCATGGACGCTCTGCTGAAGGGAAAAACCTTTGAAAGCAAGGTTTTCGTTGCGCACGCGATTGTTGACGATACCAATGTCGATGCGTTTCTGCCCAAGAAGTAGCAGACCGAGGGCCGCGTACGGGACCGGAATGTTGCCATCTGTCAGCCCATCGGCTGACATCGGGCCTGACAAATGAGCGGCCCGGCAACCGGACCCGTACGGCCCGATGCTGCTCTGATCGCACATCTTGAAGCGTCGGATGTACACCCGCTCTGGGACCGCTACAAAAAAATTACTCCCATCGCTCCGATTGCGGCCGGTGGCCCGTTCCATTGGCGCTGGACCGATATGGAACCACTGGTTGCGAGAGCTGCCGCTGAAGTGGCGATGGAGGATGCGGAGCGCCGTGCCCTGATCATGGCTCATCCGGGGTTCAATGGTGAAACCCGGACGACGCGCGGCCTTCTGTCGGCGTTCACGGTCCTCGAACCAGGGGACCGGGCGCCGCCCCATCGCCATACAGCCGCTGCCATTCGATTTGCAACCCGGGCTGAAGGTGCCGTGACCATTGTGAATGGCCGGCGCTGTGAAATGTTGTGGGGCGACCTCATTCTGACACCGCCCTGGTGCTGGCATGGACATATCAACGAGAGCGATGAACGGATCGTGTGGTTCGACGCCGCAAATATACCGCTGATCAACGATCTCGACGTGAATTTCTTTGACCCCGGAGACCGGGAGGCCAGCGGAAGCAATGCTTTCTGGGAGGTTGATGAAGGCGACGAGCGCCTTTGGCAATCTGCAGGGCTGATAGCTGCGGATCGTGGTTATGACGAGACGGTCTCTCCAAAGTACCGCTATCCCGGTGCAGATACACGACGCATGTTGTCGGCAATGCCCCCCTCTGCCGACGGCAGTCGCATATTGCGCTACGTCAATCCGCTGACCGGTGGTTCCGTGATGCCAACACTGGATTGCTATGCCGTGCGTCTCGCTACCAACATGGAGACACGATCACGGCGCGCAACATGGAACACAATCTGCCATGTCGTTTCCGGGCAGGGTCGATCGACGATTGGTGAGAGGAAGTTCGACTGGAGCCTGCATGACACCTTCACAATTCCCCCGTGGACCTGGTCAAGCCATTGTGCCGAGACCGGTGAGGCCGACTTGCTTCTGGTGACGGACCGTGAAGCCCAGGCTCGACTGGGAGTGGCTCGCGAAGAGGTTGCGGAATAATGTGGCACTTGCTGCTGGTCCCGGCCCTGAGCTTGCCTTCGCAAACCGGAATTACTTGGTCTCCGGCCCGGGACGGAACTGGTCTCGAATGCGATACCGGACGAAGCTGGACCGCTTGTTTCCGGTTGCCTGATGTCCTGGCCGGCCCCGAACGTGAGCAATTTGTGTCATGCAGGCGACCAGCGCAGGAAAGATGCCCTGAGACCGGGTCTCATCAGGGCCCGTGAGGCATTCCGGGGTGGCGCATCCGCTGCAGAGTCCGCCTCCCTCTACCCTTCCTCTACTTCGAACGCGACAAGGTTACGGCCTGATTTGCTGAATTCAACAGCAATCAGGTGGATGGGTTTCCCAAGGGCACGGTATTTCCTGGCGTAATCCCTCGCTTTCAATTGCGCCATTGCTGTGCCCTGCGACGCGGTCTCCACCACCTTGAACTCGAACAGGTAGACATGACCTCCGAAGCGCACCGCCATATCCAGTCGACCCTGACTGCTGCTGTCTTCTACCGTGATGTCAAGGCCCAACCCGGCGAAGTAGGAGTAGAAGACGCTGGCATAGTAGCCCTCGTAATCGGCAATGTGGTTGTTGGTATACCACTGACAGGGAATGCTTGCGAAAAAGGCGTGAAATAACGTCTTGAGCTCATCGAAATTATTGTCCTCAAGAAGCTCGAGGAGCCTCAGGCTGTTCGCCGTTTGCCGGGTCTGGTCTTGCACCAGGTGTCCGAGCAGGCTTCGATTGAGGCTTTGCCGGACTTCGCGGTTGGGATAGCCGAGCCTGTAAAATGGTTCTCCGCCAAGACTTGTCTCTTCCGCAATGGTCAGATAGCCAGTCTGAAACAGCAGCGCCTCGGTACCAATGTTGTTCACATCGAATTTCGACAGCAGGTCATCTGCACCTGCCAGGTTTTCCATGGCTATTGAACTGATCCGTCGTTGGAACAGCGTTTCAACCAGAAACGTCGGAGATTCGGTTTCGAACCAGTGTGCCTTGAATTCCCGGCTGTCAAGGAGCAGCAGAATGTCGAACGGATTGTATACGCGCTCCTCACCTCGCCAACTGTAGCCATCGTACCAGCTCCGGATTTCCTGACGGTCGAGGCTGGGAAGTTCGGGTGCGAAAACGCTGTCCAGATCCGCATCTGTATAGCCGTAAATTGCGGAATAGCGGCGATCGAGGGTGATATCCCTAGGTTGTTGAGGCCGGAGAACAGGCTGACTTTGGAAAATTTGCTGACGCCAGTAAGAAAGGCAAAGCGAATGTGGGCATCCGTGTCCTTGATGACCGAGTAGATACCACGCAGGTAGTCACGGTTGGCCCGGGCAACCGCCGGTACATCCAGTGTGTCCAGAACAGGCTTGTCGTACTCATCCACCAGCACCACAACGCGTTGCCCGGTCCGGTCGTGCAACGCGCGAAGCAAATTCGCGAACCGCTCTGGTCCTGTTGAATAAACAGGTTTTATGTCGGTCTGGCGTTCAAGGGTATCCAGTTGGGCCAGGAAATTCGTGTTCAGGTCGCCTGGCTCCGTGAAGTTGCCGCTGCCGAAACTCAACCGGAGCACGGGATGTCGGATTGACCAGTCCCAGTGGTCGTGAATCGCAAGCCCTTCGAAAAGCGATTGACTGCCTTCAAACAGCTCCTTCAACGTGTCCAGAAACAGGCTCTTGCCAAACCGCCGCGGCCGGGACAGGAAGTAGTGCGATCCGCCCTTGATCAACGCCTTGATGAAGGGCGTCTTGTCCACATAGTAGCAGTTCTGCTCGCATATTTTGCGGAACGTCTGAATTCCTATGGGAAGCCTGCGACGGGTCATGGGCCCACCTTAACCCGAGGCTGAAGCACGCGAAAAGTCTGCGTTTCATCGTGCTGCTTACCTCATCCCGCTCTCCCCCGGTGTTCCTGACAACGGGCTGACAAGATCTGTCGTGGCGGCCGGTCAGATGTGGCCTCCCGATATCCTCGACGGTCGGTAGCCGGGTGTCGGGAGTCATCGAAGGGACCGCCTGTTCAACCTGTTGCTGGTGATCAGTCACCTCGGTGCTGCTGTTGGGCACAGGAGGCTTAATGTAAACGGCGCTTTTTGTTGTGCTCCGATGGATTCTGTCTGTCCAGAAGTCCGCGGTTTCGGGATCCGCCAGCCCGGCATCGCGTTCACCGAAACCGGTTTCCCGGAGTTTCAATGCTTGTGGCCATCGGTCGCGCGCTACGTTTGAAACCATGTGTGCGGCGTTTGTCCGGGAAGCCTCAGGCCGGTTTTCCTTCCCGGCGGCTCACAATGATTTCCCAGGTGACAGCGAGTGCGCTGACCAGCAGGCCTGCCAGTTCGACATAGAGCGCGCTGGCAAAGGCTTCGGCCGGAACCAGCAACATCAACCCGCCGCCAATGAAAGCAAGGCGCAGGGCGGGGTTGAGAGGACGCCGGAAATACCCCTGAATCCCGCAGGTCGTGACCCACACGCCGGCCACGGCCGTAACGAAAGCAAGGGCCACATCAATACTGTTACCCTGCATGATCAGATTGGGAGACAGGATAAACATCACGGGAACCACAAGTGCCGTCCAGCCGAGGCGAACCGCGGTGACAGCTGTCGCCATGGGGCTTGCGCCTGCGAGATTGGCGGCGACAAAGGCAGCGATGGCCACCGGCGGTGTGATCAGGGACACGATCCCGAAATAAAACACATACATGTGGGCGGCCAGCGGATTGATGCCGAGCTCGACCAGCGGCGGTGCGGCAATGATCGAAACCAGAAGATAGATAGCCGTTGTCGGCATGCCCATACCGAGAATGATGCAGATGACAGCTGTCAATGCGAGAAGCACGGCAAGATTGCCTTCTCCCAGCGTCACCAGCGCCTGTGTGAGGGCTTCGCCCAACCCGGTTGCACCCAGAATACCGATAATGGTTCCCGCCATTGCACCGATAATGACAATTTCACTGCCGCCACGGACACCGGTATCACGGATCGCGTGGACAATTTCCGCCGGCCGGATACGGCGGCGCTTGTATCCGAATATCCAGTTGATGACGATGACTGTGGCCCCCGACCATAGTGCCGCTGTTTCCGGTGGACGGTTGAGCGAGAACAACGCGTAAATCAGGACCACGAACGGGATGATGAAGAACCATCCCTGCTTGAGCGTCGCGAGAACAGGGGGAATCAGGTCGGCCGGAACCGGCTGGATGTTTTTCTTGGCCGCTTCGAGGTCGGCATAGATGAAAACCGCGACATAATAGAGAAGCGCCGGAATAATCGCCGCGATGACAACCTCGGGGTAGCCAATTTCCAGGATCTCTGCCATCAGGAACGCGGCAGCGCCCATGATCGGCGGCATGATCTGACCGCCGGTTGAAGCGACAGCCTCGAAGGCGCCTGCAACCCGTGGCTCGTATCCCCCTTTTTTCATCAGCGGAATGGTAATCAGCCCCGTTGAGGCGACATTGGAGACCGCGGTTCCCGAAATCGCGCCAAACATTCCGGACGCAACGACTGCGATCTTTGCTGATCCGCCGCGGGAGCGCCCGATCAGCGCCGTAGCAATGTCCGTAAGCCAGGAGGAGGCGCCGCCCTTGAGCAAGAGCTGACCGAAAAACACAAAGGGAAGAACAACGATGACGACGATGGTCAATGGCAAACCAAGAATGGCGACACTGTCAGCAATGACTGTTGACGTCAGGAATTCCAGCGAGTTTTCGCTGGCCTGCAGCACGCCGGGCACATGGTGACCCAGAATCGCATAGACGATGAAGGCGAGCAGAATCGCCGTCAGGCTCCACCCGGCGGTTCGCCGGATGGCCTCGACAACCAGCGGCACAACAATGGCGCCGATCCATGCCGCTTCCGCCCTGCGTTCAAAGAGTTCATCCTGGAGTATGGGGAAGCGCACGGCGAGATAGATCCCACAGGCCAGACCCAGTACTGCCAGCACAATATCAGCCACCGGCACGTCAATCTTGACCGTACGGGACCGGAATGGCGATTTGATGAAAATAGTTGCCAGGGCGAGACCAAGCGCCAAAGCCATGCCCTGTTCGGTGAAAATCTCCCAGCCGAATTCCAGATAGATCTGGGAGGCAAAGAAGATCGGAATCAGGGCAAGCAACACTCCCAGAACTGCGATTACCGAGGACCAGAACCGCCCCAGACGAATATCGGTGTCGCCCTCGCTGTGGACTGCAGAGACTGCAGGCTGCTCCTGCTCAGCCATGGTGGCGACAGGCCGGGACCGGGCGCGCCGGTTGGTCGCCTCGCGGCCCGGTCCCGGGCATGATCCTGTCTAGCGTTTCCAGCTGCCTGCTTCCATGTAGTACTTCATGGCACCTGCGTGGTAGGCGAGATTCTGGTTCTTGGGCATCAGTCCCGGCCTGAAGCTCGCCCAGATCGGGCTGACCGCATGGAGGTCTTTCTCGCTCTCCGCAAGCGCCTTTACGACCTTGTATACGACCTCATTGTCGACTCCCTTGTGGGTAAACAGCATGAAGTCATAGCCGAACAGAACCGCCGGCTCCTTGATGGCAACATAAGCCTTTTTCTTGTCGACGCGCTCATAGGTGCCACCCCGCAGCCGTTCCACGGCCTTCATGGCATTCGCAGACGATGTGTTCAGGCTGATATAGCGTACACCGCTCGGGATCTTCGCGTTCATGTCCTTGTTGGGCCCACCGCCGACGCCTGCAATTGCAGCGTCGACCTTGCCCTGCTTGAACAGGTTCCAATGCTGGCGAAGACCGACGGCCGGGACCTTCTTCACGTCATCCCAGCTCAGTCCGGCATTGACGAGGAAGGCGGAAAAAAAGTTCTGGAACAGGGGTGCGCCCTTGAAGCCGCTGGCTATCCGTTTACCCTTGAGGTCTTCGATTTTCCGGATGTCTGAGTCATTGCGCACCAGAAGGCCTGTCCGGAACCGTATCAGGGTCGCGGCCAATTCAAGGTTGTCATAGGGACGCTTCGACAGGTCCCGGCCATCCTTGGCCATTGTGTACTGAACGATGTTGGAGAGCCCGAACTCCAGTTCACCTGCATCGACAACCGGAATGTATTTCTGTGTTCCCCCCATGACCGTGCGCCGCATCTTGAGGTCCGCCTTCTGACCCACCATTTTGGATATGGCGGTCGTCATGGCAGCCACGACGGAACCCTTGGTACTGCCGATGCCAATTGTCTGGGCAGAGGCGGCGCCTGCTGCCAGCGAAAATCCGGCAGCGGTCAACGTAATTGCAGTAAAGCGATTCATGAATTCCTCCCCTTTGGATCGTGACCGGTGAGTGTCTTCCGCGAAGGGCACATGGCTGGTGTCACCCACTGGTAAGGATTGCACTGTCACCAAGCCTTCACCGATCAATTATCACGCCAATTGATCGGGCTGCAACCGGTAATCCGCCAGATGGGGCGTCAGCAGATAACCATCCCGAGACTCACTCGAAGGTAGCGGACCGGTCACGGATCCGGGCAGCGCGTCGATCAGATCGGGCGCCAGGCTCCGCATCCGCGAAGCAAACAGGGGCACAACCCGGACAACGTGAAACATCTTCAATTCGATAGCAGAAGATTATTCGGCGGCCACCGGAGAGGGTTGTTTGAGGGAAGCCATGGTCTTGTCCAGACTTTGGCCCTCGGGATCAGCCAGTGCAGCCGCACGGGCTTCGGCCACAGCTTTTGCTCCCCATGCGGGATCGAGATCGGCGCGGGCACAGGGACCCGCGAGCTCGGTCATAAGCCGGCCGAAATTTGCCACCCCGCGCCGGTGGGTATCCGAATATCCCTTGCGGACATTGGCGAGTTCGGCGATTTCGACCGCAAGTCCATAATGGCGGGTTGCTGCTTCACCGATCACACCCAACCAGTCGTCAATCACCTTTTGCTCTTCAGAAAACCGGTAGCTCATGGGCCGCCAGAATCGTAACCGCGCCAACCCCCATATCCGGACGAAACCGAAGATTGAGTCAGTGCGAACACGCATGGCGAAATGGAAATTCCGCGCCCAGACATTGTTGCGTGCCCAGTTCATGATGGGGCGGCCCAGCCACGGAGGCATGATCGAGGTGAATTCCTCAAAACCCGGCTTCAGGAACTCGGTGATCCGGACGGGTTCATCAGGCTTCGCATTGACCTCGTTGCGGACGCGCGCCATGCGGCTGCGTCGGGATTTGAGATCTGCCACCCGGATAATGTCCTCGTAGGACATCATGAGGGCGAGGTATCTTCCGGTCTCGATCGTCAGTTTCCACCCGTCGCGCGCGCCGCCGCGCTGCCGGTCAATGTCGAGGATAGCGCCAAGCCGATCTAGGTAGCGGCGGGCGTAGCCAGGTGACTGGTAATCCACCAGTCGCTTGATTCCTTCCGAGACGATCAGCTGCGTCTCCGCTGGCCAGTGATCGGCGACTTCGGACACAAGATCGGCCGCACTTGTCCGCGCGGCCCGGGCTTTCTTGATCGGTTCTGCTGTCGGCGGTGCCAGTTCGCCGCGCATGTAGGCCAGTCCGGCTTCAAATCCGCGAAGATTGGAATCCACCGCGACGCCGGCGTCGCGGATGGCGGCCTCGAAGCGATCAGCGGGAATGGGAAGCTCGCCCGATCCGGCAATGACTCCCAGTACGATTGCATTGAGCACCGTATTGTATTCGCGCGCGAGGGCGGTCATGTCGAACATGACAGCACGCTTGCTCAGCTTCTGCGCGGCGTTTTCGAGTGGCTCGGCCCGGTAAAGCCCGTCACCCATCGCCGATTTTTCCAGGATCGAGTAGATCCTGTGGGTTGAGGTGATCAGCGTGGTCCGGTCAGACGATACCATGCCGTTTTCGAGCATCCGGCCGGCTTCCATCAGCTCGGACGTAACGACAATGTCCATATTGCCGGGCGCCGGATAGAGGGCCATGACTGGTTGCAGGTCGCCGACCTGCTCGTGGGTGGCCGGATAAATCTCGATGTAATAGGTGGTGGCTCCGGTGCGCTGGGCGACGCCGGGTATGGACGTTGACTGCACAGGATAGCCGCACATCTCCGCAGCCCTGACAACCCACGTTGTGAGGACTCCTCCGCCCTCGCCACCGAGAGCGCCGATCACCATGGCGAGCGGGCGGTCGGGAAGCGAACTCATTCAGCGGCCACCCTGATTTCCGGCTTTTCCGGCTCTTGCGTCACGATTTCCTCGGGTTCCGGGGACCGGTCCTGGAGGGCACTGATGAATCGTGTCCGCATCTTGTGGAGGAAGCGGTCGAGAGACGAGGGGTTCTGCACGATCTCCGCCTTGAAGAAGGAGGGACAGAGAACCGCCGCATCCGACACTTCTCCGCACAGCCCGCAGCCCACGCAGGACTCGAGCACCGTCGCGACGGGATCCTTTCGCAGGGGATCGGGATTGGGCTTGACCGACAGGGACGGGCATCCCGACAGGCGGATACAGGAATGGTCTCCGGTGCAGGTGTCCTCATCGACACCGAAGCGGGTACGAATGACCCGCTGTCCCGCCTTGAGAGCCTTTGCAGCCAGCGGTTTTTCACGCCTTTGCTTTGCGATCTGGCATTCGGCCTCGGCAATGATGACTTTCAGTCCTTTTTCCGGGGACTTGAGCGCCTTCTTGATCAGCCGGCGCATTTCACCGACCCGATAGGTGTATTGTTTTCGGATCCACTTGACACCCACACCTTTCAGCGCGGATTCGATGGGTATGACCGTGTCCGGCGGACGCGTGCCGCCGGCGGTGGATGACGGCAGATGCTGTTGCCCGGTGGCAGACGAATATCCGTTCGCCATGACGATCAACAGATTGTCATGCTTGTTGAAAACGGCGCCTGTAACACCGGACGACAACCCGTTATGCCAGAATCCGCCGTCTCCCATGATCGAAACGGTGTGCCCCTTCATGGCATCCTTGACGCCTGCCGAACTGGCGAGACCAAGCCCGTAGCCCGTGACGGTGTTTCCCATGTTGAACGGAGGGAGGGCGGCGAAGGTGTGGCAGCCAATGTCTGCAGATACGTGCAACTCACCGATCTCGGGATCGCGCTGCGCAAGGGTCAGCGCCGTGAAAACGGGGCGTTCCGGACAACCGGTGCAGAAACCGGGCGGACGCTTGGGTATGGGGTTTCCCAGCAGATCGGCGGCCCGCTGCTTGTTGTCAGCGATCGCCCGCGTGACCGCGGCAACCGCAGCAAGATCGATTCCCGCGGGAACCGCACCCTCGATATATTTTGCCAGTCCGTTCAGCATCACTTCAGACTGGTACTCTCCGGCCTTCGGAAATACTCCCTTGCCGACCACGACGGTATTCAGATCGGCCTTTCGAAGTGTTGCATTGAGAGCCTGCTCGATATAGTCGGGATAGCCTTCCTCGACGACTGCAACAGACCGTTTTCCGGCACAAAATGCGCTGACCTCCTCCGGAATCATGGGGTAGGTCACATTCATGCAGTAAATCGGGATTCGTGACTGGCCAAACGGATCTGCAAGTCCCAGCTGCTGCAGGCCGCGGATGACCGAGTTGTAGAGACCGCCCTGACAGACGATGCCGACATCGTCGCAATCGCCGTCGAAAATTTCATTCAGATGGTTGTCGCGTATGAATTCAATGGCGGCCGGGAAGCGCCGTTCGACCTTGTCCTTTTCCTGGAGATAGGTGGCAGGAGGGAGTGCGATCCGGTCCAGGCTGAAATCCGGTTCCGGCAACGGGTCGTTCATCGAATAGCGCGGTTTTTTGTTGTCCCGGGTCGCAAAGCGTCCGGTGACATGGCAAGCCCGAATACGAAATTCCATCATCACGGGCGTGCTGCTCGCTTCCGAGAGGGCGAATGCCTGCTCCACCAGCTCTACAATGCGGGGGTGATTGACCCGGGGATCAAACAGCCACACCGAACACTTCATTGCGAAAGCGTGGCTCCGTTCCTGGATAATGGAAGATCCCTCGCCGTAATCCTCGCCGAGGATGATCAGGGCACCGCCCTTGACGCCGACAGAGGCGATATTTGACAGTGCATCCGAGGCCACATTGGTGCCGACTGTGGATTTCCAGGTCACCGCTCCCCGTATCGGGTAGTTGACCGATGCAGCCAGCATCGCACAGGCGGCCGCTTCGTTGGCGCAGACTTCGGTGTGAACGCCGAGTTCGGCCATGAGACCCTTGGAGTCGGAGGTGAGCACATCCATCAGATGGGAGACAGGTGCTCCCTGATAGCCGCCGACATAGGACACACCCGACTGCAGGAGTGCCTTGGTGATGGCCAGAATGCCTTCACCCTCGAAATAGTCTCCGTCACCCCGCCGCAACATTTCGACTTCGCGCGCGAATGTGCGTTCCATGGATGCGTTCCTCGCTCGTCGTTGTTTCGGACATCAGGTGCTGTCACGCCGCGGAATCCGCCCGCGGGGATCATTGGCCGTAAATATAAACCCTTTGGACGAAGTTTACCATGATCTGTATATATGCAGGCCCCAATGGGTCGACGAAGCGGGCCGGGGTGCGGCGTAATGGTTCTCCGCAATCGCGGCCCGGTATTGGCCCAGAATGCGGAAGGGAGCGCAGGTGCGCTCCGTTTCATATGGAGAGACAGGCTTGCAGCGTTCCATCCCGGCCGTATTCATGCGTGGCGGCACGTCGCGCGGCCTCTATTTCCATCAGCCCGACCTTCCCGCCGACCGTGCGCTCTGGGACGGGATCCTTCTGGCCGCCTTTGGCTCACCCGACCCCCGCCAGATCGATGGTGTCGGCGGCACGACTTCCGTAACGAGCAAGACGGCTATCGTGTCCCTTTCCGATCGCGAAGATTGTGACGTCGATTACCTGTTTGCCCAGGTCTCTGTCGATCGGCCACAGGTTGACTTCGGGCCGACCTGCGGAAACATGCTGGCGGGTGTGGGCCCGTTTGCGATCGAACAGGGCCTGGTGCGTACCGACGGCGAGGAAACGAGAGTACGGATTCATCAGGTCAATACGGGTGGACGGGTGGAGGCAATCGTCCAGACGCCTGCAGGCCGGGTCGAATATGAAGGTGACGCCGTGATTGACGGCGTACCGGGTAGCGGAGCGCCAGTGCTTCTCAATTTCATGCATGTGGTGGGATCCCACACCGGAGCTCTTTTTCCGAGCGGCAAGGTGCGGGAGACAATCGATGATGTTGAGGCGACCCTGGTAGATGCGGCCATGCCAGTGATGATCCTGCGCGCAGTCGACATGGGCAAGACGGGTTATGAATCGGCAGCGGAACTCGATGCGGACGACTCTTTCTACCGTCGTGTTGAACCGCTGCGCCGCGAAGCGGGGCGACGCATGGGTCTTGGCGATGTTGCAGGCAAGGTTGTTCCCAAGGTCATTCTTGCGGCTCCACCGCGCAATGGCGGTGCCATCACGTCGCGATATTTCGTCCCGGACAAGGCGCATGAAACCCACGCCATCACCGGTGCCATTGCACTGGCCCATGCGGCGTTTACGGATGACACCATTGCCAGACCCTTCGCGCATACGCCTGCAACGGGTGAACGCCAGATATTTTCAGTGGAACACCCTGCAGGACAGCTTCATCTGGCATTGTCGCTGGGTGAGAATACCGGTCATTCCGGTGCGACAGAAATCAGGGCGGCCGGCATCATCCGTACGGCGCGAATGATCATGCAGGGGGCCATTACGGTGCCCGAACATCTTCTTGCGGCTGACTGAACGGCTGCAGGTTGCGAGTTTCAATCCATAACCAGTACAGGGAGACATTCCACAATGATTGTACGAACCAAACTGTCGAGGGTGGTCCTTGCGGTCGCTGCCATGGGGGCTGCATACGGTCTTGCCCTTCCGTCGGCGAGCGCCGTTGACTTCTCCGGAAAGCGCGTCGAATGGATCATTCCGTTCGGAACCGGAGGCGGTTCCGCGCGCTGGGCGCGCTTTTACGCGCCGCGGCTTTCCAAGCACCTGCCAGGTGAACCGGTAGTGGCCGTGAAGCATATGCCAGGAGCCAGCTCCACCAAGGGCACGAACTATTTTGCGCGTCGCGCAACAAAGGACGGTCTGTCCATTCTTGGTACGTCGGGATCGACACAGTTTCCGTTCCTGCTAGGCGATCGCCGGGTGAAATATGACTATGCCGACTGGGAAGTGATCCTCGCGACACCGGTTGGAGGTGTTGTCTATTTGAGCTCAAGTCTCGGTGTGAACTCTGCCGCGGACATGAACAAGCTCAAGGGAGTGGCGCTCAAATTTGGCTCCCAGGGGGCCACGTCGCTCGATCTGGTTCCACTGCTTGCTTTTGAAATCCTCGGGCTCAATGTGAAGGCGGTCTTCGGGATGAAGGGACGCGGTCCGGCACGGCTGGCGTTTGAACGCGGCGAGGTGCGGATCGATTACCAGACGACGCCCGCCTTCCTGAAACGGGTGATGCCGCTGGTGGATGCTGGCAAGGCTGTTCCGGTAATGACCTGGGGGACACTTGATGATGCAGGAATGCTCGTCCGGGACCCCACATTCCCGAATCTTCCCCATCTCGGCGAGGTCTATGAGACCATGTACGGCAAGGCGCCCAAGGGTCCTGCATGGACAGCGTGGAAAGCGTTTATGGCTGCCGGATTCCCGGCCCAGAAAATGATTTTCCTGCCCAAGGGTACGCCGGCCGAAATCATTGACGCCTATCGCAAGGCTGCGGCCGACGTGATTTCGGAACCCGGTTTTGCGGAAGCTGCGGCCAAGGCGCTCGGCAAGTATCCGCAGGCTGTGGGGCAGAGGGCCCAGGTCCTCAAGAAGATCGCAACGGAAGTTGAGCCTGAGGCCAAGGCCTGGGTGCTTAGCTGGCTGAAGCGCCGTTATAACGCGGTTCCGTAAGGGGCCTTTGACATCTGATCCGGGCGGACGCTGTTCGCCCGGATTTTTGAATTCTGCAGGTACGACATGCTGGAGGCGCTCGCAGCCGCCCTCACAGAGATCACGAGCGGACAACACCTCCTCTACCTTGTGGCCGGGGTGGCGATGGGGCTGGCTGTCGGTATCTTTCCTGGTCTCGGCGGGATCGTCGGGCTGTCCATACTGTTGCCGTTCCTCTATGGGATGGACCCCACATCAGCGCTTTCCATGCTGATCGGTCTGGTCGCGGTCATACCCACATCGGACACGTTTACCTCGGTTCTGATGGGCATTCCCGGCTCCAGTGCGTCGCAGGCGACGGTGCTCGACGGCTTTCCGCTGGCCAGGCGGGGCGAAGCGGCACGCGCACTTGGAGCGGCATTTTCAGCATCCCTGTTCGGCGGCATCGTTGGTGCCGTTGTTCTGACCTTCGCGATTGTTGTCGCGCGCGACCTTGTTCTCCTGTTTTCCTCGGCCGAGCTGTTCATGCTGACCATTCTCGGTCTGTCGATGGTCGGGGTTCTTGCCGGAACCAGTCTTTCCAAGGGAGTTCTGGCCTGCGGCCTGGGTCTGCTGTTCGGCGCCCTCGGAGGCGCTCCCGCCACCGGCGAATACCGCATGACACTGGGGAGCGCCTATCTCGGGGACGGGCTGCCACTTGTGGTGATCGGGCTTGCCATGTTTGCCGTCCCCGAAATCGTTGACTTGCTCCGCTCGGGTGGCTCGATCGCACGTGGTCAGAAGCTGGGCGAGGGTTGGTTGCGCGGCGTTCGCGACATGTGGCTGTACAAATGGTTATGCGTTCGATGCGCGGGCATTGGTTGCCTGATCGGTGCCCTTCCGGGCCTCGGCGGCAGCGTTGTCGACTGGATCGCGTACGGTCACGTCAAGCAGACCGTACGCGACACGTCGGAATTCGGCCGGGGAGATATCCGCGGTGTGCTGGCGCCGGAAAGCGCCAACAATGCCAAGGAGGGCGGCGGCCTTGTGCCGACGCTGCTCTTCGGAATTCCCGGGTCCGGCTCAATGGCCGTCTTCATCGGGGGTATGGTGCTGATCGGGCTCGAACCCGGCCCCTCCATGGTCGAAGGCAGTCTCGATCTGACCTACGTGATCATCTGGTCGCTGGCGCTTGCCAATATCGTTGGCGCCGGCGCCTGCCTCGGGCTGTCACCATTCGTTGCCCGACTGACCACGATTCGTTATGCATTTCTTGCACCGTTCATGATCATGGTGATCTGCTTCGCAGCCTTTCAGGCGCAGCGTGATCTCGCCGATCTCATATCCCTGTTTGTGATCGGATTGCTGGGCATCCTGATGAAGCGGTTCGGCTGGCCGCGGCCAGCCTTTCTGATCGGCTTCGTACTGGCCGATCAGTCCGAGACCTATCTCTACCAGGCCGTGCAGTTCTATGACTGGGCGTTTCTGGCCCGGCCCGGGGTGATCATCATATTTCTGCTCACAGTTCTGTCTATCTGGCTGGGGGCGCGCAACCAGGTCGGCGGCGAGGCTCCGGCGGACGCTTCTGCCCGGGCCCCGGCCATGTGGCCCCAGGCCTGTTTCGTGACCCTGGTCACGGTTTTCATCCTGTGGGCGCTGGTGGACGGTCTGGGCCAGTCCTTCCTTGGGGGGATTTACACCGTTGGCATTGCTGTCGCCTGCCTCCCGTTGGCCGTTTATCTCCTTGTGGTCACATGGGGAAATCGGGTCGATCATGGTGTCAATCACGATCTGGAGACAGCAGCGGCCAGAGCCGACAGGACGCCCCTTCTGGGTGACCTGCTATGGCTCGGAGGATTCCTCACAGCCGTCATGCTGGCAGGTTTCTGGATTTCCATTGTCGGGTTCTTTGTGGTTTTCCTCCGGCGCAAGACGGAGGCCGGCTATCCTCTGATCTTCGCACTGACAGCGGGGGGTGTCGGATTCGTGACGGCTCTTGCCTGGATTATGGTTCTGGATTTTCCGCGAGGTTTGCTGCAGGAAATATTCGTTCTGCCCTGGCCCATCGGTTGATCCGGTCGGTCAGTCTTCGCCGACATACTCGCTGCTGAGAACCCGGTTTTTCCGCCTCGTTCAGCAGGCCGTTGAAGTCGCCGAACAAGGCGGGCACCTCAGGTCCGGCCTCTTCGCGACAGCACCTGAAAGGGCGCAGAAAATCGTGGATCGGCATCCTGGGGTGCCGCTTCTCCTGGATGCGGAGCGGTGACGCCTGAACCAGCAGGTCGGCTGTATCCCGAGATTCCTTTCCGCACCAAACCAGCCGAGGATCCAGGTTCCGGTTGCCCCGCTCATACGCCACCCGAACCGGCACATTCTTCTTCTCAGGCATGACGGCGTGAAACGCCGACTGCGGAGTCATTCCGCCCCGACGCCTCCAGGTGGGTCAGCGTTCCACCTGAACCGGCTATCTCTGCCTGTCCCGCGCCACAGCTCAGCCGAACCCGGTCGCGCGCAATGTCGGCGCCGTGACCTCGAGTGCTCAGGCTTCAGGTGCGCCCACAAATTCCACGGTCTTCCGCCGTACCAGGCAATGTTGCATTTCGGAGTTTAATCCGGGTTCTCATTTGGTGTCCTCACGGTGCGGAACCGGCTCAGCGGGTTCGTATTCCAGCAGCGCGGACTTTCCGATCATCCCGATGAACCGGACGATCCGTTCGCACCCATTGACATCTGTGAGCTGCAGGGGCTGTTTCAGCTTGAAATGAACAGGCTGTTGCTTGCCGTTGTCGATGGCAATATTGACTGTGTAAAGATACATACGGTCCAGATTATCGAGGATGGGGTTCAGCCGTCCTGTCAAGCTCGGCACATGGCCGGTCCGTTCGGTGAATATGGTCGAGCCGCCGGCTGGCAACGGCTCGAGGGCCACGGAAAGCGGTTGCGGCGGCTGCCAATTTTGCTTTACGCACCCACGATAGCCTGGTGCCGCACAGAATGCGGTGATGGGAAGTTCCGAGTGGAATCCGAATATGGCCTGGCCGGAAGCGTCGGTCGTCTGTTCCATCCAGGTCTTGTTTGGATAGAGCGCAACGATCTGCACTCCCGCAAGCGGTTGCCCGTCTGCAGATACCGAGACTTCGCCTTCGATACCTTCCATCGGTGGCGGGGCGGAGGGCAAGGTCAACCGCAGTTCCACACTGTGAAGGACCTCAAACCGAGGATCATGTCCGGTCAGATCCCGCGTTTCCTCGTAAATGATTGGCACGCCTTCGCCGCGCCCCTTCAGGAAATACTGCCGGTCTCCAGAGCCCGGAATATCGCCGATCTCAAGCCTGCGGAGAGCGGATGCAAGCGTTTCGTTTCGGGTTGCCTGACGCGTTTGCATAGCCTCGATGGACAACGTTTTGGGCAGGGAACCCGGTGAATACAGTTCAAGGCGGTCATCGAAGATGAACAGCCGTATCCTCGTATTCAACATTGCGTAATCGCGGTGCACGACCGCATTCACGATAGCCTCGAAAACGGCGCGGGGACTGAATTGTGGTATCTCTACCCGACCGGGTTCCTTGCGCGCCGCCACCCGGGAGTTCAGCCTGACGAAGTTTACGGCGTCACGTATCTGCCGGTCGAGAGGGCCGCTGATCGTCATCGAGTCATGCCGGCTGGCGCGGTCGAGCACGGTGCCGCGGTAGCGAACCGCTTCGATGACCGCGCCGCGAATATGTGCTTCCGGGCGTTCCGTGCACAGAAGCGCGCCGGCAATGGTGACGCGCGGAACGCCCGCGTCATCTTCCCGTACCAGCCCCAACTTCTGAAGTTGCGCAGCAACAGGATCGGTCTTACGCGAAGTCATAAACCGATCGACCAGTCCTGCATCCAGAGTGTTCGCAACCGTATTCGGGATGACGATCTCGTCGGGACCAAAAAGGTTGGAACGACTTCGTCGCTCAAATAAACGTCGTAGCTCGTTCGGCGACAGATTGCGTTTGGAACCGCCCTGGCGCCGTAGATAACCACCCGGACTTTGGTGAACCACTGTGCTCTGTTCGGTTTCGACGATCAGAACTGACGAACCGCCTGGCAATTTGAGTCTTTGGGTCTCGAAGGGCAAATTTGGTTTAATGCTGTCCGCGCAAATCGCGCTGATAAATGCTTCAAGCGCATCCATCTGCGCCCGGTTCAGCGGTTGCACAACACCGGTGCCCGATACACTGAAGATCAGCGCCCCGCCGGTAGAGTTGGCGAAAGTGGCCAAATCGTTGGCGATCACCTCGCGGCGAGGCTCTCGAACGCGGTCCGCGGCGAATGCGACCTCCTTGAACTCGACGCGGCTGTCCTCGCCGACTTCTACCTGATCCAGTACCTTCCCTCTGCTCCAGATCACGACATCATCCTGACGCTGTATGTTTCCTTTGGGTTAGTGGCAACCGGCACTATCGCCGCCACCTTCGAACGCTACCGCTATTTTCAGGCGCGAGTTTCACCTTGAGGCCGGGTATTCAGGTGCTGTTGCAAGACGTCGAGGCCGACATTCTGAAGCGATGGTTGTGGGGAAGCGCTGCACCGCATCAGCCGCGATCAAGCCGATATCGCCTTTTTCCACAAGCATTTCAAATTCTCGGTCGTTATGAATAACAAAAGTTTATAAATCATTAGCGTATAACCGCTGACCCTTTCGTGTCTGTTCAGGAACCGGGAGAAAGAACAAAATCGCGGCCCCTTTCCTGCACTTTCACTATTCGCAGGATGGTTCTTGCTGCGTCCCGTTGCGAAAACGGAAACGCGAACGCATTATGCTCGTCATGGGCGGATTTTCACAGCTACCGGAGGGCATCGGTGACCTCGTTGGCAGGTCAGTGCCAAGGATCGAGGACGAGGAGATGCTGCGGGGAACGGCAACGTTTCTCGATGACATTCGCCTTCCGCGGCAACGGTATGCTGCCTTTGTGCGTTCACTCGAGCCGCATGCCGACATTGCATGGATTGACACTGCGAAGGCGTTGGTCTGTCCCGGTGTCGAGGCCGTCTACACGGGGGCCGATCTTGAAGCTGACGGCGTCGGCGGCATTCCCTGGGAAGTCCGCCCGCCGGGGCAGGGAGACGCGGCGAGTCCGTCAGAACCCGGTGATCCTTCGGTTGCGCGCCCGCAGCCGGCCATGCCTTCGGACCGAGCCCTCTATGTCGGCCAGATTCTGGCTATGGTGGTGGGATCGACCCCGGAGGCGGCGCTGGACGGTGCGGAGCAGGTCGTCGTCCATACCCGATCCCTCCCGGCTGCGGTGGGAGTGGAACAGGCTCTCGCCGCGGACGCACCTGTCGTGGATCCACAGTTTCCTGACAACATCTGTTTTCGGGTGGTGTTCGGTGATGCAGGGTTAACGCAAGCGGCTTTTGCAGAAGCGGCCCATGTCACCCGTGTGACCCACGTGCAAAATCGGGGCGTCGGAGCACCCATAGAGACCCGCAGCTATATCGGGGCCTGGAATGAGGAGGAACGACGCTTCACACTGTATGCGACAGCCGGCAAGCCGCATCCGATCCGCAATACCCTCGCGAAATTCTGCTTCCGGTGCGCTCCCGACGATATCCGGGTGATCGTGCCAAGGCTGGGTGGCGGCTTTGGCGCCAAGAATGTGTTGCACTCCGAACAGGTGCTCGTTCTCTGGGCTGCGCGCCGGCTGGGATATCCGGTTCGCTGGGCCAGCAGCCGCACCGAGTCCTTTCTTGCCGATGTTCACACCCGCGACATGATCTGCCGTACGGAATACGCCTTTGATTCCTGCCACCGGCTTCTCGCCATGCGGGTCGTCAATGACTGCGATCTTGGCGCTTACTTTGCGCCGCGCGCTGTCAATCCGGTGCGTAACTCCGTCAAGATCGCGCCTTCACTCTATGACGTACCTTGTGGTTATTTCGAGGCACGCGCCGTTCTGACCAACACCGTTCCGACCTGCCCGATCCGGGGCGCCGGGGAGCCCGAGGGACAATACACTCCGGAGCGGCTGATGGATGTCGCGGCGGATGAACTTGGCGTCGACCGCATCGCTTTGCGGCGTCTGAACCTGATCACATCTGAACAGTTGCCCTATCTGACCCCCACCGGGCTGGAATATGACTGCGGCGATTTTGCGGGCAATATGGAGCGCGCGTTATCCCTGTCCGATCGCCCGGGTTACGAAGCGCGCTGCCGGGCTTCGGACCGCGCCGGGCGCCTTCGGGGATTTTCACTCTGCAATACCATCGAGGCGCTGGGCCATGGTCTGGACGAGGAAGCGGATATTCGCTGTCTTCCGGACGGTTTCGTGGAACTTCGGATCGGATCAATGTCGAACGGCCAGGGGCATGACACGGTCTATGGTCAGATTATTGCCGGCAAGCTGGGGATCCCGATCGACCGTGTGCGGGTGATACAGGGGGATACCGGCGAGATTGCCTATGGCACCGGAACCGGCGCCTGCCGATCGATTGTTGTTGGCGGTGCCACTGTCTTGCGCGCCACGGATCTCGCGATTGAACGCGCTCGTTTGCACGCTGCCGCGTTTCTCGAAGCTGCACCAGAGGATGTGGTTCTCAGGGACGGCCGTTTTTTCATCACCGGCACGGACCGGATGGTGACGTTCGAGGATGTCGTGAGGCGGTGTGACGGAATTTCAGTTCGTGACCGGTTTGACCCTGACAACTTCACCTATCCCAACGGCACCCATTGCGCTGAGGTCGAGGTTGATCCCGAGACCGGTTTCGCGCGAATTGATCGTTACGTGATGGTTCACGATTGCGGTACACCGCTCAATCCGATGATTGTCGAGGCGCAGCTTCGGGGCGGGGTTGTTCACGGGTTGGGGCAGGCGTTCAGCGAGCATGTCATTTATGACGGGATCAGCGGCCAGATTCTGTCGGGCTCATTCATGGATTACGGATTGCCGCGCGCTGACGACATTCCGGAAACGCAGTTTCTGTGCGAACTCAATCCGGTGCCGACGGCGGTAAATCCGCTCGGAGCAAAGGCGGTCGGGGAAGCGGGTGTGGCTGTGGCACCTGTTCTTGCGGTCAATGCAGTCCTTGATGCACTGCGCCCCCTCGGCGTTGCAGATATATCGATGCCGATGACGCCGTTTCGCGTCATGGAAGCCATAACCGCGAAAGGTGGATGATGCGATGCCGCTTCTGATCAACAACGACGTGACTGCGCGGGTGCTCGACACCGTCGAGGCTCTTGAAGCCATGGAAAGCGCCTTCCGGCAGCATGCTGAAGGAATGGCGGTGTTTCAGACCCGTACCGACATGTGGTCACCGACAGCGCGTCAGGGCGACTATTACCGTTGGGGCTCGCTGCTGGGTGCCATTGCCGATCCGCCGACGCTGGCGTTCCGATTCAAGTCGGATATTCTGACGTGGCAGGAGTATGAAGGAGCCGTGACCGAGGAGTGGCACAGCGTCGAGCCTGGGCGGTACTGCGGGTTCATTCTTCTTTTCGACACAGGGAACGGCGAGCTGATCGCGATGCTCAATGACGGGATCATCCAGCATGAGCGCGTCGGAGCGACTACCGGCGTTGGTGCCCGTTACCTGGCGCGCCAAGACGCAAAAAGCGTGGGAATGCTGGGCTCGGGCGGCATGGCGCGGTCCTACCTCCGGTCCCTTTGTGCGGTGCGGGACATTGACGAATGCCGGGTATTCAGCCCGACCGTCGCAAATCGCCAGCGATTTGCGGAAGAGATGTCAATGGAACTGGGGATTTCTGTTGTTGCCGTCGATGACAGGGAAACAGCCCTGAAGGACGCTGACATTGCCGCGCTGTGTACCGATTCCCGCGTCCCCGTGTTCACCGCCAACATGGTGGGACTTCTGGCACCCGGAGCGCTGATCGTCAATGTGCGCCATGACGAGATTGACGAAGAGACATACAGGGCCTGCGACCGGGTCGTGATTACCTCCAATACGCGATTGAATGACTTTGTGCTGGGGTCCGAAGAGGACCGTGCACGACGTCCCATGGATCGACATTACCGCCGCCGCTATCGCGATACGACCTTTGAAGAACTGCCCCCCATCGTGGCCGGACAAGCCGATGGCCGCCGGGATGATGACGAATTGATCTTCTTTCACAATATATCGGCTGGGATCCAGTTCGCAGCCGTGGGGCGGCTGGTATATGAACGGGCGCGCGAGCGTGGTCTCGGAATGCCTCTGCCGATTGACTGGTTCCTTCAGGATATCCGAAACTGAGAACGCGGGGCTGACGACATGGGCTGCAACTGGCCAGCGTCGCGGCTGTGACGCGGGTCAATGTCAAGGTGGCTACAGGCAACCGTCGCGACCCGTCGACGCTCTCGCGCCAGACGGGCGATATGACCGGGACGCTGCCTTGCCCTCCATGACATCGGGCACAAAAACCGGTTGGAGACCGGCCCGGAGTTTCCGGTGTGTGTCTCATGGCTGCAGGCGGACTGAAGTGGTGTTGGCCGCTCTGTGTGTGGCCTGCCGTTGAGCGCGCCCCTGGAGCGCGATTGATTTTCCGCCCGGTGACCAACAGGTCGCCATAGCTGCGGTCTGAATTTGTCCGAGACAGAAAAGCAGGAACGGCCGTGCGCAGCTGATCCGGCCGCCGCCAGGTCCAGAGACAAGCCAGGCTGTGGGGCTGTCCTTGCACCGGACGACGGAACCCGGTTGTCCCCTCGAACGCTGCTGTTCAATTGACAGGTTTCACCGGTACGGTCAGACTGCGTCAAACAGCCGGGACAGATCCGGATCCTGGCGAGATCGAAAAAAAGTCTGGGGAGGACAATTCGATATGCACAAGGTCACCATGTCGTCCACTGTTGCGGCCGCGGTACTGTTTGCAGCGACAGCCGCAACAGCCAAGGACCTGAAGGCGGTGTCATCATTGCAGCAGACCAATACAATTGCGAAAAGTTTCGTTGCAAACTTCCTCAAGCCTGCGCAGGCAAGGAAGATCCCAATTCGTTACATCGGCGGGCAGGAGGTTGTGCCGCCGAGCAAGGCTGCCAACGCACTCAGACGGGGCCAGTTCGATGTCCTCAGTTCACCGACAGCCTATTATATCGGCACCGTCCCCGAGGGTTATGCGCTCCTTGCTGCCAACCAGGGCCCTGCGGCGCTTCGCAAGAATGGCGCCTGGGAAATTCTTGAAGAAATCTACATGAAGAAAGCCGGTGCCAAGCTGATTGCGTGGGGTGAAAGCATGACATCCTACAATACCTACATGAATATCAGGCCCAGGCTCGGTCCCGACGGCGTGCCGGATCTGTCAGGCGTGAAAATGCGCGCGACGGGAACCTACCGGCCCCTCTTTCGCGCTCTTGGTGCATCAACCATCAACATCAAGTCGAGTGAAATCTATACAGCTATCCAGCGCGGGACCGTTGCCGGTTTCGGATTTCCGGATGTAGCGGTTGTAGCGATCGGACTTCACAAGGCCATCAAGTATCGGATTACGCCCAACTATTACCAGACCAATCAGGTCCTGACCTTCAATCCGGCAAGCTGGAAGGCCCTGAGTTCTGAACTGCAGGACAAGATCCTTGATCTCGCCCTCGAATATGAAACGACATCCGTGCATTGGCTGGAGAAGGAACGAATCAAGGAAGAGCAGCAGCTCAAGGCAGCCGGTGTCGAAGACATTGCCCTTGAGGGGGCTGCCGCCGCGAAGTATCTGGACATCGCACACCAGGAGATCTGGAAGGAACTCAAGGAGCGTTCCGATTATCATGACCGCCTGAAGGGTCTGATGTACGTTCCCGGCAAACCCAACCGGCAGGCGAATTTCGCGTCGGGATTGCAGTTAAGGAAATAGACCTGCCGCCGGGGTTGGTGTATTCCATGCGGCTTTACACGAAAGGGAGACAAAGATGTCGAAGATCCTGACACGAATAGGCTTGGCTGGTCTTGCCGGTGCGATGGTTGTATCGCCGGCCATGGCCCGCGATGCGCTGAATGCGGTTACCTCGCTTCAGCAAACCAACACCCTGACCAAGAGCTTTCTGCTCACGCTTGTCGGTCCGCTGAACCAGGCCGCGAAGGGTCTGGTGCAGATTCGCTATATTGGCGGCCAGGAGATCGTGCCTCCGCGCAAAGCGGCAAATGCTCTCAAGCGCGGCCAGTTTGACATGCTTCATTCGCCGACAGCCTATTACATCGGCACGGTACCAGAGGGATACGCGATCCTTGCCGCCAATCAGGGCCCGTCGGCGCTGCGCAAGAACGGCGCCTGGGAAATTCTGGAAGAGATCTATATGAAAAAGGCCGGCGCCAAGCTGCTGGCATGGGGCGAGAACATGACGTCCTATCATATGTATCTCGCGAAGCCTGCCCCCATGAAGGACGGTATCCCGGATCTCACAGGCATGAAAATGCGGGCAACCGGTACCTACCGCCCGTTGTTCCGGGCGCTGGGAGCGTCGACCATCAATATCAAGGGCAGCGAAATCTTTACGGCGATGCAGCGGGGAACGGTAGAGGGCTTCGGCTTCACCGACGTGTCAATCGTGCCCAACGGATTTCACAAGGTCATCAAGTACCGGGTCGTCCCCAATTTCTATCAGACCAACACTGTTGTGACGGTGAATCCGGCGGCCTGGAAGCAGCTCAACAGCGACCAGCAGGCTGCGATCGAGAAAGTCGCGCTTGAATACGAGACGACATCGGTTCTCGAGGTCGAGAAATTCCGCCAGGAGGAGGAGCGGGAGCTCAAGGCCGCGGGTGTTCAGGATATCGTTCTGGAAGGAGACGCGGCAACCCGTTATCTCGAGATCGCGCACCAGGAAATCTGGAAGGAACTCAAGGAGCGTTCCGATTATCACGATCGGTTGAAGCCGCTGATGTACATTCCGGGCAAGCCTAACCGGCAGGTTGACCTGAAGAGTGCGACCAGCCGTCTCCGGCAGTAGTCCTGACGACAGCCGGGCCGATGGAGCGGTTTGACAACGGCCTCGGCAAGGTTTCGACGGCGCTGGCATGGGTTGCCAGCGCCGTGATTCCCTGCCTGTTCACGATGATCGTGATCGATGTGTCGATGCGAACGGTCGGCATCACACCACCGCTGTTTACCTCGTCGGTGGTGGAATATGCGCTCCTTTACATTGCCATGTTTTCAGCTCCCTGGCTGATCCGTGAGAAGGGGCATGTGGCGATCGAGGCCGTGGTTGCCAATTTGCCGCCTGCTCTTCAGAGAGTGCTGGCAAAGCTGGTTTATATCGTGTGCACATTGGCGGGCTTGCTGTTTACGTGGTTTGCCTGTGACCTGTTTATGGAGGCAGCAATATCCGGGCAGCTTGATGTCCGGGGGGTCGATATGCCCTATTGGGCACAGTTCCTCCCCATGATTATCGGGTTCGGCCTCGTCACTCTGGAATTCATGATGTACTTGGCCGGCCGGCGCCACTACTACTCCTATGACCTGGGCCAAGTGAAGGACAGCGTCTGAACATGGAGTGGTATTGGGCGGGAACTGTTCTGCTTGGCTGCGTTATTGGCGGCATGGCACTCGGCTTCCCGGTGGCCTTCACGTTTCTGATCACCAACATCATCGGGACCTGCGTCTTTGTGATTGCAACGCCGATCTGGGACCTTGGCGGCTTTCTGTCAGAAGCTCTGCTCAAGATGCCGCAGATCGTTGACAATGCACCGCAGCTGATCACGACCTTCACCCTGTCGCCCATTCCCATGTTCATTCTCATGGGTTCGCTGTTTTTTCATACCGGTCTGGCAATTCGCGTCTTTGATGCGCTCGATACGCTTCTCGGCAAGATCCCGGGTCGGTTGTGTTATCTGACTGTCATCGGCGGCTCGCTGTTTTCGACCCTGACGGGGTCAACCATGGCGAACACGGCCATGCTGGGTTCGCTTCTGGTCCCCGAAATGCAACGCCGCGGCTACAGCCGCCACATGTCCATGGGTCCGATTCTCGGAACTGGCGGCCTTGCGATGATCATTCCGCCGTCTTCCCTGGGTGTCCTTCTCGCCAGTATCGCAGGAGTTGATGTCGGAGCCCTGCTGATAGCCGGTCTTTTGCCGGGTTTTCTGCTGGCAGGGCTTTACGCGGGCATGATTACCCTGATGCTGATCTTCAACCCTGATTCTGCGCCAAGCTATGACGTGGAACCGACGACGTGGGGGCAAAAGGCCTATCAGGTTATTGTCAACATCGTACCGATGGGTTTTGTGGTGTTCCTCGTTATCGGGTTCATCGTTCTCGGCTGGGCAACCCCTTCGGAATCGGCTTCATTCGGAGTGGTTGGGGTCTGCATTCTCGCTTTTGCGCGTCGTGTGATGACATGGGACGCCTTCAAGACGTCGCTGATCGGTACCATCCGTGTGGTCGGAATGGTGTTTTTCATTCTGATGAATTCCACGGTGTTCAGTCAGTTGCTGTCGTTCTCGGGAGCCAGCCGCGGTTTTGTATCCTGGGCAACAGGGTTCGAGGTCGCGCCCCTGGTAATCCTGATCGCGATGTTCCTGGTCCTTATCATGCTGGGCATGTTCATGGATCAGGTTTCCATGATGCTCATCACGGTTCCTATCTTCTATCCCATCGCAATTCAGCTGGGTTACGATCCGATCTGGTTTTCGCTGATTGTCCTCATGTCCCTCGAGATGAGCGCGACGACACCGCCGTTTGGTCTTCTCTTGTTTATCATGATGGGCATGGTACGAGGTACGACGCTTGGTCAGGTTGCACTGGCGGCTGCACCCTATCTTTTTTGCGACCTGATCCTGATCGTCATTCTGGTTATCGCTCCCGGGGTGGCTCTTTATCTCCCGAGCCTGATGGGGAATTGACCGGAGGGATTCTGAAATGGTGATGAAACCGCGAGACCGCATTCCCTATTCCGGGATGGCGGATCGCGAACCCCTGTTGCTGCCGGATGGCAAGAAGGTTGCGGTCTGGGTAATCGTCAATATCGAAAACTGGGAAATCGACCGACCCATGGCACGGACCGTGCTGCCGCCACCCGGTGGTCAGGTCCATATCCCGGACATTCCCAACTGGTCCTGGCAGGAATACGGCATGCGGGTGGGATTCTGGCGCCTGCATGATGCTCTCGTTTCCCGCGGTATTCCCACGACGCTATCGGTCAACGGATCGGTCTGCGAGCAGTATCCACGCATTGCGGCCGCTGCCCGCGATGCAGACTGGGAATTTCTCGGACATGCCTTTCGGCAATTGCCCACACATCTGATCGAGGATCAGCGCGAGGACATCCGGCTGACCATCGAGGCGATCAGGAGCTTTACAGGACGTGCGCCCCGGGGCTGGATGGGACCCGGACTGACGCAGACCTTCGAAACACCGGACTACCTGACCGAAGCAGGGCTTGAATATGTGGCTGACTATCCCATGGATGATCAGCCGTTCGAAGTGAAGACCCAACACGGCCCCCTGATTTCTGTTCCGTATACGGTCGAGCTCAACGATATTCCGATGATGATCGTTCAGCATCACAAGGCACCCGAGTTTTATGATCGCTGCATGGACAGTCTGGAAAGGCTTCTTCTGGAGGGAGCCGGTTCCGCTCGCGTGATGGCGATTGCCGTTCATCCCTATATTTCCGGAACATCATTCCGGATCAAATATTTCGAGAAGGTTCTGGATGCGGTTCAGGCGGCGGACGGGGTGGTCATGTGGCGCGGTGCGGATATTCTTGATTGGTATCGGTCGGTGGCGTAACGACTCATGGAGCCGATGATCGGGAGGTCACCGCTTCGCAAGGAAGATGACCGCCTGCTGAGGGGCCTCGGCCGGTTTGCCGACGATCACATCGAAGCCGGGCAGGTACGGGCCGTCTTTGTGACCTCGCCGCACGCGCATGCCGAACTCAATGCGATCGATACTTCAGCGGCGTCTTCATCCTCCGGTGTCCTGGCAGTGCTGACCGGAGCTGACTGGCTGGCAGACGGATTGGGATCGATTCCGCACAATCTGGGATTTTCCAGCCCGCCCGATATCGCACTTCGTAACCGGGACGGTGGTGAGAGGTTTGCTGCCCCCCATTATCCCTTGCCGGCTGACAGGGCGCGGTATGTGGGTGAGCCGCTGGTGATGGTCGTCGCCGAGACTGCTGATCAGGCTATTGATGCGGCCGAGAAGGTCCGGATAGAATTCGATCCGCTGCCCGCCGTGATCGATACCGAGGACGCGGCGAAAAAGGGTGCAGAGGTGGTATGGCCGGAACACGGCTCCAACGTGGCCATTGACGCTGATGTCAACGATTCGGGAGCGACTGATCAGGCGTTTGCGGAGGCAACCCATGTTGTCAGTCTGAAGACAGCACTGAATCGCGTTTCGTGTGTTGCCATGGAGCCGCGCTCGTCGCTTGGATTGCTCGGCACAGATGGCCGATACACGCTGCACACGACTTCGGGCAGTATTTATCGATACAAGCGTGAGCTTGCAGCACTGCTGGGAATCGAGGAGGAGAACCTGCGGGTCGTCGTTCGTGATGCCGGCGGATCCTACGGACCCCGCAACGCACTCTACGTGGAGCATGCCCTTGTCCTTTGGGCCTCGAGGCGGATCGGCCGGCCGGTCAAGTGGACGGCGACACGGACAGAGTGCATGCTGACCGATTATCATGCGCGGGACCTTGTGGTCGAGGCGGCACTGGCGCTTGACAAAAACGGTCAGATGCTCGGTTTCCGGACGTGCAATACTTCCAATATCGGCGCCCATTCCGCTTCATGGATTCCGCTCGTCAAGGGGATCGAGATTTCAACGTGCCTCTACCGGCCCAGTCGGGTCTCGGCGCGGGCCGTGGCGGTTCAGACCAGCACGACCCCGACCTATCCCTACCGCAGCGCCGGCCGTCCCGAGGTGATTTACGTGATGGAGCGCTTGCTGGACATGGCTGCTGCAGCCGCTGGAGTGGATCGGATCGAGATTCGACGCCGCAACCTCATCCCGCCGGACGCAATTCCTTACGATAACGGGTTCGGAATGACGTATGATTCCGGCGACTTTCCGGCAGCGATGGAGAAGGCGGTCGCGCTGTCCGACTGGCATGGCTTTGACTCCCGGCGGGTTGAAGCGCGCTCACGCGGGCAGTTGCGGGGAATCGGGATTGCAAATTACGCCGATCTTTCGACCGGCTATCCCCGTGAATGGACCGAGATACGGGTTCGGCCTGAGGGAACCGTTGAGGTTGAAATCGGTACCATGGCGACCGGGCAGGGGCATGAGACGGCTTTCAGCCAGATTGTGGCGGACCTGCTTGAGGTGCCGTTCGAGAGTATCGGTGTTGGCTATGGGGATACCGACCGCCTGAAGGATGGTGGCGGTACCCATTCGGGTCGAAGCATGCGCATGGGAGCGATCGTCCTGTCTGATGCATCTCGTCGCATTGTCGAGCGCGGAAAGATGATTGCTTCCCAGGTTCTGGAGGTGGCTGTGGATGACATCTCCTATGACGATGCCATATTTCGTGTCGTGGGTACGGATCGAACGATCAGCCTGTTCGAGATTGCGGCGATTTCGGAGAACGGCCGGGGACTTCCGGAGGATCTGTCCGGACCTCTGCACGAAGAGGCAGACGTGTTTCTGCCCCGCGCGGTGATCGGTTCTGGCTGTCATGTTTGCGAGGTTGAAATTGATCCCGAGACCGGGGTTGTCGAGATCGTGGCCTGGACGGCTGTTGACGATGTTGGTCGGGCGATCAATCCCATGATGCTTGACGGACAGACACACGGTGGTGTCATGCAGGGGCTTGGCCAGGCGATCATGGAGGACTGCGGATATGATCGGGTGAGCGGGCAAATGACCGGAGCCACGTTCATGGATTATGCGATGCCCCGGGCGGAGGACACGCCCGAATTCAGCACATCCTTTGTCGAAGTGCCAAGCCCGTCGAATCCTCTGGGTGTAAAGCCTGGCAGCGAGGGCGGTACTGCTGTTGCGCCGGCGGCCATTGCAAACGCCGTTGTACATGCGCTTTCGGAGTATGGGGTCGATCATATGGAATTGCCGATCACGCCTGAACGCGTGTGCCGGGCCATGGGATGGAACCACCACTGATGATCTGTGAAGGAGGAGAGGCATGAGAATGCTTGACCGGATACTGACTTTTGTTGCTGGTGGTATCGCAGGAATGGGTGCGGGTGTTGCTGTCGGCCTTTACATCTTCCCCTTTCTGTTCCCGCCACCTCCAGCCATGGAAACCGTTGCCGACCGAGACCAGAAGATGGTCGTGGCCACAGGCAACTTCATTCACGCCAATCCACGGGATCCGGTCCACTATGGCAAGGGCAAGGTCACGGTCTTCAGGGATGCCGTGTTTCTGGAAAATGATTTCGAAGTCGGGCCGGGACCGGCGTTTCACGTCTATCTGGTTCCCAAGTCCGGCATCCGGAAAAGCGGGGATGTTGACGGAACAATGTTCGTTGATCTCGGCCGCCTGCGCGCATTCAAGGGAAGCCAGCAATACCGCATTCCGGAGGGTGTCACCCTTTCCGACTTCCCCAGCGTTGTCATCTGGTGTGCGGAGTTCGGGGTTCTGATTTCGCCGGCCGATCTGGTCTTCAATACCTGAGATCGGCCGCCGCCCGGCGGTGTAAAAAGGTGCAGGTCCGGGTCCGCGTGAAGCCGTCCGGTTCGGAGTTGTTGCCCGGTTACCGAAAGGCTGCGGGCAGGATCCGGGTCAGGGACGGCATCGGGTTCGGGCATATTGGAAGACCTGAGTTCTGTCATAGGCTTCCTCATCCCGCGTCATGCTGGTGGTTGAATTACAATAGAGTCCAGGCACAGTTCTGCCGTTTCCAGATCGGGTAGCGTTTCTCGCGCGGATTGGGGTTTCATCCGGATGGTGACGGCGGTATGAAAGCCGACGCACCAAATTTGCCACCCTTGTTCCTCTCGTCACGTGCTCGCAGCGGCTGTTGAACTGCGCAGAGGTCTGGTGCGCAGGCGTTTGGAGGATGTTCCGGTATGGCAGAAAACCGTCCTGTTATCGTCTGGTTCCGCAAGGATCTCCGAATCCGGGATAATCCTGCGCTTGTGGCGGCAACGAGGACGGGAGCCCCCATTGTTGCACTTTATGTTCTTGAGGATCGTTCGAAACACGTCCGGCCCATCGGCGGCGCTTCAAGATGGTGGTTGCATCACAGCCTCAGTTCTCTGATCCGGGATTTTCGTGCAAGAGGTGTTGATCTCGTCTTGCGCAGGGGGTGTTCCGAACAGATCATTCCTGTTTTTGCGCGGGATCTCAAAGCATCGGGAGTCTTCTGGAATCGCAGACCCGAACCCGGGGCGATAGCTCTTGACCGCAGTGTCGCGTCCGCACTTGAGGCGGACGGCATCCGTCATGGTTCCTTCAACGGTTCCCTGCTTGTCGAGCCCGACAGGGTTGTAACTTCAGGCGGCACCCCCTACCGGGTGTTTTCACCCTTCTGGAGGCGCCTTCTCGAACTTTGCCAACCTGGTGCTGAGCCCCAGATACCGTCGATGATCGCTTCTCTGAAGGATGTCGAAAGCGATCGTCTGGATGACTGGAAACTCTTGCCCCGATACCCGGACTGGGCCGCGGGTTTGCGGGAAACATGGAAGTGCGGGGAAGCCGCGGCACGGGCCCGGCTGGAAGACTTTGTCGAGGAAAGGCTTTCCGGATACCGGTCAGACCGCGATCGCCCGGATCTGGTCGGTACGTCGGGATTGTCCCCACACCTTCACTGGGGGGAAATTGCTCCAGCAACATTATGGCGCCGGGTGGCGCCCCTGATGGGTGAACCGTCACCAACAGGTGGTGCGGCCCAGGGATTCCTTCGGGAGCTTGGCTGGCGCGAGTTCAACCAGCATCTCATGCTGCACTGGCCAGGCATGACAAAACGCAGCTGGCGGCAGGAATTCGAGCGCTTTCCGTGGCGCGACGACCCGGCAAGGGTGCGCGCCTGGCAGCGAGGACTCACGGGGTATCCGCTGGTTGATGCCGGAATGCGGGAATTATGGCATACCGGCTGGATGCATAACCGGGTCCGAATGGTTGCCGGATCGTTTCTGGTAAAGGACTTGCTGGTCCATTGGCGCACGGGAGAGTCCTGGTTCTGGGACACGCTCGTCGATGCTGATGAACCGAACAATGTCGGGAACTGGCAATGGGTTGCGGGATCCGGAGCTGACGCGGCGCCGTTTTTCCGGATCTTCAACCCCGTCACGCAGGGGCTCAAGTTTGATCCCGGAGGGCTTTATGTCCGTCGGTGGATCCCGGAAATTGCCGGACTTCCGGACCGCTGGATTCACACTCCGTGGCGCGCTCCGGCCGAAATCCTGGCCGCTGCCGGCATTGTTCCTGACAAATCCTATCCGTGGCCGATCATCGATCATGCTGAGGCGCGGCGCCGGGCGCTCGATGCATTCAAGGCACTTCCTCGCGGGCGGTGAGCGCTCGCGGCCCCTGTGACGAAGGGCATCGCAGGTCTGATTGGGGGTCTCGTCAAGAAACCGTCAGATGTTTGCAGCAGTCATGAAACCAGGCTTGTGTCAGGTGTCATCAAACCAGACAATCCGTACAAATTGGAAATCATTCAAATTCTTCGCTCTTCGTAACAATTCGAAGATGTTTGTTTTACTTCTCTTTATTTTTGTAAATAGAGAATAAAAGATAGAACATAATGAAATACGAAGGAATCCAATCATACCATTCCATGGATTTCCATTCAAAAAAATATTCAAATAATTCGTGAATTCGCCAGGCAAGAAGTGTTGTAAAAAATGCGAATATGGATATGTTTCGAAACAGTCTATGGTTATTGATGTCTGGAACACCATCACTAACCATAGACTTGCTTTTAATGAAGTAATTCACAATATTTCATTCTCAATTGTTTGATTTGTGATGGCCCTAACGTCATCGCCAGACATAAACCAGTTCTGCAACACGTCCAGCAGTAGAGACCAATCCCCGACATAACCATATGTTGGCCCGGGATTGGGTGGACGCCACACGTTCAGTGTCCAACAGAAGGGTATTGCTTTGCCGGAAAGCTGCAGCGACCTGACCTGCTCGCAACGATACCCGATCCAGATCCCTGGGGAAAGAAGAGGTTCGATACGCCGCAGCGCGTCGAAAACCGGTATATTGACGTCCACGATCTGCCGCGAACTGTGTCGGAATGCCGGTGATCACGGTTGATGCCATTATGAGGCAAAGGCCCCGCGGCGAACCGGCGGCGCGCGAGTTGATGGACTCCGTGCGTGATGATGCCGGATCTGCTGGCTGCGATCCGGTGCTGCTTTTCGATCCAGGACTTCCCGATTGGGCAGTTCCGAAAAAATTTACGGCGGAACCCCGGAATCCCAAGGGTCCGCGACGGGAGGGAACAACCTCTGTAAGAGGCGGCATTCAGCGTGTAAACTCCGGCGGCCGTCTGGATCGGAGGGAACAGTATCATGGACGTAAACGGACAAGCCGCAATCGTCGCGGGAGGGGCGTCCGGATTGGGCGCAGCAACAGCACGTGCGCTCGCCGCAGCTAACGCCCGGGTGGCCATACTGGACATAAATGAAGACGTGGCCCGCGAGACCGCCAGCGAAATCGGAGGATATGCGGTTCAATGTGACGTCACCAGTGCCGAGGGAGCGGCCGCTGCCATCGAGACGGCTTGCGAGTTGGCAGGTCCCCCCCGGGTGCTGGTCAACTGCGCCGGAATCGGACCGGCGGAAAGAATCGTCGGACGTTCAGGGCCCCAGCCGCTCGAGCACTATGCGCGCTGTATCGAAATCAATGTCATAGGGTCTTTCAACATGCTGCGGCTGGTGGCGCATCGCATGAGTCTTCTTGACGGTCTTGACGAGGATGGTGAGCAGGGAGTCATTATCAATACCGCATCTGTAGCTGCCTATGACGGGCAAGTCGGACAGGCTGCCTATTCATCGTCCAAGGGAGCGATTGCAGGCCTGACCCTGCCGGCGGCACGCGAACTGGCCCGGTTCGGTATCCGGGTCGTGACCATAGCTCCCGGTGTGTTCGAGACCCCCATGCTCCGCAACCTGCCGCAACCTGCCCAGCAGTCGCTGGAGCGGGCGACCCCGTTTCCACCCCGACTGGGGAAGGCCGACGAATACGCTGATCTCGTCATGGCCATTCTCGGAAACCGGATGCTGAACGGTGAGGTCATCAGACTTGACGGAGCCTTGAGGTTGGCGCACGGCTGAACGCCTGTCAGGGATTCCGCATAATGGTTGCAACAACACGGCCGCATGAAGGCCTCGAAATGTACCGGTTTGGCGTGACCACCGAACGCCGGGGCGATACCACCATCCTGCAGTGTCCGGAACCGCTCGATCCGCTGCCGGGACACCTGATTTCGATCCTGCGTCAACAGGCGAAAGATCATCCGGATCGCCCGTTTTTCCGGGAACGGGACGCCGACGGCCATTGGCATGCAACCACATACGGCGAAGTGCGCCGCGCCGCCGATTCGATAGCCCAGTCCCTGATCGACCGCGGCTGCGGACCGAATCGTCCACTCGCCATCCTGTCCGACAACTCGACGGAACATGCACTCCTGACCTTCGGAGCGATGACGGCTCGGGTGCCGGTGATGCCGGTTTCTCCGGCCTACTCGCTGATGAGCAAGGATCACGAAAAGCTGAAAAGCATTTTCAATCGCACCGATCCGGCCGTTGTGTTTGTACAGTCGCCCGAGCTCTATGCCCGCGCCATTGCCGCTCTCGACATGGAAGGCCGGCATCTTCTGGTTGCGGAGACCGCACCGGAAGCCATGCAGGCAGAGGTGCTTTCCAGCTGGCTCGAAACACGGCCGGGAAACCAGGTCGAGGAAAGGGTGGCCGGCATTGACTTTGACACCGTGGCCAAGATCCTGCTGACGTCCGGCTCCACCGGCGTTCCAAAGGGCGTGCTCAACACGCACCGGATGATGGTCTCGAACCAGGTAGCGATGGCGCAGGTCTGCGCGTTTGTGCGGCAGGAACCGCCGATCCTCCTCGACTGGTTGCCCTGGAACCACACGTTTGGCGGCAATTTCAATATGAATATGGTCCTGTTCAACGGCGGGACTCTCCACATCGATGCAGGGCGCCCACTGCCCGGACGGATAGAACAGACTGCCGCCAACCTGCGCGAGGTGTCACCGACAGTCTATCTGAACGTGCCGCGCGGCTACGATCTGTTGCTGCCGCTGCTGGAATCGGACCGGGACGCCTGTTTCGGACTGTTCAATCAACTGCGCGTGCTGTTTTTTGCAGGTGCCGCGTTACCGGCGAATGTGTGGAAACGTCTCGACCAGCTGGCGGTCGGGACGCGCGGTCAAAGGGTTCCGATCCTGACGTCGCTCGGATCCACGGAAACGGCTCCTGCGGGCACCTATATCAACTGGTTTCCCAAATCGACTGGAAATATCGGCGTGCCCCTGCCTGGAAACGCGATCAAGCTGGTTCCCAACGGAGACAAGCTCGAGGTCCGGATGCGCGGCCCCAATATCTCGCCTGGCTACTACCTCGAACCGGCGCTCACCGAAGCTGCTTTCGACGAGGAGGGTTACTTCCGGATCGGGGATGCCGGCCGCCTCGAGGACCATGACGATCCCGGGGAGGGAATCGTATTCGATGGCCGTGTCGCGGAGAACTTCAAACTCACTTCAGGCACCTGGGTGCATGCAGGCCAGCTTCGGCTGCAGGCGATTGCGGCGGCTTCGCCGGTGATTCAGGATGCCGTGGTGACGGGCCAGGATCGCGGCGAAATCGGCCTCCTGGCGTTCGCAAGCCTGGACGGCTGCCGTTCCATTGCCGGTGCGGAAGGGGAGATCGGTGAGCTGGTAAGGGACCCTCGTGTCAGGGAGACACTTCGGAACGGCCTCGCCGGGCACAACCGGGACAACCCGGGCAGTTCCACCCGGATTCGCCGGGTCATGCTGATCACCGATCCGCCGCAGATTGATGCCGGAGAAATTACGGACAAGGGCTATATCAATCAGCGGGCAGTATTGGGAAACCGGCGGGAACTTGTCGAGCAGCTCTATTCGGGTGACGGTGACAATATCCTGGTCATTGATTAGGATCGCCGCGCGCTGGAACGATACGAGTCCGGAACATCAGGGAGTGAGAGCATGATCAAAGTAGCGGATATCGCTTTCGGCCGGCTGCAGTCGCCCGACCTCGACCTCGCGGAGGAGTTTCTTCTGGATTTCGGGATGGTCCGGGCAGATCGGACCGCCGATACGCTTTATATGCGCGGCACCGACGGGGATCCCTGGATTCACGTGACCCATCTTGGCCCGTCGCGGTTCATCGGCCTCGGTTTCAAGGCGAGGAGCGAGGAGGACCTCGAGACTCTCGCACGCATGGACGGCGCTTCTGAAATCGAGGATCTGGATGGACCGGGCGGCGGCAGGCGCGTCTGCATCAAGGATCCCCACGGATATCAGATAGAAGTGGTTTGCGGCCGGGAGGCTGCCGAGGAAATCCAGGTCCGCCGCTTCGGGATCAATACCGCCATGGACAATCTGGCGCGCGCAGGAGAGCTCACAAGAATCGGTGCAGGTCCGTCCCATGTGAAGAGGCTGGGGCATGCTGTCATCATGACGACGGACCTCGACCGCGGTACCCGCTGGTATCGGGACACACTCGGACTGATCCGGTCGGATGACGTCTACGTGGAAGGCGACACCGAAAAGGTCATCGCCAGTTTCAGCCGTGTGGATGGCGGAGCAGATTACGTCGACCATCACACATTTCTGTGCGTGGCCGGCCCCAAGGTTGGCCTCAATCACCTCGCCTTCGAAGTCCAGGACATCGACGATGTGTTCATGGGTCATGCCCATTTGCGCGAGCGTGACCGCTACGAGCATATGTGGGGTCTCGGCCGGCATGTCCTTGGCAGCCAGGTGTTCGACTATTGGTGTGATCCCTGGGGGCGGGTGCATGAACACTGGACAGACAGCGACCGGCTCAATCAGGAAAACCCCGGAAATATGGTGCCGGTTGAGGAGGGGTTCCAATCCCAGTGGGGTGATCCCGTGCCGGAACGATTCATCGGCCACGCCATACCCTGACCCGGGTACAAGCTACGGATTCAACCGCTACGGAGACCAGTATGCTGGCCGACATCAATGGTGTGCATATCAATTACGAGATCAGCGGAAACGAAAACGCGCCCTGGCTTACGTTTTCCAACTCGTTGGCCACGGATCTTCACATGTGGGACGAGCAGGCCGAAGCGTTGTCGGAGTCGTTTCACATCCTTCGTTATGACAAACGCGGTCATGGCCGCTCGGCACCGGTTGCCGGACCTTACAATTTTGACGACCTGATCGGTGATGTTGTTGGTCTGTGGGACCATCTGGGAATTGAACGCAGCCATTTTGTCGGGCTTTCCATCGGCGGGATGACCGCACAAGGCGTGCTGCTCGGTCACCCCGAGCGGGTTGGTGCAGCTGTCATGGCAAATACAATGGCCCTGACCCGACCGGAGTTCGTCTCCATCTGGGAAGGCCGCGTCAGGACCGTTGGCGAGAACGGCATGCAAGCGGTTCTCGAACCGACCATGGAGCGCTGGTTTACAGAGGGCTTTCGTACCAGCGGCGCAGCCCGTCTCGATGACGTCCGTGCGATGATCCTCAATACCTCCGTGGCCGGATATTGCGGCTGCGCCACGGCAATTCAGGGGCTTGCCTATCTTGATCGTCTTGATGACATTGCCCACCCCGTTCTTCTTGTCGCCGGAGCCCATGACAGCGGAACGCCGCCCGAGGGGATGAAGCTCATGCGGGACCGGATTGCCCGATCGGAATGGCTGGAACTCGACGCGGCCCATATCTCGAACATCGAAAAGGCGTCCGAATTCACGGCAGCGCTGTCGGGCTTTCTGGGGCAGCACTGACAAACAAAAGGGAAGAACGGGATGGCGAATAACGTCGGCGTCGTAGGCCTGGGAATCATGGGTGGCGCCATGGCCGGGAGCCTTGTCAGGGGTGGCTTCCCGGTCGTCGGGTATGATATCTCGGCCTCAGCCCTGGCAGCGGCGGCGGAAGCCGGCGTTGACACCATGGGCTCCGCCGCAGCCGTCGCGGAGCAGGCTGAACTGGTGATTCTGTCGCTGCCGGCGCCGGCCGCCCTGCTGGCCGTCGCGACCGAGATCGCGGGATCCAGTGCTGACGCGTGTGTCGTCATGGAGACCGGGACGTTCCGCATTGCTGACAAGGAACGCGCCCGGGATATTCTCGCCGAGGCAGGACACACACTGCTTGACTGCCCATTGTCAGGAACCGGCCATCAGGCGCGGACAGGGGACCTGTCGGTGTTCACCAGCGGGCCCGAGGAGATGGTGCAGGAATGTCTGCCTGCCATCGCAGCGTTTGCCCGCGAAAGCAAGTATTGCGGTGCGTTCGGAAACGGGAGCCGGATGAAGTTTGTTGCCAACCATCTCATCACGGTTCACAACGTGGCGGCGGCGGAAGCGATGGTGCTCGGTATGAAATCGGGCCTGGAAGCCGATCTCGTCTATGACGTTATTTCGACCAGTGCTGCAACATCGCGCATGTTCGAACTGCGAGCCAGGATGATGGTTGACGGAAATTATGACGATGTCGGCATGTCCAACCGGCTCTATCAGAAGGACCTCGAGGTCATTACCGAGTTTGCGGCCGATGTGCAGTGTCCCGTCAGTCTGTTTGCGTCAGCGGTCCAGCCCTACCGCGCCACCCTTGCCCAGGGACTTGCAGAAAAGGATACGGCGGCGGTGTGCGCGGTCCTGGAGGACCAGGCACGCATCACGCGCAACAGCTGAGGCGCGGTCTCCGGTCCCGGATCCCCGGACGATGATCATTCCGTGTTCCGATTGCATTCCCTGAGGCTCCCATGATCCCTGTTCACACGTTTGGCCGCGACCCGTGACCGATCTGTTCTCATCCTTGTCGGCAGGAACTCACACCTTCCCCCACCGCGTTGTGATGGCGCCGATGACACGAAACCGCGCCGGTGGCGGGGATGTCCCCCATGAACTCAACGCGACCTACTATTCCCAGCGTGCCTCTGCAGCACTGATCGTGACAGAGGCCAGCCAGGTTTGCGCAGAAGGGAAGGGCTATCCCGGCACTCCCGGAATTCATTCGGACAAACAGATCGAGGGATGGCGCGGGGTTACCGAGGCCGTGCATGCAGCGGGCGGGCGAATATTTCTTCAGCTGTGGCATGTGGGACGGATTTCGCATCCCGATCTGCAACCCGACGGGCAGGTTCCGGTGGCTCCTTCCGCAATTTGTCCGGCGGGGGAAGCGATGACGGGTTCCGGCCCCCGCCCCTTCGTCACACCGAGAGCGTTGTCGAGTGACGAAATACCCGGGATCGTTGCGCATTATCGAAAGGGCGCAGAGAATGCCCGGTCGGCAGGATTCGACGGCGTCGAAATTCATGGCGCCAATGGTTACCTTTTGGACCAGTTCACGCGAGATGGTACCAACCGGCGGGACGATGCGTATGGAGGCAGCATCCGGAATCGTTGCCGGTTACCGCTGGAAGTGACGGATGCCGTCATCGATGTCTGGGGTGAGGAGCGCACAGGCTACAGGATCTCTCCGTTCCAGCCTTTCAATGACATGTCGGACTCTGACCCGGAGGCAACCTTCGACTACCTTGTGACGGAGCTCGCCAAACGGAACCTGCTTTACCTCCATGCCGTCGAAATGGGGGCTTCGGGTGAAGGAAACGGCGAAACGTTCTTGCAGTCGCGTCACCCGTTGTTCCGCCGGATGCGCAGAACATGGCCGGGACTGCTGATTGTCAATGGTGGGTACGATCGGGATCGGGCCGACGCCGTGATTGCTGGCGGCGAAGCGGATCTGGTGGCTTTTGCCACGGCTTATCTGGCGAATCCCGATCTTCCCGAACGGCTGCAGGCCCGCGTACCGCTGAACGAGCCGGTCCGGGCCACGTTTTATGGCGGCGGGGCTGACGGCTATACCGATTATCCGTTCATGGGAGACTGACAGATGAAGGTCGGCTGGATTGGCATCGGCAATATGGGATTTCCGATGGCCTCGAATATTCTTGCTGCGGGTTACGATGTCAAAGCGTTTGACGTAAGTCCCGAGAGGCTTGCACGGCTCGTGTCCCGTGGGGCGGCCGCAGCGGACTCGGTGGCCCTTGTCTGTGAGGATGCAGAAGTCATCTTTTCGTCGATCCCCGATGATGCGGTCCTGAAAGAGATTGCACTTGGCCAGGACGCGGTCCTGTCCGCAGCGGCCCGAGGCACAACCTATGTAGAAATGAGCACGGTTTCCCCTGGAGTTTCCGGAGAGGTAGCAGCGGCTGCCAAGGCGGCCGGCATTCATTATGTGAGGGCCCCCGTGTCGGGGAGTGTAACCCTGGCCGAGTCTGCAGCCCTGACAGTCATTGCATCCGGTCCGGCCGAAGCCTTTCAAGGGGTGCACGGGCTTCTGGAGCGGCTTGGCTCTGTTGTTTTTCACGTAGGCGAGGGTGATGAGGCGCGTTATCTCAAGCTCGCCCTGAACAACATGGTCTATGCAACGGCGGTTTCGATGGCCGAATCTCTGGCCCTGTGTCGAAAGGGAGGACTGGACTGGGATCAGACCCTCGAGGTTTTTGCCGGCAGTGCCGTGGGGTCACCTCTTGTTCAGTACAAGGCGGGTGCGATGCGGGACCGGGATTTTTCGCCGGCGATGGGTATGACCGGTTCTCTCAAGGATATGGACCTTTTCATTGCGTCGGCGAGGGAAGCCGGTGTTCACCTCGATACGGCGCCGGTGGTCGCTGACATATTGCAGGAAATGCTCGACACTGACGAAGCGGACAAGGATTTCTTTGCCGCCGTCCTGCGAGCGGAACGAAAAGCCGGATTGGGAGAACCGTGAACAGCGATCCCGGGCTCAACCCTGCCGGCGATAGAACACGTTGATGCTGACGCTCTTCCAGACATCGGCCTGATACAGCGGATCGTTTTCCTGAAAGGCCGCAATTTCCTCACGGTTCTCTGCGTTGACCAGAAAGAGGCTTCCGATCATGTTTTCGTTGGCGTCGTCCATGAGCGGCCCTGACATCACGATATCGATCGGCCCGGTCGCAAGATACGCGCGATGAGCGTCAATACAGTCCAGCCTGCGCTCAAGGGCGTCGGGCTTGTCGAGACAGTGAATGACCCAGAGCATGGTTTCTCCTCGTTGCAGGCTGACCGGTCAGACGGGAAGGATGCAACCGCCAGGCTACATTCTTCGGAAGCAGTCAAGCACGGCCTTGCGTGAGGCCTTCCGGACCGCCTCGTGATGGCCCGGCTTGTAAGGCATCGCAAAATTGTGCTCGACGCCGCCCGTGTGCAGGACGATTTCGGCGTTCCCGTGCCCGGCATAGGCGGCCTTGATTTTCTCGACGGCTTCGACCGGCGTCGCGACATCGTTGTCACCAAAATGGAAACTGATCGGACAATCCTGCGGTGGCATTTCATCGAGATGGTTCTCGATCAGGGTGCCGTGAAACGATCCGGCTGCGTTGGCGCCAAGTCGCGCGGCTGCGACATGGGCATAGCGCCCACCGAAGCAGAAGCCAAGGACGGCGACCTTGCCATTGCACTCTTCACGCTCGCGGAGATCGGCAATCAGGTCTTCGATGTCACGAATGCCGGCATCAAAATCAAACTTGCCATAACGGTCGAACGCGACCTCCATGTCGGCGGTCGGTCCCGGCAGAACGCGCCAGAAGATATCCGGAACTGACACCAGAAATCCGTCTTCAGCCCACGCATCCGCCAGTTCCCTCATTTCCTGATCGATACCGAAGATGGCTGTGATCAGAAGCAGGCCGGGGAAGGGGCCGTCTCCTGCCGGCCGGCTGAGATAGCCGTCGAAGGTTTCGTTGTTGCGCGTCGTATAGGTGATGTCCTGGCTGGTCATTGGTTTCTCCATCCGGATGATCGCAGGAAATTTCGCAAGCTGCTCAGGCCGCCAGTGACAACGGATCCCGGTGGCCGGTCCATCCCCGACCCGGGCATGCGGGCCTCGATCAGGAAATTGCAGTCTATCACAACCGGGACAGGATGCGATGGACTCCGCCCGAATATCGGGGTCCGGGACTCCGCAGGGGTTTGTCCAACCGAAACATCACAATGACAGCACGGTGCCGCCATCGAGTTGCAACACCTGACCAGTGATATAGATGGCCCGCTCGCTTGCCAGAAAAGTGACAGCATCGGCCACTTCCTCGGCTTCGCCCAGCCGTCCCAACGGGATCCCTTTCGCGAGATCGCCCATTCCGGCCTCAACCATCTTTGTCTGGCGCTCGGACATGATGGGGCCCGGTGACACTGCATTGACCCGTATGTTCCTGGGCCCGAATTCGTTCGCGAGGCCTTTCAACAGGAGATTGAGAGCCGCGTTGACGCTTCCCCCCGGCAGGTGAATGGCGATCGGCAGCTTGCCACCGGTGCCGGTAACAGCCACGATCGCGCCCTGTCCCGCGGCTTCCATATGGGGAAGAGCCGCCTGGATGGCATTGACATAGCCCAGATACTTCACCTCGAGCGCCGCCCGAAAGACCTCGGGATCGATTTCCAGAAAGGGGCCGAATGCGGGAACGGCCACCGTGCTGACGAGAATGTCCAGCTGGCCGTGGTGATCGACAATCCGACTGGCTGCGGACTGCACTGCTGCGCGGTCCGTGACATCGAGCGGAATTCCCCGGGCACTGCCTCCGCTTGACTGAATTTCGTTGACCAGCGCGTCGACAGCCTCGGGAGTGCGCGCCGACACAACGACGCTGGCACCCTCGCGGGCCAGGCTCAGGCAGACTTCGCGCCCGATGGCGCCGGTTGCTCCTGTTACCCAGGCGATCTTGCCATCCAGTCCCATGTCCATGTCATGCTCCTATATTTGTGCGATGGGGGTCAGGGCGATTACGTCGGGAACAGTGCCCGGTGCCGCGCCTGCCGCATGAACGATCATGCGTGCAACCTCTGCCGCAGGAATCCGGTCCTTGCTGCGCCGGGCATAGGCTGCCCGCACCTCAGGATGCACCACCTCGTTCATGAGTTCGCTGTCGACCAGTCCCGGAGCGACTTCCGTCACCCGGATATTGTGCTCGGCCAGCTCGATCCGGAGGCCGCGCGTCACGGCAGCTACTGCGTGTTTGGTGGCCGCGTACGCCAGGCTGTAAGGGTAGACCTGGCGTGCAAGCACCGAGGTGAGGTTGATAATATGCCCGGTCCGCCGCTCCACCATGCGCAGTGCAATTGCGTGGCTCAGGCACATGAGAGCGTGAACATTGATCTGCCACGCCTGTTCCCACAGACCAGGTTCAGATTCCAGAAACGGTGCGTGTGCCGTACGCCCTGCAGAATTGACGAGAATGTCGATATCCCGGTACGAGGCCAGCCTTTTAATGAAGGCGTGTTCGGTCAGATCACCGGCCATGGGCCAGACCGTTCCGGAAGCCTCGGAGGCCAGATCGTCCAGCAGGGAAGCACGTCGGGCCGTCGCGACGACTGACGCACCGGCCTCGCAAAAGGCGAGAACGGTTTCTCGACCAATTCCCGATGCGGCCCCCGTGACGAGAGCAGTCTTTCCCTGCAGGGCATTCGCGGTCATGCCGAGGGCGGTTCCGGCGTCGGGTATCGTACAGGCGGCATCGTGAACGTTCAGGGTTCGTCTCTGATCGTGATGACAGCCTTGCCGAGGATCTTGCGGGCCTGCATGGCTTCCAACGCCTCTGGCGCCCGTTCGAGCGGTAGCCGAAGAGATATATGGGGGTCGATCCGTTGTTCACTCAGCCACGCCAGAACCTGTTGCATGTTTTCCTGATGACCGGCCGGATTGCGCTCGATCCAGGTGCCCCAGAATACCCCGATCACGGAACAGCTCTTCAACAAGGCGAGATTGGCAGGGGCCGACGGGATGGTTCCGGATGCGAATCCGACGACGAGCAGGCGACCGTCCCAGTTGATGCAACGCAGTGACTGGTCGAAAACGGCTCCTCCCACCGGATCCAGGATAACGTCGGCGCCCTTGCCCCCGGTAAGATCCCGGACTTGATCGCGCAGGGAACCCTCCGACGTGTTGATAATGTCGTCTGCCCCGTGCGCCCTGGCGAAGGCGAGTTTTTCCGGCGTGCTGGCGGTTGCAATGACGCGCGCCCCCATTGCCTTGCCGATTTCTACACTGGCAATACCGACGCCGCCGGCGGCTCCATGGACGAGCAGCGTCTCGCCTTCACGAAGGTTCCCCCGCACGCGCAGGGCGTAGGCAGCCGTCCCATAAGTCAGGTTGAGGGTCGCCGCCTCGGGAAAGCGGATGCCGTCAGGCAGTTTCACGGCGGTTGTTGCCCGGGTGACCACCTGTTCGGCGAACGCACCGTGGCCGGTTGATGCGGTCACACGATCCCCGGGACGGAGGCCCCGGACTTCGCGTCCTGTCTCGATCACTTCACCGGCGCATTCCGCGCCGGGAGCGAACGGGAATTCAGGACGAAACTGGTACTGGCCGGCGATCATAAGAACATCCGGAAAATTGACGGCAGCTGAATGGACCCGGATCCGTACCTGTTCGGGTCCGCAGACAGGTGGGTCAATTTCCCCAGGCTGGAGAGACTCTGGCGGTCCGTAAGCGTGACAGAGAAGGGCCTTCATGACTGCCTCGGGGATATGCAGGGTTGTGCCGCCGGGATCATAGCGCCCTGTCCTGCAAAGGGAAGGGGCCGCCTGCAGCAGGCTCCGGAGGTCACACAGCCTGGAGCCACGGAGATGGCCAGACCTTCGTCATTCTTCGGTTCAGGCGCCCAGTGTCGCGCCGCCGTCGACGATCAGTTCATGCATGGTTACGTGACGGGCCATATCTGACAAAAGCCAGATCACGGCATCAGCCACATCCTCGACCATGGCATTGCGCTGGAGCGGCACACCGACACGGAAATTCTCGAGACTGCCCCTCAGCATTTCCTCACCGAAACCCATTTCATCCATCATCCGCCGGATCATGGGGGTTTCGGTTGCACCAGGTGCTACGGTATTCACACGAATTCCCGACCGACCCAGCTCAAGGGCAAACACTCTCATCAGGTGGCTGATCCCGGCTTTCGACGCGCAATAGGCACCCTGGTGCATGCGTGGAATGCGGGCCGCGTTGGAGGAAACGGTAACGATTGCTCCCTGCTTTTCGGGGATCATCAGACGAGCGGCCATACGCGTTGCCAGCCAGGTTCCACGCAAATTGACCTGGTAATGAGTGTCGAACTCGTCTGCCGTCTGGTCGAGGAGGGGTGACAGGGTCTGGACACCGGCCACATTCACGAGACCTTCGATTTGACCCAGTCGCCGGATTGCAGAAGTCATGGCGGCTTCGATCGAGGTTTCCTCGCAGAGATCACCCGGGCAGGATATGGCTTCGATGTCGTCCGCGACGGCGCGGAGACGGTCTTCCTGGCGGTCGATCAGAGCCAGTCGGGCCCCGCAGCCTGCGAGGCGGCGGGCGACAGCTTCCCCGATTCCCTGAGCTGCACCGGTCACGACCACGGCCATGTCCCTGATCCCGGGCAACTCTGCTCCGCCGCTCATGACACGGTCTCGACCCAATGGCCGGTCAAACCCGCCCGTATGCATTCTTCCGCGCTTCCGAACGACACCCGGGCTCTCGATATCGACTTCGAAAACAATGCCATCTTGGCCGAGTTGGTGGCGAGGCGCACCCCGTGGGGCAGGCGGTCGTAGGAAACGACAGCGCAATTGTCCATGGTGACCCGAACACCCATCCGATCCAGTCGGGCAAGAGTGCCCTCTGCTTGTGCCCGGTCCCGGATCGTACGATTGGTGTGAATGAAAAAACGCACGCCGTCTGCAACACCCGTTTCTTCAAACGACGCGACTTCACGCAGCTGGTCCAGTGAGGCATGCGGACATCCGATCGAGACCACGTCGATGCGCCCGGCAGAGGTTGGTCCCACAGCGCCCCGTTCTGCAACGAGCGTTTTCCTGGTGACAGTGACGGGGTCCGGAACCGGGTTGTCGCCGAAAGCCTCCTGAACTGTGGGTGCTTCGGGCGTGACGCCGACAAGATGAAACATCGCAGCGTCCCCGAATATGGCGAAAGCCGCGCAGAAGGCGACGAATTCGTCGGTTGAAGGCCGACGGTCAAGTCCGCCAAGAACAGGAATTCTGATACCCGCATTCCGGCCGACGATGGCACCCAGCAGACTGAAGTCGTGGACACCGGATATCCGGGCGTCAATCTCGAACAGAAGCTGGCCCTTCCGGTTCACCTCAAGATGCATTCCGTATCGCGGAGTCAGTCCCGTCAGTGCGGAGGCCAGAGCGGTTGCGCCCTCCCGATTGGTGCGTGCGCCGATCACACCATTGACGAAAGGAGCCGTGGCCGACTCGCTCCATGCTACAGCGTCTCCGAGGCCTGGCATGATGCCTTGAATGAACGGATTGCAGGAGCAGCTGGGCAACGCGCCCATTTTTTCGCAGGCCTGGAGCATGCGTATCTGTTCGTCGGATGACGGACCCGGGTCAGTATCATGGCGGTTGACCGCGATGGCATTCAGGGAAGCGGGAATGGCGAACTTCGCACCGGTGTCGACAAGCCTCTCCAGAAAATCACGGCCGGCTTCGCCAAGAGCCGTACCATCAATGACAAGATGGGCAGAAGAGACCGGAATGAGATCAGGCGCATCAAGTGCCTTTCCTACAGCAGTCAGCATCTTCATTGCAATTTGTGACGGCCAACCCCGATCGCCGTCGAGCATGGCCTGCTGCGGTGAGGTCAGTTTCATGCAATGATTTCCACGGTCCCGTTGGCTCCGTCGACACGAAGATGGTCACCGGTGCGCAGGGAACCGGGGTGGCAACGAAGCCGATGAACCAACGGAATCCCGGCCAATACACACCCCGCCGTCACCACAGCGTCGGCCTGAACAGCAACGATCGCCGCTGGTGCAACACCCCGTGCACTCATCTGCAGAAGGCTGAATGAGCCGGCACTGGAACCCTTGCCAGACCGGCAGACGACGACCATTCCGGCAAGACTCTGGCCTTCCAGCGGATGGTCAGCCTCGATCACAATGCCAGTTGTTTCGTCTACCCCGAGATTGAATGCGATGCCTTCGGACGTGACCATTGCCGCTCCGGCACCAACGCCATCGACCAGACCTTCTCCACGAAGCAGCGACGGTCCTGTGGCATTCATGGCCAAAGCTTTTCCGATGCGATACGGGCGCCGGCAGAAAGCGCTTCCAGTTTTGCCCAGACGATGGACGGGTGGACCTCCGGCGTAGCGCTGGCCTGGGTCCCGAAGCCGCAATCACCTCCGGCGATCACGTTTTCGCGTCCCACGAGGTTGGCGAACCGGAGAATCCTCTCGGCCACGAGATCGGGGTGTTCGACGAGCACGGAGGAATGGGAAATCATTCCGGGAATGACAATCTTTCCATCGGGAAGGTGAGTGTCTTCCCAGAGGCGCCATTCGTGTTCGTGGCGCGGGTTGGCAGCCTCGAATGAAAGGGCGCCGGCGCGAATCTGCAGCAGAAGATCCAGCACCCAGCCCAGTTCGACTTCATGAACCCGGGGCCCCATGTTGATGCCATAACATGTGTGGTAGCGGATCCGGTCTTCCGGAATTCCCTCAAGTGAACGGTTGATGACCTCAATGCGGGATTCCACCCATTTTCTGTATGACTGGCGGTCGAGGCCCGGGGACTTGACCCAATGGGTCACCAGGTGCGGATCATCCATCTGGACAATGAATCCTGCATTCACGATGGCGCGGTACTCCACATTCATCGCCGCTGCCACGGCTTCCAGAAATTCCTCGTCGGATCCGTAATATTCGTTGACCTGATTACCAACCACATCCACGGGCGAGATCGCCGGGACGAATGCTTCATCGGCACCATGCGCGTCCACGGCCGCACGCAGGTTTTCCAGATCGCGTTCCAGCTGGTCCTCGCCCTGATACTCGACCTTGTCTACGCAGATCACGGTTACGGGACGAGCCACGCTTCCGGTACCGTGCGGTTTCGCAGCGCCATAGAACTCGGGGAAGGCCAGGGCTTCGCGGGAGCCTGCCCAGGGTATGTCGGGATCGCGGGGCCGGATGTCGTAGCCGCTCAGGCGCTCATTGGCATAAACGGCAAAGCCCCGTTTGGAAAATTCGCCATCATCGACGACATCAATACCGAGTGAGACCTGTTTCTCGACAATTTCATCCACGGCGGCCCGCAGCGCAGTCTCGTAGACGGAGTGATCGATGGCAACACCGTGGTCTTCGGCGCGCAGGGCTTCCACGAGATGCCGTGGCCGAGGCAGGCTGCCAACATGAGTGGTGAGGATGCGATCCTGGCTGTTTTTCATGTCTTTAGCATTTCATCCCGTAAGGTTGGCGTTTGTCTGTCGACAGCTTAACGGATTTCCGGCTGGTTTTCTGCGGACGGCAATCTGTCGTACCGGGTCATGCTGCTCCTGGTCACCATTTTGTCATGAGCCTCCACCTCGGCACATCATGGCCGTCGCCGTCGCCTCTGATGCCTGAGCCCGCAACTCCGGTTAAACTGAACGGGACGTCAGAACATTCCACTGGTCACATGGAAGATGTCGTGAAGTCGCAGGGGCGGGGAGCAGGTACGGTTGCGCCCCAACATTCGGCGGGAGGTTTGATGTCCGGGTCCTCATATGACGAAAATCGGTCATCCGATCTGCCGACCGGGTCCTCCCCATATGATCCGGGCGACGAGGGCGCCAGAATGGATCTTCAGGACGCCATGACCTATGGCGATTACCTGAGGCTGGATCATCTTCTCGCACAACAGCATCCGTTGTCGGATGCCCATGACGAGATGCTGTTTGTCATTCAGCATCAGACAAGCGAACTCTGGATGAAACTTGCCATTCATGAGCTCCTTGCTGCACGGCGTGCTCTCAAGAAGGGCGAGACGGCAAACATGTTCAAGATGCTTGCAAGGGTGTCGCGGATCTTTGAACAGCTCAACGGTGCCTGGGATGTGCTGCGAACGATGACTCCTGCCGAGTACACGCGCTTCCGGGCGGCTCTCGGTCCATCGTCGGGGTTCCAGTCCCACCAATACCGGATGATCGAGTATGTGCTGGGCAACCGGAACACGCATATGCTCGTTCCCCATGAACACCGTCCCGATATTCATCGGTTCCTGTCAGAAGAACTTGAACGCCCCAGCTTCTATGACGAAGTGATCAGATTCCTGTTCATCACACTTGACGGGGAGGGCACCCGAATTCCCGAACCCCAGCTTCGCACTCCGCACCGGTCTGTGTCCGAAGTGCAGGAGAAATGGAAGGAGGTCTATATGGATGTTCACCGTCACTGGGTGCTCTATGAGCTCGCAGAAAAGCTTGTCGACATCGAGGACTATTTCCGGCGATGGCGCTTCAACCATGTCACGACGGTGGAACGGATCATTGGTTTCAAACGCGGGACCGGTGGGACGTCCGGTGTCGGGTATTTGCGGCGGATGCTGGAAGTGGAGTTGTTTCCCGAATTGTGGCGCGTCCGAGGAGAACTGTGACATGTCAGGACCGGGACTGCCTCGCAAGGACTGGTTCGAATTGCCGGAGGGACTTGTTTATCTCGATGGAAATTCCCTGGGCGTCCTGCCCCGCAAGGCAACGCAACGGGCGCTTGAGGTCATGGAGCATGAATGGGGTGGCGACCTGATCCGGGCGTGGAACACGCGAGACTGGATTTCACTGCCGGGACGGGTCGGGGATCGCATCGCGCGTCTGGTCGGTGGCGCACCGGGCTCGATTGCTACCGGGGACACGCTGTCCATCAAGGTATACCAGGCGCTCGCAGCAGCCCTGAAAATGCGTCCTGACCGCCGGATTATCCTGTCCGACAGCGGCAATTTTCCAACCGATCTCTACATGGCACAGGGGCTTATCGACCTGATCGGCGCAGACATGGAACTCTGCACCCCGGCCCCGGAGGATGTCGCACAGGCCATCAATGGCGAGGTTGCCGTGGTCATGCTGACCCAGATCGATTTCCGCACCGGGAGAATGCACAACCTTGCGGAATTGACCCGTCGGGCCCATGAAGCCGGTGCCGTCATGATCTGGGATCTGGCGCACAGTGCCGGTGCTGTGGAGGTGGATCTTGCCGGCAGCGGCGCCGAATTTGCAGTCGGCTGTACCTACAAGTATCTCAACGGCGGACCCGGATCTCCTGCATTTATCTATGTCCGTCCGGACATCGTGACCGATGTCGAGCCCGCATTGGCGGGCTGGTTGGGCCATGACTCGCCCTTTGCCATGGAGCCTCGCTACCGCCCCGCCCCATCCACCGAGAGATTTCGCGTGGGCACGCCAGCCATCATCCAGCTCGCGATTCTCGATGAAGCGCTGAAGATCTGGGACGAGGTCGGGATAGACGATATACGAGCGGCCTCGATTGAATTGACCGAGCTTTTCATCCGGGAGGTCGAGATCCGCTGTCCCCAACTGGAGCTTGTGTCACCGCGGTCGCCGGACTTGCGGGGCTCCCAGGTGTCGTTCCGATTTGAGCATGGTTATGCGGCGATGCAGGCCCTTGTCGCGAACGGGGTCATCGGAGACTTTCGCGCTCCGGACATCATGAGGTTCGGATTTGCACCCTTGTATCTCGATGAGTCCGATGTGATAGCAGCGGCCGGAATAATCGAGACGGTGATGATCAACGAAATCTGGAGAGAGCCCGAATTTCAGGTTCGATCGCGAGTCACCTGATATCCGTGGCGATCTCCTGCAGGGCAACCGCCCGGGCGTTGCCACTGCACCCCGTGGTGTGGCGGAACACCCTTCCGATGGAGCGACAGGACCGGTTGCCACGGGACGGTTTTGCACGTCGATTTGCGACTTGTTTCCCGCGTCACAAGCCCATATGACTCCTGGCCATGTATGAATTTGTTTACGAGGCCTTTCCCGGACGAATCCTTTTTGGTGAAGGCAAGTTGGCGGACGTGGCACCTGAAGTGCAACGTCTTGACGCCCGGTCTGTGCTGGTCATTTCCTCCGGATCCCAGAAGCCCATTGCTGACCGGGTCAGGCAGGAACTGGGGAAATCCTGCAGCGGCTCCATATCGGACGTGACCATGCACGTTCCCCGTGCCGACGCTGACAAGGCGTCCCAAATGGCGGCCCACCAGCAGGTCGATTGCGTGGTTGCGATCGGGGGCGGCTCTGCGACCGGGTTGGCGAAATCGGTTGCACTGGAGCGGGACGTCTCGATCGTTGCTGTACCGTCCACCTATGCCGGATCGGAAATGACCGACATCTGGGGAATTTCGGAACATGGCTCCAAGACCACCGGGCGCGATGTGCGGGTTGTTCCGAAGACCGTCATCTATGATCCGGATCTGACGAGGGGATTGCCTCCCCGGCTGGCGGGCCCAAGCGGACTGAATGCGATTGCGCACTCTGTCGAGTCTCTCTATGCCGAAAACCGGAATCCGATCTTGTCGATGCTGGCCGAGGAAGGTATCCGTCAGATGGCGCGGGGACTTGTCGGCGTATGCAGCGGAGAACCCGACGAGGAAAGCCACCGTGAAGCCCTGTACGGTTCGTTTCTTTGCGGTCTGGCCCTCGCCAGGTCGACGATGGGGCTGCATCACAAATTGTGCCATGTGCTCGGTGGATTCGGGTTGCCCCATGCGGAGACCCACGCGATTGTCCTGCCCTATGCCACAGCCTATAACGCGGACGCTGCTCCGGATGCCATGACAGCCATTGCCCGCGCTCTGGGAAGCCATCAGGCAGCCGAGGGATTGCGCGAACTGGCGCGTCGTACCGGAGTGCCCGGGAGTCTTGCTGCCATTGGCCTCAGCCCGGGTGATCTTGATCGCGCGGCCGATGCCGTTGTGGCGGAACCCTATTCCAACCCGAGACAGGTGGACCGTGAAAGCTTGCGGGCCTTGCTGGAACATGCATGGCTCGGAAAATGGCCTTGACCGACAGGCGTCATCAGGAACTGACGGCAGGACGTGGTTCCAGGCGCGAGGGGTATCGAGGACGGGATCGACGCGCCCACCAGGCGGGGCGGAAGCCATCCGGGATCTGCGCCTGACAAGACCCGCCCCGGTAGTGGACAAGTCCTTGCCCGATCCCGGTATGATAATGTCCGGCGGGATCTCCGGAACGTTGTCAGACCGCAAGATTGAGCCCGGGCTCCGGAACGGTTGTCCGCGAGAGCGGAACACCGGGTCCCGATCAGCACCTGAAGGATTTTCGGGCGGGCCGGGGGACATGGACGGAACGGAGTGCAGAGGTCCCGTCTTGGCGGAGTGTTGAATTGCTTTGTCGGGCTCCGGGTTCTATTATTTTGAAGGCTTTTGTGGGGAGACAGTGGCATGCGAAATCTGACCGAAAACAACACCACCGATGTCGTGCTGGAAGCCTGGTCGGCCAATCCCGACCAGCGGTTCAAGCAAATCATGGATGCCATGATCAGACATCTGCATGATTTTGTTCGCGAGGTGCAGCTGACGGAAAAAGAGTGGGCTGCAGCGATCGAATATCTCCATGAATGTGCGGACATTTCCACGAAAGAACGCAGCGAATTCATTCTCACTTCTGATGTACTGGGGGTGTCATCGCTGGTTGATACGATCAACAACCGTCGGCCTGAGGGTGCCACCGAGAATTCGGTTCTCGGCCCATTTTATATTGCCGGTGAGGGAGAACTCGGAGTGGTGCCGGCCCTTGAGGTCGGTGGCGACATGATCGGAGAGCGCAACAAGGAAGGGCAGCCAACACTTGTCAGCGGCATTGTCCGCGACCTGGGTGGCCGGCCTGTCGAAGGGGCAGTGCTGGACTTCTGGCAAAATGGTCCCGATGGCCTCTATGACGCGCAAGTTCCGGAACTCGGCTACAACCTTCGGTGTCGCATGACGACCGGTCAGGACGGGCGGTTTGCGTTCACGACCACCCAGCCGCTTCCCTACACGATTCCTCTGGACGGACCTGTCGCTCGGATGATGGAACGGGCGAAGCGGAATGTCTGGAGACCGGCGCATCTTCATGTCCGGGTCAAGGCGCCTGGTCATCAGATGTTGACCACCGAACTCTTCATGAACGGGGATGACTACCTCGACAATGACGCTGTTTTTGGTGTCAAGGATTCCCTGGTCCTGGAATGGAAACGCAATGAGTCCCGGGAACAGGCGGAGGAACTCGGAATCGGGTCACCGTTTACCGAGGTGACCTATGATATCGTCCTCAGTCCCGTGGAGCTGGCGCAGGCTGCCGAATAAGGATTCGAGCGGCTGTGCATGAGGTCACGGTTCGACCCGAGATAATCGAACGGGTCCTGGCGCGGCGGGGGCGGCATCACCTTTTTGATTCGCTGAATCCCTGCGAGACCGCCTTTGTGATTGTCGACATGCAGAACATGTTCTGCGAACCGGGGGCGCCGGCGGAGGTGCCCGGATCGCGTGGCATCTGTGACAACATAAACCGCCTCGCTTCGGATCTGCGACAGCTGGGCGGTCTGGTCATCTGGATTACCAGCGCGACGGCGATGGCCAATGGCAAATCGGACTGGGAGTCATTCATTCGCAATTTTGTGGGCGCCGACATGCGCGCAAGGACGGTTGAGGCTCTTGCGCCGGACGGGCATGGCGAGAAGATCTGGCATGAACTGGTCGTCGGGCCCGATGATCTGCATGTTCGAAAGAACCGCTATTCTCCCTTTATTCCCGGATCCTCCATGCTTCAGAGCGCACTTTCCAGTCATGGGATACGGAATGTCCTGGTCGGTGGCACCAAGACCAACATTTGTTGCGAGAGCACCTGCAGGGACGCAATGATGCTCGATTATTCGGTTGTCATGGTCGAGGATTGCAATGCCGCGCTTTCGGACGAGGAACATCGCTCCGCCCTGGAAAATGTTCTCCAGCAGTTTGGTGATGTGATGACGGCTGACGAGGTTCTGGCAGTTCTTCGCAGAAAACCGAACTGATCACCCTTCGTGTCCAAAGATCTCCAGCACAGGGCGGCGCAGTTCCTTTACCATGAAGCACGCTTGCTGGATGAGCGGCGTTTCGAAGAGTGGTTGGCCCTGTTTTCGGAAGAGGCCATTTACTGGATTCCCGCGACACCGGGGCAAAGTGATCCTGTGGGCGAGGCTTCGATCGCCTACGAGCGACGTCATCTTCTGGAAGTGAGGGTGCGTCGCCTGCGTCACCCGGAAAACTACGCCGATCAGCCGCCGGCGCGAACCCGGCGCGTCATCGGCAACGTGACGGTCACGGAAGACACAGATCATGACGGGATCGAGGTTCGGTCAGGTTTTGTGATGGTCGAGTTTCAGGATGACCGGCAGCGGCTGTTTGCGGGGGAATATACCCACCTGTTGCGCCCACGAGGTCATGGTTTCGAAATCGACCGGAAGCGCGTCGACCTGCTCAATTGCGATGCGCCAATGGGACCTGTCGTAATTCCATTTTGAGATTGGGAGGACGGGAATGAGCAAGGGAGCTGCCATCGTTATCGGTGCCGGCGATGCGCTGGGAGGTGCGATTGCCCGGCGATTCGCGTCGGGTGGACTGATTGCCGTGCCCTCCCGGCGCAAGCAGGCGCCTCTTGATGACCTGGTTCGCAAGATAGAGGAGGCCGGGAACGCGGCGGTCGGGATAGCGTGTGATGCGAGAGACGAAGAGCAAGTCATTGCCTTGTTTGATCAGGTTGAGGAAACGGTTGGTCCGGTTGAGGTCTTCGTTTTCAATGCAGGGGCCCAGCACCGGAGTCCCATTATTGACATGACGGCACGGATCTACCGACAGGTGTGGGAAAGCGCGGCATTTGCCGGTTTTCTGACAGGCCGGGAGGCGGCTCGCAGGATGCTTTCACGAGCGCGCGGTACGATCATTTTCACAGGTGCCACCGCGAGTCTTCGTGGAGGGGCCGGCTTCGCTTCCTTTGCCGGTGCGAAGCACGCGTTGAGGGCGCTTGCGCAATCCATGGCACGGGAATTGGGCCCTGCGGGCATTCATGTCGGCCATATCGTTGTTGACGGCATGATCGATTCGACGGCAATAAGGGACCGGTTTCCGGAGCGTGTCGCTGAAACGCCTCAAGGAGGCCTGCTGGATCCGGATCACATTGCGGAGACCTATTGGTGGCTCCATCAGCAGCCACAGGATTCCTGGAGCTTTGAACTGGACATCCGGCCGTCGATGGAGCGCTGGTAGGGACAGGCGGCATCGACCGGGAAGGCTCAGGCTGGATCAATATCACCTGACGCATTCTGCCAGGGCCTCCGGAAGCGATTGCTGCCTTTCATGCGCATGAGGCCCCAGGGGACTCGTAACGCTTGCTCAAGTCTGCCAATGCCCGAGGCAATTCTCACGCCGGAAGATCGGACTGACAGGGCAAGCGCCATGAGCCGCATGCCGTTCTGCCATCAGCCATGATCTGGACACGGTTCGCCAACAGCCATATTTTGTCAGGGGTTCCATTGACAGTCAGGCTGTCAATCCCCCGCACACCGTAAATTGCCGAAAAGCACTGAAATGACAAACGAAATGGAAAACGGCCCGTCCTATACGATGGGTTACAGCGATGAGTTCATCCAACTGCTTGAACGGCGGAGTGTGGAGACACATTGCGGTTATCTTGAACCTTACCTGAAACCGGGCATCCGGGTGCTCGACCTGGGATGCGGTCCCGGAAACCTGTCGGTCGGGATTGCCGGGCGCATTCATCCGGCGGAACTGCATGGTATCGACAGGGAAGAGGCGCAGATCGATATAGCCCGGGCGGCAGCGGCCGCCGGTGATCATCAGAACGCCGTTTTTCACGTTGGAGATGCTCTGGATCTGCCGTTCCCCGACAATGATTTCGATCTTGTCCATTGTCACGCCGTTGTCATGCATATCCCCGAGACCCGGCCTCTCCTGACCGAAATCCGGAGGGTCCTCAAACCGGAGGGGCTGATTGCCTGTCGTGACATGATCGGGTCGTCCTGCTTCTTCGAACCGGACCTTGGCAGCCTCTCTGGTGCCTGGGAGGCGTTCGAGAGATTGCTCTCTGCGAACGGGGGCCACCCTCAGATGGGCAAGGAAATCAAGGCAATCCTGCACGATGCCGGCTTCTCCGGCATTCGTGCGAGTGCCAGTTTTGAAGTCTTCTCTGAGCCAGAGGATCTCGATTTTTTTCATGACTTTGTGATTGACTGGTTTTTCTCGCCTGAAGTCGTCGGCGCCGCCACCAGGTTTGGCCTTGCCACCAATGAGCAGTTTGACGAATGGCGAACATTGCTCCAGCAGTGGAAAATTCACCCCGGGGCCTTTGGAACCATCGCATGGGGTGAGGCGGTAGCCAGCAATCCCTGACAGACCGGATGATCTGATCGGACCAGGAACCGTTCGAAGCCGAGGAGGAATGCGGCGAGACCCGATGCCGTGTTCCCGTTTCTGGCCAGATCGCCCACAGGGAAGGCCAGGACCGGGCGTCGATCCGGTCAGGGATGCCAGATCGGGTTGTTGTGCTGGGCCAGGCGATGCCCGGTGAAAGAAGACCTGACAAGGGGTCCCCGTTCGGCAGAATGCTTATATTGTCCCCGTTGCTTCGGCCTGTGACGATCCCCGGAAGCGAAGGGCGGGTTCGGTACGATCGGGGTCAGCGGCCCGTGAGTCCTGACGGCACTTTCGTCAATGATCCGACCGGTAACCGGAGCCTGTGGCGGCGGATGAGTCCCGACACCTGTGGATTCGGAGCAGCTTGCGGTTTCAGGCAGGCAAGCACAATGGGCGCGCCATGAGAAACATCTTCGTCGATCCGATAGAGATGGCAAGTCCCGATGAAGTCCGTGCGCGGCAAAATGAGGCGCTGTGCAGGCAGATGTCCTATCTCCGCACCCATTCGCCCTTCATCTCGGAAAAGTTCCGGTCTGTGGGTGCAGCGTTTGAAGATATCCGTACCGTGGAGGATCTCGCTGCGCTTCCGTTCACCACCAAACAGGAGTTGCGGACCAGTCAGAAGGAACATCCTCCCTACGGTCTCCATGTGGCTGCGAAACCGGAGCAGATCGTCAGGGTCCATGCCTCGTCAGGCACGACAGGGACCCCTTCATGGATTCCTGTGACAGCAAGGGATTCCGCGTTGTGGAGAGAGGCGGTGCGCCGCGTTTACTGGTGCCAGGGAGTAAGACCGGACTCTGTCTTCGCGATGGGCTTCGGCATCGGTTTTTTTGTCGGGGGTGTCCCTGTGGCACAAGGCATTGAGGATATTGGCGCGACCTTGTTGCCAATCGGCACACAGGCATCCGACCGGCTTCTCGAGGCCATGCGCCTGATGAAGGCAGACATCCTCGCCTGTACACCTTCCTATGCACAGTACCTCGCTGAATCCGCAGAAGACCGGATCGGACACCGTGCAGCGGACCTCGGAGTCCGGAGGCTGATGCTGGGCGCCGAGCCGGGCGGAGGTGTTCCCGCAGTTCGCCGCCAGCTGGAGGAGGCATGGCAGGCCCGGGTCACGGAAGCCGTCGGGAATGCGGACGTATGTCCGATCTACGCTGCCGAGAGTGATTTGCAGGATGGCTGTCATTTTCTGGTTCCGGACATGCTGATCATGGAAATCATCGATCCTGAAACCGGTCAGGTGCTGTCCATGGAACACGACGAGATCGAGGGCGAGATGGTGTTTACTCACATCAATCGTGAAGCGGCGCCGCTGGTGAGGTTTCGCAGTCATGACAGGGTTATCGTCAGGAATTCGCCTTGTGCCAACGGCAGAACCGGTCCTCGGGTTCGCATTGTGGGTCGCAGTGATGACCTTCTGATTGTTCGCGGCGTCAATGTGTGGCCCGCCGCGGTCAAGGATGTGGTGACCGGCTTTCGCCCGCGCACTACGGGCGCCATGCGGATCATCCTTCCCGGCCCCGGGCCAGCAGCAGACCCCCCGCTTCGCATCGAGGTTGAGCATGGTGAGAGTGCAGGTGAACTGAAGGATCTGGCCACAGATCTGGAGAGGGCCCTCCGGAACAAACTGATCGTTACAACGCAAGTAAAACTCGTGCCGCCCGGGACCTTGCCGCGATCCAGCATGAAGACACGACTGGTCGAGATCGACCCATCCTCCCGGACGGACCGTCAGGACTGACAGACTGGGGACGGCGCGGGCCGACGCACCATGATCCGGATGCGCAGGATTGGGCAATACAAGGCGCTGCGTCCCGGGCCCGTCACATGCGATCTCCGTCAGCTTGATGCCCGGAAGAGTAACGTCGGATCGGTCTCATCGAAACCGGGACCGCGTCCGGTCCGATCGGTCGCTTGGCGGCCCGAGCCTGTTCTCAGATACTCAGATGAGAAGTAATATCCTCCCGCGAAATGTCCTTTCTGCGCCCGGTCAGTACGCAGCGGCCTTGATCCAGGATCATGATGCGGTCGGCTATGGTTTCCACCATTTGAAGATTCTGCTCCACAATGATGAATGCCGTTCCTCTCTGTTTGTGTTCGTTCAGAAGTTCTGACATGTGCTCGATATTTTCGCGTTGTACACCTTCTGATGGTTCGTCCAGCATCACCAGAGACTTGCCTTCCGACAATGCGCGAACGAAGGAAAGGATCTTGCGCTCACCACCACTCAGGGTCCCTGCGATCTGACCAAGCCTCTCCTGCAGGCGGGGAAAGTGCTGAAAATAGATGGCAAAATCATCAAGTCGTCGATCGGGTCTCATGAGCGTCAGATTGTCGAAAACGCTGAGATCGTCAAACACAACACGTTCCTGGGGCGCGAAGGTGATTCCGAGATGGCTGCGGGCGGTGGGGTCGAGGAGATCAATATCACGGCCTGCAAGCCGGACCTTTCCCCGGCCCCGTAGAAATCCGTAAAGCCGTTTGAGGAGGGTGCTCTTGCCGACCCCATTGCGTCCGAGAACGCAGAGAATTTCACTGGAATCGACTGTACCATCGATCCCCCGGACGACGATGCCCCCTCCATATCCGCCCTGAACATCAGAGAACGTGAACAACGGTTCCCGGTTCATTCCGCCACACCGGCGTAGATTTCGCGAACCCGGCGATCTCGCTGAATCGCGGGTACATCTCCTTCCGCCATCAACTTGCCCTGATGCATGACGAAAACATGCTCGGCGATGGCCCGCACAAGAGCCATGTCATGCTCGATGATGACGATTGTGAGTGCCAATGTCTCACGCGCCCACCGTATGACGTCGATCACCTGCCGGGTTTCTTCCGCGGAAAGGCCGCCGCAAGGCTCGTCCAGCAGCAGCAATCGCGGCTCAGCGATCAGCGCCATTACCAGTTCCAGAATTTGCCGCTCGCCATGGGACAGGCTGGAGGCAGGGCGTTCATCGTCCTTGAGAAAAGGAAAACGGTCCCGGAGTGTTTCCATCAACGGGCTTGTCCAGCGCCGCAGGGATGGCCGCAGCAGATCCAGGGTGGAGACGCGACCACCCCAGAGTGCGATCCGCAGATTGTCGGCAATACCCAGGTCCGGAAAGACGCTGGGGATCTGGAATTTTCTCCCTACACCAAGGAGGGCCATGCGGCCTGGCGACAGGTTCGTCACCCGAACGTCGTCGAAATAGACACCGGCCTCCCGGGCAGCGAGATCGCCGGTCACGAGATTGAAGATTGATGTCTTGCCGGCGCCGTTGGGTCCGATAATGCAGTTGATGCCCGGGCGGCCGATGATCACCGACAGGGAGTCCAGAATCCTTACGTCACCAGCGGATGCGGAAGCATCCCTGATTTCCAGCCGAGCGGCTTCCGGGGGCAAGGCACGGCCTCTTGCCGGGAGGTCTGCGCTCCGTCCCGGCGAGCGAAACAGCCGGGTCAGGGGCGCTGCAAGCCCGACAAGTCCGCCCGGAGCATAGAGCACAACGGCCACAAATATCGCTGCTACGATGACTTCCCAGTATCCGACGACATCACGCAGCTGGGCGGCGAGAACCCCGATCAAGACGGTGCCTGCGACCGGACCCAATAGCGCCGAACGGCCCCCGACCGCGGCCCAGATGACAAGGTCAGCCGAAAACAGGAAGCCGCAGAGTTCGGGTGTGACCAGCCCCTGTTGCGGTGCGTAGAGAACACCGCCTATTCCGGTCAGGACGCCGCTGGCGCCGAAGGCGAGGGTCTTGAGCAGCGAGGAATCAAACCCGAAATACGCCACGCGCCGTTCGTTCTGTGCAATACCGCGCCACAGCACGCCCAGCGGTGCGTTGACGAGCAGGCTGGTGAGCCCGATGCCCACGGCCAGTGCCGCTGCTGCCACGTAATAAACGAGCCGGAAATCATCGAGACCAGGAAGTCCCGGAATTCCCTTGAGGCCGTTATAGCCGCCGGTCACGCTGTTCCAGTTGTTTGCGATCTGAAAGGCGAGGAGGGTGATGGCAACAGTGATCAATGCAAAATACGGTCCGCTCTCGACATGCTTGCGAAAGACAAGGACGCCGATAACGCAGGCGAGCAGGCCCGGTGCCACAGCCGAAGCCAGCAGGGCTGGCCAAAGCAGCACGGAGTCGGAGAGATGGATCAGGGAAAAGCCGCCCAGATAGGCTCCGAGTCCGAAAAACGTTGCCTGGCCCAGAGGCAGAAAACCTGCATGCCCCCAGCAGATCCCGACGCCGAGAGCGGCGATGGCGTAGAGATAGTAAAGGCCGAGTTGATAGGCCCAGAAGTCGCCGATCGCAAGGGGCAACAGGCCGAGCACGGCCAGCAGTGTGACGCTACGAGCGAGCGAAAATGCCATTTGGCCTCAGCCAGAGGAAAAATATGGCGATCAGCAGCACAGTGGAGTATCCCCAGGTTCGATCGAACACGGCGGAGATGCCACTTTCCAGGCCGCCGACGATGCCGGCGCCGCTGACGAGGCCGAGCGCGCTGCCCAACCCGCCGACGACCAGCACGAAAAATGCCTTCAGGATAAAGTCGAGACCCATGTAGGGCTGAACCGGGATCAGAGGGGCGACCATCACCCCGGCCAGCCCACCGAAACATGTGCCTGCAATGAACGTGTTGCGGGCAAGGGCAACGGTTCTTATGCCCACGGCAGCGGCGAGCTCGGGATTGCCGACCATCGCCTTGATTCGCGTGCCGGTGCGGCTTCGAAAGTACCAGACAAGCAAGGCGCTGACACTGGCCAGGGATATGACGATCAGGACAATGCGATAGGCGGGAAACGGGGCCCCGAGGATGTCCACGGACCCTGAAATCGGGACAGTCAGACTCTTGTAACCCGCGCCGTAAGCAAACTCGACGAGCTCGCGGATGAGAAGACTGAGGCCCCAGGTTGCGAGCAGCGTGTCGAACGGACGTTGATAAAGGGGGCGGATCAGCCCCTTTTCTATGATCAATCCGAGAATGACACAGACAACCAGAGCCACCGGGACAGCGGTCAGGTAGGGCCAGCCCTGTGCCTGACAGAACACGGCAACATACGCGCCCACCATGATGAACTCGCCATGGGCGAGATTCATGACGCCAAGAAATCCGAAAACAATCGCGAGCCCGAGGGTCACCACCACAAGGGTGGTGACCTCATAGACGACGTTCAGGGACTGAGCGACGAAAAGGGGATCCACAGCAAGATCCCGCGGTCACCATCAGGCGCAGGTCTGTCCCGAACCGACGCTTTCAAATGTTTCGACAATGTGGAATTCGGTTCCCCGGCATTCCGCGAGAAACATGTTCTTGTTCACATGTCGGTTGGCCATGGTCATGGGCCCAGTCGGGGTATCAAATCCAAGGCCTTCGATGACACCCGCAAGGCTGGAGGGTGAAGCAGAACCGGCCTTGCCGACAGCGGCGGCAATAAATTTGACTCCCATGTAACAGTCGATGCCAAGAAGCGATAATTGCGGCGCCTTGGCACCGAACCTGGCCATGTAGCGCTTCTTGAAGTCCTGGTTCGAGGCCAGGGGAATGTTGGCATAGTAGGACATGCAGCCATAGAGATTGCGCGAGTTTTCCGCGCCGATCCCCATCAGGGTATTTTCTTCCAGCAGCGAAGAAATCCTGGCAATGTTGGCATCCAGACCGAAGCCGGCGAAGGTACGATTGAAATTCACATTATCGGCGCCGACGAGCGTGATCACGACCATGTCCGGGTTTCGGGCCCGGATTCGGGTGACGGTCTCTTCAAATTTGTTTGGCGCACCCAGTGGGACATACTCCTCACCCAGAATTGTGCCGCCGTTGGCACCGATGATTCTCTTGGCGTGCTGGTTGGTGACCCGGGGCCAGACATAATCATTGCCGATCAGATAGTAGGATTTGGCGCCAAACTTCCGGGCCAGCCAGGGCAGGGCTGTTTCCATCTGTTGCTGCGGCGTATCGGCGATCACGTAGGTATGCGGTGCGCATTCTCCACCCTCGTAAATCGGCGTATAGACGTAGGGCACACGACCCTTGATGGTGGCAACCAGCGCTTCGCGGACCGCGCTGTTGTGCGAGCCCATGAAAAAATCGACCTTTTCATTCAACATCAGTCGAACGGCCGAGCGGGTTGCGTCAGCGACCGGACCATCGCCATTGGCAAAGAACAGCTTTACAGGGTTTCCGAGAATACCGCCGGCCGCATTGACTTCCTCGACCGCGAGTTCTGCACAGGCGCGCTGGGTCGGACCGAACAGCGAAGCCGGACCGGCAATGGCATAGAACATTCCCACGCGGAATTCACTGGCTGCGCGGGCCTGCAGTCCAGGAGCTGTGAGGACGGCTCCGGCTGCAGCCGCGCCGGCCATGAAATCGCGGCGGTTGGGTGTGAAAACTGTTGGCATGACTATGGCTCCTCTTCGTTGGACCATCAGGACCGGTCAGACGAATGGCGATCCGTTGGCCGGAACTCGACCAGCCTTGAATCGGCCGCAGGCGCTTCCCGTCCCGTGTCTCCCCAGTTTACATAATTTCAGGCGTCTGCCGGACCATGATTTTACGCCGGATCCGGCTCCCGGATGCAACACCGCCCGATCCCTTTCAGGCTCTCCGGTGATTGCCTGTGACCACAAAAACTCCGCAGTGCAACACCGCTGACAACAGGGCCGGCTATTGCCGGAGCTGAACGGTGTCCATTTCCGGACCGACAGGTCATTGGAGGGGTCGCCAGGGCTGGCGGTGTCAGTGGCAAGATCTGCAAGCAACGGAAGTGACCCGACAATGGCGATTTCAATCGCCTTGACCGGATGCTCGGGCACCGGTCCGCCAGGGCTGGCCTGACGAGGGTCCATACCCCGATCCGGCACAGGTTTTACCGGCTTTCCGAACACGCATGGGCCGGGGCCCGGGAAAGCGGGATCTGCAACCAGGAACCCTTCGTTGCGAGGACGCTGGTCAGCCAGCCTATGGAAGCGGAGCCGGGAGGCGGTCCAGGACGGCCTCGAATGAGAGTCCGATGGCCAGGACCTCCTTGTCGTCACCGGCGCGCCCGTCGATCTCGATGCCGACCGGTAACCCGTTTTCGGTCAGACCCACCGGCAGGGTCAGGCCTGGCAGGCCGGCGACGCTCCCCGGATCCGTGTTGCGAATGAATGTCGGGAATGTCGGAACCTGCTCACCATTCAGTTCTACAGTTTCGTCATGCCCTATGGGCCGGGCCGGCAAGGGAGTTGTCGGAAACACAAGGGCATCGATCTGATGGTCTTCGAACCGTCTGGCCAGCGCGGCCTGCAATGCCGGCCGGTGGGTATGAAGTGCCGTGTGATATACCTCCTCCGGAATGGCCCGGTCCCCGAGCAGGCCCGTGAGCAGATCATGCACATCCGGACTTGCCGTTGCTTCGAACAGCGCCTCCAGGGACACTCCGGAGCCACTGTCCGCAAGATATTCCCTGAGCGCAAACACGGTTTCATGGAGGGCGATCGGGAAACCGGCCGCCTCGTCCAGCTCGCCGATTTCGGGAGCGTCGAATTCAACGAGCTCCGCCCCCTCTCGTTGGAGGCGCTCAAGCGCCTTCTTGATCAGGGTTCTCACATCCGGATCAAGGCCTGTAAAGAACGGTTGTTCGGCAATGCCAAGCCGCAGGCTTCCCAGCGGGATCGGTTCCGGGACGCCAGCTTCTCCGGTGATAACCGTATCGAGCAGTATCGCATCCGTAACCGATCTGACCATGGGGCCGGCTGTGTCCCGGGTCCTGGAAATCGGAACGATCCCGTTCTGCGAGTAACGGCCTGACGACGGACGAAATCCCACGATCCCGCAAAGCGCCGACGGAATTCGCACCGAACCTCCCGTGTCGGTACCCAGGCCCCCGGCTGCCATATGGGCTGAGACGGCGACGGCTGTGCCGCCGCTGCTGCCGCCCGGAATCATGGAGGGATCGTAGGGGTTTCTTGCCGGCCCGAAGGCGGCGTTGTTGTTGGTGATGCCGAACGCCAGTTCGTGCATGTTGGCCTTGCCCAGCACAATGGCACCCGCATCGATCAGGGCCTGGGCTATCGGCGCATTGCGGCCGGGTCGATGATCTGCCAACGCCGGTGTCCCGCCGGTTGTCGGAAGGGCTTCTGTATCGATATTGTCCTTGAGAACCAGAGGCACACCATGCAGCGGCCGGAGGGTTTCGCCGCGCGCCGTTTTCTGATCCGCTGCCCGGGCGTCAGCGATCGCCTGATCGGGATCCAGCGTAATGAATGCGTTGAGATTGCTGTGGATCTCCGCCCGGGCAAGATAGGAGACCACGCAATCCTCTGCCGAAACCACGCCCTCACGGATCGCTCGGGTGGTTTCAGAGACATCGAACAGGGTTGGATCCATTACCAGATACCCCGCAGAAAAAGCGCTGTTAACCCTACACGAAGCCGGGGGAGCCCGGCAAACGCGGGAACAACCGAATCGGGTCCCCGGGGCACAGATTCAGACCGGCTGGCCAGAACCCGGAGCCGGTTTCCGAAGCAGGCAGCGGATCCGGAAGCCTTGCATGACTGGAGTGGAGGCGCCGTGCCGGTTTGATGCGCGCCGGTCCGGAGTCTGATAGGCTCGGTGATGGTTCGCATCACTGAAGAACAGGGCAGGGAGAGGTGCAATGATCCAGACGCATGGCGTGCTGCACTTTACCATTCCGGTCACCGATCCGGATCGAAGCGAGGCGTTTTACCGGGATGTGCTGGGGCTTGAGACGGTGCAGAAAGTGCCGCCTGTCGGTATGATTTTCATGCGTTCCGGGAACGACTATGTCATCCTGACCCGGAGCAAGACTCCGATTGATCCCAATCCCGGAAACGAATTTCTCATCCATCACGCGTTTCGGGTGGATGTCGAAGCCTATGATGATGCCAAGAGGCATCTGATCGACCATGGTGTCGAAATCATCTTCGAGGAGGAGCGCCACGAAGGCGTTTTCCACGGCCGTCAGTGCTATTTTCACGATCCGGATCGCAACGTGCTTGAAATTATTGGCCTTGAAAAAATCGGTGACGGTTTCAACCCGGCAGACATGACCGACGACTTCTCGCCGTTCTCGGAAACACCCGACGGGTAGGCAGGTCACTCGGCTCCGGCGGTACGGTCGAAACCGAAGCGTTCCCGGGCGTCATCGGGAAACGCGACAGCCCGTATACCTCTGGCTGTGGACGGATCGGCCACAACCATCGCGCGGCGTTCGAAACCGTGGAGCGCTTCCGTGCCATCGTCGTGCCTGATCACATGCTGGACCAGGAACGTCCTGCCGCTGATTTCGTCCAGCCGGCTTGTGAGTTCGACAGCCATACCCAGTCGACAGGGCGTCCGGTACTGGCAGCCGGTCTCAAGGAGCGGCATTCCGGAAATCCCGTATCCGGCAGCCAGTTCGCCGTAAGACAGGCCGTTGGCAGAAAACAGACGTTCCGTGCCCTGATCGAACCACACATAATAGTGGGGGTAGAACACGATTCCCGCTGCATCGCAGTGCGCCCATTCGATCCGAAATCGACTGACAAATTCCTTCACCGCTACGATTCCCTGCGCGCCTCTTGAAATCCGTTTGCCGTCTCTGTCCCCTTGGCCAGTCATGCACACCGGCAGCTTGCCACGGAGACTGGCGGGACATGGCCTGGATGACACCCGGCCTTCTGTCACCGTGCCAGAATTCGCAGACTGTGGAAAGAAGGCAGGGCTCCGTGACCGGAGAGGTCGGCAGTTCGTGGTTCAGGCTCTGGCACCGGGAACGGTAATCGGTTTGCCGCAGGCGGGGCAAAAATTCAGAACGGCCTGAGAAAGTTTGCATTCGCCATGGAAACAGCAGGGTGATTTCGTCTCCCGGCTGTCGTCCCTTGTATTCAGCAGTCGATATTCCATGTTGCAGACTGTATGTTCAGGAAAGCAATCCAGAAAGGGCCAAGGCCATGTTTATTCAGACAGAGGAAACACAGAGCCCCGACATTGTTCGGTTTCTTCCAGGCCGGGAAGTATCGCCACGGGGATCGGTGAGTTTTTATTCTGCCGGAGAAGCGGCCCGGTCACCGCTGGCCCGGCGCCTGTTCGAACTTGACGGTGTAGCTCATGTGGCATTGGGGTCTGATGATATCCGTGTGACCAGGGCTGGGGATGCGACATGGGAGGATCTGCGTCCTCGGCTTCTTGCCTGCATCATGGAGCATTTTGTGTCGGGTGACCCGGTCTTGGGGGAAGCAGACGCCTCCGATGAAGAAGAGGAGCTATCGGGTCCGGCCGCGGAGATACGCGAGATTGTCGATACGCGCATTCGGCCGGCAGCCCAGGACAGCGGCGGCGACGTCAGTTTCGCAGCGTTTCGTGATGGGGTTGCCTATTTGCGGTTCGAAGGGCCCGCCTACGGACTGATGCAACCGATCCGGAACATGCTCGGACACTACGTGCCCGAAGTCGAAGCGGTGAGGGATGCCATCGAACTTCAGGATCGACCGGGGCTGCAGACCGAAGAAGGCGTTGCCATACGCGAGCTGCTGGATGACCATATCAATCCGCAGGTCGCTTCTCATGGAGGTCATATCTCCCTCATTGATGTCAGGGAAGATACTGTGTTTGTCCGGCTGGAAGGGGGGTGTCAGGGCTGCTCCGCCTCCTCGGCAACCCTGCGTCAGGGTGTGGAAATGGAGATCAGGAAGCGGGTTCCATCAATTGCCCATGTGATCGATGTGACGGACCATTCGGCCGGAACCAATCCCTATTACAGTTGACTACGGCTGAATTCAGGCGGAATTGTCGTTCCGGAAGCGGTGTATGCCGCGGAAAGATTGAAACAGCCGATTCGAGGGTCGCCGGGTCTCGCGAACTTTGGGAAAACAACCGTTTTCCTGTCGAGTTGAACAGGAATCGGGTGAGTGATATAATTTTGGAGCCTGTGCTCTGCTGCCAGGAAAGCAACGAGTTCACCGGGGGAAATGCCATGCGGAACCCAGTTGACGGGAGTGGCGCGTCGTATCGTATGACACGGAAGGCGAGAGAATGGTCGGGCCCGGCTGTGAGGATACGGACGGGACGCGGAGCAGCGGGCATTGCGGCCGCGTTTGCCGCTGTGGCACTCGCAGTCGGCTGGGGGTTGCAGACGTTGCCTGCCGCCGCCATGGAGTTCCGTTCCGGAGAACTCCGGGGCTCTATCGATACCACCATCTCCCATGGTCTTTCTGTCAGGGTCGAAAACCCGGACGCCCGACTGGCGGCGTCCGCCAACAAGAACGACGGAAATCTGAATTACCGGCGCGGCATTATCAGCAATACGTCCAAGATTACGACGGATCTGAGCCTCGAAATGGGAGAATTCGCGACCTTTGCGAGGGTCAGCGGGTTTTACGATATGGAGAACTATGACGGTGAACGTGCACGATCACCGTTGAGTTCCGACGCGAGGTCAGCCGTGGGCCGGGATCTCGAGCTTCTCGACCTTTACGGATCCTGGTCCGGATATGTGGGTGACACGGCGCTTGACCTGCGCCTGGGACAGCATGTGCTGAACTGGGGCGAGAGCACCTATATCCAGAACGGCATCAATGTCATCAACCCGTTCGATGTCAGCAAGCTGAGGTTGCCGGGATCGGAACTGCGGGAGGGGTTGCTGCCGGTCAATATGGCTTCGGTCACTGTAGCACCGACCGACACACTCTCTTTCGAAGGGTTTTACCAGCTTGACTGGGAGTCGACCAAGATCGACCCCCGCGGCACCTATTTCTCCTCGACCGACTATGTCGGGGCCGGTGCGGAATCTGTGGTGATTGAATTGCCTGGCGTCAATATATCGGACGACGGTCTGGGCCCTCAGAGCCGCCTCGGTTTCGAACCTCTCGTCGGTCTGATCAATGCGGATCTGGCGGGACAACCACCTCTGGCCTTTCCGGACCCCGATTTTCTCTCGGTGCGGCGGGGAGCGGATATCAATCCTGGTAACGAGGGGCAGTACGGCCTCGCGGTCCGGTTGCTGTCCGAGGATCTGAATGACACGGAATTCGGAGGCTATTTTGTCCGTTACCATAACAGGTTGCCGATCGTCGGCGCACAAAGCTCGCCGTTAGCGTCCATTCAGGCAGGGCTTGGAGCCGCGCAAGCGGTCTCGTCCCCCACATCCCGCACTCTTGGAGCCATTGCGCAGGCGGTGACACAGCAGGTGATGGCGGGGGTGCAGGCCGGCCAGATACCACCGGCTGCCGCAGGGCAGATCATTCAGGAACAGGTTGCGGCGCAGGTCCAGGGAATCGCCTCCGCCCTTGCCGTTGATCGATACGCAAAGGGAAGTCAATATTATATCCACTACCCGAAAGACCAGACCCTGTTCGGACTGAGTCTGAGTACACAGATCGGAGCTTCCGGATGGGCGCTGCAAGGAGAGTTTTCCTTCCGACCCGATGCGCCCCTGCAGAAAGCGGAACGGAGTATTCTCGAGGAAGGGCTGTCTCCAGTGATCACCGCGTTGGGACTCGCTTCTGTGAATCCGGCCGGGTTGGGTCAGTATCTTGCGGGTTATCAACCCTTTACGATTGACGGTTACGTGAAGCGCGACGTCAGCCAGTGGCAGGCCACAGTGACGAAATCCTTCGGTCCGGTGATGGGGTCTGACGGCGTGATTTTCCTGGCCGAGGCGGCCGTCATGCATGTGCACAACATGCCCGACGATGCCGTGACCCCCATCGAAAGTGGTGCCGGATCAACCGAAGACGACTACCAGGACGCTGATGCGACCTCTCTCGGCTATCGGCTTGCGGCGCGGCTTGACTACAACAGTGCCGTGGGTGCGCTCAATCTGTTTCCCTACGGTCAGTTTCAACACGACGTCAAGGGCAACAGCCCAAGTCCGATCGGACCGTTTGCCGAAGGGCGGATGGGGCTGACACTGGGCATCAAGGCCGATTATCTCAGTCAATGGGAGTTCGATTTCGGAGTCAGTTTCCTGTGGGGCGAGACGAACGAACTCAAAGACCGGGACTTCATTTATTCCTCCATCAAGTACTCGTTCTGAGGATAGCTGCCATGAAACCGATAATGCTTCGACTTGGCTGCGCGCTTGTTCTGGGGTGCGTGATTGCCGGTCCCGCGGCTGCGGAGATATCATCCGAACAGATCATGCGTCTGGGCCGCGACCTCACGCCCCTTGGGGCGGAACGCGCAGGGAATGCCGATGGCACAATTCCCGAGTGGACAGGCGGAATCGTGAAGCCGCCGCCAGGTTATGTCCTTGGAGAACACCACCGGGATCCGTTTGCCGCCGATCAGCCTCTCTATACGGTGACCGGTGCCAATGCCGAGCAATACGGGGAGCGGCTTTCTGTTGGCCACAAAAGCCTGCTGAAACTCTACCCGAGTTTCAGATTGCCTGTTTATCCGACCCGGCGAAGCGCTTCGGCTCCCCAGCGCATTTATGATGCCACGCGGAAAATTGCCGCGACAGCGAGGCTGGTGGATGATGGCAACGGCGTGGCCGGCGCCGTGATCGGCATCCCGTTTCCGATTCCGAAGAACGGCCTGGAAGTCATATGGAATCATCTCCTTCGCTACCGCGGAGAAACCGTAACCTGTGAACTCGGACAGGCGGCCGTGACGCGGAGCGGTGCCTATACCCTGGTGAAGTACGGGGTTGACGTGGAAATGCGTTACTCTTTGCCCGGTATGACCGAGGAACGGCTCGGAAACACAATGCTTTATTTCAAGCAGAGTGTATTGGCGCCGGCGCGGCTGGCTGGCGGCCTGCTCCTTGTGCATGAAACCATCAACCAGGTCCGTGAACCCCGAAGCGCCTGGACCTACAATCCTGGCCAGCGCCGGGTCCGACGCGCCCCCAACGTCGCCTACGACAATCCGGGCGCCACCACTGACGGGCTGCGCACGTCTGACCAGTTTGACATGTTCAATGGCGCGGTCGATCGCTACGACTGGAAGCTTGTCGGGAAGCGCGAGATGATCGTCCCCTACAATTCCTACAAGCTGCACAGCAGTTCACTCGGCCTGTCCGACATGCTTACGCCGCTTCACGTGAATTCCGAGCATACGCGCTATGAAGTGCATCGCGTGTGGGTGGTAGATGCGACTCTCAAGGAGGGGGCCCGGCATCTTTACAAGCGCAGGACCTTCTATATCGACGAAGACTCCTGGCAGATCCTCCTTGTTGATATCTACGACAACAGGGATCAGTTGTGGCGCGTGTCGGAAGGCCATGTCATCAACTATTATGAAAAGCCGTTGTTTTGGCCGACCCTTGAAGTCCACACCGACCTCCAGTCGGGGCGTTATCTGGCACTTGGACTGGACAATCAGGCAGACGTTTGCGTTTTCGACGCACAATATACGTCCCGTGACTTCTCGCCATCAGCCCTGCGTCGCGCAGGACGGCGGTAATCTTCAAACAGGGCAGGTTGATCAGGTGCCGTCGTGCGCCGATTGGCCTGCTCTGTTCTGGCATTCCTGATACTGCCGGGAGCTGTAGCAGCAGACGGCCCCGGGTCCGTTAAAGCACCTCTTGCCGCGCGATCCCTGCTTCTTGACGGAACAGTAGCGGGAGAAAACCTGGTGGTCGTCGGCGAACGGGGACATATCCTCATCTCCGCTGACACCGGACAGGTCTGGAAACAGGCCCGCGTTCCGACCCGTGTCCTGTTAACAGCCGTTCATATGCATGACGTGAACAACGGCTGGGCCGTGGGTCATGACGCCGTGATATTGAGAACCCGTGACGCGGGTGCGTCATGGGAAATCAGTCATCATGCACCCGAAGAGCAACGTCCGCTCCTCGATGTCTGGTTTCACGATGAAGAGAGCGGATTCGCTGTCGGTGCCTACGGCTATTTTCTTTCGACCGTGGATGGAGGAAAAAGCTGGCAATCCCGATCAATCAGCGAAGATGACTTTCATCTGAATGTCCTCATTCCCGCCGGGACGCCCGGGCCCGAAGGTCAGCGCCTTTATATCGCAGGTGAGGCCGGTGCCCTTTACCGCTCCGATGACGGAGGGCAAGTCTGGACCCGTCTGGTTTCGCCCTATAGCGGTTCCTGGTTCGGCGCTCTGGCCCTTGACCGCGATCGGATAGTGCTGAACGGCCTGAGGGGGCACTTCTATCGATCTGATGATGGCGGTGATCACTGGACCCGGATCGACACCGGGGTTGATGCAACCCTGACCGGGGCCTTTCCCCTGCGGGGTGGATCAATCCTCTCGACAGGGCTGGACGGTGTCCTGCTGACAACCCGGAATAACGGCAGCGTCGTACGACTGGCCCGTCTGCCGTCGCGACAGGGGATTTCGAGTGCGCTCGAACTCCCCGCGGGTGGTATCCTTCTGCTTGGCGAGTTCGGCGTGGAACGCTGGCGGGGCTCCGGCAGCATCGAAAACCCGTGATGCCGGGAAAGACCATGCTCCGGAATACAACGTGAAGGAACGCTTCGAGACCCTGTTGTTCCGGTTCCGCCGCACCGTGCTGGCGATGTTCACGGTCGCTACACTGGCCATGGCGTGGCTTGCAGCTGACACCAGAATCGACGCCGGATTCACGAAGCTCGTTCCGCTGCAGCACGAATATATGAAGACCTTCGTTGAGCACCGGCAGGAGTTCGGGGGGGCAGATCGGGTGGCCATCGCGCTGATTGCACGTGACGGGAACATGTTTTCACCGGTGTTCTTCGACGCGCTGCGCAAGGCTACCGACGCCATGTTCTTCCTCCCGGGAATTGACCGAACGCAAGTATTCTCTGTCCTGACCCCCAATGTCCGTTACATCGAGGTCGTTGAGGACGGTATTTCTGCCGGCGATGTTTTTCCTTCTGATTTCGAGCCGGACGAAGCCGGTTTTGCACGCGTACGCAACAACATCATAAAGGCCGGCATCGTGGGTCGGTTGGTTGCCAATGACTTCAGCGGGGCTATCGTCAGCGGCAAGCTGCAGGAGTTTCATCCCACTACGGGCGAGCGGCTCGACTATATCGAAGTCGCAGAGGCTCTCGAACGGATTCGAAACGAAACCGCAGCCCATCCGGACATTGATATCCATATCATCGGTTTCGCCAAACTGGTCGGAGAAATAGCCGACGGAACCATCCGGGTCGTTGCCTTCTTTGGCCTTACACTGCTGATCACCTTCCTGTTTGTTTATGCCTACACAAGGTCGGTGCGCCTGACGCTGCTGCCGCTGGCCTGTTCCCTTATGGCGGTCGTCTGGCAGCTGGGTGGGGTCCGTGCGCTGGGATACGGCATTGATCCGATGTCCATTCTGGTGCCGTTCCTGGTGTTCGCAATCGGGGTCAGCCATGGTGTGCAGATGGTGAGTGCGGTGCGCTCGGAAATTCTGGGCGGCCTCGCGGCAGCGGAGGCGGCGCGGAAGGGCTTCAGCCGGTTGCTGTTGCCTGGTGCCGTGGCGCTTGCCTCGGACACCGTCGGTTTCATAACGATTTCATTTATCGAGGTGCAGGTCATCCGGGAGATTGCCACGACAGCGAGCCTGGGCGTTGCTGCCATCATTCTGACCAATCTGCTCCTTCTGCCTGTTCTTCTGTCCTATTTTGATCTTGATGACAGGGCCCGCAATGCAGCCCGCTCCCGCGAGCGGGTCCTGCGGCCGCTCTGGGTGTGGCTTGCCGGGGTGGCCCGCCCGGGCCCGGCGATCATCGTGATCCTGGTGGCCATGGTTCTGTTTGCAGCCGGCGCCCGAATTGCACCGGAAGTGCGCGTCGGCGACGAGCATCAGGGCGTGCCCGAATTGCGGAAGAATTCGGTTTACAACCGGGATGCGGCATTGATCACCGAGCGTTTCAGAATCGGTGTTGATGTCCTGACGGTCATTGCGGAAACCCGGCCCGAGGGCTGTATCGACTATGAGGTGATGAGTATGGTCGACCAGTTCGAGTGGCGCATGCGCAATATCGCGGGCGTTCAGTCAGTGCTGGGTCTGGCAGGCGTGGCCCGGAACATCAATGCAAACTGGAACGAGGGCAACCTCAAATGGCGCACCTTGCCACGCAACAGATTTTCCATGGTACAAGCTGTATCGCCGGTCCAGACCAGCAGCGGGCTCCTCAATCCTGATTGCAGTATCATGCCGGTCCATATCTATACCGCAGATCACAAGGCCGAGACCATCCAGCGTGTCGTTGACGCGGTAAAGACCTTTGATGCCGATTATCCGGGGGCGGCAGAGCATGTCCGCTTTCGTCTTGCGGCTGGCAATCTCGGGGTGATGGCAGCGACAAACGAGGAGGTGGACGCGTCGCAATTCCCGATTCTCGCCTATGTGTTCATTGCTGTGATCCTGTTGTGTCTTGCCTCTTTCCGTTCGGTGGCCGCCACATTCTGCATCATCCTTCCGCTTGGCGTGGTGTCTCTTCTTGCCTATGCGCTCATGGCTCTTCTGGAAATCGGACTCAAGATTTCAACGCTTCCGGTCGTTGCGCTGGGAATCGGCATTGGCGTTGATTACGGAATTTACATCTACGGACGATTGCGGGGATTTCTGGCGGCGGGTGAAGATTTTGCCAGCGCGTATGAGCAAACGCTGGCTTCTACCGGGGCCGGCGTGATGCTGACCGGCATGACCCTGGCAGCCGGTGTGGCAGTCTGGATTGTGGCGCCTCTCAAGTTTCAGGCCGATATGGGAATCGTCCTGACGTTCATGTTTCTTGTCAATATGGTGGGTGCCGTCATTTTGCTTCCTGCGCTGGGTGTGTGGTTTTACCGTGTCCGGTCGCAGCGGATATTGAAGGTCCTGTTCCGGATCTGACGTAATGCGTGACCGCCCGTACGAGATGACCTTGCACGCCCTGATCAGGATCCGCCCGATGCCGGACCCTGGCACAATTGAGAAGTGCGCCAGCCTCTCCGCAATCCGGTCGGGTCCCTGTTGCAAGCAGGGGGGAGCAGCGGGGCGGACCACAAGCATCCGTTATCCGGCCCTGCTATCGTCATGTCCCCGGGGCCGGGCTATCGAATACAGGCAAATCCTGACACATTGACGGAGGCTATGGCAGCGGAAACCCATGACCGAAACACACCGGATTGATGTCCATCATCACATTCTTCCACCCGAATATGTCACCAGCGTCGGCGACGATCGCATTGGCCCGCTTATCCTGGCCGGGAAAACGCCGGAATGGACCCCACAGATGTCGATCGATGCGATGGATCGCAATGGAATCAGAACGGCCGTCACATCGATTTCCGCTCCGGGCCTCTGGTTCGGCGATTCCGCAGAAACCGTGCGCCTGTCACGTCACTGCAACGAATATGCGGCCAGTATCCGTTCTGAGCATCCGGGCCGCTTTGGCATGTTCGCCAGCCTGCCGCTGCCCGATGTGGATGCGAGCCTTGCCGAGATCGCATTTTCGCTTGATGAGCTGGGCGCCGAGGGGATCGGACTCCTCACCAGTTACGGGGACCGTTATCCGGGTGATCCGGCATTCGCCCCGGTGTTTGATGAGCTTAACCGGCGGCGTGCGGTTGTTTATTTCCATCCCACCAACGCGCCGTGCAATCAGTGTCAGCCGGAGATTCCGGCGGCTACACTGGATTTTCCGTTCGACACCACCCGCGCCGTAGTCAGTCTGCTGTTCAGTGGAACGTTCACGCGATGCCGCGACATTCGTTTCATATTCTCGCATGCCGGGGGAACAGTCCCGTTTCTGGCGGAACGCATCGGTCGGTTGGCCAATCTGCCAAGATTTGGCGATCAGGTCCCTGATGGCGTCATCGCCGAACTCGGGAGACTGTATTACGATACAGCGTTGTCTGCGAACCGGCTCGCTTTTGCGAGTCTTCTTGAGCTTGTTGCCCCGGGCCGGATCCTGTTTGGAAGCGATTACCCCTTTGCCCCCGAGGCGACCATGACCGGCTCTGTCAAGGCCCTGCAGGGTCTCGGTCTGGAGACGGACATCCTGTATGGCATTGAGCGCGAAAATGCCATTGGTCTGATGCCCGGTCTTGCCGCGAGCCCGGATTGAAGATGGTCAGCCCGGCGAAACCGTGCGTCGGCCTTGCCCATGCCTTCGGCCCGGGCCCCTGAGGGTTGCGGAAACTGCCCCCGGGATTGGTGAAATGCAGAATGAAGCGGTGTTTTTCGGGCAATGTCGGGGCGCTGCCGGTTCCGGTTTGGAGAAGGGTACCTTGTGACCGTATCCCTCAGAAGCGCAGCCGAGGGGCAGAAAATGGCTACAGACCATCGGAGGAACCAGAATGGCTGAGACTTTGCATGAGTTGACCGCCCTCGAAGCAGCGGCGGGAATTCGCTCGGGCGCGTTTTCATCCGAGGAACTGGTTCGTGCCTGTCTCCAGCGCATCGAGGCATGCGAGAGCGAGGTTCGGGCGTGGCAATATCTTGATCCCGACTACGTCATCGGACAGGCAAGGCAAGCGGATGCCGTGCAGCCGCGGGGACCGCTTCATGGTGTGCCGTTCGGGGTCAAGGACGTCATAGACACGGCGGATCTCCCCACCGAATGCGGCTCACCCATTTTCAAGGGTCGCCGTCCCGGTGCTGACGCTGCCTGTGTCGCAGCAATGCGCCGGTCCGGGGCGATCCTCATGGGAAAAACAGTGACGACAGAGTTTGCGACCTTCTATCCCGGCAAGACCCGGAATCCTCATAATTCCGATCATACCCCTGGCGGTTCGTCGAGCGGTTCGGCTGCCGCGGTTGGCGCAAATATGGTTCCTCTGTCTTTTGGCAACCAGACGGCCGGTTCTCTGATCCGTCCGGCCGCGTTCTGCGGAATTTCCGGCTTCAAGCCGACCCATGGAACGGTTGATCTGACGGGCATACTGGAACTCGTAGGGCGCCTGGATACGCTTGGCTATATGGCAAGGGCGGTTGACGATCTCTGCGCATTCTACGGGACTGTTTGCGGCTCTCCGATGACGTTGGACGGCAGTCCCGAGGATGCGCCGCGCATTGGCCTGTGCCGGACTTTCCATCTGTCCGAGGCAGCGCCGGAGACGGTGCAGGCGCTCGAAGAGGCAGCCACAGTCTGCGTTGATATGGGAGCCCGGGTGCAGGAGGTCGATCTGCCGCCCCATTTTTCGGATCTTGCAGAGACGCACAGCACAATTCTTGATGCGGGCCTTGCGCAAAGCATGGGCGAGCTCGCAAGGAGCCGCGGCGAGGAGATGAGTGAACGTTTGCGTACAATGATTGCCAACGGTCTAGCAGTCCCGGCGGACAGGCTGCAGGCGGCGCAACAGCATGCTGATCGGTGCATTGCGGATTTTGATGAAGTCCTCGCCACTTGCGATGTTCTTCTGACACCAAGTGCGCCCGGGGAAGCGCCGGTCGGCCTGGAATCAACCGGAAATCCGATTTTTCAGGTTGTATGGACCCTCTTGCAGGTGCCCTGTGTGACCATACCCTGGTCAACGGGTCCGAACGGCCTTCCGGTGGGAATACAGTTTGTGGGCCGGCGCGGGGACGATCGAACAGTGCTTCAGGCGGCCCGGTGGATGGAGCGGTGCCATACGGCCTAGGGATCGGGGAGAGCGGCACCGCACCGCACGGCAATTCTGTAGGTCAGGGCTTGAGGCCGGATAGCCTGGTGAGGCTGTCATTCCTTTGCTGCCGTGAGGGCCCGGCTTGCCGGAATGTCAGCGGATTATGGTGCCTCGGCCGATGCGATCCTGGACACGATCATTTCAGGAGTCACGGGCACAGCATCCAGAACAACGTTCCAGGGTGAGAGCGCGTTCTCTATTGCGCTGACGATGGCCGCACCTGCGGGAATTGTGCCGCCTTCGCCGGCCCCTTTCACACCGAGGGGATTGATCGGGGTGGGGGACTCCACATGCACGATCTGTACAGCGGGAACGTCGCCTGCCGATGGCAGGAGATATTCGGCGAAGCTGGCCGAGACCGGGTTTCCCGAATCGTCATAATGCATCCATTCCAGAAGCGCATTTCCGATTCCGTGGGCGACCGCGCCCTGCACCTGTCCTTCCACGACAAACGGATTGATCAGTGTTCCGCAGTCATGCGCCATAGTGAATCTGAGGATTTCGACGTTCCCCGTCATCGGATCAACCTCGACTTCGACGACAGCCGTGCCGTTGCAATAGGACGACTGGGACGGCGAGAAGTAATGGGTGGCTTCAAGCCCCGGCTCCACACCTCCCGGTAGAGAAAACCCCGGCATTCCCTGGACGGACCGGGCGATGTCAGCCAGACTGACTGACAGGTCCGAACCCTTGACGACGACCCGGGCGTTCTCGATGTCGAGATCTTCTTCCGCTGCTTCGAGCATGTAGGAAGCAACGCGGATGGCCTTTTCGCGTACCTCGGCTGCAGCGAGATGAACCGAGGAACCGGCATTGACGGCGATGCGGCTGGCAAACGTTCCCACGCCAGCAGCGATCTTTCCTGTGTCACCCTTCTGCACATCGATATCTTCGATGGACACGCCAAACTTGTCGGCACAAACCTGCGCGAGGGTTGTCCAGTGCCCCTGGCCGGAATCACCGCCGCCGGTATAGATGCAGATTCCACCAGATGGCTGGATGCGCACTGTTGCGCCTTCAAAGGGCCCGAGGCCTGTACCTTCAACATAATTTGCGAGCCCGATACCGAGATAGCGTCCTGACCGCCTCGCGTCCTCCCGGCGTGCCGGGAAGCCGTCATAGTCGGCAATCCGCAGCGCTTCGGCCTGGCACCGGGGATAATCGCCCGAGTCGTAACTCATGGGCTTGCCATCGCGAAAGATCAGCCCCATGGAATAAGGCATCTGTTCCGGCTGAATCAGATTGCGCCGCCTGATTTCGGCGCGATCCAGACCGAGCTTGTCCGCAGCACGGTCCAGAAGGCGTTCCATGGCAAAGACCGCTTGTGGTCGTCCGGCACCCCTCACGGGTGTCACGGCGACCTTGTTGGTCAGGGCGACCCGGGTCTCCAGTTGATAGGCCGGCAGAACATAGGGTCCGGGTACGGTCGTTGCCGATATGTAAGGCGAAATGATTCCCCACGGCATATAGGCGCCTGTGTCATGGATAAGGCTGCCGCGTACGGCCAGAATATGACCGTCGGCATCGGTTGCGATTTCCATATCCCAGTACTGATCGCGTTCCATGTTGGTCGACAGGAAATTTTCGCTGCGATCCTCGGTCCATTTGATGGGACGTCCCAGTTCCTTCGCAACCAGCGGGATGAGGGCTTCCTCCACGTAATAGATTGTCTTCGGCCCGAAACCGCCCCCGACATCGGGTGCGATGACACGCACGGTATCGGGGTCCCAGCCCAGCATGTCGACAACGTTCTGCTTCACCAGAAAGGGCGACTGGGTGGCGGACCAGATGGTGGTGACGTTCTGGAGGTCATCGTGATGCGCCGTCACGGCACGATTTTCGATGGCGAATCCGCCTCCGCGATGGATCCGGCAGGTTTCCCGATGCGTGGCATGGGCTCGATCAAAGGCGTTTTCCACGTCTCCGAAACCCACAGAAAATACGGCAGCTTCGTTGTTGCTGCTGCCGGAATGGGCAACAGGGGCATCGTCTTGCAGGGCAGCCTTGCAATCTGAAACTCCGGGCAGCAATTCGTAATCGACGATAATCAGCCGCGCCGCGTCCTCGGCCCGGTAGCGGCTGTCGGCAATGACAAGCGCAATCGGTTCTCCGGCAAAACGGACTTCCCGGTCCTCCAGAAGACGCTGCTGCAACGGCTGTGAGATTGCCGGGTTCGGTACCTGAAACGGTACTGTGATCTCCTGCAGTCGGGACGGAAGATCCGCAGCTGTATAGACGGCCACGACGCCCGGGTAGGATCGGGCGGCAGAGAGGTCGATTCCCCTGATGGCTGCGTGACTATGAGGGGAACGAAGGAATGCCGCCTCCAGCATGCCGGGAAGATGAATATCGTCGGTATACAGTCCCTTGCCTGTGAGGAGCCGGGGGTCCTCGAGCCGGGTGATGCGCGCACCGAACATCTTGGCGCCCATTCCGTTCTCCCGCGCCGACTTGTGCTCTGCCGGCAGACTGATCAGTGAAAAGCGGCTTCGTTGTCCCGGGTTCAGCCGGCTTGCAGTCGCTGCGCCGCGTCGAGCGCCGCGTCGACGATGCCCTGATATCCGGTACAGCGACACAGATTGCCGCTGATGGCTTCGCGTACTTCCCGTTCGTTGGGGTCCGGATTGTCACGGAGGAATTCGAGCAAGGTCGTCAGCATCCCCGGCGTGCAAAACCCGCACTGAAGACCGTGATTGTCCTGGAATGCCTGCTGCAGCGGATGCAGTTCGTCTTCGTTGGGGGCAATACCCTCTACGGTCATCAGTTCGTGCCCATTGGCCTGGACGGCCAGCATCAGGCAGGACCGGACCGTCTGCCCGTCGAACAGGACAGTGCAGGCGCCACAGACGCCGTGTTCACACCCGACATGGGTTCCGGTCAGGAGAACTTCATGGCGAATGAAATCGACCAGTGTCAAGCGTGTCTCGACTTCCCGTTCATAGACGTCACCATTGATGGTTACGGATATCTGTCTGCGATCGCTCATCTCAACGTCATCTCCGTTCCGTTTTCTGCGCAGGAAAACGCCCTGGCGAGGGCCCTTCGGGTCAGGACGACAGCAAGGTGCTGGCGGTACCAGGCGGGGACGTAGACATCTTCCATCGCCTCGATTTCCCGGCAGTGCTCCGCAACTTCGGTAAACAGTTCCCTGGATCCGGTCTGCCCTGCCAAAGCCTGTTCGACGCCTGACACCCGGAGCGGGGCAGGCCCTACGCCTCCGAGGGTGATGCTCGCCCGGGTGATAACCCCGCCCGGGCTGACGTCCAGCAACACGGCTGAAGATGCGATGGCGAAGTCTCCGTGACGGCGCGAAAACTCTTCAAAGGCATGGCCGTGACCTGGCGGCCATACCGGCACACGAATTTCGGTCACCATTTCGTCGGCCTCGAAAGCCGGCGTCATGTATCCGAGGGAAAAGTCGCGCATGGCGATATGCCGGCTTCCGTCCTTTTTCATGACGGTAATCGTTGCATCGTGCGCCATGGCCACGCTTGGCAGCTCGGCGCTGGGATCAAGGTGTGACAGGGACCCTCCGAAGGTTCCGCGATTCCGCGTCGGCCGGTGGCCGACATTCAGAATCGCTTCCTTCATCAGAGGACAGCGGCGGGCGACCAGCTCCGAAAACTCGATGTTGCGCTGACGGATCATGGCACCGAATACGAGGCTGCCGTTATCCTCCTTCAAGTGGGACAGGCTGTCGATCAGGTTGAGATCGATCACATGATCGGGCAGCACGAAACGCATGTTGAGCATGGGCATAAGGGACTGTCCGCCGGCGAGAAGCTTGGCGTTGTCCTTTTCTGCCAGCAGTCCGAGAGCGTCAGTGACGCTGCGAGGATCATGATAGGTAAAGAGTGGGGGTTTCATTTCAGACCAGGACCATATGAGTGGAACGGGCTCCGGCTGCGACGTCGATACAGACCTGCCGCAAGGCCGACGGGGCGGAGAGCCATGCGTTTTCCGCATCTGCAATCGGTCGTGCCGTGCCGGTGCTGCCCGGACACCATGGTGCCCGGCGCGGTGCCGCGACAGCTGGTCTCGAACTCCAGCGTGTTGATACCTGCTGACGTGATCTCCGGCTTGACGGCTGGCAGGCCAATGTCAGCAAGCGCTTTTCGCGATACCCAAGGCCTTCGATGAATAGTATGGCGGGGGACAATGCGAGAGCCTGTTGATCGCTGCAAGCAGGACCGTTGTCATGCCGGCCCTGATCAGGGGTGCAGGGCAGGGCACCGGGCGCAAGACCGGATACGGCAAGAGGTTCGTCTGTGGTTCCGGTCACACCCGTATCAGACCCGTCATCATGGTTCTGTTGTATCAACCGGTGCACCACGCTGCAACATTTCACTGATCATACGGCGCGCCAGCAGACCGGGGCCGTCACTTGTGATGTCGATCAGATTGTCTTCCCCGGTCCGATCCAGCATTTCCTGTTGCCATGCGAGAATTTCAACATCCTCTTCGAATGTGGACCTTGCGCCAGTCTCCAGAAGTGCGGTCATGTCCTCATTTTCCGTCTGGAAGTTGCGGGCATAGGCCCAGTAATAATGGGTTGTGGATCGGGTTTCGGGGGTGATGCCGTGCAGCGACCGGATTTCAACACCGCGGGATCGGTTGCCGTCCGTGGCGCCGCTTCCCGCGTCCGCGCAGCCAATATCGATTGCAATGCTGGCAGGGATTGTCCATCGGCATTTCATCCATCGATCGACGTTCCCGTCAAACCCTCCATACGCCTTGTCAAAAAGCGGCGGCGGAGGCGAGTCCATGATCCAGCGAGTGACCTCAAGACCGTCATTGTACCGCTTGATTCGTGAGGGAGCATCAGCGATTGCATCGGTTCCGATTGTGTGTCGGTGGACGAACTGGAGGTGCGAGAAGTCGAGGAGATTGTCAACAAGCCGCTGATAGTGGGCCTTGAGGTGGAACTGTCCGGTGGGCGCGACCCACCCCGGAAGGTCCAGCCAGCGAAAATCGGGAATGGTCGTTTCGTCGGCCAGTGCCGGATCACCCATCCAGACCCAGATCCACTGATAGCGCTCCACAGCGGGGTAGGCCCGGATCCGGGCCTCAGGAGGAACCTGCGATTGACCGGGAACGGCCACGCACTGTCCTGTTTCGTCGAATTCAAGGCCATGATAGCCGCATTGCAATGTCGCGCCCTTGACCTGGCCCAGCGACAGGGGAACCGAACGGTGGCAGCAACGGTCTTCGAAGGCCACAGGTCTGCCATTGCCGTGGCGCCAGAGCACAATGGGTTCATCAAGAATACGGCGTGCCAGGGTCGAGCCCTGCGGAACATCCCTGGCCCATGCGGCAATGTACCAGGCATCCCTGACAAACATGGTCATGTGACTTCCTTCCGGGTATCCGTGAACGTGGTACCGGCTCCGGGCAACAGGACTATCGTTAATGGACTGGACCCATTCAGGCAAGCCTGCTCCCTTTCAGGTAGGTGAGCGGTGCTGTTTTCCGGTTTGCTTCTCCGTTCCCGAATTCGTTGAAATACCCCTTGCCGGAACATCGGAACCGGCCCGGTTCGGGTGGTGAACAGTTCGTGACTGGCGCGTGGCCGACGATCTTCACCTTCGCATGCATCGGTCCCGCTTGCCAGTATTGGCTGTCTCAAGCGTCATGTGTCAATAGCATCCTGGAATCGCTCACTTTTCATCATCAGGCATGATTACCGAGCCCAACGCATATATTGACGAGGCAGGAGATGAGGGCTTCGGCAAGCTGAAGGTGCATACCAAAAACTGCGGCCAGTCGTCGTAGCTCATATTGGGAGCGATGGTCTTATCTGCGAAGGATGGCCAGCTGGTTCCCCGATGGAAACGCGGGATACGAGAGGGGAACCCGACGATGCGGTCACCATACCTGCAATGTTCAATCGCAATCATGACAAGCGTGTCGTCATGAGTTCCGAGGTTTTCGTCCTGCCGACCCAAGCCTGGAAATCTGATCAAGGATGGATCAGGGCAGACTTGCAATGCTGGTCTTGCAGTCGTTCCTGAACTTCACGCGGCGACGCCGAACCAGCCACAGTGTTGTTTTTTGCCACGATGCTGGCGCAGATGAGCCCCCGGCCCCTGGGACACATCGCTTCGGATGCTGCCAGCGTGATGCTGGCTCGGGGTGATCCGGCGCCTGCTCATCCAATGCAGAAGTTGATGTGTGGGTGTTGAATTGTCAAGTCCTTGTCCTCAGGGCAAATCAAAAGACAGTCGGGCCCGGGAACAGCTGTTCCGGGTGCCCGCAACACAGCCACAGCCGCCATCCATACCGCCATTACAACTCAACTGGCCTCCTCTACGGGGACTCCCCGGTTATCCGCTGGCGCGAAAATAGGCCGCATCAAGACTCTTGAACCTGTCCGGATGATCTCCTGTCTTCATTGACACTCTATTCGGGAAACGGCATGCTCGCGCGACCTTTCAGTCTGTTTTTGCTCTCCGGTTTTGGAGAATTGATATGCGTGTCGAAACACGTACCGCGCTGGTCACCGGCTCATCAAGTGGCATCGGCGCAGCGATTGCCATCGCCTTGGCACGCAGTGGCTATGATGTCGCGATCAACTATTCCGCATCCAGGACCCGCGCCGAAGAAACGGCTGCATCCTGTGCGGCGGAGGGTACGAAACCCTTTGTCTTCAAATGCGATGTTGCCGACGATGACGAAGTCAAGGCTCTGTTTGCTGAATGTAAAGAGGTGTTTGGCCACCTTGATGTTCTGATCAACAATGCCGGTACCACGATTGAAACCGGTCCGAAAGACATGGACGGTGTCGATCTGGACGCCTGGGATCGGGTATTTGCTGTCAATGTCCGCGGACTGTTTCAGGTTACCCGCGCGGCTGTCCCGTTGCTTCTGAGATCGCCCGATCCCTGTATCGTCAATACCTGTTCGATCGCCGGGCTCAGACCCGGACCGCAACCGTTGCCCTACGCGGCCAGCAAGGCTGCCGTGGCCAATCTGACCCGGACACTGGCCGGAGCGCTTGGTCCGGAAATCCGTGTCAACGCGGTTGCGCCGGGATGGATGGAAGGAGAGTGGATGGAGCGCACTTTGGCGGAAAACTACGAAGGGTTGATGGCCCGGCGGGCCCGATACACGCCCTTGAAACGTGTTGCCACGCCGGAGGATGTGGCCGAGGCCATGCTTGGTCTTGTCCAGGGCAACCGGTTTGTCACTGGTCAGGTCGTTGTCATTGATGGCGGCTTTGCGGCTGTCACCTGAAGCGTTCGGGATCAAGAAATGCTCGAGGGCGTCGTCCCCTATCCCGAGGAATTTCAAAAGCTCTACCGGGAGAAAGGTTACTGGCAGGACCGTTCGCTGCGCGACGAATTGCAGCACTGTCTGGAAACATTCGCTGATCGGGTGGCAGTGATCGACCAGACGGGACAGTATACCTACGGTGAGCTCGATCGATTGTCGACAAACCTTGCCCTCAACCTGGTGGAACTGGGCCTCCGGCCGCTCGACCGTGTCGTCGTCCAGCTCCCCAATGTCAGGGAATTTGCCGTCCTTTATGTCGCCCTGCAGAAAGCAGGCTGCATTCCGATCGCCGCCCTCGTTACGCATCGATTCACAGAGATAAACCAGTTTGTCGCATTGTCGGGGGCGGCAGCCTGCGTCATTCCTGACAGGATCCGCGGTTTCGATTACCGGGACATGGCAACGCGGGTACAGGCGGAAAACACCCATCTTGAACATCTTGTTGTGATGGGGGAAGCGACGGGACATTCCGTTTCTCTGAAGTCGCTGATCGAGCAGCCGTCTTCGCTCGCAGTTGAGGCACTTCGCGAGATCAGGATCGACCCGTCTGATCCTGCAGTCTTTCAGCTCTCCGGCGGAACTACCGGGATTCCCAAGCTCATACCGCGCACTCACAACGATTATGCGTACAATTCGAAACAGGCTGCGCTGGAGACCGAGGTTGTGCCCGACTCCCGGCTGCTGATTGTCTTGCCCATCGCGCATAATCTGCCGCTCGCCTGCCCCGGTCTGCAAGGCTACCTGTTCAACGGTGCAGCTGTAGTACTTTCTGCCAGTGCCCGCGCAGCGGATGCTTTCGCCATGATCGAGAAGCACTGTGTGACCCATGTCATTGGCGTTCCGGCACTTCATATCGGATGGATCAACGATCCGGCCGTGGACGAGTACGACCTGTCATCGGTTCGAATGATTGGAAGCGGCGGTCAGAGGCTTCAGCCCGAAGTGAAGCGCAGGATCCGCGAAGTCTATCCCAACGCTTTCGTTCAGGAGAATTTTGGAATGGCCGAGGGAACGCTGATGTTCGTGAAGCGGACTGACAGCGAGGATGCCCAGCTCGAAACCGTGGGACAACCGATGTGCCCGGACGACGAGGTGATGCTGCTCGGTGAGGATGACAACATCGTGCCCTTTGGCGAAGTGGGTGAATTGTGTGTACGTGGCCCCTATACCCTGCGGGGGTATTTTGCGGCCGGGGAACACAATGAGCGGGCCTTCACCAATGATGGATTTTACCGCTCCGGTGACCTCCTGCGCCAGCACCCTTCGGGCAACTATATGGTTGAGGGGCGGATCAAGGATCTGATCAACCGCGGCGGTGAGAAGATCTCGGCGGAGGAAATCGAAAATCTGATTCTCATGCATCAGGCGGTTCGCAACGTGGCCTGCGTGCCCATGCCCGATCACCGGCTCGGTGAACGCATGTGCGCCTATCTGATCCTGCATCCCGGCAAGAGCGTCTCCCTGGAAGAACTGGTGGCGTTTCTCGAGGGCCAGGAAATCGCACGCTTCAAGCTTCCCGAACGGATCGAGATCGTCGACTCATTTCCGGTTTCTGCGTTCGGCAAGGTTTCCAAGAAGACACTTGTCGAGATGATCTCGACAAAGCTGGTGAAGGAAGCGGCAAGTTAGGAACGATCCGGAGTTTCCATGCGTATCATCGATTTGCATTGCTACCCCAACACGCAGCCCTGGATCGATTGCCAGGGGCCCTACGTGAAGGCGCTCGCCGAGTACTGGAAGCGTGACTGGTCTGCCAAGGAAGAAGATGAGGTCATTCAGGATTTCACGGATGCGGGTGTGGAGGCGGTACTGGTGGCGCTTGATCTCGAATCCACCGTCGGCACGCCACCCTGCTCAAACGATTACGTTGCCGGAATGTGGAAGCGTCATCCGGAGCGGATTATCCAGGCGTGGGGTGCGGTGGATCCGCTGAAGGGCGAGGCAGCCATTGCGGAAGCGGAGCATGCTGTCAGGGACCTTGGTCTTCTCGGTTTCCACTTTCATCCGATCATGGGGCATTTTGCTGTCAACGAGCAGCGCTTTTATCCGTTGTGGGAAACGATCACCGCACTCGACGTGCCGGTCATGATCGACGTTGGCACCACCGGTATGGGAGCGGGGATGCCGGGTGGACTTGGCGCCAAAATCCGTCACGCCCATCCTGCAGCAATTGACGAGCTCGCAGCCGACTTTCCGGCCCTCAGAATCATTGCGGCGCACCCCGGCTGGCCCTGGATCGAGGAAATGACAGCGATCGCGCTTCACAAGGGCAATGTTTTTTGGGAAATGTCGGGATGGGCGCCCAAATATATTCCGGAGTCTCTTCTTCGCGACATGCGTTCACGTCTCAGGGACAAGGTTATGTTTGGCAGCGATTATCCATCGATGCCCTATCCTCGGTTGTTCGACGAATGGGAAAAGGTCGGTTACAGCGACGAGTTTCTCCATAAATTTTTCCACGGAAATGCCGAGGAGATCCTCGGCATTTGAGTTTCGCTGCCGCCTCCCTTCCTCAAATTTTGCCGAAACTGCCCTGATGCAGGGTTGGTCTTCGATGGCGGGACCAATCACGGGGACCGGTCCGGACATCCGTTCCTTCCGGCGCCCGCCATGTCGTTCCTGCCGGTCATGCCCTTTTTCGGCTCAGTCCTGAGGCGCTGGATGCAGGGTTCAGGTGCCGTGCCTATTCACGGCAATCCTGATTCCAGGGGTCCTGATCGTTCGGTGCGTCCGGCATGCCCTGTGCGGGGTTCCGATGGGTTGTACGAAACCTGTCGGTGCTGATTACGTGCGTCTGCCGGGGGCCCTTGAAAGCTGCCTCAGTGAAACAACAGGACCGGTTTGATGGTATGACCGGTTTCGCTGTCGTGAAACGCCTGCTCGATCTGTTCGAATGGATAGTACCGGATCATCCGGTCAAACGGGAACAGTCCCTTGAGGTGATAATCGATCAGCTGGGGAATGAATATATCGGGATGGCTGTTGCCCTGCGTGATTCCACAGATGCGCCGCCCCTCCATGAGTGGCCGGAGCGGAATTGGCAGATTCGGTGTGTCTTCGGGTGGAGCCACATAGCCGAACGTTCCGCGGACTGCCAGACAATCGATAGCATCAAGCATGACGGCGGCGACTGTCGTGGTATCAAGCGCGAAGTCCACGCCCTCGCCGGTGATGGCAACAACCTGATCCTTTACCGTACCGCCCTCGGCGAGAATGACATGATCCGCTCCCAGTTCTGCCGCCATCTGAACCCGGTTGGGATGGATGTCGATGGCAATGATTGGTCCCGCGCCTGCGAGCTTTGCCGCCATCACGGCTGACAGCCCCAGGGACCCGGCACCAAAGACGGCCAGGGACTGACCAGGCCGGATTCTGAAGACATTGAGGACCGCCCCCGCGCCTGTCTGGATGCCGCAACCCAGTGGACCCAGTCTTTCCAGCGGTGCATCCTTCCGGACCTTCACCACTCCCCGCCGCTTGGCCAGCGTGCAGGTGGCGAAAGACGACTGGTTGAAGAAATCGCCGTGCACCGGGCCCTGCGCGCTTTCCATATAGCTGCGTTCACATTGGAAGGGATTGTAGTTGTGGCAGACGGCGGGCTCGGCATCGAGGCAGGCCCTGCATTTTCCGCACCAGGTAAACGACATGACCACCGGGTCGCCGGGGACGAGGTCGTCAACGCCGGGCCCGACAGTGTCAACAATGCCTGCTCCCTCGTGTCCCAGTACTACGGGCCGCGGAGCGAAACCGGACGTGCCGGCAACCTTGAGATCGGTGTGGCAAATTCCGGTGGCCGTCATGCGTACAATGACCTCTCCTTCACCGGGCTCGCCCAGTGTCAGGGATTCGAGAGATGGTTTCAGAGAGGTATCACGAAAAACCGCAGCCTGAATTTCTCGCATTTGTCAGTCTCCTCGCTGGCCACAGCCTGCAGCTCCGGGCCGTCCGTGTGATCGTCAGTCATCATAGCCGGTGCCGGAAACCGGAGCCATGGCTGCGAAACGGTGACGGGGATCATTCGTGTGACAGGGTTCGCTGGTGGATTTTCATCCCGTTGCCCCGGGGCGTTCCTGCTCCCAATTGCTCTGGCCGCTCACCCTGGAAAGGTAGACCTGAGATCGCCGCGCGGAAAGATGGCCGGGTGCATACCGGTGGGTTCATCCGCAACCGTTCCGGTCAACGCCGGGACAGGGTTGGTCCGGAGGGGACAAGGTGGAAAATCGGGCCGTGTTTGCACCCGATGACAGACAGAAACACAGGGTGCGGATCGAAACGGTAACCGGAGCATGTATTCCGGAACTGACGGGACTGGAGTGATTGTCTGGGAGGATCACCGCCGCGAGCATGAACATGATGGAGACGAGACAGCAACGAGAGAATGAGCGGGTCCGGCTCCATCAGCACGGGTGCTGCTTCTCGGCAAGCGTTTGCGCCGGCTTCCGGAAAGATCGGTGATTACCGGCACTCCGCCGCAACCCGAGGTGGATCGTGGCTGCCGCAAAGCCGGCCGCCTGCACGATGCGGCAAACGGAATCTCTTCTTTTCCGAAGTGTCCGGATCTGGCATCATTCGGAGACGGTCAGGTAATGACAGTTCCCTGGCATGGCCATATCAGTCCCCGGGACAGTGAGTGTCTTGTAGCACCTGCCGCCAGATCACCATATAGTGGAATTGGGTACCAGTACCCACTACCAGGATCGTTTGACGTCAAGGTTGAGCGGGCGTTAACAATTTCAGTGAGGGTTGTTATGTCGTTTGGAAACCCGATTTCTACGGCGACCCGACGAATTCGTCGGGAGCGGGCCGGAGCGAAGCGCCTGGTTGAGGCCGAGGTCTGTGTGGTCGGCGCGGGCATTGCCGGTGTGGCGGCCGCGCTGGAAGCCGCGCAGCTTGGCCGCCGCGTTGTCCTTATCGACGGATTTCCGGCCCTGGGAGGCCAGGCCGTCAATGCCATTATCGGTACGTTTTGCGGTCTCTATTCGAATGGCGTCGATGGCTACCGTTTCACCTATGGCATCGTGGACCGCCTGCTCAGTGACCTTGACAGGGAGGGTGCACTTCACTGGTACCAGGGTCCTGTCACCACCATCGTCTATTATGACGAAGTAGCTCTTTCGCGCTGGATCGAACGAAGCGTTCTGTCAGCCGGGATTACGGTCGTGGTCGGGGCGGTGCTGTGTGACGTCAAGCGTGATGGTCGCCGGATTCAAGGGGTGGACCTCGTGACCCGGTATGGTGATGTCAGGGTCGTGGCCGATGGATTTGTGGATGCCAGCGGTGATGCGGCCCTCGCCTGGCAAGCCGGGATTGAATGCCAGGAACCATCTGATGCTTCTGTCTTTGGATCCCAACAGTTTGTCGTGGAGAATATCGACGAGACGCAGCAGCCGACGCGTGATGAGATGGCGAATCGGATTGCCTCAAGGGGCGCCGATTATGGCCTGGTTCGCCGGAATGGTCTGGGTTTCTATTTTCCGGGCCGGGCGACCGCGGTCATGAACATGACGCATGTGGAAACACCGATGGATCCCGTCGAGGCCTCACAAAAGGGAATCGAGGGCAAGGATCAGGCGGACCGCGCGATGGACTTTCTGCAGAGCGAGTTTCCCGAGACGTTCGGGAACGCCAGAATTCGGAGCTACGGTTTTCCCGGGATCCGGCAGACCCGCTGGATATGCGGCCGGCATCAACTCACGCTCTCCGAGGTTCGTGAAGGCCGCTGGTTCGACGACACGATTGCGCGGACAGCGTGGCCAATAGAGCTTCATAACAGCCCGTCTGGCCTGGTCTGGGAACCGTTCGATGATGATCATGTTCATTGCGTTCCCTTTTCCAGCCTTGTCCCGCCGGAGACCGACAACCTTGTGGCTGTCGGACGATGTATTGATGCCGATCCTGCTGCACTCTCAAGCGTTCGGGTGATGGGCCCCTGCATGGCCATGGGTACTGCAGCTGCGCATGCGCTCGACCTTGCCGGGAGCGGCAGCGTTCACCAGATCGACATCCCGGCATTGCAGGAGCGGGTGAAGGATAATCTCGAACGCTCTGAGCGACGGTCTGATTGCTGAGACCCGGGTGCATTCCCGGGGTCCGGGACGGTGTCACGACGCGGTGCCTTCATCATCTGGTTCCGGTGATTTTCGACGGATCATCACGATATCCCTTGATGAGAAGACCTCTTCCCCGCGTTGGTTCGTGAGGCGGAAATCCCAGGTTACAAGACCGCGATCCCTTCTTGATCGGGAGGTCCGTTTGCTTACGCAGGTCTGATGAAGGATCAACGCGTCGCCGGGACGAACCGGACAGAGAAACTTCTGGTTCTCGATCGTGGCAGCTCCGATGATGGCGATGTTCCGTTCAATGCTCATGATGAGGCGCTGTTTGAGGGCGACCGTCAGTACGCCGGAGGCAATCAGGCTGTCATGGACCGTAGCTTGTCCGGCGTCGTCATCAACATGCATGGGAAGGGGATCATAACGCCGGGCAAAGGCTATGATTTCCCGGGCCGTTACGGTGATGGGCCCCGCGGTGCTGATCGATCCCGTCTCGATTTCCTCGAAACGCCGGTCGACGATTGGCCCCGGGCTGACATCTCTGGTTGCTCCCGTCATGCGCGGGACATAACTTATGGCCACCCGGTCAGCAACCGGGATTCAGTCGGAGGTATGATATGGGAAGCGGAAAGTCGGAAAATGCAGGCAAGCCGTGGGTCAAACCGGTCTGCGAATACCTGCCGCTGGTGGCGTTCTTTGGTGGCTATCTGGTCTGGGACCTGTTTGCAGCCACCGCAGCGCTGATGGGTGCGACCGCGGTAACGGTTGTCTTTTCCCTGGCCGTCAATCGAACGGTACCGATGATGCCTCTGATTACGGCCGGAGTGGTCGCTGTATTCGGCGGACTGACCCTGGCTCTGAATGACGAAATCTTCATCAAGATGAAACCGACGATTGTTCAGGCACTCATCGCGGCCGTGCTGTTCGGAGGACTCCTCTTTGGCAAACCCCTGCTCAAGCCCGTCATGGGCTCTGCGCTTCCAATGAGTGATGATGGATGGCGCAAGCTGACCCGCAATTTCGGTTTGTTCTTCGTGGCCATGGCCATTCTCAACGAAGTGGTCTGGCGAACCCAGAGCACTGATTTCTGGGTGACGTTCAAGGTCTTCGGAATCCTGGGGATTACATTTGTCTTCATCCTGACCCAACTGCCGGTCATGAACAGATACCGGGAAAATCCCGAGATCCGTTAGGAGACGGCGGCGGGGCGGCGCAGTGTCGCGTTGTCAGGAAGATCATAACTGTCCAGAACCTGATCCACGATCTCTGTCATGTCATCCCATGGGCAGTTGAAGAAGCTGTAGAGCGTATTGATAAAGGCCGGTCCGGCATAGAAGCGTTCATATTGTTGATGCCGCCCGGCGAAGTCGCTGCCCAGCAGATCCCAGCCCATCTTGAGAAATTTCATGCGATCGACTGCCGATTGTCCTGGTACGGACCAGTATGTATCGAACTGTTCCCTCAATTCGGGATCGTTGATGACAGAGACATCGGCGGGCATCTGAAAGGGTCCGCCTCCCATCAGATCGCGCACGATTTCGCAGATGTTGGCGTAATTTTGTGTGCACCAGTGCAGGGCACCGTACATGTGGCGCCTGTTGACGTTGAGATAGCCGGGAACCATTTCCTCGGCTTCCTCGATCTGCCCGGCGATCATGCCGGCGAGACCGGCCTCTGCGGCTGCCAGCCGGCCCAGCGTGTCCTGGACACCGGGGACCTGAACCACATTGTTCAGTTGGGCCGACTTGCGGGCGATGCCGAGAATGAGCTTGAGTTTTTCGTGGAAGCGGACGTTGGACTGATGATTGCCCATGGCATGACTGGGGGTCTGGAAGTAGATTTCCCGGGAAAGCGGGGCGTCATTGTGAGTGAAGACTCTCTCCCAGGGAATTCGGACATTTTCGAAAATCACCATGGAATCGGTTTCGTCAAACCGCCATGCGAACGGAGCATCGAATTCGGAAATCGCGTGCCGCTCGAACGGTTTTCGGGTCCAGATGGTGAGCCCCGGGGCATTCAGGGGCACGGCGCAGGTCACGCTCTCCGCGGCCTGGTCCTTGCCGAGGGGAAGTAGATTTCCGACCCACGTCTCGTTGGCGAAGACCGCTGATGTGCCCAGCATTTTCATGCCGTTCAGCGTTACACCGGTATCGTCCTCATCGACGACCTGGAGGGTCGGTACCTTCAGGCCCTCGCGGTGGTAGAGTTCGGGCTGGCGTGCTCCCTGAGGTGGCAGGACGGTATAGCAGGCGAAGATGTCGTGCCGCCTCATCTCGTCGTAATAGGCTTCGAGATGGCCGCCAAAGCCCTTGCGATTGTTTTCGAACAGGTCGGGGCGAAAGGTCAGTCCGGTTACGAAACTTGCGACATGATCCGGCGAACGCCCCAGAAGACCGTATGTCCACTGGGCGACGCGACGATGCGTTTCACGACGCTTGCGAAGATCGTCCCTTGTCCGTGGTTTCAGGAACCAGCTCGTGGAGGTCTCGTTGTCCTCGGCGTCGTAGGCCATGACGTTGATATTGTCGGGCTCCCGTTTGAGGTCATAGATCATTGCGAACGAGCGGGCAGCGTTTCGGAATGCCGGATGGGTCGTGACATCCTCGACCAGTTCGTCACCGATATAGACCCGTCGGCCATCACGCAGTGAGTCGAGATGTTGTTGTCCAGTCTTGAGCATGGCAAGGTTCCTCGCTTTGCAGGTTTCAGCGTTGAATGCCTGGCACGGACGTGTCAAATCGTCCTTCGTCATGTTCGCGTGCCAGGCGTTCTGCCAGATCGGCTGCATGGTCGCTTGTGCGGTGCATGTGGTTGACGATGGTGCAGAATTGACGAAAGGTCTCGGGGCCAACATCTGCAAACAGGACATCATTGATAGCCTGCAGGCAGGGAGCGAAGGCTTCGATTGTCTCCTGCCCCTCGGTTGTGAGTTCAAGAAGGACACTGCGACCGTCGTCCGGATTGGGCTTTTTGTCGAGAAGTCCCCGGGCTATCAGTTTTTTTGTTTCCATGGTGATGTAGGCGCTGGACGTGTGAAGTCGATCAGCCACAACCGAGACGGTAATCGTGCGCGCCGGCATCAGCTCTGCGATCACCATCAGGATGTGATACTGGATGCCGGTCAGACCGAGCGCCGTGGCCATCCTGTCGCGAATGCGATGAAAGTTCACTGACAGGGTAAAGATGCCATAGATGAGCTGCCGAAAATCCGAGTCGTTGCCGGTGCCATTCAGAAGCGCTGGTCGGGACGTGGTGGCAGGCATACGCCATAAGTCAGACGCGCCGGGTGAGGAAATCGGGAGAGTGTCATTCATTACAGGATGTGTATAACAGAATGTTAAATATATTTATAGCTAAATTTCTTAATTGAAAAAAATGGACTATCGCCGTCCTTCCGCTTTGGGGCGTCAATACCCTGCTGGCGCAAGTATTCGGAAATCGATATGTTTTCCTGGCTTGCGGGGAGAAAGCCGATGAGGACGCATGAAGAGGACGGTCGGCCGCCGGTGGCCATCGGGCATGTGAGGATACAGGCTCCGAATGTCGAGGAAACGATTGATGGCTTCGAAGCGCTGGGGTTGCGCCGCATTTTTCGCAGCGAGCGTTATGGTGTTCTGGAACTCCGCGGTGGAACCCACCTTATCGTCTCAGGCAGTGAGGACCCCGTTGCGGAGGGAACGCCGGCCCCGTTTGACATTATGGTCGACGACATCGAACAGGCTCGTACCGACTATCTCGAGAGGGGCTTTCTCCCGGGTGAAATCACCTCAGGGTCGATACATTCATCGTTCCATTTGAGAATACCGTCTGGCCATCAGCTCAAGATCACGTCTTCGCACGCTGGCAACCGGGCGGTTTGAATGCCGCCCTTCAGCGGGTATCGCTGACTTCCAGGACCACGGCCATGGCACTGTCGCCCGCAGCGCAGCCGTTGAACAGGCCGTAACCGCCACCGGCGAGAACCAGTTCCTCTATCAGTTCGCAGATCGCTCGCAGGCCGGTTGGCCCCTGGGGATGACCCCAGATCAGCGAGCAGCCATAATTGTTCATGCGCTCCATCCGGTAGCCGGTTTCGCGGCAAAATACGATGTCGTTGACGGCAAAGGGATTGTGGGTCTTGACGGCCCGGATGTCTTCCAGCCTGATGCCGGAGTCGTTGAGCGCCCGCTGCGAGGCCGGCACCGGCGCATGCGGCATGTACGCCTTGTCGGTTCTGGCCTGTCCGAAGCCTGCGAGACGGATTTCGATATGGGGGTCTGCCGACATTTCACGGGCGCCTTCCCGTGTCGAGACGATCATGGCGGTGGTGCCATCGGCGGGGTGCGTCTGGCCGGCATAGGTCACAGTGCCGTCTTTCAGGACGGGTTTGAGAGAGTCCAGTTTGTCCCGCGACGTGGGATAGATTCCCTCGTCGCCCGAGAGCTCTCCAATCGTCTTGCGCAATCGGCGATCCGGTATCTCAAAGGGCAGGCGCATGTAGCGCTTCTGAAACGCGTGTTCGTCGGCGGTGGCTTCTTCATACTGGGCGTAGCGGCACGCTACCACGTCATGCTGTTCCTCCGTGGTGATCTGCCATTTGCGTGCAACATTTTCTGCGGTATCGATCATCGCGACCCGGGCGTAAGGGTCATGCCCGAAATTGTCCATCACCCAGTTCTCGTTGGCGCCGGTTCCGCCTGGCGCCGACGGGTCCGGATAATAGAGATTGGGTCCGTTGGAAGTCCGGTCCGTGGTCATGACCAGGGCTCTGGCTGCCGACGCGCCGGCAATTTCGCTGTGCGCCGTCTGGAGACAGCGGGCTGATGTTGCGCAAGCCTGTGAAACCGTGGGGCCGGTGACCCGATCCGCATCCATCATGGCCATCAGCCAGGGAGTTCCGAAGAACGAACTCTGCTGGGGGACGGTCAGACCGAGAATAGCTGTGTCGAATTCGGAAGCATCAATATCACGATCAGCGAGTTCGCCTGTTGCGACATGAGCCGCAAACTTCACGGAATTGAGATGGCTGAGTGAACCCTGCCACTTGGCAAACGGGCTCGACCAGTAGCCCCGGTAAGGAATGTAGGCATGGGACATGGATGGTTGCACCCTCGGGATTTAACGGAGGTTCGAACTGCCGATCACCTGGTTCAGGGCGTCGTCGAGCCGTGAGACTGTCCGGTCGATATTCCCGAGTTTGTCGAGGCCGAACAGACCGATGCGGAAGGTCCGGAAGCCTTCGGGTTCGTCGCACATGAGCGGTACGCCGGCTGCAGTCTGGAGCCCGGCGGCTGCAAACTTGCGGCCATTATGGATATCGGGATCATCGGTATAGCTGACGACTACGCCGGGTGCGCCGAAACCGCTGGCAGCAAGGCTCTTGAATCCGCGGTTGGACAGCAGGGAACGGACCCGGGCCCCGAGTTCACGCTGTTCCGTCATCACACGTTCAAATCCGTAGGCGGCGGTTTCCTTCATCGTTGCGTGAAAGGTCGTGATTGCATCGGTGGGCATGGTCGCGTGATAGGCGTGGCCACCGCCTTCATACGCCTCCATGATCTGGAGCCACTTTCCGAGATCGGCGGCAAAGCTCGAACTGCTTGATGTCCGGATCCGTTCGCGAGCGCGTTCCGAAAGCATGACGAGAGCGCTGCAGGGAGAGGAGCTCCAACCTTTCTGGGGTGCGCTGATCAGCACGTCGACACCCAGATCCTTCATGTCAATCCAGATCGTTCCGGACGCGATACAGTCGAGAATCAGCAGCCCACCGATCTTGTGGACTGCTTCCGCAACGTCTCTGACATAGTTATCTGGCAGGATGATTCCCGATGCCGTCTCCACATGGGGAGCGAAGACCAGGTCGGGTTGCTCCTGTTCGATGGCGGCAACAACTTCGTCGATCGGAGCTGGGGCATAGCTGGCCTGACTGCCGGGCTCGACCGGACGGGCCTTCAGGACCGTTTCCTGACTGGGGATGCGGCCCGCTTCAAAAATCTGGCTCCACCGGTAGCTGAACCAGCCATTCCGGATGACCAGGCAGTGTCTGTCTGTTGCCAGCTGCCTTGCCACGGCTTCCATTCCGTAGGTCCCGCCCCCCGGCACAAGGGCCACGGCATCGGCGTTATATACGGTTTTAAGGGTCGTCGAGACATCCCGCATTACGTCCTGAAAGCGCAGTGACATATGGTTGAGCGAGCGGTCGGTGAAGACCACTGAATATTCGAACAGTCCGTCCGGATCCACTTCCATCGGCTTGGACACAACTATCTCCGTTCTTTGATGCAAGGCGTCTTTTAGCGGACACGGGGCGGTCGGGACAACCGGAATTCCTGACTGGTCCGCTTTCTCACGTGATTGAACGCTGACACGATGAAGAACAAACCATTCTGCGGCGGGGTCATTACGAACATGATCGGGCGCGGCGGCGAAAGGGAGCCTGCTGCGCTGCAGTTCCGATACTGCCTTCGTACCCATGCTCACAGGAAGACATGTGTTCCCGGGACCACCATCAGGGGAGCCGGGGCCCGGCCGGTTCACCGTGCCGTACCCGTTCAAATTGTGGCCCCGGAACGGCAGTAACGCCTCGCTGTGAGGAATCATTGCGGTTCCGGCGACCCAGGGCACGGATCGCCGCCGTTCGGTTATTCTGCGGCCATTTGGGTCCGAAAGAAGCGGTTTTCCGGACGCGGCAGACCAAGGTTGTCGCGCAGTGTCTGGCCCTCATATTCCTTCCGGAACAGACTGCGATCCCTGAGCACGGGGATGACGCGGTCGACAAAATCGTCAAGACCCTGGGGCAGGTACGGGAACATGATCGTGAAGCCGTCACTTCCCCGGGTCTCAAGCCATTCTTCCATCTCGTCCGCGATGGTCTGCGGGGTTCCGACCATGGCCAGTCCCGAATATCCGCCCAACCTCTGGGCGAGCTGGCGGACGGTCAGCCCCTCGCGCTCTGCAAGGTTGATGGCGCGTTCCCGTCCGGACTTGGTTGCGTTGCTTTCCGGGATCTCGGGCAGTGGGCCGTCGGGATCGAACCGGGAGGCGTCGCAGCCAAGCGTGATGGACAGCGATGCGATGGCGCTTTCGGCGTGGACAAGGCTGTCGAGTCTGGCGCGCTTCGCGCGGGCCTCCTCTACCGTGTCTCCGACGACCACGAAACAGGCCGGCATGATTTTGAGGTGGTCGGGATTGCGCCCGATCTGTTTCATCCGCTCCTTGACGTCGCGATAGAAGGCTTGCCCGGCTTCAAGGTTGGCCTGGGCGGCGAAGACGGCTTCCGCAGTTTCGGCTGCGAGTTGTCGGCCCGCGTCCGAGCCTCCGGCTTGCACAATGACAGGCCATCCCTGGATTGGTCGGGCTATGTTGAGGGGGCCGCGGACATCAAAGAACTCGCCGCGGTGATCCAGAACATGCATGCGGCCAGGGTCCATGAAAAACCCGTTTTCCTGGTCATGGATGAACGCGTCTTCATTCCAGCTGTCCCAGAGGCCGGTGACGACATCATAGAACTCGCGGGCACGCCGGTATCGATCCGCATGGGCCATATGTTCTTCGCGCCCGAAATTCATTGACGCGTTCGGATTGGAGGTGGTCACGATGTTCCAGCCTGCACGCCCGCCGCTCAGGTGATCCAGAGAGGCAAAGCGCCGGGCGATGTGATAGGGCTCTTCATAGGTTGTCGAACCGGTAGCCATGAGCCCCAGATGTTTCGTGACCATGGCGAGTGCCGAAAGGAGCGTGAAAGGCTCGAAAGATGTTGGCGTGGCCGAACGCCGCAGGGCGTCCATCGGCATATTCAGAACCGCGAGGTGATCGGCCATGAAAAAGCTGTCAAATCGTGCTTCCTCGAGGCGCTCGGCAAAATGGCGAATATGGCTGAAGTTGAAGTTGGCGTCAGGCCAGGAGTCAGGGTAACGCCAGCCACCGGTATGAATCGTTGCCGGTCGCATGAACGCGTTGAGATGGAGTTTGCGGCTGGAACTCATGAGTGTTCATTTCCCCCGTTGTTACGGACAGGTCCAGAGTGACCGGGATTTGATCCGGCCCCGTTGCGATCTCGCCAGGGTCCACGATCCGGCTTCATCAGACCGGGGACACCAGGAGTCCATAGGCCTCGCGCGCTATGTGGGCGCCCGGCAGGCTGCAGGCTGATCGCGCGTTCCCAGCTTCATATTGCTGCGATGGCCTGCACCTCGACAAGGAACGGTTCCTGCACAAGGCGGTCAACCATGAGCAAGGTGTTGGGCGGGTATTTTCCGTCGGGAAACATCTTCGGGAAATTTTCCATCCTGTACGTCATGAAGCGCGGAATCCACTGAGACGCGGTCAGGTAAGTGGTGAACTGGACGATGTTCTGCCAGCCGGCATCAGCTGATTCGAGGGCCTTTTCTATGTTGCCGAATACCTGATGGCATTGAGCCTCGAAGTCAAGATCGGCGCCCACGATGTTTCCGTCGCGATCCGCCGACAGCGAACCCGCGATGAACAGAAATTCGCTCGCCTTGACCCGAGTCACGTGACAGTACTGCCCGAGGGGGGCGCCAAGAGACGAAGGGTTGTAAATCGAGATATTGGCCGACATGTCTGTTTCCTTTCTGTCTGTTGCAGGCGGCGTACGGGCCATGGCTCCCGGGTGCAGTTCGTGACGTATTGCCGGGTGGCCGATCGTCCTGGTGATTGCGGTATTGACAGCGTCACCCGATCGGAGTTGCGCCGTTCCGCAATCCGTGAGCCTTCCTGTACCCCGAACATGCGAACCCAGGGAAGCGATCGGGTCAAGCCCGGGTATTAATTTTCTCGATGATCCTGACTTGCGAAGTGTCCTGGCACTGCGATGCCGGTTGTCCTTCTCTCGGGATCCCCCGTTTATTGGGAAAACACCCGTGAAGCACTTCTTGTCCTTGCACGGCGATACCCGTCTCCGTCTGACGGTGCAGGCAGCAAGTCCCGGTACGCCACGCTCGGGACGCAATCCTTCCGATGCAGTAAAATGCCGGCAGGACTGCTGTGGCAATCCGGGCTTCAGGGCCAGATATCCCGGGAACAGGGGATAACGGGAAGCAGTCATTTGAACCTGCCGGCAAGGACCTGGCGCCGGCATCTCAGCGGGGAGAGCAGAATGCAGGGGAGTGAAGAGCGTATCCTGACCACACATGCCGGAAGTCTTCCTCGAACGACGACGGTTCTTGATGTAATGAAGGCAAAATTCACGGGCGAAACGTGGTCTGAGGATGATCTGGAGCGAGAGATTGCCGCAGGTGTGAATGAAATCGTACGTCGCCAGTCTGACCTCGGAATCGATGTCGTGAGTGATGGCGAAATGTCGAAACCCGGCTTTTTCTCTTACATTGAGGAGCGGATCGATGGCTTCGAGGCGCAACCGGACGAAGCCTTTACACTCTTCGCCGCCGAACGCGAAGCCTTTCCCGAATATTACGAGGCCTATTTTGCCCGGGCGATGCTCGGGGGAGCTGTCACCCCAATGCGTCCCATGCGTTGTGTCGGACCGGTCCGCTACAAGGGGCACAAGGCTCTCGAACGCGATATCGCCAACCTCAGGGCAGCGATGAAAGGATGCGACTGTGAAGATGCTTTCATGCCGGCCGTATCCCCGGCCGGCGTCGGAAGTAACGGGTATTACGCCACGGAAGAGGAATATGCCGAGGCGGTTGCCGAAGCCTTGCGTGAGGAATATGAGGCGATTGCTGCCGCCGGACTGTTACTGCAGATTGATGATCCGTTCCTGTGCGACACGCTCGTTGACACGACCCTTGACGCCAGGGAGCAGGATCGCAAGGCGACACTCTATATTGAGGCTCTTAACCACGCCCTGAGAGGGATCCCGGAGGATCGGATCCGTTACCATACCTGTTATGGAATCAATGAAGGCCCTCGCATTCACGAGGCCCCGATGCGCGATGTTGCCCGCTACATGCTCCGGATCAAGGCCGGATCCTATTCTTTCGAGGCCGCCAATGCACGGCATGAGCACGAATATCATATCTGGGAAGACATCACGCTTCCGGAGGGACGGGTCCTGATTCCGGGTGTCATCACCCATGCCAGCAACATTGTTGAACATCCCGAACTGATTGCGGAACGGCTGGTTCGTTATGCGCAGCTTGTGGGTCGTGAACGGGTCGTGGCCGGTGCAGATTGCGGCTTTTCCTCCCAGGCCTGTTACCACACAGAGGTTCATCCGACCGTGATCTGGGCCAAGTTCGAAGCGATTGCCAACGGAGCGGAGCTGGCGTCACGACAACTCTGGCCGTAACTGCGACAGATTGGAATTTCGCATCCGAACGACGGCAGCGAAATCCGGGCTCGTGTCTCGCAGTGACCGCTTGTGATTCGGCGGACTCATCGGGATCCTGACGTTTCGTCAATGTGAACTGATGTTGCGTCCATGGCTGCACCAACAGCCATCAGGAAAAGCTCTGACTGGACGATCCAGCGCTATCGGGTCTTTCGGCGGCCCGGGCGGTTGGAGCAATAATCCAGGTCATGTGCGATGGCCAGGCAGTAACAGAGTGAGGCGCTGGTGGCACTCGGGCTGGCTGAAGCCGGTTTGATGTCGAAGAGGGCCATTCAGGCGTTCGACGAGATGTGCCTGACGCCGGTCGAGGATAGGTCGCCGGAAGACATCTGCGCGCTCTGGCTGCGGGAAACCGGGAGGCAGGCGGAGCTTGCCTGCTGCCGCGACCTGACAACCGGGCTGGTGAGGCAACGGGAGCGAGGCGATAGGCGCCGGGGGGAGAATCACTGAAGTTGCCGACGCTGTTGGTGAAGAACGGCGTGGGTGCGGCAGCGTCCCCGGGGGGCAGGGACGAATAAAACCCGGTCAGAAATCCGAATGTGACACGTTGCCTGGGAGAAGGGTCGGGAGGGCCACGGTGTGCAATCTCGTGAAGCAGCCCGATGGCAATGCGTTGGAGCGGAAAATCATTGTCGAAGGCGATACGGCAGGGATGTGACGCGAGAGGGAATAAACGTGGCTGTACAGAGCCGCTCGCTTGCCTGCCTCGACGTCACAGTCGATTTTTCGTCGGCTATGGTCCCTCGCGTACACTCTCGTTGTTTCGCATGAATGCAGCAAGTGCATCGGCAATTTCAGGTTCATGAGGGCTCCATTCAGGAAACGGAACAAGATCGACATCCTCGTCCGAGAGCCCGAGGTCATGCATGGTGCAATTCGGGATCATGCGATGCGCAAAAGATCCGCTTTCCGACGAATGGGTCCTGTCGTTCCCGGGAATGACGAGTGCCGGCATTTTCAGGCTCTCCAGCTCCTCGTTCGAAACACCCAGAACCGGGTGGTGTGCTCCGGCCTCGAAAAGTTCCTCCCAACGGCGAAAGATGGCCACGAATGCCTCCGGATCCATCGCCATGAGCTTTTCGCGGTTTGAAGGGTTGCTTCTGATACGCTCCTGCCAGACCTCGGTCTCGCAGACCGCTGCCATTCCGCCATTCTCCGCCGCATCAATGAACTGACCGTAATACATTTGCGGCAGTCTTCTCGCTGCAAAGGCCCCCCCGGTGACACGAAGCAGCATGAGTGCACTCGTGACATCAGGATGCCGGAGGCCGAACAGGATGGCAGTTCTCGCTCCCGAGGAGGAACCTCCAATACAGGCTGGCAGGGCGCCAATCTGGTCGAGCAGGATCCGAAGATCATCGGCCCATGTGATCTCCTCGACTTCTCTTGCCTCCAGAGCGATATCGGAAGCGCCGGTGTTGCGGCGATCATGCAGGACAACACGAAAGCCATGGTCGGCAACTCGGGTAGCAAGCGGTACAAATTCGTCGAAACCACGCCGGCCGCCCGTAATCAGGGCGACCCAGGGGCCCTCTTTCCCGATGACGTCGTAACGAATCGAAAGTCCGCGGACTGTCGTTCTGGACATGGGCAATGATCTCCTGTTTCCGGATTGATCGACGTGCTCCAGTGTATCCCACACCCTCAAGGCTGGAAATGTTCTGACAGTCCCACACCGGGACCGTCGGGAAAGATGTTGCACGGCCGCTGTCATGAGTGTGAATGTCGGGTACGATTGGCGGCTCGGCCGGTTTTGATTAACAGCATCAAGGAATGACAGATGGCACGACTCGAACCACCCCGACCGGAAGCCTACACGGATGACCAAAAGAGAATCGCGGAAGCGATCACATCATCGCGCGGGTCTATCCGCGGACCTTTTGGTGTCTGGCTGCATTCACCTGGTCTGGCCGAGCCGGCGCAGGCGGTTGGTGCTCATATTCGGTTCCGTTCCACCCTTCCCGGCAATCTGCGTGAACTGGCGATCTGCACCATCGCCCGGCACTGGCGCGCAAATTTCGAGTGGTATGCCCACGCCCCCCTTGCTGTGAGCGAAGGCATAGCGGAAGAAGCCATCGAGCAGTTGCGGAATGGAGAGGAGCCGTCTCCCCTGACTGTTGAAGAACGTCTTGTTCATCAGCTCACCCGGGAAATTATCGAGACGGGGCGCCTTTCGGACACATCCTACCAGTCCGGAATGGAGAAATTTGGTACGGAACAGATGGTCGAGCTGGTGGGACTCTGCGGTTATTACACGCTTGTTTCCCTGACCCTCAACGTTTTCGATGTTGCAGTCCCGGATGGAGAGCCGCCGTTTGCTTCAGGGTGATTTTCACTTGCCCTTGAATTGCGGAGCCCGCTTGTCGAAAAAGGCCGTCATGCCTTCCTTGTGATCTTCGGAGAGCACCAGTACAGACTGGGCCAACCGCTCGATGTCACGACCTGTATGCATGTCCGAATTGACGCACATGTTCACGACATGCTTGGCCATGCCCATGGCAAACGGCGAATTCTGCAGAAGCCGTTCCGCCTGAGCATAGACGCGGGACATCAGTTCCTCGTCCTTGTATACCCGGCTGACGAGCCCGATTCTCTGTGCCTCCTGGGCGTTGATCGGATCAGCGGTGATGATCAGTTCCTTGGTCTTGCCCAGACCCACATGGTGGATCATCCGGTTGCAGGCTCCGGAGGCGGGTATGGCTCCCAACTGGTTTTCAACCAGACAGAAGGTGGCGTTTTCGGCTGCGATCGTCAAGTCGCATGACAGTGCCAGTTCCACACCACCTCCGTAACAGAGCCCGTTGATCGCGGCAATCACGGGGACTTCAAGGGCCTCCAGATCGTCGAACGCCTGGTGTGCCTGGCGATAATAGAAACGGAAGGCGGGAGGCTGGAACCGGTCGCTGCCGAGCATTGTGAGATCGACCCCGGATGAGAAGGCGCGGCCTGCGCCGGTGATGATCAGGACCCGTATGCTGTCATCGAAAGCGCAGCGTGCGATGACATCGCGCCATTCTTCGAACATCTTGCGCGTGAAACTGTTCAGCTGTTCCGGTCTGTCAAGCGTCATTGTTGCAATGCCGTTGTCCCGCACGTCGAACCTGATTTCGGAATAATCCATCCCGCTCTTTCCCCTGCCTTCGGTGTCACGTTTCCACCCAATGAATAGCATGAAAAAATAAAGTGCATTATTCAGTAAGTTGAAGCGACCATCCGTACCCGGGGGAGATCACGAGGAGACTATACGGGGAGTCAATCGGGACCGGACAGTGCCTGTTTTCCGGAATCTGAAACTTCCCGCTTCGGGCGTGAACAAATTGCTCCGGTTTCGGTGCCTGGGTGTTCCCCACAGCCTGCCGGCAGAATTCTTGCCTGTCTGGGTGATTGTCTTGGGAATTCGCGAACGCGGCCGGGAAGCGCGACCGTGTATCATGCACTGACAATGGAGATCCTTGCCATTGGTAGTATTGATGTCTTGTCAGAGCCGCCCGATGCGAGCGCAATGACAATGGCTGTTGCGCAGGGACAGAAAGGCCCGCGGCAAAGTGATGATTTCCCTCGTCAGGGAGGCCCCCCTGGAGTTGGTCGCCATTTTCAAATTTCGAGGCGCCGGGGAAGGAAGAGGAGGAAGGAATATGGAACAGAATGTCACAGTACGCTCCAACGGGATCGACCTTTCGGGAATTTTGCATCGCCCGGATGACCTTGATCCGGGAGAAACGCGTCCAGCCCTGATCACGACGCACGGTTTTGGAGGGTCGAAAATCGACGGATCCATGGCTGCTGTCTGTTTCCAGCTTTCCGAGTGGGGCTACATCGCACTGCGGCTCGATATGCGTGGCTGCGGAGAAAGCGGCGGCATGCGAGGTCATATCATTCCGGAGGAACAGGCGGTCGATCTGGCCAACGCACTGGACTGGCTGGCCGGGCAGGATGGCGTCGATCCTGAGGAGATCGTCTTGTTGGGAGACAGTCTGGGGGCCGCGGTTTCGCTTTATGCCGGGGGCACGAATGATCGCGTTGCCGGTGTCGTTTCCGTTGGAGGCTGGGGCAATGGCGTGGCGAAGGTGGAGCAGCAGCATTCCGGGCCAGGAATGTTGGACAGGTATATGGCCATGATCGAGCGGGGGCGGCGGCATCGCGAACACAGTGGTAGAGAGTTGATGGTTTCGCGCTTTGATATTGTGCCGATCCCCGAGCCAATGCGCTGCAACCTGCCTGAAAACGCCATTATGGAGTTTACGGCGGCAACAGCTCGGGCCATCTACGAATTCCGGCCAATCGACGTGATCGGCAATCTCGCGCCGAGGCCACTGTTGCTGATGCACGCTTCGCGCGATCGCGTGACACCGACCGACGCCACTATCGAGGTATTTGCACACGCCGGGCTTCCCAAGGACATGATCCTGTTGTCCGAGCTTGACCATTTCCCGCTGGCCACGGGGAGTGGGCGCATCTATGACAGCCTGCGCGGCTGGCTCGAACTGAATTTTCCGATAGCCTGTTGAACATTGTCGGGACCGAGCAAAGAGGACACGAAACAGAATATTGGGCCGGGAATATGCGAACCGTTCGACAACCGGTGATCGGTGTTGAATACACCGGAGCGTCATTTTTCTGCGTCATCGGAAGAGGGCCGCGCCAAGAGGGTCAGAAACTGACCTATAACCTGAAGGTCGCAGTTTCAATTCTTCCTCCGTAACCAAATAACACATAGAAAATAAAACGTATTCGAGGGTTATGGGTTCGAAATCTGGCTCTTGGGGTGCTGGGAATCTATTGGCAATCAATTGAAGTCCAATCCCTGCGCATCTCCGGCTGCCGGTTGCTCGCTCGGCCGGGTGCCGCGGAAGGGCGCCGGGCGTCAGGCGTCGGTGTTGACGGTCACTTTATAAATTCGTGACCATCCCGGATTATTTCTGACGATGGGCTTCTGGATTTTCCGGATTGCTCCGATTGTTTTCCGATCGTCCTGTGTAAAAGGAGCGGTCCCGGGTTTTGAGTTGGGATCTGGTACCAGAAGTCTCCGGAACCTGAAGTCGGTTTGCGTTGGTCCGGTACCTGCGCTCGGCAGCACCAATCTCCGTCTCATCCTGATTGACGCGGAATCTCATCTTGATTGTCGCGCTGCAACATCCTGCCGGAACACCCCGCCCCGGGACGCGCTCGCCCCGTACCGGGATCCGGCCTGCCACGAAAAGACCAAGGGGAAGAGACGGGCCCTGCAAACGAGGACCCCGGCGGACCAGGGTCCGGACAAGCGCTGTCAGGACACGACAGACCCCGCAGGCAGGTCAGAATTCACCGCGATCTTTCGACCGCTTTTCAGACTCCCGATTGAAAAGCGCGAGACGAAATCAGAAGTAAACGCTGAATCAGTGTGAGAGACAACAGCCCCCCATCGTGCCCTTGAGGCCGATGTGAAGCTCGCTGATGTCGCCCTCGGAGAGGGTCACGACCTTCACGCCGGCGAAGGTCATGCGCTTGTAGACGCCGGCGATGTCTTCCTGGTCGCGGCTGATCCGATCAAGCGATTCCGCCAGGATGACGTTGAATCGCTTGGACTGCGCATCCGCAAGGAGCGTCTGAATGCCCGGCCGCAGCAGGCTGGCCCCGGAGATGGCCTGGTCGGAATAGCTCTCGACCACCTGCCACCCCTGGCGCTGGGCGTACTCGCGGCAGTGGCGGAACTGGTCCTCGATCGAGGCCTCGCGCTGGTTGTCCGAGGAGTAGCAGGCATAGATAGCGACCTTGGTCATGGCGTCAATCCTCGTGTCTCTTCGGGCCCTCGCGCCCTTCAGCCTCCCGCAGGCTGCGCTCGATCACCTCGCGGGCCGTCTCGCGCGCCAGCAGGCGCACGAGCTCGACGACGCGCGGGTCGAAGCGCTGCAGCCTGGGCGGGATCGGTTCGCTCGGGCGGAACTGGGCCCCGCCGTCCTCCGAGTCGGACGGAACGAAGCGTACCGTGAACGGCTCCGCCTGTCCCTTCTTCGCCATCGAGCGATCGCCACTAGCCTGTTGACACCATGGTCAATGGCCAGCAAGTCACATTCGATATGTTCGGTCAATTAATTTATCATAGTAAAATTAATACCTTATAAGAAGTTCAGGCAAGCTCGGCACGGCTCCAACCAACCTGCCGCCAAGCAGGGACAAGCCCGTCCAGGATCGGGTTCAGCGCGATTTTTTCGCTCCCCCCGGCATTCATTGGCTGTTCGGGTTTGTCGTGCATTTTACCCAGCCTGCTTCCGACTCGCGCCTTGACAGCTGCGACGCTTGGTCGTAAAATATAGTATATACTAGTATGCGGACCAGATCAATGCGCACCGTTTCTCTCATGACCGCCAACCAGGAGTTCTCCAAGCTGATCAAGAAGGTCGAGCACGGCGAGGGATTCCTGATCACCCGGCGCGGCCGCCCCATTGCCGAGCTTGTGCCCCACATGGCCGACAAGACGGCCGACACCGAGTGGGCGGCGGCCTATCGGCGGATGATGGCGCGCTTGGAGGAGGGGGCCTCGCTTGGCGGCCTCGAGGTCGAGCGGGAAGACCTCTATGACCGTTAAGGGGCGGTTCTCTCTCGATACCAACATCCTCGTCTATGCCGTAGACCGCGATGCCGGCGAGCGCCACGACCGGTCCAGGGAGCTCGTGGGGCAGGCCGCCCAGCGCGACTGCGTGCTGACGGTCCAGGCGCTCGCCGAGTTCTTCCACGCGACGACACGCAAGAACCTGCTCGAGCCCGCTCGCGCGAGTGCCTTCGTGCGCGACTGGATCGACGTGTTCCACTTCACCTCGGCAGACGGCACGGCTCTTGTCGACGCCATGGACGCGGTCGAGGAGCATCGGCTATCGTTCTGGGACGCGATGCTCTGGGCCACGGCACGGCAGATCGGCTGCTCGGCGATCCTTAGCGAGGACATGCAGGACGGCCGGCGCTTGAGCGGCGTGGAGTTCATCAATCCCTTCGCCGCGGACGCCACCGCTCGCCTCGCAGCGCTGCTCGAAGCATGACGCCCGTGAGATCGCGCCGGCTGAGCCAGCGCAGGCAAGCGCGAATACAAGAATCAAGAGCGCTCCAACGGGGGAGGACGCCAATGGGCAGCAAAGCCAAGATGGATCCGATCATAGCCGACGAGGTTCCCTAGTCCGATCAGGTGACGGAATACGACGAAGAGCACTTCATCACGTATGTTCGCCTTCTCGACGCCGATGCCGAGTGGGCCTGTAAGGAGGAGATGGCGCGCATCGTGCTCGGCATCGACGCCGCCAAGGAACCAGAGCGCGCTCGCAAGGCCCTGGAAAGTCATCTTGCCCGCGCACGCTGGATGACCGAGCACGGTTATCGGGATCTGCTCAAAGTGTTGACTGTCACTATATAAGTTCGTGACCATCCCGGATTATTTCTGACGATGGGGTTCTGGATTTTCCGGATTGCTCCGATTGTTGTCTGGTCATCCTGTGTAAAAAGTGCGGTCCCGGATTTTGATGTTGGATCTGGTACCAGAAGTCTCCGGAACCTGGAGCCCGTCTGCGTTGGTCCGGTGCCTGCGCTTGAGGTCACCAATCCTCGTCTCATCCTGATTGACGCTGGGTCTCATCCTGATTGTCGCGCTGCAGTTGCGGTTCCGGCGGCAAGCAGGCAGATACCGTGTTACCGGTTACCGTTACCCTTGCTGCCCGGGGTTTGAGTGGTAACGGTAACGGGTAACGGCGGTTGAGCGGCTATCGGGAGATGCTGGGCCCGTTTCCGTCATCCTTCCGCCTGTGCTGCTGTGGCCAGTCGGTATCCGCCTCCGGGGACGGCCTCGATGCGTCCCTCGCCGATGAGGCGGTGCAGGGTGTCGGTGACGGTGGCCGGCCGGGTGGCGGCCTTCTGGCGGATTTCGCGCTGCGACAGCGGCCGTGTTGCCTGTGCGATGACGGCGAGGATGCGCCGGGCAGCGGTTTCGGGCTCGGGGTGGTCTGGTGCCGGTTCCATCATCTGCAGGGCTGGTCCGGCCCCGGTCTCGGCGAGCTGGAGTTCGATTTCGTCGAGCCCGGGTGCGATCGCCGGTGAGTTCGTGGCCGAGAAGGCGTGCTGGTTCCCGCCCGAAGCGATGATCCGCCAACAGGGCGACGCCAGCCCCGGCGCCATCCGGGTGCTCCGCGTGCGCGGCGACTCGATGGAGCCCGAGCTCTTCGAGCGCGACCGGCTCCTGGTCGACATCGGCCGGCGCGTCCCCGCGCTCGGAGAGATTTTCGTGCTGTGGGACGGCACAGGACTGGTGGTCAAGCGTGTCGAGCCGGTGCTTGGCGACGGGGAGCCCACTAGGCTGCGGCTCAAGTCAGCCAACCTGGATTATGAGGACTACACCTGCCTCGCCCAGGAGGTGCATGTGGTCGGCAAGGTGGTCTGGACGGTCAAGAAGGTGTGAGCCGTCGCCGCCAGTGGCGGAGCGCCATGCGACGGCGGGGTTGTAGAATTCGGATTCGACAGGGACTACATTGCAGAGAGAGCGATCGCATGAGCAGAAGCGAACTGCCGCCCATCGCGGTGGGGTGGATCCTGACGGGCGGGCCGAATTTGGACAGTGGCGAACCCGGCGGCGTCCATGGACATGACATGAACCGGGCGAGAAGCTCGAGGATGTACGATGAGTTGCGGGTGCCGGGCCCTCGCGTGCGTGACGAACATAGGTCTGATCGGTGCCGGACATCCGTGAGCATGTAAGGTGCGTTGTCGTTAAGCGGGGTACTGAGGTCGTGGATGTTCTCGATTGAGGCAGTGAATGCAGGCATTTCAGTGATGTGGTGTCGCGCGATGCTCTACAAGCCGTTCGAAATTTCCGCATCAGTATCGCTGACAATCAAGACTATCCATACCACTTGAGTGGAGTGGATGAATCGCTGATTGGAAGTTTTCAGATCGCGAACTGGAAGGGGCTGCGAAGGAAAAGCCTTCCCCTGCGGCCGAACCGGTAGTCACAGCCGGTCCGTTCGAACAAAGTATCTACACAGCGCTGATGCGAGCCAGCTCGTAGAGACCGCGACCGGTCTGTCGTAGCTTCGCGGCTCTGACAAGATACCAGAGGGGCTGATGCACAGATTGGCGGCTACCGAGGTCGAGAAAATCCCGGGGCAGTGATTCCCAACGCGGGCGTCAGTGCGCCCGCATGTGCTTCATGGTCCTCTCGGCGAGACTGCTTATCGTCTGTCCCGCTGCTGGCCCGTTGCGCATCGTCACTAGCGCTCGGCCAGAAGCTCCAGGAGCGGCGGGTTCAGGTAGAGGTTCTCGCGCCCCACCTTGAACTCCTCAAGCAGGCCTTCGGCTGCGAGAGCCTTGAGGTAGACAGCGGCCGTCTGGCGCTTGGCGATATTCGCGTTGACCACGTCAGCAATCCGGCAGTAGGGATGCACGAAGATCAGTTCCGCCAGTTCCCGGGAGTAGATTCTCGGCATCCTCTCTCGGAGCGCGGCCCCCGTCTCGTCGAGAAGCTCCCGGATCGCGCGGATTTTCGCCGTCGTCCATTCCGCCGTCGTTCTGACGGCCTCCAGAATGAACAGTATCCACTGCTCCCAGCCCTGTCGGGCCGTCACCTCGAGCAGGTACTGGTAGTAGAGCGCCCTGTTACGAATGATGTGCCGGCTGAGATAGAGGACGGGAATGTTTAGCAGGCCCTTGTCGATCAGGTAAAGCAGGTTCAGCACGCGTCCGGTCCGGCCATTTCCGTCGATGAACGGATGGATCGCCTCGAACTGATAGTGCATGACCGCAAGGCGGATCAGCGGGTCGATTTCCTCTGTCTCGTGAATGTAGCGCTCCCAGTTGGCCAGCTTGCTCCGGAGAACCTCCTCGCCCTCCGGTGGCGTGTAGATCACCTCGCCCGTTGTATCGTTCACCAGAGCCGTTCCCGGCGTGTTGCGAATGTCCAGTTCCGCACCCTTGATCGTTCGGCAGACTTCGACCGCGATTGCGATGGAAACCGGCCGTCGGTTCAGCATCTCGAAACCTTGGCGCAACGCGGTGCGGTAGCGGAGCGCTTCCCTGGTGGCGGGGTCGGCCCGACCTGACGCATCGTTGGCGTAGCGGAAAAGCCGATCCGCCGTCGTGACGATGTTCTCGATTTCGGAACTCGCCTGTGCTTCGAGAAGGGGAATCGAATTGATCAGCATCGCCTGGTTGGGGATGAGGTCTCCGGAGACGCGGAGTTCCGCCAGCGCCGCACGCGCGGCAATGCAACTGCGAAGAACGGCCCTTGTCTCGGTTTCCGAAGCCGGCGGCAGGTCTGGCAGTTCATTGAAGGGGCGGTTGGGATTGAACGCCATGTCGATGTACCTTGCTCCCGTTGACACGTTCTCCGAACATGTCGATCACATCGACACCTCACGCCGACGTGTCGATGTGGGGACAATACATCGACACGTCGGGCATGGGCAAGCGGATGGCGAAATGCGCGCGCCTTATGTTTCCCCAATCGTAACCGGTCATTTTGAGACGTTGGTTGGCTGACTGATTCAGGCCAGCCGGGGATGTGAAGAACGGGGGTGGTCAGCTGCTGGCCGGGGTCACGTCGCCCTTGCCGAGGTCGGACGTCATGGGATCGGCGGCAAACCGGTCCTTCCACAGCCGCGGCGTCAACTCCGCCACTTCTGTGGCCGGGTGGCTCGCCACCCGCTGCAGAACATCCACCAGATACTGGTAGGGATCGACGCCGTGCAGGCGGCAGGTCGTGATCAGGCTCTGGATGATCCCGATATGGGTGGCTCCCAACTCTGTCCAGCAAAACATCCAGTTGCGCCGGTCCATGGGTGCAGCGCGACAATCAAGATGAGATTCCGCGACAATCAGGATGAGACAGGGATTGGTGCCCTCAAGCGCAGACACCGGACCAACGCAGACGGACTCCAGGTTCCGGAGACTTCTGGTACCAGATCCCAACTCAAAACCCGGGACCGCTCCTTTTACACAAGACGATCGGAAAACGATCGGAGCAATCCGGGAAATCCCCAACCAGATCGCACGAAATAGTCCGGAATGTTCACGAACTTATAAAGTGACAGACAACACACTTGCAGAAGCGTGGAACCGTATCGACTCCGAACCGGAAAGAATCCGGTTCATTACCACTCGGGAATGGGCTGTCATCACTCCGTAATCACACCACTCCGAGGCTTGGTAACATGCAAAAATTTTGGGAAATGGTATTAGACGGTAATTGACGCCCGCGACTTCCAGCACTCTCGGAGGGACCGCAGAACCAGCGCGTATCTTTCCGAAGGAACGCTGGTGGAAGTGGTCGGTTACAAGCAGGACAGGAATGTAGACGGGGTCTTCCGCAGCCTCGACAGGGTGCAGAAGATTCCGTGTACCAACCCTGTTACCTATTCATCTCGCCTTTTAATGGAATTTAGGGCCTCAGGCGGAAGATTATTATACGCTTCTTCCACGCTTCTAGGCTGCGAGATCATTTGATCTGCGATTAGATTCAGTAGTGTAAACAATGACAGTGCGGTCGATCGGTCATCAAAATCTAATTTTCCCGGGTGAACTGCATTGTTACCAATCACTCGCACTATATCTAGTGACATTTGGACTTTTGTTGCAAGCCCGTCTGATACCAACTCTCCTATATCCTCATTGAGATTCTCTCCGGATTTTCCTAATTCTTTGCACAATTTCTGAATTGCCAACCTGAGTAATGCGGCAGCCCCTCTGGGTGAAAGGTCAAGAATGCTACCCGCTTCATTGTAATCATTACGTATATCATCAGAAAGATCGATATTTGCAAGAGGCACTTTTCCCATTCGAGGGTAAACTAGATTGTCATGGATCCATATAGAACACTCATCGCAATTGAAGCACTTGGATACAAAAAGGTTGAAAACGCCTATACCATATCTATTGAACTGGTCTGTATAATCAAGAGTTGGCCGTCCGGCGACAACTCTATCGAACATATCATGGAGCCTCTGTTTTTCATCTAAATCTTCCACATCATCGAATTGGGGTCGCGTATGGTACCCCGGTCCAAATAATAACGGGAGCGGTGAATCCCGATCGAGCTCAGATGCTCGCAATGAGTACCACGTCTGAGTTGTCAACACTTCGCAGTGTGGGCAGTTGAAGGCAGTGTTGCCTACGGATGAAGTAATAATTTTCATTCTTGAAATATTCAATTGAATGACAACCGTGGATAAAAAATCATTGGCTGACAAAATTTATAGTTAGTGAAGGCCTTTCAGCCATCACTAACTATAAATTTATTGGACTCGAGCGCGTTCTTTTCTCTTCTGTCAGAAATCCCGTAGAAATGCAAGTGTCCGGTTCATAGCCTCAAGGTCGCAAGCTCAAACCCTGCCCCTGCAACCAAAGGAACCCTAAAAAAAACATGTTTTCAGGCACTTTTATTTCCGATACAGATCGACTTGACGGTTTGGCATACCATTGGCGCAACTTGTAAATCGCATCTTAGATGTCAGGAGGCGGGGCTGCTTCCGTTGTCGAGACCTCGCCTGCGCCGCGTCGGCTCGGTTTTGAGGTCGGTTATGGACTAAAATCGTTAACGGAACCAGGTGGTCGCGCGAGACGAAACGGTTGTGGGCACGATCGTGGCAGCATCCGTTGATTTGATCTGGCAATCGCTGCAAGCTGACTACAAACAGGATAGGGAGTTACCAGGTGTATCCGACATCACGCCTTCTGGATCGCGCTGTGCAGCAGTTCCCTGACCGGCTTGCTATTGTCGACGGGGATCTTAAATTGAATTACCGCCAGCTCGGCGCCCGGGTTTGCAGGCTTGCAAACGCGCTGCGTGGCCTCGGTCTTGCTTCCGGAGACCGGGTGGCAATCCTGGACCATAACACGCACCGCTACGCCGAAACCTACTACGCCGCGGCACTGGCCGGGGTTATACTTCTTCCTCTCAATTCGCGTCTGGCCGCGCCCGAGGTCGAGTATATCCTGAACGATTCGGGCACCCGCGCTCTTCTGCTGTCGACGGCATTCCTTGACATTCTGGAACAGGTGCGGCCCCGGGTTTCGTCGCTCGACCTTGTGATCCAGCTTGACGGAGAAAACCGGGAAGCCGGAATCCACAATTACGAGGCGCTGCTGCGGGAGGCCACAGAATCGAACACGCATCGCGAACCCGATCCTGACGACATCGTTCAGATCTATTACACCTCCGGCACTACGGGAAATCCCAAGGGAACCTGTCTGACCAATGCCAACGTGTTCTATTGCGGCCTCGATTGTGTCGGAACGATGGACTTTCATCCCTCGTCGGTGTGGCTCCATTCCGCCCCCATGTTCCATCTGGCTGATGCCGTGGCATTCTGGGCTGTGCCCATGGTTGGAGGCGTTCAGGTCTGCGTGCAGTTCCAGCCGGAACGCATCCTTGAACTCATTCAGACAGAACGCGTCACCATTACCTCGCTTCCGGCAACCCTCATTGCCCTGATTGCCAACCATACGGACGTGTCGCGATATGATTTGTCCAGCCTGACACAAATCATGTATGGCGGCTCACCGACGCCATTGGGTGTTCTCGAAAAGGCAGAGGCATTCTTCCGGTCGGACCTCCTGCTGCACACTTATGGCATCACCGAAACGTCGGGACTTGCCTGTTGCTTGCCGCCGCGCGATCACAGCCTGACTGCCAGTGCAGGCAACGTGCCCAGGGCGGCTTCCTGCGGCCCTCCGACACACCTGATTGATCTCAGGGTGGTGGATGAATCAGATGCCGACTGTTCTGTCGGAACTGTCGGAGAAGTCCTTTTTGGTGGCCCCAAGATCATGAAGGGCTATTGGGAAAAGCCGGATCTGACAGCCGAAGTTCTCCAGAATGGCTGGTATCGCACGGGTGATATGGGATACCTGGATGACACAGGGCATCTGTATCTTGTTGATCGCAAGAAGGACATGATCATCACGGGCGCGGAAAACGTCTATTCTGTCGAAGTGGAGAATACGATTTCGACACATCCGGGTGTGCTTGAGGTCGCAGTGATCGGAATTCCGCACCCTGTCTGGGGGGAACAGGTGCATGCCGTCGTCGTCAGACGTAACGGGTTCGACAAACTGTCGGGAGAAGAGGTAATCGGGCACTGCCGGGGCCGGATCGCGGGGTACAAGATTCCCAAATCGGTAGAATTCGCAGATGGCCCGTTGCCAACGACAGGACCGGGAAAGATTGCCAAGCGCCGGCTGCGCGATCCCTATTGGTCCGACGAGCGCAGGCAGATCTGAAGCGATTCCGGAAAATGGACAGGTTTGACATGGATAATTTCATTCGCAATGCCTGGTATGCAGCATGCTGGTCGGGAGAGTTGAAAGATGATCCTCTCTCTCGCAAGCTTCTGGGCGAGGCGATCGTCCTGTTTCGGAACCGCAACCGACAACCGGCCGCGCTTGAAGACTGCTGCCCGCACCGGTTTGCGCCCCTGTCACTCGGCACCGTTGCAGCCGGGCGAATAGTTTGCGGATATCACGGCATGGCGTTTCGGGGAGACGGGACCTGTGCCGAAATACCTGGCCAGAAAAATGTACCGGGGAGGGCCCGGGTCCGCGCGTTTCCTGTTGTTGAAAGACACAATCTTGTCTGGATCTGGCCCGGAAGTGCAGAAAGAGCCGATGAAGAGCTCATACCCGACGTTCACTGGCTTGATCATCCCGAATGGACCTCGGTGAACGGGACCATGCGTTATGAATGCAACTGGATTTTGCTCGTCGACAACCTGATTGACCTGTCTCACACGACCTTTGTTCACAAGTCGACGATCGGAACGGACGATGTTGCCACGACACCTGTGAAGGCGGTCCGTGAGGGAGACATCGTTACGGTCACGCGGATGATGAACGACACGGAACCCTCAAGGTTTTACCGGCAGGTCGGCGGCTTCACCGAGCGGATCGACCGCTGGCATCGCATCTGGCTGGAGCCGCCGTCCACAGTCATCATTGATGCGGGCGGGTATCCCGCTGGAACACAGGACCGGACCCGGGGCATCAACACGAGGGTGATCAGCATGCTCACACCCGTCGATGAAAGGACGGTCGATCAATATTGGGGCTTCGCCCGTGATTTCAGGCCGGATGATGCGGAGACTGACGAGATCATTGCGCGGTCGATCGACGTAACCTTCAATGAGGATCGTTCCATCCTGGCGGGTCAACAGCGCAATTTCGAGCAACGCCCAAATCAGCGCATGCTCAATAACTCCGCAGATGCCGGCGTGGAACTTGCCCGGCGGGTTATTGACGAAATGCTCGCAGCCGATCGAACGGAACCGCTCGCTCGTGCTTCCAACGCCTGATTGGGTGTCAGTCCGAACCAGATCCAACGTTCAACCCGCAGGTTTCTGCATCTGCCTGCGTGCGGACCAGGGTGGCCGTGCCTCGACGAACTCCGAAGAGATCTCTTCCCTGGCCTGAGGAAGCGAAGCCGCGGGAGCAACCGTGGCAACAATGTTCGGTTGTGCCCCAATTCCCATGTCACAGGTACAGATCGAGGTTGCCCTGCGCGGACAGGCGACAGGACATGACGCCGCGATCGCAAACCATGACCGGTTCGGGTCCAGCGACAGTACTGAAAGACCGCCAGCCCTTCCTCGATACTGCGATCAGAGTCGAATTCCGGGTCTTGTCGATCCGGTTGCGATACCGCTTGTCCGTTGCTTCGCTGCTGCCGGACGCGGGCGGACGGCGAGGTTGCTTAACCAGAGTCTCCAGAGGCAACGGCGCCGGTGGGCCTCCGGCCAGTCTTCATAGCTCGTTCGCGAATGCATGGTCACATAGCTGTTCAAAATCTGGATATCCCCGACATCGAATGTCATCGCGTGACAGAGCTCTTCGTTGATTTCCGAGAGCAGGTCGAAAGCTTCCTTCTGTGCCTCCGTCAATGGAGGAACGCCGGGCAGCGCATGGCCCTTCTGGATATGCTTGTAACCTCCGATTGTCGTCAGGTAGCCGTCCGAATAGTTGAAGACTGAAAGCCTGTACCATGGTTTCTGGCCGGGTCCGATCTCCTCGTGACGTGTCCAATAGAAACTTCCGGCAAGTTCAGCAGCGAGGTCGGCCCGCCGCCTTACCATTTCGTTGTGTACAGCGGGCGCGCTGACGATTCTCGATTGGCCCCCGGTCATGGCCGTCTGCAGACAGAGCAATGAAACGATATCGCACTGGTCGGTGTGAAAGAGCATATGGGCGCTGGTCTGGTAACCGCGGTGATTGGGATGGTCATAGTCCTTCCCCAGGTCAGTGACATGGCCAATCATGTCTCCCTCAGGGTTGTTGGACAGCGGTTTGCCAAGGCGCGTTCCCATCAACCAGTAGGCGATCGCAAGGTCGATTCGTGGCCACTTGTTTACCGGCATGCCGCGTATCAGCTGGACACCGCACCCGTCCCGGAGCTGGTGCCATGTGCTGTCCATGACCCTGGCAGCACTGCCCAGATCGACTTCGGTCGGATCGACCGAGAGCAGTCCCTGAATGTTGTCCCCGATCCTGGTCTTCACTCGCGCGACAGCGTCAGCCAACGCCGAAACCTCATCGTCTGACAATACGTGAATCCAGTCGGAACGCGCAGCGAGCTCATCACCGGTCCAGACAGCGGGGTCAATGACGGGTTGTCCGGGGCGTGCCGGTTCCCTGTTGACCACCGGTGACCTGATATCGTCTGGCATGATCCTCTCCTCCGCCGGTTTGCTTTACCAGTAGCCTGCCATGAGCTCCTTCGACCACAGGGGCTCCCTGATCTGGCTGCGTGGCTCAAAGCCTGACATGTAGGGCTTGATGTCAATGACGGGTGTGCCGTCGACAGCATCAAGGCCGCGCACATGGAGACATCTTCCCTCAACTCCAAGAATCTCGCATGTGGTCACACCAATCCTGTTGGGACGGTTTTTGCCGCGTTGGGCAAAGATGCCCACCAGTGGCCAGTCCCTGTTGTTGCGTGGATGCCGCGCACTCCATTCGATAGTAGCGGGATCGACCTGGTCAAAATGAAAAATAATCACCGCGTGCGAAAACTGGTCGAGGCTTGCAAGAGCAAGAGGGTCCAGCCGTTCGTCGAGTTCGATACAGGCTTCGATCTGTCCCCAGTCATCGTTGATAACCTCGACACGGCCTCCCCGCACCGTACCGATGGCCTCAAGTTCAACACGAACACCCATCAATCAGGCCTCCCGATCACCTTGGGCCGGCAAGACAATATTGAAATGGCGGCGCAACACATCGTCGATGAGGTCAAAGCACGAACCATAGCGAATTACAGAGAGATCGCCCACATCGATCATGGTCGAGGATCGACCATAGATGTTCCATCGCATCAGTCCGTAATCAATCACGATATCTGCTGCGTGGATTATTTCGGGTTCGATGTCCTCGACCCGGAACTTCACACCCTTGAGAGAGACATTGGCGGAGGAGCCGATCACCAGGCGGTTGTCCGCAAAGGCAATCTCGGCAAGCGCGTTCATCATGGGACCCGCATTCAGCAGCATGGCGAGAGTACCGTTATGGGTGGTCTGCTCGAGGATGTCCTCGCTCAGTCGTGCCAGGGCAGGATGAGACAGCTGTGCGGCTGCGGCTGTTCCCATGGGAAGATCACAGGCTTCCGTAATTGCGCTCACGATGGCCCGCTTTTGGTCCGGAAGGTCATGAAGTTCGAGATGCAGGGCCTTGCAGCCGCAAACGGCGTTGAGTTTATCCGGTTTTCGCTGTTTGGCTGCAAAAATTTTCCAGATCGCATCGGCATCGCAGGCGACGATGACATAACCCACGTCGGTGGGAACAATTCCGATCCCACCGCCTGACAGGACCTCATAGACGCGTCGGGCGTCGTCTTGAAAGTTGTGCAGCCGCATGAATTTTGGAACCCCCAAGATGATAACAGTGGTTCTTGGTATCAATAATGGGGAGTCCCGTCCATCCGCACCAACGGGGCACGCTCCGGGCAAGTGACGCCTGCATTCCGGAATGTTCGGGCGCGCTGCACCGGCCGAGCAGTCAGGGAATACTTCCGGTACTCTCGACCGGTTCGGAATTCGTGCTCCGGATCCGGTCAGGAGACATGGCTGTGTCGATGGATGTTGAAGTCTTACGGGTACGGCAAGATGTCCCTACGACAGCAAGGGCTGCGTCTGTTCAGGCGCGGAATTCGGGGGATTGTTCATGACAGGGACCTGCAAGACCGGAAGCGCTGACATGCCGGGCGTTGAGAAGGGTGATGGCAAGGAGCCAGCCGCTTTTTCACGGCGCTCGGGAGATCCGGCTATACCAATTCGACAGAACGGTTCTGGCCGGCGGCCCGCTGCAGGGAATACCAGGCTGAATCCGCCATTTCCGTTCCGGATACGCCAATCGCCGGCTGTTTCTTCCTGATGCGGAGTGTGCCGCCATTCCTGTCCCAGGCTTCGATCTCGGCGAAGGCATGTTTGGCGTCCGGATCGCAGACCAACCGGGCCTGGCACTTGTCAAGACCGATCGTTATGAGTGCACAGGTCACCATCGTGTTGACGTTTCGGGGATAACGCCGGGCCACCTCCCTTACCGAACCTTCGTAGAGTATGACCTTCTTCCTGATGCGGTGAGATTCGAACTCACTTTCCGAGAAATCAATGTTATCGGGATGTTTTGTAAAGGTGATCCGAATTCGCTTCCACGATCCAATGCGCATCAGCAACTCGTCCCCGCCGACAAGCGCACCGGCAGGAATGAGCAGCCGGGTCCCGTTCTCTCGCGCCGCCTTGTGGAGTGAATGCGTCACGGAGTCATCCGCCAGAGCGGTCAGGGAAAACGGCATGTAGTCACTGTTCTGCAGAAATGCCTTTCCATGGTTGATGGTAATGTCGGGATGAGCGCATTCGACAATGATGTCGGGCGAAAAGGTCCGGACCCGATCCAGGTCGGCCAGTCTGAGCTCCGGATCAAACTTTTCGAGTACCTTGGCTGTCCGGTTATACACGAACGCAAGTTCGAACGGACTTTCTGGCCCGAGAGTTTCCTTGACGATATGTGCACCGATATAGCCATAGCCAATCACACCGATGCGAGGCCGTTCTGTCATGTCCTGATCTTTCTCCGCTGGTTGGCAGGCGAATTTCGATACGAAAGCCCGGCAAGGATGACAGTTGCATTTCCCGTATACGCCCCAGCCTATCGCACAGGATACGGCCGTCAGCAAGTCGGCGCAGCCTGAATGTGCGGCTTTTCTCATGGATCGCCTGCATTGCCACGGACACGCCCTTCGGACAGGGTGAATTTTGGCAACAGAAGCCGTGAACTGCACTGGACGCCGGGAGCGAGGAGGTCTGTCTGCCGGGTTCCAGTTGTGAATTTGCAGCAGGCACGGCCTTGGAATGACGCCGTCAGGTCATTTGTCTCTTTCGTTGTGCTATTGGCGACGGGTGGCCACCTCTGTATAGAGGGCCAGTTATCGGAGTAAACATGAATGAGCATAACCGACCGCACGCCTGATGGATTGCGCCCGGACATTGCCCGGTTGCCGCATTCCCTGATCCGTCACGTTTCCGAACCCCACATGGACAGGGACGATCTGGTGCGTCTCTGGTTCGGAGAACCGGACGTGCCGACCCCGGACTTCATCAAGGATGCGGCCAACGCGGCGCTGGCCGAAAACAGGGTCTTCTATACATCCAACCGGGGCGTGACGCCGCTTCGCGAGACAATCTCGGAATATGCGACGGGACTTCACGAAAGAGATATTGATATCGATCGCATAACTGTGTCGGGTTCCGGCATGAACGCGATCATGCTGACGTCCCAGGCGCTGATGTCACCAGGCGACAACATGATCACCCTCGAGCCGATTTGGCCGAACTGCAAGGAGACGGTGCGGATCATGGGTGCCGAACCGCGATCGGTACCGCTGTCGCTTGGCCCGGACGGGCGGTGGCGTCTGGATCTCGACGAGGTGTTCGCGGTGTGCGACGACAGAACCCGGGCGATCTTCATCAACTCTCCCGGCAACCCCACAGGATGGGTGATGCAGCAGGACGAACAGCGGGCGCTCCTCGAAGAATGCCGTCGTCGCGGTATCTGGATCGTCAGCGATGAGGTCTATATCCGGCTGGCCTATGACAGTGCCCTGCCGCGGGGACGGGCATCGTCATTTCTTGACATCGCGGAACCTGACGACCGGGTGATGGTGATCAATTCCTTTTCGAAGTCATGGTCAATGACCGGATGGCGGCTCGGCTGGATCACGCATCCGCCGGCAGCCGGGGAGGGCCTGGCGAAACTGATCGAATACAATATCGCGGGTCCAACCACGTTTGTGCAGTATGCGGGGATCACGGCAATTCGCGAAGGCGAAGACTTCGTCCACGCAACTGTGGACCGGTATCGGCGCAATCGAGATATTGTTTCGCAGCGCCTCGGCGCCATGAAACGGGTCACGTTGTCGCGGCCCGAGGGGGCGTTCTACGCTTTCTTCGCCGTCGAAGGCATGACCGATTCCGTTGCCTTTGCGGAAAGACTCATTCGCGAGACCCGGGTCGGTCTTGCTCCGGGAAGGGCGTTCAGTGAAAGCGGGGAGGGCTGGATGCGACTGTGCTTTGCCGCTGATTCCCATACGATATCGGTGGCCATGGATCGGCTGGCACCCATTCTGGACGGCGCCGGCTGACAGGCTGTTTCGCAATTGGTTTCCGCCCGGGCTGTCCCACGTGGGGCCCGGCCCGGTCCGGATGATTCAGTGAGCGGGTGCCGGTTCGGCCCGGCCAGGGCGGCTCTTCGTGAGGAGGGTGCCGACGATCAGGAGGTTGAAAATGTTGGAAGCGACCCCGATCATGAAGGGCAGGGTGTAACTTCCGGTGCTGTCGAACAGGGTACCCGCGAGCCAGCCGCCAAATCCCATTGCTACCGCTCCGAACAGAAACACAAGCCCGGTTCGCCGTCCGGCCTCGAGGGGTGGCATGTATTCCCTGATGAGAATCGCATAGACGGGAAAGATTCCTCCATAACCAAGCCCGAACCCCAGCCCGACGACAAACAGGGCAAGGCTGCTGTCAGAAAACGTGAGCGTGGTCAGGGACACGGCCTGGATCGCGGAGAACGCGAACAATGCCCATAACGAGCCATATCGATCGGCAAGGAAACCCACGAGAACGGCACGGCTGATGAAAGCAGCCATAAGGGTGACGGACAGCACCTCGACGGCATCGGTAAGCTTCATCCCCTGATCGGTCGCATGAGCAACCAGGTGAGCAAGAGGCATTGCCATGGCGATGCAACAGCCAATAATTGCGATGCACAGGATCGACTGCAGCCGGGCAGGGCCGAACGGCATCTCGCTCCGGCGAATGGCTTGCCGTTTTTGCGCCGGGCCCGCCTTCTCGCTTTCGGCCTCGAGCCGGAACAGCGCATCACGTGATGGCGGGCGCCGAACGAAAACCATGACCAGAGGAAGCATGACGCAAGCCGCCAGAACACCGAAACCGATATAGCCATTGCGCCAACCGATCCAGGCGACGATATAGCCAAAGACGGCAGGCCAGATGATCCCTGCCAGACTTTGACCGCTCGAAACGATGCCAACGGCCATTCCTCGCCGGCGCTCGTACCAGCGTGAAATGTTGGCGAGCAGGGGTGCATACAGGCTTCCCTGCCCAAAGAATCCAAAAAGAAACAGGTAAATCACGTACAGATGCCAGGGCTCGCTGACAAAAACCGTCAAAAAGGCCCCGAGCGTCACCGAGAGCGATGCGGTCAGGGGCGGCACAACCGGTCCCAGCCGGTCATAGGCATAACCCATGACAATGCCACCGAACCCGCCACCGATAAATTGCAGGGAGAAGGCGAGGGATGGAATTTCCCGGGGCCAGCCGAATTCTGAGGTGAAGTCCTTCAGCGTGACCGAGATGAGAAACATGCTGCCCGACGAAATAAAGACCAGAGCGGTCGAGGCGATCAGCACGAGCAATCTGTAGTTCAGGGGCGAAGCAAGTCCCTTCATCATGGGTCCGCGATTTCAATGTACTGTGTGGAGTGGCGCTTGCCCTCGATTTCATGGTTGCAGGCTGGTGTAGTGCAGGGACCTGGCTCGGGTCCTTCGCAGTTCACCGGACTCTCGGCCTGACCCGGAAGCGGGCGTTTCAGGGACTGTGCCCGGCATTGCCCCGCATAGAGGCGCGTGAGGAGTTGTCGCAGAAGGCTCAGTTCGTCGGGAGAGAAATCGGCGGCCGCGCGGTCTTCAAGCGCCAGAGCATCGGGAAGCAGGGACGCCGCCATCTCGCTTCCCTTCTTCGTGAGACTGACCAGTACGGTGCGGGCATCCGAGCCGCTTCGGCACCGAACGATCAGTCCTTTTTTCTGCATGCGTCCGAGAAGTCTGGACAGGGTTGAGATATTGATGCTGACCCCATGTGACAACTCGCCCACCGGCTGACAGCCGCATTCGGCCAAAGTTGCGAGCACGCGCCACATTCCGATATCAAGGCCAACCCGGTCGAGGACGGGTGTGAACTCCACCACAAACCGGTGGCCCACCCGATTTACGAGGTAGGGGAGGTAGGACTGGAGTTCCATGCCAGTCATGCGGACAGGGATCAATCCTGGAAGGCGGGGGAGACCTGTTCCATGAAGCGGTGCATCTGCTCCTTGACAAGGTTATGGGGCTTTCTGCCGACGTTGAAATAGAGAATCACCTCGGCAATTCCGGCGGCTTCAACGCTTTTCAGGGTCTCGATAATCTGCTCGGGGTGGCCGATCAGAACGGAGTTGGAGGACAGCGTATCTTTTTCCATTTTGCGAAGAATTTCGTTGATCTTGAGGAAATAGTGCATTGACGGCGGCATGGTGGACGGATCGTCCGGAAAGGCTCTCAGCACACAGTGCTGAAAGTAATCCATCATTGCCTGTCGACCCTCATTGTCTTCCTCCGGTGTCTCGGCGATATGGATGAAATAGCTGCACATGGCCCGCTGTGGCTCATTGCCCTCGCGGACGCAGTTTTCGCGATACGCGTCGACACCCTTTTCGAGGCTGCCATAGACCATTGACGTGGCGAAGGGGGCATAAATGATGTTCAGGCCCCTCTTTGCCGCCATCTTTGCCGAGGTCTCCGAAAAGGAGGCGATATAGCAGGGGATGGGAGTCTGGGCGGGCTTGGGGGTAATTTCCATATCATCAATTTGATAATAGGTGCCGTGATGCGACCAGAACCCGGGTTCGGTCCATGCCTTGAGCAGCACATCGAGCCCCTCGTCGAATATCTCTGCAGATTTCATAAAGTCGGCGCCGAAGGGCGCATACTCGGCCTGGTCGTACCCCCGGCCACACGCGAAATCGACGCGGCCGCCAGAGAGGAGGTCGAGCGAGGCCCACGCTTCTGCAACATGAAGGGGGTGATGGAGTGGCAGAACGTTGACGGCGGGTGCAAGCCTGACGTTCTGTGTCTCCGGAATGAGACTGGCCAGCAGGATATCAGGCCGCGAATTCACACCAAGGCGATCGAAATGGTGTTCTCCGATCCAAACCGAATGATAACCCAGGCGGTCAGCAAGAATGGCCTGATCGCGAATTTGCAGCACAAAATCACTCGCTGAGCGCGGATTATCGGGGTAGTGGTTGTCTGACAGGGTGAAGTAACCGAAATCTATGGCCATGAGGATATCTCCACTTCTGCTGGAAAGGTCGTTGCCATGACCCATTATGGTCACAACAACTGTTATTTGCAATTGCAACTTTTTGCCGGCTACACTGCCGGGTGTACAGGACACCGCGGGTGGATGGGCGCCCGATTCAGGGTGGTGATGAGGAATGTTGGAGCTGAAAATGGGTGAAATCGTTTACCGAAATTACGATGCCGAAACGTTGTGGTCGCAATACAACAACCGCGGCCAGATCGAGCCGGCCGTGCTTGATGCCATCAAGAATGACCAGAATGTCCGATCCGCAGCCATGCGTGAGGGCGGAGGACGCAAACATCTTGACGTATCGTATGGTCCTCACGACCGTGAACGCCTCGACGTCTATCTGCCGGATTCCGATGGCGCGCCGCTGTTTGCGTTCATGCATGGCGGGTACTGGCAGTGGAACGACAAGGAGGGGTTTGATTTTCTGGCAAGAGAACTTCTGGCTGCAGGTTCGGCGTTTGCGAATATCGAATATGCGTTGTGCCCGTCGGTCACCCTGGCGGAGCTCACCAACCAGTGCCGGCGGGCGCTGGCACATTTGTGGCGGGAGGGAGACCGGTACGGTTACGATCGGTCGCAGATCGTTGTTTCGGGACATTCGGCCGGTGGTCATCTGACGGCAATGATGGCAGCGACGGACTGGCCGGATTTTGGTGACGATCTTCCTGTCGAGCTGGTGGCGGCGAGCCTGCCGATCAGCGGCATCTTTGACGTGGAACCCGTACGGCTGACGCCCCTGAATGACGCGGTTCGTCTGGCCTCAGAGGATGTCGCAGAGTTGAGTCCCATGTTTCTCAAACCAAGGTCACATGGGCGCACTGTGATCGCCTATGGCGATGACGAATATGACGAGTTTCATCGACAGGCTGATGATCTGGCAGCGCACTGGGCGGCACATGGCGTGGACACCTCGACGTTGCCTCTGCCAGGACGTGATCATTTTACCGCGCTGAGCGCTCTCGCCGAGACGGATCACCCACTGTTTCGCAAGGCTCTCGAGCTCCTGAAACTCGACTGAACCCTGCGCAGGCTGCCTCTGGCAGCCTGCTGGAATGCGCTGGCAACCACCAGGGTTTTCGGAAGCAAGCTTGGCAGAACCCCGGGTCACCGTCGCAGGATCGGTCGCTATTTCAGGTCATGGCCGTAAGGCCGTGCGAGCGGCCCCGAAGGTGCGTTCGGGTTCGAATGCCGTTGGTCTGCGGCGGCCTGCAGGGAGCGTAAACGCTTGACGGATCAGGATCAGGATCTCGTTCCAGCGCAGGAACGGCAGCTGGAGACGTTGACCCGTGGGGACCCGGAATGCCTTCATGGCGCGGGACTGACTATTGCCCGGGTGGATGCGGATCGTTTCCGTATGAATCGCGCTGGCGGATTCGGCCGTCTCGCCCGTGTATGAACAGCTCCGATTGCTGTGTACGCGCGATTTTTCGCGCAACATCCACAGCAGCCTTTTGGGTGGGATGTACTGACGTGGCGCGCTGCGAACCTGCGCCGCGGACTGCCCAGCCGCCTTTGTGCCAGACGACGCGTTGATTGCGTTTTGCCATATGTTGACTAACCTGATTGAGTTTACAAATACCGATTTTATGGCAATATGTAAATCTTACAAAATCAATGGAGGCGATCATGTTCGGTGAGCGTCTGAAACTCGCCCGCAAACGCTCTGGACTGTCGCTTCGCGCACTGTCCGACTCGCTCGGAAACCGAGTCAGCGCCCAAGCCATAGGCAAGTATGAGCGCGGCGAAATGATGCCAGGGACCGACGTGCTGGATCTCCTGGCGGAGGTTCTGGCAGTCTCGCCACAGTATCTCATGAGCGAAGAGGTGCTGGAACTGCGCGACATGGAATTCCGCAAGCGGTCTGGCACGTCAGCAAGAGATCGTGCAGCGGTCGAGGCCGCCGTGATTGAGCAGCTTCAGCGCTACTGCACCATCGAGCGAATCCTCAGGCAAGGCAGCCCCGAATGGCAGATTTCGAAGATCAGCCGCCGATTCCTGGGGTGCATCGAAGAGGCTGAACTACTCGCCATGGAATTGCGAGAGGAGTGGAGGCTGGGCGATGATCCCATTCCGAACATGACCGAATTGCTCGAAGAGCGAGGAATTAAGGTGCTTCTTATCGAGCTGCCGGACAGTGTTTCCGGCCTGACCTGTTCGGTGAGGCAGTCCCGTAACAATTCCCGGCTGTCTGTGATTATCGTCAATGCGACGCACTCGCTGGAACGCCGCCGTCTGACGCTCGCTCACGAACTTGGTCACCGCGTGTTCGATCCAGACTCTCCAATCAGCCACGAGAAGGCAGCGACCGAATTTGCTGGTGCTTTCCTTATTACCCGCGCACACCTGCAAAACCAGCTCGGTTCCCGCAGGAACGCGCTTGGTTACACCGAGTTGGTGCAGCTAAAGCGCCAGTATCGCGTCAGCGCTGCGGCGTTTCTGGTGCGCCTCAACAGGTACGGCATCATCGACGATTCAACCCTCGCATTCGCGTTCAGGACCTTCGCAAGAGGGTGGCGCGTGGAGGAGCCCGAGCCGATCGAGCCCGTCGAGTTGCGTGGCCAGCTCGAAGTGCCTCAACGGTTCGAGCGCCTTTGCTATCGGGCGCTTGCCGAACGCTACATCTCCAGAAGCAAGGCCATGGAACTGCTGAAAGTTCCGCTGAACAGCATCGAACGAGCGATGCGAGGGCCGGGTTTCGTCGATGCCCACGTTGATTGTTGACTCCTCGTGCGTGATCGATCTGTGGCCAAGGTCTTGGTGTTGAGGACGGGGAAGCCCTTGCTGACAAGACAGAGCGCCTCGACGGCAAAGGCCTCGAACAGCCGAACATCGCTCGGGGCGCTGGCCAGAACCAGGCGATGGCTGAACCACGGTTCGATCTCCTCGCGTGTCAGCGGTCCGCCAACTGACCGAAGCCAGCATAACCGGCAAAATCAGGCCCCGCATCTGGTGCAAACACCACAGGTAGGGGGCCTCGTCCGAACTCAGAGTTTCCTTACCTGAATCCCATTGAGGCGAGACCGGAGAAATGAGCAGATGCTTCCGGACCGGCCACGTTCGCACCGGTTGTCGTTTCCGGGCACCGTGAGATCCGATCAGGTCTCGTTGATGATCGGGTTGGACAGAATACCGATCTGGTCCAGCTCCACCTCGATCCTGTCGCCTTCACTCATGAACACCTGCGGGTCACGGTAGTTTCCGACGCCACCGGTGGTGCCGGTCGAGATGACATCCCCGGGATACAGTTCGGTCACGGAAGTGAGATAGGCAATCAGCTGATTGATATTGAAAAGAAGGTCGTCCGTGGTCGCCCGTTGCATTTCTTCGCCGTTAAGGCGTGTCAACAGAGTCATCCTGGTGGGGTCGGGAATCTCGTCTGCCGTAACCATCCACGGTCCGAATGCGCCCGAATGATAGAAGTTCTTTCCAGGTCCGAACTGACTGGTATGGCGCTGATAATCCCGAATCGAACCGTCATTGTAGCAGGAATATCCGGCCACCACTGACAGTGCATCCTCTTCCGCCACATGGCGACACGTCTTGCCGATGATGACAGCGAGTTCGCCTTCATAGTCGAACCGGTCGGAGACCCGGGGCTTGATCATGGGCTGATTATGCCCGACATGGGAATTGGGATAACGCGTGAAGATCATGGGCCATTCCGGCATCGGTCGGTTGCCGCCCTCCAGTACGTGGCTGCGGTAATTCAACCCGACACAGAAAACCTTGTCAGGGTCCAGGATTACCGGGAGAAATTCTATGTCTGCAAGGCTGTGATCGGGCGCTCGTCCAGCTGCTGCAGCGGCGATTGTCTCAAGGGCTCCCCGTGCAATAGCCTCCTGAAGCGTGTTGGCACCGTCGGCCAGTCCCTGCGCATCTATGATTCCTTCGTCCGTCACGACACCATAGGACGCCGTTCCATTGATCGCGTAACTCGTGATCCTCATCTTGTCCTCCGCAATAGATGAATGACGCGCATCAATAGTCGTCCTCGTTCAGGCTGGCAATGGCACGACACGTAAAGATCGCAAGAAATGCCGGATCAGCCGCCTGGCCCTTTGCGCTCCCAGCCGGTCTCGACGATCCTGTCTCAAACCGGATCCGGCATTGTCGGTCGGGCACAGGGTTGTCCGGCTGGTGGCAGCCGGAAACGGACTCTCGCTGGAGGGTCGTGCCATATGCTGCAAGGGCGGCGGTGCCACTTTCCGAACAGGAGTTCCCTCTGCAGGGAGGTCAAATCGGTTGATCGGTTGACCCGCCTTTGCGTTGGCGGCTACTCTCGCAGGGAATTTCATACATTGGCGGAGACCACAATGGGCAAGCTGCCGCAAATGCAACTCTCCCATGTCGGCATCTGGGTCACGGACTTTGAGCGCATGAAGAGGTTCTACCAGCGGCTGTTCGGCTTCGGTGTGTCTGATGAAGGAATCCTCCACGGAAACCGCTACGCCTTCATGACTGCCGATCCGCGGGATCACCACCAGGTTATCATTGCCGAGGGTCGCAAACCCGAGACCGAGCAGACTACGGTCAACCAGATCTCGTTTCGTTGCAACAGTCTTGCCGAGTTGCGCCAGGTCCATGCCGTCGTCAGCGAGGACGAGGATGTCCAGCAGGTCTATGTGACGGACCATGGCAACGCCTGGTCGGTCTATTTCCTTGACCCTGAGGGAAACCGCCTCGAAGCGTTCATGGATACCCCCTGGTACATCAACCAGCCTCACCGGTATGAACTGGATCTGTCGCTGTCAGACGAAGAAGTCTTTGCTCGTTCAGAAGCACACGCGAAGGCGGATCCGACCTTCCGGCCCATTGAGGACTGGCGCGACGCCTTTGCAAAAACCCTTGCCTGCCAGACGTAGCCGCCGACACGCCTCGCCCTTACTGTGGTGAGGCCCTTACTGTGGTAAGGATTGTTCGGACCTCACACAGGCCACGTCAAACGCCAGCAAGGACGGGTAGGAAATGATCCCCAACGCGCTTCCCGAATTCGATTTCGGGCTTGGCAGCACTGCCGACCTTCTCCGCGAGTCCGTGAGGGACTTTGCACAGGATGAAATCGCTCCACTGGCTGCTGAAATCGACGCGTCCAACGAGTTTCCGATGGAATTGTGGCCCCGAATGGGCGCCATGGGGCTCCTTGGAATCACAGTTGAGGAAGACTATGGCGGCGCCGGCATGGGGTACCTCGAACATGTCGTCGCGATGGAAGAAATCAGTCGCGCCTCGGCCTCGGTCGGCCTCTCCTACGGGGCCCACTCCAACCTTTGCGTCAACCAGATCAGGCGCAACGGAACTGCGAAGCAGAAGCAGAAATACCTGCCCCGGCTGATTTCCGGCGAGCATGTGGGTGCCCTCGCAATGTCGGAACCCGGCGCCGGGTCCGATGTTGTCTCAATGAAACTGCGCGCCGAATACCGCGATGGTGTCTATGTCCTCAATGGCTCGAAAATGTGGATTACTAACGGGCCTGACGCCGATACGCTGATCGTCTATGCAAAGACCACTCCGGAGGCAGGTCCCCGCGGCATCTCGGCCTTCATTGTCGAGAAGGGGTTCGAGGGATTCTCGACGGCCCAGAAGCTCGACAAGCTTGGCATGCGAGGCTCGAATACCGGCGAACTCGTCTTCGAAAACTGTAGTGTGCCGGAAGAAAACCTGCTGGGATCAGTGGACGAGGGCGTCAGTGTCCTGATGAGCGGTCTTGACTTTGAGCGCGCTGTACTCGCTGGTGGCCCGCTGGGAATCATGCAGGCTTGCATGGATGTCGTGACACCCTACGTTCACGAGCGTGAACAGTTTGGGCGCCCGATCGGTGAATTCCAGCTGATCCAGGGGAAACTGGCCGATATGTATACCCGCATGTGTGCATCAAAAGCCTATGCCTATACGGTGGCCCGCGCCTGTGACCGCGAACGCCCGGTGCGCAAGGATGCCGCGGGGGTCATTCTGTTTGCAGCGGAACGGGCGACCGAACTCGCGCTGGATGCGATCCAGATCCTGGGAGGCAACGGCTATGTCAACGAATATCCGACCGGGCGGTTGCTGCGCGACGCCAAACTCTACGAGATTGGCGCCGGCACCTCGGAAATCCGGCGCATGCTCATCGGACGGGAACTGTTTGCGGAATCAGGGTAGGACGTCAAACCTTCACACTGTCACACAAACCTTGCTCCCGGCCGAAACACCCGGGTCTGCGGGCCCCGGTCCTGTGCAGGATCTTGCGTCAGGACACCCAATCCATGGATAGTTGAAAATGCCGCGCTTCGCTTCATCCATTGATCCGACGTCCCCCACGTTCAAGTCCAACGAAGCGCACATGCGAGGTGTCGTGGAGACGCTGCGTGCTGTCTCAGAAAGCATCCGCGAGGGAGGGAGCACATCCGCCCGGGAACGCCATGTCGGGCGCGGAAAGATGCTGGTCCGGGACCGCATCGAAGCCCTGCTCGATCCGGGCTCTCCATTTCTCGAACTTTCGCCCCTGGCAGCCTGGGGCGTCTATGACGAAGAGGTTCCGTCAGCCGGGATCATCACCGGAATTGGCCGAATCGAGCGGCGCGAATGCGTCATTGTTGCCAATGATGCCACGGTAAAGGGCGGAACCTATTATCCATTGACGGTCAAGAAACACCTCAGGGCTCAGGAAATCGCACAACAGAACCGGCTGCCCTGCGTCTATCTGGTCGATTCCGGAGGTGCCAATCTCCCTCATCAGGATCAGGTTTTTCCCGACCGGGACCATTTCGGACGCATCTTTTTCAATCAGGCAAGAATGTCGGCCGAAGGGATTCCCCAGATTGCTGCTGTGATGGGTTCCTGCACGGCCGGCGGCGCCTATGTGCCGGCGATGTCCGATGAAAGCGTTATCGTCAAGGAGCAGGGTACGATCTTTCTCGGTGGACCACCCCTCGTCAAGGCGGCAACAGGAGAAGTGGTGACAGCAGAGGAGCTGGGCGGGGCTGATGTGCATACCCGGGTATCCGGGGTTGCCGACCATCTTGCGGAGAGTGATGCCCATGCGCTGGCCATAGTCCGTCGCGCCATCGCCAATCTCGGCAGCCCGTTCCGCGGGCAGAGGCCCCGGGGGGCGCGCGAACCGGTCTACGATCCCGAGGAACTCGCAGGAATCGTGCCCGCGGATTTGCGCACTCCGTTCGATGTACGGGAGGTCATTGCCCGGATCGTCGACGAATCAGAGTTCGATGAGTTCAAGGCACTTTACGGTACAACACTGGTGTGCGGATTTGCGCGCATAAAGGGATTTCAGGTGGGACTGATTGCCAATAACGGCATCCTGTTTTCCGAATCGGCGCTCAAGGGCGCCCATTTTATTGAAATCTGCTGTCAGCGGGGCATTCCGCTTGTATTCCTGCAGAATATCACCGGTTTCATGGTAGGCCGGCGTTACGAAGCGGGAGGTATCGCGCGAGACGGCGCCAAACTGGTAATGGCGGTTGCCTGTGCAAGGGTCCCCAAGCTCACCGTGATTATCGGTGGATCTTTCGGTGCCGGAAATTACGGGATGTGTGGTCGTGCCTACGAACCGCGCTTCCTTTTCATGTGGCCCAATGCCCGAATCTCCGTGATGGGAGGCGAACAGGCGGCCGGCGTGCTTGCGACGGTCCGTCGGGACGATATAGAGGGCCGCGGCGGAGAATGGAGTCTGGACGAGGAGGAGGCCTTCAGGAAGCCGATCCGCGAGAAATACGAGACCGAGGGCGATCCCCGTTACGCAACCGCAAGACTCTGGGACGATGGCATCATCGAGCCTCAGGAAACCCGTATGGTCCTCGGCCTCTGCCTGGCTGCAGCCTTGCAGGCGCCTGTAGAGAAAACCGAATTCGGCGTGTTCCGGATGTAGGCACCTCTGGATCGAGACGCGCCAGGTCAGTCATCATGTGTTGCGGCATCGCTTTTCGAGTGCGTATTGACATCAGCTGTTCGCCGGCGAGCTCGTACAACCGTTCCGGGAGACAGTGATGGCCCAGAAACTTCTTGTTGCGAACCGTGGTGAGATTGCCTGCCGCATCATCCGGACCTGCCGGCGTCTGGGAATTGGCACGATCGCCGTCTATTCATCGGCCGATCGCAATGCGCTGCATGTGGAGATGGCTGATGAGGCGGTCCGCATCGGATCCGCCGCGGCAGGGGACAGCTACCTGGACGGTGAGTCCATCATCGCGGCGGCCAGGCGCTGCGGTGCCTGGGCGATTCATCCGGGTTTCGGATTTCTTTCCGAGAATGCGGATTTTGCTGCCGCGTGCGGTGATCACGATGTGGTGTTTGTGGGGCCGTCTACGTCGGCAATTCGTTCCATGGCTTCGAAATCCGAGGCAAAGAGAATCATGTCTGCGGCCGGTGTTCCCGTATTGGCGGGAGACCCCGGGGCGACCGGCGATGACGATTTGATCAGAACAGCCCACGACATTGGCTTTCCCGTCATGGTCAAGCCGGCGCTTGGAGGAGGCGGGCGGGGCATGCGGGTGGTCGAGGAGCCAGACCAACTCGTTGAGGCTTTGGCTGCGGCCCGGCGAGAGGCCTTCTCGTCGTTTGGAAGTGATGCCCTGCTCATTGAAAAGTACCTGAAGGCCCCGCGCCATATCGAGATTCAGGTATTCGGGGATGATCACGGCAACCTGCTTCACCTGTTTGAACGGGATTGCTCGGTCCAGCGGCGGCACCAGAAGGTGGTTGAGGAAGCGCCGGCGCCGGGACTTGGGGATGAATTGCGCCAGCGCCTGGGGGACGTTGCCGTAAAGGCGGCGAAAGCGGTCGATTATGTGGGGGCGGGAACGATCGAGTTTCTCCTCGATTCCGATGGCAGTTTTGCCTTCATGGAAATGAACACGCGACTTCAGGTCGAGCACCCTGTCACGGAAGCGATTACCGGTATAGATCTGGTGGATTGGCAGTTGCAGGTGGCGAACGGAAGCCGTTTGCCAAAACGGCAGGAGGACATTGAAATCGAGGGGCATGCTATTGAAGCCCGTCTTTATGCCGAAGATCCGGCCGCGGCATTCCGACCCGGAACCGGACGAATCTCGCATCTCTTTCTCCCCGGCAATCACGACGGTGTCAGAATCGATTCCGGTGTCAGAAAGGGTGACGAGATCACGATTCACTACGATCCGATGATCGCCAAGGTCATTGCCCACGGTGCGAACCGCCAGGTTGCGTCTGAACGCCTCTCTGCAGCCCTGGGGGCGGTCCGGGTTGCCGGACCTCTGACCAACGAAGCATTCCTGCGAGCCATTGTTGATCATGCCATGTTCCGGGCTGGTCAGGTGGATACAGAGTTCATCGCGGGCAATCTGTCAGTCCTGACAGCGGAGACGACCGAACCGGTAGTTCCGATACAGGATCTTGCAGCCCTGGCGCTGCTGACGTCATCGCAGCGCGGCGGCAGGGGCCGGTCGCCCTGGGCGGACAAGGCCGGATGGCGACTGGGAGGTGCCGGACGACGGTCGATTGTGCTGGAGTGGCGGGATGACCGTTTTGAATTCGCTCGATATCCGTCCGGAGACATTCGAAGAAGCGACGGTACCGTGTTGGCAGGTCATGGACGCTGGACCTCGCGCGTGCGGTTCGAAGGGATGCTTGAAGGCGTTCCTTTCCGGGCCGAGGTCGTCCGTGACCGGAACGATCTGACCATTTTCCTTGATGATCGCCGTTACAACCTGATGGTCTGCGATCCCCTGTCGGTTGGCTCGGATTTGGCAGGAGACGCGTCATCCTTGCGCGCTACCATGCCAGGGGTGGTCACGGCGGTCAGGGTTCGGGCCGGAGATATCGTGGCGGCCAACCAGCCTCTTCTGGTCATGGAAGCGATGAAGGTGGAGCACACCATATGTGCGCCGTCTGATGGCCGGATCACTGAAATCCTGTTCGCGGCGGGTGAACGGGTTCATGAGGGGGATCAACTTGTCGGGTTCGAGGCGATACAGGCGTCAGCGGAAGAATAGAACGTCCAGGGAAAGTGAATGGCGGTCCGTGCCGGACCTTGTTGGCTGAAGAATTGTCCTGTTGTTTCGGAAAGGGGTTCGTCGACCCTGGACGACGAGAGCTGCGCTCCTGGGAGCGCGACTGGCGGCTACAAGAGGTTTTGATGTCGTTGGGCAGTGGGCCCTTACGCGACGATGGAACCGTTCGGGGTCCCGGCGAACATCAGGCAGGCCACATCCCCAATCCCCGCTTGACGACAATGCCCGGAAACGACACCTTGCGTGTGGCGGATCCTGAATCGGGTGAGATCCGGAGCCGCCAGCCCAGGTGGAAACGCTGGCCCTGCGACGGGAGCGAAGTCCGAAGATCTGCCACCTGGCGAGCGTGAACCGCGATGTCATTGAGGGCAGTTGCCATGACGGTCGTTACGGTTGAAACAAGGACACTACGAGCGGATCCCCTGTGCGATGTCGATCCGCAATGCGATACGTTTCCGAAGCTGCTTGCACGCAACGCCGTCGAACGCGGCGCAAGACCGGCCATGCGGTTCAAGGAGTATGGCATCTGGCAAACATGGACCTGGGCCGAAATGGAGGTCGAGGTCCGTGCGCTGGCATGCGGCCTCGCCGCGCTGGGGGTGTTGCGGGATGACCGGGTCGCGATCATTGGTGACAACCGCCCCCGACTGTATTGGGCCGTTGCAGCCATTCAGTGTCTGGGGGGTGTCCCGGTTCCGGTTTATCAGGACTCGGTCGCCGATGAACTGTCTTATGTCCTCGACCATTCCGGTGTTCGTTATGCCGTGGTGGAAGATCAGGAACAGGTCGACAAGCTTGCTTCTGTCGATGTCGAGCTCGAGGGAATCGTTTACGACGAACCACGCGGTCTGAGGGATTATGACCATACCCGTCTTCATTCGCTCGATGATGTGATCGCAACCGGAAAGGGTGTTGAGGATCCGTCAAGGCTGGACCAGGAGATTGCCGCAGGTTGCGCTGACGATACGGCGATTCTTCTCTATACGTCGGGAACGACGGGACGACCGAAAGGGGTGGTCCTGTCCCACCGCAACATCTATGTCACGGCGATGAATACCGCATTGGCCGAAGGCTTCAGCGAAACCGGTGATACGCTTGCCTATCTGCCCATGGCATGGATTGGCGACCATATCTTCTCTTATGCACAGGCCTACGCCGTCGGATTCTGTGTGTCCTGCCCTGAATCCTCGGACACCGTGCTGAATGACTTGCGCGAGCTCGGACCCACCTATTTCTTCGCACCACCTCGAATTTTCGAGAATATCCTGACCACGGTGATGATTCGCATGGAGGATGCGAGCCGGATCAAGCGAGCGCTTTTTCATTATTTCATGAGGGTTGCCCGGCAAGTCGGCAAGCGGCTGGTCGACGGACAACCGGTCAGCCTGGGCGAACGCCTGCGTTACCGGTTGGGCGAGATCATGGTTTATGGGCCGCTCAAGAATGTGCTGGGTCTTAGCCGCATCGACATCGGTTACACGGCGGGTGAGGCCATCGGTCCGGATATTTTTGATTTCTATCGGTCACTGGGCATCAATCTCAAGCAGCTTTATGGCTCGACCGAGGCGTCTGTTTTTATCACGATCCAACCGAACGGCGAGATCAAGGCTGATACCGTGGGTCGGCCGGCGCCCGGAGTGGAAATCCGGCTCTCCGACACCGGTGAGGTGCTGTTCCGATCCCCGGGGGTGTTCGTCGAATACTACCGAAACCCGGAAGCAACACAGGAGACCAAGACCCCCGACGGATGGGTGCATACGGGTGACGCGGGGATCATAGATGGCGACGGCCATCTCAAGATCATTGACCGGGCGCGGGATGTGGGCCGCCTCAATGATGGTACCCTGTTCGCCCCCAAATATATCGAGAACAAGCTCAAGTTTTTTCCCAATATCAAGGAGGCCGTCGCATTCGGACACGAGCGCGATAATGTCTGTGCTTTCATCAATATCGATCTCGAGGCGGTCGGAAACTGGGCCGAACGCAATGCGGTTGGCTACTCAAGCTATCAGGAACTTGCCTCATTCCCTTCTGTTTACGATCTCATCTCTTCCCATGTGGATCAGGTCAATGCCGATCTGGCAGAAGATCCGCAACTCGCCGGATCGCGGATTCGACGGTTTTTGATCCTGCACAAGGAACTCGACGCCGATGACGGTGAATTGACCCGGACCCGGAAGGTGCGGCGGCGTCATATTTCCGAAAAATACGGTGATCTGGTCGATGCGCTTTACGGGGGAGCGGAACGCTGTTCGACAACGACCGAAATCACCTACGAAGACGGGCGGAAGGGCAGCATCGAAGCGGATGTCAGGATTCGCGACGTGGAATGGGCCGAGGTCTCATGACCGACGGTTCTGTCGCGTCAATCCTCAGTGTCGAAAAGGTGACCTTGCGATTTCGCGGTGTCACCGCGATAGACACAGTCTCCTTTGATATTCGCGAGGGCGAAATCTGCGCAATCATCGGACCCAATGGTGCCGGGAAATCTTCGATGCTCAACTGCATCAACGGATTCTATCAGCCCCAGGAAGGCACGATCACCTACAAGGGCATCTCCCATCAGGGCATGCAACCCTATGATGCGGCCAGCAGCGGAATCGCGAGAACCTTCCAGAACATTGCCCTGTTTCGGGGCATGTCGACCCTGGACAATCTTCTGGCGGGACGGTCTCTCAAAATGACAACATCATTCTTTTGGCAGATCTTCTATTTTGGCCCCGCCCGGCGCGAGGAACTTGCGCATCGGAGGCACGTCGAGGACATCATTGATTTTCTTGAAATCGAGGCTATCCGCCGGACGCCCGTGGGACGATTACCGTACGGGCTGCAGAAACGTGTCGAACTTGGCCGCGCGCTGGCCCTGGATCCGGACCTGCTCCTCCTTGATGAACCCATGGCCGGAATGAATGTCGAGGAGAAAGAGGACATGAGCCGCTTTATCATCGATGTCAATGAGCAATTCGGAACAACGATAGCGCTGATCGAGCACGATATGGGAGTTGTCATGGATATCTCTGATCATGTCATCGTGCTCGACTATGGGCGCAAGATCGCTGACGGCACCCCGGGCGAGGTTCAGCAAAATCAACAGGTCATAGACGCCTATCTTGGCGTTTCCAGGAACTGATCCGATGAACCTCTTGCATGAAATTCTGGTGGCGCCTTTTGCTTTCATGGCTACAGACCCCGCGTTTCTCCTGCAGACCCTTTGGGAAGGTCTGGTCTCCGGGGTGCTGTATTCCCTGATCGCGCTCGGATTCGTACTCATTTACCGGTCGTCGCAAATCTTCAATTTTGCGCAGGGCATCATGGTGGTGTTCGCTGCGCTGTCGCTGGTCGGTTTGCACGAGGCCGGCGCTCCGGCCGCACTGGCATTTGCGGGCACACTTCTCATCATGTTCGTTCTCGCCGTAGGAATCGAGCGGGTGGTGCTGCGTCCACTGGTCAATCAACCCCCGGTGATCCTGTTCATGGCGACCTTCGGGCTTACCTTTGTCCTGATCGGATCGGGGCAGCTGATCTTCGGCGGTGAAAACAAGGTCATGATTACCGAACAGCTCGGAATTCCGGTGGGAACCTGGGAAATCGAGCCATTCGGAGGGTTTGTTCTTATTGAACAGAAGGACTTTGTTGCCGTGGTCGCTGCCCTGGTGCTGGTCGCTGCCCTTATCGCGTTTCTGAATGCGACCCGCATGGGTCGCGCCATTCGCGCTCTTGGCGACGACCATCAGGCAGCGCTTTCGGTCGGTATCTCGGTGGCGCAGATCTGGGTCCTGGTCTGGTTCATTGCGGGTATCATTGCCCTCGTGACCGGAATCGTGTGGGGGGCCAGGGCCGGTGTGTCATTTGCACTCGAGGTCATCGCCTTCAAGGCCTTGCCCGTACTGCTCCTCGGAGGTCTCGAATCCGTAACCGGAGCGATCGTCGGCGGGATTGCGATCGGTCTTCTGGAAAAGCTGTTTGAAATCTATTGGGGACAGCCCTTGCTGGGCGGTTCGACGGAGACCTGGTTTGCCTACGTGTTCGCGCTGATTGTACTGGTCTTCAGGCCTCAGGGCCTGTTCGGCGAAAAGATCATCGAACGGGTATAGGAGGCCGAACCGTGTTTTACCGTATCGCTGGCCAGTTTAAGACAAGCTACGAAGCCGACCAGTCCCTCTTTCCACTGCGCCAGGATCTTTATCTTCTGATCGGCATTCTGGTGGTCGCCTATGCGGTGCTGCCGGCAATCGCCGATGAGTTTCTCTTCAACGCCATTCTCATTCCGACCCTGATCTTTTCGCTGGCATCACTCGGCCTCAATCTGTTGACCGGATATGCAGGTCAGCTTTCGCTTGGCACCGGAGCGTTTATGGGCGTGGGCGCTTATGCCTGTTTCAAGCTGACGACCATCTTTCCCGAGATGAACTTCATTGTTGCCGTGCTGCTGTCCGGGCTGTTCTCGGCTGCCATCGGTACCGTTTTCGGGCTGCCCAGTCTGCGGATCAAGGGGTTCTATCTGGCGATTGCCACACTTGCAGCCCAGTTTTTTCTGGTCTGGCTGTTTGAGCGCACCCCCTGGCTGTACAACCACAACGCCTCGGGTGCGATCGAAGTCAGAACCATGGATCTGGCCGGCATCACCGTCACCGGACCGACGGCGACGGCCATGACGCAGTATTATCTGGTTCTGGTCATTGTGACAGTCATGACCTGGCTTTCCCTCAATATCGTCCGCGGGCGTTACGGGCGGATGTGGAAGGCAGTTCGCGATATGGATATTGCGGCCGAACTCATCGGAATACGGCTGTTGCGCGCCAAGCTGACGGCCTTTGCTGTTTCATCCTATGTAGTCGGCGTGGCCGGCGCCCTGTTCGTGTTTGTCTGGAGAGGTGCGGCCGAGCCCAATCTCTTTGATGTCGAGCTGTCCTTCCAGATCCTGTTCATTGCGATTATCGGCGGCCTTGGCAGCATTCTGGGCAATTTCCTGGGTGCCCTCTTGATTGTTGCCCTGCCGGTGCTGATCAATCTCATTCCGGAACTTCTGGGCATCGAGATTCTTTCGGCAACTGTTGATCAGATGCGCATTGTCACGATCGGAGTGCTGATTATCTTCTTCCTGATTGTTGAACCCCTGGGACTGGCCCGGTTATGGGCTGTGATCAGGGAGAAGATGGTTGCCTGGCCGTTTCCTTACTAGCGGGTGCCCGGGGCCCGTGATAGGGTTTCTGTCGGAGTTCGCAACTGGAAAAATGTGATGATAAGGGAGATAAAGATGAAAATTCGCGTTTCAATGGCAGCACTTGCCACAGCTGTGGCGGTGGGTGTTGCAGGCACTGTCTCGGCGGCCGAGATCTATATTCCCAACCTGTCCTATCGCACCGGACCATTCGCTGCGACCGGAATTCCACTTATGAACGGCCAGAGGGACTACATCACCCTGCTCAATGAACGTGACGGCGGAATTGGCGGCGCAAAACTGGTTTATGATGAATGTGAGACGGGCTATAGCACGGCCAAGGGTGTCGAGTGCTATGAGCGCACCAAGACTCGTGCTGTGGTGACGCAACCCTGGTCCACGGGCATTACGTTGCAGGTTCTTCCGAAAACCAACGTTGACAAGATCCCGTTGCTTGCACCCGGCTATGGTTTCTCGCCGATGGCAAATGGTGATGTCTTCGCCTGGGCGTTCAATCCGCCGGCTTCCTACTGGGATGCGGCGTCCATGATCCTCAGCTATATCTCCAATGGCAATCTTGACAATCTCAAGGGCCAGAAGATCGCGCATCTGCATCTTGACCATCCCTATGGCAAGGAGCCCCTGACACTTCTCGAGGTGCTGTCGAAACGCCATGGTTTCACCCTGCTGCCGATCCCCGTTGGCATCAAGGAAATGCAAAACCAGTCAGCCCAGTGGTTGCAGATTCGCAAGACAAGGCCTGATTGGGTGCTGATGTGGGGCTGGGGTGCGATGAATGCGGGGGCGGTGACTGAAGCCGTCAAGACCCGTTTCCCCATGGAGCGGTTCATAGGCGTCTGGTGGTCTGGACGGGATGGTGATCTCGAAACCATCGGTGCCCGCGGGAAGGGTTACAAGTCCATCAGCTGGAACCTGCCCACAGATGCCCCGGTGATTGGCGAAATCCGCAAGCATGTTGTCGACAAGGGAATGTCGCTGATCAAGGACCAGGCCGAAATGAACAAAGTCTTCTACCAGCGCGGCATCGTGATCTCCATGATCCTGACCGAAGCCATTCGAACGGCCCAGGCCAGGTACAAGACAGCGGCCATCAATCCATCACAGCTGCGTTGGGGCCTCGAGAACCTGAACGTGACAGAGGCGCGCCTGAAGGAGCTTGGCATGGAGGGCATGACCGTCCCGATGATGACGAGTTGCCGTGACCATACGGGCCACACGGGGGCCTGGATGCTTGAGTGGAACGGCGAGAAATTCGTCAGGATTTCCGACCTGCTCAAACCGCAACGGGACGCCATCGAGCCGCTCGAAATGGCCAAGGCCGGGGAATACGCAAAGTCAAACGCTCCCTGGCCGAATCGCGACCAGCTTCCCTGCGACGGCTGATCGCAACACAGGAACGAAGGGGCAGGGGAGGCCATGAACGGGCTTCGGAACGGACAGGCGGACCCTGCTCCCGACCTTCTGGTTGTCAACAATATCGAGGTCATCTACGACCATGTCATTCTTGTCCTCAAGGGGGTGTCGCTGACAGTACCCGAGCGCGGAATCGTGGCGCTTCTCGGTGCCAACGGCGCTGGCAAGACCACCACCCTGAAAGCGGTATCAAACCTGTTGCGGACCGAACGCGGCGAGGTCACCAAGGGCGTGATCGAATATGATGGAGACCGCATAGACCGCCTTCTGCCCGACACGCTGGTGAAGCGGGGCGTTATCCAGGTCATGGAAGGACGCCACTGTTTCGAGCATCTGAGTGTGGAGGAAAATCTGCTGACCGGGGCATACACGCGGCGCGACCGCAGCCAGGTGAAGGCCGATCTCGATATGGTCTACGGTTACTTTCCCCGGCTCGCGACCCGGCGCCAGGCGCAGGCCGGCTATATTTCCGGAGGCGAACAGCAGATGTGCGTCATCGGTCGTGCCCTGATGTCGCGGCCGCGCATGATATTGCTTGATGAGCCGTCCATGGGTCTGGCACCGCAACTGGTCGAGGAAATCTTCGAGATCGTGAGGCAGCTCAATAGCGAGGAAGGAGTCACCTTTCTGCTTGCCGAGCAAAACACGAATATCGCCCTGCGATATGCAACCTATGGCTACATTCTGGAAAATGGCCGGGTCGTGCTGGACGGCGATGCGGAATCGCTGCGCGACAATGAGGATGTCAAGGAATTCTATCTTGGCATTTCGACCGGGGAACGGCGCAACTTTCGGGCGGCAAAACATTATCGGCGGCGCAAGCGGTGGCTCTAGGCATGGAGCACTATGACGCCCGGGAGACACGGGATCGGGCATTGCGAGCCGCTGACCTCGCCAGTCGGTTGCCTGTGCAACTGGCGCACGCGCAAGCCAGCACATCGCATTACGGGAGAACCCTGAGCGATATCGACCTCGAGGCCGTTACTGACCGGGCTTCACTTGCGAATCTGCCGCTGACGCGCAAGGCCGACATTGCGGCAAGTCAGCGGGACGATCCCCCGTTTGGAGGTCTGGTGGCAACTCCTGTCGGCAAATTGTCCAAGCTGTTCGCGTCGCCAGGCCCGATCTATGAACCGGAGGCTGATCGTCGCGACTACTGGCGCTTCGCCCGCGCCATTCATGCTGCCGGCATCCGTGCCGGCGATACTGTGCTCAACTGCTTCTCCTATCACCTGACACCAGCGGGTTCGATGATGGAGGGAGCATTGCGCGCAATTGGATGTCCGGTCATTCCAGGGGGGCCGGGCAACAGCGAATTGCAGGCCCGCATGATTCAGGATCTGAGGCCTGTGGGCTATATCGGAACGCCGGATTTTCTGAAGATTCTTCTCGACACTTCGGAGACACTGGATCTTGATTCGTCGTCGATTGTTAGGGCCTCTGTTGGCGGAGCCGCCCTGCCGCCGTCGCTCAGGGCGGACCTCAATGAACGCGGGGTCTTTGTACTGCAGGCCTATGGCACGGCAGACGTAGGCCTGATTGCCTATGAAACTGCTTGCGAAGGAACACCGTTGCCGGGAATGGTGGTGGATGAAGATGTGATTGTCGAGATTGTCCGACCCGGCACCCGAAATCCGGTTCCGGATGGTGAGGTCGGGGAAGTGGTCGTTACCACCTTCAATCAGGATCATCCCCTGGTCCGTCTTGCAACCGGTGACCTGTCCATGATCCTTTCGGAACCAAGCCCGTGTGGCCGCACCAATACACGCATCAATGGCTGGATGGGGAGGGCAGATCAGACAGCAAAGGTGAGGGGTATGTTTCTCCGACCCGAGCAGATCGAGGAGATCGCCTCCCGTTTTCCAGAGGTTTCGCGTCTGCGAGCAGTGATCGAGCGGTCGGACGAGCAGGATCATCTGACGCTTCGGGCCGAGAGTTCGGTGCGCACGTCTGACCTGTCAGAGCGTCTGGCACAGGTTCTTCGCGACGTGACCAAATTGCGGGGTGATGTCACGCTGGTCGAAGAGCTGCCCAATGACGGCAAGGTCATCGAGGATGCGAGACCGATTGGCTAGAGATCAGTCGTCTTCTTTCCCCCTGTCCTGACAGTCCCTGCTTCCCTGTCCTGCGTTCTGATCCGGAACGGTAACCGGTCTCTTGCAATGCAACCGGATGCCCCTCGGCGAATAACGTCCTTCGAGATCGCCCCGACACCCTCCCGGATGTCACCCGGATGGTGGCACTTGCCTTGGCACCAATCGGCCTGGCCGCGCCGATTCCCGATCCAGGGAACGACGCGCTCCTGACATTTCTTCGGCGCATCCGACAGAGCCGGTGTCACCCCCCACGACTGCGGAACCTGGATCAACCCATTCCACCCGACCGATAATCATGTTTCCGCAGAAATGTTTTAAGTTTAAAATAATTTCGGCTCACACTCATGTCAGCATGTCCGGTCAATGCCCTGCGGATGGAGAAACCCATGAAGATCGAGATCATTGGAGGAGGGCCTGCCGGCCTGTATTTCGCGCTGTTGATGAAAAAGGCCGACCCCGATCACGAGATCACGATTTATGAGCAGAACCGCGCCGACGATACCTTCGGGTTCGGAGTTGTGTTCTCGGCCGAAACCCTCGGTCACTTCCGCACCTACGACCCGGTGTCCTATGAGCGGATCCGCAAGACGTTTGCATACTGGGACGACATTCACACCTACGTCAGGGGTCGGAAAGTCATCTCCAGAGGCCATGGATTTTGTGGCATGTCGCGGAAGGACATGCTTCTCATCCTGCAAGAGTGTTGCCGGGAACTCGGCATCAGGATGCTCTTTGAACGGGAAATCACGACGCTCGATCAACTGGCCCCGGATGCTGACCTTGTGATCGGATGCAATGGTATCAACTCATGGATCCGGGATGACTACGCCGATCACTTTCGACCGAGCTTCGACTGGCGGCCCAACAAGTTCGTATGGCTGGGAACAACCCGCGCATTGGACGCTTTCACTTTCGACTTCCGGGAGAATGAGGCGGGTCTCTGGAATCTGCATGCCTACCAATACAACAGCGAGATGAGCACCTGGATCGTAGAGACCGATGAAGTTACCTGGCAGAGATCAGGTCTCGAGGATGCGACGGAAGCCGATACGGTGGCCTATGTCGAGAAGTTGTACGAAGACTTTCTTGAAGGCCATTCCGTCGTCGCGAACCGTTCGATCTGGCGTAATTTTCCAATGATCCGCTGTGAGCGCTGGGTCCGGGATAACCTCGTGCTCCTCGGTGATTGCGCCCATACCGCTCATTTTTCGATTGGATCGGGAACCAAACTCGCGATGGAAGATGCCATCGCGCTTTATGACTGTTTTCGTGAACCGGGGGATGTTCCTGAAGTTCTGAAGGCTTACGAAGCCATACGCCGCGATGAGGTGGAACGGTTGCAACATGCGGCCGATGTATCGCTGTCGTGGTTCGAGCATGTCAGGCGCTACTGGCATATGGATCCGGTCCAGTTCACTTTCAGCCTGTTGTCCCGCTCCAAGGCGATTACCTATGACAACCTGAGGATGCGGGATGCTGCATTCATCGAGGATGTCGATGCATGGTTCAGCCGTGACGCGGCTGTCCCGGGGGTAGATATACAGGCCCGGCCGCCGATGTTCGCGCCTCTCGAACTGCGGGGAATGCGGCTTTCCAACCGCGTCGCTGTGTCGCCAATGTGCCAGTACAGTGCGGCCAACGGCGTACCCGATGAGTGGCATTATGTTCATCTGACCAGCCGGGCCCTCGGTGGCGCCGGTCTTGTTTTCACCGAAATGGCCTGCGTCTCCCCCGAGGCGCGCATTACACCGGGCTGCGCAGGAATCTGGAACGATGATCAGGCGCGAGAGTGGAGGCGTATAGCTGACTTTGTTCATGAACGATCCGAGGCCAGACTGGGCGTCCAGATCGGTCATGCCGGCCGCAAGGGTGCGACACGACTGGCCTGGGATGGTATTGACCAGCCGCTGCAGGAAGGGGGATGGGACCTGATCTCGGCATCCCCGATTCCTTATCTCAGGGAATCGCAAGTCCCCCGTGAAATGACCCGGGCGGATATGGACCGGGTCATTGAGGACTTCGTTGCGGCAACCGGACGCGCGGTTGCGGCGGGGTTTGATCACCTTGAGCTGCATTGCGCCCACGGCTATCTGCTGGCCTCGTTCCTGTCTCCTGTGACGAACCGGCGTACCGACGCCTATGGGGGATCTGTTAAGAACCGTTTGCGCTTTCCTCTCGAGGTCTTCGTCGCCTGTCGCGATGCCTGGCCCGAAGACCTGCCCATGTCGGTCCGGATATCCGCGACGGACTGGATCGATGGAGGAACCACGGCCGGGGACGCCGTGATCATGTCTCGTGCCTTCAAGGACCATGGATGCGATCTGATCAATGTTTCGACGGGTCAGACAGATCCGTCGGAGCAGCCGGTCTACGGGCGGATGTTCCAGGCGCCGTTTTCGGAGCAGATCCGCATCGAGGCCGGCATTCCCACGGTGGTTGCCGGAAATATTTTCACATGGGATCAGGTCAATACCATTGTTGGTGCCGGGCGCGCCGATATCGTGGCGCTGGCGCGCACCCATCTTTACAATCCGTACTTTACCAAACAGGCGGCGGCCCATTATGGCATCGAAGACATCGGTTGGCCTGATCCCTACCAGGCGGGAAGATTTGCCGCGTACCGGGAGTTCGAACGGGAGCGGCTGCAATTGCAGGAGTTGCGGGAACAGGCGCGTCCGGCATCAGCGGAGCCGTCCGAGTTTTCGTTCCAGCACAAGGGAGTCGATTGGGAAATGAAAAGTGCTGCGGTGGGGGCTGCCGCGGGTGTCAAGGCCCGGTCGGCTTCGTAGGAGTTCCCCTTGACGAAGCGGCGGGGTCTGCAGGGACCGCGGAATAACGGCGGGACCTCTGAAGCTGTGTTCCCCTTTATGCGAAACCTTCCGGAAGCTCCCGGTCAGGTCGATCGACAATCCCGGAAAGATGGCATTCCGCCCAAGCCGGCACTTGGGAATGGCCAATCGAAGGAGTCTCCATGAACCCGACAACAGCGTCCCGCCGCGCCCGTGCGGCCTGGTGTTTCTTCGACTGGGCCAATTCCGCTTTTCCGACCGTCATGGTCACGTTCGTGTTCTCGGTATATTTCGTGGGATCCGTGGCCGAGGACAAGATCACGGGAACCGCACAATGGGGCTACGCGCTCTCGGTTTCGGGACTGCTGATCGCGATTCTCAGTCCGGTACTCGGTTCGATTGCTGACAGTTCGGGGCCGCGAAAGCCGTGGCTTGCGTGCTTTGTAACCATCACCGTTATTGGATCGGCGCTGTGCTGGTATGCCGCGCCTGACTCGTCCCTGGTCTTCTACGCCCTCCTTGTCTTCGTCGTCGCCAACGTCTTTTTCGAGTTGGGGCAGGCCTTCTACAATGCCATGTTGCCTGATCTGGTACCGCCGGATCAGATCGGCCGCCTTTCGGGCTGGGGCTGGGGTCTGGGTTATGCGGGTGGGCTGTGCTGTCTGGCCCTGTTGCTCCTCGTCTTCATTCAGAGCGAAACACCGCCGTTCGGCCTCTCCAGGGAAGAGCTTGAGCATGTCCGCATATCGGGACCGGTTTCCGCGGTCTGGTTTGCCGTTTTCTGTCTGCCGCTGTTCCTGTTCGTTCCCGATGCCCGCAGCCGCAAGATGGCGCTTGGTGCGGCTATTGGCGACGGAATCACTACCCTGATCCGAAACATCCGCCGGATTCGCGATTTTCGCGATATCGCATGGTTTATGTGCGCCCGGCTGTTTTATGTCGACGGGCTGAATACGCTGTTCGCATTCGGTGCGGTTTATGCCAGTCAAACCTTCGGGTTCGGCGCAGAAGAGATCATCGTCCTCGCGATTGCGATGAACGTGGTGGCAGGGCTGGGCGCAGTCGTGTTTTCATGGGTTGATGACTGGATCGGATCGAAGGAGACCATTGTGATTGCCCTGGTCGGGCTCATCGCATTCGGTGCACCCCTTCTCGTGCTGGAAGGAAAGCTGATGTTCTGGGTGTTCGGACTGCCGTTGGCTGCCTTTCTTGGCGCTGCCCAGTCGGCAAGCCGTTCCCTGATGGCCCATCTGGCGCCCGAGGAACATCGGACCGAAATGTTCGGACTCTTCGCCTTCTCGGGACGGGTGACGGCCTTTGTCGGCCCCTTTGTTCTGGCGACCGTAACCACATGGGCGGACTCCCAGCGGGCCGGCATGGCAAGCATAATTGTCTTTCTCGCTGTGGGGCTGCTCATTCTTCTGGCCAAGGTGCGCGTCCACCGGCCGTGAAGGCAGGATCAGGCGAGGCATCATAGCTTCGGGAGATGCCGTCGGCTCCGGTTCCGGTTACTGATTTCGGCCGGTCACCTGTGCCAGAAGTTCCGAAATGTTTCCGGGCATTTCGCTGCCGGTCCAGGCGATATGACGATCGGGGCGAACCAGTATCATCGCCGGCTTCTGCTGGTGGTCCCTGATGACCTTGAGGGGCAGGGCGGCGGCGTGCGCCTCTGTTTCGAAGGCCCTGATCACCTCTTCCCCGGAGTTGGGCGCAATCAGTGTGAAACCGGGCCCCAGCTCCTCGAAGACATTGTGTCCGGAGGACAGGGGCCATGGTGTCAGATGATGGCCGGCTCTGGCACGGTGGCTGTGTGCGCCGCGCGCACCGCTCCGGGTCAGCGCTGCGCCGGCAATGACAGGGGAACCCTCGTAATGCGGTGCGTAGTCCAGCATCCGTTGATGGCCTGAGGTGCGGTGCTGTTTCCACATGCGTGCAAAGGTTTTCCGATCGCTGTCGGGGTTATAGCGATGGAAGAAGTCGCGGTCTCTGGCAATTCTTTGATCTATGAACTGCTCTGAGGTTTCCATGGCTACGGGACGACGTTCCTCGTCATAGGACTCGAGAAGCGCTTCACCGCCCCATCCAGCAAGGAAGGCGGCGAGCTTCCAGCCCAGATTCGCCGCGTCATCAATACCCGTATTCAGCCCGTAGCCGCCATAGGGCGGGTGACTGTGCGCCGCGTCACCGGCAAGAAACACGCGCCCGGCCCTGAACCGTTCGGCGATGGAAACACGGAGATCCCAATACCCGATATGATCAAAACTGCAGTCAAAGTTGGCACCGGCTGCCTGCCATAGCAGTTTCCTGACGGAGTCCTCGCGGAGATCAGCGCCTGTATCGACCGGAGCATGAAAAAACCAGCGCTCCCGTTCGTCGACGCGCCCGAAGAACCGCCAGAATCCGTTCAGGTCCCTGTGGACCACGCGATAAATGATGGCCCTTGGCAAATGCTTGAGCGCGGCATCGAGATTATCCGAGCGAAACACCGCAAGGACCATTCTCTGTTCGTAATCTGTGCCGGTTGACGCCAGACCGAGTTGTCTCCGTACAAGGGAATGACTTCCGTCACAGCCGACCACGTAGTCGGCGCGCAACGTTTCTGTATTTCCGTCATCCCACTCCCTGAGGGTGACCGCAACACCGTCTGAATCCTGGTTGATCGACAATACTGACCAGCCCCGCTTCACGGTTACCTGCGGCAGGTCGCACAAGCGATCGATGAGAACCTGTTCCGTCAGGTATTGGGGAAGCCGGTCGCCTTGCTGGAAATAATATTCGTCGACGACGGCCCGGGTTGCCGGTGTGTACCAGAATTCGCTCGCAAGATCTCCATAGGCGATAACGAACCTGTTGGGAAAACTTGCGGGCATGACACGGGCAGCCCGAAGTTTCTCCGCGATGCCCCAGAACCAGAAATTCTCAAGTGTGCGTTGTGCAAGGTTCTGTCCTTTTGGAATTTCATGTATCTCGCGATTACGTTCGATCAGGACACAGGAAATTCCGCGCAGTCCAAGGTCGACTGCCAACGCAAGGCCCACAGGGCCGCCACCCGCGATGACGACCTGGGTGGAATCGGGCATGCCGGAAGGGGCAGCGCTATTGCCAACAGACGAACGCGTTGGCGGTCCCCGTTCCTGCTTGTGAACGATAGCAGGGCACATAATCGATGATGTCGCCCGAAAGGTCCGTTCCGAAAAGGACGCCTGCAGCAACGATCCAGTTGCGCAGTTCCGATGATCCTGATTGGAGAAGATTCTGCTCGATGCCCTTCAGGGCCTCAGTGTCGCGGCGGGAAAAGGCTGCCAGAAATCTCTGGTCAAGCTCTTCGTCGATGCAAAAATGGGACATGCCGCCCGAGCCGACCACCGCAACCCGCGCCGACGACTTCCACTGACGAATGGCCCGTCCGATCATTTCGCCGAAGGCGAAACAGCGCCGGGCGGTTGGCTGATTTGGCGGATAGAATGTATTGGCAATGACCGGCAGGGTAGGGATTGCGTTGTCGTTCATGATGCGGCGGAGAACAAAACTGAAGGCGTGGGGGGTGCCGGCATGGCGGTGGTTCCTGTGCGTCGGCCAATCGTTTGATGAGGCAAGGTCGAAGTCATCCTCGATGGCCTGTTCAAAGATGACATGGGCGAGTTCCGGGAGGCCAGGATATACCGTGTGCTGATCGGGCCGATAGGCCCATTCTGCGTCTTCGATCCCCGGAGGCAACAGGGCCTTCTGTTCCTTCGTCAAGGGCTGGTTGTAAAACGTCTCGCCGCCATAGATGGTGAAGGTGGGCTGGATGTCTTCCAGAAACAGTTCGCGCTGGTCGTTGCCGAGAATGACACAGACATCAGGCCTCGCTTCCTGCCACCGGTCGGCAAGGGTCCGGATCCCGGCCTGACAGGCATCGTAGCGCCGTTGCCGCTCGGCATCGGTAATTCTTGCCCCAATGTTTTCGTGCGCCCGCAATTCAACCAGCTGGTTGAAACCGAGCTCTTCCCCCCTGAACCAATGACGATTCGCAATGTCGGCCTTGACCCGGCCATTCCATTGATCGGGCGTGGTGTTGAGTGTGGGACCGTGGGTGGTCCACATTCCGAGAACGATATCAGCCATTACGATTGTCCTTTCCGCTCCAGCATTGTCTCGTAAGAGGCGCCCATGACCTTGCTGACCGGCTCGCCCTTCAGGATATCCCGGGTCATGGCCTGTTCCCGGGCAGCAATGAATTCGGCTTTTTCAACAATCTCGGTTGCATGGTTCTTCGGAATCACTGCGACCCCGCTGCTGTCGGCGATGATCAGGTCATCCGGCTGTACCTCCAGATCACCGAGCGAGACTGCGACATTGAAGCCCTGCTCATGGATACGCCCCCGAGCGGTGCGGGCGGTTACGCTCCGTGCGTAAACCGGAAATTCGAGCTCCCTGGCTTCGTCAATGTCTCGCGCAGGACCCTCGACAATGACGCCTTCAATACCGGCAATGCGTGCGGCCTGGGAGAGGACACCTCCCCAACCTGCAGCATCGATACCTGATTTCTGTTCGATGACGAGGACGGTGCCGGGTCCGGCTGCTTCGACAGCTGCCGTGCACAAATGCCGCACAGCTGCTCCCTCTGGCCGCATGCTGTCCAGCTTGACGGTGACGGCGCGGCCGGCAATGCGGCGTCGGACAGACCATGCCGGAATTCCCGTGACCCCCGGAGGAAGCCCGAACGAATCCAGCGCATCGGAAACCGCGCAGCTGTCGAGATGCTGGAGCCGCTCGATCAGGTCGGATGAAGTCATGATGACAGTTTAACCCTCATACAGGTGGCATTCGACCTGCCGCCTGTTCTCGACGATGCCGAGAGGGCGGGTGGTCTGGCAGTGGGGCAGCCGGCTTGGGCAGCGGGGATGAAAGTGACATCCCGACGGCGGATCAAGGGGATCCGGAAAATCTCCAAGAATCGATGCATCCGGAATCCCCAGATTGGCATCGGGCGTCAGGATGGACGCAAGCAGGCTTTGTGTATAGGGATGACGGGGGGAGTCGAAGATATTTTCCGTCTGTCCCATTTCCACGATTCGACCGAGATACATCACGGCGACACGATCGGCCATGTGTTCCACAATCGCGAGATCGTGGCTGATAAAAATGTAGGTGAGGTTCAGGCGCCGGCGCAGTTCGAGGAGCAGGTTGAGAATCTGTGCCTGCACAGATACATCGAGTGCCGATGTGGGCTCATCGAGCACGACGACCGCAGGGCTGATGGCGAGTGCACGCGCAATTGCGACCCGCTGTCGCTGGCCGCCCGAGAGCTGGCTGGGATAGGCATGGATGAGGTGCGGGGGCAGTCCGACCTGCGCCATGATTTCTTCCACCCGCCGTCTCCGTTCCTGCAGGGACCCTCTTTTGTGCACCAGCAGGGGGAGACCGATGATTTCGGAGAGGGTCTTTCTGGGATTCAGCGAGGAGTACGGATCCTGGAAGACGGGCTGCACATTCGCAGCCACCTGCTGCCGGCCCACATTGGCAATGGGCCGCCCATCATAGTGAATGAGACCCTGTGACGGCGGAAGAAGCCCCAGGAGCATGCGGGCCAGTGTCGTCTTTCCGCAACCGGATTCTCCGACAACAGCCAGGACTTCACCTCGTCTGACGGCAACCGATACGTCGCTGACGGCCCGCAGGAGTCTGGCTGGCTGGAGGAGTCCGCCACCGATCCGAAAAGACCGGCTGACCTGAAGGCATTCGAGAATGCTGGCTGTCACGATGCCGCCCTTGCCAGCAATTCCTCTGCGGAATGGATGCAGCGGTAACTGTGGCCGGCGCCCAGTGATCGTTCACCGACACCGTCCTCGCGACAGCGAGCCTCGACAAGACTGCAGCGATTCCGGAACAGGCATCCCTTGAGGTCGCCGATCAGGGACGGCACAACACCAGGAATGGATCCGAGATTTGCACGTCGTTCCGTCTTCCCCGGATAGGGAATGCATCCGATCAGACCCCTGGTATAGGGGTGGGTGGGAGCAGCGAAAATCTGGCTGCCGGAACCCGTCTCGACGATGTGGCCCGCATACATGACAGCGACCCGGTCAGCAATGCGGGCGACCACGCCAAGATCGTGCGTGATCAGGATCAGCGCCATATTGAACTCTTCCTGAAGATCGTCCAGCAGGCGAAGGATCTGGGCCTGCACCGTAACGTCCAGAGCTGTTGTTGGTTCGTCGGCAATGATCAGGACCGGATGGCACATGAGTGCCATCGCAATCATCGCGCGCTGGCGAAGTCCGCCGGAAAGCTGGTGCGGGTATTGACTGAGTCGTGCATCGACATTCGTGATGCCCACGCGGTCGAGCAGATAGGCGGCCCGTTCCCGAGCGACCCGGCGCTGGCCGCCCCGGTGCCGGAGCCAGATCTCCTCGAGTTGATCACCGATTGTGTAGACGGGATTGAGCGACGTCATCGGATCCTGAAAGATCATGCCGATCCGATTACCGCGAATGTCGGCGAACGCCCTGTCTGACAGACCCTGCAGGTCGGTTCCTTCAAGGTGGATGCCGCTGGCCCGGATCCGGGCCCGTCTCGGAAGCAGGCGCATGATCGCGAGCGCGCTCATGGTCTTGCCGCATCCTGATTCTCCCACGACGGCGAGTGTTTCGCCCTGGGCAACCCTCAGATCTACACCATTGACAGCCCGCAATGGACCCGATGGCGTCGGGATTTCGACCTCAAGGTCCTGAACGGTCAGGATTTCCTCGCCTTTCATCGGCCGCGCTCTTCCGGAACGGTGATATCGCGAATTCCGTCCCCCATGAGATTGATAGCGATCACGAGAAGGAAAAGAGCGAGACCGGGCAGTGTGATCAGGTAGGGCTTGAAGAACATGAAACTCCGGCCTTCGGAGATCAGAAGGCCCCATGAAGGTGTTGGTGGCTGGATCCCCAGACCGAGAAATGACAGCACGGCTTCCACCAGAATGGCAATAGCCATTTCAAGGCTGGCAACGACGATGATGTGACTGAACACGTTCGGCAGGACCTCACGCAGGATGATGCGGGCATGGGAGGCACCGACGGCTTCTGCTGCGGCAACGAATTCGCGGCTGCGGATTTGCTGCGTGACGGTGCGGGTCACGACCGCGAACCGGTCCCAGAAAAGAAATCCCAGAATGGCAATCAGGGAAACCAGGGAGCCGCCAAACACCGACACCATGGAAAGTGCGATCAGAATGCCGGGAAGTGCCAGCTTCACGTTGATCAGGTACATCATGACTGCATCGGTACGGCCGCCAAAGTAACCGCCAATGATTCCGATGGTTGAGCCGACGAGACCGGAGATCAGCGCGGCTCCGAAGCCGACCATGAGAGAAATCCTGGCCCCGTGCAGGATGCGCGTGAGGTAATCACGGCCAAGGGAGTCTGTGCCCAAGGGATGCAACCACGTACCGGCTTCGCCCCAGACGGGACCGAGCAATCTCAACTCCAGGTTCTGGGTGTATGGATCTGACGGTGAGACCAGCGGAGCAAAGATGGCCAGCAGTGTAACCAGAACCACGAACCCGGTGCCCGAGAGCAGCCCGATATGGGACCGGGCCCGGCGCCACATGACCTGCCCGGGCGAGGGGACCTCGACCGTAAATTCGTCGACCGGGAGACGGGAGGCCACGACGCGGGTCACCCCAGCCTTATTCTGGGATCAAGCCTGGCATTGATGAGATCGGATGCCAGGGTGAGAACAATGTAGGCGAGGGACACGAAGACCAGGATGGACTGGACGACAGGAAAATCACTCCGCAGGATCGATTCGTAGGCCAGAAGGCCGATTCCGTTCAGCGCGAACACGGTTTCGACAATCACCGATCCCCCGAGAAGGAAGCCGAGTGAGACCGCGGAAAGGGACACCACCGGCAGTATCGCGTTCCGAAGGGCGTGCTTGAAGAATACGACCACTGGTCGCAGACCCTTTGCGTGGGCCGTCCTGATGAAGTCGGATTCAAGAACTTCAAGCATCCCGGTCCGTGTGAGGCGCATGAGGGCCGGCATGATGGAGGTCCCGAGCGCAATGGTTGGCAGTATGAAATGCGCGAAGCTGCCGGATCCTGATATCGGAAGCCAGCGGAGGACAACGCCGAACAGATAGATCAGGATCAGGCCGAACCAGAAATTGGGGATGGCCTGTCCGAATACCGCGATTGCCAGCGCGGTTCGATCAATCAGGCTGTTGGCCCAGATTGCCGCAGCAACGCCGAGCGGAATGGCGATTGCCAGAGCAAGAATCAGCGAATAGATCGAAAGGCTGATCGTGACCCAGACGCGCTCAAGAATGAGATCCGTCACCGGTTCGTTGGTGAAAAGCGACTGGCCGAGGTCGCCTTGGAGCGCACTGATCACCCAGGACAGGTATTGCTCGTGAAGAGGGCGATCAAGCCCGTACAGCTCTGCAATCTGGGCAACCTCGGCTGCGGTTGCATCTTCGCCCGCGAGGTCTGCGGCGAGGTCGCCCGATATGCGCAGCAATGTAAAGCCGATGATGGACACGGTGACGGCCACCACCACCGCCACGCCGAAGCGCTGGAGAAAAAAGCGGCCCATGCTTCGCGCACCGCGCCGATCTATGAATCCAGTCGAAAGACGCGGCGGGCATTGCCTCCGAGAATCTTCTCCTTCTCCTCATCCGACAGCCAGTCAAACGACCTGATGTGGTGCGCCACGTCATCCATGTGCCTGCCCGTATCGGGATTGATGGAGGATCCGACACCTGGGCACTCGGCGCCGAACAGGCACTGATCAACGCCGGCGACCTTGATCAGGAGGGCAATCGCCTCTGGCGTATAAAGAACGGTATCGTAATAGAGACGCCTCATGCGATGGCTGAAGCGGTCCGCTCCGGGGCGGCGAAGCGTACCCGACTCAAATCGCCCCAACTGGTATGGGATCGCGCCGCCGCCATGGCTGACAACGATTTTAAGGTCGGGAAAGTCGTCAAGGACCGACGAGTTGACGAGACCGTAAACAGCGGTTGTTTCTTCGTTAATGAACCGGAGTGAATAGGGTTCGCGTTCCGATCTTGAGCCGGTGCCATGGATGTGTGCGGGAACGCCGAGATCGCACAGCGTTTCATACAGCGGATACCAATAGCGGTCACCGAGCGCCGGAGGATGGATGCCGGTATTTTCATAAGGGTCCGGATTGAGCAGGCAACCCTTGAAGCCGAGTTGTTCCACACAGCGCCGCAGTTCCGCGATCGCCATGTCCAGAGGCTCCCCGCAGGGTTGCGGCAATCCGGCGATACCGACGAAACGATCGGGATAGAGCTCGGTCTCCCGGTGAATCATGTCGTTGCATTCCTCATGAAACCACTGAACCAGTCTCGAGGGTTTCTCGGAATGCATGAGCTGGAAAGGACGCGGCGAGACCAGTTGCATGTCAGTGCCGAGCTCGTCGATATAGTCCATGTGACTGTGGCCCGAGCCCGGGAAATGACGCTCTTCGACTGCGTGCCGGATCTCTTCATCAGTAACCGTGACCTTGCCGCGACCGTGCGAGCCGCGATGGGAAAGTAACGTTGCCTTGTAGGCCCAGAGTTCGGCCGGAGCGCTCACGTGAGCATGGCAGTCAATGATCATGTCCGTTTCCTTCTGGCCACGTCGGTAGCATGCGGGTCACCAGGGTCCCGGGTCCTCCGCAACTTTGGCGATGGGGGGACATCCGATGGCCGCCATTATTGCCATTCGATGTGTTCATCTCAACCAAGAGGCGTCTCTTATCAAATTTCGTTGGGGACGGCGGGGATCCGGCTTCCCGCCATTTCTGCTGTTGCATCACCACGGACCGGTCCCTGGTCCCCACGGGGTTGTTGTTGATCGCAGCGGAGGGCCTGGCCAGTTCCGGCAAGCGATGGCTTCCGGGGGTGGAAGGATCGCCAGGCAGGTAAATATCGATTGTTCGGTCGGCACCCGGCATTCGGGGAAGCCCCGGAGCCCGGGACCCTCCGGGGCAGATTGTACCGGGCGGTGTCCCGAACCGAGGTGGTCATGATGTTGCCGGCAGGTTCAGGGTGGCCTGAACGATGGCTCATTGCTGCAAGGGGCCGGATGAAGGATTATAACTCAGGAGTGAGTGCTGCCGGCTTTTGACAATCAGCCAATAACCAGGGACCGGCCGGCGTATCGTTCGAGGGAGGTAACGAGACATGGCTTATCGCATCATGTTCGCCGCAGCGGCGGCAGTGGCAATGGCGGCGACACCGTCATTGGCCCAGAAGTCCAGGGATACGCTCAGGATCGGATTCTATGATCCGATTGCTGGCGTCGATCTGATTTACGATCCGAAAGGGGAGACCTCGCTTACATCAAGAGCAGTCTTCGATACACTGATTTCCTACAACGAACGGACGAAGGCATTCGAGCCGTTGCTTGCCACGTCATGGAAACTGGTCAACCCGACGACCTATGAGTTCAGGTTGCGGGACGATATCAGGTTTCACGATGGCTCGCCTTTGGATGCGGACGATGTTGTCTATTCCATCAACTGGATGGCGGATCCCAAGGTCAAGTTTCGTATCAAGACGCGGTTCCTGTGGATCAAGGAGGCAACGAAGGTCGACCAGTATACGGTCCGTGTTACGACCAAGGGACCACGTGCGGTTGCGCTCGCCCGCTTTGCCATCAGTATTCCCATCTTTCCTTCCGACGTTCATGGAAACCTGAAAAACAAGGCCGAGTGGGGGAAGGTGGCGATTGGAACGGGCCCTTACAAGCTGGTCTCCTATGACCCGAATGCTGGCGTCCGGCTTGAACGGAACGAGGCCTATCGTCATGGCAGTGCGGCCAAACCGCCCGGAAATATCCGTTTCATCCATGCCGTTCCCATGCCGGATATACAGACCCAGGTGGCCCAGCTTATCACTGGCGGTCTCGATCTGATCCATAACGCGCCCAAGGACCAGGCGGAAAACCTCGGTCTCGATCCCCGGCTCGCTGTGACTGTCAGCAACGGAATCCTGTTTCGATACATAGCTTTCGATGCGATTGGTCGCACCGGTAACAACGATCTGGCTGATGTACGGGTGCGGCGTGCGTTGATGCATGCGATCGATCGCGATTCCATACGGCGAAACATCTTTGCCGGAGGGGACGAGGTCGAGGCCATGGATACGATCTGCAAGCCGTTTCAGATCGGGTGCGTCTTTGACACCCTGCCACCGAAATATGACCCGGAGAAAGCGAAACAGCTTCTGGCAGAGGCGGGAAAAAATGACCTCCGCCTGGAGATCACTACCTTGTCTGAAGCCAAGAAGGTTGCCGAGGCCATTACCGGTTATTTCCGAAATGTCGGTGTAAGGGCTTCCATCAAGACCATGACGTTCGGCGCCTACCGGAAGGCCCAGCGCCAGGGGAAGATCCAGATCCTTGTTCACCAGTTCAGTTCGGGCGGCGTGCCTGACGTGGACGCGCTCGTCCCCTATTATTTCGGCAGCAAGGCGCGAAACTATTACGGTGACAAGGATATTGACCTGTGGATGAAAGAGGCTGGCGCGGAATTTGATACGGCAAAGCGGGAAACAATCTACCGCAAGATCTTCAATCGAATGAACGAGCAGGTCTATGTCATGCCGATTGCCGGTCTCTCATCGGTTTTCGTGCACAGCCGGGATCTTGAAATCGACAAGGGTATCATCAATCCGTTTGGCGCCCAGCTGGGTCGCATGCGCTGGAAGTGATGCAAGGCAAGGAGTGTTGATGCCCGTGAGTGGACTGCGCCAACGGACAGGGCCGGTGTTGACCGGAGGTTGTTGGTGATGACCCTGGCATCGGCGTCGGGCAAGGATTCGGCGGGCGCGTGTTTCTTGTCCGGTTCCTGTCTTGCGGCCTATAATTCGCCCGAATTTGGACGCCCCGAGACGTCGGTCAGTGTGATTGATACGGGGTGATCCTCGCATTGAAGGTTGGGAGCAGGAACATGGTATGCAAGAAACTGCTGGTCATCACCGTGGCGACCCTGTTTGCGGTGTCACCGGGAATGGCCCAGAAGGCAAAGGATACACTTCGTGTCGGGTTCTACGATCCGATTCCGGGCGTGGATCTGGTTTATGACCCCAAGGGGGAGACCTCATTCACGGCGCGAGCTGTTTTCGATACCCTGATTTCCTATAACGAGCGGACCCGGCAATTCGAACCCTTGCTGGCGAAGTCCTGGAAGGTCGTCAATCCGACAACCTACGAGTTCCGTCTGCGGGATGACATCAGGTTCCATGACGGTTCGCCGCTTGATGCAGACGATGTTGTCTATTCCATCAACTGGATGGCGGATCCCAAGGTCAAGTTCCGGATCAAGACGCGGTTTCTGTGGATCGACAAGGCCACAAAGGTCGATCAGTATACGGTTCGCGTCATGACCAAGGGACCGCGCACCGTAGCGCTCGCCCGGTTGGCAATCAGCCTTCCGATATTTCCGTCCGATGTTCATGGAGCGCTCAAGAACAAGGCAGAGTGGGGCAAGGCCCCGGTCGGCACCGGGCCCTACAAGGTTGTTGGCTATGATCCCAACACCGGTGTTCGCATGGCGCTCAACGAGGACTTTCGCCATGGTGTTCCCTCGAAACCGGCCGGGACAATCGGAAACGTCCATGTCATGCCGATCCCGGATATCCAGACACAGGTTGCCCAGATCATTACCGGCGGTCTGGACATGATCCACAATGTGCCGAAGGACCAGGCTGAAAATCTGGCACTGGATCCGCGGTTGGCGGTGACGGTCAGCAACGGGATCCTGTTCCGCTACATTGCCTTTGACGCAATCGGCCGGACCGGCAGCACCGATCTGGCAGACGTGCGCGTGCGGCGGGCACTGGTGCACGCGATCGATCGCGATTCGATCCGGCGCAATATCTTTGCCGGCGGAGATCAGGTCGAGGCGATGGATTCCATCTGCAAACCGTTCCAGATCGGATGCAAGTACGACGTTGCTCCCCCGGCGTTCGATCCGGCCAAGGCCCGGGCGCTGTTGGCCGAGGCCGGGAAATCGGATCTCAAGTTGCAGATCACCACGCTCGGGGAATCCCGAAAGGTCGCCGAGGCCATAGCCGGATATCTGCGGGCCGTGGGAGTTCAGGCCTCAATCAGGAGTGTGACCTTTGGCGCGTATCGCAAGCTGCAGAGGGAAGGAAAGATCCAGACCCTTGTCCATCAGTTCAGTTCCGGCGGGGTTCCGGATTCTGACGCGCTGATCACGTTCTATTTTGGCAGCAAGGCGCGCAATTATTATGGCGACAAGGACATTGCGGCGTGGATGAAACAGGCGGGTGCAGAATTTGACACGGCCAAGCGGGAGGCGATTTACCGCAAGATTTTCAACCGGATCAATGAACAGGCCTTCATCGTGCCGCTTGCAGGGTTGTCATCGGTATTCGTTCACACAAAGGATCTGGAGATCGACAAGGGCATTATCAATCCCTTTGGTGCCCAACTCGGTCGGATCCGCTGGAAATAGGTCGGATCGGCGACACAATCGCCCGGAACCAGTGATCACGGTGCCGGAATTCGTATCCGGAGACCGGGTCAACTATTGCGCCTCAAAAGGGTGCGGTAACCCGCAGCGAATTCGTTGGATCAGGCTGGTTCCGGGCATGAGCAGCTGAGCAGACGGCGAAAACGGGGTGAACCCGGCAGCCTTCTGGGGCTGGGACGAAGTCGCTGCGGATGCCGTGCGGGTGCGCAGAGACTGACGCTGCATTATTCCTGCTGCAGCGTTACGAAATCGCCTCGAAATGGAGGCTTGTCCGCTGCCCGGCTATGTCTTCGCTTCGAAGTTTCAGCGTCTTCCCGCGGGTCACATTTCCATCCGCAGGCGATAAGAGAATTCTCTGCTTCACAAACGAAGCTGAATGTCGGGATCTGGTCCGGAAAGCAAAAGCCCGTACCTCGGGACCCCGATCAGCTATTCGGCAGCTACGGCGGTAACGACGGATTCGTTGTAACCGCCACTGCCTCCGCTTCCGTCCGAAAACAGGTCGTAGTCCCGCATCCATTTGTGAGTGCGCTCGAACAGTTCCTGCGTGTAGGGCTCGAATACAAGCCTCTCGCCGGGACCCATCCGGCGCACATCGACCATTGAGTGATAGCGCTCCGGAAGTTCACGCAGGAAATAGTGGGTGTAGCATTCGGGTTCAATGTCGATGGCCCGCTGGGCCCGTCGCAAGGCGCGGTAGTACTTTTCGACATCTTCCATATCTGCGTCATTGGTAACGAGTGCGCCGATCATAAAGGTCGAGTCTGCGATCTTGCGGAAGCCAAGCTGCTCGAGCACGTAATAGGCGATGCCGAAACCGTTTCCTGCCTCCGCCTTGCCGTCGACAAGAAGCGCGAGCCTGTCAAGCACAATGCCGCCGAAGTGCAGATTGATCTGATCGGGGTCAAGAAAACGCTGGAGGGCCTGCAGTGTCGAATAATGACTTCCGGAATGGTATCCCACCTCGATGGGAACACCTGCAAGATCCTCCGGCGTTCTGATCGGCGAATCCGGCGGCACGAAGATTGCGGATGGCGTTACCGAGTAGGCATTGCCCCACATTTTGCCGTGGCCCGCGGACGCCGCCATGTTGACCGTCCAGTGGCAGGCAGCGGAAACATTGCAGGCCCGACCTGACTCATAGGATTCATAAGCCCCTTGCCGAAGCTCGTCGGGGGCTTCCTCGGTGCTTTTGACCGAGCCTGACCATATCTCGGCCTTGCTGACCAGGAATTCGTAGTCGAGGCCTTCATCCCGGAAATACCCATGTTCCTCGGCAACCCACTCCTGCAGACGACCATGCGACTGGATAACGAACCTGGCCATGCCTGAGCCTCCCCCAATCAATGTTTGACTGGTACCAAGGTTGGAAGAATGGCGGGGATTGTCAAGGACCGAAGATCAGGACCCGGGACGCTTCTTTGGCGGCGGTACATTGGCGGACACTGATGATATGATCGCGAACCGGGAAGTACTGCGTTTCCAGGTCATGGCATCTGCAATCGGTTATTGGCCGTGGGGACAATGAGGAGCGTGCAACACGGACAACCGGGCCTTCGGCTTTTTGAAAAGGTGAGACGAAATCATGCTTGACCGCGAGACCAATCTGCGATTTTCCCAGGTGGGGCGTGGAACACCGATGGGCGAGCTGTTGCGGTGCTACTGGCATCCTGTCGGTGCGGTCGACGAAATGGATCGCCGCCAGACAAAGCCGGTACGGCTCCTGGGCGAGGATCTGGTGCTGTTCAAGGATCTCTCCGGCAGGTACGGGCTGCTGGACCGTCACTGTCCGCATCGGCGGGCCGACCTCACTTACGGGTTTGTGGAGAAGAATGGGCTGCGCTGCAGTTATCATGGCTGGCTCTACAACTGTGGCGGTGCATGCGTGGAGCAGCCGTTTGAAGACACGGTGACGCCTGCGGGAAGTCATCGGGACAAAATCAGGATCACGGCCTATCCTGTCGAGGCCAAGGCCGGGCTGTTATGGGCATATCTCGGTCCGGATCCGGCCCCTCTTGTTCCGACCTGGGAACCCTTCACATGGGCCAACGGCTTCCGCCAGATTGTGTTTACCGAGGTCCCCTGCAACTGGTTTCAGTGCCAGGAAAACTCCATAGATCCCGTTCACTTTGAATGGCAGCACGCGAACTGGCGTATTCGCGCGAGCGGTGCCACAGGACCCTATTCCCCGAAGCACTTGCGCATCGATTTCGAAGAGTTCGACTGGGGCTTCACTTACAAGCGTATCCGTGAGGATACCGACGAACGTAATCCCTTGTGGACTGTGGGACGGACCTGTCTCTGGCCCAATGCCCTGTTTACGGGAGATCATTTCGAATGGAGGGTGCCGATTGATGATGAAAACACCCTGAGTGTGGGCTGGTTCTTCAATCCCGTACCGTCGGACCGTCGGCCATATGAGCAGGATGGGATCCCGTCCTGGTATGGCCCCTTGCGCGACGAAGTGACTGGCCAATGGATCACCAGCCACGTGATGAATCAGGATTTCGTAGCCTGGGTCGGTCAGGGACAGGTGGCCGACCGATCCCGCGAGTATCTGGGATTGAGTGACCGTGGTGTTGTCATGATGCGAAGACGGTTTCTCGATGATCTGCAGCGTCTTGAAGCGGGGGAAGAACCCAAGGCCCTGATGCGTGATGCAGAAGGCAATGACTGCATCGGTCTTCCCGTCTTCGATCGAGACTATCTCGTTGATGGGCCAACCAGCGAACAGCTGATGGACCTTGATCATCCCCGTACCCGGTCAATGAGAGAATTTGTGTTCCAGGCGGGGCAGCCGGCAGAGATTCGAGCAGCGTATGTGAAGGCCATGGGGCTTTCGTAGGTACAGATTGCCATTCACGGATTCGGAGTTTCGTGTATCCGGAGCGGATTGAGGTTGGTTTGCCTCGGCGCGGGGTGAAGCTACCGCGCAAGCGAAAGAAGTATTGTCAGAGCGCACCCAGGGCCTGGACCGCCGCCAGAGGTCATAATTGTTACCAGTTCCACGAGTATTCAGTTGAACCGACTTTCGCGGCTTCTCCCGAGCTGGAAGTGGTTGGCGAAGAGCGGGTCACTCTCGCAACAGGTGTTCGTGAGGTCATACTGTTGACGATCGGACCGCTCCCGAGAAGGAATTGCCCGGTGTCCTTCAGAGATCTCTGGGGCGGTCAGTTCAAGACGCCGGAACACATGATGATCGGTCCCGAGCGTATCGGCAAGGACGCGTACATCGTGGCGATCGCCCTTGGCCCGACCTGTCCACAAAGGACAGACCTTCGAGGATGGAAGGACGTCGGTTGAGACCCAGAACGTCTGTTGGCGTCCGCTCCGCAGTGAACATTGACCCAAGATATTGACTACCACATAATCCAATCATCTCCTTGACCTGTCGTAACAGGTACAGGGGGCTAAGAAACAGCTATGGCTTCACACGACCGGGTTCTGCACGCTCGGGAACGATCCTTACGGAGACGAACATGAAGACAGTGCGCCAGAGAGTATGGCTGACGGCGGTTGCCGTTGCGGGATCCATTGCGCTCTACGGTTGCGGGGGTGGCAGCGGCGGCCCTGACACGACCCCTTACGATCAGGATTATGTCGATCAAAAGGCAGATGAGGCGAAGAAGGCTGAAGAGGAGCGACTGGCTGCGATCAGAGCTGCCACGGAGGCTGCCGGGAAGGCGGCCACGGCTGCAGGCGAGGCAGATCAGGCGGCAAGGGATGCTGAGGCTGCAGCTAAAGCTGCGACCACCCATGCGGTCTATGGCACCCTGGATGCGGATGAAGCCGCGGCGCAGAGCACGATCGCGGACAATGCCAAAAAGGCGGCTGATGCGGCTCTGGTGGCAGCCAATGATGCGCTGGCGGAAGCCGATGCGGTGATCCATTCAGATCCGGAGGTTACGAACCAGAAGGGCCTTGCGCGGGCCTCGGCCTCGGCCGCGGACGCGAGTGCGAAGGCGGCTGCCGGATTTGCCACTGAGGCGAAGACACAAGCGGATATAGCCCGGGCGACCCAGACCGGGATCGACAATGCCAGACTTGCTGCGCAAGAGCAGGGCAAGCAGCGCCGGATCGCCGCGAACGAGGCCGAGAAAGCGGATACTGCTGCGGGCACGGCGGCTGCAAAGGCGACAGAGGCTGAGGCTGAGGCAGAGGACGCTTTGCCTGCTGCCCAGGCGGCTCTGGCTGCGGCCCAACAGGCCTTGACTGACAACAAGGATGACTCACAAACGGCACAGCTGACGGAAGCTGTCACCAAGGCGCAAGCGGCGGTGACGGCCGCAACGACAAGAGATGCGGATTACAAAACGCGTGCCGAAAACGCGGCAGCGGCTGCCGCTGCGGCTGAAGCGGCCAGGGACGCTGCGAAGACGGCATCCGAGGACGCTGCGGCAGCGGCCGAGGCAGCCGGTGATACGGAAGAGGGCTCTCCGGGGGCCATATCCGCTGCAGCGGCGGCAGACTCTTATACCGCGGCGCGGGCTTCCTTCAACACGGCTCAGGCCTGGTCTGATATCATGGCGGCCATCAAGGCCCGCAGCGATGCAGACGGTCTGGAAGCGCCGCTTGCCGATATTCTGCGAAGAATACCCTGGGCCAGGGACTACAGCCGTGCCACGGACCTGTCGGACCAGCTCGAGGAGGCGCAGCACGCTGCGGAACGCCTGGCCCAGCAGAAGGATCCTGATTCCGGGGGAACTGCGACCTATCAGGAGGATGTCCGTGGTGCCCTGAAGGTTGTGACGGATGATGCAGCTGGCATGACGGAGGCGCTTGCGACCGCCCGGGCTGCCCATGATGCGGCGAAGCCGTGGTCAGTGAATGGCCGTGCGGTGGACAACGCGACCGGGGCGGAGGGTGAGAACCTGGCCACCGGTGCTATCCTGATCAATGAGGATGGCCGGATTAACCTGGGTGGCAATAAGGAGGACGATCCGGCGACGCCCGACAATGAAAGACTCAATGTGGTGGCCGATGTAACCAGTCCGCCCTCGGATTGGGGACCTTATGACCGCAGTCTGGGCTGGGGCAATGCCTCGTTCAACGGCAATTACCTGCTTCTCCACTACAACCGCTGGGACGAGGGCTCTGGCAAGGTCTATGACTACGTTTCCTACGGCGTGTGGGCACAAGCCAATCGCAGTCTTACGGGCGTCGTATGGTCACCCGACAGCAACGGATCCCTCAGATATAGGGGGGGCGACGCCTTTGCCCTGGTCAAGGACGGAGCGCCCCCAACAGCGCCAGATGGAATTGGCACGGCAAGCTTTACCGGGCATAATGTCACCTACCGTATTCATCCTCTTACGGGTTTAGACATAATCACTGAAGGGCCAGTCAACGCTAGGGTCAACTTTGCACAGGGAGAGGCTGAACTGCACGTCTTCCGATGGGGTCGTAGTGATCCAGACTACTCCGTCAGAAATATAACCGTTGACGGCAACATACTGTCAGGCGGGACAGGTTCGACCACATTAACCTTTGGTACCGCCATTTATTCCGACTTCAGAATCACTCTTCATGCTGAGATTTTCGGCAACGAGGCACAGGAAATGGCAGGTACAATCAAAGTAAATGGTACCCGTTATGGACGAAACCCGGCCGAGTTCCGTACGGCGTTTGCCGCCCGCAACGATGCTCATCGATGATCACAGAAGGGGAAACCAGGCCTATGCCGAGAGCCTGACCGGGGTCCTGCATGGGAAGTCCGTGGATGGACCTGTGAGACGTATTCTTTGTTAATCTGACGCTGGTCCATTGCACCTGCCTCCTTGAGAAGTGGTTGAATCTTGTTGTGTCGCCATTCCGGGTATTGGCCACATTTCTGATGCCTTGGTCGGCGTAAATCTTATCGATTCCTTTGTGAAGTCCCTCGCCTTATATAAGCGACCGACTGCGCCGAAGAAGGAAGGGCTTTTGCAGCCTCATCAAGCAAAGTGATTGCAAAGATGGAACTACAGGTCTGCCCGAAAAGTGAACGTGCTTCGGATTGCAATCGAACCAGCGGAGGCATCCTTCCTTCAAGATCTGGATGACACCTCAAGATTCGCCCGATTCTTCTGAATCTCCCGGCCGCGCGACTCATTGCCCCAGCTGCTGTTAAACAAGGGCCCACGTTTTACCGGACCCAGTCAAACTTGCCGGCGGCTCCAAAAAAACCATCACTCGACCGGCGACGTCATGACATCCTGTTGATGCGGCTGTCTTCCATGTCATCATGATCCGGCAGGACGATGGGATTGTGCGTAGTGCAGCCTGAGCAAGTCGATTCCATAGTCATTTCCGTTCGGGGTGCGCACGATGGTGTGCACATGGAATCTGGCCGGTTCCTCATTTGTGAGAAAGACGCCCGAATGGTGGTCGAATTCAATGAAAACGACCGGGCTCTGAATCCGGTAATAAAAGGTGCTGTCCTCTTCGGTGCCGCCAATCCAGCAGAAATGGGTATCCGAAAGGTGACGTTCCACATCAGACATTCGTGCATTCAGAGGCCCGGAGGGAAGGGGCGACAGATAGGCCGATACCAGATCAAGCAGCGAGGTTTGCTGAACGACAGGCATCCGGTTCGCCCGCAGACCCTCATAGGGTACGATCCGATTATCCTGATGGGCACCCCCGAGGTGCAAGTGATCGGCAAAATGCCATCGACCGGGCGGATGATCCTCCCCCGACATGGAAGGGGAAACAAGAGCCTCGGCCCTGAGATCGCCTGAAAGGGACTGCATCAGGGCCAGACCCTTCCGTTCCTCGTCTTCGAAGACGACTGTTCCGGCAAACCGGCCATGGTCAGCCCGGGTTACTTCAGCTCCGAGAAAGCAGGGTGTCAGGACCATCTGACTGCCGATGACGAGGCAATTGAGACAGAGATGATGGCCGAAAAGTTGCCAGCCCCAGGGGGCCTCGGATGACGGTGTTCCGAACAGACAGAAGATATAACTCCATTCATTGAGTACGCCGGGAGCGTCAATGAGATCACCGAGAAACCGGTTCAGCCGCATGACCGCCAGAGATTTCTCCACGCCGGCCGGGCTCAGGCTTGCGCGCAGGATGGCAATCACGCCTTCCCTCAGGCGCGGCGAAACGTCTTCGAGACGCAGTCCATGATCCTCAACATGGAGTTCGGTATTCTGCCACTGTCTCCACAGGTCCGACTCGACGGAAAACAGCGCCAGCGCGCGCTGATCAGGTGTCAGCTCGGCAATGAACCTGATAGCAGCCTCTTGCATCGCTGCAGAAGGAGCCTGTTCGGCCCCCAGCGAAAAAAGATCCGGAACAGGCGTGCCATCGGTCGTGATCCCCGTGAAGGGTGCCTCGCCGAGTTCTCGCCAGGTCTCGAACAGCTCCCGGGCACGGGGTGATTGCAGCCGCGCTTTTGCGTGGGAACGGGCCGAGGCTCCAGCGATCCTTGCCTTTCCGGGCGCCGGAACGAAAGAACGATAATCGACCTTGCTCATGATAGCCTCCGGACAGAAACAGTCTCTCAGGTTTGTGAAGCGGTGCTTCAGGCTAACCGAAACGGGGCGGTTCTGTGAACGCCGTCAGCGCTCCGGGTCAGGAGCCTGAAATCCGGCTTCGGTCATGGGTCTGTTTTCAAACTCATTCCTGCCACATCCCGTCGTTTGGGAAGAGGGCGATGATATTCCGCCGCGAACGCTGGTCCATGCATAGGGTGATGAGGCCGGGCCGGTTGTAGCCGTTCAGGACACCAGAGCGAGCTGCCGCTGTCGCACTGTCGTTCGGGTTCTGCCACAATGATTGGCCAGCGGCATCACATCGCTGTGTTACGGCAGGCAGAGAGACAACAGGTCATGAGTGAAGTAACAGATCCGGTGACGGGCCTCGAGTTCTACGAACTAAGCCATCCCTGGGGGCACGGCATCCCCGTCTTTCCTGGTGATCAGGATGTTCGAATCCATCGTGGCGTGAAGCATGCGCAACATGGCGTCATGAGTCAGACCATCAAGACCACGATGCAAAACTCAACCCATGTCAATGCGCCGATTCACCTGGTTCCGGGCGCGGCTGTCATTGCAGATCTGCCACTGGATTGCTTTTTCGGTAACGGTATTGTGCTTGATATCTCCAGATCGCGATGGGACCTGATCGAGCCCTCTGACCTGGAGCCCTGGGAGGACCGCATCAGGCCGCATGATCTCGTCATGATCAACACCGGCTGGCACCGGTTTTATGACGACACCCAGGAGTATTTCGGGGATGCGCCGGGGTTATCACCACGGGCCGCTGCATGGTTGGTGGAGAAGGAGGTGTGTCTCGTAGGAATAGACACGCCGTCCGTGGATCATCCCCTCGCAACCTCGCTCGGAGAGCATCGGGGCGGCCCACTCATGAAACGGCTGCCCGATCGTTACAGGCGCGAGACCGGCCGTGATCCGAAGGCGGATCATCCGCTCTGGCTCGCTGCCCACAAGACTCTCCTCGCCGCAGGAATCCCGACCATCGAAAACCTCGGAGGCAATCTTGATGCGGTGACCGGAAGGCGCTGCACTTTTCATTGTCTTCCGTGGCGCTGGCAGGAGGGAGACGGTTGCGTAGTGCGCGTCATGGCAATGCTCGATCCGTCAGGCCAGGTGCGGATTGACTCGGGGACCGGCGAATAGGGAGAACGACGGGCGATGGCTGGAGGATACAAGGGGGCCAACGGCCTCATCTACTATGATTTGACCAATATCTGGGGGCATGGCCGTCCACAGTGGCCGTCCAGTGCGAACATGAAGGTGACCACCCTGAAATTTCATGCGCTTGATGGGATGCTGGTCAATGAATATGAGGGAATCATGCATCGTGGCACCCATATGGATGCACCGCTCCATGTGATGGGCGGGACGCCGTCGCTGACAGGCTATGCGCCATGGCGCCATTTCGGGACCGGTGTTGCCGTATCGATCCCCAAGGGCAAATGGGGAGTCATCACCCCCGATGATCTGGAAAATGCCGTACCCCGGATCGAACGCCATGACATTCTCATGATCAACACCGGCAGCCACCGCAATTTCGGAGACAACCCGGACTATTTCGAATACTCGCCGGGCCTCTACAAGGAAGCGGCTGAATGGATTGTCGAGCGCGGCGTCAGGATGGTCGGTGTTGACGTGCAGGCACTCGATCATCCGTTGGGGACAAAGCTTGTCGATCATGGTCCGGGGCCCTCGCATCCCCACCTCTTCGACGAATACAGGGAGGAAACCGGACGCGACGTCATGGAAGATTTCCCTCACTGGGAGCCGGCTCACAAGATCATGATGGGCAATGGCATTCCGGGGATAGAAAACATTGGCGGGGACCTCGATCTCGTGACCGGAAAACGCTGCACCTTCATGGCCTTTCCCTGGCGGTGGCCCGAGGGGGAGGGGTGTTGCGTCCGGGTTGTCGCGGTGATCGATCCCGAACAGACATTCCGGTTCGAAAGCTGAGCCAGCCTGTCGCGGCAGGGCCGTTTCTCTGCCACCCGAGGCGGCAAGACCGCCAATCACACCATACCGCATTACCGGAGAAAGCAGCGGATCATGATTTCAGAAACCTTGCGTAATCCATTGTCGCTGTTTGATATCAGGGGAAAATCGGCAATCATTACCGGTGCATCGGGGGCTTTCGGCCGGGCAACGGCCCTGACCCTCGGTGCACTGGGCGCCCGCCTGACCCTGGCCGGAGGTTCGGCTGACGAGGTCGAAGCCGTAGCGGAAGAGGCCCGTCAGGTGGGATGCGAAAGCGTGGTGACAGTTCACAGGCGCCCCCACAGTCTTGCGGATGCAGAGGCCATGGTCGAAGCGGCCCTCGCGGCGCACGGGCGGATCGATCAGCTTGCCGTCGGTTCCGGCTTCAATCAGGCCGGTTTCATTCATGAACAGGACTACGAGACCTGGCAATCGGTCATGGATGCCAATGTCCGCGGCGCCTGGTTCATGGCCAAGGTTGTGGGCAGTTACTGGATCGAGAACGAAATCAGGGGCAAGATGGTTCTGATGTCATCGGTTCGCGGGCGGCACGGCAATATTTCAGGCTATACGGGCTATTGCACCTCAAAAGGTGCGACGGATGCATTGACCCGGGTTCTCGCGACCGAATGGGCGCAGCACGGCATCACTGTCAATGCCATTGCGCCAACCGTGTTTCGTTCCAAGCTGACGGCGTGGATGTATGGAGACGATGAGCTGGGTCAGGCGACCAAGGCCCGGTCCCTGGCCCGTATCCCGCTTGGCCGCCTCGGGGAGCCGGAAGACCTGATGGGCATGACCCTTTATCTGCTCTCGCCAGCGTCGGACTTCTGCACGGGCCAGATCATGTATGTGGATGGAGGATATACCGCGGGTTGACCGGAGCGGGGACGATGACAGAGCAACCCGTTGCCGTGGTGGGGGCCGGCCTGATGGGGCACGCGATCGCCCTGGTCTTTGCATCTGCAGGGCACGCTGTGGCGGTGTTTGATCCCGACGAGGATGTACGGGAAAGCGTTGTTTCCCGCATTGCCGCGATCTGCGAACGCAGGGATCAATCTCGTGATGTGGTCAGAAATATCAAGGTTTATTCGGAGATGTCTGCCGCGATTTCTGACGCCGGGTTCGTGATCGAGGCAGCTCCCGAATCGCGCAAACTCAAACAGGCACTGTTTGCCAGGCTTGGCGAATTGACGGATTCATCTGTCGTGTTGGCAACCAATACTTCGGTCATTCCTGTGACCGAGATCGGTTCGGAGACACGGGCTCCGGAACGTGTGGTGGGAACACACTTCTGGAACCCTCCCTATGCCGTGCGTCTTGTCGAAGTGGTTGAGGCCCCCTTCACGTCCGATGAAACCGTCCGTCGCACGATGAACCTCCTCGACGGGGCCGGGCAGAAGCCGGTTCACGTAAAGAAGGACATTCCGGGGTTTATCGGCAATCGCCTTCAGCACGCCCTGAAACGTGAGGCCATTGCACTGGTCGAGAACGGCGTCTGTGACGCCGAGACAATTGATGCCGTGATCCGTCACAGCTTTGGAGCCCGGCTCGGAATTATGGGTACGCTCGAACAGTCAGATCTCGTCGGACTTGACCTGACGCTTGCGATCCATGAGGTGCTGTTGCCTCATCTCGACAACTCTTCGGAACCTCAAACCCTGCTGCGTGACCTGGTGGAGGCGGGCCATGTCGGGGTCCGGACGGGACGGGGCTTCCGGTCCTGGAGCCGCGAAGAGGCCGAAGAATTGAGACTGCGCCTGGATCGCGCGCTGCCGCGATAACCGCGGTATCAGCTGCGCGATTCGGTATCGACTTCCTGCTCCCGCAGTCGGAAACGCTGAAGCTTGCCGGTTTCGGTTTTTGGAAGGTCACGCCGGAATTCGATTTCCCTCGGATACTTGTAGGGCGCGATTTCAGCCTTGACATGGTCCTGAAGGTGCTGGACCAGCGCTTCATCGCCGTCGACCCCGCCTCGCAGAACCACATAGGCCTTGACGATATTGGTCCGATGCGGGTCCGGCTTGGCGATAACCGCGCATTCCGCAACGGATTCGTGCAGGAGCAGGGCGCCTTCCACTTCGGGCCCCGAGATATTGTATCCTGCAGAGATGATCATATCGTCTGCGCGCGCGACATAGCGAAAGTATCCCTCCTCGTTCATTTCGTAGATGTCGCCCGGATAATTCCAGCCATCCCTGACATAGTCCGATTGTCGGGGGTCCGACAGGTAACGGCAGCCGGTTGGTCCCTGAACTGCCAGAAACCCGGATGTTCCGGGCGGCAGTTCCTGGCCATCCTCGTCGACGATTCTGGCGCGATAGCCAGGAATGGCCTTTCCCGTATATCCGGGCCGCATCTCCTCGCGGCTCGCGGAAACGAAAATATGGATCATTTCCGTTGATCCGAGACCGTCCACAATCGGAATGCCGGTGCACTCGTGAAAGGCTTCCCAGGTCGCCCGCGGCAGGGTTTCGCCGGCCGAGACGCACTTGGCGAGACTCGAAATGTCGTACCCTCCCGCAAGCTCGGCCAGGTGACGATACATGGTCGGTGCCGTGTAGATGCTGGTAATCCGGTACCTTTCGATCGCTTTCAGCATGTCTTCCGGTCCGACGGCCTCGGGAAAATACCGGGTCGAGGCGCCGAACCTCATGGGAAAGCAGGTCAGGCCGCCCAGCCCGAACGTAAAGGCCAGGGGCGGGGTGCCGACAAAGATGTCGTCTGGTGCTGCCATGTCAAAGGAGCGGGGGAAACAATCGCACATTGCCAGAATGTCGCGGTGGAAATGCATCGTGGCCTTGGGAACGCCCGTGGTGCCCGAAGTAAAGGCGATCAGCGCAGTGTCATTGGCAGCCGTATCGCACGGTGTCAGACTGGCAGTCTTGTCCGCGATGGCCCGGTCGAGAGTGGCGTCAGGATTGTCATCAGCACCCAGTGGCGAGAAGTAAAGGGCGTGGGCCAGTTCGGGCTGCTGGATCCGGCTTTCTTCCATCGCCTCCGCCAGGGACAGCTGGCAGAGAGCATGGCGAATCTCGGCCTTTTCGATGATGTGCAGGAGTTCGCGTACCCTGAGCAACTGCATGGTTGTGACACAAATGCCCCCCGCGCGCAGGACTGCATACCAGCAGGCCACCAGCATGGGATTGTTTGCAGCGCGCAGCAGTACGCGGTTCCCGGGTACCAGTCCCTGATCTTCCACCAGAACCCTGGCAATACGATCAGATACGTCCCTTAATTGTGCGTAGCTCCAGGTCACCGGACCATAGTGAAGGACGGGCCGGTCTGCATGACCGGTTTCGCACATGCGGTCGAGCAGTTCGATGCCGGCGTTGATCCGTGACGGATAGCCCTGGAGGATCGGAAGCGCCCCGTAGTCGAAGTCTGGCCATTGATCGAGAGGGGGCAGGTTGTCGGCAGCGAATGTATCGATATGAGAGGTCATTCCGCCGGGTGGTATGGTCGTCATTGCAGTCTGTCCCACTCGCTCTGGTGTGCCGGGCTGCTCTTCAGTTTGCGAGCACCTGTCCGGCAATAATCAGCCTCTGGATTTCGCTCGTTCCTTCATAAATCCGGAGCGCCCGGATTTCCCGATAGAGTGCCTCTACGGGTGAGCCGTGAACAACACCCATCCCGCCGAAAATCTGGACGGCTTCGTCAATCACTTCCTGCGCGCTTTCGGTTGCGAAGAGCTTGGCCATGGCTGCCTCCCGAGTGACACGACTGCCTGAGTCCCTTGCCCAGGCGGAGCGATAGACCAGCAGCGCAGAAGCATCGATTTTCAGCGCCATGTCCGCGAGTTTTTGCTGAATGAGCTGATGTTCGGACAGGTGTTTGCCGAACGCCTTCCGCGACCCTGATCGAGCGACAGCCTCCGCAAAGGCGCGGCGGGCAAATCCGAGCGCTGCGGCGCCAACCGTCGAGCGAAACACATCAAGTGTCGACATTGCAATCCGGAAGCCGGCGCCCGGATCGCCAAGCCTCTGGCTGGCAGGGATGCGGCAGCTATTGAATTCCAGTCGACCCAGGGGATGCGGGGCTATCACATCAAATCGTTCCGCTATCGACAGTCCCGGTGTTTCCGCGTCGACCACAAATGCGGACAGGCCTCTGGCACCCGGGGCTTCACCGGTTCGGGCGAAAACCACGTACTGGTGGGCAATGCCACCATTCGAGATCAGAGTTTTCGCGCCATCAAGGACATAATCGTTACCGTCGCGCCGCGCAGTGGTCACCATGGCTGCAACATCAGAACCGGAGTCCGGTTCCGACAGGGCGAAGGCCGCGATGCGTTCTCCCCTGGCGATGGCCGGGAGATAGCGTTGACGCATTTCCTCTGATCCAAAAAGTGAAATCGGGCCGCCTCCGAGGCCCTGCATCACAAAGGCGAAGTCGGCAAGTCCGGAATGCTGTGCGAGGGTTTCCCGCAGGATACAGAGCGCCCGGACATCGAGCACGGAATCACGGCCGCCCCATGGTGCGGGGACTGTGTATTCTAGCCAGCCGCCTTCCGCCAGCATTTCCACCAGACGTATCGCTTTACGATCGAGCTCTTCCGTGTTGCGCGGCTCCTGTTCGGCAACCGGGGGCAGTCGGGTCTCGACCCAATCGCGGAATTTCCCGGCCAGAACCCGATGGTGGTCCTCGAGAAACGGCCAGTCGAGCCACGTCAGATCGGACACGTCAGTTTCCTTCAAACACTGGCTTGCGGCCTTCCACGAATGCCCGGTAGGCGCGCTCGAAATCTCGGGTCTGCATACAAATTGCCTGAGCTTCCGCTTCCACGGTCACTGCGTCTTCCACGCTCATGTTCCACTCCATGTGCAGCTGGCGCTTGGTAATGGAATGGGCGAACGTGGGCCCCTCGGCCAATCTTTGCGCCAGGGCCATTGCGTGGGCCAGTGTCTGTCCCGGAGCACACAAATCATTGAAAAATCCCCATTGCCGGGCCTCTTCGCCAGACATCGACCGTCCGGTATAGAGCAGCTCGGACGCACGGCCCTGACCAATGATGCGAGGCAGGATGGAGCAGGCTCCCATGTCGCAGCCGGCAAGCCCGACACGCGTGAACAGGAAAGCGATGCGTGCATCCGCGGTGCCGTAGCGGAGGTCCGAGGCCATGGCGAGAATGGCTCCCGCGCCGGCACAAACCCCTTCTACGGCAGCGATCACTGGCTGCGGACATGTTCGCATGGCCTTGACCACGTCACCGGTCATGTCGGTAAAGCGTTGCAGTTCCGTCATTTCCATTTCGATGAGCGGCCCGATGATTTCGTGAACATCGCCGCCCGAGCAGAAGTTGCCGCCGGCTCCGGTTATGACCACCACCTTGATGTCATCCACGTGGCGGAGGGTAAGAAAGGTATCGCGGAGCTCGCCGTACGACCCGAAGGTCAGGGGGTTTTTCCGGTCGGGTCGATTGATTGTGATCGTCGCGACCCGGCCTTCGACCTTCCAGTCAAAATGCTCCGGCTTGATGTCGGCCGCTTCAATGCGCTTCATGAAGGGAATCCCTTTTCGGTTGATCCAGGTCTTCGCGGATGGAACGTTTCAGGAGCGCGAGCAGATCATGCAGCGCCCCCATGTCCTCCTGGGTCAGCCCGGCCATCATGCTGGCGATCCAGCGGCGGTGGTCTTCGGCCAGGGCAGTGAAGACTCGTGTGCCCTCCGCTGTCAGGCCGATCAGGCGGATCCGGCGGTCGTGTGGTGCGCGGGTCCGTTCGACAAGTCCTTCCCGGATCAGTCGTTCGACAAGTCCGGTAACGTTGCCGTTTGATACCATCAGCCTCTCGGAGAGCGCACTCATGGACATCGGCGCGCCGTGCCGCTCCAGCTGGGCCAGGATATCGAAACGGGGCAAGGTTATGTCAGCAGTTTTCTTGAGCCGTATCTTGACCTGTCGGTCGAGCATATTGGTGCAGGTCAGGAGACGAAGCCAGATTCGCAGCTCCATCCGGTCATCACCGCCGATTCCCGTCTCATAGTCGGCGCGCACCGCTGTCACGAGACTTCGCCGCCGGCAACAGGTAACACTACTCCGTTCACCGCAGCCGTTGCCGGAAGCGCAAGCCAGGCTACCGCATCGGCGACTTCCTCGGGCAGAATCAACCGTTTCTGGGGATTTCCAGCCGCCAGTTCCTTGACAGCGTCCTCGCTGGAACGCCCCGTCTTTGCGACAATGACTTCAATAGCATCGCTCACAAGATCCGTGTCCGTGTAACCGGGGCAGACCGCATTGACCGTTACGCCGCGGGTTGCGGTCTCCAGTGCCAGTGCCCGGGTCATCCCGACCACGCCATGCTTGGCCGCGCAATAGGCCGTCACATAGGCATAGCCCTTCAGGCCCGCCGTTGATGCGACATTGATCACGCGTCCATAACCGGCCTCCAGCATGTCCGGCAGAACAGCCTGGGTGCAGTTGAAAACTCCGGTCAGATTGACTCCCAGCATTGTGTCCCAGAGCGCACGGTCTGTCCGCTGAAAGGGAGCGGCCCGGGCGGTACCTGCATTGTTCACAAGAATGGAAATCGGGCCGTACTCGGAGCTGGCAGAATCGAAAGCGGCGACAATTTCCTCGGGCTGGGCCACATCCGCTACCGCCAGATGGATCGATATGTCATATCGTTCGGACAACGCCCCGGCCCGTTCGAGCAGTGTTTCCCGTGTGCGGCCGACCAGGGTCAGTGACGCTCCCAGATGCGCAAGGCGCTCGCAAATTGCGGCTCCAATGCCCCGCGCTGCCCCTGTGACCAGAGCGTGTTGGCCGGTCAACGGCTCTCCGTCGATCCCATGGAATGAAGCGTTCGGCAATGCAGGACGGGGCGACTGTGACATCGGGACTCTGTTGATCCGGATTTGTTTTAAGCCTAAAACGTTTACGGGCGCCCCGCAAGCTCGGGGAATGTCCCGTACCTGGTGATCGGGGAGTGTGAAATGCAGACTCTCAACCCTGCCGGATGGCGCCGCCCGAAGGGCTATTCCAACGGGGTGGCTGCCGAGGGAACCCTGGTTTTCGTGGCCGGAATGGTGGGCTGGAATGCCGAGGAAGAGTTTGAGAGCGACCGGTTCGTGGACCAGTTTCGGCAAGCGCTCGTCAATACCGTAGCGGTTCTGCGGGAGGGAGGAGCTGGCCCGGAGCATGTGTGCCGGATGACGCTGTATTTCGTCGACAAGCAGGAATACCTCGCTGATCTGAAAGCTGTCGGCACGGCATGGCGGGAAGTGATGGGTCGGAGTTTTCCTGCAATGGCTGCGGTCGAGGTGTCGGCGCTGATGGAGGATCGTGCCAGGCTGGAGATCGAAACAACCGCGGTCGTTCCACGAAACGTCACATGATGCGGCGACGCAGCCTGTCGGAAGCAGTCAGATGAGCATCCCGTCCTGCGCCGAGCCCTACATTGTGGATGAGCCCGAGCGTGGTGACTTCAGACTGAACCGCAGGGTTCTGGTTGACGAGTCCATCCTGGACGTGGAGCGCGAACGGGTGTTTGACCGCTCCTGGATCTATGCGGGTCATGAGTCAGAGATTCCGTCGGTGGGAGATTTCGTGACGCGGCGGGTCGCGGGTCGTCCCGTCATTTTCTGCCGCGACAGTTCGGGGCAGATTCGCCTTCTCCTGAATACCTGCCGGCATCGTGGCGCGCGGGTTTGCCGGGAACGGCGCGGAAACACCCCGCGTTTCTATTGCTTCTATCATGGCTGGTCCTACCGGAATGATGGAAGCCTGGCGGCAGTTCCGGGTGATGATGCCTACCCGCCGTCATTTGACCGCACACGCCTTGGACTGCAGCCCGTGCCCCTCCTGCAGCAGTATCGCGGTTTCTGGTTCGCCGGGTTTGATCCGGATTTGCCGGACCTGGATACCTGGCTTGCCGGTGCCAGGGACTACATCGATCTGGTTGTTGAACAGTCACCAGGCGGCACCCTGGAGATCATTACAGGGGTTCAGGAGTATGACATTCGCGCAAACTGGAAGCTGCTTGTCGAGAACTCGTTCGATGATTATCACCTGCATTCCACCCATGTGACATGGCTGGAATACATGAAGGACTCAGGGGTCGACATTGCCGTGCCCAAGGGGCTGATGCTGCCGAAACGCGGTATTGGCAAGGGTCTCGGAAATGGCCATGCGGTCATCGATAATCTCAACTTCCGGGGACGCCCGGTGGCTGCCTGGATTCCTGTCTATGGCGAGGAGGCCAAGCCGGTCATCGAGCGGACGCGCGCCGAACTTGATCACCGCCTTGGAACGGCGAGGGCAGAGCGGATTGCCAACACCAACCGGAATCTGCTGATTTTTCCGAACCTGATGATCAATGACGGCTCGTCGGTCACGGTCAGAACATTCTGGCCTGTGACGGCAAACCGGATGGAGGTGACGGCCTGGGCACTCGGACCTGTCGGGGAAAATGAAGTTCTTCGAAGGGTCCGGCTTGATTCCTTTCTCACCTTCTATGGGCCGGGAGGGTTGGCAACACCCGATGATGTCGAGGCGCTGGAACAGGTCCAGGACGGAATTTCCGCGACCGTGAAGGAAGTGCCCTGGTCCATCATGACGCGGGGGATTGCCAAGTCGGGCGAACAGCTCAATTCGGACGAACTTCACATGCGCACGTTCTGGCGCCGCTGGAACAGCCTCATGATTGACGACTGCGACGAAGAGCGGACGCAATCTGGCGGGCCGGGGTAATTGCGGGTGGCCCTGTCGCGTGAGCGTGCCGAGGAGTTTCTCTTTCGAGAGGCGGATCTGCTTGATGCGTGGGATCTTGACGGATGGCTCGCGCTGTTGACCGGAGAGGCGCGTTATCTGATACCGTCCTGCGAGGCGCCGGAGAGTGATCCGGAGACATCCCTCTACGTCATTGCTGACGATATGCATCGCCTCCGTGGCCGGGTGAAACGACTGCAGAGCCGTGAAGCTCATGCCGAGTTCCCGCCCTCGCGTACACGACGGTTGATCTCGAATGTCCGGATTCTGGAGGATGACGGGGCCGAGGCGACGGTCACCGCGAACTTTGCTGTCTATCGGTTTCGCCGCGGCGGGCGGTCCGGCACCTATGTGGGCCGATACGTCTATCGTCTGGAACATGGAAACGGCGCGATCCGGATCGCCGAGCGCCGGGTGATCCTCGATACCGAGGAGCTCGGCGCTCTCGGATTGGTCAGTTTTATTCTTTAGTCCGGGGGGACGGCACTTCGATGTTCATGCGCAGGTCCGAAACGGTGTTTTGGCCAGGCTGCCACGGGGCGCAAGCGTTGCAGCGTGGAGGCACGGAGGCGCTCTACTGTGTGACTGTTTTCGAGCCACAGCGAATCCCTCTTCCTGCCGCTGAAACACAACCCCTGCATCATTTGCGGTGCCTTGCAGGTTGATGCGGGCAGAGCGGACCCATATTGTAGAATCGTTGCTTCCCTTCCGCCGGAGACGTCATGAGCCTCAGCATCAAGAATGAAGAGACATGCAGGCTCGCGAGTGAGTTGGCCCTTCTGACCGGGGAGACCGTGACTGGCGCGATAACCGTTGCCTTGCGCGAGCGTCTGGAGCGTGAGCAACGCAAGCGCAACATCGCGAGCCGTGCGCGCAAGCTCCGGGCCATTGCAGAGCGCTGTGCGGCGCTCATGGGCCGGGGCCCGTCGGTAATTGACCAAGGTGATTTGCTCCATGACGAACGTGGCCTGCCCGGGTGATCTTCGACACCTCCGGGCTGGTTACGGTCCTGAACCGTGAACCCGAAGGCGAACGCTTCAAGGACACGTTTATGCCGACATTTCCGTCCCGCCTGTCTGTGGCGAATACCCTCGATTTATTGATCATGGTGGTGGGTCGCAGCGGGACGGAGGCCGACCACGAGCCTGATGAATTCCTTGAGCACGCTGAAAGGTAATCCGTGCAGAGGCAGGATTCCGACACGGGATCCGGTTGTTCGCTGCGAAACCCGCAATACAGGACTGGGCAAAATCGCAATGGACGATGTCGAAGATTTGCAGCTCCTTTCGCCGGGGGCGGTGCTGAAGAACATGACATTGGAAAGGGAGATCCCGACGCATGAGTGACGTATTGAAAATGGAAATCACAGGCAGGATCGGGCGTCTTACGATCAGTCGTCCCGAGCGCGGGAATATGCTGACGCTCGATATGCTGAACCAACTGTCGTCCCGGGTCAGTGATCTCGGACGAAACCAGGATGTTAATGCCATTGTCCTGCGAACGGCGGGTCCCGACTTTTGTCTGGGGCGTGATCCCGAAAGCGCGCCCGAGCACACACCGAGGACCGCGGTCGAAATGCGCACTGCACTCGCCGCACCTATTCTGGGGTTCTACCAGGCCGTTCGGCAGGCCGAGATTCCGGTGGTGGCCGCCATCCAGGGACGTGCGGCGGGATTTGGCTGCGCTGCAGCGGCCGTGTGCGATGTTGCTGTTGCAGCGGACGATGCCGAGTTTTCGCTTCCCGAAATGACGCACAATCTCCCGCCCACGGCTGCCATGTCCGCGCATGCAGACCGGACCGTGCCAAAGGCGGTTGCGTGGATGGTCTATGCGAGCGAACCGATTGATGCCCGGCGCGCCCTTGCCGCAGGAATTGTCAGTGAAGTCGTTCCGGCAGAGAGGCTTGTGGAACGAACGGAAATGGTTCTTGAGGTGATCGCCGGACGCGACCGGACATCCCTTGCGACCTGCAAGACCTATCTTGCCAACGCGAGGCTTATGGATGTCGACACGGCCTCGGACTATGCGGCCAATCTTCTTGCGCTGGTCATGTCCTCAAGGGCAGCGGCGGTTTGATCAGTTTCCTGACATGCAGTTTACACAGAGGGGTGTGTGAGGGAGGAGTTCGAGGCGCTTTGGCGGGATGTCGTCTCCGCACTGCACGCAGATTCCATATATGCCATCGTCGATCCGCTTCAGGGCTGCGACGATTTGACGTGCTTCCTTTTGCCCCTGCAGGCCAAGGCCTTCGAGAACCTCGTCTCCGGCAATTTCGGTGGCGTGTTCTTCGAAATCCGCTTCGTTGCCGTGTTCTTTCAGGTCTTCGTCAATCTCGGTCAGTTTTGCCGTCAAAGTCGCCAGACGTTCCTGGAGCCGTTTTCGGACTACGGCGGTGTCGATCATGATCTGTTTCCTCATGTTCTGCGCCACGCTGCCCCGTGAAGCAGTTCCCCATCAACGACTCTAGCATGACATCATTGCCGACCCTTGGTTAAGGGACAACTTTTTTGTGTGATGCCCGCATGTCAGGGGCTGGTTTCGGACCGCTTGCTTACAGGAACGCAATTCCGGCGAATCCCGGGTCACAAGCGTATCAGATCAGGCACGATTTATTCTTTTGGTTCTGATCCCGGTCCGCCGTTACGAACGCAATAGAAGGTTTACAAGAAGGAAAACCGAAGCCCTGAACCGTGATTGCTGGTCCGACAAGCAGGGCCGGGAGTAATGGATGACCTTTGTCGAAAGACGTCAGCGTAGACAAAGACAGACTGAAATAGTGAGGTTCAGTCGGTGCTCTCGCCTGTGGGATTGATTGGTTTCATCGAACCCTTGGACCTGGCATTCGAATCGATTTTTTCAGGGCGCAAATCAGAGGGTGTGCAGTCGGAGACGCCGGATAATCCGATCTTTGCGAACAGTTGGCTGTTATCGGAACAGAAGGGATCGCCGTCCTCGCACTGGTTGTCGATCAACTCCTTCGACTGTTGGATCCGGCTGTCGCATACCCCGGATGTGTCCTTCTCCGACATGGCTGTCGTGGCAGCCGCAGATCCCACCAGCACGATGCTGGCGAGGAGCAATGGCCTGATCCCGAATTTTGTTTTCATCAATCCTTTTTCCTCATTCCCGTCGAAGCCGTCTTCGCACCTTCCGGTCCGGTCCGAGGTTCTCGAACCGGCCCAAAGCAGTTGACCAGGAGCACCAGCGTCAGTTGTACCCAACCGCAAGCTACCTGCCAGCGTCGTTCGAGGCAAAGAAAAGGCCTTGCCCCACAGCTGTTCACGCAGACCCGATATATCTTTGGCGCCGTGGAACGGCGCACGAGATGCTGGAGCCAGCCTCCCCGCCGAAACTCCATGCCCGGCCACCATTCTGTATCGCCCGCGCCATTTTTGAAAGTGCTGTTACGGGGCGATGACATGCCACCTCCGTCAATGGCAACCTGAAGCTCCTAAATTTTGGCAACGTAAAATGGCACACTTATCCAGGCAGATCGGCCCCTGGTTTCGACGCGTCAGCCAGTCGCGTGATCTTCCCGCCAATCGGTTTTTGTGACACTGATGCATGCATTGTCGACCCAGGCGTTTGTGTCCATCCGGGACCAGGGTTTTCGCTGGCTTCCGATCCCGTGGATTTGCGCGATCGAACGCCGGACGGGCAGCACGAATGTTTCCGGCCGGGAGATCAGCCACATTCCCGGACCGTCGGCGGGTTCGGGAACCCCGGGTTTTCAGCTGTTGATGTTTGGCCCGCTACTGGAGTTCCGGGAGGGTCGGGGTTATGCTTCTGTTCCTAAAAAACCGGGAGAAGCGTCACATGACCGTCGCCGCCGTTGATGTCCGGGTGAAGCCGCTATCCGCAGCGCTTGGAGCCGAAATCGCCGGAGTGGATCTTTCTCGTGAACTGGATTCGAGCACAGTCAAGGCGATCGAGGAGGCCTGGTACGAACATCTTGTGATCCTGTTCAGGGGCCAGTCTCTCTCCAACGAAGATCAGGTTCGGTTCTGCCGCCATTTCGGAGATCTCGAACATGTCCGCACTGGCAAACATGCCAATGAGGACATGCCCTTTACCATGATGATCACAAATGTAGGTGATACCGGTTTTGCGACAGCGCTCGAAAATGGCGAAATGTGGTTCCACTCCGATCAGTGCTATTACGAAGTCCCAGCGCGCGCGTCGACGCTCTATGCAATCGAGATTCCGTCACGGGGCGGAAATACCCTGTTCGCGAATTGCTACACGGCGTGGGAGACCCTGCCGGAAGACAGGCGCAGGATGCTGGCGCCGCTTGCAGCCCATCACATCTACGATTATTCGGGCAATCCCCTCAAGCGCGGTGCCCACATCGATCCGGACGCGCCACAGTTCGTTCACCCCCTCGCTCGAACTCATCCCGTCACCGGTCGCCGGGCCCTTTACGTCAATCGGCTTATGACCGATCGTATCGAGGGCGTTCCCGAAGAGGAAAGCCACCGTCTCCTTCAGGAACTGTTCGAGCATTCCGAACGGCCCGAGTTCACCTATGAGCATGAATGGCAACCCGGTGATCTGCTGATGTGGGACAATCGGTGTTCGATGCATGCGCGGACCGATTTTGATCCTGCGGAGCGCAGGATGCTGCGGAGGATCACGATCAAGGGAGAAGCTGTCATCTGAGACTCCCGTTGGTCCGGCCTCCGGACTGACCGGATGAGGGAGCCGCTTAGCAAAACGGGGACTGACCGGTCCGGGTGATGGTCAGATGCTGGCATGCAGACAGCTGCAATCCATGTCCCTGAAAACAGGGCAATGTTGGCCCCCGGCTGACTTTCAATCCTTTTTCTTTCGAATGGACAGGCCATGGATGTTCGGCAACTGCGTTACTTCAAGGCGGTTATTGAAGCTGGCAGTTTCACCCGGGCCGCTGATCATGTGCGGGTCGCCCAGCCCGCGCTGGGACTGCAGATTCGCAAGCTCGAGGACGAACTTGGTGCCCAACTCATGGTACGCCACTCGCGCGGGGTGGACGCCACCGAAGCGGGCAAGGTTCTGTTGCACCATGCCAATGTTGTCCTTCGCCAGATCGAACGGGCACGTCAGGACGTTATCGATCTCACTGCAAAACCCAAGGGCACAGTCGAAGTGGGAATCACGCCGACGGCCAGCGCCTTGCTGATCACACCCCTGGTCCGTCTGTGTCACCAGACATGGCCGGAAATTTCTCTCCGGATCGTCGAGGGGCTGAGTGAAGTTGTCATGCAGCAGCTTGTCGAACATACGCTCGATATCGGTTTTACCTATAATCCGGATGCGATCAGCGGAACGAGAGCAAAATGCCTGCTGGTCGAAGATCTCTATCTGGTTCGGCCACCGGGGCGGTTGAGTGAAGATTCGGTGCCTTTTGCCGATGCCTGTCGCGAACCCCTGATTCTGCCGCGTGGCGGCTTCGGTCTGCGTGAACAGATCGAAACGGCTGCGGCTGCACGGGATCTCGGTGTCGATGTCGCGCTGGAGGTGAATTCGGTAGCGGCCATGCGCAACCTGGTAGAGGGCGGTGTCGGGTCCACAATATTGCCCTATGGCACGATTGAACCGGCCGTGTCGGCGGGAAGGCTTTCAGCCGCGCTGATTGTTGATCCGCTTCTGTCGCGAAGACTGTTTCTGGCCGAAGCCGTTGATCATGTCGAAACCAATGCGTCGCGTGCTGTCAAGGAGCTCGTCGATACCGTTGCAGCGGACATTGTTGCCACCAGCGAGGGCCGTCTGAGAACACCCTGAACCCGTCTTTCCATAAATATTGTGGATAGCTGCCATACAAGCTGTGTCTTTGAGCCTGATCCTGTCCGGGGTTATAAGATTTCAACACATTTCAGATCGGGGCGTTCGCACTGCCCTCGCAAGACGTGCTCTTGGCAGACTGCGGACAGGCGAGCGATGCGTCCGATCACACTGTAATCACGTAAGGCGGGAGACGAAGAAAATGGGCCATAACGATGTAGTTGCCGAGCTCGACCAGGTTGTCGATGACTATTCCGGAAGGGTCCGGCTCATCAACGAACCGATGACCAGAGGCCGGGCCTATATGTTTGTGAAGCAGCACCGGCAGAACACCCGGCAGCGCAATTCGGTACTCAAGCTGAGGGTGGCGACAAACTGCCCTGTCTGGGACGTGAAACTCGGTATTCTGGAAGCCTGCGCGGAGGAAATCATTTCCGACAGCGAACACGGAGATGGACGGCCGCACTGGAAAGTCCTGGAAGACCTCGGTGTGGATTGCGGGATGGACCGGTCGGACATTACGGACGCACAACTTTTGCCAACGACCAGGATCGCCTGGCGCGCCTGGGACGGGTTGATGAGCAACCGTCACTGGTTGCTGGGTCTGATGGCCAATACCTGCGCGGAACGCTCCAACATTCCCGGCTATGGTCGCGCCGAGGTGCGAGACAAGGGATGGTTCGGTAACGAAAATCGGCGCTGGGGCCAGCTGTTCAATCTCAATGAGGAGCAACGCCTGTTTTTCCACATGCACTCCGAAGCGGACATCAAGCACTCGGACCTCGGGTGGAACACCGTCGCCAAATACGCGTCCGAACTGCATATGGAGGACGAAGTTGTCGACGCCTGTGCGGAAAATCTTCTTGTCTGGGAGCTCTATCTCAACGGCATCGCCGATGCAGGTGATGCCCTCGACAAGGACATGGGCTGGTCGGATCAGGTCGCGTAGGGCAGACTGGGCCGGGGACTGCAGGGGGTAGAGATGGCAGATCTGGTTCTGACATTTGCAGCGAGCGATTACGATCACATCCGGGATTTCACGAAGGGAGACATCAGGGCCGAGGGGATCGACCTGCGGTATCTGAATCTGCAGATTGAGGAGACCTTCTACCGCTTCATCAGGTTTCGGGAATGGGATGTATCCGAGATGTCGTTCGGAAAGTACATTTCCCTGGTCTCCCAGAATGATGACAGCGTGGTGGCCATTCCGGTTTTTCCGTCCCGCGTGTTTCGTCAATCATCCCTGTTTGTCCGGTCGGGCAGCGAACTCAAGGACGCATCTGACCTTCGCGGCATGAGAGTGGGAATTCCGGAATGGGCGCAGACAGCGTCCATCTATACACGGGGTTGGCTGGCTCATGACGTGGGTGTACCGCTTGATCAGATCGAGTGGATACAGGCCGGAGTCAATGAGCCGGGTCGGCAGGAGAAGGTCAAGCTCGATCTTCCCGCAGGAGTGAGCTACGTCTCGCGCCCCGATCGATCACTGACCGAGCTTCTCCTCTCGGGCGAGATCGACTGTGTCATGTCTGCCCATCCGCCGGCGCCGTTTGAGGAAGGAGACGGCTCGATCGTCCATCTCTATCCCGACTACCGGAAGATCGAGGAACAGTACTATCGCGATACAGGCATCTTTCCGATCATGCATGTGATCGCCATTCGGGGGGATGTGTTTCGCCAGAACCGGTGGATTGCCATGAACCTGTTCAAGGCATTTGATGCTGCCAAGAACCGCGCGATGCATCGCATCCAGGAGATGACGGCGACGCGGGTACCCATGGCCTGGTGCTATGAAAGTGCCCTCGAAGCGAGGGCGTTGTTTGGCGAGGACTTTTTTCCCTACGGAATCGAGCCCAACCGGACCACACTCGAAGCCTTCCTCCAGTATGGCTTCGAGCAGGGAGTCTGCCATCGACAGGTTTCCGTTGAGGAGTTGTTTCCAGAAGAAGTTCTCAGCGAATTCCGGGTCTGAGGATCTCCATGCTTTTCATCGACAATGATCTTGTGTCCGAGCTCCTGTCCATGGAGGAGTGCATTGATGTGCAGGAGCGCGCCTTTCGCGCGGTGCCGACTGGTCGGGCTGCGCACAGGCCCCGCCTCGATATGTATGCTCCCTGCGAGCGAGACGATGGATATTACCGCTGGGGATCGATGGAGGGTGTTTATGAAGGTATTTTTGCCATCCGGATGAAGTCCGACATTATCACCTGGCCATGCGACAACAAGGGTCTGCAGTCCGAAGACAAGTACTGCGTGGAGCCCGGCACCTATTGCGGTCTGGTGTTTCTGTTTTCGGTCCTGAATGGAGAGCCGCTGGCCATTATCAACGATGGAACGATACAGCATATGCGGGTCGGCGGCGGAGCCGGTATTGGCGTCCGGCATCTGTCTCGAGACAATGCGCGCGTCGTTGGCATGCTGGGTTCTGGCGGGATGGCGAGGACCTATCTGACGGCCTTCTGCACCGTGCGTGACATCGCGCAAGTCAGGGTATTCAGCCCCACCCGGGCCAATCGGGAGCGGTTTGCCGAGGAAATGAGCAGCGCTCTCGGGGTCAATGTCGAGCCGGTCGAAACCCCGCGGGAAGCGCTTGACGGCGCGGATATCCTGGCGACGGCGACGGACTCCATGGTTCCGACTTTCGAGGCGGACTGGCTGGAGCCCGGAATGCATGTGACCAATCTGGGGCCCGATGAAATCAGCCGCAATGTGCTGGAACGTATAGACGTAAAGATCCGCCAGGGCCCTCCCGGTATCGACATCGATGAAGGACCTCGTCTGAAGAGCGGCATCGGGCATTCACCGATGGCATTCATTGCCGGGACGGAAGAAGAGATGAAGCGGCTGCCAAAACAGGCTCACGGGCGCAGTAATTTCCGGGTGCAGTACCCCGACTATCATGATCTGGTCAGTGGCCGGTCGCCCGGACGGTCTTCAGACCGCCAGATCACGTTCTATCAGAATGTAGGTTTCCAGGGGCTGCAGTTTGCTGCGGTCGGTGGTCTGGTCTATCGCAAGGCCATGGCGGAAGGAAAGGGCCGTAAGCTGCCGACGGACTGGTTTCTTCAGGACATCCGAGACTGACGAAAATCACGCGTGGCTGATTCCCGACAGGAGCTGTTTTGATGCCAGGCCCCATCGTCCTTGTCACTTATCAGCCCGATGAAAGCGCAAGGCAGCTGTTCGACGACATTCTTGGCGATATTGCTGAAGTGGTGTACTGGCCCGAGGTGACAGAGCATGAACGGTTGAACACCCTGAGGTCCAGTCAGGTTGTCCTGTCGTTTGATTTCGGAGCGGATCTTGGTAACCGGTTGCTTCCCCATCTCGAAAACTGCCGGTTTGTTCAGTGCCTGACGGCCGGCGTCGACTTTCTGCCCTTCAACGCACTACCGCCCGGTATTCCGGTAGCCTGCAATGCCGGGGCCTATGCAGAATCAATGGCGGAGCATGTTCTGGCAATGGCGCTTTCTGCGGCAAAACGCCTGTCTGGCGAACATGCGAGCATGAAGGCGGGGGAATTCAATCAGTTTCGTCCGACAAGGCGCCTTGCCGGCCTGACCTGCGGGATTCTGGGCTATGGGGAGACCGGGCGCGAGGTTGGCCGAATCATGCGTCTTCTTGACGTTCGCATCCAGGCGGTCAATCGGACAGGTCACACAACGGATCCGGTCGAATTCATTGGTAGGCTTGAGGATCTCGACAGGGTTCTCGCGGCTGCTGATATTCTTGTGGTTACAGTGTCCCTGACTCGCAAGACACGGGACATGATCGGTCCCAGGCACCTGGCCCTGATGAAGAAAAATGCCATTCTGGTCAATGTTGCGCGAGGCGAAATCGTCCAGCAGACCGCCCTGTATGACCATCTGGTTGCCAATCCGGAATTTACGGCCTGCCTTGAAGCCTGGTGGGTGGAGCCCATCCGCCACGGTCGCTTTGCAATAGAGCATCCCTTTCTGGACTTGCCCAACGTTATCGCTTCGCCCCACAATTCTGCGATGTCCAACGGAACAATAGACGGCGTCCTGCGCCGCGGCAGCGAGAACGTGCGGCGTTTTCTCGAAGGTCAGGAACCCCGGTTCCTTGTGGGAGAGGAGGAGAGGCTGGCGTGACTCATGGAAAAACCGGGCGGCAGGGAATGTGGCCATGAACTCCCTTTATGAATTGGCGGAGCCGGTTGGCAGCCTGCTGAAAGCCCGCGGTGAGACCGTGGCTGTCTCCGAATCTGCGTGCGGCGGTCTGATTTCGGCAGCGCTTCTGTCGGTCGCCGGCAGCTCAGCCTATTTTCTTGGTGGCGCCACCGTGTATACCCGGACCAGCCGGCGCATGTTGTTGCGGTTCGGGGAAGCCGAAGTCGTCATGCGCGGCGCCAGCGAGGAGTATGTGACCCTTTGCGCAAGGACCATCAGGGACCTGATGCGAGCCGACTGGTCACTCGCCGAATCCGGTGCGGCGGGTCCCTCCGGAAATCGTTATGGAGATCCCGCGGGGCATGTGGCGCTGGCTGTGTCCGGCCGTGTCAGCGGATCACGGATTGTGACAACCGGGTCTGCAGATCGCGAGGCCAACATGTGGGCCTTTGCCGCAGCAGCGTTGACGTTCCTGAAAGAAGTTATTGAAGGAGGTGGCTGATGATTGTGGTCCATGGCATAAGAAATTGTGACAGCTGCCGCAAGGCTCTCTCGTGGCTCGGGAGTGAGGGGATCGCCCATCGCTTCCACGATTTTCGGCGGGATGGGCTCCGGGAGACGGATCTGGCGCACTGGATTGAGCAGGCAGGATGGGAGAGTCTTCTGAACCGTCGCGGTACGACATGGCGCAAACTGGATGAGTCCGATCGAAACGACGTTGACGAGGATAAGGCGAAAGCCCTGATGACGGAGAATCCGACCCTGATCAAGCGGCCCGTCATCGTCAAGGACGAAACCGTTCTTGTCGGTTTCAATGATCGGGTCAGGGATGCGCTCGGACACTGATGTGTCACTCTGAACAGGATTGACACTGTCGGGTGGGGGCGGTTCCCAAAGGTGGGCGAAAGAGCCGCCCGTAAAATTCCCATGGATGTCTGTGCTTATGGCGCGAAATGCGTCCGGCGGCGTGCGGGAACAGTCCGGGGCGCCACCATGCTTCATGGCAATGACCGCAATGGGTCGGCACGGGGTAAGACACTGAAAAACGGCGGCCGCTGACCGGATCCACAGATAAGGACTCCCTAAATCATCCTCAAGGGTGTTGCCGTCACCAGGGACAAGTAACTGGATTGCAAGGCCTCTGCCCCGGGTGGAATACCCGGGCAGCGGTCATGAAACCCCGCCCAGCCGAGTTGTCACGTCAACTACCGCGACCCCGCCCCGTTCCACCTCCGTCACAGCGCGTCGCAAGACTTCACCCAGTTGTCCCGGGTCGTCTACAGGACCCTCCGCCCATGCACCGAAACCCCGGGCGACCGTCGCAAAATCGATGATCGGATCGCGCATTGCCTGGCCAATCCACGCATTTTCCCTCGGGCGTTTCCGATTATGGGCGACCTCGATCTGATGGACCTCGTCGTTCCCCCAGGTCGAATTGTTGTTGATGACGTGCAACATCGGGATGCGGTAATGCACCGCGGTCCAGAGGCAGCCCGGTGCCATGAGGTAGTCACCGTCTCCTCCGAGGGAGACACAGAAGCGGCCCTTGGCATTCAGTGCCAGCGCTGCGCCAATGGCAGCCGAAGCATTGTAGCCGACACCTCCACCACCGTCCGCCCCGAGGTAAGCACCGGCGCCGGGAAAGTCCCATACAGCCTCGCTGAAGCTGCGATGATTCGCAGCGGTCAGGGTCCAGTCCCTGTCCTTTACAGCCTGGTAGACTTCATGGATCATGCGTTCAACCTTGATCGGCGAGGAATCCCAGCCCTGACGGGCTTCGCTTCTCTGGGCGTCGCGTAATTCCGTGTGCCGCCGCGCCATGACGGCACGACGGGACTCGATCCGGTTTCGTGTTTCGTCGTCATCAACAATCTTGCGAAGAGCCGAAACCAGACGTTCGACACCATATTCCGGTTCACAGACGATCTGCAGGTCAACCGGAGGTGTTGGCCCGCCAAAGCCGCTCCAGGCATTGATGTCCAGGGCGTTGAGCGAAAGGTCCACGATCCAGGGTGGGGGCTTCTCCCTTTGGTCCAGCAGATCCGAACGTCTGCGGACGGCATAGGTGCCCATTACGTTGTTAACGTCGATGACATCAAGGCATACGATGACATCGGCTTCCCGTAGTGCGTCGCGGTCGCCTGAAAGATTTTGGGGATGATCGCTGGGCCAGCAATAGACTGCGCGATCATTCAGGGCGCCGGCACCCGAGATGTCCAGCAGATCGATCAGGGGCTGGCGCATCCGCTCGAAGATCCCGAACCGGCCACCCACGAAAACCGGAAACTCGGCGTTCGCGATTCGCCGGGCGGTTTCGAGAAGCGCCTCTTCATTGGGAGCCATGGCGGCAGGGGGCTGATAGCGGGGGAGAGCGGGATCAATCGTTTCAATGTCACCTTCCAGAGGCTGTTCCTGAATATCCCCGTCGATGGAAATATAGACCGGGCCGGTAGGCGGTGTAGCCGCAATGGCCCGTCCGCGGGCAATCGACTTGAGCATGGTGTTGGCCGTCGGGGGCTCGTCGGTCCATTTGACCCACTTCTTCACGATATCGGACTGGGTCGAGGCGGAGTGAATCCAGTCTATGAACCGGCGCCGGTCCGGATCGAGCGGACCGGATCCGCCGAGAAAAACAACCGGAGCCCTGTCACACCAGGCGTTATAGATCCCCATGGAACCATTCATGACACCGACCAGGTCATGCAAAATACAGAGTGAGGGGCGGTCCATGGCCTGGGCATAGCCATGGGCCATGGAAGCTGCTGACAATTCGCTGGTCGCGAGAATGATCCGGGGCTGATGATTGCGGTTATGGTTGACCAGGGAATCGTGAAGTCCACGGTAGCTCGCCCCCGGCAGAAGAAAGACGTAATCGAACTCCATCTGGCCCAGGAGCTCGGCAATTGCGTCCGAAACAAACTCGGGTTCAGTCCTGTTGGCTGGCAGGTTGACCGGAATTTCCTGATGGGATCCTGTCCCGTTGTTTGTGCCCATGGTGTTGGCCCTTTCGGTTTGACGTCCAGTCACTGTCAGTCCGGAATATCCTGTCGAGACAGAGCCTGATTATGTCAGCGCCACTGTGGTCCGGAATGCGGCCCCATCTGTTGCGGACAGGGAACAGTGAGCCTGACACATACCCTTGCTGTCGAGCTTCGGCAATGTCAGGTCTGACGCACAGGGGCTCCTTGCAACCCGGGAGGGGCAACAGGGTGATCCCGGGCGGTGTTGCCCGTGAACGGACAGCCGACCTTGTTGGCAGACCGGCGAGAATCGAACATTTCCGGCTACAGGAGCAGATGAGCGCTGCTTCGGCGTTCTCATTGCAGTAACAGGGACGCCCTGGTCAATGCCCTGGCGGGCGACCGAAGATGCCCTCTTTCTCAAGCTCTGCGAACTGATCCCGAACCAAAGCGACTACAGCCTTGATGGCTGGTGACAGGGGCCGGTCCGCGCGAAGAACGATCGTGCGCGTCAGCTCAAGACCCTCACAGGAAACGGCCTTGAGTGAGCCGGCTTCAACATCCTGGTAGATCGACGAATGTGGCATCAGTCCGTAACCCAGCCCGCGTCCGACAAGATCCTTGGCCACATCCGGACTGGCGGCCTCAAACCGGACGTGGAGAGACACGCCTTTTCGCGCGGCTGCAGCTTCCCAGGCCGCCCGGCTGCCGGACGGCCGAGAAAACAGCACCAGCGGCAGACCGGCCAGATCAGTGACGGTGCAGGGTTCGCGAGGCATATCGGGCTTGTGATCGGAAGAACCGATCAGATAGACAGGTTCCCGCACGAGTGTCTCGACGTGCAGATTGTCGCGTGGCTCGGGATTGACCATCAAGGCCAGGTCAATGCGGCCCGTGTCCAGCCCCTCCAGAAGAAAATAGGACGCTCCTTCCAGCATGGTCATCGTGACCAGAGGCAGTTGCTGTTCGGCGGCCTCAACCAGCCGTCCGTAAAGCAGCCGGCTTGTCGTGGACGATGCGCCAATGGTGACCATACCCCGGGGCGTTGTTCCCTCCGACATCAGTTCGATTCGCGTTGTTTCCAGCTCATGCAGAATGGCGGTGGAACGTTGATAAAGGCGCTCGCCCGCAGCGGTCATGACGACACCGCGCGATGTCCGCTGAAACAGTCGCAGGCTGAGTTCCTCCTCAAGTTCCCGGACATGTCGGCTGAGTGCTGACTGGGCGACATTGACGGTCTTGGCGGCACCGCGGAACGACCCCGCCTCGGCGATTCGGACAAAGTACTCAAGCTGTCTCAGATTCATGGGTCTGCAACCGATCTCGAATTGTGATCAATCATATCGCGAATAGATATTTGTCACCAACCCCCCACTGCGCTAGGTGATCAGCATGGTGTGCTTTTCACGTGGCACTGCGAAACGCGGTCGCTGGCGAAAGAAGCCATGAACCGGGCACGTAGAGGCCCGGTCCGATATCAATACGAGAAGGAACAGGACAGATGGCCGATGACATGGGAAATGCCATAGGCAAGGTCTCCGGAGGTCCGGTTGCGTCCGTGGCGAACGAGTTGCGGATACCGTACGACGATCTGCGTGAATGGCTGGAGGAGGCCGAGAAACTCGGCGAAGTGAAGTATGTGGAGGGGGCCAACTGGGAGCGCGATATCGGCATGGCGGCCGAGGTCGTGCTGCACGACGAAAAGGCGCCTTGCGTGGTGTTCAAGGACGTTCCCGGGTCGCTTCCTGGTTCTCGCGTTCTGGTGAACTTCTTTGCCGGCAAACGCTCCAACATGACCCTCGGTTTTCCCTCGGACCTGAGCAAGATCGAGCTCACCGATGCCTTTCGCGAGAACTATATGGAGGAACTTGCACAGATTCCGCACCAGATCGTGAAGGACGGTCCGGTGATGGAAAATGTGATGGAAGGCGACGATGTCGATGTCGAGGCTTTCCCCACGCCGATGTGGCATGAGGAAGATGGCGGACGTTACATCGGTACCGGATCCTACAACGTAACCAGGGATCCGGACACCGGCTGGATCAATATCGGTACCTATCGGGTGATGGTCCAGTCACGGAACGAGGTCGGTTTCTATATTTCTCCCGGCAAGCATGGCCGGATACACCGCGACAAGTATCAGCAGCGCGATGAGCCGATGCCTGCCGTGATCGTATGCGGTGGCGACCCGATGACCTTCCTGATGGGATGTTCCGAAGTTCCACCCGGAGTGTGCGAGTTTGATGTCGTCGGCGGCTTCCGCGGTGAAGCCATGAAGATGATCGAAGGGAAACATACGGGTCTTCCGTTCCCCGCAAACGCAGAAATTGTCCTTGAGGGATTTGTGCATCCTCGGGCCAAGAAGCCGGAAGGGCCGTTCGGGGAGTGGACCGGGTATTACGGTTCGCTGATGCGCGAAGAGCCCGTGATGGAAATCAAGGCGATCTACCATCGAAACAATCCCATCCTCCTGGGCTGTCCGCCCCAGCGTCCGCCGGACGAATTGGCGCGCTACAGGGCGGTAACGCGCTCGGCGCTGCTCAAGGAGAACATCGCAAAGGCCGGAGTCCCGGATGTTGAGGCAGCATGGCTGCACGAAGTCGGGACAGCACGCATGCTGATCGGTGTTTCGATCAAGCAACGCTACCCGGGACACGCCAAGCAGGCCGGCCACATCGCATGTCAGTGCCATGTCGGTGCTTATGCCGGCAAGTACGTTATTGTGACCGACGAGGATATCGATGTGTCAAATCTGGAGGAGCTGATCTGGGCCATGCTGACCCGTTCCGATCCGGCCAGTTCCATCGATATCATTACCAATGCCTGGTCGACACATCTTGATCCCCGCATTCCTCCGTGGGAGAAGGAAAAGGGCAACCTCACCAACAGCCGGGCGATCATCGACGCATGCCGGCCGTTCCACTGGAAGGACCAGTTCCCGCCGGTCAACGCTCCGTCGCCCGAGCTGGCGAAGGAGTCACGGGACAAGTGGGGTTACCTCTGCGACTAGACCCTCATCCCGGCTGTCGGACAGTCCGGCAGCCGGGAGGCTGACTTCTGCCGGAAAGAAACAGCGTCGGACACGGCTTGTGGGCAGCCGGCGACAGAGTGCCAGCCCTGCAAACGGAATCATGGCAGCGGAACTCGGGGATGGACGGAACGATTTCCAACCGTCAGATTCAGACAGATCTGCGGGATTTTCTTGCCGCGGTTGAGGAAAACGGTGAACTGCGGACTGTGAGCGGGGCCCACTGGGACCGCGAGATCGGGGCCGTCACCGAAGTCCTCTACCGGGAAAAGGTGGACCGTTCCCCGTTGCTTCTGTTCGACGAGGTTCCCGGCTATGCGCCGGGCTTCCGCTGCCTCTATGGCATGCTGGGTTCGCCGCTCAGGCTGGCTCTTGGCCTCGGGCTTGATGCGTCAATATCCGGTGATCGCCGTGCCATGCTCGATGCCTATCGACAGAGAATCAGGCAGTACAACCCCATTCCGCCCCGAACCGTCACCGATGGGCCTGTGCTGGAAAACATTGATCGCGACGATGCTGTTGATCTCGAGAAATTCCCGGTGCCCATCCATCACGAGAAGGATGGCGGGAGGTACATCGGCACAGCCTGCGGTGTCATAACCAGGGATCCCGACAGCGGGCGAATCAATGTCGGCACTTACAGGGTTCAGGTGAACGGCCGAAACATCGCGACGTCCTATATCTCCAACGGAAAACAGGGACGTATTCAGCGCGACAAGTACCTCAATGCCGGCAAACGCTGCCCCATGGTCATTGTCGTCGGTATCGATCCCGCAACATACATCGCAGCGCGCTACACGCTCGCCGATCATGTCCCGGAACTGGACTGGGCGGGCGGACTGGCGGGACGGCCTCTTGATTGCGTTGAAGGCGAAGTCACAGGACTGCCCTTTCCGGCACGATCGGAACTGGTACTCGAAGGCTGGGTTTCGCCGGACGAGACAGCGCTGGAAGGCCCCTTCGGAGAATGGACGGGATACTACGCCGGGGCGGCCAGGGAAGAGCCGGTGATCCACATTGAACGGGTCTACTACCGAACGAATCCCATCCTGACCTGTGCGGCCAGCCAGAAACCGCCGCATTCCCACCTGTTTGAACGCTGTTTCATCCGGTCCGCCGGACTACTGGATTCTCTCGAAGGTGCGGGCATTCCTGACGTAAAGGGCGTGTGGGTGCACCAGGCAGGGGCGGGCCGGACCTTCGTGGCCGTAGCCATCAAGCAACGCTATTTCGGCCATGCCAATCAGGTCGGGCTGGTGGCGTCCCAGGTCAATCCGGTCGGCTATGTGGGTCGTTATATTGTGGTTGTCGATGATGACATCGATCCCACCGATATCAACGATGTCATCTGGGCGATGGGAACCCGTTCGGACCCCAAGCGCGACATGACAGTCCTGGATCGAACCTGGTCGTCCAGACTGGACACGATGGTATTCGACGACAAACTGTATAACAGTCGGGTTGTTATCGATGCCTGCATTCCCTACGAGCATATCGAGGATTTTCCGGAAGTGGCCATGACCTCACCGGAGTTGGCAGCCGAGGTGCGCCGGAAGTTTCCGGACGTTTTCGATTGAGCCCCGCCGGGTGACGGCAATCCTTGCTGCAATGTTGTCCCCGGACCTGATCTCCCGGTCCAACACCGCCTGACCATAATGAACACCGATGCCCGATTCAGGGTCGGTGACAGTTTTTTGAACTTGTCCCGATTCTGTCCCCGGTGTTATCCACGGTGCCGTTGCTGATCCGACGGGTGAGATTGGCCCGGTGCGGCATGGAAAGGGTTGTCCACAGCTTTTGCAACGACAACTGTGGATGATCTCCGGTGGAATTCGGGCATGCAGGGTCGTTGGGGTTCGCGCTCGAATTCTGCAACAGCAGCCTCAAACAGCGAGTCCATCCACACGACAACATAAACCGTTGGATTGTCGGGATCTGGCGGGCGGTAGCGAAGCAAACACATCTTCAGCAAGTGCTGGCCTGGCCGACATCGCATCTTGGAGGCAATTTCATCTTCTGCTTCGACGGTCTCTGTGCCGAGCAGTTTGCGTCGGGTCCCGGCGTCGAAAGCGATCAGCTCTTCCAGGGACTGGATTTCCTCGACAAATGCGGGGGCCCGCCCGTCGGATATGACAGAAGAGCCCTGACCTTGTCGTGAGGAAACGATCTTCCGGGACCGCAGAACCTGAACTGCCCTTCTTGCCGTATGGCGGCTTGCACCATACGAGCGTATCAACCGGGTCTCCGTCGGCAACGGCTCGCCCACGCGGTAGCAACCCTCGCGAATTTCCTGGAGAAGCTGGATTGCAATCAGGCTGTATTTGGGAATCATCGCTGCCATCCGGTTTGGTCACTGACTGACAGAATTGCGGATGCCTGCCCGTCTGGTGGCATGGGTGACCGAAATCGACCTCAAGGCGTGGCGGTTTCCTGTTCATGAGCATCATCGTTCTGCGTCTGGGGACGGTCCTCGAAGGTCCGGCCATTCTCCTGATTGCCGTTCCTCCCGTTTTGCCATTGTTTGCCCAATTCGGAATTGATCCGATTCATTACGCGATCAGTGTGGTCATCAACATCGAGATCGCGAGGCTGACTCCTCCGGTCGGACTGGATCTGTTTGCCTTCGCAGGTGTCGCCAAGGCCCCGGTGTCCGAGGTCATTCGGGGATCCTGCCCTTCCTCGCGCTGATGGCAATGCTTCTTCTCTCTGTCACCTGCATTCCGGAGCTGTCCGTAGCCCTTCCAGACCGGCTTTTTGGCTGAACGGGCAGTCACCTGCAACTCATGCGAACGCATTGGCGCGGCGGCGGAACGTCGCCGACATGTGCACAGCATTCCCGAAGCTGATATAAAACGCGAAGGGCGGTTAGCTCAGCTGGGAGAGCGACGCGTTTACACCGCGTAGGTCGGCGGTTCGATCCCGTCACCGCCCACCATTGAACGCCGCCATTCAAGATTTGTTCCTTCCGTCTGCCCCGGACACCGGGGCATCACACGGATCGAGCTTCCGGTTGCAACACCACGCGACGCGCAGGATGCGTCGAATTGGCTCCGATACCCGGATCACCTGGTTGTCCGCCATGTCCGGGAGGCGAGCCCCGGTCAGGCCAGATCCCGCCAATTCACAGGGCTGATCTGTGGTTTGGGGATTCAGAAGGTCGTCTGCCAGGCTGGATCGCGGGCGGCCTTGAGGCGGATCGGCCGGGTCCGGACGTGGGCCGGAGTCTGCGGCGGTCCGGCGGCGGAAAGTCTTGACGACTCTCACCACTGTCTCTAAATGGAAGATCCGCGAACGGAATGCGGGGGTGTAGCTCAGTTGGTTAGAGCGCTGGCCTGTCACGCCAGAGGCCGCGGGTTCGAGTCCCGTCACTCCCGCCACCCTGCCAGGGATTCCCTGTCAGTCAAGGCCGTCCGGTGACGGATCGGGACGAATTCGCCGAGCCGGCAACGTGAACCCGGATCGGTACCAATTTCTTTGAAATCTGCATGGAATGTCCTTATAAAGCGCGCGTCGATAACGGCGGCCGGAGTGATCGATGGAAGACATGCTGCGAGAATATCTTCCGATCCTTGTCTTTGTCGGGATTGCCGGGGGAATTGCGGTCGCCGCGATCGCGGCATCCTATGTCATCGCCCGACAACGGCCTGATTCGCAAAAACTCTCGAACTATGAATGCGGGTTCGAAGCCTTTGACGATGCGCGTGGACAGTTTGACGTCCGGTTCTACCTTGTTGCCATTCTCTTCATCATTTTTGACCTCGAAATCGCTTTCCTGTTTCCCTGGGCCATCTCGCTGTCGAACATTGGGATGCTCGGCTTCGGGTCCATGATGGTCTTCCTTGCTGTTCTCACTGTGGGATTTGTTTACGAATGGAAGAAAGGGGCTCTGGAATGGGAATAGACCGTGCCCCCGGGCCCGGTTCGGTCCAGGACGCCACCCTCCTTCAGGCGACCAATGAACTCACAGACAAGGGCTTTCTTGTTGCCCAGATGGACAAGCTGGTTTCCTGGGCACAGTCCGGATCATTGTGGCCCATGTCATTTGGTCTGGCATGCTGCGCGGTCGAAATGATGCACACCGCAGCCAGCCGCTACGATCTTGACCGGTTCGGTGTGGTGTTTCGTCCCAGCCCCCGGCAGTCCGACGTCATGATTGTGGCCGGGACCCTGACCAACAAGATGGCGCCAGCGCTGCGAAGGGTCTATGACCAGATGGCAGAGCCGCGTTGGGTCATTTCAATGGGGAGCTGCGCCAACGGCGGCGGGTACTACCACTATTCCTACTCGGTGGTGCGCGGATGTGACCGGATCGTGCCCGTCGATGTCTACGTACCGGGATGCCCGCCGACAGCGGAAGCATTGCTTTACGGAATCCTGTTGCTTCAGAAGAAAATCAGGCGAACCAGCACCATTGCGCGCTGAACGGCCTGCAAACCGGAACACATGGACGACGACCTTCAGGATCTTCTCGATATCGTAACTTCCGAGGCGGGGAGGCTGGTGACGGGTCACCGGGTTGCGCACGGGGAACTGACCCTGTGGGCCCGGACGGATACATTGCCGGGCTTGCTGCGCTTCCTGCGCGACGATGCCGGATGCCGGTTCAAGATGCTGGTTGACATCACGGCTGTCGATTACCCGGAGCGGGCGGCCCGGTTTGACGTGGTGTACAACCTCCTCAGCCTGCACAACAATCTGCGGGTCCGCGTGATTGTCGAGGTCGATGAGGAAACACCGGTTCCCTCCGCAGTGCCGCTCTACAGCGCTGCCGGCTGGTTCGAACGCGAAGTCTGGGACATGTTCGGGATCGCCTTCACCGGTCATCCGGATCTCAGGAGAATGCTGACGGATTACGGGTTTGAAGGGCACCCGTTGCGCAAGGATTTTCCGCTCACCGGCTATGTCGAGGTCCGCTACGACGAAGGGCAGAAGCAGGTCGTCTACGAGCCTGTAAACCTGACCCAGGATTTTCGCAGCTTCGACTTCATGAGCCCGTGGGAAGGGGCCCGCTACATATTGCCAGGCGATGAAAAGGCGAACTCCATCGAACGCGACGAAGGCGGATGATGGCGGACCCCGACGTCAAAAATCTCACCCTGAATTTCGGGCCGCAGCATCCTGCGGCACACGGGGTCTTGCGCCTTGTGGTGGAGATGGATGGCGAGATCGTCGAGCGCTGCGATCCCCATATCGGCCTCCTGCACCGCGGCACCGAAAAGCTGATCGAATACAAGACCTTCCTCCAGGCCGTCCCCTATTTTGACCGCCTTGATTACGTCTCGCCCATGAGCCAGGAGCACGCGTTTGCATTGGCCACCGAGAAACTGGCCGGCATGACCGTACCCGTTCGCGGACAATATATCCGGGTCCTCTACGCGGAGATCACACGTCTTCTGAACCATATTCTGAATATCAGCGCCTTTGCACTCGATGTCGGCGCCATGACCCCGCTGTTGTGGGGATTCGAAGAACGCGAGAAGCTGATGGGGTTCTATGAGCGGGCATCGGGTTCACGGATGCACGCAGCCTATTTCCGGCCCGGCGGCGTTCACCGCGACCTGCCGGACGGTCTCCTCGATGATATTGCCGAATTCTGCGAACATTTTCCGCCGGTTATCAATGATGTGGAAAACCTGCTGACCGAAAACCGGATCTTCCGGCAGCGTACCGTCGATGTCGGGGTCATCTCCGACGAGGACGCAATAGACTGGGGCTTCTCGGGACCGATGCTCAGGGGAAGCGGCGTTCCATGGGACTTGCGCAAGGCCCAGCCCTACGATGTCTACAGACTTGTGGACTTCGATATCCCGGTCGGCAAGAACGGGGATTGCTTCGATCGTTATCTCGTGCGCGTCGAGGAAATGCGCCAAAGTCTCCGTATCATTCACCAGTGTATCGAGCAGATGCCGGACGGACCGGTGCGGACCCAGGATCACAAGATATCGCCGCCAGACCGGGCGGAAATGAAACGCTCCATGGAAGCGCTGATTCACCATTTCAAGCTCTATACGGAAGGCTATCACGTGCCGGCCGGAGATACCTACACCGCCGTGGAAGCGCCAAAGGGCGAATTCGGGGTCTATCTCGTCGCTGACGGAACCAACCGTCCCTACCGTTGCAAGATCCGCGCCCCGGGATTCGCTTTTCTGCAGGCGACGGACTTCATGTCCCGGGGCCATATGCTGGCGGACATGGTGGCAATCATCGGTTCCATGGACATAGTTTTTGGTGAAATCGATCGATGAACGAGCAGACAGAAGCCTTCACATTCGATGCCGGCAACCGCTCCCTGGTGGAACACCACATTGCCAAGTATCCGCCCGGAAAACAGGCCAGCGCTGTTCTCCCCTTACTGGATCTGGCCCAGCGCCAGTGCGGCGGGTGGCTGCCGCGGGCTGCGATGGACCATATCGCCGATATTCTCGGAATGGCGCCGATTCGCGTCTATGAGGTTGTGACATTCTACGAGATGTTTCATGACCAGCCGCGGGGGCAGCATGAGCTCCGCGTTTGCACGACGACACCGTGCTGGCTGCGGGGCAGCACTGGCATCGTGGACGCCTGCAAGGATGAACTGGGCTGCGGGATTGGCGAGACATCGGCCGATGGAGTCTTCTCCCTGAGTGAATTCGAATGCCTGGGCGCCTGCGTGAATGCACCTGTCGTCTGGATCGACGACGACTATTTTGAAGACGTCGATCCGGAAGGGGTGCGGAGACTCATCCGTGCTGTCCGCCGCGGCGAGCCGATCGAAGGAGGCTCTCTCGCGGATCGACAGAATTCGGCACCGGCTGGCGGCCTGACCACGCTCACGACCGGGGATGGTGCGGAGGTCGACCCGCAATGCTGAAGGACAGCGACCGCATCTTCACCAATCTCTACGGCCTTCAGGACTGGAAGCTTGAGGCTGCCCGAAAACGAGGTGACTGGGACAAGACTCGCGACATACTGGCCAGAGGGCGTGACTGGATCATCGAAGAGATCAAGGAGTCCGGCCTGCGGGGCCGCGGCGGAGCCGGTTTTCCGGCGGGTCTCAAATGGTCCTTCATGCCGGGCGAGTCCGATGGACGGCCCGCCTATCTCGTCGTGAATGCTGACGAATCCGAGCCGGGGACCTGCAAGGATCGCGATATCCTGCGGCACGATCCTCACAAGCTGATCGAAGGCTGCCTTGTGGCGGGATTCGCCATGGGCGCCATCGCAGCCTACATCTATATCCGGGGTGAATTCTTTCGCGAAGCAGAAGTCCTGCAGGCGGCCCTGGACGAAGCCTATGAAGCGGGCCTGATCGGTACCAATGCCTGCGGTTCCGGTTTTGATTTCGACATATATCTTCATCGCGGTGCAGGGGCGTACATCTGTGGCGAGGAAACCGCCCTTCTCGAAAGTCTCGAAGGGAAGAAAGGACAACCCCGCATCAAACCGCCGTTTCCGGCAAATACCGGACTCTATGGCTGTCCCACGACCATAAACAACGTGGAAACCATCGCCGTGGCGCCGACGATCTGCCGCCGCGGCGCCGGATGGTTCGCCGGCTTCGGACGCAAGAACAACAGTGGCACCAAGATTTTCTGCATATCGGGCCATGTCAATCAGCCCTGCAACGTCGAGGAGGAAATGAGCATTCCGCTCCGCGAGCTCATAGAACGCCATGCCGGCGGTGTCCGCGGCGGCTGGAAAAACCTCAAAGCCGTGATTCCGGGCGGATCGTCCGTGCCGCTGATCCCCAGGTCGATCTGCGATACCGTCCTGATGGATTTCGACGCTCTTCGCGACGTGCAATCCGGCCTCGGAACTGCGGCGGTGATCGTGATGGACAGTTCGACGGATGTCGTCGCCGCCATCGCCCGCATCTCGAAGTTCTACAAACATGAAAGTTGCGGTCAATGTACTCCGTGCCGGGAAGGGACGGGCTGGATGTGGCGGGTGATGGAGCGGCTGGTTCGCGGCGACGCCGCGATTGAGGAAATCGACATGTTGCTGGACGTGTCCCACGAAATCGAGGGTCACACCATCTGTGCCCTGGGAGATGCGGCGGCCTGGCCGATTCAGGGCCTCATCCGTCATTTCCGGGACGACATAGAAAGCCGCATCGCCCGTCAAGGGCGTACCGCAGCGGCGGCGGCCTGAAACGGAATCGCTGCCGTGCCGAAGCTCACGATCGATAACCGCGAGATCGAGGTCCCGCCCGGGATTACGGTCCTGCAGGCGTGCGAACAGGCCGGAATCGAGATTCCGCGTTTCTGCTATCACGAGCGCCTGTCCATCGCCGGAAACTGCCGCATGTGTCTGGTGGAAATGGAGCGCGCACCCAAGCCCATCGCTTCATGTGCCATGCCGGTCAGTGATGGCATGGTCATCCGTACCGATACCGAGAAGGTGCGCAAGGCCCGAAACGGCGTGATGGAATTCCTCCTGATCAACCATCCGCTGGACTGCCCCATCTGCGATCAGGGGGGGGAATGCGATCTTCAGGACCAGGCCATGGCGTATGGGTTCGATCACTCGCGTTTTGCGGAAAACAAGCGGGCCGTGGCAGACAAGGATCTCGGCCCGCTCATCGAAACCCATATGACACGCTGCATTCATTGTACGCGCTGCATTCGCTTTTCCACTGAAGTTGCCGGCGTCGAGGTGCTGGGCGCCACCGGCCGGGGTGAGGCTATGGAGGTGGGCACCTATATCGAGCGGGCTGTCGCTTCGGAGCTCTCGGCCAACATCATTGACCTGTGCCCGGTTGGTGCCCTGACCTCCAAACCCTACGCCTTTTCAGCCCGACCCTGGGAACTCACAAGAACCGAATCGATCGATGTCATGGATGCCGTTGGAAGCAACATTCGCATCGACAGTCGCGGCCGCGAAGTCATGCGGGTCTTGCCGCTTCTCAACGAAGACATCAATGAAGAATGGATTTCGGACAAGACCCGTTATGCGTGCGACGGGCTGTCGCGACAGCGCCTTGACAGACCCTTCGTCCGGACAGACGGCAAACTCCGCCCGGCGAGCTGGCAGGAAGCATTCGATGTGATCGCGAAGCAAATCCGGGCTGTCGACGGCAGCGCGATTGCGGCCATTGCCGGTGACCAGTGTGACGCCGAATCCATGACAGCATTGCGCGACCTCATGGAAAAACTCGGTTCTCCCCATATCGACTGCCGCCAGGATGGCGCCCGGCTGCAGTCCGAACCGAGGGCGGCCTATCTGTTCAACTCCACGATTGCCGGAATCGAGGAAGCCGGTGCATGCCTCCTGATCGGAACGAATCCGCGCCTTGAGGCACCGATTGTGAATGCGCGACTGCGAAAGCGTGCACTGCAGGGAAAATTTCCCGTCGGGCTTATCGGCGGCGTCTGCGATCTCACCTATCCTGCCGAGGCGCTCGGAACGGGCACCGATACACTTGCCCTTATTGCCTCCGGAGACCATCCCTTTGCAAGGCGCCTGGCCGATGCCGAGCGATCCATGGTGGTTGTCGGGCAGGGGGCGCTGGCGCGCCCCGACGGATACGCTGTTCTGGATGCTGCGCGCCGAATTGCCGAATCCTGCGGGATGCTGACGGAGGACTGGAACGGGTTCAATGTCCTGCATACGGCAGCAGCGCGTGTGGGCGGACTTGATCTCGGACTGGTGCCTGGCCCCGAAGGACGCGATGTGGCCGGAATTCTCGAGGGTGCGGTGTCCGGTGATATCAGGATCGTCTATTTGCTCGCTGCCGATGAACTTGACATGGCGAAGCTGCAGCAGCCGTTCGTGATCTACCAGGGACATCACGGGGATGCTGGCGCCCGGGTCGCCGATGTCGTGCTGCCAGGGGCCGCCTATACCGAGAAGGACGGGACTTACGTCAACACGGAAGGCAGGACGCAAAGAGGGCGCCGCGCCGTCCATCCGCCCGGAGATGCGCGCGAGGACTGGGCCATCCTGCGCGCCCTGTCAGGTGAACTGGGAATGCCGCTTGGCTATGACAGTCTCGGACAGGTCAGAGAGCGTATGACGGAACTCGCACCCCAGCTGGCCGTACTGGATTCTGTGGTTCCCGCTCCCTGGAAATCGTTTGAGGTATCGGATGAGCTGCAGGACGGAAGCTTTGAAAGTCCCGTCCGCAACTTCTACATGACGGATCCGGTTTCCCGGGTTTCGCCGACAATGGCCGCCTGTGTCGAGACGTTCATCGACGGCGGTACAGGCATTCGCAACGATGTTTGAACTGTGGAACGGGTATCTGTGGCCCGGGATCATCATTGTCGGGCAGGTTCTGCTGATCGTGATCCCCCTTATGGTCGCTGTGGCCTATCTCACATTTGCAGAACGCAAGGTCATTGCCGCCATGCAGCTGCGCAAGGGGCCCAATGTGGTCGGACCATTCGGTCTGTTCCAGCCGATTGCCGATGGTCTGAAGCTCCTGATCAAGGAAACCGTCATTCCCTCCGGAGCCAACCGGGTCATCTTCGTCCTGGCTCCCATGCTGACATTCATTCTCAGCCTCGTCGCCTGGGCCGTCATTCCATTCGAGGCCGGCTGGGTGCTGGCAGATATCAATGTCGGCATTCTCTATGTGTTCGCGATCTCGTCTCTGGGTGTCTACGGCATCATCATGGCTGGCTGGGCGAGCAATTCGAAATATGCGTTTCTGGGTGCCCTTCGATCCGCAGCCCAGATGGTGTCTTACGAGGTAGCCCTCGGCTTCGTGATCATCACCGTATTGCTGTGTGTCGGCTCGCTCAATCTGACGGATATCGTGATTGCGCAGCAGGGTGGGGGTTTCTGGACATGGCACTGGTTGCCGCTCCTCCCCATGTTCGTGATTTTTTTCATTTCTGCCCTCGCCGAAACCAACCGTCATCCCTTCGATCTCCCTGAGGCCGAAGCGGAACTGGTTTCAGGATACAATGTCGAGTACTCGTCAATGACATTCGCGCTGTTTTTTCTTGGCGAGTATGCAAACATGATCCTGATGAGTGGCCTGACCGTTATCCTGTTTCTTGGCGGTTGGCTGCCTCCATTGGACTTCGCGCCGTTTACCTGGATCCCCGGCATCGTCTGGTTCGCTGCGAAAATCGCGTTCTGTCTTTTCGTGTTCCTGTGGGTGCGTGCAACCTTCCCCCGCTACCGCTATGACCAGCTGATGAGGTTGGGCTGGAAGGTTTTCCTGCCTTTCTCACTGGTCTGGGTGGTGGTCACAGCCGGTGCCCTGTTGGCGTTCGACTGGCTGCCGGGGACGGCCTGAGCGGAGAAAGCGACATGTCCATATTCGAACGTTCGACCCGGGCGCTTCTGCTGTCCGAACTGATCTCCGGGATGTCCCTCACCCTGAAGTATCTGTTTCGTCCCAAGGTGACCTTGAACTATCCGTATGAAAAGGGTCCCTTGGGGCCTCGCTTTCGTGGAGAACATGCCTTGCGCCGTTACCCGAACGGCGAGGAACGCTGTATTGCCTGCAAGCTGTGCGAAGCGATCTGCCCCGCCCAGGCAATCACGATCGAGGCGGAACCGAGAGAGGATGGAAGCCGCCGAACCACCCGCTACGACATCGACATGACAAAATGCATCTATTGCGGGTTCTGTGAGGAAGCCTGTCCCGTTGATGCGATCGTGGAAGGACCGAATTTCGAGTTCGCGACCGAAACCCGCGAGGAGTTGATGTACGACAAGGAAAAACTCCTGGAAAACGGGGATCGCTGGGAAGGGCATCTGGCGCAGCGCCTGTCGGCGGACGCGCCCTATCGGTGATGACATGATCGTTTCCGCAATCGCCTTCTATGCCTTTGCCGCCGTTCTCATCGCGGCCGGGGTCATGGTCATTGCTGCCCGTAATCCCGTGCATTCGGTGCTGTTTCTGATACTTGCGTTTTTCAACGCAGCCGGTCTGTTCGTCCTGATGGGTGCCGAATTCATCGCGATGGTTCTGGTCATCGTCTATGTCGGCGCGGTCGCAGTCCTGTTTCTTTTCGTGGTGATGATGCTGGACATCAATTTCGTCGAATTGCGCGAGGGCTTCCTCCAGTACCTGCCCATCGGGGGCGTGGTGGGCCTCGTGTTGCTGGCCGAGCTGGCGCTGATCCTCGGAAGCTGGGCGGTTGCGCCCGATGTGGGAGAACGCGTGTTGTTGCCGGCACCGGATGATGTCACCAATACCCATGCTATCGGGAACGTGCTCTATACCGACTTCATATACATGTTTCAGGCGGCCGGGATCATCCTGCTGGTTGCCATGATTGGTGCAATCGTGCTCACACTGCGCTCCCGCGGGGGCGTGAGGCGCCAAAAAATCGCGACACAGGTATCCCGCACGCGCGAGCAATCGGTGGAACTGAAGCAGATCGGTCCTGGCGAGAGTGGCCTCTGAAATGCTCGAAATCGGCCTTTCCCATTACCTGACGGTAGCTGCAATCCTGTTCACGCTGGGCGTGTTCGGGATTTTTCTGAACCGCAAGAATGTCATTGTCATACTGATGTCAATCGAACTCATTCTGCTCGCGGTGAACATCAATCTCGTTGCCTTTTCGACTCATCTCAATGATCTGGTCGGTCAGGTTTTTGCTCTTCTTGTCCTCGCAATTGCGGCCGCGGAAGCGGCCATCGGGCTGGCGATCATCGTTGTGTATTTCCGTAATCGCGGATCCATTGCGGTGGAAGATGTCAGCTTGATGAAAGGCTGACCACCCATGTACGCGCTGGCCATATTCCTGCCCCTGATCGGCGCGGCAATTGCGGGTCTCGGAGGCCGCTATATCGGCGACCGGGGTGCGCAGGTCGTGACCTGCGGTGCCATGATCCTGTCAGCCGTGATTGGGTGCGTGATGCTGTTCGAGGTCGCTCTCGGCGGCAGGCCCGTGACGGTTGAACTTCTGACCTGGGTGCAGTCGGGCGCTCTTGATGTCAGCTGGTCCCTGCGGTTTGATCAGTTGACCGCGGTCATGGTCTTCGTGGTTACCGTGGTTTCCTCCGTGGTTCATGTCTATTCGGTCGGCTACATGAGCCATGATCCGCACATCCCGCGGTTCATGGCCTATCTCAGCCTGTTCACGTTCTTCATGCTGGCCCTGGTCACAGCGGACAACCTGCTCCAGATGTTCTTCGGTTGGGAAGGTGTTGGCCTGTGCTCCTATCTCCTGATCGGCTTCTGGTATGAAAAGCCGGAGGCCAACGCGGCGGCCATCAAGGCCTTCATCGTCAACAGGGTCGGTGACTTCGGATTTGCGCTTGGTATCATGGGCATATTCCTGGTCTTCAATTCCATCAATTTCGAGACGATCTTTGCGGCTGCGCCTGACATGGCGGATGCCCGGCTGTCTTTTCTCGGTCTTGAAACCAGAGCACTGGAAACCCTGTGCATACTTCTGTTCATCGGAGCGATGGGCAAATCGGCCCAGCTTGGTCTGCATACCTGGCTGCCTGATGCAATGGAGGGCCCGACGCCGGTTTCCGCCCTCATTCATGCGGCGACGATGGTGACGGCCGGAGTGTTCATGGTGGCACGACTTTCGCCGCTGTTCGAACATGCGCCGGTCGCGTTGACCGTTGTCACCGTCGTTGGTGCGACAACTGCCCTGTTCGCGGCAACCGTTGCCCTGTGCCAGAACGATATCAAGCGCGTCATCGCCTATTCGACCTGCAGCCAGCTGGGCTACATGTTTTTCGCCTGCGGTGTGTCTGCCTATGCTGCCGGCATTTTCCATCTGATGACCCATGCATTCTTCAAGGCCCTCCTGTTTCTTGCCGCCGGATCCGTCATTCATGCGATGTCGTCAGAGCAGGATATGAGGCGCATGGGCGGAATCTGGCGAATGGTTCCGGTGACCTATGCCCTCATGTGGATCGGCAGCCTTGCGCTTGCAGGCATACCGTTTTTCGCCGGATTTTATTCGAAGGACCTGATCATCGAGGCAGCCTTCGGCGCTCATACCGGATGGGGCCAGTATGCATTCTGGATGGGTGTTGCTGCCGCAATTCTGACCGCGTTCTATTCATGGCGCCTGATCATCATGACGTTTCACGGTGAAAGCCGGGCCGATGAACGCACGCTGGCTCACGTCCATGAATCACCGATGGTCATGCTGATACCCCTGGTGGTGCTGGCGCTGGGAGCGGTTTTCTCCGGCTGGCTGGGTTACGAAAGCTTTGTCGGCTCTGGCGTAAAAGCGTTCTGGGGAGACTCGATCTATGTCCTGCCAGGAACAGATCCTCTTGGCGCCGCCCATCATGTGCCCCTGTGGGTAAAACTGCTGCCGGTAGTGGTTGCCGTCGCGGGTATTCTGGCCGCTTATTACGCCTATGTGATGAACCCGTCACTACCGGCACGAATGGCCGGTCGCTATCGCGTTCTGTACCGGTTCCTGCTGAACAAGTGGTATTTTGACGAACTGTATGACCGGATTTTTGTCCGGCCTGCCCATCGGCTGGGACGCAACCTGTGGATTGAGGGGGACCGGCAGGTTATTGACGGGCTGGGACCCGATGGCGTGACGTCTGTTGTCAGGGTTCTGGCCCGGCGTTTTGCAGGCCTCCAGACGGGCTATGTCTATCATTATGCTTTTGCCATGCTGCTCGGAGTGGTCGGGATCACGACCTGGTATCTCCTGACCCGATCGGGAGGTTAGTCGGAGGTGTACGACTTTCCCATCCTCTCACTCGTCACGTTCCTGCCCCTGGTTGGTGCGTTCGCGATCCTGACCATTCGCGGTGACGCCGAGACGGTGGCACGCAATGCCCGGGCGACAGCGCTCTGGACGTCGCTCGTGACGTTCATCCTGTCTGTCTTCCTGTGGACCGGGTTCGACAGTTCGACTTCCGAGTTCCAGTTCGTGGAACGCGTGCCCTGGATCCCGTCCTTCGGCATCCATTACCACATGGGAGTTGACGGAATATCGGTGTTTTTCGTGCTCCTCTCGACACTTCTGACACCGGTTTGCGTCCTCGCGAGCTGGGAGGCGATTCGCCACCGGGTCAAGGAATACATGATTGCCTTCCTCGTTCTTGAGACGTTGATGGTGGGCATGTTCTGCGCTCTTGACTTCGTTCTGTTCTACGTCTTCTTCGAAGGCGTGCTGATCCCGATGTTTCTCATTATCGGTGTCTGGGGCGGCGAGCGGCGGGTCTATGCCGCGTTCAAGTTTTTCCTCTATACGCTGACCGGTTCGGTCCTGATGCTCATTGCGATTCTCGCGATCTATCTGAACGCCGAGACCACTGATATCCCGAAACTGCTGGTTGCATCGTTTGATCCCGACATTCAGCTTTGGCTTTGGCTGGCGTTCTTTGCGAGTTTTGCCGTCAAGGTGCCCATGTGGCCCGTCCACACTTGGCTGCCGGATGCCCATGTTGAGGCTCCGACAGCCGGCTCTGTGATTCTGGCCGGGATTCTGTTGAAGATGGGTGCCTATGGTTTCCTGCGGTTTTCCGTGCCCATGCTTCCCTACGCGACCGAGTTCTTTACGCCGCTCATCTACACGCTCTCGATTGTCGCAATCATCTACACGTCACTGGTCGCGCTTGCCCAGGAAGACATGAAGAAGCTGATCGCCTATTCGTCGGTTGCTCACATGGGCTTCGTGACCATCGGCATTTTCACTCTCACACAGCAGGGTGTTCAGGGCGCGCTTGTCCAGATGCTGAGCCACGGATTTGTTTCAGCGGCGCTGTTCCTTTGTGTTGGCGTGGTTTACGACCGGATCCACAGTCGCGACATCAGTATGTATGGCGGCCTGGTCAAGCGAATGCCCCGCTACGCACTGGTATTCATGGTCTTCATGCTGGCTTCTGTCGGTCTCCCGGGCACCAGCGGATTCGTGGGTGAGTTTCTCGTTCTGGTTGGCGCGTTTCAGGTGAATGTCTGGGTTGCCCTGCTGGCAACAACCGGCATCATCCTGGGTGCGGCCTACATGTTGTGGATGTATCGCCGGGTCATTTTCGGGAAGCTGGAAAAGGAAAACCTGAAAACCATTCTTGACCTGAACCCGCGGGAGGTCCTGGTATTTGCTCCGCTCGTCCTGTTGACGCTGTGGATGGGACTGTGGCCCGGGCCGTTTCTTGATGTCATGGATGCGACGGTTGCGAACCTGATCGAACAGCACCGGACAGCCATGACAGTACTGCAGGAAGCCGCCCATGCAAGCCGCTGACAGGATCTGCAAACAATGAATCCGGCTGATCTCCTGCCCCTGCTTCCCGAGCTGTTGCTGGTCGTCCTGGCCATGACGTTCCTGATGATCGGTGCGTTCCGGGGCGACAGGGCAGAACGGGGCATCTGGTGGCTGACCGTGGCTGCCCTTGCTGTTGCAGGCATTGCGATGTCATTGGTTGGCGAAGGGACACAGACTGCGTTCGGCGGACAATTTGTCACCGACACGTTTGCGCGGTTCATGAAGTGGCTGATCCTGATCGGATCGGGCCTGACGGTTGTCATGTCCATCGGCTACATGGAACGCGAGGGAAACCTGCAGTTCGAGTTTCCGGTGCTGGTCCTGTTTTCCTGTGTCGGCATGCTGATGATGATTTCGGCCAACGATCTCGTATCTCTTTATGTCGGTCTCGAACTGCAGAGTCTGCCGCTCTATGTTGTTGCGGCATTCCGTCGCGACTCGGCGAGATCCCCGGAGGCCGGCCTCAAGTATTTTGTCCTTGGCGCCTTGTCCTCGGGAATGCTGCTTTACGGCGCCTCCATGATTTACGGTTTTTCCGGCACAACCCGGTTTGACACCCTGGCAGCGTTGTTTGCGGGGCCCGACCCGACTGTTCATGTTGGCGTGATTGTCGGGCTTGTGTTCCTGCTGGCGGGACTGGCCTTCAAGGTTTCGGCAGTGCCCTTCCACATGTGGACACCCGACGTGTATGAAGGCGCGCCGACGCCCGTGACAGCGTTCTTTTCGGTGGCCCCCAAGATCGCGGCGATGGCATTGCTGGTGCGCACAATGACGGATCCCTTCGGCGAACTGTTCGGCGAATGGCAGCAGATTGTGATCTTCATTTCTGTCGCTTCCATGATACTGGGAGCGTTTGCAGCGATATGGCAGACCAACATCAAGAGGCTCCTTGCCTACAGCTCGATCGGTCACGTGGGGTATGCGCTGGTCGGACTTGCGGCGGGTTCCGAAGAGGGTGTTCGCGGCATCGCGCTGTATATGACCATTTATCTGGCGATGAGCGTGGGTGCCTTCTGCTGCGTGCTGTCGATGCGTCGCCAGGGCGGGCAGGTAGAGAGTATCCGCGATCTCGCCGGACTGTCCCGCAATCAGCCGATGCTGGCGCTCGCAATGGCCATCATCATGTTCTCGATGGCCGGAATACCGCCGCTCGCCGGATTCTTCGGAAAGTTCTATGTCTTCATGGCGGCGGTCAATGAAGGTCTCTACACCCTGGCGATTGTGGGTGTCCTGACCAGCGTGGTCGGCGCCTACTATTATCTTCGCATCGTCAAGATCATGTATTTCGACGAACCGGCAGAGGCCTTTGATCGCGGAATTGGTCGGGAAATCTCGGTCATCCTTGCGGGGGCCACCATCTTTACCCTGTTTTTCTTTGTCTATCCGGCGCCAGTCATTTCGGGTGCCGAAGCGGCTGCGATGGCCTTGTTCACCTCGGGATAGAGATGGACATCGCCAGTCAATCCGCACTTCCTGACGGGTATCGCCTGTACAGGTTTGAAACCCTGGACAGCACCAATACCGAAGCATTGCGCCGGGTGGCCGCAGGGCAGGCCAGGCATGGCGATGTTATCATGTCGTCGGTCCAGACAGGCGGCCGCGGCCGCCGCGGGCGGCACTGGACATCATTGCCCGGAAACCTCCATGCGACGATCATTACAGTTTTGCCGGAAAAGCATCCGGCGTGGCAGTTGTCGTTCCTGGTGGGGCTGTGCATTCATGAGACGCTTCTTGACGTGGCGCCGGATCGGGCATTTTCTCTCAAATGGCCCAATGATGTGCTTTGTGACCGGAAGAAGATTGCGGGTGCACTGTTGGAACGAGACGGGGACTGTTGTGCGATCGGGATCGGCATCAATCTTCGGGATGCGCCATGCGATCAGGAGGTTCGTTATCCTGCGACCAGCTTGCAGTCATCAACGAGCTGCAAGACGGGGAGAACCCGTGTCCTTACCATGCTCTGCCATTCGTTTGACCGATGGTACCGAAGCTGGCAACTGGACGGCTTCAGCCCTGTCCGGACGGCGTGGCTGGCGCGCGCGCATTCTGTCGGAGAGAGCCTTTCCGCCACGACCGCAGACGGCGTGATCACGGGGCGTTATACAGGGCTGGGCTGCGATGGCACCCTGCTGCTGGTGGACAGTAACGGCAAACGGCATCAGATCGCTGCCGGCGACCTTGAGTTTTGCGGCACAGTCTAGTCGATATGCTTCTGGCCATCGATTCCGGGAATACCAATATCGTCTTCGCCCTCTATGACGGCGATCGGCAATGCGGGGTCTGGCGCCGGGCCAATGATCATCACCGGACAGCGGACGAATACGGGGTCTGGCTCATGCAGTTGCTGTCTCTGGCGAAGCTGCATCCCGAGGAGGTCGATGCGGGGATCATAGCCACCGTCGTTCCGGATACGCTGTTCGGGCTGAAAACACTTTGCGACGAGTATTTTCACGTCGAACCGATGATTGTCGGGGAACCCGGCGTGGAACTGGGTATCGGGGTGCATGTCGCTTCACCAGATTCTGTCGGCGCTGATCGGCTTGTGAACGCTGTCGCTGCTCATGAACGTTATGGAGGGCCGTTGATCATCGTCGACTTCGGCACGGCAACAACGTTCGATGTGATTGACGGCGGCGGCAATTACACCGGGGGATGCATTGCTCCCGGCATCAACCTTTCCATCGAGGCGCTTCATCGGGCGGCAGCGATGTTGCCCCGGGTTTCCGTGGCGCGGCCACCCTCTGTGGTTGGCAAGAGTACCGTTACGGCCATGCAGTCGGGTATCTATTGGGGCTATCTCGGTTTGATCGAGGGCCTCGTGGCTCGTATCCGCAAGGAAACCAGTGAAGAGTTGCAGGTGGTTGCAACGGGTGGACTGGCCCCGCTCTTTGAGGCCGCAACTGCGTCTATTGATCAGGTGGATGAAGATCTCACACTGCGGGGCCTCGTCAGCATCCACAGACGAAACCGGTGAAGCAATGAACAACGAAGACATTTATTTCGTGCCGCTTGGCGGGGTCGGCGAAATCGGCATGAACATGAGTCTCTATGGCTTTCGCGACCGGTGGATCATGATCGACATGGGGATCACCTTCGGTGATGACACCTTGCCGGGCATAGATGTGCTCACACCCGATCCCAAATTTGTCATGGAGCTGGGCGACCGACTGGAAGGATTGATCCTTACCCACTCTCATGAAGATCATCTGGGCGCTATTCCCTACCTGTGGCCCAGAATACGCTGCCCGGTTTACGGGACTCCCTTTGCCTGCGAGCTTGTCCGCCGCAAGACGGAGGGTGACCGCCGTTTCCGTCGCATGACGCTGAACGAGATTCCGGTCGGCGGCGAGGTCGAACTCGGCCCGTTCAGGGTCGATCTCATTCCGGCCGCACATTCCGTACCCGAGGCCAACATTCTCGCCATCCAGACAGCGGCGGGGACGGTGGTTCATGCCACGGACTGGAAGATTGACCCGGACCCTCTCGTCGGCCGCCGTACGGATGAGGAAACGCTCCGCGCACTGGGAGACCGCGGGGTGCTGGCCCTGGTCTGTGATTCCACCAATGCACTGGTTGAGGGAACTGCGGGCTCCGAGGCGGCCCTGCGGGAGAACATGATCGGGATTATTGAAAAATGCCCCGGTCGTGTGGTGGTGGCGAGTTTCGCCAGCAATGTGGCGCGTATGGAAACAATCAATCGTGCGGCGCTTGCAACTGGTCGGCATGCGTCCCTGATAGGCCGATCCCTCTGGCGGATACTCGAGATCAGTCAGCGTTGCGGGTATCTGAAGGATATTGAGCCCTTCCTGCCTGAAAAAGATGTGGGATACCTGCCTCCGGAAAAGATTCTGGCCGGGGTGACCGGCAGCCAGGGCGAGCCGCGATCTGCCCTCACGCGGATCGCGAGAGGAGATTCACAGGTTCTTTCCCTCGAGCCCGGCGACACAGCCATCTTTTCCTCTCGGGAAATTCCGGGCAACGAACTGGCGATCGGGCGGGTGCAGAACCAGCTGGCCCATCTGGGTGTGGATATCATCACGGACGACACCGACCCCGTGCATGTTTCCGGCCATCCCGCGCGGGACGAACTGAGATTGATGTACGACTGGTTGCGTCCCCGCTTCCTGATTCCGATCCATGGCGAGCGACGGCACCTTCAGGCCCAGGTTGCGCTGGCCCGGAAATGCGGTGTTTCGGAGACAGCCGTTATCGAAAATGGCACCATGATCAGGATCACGGGTGACGGTATCGAAACGGCGCGCCGCGTGGAAACGGGAAGGCTTGCCGTAGACGGGAACCGTCTGGTTCCGCTTGAGGGCACGATCGTGCGAGATCGGAACCGATTGCGCCATAACGGCATCGCCGTCGCGACGGTGGTGCTGGATCGCGGCGGCCGGCTGGTCGGTGACCCGCAGCTCTCGGTCCCCGGTGTCCTGGATGACGGGGACGACGATGAGATCTGGGAAGACGCGCTCGACCAGATGATTGCAAACTTGGAACGGCTTCCCGGATCAGGCAAGAAAAGCGACGACGTGATTTGTGATACGGTTCGCAAGACCCTGAGACGTTTTTTGTATGACAGGGTTGGCAAGCGGCCCTTTACGGAGGTTCATGTGGTGCGGATATGACCTGGTTCACGGCAATTCTGGTTTTTGTGATCATCTGGTGGCTGGTGTTCTTCATGCTGCTGCCTATGGGAGCGTCGTCCTATCACGAGACCGGAACCCGGGTTGAGACCGGAAATGCGGAGAGTGCACCCCTTAGGCCGCGTATCCGTTTAAAGGCCCTGATTGCAACGGCAGCAGCCACGCTGGTGACGATACCGACATGGTACCTGGTTGACAGCGGGCTATTGAGTTTCAGGCCGTAGGAGGTTGCGGGGAGATTTCTCCCGGCCGTTTCGGCCGGCGGCCAGAACTGATCCCAGCCCGGCCGCTGATCCTGCCTGTCGGAAAGCAACCGACAACAAGGCAGTCTTCGCCATGGCAGGGACGACGGTCAGGAGCCGGCGTGAGCGGGTCGCCCACGAGACGACCACGCCCGTTACGACCGCCGTTGCCGTGGCCTCCTTGCGAATCGCGTGCCGGGCAGCTTCGGTGCGCGAGGACAGGCGGATCAACGACATAGCCGGCTGACGGTGAGTCTCCTCCGCACCAGAAGTTCGTTCGCGGGGCTGTCTTGGCTACGTCCGTTTCCAGACGATGTCCGCCTTCGAACCCGGCCCGAAAGCGATGCTTGGCTCTGCGGTCAGCGTCATGGTGTCACCGTCAAGCGTGACCTTGCGGCGTTGCCTGGTGCCACGAAGATCGGGTCTGGAACTCATCTCGATCGTATGGATGTTCTCGCCGTCGAGGCACTCCAGGAGACCGCAATAGGTCAGGTGATCGATGCCTCCTTCGCCGTCCGGCCTTTCCACCGAGCAGGACATGTGACCATCGCTCGCGTAGAAGATGTAGCCTCTTGCATCCGACCACGGATTTGACACCGTACCGTCTGCGGCCGTCAGTCGATAATCTGCAAGGCTCCAAGTCCCTGTGAGTTCTTCACGCACCATTCCTGTTCTCCTTTCATCAAGGAATCCTGGGCCAGCCTCTGCCCGTCCAGCCCGTTGCTTTTTTTTGCGCTCTCCCAAGGTCGTACACTATCGAAGGCTGGTGCCGGGAACAACGCTGTCCAATGTGCTTGTATCCGGAATACGGAATTCCGCTTCCCCGAACGTTCAGTCAGGTGGTGAGGGCCGTTCTGCGCGCACGTCAACCGGGGACCTTACGGGCAAAGGCTCCTCCCTGGCGCATGGCGCCGATACCTGCCTGGTTACGGGAAGAGGGCCTCGATGCGCAACCTCGCGATTTCGTGAACCTGTTCGAGGGCCTCGTTCAATTCGGTCTCGCGATCATGTTCGATACGCAGCCGGAACATTTCCAGGATTTCCCGGCGAGTGCGTCCCCGGACCGCCAGGATGAAGGGAAAGCCGAACTTTTTCCGATAGCGGGTATTCAAATCCTGGAAGGCAGCGAATTCCTCGGGTGAACATTGCGAGAGCCCTGCGCTCGCCTGTTCCGACGTCGACTCAGGTGTCAGCTCACCTTGTATGGCAAGGCGTCCGGCAAGGTCCGGATGGGCGCACAGAAGAGAGAGCTGCCGGGATTCGCCGGCTTCATCAACGATCTCACGCAGGATCCGGTGAAGGCCCTCGGGGGACGCCGGCTCTTGCCGGACCACCCGGTCACGGGCCTGTTCGGCAATCCAGGGCGACTTCTCATAGATACCGCCAAAAGTTTCGAGAAATGTGTCCCGGTCCATGGCGCCAGGCGAAAAGTCATCGGGCGCAGTCGACATCACCGCTGCTCGCCCTGCCACGGGTGGTGTTCCCGCCAGTGCCGCGCAATATCTATCCGGCGGCAAAACCAGACATCGTAATGCTCGCGAGCATAGTTTACGAAACGCTTGAGGGCGGCAAACCGTCCGGGCCGTCCGATCAAACGGCAGTGCAGGCCGATTGACATCATTCGCGGCCGGTCGGTTCCTTCCTCGTAGAGCGTGTCAAACGCGTCCTTGAGATAGGCAAAGAACTGATCGCCCGAATTGAAGCCCTGACTGGTGGCGAAACGCATGTCGTTGGCGTCCAGGGTGTAGGGGACGACCAGATGCGGCCGGTGCGCTGCCATGGTCCAATAGGGAAGGTCGTCATTATAGTCATCCGCGTCATAGAGAAAACCACCCTCCTCGGCGACCAGTCGCCGTGTATTCGGGCTGGTGCGTCCCGTGTACCACCCCAATGGTCGCTCTCCGCACACGCGGGTATGGATCTCGATGGCCCGCTGCAGGTGTTCGCGTTCCACATCTTCTGCGACAAACTGGTAATCGATCCAACGCCATCCGTGGCTGCAAATTTCGTGGCCGGCCTTGAGCGCGGCTTCCGCGACCGCGGGATTGCGCTCCAGCGCCATGGCGATTGCAAAAAAGGTGACGGGAATCTCATACTCCCCGAACAGCCTCAACAGACGCCAGACACCGACGCGGCTGCCATACTCGTAAAGGGATTCCATGCTCATGTGGCGAACACCGACCCGGGCGTCCGCACCGATAATGTCGGAAAGGAACGCTTCTGACGCCGGATCGCCATGGAGAATGGAATTCTCTCCTCCTTCTTCGTAGTTGATCACAAACTGCACCGCGACACGCGCACCTCCGGGCCAGATGACTTCCGGCGGGCGGGGTCCGTAACCGATCAAATCACGGGGATAAGTTGTATTCATGGCCGGGTCTCGCTGGTTCGACTTCTGTGCCCTTTCGCTCAGGACCGTCTGCAGCGGAGCACATCTGTCCCGCTTGCAAACCAGGGGCGTCTCTTGAAGACGCCCGTAGCGACCATATGGCTGTCCGGTTCATAAGGCAACGCGTTGTCGAGCCGCAGGGCCGCATCCCTTACACCGGCTCCCCTATTGGTTACCCGAATTGCTCGCCCGTATTGGTTGATAGCCGCAACGGGCTGCTTCAGAATGACCCAATGCGACCGTTCGAAAATCTGCGCGTCATCGATGCCACCCATGTCCTTGCCGGACCGTTTGCGGCCTATCAGCTCGCTGTTCTCGGTGCTGACGTCATCAAGGTCGAAAACCCCCAAGAAATGGATCAGGTCCGCGAACAGGGACCTGACGAGAGCCTGAATCAAAAGGGAATGGGTACCTATTATCTGACCCAGGCATCAAACAAGCGCTCGATAACCCTCAATCTCAGGAATGAAGACGGAAAGAAGCTGTTTCGACAGATGATCACCGATGCGGATGTGCTCCTCGAAAATTACCGGCCGGGAGCCTTCCGGGATCTGGGGCTCGGCTACGAATCTCTCCAGGAGCTGAATCCACGTCTCGTATACTGCTCCCTGAGTGCATACGGCCAGGAAGGACCCAAGGCGAAGCGTACCGGCTACGACTTCCAGATCCAGGCCACCTCCGGCCTCATGGCGTCCACGGGAACGGCAGAGGTCAATCCGATCAAGGTGGGCCCTCCGGTGGTCGATTACGCGACCGGTGCCATGGCGGCGTTCGCCATCGCCGGGGCCCTGTTCCAGCGAACCCGCACAGGGCGCGGGCAATATATCGATCTTGCCATGTTCGATGTCGCGTTGATGCTGATGAGCGCCGATGTCACCAACTACAGCCGGTCGGGCAGTCCGCCGGTTCCGGCTGGCAATGATTATCCGATGGCGGGCGGCCGCTGCTATCGCACCCGTGACGGGTTGCTGATGCTGGGAGCGATGAACCGGCGCCAGCATGCCCGGCTCTTCACGTTGATGGAACGACCCGATATTGCTGCCGAGACCGACTACCCGGCGCGGTTTGCCAACGGAGATGAACAGGCCGCACTGCTCTCGACGATCTTTCTCACCCGGACGGCCGAGGAATGGGAGACCGTTCTCCAGGAAGCCCATATTCCCGCAGCCCGGGTCCGCAGTCTGGATGAAGCCCTGGCCGACCCCCAGCTGAGGTCGAGGGCCGTGACCCGGGAGTTCCCGGGCTATGACGGGGACGCAAAGCCTTTCACAGTTCCTCTCGCTGCCTTCAAGTTCGCGCATGGAGGCCCGGAGATCGAGGCCCCACCTCCCGGATTCGGTCAGGATACAGATGAAATTCTTGGGGAAATGGGATATGACCGCGCTGAAATCGCAAGGTTGCGAAGGGACGGCACGATCTGATCATTGCCCATCAGAGGCAGGGGCTGATATAGACGGTCGCAACAGGTCCTCGGCCCGGTGAGCCGGAAGGATGTTGCCAAGAGAGCGTTATGGGACGATTGACAACGCACGTACTTGATACCGCGAACGGTGTACCGGCAGCGGGAATAGAGGTCGAACTTGCCAGTTTGCGGAGCGATGGGGATCGGGTCGTGGCAAAAGCGACGACCAACAGCGATGGGCGGTTGCCGACGCCCCTGATGGAAGGCGACACAATGCTGGCAGGACTGTACGAACTCCGCTTCGCGGTCGGTGCGTATTTCCGCAACCGGGGACCCGGAGAGGGATTCTACGAAACCGTTCCTGTCCGTTTCCGGATCGAGTCTCCCGAACAGCACTATCACGTTCCCTTGCTCGTCTCGCCATTCGGCTATTCCACCTATCGCGGCAGCTGAACCGGTCGATCGTCAGCATGTTCGATATCGCTTACGCTGAGTGGCTTGGCCTCATATTTCGCTGGCTGCACATCATTGCCGGTGTGGCCTGGATCGGAACATCCTTCTATTTCATATTTCTCGATCTCAGCTTGCGAAAACACGCAAAACTCCCGGTGGGCGTCGGCGGGGAAGCCTGGAACGTGCATGGCGGCGGCTTCTACCTCATGCGGAAGTATGTGGTCGCGCCGGAAGAACTGCCGGAAGAGCTGCACTGGTTCAAGTATGAGGCCTATTTTACCTGGATTTCGGGCTTCGCCCTGCTGGCGATCATCTATTACTGGGGTGCGGAGAGCTACCTGATAGACAAGGAGGTCCTGGATCTCGAGCCCTGGGAGGCGATCCTCATAAGCGTCGGTTTTCTGGGCGCAGGCTGGGTGCTGTATGATCTGCTTTGCCGTTCTCCCTTCAACAGCCACCCGTTGCTCCTGTCGGCCGCAGTTTTTGTTCTTATCTGCTTTTCAGCCTATTTCCTGACCCATATCTTCAGCGGCCGTGCGGCCTTTGTTCATGTCGGTGCCATGGTCGGGACCTTCATGGTCGGGAACGTGTTTTTCATTATCATTCCCAACCAGAAAAAGGTCGTCAAGGCGCTGCTGGCCGGCGAGGAACCGGACCCGCGGCTGGGTGAGCAGGGCAAGCACCGCTCCACGCACAACAACTATCTCACTCTGCCCGTCCTCCTGATGATGGTCAGTCAGCACTACCCCATGCTGTTTGACAACGATTACAGCTGGCTGGTCGTGATGCTGGTGCTGCTGGTAGGAGCGTCCATCCGGCACTTTTTCAACCTGATGCATAGCGGGCGCCCCATCATGACCCTGCGCTGGCAATGGCCCGTTGCAGTGGTCCTGATGGGGGTTCTCATTCTTTTCCTGAGCTGGCACCCCGACAGCGCCATCGACGCCGAAGCGGAGGTACCGAGTGCGGCTGATGCTGTGGCCATCATGCAGACCCGGTGTGCAACCTGTCATGCCGCCCGCCCGACAGATGCGGACACTGAAAAGGCGCCTGGCGGCGTGATGCTGGAGACCGTTGCAGACCTCCGCAAGCACGGCGCGCGTGTTCTCCAGCAGTCGGTCCTGTCCAGGGCCATGCCTCTCGGTAACAAGACGGGCATGACGGCAGAGGAAAGAGCAGCGCTGGGTCTCTGGATCCGGGCGGGCATGCCCGACGGCGAGCCATGACCGTTCGCATCCGGCTCAATGGCGCGGACCATGAGGTGACCGGATCGCCATCAGTTACGTTGCTTGATTATCTGCGTGACACCCTGCATCTGACAGGAACGAAGGAAGGCTGTGCAGAAGGTGATTGCGGCGCCTGTACGGTGGTTCGTGTGGTCGCCGGCGACGGACAACCGCGCTACGAGGCCGTCAATGCATGCCTGATGCAGGTCGGGCAAGCGGATGGTTGCGAAATCCTGACGGTGGAAGGACTGACGGGGATTCACCCGGCGGGTCTGACCCCGATCCAGGACGCGATGGCGTCGGGAGGCGGGACACAGTGCGGCTTTTGTACGCCCGGGTTTGTCTGTGCGCTGTTTGCGCTGGCCCAGTCCGGCGAAAAGCCGGATGACGATATCATCCACGAAGCGCTGGCCGGAAATCTTTGCCGCTGCACAGGTTATCGTCCCATCGTGGATGCAGCGCGAACCGCCTGTCGCACAGTCGTGCCGCGCGAAGTTCCTGCAGTGCCGCCACGATCCCGGCGGCACGAATCGGACGGCACACGGTTCCTTTCACCCGGATCGCTTGCGGAACTTCTTGAACTTCGTGCCTGCTGCCCCGATGCAATGCTGCTTGCCGGCGGAACTGACCTTGGTCTGCGAATCAACAAGGAACGGGAACGTCCGGAGGTTGTTATTCACACGGCACATGTTTCCGAGCTTTGCCAGATCCGCGAAACCGACGACGGGATCGAGATCGGCGCCGCCGTGACCTACACACAGGCCTTGCCGGTTCTGGATCGACTGTTTCCTTCGCTGGGAAAACTCCTTCGGCGCATTGGCTCTCGCCAGATCCGCAACCTCGGAACACTGGGCGGAAATCTCGGAACCGCATCGCCCATTGGCGATACCCTGCCGAGTTTCCTGGTTCTCGAGGGCGTCGTTCAACTCGCTTCCGCCTCGGAACGACGCGAAGTCCCCATCGAACGCTTCTTTCTCGGGTATCGCGAGACCGATCTTCGGGCGGACGAGGTGATAACTGCGATCCGATTGCCCAAACCGGCCCCGGATACCGTTTTCAGGACATACAAGATATCGAAGCGCCTTGATCAGGATATTTCGGCAGTCATCGGCGCCTTTTGCCTGCGTCTTGACGGCCAGCGGATCCGGAATGCCAGGGTGGCTTATGGCGGCATGGCCGGCATTCCGGCGCGTTCACCGGCAGCGGAGGCCTGCCTGACGGGAGCCGTCTGGTCGAAAGAGCTGGCGGGCGAGGCCGCCAGTGCTCTCGAGTCCGATTTCACACCCATCAGTGACCATCGTGCCGGGGCTCGATACCGGTCGCGGGTGGCTGCCAATCTGTTGACTCGCTTCTGGCTCGAGTCTGAAGGAACCGGGCAGGAACTTGAAGTCATAGCGTTATGAACACGGGTGCTGCAGACCTGGCAGGCGCCGTTCATGCTCGAATGCAGCATGACAGCGCGGTCAGGCATGTCACCGGTCAGGCGTCCTACATTGATGACGTTCCGGTGCCGCCCGACACCCTGCAGGCCGCGCTGCTGTTAAGTCCGCACGCCCACGCGCGCATTGTGTCTATCGACACCCGGGAGGCGAGATCGGTCGAAGGTGTGTTTGCGGTCGTGACCGCCGCTGATATTCCGGGAAAGAACGACATCGCTCCGGTATTCACCGATGAGCCTGTGCTGGCTGACGCCGTTGCCGAGTATGCCGGCCAACCGGTTGTTGCTGTTGCCGCCGAGACCTATGAAACGGCTTTGGCGGCGCTCGGCCTTGTTCGCATCGAATGGGAAGAACAGCAACCTGTTCTCACTATCGAGGACGCCTGGGACAGGCAGTTGTTCGCATGCCCGCCGTCCAGAATTCTCCGTGGAAATCCGGAAGCCGCAATGGCCACCGCGCCTCACCGGGTTTCCGGCGAACTTCGCTGTGGCGGCCAGGATCATTTCTACCTTGAGGGTCAGATTGCACTCGCAATTCCGGGCGAGGAACAGACGATGAGCGTTTTGTCCTCCACCCAGCACCCGACGGAGGTACAGCATGGCGTCAGCCAGGTCCTCGGAATTCCACTGAACCTGGTGACGGTAGAAGTCCGCAGAATGGGTGGAGCCTTTGGCGGCAAGGAGAGTCAGGCGACATCGATCGCCGCTCTTGCAGCCCTGCTGGCTGCGGCTGCCGGCAGACCCGTCAAACTGCGCCTGCGGCGGGATGATGACATGCTGGCGACCGGGAAGCGTCACGACTTCCTGTTTCGTTATCAGGCCGGTTTCGATAGTGACGGCCGCCTGGAAGCGGTGATGATCGACCTCGCGGCACGGGCCGGCAACGTCGCTGACCTGTCTTCCGGTGTAATGGCTCGCGCTCTCTGCCATGTTGACAACACCTATTTTCTTCCGAACGCCCTCTTGCGCGGCTGGCCGTGCAAGACCAATACGGTATCCAACACCGCGTTTCGGGGCTTCGGCGGTCCTCAGGGCATGCTCGTCATGGAAGCTGTGCTTGAGGCCATTGCCCTTGAACTGGGCAAGGACATTGACGACGTTCGTGACGTCAACTGGTACGGAACCATCAATCGAAACGTGACACCCTATGGCCAGGTCGTCACCGACAACATCATCCGCGAGATGGTCGAAAGGCTGAAGGAACAGGTCGACTATCCGGCCCGAAAGAAGGCTGTCAGCGAATTCAATTCATCACATACTGTGCTGAAGAAGGGCATTGCATTGATGCCTGTAAAGTTTGGCATTTCCTTCAACCTTCCCGCGCTCAACCAGGCCGGCGCGTTGGTCCATGTCTATACCGACGGCAGTGTTCATCTCAATCATGGCGGCACCGAGATGGGTCAGGGGCTGTTTATCAAGGTCGCTCAGGTCGTGGCTTCGGTATTCCAGATCGATGTTGACAACATCGGAATATCTGCAACACGTACCGACAAGGTTCCCAACACCTCGGCGACGGCGGCATCGGCTGGTTCGGATCTGAACGGCATGGCTGCCTACAATGCCGCCTCGGAAATCAGAACGCGAATGTCGGGCGTTGCAGCCGATCACTTCGGTGTGCCTCCCGAGACCGTTGAGTTTCGTCAGAACCGCGTCTATGCCGGAAATGAAAGCCTGTCATTTGCCGAAGTCGCACAGGAGGCGTGGAGGCAACGGGTGTCCCTGTCTGCGACCGGTTACTACCGGACCCCGGAAATTCATTGGGACGGCGAGGCCATGACCGGTCATCCGTTTTATTACTTCACCTATGGTGCCTGCATTTCCGAGGTGGTGATCGATACGCTCACGGGAGAAATGCGGGTCCTCGCCGCCGACATTCTTCAGGACTGTGGAAAATCCCTAAATCCCGCCATTGACCTGGGTCAGATCGAGGGCGCCTTTGTACAGGGCATGGGCTGGGTCACGACGGAAGAACTGGTCTGGGATGCGGGGGGACATCTGAGAACACACGGACCGTCGACCTACAAGATTCCGGGGAGCCGGGATGTGCCACCGTGGTTCAAGGTTCATATCCTGGATGATGCGCCGAACCGGGTGCCGACGATTGGCCTGTCCAAGGCAATCGGGGAACCGCCGCTGATGCTGGCGATTTCCGTGTGGCTCGCGGTGCGCGATGCCGTTGCCCGGACTACAGGGATCCGAAGGCCGTTTCGTCTTGATGTTCCGGCGACACCGGAAGCGATTCTGGCGGCACTCGACGATCTGACGTCGCAGCCAGCGGCAGAAAGAAGATGAACCGTCCGGCACGCCTCGAGGCCGCCGCAATCACGAAACTGTACCCCGGCGTCATTGCCAATGATGACGTAAATCTGAGTGTCATGCCGGGCGAGATCCACGCCTTGCTTGGCGAAAACGGTGCCGGAAAATCGACGCTGGTCAAGATTATTTACGGTGTTCAGCGCGCAGATTCGGGCCAGCTTTCGTGGGAGGGCGAAACGGTCCGTATTCCCAGTCCTCACGCCGCGCGCAGGCTTGGAATCGGCATGGTGTTTCAGCATTTCTCATTGTTTGAGGCGATGACGGTGGAGGAGAACATCGCGCTTGGACTGCCTCCACAGCTTGCTCGCGGCAATCTGGCGGAACGAATTCGCGACGTTTCGGTTCAGTACGGCTTGCCGCTTGATCCCGAACGCCTTGTGCACAGCCTGTCGGTGGGAGAGCGCCAGCGAATAGAGGTCGTACGCTGCCTTTTGCAGAACCCGCGATTGCTGATCATGGATGAGCCGACCTCTGTCCTGACACCTCAGGAAGCGGAGACCCTGTTCGAGACCCTGAGGAGACTCGCAACGGAAGATGTGGCCATCCTCTATATCTCGCATCGACTGGAAGAGATACGGAGCCTTTGCGATACGGCGACAGTGATGCGGAGGGGCCGCGTCGTCGCCGAGTGCGATCCTGCCCGGGAGACCGCGCGGTCGCTTGCCGAGATGATGATGGGGGAAAATTTCAGGAGTCCCGAACAGTCGTCGGACCGCTCACTCGGAAGGCCATTGCTCAACATCGAGAATCTCAGCGCCATATCCGTGCATCAGCACGGCACCGACCTGAACTCTGTCAACCTGACGATCTCAGCGGGCGAGGTTGTCGGAATTGCAGGCATCGCCGGCAACGGACAGCGTGAACTCATGGAAGCGCTGACTGGCGAGGTTCGGAGCGCCAGTGCCGGTATCATTCGGGTGGATGGAAAATCCATCGGTCAGTCGGGTCCTATGGAACGGCGGGCCGAGGGTATGGTTTTTGTACCGGAGGAGCGCGTCGGGCAGGGAGCCGTGGTCGATCTCTCACTTTGGGAAAATGGACTGTTGTCGGCTATGGGAAGCCAGGGTCTGTCCCGTCGGGGATTCATCAACACCGAGGCCGCAACAGCATTTGCCGAACGCGTGGTGAACAGTTTTCGTGTGAAGACCCCCGGGGTGTCTCACGTTGCCGGAAGCCTGTCCGGCGGGAATCTCCAGAAATTCATAGTCGGGCGAGAGATTCTTCAGGACCCGAAGGTCATCATTGCGGTCCAGCCAACCTGGGGAGTCGATGCCGGTTCTGCCGCTGCGATTCGTCAGGCCCTGATGGATCTGGCAGTCAACGGGACGGCAGTCCTGGTCATTTCCCAGGACCTTGAGGAATTGTTCGAGATCTCCGACAGGATCGCGGTGATCTGCGATGGCCGCTTGTCAGAAGCCCGCCCTGTCGGCGACCTGACAGTCGAGGATGTCGGGTTGATGATGTCGGGTCTCGATACTGGTGCCGGGGCGCCTGCAGATGATCAGGCTTGAAGCCCGTCCCGAGCCGTCACGGGCGATGCTTTATGCCTCGCCGGTCATTGCCGTCATTCTGACACTCGTGGCTTCGATGGGAATGTTCGGCCTGCTTGGTGTCAATCCTGTTGGTGCGGTGATGGCATTCTTCGTCGAACCCCTGTCATCACTTGACGGAATCGCCGAACTTCTTGTCAAGGCGACACCCTTGATCTTGATCGGCGTGGGACTTTCGTTCGGTTTTCGAGCCAATGTCTGGAATATCGGTGCCGAGGGACAGTTGACGATTGGTGCCCTGGCCGGCGGCGGAGTTGCTCTCGCTTTCTTCGAACAGGAACATGTTTTTCTCCTTCCGGGAATGCTTTTGGCGGGCATTGCCGGAGGCATGCTCTGGGCAGCGGTGCCGGCGTTTCTGAAGACACGCTGCAATACCAATGAAATTCTGACCAGCCTGATGATGACCTATATCGGCCTGCTGGTCTTGAGCTACCTGATCCACGGTCCGTGGAAGGATCCGGACGGTATGAATTTTCCCGAGTCGCGGCTATTCCACGATTCGGCCCTGTTGCCAACCCTCATTGAGGGGACGCGATTGAATCTGGGCTGGTTGCTTGCCCTGCTCATCGTGGCTGGCGGCTGGGTTGTCATGGCTCGCCACGTTATCGGCTTTCAGATCAGGGTGATCGGGATGGCGCCGCTGGCGGCCCGGTTCGCCGGTTACCGGGAAGCGCGGCTGGTCTGGCTCACACTCATGATTTCGGGCGGGTGTGCGGGTCTGGCGGGTGTTATTGAAGTCTCGGGGGCCATCGGCCAGATTGTTCCCAAGATTTCGCCAGGTTACGGCTTCACAGCGATTATTGTCGCTTTTCTCGGGCGTCTGCATCCCGTCGGTGTCCTGCTGGCCGGGTTGTTGATGGCGCTCACCTATCTTGGTGGTGACTCTGCCCAGATCACCATGAACTTGCCGAATGCGGTGACGGGTGTTTTCCAGGGCATGCTGCTGTTCTTTCTGTTGGCAAGCGATGTGCTGATCAAGTACCGCTTCCGATTGGCCCGGGGATCGAAAGATCGCAGATTGGCGGGTATGGAGCGGATGCCATGAGTATGGAGTGGCTGGTTCCGGCCATGCTGACGATCATCACAGCCGCGACTCCGCTGGTATTTGCCGCTGCCGGCGAGGTGGTTGTGGAGCGATCGGGCGTACTCAATCTTGGTGTCGAGGGGATGATGATCGTTGGTGCCGTTACCGCGTTTGCCTTTGCTGTGACCACAGGGAGCGGGCTGGTGGGCGTTGTGGCCGGAGCTGTTGCCGGTCTTGTTCTTGCTGCAATATTTGGCGGGCTTACCATCTACCTTCAGGCCAATCAGGTTGCTACTGGCCTTGCCCTTACAATTTTTGGCCTCGGACTGAGTGCGCTTGCCGGCTACAGCTTTGTCGGAAAGACTCTCGAGGGTTTGCCGAAACTGGATATTCCGGGCCTCACGTCCATTCCGGTACTGGGCCCGGTCCTGTTCGGTCAGGATATCCTGGTTTATCTGTCCCTCGTGCTTGTCGCGCTGCTGACCTGGTTCCTGAACCGGACGCGGGTTGGCATGATGGTGCGTGCAGTCGGAGACAATCACGAGGCGGCCCATTCCATCGGTTATTCTGTCGCCCTGATACGCATGGCGGCCGTTTTGTTCGGTGGTGCCATGGCGGGCATCGGCGGCGCATATCTTTCACTGGCCTACACCCCGCTCTGGGTCGAAAACATGACTGCGGGCCGCGGATGGATCGCGCTGGCGCTTGTCGTCTTTGCGGCATGGCGCCCATGGCGGGCTTTTTTTGGCGCCTATCTCTTTGGGGGCATCACGATTGTTCAGCTCCACGCCCAGGGTTTCGGAGTGGATGTTTCCGCCCAGTTTCTCTCAATGCTGCCCTATATTGGCACGATTATCGTGCTCGTGATCATTTCAAGAGAGGGCCTGAGGGCGCGGATCGGAGCCCCTGCCTGTCTTGGAAAAAACTTTCACGCGGCGGGATGAGCAGGCATTATACCGATATGCAACTGGACGGCTTTTGAAGGAGACAAAGGAATGATTCGTGTCAGGATGTTGCTGTTTGCCGCAGCTTTGACCCTGGCGGCTGGCGCTGCCCAGGCGCAGCTCAAGATCGGATTTGTTTATGTCGGACCGATTGGTGATTTCGGATGGTCTTACCAGCATGACGTCGGTCGGCTGGCAATAGAAAAGGCGCTGGGCGACAAGGTCAAGACGACCTACGTGGAAAGCGTGCCCGAGGGAGCAGACGCCCAGCGCGTCATCAGCAAGCTCGCGTCGACAGGTCACCGTCTGATCTTCACAACATCCTTCGGCTACATGAATCCGACCGTGCGCGTGGCGAAAAAGTTTCCCGATGTCTATTTCGAGCATGCGACAGGCTTCAAGCGGGCGCCAAACGTATCAACATACTCGGCTCGATTTTATGAGGGTCGCTACGTGGTGGGCAAGATTGTCGGCCACATGACAAAGTCCAACATACTTGGTTATGTCGCTTCGTTTCCGATTCCGGAAGTGGTGCGTGGAATCAACGCGACCTTCCTGGCTGCGCGATCGGTCAATCCGAAAATCCAGATCAAGGTGGTATGGGTGTCGACCTGGTTCGATCCCGGCAAGGAGGCCGATGCAGCCAAAACCCTGATCGATCAGGGGGCTGATGTAATCATGCAGCATACGGATTCCCCGGCGCCGGTCCAGGTTGCCGAACAACGCGGCGTCTGGGCCGTGGGACAGGCTTCGAATATGGCGGCCTTTGGCCCGAAACGCCACCTGACAGCAATCCTTGATCACTGGGATCCCTATTATATTGCCCGCGCCCAGGCGGTCCTGGACGGAACCTGGAAGTCGGGAGATGTCTGGCATGGTTTCAAGGAGGGAATGGTGGGTCTTGCACCCTACAACGAAGCCATTCCTGCAGACGTTGTGGCTCTGGCAGAGGAAACCCGGAAAGGGATCATCTCGGGAACAGTGCATGCGTTCACGGGTGAGATCAAGGATCAGTCCGGAAAGGTGCTGGTCAAGGCGGGAGAAACGGCCTCCGACCAGTTGTTGCTGGGTATGGATGTCTACGTAGACGGTGTTGAGGGCAGCGTTCCAAAGTAATCGTCCGCCACCCTCCCGGGCCGCGTATCGGGATTGCCATCTGATACGCGGCCGAGATTTGGCGAGGCGTCTTCAATCGTGAGTGGCGATACGCGCCGACGGGTTTTGCTTGCCGGTCAGGTTCTGTCATTTGACGACGATCCGACGCTCGCGCAGGAGGCGGTTGTTCACATCGAGAACGGGGTGGTGGCTGTCGAAGACGGCAGGATCATCTGGGTCGGTGATGGGGCTGACCTGCCGCCCTCCTTCCGTGTGGGCGCGGAACTCCATGACTACGGGGATCACCTCATACTGCCGGGTTTCCTGGACTGTCACGTCCATTATCCCCAACTCGGTGTCATGGCCTCCTACGGGACGCAATTGCTCGAATGGCTCGAAACCTACACGTTTCCGGAGGAGGCACGCTATGACGACCCGGTCTATGCCCGTGTTCAGGCGCGCCTGTTTCTCGACCTGCTGGTTGCCAACGGCGTCACGACAGCTGCGGTCTATTGTACCGTTCATCCTGAATCGGTAGATGCGTTTTTCGAAGAGGCGTTGACGCGCGGGCTTCGTGTAATCGCGGGAAAGGTCCTGATGGATCGCAATGCGCCCGCGGCCCTGCGTGACACCGCGCGCTCGGGGTATGAGCACAGTCGATCGCTGATCACGCGCTGGCATGGCCGTGGACGCGGGCTTTATGCTGTGACGCCTCGCTTCGCGCCGACCAGCACCCCCGAACAGCTCGGGCTATGCGGAGATTTGCTGGCTGAATTTCCGGACGTCTATCTGCAGACCCATCTTGCCGAGAACACGGAAGAGACAGCATGGGTTGCGGAGCTCTTTCCCGAAGCGGTGTCCTATCTGGATGTTTATGACCGTGCCGGATTGCTCGGCCCTCGGACGTTATTCGGCCACGCCATATTTCTGGACAATCGCGATCTCGACCGGATTGCCACGAGCGGATCCAGGCTTGTGCATTGCCCCACCTCCAATCTGTTTGTTGGCAGCGGCCTGTTCAATATGCGCCAGGCCCTTGATTCAGGAGCCCGGGTTGCCCTGGCGAGTGACGTTGGTGGCGGGAGTTCCCTGTCGCCGTTTGCAACCATGAAGGCGGCCTACGAGATTGCACAACTCTCAGGTTGGAGTTTGCCCCCCGAACTGGCGTTCTGGCTGGTTACGGCCGGGGCAGCCAGGGCGCTCTCACTGGATGACAGTATCGGGCGGGTTGCGGTCGGCTACGAAGCCGATCTCGTGATTGTTGATCCGCGTTCGACGCCTGTGATTCGGCAAAGGGTTGACCGTGCGGAGAGCCTGACTGACGTCCTGTTTGCACAGATTGTCCTCGCCGATGACCGCGCCATCTGTGCAACTTACGCCGATGGAAAACGTATTTTCCGCCAGGGTGAATGACTGATTGACCCTGTCCCGGCGTGTCTGCAGATATCATCAGGACCTGCGGCTGCTTCGTTCCCTTGCACTGTGACGAATCAGGAAGATTGCTGCAGAAGCAATGACCACTGTTCCGGCCACGGACCAGAGATCGGGAAGTTCGGTGAATATGAGGTAACCCAGAAAGGCAGCGATTGGCAGACGCAGAAAGTCGAATGGCGCAACGATGCCAACTTCACCGGCATCATAAGCGCGCGCCAGGCATTCCTGCCCGATAGCACCAAGAAGGCCAGCACCGAACAGCCAGATCAGCTGGACCAGATCCGGCGTTTGCCAGGTCAGGATGGCGGGAGGAATCAGGATCAGCGTACCGAAAAACATGAAATAGAAGACGATTCGGGTTGGCGGTTCGGTTGATGTCAGTCGTTTCATCGTGATCATGGCCGTTGACGTCATCACGGCGCTGCCAAGAGCCAGAAGCATGGCCGGTTCAATGTCTGCCTGGGGCTTGACGATCATGATGACACCACAGAATCCGATTACGGTGGCAGCAAGCCGCGGTTTTCTGAACACTTCACCGAGAAAGATTACGGAAATCAGAATCGACCAGAATGGCGACGTGAAGGCGAGAACCATGGCGTCGGCCAGAATCAGGCGCTCCAGGGAAAATACGACCAGAACAAATGCTGTGGTGCCGAAGAAAGCTCGAAAAAAATGTGTGGTCAGGCGGGTGGTTCGAATCGCAGGAACCCCGTAGCGGACAAGCCATGGCAGCAGCAGGGCAAGGGAGAAGAAGGTTCGGGCGAGTGCAACGACAAACACCGGAAGTTCGGTTGTCAGCTGTTTGATGACCGCAAACATGGCCGTCAACATCGTGACGGCTACAAGCATCCAGAGGATCCCCCTCAGGTTGTTAGGGGTCGGGCTGTGTGAAAATCCTTTGGTGGTGTTCAAGGAACGAAGCCGCCTGGTCTTTTCTGTGTGCCCCTTGTGAATTGCACCTGCATTGGGGCCTCAGTCCGATGTAGCCATACCAACTGTTCCGGGCGGTATGCCGTGACAGGGAAGGTGGCCCGGCGAGCACAGCGCTGATTCATGCAGATCGGGCCGGGACAAACAGGCGGCAGGTCGACCCTTCGTCAGTTCTGGTTCTGGTAGAACTCCAGACCTTCGATCGAACCATGATCTTCTGCGCGGCCCCGGAATTCGATGACATTGCGGTCGGGATCGCGCACAAATACGGAGACATGGCCATCCCGGCCAAACATGACGGGACCCTGCGTGATCGGAATGTCATTCTGTTTCAGGGTTCTGATGGCTCCCGTGATGCTCGGTACCCGGAGTGCAAGATGTGTCAGGCCGGCATACTTGGTTGCGACATCCATGAGAATATTGGTTCCGTCCTCCTCCGGTGCGCCGTTCACGACCAGATTGAGTTCGACATCGCAGGCGTTTCGGATAATGACCACCGGATCGCCGACAGCGCGGCTGGTTTCCTCGAAGCCGAGCAATTCATAGAACTTCAGGGATCGATCGAGGTCCGCAACGCGAATACCGATATGATCGACACGTTCCACCGTAATTCCGTCACCCATTCGATGCGTCTCCCTTCTGTATCCAAGGCCTCTCGGGGATCCATTTCAAATGTTACGCGCCGTTCGCAGCTGGATGGCGGTGACACGACAGGTTGGCCCGGATCGGTACGAAAACTAGCACGTTTTCTGACACACTTCTTCTGCGCCACGGCTCATGCTCCGGATCCCGGCGCAGATCCTTGCGAGGGAGCGTTTGCCAGCTCCATGGATCGACCGGCCAGGCCGGCGGCGAGACCCTGACGCCTGAGCTGACACCGGAATGCGCGAACAAGGGCATGACTCTTGAGTGGGTCAAACGACCGATGGGTGAGCTTCCTGAACAGATATCTCGCGTCATTGACGGATCAGGCAAGACACTTGCAAGAAGAAAGCCGGCGGTGCCGGCGGGTTGCTGAACGCTGCCAATCAAGGCCTTTGGCGAAAATCCCCGCACCGGCAGCCCTTCAGTGGCTGATTTCGCGGCTGACCAGGGCGGCACCTGAGACCAGTGAATGAAGCTTGCTGCGAGCCGCCGTGCGGCTTCGCGGCACCATTCCGCAATCGGTGCAGGCAATCAGGTGCTGTGGCGGAACATACTGGAGTGCGAGGCGGATCCGGTCGGCAACGACCGAGGGAGGTTCGACGGCCTCGGTGCCGACATCGATAACGCCCACCAGAACATCCTTGCCGTCGAGACAGGCGAGGACAGCGGGGTCAACGCCGGAGGCCGCACATTCGACCGAAACCTGATCGATCGAGCTTTGTGCAATGAGCGGCAGCGTTATGTTGTAGTGGCTCCAGTCCTGATTGGAGCGTTTCCAGTTGAGTACGACTTCCGTTCCGTATCCGTAACAGATATGAACAGCGCGTTTGGCTGTCACGCCATCGAACGCGCGCTCGAGAACTTCCAGACCCCAGTCGCGCACCGCGTCCGTATATATGTTGAAGCACGGCTCGTCGATCTGAATGACGTCGGCGCCGGCTTCGGACAGGGCCCTGGCTTCACGGTTGAGAATGTCTGCATAGTCAGAGGCGAAGTCAGCATCAGACCGGTTCTGCGCAGCATCAAGGATACTGTCGGCGACCGTCATCGGTCCGGGCAGGGTCACCTTTATGGCACGGTCCGTGTGCGCGCGGACGAAGTTCAGGTCATTGAGCAGAACGGGTCCATCCCAGCACAGATCATCGAGCAGTCGTGGGGCGGCAGTCTCGTTTGTATAGCGCTGGCCGCGACTGGCTTTGACTCCCGGATTGTCAAAGTCGATGGAACCGAGATGCTCCAGGAACCCCCAGATGTAATGCCGCCGCCGCTGTTCGCCATCGGTGACGATGTCGATTCCGGCCCTGTTCTGAGCATCGAGCCAAAGGGAAACGGCGTCATCCTGGCCTTCCTCCAGGGCGTCACCTTCAAGGCACCACGGAGCGCGAAGAATCCCTGGTTCGGCGAGCCATCGGGGCTTTGGCAGGCTGCCGGCGATGGTCGTGCGGATCCCTGTCGTCATTCAATACTTCCCTCCAGTTTGCGGATCATCGTTATAGCGAAACGGAACTATTCGACCGGTTCCGGGACCGGCCACAGTGGTGGGATTGCCGACAGGAGCACTGCGCGCAGGGGCCAGCATCGGGCACGGCAAACAGCTTTGATCGAAGAAGGCCGTATGTTGATTGTAATGCCCGCAACAGGAGCCTGCTTGTGGATGGCTCTATTTCGGGCTGTCGCGGTCAATGTTCAGGGCGCCATTCCGAGACGATGTCCGTGTAATTCGGGCGTGCACGTTCCGTTGAGTCGGCGGCCGCAGTGCCGAGGTAAAGAAAGCCGGCGATTCTGTCGTCTGCATTTAGACCCAGCGCTTCCTTCACGGTCGGATCATAAGCGTACCATTCGGTAATCCACTGTGCCGCGTAACCCATTGAAAGTGCCGCGATCAGCATTGTCTGGCAGGCAGCTCCACTCGACAGCACCTGTTCCCACTCGGGAATCTTGTGTTCCTTCGTAATCCTGGAAACAACGGCTATGACAACCGAAGCCCGGGTGAAACGTTCGCGTTCGATTTCCACCTGTTCTTCGATGGCATCAGGATTGCTTGTCCGGAATGCTTCTGCAAGGACTTCACCAAGCCGGTCCCTGGCATCATCCCGGATCACGATGAAGCGCCACGGGGTCAACCGTCCATGATCGGGTACACGCATGCCCGCTTCCATGATCTTGCGCAGATCATCGGGTCCGGGCCCGGGATCCGTCATCATGCGCGCAAGGACGGACCTGCGCGAAAGCAGGAACTCGATCATGTTCCCGTCACGATTGTTAAACTGCGACATTCGGTTCCACTCCTTCTATCGTCGGTCACACAATGCCGGCGACCCTGGCACGTTCGCGTTCCTGTTGCCGCAGCGCGCCGCGGCGGATTTTCCCGGTGGCGGTCAGCGGCAGGGACTCCACGAACTCGATTGCGCGCGGATACTTGAAGGCAGAGATTTGCGATTTTACGAAATCCTGCAACTCTGCGATCGTCTTTTCCTTTTCCGAAACCGGCCTCGACGGTACCACGAAGGCCTTGACAACCTGTCCCCGATCCCGGTCCGGCGAGCCAACGACAGCGGCTTCGCGCACATCCGGGTGCTCCAGAAGAACGGCCTCCACTTCCAGTCCGGAAACATTGTAACCGCTGGTGAGAATCATGTCGTCGGTCCGGGCATCGTAATAGATGTAGCCTTCATCGTCCATGTGACACAGATCGCCCGACTTGTTCCATCCGTCTGAAATATAGGCTTGCTGGCGGTCGGGATCGTCAAGATATCGGCAACCGTTGGGCCCCTTGACGATCATCTGTCCGACAACGCCTGGCGCCACATCCTTCATCGCCTCATCCACGATTCGAACCTGAAAGCCCGGAATGGCCTTGCCGATCGCCCCGGGTTTGATCGCACTGCCGGATGCGGAAATGAAAATATGCAGAAGTTCGGAAATTCCAAGCCCGTTGATCAATGCAACACCGGTGATCTCCTTCCATTCTTTGAACGTGGCAGGCGCCAGGGGTTCACCGCCTGCGATACACTCACGGAGAGAAGCAAGATCGAATTTGCGCGCGTGTTCCAGCATCAGCTTGTAACCCGAGGGTGTTGAAAAGCAGATGGTTGCCTTGTGTTTCTCGATCGACTGAAGGACCGCCTCCGGTGTTCCCCTTTCGAGAAGAGCGACGCAGGCCCCAAAACGGAACGTGTCGGGAATGAACGCACAAAGACCATAGAGAAATGCAATCTGCGGGCTGCCACAGACAATGTCACCGCGCCGAATTCCCACGACATGACCCGCAAAACAGTCGGCAGCGGCCAGCAGGTCCTGATGAAAATGAATCGTTCCTTTCGGTGTTCCGGTCGAGCCCGAGGTGAATCCGATGATGGCCGGGTCTTCGGCAGAGGTGTCAACGTTCCGAAAACGGCCGGTCTTTCGGGACATGGCGGTTTCGAGGCCGCTGTCCTCGCTCCCGAACACAAGCAGATGCTCGAGATCAGGGGCCAGCGCGCGTGCCCTCTCGATGTCTGCCCCAAGAGCATGGTGAGACAGGGCAATCCCGATTCTTGCCTTGCCTATCATCTGGACCAGCTCCCGTTCCCTCAGGACGGGCATTGTGGTGACGGCGATGCCGCCGGCCTTGAGCACTGCGAACCAGGCGGCAATGAGCATGGGATGATTTCCGGAACGCAGGAGAACGCGCTGGCCTGGCACAAGGTTCAAGTCTTCCGTCAACACTTCGGCGATACGATTTGAGCGGTCCAGAAGGATGGCATAGGTCCACACTTCGTCTTCAAACAGAATTGCGGGCTCGTTGCCAAGACCGGACTCGACCTGACGATCCAGCAGGTCTGCGGCGGCATTCAGCCGAGAAGGGTAGGCGGCCAGCTCCGGCAGGATTGCGTAGTCCATCTCCGGCCACAATTCTCGATTCGGCATGTTGTCCAGGACAAACGTATCGACGTGCGCTGTTCTTTCAGGCATGAGTCCACCTGGCAGGTTTGATGATGCCGCGTACTCTAGTTTGCGCGGACCTTGAAACCAAGAAAATTGCAACGTGGGCGCGTGGTAGGTTGGCGCCTGTAGCAGCGGAAGGTCAGTGAAGAGGCCATGAAGGATCCAGTCGAACTTGAACTCGTGCGCGAATCCCTGATCGCGGTTGTGAACGAGATGCGCGCCAATATTATCCGTTCATCCTATGCCCCCATCATTTATGAGGGCCATGATTTTTCCTGTGCCTTGATGACGGGTGATGGTCGTCAGGCAGCCCAGGGGCTGGCCGATCATCCCATCCATATCTTTGCGGTTCCCTATTCGACGCAGCAGGTGGTGGCGGCATTTGGCGACGACATTCATGAGGGGGACCTGTTTCTCCACAACGATCCCTATACGGGCGGCACGCACCTGAACGACATACTGATGCTGCATCCCGTTTTCTTTGCCGGCCGGCTTGCCATGTTTGCTGCGATGCGCTGTCACTGGAACGATGTTGGCGGCATGACACCGGGCAGTTTGTCCGGCCGGGTCAATGAAATCATCCAGGAGGGCATTCGGATTGAACCGACCCGGATCTGTGACCGGGGAAAGCTCAACGAACCCTTCATCAAGCTGCTGTTCGACAATATGCGCGGACGCGCCGAGCGGATGGGAGATTTCAACGCCATGGTCGGCACGGGTCGGAAGGCCGAGGAACATCTGCACAGATTGTTCGACCGGTTCGGTCCGGGGCTGCTCGAGGGGATCGAGGAACTGATCGGGCGCGCCGAAGGGTTATTGCGGGCCCGGATCAAGGAATGTCCGGACGGAGATTACTTTGCCGAAGGGTATATCGAGAGTGACGGAGTCAATCATGACCCGCTGGTGGTGAAGCTCAAGCTCACAGTCTCCGGCGATGAGATCATCGCCGACTTCAGCGGCACGTCGGCCCAGACGAACGGTCCCACCAATTGTGGTCCGGCCATGGCGCTCAATGCGGTCGGTACCATCGTCAAGTCGTTTCTGGATCCTGCGACGCCCATCAACCAGGGGTCTTTCAATCCCATTACCGTGATTTCGGAGCCAGGAACTTTTATCAATGCCCGTGACGATGCCCCGTGCGGAGGGATGGCGGAATGCAAGTTTCTGATTGACTCGGTGGTAGCGTCGGCGGTGAGCCAGGTCGTTCCGGAGATGAGCGTCGGAGACCTGAAGGGTGGAGCCAACCATGTGATCGTGTCCGGATCCGACCCTGCAGGTGGCACCTTCATTCATTACGAGTGGCCGGCTGCGGGGACAGGGGCGACAAATGGGCTGGACGGATCCAATGCTGTCCGAAGTTACAACGAGGGAGATTTCAACTCGATCCAGTCCGTCGAAACGGTGGAGGAGCAGTTCCCGTTACGGGTCGAGCGCTGCGAGATCCGTTCCGGATCGTGCGGAGACGGCGAATACCGCGGAGGCTTCGGTCTCCGTCGCGATATCCGGATACTGGGGCCGCGCGCTTCGCTATCCGTACTGTCCGAAAAGAACGTGATTCCCCCCTATGGTGTGATGGGAGGCTCCAACGGTGCTGCAAACAGCTTTACAGTCTTGCGGAACGGGGAACTCGTGGAGCCTTCGGCAATGCCCGGCAAGGTGTCCGGTTTTGCTCTTCAGCCGGATGATATTGTTCGCGAGGAAACATCGGGTGGTGGAGGATATGGCGATCCCCTGAAGCGCGCTCCTGACCAGGTCATGGCTGATGTTTACGAGGAGTACCTGACAGGGAAGCAGGCAGAGCAACGTTATGGCGTCGTAATTGAAGGTGGAAATGTTGATCCGGAGGCCACCCGACTGACGAGGCAGCGGCTTGCAGGTTTGCGCTGCTCCGTCACATTGCAACTTTCCAATGAGACCCTGGCGGATGGCCCGCGCCGGCAGTTCGGATTGCCGGCTGCTGTTGCAGCGGGTCTCGGGATAGAAGGTGGAGATCTGCTCGAGCTTGTGACGGGACGGGGTGCACCGGTGCGGGGGTGGGCCCTTCCGGTTGAGGGGGATGGCCTGCAAATTGATCAATCCGGCCTTGAGGTCCTGGGTGCACAACCGGGCGACACGGTTCAGGTCAGGAAGGTCCGGGCTTTGCCGGATCAGGTGTGAGGGATCACGTCAGGGGCTTTCGACGACCAGTCACGAAGCCGCCTGTCTGACGAGGTCCGGAAAAGGGGACCTGAGCGCGCTCACAGCGTCAACTCTATGGCATAGAGCCCGCCCGAATGTCGATCGACGCAATAGACCAGCCCGTCAAGGTCGACATAGACATCGTTGATCTGGATCGAACCTGCGCCTGTCGGCGGCTCGGGGATGAAGTACGCGACCTCCTTTGGCTGGAAAGGGTTGCTGATATCGTGAACCCTCATGCCTCCATTGAAGTAGGCTCCGAAAACCAGCGTCTCGGATACGAAGCTCCCGGGCTGGTTTTCGTGGATATTGTGTGATCCGTAACGCCCGGGCCGCCGGGTCATTTCTTCGGCGGAGGGAAGCGGCAGTGTGCTGATAGGTACAAGATTGCTCTCGATGCGCATGTCCACGACCCAGGTCAGTTTGGGCCAGTCCTCGCCCCTGTTTCTGACGCTCTCATCGGTGACGATCAACAGGTTCCGGTCGAACAACGGCAGGGCCGTATGGGCAAATCCGGGAAAGGGAGGATGCGGATTCCAGCTTCCGACGATGGTCGGTGAGGACTTGTCGGAGATATCGATGATGAAGGTTCCGCCGTCCAGATAGCAGACATACAACCGGTCGGGGCGTTGCGGGTAGACATTGGTGTTGTGAGCGCGAAATCCGGAATCGAATCTGGGATGCCGCACCGGAGGAGGGGCCTCATCCCCCTCCCGCGTGCCAGGAAGCCACCATCTGCAGACTTCCCTTGGTGAGGTTGGATCGCGCACGTCAATGCACTGATAGAATTGTGAGTCATCCACATTACGAGCGACAAAATCCGAAGCACCGCCGGAAAAGTGGATGTAATCACCGTCGGCAAACCACAGTTGATGGACACCGAAAGATCCGGGACCCTTGCAGGAATAGTGCGATATGCTTTTCGGGTTTTCGGGATCGCTGACGTCAAACAGTTCGATCCCGGCCGGGTCCATGTCGAGCCCCGGATCCCCCAGGCCCTTCGGTCCCAGTGTCTGGTAGGCAACGGCAAGAAGGTCGCCGCAGAGATCCAGTGAGTTTGACCGCATGTTGCGATGAGGCAGGTCCGTCTGGACGGCAATTTTCGGATTTTTCGGGTCTGTAACGTCCACGCCGGTGAAGTTCTTGGGTGCTCCCTCATGAGCAAGCCACATAATTCGCCGGCCATCCCTGACCTCCTGAATCATCATTCCTTCGCCGATGCCACCGAATCCGTTCAGCTCGTGATGGGATATCAGTTTGGCGTTCATGGCCTCGTGGTCGGACATCGTGTTGCTCCAGTTCCGTTGGTTACGGGCTGCCGGTTCAGCGATTGTGACTATCGGCAAAACCGCACCGGGAGGCAATGCTGGTTGGTGGAGATCTCTGCTGCAATGCCGTCCCCATGTTCTGACTGATGCTCTCGGGCTCGTTCCGCGCTCGGCAGCGACAAAGCGAATCGGAAGGGTGCAAGGCTATGGGACCAGTGTTCCGGCGTTTGATTGCAGGAGCAGGATCGGTGGAAAGTAATCGAGTACTCGGTGGGCCTGTAGCCTGGTTTTCCCCACGAGCGGAGTCTTGTTCCACTTGTTATCCTTCGCAGGCCGTCGGGCGTTACCACAACATCCGGGTCGCCTTCGCTTCAAGATTTCCGTCGACAAGATCCAGGTCACGATTGGCGGCCGTATCTGTGTCATGCTTATTGATTATGAACCCGGCCGGAGTCTTATCGCGCGGGGGAGAGAGCAGATGAACCCGCTGGCTCCGTTCGGAAGGACCAGACGGGTATCACCATTACCCATCTCATGTGGATCGGGCCGGCGGAAACGCTGGCCTCGACGGAGATGGAGTGTTCCCCTTCAGGGTCATGGCCGCGGGACCATCCTTCAACGCTATACAGATTGCCCGGACGCTTTCTCGATTGCCTTCCAGATCGCGAGGGGCGTGAGCGGCATGGTCAGGTCGCTGACACCAAGCGGGGCGAGAGCATCGAGTGCGGCGCTGACGAGCGCAGCAGGGGCCCCGATGGAACCGGATTCTCCGCAGCCTTTTGCGCCCAGAGGGTTGTGGGTACAGGGTTGGCTTTCATCGAACGTGCCTGCAAATCCCGGCAGGTCATCAGCACGCGGAATGCAGTAATCCAGGAAGGAACCTGACATAAACTGGCCGGATTCCGTGTCGTAGACACAGTTTTCTGTCATCGCCTGCCCGACGCCCTGGGCCAGCCCGCCGTGAATCTGACCCTCGACAATCATGGGATTGATGATCGTTCCCACATCATCAACCGTGAAGTAGCGCTGAACTTCAATGGCACCCGTCTCGGGATCAACCTCGATCTCGCACACATGCCCGCCATTCGAGTAGGCAAAGTTCGGAGGATCATAAAATGCGCTTTCATTCAGTCCGGGCTCGACGCCAGGGGGAAGATTGTGGCCGAGGTTGGCCATTCGGGCCACCTCGCCAAGCGATACAGTCCGGTCTGTTCCGGCGATCCGGTATTCACCGTCGTTGAAGGACAGGTCTTCGGGGGCAGCCTCGAGGCGGTAAGCAGCGATGAGACGGCCCTTTTCCACAATCTTGTCCGTAGCTGCGGCGATCGCCGAGCCCCCCACAGCGATCGATCGCGATCCGAACGTTCCCGTTCCCATGGGAACGCGCCCGGTATCGCCTTCCGTGACCTGTATGGTGTCGAACGGCAGGCCAAGTCGGTCGGCGACGATCTGTGCATAGGAGGTCTGGTGTCCCTGACCGTGGTTATGGGTACCGGTCAGGACCTGGATTCCTCCGTTACCATCGATTCTGATTTCGGCGCTTTCGAAGAAACCGACCTGTGCACCCATCATGCCGGCGAGCCTGGAGGGCGCAACACCGGATGTTTCCACATACAAGGCAAGGCCGATCCCTCGATACCGCCCTTTTGAGGCGCTCATCGCGCGCCTGTTTGCAAACCCGCTCCAGTCGCTGACCTGCAGGAGTTGTTCCAGAACCTGCGGAAAGTTGCCGCAATCGTAGGTTGGACCGATCGGGGTCTGATAGGGCATGGCCTCAACAGGAATCAGGTTCCTGCGGCGGATTTCCACACGATCCAGATTCAGTTTTCGGGCGGCCGCATCAGCCAGCCGTTCCAGAACGTAACAGGCTTCGGGGCGTCCGGCACCGCGATAGGCGTCGACCGGTACCGTGTTCGTAACGACACCGGTCACCTTGATGTGCACCGCAGGGGTCCGATAGACACCGGCCAGCAGGGCAGTATAGATCGGAGCCGGTATGGCAGCGCCAAACGTGGAGATATAGGCACCGATATTGGCGATGGTATGAAGCTCTATCCCGAGAAACACACCATCTTCGGAGAGTCCGAGAGTAGCCCGGGTGATGTGATCCCTGGCCTGGGTATCGGAGCAGAATGCCTCGGACCGGGTCGAGACCCAGCGAAGCGGCCGCCCGAGTCTTCGCGCCGCCCAAACGATGACCGTTTCTTCCGGATAGTGCTTTCCCTTGGTGCCAAAACCGCCGCCTACGTCGGGTGAAATCACTCTTATGTCATTCGGTGAAAGACCAAGAGCCTCAGCAACGGAGCGGCGAATCAGGTGAGGTGCCTGGGTCGCACTATGCAGAACTGTCACGTTGCTGTTCGGATCGTGAAGCGCAAGACAGGCTCGAGTTTCAAGAGCCGCACATACGAGCCTGTTGTTAACGACTTCCAGGTCTACCGAACATGGTGCAGACTTGATGGCGGCAGCTGCAGCGTCCGCGTCGCCCCGGCTCCAGGTAAAGACCCGGTTCCCCGGGACCGAGGCATGCAGTTCCGGTGCCGAAGGATCCAGAGCCATCGCCGTATCGGTAACAGCGCCGCGCGCCGCATAGGTGACCCTGACCGCTTCCCTTGCCTCTACCGCCTGCTCCTGTGTTTCTGCCACAATCAGCGCGACCGCTTCGCCAACATGCCGCACGCGGTCCCGGGCGAGGGGCCATCGGACAGGTTGTTTCATGACGTCACCATCGAGGTCACTGACAATCCACATGGTTGGTACAGGACCTACATGGTCCGCTGCCATGTCGGCACCCGTCAGAACAGCCACAACTCCGGGCAAAGACCGGGCCTGGCCAATGTCGATTTCTTCAATATCTGCATGAGCGTGGGGAGAGCGAAGAAAGACGGCGTGCAGCTGATCCGGATAAACGATGTTCGAGACGAACTGGCCCTTGCCGTTCAGAAACCTGGCATCCTCCTTGCGAAGGACAGCATCGCCGATCAATCCGAAGCGGTTACTCGCGTTCATCATTGATTTCCTTTCAAGGCTTCGACACGACATTGGCTATACACCGGGCCCGACGCACCCCATCGCAGGATGGCCGGCCATCGGTCCGGATTCCTATACGTGGCAGGCCCTTGACAGTTTGCGACGTGGGCCCGAGGTGGCATCCGGTCCATGGTCGGTTGTTCAGGAACTTGATTAGGTATCCTGCACCAGACAGGAATTTTACGCTGTCGCGGCCCGTCTCGCCATCGCGTTGATCGTCGGTTTTGTCGTCTTATGATGTTCGAAGTCGGCGTTCGGGCGTCTTACTGCAGTGCCTGGAACCGGTCGCGCTTTCGGTTTCGCCCGGGGTTTCGTTATGATCCGGCCGGGCTGGGACCGTTATTTGTCTCCTGTCCCGGAGCAGATTCATCGTCCGAGGTGATGTCCCTGATAATCCTGATGCTTTCTGGCAGGGCTGCGGGTGCGGGCGCAGCTTGCGCTGTGATCTCACGCGCAAGCCCTTTGGTTCCGGTCCTGATCGCTGCACGATCCGCCCGATCCGTTTGAGCGCCTGCGATGACATGGGGTCCGTTGTCGATAACTACGGTATTGGGAAGCTCCCCGGCGACGGAGCTTTCCTCGGAGATATTGCCTGCGGCACCGTCAGGTTGACGCAGATTGCGGGCCCGATTCGACAGTCCCGGTAAAGAGACAGGCTCGCAAGACCCGGCTGACGAGCCATCAACCCGACACGAGATCCGGAGGAGACCTATAAGGCGAACGCATGTTTAAATTCGTCGTGTTCAAATGCGCTGGCCATGCGATCACAGGCGTGCTCGGAAAGCCCGATTGAGATGGCGACGGGCTTCCACTCCGAGACGGAGAGGGATACGTCCCTGGCTATAGAGCGAGCGGTCCCATCGTCGAGCGAGAAGTGTCTGGCGACGGATAGAGCGAGGTCGATTGACGCTTCATTGTCGTCCATGTCTACCGCCGTCGACAGGAATCGTGGCTTCAGGTCGACCGGTGTTGGGTTCAGATCGAACGCTGGTGAGAGCCGCCAGCCCAGTATGCCATCATAGAGGAAGCCGTGATTGCGCAGATGATCGTCCGTATTTGAGATGAGTATGTTGAAAACCAATCGTCGCCATAATGCTCGAAGGTCAATTTTCGATGCGGAGCCGTGCTGGCGCAGCGCGTCGGCGATTTCAAGATAGCTTCGCTGGTCGCCGTCAGTCGCACCCAGCATGCTCATCGCAGACAGATAGGGAACGCGAATATCTCCCTGTCGGTCAAAACGTTTCAGCACCAACACCACCTTTTCATTGGGTCTTTCAATCCGCCATCGCGGGACGGAAATACCGGCGTGGTCAGCCAGTGTCAGAGCCACCGCCTCCCACCGAACGACGTCGATGTCGTCTTCCGGTTTGGGAAACTTTGCGATCGCAATGGCACCATCCATATCGAGCACCGATGCTTTTGGGCGGGCACCGCCAAGCGATGATCCAGGCGCCAACAGCAATGCCAGGAGTTCGTCGTCGCCGTCATTCAGGATACGATCACTCGCGGCCAGCAGTCGAGGCAGCTCGATTAGCGGTGGCACCGGGTCACTTTCCGGATCGCCAAGGAATGGACCTCCGAGTTTGTCGGTGAAGCGCAGTGCGCCTTGGCGGGAGCGGTCGCTGACCCGCAGGAGGTAGTCAATCTCTGTCAGCGTTCGAGGTGCGCGTTCTTCCAGTCGGGCGGTTCGACGTTCTGCGCGTCCCATGAGGGCGCGGCCCCAACGATCCGGTGCAGAATCGCCCAGCGCGCCAAACAGGGCTCGTCCCGCGCCAGTGTGATGAGCACCTGCACCGAGTGTCAGGGCGGGTTCCAGGGCGAAACGTTCAGGATCGTTCAACCACCTATCGTCGTACTGAAAGCTGGCGCTTTCGCGACCCCGCCTGACGCGCGACCACAGACGTCCAACAAGGCGATCTTCGGCTCCAAGAGCGACATACACGAAGGTTTCTCGATCCACGATCAGGAGCTCTCGTGACGCCGGGTGCGGATGCGCTGAGGCAGCAGTTCGTCTCCAAGGTCGCGGCCGACATCGTCCTCACGGACGTCTGCCAAGGATGCCAGCCGATCTTCCAGTCCCAGGATAAACATCATGGTCGCCAGGGTGCCCGCGGAAACCCCCGGTTCACCCTTTTCCGCCTTGGACAAGGTCGTGCGACTGATGCCGGCGCGTTCCGCCATAATCCGGGTGGGGATGCGTCGCCGTCGGCGGGCGTCGCGCAAATCGGCGCCAAGCTTGCGCAATGCTCTGGCAGCGGGTATCGGAAGTGATCTTCCGTTTGTCATTTCAGGACCTGTAAGACCAGACGAAAACCTGCATAGCAGCAATTATTGTAGTCATTAAGTTGCGCATTGACCATACCAAAGATATTTTATGTCCAATATACTATTCTTAAAATATTATATGGTCTGAAATATTGAACATTAAAAAGATCAGACAGGATGGCCCCAAATGCTGTTTCGAGGAACTCCCGGCTGACACAGAGCCCGGTCCCAACACCAATGACACCGATGTCACCGCGTACACGGCTTCGAAAAATTTTCGCAAGTGAAGAGGACTTCAGTTCGTTGGACCGGCAAACATTCGTATCCGGTTCCTGCAAGCGCGAAACCGCCATTCGCTCAGGGGTCAAGACTGGCGACGTCGAACGACCCGACCTCGCCATTATGATCGTTACGCCTCAAGAGATTTACGACGATCCGGTAGCGATTATGGACGCAGCCCGGGCGGTATTGACCCGACATTGTTCAACTTGCCAAAAATCCTGATCTGTCGCGAAGTCTCGGGGCGGGGTAATGACGGTCCACCCCCGGGGTGACATGGACTCAATTTGTACCGGTTCGCCGACGATGCGGTTTCATGCTTCTGCAAGGGCTGTATGCATGTCTTCGACCATTGCGAAGACCCGGTTGCGGAGCTATGGGCTTTCACAAACCGGAGCATCCTGCTCCAGACATTCCGTTCCACGCTACAGGGTAGCAGATGAAGCCATGTCAGGTTGGCACGAACAACGAGGGCCCCCAACCTGTGCCATCCGGCGCCACCCGGACCGAGTCCAGCGTGGGCGCAGGAAGAGACGGCATCCATGATGTCCCTAAAGTGGCGGTTTATTTCATCAGTGTTGGCCCGGATGCAGACATGGCAAACCGTCCGGTGGCGTTCCGGTCAGGCGGCTCCAAACAGGAATCCATAGCCGTGACCGGGCGTGTGACATCGGTTCATGCACTTTCTGATTTTCAGGCTATCGCCTTCCGCTTGGCATTCTGGCACCGCCCATTGCTGCAACACGCATCAGGGCACGTTCACAGACCGCAAACTGGAGCGCTTCCGCGGATAATATTCCCGTCTTGCAGTTCAGGTCAGCATCAAGCAACTCTGTCCTGGCGCGCTCGATCTTGCGGCGGTTCCAGGATCGGAGCTGGGCCAGAAATGCCTTCTTGTGTTTCCAGAAAACAGGAGGACGGAGCGCATCGACGGCCTCTTCGTCACGGGCGCCTCTTTCCATCGCAGTCCGGGCTTCCTCCAGCCGGGACAGGTACCGAAGGGTTGAAGCCAGAATGATGATCGGTGAAATGCCCTCGAACCGCGCCCGAGCGAGCTTGTCGACCAGTTGCGAGAGCTGCCCTCCTGCAGCCGCTCTCGCGACATCATCAAGGGTTACCGCAGCGGCGTCTCCGACGACGGCCTCGGCATCCTGTTGGGTCACGGTCTCCTTTCCCATCAGATAAAGAAGGAGCTTGTTGAGTTCCATACGGCTCATTCGACGGTCGGAACCGAGGTTACCGGCGATCCACTGGGCAACACCCCGGTCCGCCCGAAAGCCGGCGCTCTCCAGTGTCCGGGTCACGAGCCGCGTCAAATCGGCTATGTCGTCGTCATAGCAGGCAACGGCGGCGAGGTCGGCTCCCTTTTCGAACAGCGTTCGCAGGCGGGATCTCGGCGGCAACTCTCCGGCTTCAATGACGATAAGGGAGTCCCATGGCAACTCCAGCGCCCTTGCGAGAGGGTCATGAGCCAGGTCCCCTGCCTCGCGCAAATGGACAACGCGGCGGCTCCCCGTCAAGGCGATCGTTCCTGCCTCATCAGCAAGTCGGGCCGGGTTTCCGCGCAATGCCGCTTCGGTCAATTCGACAAAGGAAAACGGGTCCTTCTTGTCGACAGCGAAAGCTTCGAGTGTTGCGGCAGCGCGTTCCTCGACCAGTCCGGTATTGGGTCCGTAATACAGAATGGCCCGAACATCGCGCGGTGGGTTTCGCGAATAGTTGTCAGAGTCTCTGGGGCCGACCTTCATGATCAGGTCACATCGGCATCGGTATCACGGTGTATTCCTGGCCGTCTCTTGGGCGCCCCTGAGCAGCCAAACGGAAACTCGTTCCTTGATTTCATCAGCGAGGACCTGAACGCTGCGGCTGCGGGCTCCGACCTGGGCGCTCGCTGTGGCGTAGTTGGCTCCGAGAATATCGTAGTTGCTGACGGCACGCGATCGGCCTTCGAAACGGACTTCTCCGCTCGCCGTGTCGATGACCTTGAAGTCTGCCGTCAGGGTCAGATCGCCGCGTGTTGGAACGGCATCAAACCGGACACCCAGCCCCTCGATTTCCTCCGTAACCGAAACGACCAGCGAATAGGGTTTGGGTGTTCCTCGTGATCCCGAGCGGAAGCGGTAGAGAAGTTCTTCGCGCAGGAGCTGACCCGTCCGATTTGCAATCACTCCGATTTCGATCTTGCTCAATTCAGATACGGATGCCGGGCCACCCTGACGGTGAACCGGTTCGAATTCGCATGCCGAAAGGAGTGGCGCGACCAGGGCAGCCATCAGAACGGCATATGCACGCCAATGCCGCCTGTTCCGGGAGTAGCGGCTAGTGAATGACGTTGATGATGCGATTTGGGACATAGATCACTTTCTTGATCGTGTCGTTTCCGATGGCTGCGGCCACGGTTGGAAGGGCCAGTGCCAGCTCCTCGGCAGATGTCTTGTTCGAATCCCGGGACAGCTCGATTGTACCCCGAAGCTTGCCCCGCACCTGAACCGCGATCGTTACGGTGTCGACGCGCAGCAGGTCAGGATCTGCCACTGGCCATGCCATATCGGCAACCATTGTTTCCTGTCCGAGCATTTTCCAGAGTTCTTCGGCCAGAAACGGTGTCATAGGGCCGATCAGAAGGGCAATCGCTTCAAGGGCCTCCCGAAGCTCGGCCCCCGACGTTTGAGCTGAGTAGTTCGGGAGATCATTGACAACTTCGTGAATCCGGGCGACGGCCCTGTTGAAGTGGAATGTTTCGAAATCCTGCGTTACGCCGGCGATGGTCGCATGAACGGCGCGTCTCAGCTTGAGCCCGTCACCGTCCGCTGACGGAGGTGTACCGGGAGGCGGCAACTCCGGTGCAAGGGTTCTGGTCAGCCGCCACAGTCGGTTTACGAACCGCCATGCTCCTGAAATGCCGGCTTCCGTCCAGTCGAGATCGCGATCGGGCGGGCTGTCCGACAGCATGAACCATCGCGCAGTATCCGCACCGTACCGGTCAATGATATCGACCGGATCAACGACATTTTTCTTCGACTTGGACATTTTTTCGGAGCGTCCCTCGACGAGTCGCTCGCCTGTCTCCGCGTGACGATGAAGCCTCAGGTCGATATTGACGGTCTCGACCAGTGCTGGATCGATCGGATCGCTTGCATCCGGTTCGGATCTGCAAGGTTTGCCGGAAGAATCACGGAGGAGCGGATCATCCGTCAGGGCATCCAGCTGGATCTTTTTGTCAGCATCGAGGGTATGCACCAGCGCCGGATCGATGCGTCCGTCGGGCACCTGGATCAATCGGCAAATCTCTCCTGAGGCATTGGCGCCAAGCAACTCACCAGTACCCGTATGGAGATGCACCGTTCTGCTGGTGTCCGTGGTGTGAACCAGCGCGGGTTCGATCCAGTCGCCCGTCTCCGACCGGTAGGTCTTGTGACAAATCATGCCCTGGGTAAACAGACCGGCAAACGGTTCATCAGCCCCGCCATGACCGGTCCTTGCCATAGCGCGCGCGAAGAAGCGGGAATACAGAAGATGCAGGATCGCGTGTTCGACGCCGCCTACATATTGATCGACTGGCAACCAGTAGGAAACATCATCGAGGTCTGTTGGCTGGTCTGCGTCGGGGCAACAGAAGCGGGCGAAATACCATGACGAATCAACGAAGGTATCGAAGGTATCGGTTTCACGCAGTGCCGGCCCGCCGCATGTCGGACAGGAAACATGTTTCCAGGTGGGATGCCGGTCCAGCGGATTGCCCGGGGTGTCAAAGGAGACGTCATCAGGGAGTGTTACGGGCAGGTCTGCGGCAGGCACAGGTACGACTCCGCATGCATCGCAGTTTATCACCGGGATCGGGCAGCCCCAGTAACGCTGGCGTGAAACGCCCCAGTCGCGCAGTCGATAATTGACCTCGCGGCGACCTTTTCCCGAAGCTTCGAGGCGCCTGGCAACCTCTTTCTTGGCGGCTTCCACGGAAAGGCCGTCGAGAAACTGAGAGTTGGCCAGAACGCCTGGTCCGGTATAGGCGTCATGGTCGATGACGAGGTTTGTCGCTTCTTCCGGAACCACGACCGGAATGACATCCAGTCCGTACTTGAGCGCGAAATCGAGGTCGCGCTGGTCGTGTGCCGGGCAGCCGAATATGGCGCCGGTGCCGTATTCCATCAGGATGAAATTGGCGACAAAGACGGGCAGGGTCTTGCCGTCGACAAAGGGGTGCCGGACGCGTACCCCGGTATCGTATCCCTGCTTTTCTGCTTGCAGGATAGCCGCTTCCGACGTGCCAAGCCGCGCGCACTCCGCCACGAACTCACGCAGGGCGTCGTCCCGTTGCGAAAGTTCCCTTGCCAGCGGGTGCTCGGGAGAAACGGCGCAGAAGCTGGCGCCGAAAATAGTGTCATGCCGGGTCGAGTAGACCTCCAGCTGTTCGTGGCCATCCGGAGCATCGATGACGTCAAAGGAAAAGCGCAACCCCTCTGACCGGCCAATCCAGTTCGTCTGCATGAGACGAACCTTGTCCGGCCAGCGGTCCAGATTGTCGAGTGCGTCGAGCAGCTCGTCAGCATAGTCACTGATGCGAAAGAACCATTGTGGCAGCCGACGCATTTCAACCTCGGCGCCGGATCGCCAGCCCCGGCCCTCGATGACCTGTTCGTTGGCGAGAACTGTCTGATCCACCGGATCCCAGTTCACCCACGCTTCCTGTCGATAAACAAGTCCAGCCTCAAGAAAATCGAGAAACATCCGCTGCTCGTGACGGTAGTAGGCGGGGTCGCAGGTAGCAAACTCCCGCTGCCAATCGATCGACAGCCCCATCATCTTCAGCTGATCACGCATGGTGTCGATATTGGCGTATGTCCATTTTGCCGGATGAATGCCATGCTCCATGGCAGCGTTTTCCGCCGGCATACCGAAGGCATCCCAACCCATGGGATGCAGGACGTTAAATCCGCGCGCCCGCTTGTAACGGGCGACGACATCACCGAGCGTATAGCATCGCACATGGCCCATATGGATGCGCCCTGACGGATACGGGAACATTTCCAGCACATAGTACTTGGGTTTTGCCGGATCGCGTGCCGCTACAAAGACCTCACGGTCTTCCCAGACCTTCTTCCAATGCTCTTCTGCCGCCTTGAAGGCGTAACGGCTGGCAGTACTGTCGGTCGGCATTTCCATTACATCCGTCGCAAGGAAGGAGGACCGAAACCGGCCAATGCAAGGGGTCCTGTCAGCGATCGGCGGCCGCGAGTGCGGCGGCCCGCAATTCACGAGCCCTGCTCAGGATGCGGTCTTCCAGTTGTGTGTTGGTTTCCGGTTTGACTGTGGACTCCTGCCATGGAGCTCCGGCCCCGCTGCGGGTCTGACGAAATATCGATACCCGGATACCATCGGACCGCAATTCCCTTCCAAGGATGTAGACATTGGCCTTCAGGCGTTCATCGGGTGTGTCGGGTGGTGAGTACCAATCGGTGATGATGACACCGCCGAACGGGTCAGCGCTGGCAAGCGGCATGAATGTCATGACATCAAGCGTTGCACGCCACAGAAACGCGTTGACTCCGATCCCGGAACCTTGCGAGCTCTCACGACTTCTGCCGAAGTCAAGAAGGTTGGACAGGCTGAGACCATCCTCACCAAAGACCCGTCCTACATTATGTGACCCTGTATTTTCGACTTCTCCGAGCGGGGCAGAGTGCGGATCAAGGTGAGGGGGAGTCGCGCCTTCGCACGCTCCGAGACCCAGGGCCAATGCCAGTACCAGGAGTGGCCTCGGGAATAATGACATCTGTTTTCCGTTCACTTTGGTCTCCAAAAGGGCTGGCCGGAATGCTCCCCGGTTTCGACCTTAATTCCCGGCGCCAACGAGAGAGTGCATCCGATATCCTGCGTGCCCGGGACCATACACCAGAAGTTGCGTCCATGCGAGTATTGCGACGGATGCGAATTGGTTCGAAAATTCCTCATGACCTACCGGATTGCCTGAGCGCGAGGGTGCATTACGGGCGGGGTGTGACCCGCGTCGGCGGACAAGGCCCGGCCGTCTGGCGGGTCCTCGTCGAGGGCCCCTGATTGCGTGGCTGGTCTCCCGAATGCCAAGCGTGACGGGACCTGGCTCCGCTTGCCCCCAACCACGGAAACTTCGTCTCGCGGCAATCGTCTTTCTCCCGGGCATGCTATTGTCGATCCGGTCGGCGCGGTCGGCGAGCGGTGGTGACCGCGAAATCCGGGAGCGGAAGGGATGATAGTGAAGAACGGGCTGTTCGCTGTTGGCATTGCGCTTGGTATTGTGACGATATCGTTGAATGGGGTTGCGAAAGTTCGGGGTGTCACCGTTTCCGGCGAAAACATCACATACACCGAGTGGCAGTCCGTGCCTGCCGAACGACTGCTTCTGAACCTCAGTGATTCGACGGACATCAGGTTGACCAGGGCACGGCAACGGGAGCGCACGGGCGGAGTCCTCCAGCAAACCGGGTATTTCCCGGGCGGGTTGATGAACATCCGGTATCATCCCCGTTCCAGCTTCGGGGAACGCACGACAGAAATCCTGTCCGACCCGGAGTCCCTCAAGAAACGGATTCGCCGTTATTACGAAAGGAAAAAGGAAGCGTTTTCCTATGGCCCTCTGGCACAGGTTGCCAAACCCCCGGAACGTGCGGGCTGGGTCCATCGGGTTCGTGACCATTCGGGACAGGTTTGCCAGTTTGGTGTCATCGGCTTCATCAGTCAGGCCAAGAGGGAAAAAGGCTATACCGTCGGCAGATTTGATACGGTCGTCTGGATCAAGGACTGCTCGGGAAAACGCTCACTGTCACAGATTGCAGGGTTTCTGATGCGTGTGGAACTCGCTGCGATTGACAGCATCGGCACAGGTGGTGCCCCGTCTGCTGACCGTTGACACCCGAATATGATTGCGAATTGACACTGTGATCACACCCTCTGAGATTCGTTCGAATATCGCGGCGGTTCGGGAGCGAATTGCGGAGGCCGCGGCCAAGGCCGGACGGTCTGCAGACAGTGTTTTTCTCATTGCGGTCTCCAAGTCCCATCCGGGGTCCTCAGCGTTTGTGGCTCTCCAGGCGGGGCACAGATTATTTGGAGAAAACCGGGTGCAGGAAGCGGCCGGGAAATGGCCTGACCTGAAGGCGCAATTTTCCGATACGGACCTTCATCTGATCGGACCGCTCCAGACCAACAAGGCCGCATCTGCCGTCGCCCTTTTCGATGTCATCCAGACACTGGACCGCGAAAATCTGGCCAGGGTTCTGAAGCAGCAGTGTGAAAAACAGGGTCGCAGGCCACGGCTCTATGTCCAGGTCAATACCGGAGAAGAAGCCCGGAAGGCCGGAATCGGGCCCAGGCAGGCAGACGAATTCATCATACGATGCCGCGAAGAGTATGGGCTCGGGATTTCGGGACTGATGTGCATTCCTCCCTTGGGAGAGAGCCCGGCTCCCCATTTTGCACTGCTAGCTTCCATTGCCGATCGCAACGGTATTGAGCGCCTCAGCATGGGCATGTCGGCAGATTTTGAAATGGCAGTGGAGTTCGGCGCGACCGAAGTGCGGATTGGTACTGCTGTGTTCGGTCCCAGAACGGGATAGGCTAACGCCACGCCTCCGCCACGTTCATTCGGTCTGAAGGCGCCCATTCGGCAAGAATATCAAGAAGATCGGCCAGAGAGAATGCGATACAGCCGCGTGTCGCAGAGTAATCCTGCGCTGCGACATGTACAAACACAGCGCTGCCATTTCCCGGAATGACGGGATTTGCATTGTGATCGGTAACGACAATCAGATCATAGAGATTGTCTGTTCGCCACAGGCTTTCGCAACTTGCGTCGTGCGGCAGGTTTACTGGACAGTTGTAGTCGGAATGACCAGGGTCATCGCACCATCCGTCTGTAGGCGCAATTGGTGTGACGGGAAGCAGCGTTTGCGGTTTGTCGATGCGGTCCTGCCGATAGAGCACACGCAGGAATCGATACGATCCGGCGGGAGTCGCGCCGTCTCCTTCACGTTTCCTTTCCCGGACACCGCCTTCACCGAGGGCACAACGAAGCGTCCGGCTCTTCCACAACGCCGTTTCAGGCGCCGTGATGATCATTTTGTGTCCCCGTCCATTGGGTCGGGTTGTGTCCCCGGAAACCGTGCGGTGGGGTTCGAGCGATCAAGGAACCCGATCATGACATTTCCATTCCGAGGACAGGATGCCGTGATGTGCGTTCGATCGAGGTCTTCCAGGGTGTCCATGAAACCTGACACGGCGGTGTGGCCCGAACCGAATTCGGCATTACGAATTGCCCTCGTCGGGGCAGGAGAGGTCTGGTCTGATCTCCGAAGAACACAGTCTGACCAGACTGGAAGGGCATGATAACCATTCCGAAAATGGCCAGATTGTGAGCCTGGCGACGGCCCAACCATTCATCTTGCCTATGTTTCGTGAAGCGTTACAGCGAACTGCAGCAGGGCTTCGTCGCTTCCGGCCGGGCCCATCACAGAAATTCCCAGCGGTGCCGCAGCGTGTGCGAGCGGCAGGGTGACCTGTGGAACGCCGGCAAGGCCTGCAGGGCAGGTAAGGCCCATCGCCCGTGCGCGGAAAGCGTCAATTTCTGCGGCAGATGCATCACGCATCGGACTCATGGGGGCCGTTGGCAACAGGACCACGGTTTCATTGTCTTCAAGGAGCGCGCGGAGACGGTTCCGAATGAGATCCCTCAGCGGTTGCCATTTCATGCGATGTTCATTGCCCAATGTTGCGGCAAAGGCGAAGCGTTCCCTGACACCCGGACCAAAATCGGGATTGTGTTCATCGATCCAGGCCTGGTGATTTGCGCGGATTTCCAGACCCTGGAGATGGCGAAAGACCTCGAACCACTGGTCGAGCCCTTCGCTGGCGATGACGATTGAGGAGGCCTCCAGGGCATGGTCTGTAACAAGTCCCTCAGCGGCCCGGCGTGCCGGGTCATGCTCCTCTTTTGACAGGCACGCGAACGCATCTTCTGCAATGAGGGCTTTCCGGGGCTTCAATGGGGCAGCATCTCCGTCCAGAAGAACCGATCCGATCTTCGCGAGCAGACGGGGATCGCGTGCGAACCAGCCGACGACATCGAACGAGCCTGCGAGGGGAACCACACCCGTGTCGTCGACGCGGCCGTGGGTGGGACGAATTCCGTAAATTCCGGAGAAACTTGCCGGACAGCGAACGGAACCCCCGCAATCGGTTCCCAGCGCGAAGTCCACCAGCTGCCCCGCGACGGCGGCTGCGGATCCCGATGAAGATCCTCCGACCGAGCGATCCGGGGCGGCCGGATTGACCGGCGCACCATAATGCGTGTTGTTGCCGGCAAGGCTGTAGCACATTTCGTCGCAGACGGTCTTTCCGGCAGCGGTTGCACCAGCGTCAAGGAGGCGCACGACTGCCGGGGCATGCTGCCGGGGGACAGGATGTGTGTCTTTCCATGTGGGCTGGCCATTGCTGGTCGGGTGACCGGCAATGTCGAAGACATCCTTTACCCCAAATGTTGTTCCGGCCAGCGGTCCGGTTGCTGCGCCCGATATGTTCACAGTCATTCCGGGCATGAAGGCGCCATATGAATCGGTTGTCATGGTTTGCTCTCGCCAAATTCTTTCCGGTTGGAATCCATTGCTGTTGGTTGCGGTCGGGGGAATGGTGACAGATCAGTCAACGGTATCGGGCAGCGGTCCGGTTGTTTGTGGGACATGTCGTTTATACGCGGGGCTTCGTTGCGGAATGATTGATGGCACGACCACGGCCGATGCTCTCTTATTATCTGTCTGGGGCGTCACAGCGTCTGATGATGGCCACAATGTCAGCGCATGGATCGGATTTCTTCTGCAAAGAGTAGGCTATTGATGCTATAATCCGGAAAAATTCGAAGTGCAACTGTGCGTGGACTTTCCACCCTGTGTCAGCAGAAGGGCGTTCGTCCCGTGAATTGCTGACCCTCCCTGGGAGGCCGCAATGTCCGGGGTCTGAAGCATGATTGCCACGTATCTCTCAACGCGTATCCGGAGGCCTACTTCCGGATCAGTTACAGGGACCGCTACTCGGCATCGCTGCAAACCATCACGACCCCTCCTCCCCCAACCCGTCAAATCCGTTGCCATCAGACGAACCTCTGATCCTTGTGAAAAAACCAGAGAAATTTCGCGGAACCACGAAACTGTTGTTTCCCACATTGATTCAGCGTTTACGTCTGATTCCTTCTTGCGTTTTTCCATCGGGATTCTTAAAAGCGGTCGAAAGATCGCGGTGAATTCTGACCTGCCTGTGGGGTCTGTCTTGTCCTGACAGCGCTGGTCCGGACCTTGGTCTGCCCGGGCCCGCGTTTGCAGGGCCCATCTCTTCCCTTTCGTCTTTTCGTGGCAGGCCGGATCCCGGTTCGGGGTCTCCATCGACTTTGAAAATGCGTCGCGCAACGCCTTGTATCCGGTTCCGCCCGTTGTTATGGTCCGGCCACAGAAGCGATTTCAAGGGGGATCTTCCGCCATGACCATGACAGCCTCTCGCCCGACCTGCCGCACTGCCGGTCCCGCTACGGTCGGCATTTCCACCTTCGCTTCTCTGCGGAAGGCCGCAGGGCGGTTGACTGCGGCGCTGCGGGTCCGGCGTTCACTATTTACCCCCCCCCAGAAACTTCTGAGCATCTGAGCGGGCGGAACGGTTACTCGCCCGCTGACCCAAGAGCCGGAAGAGAGTTCACATGGCGCTTCGCCTATGCCAGTGCAGCGCTGCTGTTCGGCGCTGTCCTGCTGCTGGGGGCAGCTCTCCTGCTCGGCGGCGCCCCGGCGGCCATGGCGGGTGGCACGGTCACCTTCACCTTCACCGATAGCTGCGATGACGACGGGAAGAACTGCACCTCCACCATTACGCCGAGCGGAACGCTGACCGGTCTTACTACTTCTACATCGGTGACGCTTGCGGCAGACGCCGACACTATACATATGGGGAGTGCTACCTCCATCGGCTATACATTTCGGGTTCACCCAGAGGACCATAACGGAAACTCGCACGCGCAATATAATATTTACGACGACGGTCTAAATGATTATGGCCTCTATAATGGACAAAAAAGGGTGACTAGTGATGAAACCCTTAGAGCCGTAAATACGCCTGGGTACATTAAGTTCACCAAAGCAGATTTCGCTTTCCAAATCGAACTTAGTGATCATAACTATTTCCAACTTGATCCAGACGATTTGATCAACGGTAATTACTCACCAACGGGAACGATCGAGTTCGACCGCGATTTGTTGACAGTAATGAAAGACGACGACTTTAAATTTGAGATTCCGTTTACCTTCACCTCCGGCGGCTCCCGTGACACCAAGCTTGTATTCAAGACGGCAAAGCGGCCAGATGCGCCGGGAAATCCAAGGGCAGTCAAGGGAGACGGCCAAGTGTCGCTGACCTGGGACAAACATCGCCGTATCTGGTCTGGCTCCACGCAGGAGTCCGTATCGGAATATCAGATTCGGCAAAAGAAGGGGAGCGATTCCTACTCAGCTGGGGCACCGTCAGTCATACCACCAATGACAGCAACATCAGCTACAACGTCACCGGCCTGACCAACGGCGAAACATACACCTTCCAGGTCCGAGCGGTGAGCGCCAACGGAAACAGCGTCCCATCGGCAGACGCAGAGGCGACGCCGCAGGTGTCGGCGCCGGCGAAACCGGCGAAGCCGACGGCAGAGGCGGGGAATAAGCAGGTCACGCTTTTCTGGACCGACCCCGGCAATGCCAATATCCAGAAGTATCAGTACGAGAAAAACGGCGACGGCGCCTGGGAGAACATATCGGGGAGCGGCGCGACAACCACCACATACACGGTAAAGGAGCTGACGAACGGCACCGCCTACACCTTCAAGATCCGCGCCGTGACCGCGGGCGGCGAGGGTCCGGCGTCCGATGCGTCCGACCCGGTGACGCCCAACCTGGCGCCCGGCCAGCCGCAGAATTTCCGGCTGGAGCCCGGCAACACGACGATTACGCTGCGATGGGACGACCAGTCGACCGACGCGGCCGGCATCGCCAAATGGCAGTACAAGGAAAAGGTCGGCGACGCGGACTGGCCCGCTCGCTGGAACGATATTACCGCGCCGCCTGGCGTCGACGCCAAGGACATGACTTCGATCCAACGCCACTCGCTCCGGAATGGCACGCGCTACGGCTACCGCCTCCGTGCCGTGGCGACCGGCGACGTATTCGGCCCGGTGAGCGACGACGAGTTCGCGACCCCGGCCGGGCCGCCGGCGGCGGCGGCGCTGAGCGCGGTGGGAGAACCGAGGCAGGTTACGTTGTCGTGGACCGTTTCCTCGGCGGACGAGAGCGTCGAGAAGTGGCAGTACCAGCAGGTTGCGGGCACGACGACGGATCCGAACGACTTCGCAAGCGTCCCGTGGAGCCCAATTGAGGAGAGCGACGCGTCGACCCGGAGCCACACGGTGCTCAAGCTCGCCAGCGGCTCCGCCTACAGCTTCCGCGTCCGCGCGGTCGGCTACGGCGGCAACGGTACGGAATCGAACATCGTGACGGCGACGCCCACGCCAGGTCCGGCGGCGGCGATCTTGAGCGCGGAGGCGGGAGCGGGGCGGGTGTCGTTGTCGTGGACGTTAGACGCGGACGCCAGCATCAACAAGTGGGAGTTTCGGCAACGCGAAGGCGATGCGGCCTTCGGCGACGACTGGACGGACGTTCCGGGCAGCGACGCGTCGACCCGGAGCCACACGGTGACCGAACTGACCCGCGGCGTCTCGCACGGTTTCCAGGTCCGCGCCGTCAGCGACGACGGCGACGGTACGGAATCGAACGTCGCGACGGCGACGCCCCCGCCAGGTCCGGCGGCGGCAATCTTGAGCGCGGAGGCGGCAGCGAGGCAGGTGACGTTGTCGTGGACGCTCGACGCGGACGCCAGCATCAACAAGTGGGAGTTTCGGCAACGCGAAGGCGATGCGGCCTTCGGCGACGATTGGACGAACGTTCCGGGCAGCTACGCGTCGACCCGGAGCCACACGGTGACCGTACTGACCGGCGGCGTTTCGCATGGTTTCCAGGTCCGCGCTGTCGCCGATGACGGCAACGGCGCAGAATCGAACGTCGCGACGGCGACGCCCCCGCCGGGTCCGGTGGCGGCTGTGTTGAGCGCGGAGGCGGGACCGAGGCGGGTTACGTTGTCGTGGACGCTCGACGCGGACTCCAGCATCAACAAGTGGGAGTTTCGGCAACGCGAAGGCGATGCGGCCTTCAGCGACGATTGGACGGACGTTCCGGGCAGCGACGCGTCGACCCGGAGCCACACGGTGCTCGAACTGACCGGCGGCGTCTCGCACGGTTTCCAGGTCCGCGCTGTCGCCGATGACGGCGACGGCGCGGCGTCGAACGTCGCGACGGCGACGCCCCCGCCAGGTCCGGCGGCGGCTGTGTTGAGCGCGGAGGCGGGACCGAGGCGGGTGTCGTTGTCGTGGACGCTCGACGCGGACTCCAGCATCAACAAGTGGGAGTTTCGGCAACGCGAAGGCGATGCGGCCTTCGGCGACGATTGGACGGACGTTCCGGGCAGCTACGCGTCGACCCGGAGCCACACGGTGCTCGAACTGACCGGCGGCGTCTCGTACGGTTTCCAGGTCCGCGCCGTCAGCGACGCCGGCGACGGTACGGAATCGAACGTCGTGACGGTGACGCCCCCGCCAGGTCCGGCGGCGGCTGTGTTGAGCGCGGAGGCGGGAGCGAGGCGGGTGTCGTTGTCGTGGACGCTCGACGCGGACGCCAGCATCAACAAGTGGGAGTTTCGGCAACGCGAAGGCGATGCGGCCTTCGGCGACGATTGGACGGACGTTCCGGGCAGCGACGCGTCGACCCGGAGCCACACGGTGCTCGAACTGACCGGCGGCGTCTCGTACGGTTTCCAGGTCCGCGCCGTCAGCGAGGCCGGCGACGGTACGGAATCGAACGTCGCGACGGCGACGCCCCCGCCAGGTCCGGCGGCGGCTGTGTTGAGCGCGGAAGCGGGAGCGAGGCGGGTGTCGTTGTCGTGGACGCTCGACGCGGACGCCAGCATCAACAAGTGGGAGTTTCGGCAACGCGAAGGCGATGCGGCCTTCGGCGACGATTGGACGGACGTTCCGGGCAGCGACGCGTCGACCCGGAGCCACACGGTGCTCGAACTGACCGGCGGCGTCTCGTACGGTTTCCAGGTCCGCGCCGTCAGCGAGGCCGGCGACGGTACGGAATCGAACGTCGCGACGGCGACGCCCCCGCCAGGTCCGGCGGCGGCTGTGTTGAGCGCGGAAGCGGGAGCGAGGCGGGTGTCGTTGTCGTGGACGTTAGACGCGGACGCCAGCATCAACAAGTGGGAGTTTCGGCAACGCGAAGGCGATGCGGCCTTCGGCGACGATTGGACGGACGTTCCGGGCAGCGACGCGTCGACCCGGAGCCACACGGTGCTCGAACTGACTGGCGGCGTCTCGTACGGTTTCCAGGTCCGCGCCGTCAGCGACGCCGGAGACGGTACGGAATCGAACGTCGTGACGGTGACGCCCACGTCAGGTCCGGCGGCGGAGGAGGAGCGGCGGCTTCTGAAGCCGACGCTGGCCGCCGTAGCGCGGGCGACGCTGTCCGGCGCCGTGGAGACGCTCTCCCAGCGCTTCGATGCGGCGCCGGGGACGCGGGGGGCCCTTACGCTCGCGGGCCGGCAACTGGGCGGAGCGACCCTCTCGCCCGAGACCGGGGCCGGGGCGTTCGGAGCTCATACGACTCCCGCGCTCGGAACTGCGCCGCGTGTGGCGAGCGACGAGACCGGGCGCCGGGGCGGCCAAAAGTCCTACGGTGTCGACGGTGACGCTCTGCTTCGCGGCAGCGCGTTCGTCCTCCCGCTCGCGGGCGCGGAAGCGGGCGCGGGCGGCCGGGACTGGACGGTCTGGGGCCGGGGCGACTGGCGCTCCTTCGAAGGCCGCATGAACGGCGACAGCTGGGACGGCAAGCAGCGGACTGGCTGGCTGGGCGTGGACGCGCGGGTGAACCCGCGGTTGGCGGCCGGGCTGGCGGTTTCTCGGGGCTACAGCGAGGCGGACTACTGGCTGGAGGAGTTCGAGGGCCGTCTTGATACGTCGGTGACGGCGCTATGGCCGTATTTCCAGATGACGACGGGTAACGGCGGCACCGTGCAGCTGTTCCTGGGCGTGGGAACGGGCGAGGTCGAACACAGGAAATTCGACGGCACGGAAGAGAAGGAGGACCTGTCGCTTCTGGCGGGTTCGGTGAGCGGCCGCATGCCCATGGCGCGCATGGGCGCCGCTTCCCTGTCGGCTCTGGCCAGCGCGAGCCTCGCCGAGATCGAGACCGACGGTTCTTCCTCGACCTCGTCGATCGGCGGGCTGACGGCGGGGGTTTGGAGCCTGCGCGGCGGCCTGGAAGCCGAACATGACGGCGTCGAACTCGCCTCCGGCTCCGGCTGGCTGTTCCGGCCGCACGGAGCGCTTGCGTTGCGCCAGGACGGCGGCGATGGCGTGACGGGAACCGGCGTCGAAGTTTCGGGCGGCGTACGTCTGACTTCGCCGGGCTCGCGCTTCGGCCTTGAGGCCAGCGGACTCTGGCTGGCGCTGCACTCCGAAGACGGCAAGCGCGAGATGGGGGCGAGCCTGGAAGCGCGGCTCGCGCCGGCAGCCGACGGTCGCGGCCTGTCGTTATCGGTCGGCCCGGCATGGGGGAAGCAAGGAATCGGCGCCCTGACGCGCGAACGATTGTTCGACGCGGAGGGCGGCGGCGAGGCGCCGGAACGCCTGTCGCTGACTGGGAGCACCGCCTACGGCTTCGAAGCCGCTGGTGGGCTCTTGACGCCCTTTGCCGACATGTCGATCGTCGAAGACTCGAGTGCGCAGCACTACCGCGCGGGCGTGGGCTTCGCCAAGGACGGCATTGACGCCGATCTGACGGTCGGGCACCGCGCAGGCGGCGAGCCCGACACTCGCATCGGACTGGACCTGCGACTGAACTTCTGACGCGGCGTCGGGCCGGCCGGCATTGCCGGCCTGACGGTTCCTGTCCTCCAGGCGGGCCTGCTACGCCGCCGGCCTGCCGTCGTGGGCGGTGCTGCCTGCCCGCGCTGCCGCATGTTGTCTGTCACTTTATAAGTTCGTGAACATTTCGGATTGTTTCGTGCGACCTGGTTCTGGATTTCCCGGATTGCTCCGAATGTTTTCCGATCGTCCTTTGTAAAAGGTGAGGTCCTGGGCTTCGTTTTGGGATCTGGTATCAGAAGTCTCCGGAAACTGGAGCCCGTCTGCGTTGGTCCGGTGTCTGCGTTCGAGGGCACCAATCCCTGTCTCATCCTGATTGTCTCGCTGCAGTTTTTGCTGTCTGGCCGTCCCGGCGGGAGATAGGGCCCGCTAGGACCATCGTCAGGACCGCCCCTACTCCCCGGCCCTGCATCCACATGCGGTTATGCGGCATGTTCAACTTCGTTTCGAGAACGGGTCGTGTCTATTGTCGAACGGGCTTGACCATTGGGTGCCCCTTGCCGACACTCGGAACATGCGACTTGTAACCTTCCGCCACGATGACGAGGTAGACCGGCTCGGCGCACTGATCGAAGACGACCAGTGTATTGTGAATCTGACTTCGACCCGGGATGAACCGGCATTTTCCTCGATGCAAGACCTTATTGACGCTGGTCCCGATGCTCTCGACGCCCTGCGCTCCGTTGTTCGGAATCCGCCAGCGGGTAGCGTGATCGAAAGGGATGCCGCGACACTACGTACGCCGTTGCCCGAGCCCCCGCAGATTCGAGACTGCCTTTGTTTCGAGGCCCACCTTGTGCGCGCCTACGAAGTTCTTCGCAAAAACCGGGCCGCGGCCGAGCCCGACCCCGAAGCCGCGCTTCGGGAATTCGAGGCAAGAGGCCTGTTTCAGGTGCCCGAGATCTGGTACCGGCAGCCAATCTACTACAAGGCCAACCGGCTGGCGGTCATCGGTCACGAGGAGGAGGTCGAATGGCCCGACTACGCAGAGGTTCTGGACTACGAACTGGAATTCGGTTTTTTCATTGGCAAATCGGGACGTGATATTCCGAAGGAACAGGCCCGCCAGCACATCTTCGGGTTTTCGGTGTTCAACGATTTCTCGGCTCGAGATGCCCAGTGGGCGGAAATGCCGGGCGGTCTCGGCCCGGGCAAGGGCAAGGACTTCGATACCGGAAATGTCATCGGCCCCTGCATTGTCACGGCAGACGAATTGGGCCCGTATGACTGCACGATGATCGCGCGGGTCAACGGGGAGGAGTGGTCCCGCGGGAATTCGAGCAGTATTCACTGGAGTTTTGAGGATCTGATCGCGCATGTTTCGCAATCAGAGACCCTGTATCCGGGCGAATTTTTTGGTTCCGGTACTGTCGGCGGCGGTTGCGGCCTGGAACTGGAACGCTATCTGTCGCCGGGTGACGAGGTCGAGCTCGAAGTCGAAGGTATTGGTGTCTTGCGCAACAGACTTGTCAGGAAAATCTAGGCATGGTTGAGAAAATACGTCGGGTGGTCACAGGACATGATGGGGAAGGACGTTCGGTCTTCATATCGGACGGGGCGGCAACATCGGTAAAGGAAATGGACTCCATGCCTGGTCTGGCTTTGACAGACCTGTGGCGAACAAGCGGTGCACCCGCAGACAATTCGGGCAACGAGGACAATGCGGATGGCCCGATCATCCTCGAGCCTCCGCCGACCGGTACTATTTTCAGGATCGTGGAGTTTCCGCCCGACAGCGCATGGCGGGAACGCGCAGATGCTGCTGATGCGTTCGCTTCTATCGGAGCCGAACATGCCCGGGCAGACGACAGCGATGACCCGATGATGCACAAGACGGCGACCGTCGACTATCTCATCGTCCTCAAGGGCGAAATCTGGGCCATTCTGGATGAGGGCGAGACCTGCCTGACGGCCGGCGACGTCATGATCCAGCGGGGAACCGTTCACTCCTGGAGTGTACGCACCGACGAACCCTGTCTGCTTGTCGCCGTTCTGGTCGGCGCTGACCCTGTCTGACTTGACGATGTGGGCCCGTATGACAGACTGCAGCATCGGATCATAGGGGAGTACCGGGAATGGCAGGTTGTATCGTGGGATGGTCTCATGGACGGTTTGGCCGGCATGACGGGGTGACGGTCGAGGAACTTGTGGTCGATGCGGTCAACGAAGCGTTGACAGATGCCGACGTAGAGGCCGGAGATATTGACGAAATCTATATCGGTCACTTCAACGGGGGTTTTGTGAAGCAGGACTTCACGGCTTCGCTTGTGCTGCAAGCCGATCGCGGGTTTCGGTTCAAACCGGTAACCCGGGTGGAAAACGCCTGCGCGACGGGTTCGGCAGCAATTTTTCAGGGACTGAACGCAATTTCTGCTGGCAAGGCACGCATGGTTCTGTGTGTCGGTGTTGAAAAAATGACGGAGCTGGCGGGTTCCGCGATTGGCGAAGTATTGACGCGGGCATGCTACGTACAGGAAGAGGGCGGTGAACACGGGTCCTTTGTCGAAATTTTTGCTCGGATCGCCGAACAATATTTTCAGAGATACGGTGATCAGTCCGAAGCTCTTGCCCACATCGCTGCCAAGAACCACGAGAATGGCGCTTCCAACGAACTGGCGCATTTTCAAAAGGACCTTGGCTACGAGTTTTGCCGCCACGAGTCGGAAAAAAATCCGGTCGTTGCCGGGCCGTTGAAACGCTCGGACTGTTCACCGGTTACGGATGGGGCGGCTGCGGTGGTTCTGGCGGATGTGGAGACAGCCATGTCCTTCGACAAGGCGGTCCTGTTCCGGGGCACCGCGCATGTCAATGACTTCCTGCCGATGTCACGCCGCGACATCATCGAATTCGAGGGACCTGCCCTGGCGTGGCAACAGGTCTACGAAAAGGCCGGGGTTACAGTCTCGGATATTGATGTTGCCGAGGTTCACGACTGCTTCACCATCGCCGAACTCATGATATACGAGGCCATGGGACTGGCTGAACGTGGTCAGGGTAGAAGAGTCATACTGGAAGGAACGTCCGACCGTGACGGAGTTTTGCCGATCAATCCTTCAGGCGGCCTCAAGTCGAAAGGTCATCCGATCGGCGCAACGGGCATCTCTATGCATGTGCTCGCTGCCATGCAGACGCGTAATGAGGCAGGGCCGCTTCAGGTCAGTGGCGCAGAGATTGCTGCTGTCTTCAATATGGGAGGATCCGGAGTGGCGAATTATGCCTCGATCCTGGAAGCCTTGCGTTAACCGCCTCCGATCTGTTGCCTGAAATGAATCTGGCTGAGCTTCTCGAGAAGTCTGCCGAGCATCATCCTGACAGTCCGGCACTGGCCTTTGGCAGGACAGTGGTTGAGACCTATGCGCAGCATTGCCGGACCAGCGCTGAACTGGCGAACGGACTTCGGCGCGAATGGGGTCTCAGGCGAGGCGATGTCGTCGCGCTTGCCATGAAAAATCATCCCGTCTTTTCCGAAATTCTTTTTGCTATCTGGCATGCCGGATGTGTTGCGGTTCCCATCAATGCCCGTCTCCATCCCGAGGAACTGGCCTGGATCCTGGACAATGCCAGGGCCCGGTTCTGTTTTCTTGGCGAGGAACTGGCGGATCCGATTATCGCGCGGAGCGAGAAGCTGCCCTGGCTTGATCACGTATTCGTCCCGGGGTCCCAAAGTCATCGCGACCTGCAAGACTGCGGCACAATGCCAATGGAGACGGTAGACGGCGATGATGCTGCCTGGCTCTTCTATACATCGGGGACCACCGGCCGCCCGAAGGGAGCCGTCCTGACCCACGGCAACCTGAGGGCCATGAATACTGCGTATTTCGCGAACGTGGACCGGATCGAAGCGAAGGACTGCATCATTCACGCGGCGCCGATGAGCCACGGGTCCGGTCTTTATCTGCTTCCGCATGTGGAACGGGCGGCCTGCCAGATCGTTCCCGATTCAGGGGGATTTGATCCTGCCGAGACCCTCGAACTGTTGTCCCGGTATGCGGGTGCGACACTGTTTCTGGCTCCGACCATGTTGATGAGACTTGTCGGTTCCCCGATCATGGACGAGGCAGATCTTTCCGGGCTCAAGACTATCGTCTATGGCGGCGGCCCGATGTATGTCGAGGATCTGATGCGCGCGCGGGAATTTCTCGGGCCCAGACTTGTGCAGATTTACGGGCAGGGTGAATCACCGATGACGATTACTGTGCTTTCGCGCGACGAGCACGAAAACCGGCAGCATCCACGTCATCTGCAGCGGATGGCCTCGGTCGGCAAGGCCCAGGCCGGTGTCGAGGTGCGGATCGTTGATGAAGATGACCAGGCAGTCGCTGCCGGCCAAATCGGTGAGATTGTTGTTCGTGGTGACGTTGTCATGAAGGGCTACTACAGAAACCCGGACGCGAGCGCCGAAACCCTGCGCGGCGGGTGGCTTCACACAGGCGACGTGGGCAGCCTCGACGAGGACGGTTTTCTGACTCTTCGGGACAGGGCCAGGGACCTCATTATTTCCGGCGGCTCAAACATTTACCCGCGCGAGGTGGAGGAAGTGCTGCTTCGGCATCCGGACGTTATGGAGTGTGCAGTGGTTGGTCGGACGCATGAGGACTGGGGCGAAGAGGTTGTGGCGTTCGTGGTGCCGCGCGCGGGCACTGCCTTGTCGGAAGCCGAACTCGACCAGCTGTGTCTTGATCACATCGCACGTTTCAAGCGACCACGAGTCTACCGCCAGATCGACTCGCTCCCGAAGAACAATTACGGCAAGGTTCTCAAGACGGAACTCAGGCAACAATTGATCGCCTCGGACAGCAGGTGAGCTTGCGGCAGTGGGGCCGCAGGGGACTCCGTCGCCATCATGCGACGTGTAGCAGGATTTGCTGGTGCGGGGTGCATACACTCCAGGATTGCGCGCGGAACCATTTCCCGGAGACTGCGCTATAATTCTCGTGGCGGTTGATTTTCAACCAGACAATTCGACATAAGGATTCGGTAAGGCAGGCAAGGTGGACGGAACGGCTGTTCATGATGGCGGTTCCCCAACCCGGAATGGAGAACGAAATGGAACTCAAGAACATTCTCGTTCATGTGGATCCCACGGAGAGGGCGAAAGAGCGCATCAATATTGCGATGACGATGGCGGCACCAGCCGGCGGCCATGTGACGGGAATTTACGTGATTCCCAACCCCAGCTTGCCGGTTTTCATGGATGCCAGTTATGTGTCGGCAGAAATGCTGAATGCCCGTCACGAGCAGGCAACAGAGAATGCAAATGTGGCCAGGAAATGGTTTGAGCAGGCTGCGACAGCATCCGGTGTGCTCTGCGAGTGGCGAACCGAGCAGGGCCAGGCCGCCGAAGTGGTAACCCGTAGCGCGCGTTACATGGACGTGACGATTGTCGGCAAGGGCGATCGGCGCGATCCCGAACACTTTCCCTATCCCGAGCTGCCCGCAGATCTGGTGATGTCGAGCGGTCGGCCTGTTCTTGTGGTTCCCAATGCGGGCCAGTTCGAATCTGTTGGCAAGCGTGTCCTCATTTGCTGGAATGCGACCCGTGAGGCCACGCGAGCTGTCAATGACAGCATGCCGATCTTGCAAACAGCGGACAAGGTCACCGTGCTGACGGTCAATCCGCACCGTCCGGAAGGCGGTGACCACGGAGAAAGCCCGGGGGCGGATATTGCGTTACAATTGGCTCGCCACGGCGTGAACGTGGAATCGATGCGATCAGTAGCGAAAGATATATCCATTGCCGACACCATCCTTGCGCGGGCCAGCGATCTCGGTGTTGATCTCATCGTTTCGGGGGCTTACGGGCATTCTCGCAGCCGGGAGTGGGTTTTCGGCGGCGTCACCGAATCACTTCTTCGCGATATGACGGTTCCCTGTCTGATGTCTCATTAGGTGCTGACTGTCTCCGGCTTTACGACAACCACCCCAGCAGGGCCTTGTTCGGATCGGACAGTTCTTCAATTGAGCTGTACCAGTAGTTCTCCCATCCGGTTTCCGGCAAACCGGTAAACAGCATCAGATTCAGGGGATAGGTCTCGCTGTCGGTGCAGCGGCGGAAATCATCCCGGAACAGGAAGACGGGTTTTTCCCAGGCAATTGCCATGCCGAGTTCCACCATAACACCCTCATCGGGTGGGTTGCCATTTACCACGGCGAACAAACCGTCGGCCTCCTTCACATCACGGAGATCTGCCTGCCCGATAATCCAGGCAGCGCGCGGGTCACTCGGGTCGACCTGGTTGTTTCGGGCGAACGGCTCCCAGACATCCGCACCGAGGTTTTCCAGCGCGACCACCAGATCAGGAAGCGGTCCTCGTTTTTGCTGCAGGGAAAATCCATAAGGATTGGCAAGATAGAGGCTCTTGCGCATGGCGTTCTCCGAATTGATGAAGGAAGGGCAGGATGCTGGCACTATAGTATGGGAAAGTGTGCTTACGAATTGCGTCGCCATGATTCATGCCATGATCTGCGGAACAGGCACGACTTTTTCCTTTGCCTCACCGTGATATCAGAATTGGACAGTTCATCGCCAGATTGCGCCTCTGACGTCTTCTGCGTTGACCCCAAGGATCGCCTGGCCCGGTGTCGGGCTTTCCCGTGAATGCTACGGGAACCAGCCGGGAAGATCCGCGTGCTCGGGTGGTGGCCCCCGACTCACGCAGATTCACCCTGAAGCTTTGGACATCCCTGCATCCGATGAACTGGGCAATAAGGCCAGCTCCGAAACCGTGAGCGCAGAGGCCATATATTTCATTCAAGGAGCGAAATCCCACATGTTTTGAGGCGCTTTTGTGCAACATATGCTACTCAGGCGTCAGATTTATCCTGTGGTCTTGACAGGCTTGGCCGGAAGAACCGGGTCCGGGTCAATAACAATTCCGGGTCTGGAGAGGTCCATGATGGTGCAGTTCCATGTTCATCTGATCTTGCACCATCAAAGGAGCAATGGTAGCGAAGCGGGTTGCCCACTGCAGCATGAGCAAGGGCTTGCTCCCTCCAGGTATTGGGTGGATGGTGCGCTCTTCGAAAAGGTACAGGGATCGTGCGAAGGAAAGCCATAGCGGCCGCCACTCGGGAAATTTCGGGCGGATCGGGTGCTGCAGGAATGTTTCACTTCGGATATTTTGCTGGTTAATTTCAATGTGAAGCGTCATGACAGGACTTCCTTTCACCAAAATGCACGGTCACGGCAACGATTTCGTGGTCGTCGATATGCGCTCGGGGCGCCCGGCCGCCGGCTTTGTCATTGATACCCGTGCGGCTGCAGTGATCGCAGACCGGCACTATGGTGTGGGTTGCGATCAACTTATCATCGTGGAAGACAATCCGGGTGTGGCTGGTGACGGTGCGGCAGCCCTTATGAGAATCCGCAATGCCGATGGTGGTGAAGTGAGCGCCTGCGGCAATGCCACCCGCTGCGTCGGAGCGATGCTGCTGGATGAGGCGGGAGTTGGCAGCGTTCGTCTGCGAACAGATGCCGGACTCCTTGATATCTCGCGCAACAGATCCGGATCGATAACGGTCGATATGGGAGAGCCCCGGTTCAGATGGAACGAAATTCCCCTGAGGGATGAAGCCGACACGCTTCATGTGCCTCTCGAGCACGGGCTCCTGTCAGATCCGGCGGCAGCGAACATGGGCAATCCCCATGCGACGTTTTTTGTCGCCGATGCCGAAGCGGTACCGCTCACCACAGTCGGTCCGGTTCTTGAACGGCACTCGCTGTTTCCTGAACGTGCCAATATCGGCATAGCCGAGATTCTACGGCCTGATCGCCTCCGGCTGAGAGTCTGGGAGCGGGGTGTCGGGATTACCCTGGCCTGCGGGACCGCGGCATGTGCGGCCGTAGCCAATGCATATCGAAGAAATCTGTGCGGGCGATCGGTCACGGTAGAGATGGACGGCGGAGACCTTTTCGTCGAATGGACGGCCGATAACAGGGTGAATTTGAGTGGTCCTGCGACGGTCAGCTTCAGGGGAACCATCGATCCTGGAATCTGGTCGTGAGCAGCCTGAAGATTGTTACGTTTGGCTGCAGGTTGAATGCGTTCGAGTCCGAAGTAATTCGCGAAAAGGCCGCCGAAGCCGGTCTGAAGGACGCCGTCATTGTCAACAGCTGCGCGGTGACCGCTGAAGCCGAACGACAGCTACGGCAAGTTGTCCGTCGGGAGAGGCGTGAGCGCCCCGACGCAGAGATTATCGTCACGGGCTGTGCAGCGCAGATATTTCCGGCAAGGTATCTTTCCATGACGGAAGTCGACCGGGTGGTCGGAAATGTCGAAAAGCTCCAGAGCGAGACATGGGTCACACCGGACCCGCCGCGGATGCTGGTCAACGACATTGCGACTGCACGCGAAACTGCGTCTCATCTGATCTCCGCATTCGAGGGACGGACGCGGGCCTTCATCGAGATTCAGCAAGGCTGCGATCACCGTTGCAGTTTTTGTATTATTCCATTGGGACGGGGTCCCAATCGCTCCGTGCCGGTCGGGGGAATTGTTGACCAGGTCAGGCACCTGGTTGAAAACGACTACCGGGAAATCGTCCTGACAGGGGTCGACATAACGGATTATGGCAAGGACCTGCCTGGAAAACCCACACTGGCCGGGCTGATTCGTCGTGTTCTGGCTCTCGTGCCCGAACTCCCCCGGCTTCGGTTGAGCTCGCTGGATCCCGGCGAAATTGACGACGAGTTCTTCGCGGTTGCTGCGGAGGAAGAACGTCTGATGCCACATTTTCATCTGAGCGTGCAATCGGGAGATGATCTCATCCTGAAACGGATGAAACGACGCCATCTCAGGGCCGACATTGAAAGATTTGTGCTCAGAATGAGAACTGGGCGGCCTGATGCCGTATTTGGAGCGGATCTGATTGCCGGATTTCCGACGGAGAGCGAACAGGCGTTCGAGAGATCGCTTTCTCTTGTCAGGGATTGCGGTTTTACCTGGTTGCATGTCTTTCCTTATTCCGAACGGCCGGGCACGCCGGCTGCCCGGATGCCGCAGGTGTCCGGCAATGTTCGCAGAGAGCGGGCAGCGCGGCTGCGCGAGGCCGGAAAGCGACAAGTGAGCCGTTATCTCGACAGCTGTATCGGTTCCACAAATAACATCCTTATCGAGGAAAAAGGGCAGGGGCGCTCACCGCAGTTTGCCCGGGTCCGCTATTGTGGCGAGGCCGAAACGGGACAGATCGTAACCGCCGAATTCGTTGATCGCCGGGATGATGTTCTCGTTGCGAGGAAAGCGGCATGACTGGCGAGGAGCGACGCCGGACCGGATGGATCGCGCGGCTTCGGGATGGTCTCAGGAACAGTTCTGCAAGGATATCGGATGGTATCGGAGGCATTTTTGCCAATCGAAAAGTCGATGCCGAGACACTGGAAGAGCTTGAAGACCTTCTGATCACGGCCGATCTCGGGGTTGAGACCGCGGGTCGGCTCTCCCAGGTGGTTGCCAAGGCACGTTTCGGGAAGGAAGTGTCGTCCGAGGATGTCCGGGAAGTGCTGGCCGCGGAACTGACGAAAATTCTGCAACCGGTGGCCCTGCCGCTGATGCCTGAACCTTCGGGTCGCCCGCATGTCATTCTGGTTGCCGGAGTCAACGGCTCAGGCAAGACGACAACGATCGGGAAACTGGCGAAGCGTTTCAGGGAAGATGGGCGGACTGTCATGTTGGCAGCCGGCGATACATTTCGCGCTGCCGCGATTGAGCAGCTGAAGATCTGGGGTGAGAGAACCAACGCTCCGGTCATCGCACGGCCTCCCGGAGCGGATCCCGCCGGGCTGGCGTTTGAGGCGATCGCTGCGGCGCGCGAAGCCGGAAGCGAAGTATTGTTGATTGACACAGCTGGCAGACTGCAGAATCGCAGCGACCTCATGGAGCAGATGGCGAAGATCACGCGCGTCATTCGAAAACAGGATCAAACGGCGCCCCATGACTGTCTCCTGATACTCGACGCCTGCATTGGCCAGAATGCGCATTCCCAGGTGGAGATCTTCAGGGAGATTTGCGGAGTTACGGGGTTGGTGATTACCAAGCTCGACGGGTCAGCTCGCGGCGGTGTACTCGTGGCATTGGCCGAGCGATTTGGCCTTCCGGTTCATGCGGTCGGGGTTGGTGAGGGTATGGATGATCTCCAGCAGTTTGATGCTGCGGCTTTCGCCAGGGGTCTGGTCGGCATGGACTGATAATGCGGTTGCATTCGATGCCCGCACCCGGCAACAGGCTACTTCTCGATCGCCAGCGCGAGCACCGCCGTTTTGATGGCCGGCGCCAAGTGGTTCGTCAAGACGGGCCTCCTCGGTCGGCTGATCTCGTCAGCGCTTCCTCCTCGTCCTTTTTGTAAGACTCCTTGAAACGGCCGTAGAGCCGCAACGGCGGCATGGGTCGTGGATTCCAGATGTTTTGTGGATATCCGGAACAGCTGTCCCGTTCCCGGCGGGTTTTTGATTTGCTCTGAAGTCCACCCTGGCACAACATGTTCAGCAAGTGGCCTAAATCTCCGAACCCCCCTGTCCAGTTCAAGGGGTTCACTCCACCTTGATCATCATTACAGTCCTTTCGATCGAACACGGTTCGGGGTCCAGCAATGCATCAAATGATGCTGACAGGTCCGACCAGGTCAGAACTGTTGCATGTAAGCGCGAGCCGTGATGAATTGGTCGTGCTACGGATCGGGAATCCGGACCATGGCCAGCAAAAGCCAGCATGTTGTTCCGCGCGGGAAAAAATGGGCGGTCCGCAAGACCGGTGCCGAAAGGGTCACGCGCTACTTTGCCACCCAGAAAGAGGCCGTTGAGGCCGCGCGAAGACTTGCCCGCAAGCAGGGCGCCGAAGTCGTGATCCATGGACGGGACGGTCGCATTCGTGAACGTGGCTCCTGCGGCAAAGAGCACTCTCCACCGACCGGACAACGCCATTTGCCAAAGGACGGCGACTTTGATCGGAGCGCGTTCGTTACCCCCACCGAGCTGCGGAAATGTCCCCGGGACCAGCCTGTCGCCATCATCAGTTCTCGACATGCTCAGTACCTAAAGTCATATCTCTAAATCCGCACAATAAGCAGAGTTAAAAATATAAAACTTGTCCGAATACCAATATTATATAATAAAATCGGCGAATATAGCGGATTTGGGAATATGATACGTGAGCGCACTAGGACCCTGGCAACCTATGTTGAAGAGTTGGCGTCGAGCGGACATACCACCTTCAACCGTCAGGATGCGATGGAGTCCTTGGGGGTCAGCCATGGGGCCTTCCTCGATGCAGCCGCACGCCTGAAGAAGCGTGGGCATATCTTCGCACCGCGCCGTGGTTTCTACGTTATCACGCCGAGGCGGTATCTGAAGTGGGGAGCGCCTCCACCAAGTTGGTACATCGACGCGATGATGATCGACGCGGAGAGGCCTTATTACGTAGGGCTCCTGAAGGCCGCGGAAGTGCACGGGGCGGCACACCAGGCTGTGATGGAGTTTCAGGTGGTCACCGACCGACAATGGAAACCCATTCGTGCCGGGCGTTCTAGGCTCGCCTTCTATTTTCGCAGGGATATGGAAGGCATTGAAGATGGGATTGAGCGAAGGAAGACCGACACCGGCTCGATGCGAGTATCATCGCCAGCGCTGACTGCGCTGGACCTTGTGCGTTATCTGCACGCGAGCGGTGGCATCAGCCACGTGGCAGGCGTGCTCAATGAGCTTGGTGGTCGGATTGATCCGACGCGCCTGGATGCGTTGGTCCCCAAATTCGAGCGTTCTGTCGTCCAGCGCTTCGGTTACCTGTTCGACATCCTGGGCCAGGATGAGCTCGCAACTTGCCTGGAGAGGCATCTCCGTGACGGCACCACGCCTTGGGTTGAACTCGAGCCACAGAAAGGTAACGCCATCGTTGCCAGCGAGGAACGAGAGCGCAGCTCACGCTGGCACATCATTGTCCGAAAGCCGATCGAGGTCGACGAACAATGATACCAGAGACGAACATCACGGCCTGGAGCCTGACGGCGCCGTGGGCTGAGCCGCGGCAGGTCGAGCAGGACTTGATCATTTCGCGAGCTCTGGTCGAGATATTCAATCACAATCTCCTCGGCACCGAGCTGAGGTTTCGGGGCGGGACGGCACTCAACAAGATCGTCTTTCCTGAACCTTTGCGGTACTCGGAAGACATCGATCTCGTGCGGACCACGACCGGCCCAATCGGCCCCATCCTCGATGCTATGCGCGAAGTGCTGGAGCCATGGCTGGGACAAGCAAATTATGCGGCCAGCCGGGTTGCTCCGAAGCTTCGCTTCCGAGTGCCGGCTGAGGATGATCCCGAAGTGCAGATCCGGCTCAAGGTCGAGATCAATATTGCAGAGATCACGGCCTTCGATCCGCCGGCCTTGATCCCCTACAATGTCGAAAACCCGTGGTTCACGGGTGACACCACGATAGCGTCTTTCTCAGCTGAAGAGCTGCTGGCGACGAAACTTCGCGCCTTGCTGCAGCGCGATAAGGGGCGCGATCTCATTGATCTCCACCATGCGCTCGATGCACTTCCCGGTCTGAATCTCGATCGCGTTGTTGAATTGTTAGTCTGCTACCTCGATCAACAAGGTCAGGCCATTTCCCGGGCTGAAGCAGAACAGCGAATGCTGGCGAAATTCGCTCGGCCAGATCTGTTTGGGGATGTTCGGGCGCTCCTCACTTCCGATCGGGTTGACGCGTTTGATGCTGCTGCCGGGCGCGCAGCATTTCTCGGGGTGTTCACTCGCCTGATTGCCTTGATCCCTGGCGAAAGGTGGGCACGCACCCATGAACTCGCCCAGTCCATGGGATTGGCAGAACTCACCGGGATGGACTGATGTCGTCGCGAGTCCATGGTCACATCAACATTATTGTATTGGTCCCCGGATGAAAATCCGAAGTGCAACACCGCCTGCGCGGCATAAGGTCCTCTCTCATAACGATGAATTTGGCGCTCATATACCTGACCGCGCGGCCCGTCTCGCCGCAATGGCTCCCTCGACCTTCGCGCCTTTCCGCTTCTGCCGCAGCAACGCCCGCGCCACCATGTCCGGCGTTGCGCCCGCATAGCGGGGGTTGAGGGCTTTGATCGGTTTGGGCTTGGGTTTCTTGGTCATGGATTTCCCCCTTGGGCGGAAACCATGAAAGCCGTAGCCAACGTTGCCATCAAAACAACCACCTTGGGACTCACTGCGCTTTTCTCGGGGTTGGCAATGCCGCGAGAACTTGGTTCAGCGGACCGATGGCTGTCGCATCTCTCTGTCCAAAATATCGGCGAGCGGGCCCATCCCGCAGCCAAGCTTCGAGTTGTTGGTTGAACTCGGTGATCAGTTCGTTGGGGTAAAGCCGCGCATCGACGGTCGGTCTGTGATCCAAGAATTCGTGCCGATAGCTCGGGAATTCCTCTGGAGCGTACCCCTGTTCTATCAGCCAACCTGAGAACATGCGACCTAATGAGATGTCGGGCATCATGTGTCCAGGCAGAATGTAGCCATGATCCTCAAGTGGAGCGAGAATCCGAAGGGTCATCTGGACGAGCATGGAGAAATGCGTCGGCGGTATCTTAGGTCGATTGACCAAGTAGCGACGAACATGATCTGGCAGCCGCTCTCTGCGGTTCGCTTGGCCACTAAGCCATTCAAACACCCATTTGCTGACTTGGACAGCGAACTCGGGAGACAGCCATTGAGCCAAGTTGATCGCAACTTGCGGATGTACCCATGTGCCCTGAAATTCCGGATGCCCACCCCTAACTTAGCTCCGTTGCGCGGATTCGCGTATCGGCCTCTAGGGCTCCAACGAACGCCTTGGTTGTGTCTGTCCTCAGATAGTTGTTGAGGCGCTTTCCCGCCGCTTGACACATGGCCGTTGCGTTTATGTAGCCGTCAACGGCCCGCTGAGTGATCAGTTCATTTTTTACTTCGTGCTGAATGACGGGCAATTCGCCTTGGTACATAATGGGTTGTTCATCTTGCATCCTCTGTTTCTTCCTCATCAATGTTTGCGGTAGAGATTCAGGGGGCGCGTCGGCGGCAGGCGGATACCTTATCCGCGCCTACCCCGCCGCGATCAGTTCGCGATTCATGAGCCGCTTGCCGACCATCCCGGCAACGACCGAAGCCATTTGGTCGGCCGTATCGGCCTCTCGGACAATGTGCCGTCAGGCAAATTGGATCACATACCGCTGCAAGTGCTTGGCGGATATATGATGGAAGGTGCCCTGATAGCCGCGCTTCAACAGCGCCAAAAGGACTCGATCCCGTTGGTGTGGGCCATGCCCCGGACATATTCGCCGACCGAATGGTGGACGGCCTCATGGTCGAAGCGCATACCGCTATAGGCCCGATGATCGTCGGTATAGATCTTGGCGTCGTCTGCCGTCCGGGCGGCGATGAAGCCTTGGAGAGAAGCCGCGTCGGTCCCGGCTACTACGGCGGCGCTGACGCGGTTGCTGGTGCGATCCTTGGCTCCGGCGACGATTGCCTTGCCGGCCCCGCCACGGCCCGACAGCGCCTTGCACTTCGCCTTCGGCATGTTCTTGCGGCGGCCCCAGATATAGGTCTCGTCGACTTCCATAGGGCCGGAGAATACCGAATCGGCCTCAGCCGACCAAGCTTCGCGGATGCGGTGAAGCATGAACCAAGCCGTCTTTTGCGTCACCTTCAGGTCACGGTGAAGCCGCATGGACGAAACCCCTTTGAGGCTCACCATTTCGAGACAGATGGCGATGGCCCATTTCCGCAGCGGAACCTTGGAGCGCTCCAGGGCCGTCCCAACACGGACAGAGATGCCCTTGCGGCAGGCGCCGCACCAATAGGGCATCTTCCTCGACGGCAGGGCCTTGGCGGTTTCCTTATTGCCGCAGCGCGGGCAGTGACGGCCGTTCGGCCAGACCAACGACTCAAACCATGCCGTCGCGGCGGCCTCGTCCGGGAACATCTCGACCAACTCGACAAGGGACAGACCCTCGCGGTGCGCCTTCCCCGGTCCCCTCCCTGCCATCGGTCAACTCCCTGTTTCGCCGGCCGTAGCCTTAATATAGGGAGTCAAGGCCGCGCGGTTAGGTATATAATTCCATATATTTCGATAAAATCGGAAGACAGGGGTGCGCTTTGCGGAGTGAGCGATACTGCTTCATCAAGAGTACGAGAACACCGTTGATGTCCCGTGGCTCGGGTTTGTGAGACGCCGAATTCACGCACGGATTGGACATCCCCTCTCACACTTCCCTTGAGGCCATTGACAAGGTGGTGGCCGGGAGGGCGTCAGGTTCGTCTGCGATGAAAATGAACGTTCGAAGGGCCGCCACAGCAGCCCGGGCGCGGTCTCTACCATTCCATCTTTGTTCGTCCCGACCACTATCAATCCTGTTCACGGTCGCACGAAGAAAAGCGATCACGACTTCCGGATGGTTGTGAGGTAGATGCCGACACCAATGACGCTGATGCCGATCACATGAAACCAGAACAACTCCTCGGACAGGAACGATATGGCGAGAACAACGGTAAAGACCGGGATAAGGTGCACAAACAGGCCGGCGCGTCCGGGACCGAGCTGCTCCACCGTGTGATTCCACCAGAGCATGGACAGCGTCGAGACGAAAATGCCGTGATAACCCACAGACCAGATGGTGTCCCAAACCAGCGGCGTGGCCGCGACAAAGACGGTCTCGAGGATCCAGAACGGAAACACCCAGACCGCCCCTGACGCCAGAATTCCAAACAGCACATTCAATCGGTGCATCTCACGAGGCACCCGTCGCAGCAACACGGCGTAAAATGCCCAAGATACGACCGAAATCAGTACGAAGATGTCTCCGACATTGAGCTGCAGCGTCAACAGAGTGTCGGGATGGCCCCGGGAGACAAGATGGAGGACACCGGCCAGTGACAGCACAACGCCGACCCATTGAAGCGCTGTCAACTGATCACGGAACATCAGCCAGGCACAGGCGATAATGACGACCGGTTCCGCGGAGTTGATGAACGCCCCGTTGATCGCCGTGGTGAACTGGAGCCCGACAAAAAGCATACCGTTGCCGCCAATGAACAACAGCCCGCTGAGCAGGGCGAGGATCTTCCAGTTGGCGAGCATGAGAGGCCACTGGGCCCGTATGATGCGATGGCAAAGGACGAAGAGTATTGCCAGAGCGAGCATACAGCGGAGAAATGATAACCCTGCAGGGGGGACCGTTCCTGCAACATCCCGGACAACGATGATGCTCCCGGCCCATAACAGCATTGCGAGGGGGCCCGCCAACAGTGGAGGTGGCGTAAGCCTCGAGACCAGGACCACGGATGCCGGAGGGGTCACCGGTATCACCCGCTGCAGCCGGCCTTCATCGCCGCCGCGGACCGGTATGTCACCGGACCCCCGTGACGGACCTTCCGGGGCCCATTGTTTCGAAACCGGTTGGCGATTGGGCACACACTCGGTTCGGCGTTCGGTTCGGGAAAGGCCATCGTTGCCTTGCAGATACCTGTATCAGGTGCGCCCTGACGGGACTATCGACAGAATCCGTGAAGTCCTCCGGTTTCTGCAACAGACGACGGAAGGGATCCTGGCGCAAAGATCCAGGATGCCAGATAAGCCGCCGGCCCGAGTGAACCTGGGACACCGCAGGGTGCCCTTGGAAGTCTTCACTCCATCCAGTAGTCCGAACCGGGCTCGTCCTTGACGGCTTCGGCCGGTGACCATTCACCAATGATGATGCCGGTTTTCCTGGCACGTCCCGTCGCTTCGCGAACGGAGTCCTCGGAAATGGCGATACGGGTTCGCCGTGCGCGGAGCCAGGCGAAAAGCTGTTCATGCAGTTCGGCCCGTGTAGCAGCGTGGGCGGGATCATCGCCGAGATCCACGAACTCGTCAGGGTCTGTTTCCAGGTCAAAAAGCTGCGGCCTGTAGTGTTCATACAGGATGTATTTCCAGCGTTCCGTACGAATCATGAAAGAACGGGCCTCTGCAGGCTCCTTGTTCAGATACACCCTCACGGGTTTGAAGGAGTAATCGGACTCGCAAAACACCGCGTCTCGCCATCCGTTTACGGACTCGCCGCGCAATACGGGAAGAAGCGAGCGGCCTTCCAGGATATGTCCGGCGTCATGCCAGCTTCCGAAGACGTCAAGGAAGGTGGGAATGATGTCGACCGACTCGACGAAAAGACTGTTTGTTGTGTTTCGCGTCGCTTCGGCTGCGGGATCGTAGATGATCATGGGAACCCGGATCGAGCATTCGTGGAACATTTCCTTTTCGCCCAGCCAATGGTCACCCAGATAATCGCCGTGATCCGATGTCAGGACGATCATCGTGTCATCCATTCGACCCGCCTCTTCCATCCAGCTGAAAAGATGTCCGAGCTGATCATCGATTTGCTTGATCAGACCCATATAGGCCGGAATCACATTTGTCCTGACGTCTTCCCTTGAGAAGTTGCGGCTTTCCGGATGCTTCATCTGCGCGGCGATCACCGGATGGGGGTTGCGCCGTTCTGCATCAGATCGGACGGCCGGCAGGATCTGATTGTGACCGTACATGTTGTGGTAGGGCGCCGGTACGATGTATGGCCAGTGAGGTTTGATGTAGGAGAGGTGCAAAAGAAACGGGGCATCGCCCTGCTCCTCCATGAACGCGATGGCGCGCCGCGTCATGTAGGGCGTTTCCGAGTCCTCTTCCCTGATTCGTGCGGGCAGATGGCTGTTTCCGAGATACCAGCCTGAGAGGATTTCACCATTGGGGCCCTCGCCCGAATTCGCCCAGTCGTGCCACGGATTGTCTCCGTCATAGCCTCTGGACCGGAGATACCGGTTATAGGCGTAATCCGGATCGAGGATGGAATCAGGCCACAGCCCGTCATCCCGCTCGACGGGCTCCAGTCCACATTCGGAAGCCAGGATCCCGATGTCGGAGGCCCGGTCCATGCCAAGGCGCTTCATTCCTGCAATATCGGCATTCATGTGGGTTTTTCCGACGAGCGCGCATCGAAGACCCAGCGGCCGCATCCAGTCGCCGATATTGGGTTGGCCGATGGGAAGCGGCACACCGTTCCAGTTGGCGCCATGCGAAAACATGTAACGGCCGGTCAGAAACGACATTCGTGAAGGCCCGCAGAGGGGAGCCTGGATATAGGCGCGGCTGAAATTCACCCCTTTTTCTGCCAGGGCATCAATATTGGGCGTTTGCAAATGGGGGTGACCATTACACGAAAGATAATCCCATCGAAGCTGATCACACATGATGAACAATATGTTGCGTACCTGGCGCATTGAAGCCCTCGTCTTGTCCCCTTCGGCATTCATTATCACATGCCCGCCCCGTACCGCTACCCGTGCTCCATCGGGCTCGCAGACACGTTGGCTCTTCAGGGAATTGCGGCAACTCGGCCTGTGTGCCGCGTGAACGATGGGAATCACATCTGACACGCATGGCCTTGCAAGGCACGCAGTCCGGTGGCAGGGTGGATGCCATGAATAGCCAGTCTCTTGTCCGGATAAACACCGAACGAATGTTGGCCGACCTTCGCGCTCTTGCCCGATTCGGCAAGCTCAACACGGGGGTTGGTCGGGTTTCCTATTCGGAAACCGACACTCGATCGCGCGAGTGGCTGCGGGAATGCATGACCCGGGCCGGACTGCAGACGTCGATCGACTATGTCGGGAATCTGTTTGGAAGAACGCCCGGAGATCGGCCCGCCATACTCATCGGTTCACACACCGATACCGTGCCGGTCGGCGGCTGGCTCGACGGCGCGCTGGGTGTGATTTACGGACTGGAGATCGCACGCGCGGTCATGGAAGGCGGCCTCCAAGACAGGATCTGCGTGGAAGTGGTCTCGTTCATGGATGAAGAGGGTACCTATCTGCCGTGTGTTGGTAGCCTGCAGTTCTGCGAGCAGATCGGGCCGGACAAACTGGCAGAGGGACGGAGCCTAGCCGGGGAGACGCTGCTGGATGCAATCGCGCGATGCGGTTATGCCGACAATCCGCTCCGCACCGTGAAGTCTGCTTCCTACAGCGCCTATCTCGAAGCCCATATCGAACAGGGGCCGCGTCTCGAGGCGGCCGAAAAGCAGATCGGCGTTGTTACCGGCATCGTGGGCATCCGGCGTCTGCGAATCGCCTTTGACGGCGAAGCAGACCATGCCGGCACGGTGCCCATGGCCATGCGAAGGGATGCGGGACGCGCAGCGATCACATGCGCGCATGAATTGTATCGTGCCATGGAACGTGCGGGTGGCGAGGAGTCTGTCTGGAATATCGGTGCCGTGCGCTTTGAACCCGGCGCTGAAAACGTAGTGCCTGCGAAAGCGACACTGGTCCTTGAGTTTCGTGATCTGTCAACGGACCGTCTCGATGCCATGGAAGACAGTGCCAGCGAAGTCATTCAGCAAACGTCTCAACAGACCGGGCTAGATGTTTCGGTTTTGAGGACAATTGACATCACGCCATCGGCAATGGACGAAAAGCTTGCAGGGCACCTCGCTGAGGCGGCATCGCACTGTGGTGCCGAGAGCATGATGATGTCCAGCGGCGCCGGTCATGATGCGATGATCCTGTCCCGATGCATGCCGTCGGCAATGATGTTCATTCCAAGCATTCGCGGCAAGAGCCATAGCGAGGCCGAGGATACCGACGAAGCCGACATAGCTTTCGGTTGTCAGGTATTGGCAAATGCGACCGAACGGATCGCACTTTCAATGTAGCAGCCGGGCGTAGCTCGCTCAGCAGTAGTTCAGGCGTCCGAGCTGTCCGATACCGTCAAGGGCCGTGTTTCGGCCCGCTCTGGCGAGCGAGGCCCACAGCAAGGACTGGTTCGACGACAGGACGGGAAGATTGAACCGACGTTCCAGGTCTTCAATCACGTTCAGGGTGGGCAGATCTGTCGCCAGTATGACAAGTGCGCTCGCGTCCGAAAGATCCAGGGAGCGAACTATATCGGTCAACCGGGAGCCCGAAATAGCGGCGACTTCGGACATATTTCCGATATCAAGTGTGGCGTCAGATACGACCCGGTAACCGTTGGCTGAGAAGAACGGTCGAGCCAGAGCATGGAGGCTCTCCGGGTAGGGCGTTGCCAGAGCGATTCCCGATGGCTGGATCCGGTTCAGCGCCTCTCGCAAGGCTGTCCAGGCAGACAGGCAGGAAATTCCCGTCCGTTCCTCAATGTCGCGGGTTCGCCGGTCATTCCAGTCGGGCGGCATAATGAAAGACGTCACCATGTCGGCGTAGGCGATGACATCGACACCCGTGGCTTCAAGTTCGCTTACGGCCCGTTCGACATGCGTTTCCATACGCCTCACAGCATCTGCCGTAAGGTCTCCCCGAACGAGAATGCGCGTGGCATGAAATGCCACGTCCGACGGGGCCCGTCTCCAGAGTTCGGGTTCGATAACAGAGTTGTTGGCGGGCACGATCAGGCCGATTTTGGTCCGTATGCCTTCCATCTCATTGCGTCTTCTGTGCATTGGAGCGGATCAGAAAGCGACCGGCAGGTTTCGATCCTGCAGGTTTGCCCTGTTCCGCAATGACCTGGCCGCGGAGTACCGTAAGAACGGGCTGTCCCGTCAGCGTAATTCCCTCGAACGGCGAATGACGGGCGCGCGAGCGGATATCCGCTGGTGAAATTTTACGGCGAATTGCGGGGTCCACCAGAACAAGATCGCCATCGGCTCCAGGGTTGATATGTCCCTTGCGATCAATGATTCCGAATAAAGTCGCAGGACGCTCTGACAGGATGCGGGCCACATCGGGATAGGAAACAACGCCACGGGCAGCGAGATCCAGGACCGCGGGCACCAATGTATCAAGACCCGGAGTGCCGCCCGGTACTGTCCATGGTGTATCGCCGGACTTTTCATCCGGGTGATGGGGCGCGTGGTCGGATCCAACGAAATCCACGGTTCCATCGCCCAGTGCAAGGATGGCCGCGTCCGCATCAGATCCTGACGCCAGCGGGGGAACCATCTGGGCATATCCTCTTTTCTGCGCAAGCAACGTATCTGTGAGATGGAGGTGATGCGGCGTCACCTCGACTGACAACGGAAGGGTCGGGTCGGATGCGCGTGCTTCGCGCACGAGAGCGAAACCGCGCGCTGTTCGTACCTGCCGCAAGACTGTCCGAACCCGGATCTCGCGGCAGATTTCTATGACGGCTGCCAGGCCGATGGCTTCTCCGAGCGGATCCCGGGCTTCGGCGAAAGCGGGAAAATCAATCCGGCCGGCGTGATCGCGAATTTGCCGAAGCCTCCATTCGAGAAGCCCCTGATGGCCCGTATAGACACCGATGACCGCGTCGAATTCTGCGGCCTTTTCCGCCGCAGCGATGAAATGGGGAATATCGAGGCGATGATTGAATGGAGCGTCCGAGAGCAGGGCCTCGAAAGACGTAACCCCTGCAGCCCACAACGCGTCAAAATCGGTGAGATTGTCCCGCGTGATCCCTGCCTGCAATGTGAAATCAACAAAACTCCTTCCCGCTGCGGCTTCGCATACGGCCTTCACGCGATCCGGCGCAGTGAGGGGTGGGTTCGAATTGGGCATGCACATGACCGTCGTCACGCCGCCGCAGGCAGCGGCGAGCGAGCCGGACAGGAAATCTTCCTTGTGAGTGGCGCCCGGGTCACGCATATGGACATGCGAATCGATGAAGCCCGGAAAAAGCAGGCGTGACCCTGCGTCAATAACGGTGTCCGCAGCGGGCGGATTTTCCTGCGCGTCGAGACAGCGCTCGATCCGCCCGTCATTTCCGACGACGATACCGCCCGCTCGGATGCCCGACCCTGTGACCAACCCGGCATTATGGATAACGAGAAGAGGCATTCGGATGCTGCCCTGATGATCGGAACAACTATACCATGCCATCCATCCGGTCTGGTTGCCGTGGACTGGACTATCGGGAGACAGGGATGAAACTTCGAGTATTGACCGAGACGGATGTTCGCGCCGTCATGAGCATGGATGAAGCCATCGAAGTCCAGAAGGAAGCCTTTGGACTCCTTGCCGACCAGCAGGTGGTGTCCGGACTTCGGAGTTTTGTGTCGTCGGAGAACCCGCCCGGAATTGCGATTTTCAATCCTTCATTTCTGAAAGGCGGGCGGGGTTACGGCATCAAGGTGGTCTCGGATTTTATTCGGAACGAAGACCATGGTGTGACACGCATGTCGGCTCTTGTGGCCCTGTTTGATGGGCAAACGGGCCACCCTCGATGCGTCATGGAGGGCGGGTATCTGACCGATCTTCGTACTGGCGCCGGCACGGGTCTCGCTGCCCGCTATCTGGCGCGCAAGGATTCCAGAAAGCTTGCACTGATCGGGGCCGGGCGGGTTGCCCGCAACCAGGTAGCAGCCCTTTCCCGTGTCTGCCCGATCGACACCATCCGCATCGCTACCCGGTCCGGGGCGAGGGCAAAACGTCTGATCGAATATCTCACCGAAGAGGACGGTTGGCTTCCAGCCTCGATACAAACGGTCTCTTCTGCCGCCGAGGCGGTGGCTGAAGCTGATATCGTCGTATGTGCAACCACGTCGCATCAGCCCACCTTTTCAGGTGGGGCACTTCGGCCCGGGACGTTCGTGGCAGCAACGGGTGCGCACCTCCCCGACGCACGCGAAGTTGACAGCGAAACCATCCGCAGGAGTTCCGTTCGCGTTATCGACAGCCGTGATGACTGCCTGGAGAATGCCGGAGACCTTGTTATTCCGATCGCGGAAGGCGTTTTGGAGCCGAAGTCCGTTATCGAGTTGTCCGAGTTGATCCAGGGGACTTGTCCGGGCCGAACGCAGGGCGACGAGATCACGTTTTACAAGTCGATGGGTGTTCCTGTTCAGGATCTGATCACTGCGCTTGCCATTGAATCCCGCGCCGTAGCCGCACGGGCAGGAACCGTCATTAACATGGGCGGTGACTATCTGTGACGAACATCACGTTGCGCTGCTTCGAGCCCGTCCGTTCGACAAGAATGACCGAACATGCGAACCGTGGCCTGAATTTTCTCCTGCTCCACATCCGGCAGTGCCCGGAAGGCCATTCGGGCCGTTACCCAAGACGTGAAGTCCTTGTGATTGAAGAGTCTGTCACTGTTTTCGTGTTGACAATGTGACCCCCAGTACGATTAACGCCGTTCCCACGAAATGGTAGATGCCAACGGTCTCTCCGAGCAAGGGAATGGCAAGGGCAGCCGCAAACGCCGGGACCAGATACATGTAGAAACCGGCACGGTTGGGTCCCAGGCGGGCGATGGCCGTATTCCAGAAAATGATGGCAACAACAGAAGGAAAGACAGCGACGAACAACAGGGAGACGATAGCCGTGGTGGTCGGACGGGGTATCTGCCCGGTCAGGATCTCGTGACCGAAAAACGGAAGATGGTAGAACGATCCGAATGCACAGATGACCGCGAGGAGCGCCAGCGGATTCAGGTTTGCTGGTGCTTTCTTGATGATGACACCGTAGGTGGCCAGTCCAAGATTGCAGCCGATCAGGATCGCATCACCAAGGTTGAAGCGGAAGTCAACCAGAACGGCGGGATCGCCTCTCGAAATTACGTAAAAAACCCCGGCGATTGCGATGACCGCACCGACGCATTGTATCAGCGTTGCACGTGTCCCCAGGATCACCCAGGAAAGAAGAACGATAAGGACCGGAAGGGAAGTCTGGATCAGGCTGCCATTGACAGCCGTTGTGTAGTTCAGCGCGACTAAGTGACTCCGGCACCGACAAACGGCATCATGAAGCCGGCAAAGGCGAGGAGTTTGCCGTTGTCACGAATGAGTTGCCATTGGCTGCGAAGCGAATGCCATGCAAAGGGAAGAACGATCAGGGCCCCGATCGTCCAGCGCGTGAAGCCCAGGGTATAGGCCGGAACCTCTCCGACGGCCCATCTCCCGACGACATAGTTCAGTCCGAATATGAGGCTGGCACAGATCATCATCATGTGCGCCATGACCTCGTCCTGAGGCCGCTCTCCCGCGCGATCAGACATGTTGTCCGACAGGCTTCGACGAATGCGATGATCTCTTCAAGACGATATTTCGCCAGGGTGGCCGGTTCCGGCTGGATGGGGTAAGGCGTTCATGGCCAGCCATTCAGGCGCTGCCTGTTTTCGGCGCGAGGGGCAGGTTTCCATAAGACTGCAGCCGGAAATTGCAATCTCACGTTGCTCGAAGGGGTGGTTTGCCGTGCATCCGGCGAGGCTTGTGTACCCTGTGCCGCTGTCCTGGATATACCGACCAGGAGTGCACGGACCCAGGGGCCGCAATAGGATGGGCATTGCCGTCAGCCGCGAACAGTACCAGCGAGTCCGATGGCCGACAGGAATCCGGTGACGAACCGATCAGGCGTACCGCTTTGCGGACCATGTCCAGATCGCTCCGTGCCTCTCTCGATATTCAGAAGACCTCGAAAGCTGCGATTCCATAAAACGGACTTTACACGGCATATGTTCGCCAGGCTATGGCTCAGAGAGGAACAGGGCGACCATTGCCGGTGGTCAGAAATCGATATTGCGAGCCTGTTCGTCACAATTGCGAACCGGTGTTCCGGGCTTTGGTCATAGGTCGCGAGGTATGCGGTCGTGACCATCCACGCCCGCAGTTGCGGCAGTATCCCGGGCAGGCATCTCCCGGTCTGTTCTGCCAGTTCAACCAGGTCGCGCCGGGATGCCATCCTTTTACGGTATCGCGAGCAATAAGCATCGTCAGGGCCCTCTTATGCCCAACCGCCGCGAACGGTAACCTGATGGCTCTTTCCTGTCGGGTCTTCCCCTTTGCGGCGGAGCGTCCTAGACTCCGGTTGGCGTTCGGGAATTGGCTGCCAACGGTGATCCTGAAACGGACAACAGTTGCGCGGTGACGGGCGCCCAACTGACAAATCCGGAGGAAATTCCCATGACTTACAATCCGAGAACAGCAACCGGTATACCGACAGAGCCGGTTGGATCCTTGCCGAGGCCAACCTCGTTGCAGGAGGCTTATGCCGAATACGATGCGGGCCGTATCGGACGGGATGCTCTCGAAGTCGAGCAGGACCGCGCAGTGAGAGACTCAATTGAGAGAATGGAAGCGACCGGAGCTCCTATCGTATCGGATGGCGAACAGCGTTGGTCAAGCTTCGCCACCTATCCCGTTACAGACACCCTTGCAGGAACCGGACTGGCCGACCACCTCGCGCCCGGAGGCCAGTATTTTGCCATCTTTGCCGATGGCCATCATCGCCAGTTGCCGCTTCTGACCGGGGGGCCATTCCGTTACAAGAGCTATGCGGCCGACGCGTTGAGCAAGGCGTTGCCAATTGCAAGCAAGCCGATGAAGCAGGCCGTGATCGCACCGTCGATGCTGGCATTGCTCTATCCGCTTGACGAGGAAATCGAGGGATATTCCCGTGAACAGTTCGAAAGTGATCTGATTGACGAATGCGAGGCGGATATACGAAAGGCCTTTGACGCCGGAGCCGAGCGCGTCTCGATCGATTTCACCGAGGGGCGCCTGGCTTGCCGCAACGATCCACGAAATCCGTGGACCGGCCGCCAAATGCTTCCTCATTTCGTGGATCTCATCAATGCGGTTGTCAATCGCTTCACCGCTGACCAGAGGCGCAACATCGGCGTTCACACCTGTCCGGGGGGTGACTGTGACTCGGTTCACAGTGCTGATGTGCCCTATAATGACTTGTTGCCGTCAATGTTCCGGATCAACGCCGGGTATTTCCTGATTCAGTTCAAGAGCGAACGAAATCAGGAACAGGTTTATCAGGATATCGCGGCCAGCCTGCGCGAGGATGCTGATGGAGTGACACAGATGGCATATATCGGTGTGACCAATCCCCAGAATCCACGTGTCGAGTCGGCCGAGGAAGTTCGGGACCAGTTGCTGGCGGCAGCCAGGCATATCGACAAACAGCAGCTTGGCTCAACCGACGATTGCGGTTTTTCACCCTTCAGCATTGATGTGAAACCCAATCACGGATCCCCGGATTTTGCGAGAGACGTTGCGTTTCAGAAAATCGCAAGCCGGATACAGGGCACAACTATGGCAGCGGAGAGCCTCGGGGTTCACTGAACGAAGCAGTATTTCAGGGCCCCTGTCATCCCTGTCGACGGGGCCCAACGTTTTTCGGTTATCGGTGCAGCTGGGACCGTGCGCCTGCGTTGCAACAGGTGTCACGAACGTGCTTGTGCGAACGGGATACGGGGCAAGTGACAGGCAAATTTGAGCAGGAAGTCATGAGCAAACTCGTCATTAATGCCGGGCCCTTCACCTTCGGGGCACGCTTTGAAGAGAACGCGCCGAAAACAGTTGCAGCGTTCCGGTCCGCCATGCCGTTTTCGAGCAAGGTCATCCATGTGCGCTGGAGTGGAGAGGGCGTCTGGATACCATTGGGAGACCGGGACTTCGGCGTGGACTACGAAAATCACACCAGCTACCCGGCCCCGGGCCAGATCATTCTTTATCCCGGTGGAATCAGTGAAACGGAAATCCTGCTTGCCTATGGCGGAGTGCACTTTGCGTCGATCGTGGGACAGCTTGCCGGCAATCACTTCATAACCCTGACTTCCGGGCTTGAGAACCTGAGAGCGCTGGGGCAGTTGACCCTTTGGGAAGGCGCTCAGGATGTACTGTTTGAACAGGCCTGATCATGACGGGGGCGAAAACTGAAGAGAGCCGGGTCTGCCTCAGCGGTGCAACTATTCTGACTTTCGACGATGACGGGACGATCATTGAACGGGGAGACATCTGGTTTCAGGACGGGGTAATTACTTCTGTCGGGGAAGCCGGTGGCTTCCGGCCCGGGCCGGGTGGATCCACAGAGATGATCGATGTTTCCGGGAAGATCGTTATTCCCGGCTTCATCAACGCACACACGCACTCCTATACGGCGCTTCTGAAAGGTACCGTGGAGCGCGAGCCTCTCGATATCTACATGCTTCATGTCATCGCCGCCGGGGATGCCATGACCCCGCGCGAAATCTACGTCAGCGCTCAGCTTGATGCGCTCTCGATGCTGCGTCGCGGGATCACATCGATCATCGATCATTATTCGGAGCGCCCGGCCACAACTGCTGCTGGCCTGGATGCTGTTTGCACTGCCTTTGAGGACATCGGTATCCGGGCGACAGTTGCACCCATGTTTTCGGATCGACCCTATGTGGAGACCATTCCACTGGATCCAGCCAGCCTTCCGAATGAGATCCTCGACTGGTACGCGAGTTGGCCGCGTCCCGATGCGGACGCCTATTTTTCACTTATGGAAAGTGCTCTTGCCAGGCGCAGCCCTCCGGATAACCGCGTCAATGTCATTCTCGGAGTCGATGGCCCCCAACGCTGTTCTCCCCGGCTGATGGAATTGACGGCCGATTTTCAGCAGCAGCACGCCGCTCCTCTTCAGACCCACATGCTGGAGACCAAGACGCAGGCGGCCATGAAGAGCGGGACGGGGTTTGTTCGACGGATGGTTGATGCCGGGGTCCTCAATGACAGATCATCTCTCGTCCATTTTATCTGGAGCAATTCGGAGGATATGGCGGCTGCCCGGGAAGCCGGGGTCACGGTCGTCCATTGTCCCCAATCGAATACCATGCTCGGTGCCGGGATATGCCCGGTGATGCGTCTCAGGTCCGAGGGAATTCCTGTCGCCTATGGCACCGACGGCAGTAATTGCGGTCCCGCCAGTTATCTGGAGAATCTGCGCCTTGCGACTTTTCTGATGCGTCTGACGGAGCCCGACTTCGAGAAGTGGCCGGCTTCACTCGAGATCCTCACCGGAGCCTATCGCGCGGGTGCCAGGGCAGTGGGACATCCACAGGACCTTGGCCGCATCGAAGCGGGTGCAAGGGCAGACCTCGTGGTGCTGGACCCTTCGGGCCATTGGCATATGCCGATGGGAGATCCGGTTCGGCATGTCCTGCACTACGAAACCGGCGAATCTGTGGAAAGCGTCTGGGTGGATGGACGTCGGGTGGTCGACAAACGAAGTGTTGTGGCTTTTGAAGAAGAATCGCTGCTGGCGGAAGCAGGCGAAATTGTCGAGCGTCGAAGACGAGGCTTGCCGCGCGCGGCAATCGAACGCATTGATGCACAATATCCGGCGATGCGTGACATGCTTTTGGAGCAGTTGGCCAAGGACACCGGAATAGAGCGTCGAATCACGCTTGCCTGAGGGTTTCCCGAACGCAGGGCAAGGGATTGTTGAATGCGGCAGGATCCCGGGCGTACAGAAATTCGCTGCAACAGGGGTGGGCGGTATGGCTGAAAAGACTGATATCGGGGTTTCCCATTCAACTCTGAAGGACCGGCTTGTCTGTGATGACGACGTGGGCGAAATCCGCGACGGAGACATCCGCTATCTGATGATCCGTGCGGATGCCCTGATGGGAATCTTTGCCCGGCTTGCGCCTGAGGTCAGGAAGCTGGCGCTCGAGAGCTTTTGCGAATCGATCGCCGAATTCGGCGGCCGAAGCGCCCGGAGTTACCGGGAACGCGGAGCTGCGGAGCCGGGGGCCTTTCTCCAGGTCATCGCCGAAACCGCGCCCCAGCTGGGGTGGGGAACCTGGCAGTTTTCAGGGCCGCAGGACGGCGCCATTGTCCTCGAGGTACAGAATAGCCCGTTTGTTGCCGGCTTCGGATCTTCGGATCATCCGGTCTGTGCTCCGATCAGGGGAATGTTGACAGCCGTCGCCGGGTTTCTCATGGAGGGCAAAGTCCAGGTGCGGGAAACAGATTGCGGTGCCTGCGGATCCACATCATGCCGTTTTGTTGTTGACACAGCTGCCAATCGTTCAGGGGCATAGTCCCGGTCCGGATATTCTGACACCCTGTGCGGGGTTCTCTTTCCGGCCGGACCGATGCGTCCCTGTGCCGGAATGATGGGCGGACAGCGATCCGGTGATGAAAGACTGTAAGCCGCCACGATGCACACCCGTCAGGCCTCGTCGAAATTGCGGCGCCGGCAGGCTGCCTGGCTGGCGATGGAAAGCCACTGATGAGTCACTCATTGTCAACGATCAGGAGACTGATACCCATATCGGGTGATAGTTGTTGCATTCCCGGGAATGTTGATGAGATTCCGTGCGAGCGATGATGGGCGAACCAGCGCACTGCATCCGGTTCCGATGCCGTTGTGCAGGTCGTCAGGGTGGTGAGGCTGTGGTCCGGAACGGGTGCTGGTTCCGGCAGGTGGCCTCCGCTGGTGGCGGTGGTCCACCGACGGAAGCATCTTGCCGAAAACCGCAAGGGAGAATAGGCTGTCGGCGAACGACCCGGATAGCCGGGAACCGCAAATTGGGAGAGAGTTTTTCGATGTTCAGAAAACCATCGTACGCAGCCGCGGCCGCCGGCCTGATGCTGTTTGCCGTGGCAACCCAGTCCGGCATGGCGCGAGCTGAGACCACACTATCACTTGTCTATCCGTTTCCTGATCAGCTGATCTATACCAAAATGTGCAAGGAGCTGGCCGCGACCATAAACGAACGCGGGGCGGGGAGCGTCAAGATTGATGTCCTGCCTTTCAACTCCATCAAGATGTTCCAGCAGCCGCCTGCGGTCAGAAGCGGTCGTGTGGACCTCTCTTGCATACCGGCGGCCTTTTATGCCCGTGCGCTGCCGGAAAACGAAGCCATTTCGACTGCGAGTTCATCGGCCGAGCAGGCTCGTGCCAATGGTGGTGCGGCGATGATGGACGAACTCAATCGCAAGCATTTTGGTGTCACCTATCTCGGCTGGACAGCATCAGGTGCGCAATTCCGGGTCTACATGCAGAATGCTCCCCAATGGACCAGCGACGGGTTGCTCGACCTGACCGGCGTCAAGCTTCGCGATAACCCGATCTATGGTGCCTTCTTTCGGGCACTCAAGGGGTCCACACACAATCTGGCTGCTACCGAGGTTTACTCGGCACTGGAAAAAGGTGTCGTAAACGCGAGTGCGTGGGCCACCGTGGGCCTGCCGTCAATGAAGTGGGACAAGTTCCTGCGTCACGCCGTGACCCCGCCATTTTACCACACCGACATTGTGTGGATCATGAACCTGGGACGTTGGGAAAAGCTCGACGCAAAGGCGCAAAAGACCATGACGGATGCCATCCTCGAGGAAGAAGTGAATGCGCGAACAGTCCTCCAGGACCTTGCCGCCAAGGAGAAAGCCTATCTTGAACAGGGTGGCATGACGTTTCACCAGGCGCCGAACGCTGATGCATATCTGAAGCTGGCTGTGGATTCAGCTTATGAGAGGATGGCCGATCGTCTCAAGAAAGCGGGACGAGATACCTCTCACGTTGCAAAACTTCGTTCACTGTATCAGCAATAGTCCTTCAAGTCGGGAGGCAGCACGGGCCGGGTCGGCTGCCTCCCGTTTGCTGACGTCATGATCCAGAGACTGGACCGTATCTGGGGCGGTGTATTGTGGCTGCTGATGGCAGTTGCGGCCGGGTATTTCGGTCTGATGCTGGCCCTTATCGTTTACGTGACCGTGTGGCGTTCGGCAGGCTGGGCCTATGATGCCTTCTCGTTTGTCATCATCGAATACGGGTTTGTATACACATTGTTTCTGGGATCGCCGTGGCTGATCCGGCATCGGGGTCATGTTTACATCGAGATGCTGACAGCGGCGCTGTCCGCCTCATGGCGCAATGTCTTTTCCCGTGTGATTGCTTTCCTCAGTGCCGGAATTTGTCTGATCTGGGCCTGGTACAGTGGTCAGCTGGCCTGGGAAAACTATGTCTATGTCGCCTATGACGAGTTGCGGGGTCAATTCGATATTCAGCGCTGGGTGATCATTGCCGCCTTTCCCGTCGGGTTTCTGTTGATGGGCATAGAGTTCCTGCGATTCGTGTTTGTGCGTGAACCCATGCATGTAGGTGCTGCGGGGATCGCCAGCGAAAGGGCAGAAATCGAGACCCACAAGGCGGCCATGGAAAGCGGGAACGCCGCCGGCCGTTAGGCGGGGAAACCGATATGGAGTGGTACTGGATTCTTGCATCCCTTCTGGGATCAATCCTGCTCCTCATGTTTGCCGGGTTCCCGGTTGGCATTGCGTTCATCATTGTCAACACTGTCGCCGCGTATTTCCTGTTCGGTCGCTTTGGTGATTTCGACAGCAATCTTCAGGCGAGCGTATTCCAGCTCACCGACAACGCATTTTCGAATATGGCGATTTTCGCAATCGTCCCGATACCGATGTTTGTTCTGATGGGCGAGCTGTTTTTTCATACCGGACTGGCCAACCGGATGTTCAATGCGGTTGAGCGGCTGATGGGGCGGGTGCCTGCGCGCCTGTCCTATGTGACCGTTGCAGGAGGGACGGTTTTCGCGACGCTTTCGGGATCGTCCATGGGGAGCACAGCGCTGCTCGGGACGTTGATGGTCCCCGAAATGACACGTCGAGGATACAAGAAAAGCATGTCGATCGGCCCGATTCTGGGTACGGGTGGATTGGCCATGCTGATCCCGCCGTCTGCGCTCGCCGTGCTTCTCGGAACTCTGGCAGAGATCGACATCGGGAAACTGCTGGTAGCCGGAATTCTGCCCGGGCTCATCCTCGCCGGTTTGTACTCCATTCTTATCTTCATCCGCGCAACTCTGGATCCCGAAGCGGCTCCCGTTTACGAAATCGGTTACGTGAGCTGGACCGAACGGTTCAGGTTGATCGTGATTGATGTTGTTCCGATGGTGTCCATTATTGTCATTGTCATCCTTCTGATCATGACCGGGGTTGCGACTCCGTCGGAGTCAGCCGCCTACGGCTCGCTGGGTGTCATGCTCCTGGCCATCGGATACCTTTTTGTCGCACCCCTGTGCCGGGGAATTTATTTCAGCCGGGTGGCAGGTGATGCCGTTCTGGCCCGCGAAGCCTGGGTGGAGGCACGACGATTCCCGGCTGATATGGGGCTCGCCCTCGGACGCTCACTGTGGGGGGCCGCGCGTGTCACCGTGATCGCCCTTCTCATCCTGTTCGGATCCTCCCTGTTCAGCAATGTGCTGGCAGCGTCCCAGGCCAGTGTCAGGCTGATCGAATGGGTCATCAGCTTTGGCCTCTCGGGCTACATAATGTTGCTGATCATGTTCGGAATACTTTTGATTCTGGGGATGTTCATGGATCAGTTGGCCATGATGCTCCTGACAGTTCCGATATTCTTCCCGATCATTCAGGGAATAGAGTTCGGAATGGACCCCGAACTGAAACTTGTCTGGTTCGGAGTGATCATGCTTCTGGCAATGGAGATCAGTTTCACGACACCTCCCTTCGGATTATTACTGTTTGTGATGCAAGGGGTCGCGCCGCCTGGTACCCGATTTGGAGAAATTTGCCTGGCAGCGGTTCCTTTCATGGCCTGTGCGGCATTGTTGGTTGCCCTGATTATCGTGTTTCCGGATATCGCAATCTGGCTTCCGGGACTTGCCCGATAGCGCAGGGCGCCGTTTCTGGCCCATTTCGGTTCCCCGAGCCCACCCTGGTGGTTGTTTCAATGACCGAGGGGACGGGCGGCCGGGCAGCGGTCTGACCGGCAGTTCGGAAGGCCCTGACCTTACAAGGTGGGGATACTGGCCGCGTGCAGGATTGCCGCGAGGTGGAGATCGCCAGCCGGGTCTGGCAATCCGTCACTGACCCCGGTCAATTTTATCGATCACGCAGCATGTCCATCAAGGGCTTCTGCTGCCCGCCATCGATCTCGATCATGGTTCCATTGATAAAATGTGCCAAGGGCGACGCCAGATACGTGACCAGATTCGCTACTTCTTCGCTCTCTGCGATCCGCCCGAGGGGTATGCTTCTGGGAGCCAGTTTGTCAGCTTCCTCGAATGACAGGTCCATATCGCGCGCCATTGCTTCGACCAATCCGGTCCAGCGTTCCGTACGGACCGGCCCGGGATTGACAGCAACGAAGGTGATGTTTTCCCGGGCGTACTGACCGGAGAGGGACATCGTCAGATTTTGTCCGGCTGCGTTGGCAGCACCAGGAGCGATTTCCCAATAGGAGTGCTTGAGGCCATCATTACCGATCAGATTGATAACCCGGCCTCCACCCTGGGCCCGCATGTGGGGAACGGCATGTCGGGTGCAACGGACATAGCCCATGAACTTGAGCTGCAATGCCTGTGCCCAATCCTCCTCGGTAAGGAACTCGAGTACGCCGCCGGGTGCGGATCCGGCATTATTGACGAGAATGTCCAGCCTTCCGAAATGCCCCACTGTTTTCGCGATGAAATTCTCGGCGTCTTCCGGCACAGTCAGGTCGGCCGGGATCGCATAGACTTCCGAACCGGTCTCTTCTGAAAGTTCGCTCGCAGTCACCTGAAGGCGTTGATCATTGCGCGCGCAAATCGCAACCTTGCAGCCTTCAAGGGCCAGACTGCGGGTGATGGCCTTGCCGATACCTATGCTAGCCCCGGTGACCGCAGCGATTTTGCCTGATAGGTCCAGATCCATGAACGTCTCCCGTCGATTGCGTGCGCATCAAGCGCTTTCTATTGTCAGGTGGACTATGCCAGATCGCAGGTAGACAGGACAGATGGAAAGCATCCTCGGGAAGCCGGTTCGGCGGCTGGAAGATGCCCGGCTTCTCTCGGGCAAGGCATGCTTTGTCGATGATATCCATGTGCCGGACGTTACGGAAATGGCTGTCTTCCGATCGCCTCATGCTCATGCCCGCCTCCAATCCCTCGATTTGTCGGCAGCAAGACGGGCACCTGGCGTCATTGCTGTCCTGGGTGCGGCCGATCTGGGCGATGATCTTCCCACCCTTCCGATCCGCCTTGCGCCTCGACCCGGGTTTTCCAGCTTCCTTCAGCATCCGCTTGCCTTGGACGGGGTGCGCTATGTGGGTGAGCCTGTAGCCATCATTGTCGCGGAGTCCCGCTACCAGGCCGAAGACGCCTTGCCCCTGATCCGGGCTGAGTGGCACATCCTTCCCGCCATTGTCGAAATGGGTGATGACGGGCAAAACCGGAACCTTCTGTTCGAGGACACGGGATCCAATGTTGCAGGGACCTGGCATGTTGGTCGGGGCGATGTTGAACATGCCTTCAGGCAGGCTGCCTACCGGCGCACCCAGATGTTTCGTGTCCAGCGCCAGAGTCCGTTTCCGCTGGAGACCAGGGGCCTGATTGCCGAGTACGATTCCGATGGCCCCGCGTTGAAACTCACCGGTGCTACGAAAGTCAACTACTTCAATCGCCGCTGGTTGTCTCAAGCATTTGGCATTCCCGAGACGGCAGTGGAACTTGTAGAGGTCGATGTGGGCGGCGGGTTCGGATCGCGGGGCGAACTCTATCCCGAGGACTACCTTGTGGCTGCAGCCAGTCGCCATGTCTGCCGCCCGGTGAAATGGATCGAGGATCGTCGCGAGCATTTGATCGCGGCCAACCATGCCCGTGAGGTTGAATGCAGACTCGAGATCGCGGCGTCGAGTGAGGGGGACATTCTTGGTCTTCGCGCCGTTCTGAGAGGGGATCTCGGTGCGTATGTGCGCACCAATGGAGGGGTTTCCATAAGTCGTACCGCGCAATTCTTGCCCGGCCCCTATCACGTACCGGCTTATGCCTGCGACGTTGAGGCTGTCATGACCAACAAGACCCCGGCCGGCACCTATCGAGGCCCCGGACGCTTCGAGGCCAACTTCTTCCGTGAACGCATGATCGATTTGATGGCGCATGATCTTGGTATTGACCCGGCGGATATCCGTTTCCGCAATCTCCTGAAACCGGACGACTTGCCATATTCCGTGGGAGCGCTTGTCCCGGGTGAAAAACCGGCTTCCTATGAGAAGGGCGACTTCCCCGCTGCACTGCAGGTGGTGTTGCAAAAGGTGAACTACGAATCCTGGCGGGAACGACAGGGCCGGGGCGCCGAAGATGGCCGCAGACATGGTCTGGGCCTGGCCTGTTTTGTCGAAAGCAGTGCCGGAGGACCACCGGAAGTCGCACGGGCTACAGTCTTGCCGGATGGTCGCGTCGAGCTTCGGGTCGGAGCCTCGTCGATGGGACAGGGGCTGAAAACCACAATGGCACAGATTTGTGCCGACAGCCTGGGAATTGCCATGGAAACGGTTTCGGTGCTTCATGGGACGACCAGTCTCCTGGAAGATGGCGGTGGCACCTTTCACTCCCGAAATGCCGTCATGGCAGGCAATGCTGCCCGCCTTGCAGCCGAGGGTCTCCGGGAACGCTGCCTTGATCAGGCTGCGTTTCGATGGAATACGGAACGCGATACGCTCTTCTTCGACACGGGTGTGGTGCGTGATGAGGCCGGTGGCAGAACCCTGAGCCTGGCGGAGCTTGCAGAATTCGCGCATGAAGCCCTGACCTTCGAGGCTTCATTTGACAACCGGGGCAGGACGGCATTTTCGTACGGAGCGCATGCGGCGCATGTGGCCGTGGACGTGGAAACCGGACAGGTTCGGCTGTTGAACTATGTTGTTTGCGAGGATATCGGAAAGATCCTGAACCCGATGATTGCTGTGGGTCAAGCAGTTGGTGGAGCCGCTCAGGGCATTGGAGGGGCGCTCCTCGACCGGTTCCTGTTCGACCAGGATGGTCAGCCTCTTGCTACAAACTTGAGCGAATATCTGCTTCCCACCAGCCTTGATACGGGCAATATCGAGGCGATCATAACCGGGCAGTATCCTTCGGCGGCCAATCCGATGGGCGTGAAGGGGGTGGGGGAGGGTGGAATCGTGGCAGCGGGCGGCGCCATAGGCAACGCCATTGCACAGGCTCTCGGCGAAGATTGTCCGGACCTTTGCCGGACCCCGTTTGATCCCGTATTGCTGAGGTCATTGATCGACAGTGCTGAACCCGGGGAGTCCTGACATGATCATTGATGTCCATGCTCATTTCGTGCCGCCGTCGATGCTGGAGAATCTGGAAGATCAGGCCGGTGCGTTCGGCGTATCCCTTGCAGGCAGTGAGCCTGGCTGTCGCCATTGTGTCATGGAAACCGGTCTCGAAATCCGGCCGTTTTTTCAGGAAATCCTCGATGTCGACATGAGACTGGCAGCCATGGACGAACAGCAGGTTGACCGGGAAATCCTCAGTCTCTGGGCAGATCTGTTTGCCTATGAACTGCCTGTCGCAAAGGGAGCAGCCTGGCACCGGCACATGAACAATCACCTGGCCGGGGTGGCGGAAAAATGGCCCGAACGATTCTCCTGGTTGTCTTCGGGGCCCTTGCAGGACGCGAATGCGGCGGCCCGGGAACTGGAACGAACGGCCGGGATGGAGGCCGTGGGAACCATTGTGGCGACCGAACTGCGCGGCGGGAACCTGGGAGAGGCAGATCTGGACGAGTTCTGGGCGGCCTGTGTCTCCCTTCGCATGCCGGTTTTCCTGCATCCATCGCAACCTGCGCCCGGCTTGCGGTCCCGGCGCTTTGCATTGGCGCAGATCTGTGCCTACACGTTTGATACGACACTGACGGTCGGGTCAATGATCTCGGCGGGCGTGCTCGATCGCTTCCCCGGCCTTGAGATCATTGTTTCCCACGGCGGAGGCCTGTTTCCCTGGCTCGCAGGGCGATTCGACCGCATGTACCGTGCCGCGCCCTCTTCAACGACCGGAACTGTGGCTCTCCAGACGCCCTCGTACTATTTGCCGCGGCTTCACTATGACACGATTCTTCACGACAGCGAGGCCTTGCAATTTCTGGCCGGCAAGGTGGGTGTGGAGCGGATTCTCCTCGGTTCGGATTTGCCGTTCCCCCCGGCTGATCCCGATCCGCTGGGGAGCCTGCGGGATGCAAGCTTCAACGATGAGGACATCCGGCGGATAACAGAGATCAATCCGGTAAGCCTGTTTGGTTTATGAAGGCGCAGTCAAGAGGCTATCGAGGAGGTAACGGAAAGCGGTTCACCTGCTGAGGGTTAACGTAGAGGGTTGATAATAGATCTGACCGGCTGTGTCTTTCAGCGTCCAGAACCCTTGTCACTCCCAGATTTCGGTTCTTGACCACGAATTCGCGTTTGCTGCTTGTGAATGAACCGTCAGGGTCTGACCGGTTGACAGTACCTTGCCCTTCGGGCCACGAACTTGCGGATTCCGGATATCGAAATGGACAATCTTTGTGGAGCAATGAAGAAACGTTTTCTCCATATGCACCACAGTCTGTAAGTCCGGACATCGTGGGTCAGATTTGAGAACCAAGTCCCCGACGGGGCCAGTTTGGTGAAGCTGTCATGGGCCTGGCCAAGTTTAAACGGCGGCATTGCAAGGACCTAGGGCCGTCGCAGCGATTAAGCGGAACGACCGGACTGCGGTGTCAATGGCAACTTAGAATTGCTCACTTTGGAGTGAACCCCTGAAGTTGGACAGGGGGTCACTCCTCCAGAATCTGCAATTTACGGTTGTCAGTAACACCCGAGCGTGGAGGGGGAGGAATCGAACCTCCCCAGACTGGTGCCCCTCTTCTAATGCCTAATCGATTCAGGCGCTAAATTGATTGGGTTCCGCTTGCTTGGAAAGAGGTGCCTACCTAGGCCTCCACAGTTGCACCAGCTCTTCCAAGCTTCCAAAGACCTCTTCAAAGTCTCTGCAACTCTTCATCATGGCAATACCTCCTTTAAGTAGAAGGCAGGCGCCTCGAATCCAAGCTACGAATCTCCCACTCTCTCCAGCGCCCAAGCAGGCAGCGAAGACACATTTTTCGAAAGAAGGATAGCGCATGCGGTGGGCTCTACAAAATGTGACATTAAGTCGCGACGCAGAACTACGTGAAATATTACGCCTCGCTGGCGGCCCCGCCATGACCGGTGAGGAAGCCTTCGAGGCCGTGCTCGGTCGCGGCGCCCCGCTGCCGCTCGCCAATGGCTGGCGGCTCGCGCGGCGGCGTATCGCGGGTGCGGACCGGATCGAGATCGAGGGGCCGGCCGACACCGACATTACAACGCTCAAGCGCCTCGGCTGCACGGTCGAGATCGTCGGGGGGATGTTGTTTCTCACATTGATTCAGCGTTTACGTCTGATTTCGTCTCGCGCTTTTCCATCGGGAGTCTGAAAAGCGGTCGAAAGATCGCGGTGAATTCTGACCCGCTTGCGGGGTCTGTCGTGTCCTGACAGCGCTTGTCCGGACCCTGGTCCACCGGGGTCCTCGTTTGCAGGGCCCGTCTCTTCCCCTTGGTCTTTTCGTGGCAAGCCGGATCCCGGTTCGGGGCGAGCGCGTCCCGGGGCGGGGTGTTCCGGCAGGATTGGTATTTACAAAAGGAAGTGGCCCGCGCGGTAGCCGCCGCCGGGCCATGGCTGGCATTGCAAATCCGGTTAGCGATAAACCACACCAGTGCCTCCTATGTTACGACACGGTACTGGGAGCGGGCAAGACTGGAGTTTTGTCCGTTGCATCCCGAAGGCGGCTGCGGCCTGTCCCGTCACGGCACCTGTGAGCGCTATACGCCTTATGGCCCGGCCCTGATTGTCCGTTATGACTGTCGCGAGGGACGGACCACCGTCTCGCTTCTTCCTGACGGCTTTGCAGCCCGCCTGACGGGGACGCTGGCCGATCTTGCGCGGGAGGTCAGGACGGCGGAGCTGGAGGGTGTGGAGGAGGCGGCACAATCCGGTTCTCCCAACCCGCATATTGATCGGGCGACCCGGATCGCCCGTGTGAAGCGGCGGCAGGAGTTGTTGTATCGCAGCCTGGGCGCGATCCGTGGTTTTCTGCCGGACCGGTTTGCTGGCTGCCTGCTCCAGCTGGTGCCCATGGAAGCGGCCGTCGGGGCGCCCTTGGTGTTGCTGCTGCTGCTCCGTTGCTGGTGCGCCGACTCCCTGTCCGTTCTGTCGCCACCGATCGGCTTTCGTCCGCCCGAAGTTCGTTCGCCGGATCCGGATGGTGGCCACCAACAGCTGAAACCCCGGGATTCGCCGGCCCTTGCCTCGTAACCTCTGCGGTTGCGGCGGATTTATGCCGATCGAGACCCGGAGACGACCATGACCGACAGCCCGGACGACCATCGCCAGTCAGTCGCCCCGTTCCGTTACGGAGTGATCAGTGAACTTGTGCGCCTGCCCCAGGGAACAGCGGCGTGGCGGGCCCATCTCAAGCTGTTGTCACAGCGGAGCTGGACCATCCCCGGCTCGCTCCGGACCCGGGTGGCGCCGCAGACCATCCGCGACTGGGTCCGCACCTACCAGAGCCATGGCTTTGAGGGGCTGATGCCGAAGCCTGCAGCGCGACAATCAAGATGAGATTCCGCGTCAATCAGGATGAGACAGGGATTGGTGCCCTCAAGCGCAGGTACCGGACCAACGCAAACGGGCTCCAGGTTCCGGAGACTTCTGGTACCAGGTCTCAACTCAAAACCCGGGACCGCTCCTTTTACACAGGACGATCGGAAAACAATCGGAGCAATCCGGAAAATTCAGAACCCCATCGTCAGAAATAATCCGGGATGGTCACGAACTTATAAAGTGACAGTCAACACCTGACGCGCCCGCACATTCGCGCCGAATGCGGACGCGCTCGACCGCATCCTCGACCGTTGGCCGCTCGCTACCTGACCCTTGTCCGTACCGTCGGCCCGCCATCCGCTGCTGCAACCCAAAAGGAACGCCGCCATGACCGCCCAGCCCCTTCCCGACAATCCCGACTACTGCTTCGCGCCCGCCTGGGACGCCGAGGCCGAGGTGCAGCAGATCCGGCTCGTGATCGAGGGCCTCGCCGGCCATGTGCCGACCGCCCTGGTCGCCCTCGACCTCAAGGACGGCCTCGACATCTGCGACAAGCTCAACCGCCGACTCGGCCTCGACCGCGAGGCGTGGATCGCCATGGCCGCAGCCTCCATGCGCGCCGGTGACGACGGGCCGGGTGGCGGCCCGTGGCACTGAGCGCGCTTGTTCGGAACCGGGCGACGGCCTTGCCGCCCGGCCCGGTTCGGGGCTTCCACCGACCTTGCAACTGGGTCGCGCAACGCCTTGTATCCGGTTCCGCCCGTTGCTACGGTCGGTTGCTAAAACAATTTCGACGAAGGGGGGCTGCGCGCCGTGACCATGACAGCCTCTCGCCCGACCTGACGCACCGTCGGCTCCGCCATGGCCGGCGTCTCCGCCTTCGCCTCTCTGCGGGCAGCCGCCGAGCGGTCAATTGCGGCGTTGTCAGCCCTACGTTACGCATCTGAGGAAAAATTGGATTGAAGGTACCGGAGCAGCAACTCGAAGAGTACGCGCGTCGTATGCAAGACATAGTTAGGCGCACGGCAGCAATAGATCAAATCAAGAACGTTGGTGCTGAAGTGGCGTTAATCGTTGTCACTGAGGTTGTCTACCTGCAGCTGCGACACACACTTGAGCTTCTCGCGACGGCTCTATTGGCAGTCAATGAGCAGGCTATAGCCCAGCTAGGCCAGCCTGGTGTGCGATCATGGCATGCGCTCCACATTTTGGAGGCGATTGCCAAGGTCAATGACGACTTCTACCCAGTGCCTACCATGAATGGACCACGTGATGAGCGCGGAGTGATTCAAATCGTCCACAAGCGTGGCGACTTTCTGACGCAGGAAAAATTCATCACCCTCTACAAACAGTGTGGTGAGGTCTTGCATACGCGCAATCCGTTTGCCCGTAAATCGACCGTTCGTTTCGAATCAAAAGAAGACTGCGAACGGTATTTAAGGGCGGCTGACCGTTGGCGGAATCGGATTGTTCGGCTGTTGACCCACCATCGGTTCAAGGTCAAGGGTGATGAAACGCTTTACATCGCTCACACGGTGGGTCCTGAGCGGACGTTCCACGTCACGAAGTTTGCACCGGTCGCCGAGTCAAGCTGAGCAAGGAAGCGGTGTAACTTAAGTCACATGCCTAATCCGTCTGACGAATGGAGAAACTAGTGGATTGATTTATTCAGGAGATTCCGTTATTGGATATCGTTGAGGGATTATGGAGGGGGGCTGAGCTATGCGCACGGGTGTTTCCTTCAACGTAGGGCCCGAGGACCGTCGGCGTCTGGAGGCGATTGTCCGGGGTCCGAAGAGCGCGCAGAAGCATGTGTGGCGGGCACGGATCATCCTTTTGAGCGCGGATGGCAAGGGCACCCATGCCATCATGTCTGCGAGCGGGAAGTCGAAGGCTTGCGTGTGGCGCTGGCAGGAGCGGTTCATGGAGGAGGGTGTTGACGGGCTTTTGCGGGACAAGACGCGTCCGCCGGGCAAGCCGCCGCTGTCGCCGGAGCGGATTGCCGAGATTGTGCGTCTGACACAAACGCCGCCGCCGCATGAGGCGACACACTGGACGCTGCGGGCGATGGCGAAGCGGGTTGGGGTGGCAGCTTCGACGGTTCACGCGATCTGGCAGGCGCACGGCCTGACGCCGCATCGCTGGCGTCAGTTCAAACTGTCGCGTGATCCGGCGTTCGTCGAGAAACTGACAGACATCGTCGGGCTCTATGTCGCCCCGCCGGCGCATGCGGCAGTGCTGTCGATCGACGAGAAGTCGCAAATCCAGGCCCTCGACCGGACCCAGCCCGTCCTGCCGATGAAGAAAGGCCGCTGTGCCACCATGACCCATGATTACAAGCGTCATGGCACAACAACCCTGTTCGCCGCCCTCAATGTCCTCGACGGAACGGTGATTTCTCAGCACAGCTCCCGACACCGGCACGAAGAGTTCATTAGCTTTCTCAATCGCATCGATCGCACGGTGGAAGCCGGCAAGCCGATCCATGCCATCCTCGACAACTATGCCACCCACAAACACAAGGCGGTCCGGGCCTGGCTCGAAAAACATCCGCGCTGGACCCTCCACTTCACGCCGACATCCTGTTCGTGGCTCAATGCGGTGGAAGGCTTCTTCGCCAAGCTCACGCGGCGACGCCTCAAACATGGCGTCTTTCGCTCCGTCGGCGAACTCCGCGACGCCATCCAAAACTTCATCGACGAACACAACGCCACCGAAAACAAACCCTTCGTCTGGACCGCAGACCCGAAAGATATCATCGCTGCAAGAAATCGCGGGTTTCAAAAGTTGGAATCAATCCACTAGTGCCCTTGCTTCCCCTTCGTAACGCTGGCGAATGCGTTGCGCGCCAAGCGATCGACGAAGCTGCTGCGCAGGTCCTCGGGCTGGAATCGAGCGAGTTTGCGAGTTGGCGTAAGCGACTGGCTGCGGAACCTACCATCACGAATGCTCGTGCCGAGTAACCAGATCGCAACTCGCAAAATAGCAAGGGACGAAGGGCTGGATAGTCGGCGATCAAGGAGTCGGCGGCTTAATCACGACTGCGAAGCGTGCTGCTCCTTCATAACTTTTCCCTCCGTAGGCGGTGACCATGCCCGACGGGACGTTTCCCGTGTTGCCGAGGTTGCCGACAAACAGGAAATGGCCGGTTGCGCCTTCAGTCTCGACAAATACATCAGATCGTTCATTCCGGACTGAATGCTCGCGACCATCCAACTCACGCAAGATTTTTCGCACCTGCTCTAGATTTTCTCGGCAATGGGTTGCCGAGCCCTTTGGCTGCGCTTCGCTGCCATCCAAATATCGTCGCAAAGCGTCTTCGAACTCTCCGAGCCGGACTTTGCAGTTTCCCATGGCGAGTGCGGAGGAGCTTCTTTCTTGACTCCGCCATACGGCCTCGAAATCTTCGTGAGCCTCATTAAACCAGCCCAATGCAAATTTTGAATTACCCCGATTATATCGTACGCTTTGGCTCGGCTGAAATCCGCTCTGCAACGCCTCGTCGTAGTCTTTCAGGGCACCTTGGTGGTTGCCTGAGGCTGCACGCACATTTCCTCGATTGTAGTAAAGCGCACGGGTCATCATCTTGGCTATATCGGGATCTAAAATGACTTGTTTGGCGACAAAAATAGGCTGATCAAGATTCTCGATCGCCTTTGAATACACGCAGTTGGCCTCTTCGAATCGTCCGAGCGCAGCGAGCGCGTCCGCTTGGAGACAATATGGTTGCGCTACGGCTGGTAGCGCTTTCGCGTACAATTTGTATTCAGCAAGTGCGTCTTCGAACCGACCTGCTTGGTACTCTCGATTTCCTCGGTTTCGATATTGTTCTGGAGATAATGGGTCAGTGATTAGTAGTTTAGTGTGCGCCGTATTGGTTTTCGCAAGCCCGGGAATGTCACAAAAAAGGGTCGTTTGTGACAAGCCCAGTTGTTCTAGGTAGACGCGCAATACCTTCTTAGACTGCCTCGGAATGATTGCTGACTTGAAGCGTCGATCGGATATCTTCGGATCTCCGATCACGAATACGCTCTTTTGTGCAAGTATTCGTGGCCCTAGTGATTGGTCTGGCTCGTAGTAGACGATTTGACTTCCTGATCTGTGCGCGGAACTGAAGGGATCCTCCATCAATTTATTATTCGTCCGTGCGTTTGTAGCCTGCTGCGGGTCTCCAATGTCAAGGACGAAGACCTTACCGTCCTCTGCCTCATAGTCGTTTTCGGCCCCCTTCACGCACGCAAACCACAAGGCAACCAAGGGGTACTCGGTGAAGTCCAGAAGTCCCGTGGCGGCTCCTTGATGCTGGAGCATCGAGAGTCGTTGTAATTGGGACAGGCTCAAGCCATCGATGACTTCCATAGGTCTGACGAGGTGATCACAGTGATAACGATCAACCAAATTTAGCTGCTGCTCATTTTCGGTATCGGTAAATTCCTTACCATAGGCGCCGCTCAAACGACGGTTGGCCGATGATTCGAGCGGCCAGTTCCCTTTGGATTGCCCCCTGTAGACAGGCCTGGTCATACCTTCTCGCAATCCCAAAATCTCATTCACGATTTCTTCAGGAGTCATGTTACAATCTCTGTTCTTGGCTAGTTGAGTTGCACAACCACGCAATACGGGAACGCATTGCGTGGTTTGATTGAGTGGTGCTAAGTCCAACCCGGATACCTATTTTCAACATCGGGCGTGTGGTCACAACCAAATTGTTGTTTCCCACATTATTTCATCGTTTGCGACTGAGTTTTTCTCCCGCTTTTCCATGGAGATTCGGTTGTGTGCGTCAAGTTGTGCAAAAAAGATTGGCCACGTGTTCCCATGATCGTGCGGCTTTCCGGAGTTTCTCCTTATTGAGTCCCCTAAGAAAATCCATGTTGAGGTATCGGTTGGCCTCGAACCAGTACTCGTGGCTCTCGACGGCGAGGGCGCGGATGAGACGCAGGCTACCGTTGTGGTTGGGGAAGATCCGCACGACCCGGGTTCGGCGCCGGATCTCATCGTTGAGCCACTCCAGCATGTTGGTGCGTTTCAGGTGCTTGTGGTGTAGTCAAGGCAGCTGATAGAAGTTCCAGGTCTGTTCGATGCTGTCCTCCACCCAGTCCGTGAGCTTGGGGTACTTGGCCTGGCAGCGGGACAACCAGACGGTGAGGTCTGTGTCCGCCTCCTTGATGTTGCGCCGATCGTAGATCTAGCGCGGTTACTGCAGGCAGTCGTCGTCGGCTCTTCGCGGGACATGGTCGAGGGCGTTTCTGAGGAAATGCACTTAGTAGCGCTGCCACGCGGTCTCCTGGAGCACTTCCCGGATGACCTCTTTGAGGCTGTCGTGATCGTCGCTGCCGCTGTGCAGGCTGCGCCCGCGGAGCTTGATCAGGAAGTCCCTCCAGATGCTGCGGGATCCCCGATTGGCCGGCTCAACGCCGAGGATCTGTCGCCTGCCGTCCCAATTGATGCCGATGGCAATCAGCACCGCCTGGGAGCGGACGACGCCCTCCTTCACAGACGTTCTCTTAGCGCGCGTCGACAATGAGGTACAGCATCGGTCCGACGAACGCGCGCTCGGCAAACGCGGTCAGCGACTTGTCCAGGCGCTTGTTGATCCGTGAGATGGCCGAGGCGGAGACGCTTTTGCCGCACGGCTCCTCGGTGATCGCCTTCACCTTGCGGGTGGACACCTCCTGGATGTAAAGCTTCGCCAACGCGCCGACGAGCGCCTGCTCGGAGCGCTGTTAGCGCTCGAACAGGTCGGTGAAGAAGCGGCCTTCCCGGTCTCGGGGAATCCGCGACTCCAGCTTGCCAGCGCGGGTGACGAGGCTGTGGCGGTAATGACCGGCGCGGTAGCCAACCCGGTCCGGCGTGTGCTGGCGGAGCGCTGCGGCCAGAGCTTCGGTCATTTCGTGCTCTAGGAGATCCTGTAAAAGTTCCTGAAGCAGGATCCGCAGCCGATCCCATCCTCTTCGAGTAGGGTTTTAAGTTATACAATAGATTCATTGAACGAGGGGAGCTCACTCTCGTACAAAAAATGAGAGTGGTGTGGATGCGACGCAACAACAGCCCTGATCACGAGTAATGATCGGTGTTTTGGGGTCCGAAGCTTCCACGAAACCCGAACACCTCTCTGGCGAGGTATATTGCCGTCAGTGGCGGACAACAGGAAAGGCGAATGGATGAGCACCGAACGACCGGCAATGTTCATCAAGCGTCATGACATTTCCGTCGCGCTGTTGTCCGGAATAAAGGACCTGTTTCAGGATCACCTCGCAAGCCGAATGCCTGAAAACGCCCAGCGCTGAAAGGGATAAAAGAAGTTGCGGTATGAGATACGGGCATGACCGGAAGGCGTGGCCCAACTGGCGCCGCGGAGGACCATTTGATTGACCATGAACTTGCCGTTGTATTCTCCAACGGCACCAGGAGGAGGTGAAAATCCGGGATACGCCGAATAGGCGCTCTGGGTCCATTCCCAGACCCCTCCCGAAAGCCCGACCTTCGGAGACTCTGTCATCGTTTCCCTGTATCTGGAGTGGGGAAACTGTCCATCCATTCGAGTCGAAGCAGATGGAGAGTGGGACGTTGCAGAAATTCGGGCGGCGGTTTCCCACTCCGTCTCCGTGGGGAGTCGTGCCCCGGCCCATGCGGCATAGGCGGCGGCTTCATAATAGCTGACGTGACAGACGGGTGCGTCCAGGTCCAGGGGGCCAAGACCGGCGAGCGTGAATTCCTGCCAGTTTCCGTCGTCGTCAGAACGCCAATAGAGTGGAGCCGACCACTGCTGGGTCTGAACTGACGTCCACCCGTCAGCATGCCATAATTCAGGCGTTTGATACCCCCCGTCCTCGATAAACCCGAGGTACTCGCGGTTCGTTACCGATCGCGATGCAATGGAATAACGCTCCAGTAGCACGTCATGAGAAGGGGTCTCGTTGTCAAAGCAAAAACTTCCGCCGTCATGTCCAATAGAGTAGCGGCCCGCCGGAACGTTCAGCCATTCCAGTTCCGGAGCCGGGAGCACTGCAGAGAGGTTGCCTCGGTCATAGCGCGGAAATAGCGGATTACATGACAGGACATGCTTGATGTCCATCAGGATCAATTCCTGATGCTGCTGTTCATGATGCAGTCCCGTTTCCAGCAACGGGGCCAGATCCTGAAGCATGTCGGGTTTGGTTTCGGCGATGAACGCGTTCATGGCCTCGTCGACATGGGTCCGGTAGGCGTATATCTCGTCCAGACCGGGTCGTGTCAGAAGACCTCTTTCGGGCCGGGCATGGCGTGCGCCGATTGCTTCGTAATAGGAATTGAAGAGGTAGCCGAATGATGGATGAAATTCATCGTAGCGACACGCATATGGCTTCAAAACAAATGTTTCGAAGAACCAGGTCGTGTGGGCCAGATGCCACTTGGTCGGGCTGGTATCTGGCATGGACTGGACCTGCTGGTCTTCCGGTGACAACGGCTCGGCCAGCCTGAGGCTGTGCGTCCGCACCGCTGCATAATCCTCGGCGAGCCCTTTGCGAGATATTGGTGCCTCGGCGCGATAATGCAGAATTGGGTTTGTGTTCATGATCGCTCTGCGTCAGCCTCGTTCCTGATTTCTTTCGATGCGGTGTCTCTTCCCGACAGGGTCCTGTGAGCCTCGCGATGAGCAGCAGGAGCGCGAGCAGGAATCAGTTGCTGCGCCGGCTTTCCTGGATGACGTCGGGATCCGCATAGGCCCGGGTCCAGTATTTGATCACGTCCATGCACACCGGATCCAGATCAAACCTGGGTTCGGGGTCATGGTCCCAATGTCCATATCGATCCGTCCCTCGCACCAGTCTGGCGGTGCGCCGTCCAATAACACAGCGAACCCGGGTTGGCAGGAACGTGAAGGACATTCCCAGCCGGCGGTCATTGGATAAATTTGGAGGGGAAGAATGGAGAAGCCGTTCGTGGTGCATTGAAAACTGGCCTGCCCTGAGGGGCATGCTGACAGCACTGCTGTCGTCGAGATTTTCTATTGATTGCCCGCGGGCCAGGAGATTCTGACCGTCATAGGTCTCGACATGGACCTGGTCGGGCCACTTGTGGCTGCCGGGAAGTACACGCATGCATCCATTCTCGGGAGTGGCATCGGTGAAGGCGAGCCAAAGTGTGATGACATCGTGCGGGTCCAACCCGTAATAGGCGGAATCCTGGTGCCAGGTCACAAACCGGCCATCATGTGCATCCTTGAACCAGAATGTGGACAGATAAACGAGTATGTCAGGCCCGATCAGATCCTCCACCGCGTCCAGCAAGGCTGAACTGCGGGCGATATCCCAAAGCCACTTGAAGCCCAGATGAACCTTGATCCGCATATGGTTCTGAATATTTCCGTCAAGACCGGCTTCATAGGTCTCGAGCTTGCGGCGACAGGCCAGTGCCGCCTGCGCTGACAGGCCCTCAACGGGAAACACATAGCCCTCGTCCCAGAACTGATCGACCTGTGCCTGTGTCAATTTCTTGAGCATCCCGCTACCCTCCGGGAGCATGGACAGGCTGTCAAGCTCGGGAGTGACGATTCTTCAACACGGGAATTATGTCGTGCCGGGACTGGGGACGACGGCAGGAAACCCCGACAACCGGCAGGAGTGCAGGTCGCGATGGAACCAGAATTCAGAATCTTCAGGCTCGCGGACACTCCGTCGACCCCCATGCCCGGGGGGCGCGGCAGCCAGAAGCACCTGATCAACACGCTTTGCGGAGCCCAGACGCTCGACGTTCATCTGAACCGGCTGGACGTTGGCGAACCGGGTGGCCGGTATCATCACCATTCGCGATCAGACAATGTCTATATCGTAAAACGCGGTGTCGGACATCTCGTTGTGGAAGGAGAGGTCTACGAAATTTGCGAAGACGATGTGGTTTATATTCCGGCATGTGTCCGTCATTCGCTGACCAACAAGGGCGATGATGTGCTTGAACTGTTCGAAATCTATGCGCCGGCCGGCGAACAGTTCGATTTTGTAATAGACGAACCTGTGGATCACCCGACCGGGGAGGAGAGTGTGCGATGACGCTTGAGAGCGTTCTGTTCATTCCCTATCGCGATACGCTCCGTCTTCTGGGCGTGGAAGAGGCGCTTCACGTTTGCGAAGAGGTCTACCGGATGCATGCGCGGGGATCCGTGCAATGGTCGCAGCCATCCTCCTGGAAACTGGATGTCGGCGCCCCCTGGTTCAATCATTGGCACGTAAAGGGCGCCTTCCTTCCGGAAATCCCGACCACCGGCGTGCGCATGTACAATTATTACGATGATGGCGTTCGAAACACTGTGGGACAGTTGGAGTGCGCCCGCTATATCCTCCTGACGGACCCTGCCAGCGGGCAGGCAAAAGCGATCATCGAGGAACACTGGTGCTATGCAATCCGGAGCGCCGCAGCGGCCGTCTTGCCGCTTCGCTGGCTGGGACCCGAAAACCCGAAGACACTCGGGCTGGTTGGCGTCGGTACGATGGGTGTCAACGTGCTCCGCTGTCTTTTGACGCTTTACAACTTTGAAACAATCGTTTGCACATCACGGCGTGCCGACACCAGAGAAGCCTTCGCGAGGGAATGGTCGGATCGTCTGCAAATCGAAGTCCGGCCGCTTGAGACCGTCGAGGAAGTTGTCAGGCTTTCTGATATCGGTGTCGGAGGAACAACGTCGACAGACATCGTTGCGCGGGAAGAGTGGGTCAAACCGGGGAGCACCTATGTTTCGCTTGCGCGCCGCGAAATGGACCCGGGTGGCTGGGCGCGTTTCGACAAGGTCGTTATCGACGACTGGGACGTCAACATGCGCGAGCGGCCATTTGTCGAGATGCTCGAGGCTGGCCAGTTTTCGCGCGAGCGTCTGCACGGGGAGATCAGCGAGGTTGTAGCCGGGACTGTCCCGGGCCGCGAGCAGGCTGACGAGCGTATACTTGTCCACACCACAGGCCTGGTTTCCCAGGACATTGCGATCTGTCATTTCGTCTATGAGAAGGCACGGAAGATGGGCGCTGGCATCCCCTTACCGCCGACTGACAGTTGACGCTTCGGGGCGGTTGCGAGTGCCTGCGCTGAGACGGGGCGATTGGCCATCGCAGGGAAGCAACGGTCTTCCGAGGCTCCCGCATTTGTTAGTCCCTGTTACGGCAAATTCGCTATAACGTCCCGTAATTCCTCAACGGCCTAAGTCGACCGGGTCGAGGCCGTGAACCGCCATTGGCACGTCGAAAGAAACCATAAGGGAGCAGCAGCGTGACGGACAGTTCCAGACTCAACGGTATCATCAGGGCGCTTGAAGCCGGCGGTCCCGCCTTTTCGACGTTCGCACCGATCGATGTCCAGTCGGCAATTTCACTCTCTTCTTCGGCATATGACGGCATTGTGTTTGAAGGCGAACATGCGCCCTGGGACATTGGTGCGCTGAGGGTCGCATTACAGTTCATGGTGGATCGTCGTCAAATCGCTGTCAGCGGCTCGATTGCACCCGAGGTAACGCCACTTTGCCGGGTGCCGGTCAATGGTGTGGAAAAGGGCCAGTGGCATGCGAAGCAAGCTCTGGATATTGGCGTTTACGGTGTGGTCTGGCCTCATATCAGCAGTGTCGAAGAAGCCTATAACGCCGTTGCTGCATGTCGCTATCCGCGCCTGGCTGACCAGCCCCTTTATGAGCCTCGCGGAATTCGGGGAGATGGCCCCGCCAGAGCGGCTCGATATTGGGGCCTGGGGCAACAGGAGTATTACCGGTGCGCCGATGTCTGGCCTCTCGACCCCAACGGGGAGGTCCTCGTGATCATCCAGATCGAGGATGTGGCCGGGATAGAAGCTCTTCCCGAGATCCTGAAGGAGGTCCCTGGAATCGGAGTCGTGCTGATCGGCGAGGGCGATCTTGGACAGGAACTTGGATATCCACGCCAGTACGATCACCCCGATCTTCTGGACGCCATTGCCCGGATAGTCGACATTTGCAGGCAGAGTAATGTGGTGGTCGGCCATCCCCATGCCAATGCCGGCAATATGGCTGCGCTGATTGAGCAGGGTTTCCGGTTTCTCATGGCCGCTCCCCGGGTCAGCTATCCGGACCTGGAACACGGGCTGCAACTCGCGAATCGCCAGTGAACAGGCCAGTATGACTGCAGACGACTCGTCTGATTTATCGGGTTGCAGGCGACAGCCAGGCAGGAGGTTTTACGCCACCAATTCGAAGCGAGATTCGGCTCTCTCCGCAAATAACGGCGACATTCATCCTTGACCCGGGCCCCTTATCGGCCGGTCTTCAGTGATCGGGTACGACCGGGAACTCAGTCATATTGCGTTCAGGGGATGGCGCCCGCTTTGCCCCCGGGCATCCGGTACAGCATGTGAGACCGTGCAATCTGATGGCGTAATCACCGTCATTCCAGGGGTTTCATGATATGTTCCTGGTAGGCGGGCCGTTCGCAAAGATTGTCGAACCAGCGCCTCAGATGGACATACTCTTCCCGTTCGATCGGCATGTTGAACCATCGCCAGGCAGCAATTCCGACCGGTATGTCTCCCATCGTGAAGGCCTCGCCCGAAATATAGGATGTGTCTGACAGGGCAGCATCCAGAATTGCCATCACAGTCGACAACCTGTCCCGGTCCTTGTTGACAGCATCCCTGTCCTGCTTCTCGGGCGGAGTTCTAACCAGCCCACGAAACACCGGGACCATTGCGGGACTGACCCTTGTGGCCTGCCAGTCCATCCAGCGTTCGGCCGAGGCTCGTTGCCGGAGATCGGTGGGGCACAGCCCGCCCGGGTCGTGCCTGGCGGCGAGGTAACGGACGATACTGTTGGACTCCCAGAGCACAAACCCGTCATCTTCAATAATGGTGGGTACCAGGGCATTGGGATTCAGGGCCTTGTATTGGGCAGATTCATTACCACCAAACCGCCCGCCGAGGTCCTCCTGCTTGAACGGGAGGTCGAGTTCGCCACAAACCCAGAGGACTTTCATGACATTGGAAGAACTGCCTCGCCCGATAATCCTGATCACTCGTCGTTCTCCATCTGGTCGAATGTCGCCATTATCCCTGAGGAGTCAAAGTCTGTCGACTGATCGGGCCCGAGAGAAATCGGGGCACCTGCGGTCCGTATGCAATGCCACAGATGAGGAAGGCTCCAGACGGTGACCATGGAGGGGCACATAAAACCCGCGTCTCGTGGGGCTCCGATAAGGGTCAGGACATGCCTGGTATGATCAGGGTTCGGCTCTCCCTGAAACCGATGGCCGCATGCGGACCGGACTTTGCGGGCCCTGTGAGCTTCTGTATGTCCGCCTTGCCGGGACGGACAATATAAGTCCGTAACCTGGATCTCCGCTATTACGCCGGAGCCTCCGGAAATTCTATGGATTTCCGGATCCCTGAATTTCCGGAACCGGCCTCTGAACAGCGGTTTCATCGAAATCCCGGTTTGCGAGCTTCCGTGCCAACCGGTCAGGACCGTAATATTTCTCGAGATAGTCGAGCACCAGCTGCTCGTCATTAGGTTCCAGTTCGGGCATTTCCTGTTCTTCGACCATAAACTCGAGCACCTCGACCCAGGTCACTCGCGACAGTCCCTGCTGGGTCACGAGTTTCATGGAGTGACAGCTCCCGCAAAGTCCCAGAACCTCGTCGCGGCCCACACCCGGCGGCAGACCCTGATAGTCGTCTTCACTATCTTCGACAGACGCAGCCTGCATGGCAGGGGAAGTCCGAAGGGCTTCATCCCCTGCAGCAGTGGTTTCCGGCACTGGCGCCGCTCGGGACCGGGGAGCAGTCCCGGGTGCGGGTGCGATGGCGGCCGTGTTGCCCACCATCGGCACCCCGGTTTCTGCCAGCACGATGACCAGCAGGATGAACGCGGTCCAGAAGGCGCCAGAGAGCGCTGCGCACCATCCAAGGATCCGCATGGCTGTCAGCTGACCCGGACAGAAATCCTGTGCATCGAGTTGTTCAGATAACCCTTCGGATTCCACGCGATGGCGAAGGGTTGGCTGGTGCCGGTATCATCGGTAGCCCGGGCCCAGACCTCGTAATACCCCTTTTCGGGGAACGACAGATCAGCTGTCCAGCGCTGCCAGGCATAGGAATTCGCCGGTCGCTGGAGGTTGGCCTTTTTCCAGGAAGCACCGAAATCGATGGAAATGTCGACCTGCGCGACCGTGTTGTCTCCCGCCCAGGCATGCCCGGCGACCGTGAGGCTTCGTTCCGAAAGGGACAGTCCCGTCTTCGGCGAGGTAATCAGGGATTTCACCGGCATCGCGTGAATAATCTGCATGGCGCTCTTCGGCACCTTCTCACCGGGAGCAACCGGATAATCGGGTACACGGTAGGAGGAGCCGGTCATTTTCGGTCCGTCATGTTCGACATCCCGCAACCAGATCCGCTTGAGCCACTTTTGCGAACACGAACCCGGCCATCCCGGCACCACCAGCCGCAGTGGGGCCCCGTTCATGGCGTGCAGCGGCCCATCATTCATGGCAAAGGCAATGAGATTGCTCGGGTTCATGGCTTTTTCAATGGGGACGCCCCGGGAAATCGGGAGTTTGCCTTCAGTCCCTGACAGATGCGTGTCCGCACCTTCATGGGCCGTGTATACGACGTTTTCCCTGACGCCCGCTGCCTTCAGAACGTCGGCGAGCCGGACTCCGGTCCATTCCGAGCAGGCTACTGCGCCGAGGGTCCACTGATTGCCGCGCGCCGGCGGATCAAAAAAGGCCCGGCCGTTACCACCGCATTCGATCGTAAGGCGCTGCGTGACGACCTCGAACCGGTTCTTCAGGTCGTCGATGCTGAGAGTCATCGGAGTGTTGACAAGTCCGTCAATCCGCAACGTCCATCCTGCGGCGTCCATGTTTTCGGGGACGAGGCCATTGTTGCGGATAAAGTGGCGCGCCGTCGGTGTGACCTCATCATCCAGCAAATGAGCTGGCGTTTCCGCATTGACAGGCCGATCATTGAGTACCGTCAACCCGTCTTTTCCGGCAATCGTGACCGGGTTTGCTGCAAGGGCCTCGGGAATAAAACCTGACGGCATGTTGCGATGAAAGGGAATCGCTGCGCCAATGGCGGTTCCCATGGCTGCGAGGCCCGCACCCTTCAGAAATCCCCTGCGGTCGCGGTGAGGTTTTCGTCCAAATACCAGTTGATCCGCCTTGTCTGGATCCTCGGCATAGAGGCAAAACAGATCGGCATGTTTGTCTGTCCGGTGTTCTTCCGTCATGGGTATCCTCCTGTCTTTCGGGGTTTGCCTGACACAGTATCAAAATCAGTTTGGGTCCGCAGCAATGGCCCGCAATGGGAGAGCCCACAGGGATTGATGGGACAGCGGTTCGGCGGGAACGGGATGATCCTTGATCATGACCGGTACGGTATTTTCGAGCCCTTACCCCGATAACGAATTGCAGGGCCTGTGCCGGATGCGGTTTGTCAGAGCAAAATATGGCGGGATCCATGAATGGTGAAGGCCCTGTTCCCCCCGGGGCATGGTCAAGTTCAACGCGATTGCAGACGGGGCGCGCGCCGCCATGCACAAGAGAGGCAAGGTCTCCGCATCGACCTGTGCAGGGTCCGAAACCTGTGATCCGGGGTTGCTTTCAGGCGGCAAGAGATTGATGGCCGGCTGTCGAGAGACCTGCCATGGTATAGAACAGGCCGAGCCTGGCTCACGAATCTGGGAGAATGTGGCATCATGAGACCATTCAAGATCGGTGATATCCTGATTTCAAGTTTCGTAGAGCGGGAAGGGCCATGGCGTCCGCCGGGCACGATGTTCCCGACGTCTGATCGCGCCACTGCGCTCCGCCATCTGCGTGAAATGCCGCCCTTTCTCTATGATGCCGAGAATGACCTTCTGGTCAGTACCTACCAGACCTTTGTCGTACGAACGGAACGGCACACCATCCTGATTGACACCTGTGTGGGCGAGGACAAGCCGATGCGGGGACCCGGACTGCAATACTCGAAGCAATCCTGGCTCGACGGATTTGCGGCCCACGGATTGCGTTTCGAGGATATCGACTATGTGTTTTGCACGCATTTGCATGTTGATCACTGCGGCTGGAATACCCGGCTGGTGAATGGACGGTGGGTCCCCAGTTTTCCCAATGCCACCTATATTTTTGGTCGTGAGGAATATGAGAGCTGGGAAAGGCAGGCTGAGCGTGCCGGAAAATCGGATCTGCAGTCGGCCATCTGGGCGGACAGTTGTCTGCCCATTGTAGAGGCCGGTCAGGCGCGGCTGGTTGAATCGGATTTCGAGCTGGAGGACGGCATCTGGCTGACGCCGTCCTATGGACATTCACCGGGCCATGTTTGCGTCAATTTCAGGTCCGGAGGTACCCATGCCGCCTTCACCGGAGACATGATGCACCATCCTCTGCAATGCCGTGAGCCCGACTGGAGTACCTGCTTTTGCTCGGATCCGGCTACGGCAGCCCGGAGCCGCCGTCGCGCGCTGACCGAGTTGGGGGATACGGATACCCTCGTGGTTCCGGCGCATTTTCCGGGTCAGACCGCCGGCTACGTATCGACCGATGGGGATCGCTGGCGCTGGCGTTACATGGATCTGCCGGACAGCGGATGGATTTCGAGCGGTCTGCGTCGCTGATTACGGTTCTGTTCCGGGGATATGACTTCCGATGACCCCGGAACAGCTTTGATGAGTCCTGTCAGATTCTTTTTTGCGCCCTTGGCCCAATATTGACAATTTCGAAGATTAGCAAGTAATGTCAATAAATTAGAAGTATTCGGGTGGATGCGAGCCATGGATATGCTGTCACGAGTTGCCGGACTGGACGACTTGCTCGATCAGGCAAGAGCGCTGGTTCCGGTTCTGCGCGAGCGGGCTGAAGAATGCACTCGCCGACGGGACATGCTGCCCGAGACCCTGGGCGAATTCCGGAACGCCGGCCTGTTCGGTGTCCTCAAGCCACGCCGGTTTGGCGGACAGGAAATTCGGTATGACGATTTCCTCAGGATTACGCGCGAGCTTGCAAGAGGCGACGGCTCTGCAGCATGGGTCTATTCCGTTCTCACAGCCCATGAACTGCTTGTGTCCCTGTGGCCGCTTGAGGTGCAGGAGGAGTTGTTTGCCGATCCCGCAATGCTGTGTGCATCGAGCTTTGCCCCGGCCGGACAGGCCGAGAGGACAGACGGGGGATATCGTTTGACGGGGCGCTGGTCCTTTTGCAGCGGTGTAAACCACTGCGATTGGATTATCCTCAGTGGACGATACGGAATGCGGGGCGATCCTCCTGAACCTGAAATTCGATATGCTCTGGTTCCATTGGACGCCTGCCGGATCATCGATGACTGGAACGTGGTGGGCCTTTGCGGTACGGGAAGCCATTCGGTGGCGGTCGAGGACATGTTTGTGGCCGATCGCTACATTGTCAGCCTGGATGACCTCACTGGCGGAACGGCGCCGGGAGGGACAGCGCATGAGGGACCTGTCTACAGAAGTCCTCTTTTCGCAACCAATCCGTTCTGTCTTGCCGCACCTGCAACGGGCATCGCGTCGGGCGCCCTCGAGCAGTTCGTGGAGGAAATCAGGGGAAGGGACTCGGTCCTTGTTCCGGCACGGCTCTCCGAAATGCGCCATATCCGGATGCGGGTTGCCGAGGCGGCGGCTCTCATTGATGCCGCCGAGCTTCTTTTCATGCGTTCGGCCCGTGAAGCCCTTGACGTAATCGAAGCCGGTGAGTCCCTGACCATCGAACAGCGGGTTCGGAGCCGCCGTGACCAGACCTATTCTGTCGTGATGGCAACGCAGTCTGTTGACCTGCTGTTCAAGTCAACCGGTGGTTATGGACTGCACGATTCAAAACCGGTCCAGAGGGCCTGGCGGGATCTTCATGCGCTTGGCGCGCATGTTGCCACTACCTGGGATCTGGCATCAGCATCTTACGGCAGCGTGCTGCTGGGAGGCGAGCCGACAGACATTCTTCTGTGACAGGCAAGAGCCAACGGAACATGGCTTTGGCAGGTTCGGGAACCTTGCCCGGGCTCGCAGTCAAGCATTGCGAGCGGTCGCGAAAGCGCTCCGGTTCAGGGGACTGTTGCACCCCGGGCGACCGGCAAGCGCCCGGAGCGAAGCATCCGGTCCGGAGTCATGCGAAGATCAGGCTGATTTGAGGAAACAGGATAAGCAATATGGTGACGAGCAACATGATGATGGCGAACGGGGCAGCGCCAATAAAAATGTCACCAAGAGTGATCCGATCATCCCTCAGTGTGGACTTGACGACGTAACAGGTGATGCCCAGGGGCGGTGTCAGCAAACCGATTTCCACAGCGACGACCGTAACGATCCCGAACCAGATGGGATCTCCTCCGAACTGGGCCAGAGCCGGTAATGCGAGCGGCAGGATGATCAGCATGATGGATATGGAATCCAGGATCATTCCCAAAAGTATGAGAATGAGGACGTAAAGGACGAGAAAAAGGCCAAAACCGAGTCCCGTGGATCCGATGAAATCACCCATTTGCTGAGGCAGTCCGGACAGGGCCAGCATTCGGGCATAGATATTGGCGGCGAGGATAAGAAAAAGTATCGAGACAGTGATGTGGCCGGTTTCCTGGAGGACTTCCCAGAATACCTTCCACGTAAGTTTTCGCTTTGCGATACCGAGAAGCAGGGCGCCGGCGGCCCCGGCGGCTCCTGCCTCTGTCGGCGTCAGCACGCCGCCATAGATGCCGCCGATCACCAGTACGATGAGCAGGATGATCGGGCAGAGTTTCCACGCGGCCGACAGGATCGTTTCTTCAGCTGGGTCTTCCCCGGACGCACTGTCGAATCCGCCAATCCATTCCGGTTTCCAGGTCGCCAGCCCGAGAATGAGAAGCGCGAAAGCGGCAGCGAGGATGAGTCCCGGAACGATGGCAGCGACGAACAACACACCGACGGATTGTTCGGCAAGGAAGCCATAGACAATCAGAAGAAGACTTGGCGGTATCAGCATGCCGAGAACCGAGGATCCCGCCACGACACCAACGGCAAAGCGGGGGGTATAGCCATGGGTGATCATTTCGGGTGCCGCAACCCGGGTGAATACCGCAGCAGACGCAATTGATGAGCCGGTGATTGCAGCAAAGATTGCATTCGCTGCGACGGTTGCAATCCCCAACCCGCCTTTCAGTCGGCGGAGCGCCCAGCGCGCGACATGAAAGGTTTCTCGGCCGACATCGGATGCGCTGACCAGCAGACCCATCAGAACGAAGAGCGGAACTACGCCAAAGAAATAATTGCGCAAATACTCGGAGGCTGCCAGGGCGAGAGCCCGTTCTGCAATCAGCGTGTTGCCTTTCATGACCCAGATGCCTGCAAAGCCGAGCAGGATGAGCGCGAGGCCGATCGGCATTCCGGCATAGATCAGAAGCAGCATGCACAAGATTGAAATTGCACCGACCTGAACATTGCTGGGAGAGGACAGGCTGATCAGGTAACCGCAAACGACGAGGGCAGCTGCAGCCACCAACCATGCCAGCGGGGCGTGCATTGTGGCGTCTTTTCGCCATGTCCTTGCGGTTTGCGTCACATTGTCACAAAACCGGAATACAAACTCGATCGCAGTTGCCAGCGCGCCGCAGACGATGAGGAGCTTGAAGGGCCAGACCGCAAAAGTGAAATCACCGGGTACGCCGGCAACCTCGTTCTCGTTCCAGGCATCCACCAGCTTTGGCCAGACACCCACGGTGATGAGTAAGAAAATCACCGCTCCAATGAGATTGAAAAGCGCGTTCAGGCTGAACCCGGCGAGCGGTTTTCTGGATTCCAGCCACTCGATGACCAGTTCGGCGCGCGTAAAACGTCCGGCGTGCAGGGTGTTGGCGAGCTGCAGATATATGGTTCCGACGATCGAATAGCCTACGATCTCGGGGACTCCGCGAATGGGGCTCGCAAAGAGGTTTCGTGCTGTTATGTCGGCACAAATAAGGAGCATCAGCGCGAACACCCAGAGGGTGCCCACGCTGTTCATAGCTTGCGATACGGCTGCGAACAGCCGCGCCAATGTTTGCACCTGAGACTGTTTGCCGTCGGTATCCGGGTCTCTGCCGTCCGACGTCAATCCGTTCGTCCCCTGGGGCTCAGAAGCTAGAGTTCCTTGTCCCAGTCACGCACGGGCTGGCTGCCACGCGCACGGGCGCCATCCATGAACGCCTTCAGCACTTCACCAGCCGGAAGCCCCTTGGCTTCGTTCTCCCGGACCCAGTCTGCCGCGACATTGGGCATCGACATCGCCCATTTACGCCGTTCCGCTGCGGGAAGCGTCGAAACGATCGCGCCCTGTTGTTCCATGATCTTGAGAAACTTGTCAGCATTGGCTGCGACAATACCGCTCTGGGTTTTGGAATATTCGTGCCCGAGCTTGCGGAAGATGTCGCGCATGTAGGCCGGCAGGGAATTCCATGTATCCTTGTTCATGGTCAGTGCCCCGGAGATCGGGCCACCCATATCCACGACCGTGATGTATTTGCCGGCTTCGTGAAGTTTGAAAGGCAACATGCCTGTCACGATCACGATGCCGCCATCAGCGAGACCGGTCTTGATTCCGTTGTAATAGACAGGAAGTCCACCGTTGATCCCGACTGCGCCGGTTCCCTTGAGCCAGTTGGCCACGGCCCCGGGGGTGTAGAGCTTCTTGCCCTTGAGGTCAGCCAGCGACTTGACCGGGAACTTGGCCACAACATTGTAGGTATCTGCCACCTGAACACCGAGGAAGACCTGATTGTACTTGTCCCAGGCAGCGTTCAGGCCGGGTACCTTTTCGTGCAATTCCTGTCCGATATCGTTCAGGGCCGGAACATCGCCGGTCACGAACGGTGCGTAGAAGGTAACGTTCATGAGCGGCATCTTGACGGGTTCCCAGAGCGTTCCCACCCAGCCGATGTCCGCAAGTCCGGTCTCGATCCCCTCCAGCGTATTGTTGAAATTGAACAACGCGCCGGCATAGGCTTCGGTCCAAACAATGCTGTCACCCTTGCCTGCGGCCTGCACCATGCTCACGGACTTGGGAACGACAAGATTCTTGATCGTCGCCACCCATGGCACGATCGGCGGGTGACTCGACCCGGCCGTCAGTTTGTACACCTTGGCGGAGACCGCCGATGTGCCCAGAGCAATAGAGCCGACAATGGCTGAAACGGCAAGAATGCCAATCGATGATTTCAAGGTACTGTCTCCCCGGTTCCGGATATTCTGTTTGTCGGATTTCATCTTAAGCCATGAAGACCGGTATTTCCATCCGCAAGTCGTCTGGCTTAATACCTTTGTGGCCGCCTGCGAAACACGGCTGCTGTTGACCGGCAAGATCCATGAAGGTGTCTGCACCCGATGGCCATGACAGCTTCGGATCGATCCGTTGGATGGCGATCATCGAGGTCCATGGGTCATCTGTTCCGGTCGAACGTCCCGGTGAAAACCTTGAACGAGAACCGCGAGTGACTTTCGTCTGGTTTGCTGGCAGCAGCCTGTGTCGGCCATGGTCAGGTTCCGGAACGGCAGGAGCGCCACGATCGATTTCGTCGGTAAAGCCACAGCCAGGGATCCGGGGTGAGCGATGGTCCGCAAGGAACGCGTCCGCGCGGTTATCGATTGCGGGATGGTGCACGCGATCGACCGGGCAGAGACCTGGCCCGTCGAGGCCATCACCGGGCCAGTGGGCCGAGCCACTTGAAGATCCGGACTTGAGGTACGGCTGCTCGGAACAACCCTGCAGCGGGCCCTGTTTTCAGGCGCAAGAAGGCCTTGGAATGAAGAGGCCGTTCTGCCTGTCAGGTCAACAACAAGGCCGGTCTCCGGACCGGCAGGTTGCGGCTTTGACTTCCAGGGGCCCAGTAACGCAAACATGCTCCTGCCGGGTCTTTGACAGTCGAGGTGATCAGCGGCGGTCTGCCGGAAGAACAGACCTGCGGTCAGCGATTTCGAGGACCAGTTTCTTGACGATTGCCTCCGCGAAATTCCGGCGGCTTTCTGCCTCAATCACGAATGATCGTGGACCACCGATGATCACCGTTCGGTAATATTCGGGAAGGTAGGGCATTGACGGCCGTTCAATAACCAGCCCGTTGATCGTGAAGCCCTGAGCCAGAGCCGTGGCCCGCGCCTCCTCGATGCTGACGACACCGACGGTGTCCGGACCGTCTCCCGACACGTCGATAACATTTCGGGTTCCCTCGAAACTGTTCCCGAGGGCGCTCGTTACGGCTGTGGCGACCGCCTCCCCGATCGCGTTTCCCCCCGAACAATATTCCCGGGGAGCCGCCAGAATCGCGTCGCCGAAGTCTTTTGCCGAAGCCGCGTCCCGTATACCGCTCCAGCCCACGCGCTGCCATATGCATCCGCTTCCGGCAAACTCGATATAGGTGACGGCAATGGACTGCAAAAAGCCTCCGGAAATGGCCCTCAGCACTTCAGGATTGACGAGAGCCTCCGCGTAACCCTGGCGCTGAAGGCGAAACTCCTCGTCATCGATCGAACCCGAGCCATCAACAACGAACGCGAGTTCAAGATCAACGGGTGTCCGTTGCGCCCAGCCCGGGACAGAAAAACAGAGAGAGGCCAGCAGTATCACCGAAAGGAAACGTAACATCTGAATTTCATCTCCCGGGCGCCTCAACGATTGACGCCTCCTTCTGTGCAGGTGCCTCCTGGTGACCAGGCCTACGGTTGCTCCGGCACCCGCCAGCCCCGTGCCCGAACTGCCAGCCTGTTCGATCAGGTATCGACGGCAGAAGTTGTGACTGAGCACGGCACTTCACCGACGGTATTTCTATATGTCTCCCGTGCGGCCGGCCGTGCCCATTGTTGCGCCGAGGCAGGGTGGGAACATTATAGGACATCCGCTGGCGACGTGTCATTGGACCGCCGATGACCGGGCGTTCTGGTCTGGCATCAACGGGCTCGGTATTGGCGGCAAATGCTGTTGAAATAGGTGAGCCGGATGGCCAGACAGTTCCGTTCCGGCTTCCGGACGGTGCGTAGTGACCCTTTCACTCCGCCGGCCGGCTCAGGCCTGTTTGGTCAGTGGGCTCCGGCAAACTATGATGGCTCGCACCATCGTCCTCACAGAATACGGAGTCCGAAATGGGTGTCGTGACCGATGTTGTCCTTCCGATCGCGCTTGCATTCATCATGTTTTCGCTGGGTATCGGTCTCACCTATGGAGATTTCGCAAGAGTTGTCACTCGTCCGCGAGATTTTCTTGTCGGGGCGGTCTGCCAGATTATCCTTCTGCCGGTCGTCGCCTTTCTCCTGATTGTAGTCTGGCCGCTTGATCCTGCACTCGCTCTTGGCGTCATGATCATTGCGGCTGCGCCAGGCGGTGTGACTTCAAACATTCTGACAGCCTTTGCCCGCGGCGATGTCGCCCTGTCAATTTCGCTTACGGCCGTAACCAGCCTGCTTTCCGTAATCACGATTCCCGTGATCGTTGTCTTTTCATACAGCTTCCTGATGGATGCAGGGGAAACCGGCGATTTGTCGATCGTGCAAACGGCTGTTCAGGTTTTCGCCATCGTGGCTCTTCCTGTCCTGATCGGGGTGCAGTCGCGGCGCTGGGCCCCCGATGCCATGTCCCGATTTGAGCCCTTGGCACGCCAGATTTCGGGAGCCCTTTTTGTGATCGTCCTGGCAGGGGCGATCTACCAGGAGCGGGCCAATATTGTGCCTTACTTTGGACAGGCCGGTCTTGTGACCCTGGTCCTCAATCTGGTCATGATGGCTTTGGCCTGGTTCGTAGCAAGGGCAATTGCATCCGGTCCGAGACAGAGGATTGCCATTTCGATCGAGTGTGGCCTCCAAAATGGCACGCTTGCGATTGCTGTTGGCACGCTTCTGTTTGGTGGCGGAGCCGCGATCATTCCTGCTGCCACCTACAGTCTGATCATGTTTGGCACTGCGCTGCTCTTCGTCTGGTGGCTGCGCAAGACCGTAACTGCAGAATGAATGCCGAAGTACGCGGAGGCGGTGAGCACCAGACAGGGTCACGAAGCTGCAGGAGCAAAAACGGCGAATTTGTCCGGCCGGGGGACAGCAGACACCGCGGCCGGTGATATCCCTCATAATCGCAGTTCATGACCGTTTGAAAGGGTTCGCGTTCGCTTCCAAACCGCTGGTGCTGGCCCTCGGGGCGGCTTCCGGATACAGCGAAAGGGCAAATGACTGCGCCTTTACCCCCCTCGGAAACGTGAAGCGGTGGCGTTTCATGGCTGCTCATAGCTGCATCAGGGCGTTGAGCCCGGCGAGCGCAAGTCCGATCACCGTCGAGGTTGCAAAAACGTAACCTATATTCGTCAAGGCAATGAGCTGTGTCGGTCGGAGCCGGAACAGAACGGACCCGGTCGCCACGCTCAGACTGCTGATGGAAATTGCCGTGCACAATCCCCAACCCGTGAGGAGGGCCTGCATCAGCACCAGATCCGATACGTCGAGAGGAATGCTGGTAAAGAGAATCAGCAGGACGGTTCCCGACACCACCGGATGAATTCCGAGAAACCCGGTCACGTTGAGCGACATGATCACGACGAAGATCACGATCAGGGGCGAAAAATCCTGTTCGGTCAGCCATTCAGGCAGTCCGGTTCTTGGCAGGGCAGAGTCAAGGACCGTTCCCAACGTCATTGCGAACGCGAGAATTGATGCTTCCGGCCCGATTCTCCCGAGGCCTCCAATTGTATTTCGAATTACCGCCGTAATCCCGCCGATCCTTCCCAGAACTCCCGCAATGCAGAGGGCGGGGAGGGCAACGACCACGGCATCGAGTGTCGAAAGACCGGTCAACATGGTGGTCGCAATGATGGTTGCCGCGGCAACCAGAACAGATGGAGCAACAGGAGCCAGTGATACAAGCACGCGCCATAATCCTGTGACGTCGCGCCCCTTGTCGAAGAAGAGAAACGAGATCAGGAGACCGCAAGCCGCCATCGACAGACCGAGCGACATGATTTGCCATAGAGGAACCCGGGGAAGGTACTGGCTGGCCACCGCCATTCCCACAATGAATGGAGACCAGAGAGGTACCAGCGCCATGCCGCGCATCGCTACGACAAAGACATGGCGTCGATCCGATTCGGGTGCGTCTTTCCCCAGAAGCGGCGAGAGAATGGCAAACACACCCACCTGCAGAACAGAACCAAGGATATGGGTTCCGATCACAATGCCACTGTCCCGCCGGGCGTGATCCACTGCGCCGAACAGGCGCCGTGTAGCAATAATCTCGGGCCTCTGGTCCGCGGTCGCCCGGAGGAGAATAATGGTTGAAAGAAATGCCGGAAAAATTACGGCTCTTGCCAGACCGTCCGGGATTGCCGCCCAGCTGTCGTAAGTGCCGGCCATGATCAGGGTCGCGACGCCCAGGGCCCCGCACAGAACTCTTGTATGTCGGCCGGCGCGAATGAGCGCCAGGGAAACAAAGGCGACGAGGAGGATTGCAACCAGCGCGGAGAGTTCCGGTCGGGGCCAAAGGATGCGAACCAGCGCAAGCAGCCAAAGACTTCCCGCGGCAGCAACAGTTATGCGTGCCATCAGGTCTCCGCGATGGATGGCAAGTCAGCGTTCGCGGCCCGGGAACCTCAGTCCCGTAAAACGCACATAGGACAGCTCCTCCATGGCGTACCGCACACCTTCGCGCCCATGTCCACTGTCTCCCACGCCACCGAACGGGGTCGTGTCCATACGGAAACGGCTTCCTTCATTGATCCACAGGGAACCCACCCTCAATTCGTCAGACATGCGAAAGGCTGTCTCAAGGCTGGAGGTGAAACAGGATGACTGAAGGCCGAAGGCCGAATCATTGGCGATTGCAATCGCATCATCGATATCCGCCGCAGGAATGACCACCACGACCGGACCGAATATTTCCTCCCTGACCACACGCGCATCCCGGGCGGGGGCCAGTAAAATCGTCGGATGGATGATATTTCCGTCACGCTTGATCGGGAGCGCCGCGACTGAACCGGCAGCGACGGCCTCCGCGACCATGGCTTCCACCCGGTCGGCGTTGGCCCGGTTGACCATGGGCCCCACATCCGTATCAGCATGTGCCGGGTCGCCAACCCTGAGCGCCTTCGCTGTTTCGACAAAGCACGCCATGAAGTCCGGCAGAACGCTTTCTTCGACGATAATTCGCTGCGCCGAAATACATTGCTGCCCGCTGGCCTCGAAAGCAGACGGGGCGATCCGGCGTGCAGCGTCCTCGATATCGGCGTCGGCGCAAACGATATTGGCTGCGTTGCCGCCCAGCTCGCCGATGAAGGGTTTGGCTCCGGCCGCGCTGGCGAGGGCGTTCCCGGCCGCCGTGCCGCCGGTCAGCGTTACGAGTGCGACATCCGCATGGCCGGCGAGGTAGCCGGCGGTCTCTCTCCGGCAGGGAACGACATTGACAAGGCCGGCGGGAACACCGCCCCGATGGAAGCATTCGGCAATGAGCAAGGCCTCTCCCACTCCTTCAAACGCAGGTTTGATGATCACGGCATTGCCCATGGCGATCGCGGGGGCGAGCTTTTGCATCAACAGGTTTGAGGGAGCATTGAAAGGCGTATAGGCGGCGACAACCCCATGGGGATGGCGACGGGTGAAACCAAATCGTTGTGCTCCCATCGCGAGGGCATCAAGGGGCAGAACCTCGCCCTCCATGCGTACCAGCTGCTCCGCGCATAATCTGGGAAACGCAATTGAACGCGCAACTTCGATCCCGCAGGCACGTCGCGGTTTGCCCAGGGCGCGCATCGTGATACCGGCGATGGTTTCCCGTTCCTTTTCGATCTCAGAGGCGGCGGCCCTGAGCCATTCGGCGCGTATTGCGGGTGTCGCACCGAGATTTGTTTCGAACGCCTCCCTGGCTGCGGATACGGCAGCATCAATGACTGGTCGATCGACCATGGCGACACGATCAACGAGGGTGTCATCCCAGGGCGACCTCAGCTCCTCGATGCTTGCGTCAGAAATTTTGCGGAATGTCCCGTCGATCCACGGCCAGGAAATGGGCCGGTCTGCTGTCATGGCAGCGCTCCTTTGCAGTCGCGGTTCAGAAGCCCGGGATGCGTCAGGCGGAACGATCCGCCACTGACCGGCGAGTGTGCCGGGGCTTACGGTTCGAGATGCGCACGCCTGTTCCTGTAAAGATCCTCGTTCGCGTAGCCCATCAGGTCAGGTTTCCGACCGGTACCGAGCATGACCTGCAGATAGACCGGTTCCACGCTCTCGTTCCGATATCCGTGAATCACACCCGCCGGGCAGGAAATGCAGTCCCATGGACCCAGATGGCGCTCGATCTGATGTCCGGTCTCGTCCTCCAGGAACACCATGAGATGTCCCTGGAGGATGAAGAAAACTTCCTCGACCTCATGGGTGTGGGCTGCATTTCCTTCACCCGGTGGTACATACATCACACTGAGTGTGAAGCCACCGGTCGGGATGACGGACGGATCGCCCTTGCCACTGGTGTTTCCGATAAATCGGTGCTGGGCGCGGCGATATCCGTCTATCAGCGCATCTGAAAACGCGGCCCAGTCCGGCTTTCGGTCCTTGAAATGCGCAATCTGCCGATCGGCGATTTGCTCGAGACTCATCTCCGCGAATTCGGGACTCCGCGGATGGCGTGCGGTGTGATCCGTCATCCGGCACTTCAGCGAATGAATGCGTTGGTGAAATAATCTGTGGCCGCGGCCTTTACAGCAATCTGCTCGTACTCCACCAGGATGTTCTGGGCATTGTCGATATCAGCCGGAGGGATCCACCCCAGCGGCTGACCCTTGCTGGCTTCGCTGTGATAGAGCGCGAAGGAGGATTTGAGGATCGCAAGGTGAATGTCGCGATTGAGGGTCGGCTTGGCCTTGAGAAGGGAATCGATGGCAGCCTCCGGATTTTCCTGGACGATGCGGAGCGCTTCCTGCACCGAGGCCACCATGCGCGATACCAGATCGCTCTTTTCGCTGATCAGGTCTTCATGGGCAATCACCGCAAGCCCAGGCATGTTGACGCCGGCTTCTGCAAAACTCAGATAGTCGGCCGGTACGCCCTTTGATTCCATGATGGGCTTCTGCAGAAAGCCAAAGGAATTGGTCGCGTCGACCGTTCCCGACAGAACCGAACTGACCTTGGCCGGCGGCGCCACCAGAACGATCTTGTTGCCGCTGAGGCCCATGGCCTTTTCGACGGCCTTGAAGAGGTAAATTGTACTGCCGCCTGCGGCATCGGAGATCTTGAGGTCGTTGACATCCTTCCAGCTCTTCAATCCGAGCTTTTTCGGAAAGATCAGGGCACTGGGCCCGGTACGCAGGAAACCGGCCACCATTTTCGTCTTGAGGCCCTTGGATCGAAGGACCATCATCGCGCCGCCGTCGGCCGTCCCGAATTCGTCGGAACGGTTTCCAACCGTTTGTGAGGTCGTCATGGACCCGCGGCCTTCGCGGAGCGCGATGTCGATGCCGTTCCTGGAAAACACACCCTGGTCCTTCGCATAATGCCAGACGGCGTGATAGCCGCCGAGTACCCAGTCCAGCCGCAGGGTCACGTTGTCTGCTGCGCTCACAGGAGCGGCAAACGTCAGGCCAAGCAGGCCTGTCGCTGCGAATGCAAGTCTTTTGAACGTCATGGTTTCCTCCATTGTGGGCCGATGTCATGACCCGGCTCGTTATGCGATCCCGCGCGTCAGGGCCCCTGGCTTCGTTGCGAGACATGCCAGGGGATAAGCAGTCGTTCGAGGAGTTCGATCGCGTAAAAGAACAGCATCGCAAGGATCGACAGCACTATCAGTACGCCAAACAGCAGGGACGTGTTCATTTCCCCCGAGGCACTGAGAAGAATATAGCCGAGTCCGGAGTCCGATGCGATATATTCGCCTGTCAATGCACCCACAACGGCAAGGGCAGATGCGACCTTGAGGCCGCCGAACATGCTTGGCAGCGCACCGGGCAGACGCAGCCTCAGAAAAATCCTGTAGGGGGGTGCGCCCATTGATCGTGCGAGCTGTATCAGCGCCGGATCGATACTGCGGAGGCCGACGATCGTGTCGACAACAATCGGGAAGAAACAGATCAGAAAGGCGACCGAGACCTTGGTTTCAATACCGAAACCGAACCAGACGATGAACAGCGGTGCAAGGGCAATCTTGGGAATACTCTGGGTCGCCACAAGCGGCGGATAGAGAAGACGCTCCACCCGGCGCGACAGCACGATCCCGATGGCCGTGGGTACGGCCACAACGACCGCGAGCCCGTAACCGACCAGGACTGCCAGGGTTGTATGCCAGGAATGATCGACGATGACCTGCCAGCTGGCAGCTGACACGATCAGGACCGACCAGGGACGCGGCAGAAGGTGTGCCGGGACGTCGAACATCGCAACAATGCCTTCCCAGACGCCGAGCACGATCAGGAGAGACAATATCATCCAGGCCGTGTCGACCCACCATCCGGGCAATGGACTGCGCTGGCGGCGCCCGTGATCGGCCGTTGCGTTCCTGGAGTTCTGTTCCGAAGCGGTCAATGAATGACTCCCATTTCGAGAAACAGCAACCTGATCCGGCGAACGATGGCACCGAACGCACTGCTGTCGCGAATATCGAGGTCCCTTGGCCGTTCCAGGTCGACGGGGATGATGTCCCGGACCCGTCCGGGCCGGGGGGTCATGACAATGATCCGGTCGGAGAGGAAGACAGCCTCACTGATACTGTGTGTCACGAACAGCACGGTCTTCCGGGTTTCCTGCCAAACGGACAGCAGATCGATCTGCATCTGTTCTCTTGTCAGGGCGTCGAGCGCACCGAATGGCTCGTCCATGAGGAGCATGGGAGGGTCAAGGAGGAGAGCCCGGCATAGTGCGACCCGTTGACGCATTCCGCCCGAGAGCTCGAAGGGACGCTTGTCTTCGAATCCACTGAGTCCCACCGAGGCGATGAGTTCCATCGCCCGGTCACGATGCGCGCGCCGGTCCAGACCTCGCATGTCGCATTGCAACATCACATTGCCGAGGACAGTCCGCCAGTCGACCAGAAGGTCGTTCTGAAAAGCAAAACCGAGGTCCGTATAGGGACCGTCGACAATGCGGTCGCTGATCCGGACTTCCCCCTGGCTGGCTTCGATCAACCCGCCGACGAGAGAAAGCAGCGTACTCTTTCCACAGCCACTCGGCCCGACAATTGAGACGAACTCTCCGTTATCGATCTGAAGATCGGTATCGAGAAGCGCCTCGATTTCGGAACCGTCCTGACCGAAAAATGTTTTCCCGACGTGATTGATATCGATCAGCACGTCCGTCAGCGGCTTCCGCGGCCGGCCACTGATGGACTGGTCAGCCGGCACGGCCTTCGTCGGTTCTGCGCAACTCATCCATTCGGGTGACGATATCCTGCCACCGCACGGGTGTTGCGTTCAGCTCCAGACCGCCCAATGCGTCACACACTGCATTGGCAATTACCACAGGTGGAGCGATGGCGCCGCCCTCGCCGAGTCCCTTCACACCAAGCGCATTGAGCGGAGACGGAGTTTCCTGATGAACAACGGTGAGGGGCGGGATATCGGCGGCGGTCGGCAGCAGGTAGTCCATCAGGCTTCCCGTCAGAAGCTGGCCTTCGGGGTCATAGGTCAGCTCTTCGAGCAATCCGCCGCCGAGCCCCTGGGCCAGCCCACCCTTGACCTGACCATCCGCGATCGCGGGATTGACGAGTTTTCCGGCATCGTGGACTTCCACGTAGTGTTCGATGTGGATCCGGCCCGTTTCGGGCTCGATTTCGACGATAGCGGCATTGGCCGCATAGGCCCAGGTGACGGTTGGCGGTTCGTAATAGGAGGTAGCTTCGAGACCCGCCTCAACGCCCGCGGGGCGTCGATGATCCCATCCGGGGCGCGCTGCGCGCGCCAGTTCGGAGAAAGTGAGATGAAGATCGGGAACACCCCTGACCCCGACACCTCCGTCACGTATTTCGAGATCGCCGGTGTCCGCTTCAAGGATTTCACCGGCAATGGCGAACAACTTGTCGCGAATATGGTCGCTTGCGCCCCGGATTGCGCCGGAAGCAGTAACCGTACTTCGGCTGGCAATCGAGCCATATCCCATGGTAACGGCCGAGGTGTCGGCGAGCGTAACGAAGACGTCTTCGATCGGCACCTGCCAGATGTCGGCAGCAATCTGGGCGAAGATCGTCTCCTGGCCTTGGCCCTGCGGGCAGGCGCCGGTGGCAACCATGATCTTGCCGGTGGAATCAATCTTGACTGTGGCCCCCTCGAAGGGGCCGACCCCGGTCCCTTCGACGTAACAGCCAAGACCGAGGCCGAGGTAACGGCCCTCGGTTCGTGCCGTCTGCTGGCGGTTTCGAATGGCCTCAAGACCGCCGAGTTCCTCGAGTGCGCGTGAGAGGGCCCGGGGATAGTCGCCGCTGTCATAGACGATCGGAACACCATCCCGGTAGGTCAGTCCGACTTCATAGGGCATGTTCTCGGCCGGTATCATGTTGCGGAACCGGATTTCCGCCGGATCCAGATCGAGGTCTGCCGCGACAAGATCAACCGCGCGTTCCATTGCAAAGGTGACCTCGGGTCGGCCGGCGCCGCGATAGGGAGCATTGGGCGTGCGATTGGTCAGCACGACCCGGCACCAGGCTTCGTAATGGGGGATATGGTAAGGGCCCAGCATGTGGGCGATTGAGTTGCCGGCGATCCCCGCGCCGACCGGCGTATAGGCACCTGAATCGACAACAAAGTCACTGGTAACTGCCAGTATATGTCCCTGTTCGTCGAAACCGATTTCGACGTCATAGGCGTTGTCTCGCGAGTGTGCGGAGTTCAGGAGATGCTCATGGCGATCCTCTGTCCACTTGACGGGGCGGCCGAGCCGCCTGGCCAGCCAGGCAATCAGGATGTCCTCGGGGTATACATGGCCCTTGACCCCGAAGCCGCCGCCGACATCCGGCGCGATGCAATGGATGCGCTCTTCCGGCATGCCGAGAGCGACCGAGATTTCACGTCTTACCCAGTGAACGACCTGGGTCGATGACCAGATTGTGAGGGTATCGGTACGGGAATCGTAATTTGCAACGACAGCCCGGCATTCTATGGGCATGGCTGCATAGCGGTGATGCACGAAGCGACGTTTCAAGCGGCGCGGCGCGTCATCAAGGGCGGCAGCGCCCTTTCCCTTTCGTGTGTGAAGAAAGGCGGCGACATTGCGGCCAAGGCTTTCGTGAATCAGGGGTGCACCATCCCGGACCGCATCTTCCGGATCAAGGACATGGGAAAGCGCGTCGAAATCTGTACCGATCAGTTCCACCGCATCTTCTGCACAATACCGGTTTTCCGCGACGATCAGGGCGAAAGCTTCACCGACATATCGGGTCTTGTCAGAAGCAAGCAGGGCCTGGTCGGGGATGAGAATGTCACTGTCGACCTGATCCCGATAGCCTTGTGGCGTGACCACCTGCATACCGCTGATCGGCGGAATTTCATCCTGCAATTCCGGACCTGACGCCGCGAAAACCACACCGTCAGCACGTCTGGCATCTTCGAGGTCGATTGCGAGCACTCTGGCATGGGGCAGGCTCGCCCGGGCGAACGCCAAATGGAGCATGCCGGGAATGCTGATATCCGCGGTAAAGGTTCCTTCTCCGCGAAGAAGGCGCGAATCCTCCCGGCGGGGTACCGATTGCCCGACATAACGTGGGAGACCGTCAGTCATGGTTCCGGTCCCCATCACGGCGCTGGCGCATATAGGCTTCCACAGCCTGGACGATGCCTTCATAGCCGGTGCACCGGCAGAGGGCGGCGGACATGCCGATCCTGATCTCTTCGTGATCCAGCTCTTCGTGAGAATGGACCAGATCCAGTGCCGTCATCAGCATTCCGGGTGTACAAAAGCCGCATTGAAGGGCGCGATATTCGGAGAAGAGTTTTTGCAACGGATGCAGTTCACTGCCGTTGGCGAGACCTTCGACAGTCCTGATTTCTGCTTCGTTGGCCTGGATTGCAAACATGAGGCAGGAACGGACGGCCTCTCCCCCGAGCAGGATTGTGCAAGCTCCGCAAACACCATGCTCGCATCCGACATGGGTGCCGGTGAGACCGAGAACATCGCGCATGAAATCGACCAGCAGCATCCGGGGAAAGGCTGTGCCGCTTACTCGGGATCCGTTGACTGTGACGTGGATCGTGATCTGTTCCGTCATAGGGTCGTCTCCGCCTGGCGTATCGCGGCGGAGATGGCTCGGCCGGTCATGACTCCGGCCAGCCGTCGCCGGTATTCGGCGCTTGCATGGACATCATCGTCAGGATCGACTTCCGCTGCCGCTGCCTCAGCAATGGATTGCAAGGCCTCCCGGGAGTTTCCAAGCCTGAGGAACGCAGCTTCGGCTGCCGCCAGCCGGACAGGACCGGGCCCAACTCCGCAGGCTGCGAGGTGAATATCCGTCGGGACGCCCTCAACAAGCGTGACCTGTGCGGCAACGCCGGCGAGCGCAAAATCACCGTGACGTCGGGCGATTTCCACAAAAGCGCAGCCGCTGCCTGGAGGTGCTTTCGGGATATGGATTTCGGTCAGGATTTCGTCCGGTTCCATGGTCGTGGAAAGCGGCCCGTCAAAGAACTGATCGGCGGAAATCCGCCGCTCTCCGCGCACGCTGCAGACGATCAGGCTGCAGTCGAGAGCGCGGATGACTGCGGGATACTCGGCGGCGGGATCGGCATTGGCGAGGCTGCCTCCAAGAGTTCCGCGGCTTCTGATGGGCAGATGGCCGACATGTTTGGTCGCTTCAACGAGAAGAGGTGTTCCGGACCTGACAAGAGGGCTGAATTCGATTGTGCGTTCACGCGTCATGGCGCCGATGGCAAGGTGATCATCCCTGTCGCTGATATGTGCGAGCGCCGGTATCTGGTTCAGATCGATCAGGACAGCGGGACGCGCCAGCCGGAAATTCATCATGGGAACAAGGCTCTGTCCACCCGCGAGCACACGTCCTTCGGGTGCGTGCTCGTTCAGCATCGACAGTGCCTCGTCGAGGCTGGCGGGCAGGAGATAACGGAACGGAGCCGGCTTCATGTCGGAGGCAGGAGGCTCAAGTTGTTTGTCCGGTCAGTCTCGGATTGGCTCGTCTCGCAATCTGCGCATCTGACGGCACCAGGATTGCGGGATCCGTGGTTCAGCCAGGCAGGGCAGGGCTTTTCCGGGGTCGTCAAATTCCGGCTGGTTTGCGTCGGGCGAACCGCTCGCCGACCGGGCCAGCCTCTGCTCCACCAACATGGAACATCAACGGAAGCAGATCTATTCCGCCGCTTCCCGCCTGATTTCTGCGGTCTCCAGCGCAAGTTCGACCGGAACCGGATTCCTGATGATATCGAGAACAGGGCAGTGGGCGTTGACGGCGTCCCTTAGCTGTTCGAGAGTCTCGCGGTCAGCAGGAGAGTCGAGGGTAACGGTTCCCTGAAGCCCGGAATATCCGGGTCTGACAGACTCGTCGACTGCGAAAAAACCACGAAGATCAATATTGCCTTCCAGTTTGACGGATACGCCATTCAGTGGAATTCCCATCGCAGCGGCATAGGCCCTGTATGTAATTTCCTGGCAGGACCCCAGCGCTGCCAGAATGAGTTCGACCGGATTGGGGCCGTTGTCTGTTCCACCAAGAGATTCCGGCTCGTCGACAACGAGGTTGTGGGTTCGCATGGAAACCGAGGAGCACAGCCCCTCACCGAGTACCGATACCGACTCGAACGTCGCCTGGGCCGACTTGGGATCGGCGCGGAAAGAGTCTTGGGTCCGGGAAATAATTTCACGAAGGGCGTCGGACATTTCGTCAATCCTTTCCTGTGATGTGTTCAGGCCAGTTTCCTGTTCCGAAGTCGATACGTCAATCGGAATGATACAGGTTCATCGGCCGGGGCCCTTTTCCAGCGGGCCAGCCGGATCGGATCCTGTTGCCATGCACGAGGCCGGATTTATTCCTGTTCCCGGCAATCCTGTTGGCCGGCGCCCATGTCCCTGTATCGGGTCGGCATCCCTGGCTCTGGCCGCGCGGGGGAACGCCCGGACATGGGCAGGGGCGGGCGTTGTCTCGGGCACCGCCGCGTTTCAAGTTGCGGGAGATCATGCCATAACTCATTGGTGCTGACGCCATTGGGGAGCTGCAGAAATGAGCATAGCCAGACATGCCAGACCTCCTGAGTTGGAAGGAATGGCAATCGAGACCATCATGAAGCGTTATGTTGCACGGTTCAGCGAGCGCGAACCGGACTGGCAAGCCTTTGAGGACGCCAAGATCGAGGGTTACAAGCGGGCCCAGCATCGCTTTATAGGCGCCGGAGGATCAGGCAAGCATGATGATGCGGCCGTCATACCGGCGCGGGCCCATACACTGAGCATCATGTATGTGGAACCGGGCCAGGGGAACGCACCCCACACGCACGAGGTGGAAGAAACCTTCTTTGTTCTCGACGGTTTTCTGGACGCATTTATCGAGGACGAGGAAGGAAACCGGCTGACCACCCGGCTGGGAAAATGGGATTGCATCACCTGTCCACCGGGAGTCATTCACGGTTACGATAACAACAGCCTTGCTCCGGTATGGTTTCAGGTCATGCTCGGCCACGGGCGGCCGCAGACGATGGGATATGCCGACGAGGCTCTCTATGAGCGGAGGGATGCCCATCTGGAAATGCCGGCTTCGGACGTTTGAGGGACCCATCCAGGATTTCTTCCCGGTTTGCAGCGCTGCCCGGAAGAACTGGCGGCGCACTGAAAGATGGACCGACGACATACGATGTCCAGCGTCATCTTCGCGCTTCTTTGGCGCAATGGAGCCTGCAGGTGACTGCGTCGATCTGCGCGTGCATGACTCCCGAGCCATGGACAACGCTATCGTGCGGCTTCACGGCTGGCCCCTTGACTCCGGCTTTTCACCATAGATCCCGCAGATGCGCGCAGTGAGGATTGCGGTCAGTACAAGGCAGGCGGCCGTCACCACGGAACGCAATATGCTAGTGCGCCGGCATCTGAGCCTGGCCTCTTTCACCGCGACCCTGCATCACACTCCTGACGGCGAGCTGCAGGCTGGAATTCATCTGCCCGGTATGAGAGGCCGCAAGCTTTCCGGTCTGGTCCGGTGTCTGGGTGTTCGCGCATGACCAGCCGCCATGTTGTCGCTCCGCGACAGGGCAGGTCGAAGGTCGGGATGGACCGAACCGGTGGTTGCCTCGACGAACCCGGCCGGAAGGGGTTCCGGGCCTCTGCCACGCCGGCGCTGACAGCACCGTCTCCGGACGCGTCAGGTTTGCATCAGTGGTCTCCCTGCAGCGCCCCCGGTTTTGAATTCACAGGTCAGGCGCTATAGGCTTGGCGTCTGGCGACCCGCCCGAGCGGCCAACACTGGAGAGAGAGTGAAGACGTGGCAAACAAGGACTTGAGGGACTGGATCACCGAACTGGAGAGTGAGGGACAACTCAAAATCGTGACGGGTGCGGACCGGGAGGAGGAAATCGGCGGAATCGTCGATCTGGCAATGCGAAAGATGACCAATCCGGCTGTGATGTTCGATGACATCGCCGGTTACCCAAGCGGATATCGGGTGTTGGCCAATATCCTGACCTCTGTGCCTCGCATCAATATTGCCCTTGGACTGCCGGCCGATACCACGGAGGTGTCACTGGTGGGATTCTGGCGCGACTATATGAAGAAGCAGCCGGTTCACGATCCCGTCGAAGTCAATGGAGGCCCTCTTGTCGAGAATGTGCTTGAAGGGGCTGATGTGGATATCACGACCATTCCCACTCCGAAATGGCATGAACTGGACGGCGGGTATTACATAGGCACCGCTTGCATGGTGGTGATGAAAGACCCCGATTCGGGTTGGATCAACTACGGCGCCTATCGGGTACAGACCCACGACCCCAGGACTGCGTCGGTGATGGTCTCCAAGGGCAAGCATGGCAACATGATCATGAACAAGTACTTCGAGCGCGGTGAGCCCTGTCCCGTAGCCGTTGTCGCCGGGATGCATCCGGCCCTGTTCATGGTTGCCGGACTCGAAATGCCTTATGGCAAGAATGAATATGATTGCGCAGGCGGCCTTCTTGGCGAAGGTGTCGAAGTCATCAACATGCCCCGCACCGGATTGCCGGTGCCGGCCAACGCGGAGATTGCATTCGAAGGATTTGTGCATGCGGATGATCTGGTTGACGAGGGGCCTTTTGGCGAGTGGACGGGGTATTACGCGGGCGACATGCATCCCGAGCCGGCAATCCGGGTCGAAACCCTGATGCACCGAAACGATCCGGTGCTGCTCGGCGCAATTCCGGCGGTGCCTCCGAACGATGACACCTTCTACCGGGGAACATATCGCTGTGGTGCCGTCTGGAATCAGCTGGAAGCCGCGGGCATTCCCGAAATCAGGGGCGTATGGGCTCATGAGGCCGGTGGAAGCCGGATGTGGTTGACGATTTCCATCCGGCAGATGTATGGCGGTCACGCCAAGCAGGCGGGACTGGTTGCCTCGCAATGTCACGCCGGGGCCTATGCGAACCGGTGGGTTGTGGTGGTGGACGACGATATAGATCCCTCAAACATGAATGATGTGATCTGGGCGATGTGCACACGATGTGATCCCAGGGAGGGCCTCGACATTCTCAACAATTGCTGGAGCACTCACCTCGATCCCATGAGTTACAGCCATGAAGACAGGCGCAATTCAAGGGTGGTCGTCGATGCCTGCAGGCCATTCAATCGACGGGACAGCTTCCCGGTGGTTGCGCGTAACAGCCGTGAACTCGACGAACGGCTCGGGAACCGGTTCGGCGATCTGTTTGCGTCTCAGCCGACAGGTCGTTAAGACAAACCGGATATCGTGAAACAATGCGCCTGACCGTCATGGCGCCAGATCTCTTGACATGGTTGAAAAGGACACGGGATGACCGTTCTGAGATATGAAGCTCCGGAAACCCTGGATGCAGCGATAGCCTTGCTGGCCAACAGTGATGACAGGTTGCAGGTTATGGCCGGTGGTACGGATGTGCTTGTGCAGTTGCACACCGAAATGGTCGAGCCCGATATTGTCGTCGACATAAAACGTATTCCCGAGATGAACGAAATCATCGAGGAAGACGGCGCCTGGCGCCTGGGAGCGGCTGTTCCCGGGATGGCAATCCTTGATCACGCGGAATTCAGCCGGGCATGGCCCGGCGTCGTTGAAGGGGTCGCCCTGATCGGGTCGATGCAAATCAAGGGTCGGGCCAGCGTTGGCGGCAACCTTTGCAATGCGTCCCCGGCTGCCGATACCGTACCCGCCATCATTGCGGCTGGCGCGGTCGCCCGGATCGTTGGCCCCGATGGCGTCAGGACAGAGGCCGTGGAAAATATCATCATTGGCCCCGGCCGGACATCACTGGCGGCAGGCGAGCTTGTGGTCTCTTTCCTGTTTCCTAAGCGCCCGCCACGATCGGGGGACTGCTATTTGCGGCTGACGCCGCGAACCGAGATGGACATCGCGATCGTGGGAGCGGGAGTGAATCTTGTTCTCGATGAGAGCGGTATCTGCTGTGAAGCACGGGTTGCGGTGGGAGCTGTTGCGCCAACACCATTGCTGGTCGAGGAAGCCGGTTCGGCCCTTGTCGGCACCTCGGTTGATGACGCGGCTCTCGCGTCCATGATGGCAGCCTGCCGCGCCGCTGCCGATCCGATCAGTGACAAGCGCGGAACCCGGGAGTACCGAATTAAGACGGTCGGTGTGATCGCGCGGCGAGCGGCCGAAAGGGCCCTGTCCCGCGCGCAGGCATGCTGACCACAGGGTGCCTGTCATGGCGACCGGAGAAAGGAGAACAATGAACAGGAAGGCACATGTCACGACGATCGTGAACGGTGATGAATACGAGTATCTCTGCGAGCCTGGCCAGACGCTGGTGGATGTTCTCAGGAACGAACTGGGTCTCATGGGAACGAAGGAAGGTTGTTCCACCGGTGATTGCGGAGCCTGCAGCGTCATCGTCGAGGGAGATCTGGTGTGCTCCTGCCTGGTTCTGGCCGTGGAAACGGATGGCAGGAACGTCGAGACCATTGAAGGCATGGCCAGCGGTGGAGAGCTTCATCCGCTGCAACGCAACTTCCTTGAACTCAACGGCTTGCAATGCGGAATATGCACTCCCGGAATCCTTGTGGCCGCGAAGGCGCTGCTTGAGCGCAATCCTGATCCCACTGAAACTGAAATCCGCTACTGGCTGGCTGGAAATCTCTGCCGTTGCACAGGTTATGACAAGATTGTGCGTTCGGTAATGGCGGCTGCCGAAGAAATGCGAGGAGTCTGATCATGGCAACAATCCTGGAGGAGAGCCGGTTCGATCCGGATCGTGATCTCAACATCGTAGGCACCAACCCGGTCAAGCATGACGGACTTGAAAAGGTGACAGGCCGGGCCCGTTTCGGCGCGGACTTTGCCTTGCCAGGCATGCTGTATGGACGGATTCTGAGAAGTCCGCATGCCCATGCCGTCATACGATCGATTGACACCGCAGCCGCCGAGAGCCTCCCTGGCGTGAAAGCCGTTATCACGCGGGCAGACTTTCCCGACATTCCTCCGGGAAGTCCTGCCGGCGACATGACACGGAACGCCATGGCGAGGGAAAAGGCGCTGTATGATGGCCATCCGGTGGCCGCGGTCGCGGCGGTAAGCGAGGCGGTTGCCAAACGGGCGCTCAGACTGGTCAAGGTAGACTACGAAGTGCTGTCGCATGTCATCGATCCGGTCGAAGCCATGCAGCCTGAAGCTCCGGTCCTGCACGAACATTTGCGAACCAAGGGACAGGAAGACGGTGAGGGGTCCGCGACCAATGTCGTGGAACGACTGGTCAGCAAGATGGGGGACGTCGAAGACGGTTTCCGGCAGGCTGACGTCATCGTTGAACACAGTTTTGACACCAAGCCCATGCATCAGGGCTATATCGAACCGCAGGCCTGTATTGCGGATTATTCGGACGATGATCAGGTATGGCTCTGGTGCTGTACCCAGGCGCCTTTTGTCTATCGCGACCGGCTTTCTGCGATACTCAGGGTCGATGCGGCCAAGATTAATGTGCAGCAATCTGAACTTGGCGGTGGATTCGGCGGCAAGACCGGATTCTATGCGGAGCCTCTCGCGGTGGTGCTGTCGAAAAAGGCCGGTTCTCCGGTCAAGATGGTTCTCACCAGAAACGAAGTATTCCGCGGGACCGGGCCGGTTGCGGGTACGCGTTATTCGGTCAGGATGGGCGTTACCAGAGAAGGCCGGATGACAGCGGCGCAAGCGAAACTGGTGTTCCAGACGGGTGCGTTCACGGGATCAATGTTTTTCAACGCCCCCAACGCCATGTTTACCCGGTATGACCTTGAGAATATTCACATTGAATCTTTCGAGGTTGTCTCCAACCGGCCCAAGGTCAATTCGTTTCGCGCGCCCTGTGTTCCGCAGATCGTGTTCGGTGTCGAGGGAGTAATCGACGAACTCGCCCGCAAGATTGGCATGGATCCCATTGAACTTCGCCTCAGGAACGCCGCGACGGAGGGCTATACGACAATCTATGGAGAAACCCACGGACCTATCGGGTTTGTGGAAACCCTTGAGGCCGCCCGAAAATGCGATCATTACAACAGTCCCGTGCCGGAAGGTCAGGGACGGGGCATTGCGGCCGGCTTCTGGTTCAACAGGGGCGGCGAGACTTCGACTTCCATGAATCTTGCTCCGGACGGAACGGTCACCATCATCGTCGGAACGGCGGATGTTGCCGGGTCACGGGTTTCGATTGCCATGATGGCGGCTGAAGAGCTGGGTATCGATCTGGACAGGGTCCGGATTACGATGGCGGACACAAACTCCCTCGGTTTCAACCGGGTCACGGCAGGAAGCCGGACCACATACTCCGTGGGCATGACCGTTGTCGACAGCGCGCGTCAATGCATCCATGAACTTTGCAGGCGAGCGGCCCAGATCTGGGATGTTTCCGAGGATGCGGTTGTCTATGAGAATGGGCAATGCCGTCCGGCAAGCCAGAATGTCGGGGACTTCGAACCCTTGTCGCTCTCGGAAATCACACGCAGGACCACAATGTCGCACGGTGCAGTGACTGCGACGACTTCCATGAATGTGACAGGAGCCGGTCCCGGTTTTGGCCTTCACATCGTCGATGTGAAAGTTGATGACGAAACCGGCCGGACCGACATCATGCGCTATACGGTGGTTGAGGATGCTGGCAAGGCGATTCATCCCCTGCAAGTGGAAGGGCAGTACCAGGGCGGGGCGGTTCAGGGCATTGGCTGGGCACTCAACGAAGAGTACGTCTACGGAGAAGACGGCCGGCTGGAAAACCCCGGCTTTCTCGACTATCGCATGCCTGTCACGTCTGATGTGCCGATGATCGACACGCAAATTGTCGAAGTTCCCAATCCAAGACACCCCTTCGGATTGAGGGGTGTTGGTGAGGTACCGGTCGTACCGACAATGGCAGCCATCGGTAATGCCATTGGTGACGCCATTGGTATCCGGCCCCGATCACTGCCCATGTCTCCGCCCAAGATTCTCGATCTGATCGAAGTTGCGGCAGTGGAGCCTGATCCGGCGTATGCCCGGAAGAAATAGCGATCGGGCCTTTTGACCATTCCGGATCGCAACCGGCCTGCTTCTATCTCGAAGCGGGCCGGTTGGTGCGGTTCTGAATGCCGCGCCCGAAGGGTGCGGACAACTTATTCAGCTGCCTGAGCCGGGTTTTCCTTGAACAGCGTGGCGATGTGGAAGCCGCGCCGGCGAAGGTTTGCGTGAAACTCGTCGACGAAATTGGCCGGAACGGCGCCGGTCACGATTTCATTGGACAGAAGCGCATCGGCCCATGCGTTGACCCTCGGGAACGAGTCCAGGAGTCCTGTCTTCAGATAGCTGTCGGCGATCCGGAACCGTTGCAGGAACGGCGCATAGGCAGCATCGACCAGCGACAGGTGCGGACCATTGAAGTAAGGACCGTCGGTGCTCCTGTTTTCAGCGATCGCATCTTCCAGTCTTTGCAAGGCCTTTTGTGCCTTGGGCAAGGCCGAGTCCGTATCTTCCGGCGTCCTGGTGTAATAAACCCCGCTCAGTGCCTTCGAAAAATCCGGAACAAAATCTGTCCAGGCCCGGTTGCGGGCCCGCGCGAACGGGTCTTCGGGGTGAAGGCGTGGCGGCACCGTTTCGTCGAGAAATTCTGCGATGGCATTGGATTCGAACAGGACGGTTCCATCGATCTTGAGAACCGGAACCTTGCCGTGGGGAGAGATTTCGAGAAACCAGTCGGGTTTTTCCCTCAGATTGATGTAAGTGACCTCGAATTCGACAGATTTTGCGCGCATTGCAATCACGGCGCGCTGAACCCAGGGTCACGTGAAGGAGCTGATCAGGTGATAGTGCACGGACATTTGATGTTTCCTGCTGTTGTTCTGGAAGGAAATGCGTATGGCGGTTTCTAGATGGAGGCTGCTGGTGGCAGATCCTCCTCGAGAATTGCCATGTTGAAGGTGTAGGATACGTCTCCTTCTTCATCGTCCCGATAGAGGAGCCCGATGAACTCATCTCCGAGATTCACTTCGACAGGGTGGTTGGGCTGTGACGGTGGCAGGATCCGGATCCGGTTGTTGCCGAGGGCGCCGCGTAAATACTCCTGAACTCGCGAAATTTCATTCAATGTCACGGCTGACCCCTGTGGATTTATTTCCCGACATGCTGTGATCATGGCTACAGGGAACCGGTTGGAATTGCAAGTGATCCGGTGCCTCAGCTGGGTCGTCGTCCCAAATGGCCGTGCCGTTTCCGGGTCGCAGATCCACCGGGTGGTGGAGAATCAATGGCCCGGAGCACATGCCGTTCGCCACCTGGCCATCACTTCTGCACCCAGACCGGGCGCGAGGGCACCCGGTAGTGGCTCCGAGGGTGCAACAGCACCGGAAACATGTCGCAAGCACCTGATGGCCTGTGTCTGAAGGTCGGGATCAAAAATCATCGGGGGCTGCCCTGGTGTTGACCGTCACCCGGATTCCCGGGATGTGCGGACACGCAAAACAGTCCCCGACTTCCCAATTGCCGCCCAGAGATCTGGCAGGGACGCCGCTTCGACGGAAAGGAGGGAAGGAATTTTGGCGGTGTCATACTTCCGTTTGGTGCCGACAAGGGAGCGGTCAGTTCAGCCTCTCGCAGGTTGTTCCTTGCGTTTGCGTGTGTTAGCCTCCTCGGCAAACCATCGCCGACTTGTGGGGACGATCATGACCAGAAACGCCATTCAACCTTATGTTCGTAACGCCTGGTACATTGCTGCCTGGTCCGAGGAACTGGACGACGGTCTCTTGCCACGGACCATCATGGATCAGCCGCTGGTTCTCTATCGGGATTCCAACGGTGTTCCCGGTGCCCTCGAAGATCGTTGTTGTCATCGTGGCGCTCCGCTCACCCACGGAACCGTGGTTGATGCCGGGTTGCAGTGTGGTTATCACGGACTCACTTTTGATACGAACGGAACCTGCGTGGTTGTGCCCGGTCAAAAGAACATCCCTCCTCAAGCGCGTGTTCGCAGCTACCCGGTCGTCGAGCGGAATCAGATCCTGTGGATATGGATGGGTGACCCCGCCCGTGCCGACGAAAGCCAGATTGTTGAATATCCCTATCACGACCAGCCCGAAAAATGGCCGCATCGCAAGGCGATGTTCCAGATCAAGGCCAATTACATGCTGATGATCGACAATCTGATGGATCTGACCCATCTCGGATACGTTCACAACAAGACGATCGGCGGGAACCCCAACCAGCATGTCGCCGCCGATATGCAGACGAGACAAACGGACACCGGCGCCTATTTCATTCGCTGGATGCTCGATCACGAACCGCCTCCGACATACCAGAAAGGCGGCCAGTTCACCGGCAAGGTCGATCGCTGGCAGGAATTCGAATATGTGGGGCCGAGCATCGTTCTCCAGTGGTCCGGGGCCCTTGAGGTTGGTGCCGGGGCCAGGGAAAACCGGGACAAGGACGGTTTTCACCTGAGGCTGCTCCACGGAGCGACACCGGAGACGAGCACAACGTTCCATTATTTCTGGTCGACGGCCAACGGTTACCGGCAGGACGACCCTCAGGCCACGCAGGAAATGTATGACGAAATCTACCCGACATTCATCGAGGACAAGGTCATCATGGAGGCGCAGCAGGAACGGGTGAATCTGGATCCGGAACGGGATCTGGTCGAAATCCATGCGGATAGTGCCCTGTCTCTGGCACGCCTGTCGCTCAGGAAGATGATTGCTGAAGACACGATGCCGACAGCACAGGCAGCGCAGTAATCTGACCTGCCCGCAGATCCGGTCCCCGGCCCTGCGGGTTGCCAGCCTTGGTGGACTGGAATGCTGCCAGATCACCGCGATGGATCTGTAAGGCCTCGAATCTGCATGGAGCCGGACAAGCGGCTTACATAATCGCTCCTGGCGGGGACCGCCAGGAAACAGGGGCGGTTTCAGACGGACCTTGTTGTTCGGAAGGATGGAAGCGCGGTCACAGTGACAAGTGCGCTGTAGGGCTGTCCGTGAGGATGTGTGCTGAATTCACGGACAGCTAAGGAACCTCGCGTGCAGGAATCCTGCGGTGAACGGAAATCCCGGGCCTGTATCGTGAAGACTCCGGGAAACAGGGTCATTTGATGATCATGACGGCCGTTCACGCCGCGTCTTCCGGCTCGGAACCGCTCCAGGACTACGGCATGATTGATAATCCTGCATGACCGGCAACGAGGTTGCAAAACTTTCCCGGGCATGTATTGCCAGTCGTCCTGCTCAGGCCTCCGGGTGAAAAACAAGGTCCATGCTGAAACGTACTTCGATCGCTGTCATTACTGTTTGCGTTCTTTCGCTCGCCGGAATCGCTGTATTCGGTTTTTCCCGAGACCCGGAGACCGGCGACCGCTTCCGCACAGCAACTGTTGATCGGGGTGACATCCAGAGATCGGTATCTGCCTCCGGTGAGTTGAAGGCTGTCGTGACAGTGAAGGTGGGTTCCGAAATTTCCGGTCAGATTTCGGAATTGTTCGCGGATTTCAATTCGGAGGTGACTGCGGGTCAGGTCATCGCACGCATCGATCCAGAGAGTTTTGAAGCCCGGGTTCAACAGGCGGAGGCAGAACTGGCTGTAGCGCGAGCGATGGTCGGTATCAGAAAGGCCTCACTTGCGCAGGCGCGGGCCAATTTGCAGAACGCCAGGGAACGACTCGTTGCTGAAGAGGCGAATCTGCAGAGGACGAGGGTGACCGCCAAGGATCTTGAACAGGACTACGGCCGCAAGCGTCAGTTGCATAAACGCGATGTCGTTGCTGTCAGCATGGTTGACAAGGCGCGTTCGGCCTGGGAGGCCGCCGTTCAGAATGAAGCAGCAGCTGCCGCGCAAAAGCGTGCACAGGAATCGACGGTTTCTGCGCGAACGGCACAGGTCGCGATGGCTGAGGCGGAGGTCGTCCACGCCGGCGCCCAGGTGCAGCAAAAGGCAGCCACTGTTGCACTGGCCCGGGTCAATCTGGAAAACACCTTCATTCGTTCCCCTGTGGATGGTGTTGTCATCGGACGCGATGTTGATGTGGGCCAGACAGTGGCGGCCAGTTTGCAGGCTCCGGTCCTCTTTACGATTGCCCGGGATTTGCGAGAGATGCAGGTTGAAACGAATATCGATGAAGCGGATATCGGACAGGTACGAACCGGACAGTTGGCGACTTTTTCCGTCGATTCCTTCCCGCGGCTGCGGTTTGAGGGGCGCGTCACGCAAATTCGCAAGCAGCCACGGACCGTCCAGAATGTCGTCACCTACAGTGTGGTACTGACGGCGGACAATGCTGATCAGAAGCTGTTGCCGGGCATGACCGCAAACGTGGAAATCACGGTTTCTCGCCGATCAGGTGTTCTTCGGGTTCCGAACGCGGCCTTGCGTTTTACACCACCGGGCCAGGAAACAGCGGGGGCTGCCCGCTCACCTGCGGGATTTCGCTCGGGAAACGCGCCATCAGGGGCCGGCCGAAGCGCCCGGGGCGAGGCCCGCCTTAAGCAACTCGCAACGACACTCGGGCTGGACGAACAGCAACAGTCTGAAATTCGCGAACTCCGTCGCGCCATGTTTCAGCGGATTCGTTCTCTTCGCCAGAATGGAATACGCGGTGACGAGTTTCGTCAATCTGTGCGCCAGCTTCGCCGCCAGGCGGCTGAGCAGACCATGTCTGTCCTCAATCCGTCACAGCGTGTGGCCTATGAGGCACTTCTGTCCGAGCGGCGATCGAATCCCGCGCGCAGTGCAAGAGTCTGGACCGACGTGGGTGGAAAGCCTAAGGCTGTCGATGTCCTTGTTGGCGTCAGCGATGGCCGCTTCACCGAGATGGTGCGTGGAGACCTGAACGAAGGGCAGGAGGTGCTGACCGGCATCATCGCTCCTGCCAAGGAGCAAAAAAGCCTGTTCCCGCGTTTCGGCCTGTGACATGTCTCACGCGCTGATCCGCACCGAAGCCCTCACCAGGGATTACCGTTTGGGAGAGACGGTCGTGCCCGCCCTGCGTGGTGTGTCACTGACGATTGAAACTGGCGAATTCGTGGCCATTATGGGTCCGTCCGGATCCGGAAAATCCACAATGATGAACCTCCTCGGCTGCCTTGATACGGCCACTTCCGGACATTACAGCCTGGATGGCGTGGATGTCGGAAAGCTCGACCCGAACGAACTGGCGGAGACACGAAACAGCAAGATCGGGTTTGTGTTCCAGAACTTCAATCTCCTCGCCCGTACCTCGGCTCTCGACAACGTGAAACTGCCATTGCTTTACAGCCGGACCACCCGAGCCGAGCGGATCCGCACCGCCAGAACGGTCCTTGAGGAAGTGGGTCTGGCCGACCGGCTGGACCACCACCCGTCCCAGCTGTCCGGAGGTCAGCAGCAACGGGTTGCCATTGCCCGTGCGCTGGTCGCCCGGCCGGCGTTGATTCTTGCAGATGAGCCGACGGGTGCTCTTGATTCCCGTACCGGTCTCGAAATCATGGCAATTTTTCAGCGCCTCAACAGAAACGGCATGACGGTTATCGTTGTTACCCACGAATCCGATGTGGCCCGATTTGCCCACCGGGTCATCACATTCCAGGATGGCCGGATTGTCCGGGAAAATCCGGTTCAGACGCAAGTGGATGCAGACGCTGTCCTCGGGACAGGGTTGGCGGATCCGGAGGCACCGGAATGAATGTTTCGGACTCCGTTGCGGCCGCGCTTCTGGCGATTCGCGTCAACATATTGAGAAGTGTTCTGACAGCACTGGGGATTATCATCGGTGTTGGCGCGGTGATCATCATGATCGCCGTGGGGGCCGGAGCGCAAAGGACGGTCGAGAACCTGATCAACAAGTTGGGATCGAACCTTGTAATCGTGGTGCCGGGCACCACCACATCCTCCGGGGCGAGAGGAGCAAGAGGATCCCGTCCGACCATCACTGTGGATGACGCACTCGCGGTTCAGAACGAAATTCCGACTGTAGAGGTGACAGCACCGATCGTTCGCGGTTCCGGACAGGTTGTCTTTGGCAACAGAAACTGGTCAACGGTGATCTTCGGTGTGACGCCAGAATACAAGCATGCCCAGGACTGGGAAATCGGGGAGGGGCGGTGGTTCCATCATGCGGAAATCAGGTCTGCCGCGAAGGTGGCAGTTCTTGGCCAGACCTTGCAGGAAAACCTTTTTGCGCCCGGAGACTCTCCGGTGGGGCAGATCATTCGCGTCAAGCGTGTGCCTTTCACAATTATCGGGACGCTGAAGCCCAAGGGGGAGACGCCTCTTGGAACCGATATGGATGACAGAATTCTTGTTCCGCTATCCACGGCCAAAAAACGCCTGATTGGGGGTCGCCGCCTGTCTGGCCGGTTGGTCAACGTCATGTATGTCAAATCCAGAACAGCCGAAGATGTCGACGTGACAATCCGCGAGATGAACAACCTGCTGCGCCAGCGGCATCGGATACAGCCCGGTGAACCCGACGATTTTTATGTTCGCAACCTGTCCTCAATTCTGGAGGCCCGGGCCAGCTCGTCGCGCGTGATGACGGTTCTTCTGGCTGCGGTCGCATCCATTTCCCTTGTCGTTGGCGGCATTGGTGTCATGAACATCATGCTTGTTTCCGTGACCGAGCGGACCCGTGAAATCGGCCTGCGTATGGCGGTCGGCGCGCGCCCCGGTGATGTGATGCTTCAGTTTCTGATAGAGGCGGTCACGCTCTCCCTGATCGGAGGAACGATCGGTGTCATCGTGGGCGTTCTGGGAGTCTTCGGTATTGCTTCGCTGGGTTCCTGGCCTGCCATCATCAGACCTGAGGCAATTGTTCTGGCGTTCGCATTTTCTGCTGCAGTCGGAATATTTTTCGGCTTCTATCCTGCCCGCAAGGCTGCGCGTCTGAATCCCATCGAGGCATTACGCTACGAATAATCATGATTTCAATTATCACCTCGGGTTGTTGATGATCATGAAGTGTGTCCGGAACAGCACTCAAACTTCCGGGACGGGTGCCGGTTCGATCGTGAGGACGGAGCCAGGGCTGCCCCTGGCAATGGTTGTCCCGGTTCCGGGTACGGTCATGCATCAGGACCGGAACATAAGGCCGCAATCAAGAGAAATGCTATCGGGTGTTCGTTTTGATCGTTCCATGGCTCACCAGTTGGCAAACGAGGAAGATCAGACTGACGGCTGGGTCGTGAGCGAAGTTGCTGATGTTGGCGGTTACTGGCACCAGATGGTAAATCGCTGCGATTGCAGCAGTCTGGTTATCGGCGGGTGGTGGTATGCGGCTTCCGCCGCAGCGGTTCCATAACCGGATTGGTGTCTGGCAGGTATTGCATCTGCTTGATCCGGACGTTGCGTCCTGGCTCGGCGTCCCGGGCGCCGTCGAAGAGTTGTGCCCGGTCGATTGCAGGGCGGGCAGATCGACCGCGTCTGTAACATCGGCATATGCGTCTGCGAAGCTCCGCCGACCGAAGACCATTTCCTAGAAAGTGCCGTGTCCCACGAGCACAGCTATCGGCTTTCCGCACCGTGTGACCTGTACCGTTGCGCCGGTTTCATTTGGCCCGGGATCTCGGCGCCTTGCGGAATGGCGGGCTGTCGGGAATGAGTCACGCGTTTCGGGCCGATTTTACTGGTATCGTCAATATTCCTTGAAAATCCTCAGTAGAATTGCGGATTTTCAAGGAATATAGTGGTGCATGGTTATCGATCGTAACATCGCCCGGTCCCGAATCCACGAGGCATTCGCTGTTCATCCTGCGGTCGCCCTGACCGGGCCGCGACAGTGCGGCAAGACCACACTTGCGCGCGTGTTCGCAGCTGCCGATCCCGAGGACAGCACTTTTTTTGATCTGGAGAGTGCAGTGGATCGCCGACGTCTGCAAGCACCTGAACGTGCGTTGGCCGATCTCTCCGGTCTTGTGGTTATCGACGAGATCCAGCGTCAGCCGTTGCTTCTGGAGACGCTCCGTGTGCTTGTCGACCGGCCTCGCAATCCGGCGCGATTTCTCGTGCTTGGCAGCGCATCTCCGGCACTCATGCGCGGTGCCTCGGAATCCCTCGCCGGTCGTATTGGGCTGGTCGAGCTTTCGGGATTCGACCTCTCGGAGATCGGACCTGAGTCCTGGCAAACGCTCTGGTTCCGGGGCGGGTTTCCGCGCGCATACGTCGCTCCGCACGACCGGGGCTCGGCGGTGTGGCGGAACGGCTTCGTTCAGACATTCCTGGAGCGAGACATTCCGCAACTTGGTATCACCGTGCCGGCGGAAACCCTGCGGCGGTTCTGGACAATGTTGGCTCATTATCATGGTCAGGTCTGGAATGCGGCGGAATTCGCCCGTGCGCTCGGATCAAGCGAAGGCACGGCGCGGAGATATCTTGACATCCTGACCGGTGCCTTCATGGTGCGGGCGCTTCCACCCTGGTTCGCGAATATCCGCAAGCGTCAGGTGCGTTCACCGAAAATTTATTTACGTGATACCGGGCTTCTGCATGCCCTGCTCTCCCTGGAGACCGCCGGGGAAGTCTCTGGCCACCCCAAGGTCGGGGCTTCGTTCGAAGGGTTCGCTGTGGAACAGGTTACGGCTGCGTTTGAAACCGGTGGAGCGTATTTCTGGGCGACCCACGCCGGTGCCGAGCTGGATCTTCTCATCATGCAGGGCGGTCGGACTTACGGCTTTGAGTTCAAGCTCTCCGACGCACCCGGAACCACCCGTTCCATGCGAACAGCTCTTGCTGATCTGGAACTGGAGCATCTATGGGTGGTGTATCCGGGACAGGAGGCCTATCCGCTCGATGAACGCATCTCGGTGCTGCCGGTTTCTGATGTCCCGGCGCTGGCCCGGTCGCTTGGCATCGGAGCCCATCGTGGCCGCTCCGCCTGAGCTCCCGGATGGGAGATCATCTCAGGTTCGAGGCAGTCGCGTTCGAAAGTCTTCCCCGAGTGTGCCGCGTGGGTTCCGAAGTTCCCCAGGCTCGCGACAAATCACAGGAAGGGTCGGTAAGATGTGGGAAGAACGCGTTTGTGGAAGCGAGTGCAAACTTGTGGTTTGCTGCCGGTGATCTTGCTGGTCCATAGCCGGGGCTTGATCAGCAGCCTGTAACGCCAGTCTCCAGAGTTTGGCCTGTCACCAGGTGGTCACGGGGTCATGACGACCCGTCTCCGGGTTGTTATGGGCCGGATTCGTTTCGATGCAGCGACGACATGGGTCCGCGCTTCGTCCATCATGCCGGACAACCAGCCCTTGAGTCTGGGTGCGATCGTGTTGGTGTCGGGCATGGCTGCCAGTTGGGGCCCAATCCTGCAAATCTTCCATAGTGCAGCCGGTCTTGGTCATGATGATGAGCACGACCGGCATCAGACTGTTCCGGGCCGGAATGTCTCCGGGCTTCGGCATATCCCGAATCGGGCGCTACCCTGTCTGTAGTGAAGGTGATACGTCCGTTGTTGCGACGGCAGAAATAGGCACAAACATGCACAAGTCCGTCAGCTCAGGCATTGGTCTCGGGTGAAAATCGGGCGTTGATTCCGAACGGGAAAGCAAGTCGGGTCCGTATCCGGCACATGATTTCGGCGTGTCATGTAAATCGTGCACGAATCCTGCGTTCGAGAAGAGAGGTCGCGAGAAAGGCGGCGACAGAGATCACGGTTGCGACGACGCTGGTCCCGAATGCACGTTCGGTAAGAAATTCCTGCCTGGTGACAGCGAACAGGTATCCGAGTCCGGTGGTACCCATCAGGAATTCAGCGATCATTGCGGCAAGAATGGCGTGAGCAGCGGCCAGGCGGAGCGCAATCGCCATGTTGGGGACCGCGGCTGGCAGTGCGAGCCGTCGCAACGTGGCGCGCTGTGATGCGCCCAGGACCCTGAACAGGTCCTGGCTGCCATGCGGCAGGTCGCGAAGCCCGGCCGTAGTGAAGACAAATGACGGAAAGAAGGTGATGATCATCACGATCACAATTTCGGTGGCCATGTTGTAACCAAGAATGCGGGCAATGATCGGTATCAGGGAAACCACAGGCACAGAGCTGAACAGCACGGCCGTCGGACTGACAAGCCCTGAGAGAAGAGGAGAGAACCAGGTGAGAACCGCCAGTCCCGTGCCTACCAACAGACCGCCTGCCAGCCCGACCGTGGCGACGAAAAGGGTCACCGATGTGTTCTCTATATAGATACCCGGATTCGAGATCATGTCCATGAACACGCCTTGCGGCGAGGGCATGACGATAGGGTTGAACTTGTTGACCGCGACCCAGCCTTCCCATGCTGCAAGGATCAGCAATATCCCCCAGTTCAGGACGAAGAAACGAACAACCACGCTGCCGCGGTCCAATGATTCTCTTCCGTTGGATGTCGCCACTTTCCTCACCTCACTCACGAAAACGGCGATAGGCCGCCCGCTCAAGCAACGTGAGCAGGGTGAAGAAGAAAAGCGACGTCATGGCGGCCAGCAACACCGCGGACCAGAGCAGATTGATCTGGAAGTTCTGCATCGCGTTGATGATGAGGATTCCGATGCCGCGTGGTGCGCCAAACCACTCGCCAATAATCGCGCCGATCAGCGCCGCCGGCCAGGACAGGCGCAACCCGCTCACGATGGCCGGCACCGCAGTAGGAAAATTGAGGCGCAGAAAGCGCTTCAGCCGGTTAGAGCCGAGGGCGGAGAAGAGATCTTCATGCGCTTGCGACGTGCTGCCCAGACCGGAGGTCATGGAAACATAGACGATAAAGAACACGTGGATCGAAGCGACTCCGGCCGGAGTCGCTTCTCGACTGATCAGGATCAGGAAAATCGGCCCGAGCGCGATTGATGGTATCGAGTTGATAACAGCTGCGAAGCGATCGGACCCTCTCTGCAAAACCGGCAGGGTATAGGAGATGCTTGCCAGCGCGATGCCACTGAGAGCTCCGATCAGGTAACCGGCAACCGTCGATCGGAGGGTTGCATCGATCGCGCGCAGGAACAAGGCGTGCCTGTCCGGGTCAAACAGGTACTGGAGCACCGCTGTCAGTGGCGGCCAGGACAGGCCAGCGAGCTGGAACTGGCCGATGACTTCCCAGAGCAAAAAAAAGCCCGAAAGGCCGATGGTCCCGTAGGTGAGCGTGCCAAGGCGTACACTAGCCAAGGGCACGGGCAGCGGCCTCGGTCGGGTGAAGGGCGTCGGTCAGTGTGTCCACAAGATCGTGGAATATGCTGGTTCGCATGACCGCGGGATCTCGCGGACGGTCGAACGGTGTCTGCACTTCGCGGATAATGCGACCCGGCCGTGCGCTGAGCACCAGAACGCGATCCGCCAGGAACAGCGCTTCATCGACGGAATGCGTGACCAGAACGGTGGTGATTTGCTGGCGTGACCATATCCTCTGCAGTTCGATGTTCATCTGACGCCGTGTGACCGCATCAAGCGCGCCGAACGGTTCGTCGAGCAGCAATACCTCCGGCGAAAGAACCAGAGATCGGGCAATCGAGACTCTCTGGCGCATTCCACCCGAGAGCTGTCCCGGCCGCGCCTTTTCAAATCCTCTGAGCCCGACCAGGTTGATGAGGTCGCTGACCGCCTCGATGTCGACCGGCTTGTTGGCCAGGCTGAAGGGCAGGGCGATGTTGTCGTAGACGTTAAGCCAGGGTAGTAGCGCGTGATCCTGGAAGGCGACACCAAAGGCGTGCCGCGCGGCCAGGCTGTCGGGTGCTTCGCTACCGACGCTTACAGTTCCGTCGGTTGGGCTCTCAAGCGAGGCAATCAGCCGCAGCAACGTACTCTTTCCACAACCGCTCGGACCCAGCAATGCGACGAATTCCGACTGCTGGACCGAGATGGAGACATCTTCCAGGGCCAGCACGCCCTCGCTTTGCCCCTTGAGAGGAAATCGCTTGGTGACATGCTCAATCCGGATTGCGGCGCTGTTCATACCTTTCTCATCGGGCCTTTCTCATCGGGCGCCATGGTTCAGGCAGCGACGCTCTGAAACCGCTCCATGATATCGGGAAGACGGGCTTTCAGATCATAAACAAGCTTATCATGGTCGATGGTCAGCAGTTCGCGATCCTTCATGACAACCCGGCCATCAATCACAACCGTCCGGACATCGCGTCCGACAACCATTGCCGCAACGGCGAATAACGGATCGTAACGTGGCAACTGGTCCAGCTCGCTGCAGTCAACGATGAGAATGTCGGCCTTCTTTCCAACCTCGAGACTGCCGATTTCGGATTCAAGACCAAGCGCGGCTGCTCCCCCGTTGGTGGCTATCCTTATCAACCGGTCACTCGGCATGATGTCATGGAAGTGAAGCGGTGTTCCGGCGACCGCTTGCTGGCCGATCCGTGCCGCATGTGCGGCGCGAAAGATGTCGAGTGAGCCCCATGAAGCTGCGCCGTCGGTCCCCAGCCCGACCCGTATGCCGTGCTGACACATATGCAGCAAGGGATGGGGGCCAACATGGTAGTTATTGAAGGGGCAGTGCCCGACGGAACAGTCATGCCTTGCATAGAGGTCGAGTTCGCCAGGGGAAGCCAGAGTGGAGTGGGCGGTGTGGAGAAATTCTCCCAACCCCTCCAGACTCTCCATAAATTCGGCAGGGCGCTTGCCGAATTGCTCCATCGCATAGTCGACTTCGTAGGCGCCTTCACACAAATGGATGTGGATGCGGGTGTCGAGTTCTCTCGCTGCTTCGACAGTCATCCGGATCAATTGCGGAGAGCAGGTCATGATCTGGCGAAGGGACAACCAGGCCTGCACCCGGTCCTGATCCGCCCACCCTTGTACGAGATCCACGTTCGCCTGGAAAGCGCGATCCGTCGACAATCGCATGGAAGCCGGAAAAGCCTCCCCCTGATCGATGGTCGAGCATGCCAGAAAACCGCGTAGTCCTGTTTCCAGCGCCGCGCGACCCATTTCCCCGGGATGGGGTCCACCGGCCTCTGCAAAACAGGTTGTGCCGACCGTAATCATGTTGGCATAGCACGCAAGTGCACCAAGATGCACATCCTCGGGATCAAGCATGGCTTCGAACGGGATGTAGTAGTTCTTCCAGATCGGGATCTTGACCCGTTCCCGACTGGCGACCTCAGCGATCTTGCCGCGCAACAGGTGCTGCGCGGTATGGACATGCGTATCAATCAGGCCCGGCATGGCGATCCTGCCGGAACCGTCGATTACCGTGCTTGCATCAAACAGGCGCCCGGCATCTGTCTCGGGCCCGATCCAGACAATGCGACCGTCGGAAACGGCGATGGCCCCGTCAGCAATAACGGATCCGTGGGCGTCCAGACAAACAACATCCCCGCCGCGGATCAGAAGGTCAACGGCCCGGCGCTGCGAATCCGTCATGCGGTGCGGCTCCGGAGCCACGGAAAATGAAGTGAGGAAGCGGGCTGGGCAGCCGCCCGCATCCCCTTGATGATCATGCCTCTATTTGAGACTGTCGTAGACCTCCTTCATGAGCGACGCATCCGCCAGTTTCGAAACGGGAGGCAGGTTCTTGCGTCCACTGGCTCTGGCCGCCGCGTAAAGGGGCCCCGTGATGGTCGCAGGATCAATGCTCAACATCTGCTGTGCCGGGTTCCCGGGGTCCTTCATCATCTCGATCTGGATCTGGTTCTGACGAAGCTGCTGCCTGGGATTCAGCCCGAGATCGGCCCCATATTTCTTGACGGCGAGAGTGGATGCAACACTCGGATCACGGGCGTTGTCGATCCAGCCACGTGTGAGTGCCCGAAGAAAACCGACGACTGTGGCCCGGTTTGATTCGAGATAGGTTCGCGTGGTGAAGATGATCGAGCCGTAGGACCGGTAGCCGAGATCTGCAAATGAAACGAAATGGAAATCCTTGCCGCGTTCCAGACCCTTGAGTTCGAGGGATACCGCCTGGTTGGTTCCGAACGCCGTATAACCGTCGCCCTGCTTGTTCAGCAGCGGCTCCGGCGAGTAGCCAGCGGGAACGGCCTGCCAGTCAGGGGACAGGTTGTTGAGCGTCAGTGTTGCAGAAACGGCCTTGCGCTCCTTGGCACCCTGCGTAAGGATTTTCTTGCCGACGATGTCAGCAGCCTTCGTGATGGGATTGTCAGCCAGTGACAGGATCCCCAGCGGTGAGACAGAGAAAGTCGCTGCAATGAGGACGAAGTCGTTGCCCCGGGAGACCGCGTCCAGAAACGGCAACCAGCCCCCGTATCCGATATCAATCTTGCCAGCAGCGAGTGTTACCAGCGGCTTGGGCGCGTTGGGTCCGCCCGGGAAGTACTTGATATCGAGTTTTTCTTTGGCGAAGTACCCTTTCTCCAGGGCCAGCCAGACCCCGCCATATTCCACGTTGGGGATCCAGCTCATGCCCACCCGGACGGTTTTCATACCCTGCGCTTCGGCGCTCAGGGGGACCACCAACGGTGTGGTGATTGCCATGATCAAGCAGGCTCCGAGTGCGGAAACAATAGCTTTCAGTCTCATTAGATGTCTTTCCTGAAGTGGTTCCAGATGGTCGTATCCGGGTCTGGACAGTTGCCAGAAGACTAGGAAAATCGGGCTATGTACGCAAGATGCGCAAGAGCGGCAGCTCCAGCTGTTGGATGCTTTTCTGCTCGCTCCCGGCTCGCGACCAGCAGCCGGTGTTCGCGAGACAGTGGCCAGGGAGCACAGCGGATCAGCCAGACTCTCCTTGATTGGGCGTTACCACGGTTCCAGCGCCGATTGATTCGGGATTGCTGCTGTCCAGCCTGTGGTGACGGGCGCGGCTTCGACCCGGGCTCAGGCTTGCGGCCCTCCGCATTGCAACGGACCAGTCATTGCTGGCACGGCGAGGCCTGTCAGGCTGACTTCGTAAGGGCGATTATTACCATCTCCGGTTCGGGAAGCTGTCTGGTAACGGCCGGCAGGATCGGAGAAAGTTGCCAGGCTGCCCCGCTCAAGGCGGATGCGGCCCGTGGCATTAGGGGATGTAAACCGCAAGCCCTGTTGTCAAATCTGTCGCGACTGTGCAGACAATACAGGGCCAACCTGATGTTTCCCGTCATGGAGTGTCGGATTCCGGGCAACATGGTCTTCGCCTACCGAATGGACAACTGTGGCATGCTCTGAAACCCTTTCTCAATAACCGGAGTGAAGATGCCGAGCCAGCACCTCGGCCCCCGGAATGTCGATGCCGAGCCAGCACCTCGGCCCCCGGAATGTCGATGCCGGTCTCTGTTCGTGAACAGGAACGCGAGCAGGGGACCTGGCGTCGTTCCCCGGTGGTGGCATTACCGCTGGATGAATTCGGCATAAACCACCATGCTTCCCCTCTTGACATGCCCGTACAGGAGGCTAGATTGTTAAACAGGACCAAATTGGTCCTGTTTAACAATCCGTCGACAGACATGATCAAACTGAGCCGAATGGCAGATTACGGAATGATCCTGATGGTCAATCTGGCCCGGTACCGGCACGAGCCCGTTACCGCCGGCATGCTAGCAGAGGCGGCTGCCTTGCCCCAGCCGACTGTGAGTAAGCTGCTGAAACAGTTGGCTGCAGCCGGGCTCCTGCAATCCCGTCGGGGGCCTTCCGGAGGTTATGAGCTGTCGCGTGATCCGGACAGCATTTCGGTTGCTGACATCGTATCTGCCGTCGATGGCCCCGTTGCCCTGACCGACTGTATGGCAGACGACGGATTTACTTGTGAGATTGAGGCGCTTTGCCCGACACGGAGCAACTGGCTCGAGATCAATAACGCGATGGTCAATACCCTTGAAGCCATTTCGCTTGCGCACATGGCGCGAACCGCGATCGCAACGGCTGACACTGCTGTGGCGACAGCGGCCCGGACCTGAGGAGCGAGCGAATGGTAACGCCTGCAGAAACAGCACCCGTCATCGAGGAAGTTACGGGGGCAGACTACCAATACGGCTTCGTGACGGACATTGAAGCAGAGTTCGCGCCCAAAGGCCTGAATGAAGATATCGTCCGTTTCATATCGGCAAGGAAGAACGAACCGGACTGGTTGCTGGAATGGCGCCTTACCGCCTACCGGCACTGGCTGACGATGAAAGAGCCGAAATGGGCACTGGTCGAGTATCCGGATATCGACTTTCAGGACGCCTATTACTATGCGGCACCGAAGACCAGTGAGGATGGTCCCAAAAGCCTCGACGAAGTCGACCCCAAACTGCTTGAGACCTACGAAAAACTGGGGATCCCTCTTGCCGAGCAGGCTGTACTCGCAGGTGTCGCCGTCGACGCGGTGTTTGACAGCGTCTCGGTTGCGACCACCTTCAAGGCCAAACTTGAAGAAGCCGGTGTGACCTTTTGCCCGATATCGGAGGCGGTTGAAAAGCACCCCGACCTGGTCCGCAAGTATCTTGGAACCGTTGTCCCCTATGCCGACAATTTCTACGCCACGCTGAACTCGGCAGTATTCAGTGACGGGACCTTCGTGCATGTACCCCGGAACGTGCGCTGCCCGATGGAACTCAGCACATATTTTCGAATCAACGCAGCCAAGACCGGTCAGTTCGAACGCACGCTCATCATTGCCGAAGAGGGAAGTTATGTCAGTTATCTCGAGGGCTGTACGGCACCCATGCGCGACGAAAACCAGCTCCACGCGGCTGTTGTCGAACTTGTGGCCATGGAGGGAGCCGAAATCAAGTACTCGACGGTGCAGAACTGGTATCCCGGTGACGAGGACGGGAATGGCGGAATTTACAATTTTGTGACCAAACGCGGAGCGTGCCGAGGCCGGAACTCGAAGATTTCCTGGACACAGGTTGAAACAGGATCAGCGATAACCTGGAAATATCCGAGCTGTATTCTTGAAGGCGACGGGTCGGTCGGCGAGTTCTATTCGGTTGCCATCACAAACAATCATCAGCAAGCCGATACCGGAACCAAAATGATCCATGTCGGCAGGAATACCCGCAGCACCATCATTTCCAAGGGGATCTCGGCCGGATACGGGCAAAACACCTATCGCGGACTTGTCAAGGCGGTGGGTCAGGCGTCGGGCGCGAGAAACTTTACCCAATGTGATTCGCTGCTGATTGGCGACCGGTGCGGGGCCCATACCGTCCCCTATGTCGAGGTGCAAAATCCGAGAGTGACCGTCGAACACGAAGCCACCACCTCGAAGATCAGCGAAGACCAGATGTTCTATTGCCAACAGCGAGGCCTCGATCCGGAGGAGGCCGTTTCCCTGATTGTCAACGGATTCTGCAAGGAAGTCCTGAAGGAATTGCCGATGGAATTCGCGGTGGAAGCGCAGAAGCTGCTTGGCGTGACTCTCGAAGGCAGCGTGGGTTAGGAAGCGGCATATGAGTCTTCTTTCAGTCAGGAACCTCCATGTGTCGGTGGAAGAAAAGCCTATTCTCAAGGGTGTCGATCTTGAAATCGGCGAAGGCGAGGTCCATGCAGTGATGGGACCCAACGGGGCCGGTAAGAGCACGCTCTCCAACGTCCTGGCCGGCCGCGACGGATACGACGTCACGGACGGCGAAATCTTGTTTCTGGGAACGCCCCTGGGTGATCTCCAGCCTCACGAGCGCGCAGCGGCGGGCATCTTCCTGGCGTTCCAGTATCCGGTTGAAATTCCCGGTGTGTCCGGTCTGACCTTCCTGCGGACCGCGGTCAACGCCGTCCGCAAGGCCAATGGCCAGGAAGAAATGGACGCCATCACCTTCCTGAAGCTCGCTCGCCAAAAGAGCGAAAAGCTGGGCATGAGTGACGAACTGCTCAAGCGGTCAGTCAATGCCGGTTTTTCCGGGGGGGAGAAAAAACGGAACGAAGTCCTTCAGATGCTGATGCTCGAGCCCCGTCTGGCCATCCTGGACGAAACCGATTCGGGACTGGATATCGATGCTCTTGTGACGGTCGCGGAGGGCGTCAATCGCATGAGATCGCCGGAACGCTCGACACTCGTGATTACGCACTACCAGAGACTGCTCGATCATATCGTGCCCAACTTCGTTCATGTGCTCGTTGACGGTCGTCTCGTCACCAGCGGAGGCAAGGAACTGGCACTCGAACTGGAACGAGAGGGATATGCGCGCTTCGGAGTTGCCGACGACAGGACGGCATTGACAGGAGCCGAGGCCTGATGACTGCCAGCCCCGCCGTCGGCGCCGCATTGCAGGGGTTCGAGGAGAGCCGGCCTTTCCTCCCCGGTGCATGGCTGCAGGACCAGAGAGAGCAGGCCATCGCAGACTTTGCCGCTGCCGGCTTTCCCAGCCGCCGGATGGAAGCCTGGAAATACACCAGCCTTTCCGGACTGGACCGTATGGACTTCGTGCTGCCGGCAGCCCCGGCCGTCACTCCGGCCGACTGGAAAGCCTGTGTCATCGAAGGTGCCCACAGGATTGTGATTTCCAACGGTCGCTTTGATTCCGCAGCGTCTCGCCTCCCCGGACGCGGTTCCGGAATTGTAATGGAAGCCCTGTCGGAGGCTGTCGAGCACTCGAGAGATCTTGTTCACGGACTCATGAGACCGGACGGTTCGGCTCTCGGTTCCCTCAATATGGCGTTCATGCAGGACGGTCTGGTCTTGCATGTTCCGGATGGAATGGAGACAGACGCACCGGTTCAGGTGATTCACCTGGCCACGGAAGCCGGCAGGCGGGTTGCAATCCATCCGCGAACCCTCGTGTCTCTGGGAAAGGGAAGTCGCGCCACTGTTGTCGAGACGTTTGTCGGGACTGAGGGGGCCCGGTCATGGACCAACAGTGTCACTGACGTCCGGATGGATAACGGGAGCTGCCTTCTTCACGCAAGGCTGCAGGCGGAAGCTCCGACCGCGTCGCACACATCAATGACCCGTGTTGAAGCGGGACGTGAGGCAAGATACGCGTCCTATGCGGTCGGACTTGGAGCGTCCGTGTCGCGCAATGAGATCGAAGTGGTCTGCACTGGCATCGGAGCTGTTTGCGAATTGCGAGGCGGTCTCCTTCTGCGTGGGCGGCAACATGGGGACAACACGACCCGAATTGATCACGGTGTGCCCGGCACGCGCAGTCAACAGGTGTTTCGCAACGTTCTTGACGACGCATCCCGTTCGGTCTTTCAGGGGCGAATCGAAGTTCGACCGGACGCCCAGAAGACCGATGCGGGACAGTCCTGCCGCAGCCTTCTCATGTCTGAAGCGGCCCGTGCCGACACCAAACCGGAATTGCGGATCCTGGCTGACGACGTGAAGTGCGCCCATGGCGCAACGGTGGGAGACCTTGACCAGGACGCGTTGTTTTATCTGCAGAGCCGGGGGATCCCCGGAGATGAGGCACGGGCCCTGCTGATTGAGGCGTTTGTGGCCGAAGTCATCGAAGATGTTCCTGATTCAACCGTGCGTGACTATCTGGCAGCGGCGGTTTCCGGATGGGCGGCAGGCGTGATCCGGACATGACCACGAAACCCTACCCGATCCAGGATATCCGGGGTGATTTCCCGATCCTCGCTGAACAGGTTAATGGAAAGCCACTCGTCTATCTCGACAACGGAGCCAGCGCCCAGAAACCAAAATCCGTCATCGACTGTATTCGCCGGACCTACGAAACCGCTTATGCCAATGTCCACCGCGGGGTCCACCATATGAGCCAAAAGGCCACGGAGGCCATGGAGCATTCTCGCGAGCGCGTTCGTCAGTTTGTAAATGCCCGGTCCGAACGGGAGATTGTTTTTGTCCGGGGAGCGACCGAGGGAATCAATCTGGTTGCTGAGGCGTGGGGGCGGGCAAACCTTGAACCCGGTGACGAGATCATCCTTTCGGTCCTCGAACACCACTCCAATATTGTTCCCTGGCAAATCATCGCCGGGCGGACAGGAGCCGTAATAAAGGTGGTCCCCGTAGACGACCGAGGAAACTTCCTGCTGGACAGCTTCGGAGACCTTCTGTCTTCCCGCACCAGGATGGTAGCAGTCACCCATGTCTCCAATGCACTGGGGACCGTCGTTCCCGTCCGGCAGGTCGTGGAAATGGCTCATGCGGCAGGAGCCCTGGTCCTGATTGATGGTTGCCAGGCTGCTCCCCATATGACTGTTGATGTTCGCGGTCTTGATGCCGACTTCTACGTGTTTTCGGGACACAAGGTCTACGGGCCAAGCGGAATCGGTATTCTTTACGGAAAGGAAGCGCTTCTGGAGGCCATGCCACCCTGGCAGGGAGGTGGCGAAATGATTGATCGGGTCACCTTCGAGAAGACGACTTATGCCGATCTTCCCTTCAAGTTCGAGGCGGGAACGCCGCATATCGCCGGTGCAATCGCGCTGGGGGCCGCTATCGATTACCTGGAGGGCATCGGGCTCGGGGCCGTGACGGCTCACGAACAGGATCTGATGGACTATGCCACGGATTGCCTCTCCTCCCTGAACACGGTCGAAATGATCGGCACTGCCGATGAGAAGGCAGCAATCATCTCTTTCAACATAAAGGGAATTCACCCCCATGATGTGGGAACAATCCTTGATCACGAAGGCATTGCTGTAAGAACCGGGCATCATTGCGCCCAGCCACTCATGGACCGGTTCGATGTGGCGGCAACGGTCAGGGCGTCGTTCGGACTCTACAACACCCGGGCCGAGGTTGATCAGCTGGTTCACGGACTGGGGCGTGTGCGGAACATTTTCGGATGACTGCGGATCTTCGGGAACTGTACCAGGAAATCATCCTCGACCACGCCCGGTCGCCGCGCAATACAGGGGCGCTCGATGAGGCTACAGGAAAGGCGCGCGGCAACAATCCGCTATGTGGCGACCGTATCACAGTATGGGTGAGGACCGACGGGGATTGCGTAGAGGATCTTTCGTTCGAAGCGAAGGGTTGCGCGATCTCGGTGGCGTCGGCATCGATGATGACGCTGGCGCTGAAGGGCCAGACGCTGGCTGAAGCTAGGCGCCGCATGAACAGGTTTTTGTCCAGGGTAACCGGAAAGGAAACCTGCGAGCTGTGCGAGATGGACGAGTTGTCGGCCCTTATGGGGGTGCGTTCGTTTCCAACCCGTGTCAAGTGCGCAACCCTGCCATGGCATGCTCTCGAAGCCGCCTTGCAGGGGGACGAGGGAACCGAGGTGACAACAGAATGAATGGGCGTGAAATGGACAAGGCACTGACCGTCGACCAGGAAAGCAGCCGGGACAGGACCGGGGACCAGTCCTCGACGGAAAAGGCCCTGGAGACGGACGTCATTGATGCCATCCGGGAATGCTATGACCCCGAGATTCCGGTCAACGTCTATGACCTTGGCCTGATTTATGATGTCCTGGTCTCCTCGGATGCGCGGGTGGAAGTCGTGATGACCTTGACGACGCCGCATTGCCCGGTTGCAGAAATACTCCCCGACCAGGTCAAGTCCCGTGTTGAGCAGGTCGAGGGGGTGGACGAAGTCTCGCTTGAACTGACCTGGGACCCACCATGGAACCCGGGCATGATGTCGGAAGCGGCCAAACTGGAACTGGGTTTCCTTTAAAGGATTTTCATAGCGAATATGCTGGATGGATGGCAGGAGAAATTTTATGGCAACGGCAATAATGACATTGACAGAAGCGGCGGCAGATCGTGTCAGACAACTGATGTCGAGCCGGCCCGAACCGGCCCAGGGGCTCCGGATCGGCATCCGTACCGGGGGCTGTTCGGGAATGGCATATGAAATGGCTTTTGCCGACGCGCAACAACCACTTGACGAGGTCGTTGAGGAAAAGGGTGTCAGGCTGTTCATAGATTCCAAGGCGTTGATGTATCTTCTGGGAACCGAAATGGATTACGTTTCTGACAAGCTGCAGTCGGGATTCGTATTCAACAATCCCAATGAGAAAGGGCGTTGCGGCTGTGGAGAATCCTTCCATATCTGACCCCTGAGCCCGTACTGCGTCATTCCGGGACGTTATTCTGAAAGGAACATTCGTGACGAGAGTCTATGCCATTGACGGGGTGATCCCCGTCGTGGATCCGTCGGCCTTTGTGCATCCCACAGCGTCTCTTATCGGGGACGTGGTTGTGGGACCCGATTGCTATATTGGCCCTTCGGCATCGTTGCGGGCGGATTTCGGACAGATTGTGGTGGGATCAAACAGCAGCATTCAGGACAACTGCACGCTCCATACGTTTGCATCGGGTGCGGTCATCGTTGGCGACAGTTGCAACGTGGGCCACGGTTCCGTCTTGCACGGATGCACGCTCCGGGACCGGGTCCTGGTGGGAATGAATGCGGTCCTGATGGACGGTGTCGTGATTGGCAACGATGCGCTGGTTGCTGCTCTTGCCTTTGTTCCTGCGGCGATGGAAGTCCCTGACGGCATGGTGGTGGCGGGTCTCCCCGCCCGGGTCCTTCGGCCGCTGAACGACCAGGAGATACAATGGAAGATGGACGGGAACCGGGATTATCTCAGACTCACCCGTCGCAGCCGCGAGGGTCTTGAGGAAACCGAGGCCCTGACTGAATTGCCGCAACCTGGTCCGCGGCTGTTGATCGAAGGTAGCGAACCCCTGTACCGGACCCGAAAGGCTTCCTGAGAGAAATCCGTCAGGTAAACGCGTTGAAGGTAATGATGGTGAACGTGTCCTTCACACCCTCTATGACCTGAAGCTGCTGGGTCACGAAGTGTCCGATGTCCACATCGTCTTCAATCGCGCATTTGAGAAGCAGATCGTATTGCCCGGAGATCGAAAACACCTCGGAAACGTTTTCGACATTATCGACGGCTTGAGCCGCAACATCATAGGCTTCGCCCAGCTCGCACTTCACCATCACGAATATGGTTTGCATCGACGATTTCTCCAGGTGCTGTCCGGATTTGATCAACGGTTGCCTGACTTGAGCAGGAAAGCAGGGACATGGTCGCCCAGCCCGACAACCGGGGTGTCATCGTCTTCCCGCCTGTCACGCCGTCCTTTTTCCGCACGGGCCGGCCGCTTGGACTCGGCAGATTGTGAAGCCCGTTTTCTCTTGCCTGCGGAATGTCCGGCCGAGCGGGCTGCAAGGCCAGTGCCGAGGGCTTCCTTCTCGCCTCGTCGCCTGCCGCGACCCGAGGTCCGCCTCGGTTTCGGTTTCTCGGCGTCAAAGGCTCCGGTGCCGATACCATCAACGGCAATATGCGGAATACTGAAGCCCAGGAGTTCCTCGATCGCTGCGACATAGCGCCCTTCGTCTTCCGAAGCGAGCATATAGGCGCAACCCTCTCGACCGGCGCGGCCCGTTCGTCCGATGCGATGGACGTAGTCCTCAGGGTGGGTTGGCACGTCGAAATTCACGACAGTCGGCAGATCGTCAATATCAAGCCCGCGCGCAGCAACATCGCTTGCGACGAGAAGCCCTACCTCTCCGTTCTTGAAACGCTCCAGTGTTGCCAGCCGCGTCTGCTGATCCATGTCACCGTGCAGGGCCGCAGCGTTGAAGCCGTGCTTTCGCAGCGAACGAAACAGGATATCCACATCGCGTTTGCGGTTGCAGAACAAGAGGGCGGTGTCGATACCCTCGGACCTGATGATCCTGCGCAAGGCCTCGCGTTTGGCAGTTCCCGGAATGATGGCAAGGCTCTGGGTAACCGTTTCGGCGGCCGGTCGGGAAACCGGAGCCACCGTGATTTCAATGGGGTTCGAAACAAACTTGTCGGACAGACGCCGGATCTCGGGGGGCAAGGTTGCTGAAAAGAAGAGGGTTTGACGCGTGGCCGGAAGGAGCGAGGAAATTCGCTCGACATCGGGAATGAAGCCCATGTCGAGCATACGATCGGCTTCGTCGATGACGAGAACGCGGATGTCGGTCAGGAGAATGCCGCCCCGCCCGATATGATCGAGAAGCCTGCCCGGGGTTGCGATGAGAACATCAACACCGCGGCCCAGCTTTCGCGTCTGCTCTTCGAGGGACACGCCGCCGATCAGAAGTGCCATCGTGAGCTTGTTGTATTTGCCGTAGGTCTCGAAGTTCTCGGCGACCTGGGTTGCCAGTTCCCGGGTCGGGGTAAGAATGAGAGAACGCGGCATCCGCGCCCGCGCGCGGCCCTGGGACAGGAGGTCGATCATGGGCAAGGTGAAAGACGCCGTTTTTCCGGTTCCTGTCTGGGCGCATCCCAATACGTCGCGACCGGCGAGGATTTCCGGTATGGCTTTTGCCTGAATGGGCGTGGGCTCTGCATAGCCCGCATCGTCAATGGCCGCAAGCGTACTGGAGCTCAGCCCCAGGTTTGAAAATGTCATCGATATCGTCATCTCTTGGCGAAAAATTCGCGTCCATCTGCAGCAGTTCCGGCTACAGGGCGCAGTGTTCGGCAAAGTTTCCTGTTACATAGCACGGTTTCCGGGTTGCGGACAGGGGAGGGGTGCGTCCTGTTTCAGTGCTCAGACTTCAACATAGTCGACCGAAGCGGCCTGCTCCTGGATGAACTGAAGTCGGGCCTCGGGCTTGCGTCCCATTAGGCGCTCGACAATATCCGCGGTTGAATTGGCCTCGCCGTTGACGCATGCCTCGGGGAGCACAACTCTTGCCAGCATCCGGGTGTGCGGGTTCATGGTTGTTTCTTTCAACTGGGACGGTGGCATCTCTCCCAATCCCTTGAAGCGGCTGATTTCGATCTTGCCCCGGCCGCTGAATTCCGTACCCAGGAGTTCATCCTTGTGTGCATCGTCATGTGCGTAGACCGTCTTTCCGCTCTGGGTGATCCGGTAGAGCGGCGGCATTGCAAGATAGAGGTGACCGTTGGCAACCAGTTGGGGCATTTCGCGAAAAAAGAACGTCATGAGGAGGGAGGCAATATGCGCACCGTCGACGTCCGCATCGGTCATGATGATGACGCGTTCATAACGCAACTGGCTGAGATCAAGCGCGGGCCCCGACTTGCAGCCAAGGGCCTGGATCAGGTCGCTGATTTCCTGATTGCTCCGGATCCTCTCCCGACTCGCGCTCGCCACGTTAAGGATCTTGCCGCGAAGCGGCAGGACCGCTTGCGTCTTGCGATCCCGGGCCTGTTTTGCCGAGCCGCCCGCTGAGTCTCCTTCGACGATAAAGATCTCCGAGCCCCTGGCGGAACCGAGTGCACAATCGGCCAGTTTGCCCGGCAACCTCACGCGCTGTGTCGGGCTCTTGCGTTCCAGTTCACGGTCTTTCCGGCGCTGAAGCCGTTCCTCGGCCCGTTCAAGCACATATTCGAGAAGATTGCCGGCCGCTTCGGGGCTGCCAGTCAGGAAGTGCTCGAAATGATCGCGAAGCGAAGTCTCGACAAGACGGGTCGCCGTCTGGGACGACAGCCTCTCCTTGGTCTGCCCCTGGAACTCCGGTTCCGGCAGGAAAACTGACAGAACCCCTGAACAACAGCCCAGAATATCCTCTCCGAGGATATTTGCGGAGCGCTTGTTTCCGACCAGTTCGCCGTAGGCCCGGATTCCGCGCAAGAGGGCAGAACGCAGCCCGGTCTCGTGGGTTCCTCCGTCGGGTGTAGGAATGGTATTGCAGTAGGAGAGAAAAGTTGGGCTTCCCTGTCTTGGCCAGGCCAGGGCCCATTCGACGCGACCGGTATTGTTTGAAAAATCTGCTTGCCCGACAAACGCGGTTCCAGTGATGTTGTCGTTGCCGTCGAGGATGAAATGAAGGTAGTCGGAGAGGCCGCCTGGAAAATGAAGCGAGGCCTGGGAAGGGACCTCGCCCTGATCGGTGAGGAGCTCCGGCGCACAGGACCATCGAATCTCGATGCCCTTGAAGAGATAGGCCTTGGCGCGAACCATTGCATAGAGAGGGGCCGGGCGGAATTTTGCTGATTTTCCGAATATCCGGGAGTCCGGGCGAAATCGGATCGATGTTCCTCGCCGATTGCGCACTTTCCCGGTGGCCGCGAGTTTTTCCTGGGGTTCTCCCCTTGCATAGCGCTGTTCGTATCGTGTCTGTTCGCGCACAACTTCAACAACAAGGTCTTCGGACAGGGCATTTACAACCGACAGTCCGACACCATGGAGCCCGCCCGATGTCCGGTAGGCGGATCCATTGAACTTTCCACCTGAGTGCAGGGTCGTGAGCACGACCTCGAGCGCGGAGCGATCCTTGAACTTGGGATGAGCATCGACCGGAATACCCCGTCCATTGTCCCGGACGGTTACGTGACCCTCTGCATCGAGTTCAAATTCTATCCGATTGGCATGTCCCGCGACGGCCTCGTCCATTGCATTGTCCAGCAATTCGGCGGCGAGATGCTGCATCGCCCGTTCATCGGTTCCACCGATATACATTCCGGGTCGCTTGCGCACCGGTTCAAGACCCTCGAGCACTTCAATGTCTCGGGCTGTATAGGGATCACTGGCTGGCTTCGCGGGAAGCTCGAAAAGATCGGGCATAACTTACAGGCAGTTCCTCAGCTACATATGCGCTCTATACCACATAATCCGGTATGAACGGAAGCGTAACTGACGAGATCTTGTGAGGGGACGAGGAAATGCCGTTCAATCTGGGAACCGGGCCGCGGGTTCCGCTCATGCAATTTTGATGCAGGTGGCGAGGCCGCCTTCCGGCGGCCTCGCGGTCGATCCGGTTTCAAACGCTGTAGTACATCGAAAACTCGATGGGATGCGGCGTGTGCTCAAAGCTGTAGACCTCGTCCCATTTGAGAGCAAGGTAACCGTCGATCAGATCTTCCGGGAATACGTCCCCCTTGGTCAGAAATTCGCGATCTGCGTCGAGGGAATTGAGGGCTTCGCGCAGGCTGTGACAGACGGTGGGCACATCCTGCAATTCTTCCGGCGGCAAGTCGTAAAGGTTCTTGTCCATCGGATCCCCCGGATGGATCTTGTTCTGGATGCCATCGATACCGGCCATCAGCATTGCAGCAAAGGCATAATAGGGATTGGCAGAAGCGTCGGGGAAACGGACTTCCACCCGCTTGCCGCCGGGGCTGCTTGTGAACGGTATGCGACAGGATGCAGAGCGGTTGCGGGCCGAATAGGCCAGCAGTACCGGCGCCTCGAATCCGGGAATGAGTCGCTTGTAGCTGTTGGTCGAGGGGTTGGTGAAGGCATTGAGGGCTTTCGCGTGCCTGATGATGCCACCGATATAATAGAGCGCTGTTTCTGACAGGTCGGCGTAACTGGAACCGGCGAACATGGGCTTCCCGTCCATCCAGATGGACTGATGGACATGCATGCCGGATCCGTTGTCGTCGATGACCGGCTTCGGCATAAAGGTGGCCGTCTTGCCGTAGGAATGCGCGACATTGTGGACACAGTACTTGTAGATCTGCATCCAGTCGGCGCTGGTCAGCAATTCGGCAGCTTCAATTCCGAGTTCGTTCTGGCTCGGTGCAACCTCATGATGGTGTTTTTCGGTCAGCACGCCCATGTCGTGCATCACGGTCAGCATTTCCGCACGAAGATCGCCCATTGAATCCACAGGCGGAACCGGGAAGTAACCGCCCTTGATCGCAGGACGATGTCCAGTATTGCCGCCTTCGAGCCGGGCGCCCGAGTTGTACGGCCCTTCCTCTTCATTGATGGCGTAAAATGTCCGGTTCATCGACACGTCATAACGGACATCGTCAAAGACGAAGAATTCGGCTTCCGGACCGAACAGGGCCTTCTCCCCGAGGCCGGTCTGGGCAAGATAGTTCTGTGCCCGTTTGGCGGTCGACCGGGGGTCGCGGCTGTAGGGCTGGCCCGTGCTGGGCTCAATGACATCGCAAAAGAGAATGAGCTGTTCCTGGGCGGAAAACGGATCCAGGACCGCCGTACTGCAGTCTGGAACCAGGCACATGTCGGATTCGTTGATATCTTTCCAGCCGGCAATCGACGAGCCGTCGAACATGATGCCGTCAGCGAGCAGATCCTCGTCTACCGTGCGCACGTCCTGCGCCGTGTGCTGCCACTTGCCACGGGGGTCCGTGAACCGGAAGTCCACAAACTTGACGTTCTGTTCCTCGATCATTTTGATCACGTTAGCGGTTTCATCGGCCATTTCTGTGTCCTTTTCCTTCGTAAACTGTTGTCATGTCTTGTCATCCCGGCGCGGACGCTGTTCGATTGCCGCGTCGGGTTGATACTGATCGCACCGGTCGAGAGAGTCAGACCGCCTCGGTTCCGGTTTCACCGGTGCGGATTCTCAGGGCTTCGTCGACATTGCAGACGAAAATCTTGCCGTCTCCGATTCGGCCGGTCCGGGCAGCTTCCTGGATCACTTCCAGGGCCCGTTCGAGGAGAGAGTCTGCGATGACGACCTCGATTTTGACCTTGGGCAAAAAATCGACCACATACTCGGCGCCACGATACAGTTCCGTGTGCCCCTTTTGACGGCCGAAACCCTTGACTTCGGTGACTGTGAGGCCCTTGACGCCGATCTCATGCAGCGCCTCCTTGACCTCGTCAAGCTTGAACGGCTTTATGATCGCTTCGATTTTCTTCATGGCAGATGAGGTTCCCCTTCCCGTGTCGGACCGGCTCCGAACCGTTGTATAATCTTACTAGCAAGAGGCATGCCAACATATCTGTCCCTTGTAAAGGGACGATCAGCGTCCTTTGCAGGGAAAATATCGGGGCGCGTCCCGTCACAGATGAACAAGAAAGCACCAGATTGCCCAAAACTTGGGCAATCATACCGACTCTGCTGGATTTGCTGATGCAGGGGAGTATACAGTATTGGAGGATATCGAAGTGACTGTTTTGAACCGGAGGGCCTGAATTTGCAGATTTCGGAGATTCTTCGGAACAAGGGCACCCAAGTCCACACGGTCAGGCCGGATGCGACCGTCTCAGAGGCGGCACTGTTGTTGCGCGACGAGGGTATTGGTGCACTCGTGGTCTCCGTGGATGACAAGGTGATTGCGGGTATTCTGTCCGAGCGGGACATTGTCCACGCCCTTGCCGACAATGGAGCGGATGCGCTGGATCGCCCGGTCACCGACTACATGACCAGGGATGTGGTGGTCTGCAAACCTGCGGACACAGGGCGCGGTGTGCTGGGTTACATGACCGAACGGCGGATGCGGCATGTTCCGGTTGTAGAATTGGGCGAGCTCGCAGGCATGATCAGCATCGGCGATGTGGTGAAGAGCAGGCTTGATGAGATTATGAACGAGGCCGAGGCGTTGCGGGACTATATCGCCCAATCGTGACCGGAGTCGGGGCTGCCGGGGTCCATACAGCCTTCATCACGGCGTGACAGCGCGTATCCCGAAACAGAAACCGGTGCAACTTCCTGATCATCTGCCGTCAGGATCAGAAGACATGTGCCATTGCAGGGGAAGGACGGCGGACCGGTTGCCGGAAGCGGCGAATGCGGGCTTGGCCGGAACAGTGTGAGGGGCGAGGGAGGATGAAAACAGGGAATACCGTCTTGTCAGGATTCGGGACGACGATCTTCGAGGTCATGTCGAGGCTGGCCCAACAGCATGATGCGGTCAACCTCGGACAGGGTTTTCCTGATGGAAACGGGCCTCCGGATGTGGTCGAAACAGCGATCGATTACCTGCAGAACGGTATCAACCAGTATCCGTCGATGTACGGGATTCCTGACCTGCGCAAGTCTGTTGCTGCGCACGCCAGTCGATTTTACGATCTTGACGTTGACTGGGCCAACGAGACCATGGTGACGTCGGGAGGGACTGAAGCGCTGGCTTCGGCCTTGCTCGGTCTGATCGAGCCCGGCGACGAAGTTATTCTCATCGAACCTCTCTACGACTGTTATCTCCCGATGGTGCAGAGAGGCGGCGGAATTGCGAGATTGGTGCGCCTCGAACCTCCGGATTGGGCTCTGCCGCGTGCTGAACTTGAGGAGGCCTTCAGCGAACGGACGAAACTGGTACTGATCAATACGCCCATGAACCCCTGCGCAAAGGTCTTCAGTCGCGAAGAGCTCGATTTCGTCGCTGGCCTGTGCCAGAAACATGATGCGTATGCCGTATGTGATGAAGTTTACGAACACCTGGTGTTCGACGGCGAGTCCCACGTACCGATGATCAGTCTTCCCGGCATGCGCGAGCGGACCGTCCGGATCCAGTCGGCCGGCAAGATCTTTTCATTGACCGGCTGGAAGGTGGGGATGATCACCGCCGCACCGGATGTTCTGACGCCGATTGCCAAGGCGCATCAGTACCTGACATTTACGACACCACCAAACCTGCAGGCCGCGGTGGCTTACGGCTTGCAGAAGGAGTTGTCCTATTTTGAGGGATTGAAATCGGATATGCAGGCGCGGCGGGATCATCTCGCGGACGGTCTTACCGATGTCGGACTCGAGGTGCTTCCGTGCCAGGGCACCTACTTTATTACCACTGATTTCCGCCCCACCGGTTTCACGGGAAACGACGAGGAATTTTGTCGCTTTCTGACCACCGAAGTGGGCGTGGCTGCAGTGCCGGTGAGTGCCTTTTATACGTCGGATGACGTGAAGTATTTCGCGCGTTTTTCGTTCTGCAAGAAAGCGGAGACGATTGACAGGGCCATTGACCGGTTGAGACTGTATTTCAGCCAGGGTCAGGGAAGTATGAAATTGACACAGAAGGCCTTATGAAATTCGGCCCAATCCCGAACACGGCCGACAGCAGCGGTGATGTGACCGTCGTTCGCGCCGGACTGCGTCGGGCACTATCCTGCCTGGATTCGCGGCTGATCACCGCGCAGGCGACGGTGATCTCATGACCGCTTGTTCGTGCCTGTCGCTTGTCGGGGACTTGCAGAACGCCGCCTGTTGCCGAGGTTTGAAGAGGTCGGCAATCTTGACGTCCGGTACATCAGGCGTTAGGTAATCGGCGACCGACGCCGATGGTGGCTGTAGCTCAGTTGGTCAGAGCGCCTGGTTGTGGTCCAGGAAGTCGTGGGTTCGAGTCCCATCAGCCACCCCAGCTTCCATGCTATACTGAGCGAATGGACCAGCCGTCCAAACAAGTTGCGAGAGCATGACAGGCGGGTGAAAACGCTGCCTGTACGGCTCACGGCCCCGGGATTATTACGAGACAGGTCTTGGCACGATTTTTCCTGACCATTGTGATCCTTGCTGCTGCGACCCGGTTGGCCGGATTGTTTTTGCCGGCCGTCGTAGTTACCGGTTCCACCGGTTTACCGGTTCGCTTCTCAATCGCCGAGACGGTCTGGGATTTGATGACCAAGCAAGAATTTCTGCTGGGTTTTATGGTTGTCCTCTTTTCTGTCGTCCTTCCGTTCACCAAGTTTGTTACGCAGGCTTGTCTGTGGCGGCGCGTTCGGGCCGGTACCCGGCCAACGTTCGGGTGGCTCCGCGCACTGGAGTCTTTCGGGCGGTGGTCGACGGCCGATGTTCTGGTGATTGCCATCGCTGTCGTCATGGTCAGCCGAGCCGGAGTGGCAGATGCCGGGCTGGACTACGGGTTACTGTATGTTACAGGTTCGCTCGTGTTGGGGGTTGTAATAGACAGTGTCCTGAGGAAAGAGGTGGCGAAGCTTGACGGAGAGGCCTGAGTCGAGGTGACTGCCTGAAACGGCCTTCATCCGTCCGGATTTCTTTCCGGCAGACCTGTCGATCGGACCATCTGAGACAATGACGCTGTTCTGTCATGGTAATTGGTGCGCTGCATCGAAAGGACACCTGTTTCATTAACAGGTCCAACGTCAATGCGGGTATCCCGGCCAAAACAGACGATATTTCACCGACATCACCACCAGCTGAAGACGCAGAAGTCCCGCCCGTCATCGCAATCCGGATCCTTGCGGCAAGACGGCGCGGTATTGTCGGCAGGAGCCATGATGGCAAACCCGGTCAGGAGTCCGAGGGTTGGGATGAACCGGTTTTGTCCTGTTACGCCGATGTCCACAGGCCGGTGGTGCGGGTATCTGATCTGACCGGAACATTAAAACGGGAGGCCGTGCGGTCAGCACGACCTGGACAAAGGCACCATGGGCCGGCCTCCGGACGGCCCGTCCTCGATGCCTGAGGTTCCGTTGTGCGGGTCCGTGTCTTGTCCTACCATCATCGTCGGGGAATTCGAGGTGAGGTCGCGGCTTATGCTGGATGACGGAATGGACGGGTATTCTCTCGAGGAAATTGCCCGCCAAGTCGTACGAAACTGCGAGACTGACGGAGCCAGTGTCGCGATCTTTGCCAGGGCCTTTCTTTCCAGTGCCTCGTCGGAAGACCTGGCTACAGCAAACCCGTCGGAACTGGCTTCAACCATCAGAAGCCTGTGGGAATTCGGTCGCGCCCGCCGGCGCGGTCGCGCACTGGTGCGCGCCTTCAATCCGGAACCGCGTGAACATCCATGGAAGACCGCAGGGACCATCATCGAGATCGTCAATGACGACATGCCCTTTCTCGTGGATTCGCTGACCGCCGAATTGTACCGGCGCAATCTGGCGGTCCATGTGCTCGTCCATCCGATTGTCAAGGTGGCAGCAGACCGCACGGCATCTGAAAAAGAGATCCTGGAAACCGATACCGGTCGGGCTGTTCGCCGGGAATCCTACATCCATCTGCGGGTCACCGAACTGACTGACGACATGGCTCTTCGCCACACTGTGTCCGCCCTGAGGCGGGTACTCCGGGATGTGCGGGCCGCCGTCCGCGACTGGCGTGCCATGACGCGACAGCTTACCCATGCTGTGGTCGAACTGACGGGCCAGGGAAGCGGCCTCGCAGACAATGAGGTTGCCGAAAGCGTCGAATTCCTGAAATGGCTGGGGGAAAACAATTTCACGTTTCTTGGCCACCGGGAATATCGTGTTACGGAGGGAAGCAAGACCCTGGAGTTCGAGCCAGTCGCCCGATCTGGCCTCGGTATCCTGCGCAACAGCACGTCGTCTGTATTCGAAAGACTGGAAAACCCGAATTTGCTGCCGAGCGAAGTGTTCGGTTCCGGTTCGTTGCCGCTCATACTGGTCAGCAAGGCCGACAAGCGATCCACCGTACATCGCGATGTTCAGCTTGATGCGATACTGGTTCAACAGTTGGACGAAAACGGGCGGATGACCGGCCAGAGGCTGTTTGTTGGCCTCTTCACGTCTGTGGTCTACCGACGCCCCATCAATACGATTCCGATCGTTCGCCGCAAGGTCCGGAAAATCATGACAAATGCGGGCTTTGCCGCGGATACGTATGACGGGCGAGCCCTTGCACACGTTCTGGAGAACCTGCCTCGGGATGAACTGTTTCAATGGGAGCCCGATGACTTGCAGGTCGCTGCGCTGGATATCCTTCGCCTGCAGCGTCGCCGCGGCGCTTCCCTGTTTACGCGGAGGGATACGTTCGGCCGCCATGTCTCCTGCCTGGTCTTTCTGCCTCGCGAACGGTTCGATGATGCCTTGAGACAGAAAGTGGAAACGGTCCTGGTGTCGGGTTTTGGTGGCAAGGTGACCACGGCTCATGTGCATATTTCCGACGACCGCCTTGCTCGCATCCATTATCTGGTGGGAATTGATCCTGAACACGGGTTTCCGGACAGTCTTGAGGACATTAACGCGGCGGTGGTCGAGGCCTGCCGGTCCTGGATTGACGACCTCGCCGTCGAACTGATCGCAGCGCATGGTGAAAAAACCGGGACAGCCTTGTTCTCACGCTACCGTGGAGCTTTCCCGCCATCCTGGAGAGACGGTACGAGTCCGTCCCAATCCGTCGCCGACATCGCAAATCTGGAGTCGGTTTTCGCAACAGGGGAGATCAGGGTAACGCTTATGGCCGCAGCCGGCGAAGGGTCTTCCGGGGTGCGTTTCAAGGCTTTCGCCCCCAATGAGCCACTCGCGTTGTCAGACATTCTGCCGGTGCTGGAAAACATCGGATTTCGGGTTCAAAGCGAGGTCCCGCACAAGATCATGTCCAGTGACGGGCATGTTGCGTGGGTCCATGATTTCGGCATGGTCGGCAGCGACATGTTGAAGGATATCGAGGCCGATCGTGTCAAGGACAACTTCGAAGAGGTGTTTCTGCGTGTGCTCGCCGGCGACGTCGAGGATGACGGATTCAATGCACTGATCGTGGCCGCTGATCTGGCGTGGCGTCAGGTTGTGGTCCTTCGCGCCCTGTGCAGTTATCTGCGCCAGACCGGAGCGCCTTTTGGTGCCGACGGCATGGCTGGCACCCTGAGCCGAAACGGAAACCTTGCGCGCGAGCTTGTTGCCCTGTTCGAGGCGTTTTTCAAACCCGATGCCAGGACGGCAGCAGACAGTGGCAAATCGGAAACTGATCTCGTTCGCAAGCGCATAGATGAAGCCCTGAATGATGTGGACAATCCCGATGAAGACCGGTTGTTGCGCCGCTTGCTAAATCTGATTGAGGCAACTCTCAGAACAAATTATTTCATTCCGGCTGCAGACGGTGGTCCGAAGCCCTACATCTCCTTCAAATTCGACAGTTCTGCGATTGTCGATTTGCCGCTGCCAAGGCCAGCGCGCGAGATCTTTGTCTATTCGCCGCGCGTGGAAGGGGTTCATTGTCGCGGCGGACTGGTTGCCCGGGGCGGCATCCGATGGTCGGATCGACGGGCCGATTTTCGGACGGAAATTCTCGGCCTTATGAAGGCCCAGATGACGAAGAACGCCGTGATTGTCCCTGAGGGTTCCAAAGGCGGCTTTGTCGTCAAACAGCTCCCGCGGGAAGGCGGCCGCGAGGCCGTCATCCGTGAAGGCGTGGCCTGCTACAAGACGTTTATCCGGGGCCTTCTCGACCTTACCGACAATTTGCATTCGGGCAAGGTCGTACCTCCTGAGGGCGTGGTTCGCCGTGATGAGGACGACCCCTATCTTGTTGTTGCGGCGGACAAGGGTACGGCGACATTTTCGGACATCGCCAACGGCATTTCCGAGGAGTACGGCTTCTGGCTTGGTGATGCCTTCGCGTCCGGAGGGTCGGCCGGTTACGACCACAAGAAAATGGGTATTACCGCACGGGGAGCCTGGGAGTGTGTCAAGCGTCACTTCCGGGAAATCGGTGTTGACGTACAGAACGAGTCCTTCACGGTGGTCGGCATAGGCGATATGTCGGGTGACGTTTTCGGTAATGGTATGCTGCAATCCCGGCATATCCGGCTGGTCGGCGCCTTCAACCATCTTCACATTTTCGTGGACCCTGATCCTGATCCGCAGTCCAGCTGGAGAGAGCGGGAGCGCCTGTTTCGAATGCCGCGATCTTCCTGGGCGGATTACGATACCGGTCTGATCTCCGGAGGCGGCGGTGTCTACAGCCGGACTGCCAGGGAAATTCCGCTTTCTGATGTTGCCCGTCAGCTGTTTGGGCTGTCTGCCACAGGACCGCTTTCGGCAGATGAGGTGATCCGCGCAATGTTGCGCGCGCGGGTCGATCTTCTCTGGTTCGGAGGTATCGGAACCTATGTCAAGGACAGACGCGAATCTCATGAAAGCGTCGGGGATCGCGGCAATGACACTGTGCGCGTCGACGGTCACGAGTTGCGATGCAAGGTTGTAGGAGAGGGCGCCAATCTCGCTGTAACCCAACTGGGGCGTGTCGCCTACGCGCAGCGTGGCGGGCATATCAATGCGGACTTTATTGACAACTCTGCCGGGGTGGCTTCGTCTGATCAGGAAGTCAATATCAAGATCCTGCTCGGAGAGGTTGTGTCGAGCGGCGAACTCGCGCTGGAGAGCCGCAACGAACTTCTCGAGGCAATGACCGACGATGTCGCGGAACATTGCCTCATGGACAATTACCGGCAAGGTCTGGCTCTCAGTCTTGCACAAGCACGGGGCTCCGTCACCATCGGGGAACATCAGCGTTTCATTCGTCGCCTGGAAATTGCAGGAGATCTCGACAGGGCGGTGGAGTTTCTCCCAACTGACGAGGAACTGGCAGAGCGTGAAAGACAGGGAAAGGGCTTGACCCGACCCGAACTGGCGGTGTTGCTTGCTTACGCAAAAAACAGGTTTTTCAAGCACCTGATGGAGAGCGACATCCCTGATGATCCCTGGCTCGTCAATGACCTTGCGCTGTATTTTCCTCCCCTGGTTCGCGACCGGTATCGCGACCTTATGCCGGGTCATCGTCTGCAAAGGGAGATTACGGCAACCTACATTTCCAACAGCCTGATCAATCGTGTCGGGCCTACCTTTGTTGAAACGATTTCGGCGGAAAGGGGGCTGCAACCTGACAGAATCGTGCGTGCATATCTGATCTGTCGCGAGGTCTTTGGCGTATCCTGGATCTGGCAGGAGATAGAGGGTCTGGATAACAGGGTCCCGGCTGATCTCCAGACAGAGCTTCATCTGGAGGTGCTTGAGCATATCACCCGCGGAACCGTCTGGTTTGCCACCAAACTTCCCGGAGACCTTGATGTGACCTCTGTCGTGCAAGCCTTCAAGCCGGGCACAAGCCTCCTTGCGGAAAGAATCGATCAGATCGTTACCGAACCGCTGCAGGACCGGATTGCTGAGGTCGAGGCGAAATTTGTCGCCAGGGGTGTTCCGGCCCCGCTGGCGCGCCGCATCGCGTTTCTGGACCCGCTGTACGCAGGTTGCGACATCGTTAGACTGGCCAATGAGACGGCCATGCCGGTGGCGGATGTAGCTCTTGCCTACTTTACGGTCGGAGGGTGGTTTGGCCTTAATGCGCTTCGCCATAAAGCCGAGGCAATTGTTGCTGAAAACAAGTGGCAGTCAGCAGCGCTGGGTACGAGTGTGGACGAGTTGTGGGATGGTCAGGCACTCTTGACGGGCAAGTTGATCAAAGCAGCAGGATCAGCGTCGGGCGTTACTCTGGAACTGGCGAAATGGGATGATACCGAGGATTCACGGATTCACGGATTGCGGCAGGTTGTAAACGAGATCTCGCAAGCGGAAAGTCTGGACCTTGCGATGTTTCCGGTTGCGGCCAGCTGCCTGCGGGCATTGTGCGCCGGCTGATATCCGCAGTCTCCGATTGTGATGGCCTCAGGTTTTCGGTTGCTTTCAGTCATTCAGGTCGATGACGCGGCATTCATTGCCCAGCGTGGCCTGAGCAATGTCCACGAGATGCCGGTGGTGGGTGAAAAACAGGACCTGGGTGTTCTGTCCGAGGTCTCCGAGCAACGTGAAACCTGCTGCTGCACGCTCATCATCGAAATTTATGAAAAGATCGTCGGCAAGAAAGGGAAGCGCATCTGCCCGCTTGAGGTAATCCTCGACTGACGCCATGCGAAGCGCGAGATACAGCTGGTCAGCAGTTCCTGAACTCATGCCCTGCACCGGCACAGTTCCGCCATCGCGTCTGACCCCTTCCAGGATCGGGTTGTCCCGGGCGTCGAAGGTGATCTGAAGACCGGTAAAGGAATTGCGCGTCAAGATTGAGAACAGACGGCCCGCATGCCTCAGCAGGGGAGCCTGCTTTTCCTCGCGGTACCGCTCTATGGCCCACTGGAGGAGGTGGGCAGAGGTTTTCAGACGAATGTAGCAAGAGGCCACCTCGCTCATCTCGGCGAGGGCCGCCTCCTTCCTTGACGCAGCCTGGGCAGCGGCATCGTCACCACCAACCTCCTGGAAATCGCGACGGGCACCGGACCGTACCTCGGCCGCTCTGGACAGCTGGTCCCGGAGATCGCCCAGTTCGGCCTCGAGGGAGGCCTCCAGTGTTTCGATGTCGTCAAAGTCCACGCTCGCGCATTCTTCGTCAAGTTCTTCAATGGTCTTGCCATCACCATTCCGCCTGAGATCTTCAAGAAGGCGGGCTTGCTGCTCTTCCTGTTCACGCATCAGATCGGAGCGCTCCACGGCTGCCTTCAGTTCGTCGATCGTCGTCGCCCCGGTTTTCTGCTTAAGGGGAGCGATTTCAGCTGCAATCGCATCGCGTTCCTGTTGCAATTCGGCGATCTGGCTGTTCAGCCGGTTGAGCTCGCTTTCCCTGTCTTTCCGTTGCTCCAGGGTTCGCTCCGCTTCGTTCAGCCGCTGGCGCAGCGTGACAATGATTTCGTCAGCAGATTTGTCACCTTGCTCGAGGGCCAGCTCCGAGGCGAGATGCGCCACATGCCCCTCGAAGTCCTCAATATCTCTCTTGATCTTCTCGATACGGTCGAACCTCAGTGTCCGGATTGTCTGTGCGGTTTCGCGCATCCGGTTGATTTCTGTAATCAGGGCATCGACAGTTTCCGACGCCGTATCCTGCGGCAATGCGAGATCATGTAGGGCGGTCAGCCATTCTGCTTGCCAGTCATCCAGGGCCACACCGGCCTTGTTCAGATCGTCGCGTGCGCGCGCGCACTGGTTTTCAGCGTTCGACAGTTCGCTTTCCAGGCGGGACTTGTCATGTGCTTCGGACCGGCATCGGTCGTGCTGTTCCATGGCGTGCCCCATAACGAGGTCCAGGGATTCAGCCTCCAGCTCCGACACATCGATGCCCAGTGCTTCCAGTTCCTGCAGCAGTTGCGTGCGTGCCTCCTGGATCTCCCGACGTGCTGAACGACAAGTGATTTCGTGTCCGTCCCGTTCCTCGATGGCGCTGATGGCAAGGGCGCGATTCTCGATCCAGTTCAGCATGATCTCGGGTGCCAACGGCTCGAATGGGGCCTTGCTCCACAGCGTAATCCATTCCTTCTTCAATTCGCCCCCGTCCCGCTCAAGGTCCTGTTCCTGCTTGTGGTCAAGGCGCAATTCGGCTTCCAGCTTGTCGATGTTTCGCCGCATTTCTGAAATCCTGCCAGCAGCTTCTGCCTGGTCGAAACGACGGTCCGCCAGGACGTCGGCCTCGTCCATGGCCGGCTTGAAGGTGTTGATCAGGTCCTCCGGTTCTTCCCTCAACCTTCTGGCCACATCCGAAGGCAGCGGGCGGCCCAGCACATGACGAAATTTGAGGAGGGTCCAGAGATCGTTCCGATATTGGCGAGCGATGTTGAGATCGTCCCGGGTCACGATCTGTTCATCCAGAATGACCTTGTCGAGAACTGCAGCCGCCTCTTCCCGTCTCTGTTGAAGGGACCGGATCCGCTGCTGTATCTCGCGCTGTACCTGTTTCCAGTCGCGTTCCCGGACGAGGAAGTCCTCAATCTGGCTTTTTGCCGGCACGATCATCTGCGACAGGACGGACTCATCGGCAACCGGGGGGTTGAGTGCCTGGAGGTGCCGCCTGGCTGAATCGGTGGCACGGGCCACCGACTGTTCGGCTTGTGTCAGTCGACCTGTCAGATCGCCTTTTTCGCGCACGGTCCTGATGATGATGCCGAGCCTGGTGACATCCGGCGGACCAGTGATTTCTTCGACGCGCTTTTTCAGATCGCTGCATTCCTGCAAGTCCTTCTGAAGAGACCGCGTCTGGCTGGCAAGGTCCGCTTCCAGTCTTTCTTTCTGACGCAAAAGGGTTGTGACAGCGGTGACCCTGGTCTGTGTCGGGATCTTGTCAATGAGCGAGGAGGACTCCTGGTCTTTCCATTCCAGTTCGCGAGCGGACACCAGCAAATCCTGTTCAGCCTTGTCCAGTTCGGCCTGGCGTTTGGGAAGATCCATCCTGGCAGTGCGAATTTCGATGCGGCGTTCATCAAGCTGGCGTATGTCCGGGCCTCGCAGCAACAGGGGTTCGTCAATTGTCAGGTCATCAAGATGCTTCCGGGTGACGGCTTGCTGGTTCCGGAGTGTCTCCAGCCCTATGGCAGCCTTGACCTCTCTGGTTTCCGCAGTCTGGAGCGTAAGGGTGGCGTTTTCGGGAAGTCTGATGACACCGTCCAGAGACCTGAGTTCCCTGTCGAGTGCCTGCTTGTCCCGAAGACTCTTGTAGACACGCCGAATGCGGGCAAGGCGGTTTCGCCTGCGGTCCGCTTCGCGGATGCTGTCATTGATGGCGGCGTGAGCGTTTTCGGCTTCCTCGAGCTTCTTTTTTCGATTGCGCCACGCCTCTGCGGTAATGGTCAGCTCCCGGAGGGCCTGGTTTGCCTCATCCAGTTGATCACGTGCAACAGAATACCGTCGGCTGCCGGAGCGGCGGACGCCCCAAAGCCTGTTTGCTTCATCCTTGAGGGCTGCGAGCCTCTCGCGCAGTCCGGAAATACCGGTACCAGCCGAAAACAACATCTGACCGACATCGTCCTGAGCTGCAAGGATATCCTGCCCTCCCTTCTCGAGGCGAGCATGATCAAGGCTGAACATGCGCTCGAAAAATTCACGGTCTGTACCCGAGAGAAAGGGGCTCAGGGCATTCTGGCCAAGTGGGTGCACAAGGTCATCTGATCCGAGGAGGGTGTTTTCATTTCCCTTGCGGCGGCGCACGGCGGCCCTGTCGCGCCCGTTTTCAAGTACGGCTCCGAGTTTCATTGCGTTGTAATCATGGAGAAAGTTGTAGGGGGATATTCTCGGTATGCCGAACAACAGATCCCCGATTGCCGTCAGTGCGGTCGACTTGCCGGCTTCGTTTCGTCCGAAAATGACATGTACGTCCGGAACGCCGGCCGGGAGGTCTATGGATTTACCGGTAAAGTGACCATAACGGATGAGATCGAGGCTCCGCAGCCGCATCTTCAGCCTTTCTCTTCCATGAGCATTGCTGACAACTGAGGCACGACCTGACGGATCAATCCGGCTCGATCTCCGGCCAGCATCGATTGCATCAGCGGGTCTTCGACTTGCTGGCGCAGCTCCGCGGGCAGGTTGTTCACCAGGGGGTCGATGTCGTTGCCGATCTGGTCCAGCAAGGCCTCGTCAGAGGCCGCCCGTTCAAGCAGACGCAGCAAATCGCCGATAGCATCCTCGCGTTGCGGAATCTCTTCGGAGCGGAGCGGAGGCCGCGTCGCTACGATCACTTTTTCGACCCAGGCTGCTTCGTTGCCAGCACCGAGCGCGACTGATCGGACCTCGTTCAGGAGCTGTTCCTGACTGACTGCCAGTCGGTTGTGCAGGTTGCTGAAGCCTTCGATGATGAAGCGGCAGGCCAGAAGCCTGCCATCAGCTTCCGTGTCCAGGGCGGCCTCGAGGCTGTTCCGGATTCGCCGAATGGCCTGATCCATATCGTCGTCGGCCTCCAGGACGACTTTGATCACGGTCCATCTCACGTGATCACAGGGAACAGGCCTCAGGTCTGTCACGGTGTGATCCTCGACGGTGACGAGAATGGCTCCCTTGGGCCCCGTCTCCCGAATGTGGCGACCCTGAAGATTGCCCGGAAAGACGACATGCGGGTGTTCATGCAGGACCGACTGCTGGTGTACGTGGCCAAGCGCCCAGTACTCATAACCCTTGTTCGTCAGTTCCGGGAGCGAACAGGGGGCGTAGTTGGCATGCCCTCCCATTCCGCCCAGTCCTGTATGGAGGACACCGATATTGAAGGCGTTGGAAACCGGCTCGGGATAAGTGGGCACAAGATTCCCCGAAACATCACGGTCCGGAAAACTCTGGCCATGAAGGACCGCGTGAATGCGTTTCAGTTCATAGGTCTGGGGTTTGCGTGAACTGAATACATGGACATTGTCCGGAAGGGTCAGCTGGCGGGTTATGCGACTTTCCGCGTCGTGATTTCCGTGAAGAAGGTAGGCCGGGATACCGGCTGCGTTGAGACGGCCCATCTGCCCGGCGAAAAACAGCCCGGTTCTGAAGTCCTTCCAGTCCCCATCATAGAGGTCACCGGCGATGACGAGAAAATCCACGGTTTCCTCGAGCGCGAACCCGACGAGTTGGTCAAGTGCCTCCCGGGTCGCGGAACGGATTCGAACGGCCGTGCTGTCTTGTTGCCCGGCGAGACCCTTGAGAGGGCTGTCGAGATGAATGTCGGCGGCGTGCAGGAAGCGAAACGAAGTCATGTCAGGAGTACTGTATTCAATAATTCAGGATCTCGCGATTCGGGATCGGAGGTTCGCGGCGCCAGCCGGAATCCCGGGAACACAAGGGTATCGGGCAGCATGGCAGTCGACGTGAAGCAATTCTCTGCATTGGTATGGCCTGCAGGAGTATGGCAAGCCTTGCTGATTTTTGTTGAGTGAGTTGAGGCGCAGCGCGCAATACTTGCACGAAACTGCGAGTTTCCAGAAACGTTTTCAACCGGTTAAGCGCAACCCTGGTGTCGATCCCGCCCGACTGGGTTAGTGATCTGTCGTCACTGTCTGGCAGTTACCAGGTATTCCGGCTCAGCAGCACCTCTTGACAGGAGAAGACTTTATTTGCTTTAGCATGGCGGTATGACGATTCCTCGATGTTATGTGCTTGGTGGAGTGACCCCGCAGGCAGGTCAGAATTCACCGCGATCTTTCGACCGCTTTTCAGACCCCCGATGGAAAAGCGCAAGACGAAATCAGACGTAAACGCTGAATCAATGTGGGAAACAACACTCAGTAACCCAAACAGATTTCGCAACCTTTATCATCTGAATTGTACGTCTTTTTGCCTAGGTCTACGGAAAGAAATGATCGATTGTTATCGAATTTATTAGGAAATATGTCGTTTTTAAATAATAAATCCGCAGAGCAATTCATTGGAAAAACGTACCACTTCTCGCAGCTAGTGTTCCAAATAAGATATATCTCATCCGGCAAATCGATGCGTTTTTCGGATATTTCCTCTAACGCTTTACGGACACAAGTGTAATCAAGCACGATGTCGTCACTTTCCAGCACTAACACGGTTCGTGCGCCTCTATGTTGGCAGCACCGCAGCTTGGGGCATTTGTCGTCCAGTGCCTTGCAGAGTCGCAATCGGAGTTGGCTGGAATCAGGCGCATCTCGAACAGCGCCGAATTCGCCCGGGGTCGTAATACACGGTTGACCCAGCGGGGTGCAGGTGAGGTACAAAGTAAGCCGATCTGAGAATTCTCGTTTAATCGATGTCTGTTTGAAAATACCGGCTTGCAAGGCGCGGGAGTATAGGTTTTTGGCTTCGGATGCGACCCAATCAGCAATTTTTTCCGAGTCGAGGAGCAACCGGGCGTTGGTGTTGCCTGGGTTCTGCGGCAGTTTCAAATTGAAGCGCGCAGGACCTGGCAGGGGGTCATAACCAGAAAGTTGTTTCCTCACGTCATCCATGAGTTTCCGAAGAAAGACACCGGCACCAATTGCTCTAGAGAACGGCTCGATTCGGGTATGTTCAAGAACATGGCGTTTCCCGCCCAACTCAACGCATACATCGACACGCGGCTTCGTGCTGTCGACCTTGTCGGGAAAATGAACCCGTTGGCGCTCCGACTGGTAATGGCTTTCAAGCAGGCGTAGAACCGCATCGCAACACTTACCTTCGTTTCTTGCTGTCATGGGTCAAAGTCTCCATAATGAGATTTAAGGACTTCGGTGTTGGCGGTAAAGTAAGCCATGGATGGCCGCAATCCACAGCGCCCTCAATGACAGAGAGGTGTTGGGGCTTCGAAGGTGAACCAGAGTCGCGTCCGACCGCGGCTTTACCAGCCTAAAGCGCCGCGCAGCAAACGCTCGCGCTTTGGTGCAATTTACCATGCAACCGACGTCAAGCCCGAATCCAACGCCCTTCGATCTGTCGTTTGGCGATCTAAAACGTTGGAAAGATCCCTTGGCGGATGTGGAGACGGGGACCGAGCTCTTGCCAGCTTCCGCTGCAGTCAGGCGACACTTGCAATACTGAATGCGCGTTTGAACTCTGTGATCGCAGCATCATGCTGCATCGGCTCAGCAGCAGAGAATCAAGTCAACAAGGAAAGGTCATTGACTATGATCCTGTCCGCAGCAGCCATTATCAGTCTCCTACTATTGGCCAACGCTATCATTCTGATTGCCTTTCTTCGACGGGCGTGGCACTGCAAGAGACCGTACCGGAGCCTCTTCACCGCTAGGGAAAGGACCATATTGCGAGAGACAGAAAAGGTGTTCACTGCCCTGCGTGCCAGCACACCGGAGAGGGGAAGGCCCGGACACTAGTTGGTCCCGGAAGCCAGTGATAAGCCTGCAGAGCTTCGCTGCGGTTCCCAATAATTGTCGAATCCTTGGTATCGACAGACCAGATCGGTTGAACCGGACGACCCAAGTCGCCGGTAGAGAGGCTGTAGATCTAGGAGGCCATCGTCATCGTAATGAATTTGCCAGTGTCCCTTGCCCTTATATGTTTGCCTACGCTTGGTGGCTATGTGGCAGGTAACGGTTCACGCGACCCGAAACATGAGGTCTTCGTGATCTCGTAGCCTTCGGCAATTCTCGAACGCTATTTCCAGACTGCGGTCAAGTGTCTCAGGCGTGAGCCAGGCAATATGTGGTGTGACCACGACATTGGGAAGGTTGAACAGCGGGTTGTCAGCAGAAGCCGGTTCCATCGAAACAACATCGAGTCCGGCGGATCGCAGGTGACCGCTGCGCAGGGCCCGGATGAGGGCGCTTTCGTCAACCAGATCGCCCCGTGATGTGTTGATCAGAACGGCTCCCGGTTTCATGCGCGCTATGGCCGTCGAATCGATCATTCGATGGGTCGCAGGAGTCAGGGGCAAATGCAGGGAAACAATGTCGGACTCGGCGAGGAGATCGGGCAGGGGCCTCCATTGGGCGTCAGCATCCGCCTTTGGCGCCGTGGCGGTGTAGAACACGGTGGCACCCATGGCCGAGAGGATCGGCGAGAGGAGGCGTGCACTTGCGCCGTAACCAACCAGACCAACAGAACGGCCGCAGATTTCTCCCAGGCCATCGAAACGGTCCGTACTGGCTTGCCAACCCTCGCCCCGGCGCATGGCCGGATCGAAATAACTGATTCCCCGCAAGGCTGCCAGCATGAGGGTCAGTGCCATCTCTGCGACGGCCCGGGAATTCGTGCCCGGCATGTTGCAGACCGCGATTCCGTGCTGTTTGGCTGCAGCGACATCGATGGTATTGATCCCCACTCCGATTTTCTGGATGAGCCGAAGCCCCGGCGCCCGCTCCATGACATCCTTCGTTACCGGTTCGAGAACATGCAGCAGGATCTCCGTATCCCCGATCTGCTGATCCAACGAGATCCTGTCGGTCTCTTCTATGACATGGACCGAAAGCCAGTCCGGGGCCGTTTCCGCTATCCGCTGCTGAAATCCCGGGCTCGCCCGGTACTGGAGAATTGCTTTCATAGCCGCCCCAGTTCCGACTCCTCGCCAAGTGCTTCAGCAATTCTCAGGACCTCATTCCATTTTGCCATGCGCTCGGAGCGGGCAAACGATCCGACCTTGAGCTGTCCCGCATCCCAGCCGACGGCCATGTGAGCAATCGTGACATCTTCCGTCTCACCTGAACGAGCAGAGACGATTGTCCGCCATCCGGCGGCTCTCGCAGCGTCGAGAGCAGCCACTGTCTCTGTAACTGTTCCCGCCTGGTTCGGCTTGATCAGCGCCGTGTTGCAGATCCCGGCTTGTGCTGCGTCCGCAATCCGATCTGCATTGGTCACCAGGAAGTCATCACCGACGATCTGGATCCGGTCTCCATAGCGTTCGGTAAAGGAGCGCAAGCCTTCCGCGTCATCCTCGGCCAGCGGATCCTCCACAGACACCAACGGATATCTGTCAATCCAGGAACCCAGCATTTCGATCAATTCCTCGCTGACCAGTTCCCTTCCCTCGAGACCCAGGCGGTACTGTCCCCGGGTGCCAAACGCAGAAGCCGCAATATCCAGGGCAATGCCGATATCTTCACCGGAGCGGAAGCCGGCCGCTTCGATGGCACGTACCATCATCTCGAGCGCTTCCTCGTTGCTCTCGAAGGCGGGCCACCAGCCACCTTCGTCAGCCAGCCCAAAACGCTTGCCGGCAGTTTCCAGCAGGTTGCCGGCAGACCTGTAAACCTCGGCGACCATCTCCAGAGCCGAACCGAAACTCTCGGCGCCCAAAGGGACGGCCATGATGTCCTGGATATCGATGCGCCGGCCGGCATGAACTCCGCCACCCAAAATCTGGATTTGAGGGAGCGGAATCCTGACCTTTCGGTCGCCAGCCAGGTATTTCCAAAGCGGTAGGCCCCGGGACACCGCGGCGGCATGAAGGGCTGCTGTCGAGACAGCGATGATGGCATTGCCGCCGAGACGGGACTTGTACGGGGTCCCATCGGCATCAATCATGATCTGATCAATCAATTGTTGCTCGCCCGGATCCATTCCCATCAGGAGCGGTGCAATCACATCAGTCACGTTCCGGACGGCTCTGGTCACATCAAAGCCTGCAAGCGCGTGGCCGCCATCGCGCAGATCGACGGCCTCGAGAGAGCCGGTCGATGCACCTGCAGGTGCAATTCCGCGGGCCACAGTGCCGTCAGAGAGGGTGATCTCCGCTTCCACCGTTGGCCGGCCGCGGGAGTCCCAGACCCGGCGTCCGTGCACCCCGGCGATGATTGGTCCGGTCACAGTTCCAGCCGGAACTGACGACAGAACAGGGCCAGCGTATCGCAGGGTGTCTCGAGAGCCCGCCTTGCGATCAGGCGGACCCGCTCCTTGTCGGCTGCTTCCGTCACGTATTCAACCGGTGACGCGCCGTCAACCCGTGCCAGCATCAGCCCCGGCAGGAGCGCTGCGGCGCGCTTTTCCAGCTGGCTCGGTGACTCCCAGTCAACATGCCCGAAATAGCTTTCCGCCAGCGCCGCGTAGCAATCCAGATAACTCCCGGTCCAGCGCGGACGCCAGATACATTTGAGCAACAGATGGTTGAGGCAAAAGGCGAGATCAAACGCAGGTTCACCAAACCATGCGCATTCCGCGTCCAGAAACACCGGCCCGTCCGGCCCCACGAGTATGTTCTTGGGGCTGACATCGCCATGCACAAGGACCCGCCGGGTCGCGAGTGTTTGCTGTGCGAGAGTTTGCAGTTTCGACGCCAGATCCGGATGAGCGCGTGCCGTACGCAGCAGATAGGGCTCGATCCTGATATCCTGAAATATTCCGTCGGTCGCAAACCGCCGCTTCACAACCGGGTTGTTGGTTGTGGCCGCATGGATTGTCCCGAGGGCCGCGCCGACCATTGCAGCGGTGTCCGGCGACACCGTGCCGTCCCTGAGCTGGTTTTTCCAGACCTTGTGGGTGGCCGGATCGAAATATTCCATGACGAACAGCCCGATGTCGTGGTCTTCAGCGAGGAGCCTGGGAACTGCACCCGGTACAATTTTTCCTGCAACACGTATCCATTCTGCTTCGCTTGCGTTGCGCGTCACCGGAGCATGCCATTCCATCTCGGTCTTGAGCCTGGAGAGGGCCCGCTTCACGCAGATCTTGCCGCGTCGGGTTTCGCAGAACCAGATGTCGGAGGAGACTCCGCCTTCGAGCTCCCTGAATGTCGGGTGTTCGTCGTTGTCGATGATGCCGTGTCCGCGAAGACACTCCAGAATCTCGTTTCTGTTGACAGGTTGTTTGATGTTCATCGCGAGTGCGTTTCCGGACCGTGCGCCATACCGGGGAGAACAGTGTCGAATGTCGCGCGGCTGTACGGAGGTTGTCGGGGCGTCCCCAGCATCATTATGCCTTCTCCCCGGGCTTGATGGGAAACATGACGAGGCCGAGCTGGTACAGGGGCAGGGTCAGGAGGGTAATCAGTATGACGCGGACGATGTGATAGGCGGTAACCAGGGGCACCCCCAGCTTGAGAACGGCGGCGGTAAGGCTCATTTCGGCGAGACCGCCCGGGGCGGTCGCGGCGATCAGGGCAGCCGGAACGATCCCCGTTTGACCGGCAATAAACAGCGCCAGGACAACCGCAGCAATCATCATGACAAGGGTTGTGAACGCCGATCCGATGATGACTTTCGGAGCGGAGGCCATTGCCTGGCGACTGAAGCGCTCACCAAGTGCGATGCCGATCAGGACCTGGGCGACGTTGAGCAGTTCCACCGGCATGATGGAGATCTCGATTTCGAACAGGGTGGGCAATGCAGTGACGAATGCGCTTCCCAACATCCAGCTGTTGGGCATTCCCAGCCGGTGCAACAGACAGGCAGCTGCGCTGGCAACCAGAATGAGAACCGTCAGCAATGGCAGATTGATGTTTCGGGCAAGGGGGATGAAAATTTCCGTACCGGTTTGTCCCAGGATGGTCAGCGCAGGTGGCATTGAGAGGACGACGATGGTGACCCGTGTCAGCTGCGAAAGTGTCAGAGGAACTGCGGAGGCGCCGTAGCGGTCGCCGATCTCCAGCATCTCGACCATTCCGCCGGGGACATTCCCGAAGAACGCTGTTGCGCGATCGAGGCCGGCAAGGCGCCCGACGATCAGTGCGCCAACGCCGCCAAATCCGATCGAAACCAGGGCGACCACAAGCATCCATGGCAGATGAGCCAATACGATGCCCGCGACAATCGGAGTAAAGTACAGGCCAATTGTCGAGCCGATGAAAATTTGTCCCAGCTGGCGGAATCCCCGGGGACCCCTCATGCGGACACCGATCAGGTTGATCCCGGCAACCGCAAACAATGCCCCGAAAAACCACGCCAGCGGTACATGGACAAGGGACAATAACCAGCCCCCCGACGCAGCCAGCAACAGCGTCGGACAACAGCGGGCAATGTCCCGGAGAATCTCCCCGATCTTCATGGCGTCGCCGGTTTCGGAACGAGGGCTGACGGATACCGCGTCAGGAAATCTTGCCCTGGGGCCAGCCTCGCGCAGGCCGGTTCGGCTTTCGGACCTTCCTTCATTCCTGTTCGCGGCGGCCAGCAACCTGATTCGCGGGTGTTTCGGTGCGCCCCCGAGGGCGGCTCCGAGACGGAATATGGTGCTCGTGGTTTTCCAGATACCACCGGGCAATTTCTTCCCGCGTCGTCCACCAGACATCGGGAAACTGTTTTGCGTAGTCAATGAATTCGCGTACACAGCGGGCGCGGAAGGGCTGACCAACCACATGCGGGTGCAAGCCCAGATTCATGAGCCTGCCGCTCTCGGCGCCCTCGGCGTAAAGCGCGTCGAACTGTTCCTTGAAAACCTCAAACGCTTCGCTGGTTGTATTGCCGCGGCGCATGAAGATCATGAAGTCATTGACCTCGTTGCTATAGGGAATCGAGACGATCGGGCCATGATCCGTGTGAATCAGGTATGGCTGATCATCATTGAGAAAGTCGGTGGTATAGAGAAGTCCCTGTTCTGCCAGAAGATCCACCGTGGAGGGGTTGCCGCGAAGAGACGAGGACAGCCACCCGGCCGCTTTCTTGCCGACAGTCTGTTCATAGACCCGGAGCGTTTCCAGAACCAGTTCACGCTCACCCTTCCCGTCAAAATAATAATTGGTCAGGAGATCGGACTGGACATAGTTGTGCGCCACAAGCTCCCAGCCCCGTTCGACGCAATAGTTGATGGCCTGTGGCCGCTCCAGGCCCATCTTGGCATTCATGGTGCAGCTGGCCGGGACACCGGCCCGGTCCATGATATCGAACAGTCGCCATATGCCAACACGCTGGCCATATTCGCGCCATGTGTAATTGGGAATGTCCGCGACATTGCCGGGAAGCGGATCCGGCAGAATGGCTGGTCCACCTGCATAATAGGCCTCGTCGGTATCGCGGATCAGATCCCAGTACTCGAGATTGAAGGTGACCAGCAAGGCGACCCGGGCGCCATTGGGCCATCGCAACGGATTACGCTCGGGCATGGGAACAAATTCGTAATACATGATGACGTGTCCGATTTCGTGATATGCGGACCTTAAAGGATCGTTCGGTGTAACGGAACGGGTCGTTGCCTCAGCGCGGGCCGGACAGGACTGATTGACGGTCTTCCCATGCTGCAAGATCGTCCGGAGTGTCGAGATCGAAGCGGATGCGGGCACGGTCTATGACGGTCACGGGCAATCCGCTGAGAATGGCAGCCCGATGGTGGGACTGGAAACTTGAAGGACCAAACAAACAGTCAATGGCGCCGGGCTCCGGCATGCTCAGCATGTTGGTACCGGTTCGCCTCCCATCAGGAGAAATCCCGATGCCCGAAAGATTCATGTGACACATGATATCTTGTTTCATAAGGTACGGTAAATCAACAGGAATTATAACTGTTCGCAACGACTGAAGCCGGGTTTTCAGTTCGCTGAGACCTTCATTGAGACCGGTGGTGGCCTGGTACACGGCCTGTATGTCTGCATTCCGGGCCAGGTTCAGGACCGAGGCATCAGGACTGAGGACGAACGCGTTGGCTGGTTGGACCAGTTCACGGACGAGCAAGATTGTGCGATTGAGCAACCAGTGAATGAGGGTTTCTCGCTGGTGTTGATCCAGGCAAGGAGCGAGACGGGATTTTCCGGTTTCGATGCCTTTCACCGGGATGACGAGGTTGCTGTCCTGTCTCATGGGCGACCCAACGGATCTCGATCACGCTGGACTGTCATGTTTTGGTGATGGTGTGACGTCGGTTGGGCCGACAACAATTATGCATATCCAGATGGCGGTACGAAGCGTTTCCCGGCCCTTTCGAGCAATCGGGCGAAGCGAAGACAGGTCCGGTCGCTGTAACGCGGGCCAATGATCTGGATGCCGATGGGCAGTCCGTTGTCGTCACACCCGAGCGGCACGACGGTCGATGGCAGATAGGCAAGATTGGCGTAACCTGGAAGGGAAACCTGGTTCATGAACGGAACCATCTGTCCGTCCACGGATATCGACCGTTCATAGGGTGGAGTGTGATCAAGTGTCATTGCTGATGACACCGTGATGGGCGCCAGAAGGAGATCATGTTTCTGAAAAAATTCGTGCCATTTCCAGCATATCTGGTAACGCTCTTCATTGAATCGTAACCAATCCCGATGGGACAGGGTTTCTGCTCGCACCTTGCGGGCCGCCTTGCTGTCGTCGCTGGCCTTGAGTTGCCGCCTTGCCTGCAGATTGGCCTCGTATTCCTCGTCTGTCTGGCGTCCCGAGGTTGCCGCCCGAAGCAGGATGTCGAAGACGCGATTGGCGTGATCCGGATCGAAGTCCGGGCGGACATCAACACGGACATCCACCCCTTCATCACGCAGGAGATCAACAAGCTCTGCGTGCATGGCCGGGATCTGTCGTGTCATGGGTACGGTTTGATCTTCCAGGAGAACAGCAACCCGGAAGTCTCCCAGACTGTGCGCATGGGGCAATGGGAGATGAACCCTGATTCCGGGGGCCACGAACTCATCAGGCCTGGCAATGATCTGAAACACGCGCTGAAGATCTGCTGCAGACCGCGCCAGTGGGCCCACAACCAGCATATCCAGCGGTGCGAGTTTTCCGTCCAGGGTATGTCCCCGGGTGGAACAAAGACCCATCGTGGGCTTGTGGCCGAAGAGGCCGCAATAGGCGGCGGGATTGCGAATGGATCCGGCGATATCGCTGCCGAGCTCAAGGCCGGTCATGCCCGCGGCCAGGGCTGCGGCTGCACCGCCTGAAGAGCCGCCAGGAGCGCATTCCGGGTTCCACGGGTTACGGGTGGTTCCGTAAATTTCATTGAAGGTCTGGGAGTCCGCGAGCCAGGCCGGCACATTGGTTTTCCCGAATATGATGGCACCCGCGTCCCGGAGCTGCTTGACAGCAAATGCATCGCTTTGCGCAATCGTGTCCTTGTATCGCGGTACACCCCAGGTTGTCGGCAATCCTGCGACATCAAAGGAGTCCTTCACTGTCATCGGCAATCCATGAAGGGGCCCCCAGAACTCTCCTGCAGCGCATGCCCGGTCCGCTTCCATGGCCCTTTTGCGGGCGTTCGGAATATCGGTCGCGATGATAGCATTCAGATCCGGATTGAATCGCTCCATGCGAGCGATGTAATGGTCGAGAAGTTCAAGGCTGCCGATTTTTCCACGGCGAATTTCGGATACGAGGCGTGTGGCGGACCTAAGGGCCGTATCAGGCATCTTCATCCTCTCTCATGAGCTGCAATTCGCAACGATTACCCTGCCACAGAGACGCGCAGTGCGATACGCCATGTGACCGGAAATAATGAGCAGGGATTATTCAGGTTGCGACCGGCATCGCAAAGGGACACGGTCATGCATATCGGATTGGACAGGGTGCGGCAATTGGTCTCACGGGTGCCCAGGAACCGCACCTCGAGCTTGACGCGGATCAGCGCAACCCGTCAAGAACCGGTATCGGGGTCGTCACGCAGTCGTGTAAAGGAGTCTCCTGCACCAGGTTACCGGTTTCCAGGTTTGACCCGCCCGGTCCGGTTCCATAAGGTTCAGGTTGCGATCGAACGGACTACGGTCGGATCGTTGATAACACACAGTCAGGGAGGCGAGTTCGATGCGCGCATACAGGACGTTACTGGGAACCGGGGTAACCGGGCTCGCAATCATGTGTACGGCCAGTCTTGAGGCACAGGTTTTCCGTTATAGTCAATGGCTTCCTGCTACGCACTTCACGCAGAAAGAGGTCATGCATGTCTGGTTCAAGGACATTGAAGAGGCGACCGAGGGCCGCGTGCGGATTTTGCCCACTGCAAAGGGGCTTGGTGCTCCATCGAGGCATTACCAGCTGGCGATAGACGGCATTTCCGATGTGATCTTTCAGCCTCATGGATACACGCCGGGCGTGCACCCCTTGAGCGAAATCGCGGAACTTCCGTTTATTACGCGAGATACAGAAGCAAATTCAGTTGCTTACTGGCGCGTATTCAAAAAATATCTTCAACCTGGTGGTATGCACAAGGAAGTCCATACCCTGGCCGTTCATGTCCATCCGGCAGGGCACGTCTACAATAACAAGCGTGAAATCCGGAACATTGACGACTTCAACGGGATCAAACTCCGTTCAACCAACTACATTGTGTCCGAGGCACTCAAGATGTTTGGCGCTGTACCGGTCGCCGGTCCGGTGACCGCTCTCAGAAACGGGCTGTCAAAGGGTGTCTACGATGGCACATCCTTTACTGATGAAGCCATCTACGCATTCCACATTCAGAAGTTCATCAAGTATATCACCCGCTTCCCCGGAGGCCTGTACAACACAAGTTTCATGGTGGTGATGAACAGGAACGCCTGGGGCAAGATCGCCGAGGCCGACCAGAAACGGGTCATGGCGCTCTCGGGCGAAGCCTATTCCAAACGCATTGGCAAGATCTGGGATACCAAGGTCGACGAATCGACGGCCCTCGTCAAAGCGGACAACAAGTCCGTACATGTTCTGGCTGGACCGACGCTGGATCGGATAAAGGGTATGCTGTCAAGGTTCGAAACAGAGTGGATCGCCAAGGCAAAGAAACAGGGCGTGGATGGCGTGGCAGCCCTGAAGGCTTTCCGGGCCGAGGTGGCACAGTACCAACCGTGATTCCAGCAGCCAGCCTGATCGACTGGCTCCCCTCGTGACGTCGGCTTCGGAGCATGCCGAGCTCCTGATCAGCAGAAGCGTCTCTGCCCTGGACCGCACGCTCGGGATCATTCTGGCAGCGCTGATGTTTGCCATGATGGTTCTGACGTTTCTCGATGTGGTCGGGCGGCAGAGCCTTGATTCTCCCATCAGCGGCAGCAGCGAACTCATCGAGATCGCGATGGGATTCGTGGTGTATGTGGGCTTGCCGCTTGTGTGCATGAGGCGGGAACATATTACGATCGGTCTGCTGGCCAACATGTTTCGGGGCCGTTTCCTGCGGACGCAGCATGTGGTGCTCAATCTGGTCTTTGCCGGAGTGACGCTGGTCTGGGCGCGAGAAGTCTGGATTCAGGGCGAATCGATCATGAATTCCAATGCGGTCCTGATGTTCCTGCAATTCAGTGTCGCCCCCTGTATTTTTGTGATGAGTGCGCTTACGTTCCTATCGTCACTTCTGTTTCTGATGTTGGCATTCTGTTATTTCCGAGGCGCGCAGCCGACGACCGTGATGCAGGCGGAGTAGTTTGTGGAAGCGGTACTCCTAGGCTTCGGAGCCCTGTTTGTTCTCTTGCTGTTGCAGGTTCCGATAGCGTTCGGAATGGCGCTCGTCGGCACTGTCGGATTCGCTCACTATATCGGCTTCCTGCCGGCTCTGCGGAGCATCGGCAACACCGCGACCGACATGGTGATGGTTTACGATTTCTCGGTGTTGCCGCTTTTCATCCTGATGGGAAACTTCGTAGCCCGTTCGGGAATTTCGCAGGACCTTTACGAAGCTTCCAATGCCTGGCTGGGACACAAACGCGGTGGTCTTGCCATGGCCACTATTGTCGCATGCGGGGGCTTCAGCGCGGTCTGTGGATCCAGTCTTGCCACAGTGGCAACGATGTCCAAAGTTGCGGTCCCCTCGATGCGCGCGTTCGGATATGACGAGCGGCTGACGACAGGCTCCATCGCGGCCGGCGGCACCCTTGGTATTCTGATTCCGCCAAGCGTAGCGCTCGTGTTTTACGGCATCATGACGGAAACCGACATCGGTCAGCTGTTTGCGGCCGGCATCATTCCCGGGCTTCTTGGAATACTGCTGTATGCGGGGGCCGTTGCGGTCGTGACCCGAATCAATCCGGAGCTGGGACCACCGGCAAATCCGCTGCCCTGGCGGGCACGGATTGCAGCCCTCAGGGGCATCTGGGGTATGCTGGTTCTGTTTGTGATCGTGATGGGCGGGATTTATGGCGGCATCTTCACGCCAACAGAGGCCGCAGGAATTGGTGCCTTCGGCGCTTTTATCATTGCGCTGCTGAGACGTCGTCTCACGTTCAGACTGACACTGGACGCTCTGGCGGAGAGCGGCCGGACGACAGCGATGTTGCTGGCATTGCTGGTGGGGTCGCTCCTGTTTGCCAACTTCATAAATGTCGCGCGTGTACCCAACGAGATCGCCGACTGGTTCGCCGGACTTGATGTCGCGCCGATCGTGGTCGTGATCGTTTGTGTATCGGTCTACATCCTTCTCGGCTGCATTCTTGAGAGTATTTCGATGATGCTTCTCACGGTTCCGGTTTTTTACCCGGTCATCCAGACCCTGGGGCTGGATCTTGTCTGGTTCGGTATCGTGGTGGTTGTGGTCATCGAGATCAGCCTGATCACGCCCCCCATCGGGTTGAATGTCTTTGTTCTCAAGTCCCTGTTGCCGGATGTGCCGCTCCCGCAAATTTTCCGCGGCGTGATACCCTTTATCGCTGCCGATATTGTGCGCGTTGCGGTCATCATAGCGCTTCCCGGCCTGACACTCTTCCTGCCGCGACTGATGGAATGAACGACCGACAGGTTTTCCGGGGCAACCGTGCGAAACCTTCTGGACAGGAGCCGATGATGACGGCGATCGGGCAGTTTGATGAACTCTATGCACCCGACAGCTTCTTTGCCTGCCTGAAACAGGAATGCCATCAGGACTGGCATGATTACACCCATCATGCGTTCGTCGAGCAGCTTGGCAGCGGGCAGCTGCCGGAGACCTGTTTTCGGCGTTATTTGATCCAGGATTATCTGTTCCTCATCCAGTTTGCCCGGGCCTGGGCCCTGGCTGCCTTCAAGGCAGATGACCTGACCGACATTGCCGGAGCGGCCCGGTCCCTTCTGGCGATTGTTGATGTGGAGATGGATCTCCATGTCCGGTTCTGCACGCAGTGGGGACTGTCTGAGACGGATCTGCAATCGAGCGAAGCCGAGACGGAAACCATTGCCTACACACGCTATGTTCTTGAGCGGGGCATGGCGGGAGATCTCCTTGATCTTTACGTGGCCTTGGCACCCTGCATGATCGGTTACGCGGAAATCGGAATGCGTTTGCGCGGTGAGGCAGCAGGCGAGCTGTCCGGAAATCCCTATGGGGCGTGGATCGAAATGTATTCGGATGAAGAATATGTAGGGGTAGCACGGGATGCGGTGGCCGCGCTTGATTCACTCGCTGAGCGACGGGGCGGCCACCATCGTCTTGCCAGTCTTGTCAGGAATTTCGGGCAGGCGACGAGACTGGAAGAAGCATTCTGGCAAATGGGCCTCGGACAAGACAGCGCTCGCTGAGGACCAGCAAGCATGGCCATGCGGTATGGGGAACAGTCCGTGCTGCGTCGTCCAGGTTTGGCTTCGATGGGTCCTTTTGGGGCCGGCGCGAATACCGGAATGCAGAAGACAACGATCTTTTGCGGCATCTTCCAAAGGCTGCATGTTCACCACGGATTGTCGGATCGGCTCCGGATGCTTCAAGCCCGCCGGCTCGCTTCAGGGTAATTGCACGGGCGGAGATTTCTCCGGCAATGGCGATGATCGCAGACCTGCGAGAAATCCGCTGGATCTCGCGGAAGCGCAGGGGGACACCTGCGCCTCTGACTTGCCGAGCGGCAATGGCGGAAAATGTATCAAAATCGGCGGTCGTAACATGGGACCCGACCTGTAATGGTCAAGTCGGTTCGGTCTCCCGGGCTGTCTGCATGCTGGTCGTGGGCTGTTTTCCGGAATTCCGCGATCGCTTATGTGATGGCATCCGCCGTCATGCCGGGCACGATACCGACAGCAGCGCTGCACTTGAAACAGGAATGGTCTTTCAAAACATGTGAGACCTTGTCTGACCATAACGGTGACATCCTGTCCCATTCCGCTCAGTGCCGTGACGCGAATGCCAAGGCTTGTCTGGCCAGACGAATCCTGTCCTCATCCGATCGCATCAATGTGCGGGCCACCAGGACGTCCAGCCCGAGAGCCCGTATGTCGGCAGCCTGATCACGATCGGTCTCGTCCAGGATCAACCCGTCTATCAGCGGTCCGTAATGTTCTGCCACAGACCGGGACGTGACCGGCAAACCAAGCTCTTTCATCATTTTTGCGGCCGGACCTTTGATGGCCCGCCCCCCGATGATGGGAGAGACTGCGACCGCCCGAAACGCTCGTTCCTCGAGAATGCGCCGAAATCCGGGAATAGCCAGGATGGGACCGATGCTGACGAAGGGATTTGACGGGCCGATGATCAGGCTCTCGACGGCGCCCGCGTTGACGGCATCCATGACGGGTGGCGCCGGCATGGCTTCGTTGGCTCCTTTGAATTCAAACCCTGATACAGCTGGCCTGCAGGCCAGTCGAACGAAATAGTCCTGAAACGGAATGCGGCGTTGGCCGCTCAGGACAACCGTTCGAACCTCATCATCTGTTGCCGGTACGATCCGGTGTCTCACGCCGAGATTGCGGGAAAGCCGGACTGTGATATCCGTCAATGACAGTCCCGATTCAAGCGCCGAGGTCCGTGCACGATGGGTCTCGAGGTCCCGGTCTCCGATCCGAAACCATGCAGGTCCTCCGTCCTGTTCGACCCGGGTCATGAAATTCCATGTTTCGCCTCGGACCCCCCACCCGGTTTCTGCGTTTGCCATGCCGGCCAACGTGTACATGACCGTATCGAGATCTGGACAGATCCGGAGGCCAAGATGGGTGAAGTCGTCGCCGGTGTTGACGACAACCAGGAGATCCTGCGGGCCGAGAATACGGGTCAGACCGAAGACGAGTTTCGAACCACCGACACCGCCGGCAAGTACGATATGCATATTTTTACCTGAAGAGGTCCTGGTCCGAGGGACGCAGGAGATCCGAAGCCCGGCCGCGTCCCTTCAACCAGTCTGCACCGCGGACAAGAACAAAGGGCAGGCTTTCCGCGCCCTGTCCCATCAACAGGGAGGCCGAGGCAGCAATCTCATCGGCAGCGCCAATGATACTGGCTTGCAGCGTCCGTCCCCCCCGGTCAGGGAGGCCGCGGCGATCCTGAAGAGCCTCGATCCCGCTGGCTCCAATGGCTGTCCCGACGGTTCCAAGCCGCCATGGCCGCCCCATGCTGTCATTGATGACAACGGCAATCTGGTGTCCCGAGCGTTCGCGGATTTCCCGGGAGAGACGATCGGCACTACGGTCCGGGTCTTCAGGCAGCAGGAGGGCGCCGTCTTCCGATGCGACATTGGAAAGGTCGATACCTGCGTTGGCGAGAATGCAGCCGTTGCGATGTCTCGCGATGATCAGGCCAGGTCGTTTGCGAACAATTTCCGATGCTTCCCTGAGGATCAACTCGACGATCCGGGGATCCTTCCCGGTTTCGCAAGCAAGCGTCTGTGCCCGGGCGCCGGGATTGACGCCGGAGAGCTTGATCAGCCTTCCTTCCCATTTCGAGATGATCTTTTGCGCCACGACGAAGATGTCCCCGCTCTCCGGCTGCACCTTCTGGCGCTTCAGGGCAGCAAGGAGGGTATTGGCGAGATCGGTCTCCGGGCCGACCTCGGGGATGCCGTCCGGAGCCAACAGCACGAGTTTTCGTGTTGACGCGTTCATCGAAGCGGCCCGGTTCCGGCGGAATAGCGGGCGTGTCGTTGTGTGGTTTGCATTCAGTTCGGAAAATATTGAAGCCGGTGACGGGGATCGATAGAGTGATTTACTCAGGTTCCAGGAGGCGGGGTGCCGATGCAGGAGCGAGGATACCATGATATCGGGGGCGACGTACGGGCCGCAGGACCGGTCATTCGGGACTCTGGTCCGGTGCCCCGCTGGGCGCTGTTGGTAGAGGCGCTCAGAAAGACACCGGGGTTGCGTTATTGTCTTCACGAACAACGCCGCAAGGTCGAGGAGTTGGGTCCCCATGCTTTCGAAGAGGCTGGATATTATGGCATTCGTGTTCTCGCCATGAAGGAAATGCTCGTTGAGAAAGGCCTTTTGAGTGCAGCACAGGTCGCTGAACGGATGACCCGGATCGCCAGCAGAAAGGCGCGGGATGACTGACGGATTCGAAGATCATTGCTGGAAGGACATCGTTTCCGACGACATTCTGAAAATCTATGAGCCCTACACTCGCAAGACCGGTGTTGGCCCGGTGCCGGCGCTTCTCGTAATTGATCTCTACAACCTCGTTTACAGGGGCGGGCCTCTTGAGCCCCATGAACTGGTCGGAAGTTACCCGAGCAGCTGTGGCCGTTACGCCTGGGAGGCGGTTGAACCGACAAAGCGGCTGTTTGAGGCGGTACGGGCTGCAGGACGGCCGGTTTTCTATACGACGGCGCATGCAACGTCCGGTGTTGTTGCCACCAATCGCCAGGTGGGACATGGAACGGAAGCGGACGATTATGAAATTCACGAGGCATTCACCCCTCAGGCCGATGATGTACTCATCGTGAAGGAACGGGCAAGCGCCTTCTACGGCACTCCCCTGATTCCGGAACTTGTTCGTCGCGGCATTCGCAGCCTTGTCGTTTGCGGCGACAGCACCTCGGGCTGTGTCCGGGCATCGGTGGTTGACGCATATTCTGCGGGCTTTCACGTAACGATTGCAGAAGAATGTGTCTTTGACCGCTCGATACTGTCTCACAAGGTGAATTTGTTCGACATGCATCACAAATATGCTGATGTCCTGCATGTTGAGGAAATCATTGAGCATTTTGCGACGCCGTGAGCGTGCCCCCGCCTTCGCTGCCGATATGCCCGGGATGCGGGTACAACGCTGCCGGGGTGTGCGAATATCCGGCATAAGACTTTCGATGCGATATCCGGTTGCAACCTGTTCCGCCACTTGCCCGAGCCAGTGGCGATTTTTTTGCCGACCAGACCGTCCGTCGGTCCACGGTGTCGCTGCAGGGAGCGATGAGAGTGGTGTGCGTGCAGGACCGTGATTTTCCGAAGACCTTGAGGAAGCTGACGTGAGCGGCGGAGGCGAGGAGTTACTCACCGTCGAGGAAATGTACCTCGCAGACCGGTTTGCGATCGAAGCGGGAACGTCGGGCGAGAGACTCATGGAAGCGGCCGGTGAGGCCGTAACGTCTGCCATCATGCAGCGCTGGGAACCGTGCGACGTCTCGGTTCTGGCAGGTCCGGGCGGTAACGGCGGCGATGGTTTCGTTGTTGCGCGCCTTCTGAAGGACGCGGGATGGCCGGTTCGAATTGGCATGCTGGACCACAGGAAGATTGCGCCCGAGACGCAACTCAATATGCGTCGTTGGCAAGCGGACATCGGGACGGTCAGCAGCGACCTGTACCGGGATGCGGAACTGGTCGTGGATGCGCTTTATGGCGCCGGACTGGAACGTCCCCTTGACGATGATCTGGGAGAACTGTTCGAGCATCTGCGTGAGACCGGTTTGCCTTGTGTTTCCATTGACCTGCCGAGCGGAGTTCACGGAGACACCGGACGGATTCTGGGCTCTGCCCCGTACGCAGATCTGACGGTTACGTTTTTTCGCCGCAAGCCCGGTCATCTCCTGTTTCCGGGACGGGAGCGGGCAGGAACGGTTGTGACTGCCGATATCGGCATTCCGCCTGAGGCCCTTGACGCTATTGCGCCGACCACATATGCGAACCAGCCGGAACTCTGGTCCGGGCTTTTTCCCTGGCCCCATTACGGGGATCACAAGTATCGTCGGGGCCATGCCGTCATTGCCGGCGGATCATCAATGACGGGGGCTGCAAGGCTTGCCGCCCGTGCAGCCAGACGCATCGGAGCCGGGCTGGTCACCGTGGCAGCGGGTCCAGAGAGTCTCCCGTTATATGCCGCCGATGCTCCAGGCCTGCTGACTGAACCCTTCACATCGACAGACGAATTCAGGATGCTGCTCGGCCGTAAAGGGAGGAATGCCATCCTTGTCGGGCCGGGGATGGGCGTAAACCGGACGACACTTGACCTGGTCCGGATCGCGGCGACGAGTGAGCGCAGCCTCGTTGTGGATGCTGATGGACTGACGGTCTTTGCCGACAGGTCAGAGGATCTCTTCAGGCTGTTGCAAGGCACCCGCAGTGTGATCACGCCGCATGAGGGAGAGTTCGCAAGGCTTTTCAATTTGACGGGGTCTCGTCTTGATCTTGCGCGGACTGCTGCCGATCGGTGTGGTTGCGTGGTCCTTTTGAAGGGTGCCGATACAGTCATTGCCGGTCCATGCGGCCGGGCGGCGATCAATGCAAACGCGCCGCCCACTCTTGCGACGGCCGGCACCGGTGATGTGCTTGCGGGTCTGATCGTAGGGCTTATGGCACAGGGAATGCCGCCGTTCGAGGCGGCTTGTGCGGGCACATGGCTCCATGGTGCGGCTGCGAAGGAATTTGGACCGGGGCTGATAGCCGAGGACCTTTGTGAGACGTTGCCGTCCGTCCTGTGCGAACTTGACGCGGTGTACCGGGATCAGAACTTGTGAGAAGGAACCTGCTGCGACACCTCCTTGCATGTTATGGAAATATTGGCGGCTCCTTTCATGTGTGCCCAATTGGGCGATGGAGATGACGGGAGGGGCACGGAGATTTTGTATCACATCAGTTTTCACAATTTCTGACCCGTTTCGATGATCCGCAGCGGCGTGGTTGCGGGGCGATAGCGATCCATGCCGGCGCGGGTTACGGCCCAGATCCGTAGGGGTCCAGAGACGACACGGATTCACTTTTCGGCAAGAGCTGAATGCGCCTTCTCGATCCCTGGGGACAAGCGGTTGCAGAGAGTGTTCAACTTCAGAAACCCGGACTGCGGCGCAATGGAATTCGCTTACGGATCCAGGGCGGCGGTTGGGCCTGTCGCGATGAAGGAGAGGGGCCGGACAGAGCAGTGTGGCTTCCGGAAGGCTCCCGGCATGGTTCATGATGCGCTTGGGAAGTCCGCCCATGTCAGTGTCTCCAATCCAATTCGTCGGATACCTGATGACTGGGCTGCCAGGATACAACACGCGGGGACAAACAGTCCCGGGAACGTAGGGCTGGATCAGGGAAGCTGCGCCACAGCTGTTGCGACGTTGGCCCGAACAAGGCTGAAACTTGTCTGAGCGGAACGCCGTTCCGCATCGGGTTGCGATGGCGGCATGTCCGGCGGCGGCAAGATCGCGCCGAAAGATCTGAGTGGCAAACAACAGGCTGTTTGTGAGCTGTAAATCGATATCGCTGAACGGCGGTCACGGTGGTCTGGAACCACCCCGATGGTTTCATCGTCTCAGGGTATGGACCCGCCCGGATCAGAGATCCCCGGCAAAACAGCTGATATGCGAAGACTCTCCCCATTGGTCAAAGTGGTGAACAGCATATCGACGCATCGGCGAAGTTCCTGACTCTCCTTTGTTTTTCGCAGGAAGGCAACCGCGTGAAATCAGACGATCAGCAGCGACGAACGACGGCTTTTGCAGTTACCGTCGATCGGATCCGGGTGGAGCCCGATGCTTCTGCAGATGTGTCAATTCGGGTCTGAACGCTCACGGCCGTGAATTCCTGCGCCGTAGTCCTCGCATCGTTCACGGACCCGAATCTGGCAAGTGCCGTGTCAATGTGACGAGTGGCTGGAGGACACAGCGGGTCCGACATCACGTCGACCACGGGCGCCTCGCTACGGGCAAAGGTCCTTTATGGTTCTGCCGGTGTACCCGCCTCCTGTCACAGACAGGAACGTATTCTGCTATGTATGCACGCGCCAGATCTGGTAATCGCAACAGTCTGGCGGGTGGTTATTCTGCAGCTTGCGCGCTCGGTTTGCGGGGGAAGCGGGCCTCGAATCGAGGTCGATCCTTCTCCTCCGCCGGGATGACCTCCTTGACCGATCCCCCCCAGCCTAGATGGGTGCAATCAACAATAATGCCGTTGGGGTCGCGAAACTTCATCTCGTAGAACGTATCCGGCGATTTTTTTTCGGGACGGCCCATAAAATATTTCCCGCCCGCTTTTTCGATTCTTTCTTCTGTTTCGTTCAGATCGTCGACCCAGAAACCGATGTGATGGACGCCGACCCAGTCCTTGCCACGTTCGTCCTCACCTTCGACATACCCGGCCCATTCGTCCGTCTTGTAGTCAAGCAGAGCAACCGTGATAACGCCGTCAGAGACATAGCAACCCCTGGCGAGCGGAGAGTCCGTTTTGCCGACCCGAACCATGTCAAAGGCCTCACAGTAGAAATCTGCGGCTTTTTCAGGGTCAGGAACTGACAGTGCAATATGTCGAAGTTTTGCCATGACGTAGCCTCCTTGCGGCAAGATATCAGGCCGTGATCAATGCTGGATCGGGGCCATTGAGTTGAAACATTTCGAGACAGCGGTCAAACAGGATGCGCCGGCGAATGGTCGGATCGACACCGTCGAACATCTTGTCCATGACGTCATCCGCATCGGGCCAGACGCCCTGGGCATGGGGGTAGTCCGCTCCCCACATCAGAATATCAGCCATACCGGAGTCCGGATGATGGAGCAGCATGCCGGCGACATAATCTTCCTCGAAAGTGATCGTGACTTGCCGCTTTACATACCAGCTTGGCATTTCCTTGAGCCCGGTATCGGCGAACAGTCCGGGCCTCTCCACAGCCTGTCGATCCATCCACTGCAGAAGCATGGGACCCCAGCCGGCCCGGCATTCTCCGTAATTATAGCGTAATCCGGGATGACGCATGAGCGTTCCGGAATAGGCCAGCTGTGAAATGGGTTTGGCCGCGCTGAACGGAACACAAGAAAAGTAGGCCATCCGGGTGCCGCGCTCGGTGGGCGGGTAGGGGGCTCCCGCCCGGTCGCCGATATGGCTGCAAACCGTGATGTTGCCGTCTTCGCATGCGGACCAGAAAGAATCCCAGCACGGATCCCAGATTTCCTTTTCGAGATCGGCAACAGGGAATTCAACAGCCTTGCACCCGAAGCGTTTCATCCGTTCGACCTCAGCGAGTGTTGCCTGTGAATCGAAAACGGGCATCACCGGCAGCATCAGGAGGCGGTCCGGCTCCACCGAATTCATTTCCATCATCCAGTCATTATAGACCCGATGGATTTCATGCCGGAGTGACAGGTCCGTCACCTCCCACTTGCGGACAGCAGCATAGCCTACATAGGCCCAGATCCCGGCCATGTCCATGTGGGCCAATATGATCTCGGGATCGGCTGGAGGCAGTGCGCCCGCGGGCAAGTCCTTTGCATGATCGCCAAAATGTTCTTCAAGAATTCGGCGGTTGTCGGGGCTGTCAGCTGCACCGCCGTCCCGCCCGGCGAAGATCCGATCTTCCCACTGCCAGTACCAGTGACCCTCCTGTTCAATGACCCGGGGAGCATGGGGTCTGAATTTTTCGGCCACGCGTTCCTGCCACAGACCGGCAGGAATCCATCGCTGATCGATATGGTTGTCGGCAGAATTATACTTGTAGAAGGTCATGCGCCCCCCGCTTTAATTGGAACGCGAAACTGAAGCGATCAGGCCTGACAGAGACCTGGTCTATGTCCGGCCAGGAGCCTCCTGATCAACTGTACGGCCCTGGTTGGGCAGCCTGTGGCTCCAAGAGCTTGACCATGGAAAAGCTTACGTTCGGGTCTCAGCCATATTGGACGGGATATCCGAGGGTCCGGCCGTCGCTTCTGACTGCGGAGATCCCTGCTCCAGAGCGATCCCTCCCGGGTGACACCCCTGGTTGCCGAAGGCGGGTCTCAGGTGTCTGCAGCCGGGCCCCGTTTCATTCGAAACGAGGCCACGGTGCAGACGGAATAACGCCGGCGATTATTTGCCGTAAGCCAGCTTGGCGGCCAGTTTTACGACTTCCGGACTGGCGTTTGAAATGGCGTCGTTGACCACTTTCTGAATGGTTTCGCCAGTCCCTGGAATAACCCGGAGCTTGCGTTTTTCGGCATCAGCGGTGAAAGCCGGATCCTTGATCATGGCCTCCCAGGCCGTGCGCATCACCGTGATGGCACCCTCGGGTGTGCCCGGAGGAGCAGCAACACCGCGGCCGATCAGCCCCAGAGCGCCAATAAAATTCAGCACGTCGCGATACTTTGCATCAGCGACATCCTTCATCATCGGAACATCCGGAAGTTCAGGATCCTTGAAATGACCCAACTGCAGGACGGCCCGGGCAAATGGCTGATCGCCCTGGAACCACCGCTCATATTTGGATTTCCAGAAAAGCCAGTTGAACGCAGCACCCCGGACTTCACCCTGCTCCACGGCAAGACCGGTTTTGGATGATCCCTTGTAGCCGGTAACGATCTGCATCTTGGTGCCCAGCATATTGTTCACCAGGCCCGGCATTATGGAAGAGGTAGAGCCAAGTCCGGTGGAGCCCATCTGTACCCTTGTGTTGCGCAGGTCTTCCCACCGTTTGACACCGGTATCGCTGCGCACCACCATGATGACGTTTGTCTGATTGGCGCTGCCGATCCAGGTAAAGTCCCGCATGTCGTACTTGGCTTTTTTGGGCCGCATCAGCTGGACGATGACCGAACTGTCGGGCGGTACGAGATAGTTCAGGCCATTGGCCGGCATGGCCTTGGCCGCGTAATTTGTTGCAAGCATACCGCCTGCCCCCGACCGTGAATCGACAATGATATTGGGATTGCCGGGAATATGCTTCTTGAGATGTTCGGCAAACATGCGCGAATATTTTCCGTAGGTTCCTCCGAACCCGAAACCGATCGTCAAGCTGATCTGCTTGCCCGAAAAGTCGAAATCTGCGGCCTTGGCGGGGCCGATGGCCAGGGCCGCAATGCCCAGCATCGCACCTGCGATCACACTGCTGCTCTTTGTTTTCATGGATAGATCCATCCCTTCTGAAGGCGAGCACAACCGACGATGACGCTTCCGAGCCCTGTCGGCCATATCTCGCATTATTCGAACAGGCTTGATAGCAATTCCGGGGAATGATCGCAACTTGACGGATCCCTCGCCTCGATTCTATAGCTTGGGATCCGTCCGCGCCCGGAGCGTTCGCGATGCCCGCAGTCCGTATCTATCAACCTCGCAAGACCGCCATGCAGTCAGGCCGCGCCCGGACGAGCCAGTGGATCGTGGAGTATGAACCGGGAAAACCCCAGTCCAATGACCCGTTGATGGGTTGGGTCGGCCGGGGAGATACGCGAAATCAGCTGCGAATGCGGTTCGAAACGCAAGACGACGCCGTCGCGTTCTGTGAGAAGCACGGGCTGGAGTACCATCTGGCCAAACCACAGTTACGGCGCCCGGCTCCCAAGAGCTACGCGGACAATTTCAGGTTTGACCGGGAAACCAACTGGACGCATTGAGGGGGCCTGTTACAGACTGGAAAGGCCCTTTACAGCGCGACGAAGAAGCTGTCGGCCGCGGATCCAGACCAGTTCCTTCCAGTCGTCCTCGTCCGGATAGAGAGCCTTGCGGATCTGCCGCTTGATGCTCCGGCCGGTATCGCTATGGATCTCTCCTGACAGATGCAGCCAGTTGTCCGCTATCAGTGCGACAAGGACATCGAATGGAGGGTAGGTGCCGAATTCGACCGTGAGGCTGGTAATGTCCGTGCCGTGCCCCTGAAGGTGCCTCCGCAGGCCGGATCCGATCGTACCACTGAGCGGAGCCGAGGAAGAATTTCCATCCGCGGGCGACGTCAGGCCGTTGACGAACCACGAGCGGACACGATCTCCGTGCATCGTGCCAGGGCGCGTTGCACCGATCAGCTCGGCCGAACCATAGGGGCCCAGGCCGGTATGCCAGTCGAGAAAGAGCACGTGGGCGGCTCCCGAAACATGCTCGTCGACGATTTTCAGGAAGCGTTCACGAGCGGCGGTGGGTCTGTCTCCTCCATAGAAAATGCCGTCGGGATGATCATACTGGCCGCCAGTCAGAACCGCCTGAAGCTGCGATTGGCTGTGCTTGTTGATGTAATTTTGAAATTTCTTTTCCAGGCTTGCGACGGCACCGGCATCCCAGCGATCGGGCAAGAGGTCATCGTGAAGGCGTGAATATTCAGGGTTATGGGGGCGGGATATCCCGTGATTCACGAAATTGCGATTGAGATCGACGTTGTCTTCGGTCACGCGCCGCAACCAGGCAAAGCCGTAACAGTTGAGCGCATGAACGAGCACAACCTTGATGGTTCTTGGCAGACGCTCTGATTCCCCGCTTTCCAGCCACCCCCGGAACACCCCGGAGCCACAAAAACCTTCGACACCGTGAGTGGCAGAGTTGCAGAGAAGGACATGAGGAGCGGAATCGTCACCAAGGACGGCCACATCCGTGTGGAGCGTTTCGCCTTTGGGTCCTTCTGCCGGAGAAACGTATGCAGCGAGTCGGGCACCGGCTGCAAGGGCGGCCGAGCGAAACGCTTCGCGGCTGCTCTGATAGTCATCCGGGAAATACGGTGTGCGGGACATCGTGGTGTCGACGAATGTCAAGGAGCGAGGGAAACGTTGTGTCAGACCGCGGTGTATCCACCGTCAATGATCACGTCGGAACCTGTCATGAAGGAGGCTTCATCACTGGCAACAAACAGAACCGCGTTGGCGATTTCCTCCGGCTGGGCCAGACGTCCGATCGGATGATTGGGAACCAGTCGCTCCCGCACGGCTTCGAACGTCTTGTGACGGGCAAGGAGACGGTCGGTCTCGACGGCGCCCGGAGAGATCGTCACGGCGCGAATATTGTCATTCACCGTTTCGATCGCGACTGCGCGGCTGAGCTGGATTACAGCGCCCTTGGTGGCGTGATAGGCCGGACGGCCCGCAGTGGCGACACTGCCGAACTGGGATGCGATCGTCACGATCACGCCGCCTCCGGCAGCGCGAAGATGGGGAATGGTGAATTTGCAGAGATAGAATACGCTGCTGAGATTGACCCGGAGGCACAGATCCCAATCTTCTAGGGACAGTTCTTCTGTTGTGGCGGTTGGTTCCCGGGCAGCGGCGGCATGGATTACAGTGTCCAGCCCTCCCAGTTCGCTGGCGGCCTCGTTGACCATGGCCTTTGCGATATGGGGATCTCCCATATCGGCGGCTTTTGCGAACACCGGTCCCTTGCGCCCGCTTTGCGTCAGGAGTTTGGATGTACGATCCACTGCGTCCTGTTCGCTATCGATCAGGGCGATGCTGGCACCTTCGTCATGCAGTTTCAGCGCAGATGCACCGCCGATCCCGCCTGATCCCACGATCAGGGCGCGTTTGCCTTTCACCCGTTCTCCCACTGCCCGCCTCCGTCAAGGGTTTTCATTAACTGATACCTGTTTGGCATCGTTTTCTGCACTTTAGTCGGAAATGACCGGACATTGCTACTTCGGGGTTTTTCGATTGCACGGAGGTTGTGTTATGAAGGGGCACGTTCGCTGGCGCCCGTAGCTCAGCTGGATAGAGCAGCGGACTTCTAATCCGCAGGTCGAGGGTTCGAATCCTTCCGGGCGCGCCACCTTGCTTTCCTCCCGAAACGACATTTCCTCATCCCGACCCGAGCCTGTCTCGGGGCTGTCGTGATTGCGATCCGGAACCGGATGACGGACATTCTGCAAGTAACGGCTCGACCATGCTCAACAGGTGTGTTGTCTGGCGGCAGTGAAGGGTCGCGACAACAGCCAGCCTTGTCGTTCCGCAAGGCCGATGCATTTCGGGAACATTTACGGCCTGGCACGGAAAACCAGGCCTTTCAGCCGTGGGACCATGCGAGGGCGACAAGCAGCAGACAGCAGATGTCAGGAGTCCGGCAGCCGGATACAGCGCGTCCGATCCGTCAGATGGATCTGGCCTGTCCTCGCCGGCGGCTTCAGGACATTCAGTTTGCAAACACTCTCGTGACGGAAGTCGGTCCTCCGGTATTTCCGCAGTGAATGATTCCGGGGAGGGCTCACAAATGAAGGCAGGTCCTCTCGAGCATGAACCCTCGTGCCCGGCGTCGTCCCGTTCCGGTGACACAGGATCACGCTTCGTCTTGTGGACGCTTGATCCGTAACCACCGTCAATCCGGATTGGATGGCAGGGCTGGGTTTGACGGCCCAGTGACCAGATTTTGCCGGCAGTTCGGAGACGAAGGGGGTACTCCGCAGAACACTCCGCAAAGCGTGATAGACTTTTGACGGTCACGGTGAAGGAGGCGCGGTATGGCCTATGTCGATGGAATGATTTGTGCGGTTCCGACCGCGAACAGGGAAACCTACCGGGAACATGCGGCACGGGCAGCCCAAGCCTTCAAGAAACACGGTGCGCAGTCTGTTGTTGAATGCTGGGGTGTCGACGTGCCGGAAGGAAAGCTTAACTCGATGCACACCGCGGTCATGCGCAAGGAGGACGAAACGGTAGTTTTTTCCTGGATCATGTGGCCGTCGAAAGCCATGCGGGACGAAGCGATGCCCAAGGTCATGGCCGAGCCCGAAATGTGTCCCTCGCCCGAAGGGATGCCGTTCGACGGGCAGAGACTGGTATTTGGAGGATTTGAGACGATCGTGGAGGCGTGAGCGGTTGCGGGGGATGACAGTGTCGCAACCCACGCCAGAGACAACAGCAAGACATGCCTCTGGTTGGGACGATGGCCGCACGTCTGGCAGGAAGCGGGCAGCCGGCAGCGAAACGCCATTGTTTGCCCTTGGGTATCAGCGGGACTCACAAGGGAAGACCTGATGGTGACGCTTTGACCTCCTCGGGTTTCGTAAAGAACGTGAAATGTATCCATGAATGCATATGAACTGCTGGGTGTGGAAAAAAATGCCGGACTTGAGGAGATCAAGCAGGCCTACCGCCGGCTTGCCAAGAACCTTCACCCCGACGTGAACAGGGCTGATCAGGAAGCGGCAGAACGGTTCAAGGAAATTACAATCGCATACAATTTGCTGGCGGATCGCCTGAAACGTGCCGCTTATGACCGGAGCCTCGACCTTGCCGGAAGAACGGGGGGACCGCAGCCATGGCAAAAGGGGGGTGCGTGGTTTGAATTCGAGATCGACGAAACGACCGGAGAGCGGGTGATTGACCTGTTCGGAGATATTGCCGGAACCCGTCTCGGGCGCGTCAAGGGAGCGGCAGCAACGTCGCTATGGATGCGGGGCCAGGACGTGGCGGAGACCCTCGAGGTCAGCGAATCCGAGGCTCGGGAGGGGGTATGCAAACTGGTCACAACCATGACGGGCCTGACCGTTGCAGTTGATGTAGCGCCAGGATCCAGCCATGGCGACGTAGTGACTGTTGTGGGCTTTGGCATCGAGGGGTTTGGCGGTGGTCCCCCGGGTGATCTCAACGTTCTGCTTCGTGTGGTGGCGGATCCGGCACTCGATGCACCGCAAGATGCGGGTCCATCGGCTGCTATGAACAGCGAAGGGCACGACGATGAACGAACTGGCGGGATGACCGGCGCAGAATGACGGAGACTCATCGCGCTGCGGTTGATGCCCTCGCGCCCGGGCGGTCACCAGTGCTGTCGGCGGTCATGTTGGCAGGAAGACGGGAGGGTCGCCGGAACCATTGCCTGACCCAATGGCAGGAGGGAGGTTGTTGTTGCGGCGGCTGGCCTCTGGTAGCTTCGGAACAGGGTTGGCTTTCCTCGGAAACGGGCAATCACGGGAGAACAGGCGATTTCGGAATTTGACTCCAGCCACGATTTTATTGTCATCGGAGCCGGTACTGCGGGTTGCGTCCTGGCTAACCGGTTAAGCGAGGACGGCAACAGCCGTGTTCTTGTGCTTGAAGCCGGAAAGCGCGATTCCAGTCCGATGATTCATCTTCCCATGGGTGTCGGAAAGGTATGGAACGATCCGCGCTTCAACTGGTCCTACATGTCCGAACCCGAACCCCACCTGAACGGACGCCAGATCTTTCACCCGCGTGGCAAGGTTCTCGGGGGTGGTTCATCCATCAACATGATGGCCTATGTGAGAGGTCATCAGGGTGATTTTGTCCGCTGGCGCCAGATGGGGCTCAAAGGCTGGTCCTATGACGAGGTTCTGCCCTATTTCAAGCGGGCCGAGGCGTTTCAGGATCGAAGGGATCCCTATCATGGTGCTGCCGGCCCATGGAAAATACGAACGACGGATATATCAGACCCTGTCCTGGATGCATTCCTGGAGGCCGTCCGGTCAGCAGGATACACCGAGACCCCGGACTACAACGGAGCAGAGCAGGAGGGTTTTGCACGACTCCAGGTCAATGTTCACAAGGGGCGTCGCCAGAGTCTGGCGGTTGCATATCTCCGACCTTCATTGAGCCGGCAAAATGTTGAATTGCAGGTCGAGGCCCATGTGACACGGATCCTGTTTGAAGACGGCCGCGCTGTCGGTGTGGAATACAGCCGGGGCGGAAGTACCCAGCGGGCGCGTGCCCGACGTGAAGTCGTTCTGTCCGGTGGTGCAATCAATTCGCCGCAAGTCCTGATGCTCTCGGGCATCGGCCCCGCTGAGCATCTGGCCCGGAACGGCATCGAGGTGGTTCGGGACCGGCACGATGTGGGAGAGAATTTGCAGGATCATCCGGCGATTGGTGTGGAGTACGAGTACGCGACATCGTCAAAGTTTCATCGCGACCTGAGGATGGACCGCCTCGCGGTCAATGCTGTGCGCGCGTGGCTGTGGGGCACGGGTCCGGTTGCGGTCCCGCCATCGTCCCTGACCGGGTTCTTCAAGAGCCGGCCTGAACTCGAAATTCCGGACATCCAGATGTTCTTCCGTCCAACAGCGTTGAATGCCCGCGAATGGTTTCCGTTGCTGAGACCGCCGGTCGCGGAGACGTTTGCATTCAGAACCTGTCATTTGCGGCCTGAAAGCCGCGGGACTGTCAGGCTTCGGTCGTCCGCTCCCCGGGATCCGGTACGCCTCCTCAACAATTTCCTGTCGACAGAGACCGACCGATTCGTACAGCGCGAGAGTTTTCGCGTCATTCGCAAGTTGGCTGGACAAGAAGCCTTCGAGGGAATCCGGGGACGGGAACTGGCGCCCGGAAACGAGGTCACAATGGATGACGAGATCGATGCCTTTATCCGGGAAACCCTGACCACCGTCTATCATCCGTCCTGTTCCTGTCGCATGGGTGCCGATGAGGCTTCGGTTGTCGACGAGGAATTGCGCGTCCGCGGTGTGGATAACCTGCGTATTGCCGACGCTTCCATCTTTCCCGATCTGGTGGGCGGCAACATCAATGCGGTTGTCGTGATGGTGGCCGAAAAGGCGGCTGACATGATGCTTGGAAGGCCGGCTCTTGCTCCCGAGGAACACCTGTCAGCGGCATAGACCCGATTGTCAGCCATCTGCCCGGTAACGAATTCCTGAAACCGGCGTCCCGGGTTTGCCATGCAGCGCCGGAATTACTGCCGTCAGATGTCGGTCAATGGTGCGCGGTAATGTGCCCGGGGTGTGCGCCACCCTGACCCGATCAATAGAACAGAAGGGTTCTCACTTCGATACTTTCACGAGCCGGCAGCCGAGGGTCGCTTCCGGCCGGATCCTCGAAGGCGGCATGGGCGGTCCAGCGTGCCCGCCCGTCGCGCTCGGAATCAAAGCATTTCAGAAGAATGACTTCATCCCGTTGCATTTCAGGGAAGTAGAACCAGCGCTGGTCCGGGTTGTAACTGAGATTGAGAATGCCACCGACCCGGTTGCCGTAGTTCCGTTTGGCAACAATCATGTCATCGGGCCCGATGCTGCCCCATTCGCAGATGGCAACAGGGTCGATCTTTACGGGACCGATCAGAGGACGCCAGACATTGATCGATGTGAAGCGTCGCTGCAATTTACGTTCGGCCTCCTGCCTGGGCAAGAGATCGCGAACTCTCTGAGGTGCAGAGTCATCAGTGAAATCGTTATGCGCATTGCGCACCGGGTCGCGAACCTTCAGGGCCTCCCGTTTCGCAGGGTCCCCGATGCGAATTGTGTGATCGAATATCAGGACCTCTTTTGCATCGGTCTGTTCCAGAAGCAGTTGCTCGACTTCCGGGTAATAGACGCTCCGCACCTCGTTATCGTCGGTGAAATCCCTGACCCTGGTGTCATTCCTGAGAAAGACGAAGCCCTGTTTCTCGAGGTCAAACTGATCGGCGATCGGCCTCCCGTCCCGAATCGTGATCTCCTTCATCTCGTAGGTGCCCGTCTTCGGGTCGTTACGGCCTCCGCCTTTTCCCACGATCGTGACCGGGGTTTCTCCGGTGGGTACCGTAAACTGCACAACACCCTGCACGGACTTTTCCAGAACCTGTGTTTCGCTCATTGCTGCGTATTCCTGGATATTCGGATCATCGTGAAAAGTTAGCACAATCCGACCGTCACGGCTAAGTCTCCCCGGCAAGGGCCTGTCACCCGACGAATCCTGTCGGCGGGTGAGCGCTTATCGGCCGTTTCTCAAGAGTTGGATCATGGCGGAAAAATCGAGATCCCCGTCGAGATTTTCGCAAAACCGCTCATAGAGTTGTCGTGCATGTTCCCCCAATGGAGTCGAGGCATTGGTCTGGCTGGCGGCCGCCTGGGCCAGGGTGAGGTCCTTCAGCATCAGTTGTGCACTGAAACCTGCCTGAAAATCCCGGTTTGCCGGAGACGTGGGAACCATGCCCGGCATCGGACAATTGACGTTCATGGACCAGCAGCTGCCGCTCGATGTGGAAATCACGTCGAAGAGGACCTGATGATCCAGCCCGGCGGCTTCGCCAAGTGCGATCGCCTCGCAGACGCCGATCATGGACACACCGAGCAGGAGGTTGTTGCAGAGTTTGACGACCTGTCCGCAGGACGGGCCGCCGGCACGTACGACCTTCCGTCCCATCACGAGGAGAAGGGGTTCGGCGCTATCAATGGCGGCGGCATCGCCCCCGGCCATGAAGGTGAGCGTTCCTGCCTCTGCACCTGTGACGCCCCCTGATACCGGGGCGTCTAAAAACCTGAGGCCTTGCTCAGAGGCGGTGCCATGAAGAAATCTTGTGGTTTCAAGGTCTGTGGTCGAGGAATCGATAATCAGGAAATCCCTTCCGGCAAGTGTGAAAACGCCGTCATCGCCGGTAAGGGCTGCCCGGACATGTTGACCGGCGGGAAGCATGGTGAACACAAATTCCGCGTTGCGCGCAGCTTCGGCACAGCTTTCTGCGGGACGAACGCCTCCGTCAGAAGCCTGCTCGATTCTCTCCGGAACAAGGTCAAAACCGGTCACATCATGCCCGGCCTTGACCAGGTTGATTGACATGGGCAGCCCCATCGTTCCGAGCCCTATAAATGCGATGCGTGCCATTCGGACCTCCCTGACAGATTGGCCGCCATGATATCCGCTACGATGCCGAAAATCCCTGTTTCGTTACGATGGTGGCTCCGGTCCGTTGCAGAGGACTGGTATATCGCAGGAGAGGTGTAAACGGGATCGGGCGCACTTACATTTGCGGTTGCCGACGTTAGTATGGATGAACGACAGGGAGACCAGGCAGGCGGATTACGGAAGTGTATCTTCGAAACAGCTGGTACATCGCGTCGCTGCCCGGCGAAATCGATCAGACTCCGCTGGCGCGAACGATACTCGGAGAGCCCGTGGTACTGTTTCGCATCGATGACGGAACGGCGGTCGCGTTGGAAGATCGCTGCTGCCATCGCTCGGCGCCGCTTTCATTGGGCAGGGTCGTTGGAAAGCGGATCCAGTGCGGATATCACGGACTGGAGTTTGATGCCCTTGGACAATGCGTAAAGGTTCCCGGCCAGACGCGGGTGCCGCCGGATACGCACGTCCGGAGCTATCCCCTGGTCGAACGCCATGGCTGGGTATGGATCTGGATGGGCGACATGGAGCGGGCCGATATGGATCGGATTCCCGACGTTTCCTGGCACGATCATCCGGCGTGGGCTGCCACCGGAGAGCGTTGGCGTGTACGGTGTGACTACGAGCTGCTGGTGGACATTCAACTGGACAATACCCACGCTCCGTTCGTGCACCCGGATACTCTGGGTTCGAGTGCAATCACGGAAACACCGCCAAGGGTGCAGCGCGGGCCCGACACCGTGTCCGCTGAACGATGGATGATGGATGTAGTGCCGTCACCCACCTTTGCAAGGGCGCTCGGCACAGAAAGAAACGTGGATCGCTGGCTGATCTGGAAATTTATGCCACCCTCTCTCTGTGTCTTCGACATTGGTTGCGCGCTTGCCGGCACCGGAGCGGAACAAGGGGACAGGTCGCAGGGCGTAACGCTGCACACGGCGCACTTCATGACACCGGAAACCCCGACCACCTGCCACTATTTCTGGTCCGTGGGGCGCAACTACAGGATCAACGTCGCCGAACTGACCGAGGCCTTGCATGGCGAGTTCTCCGGAATATTTTCGGAGGATGTCGAGATCGTGGAGGCACAACAGAAAGCGCTGGTGCATTCGCCAGCGAACCGGATCGATATCAATGCCGATGGCCCGGTCATTCAGGCACGGGAACTCCTTCATTCACGGATAAGGGCTGAAACAAACAATGAAACTGTATAGCTGGGCGACTGCGCCCAACCCGAGGCGGACACGAATATTCGTGGCAGAGAAGGCAATCGAAATCGAAATCGTGGAGGCCGGAGATCCGGACATGCCGGCACAGCTGAGCCCCGGCTTTTGTGCCAGGTTCCCGCATCGCCGGGTCCCCATACTCGAACTTGATGACGGAAACTGGATCGGGGAGGCGGCGGCGATCTGCCGATACATTGAAACGATGTGGCCGGAACCCTTTCTGATGGGACAAGATCCCTTTGAGGCGGCGCAGATCGAAATGTGGGATCGTCTCGCCGAATCGGAGGGCCTGCTCGCCGTATCTGAAGTCTTTCGCAACACCCACAAGGCATTTGTGGGGAGGGGGATGGCGGGTTATGACCAGGACATTCCGCAGATTCCCGAGCTCGCCGACCGTGGACGAGTGCGGCTGGACGCCTTCCACAAGAAACTCGACCAACATCTGGACAATCGCGATTTCATTGTCGGCGAGGACCTGACATTGGCGGATATCACGGCATTCTGCGCGCTGGACTTCGGTGTTTCACGCCGCCTCCCGATTCCGGATTCCTGCGAAAATCTCCGGCGCTGGCACGCCGAAATTGCGGCGCGCCCCAGCGTGACATGATGGCCAGCGTGGCATGACGGTGTGACCGGCCCGGAGCTCCGGGTCAGCGTTCCACGGTCACCACTTCATTCGAATCGACGGACTTGATAATCGCCTCCAGGAGCGAGACGTTCATGATCATCTGTTCCGGGCGATTCGGATAGGCGCCGTTTCCGGCAACCGAGTCGGCGAAAGCCTCGAGATTGGCAAGGACCGGTCCGGCTACCTCATACTCTTCCGTGACCGGTTTGCCTCCGGCAAAGCATGTTGTTCGGAACCAGCCTTCCGGTGACTGTACGTGGGCCTTGTCCCGGACCTCGGTCCAGCCTGTCGAGCCGAAGATCGCAAATCGGGAGAAGAACGGGGAGTGGGTGAGCGCGTTCAGGGAAGCCGTGCAGCCGTTCTCGAACCGGATATGGGTGACAAGTGTGTCGCCATTTGTGACCACGCCACCGTGGCATTCGCAGCTGGCGAGCACACGGTCCGGTTGGTCAAAAAGGCTGATCGACAGATCCGTGAGATGAATAAGCGTCGCTGTCAGCCCGCCGGCGGGGCTTTCCTTCCGATCAAGACGCCAGTTGCCAGGCTCGAGTGCGGCAAAGAGATCGTGGCTGAAGCTCGCCTCGATATGCATCAGGATGCCAAGCGAGCCATCACGGGCCAGCGTCATGGCATCGACGATCGGCGGCTCGAAGCGACGCTCGTGCCCAATGGCAATCTGGACACCTGCGGCCTTTACTTCGTCGATCGCCCGCAACGCCGACGCCCGATTCAGGCACAGCGGTTTCTCGCAAAATACATGCTTGCCGGCGCGGGCCACAGCCGAGATCTGGGCTTCATGAAACGAATGAGGCGTGGCGAGTATGACGGCATCGACACTTTCATCCGCGAGTACCGCATCGAAGCTGGCGGCGAAAGGAATCCCCTGTTCCGCGGCAAAGTCCTGCCCAAGTGGGTCGACATCGAACAGGGTGGCTACATTGATCCTTGTACTTTCAGCGATTGTCTGGGTGAGAATTTTTCCCCACCATCCGAGGCCTATAATGGCAACGTTGAGCATTGGACGTTTCTCCCGAATCCGGACCCGGGTTGGTCAGAAACCGACACTACGGCCAGCCGGACCTCACCTGGAGCCTCACAGTGTTTGCCTACAGAACTCATGGAGGCAAGGGGTTTTTTCCTTGATCTCTCAGGCAATGATGATGCGCAAGCGATTATGGCCCTTCGGAAACTGTGAGCCGGTCGATCTCGTCACAGAGATCGGGGTCGGCATGTTGTTTGACAGCCTCAAGCATTTCGGTGCCGCCCGGCGTTGCGGCAAAAAGGGCCAGCATGCGCCGGCGTGGTGATTCCATCGCCTGAAGGATCGAAAGTTTGCTCGCGGAACTGCCGAAGAGCTCTGCTTCCTCCAGAACGCTGTAGCGATCCGAGCTCTCTTGTCGCGAGATCTCCAGCCGATTGAAGAGCTGGGCAAAACGAGAAACACCGAGCGGTGTCAACTGGCGGTGCAGAGCCACCAGCTCCCTGAGGCGGCGACGGGAGGACAGGGATACGCCCGATGAAGCCAGGCAGGCTCGCATATCGGCAAGCAGTCCGTCGAGGTCACGGTCATGAAGATCGGGATTGACCGGAGACACGGGTTCACGCGTTCGGGACAAACGCTGTGCGAGGGAACTGAGAACAGAGAGCATGACTGTGATCCGTTAACAGGAATTGGCAATGAACAGGCCTGGCGAAAAGGGTTCAATTGTCTCCTGGCATGGTATAAGGTGGCCCCAATTCGTTGATATACCCGGTGAGGATACACCATGAGAAAATCACTGATACCAACCTTCGCTGCGGTTGCAGCCCTGTCTGTTTTGCCGTTTGCGACACCTTCTGTTGCGGAAGGGGTGAAAGTGGGCTTCATGAACGGTTTTGCCGGCGGTCGAGGGATCTTCGGACAATACCAGTGGGAAGGCTTTCTGCTGGCCATCGACCATGTTGGCGGCAAGCTGGGCGGCGTGGAAACCGAAGTCATCAAGAAAGACACCCAGCACAAGCCTGATGTGGCCCGGCAAATCATGAACGAGTTCATCAAGAAGGAACGCGTTAATTTCGTCGCCGGAATTACCTGGTCCAACGTGCTGGCAGCCGTCTGGAAGCAGGCCTTGCGGGCGGAAACGTTCCTGATCAGCACAAATGCCGGATGGTCCGGAATGGATGGCAAGAACTGCAATCCCTACTTCTTCCGCGCCTCATGGAACAATGACATGATGCCCGAGGCCATGGGCAAGCTCATGCGTGACGAAGGTGTGGAAGACGTGTTCGAATTGTCGGCCAATTATCAGGCCGGAAAGGACATGCTTGCCGGTTTCAACCGCCAGTACAAGAAAAAGACCAAGGGAAAAATACTGTACAAGCTCGGCCAGAGTGACTGGCAGGCGGAGATTTCCCAGATTCGTGCCATCAAGCCCAAGGCGATCTTTGCGTTCACGCCAGGTGCCATGGGCGTTTCTTTCATGAAGCAGTTCAAGGCAGCCGGCCTCGACAAGGACATCAAGCTCTACACCGTATTTACGGTTGATTATGGAACCCTCAAGGGTCTGGGCGAGAGTGCTGTCGGAACCTATCACACCAGCTTCTGGAACCATGAGTCCCAGGATCCCGTGAACCAGCGCTTCATAAAGGACTACATCGCGAAATACGGCCACCATCCCTCCATATTTTCGGTTCAGGGATATGACGGAGCGCTGCTGATTGATCTGGGTGTTCGGGGTGCCAAGGGCGACCTGAAGAACCACGATGCCATTCGTGCCGCAATGCGTACGGCCGATATCAAATCACCGCGCGGAAAGTTCACTTACAACGTGAACCACAGTCCCATTCAGGATTATTACAAGCGCGAGGTCGTTGCTGATGCCAGCGGCAATCTGAAGATCGTTGTTCGTGGCAAGGTGTTCGAAAACGCCAAGGATAGCCACTATCCCAAGTGCAAGATGACGTGGTAACCGTCCATCCGTAACTGTTCTCGGGGAACGCCTTAGGGGCGTTCCCCGTTTCCGTTACGACTTGCCGCCTTCCCTTTAGCCCAGTCTGTAATCACCGGTGCCAGCCGCTCCATGACCTTGCTTCTTGTCGTCGAGCAATTCCTGAACGGGATCCAGTTCGGCGTATTCCTCTTTCTGATTTCTGCGGGACTGACGCTGGTGCTCGGCATCATGAATGTCGTCAATCTGGCCCACGGCTCGCTCTACATGATGGGCGCGTATTTTGCCTCGACGTTCTATGGCCTGACGGGAAGCCTGCTGCTTGCGTTTGTGTTGATGGTTCCGGCCCTGCTTGTGATCGGCATGATTGTCGAGATCATTGTCTTGCGGACTCTTTACGAACGCGACCATATGGATCAGGTCCTGGCGACCTTTGGACTGATCCTGTTTTTCAACGAGCTGGTCCGCCAGGTCTGGGGAGTGGATGCGCAGCCCCTTGATCTGCCTGAACTGCTGAGCGGGAGCGTGGAAATCCTGCCCGATGCTCCCTATCCGGTTTTCCGACTGATCATTATCGTTGTCGGCATCGCGGTCGCCGGGGCCTTGTTCTGGCTGATTACGCGGACTCGCATTGGCATGCTGATCCGGGCCGGCGCAAGCAATCGTCCGATGGTTGGTGCGCTGGGGATCAATATTCGCCTTCTCTATACGCTCGTCTTCGGACTTGGCGCGGCTTTCGCCGGACTTGCAGGCCTGATGGCTGCTCCGCTCCTGTCGGTGGAAAGCGGCATGGGGGAGGAAATGCTTCTGTTCGCCTTTGTTGTCATTGTCATTGGCGGCATTGGATCGATCAGGGGTGCTCTTGTGGCGTCGATAATCGTCGGGATTTTCGAAACCGTGGGACGTTCTATCCTGCCGTTCCTCATGCAGGAACTGGTGTCTGACGAAGCGGCCCAGACGGCAGGGCCTGCGCTGGCCTCGATGCTTGTCTACCTGCTCATGGCCGTCATTCTGTTTTTCAAGCCGCGCGGCCTGTTCCCCGCGCGAACCGGGTGAGGCCATGCTGAGCCGACTTAAGTTATCGGTGCTGCTTGCATGTTTTCTCGTGCTCGCGGCACTTCCCATAGTGGCCGATGCCATTGATGAGCCGTTCTATCTCGACCTCATGGCGCGTGTGATGATCTTTGCCATTGCAGCCATGAGTCTGGATTTCATTCTTGGCTATGGCGCGATGATCAGTTTTGGTCATGCGCTCTATCTCGGGCTGGGGGCTTATTCGGTTGGAATCCTTGCCTATTACGGTGTGACGAGCGGCTGGATTCAGCTCCTCGTCTGTGTTTTCGGAACCGGACTGATTGCGCTCATTCTGGGTCTCATCGCGCTGAGAACGAGTGGAATCTATTTCATCATGATCACCTTCGCGCTGGCCCAGATGTTCTATTTTCTGGGCATCAGCCTGGAGGAGTATGGGGGCGACGACGGATTGCCCATCGATGACCGGAGCCAGTTCTTCGGCTTTTTCGATCTCTATGATACCTGGAACATGTACTATCTCATTCTCGGGACCCTGGTGATCACGACAATATTGTTGTGGAAAATCATCAACTCCCGGTTTGGCATGGTGGTTCGCGGTTCTCAGGCCAACGACGACCGTATGCAAGCCATCGGGTTTTCCACGTTCCGTTATCGACTTACGGCCTTTGTGATCGCCGGAGTGGTGTGTGGCCTCGCCGGCTTCCTCCTCGGGAACCTGACCGAGTTTCTTACCCCCGAATACATGAACTGGTTCCGATCAGGCGAACTGATGATCATGGTGATGGTTGGCGGAATGGGGACATTGTTCGGCCCCTTGTTCGGTGCCTTCGGATATATCATGCTCGAGGATATTCTCTCCGGCTTTACCGAATTCTGGCAGTTCTATTTCGGTCCGCTTCTTATCCTGCTCGTACTGTTCGCCAAGCAGGGTTTGTGGGGGCTGCTGCCGGGTCGAGAGGATATCTCGGATGAGTGAGAGTAGCGCTGCCTCCGAATTGATTCTGAAGGTTGAGGGCCTGTCGAAATCCTTTGGAGGTGTGACCGCAACGGATAACCTCGATTTTGATCTGGCAAAGGGAGAAATCCACGCCGTCATCGGACCGAACGGTGCCGGCAAGACCACCTTTGTCGCGCAACTGTCCGGCATGCTGGCGCCTGACACGGGAAAGATCCTGTTTGATGGAGAGGACATAACACACCTGACGGCGCCGCAGCGGTCACATCTCGGTTTCGCGCGGTCGTTTCAGATCACCAGCGTGTTTCCCGCCTTTACGGCTCTTGAAAACGTTGCATTGTCCATCCAGGCCCATGTTGCCCACAGCTTTCGGTTCTGGACTCGCGCGGCAACGGATCCCGAACTGACGGCGCCTGCACAAGAGATGCTTGCCAGGGTGGGCCTCGAGGAACGGGCCCTGATTCTGGCCGGTAACCTTGCTCACGGTGAGCAACGTCAGCTGGAAATCGCGATGGCGCTTGCAACCAATCCGAAGGTCCTCTTGCTTGACGAACCGACAGCCGGAATGGGGGCCGAAGAATCGGAGCGAATGCGCACCTTTCTTAACAGTTTGCGGAACCAGTATTCCATCGTCCTGATCGAGCATGACATGGACACGGTTTTCAGTGTGGCCGACAGGGTGACGGTCCTCGTCTATGGGCGGGCTATTGCTACCGGCACACCTGATGAAATCCGTACCAATCCGGAAGTTCGGGCTGCCTATCTGGGCGAGGACAAGGTTTATACAAGTGCTTGAAGTCAAAGACATTCAGGCCGCTTACGGCCCGAGTCAGGTTCTCTTCGGCGTTTCCCTGAGAGTGGATGAAGGGGAAGTCGTGAGCATGATGGGGCGCAACGGGATGGGAAAGACCACAACCATCCGCTGCATCATGGGAGCAGTCAGGATCCGGTCGGGCTCCATCAGGTTCAAGGATCAGGAGACCAGCGGGTTTCCGGACTACCGGATCGCCAAACTCGGTCTCGGACTCGTTCCGGAAGGCCGGCAGATTTTCCCCAATCTCACGGTCCGCGAAAATCTTGTGGCGACCGCGGACAATCGCGCGGGTTCGGGGGACCCCTGGCGGCTCGAGGATGTGCTTGGGATGTTTCCCAATCTCAAGGATCGCCTGAACAACATGGGCAACCAGCTGTCAGGTGGTGAACAGCAGATGCTGGCGATCGGGCGGGCCCTGATGACGAACCCGCGGCTTCTCATTCTCGACGAGGCGACCGAAGGCCTGGCCCCGCTTATTCGTGAAGAAATCTGGAAGTGCCTTTCGGGTCTGAAGGATCGGGGGCAGTCCATTCTTGTGATTGACAAGAATGTCGAGGCACTCACGAGGATCGGTGATCGGCACTACATCATTGAACGGGGCAAGGTTGTCTGGGAAGGGGGCTCCGCGGAGCTTCGCGCGAGTGAGGACATCCAGCACAGATATCTCGGGGTCTGATCCGCGATCAGGCCGCAAGCGCCACACCCTCGACCATCGTTCTCCTCAGTGTCCGGGGCTCGTTTGACGGGAAATCCTTTCGCGCGTGAGTGACACAGCGGTTGTCCATCACCACGAGATCTCCGACCGTCCATCGGTGCGCGAAGACGAGGCTGTCGTCGTGAATGAAACGAAACAGATCTTCAAGAAGTGAGTCGCTTTCCGGTTTATCCAGACCTTCGATTCGCGCGGTCATCAAGGGGCTGACAAAGAGCGCCTTGCGTCCCGTTTCCGGATGCCGGATCACGACCGGATGAACCCAGTGGTTGATCCTGGAAATGTCTTGATCGAGGTTGACCCTGCCCGTGGATGCGTAATCATAGATGTTGAGCGCTCGAAGCGATGAAATGCGACGTTTCGTTGTGTCAGGAAGGCGCTCATAGGCCAGATACATGTTGGCGAAGAGGGTTTCCCCGCCATATGACGGAATGTCGATTCCGTAAAGGACAGTTGCCGCATACGGAATTTCGCGGAAACTTCCGTCGTGGTGAAACCAGACTTCACCGTCACCGAATGATCCGAGTGGGGCACCCTCCCTGATGACATTGGTCACCATGTGAACACTTCCGTCGTAACGACTGTCGTCGTCATTCTCCCGCTGTTCCAGCGGCTTGCCGCGGCGGGCGGTGCCGCCCATGAGCTCGCAAAAGCGCAGTTGATCGGCAGCAGCGAGCTGCTGCCCCGGAAAGACGATCACACCGTGGTCATGAAATGCCTTCCTGATCGCTGCAACACAGTCAGCATCCAGTCGCGTGGAGAGATCAACGTCGGAGATCCGGGCTCCTCCCGCGGGTGACATTGGTGTCACTTTCATGGCCTGACTTCTCGGTTGAACGCGGTCTGATGTTTCATGACACTCTTGGTGGCCGAACGTTTCACAAATGGTGCCGTATCCTGCCGGGAACTGCAAGAATGCAGCTCTTGCCGGCCCGGCTGCCCTCGCCAGAGGGGCCGCGCCGACCATCGGAGATCCCGATCCAGGCCACATTTTCGAAAACGGAGATATTCGTCATAATGGCAGGGTGGTATCCCGCCTTTCGCCAATTTTCCGGAGGCTGACATGACGCAGGAGAGGATCTCTCGCTGGGAAGAGCCGCCGCCCTTGCCTTCGAGTCATTACGTCGACAACCGCCTGTTTACTGATACCGTTCTCTTCGAGGAGGAACGGGAACGCATTTTCGCCGGTGGTTGGAAACTGGTATGCCACGAGTCCGAAGTACCGGATCCGGGCAGTTACCGCAGTTTCACACTGGCCGACCGTCCTCTTCTTGTCGTACGGGGCCTGGATGGCGAAATCCGGACCTTCTTCAATATATGTGCGCATCGGGGTGCCCCGCTGGCGCGCGATGAAAGAGGCACCTTCGGAAACCGGATGCAGTGTTTCTATCATCTCTGGACGTACGATCTCGAGGGGCACTGCACAGGAATTACGCGGCCGGTCGGCTATGAAGCTGTGGGGCTGTCGCGAAAGGACATATCATTGAGACCGGTCAGGACATCGGTACTGGGCGGCCTGATTTTTGTTTCGATAAAGGATGATGTCGAACCGCTGGAACAATTCCTGGGACCGATGGCCGACCATATCCGGCTTCATTTCCCGGACGGTCAGCCGCTCGAGGTCTTTCATTATCATCGGGCTGAATTCCGGGCCAACTGGAAGCTCTGGGTCGACAACAACTCGGAGCAGTATCACGAATTTCTCCATGTGCTCAATCGCAAGACCGGTCTGGCCCAGCCCGACTACCATGAGCGGCGCTGGCATCTGTATCCCAATAGCCACAATGTCATCGACCAGGGAGCCATGAATTATGGAAACATAGGTCTTGAAGGGCGCACCGAGGGATTGATGCCGGGACTGCAGCCCGATGCCCTGCTGGTGATGCTCCTGTTCCCCGACGTCATGATCAATGTTCGGGCAACAGTCATGCGGATCGATACAATCACGCCCCTGGCTCCGGACCGGACAATTGTGGAATGGCGGGGGCTCGGATTGAAAGCCGACAGTGAAGAGGAGCGGGCCCGGCGCATTCGCCAGCATAATCAGGTCTGGGGACCCGCGGGCCGCAACCTGCCGGAAGACATTGCTGCTGTGGAATCGCAGCAGAAGGCGATGTGCACGGGCGCATTCCGCTATTCGATTTATGCGCGGGAGGAAGGGCTGCGACCGCATGACGATTCCAATCTTCGCGCCTTCTATCAGGAATGGGGACGCCGGGTGGGGCGCTGGCCCCATGACATCGACGCACCGAATACCGGCCCTCGCGTCGCCCTGGCGGTTGGGGGTGAGGGTGGATGACTTTGCTGAGGCGGCGTCAAGGGAAGGGATTCGCCAATTGGTGTCCCGGTCCGGCCGCAGTCTCGATGCGGGGGACTTCGACAGTTATGTGGCCATGTTTTCGGTAGAGGGAGTCTACCGGCTTGAGGCCTTCAGCGAGGAAATCGGTCGGGAGATGACGTGGCTCGCGGTTTCCCGCGATGAACTGGCAGCATTGCTTCAGGAAAGCCCGCAACATGTTCATGACCTGGCCTCACGGAGCCATTTGATCACGGTTGACGAAATCGAATTCGTTGAGGGAGGTGCCGAGGTGCTTTCAAGCTTCGCAGTTTTTCGCACCACGCCTCCGGGTGAAACACAGGTCTATGCTGTAGGGGAATACAGGGACCGTGTTGTGCGGAATGGAACCGGGGGCTGGGAGATCGCGATCCGATGCGCGAGGGTCCGGACCCGGATGTTCGCAGCGCCCACTCCGATGCCGCTATAGCGGTAAGGCAAGGTTCCCTGCCAATGCTCTTCCGAATGGCTTTGAGGCGCTGGCCGGCGACAGGCGTTGAATGCTGCTGTGTTCCGTACCGGTGAGGCCGTTTCGTCGTTCGTCCGAAGAAGCGATCCGGGATGTCCGCGCAAGTAGGGGCCGTTGCGTGGCCAGTTGCGAACTCCCCTACGCATGACTGGGGCTCGGCGAAGGTGGAAGGCCCGGATAATCGTTCGGCGACGGGTCACAAGACTGCTGGGCCACGCGCAGGAGGTAATGCAACCGGCAGCTCAGGATGAAATCCGGCTCCACGCAATCTGCCCTATGCACTAATCCGGATTGCCTCCGAATCACGTTGCATCGGATTCCCGGGAACCTAAATCGCTCCTCCCTGTTTCAAGAGGGCCCGCCTCTTCAGTACTGACCTGCAGGTTCGAGGCCCAGGAGATGCTGCCCATACATTGTGCTGAGCGCATCCCGGTTGAAGCTGACATGATGGGCAATGGCATGGGCATCGCGCCAGGCCCGCTGGACATGTTGGGACAGGTGAAGACCCTGGCCACCAACAGCGCCGAACAGCTGTTCCAGGCCCTCGACTGACATTTGGACAATCTTGGCCTGGGTCAGCCTGTTGTCGAGCCTGTCACGAACGCTGAGAAGTTCGCCCCGATCGATGACCTTTTGTCGGGAGTGCTCCAGCTGCTCGAACAGCATGGCGCGCGCCGCTTTTAGATTTGCGGCGGCTTCTCCAATACGCATCTGAACAGCCTGGAAATCCCGGACCCGATTGCCTCCCAGAACTACGGCGCCCCGGGTCTGGCGTTGATCGATAGCGTCGAGAAACGTATCGAGAGCTCCCTGAAGACATCCCAGCGCGGGTGTTGCGATCGCGTAGGCCACAAAAGAAAGCAGGGGATAGCGATACAGCGGGCTCTGGAGCGCCTGATAGCCGGGAGCGTTACCGGAAGCAATTTCTGTAAAGGTAACGCGCCGGTGCCCGGGAATGAAGACATTGTCGCAAACGACGGTTTTCGAACCTGTTCCTGCCAATCCCATCACATGCCATTCATCCTCGATGTCAAAATCGGATTTCGGGAGCAGCACGAAACCCGGGACAGGGCGCTCGCCCTCGGCAACCGGTGGAAAAAAGACTGCAATGAGTGCCCAATCGGTGACATCAACACCGCTGGCGAAGTGGAACTTGCCCGTAACCCGGTAGCCATCCCCATCCTTTACGCAGTCTCCGGAAGGCGCGTAAGAACCGCAGGCAATTGCCCCCGGACTGGATCCCCACACATCGTACTGGCATTCGATAGGAAACTGGGCAATCAGCCACTGATGGACGACCCCAAGCCCGCAAACCCAGGCGATGGATGCATCGACGGAAGCCCATTCAAGAATGCAACGCATGACCGTGGCACAGTCCTGCTCGTATCCCCCGAAGTGGCCGGGTTGAACCAGTCGGAAAAATTCCTGCGAACGTGCTTCTTCAATGACTTCGACAGGGACCTGCCGGTTGTTTTCCGCGGTTCGGGCCGCGCCCTCGATCATGGGACGCATGGCCTTTGCACGGTCAACAAAATCCTCGGGACAGGGAGTCCGGGATATTGGTGTGACGGTCATGAAAACAGTACTCCGAACGCGATATCCCGACTGTAGCCTGAGAGACGGGATGATGCCATGCCGTCAATAGGATCTGGGAAGGTCGAGGCCGCGCTCGGCAATGTAGTTCAACGTCATTTGCTGGCTCACCGGTGCAAGGTAGGGGATCATTACTTCGCGCAGCAGCCGTTCCACATGAAATTCTCGTGCGTATCCCATTCCTCCATGGGTTGCGATGGCGCGTTTGCAGGCTTCAAACGCCGCTTCGGCAGCAAGATATTTTGCCGCATTGGCTTCGACGCCGCAGGATTGGCCGCGATCGAACAGATCTGCCGCGCGCATCGCACAAAGCCAGGAAGCGTCGAGTTGAACGTAACTCTCCGCCAGCGGATGCTGAATTGACTGGTTCTGTCCGATGGCCCGCCCGAAGACGATGCGTTCGCGGGCGTATCTGGCGGCCCGTCGTAGTGCGTCGCGGCCGATTCCGATGGCCTCGGCAGCGATAAGAATTCGTTCGGGATTGAGGCTGTGAAGAAGATACCGAAAGCCGTCTCCTTCGTTACCGATACGGTCTGCGACCGGAACCAGCATCCCGTCAAAAGAGATTTCGTTCGAGTCCACCGCCTTGCGGCCCATTTTCTCGATCTCCCGCACGGATGCGCGGGTACGATCCAGTGTCGTGAAAAAGAGACTGAGGCCGTGGACCGGATTTCGGCTGTTGCGGTGGGCGGTCCGCGCCAACAGCATGATTTTTTCTGTGACCTGGGCCGTTGACGTCCAGATCTTTCGACCGTGCACTACGTAATGGTCTCCATCACGTACCGCCCGTGTCGATATACTTGTCGTATCGAGACCGGCATCCGGCTCCGTAACCGCAAACGACATCTTGTATTGCCCCTGACAGAGAGCGGGTAGCCAGCGATGTTTCTGATTGTCGCTTGCATGGGCAACGATAGACTGGGGACCGAAAATGTTCATGTGAATGCTGGAAGCTGCGGCCATTGCCCCGCCCGACGCTGCGACCGTGTGCATCATCAGCGCGGCCTCGGTAATTCCCAGTCCGGCACCGCCAAATTGCTCCGGGAGGGTTATGCCGAGCCAGCCTCCTGCTGCCATGGCTTCAAAGAAGGCGTGCGGAAATCCGCCATTCCGATCGCGTTCCAGCCAGTAATCGTCATCGAATTCTGCGGTCAGCTTTTCGACTTGCTCAATAATTGAGTTCTGGGTTTCTGACAAAATAAAATTCATGCTTTCAGCCACACTCAGCTTGCAGGAGAGCCAACTCTACGGTAACCGGAGGGCAACGCATAAAGAAGGCGATTGACGAAAAGGATTCGCATCATTGCGGGAGCGGTTTGTGACTTCACCTGTCGGACGATCGCGTGTACATCAACAGCTGAGCGAACCACCCCCCCATTTACAGGAGGTAATGAATCATGAAGACATTGACATCAAGATTTGTGGGAGCCGCGGCGGCTATGGCGCTGCTGGCACTCGCATCACCGACCATACCGCAAGCTCAGGCGGCAGAGGTTGTCGGGCCCAAGCTCAACTGGGATGTTTCCCTTTGGGGCAAGAAACGGGCATTTACGGCGGGAGTGGAGACCCTGTCCGCTCTCGTTGCGGAAAAGACGGGCGGGAACTGGCAGATCAAGCTTTATTACGGCGGGGCCCTCTCCAAATCGAGAGAGAACCTGGACGGGCTTGCTGTTGATGCTTTTCAGGCTGCGATGTTTTGCAACTTCTACCATCCCAGGAAGAACCCGGCCCTGATGGTGCTGACCATGCCGTTCCTGCCAATGAGTGACTGGGAGAACAATCGCAAGATTCGCGACGCGGTTTATGCCCATCCGGCGGTCAAGAAGGAATTGGCTAACTGGAATACGATGACCTACACATCCTCATACTTGCCCCAATATGAATTCCTGGGGCGAGGCAAGGCACCGGTGGCGCTTGATGACTGGAAGGGTTTGACCGTGCGAGCGGGTGGCGGTGTTGGTCAGGCCATGAAAGTACTGGGAGCAACGCCCACCAGTTCAACAGCGACCGAGGTCTATACCGGCGTGCAGCAGGGAACGATGAATGCAGCCTCGTTTCCGTTCACCTACAGTCACGTCGCCTACAAGATTCACGAGGTCTCTGACTGGTTCACATCGAACCTTTCACCAGGAACCTCCGACTGTCCGATGGCGTTTTCGATTCGCGCCTACGAGAAGCTGCCGGCACAATACAAGAAGCTGCTCGACGACGTGAAGGAAGACGTGATAAAGGCGCAAATTCAGGCCTATATCGACATTGACAAGAAAAACCTTCCGATGCTGAAAGCCAAGCTCAAGGAGGTCAAGTATACCGAGGAGCAGCTTGCGAGTTTTCGCGCTGCGGCGGGCAAGCCCGTAATCGAGAAATGGATCAAGGACAACCAGGACAAGTTCGATGCGCGGGGGCTGGTCGAGTCCATGTTTGCGGCAGTGGGACGGACTTACCAGTAGTCTTGAGGCACCTTTAAAGGTTACGCGGAGCGGCGCATCGGCCGCTCCGCGTACTCGTATGGTTTTCCATGTCTGACGTTTTCGGCCGGTGCCTGGATGTGGCGGACCGCAGTCTGGCGTGGTTTGAGGATGTCCTCAATCTTCTTGCCGGTGTTCTCGTTTTCGCCCTGATGTTTCTGGGCATGATCCAGATCATCCTGAGGACTGTTTTCAGCGCGCCGATCTTTGGCTACATCGACATCGTTGAAGTTTCCATGGTCGGATTTGCGATCCTGTCGATCGCGTTCGTACAGAGGGCGGGTGGTCATGTACGCATGGAATTGCTGGTTGGCCGACTTGTCGGGCGGTCGTTGTGGGTGGCCGAGGCAACAAGCACCGTGCTGGCAATTTTCATCGTTTCCGTACTGATTCCTTATTCCTACGACCATTTCATGCGGGCCATGGAGTTTGGCGACAGCACGATAGACATCGAGATCGTAACCTGGCCGGCAAAGCTCGTTGTTCCGGTAGCGTTGTCTGTGCTGCTGGTTCGACTTGTTCTTCAGCTTGCCGGCTATTTACGCCTCTCTATCGATCCGCGACTGGAACCGGTCGGGGTACCCCTGATCAAATCCATCGAGAAGCAGGCCGAAGAAGAGATCAGTCATTCCGGCAGAGGCAGTGCCGATGCTTCCGGCATGAAAGGGTAGACAGGTGTTTCCGGGTCTTGACAGTTTTACGGTTGGAATCGCCGGCGTTTGCTTGCTCATCGTTATGGTGGCGTTGGGGGTGCGGGTATTTGTTGCTGCGGCCCTGACGGGCTTCCTCGGGCTCCTGGCACTCAAGGGATGGCATGTCGCTGCATCAATTGCGGGCACCATCCCCCATTCCAAAACCGTGACCTATCCGCTCTCGGTATTGCCGCTTTTCATTCTGATCGGTTTTCTCGCGTTTCACGCGGGGCTCACCTCAAGACTGTTCGAGGCGGCCCGACGCTGGGTGGGGTGGGTCCCTGGCGGACTGGCCGTCGCGACTGTTTTTGCGACGGCCGGTTTTGCGGCCGTGTCGGGTGCCTCGACCGCGACCGCTGCGGTGTTTTCCCGCGTCGCGATACCGGACATGCTTCGAAACCGGTACGACCGCAGGATGACAGCAGGTGTGATCGCGGCGGGGGGAACCCTTGCCTCCCTGATTCCACCATCGGCCATCCTGGTCATATATGCGATTATCGTGGAACAGTCGGTTGGAAAGCTGCTCCTGGCGGGATTTTTGCCGGGTCTGGTTTCTGCACTGATTTACGCCGGCCTGATTATTACGATGTGTCTGTTTCGCCCGGAGTTGGGCCGCTCGATTGGCGGGTTCACCTGGCGGCAACGTTTTGCAAGCGTTCCGGGCACAGTTCCCATATTTCTTGTGGTCGCAATCATATTTGGAGCGCTCTACAGCGGCGCTGCCACTCCGACAGAGGCCGGAGCTCTCGGGGCCATGGTGGTGTTTGGCTTCTATTTGTGGCGCGGATATCGGGAACGGTCGTTAAGTTCGGTCGGAAGTCGTCTGCATGATGCCTTGATGGAGACGGCCAAGCTTACCGTGATGATTTTTTCACTGATCTGGGGTGTTTTCCTGTTCGTGCGATTCCTGGGCTTTGCCGGGTTGCCCAATGCGTTTGCCGACTGGATTGTTACTCTTGATCTGCCGCCTCTCGTAATCATGATCTGCATTCTGCTGGCGTATGCCGTACTGGGCATGTTCATGGATGCGATCGGTATGCTGGTCCTCACACTGCCGGTGGTTTACCCGGCGGTAATAGCTCTCGGTTACGATCCCATCTGGTTTGGAATCATCGTCGTGAAAATGGCGGAAATCTGTCTGGTGACCCCACCGATAGGGCTGAACTGCTTCGTTGTCGCGGGCGTTTCGCGAGAGATGCGGGATGAAAACGGAAATTCTCTTGGGATCCCGCTCCAGGATGTGTTCCGTGGCATCGGACCATTCTTTGTTGCTGATGTGCTCACCGTCGCTGTTCTGCTGGCTGTACCGGACATAGTGTTGTGGTTGCCGAACACCATGGGCTGAGTATGGGTCCTCGGGATTACCTCAACGATGCCTCTGGGGTGGGCCCCAGAGCTTTCATTTCCCGCGTGATCAGAGGATAGCGGGGATCCGGAGGGTTGGGCGATGGTTTCAAGGGCATGGCTCCGGTTATGATTTTCTCTTCCAGCGGATGGGAGCGGGGCCGTAGCTGCGGCGGTTACCACCGTTCTTGGGATCTGGACCGGCGGCGGAGGAGCGAGGGTGTCTTTCATGGTTTGTGTCATGTCGCGCTGGTGCGTGGTCCCGTTCAAGTGAGGTTTTGAGACGTGAAAGTGATTTGTTTGGATATGGAAGGTGTGATCACTCCTGAAGTCTGGATCGAACTTGCCGACCGTACAGGTATTGATGCGTTGCGGCGCACGACCCGGGATGAGCCTGATTATGACGCGCTCATGAAGTACCGGCTGGGGATTCTTGATGAGCACGGCCTGAAGCTTCCGGATATCCTCTCGATCATCGAAACACTGGATCCATTGCCCGGCGCCCTTGAGTTCCTGTCTGAATTGCGGCGACGTTATCCGGTGATCATTCTTTCGGATACGTTTGCCGAGTTTGCCGGGCCGCTTCTGGTCAAGCTGAATCATCCGACACTGTTCTGCCACCGCCTTGATGTGGATACGGGCGGACGCATCAAGCGTCACGTCCTCAGAATGCGGGATCACAAGCGGGAGGCCGTCAAGGCCCTCCGGAGTCTGAACTTCACGGTTTGCGCCGCTGGTGACAGCTATAATGATACCGGCATGCTGGGGGCCGCTGATGCCGGTTTCCTGTTTCGCCCGCCACCCAATGTAATGATCGAGTTTCCGCAATATCCGGTATTTTCAGCCTATGACGGCCTTCTTGAGGCACTTCATTCGGTGAAAATCGTGGACAGGATTTCGGTTGGAGATGGGTGCAGTGGAACCGAGACCTTTTCTCGGTCCTGTGATGAGCGCGCCTGATCGGCGTTCGGATCTGGTCGAGGAGATGGTGACACAATCGAGGCCACCAGCCGCGGCTTCATTGGGCCGGGCCCGAGCCTGCGCCCGGGAAATATTCGCCGCAATCCCTTCCTTTTGGATGACAGGTTTTGTTCGAAATGATCTGCACACGGCAGATACCCGTCAAAGACAGGCTGTGGCGGTCCATCGCGAACGGAGAACCGACCATGCCGGAACCCTACGAGGTCTTTGGTCACCGGTAGCGCCACCAAAATTTCCCGCCTGGATAATATACGAGAAGCCAGCGCGCTGCACTGGACGAAAGACCTGTAGCCGCTTAACTTAAGCCAAACGGCCTCAGGCATTCCCTGGCCGGTTCAGCTTGATGGTTCAGCAATACTGTGATTTGGCCTTTGAAATCTCGCTGCTGATGGGATCGGGAGCAGTCGTGCGGACTTCTGAAGGGAAGATTTCACAGATCCCGATGTACCAGCCGTTGCCGTGAGGGCTTTCGAAAGAGACACCACAGAAACGGATGGCGCATTGCGGACATCAACCTCTCGGGTGTTAACGCTCATGGGCGCGTCCCAAGGGGGGCCGAGGTGAGGACAGAAATTTGAATCAGGTTTCATCCGAGAACATGATGCGACGAAAAAGCGTCATGGTACGCGTTGGATCGGTAACAATCGGCGGCACCGCACCCATTGTTGTCCAATCCATGACCGATACAGACACGGCTGACATTGCTGCAACCGTGCGGCAAGTGCAGGCCCTGCATCGGGCTGGCTCCGAGCTGGTTCGAATAACGGTGGACCGCGATGATGCAGCCAGGGCGGTTCCTCATATCCGGGATCGATTGGCAGCAAGTGGTGTCGAGGTGCCGCTTGTCGGAGACTTCCACTACATCGGACACAAGCTTCTGTCCGAAAACCCGGCATGCGCCGAAGCGCTGTCAAAGTATCGGATCAATCCCGGTAACGTGGGTTTTCGAGACAAGAGGGATCCCCAGTTCGCAAGAATTGTCGAGATAGCAAACCAAAACCAAAAACCGATCCGAATCGGCGCCAATTGGGGCTCCCTCGATCAGGAACTGCTGGCTCGATTGATGGACGAGAATGCAGCCTCCTCGACACCGCTATCCGCGGCCGAGGTGACTCGGGAGGCTGTGGTTCAGTCGGCGCTCCTGTCTGCCGCGCGCGCCGAGGAACTCGGCACACCCCGGGACAGAATCATCATCTCGGCCAAGGTATCGGCCGTTCCCGACCTTGTCGCCGTGTATCGTAATCTCGCACGCCGTTGCGACTATGCCCTTCACCTTGGCCTGACAGAGGCGGGAATGGGCAGCAAGGGGATCGTGGCTTCAGCGGCAGGAATGGGAATCCTCCTTCAGGAGGGAATAGGGGACACCATACGGGTTTCACTCACACCTGAACCCGGCGGTGACCGGACACGGGAGGTGATGGTTGCCCAGGAACTGCTTCAGTCCATGGGGTTGCGTGCCTTTTTGCCGCTGGTAGCTTCCTGTCCGGGATGCGGCCGGACCACTTCGGCGGTATTCCGGGAACTGGCCCGGGAAATTCAGGAGTATGTACGCGAGCAGATGGGACACTGGAAAACCCGGTATCCGGGAGCAGAGACTCTGAATGTGGCGGTCATGGGCTGCATCGTCAACGGACCGGGAGAATCACGACATGCAGATATCGGGATCAGCCTGCCGGGGACGGGAGAGGAACCGGCGGCACCAGTCTTTGTTGATGGAGAGAAAACCGTCACATTGCGGGGGCCCAACATTGCTGAAGAGTTTCGCAATATTCTGGACGATTACGTGAAGACACGTTTTGGTGAGGGTGCGAGGGGCCATTTGTGATGTTCATTCAGACCCGGGAACTCGATGATCCGGCACGAATGGAATTCCATCCGGGAGAACCGGTCCTGGAACCAACGTCTGAAGCACTCGCGGAATCGGAGGCGGAAGAACTGTCTCCGCTGGCCCGCCGTCTGCTCCGTTTGTCCGGTGTAGAAGGCGTGGCTCTCAACCTGGACCATTTGACGGTAAGGCGATCGGAAGGCAAGGAATGGTACTTGCTGAAGCCCTCTGTGCTGGGGGCCATCATGGAACACTACGCCTCGGGAGATCCGGTCGTTGCCGGACCGGATGTCGTTGCCGTCACGGATTTGCTTGACGACCGGATTCGTCCTGCCGTCGAGGCCTATGGCGGCAGTCTACGGTTCCACAAGCTTGAGGCAGGGATTCTGACTGTCGAATTGCTGGGTGGTGGCGGCTCGCGGAAAGAATCCATGATCAGCAATATTCTGACCCATCATTTGCCTGCGGTCAGAGAAGTACGCTGGGCCGGTTCGGCACCCCCGGTTGAGGTCCCGTCAGCAGTGCTGGAGAAGCGGGACGGCGCGTTGCAAGGACCGGAAGCTGAGGCTGTGCTGCGGATTCTCGATGAGCAGGTCAATCCCTTCGTCGCGGCTCACGGCGGTCACATTACGCTGATCGATGTGATGGATCATGTCGCGTATTTGCGGATGGAGGGAGGGTGCCAGGGATGTTCTGCGTCTGCTGCCACACTGCAACAGGGTGTCCGCAGCCTGATCCTGTCCGAGGTCCCGGACATCCGGGAGATCGTTGATGTCACGGATCACGAATCGGGTATGAATCCGTTCTACCAGTAGCGGGATGCGCTATTCCGCTGCCTGTCTCGAAAGTTGGGATTCTGCAGCCTGAAAGTCGAACGGTACCGGTTCAATGTCTCCTTCACGGATCGCCTCGATTCGCTCGGGTGACAGTGGATAGGAAAATTGCCCATTGCGCATATGAATTCTGGCTGCGAGCAGGTGGGTGACAAGATCGGTGAGTGTTTCCCAGTCTTCCGGATCCAGCCCTTCATCATCAAGACCCACAATCCCTTGCAGCATGTGGCCGAACTCATCCTCATAGACGAGCGCACAGGCGTCGGCAATCAGGTTGTTGGCTGTGGCATTCGGGCCTTCCATGCCCCTTATGCGCATCCCCTCCCGAAACAGGGTGCAATAACCGCCTTCAGAGAATTTGGAAGCGCGAATCCCCAGAGCGCCGTAGTCAGCCAGAATCCGGTAGCGTAGCTGTGTCAGTGCCTGGTCTTCCTTCCAGCCGTCGCAGGCATGCAGGTCGAGAGGGGGCATTTCATTGGGCCTGAGCGCATCGTAGGCATCTGCGAAAGCGCAAAGGTGACTGAATTCCTCGTAGACTTCTTCCAGAAGGTGGCGGATATGATGGCGATCGACGCCTCGGTCCATCAGTGGGAGCGCTTCCTGAATTTCGGCGAGTGGACCGTGAATGACCCCCATATTGTCCTTTTCACCGACGCCGGAGCCCTTGAACTCCTTGAAGCACTGAAGTTTCAGCCATTGGAGATCGGTCTCGATTGTGCGGCCGGGCCACGTCCAGTAGGTACGGACGACTTCTGCCTCACCGGCAAACAGGGGGGCAGCTGCATTAATCAGATCATGCAGATCTTTACTGAGCGGCATGGACCGGCATCCTTTCTTGTGCAGCAGCGAAATCGAATATTTCAGGCTCGATATCTCCCGAAAGGATTGCCTGGATCCGCTGTTCTGTCAGAGGGAAGGAGAATTCGGCGTTGCGCATGCGTATGCGGTGCTGGAGCTGGTCAACAACAAGTGTCTCCATGAGTGTGAAGTCCCTCGACGTCCAGCCCTCCTGATCGAGTCCCGCGATGCCCTCGAGCATGTGACCGAACTCGTCCTCATAGATTTCTGCGCAGGCCGCAGCGATCAGCTCGTCTGTCCCGCCCCGTCCTTTCAGCCGCATGCCTTCCCGGAACAATGTGCAGTAGCCGCCTTCCGTGAAGCGGCAGGCACGCACACCCAGTTTGCCGTGTTCTTTGATATGCCCGTGCCGCAAACTTGTAAGCGCCACATCTTCATCCCAGGTTTCGAGCGCGTGCGGGTTCATCGTTGGTTCCCCCGCAGGCTTGATCCTGTCATAGACATCCGAAAACAGGCAGAAGTGCCTGAATTCGTCATGCATGGTTTCCATCAGTTCAAGTATGTGATGTCGCGAGACGCTGTCCGGAGCCCCGGTATCAATGCGTGGAAAGCTCTCCTGAAGTTCAAGGAGCGGTCCCATGAAAACACCCATGTTCCGGTACTCACCGATTCCACTTCCATTGAATTCCTTGGAACATTGGCGCCGGATCCAGAGAAGATCGTTCTGGAGGGATCGCACCGGAGAGTCCCAATAGGTACGAACCACTTCTGCTTCACCAGCCCACAAGGGGGCCGAAATTTCGATGAGGTGTTTCAGCTGGGTGCTGAAGGTCATCGCTGTGTTCCTCCTGGAGAAGGCATTTCTTCGTCATGTTATAGGATTGCAGAATGGTTCTGTCACACATTTGACGGGAAAGGGCATCGGAATGAATCAAGACACGGGGGTCCGGCTGGTCTATACGACCATGGAAGGAGCAGATCAGGCGAGGGAGATAGGCCGCGAGCTGATAACCCGTCGATTGGCGGCATGCGTGAACATTATCGATCCCATGATTTCCATCTTTCGCTGGGACGGCGGCATTCAGGAAGGGCGGGAGACGGTAATGATTGCAAAGACACGAAACGAATTGGTGCCGGCGGTCACCGACGCGATTACGGAGATGCATGACTACGACTGTCCGTGTGTCATTGCACTGCCAGTGCACGGAGGAAACGCCGACTTTCTGGGCTGGATTGCCTCGGAAACTTCCGATCCCGATAAAGGCACAGCTGGAGGGGTCTGAAACAGCAAAATACCAGGCTCCGCATTTCTTCTGGCTCTTCCGGCATCAGCGAACAGGTCGGGCATTGTCAGTGCCAATGGCGCACCGTGCCATTCCATGATCCGCTTGCCGCCGACGGCTTCCTCGTCTTGATCGGATTTGCTCATGGCAACTCTCAGTACGGAAACAACGCTTTTCTTCGTATCGCTGTTGATCTGCGCTGACAATCCGTGCGTTCCCTGACGCCCGCACCGCGATCGGACCCGTGATCGCAAAAAAGGACCAGTCTCACTGCAAACCGGGCTTTTGCCTCTGTCTTTCGCTTATGCACGACCATCGGCAGATCAAGGGTCACTGGCCCCCCGAAACGTCGACCACGGTATGGACATCATCTCACAGCGAGAGCCGGAACATGACTGAGGACAGTCTTCAACAGCAGGTTGCTTCGCGTTCCACGCTATCGTTAAACGTTGACAATTGTTGTTCCCGGGAGACGCAGAACCTGCGAAGCGGGATCAGGATGTCCCGGGAGCAACGATTACAAGGTCCTTGATCGATGGACCGGCCGTCCGGATCCGTACAGATCCGAGCATGTGTGACCAACCTGAAACATCAATCAGGCTGGAAAGGCCGGTCGATAACGTGTGTGCGTTGCCAAAAAACCGGATAGCTCGTTGAATGGAAAACACAGGGCTGGTCGCAGCCGGATGATCACCTCTGCTCACTTCCCTTCGAAGCTGTCCCGCATGGTCCAAGCGGCTGATCTGCCAACGGACCCGGATGTCGTGAGCGGGGAATACATTACCCTCATCCTCCTCCAATCCCTTGCTGGCAATGGGAAGTCAGGCACCCACGGGGTCTCGCCGACGGCAGGCATTCCGCAGCACCATAGTTGCAACAAATTCTTTGGGCGCATTCGGTCGATGTTTCCTGCTGTTCCCGTGACTCTGCCAAAAAGCTGTCATGACGTCGCCATTCTTCCCTGATCAGGGGAGTATTGAACACAGGGAGCCGTGCAGAGCCCTGCAGTTTGATGCGGACAGGATTCAGGGCAGAGAGGCCAGCGCCTGATCAAGATCCCGGATGATATCGGAGACGGTTTCAAGACCGACCGAAAGTCTCACAACTTCGGGCCCGGCGCCTGCTGCCTTCTGCTGATCTTCGGTCAGCTGGCGATGGGTGGTTGAGGCGGGATGCAGGATAAGGCTTCGTGTGTCCCCGATATTGGCGAGGTGGGAAAGAAGGTCACAGCGCTCTACAAGATGTTTGCCGGCATCATAGCCACCTCTAAGACCAAATGTGAAAGTCCCGCCACAACCGTTGGGGAAATATTTGTTTTTCCAGATATGGGATGGGCTTGAAGGAAGGGCAGGGTGGGAGACCCATTCGATCGCGGGATGGTCAATGAGGAACTCTGCGACCGCCTCGCCGTTCGCAACATGTCGCTCCATCCGAAGTGGCAAGGTCTCGATACCTGTGAGCGTCAGGAAGGCGTTGGTCGGTGACAGTGCCGGGCCGAAATCACGCAGGGCCACAGCGCGGACCCGCATGGTGAAACCGAAATCTCCAAATGTCTCGAAGAAAGTGAGGCCGTGATAGGCGTCGTCGGGCGTTGTCATTGATGGAAACTTGTCATTCTGTGCCCAATCGAACTTTCCTGATTCCACGATGACACCACCCATCGAGTTGCCATGGCCGTTCAGATATTTGGTGGTCGAATGGATAACGATGTCGGCGCCGTATCTGATCGGGTTGAAGAGATAGGGCGTGGCCATGGTGTTGTCGACGATCAGCGGAATGCCTGCGTCCTCGGCGATTTTGGCGATGGCTTCGATATCCCCGATAACACCGGCCGGATTTGATACGGATTCGATGAACAGGGCCTTTGAGTTTTCCTGCAAGGCGTTTCTGAAGGTTTCGGGTTCGAGCGGATCGGCGAAGCTGCAGTGCCAGCCCAGCCTGGGGAAACTCACTGCGAATTGCGTGATGGAGCCGCCATACAGATTGCGGGACGCCACGAAATGGTCGCCAGGCTCCATGAAGGTGAAAAAGGCCAGGAACTGGGCAGCATGGCCGGATCCGGTCGCACAGGCGGCACGTCCGTTTTCGAGGCTGGCGATGCGTTCCTCGAGGACAGAGACTGTCGGATTGGTCAACCTCGAATAAATAAAACCGAAGGTCTGCAGGTTGAACAGGGATGCCGCGTGATCCACATCGTCAAACACATAGGAGGTGGAGTGGTGAATGGGCGTGTTTCTTGCGCCGGTCACGGCATCAGGGGCTGCGCCGGCATGGATGGCTCGGGTCTCGAAGCCGTAATTTTGGGGTTTATCGTGCTTGCTCATCCTGTGATGCTCTGGTGACGCGGCCGCAGCCGGGGCCTTCTTGAAGAGATGACGCCGGAATTGATGCCTCCCCATGACAATTCATGATGCAGCCGCCCGAATTCAATCTTGGGACAGCGGTCCATGACCACCGAAAGACCGCTGGCTTCGGCCCGTTCCGCCGCCGCCTGATCGAACACGCCCAGCTGCATCCAGACTGTTCGAATGCCTTTGTCAGTCCGGAGGGCAATGGCTTCGTCTACAATGGATCCGGCAAATTCAGAGCGCCGGAAGATATCCACGAGTTCAAAGGAACCCGGAATTTCGGCGAGGGAAGCGTAACAGGGTTCGTCATGAATTCTGGATCCGGCCTCCCTCGGATTGACGGGTATCACCCGATACCCTTTTTCCTGCAGATACTTCATTGCGAAATTGGACGGTCTGACCCAGTTGGATGAAACGCCAACCATGGCGATTGTGCGGGTTTCCCCGAGAATTTGCCTGAGGAAGGCATCCGAATAGTGAAAGTCGCTCATGATCCCGGGGGTATCGAACGGCAATTGACGGGTTCTGAAGTTACACCGGCCGCAGCCCGGCGAATCTTGGCCAGATAGTGATCACCAAAAGTGATCGTTCGACGGGAGGTGGTCTCCCTGGCGGGACTGATGCCGTCGAGGACTGCATCGTGATTGGGCTGGTGAAAATACACCAATGAAATCCTTTCTCTTGCCGTCACTGCGTGGTTGTGATCCGCAGGTGGCAGTGCGACACGATGAAGTGTCGAGCGAAAACGTCCGCCGGTCCAGTATTCCATCGCGTCCCCGATATTGCAGATGAAACCGCCTTCCGGTGTCTCCACATCATGCCACCCGCCATCGCGAGCCTTGACCTGAAGACCACCGGGTACGTTGTCGCCCCTGACGAAGGTGAAGGTTCCGTAATCAGTATGCGCACCTGCCCGGAGTTGGCCAGGTGGTCTGGATGTGTCAGAAGTCAGGTAGTGAACGAGGCGCACCACGCTGCAATGCCGATCGGTTCTTGGGGCGAAAAACAGTTCGTCCAGATTGAGCGCCAGTGCAAAACCACGAAGCATGCTGCGGGCCATCTCCGACATGGCGTCATAATATTCAAGGAGCGTTTCCTGAAAGCTGGCAATCTCCGGCCATTGATTGGGTGCAAACATTTTCTTGCCCAGCCCGTCTTCAAAATAGGCCCCGGTTCCAATGTGAGGAGGGCCCATGGCAAAGGCTTCCTGAAGATCGGGCGCTGCGTGGGTGTCACGGGTCAATGCGAGCGAGCGGTCGGCGGGCGGATTCCAGCCGCGGCTGAGTTTCTCGGGGGGTCGGAGTACCGCCCTCTTGATCTCTTCCGGCGCGTTGAAAAAGGAGCAGGCGGCCGCACGGGTTCTTGTGATGAGATCCGCGGGCACGGGATGTCCGATCACCGCGAAAAACCCGATGTCGCTGCATGCGGATGCGATTTTGCTAGCCACTTCCTTGCGGGCCCTCGTACTGTCTTCAGACAGCGGTTTCATGTTGATGACGGGCAGGGTGACAGTCATGACTATTAGGCTGACCAGTTCGGCGAGCGTTTCGAGAGAAAGGCGTCAATCCCTTCATCGGCGTCCCGGGTCAACATGTTTTCCACCATTACCCGACTGGCATAGGCGTAGGCTTCCTCGATAGGCAGATCCAGCTGGTTGTAGAAAGCCTGTTTACCCATCTTCAGCGTAACCGGCGACTTTGCAAGGATGCCCTGACAGAGTTTCAGGATTTCGGTATCGAGCTGTTCGGGCGGCACAACCCGGTTGACCAGTCCGAGGGCCTCAGCCGTTGGGGCATCGATCATTTCTCCCGTAAGCAGCATTTCCATCATCTTTTTTCGGGGGATGTTCCGGCTGACGGCAACCATCGGTGTGGAGCAAAACAAACCGATATTGACACCTGGCGTTGCGAAGCGTGCTGTCGTGCTTGCAACCGCAAGATCACAGGAAGCCACGAGCTGACAGCCGGCCGCTGTTGCGGTTTCATGAACACGGGCGATAACAGGCTGCGGCAGTTGAAGGAGAGACATCATCATGTCAGAACAGCGACGGAAGAGCGTCTCATAGGCGTCGCGGCCAGGGTTTTCACGAATTTCCCGGAGATCGTGTCCGGAACAGAACGCCGGGCCTTCGGCCGCGATCACAACGACACGGACAGCCTGATCGCCAGAAATTGAATCCAGCTCGGTTTGCAGGGCTTGCATCAGGCCGAGCGACAGGGCGTTACGAGCCTCGGGACGATTGAGTGTCAGGGTCGCTACTCCGTTCTGATCGGTTCTGAGCAGCTCATTACCGGTTGTATCGACGCTGTCCATTGGCCTTGCACTCCTGTTTCTGGTGCTTTGACAGAGTATAACGCAGTCCTTGCGGTGAAGCGTATGATCGTGTGACAACAGCGGATCATGCTCCCGGGAAGGGTCTTCTGTAACAGACTGAGACACGGGATCAGGATCAGGTTGCCGTTTCGTCTGACAAGTTTAGGGTACTATAATACCGCATAGACAACGCCCTGAATTCAATACACCTTTTCTGGAACACGGATGTTGACAGGTCGGTCATCCTTGTATAGTACCGCGGCTCGAGTGTGAATTTGCCTTTGTGGCAACAGCTGGAACAGGATAATGAAGACCTACTCTGCAAAGGCAGGGGACGTTTCGGGGAAGTGGTACCTGGTTGACGCTGAGGATATCGTTCTCGGCCGCCTTGCATCCATTTGCGCGAAAATCCTCCGTGGCAAACACAAACCGACGTTTACCCCCCATGTTGACTGTGGCGACGGAATCATCGTCGTGAATGCAGACCGGGTTGCCATGACGGGCCGGAAGCTGACGGACAAGATCTATTACCGCCACACGGGTTATCCGGGCGGAATCAAGAGCGTAACCCCGGCAAAGTTGATTGCGGACGGCAAGGGCGAACGAATCGTCCTCAAGGCTGTCGAGCGAATGCTTCCGAAAACCAAGCTCGGTCGCAGGCAGCTTACCAAACTCAGGGTATATTCCGGTCCTGATCATCCACATCAAGCCCAGCAACCGGAGATTCTCGATATCGGCGGCCTGAATCCCAAGAACAAGCGAGGCAACAGAAATGGCTGACCAGGACACTTCGGAACGGGGTACCGACACTGCGCTCGCAGAAGCCATGCGAACAGCGATGGCGGCTGCAGAAGAAGCTTCGACCCGACAGGACGAGGATCCACGTCAATCCGGATCTCTTGAGGCCGAGAGGCGAGAACCCGAACTGGATCGTCTGGGCCGGGTCTATGCCACGGGGAAGCGAAAGAATGCCGTGGCGCGTGTCTGGGTGAAGCGGGGGATGGGCACCGTTACCGTGAACGGCAAGTCAGGCTCGGACTATTTTGTTCGTCCGGTGTTGCAGATGATCATTGGCCAGCCTATCGAAACGACGAACCGCCGTGGTCAATATGATGTGTGGTGTACTGTCAAGGGTGGCGGTTTGTCCGGACAGGCTGGTGCCGTTCGGCACGGGATTTCGAAGGCACTGGCCCTTATCGAACCTGGATTGCGGCCGACCTTGAAGCAGGGCGGATTTCTCACTCGCGATTCGCGTATTGTCGAGCGCAAGAAGTATGGTAAACGCAAGGCAAGGCGGAGCTTCCAGTTCTCCAAGCGATGACCGGAGAGAGATTTCGAGATTCTGCCTCCCGGCGCCGGGGAGTGCATGACAGGAGGTCTTGCGACCAGCGTTTTGATTTGGATCTGTAGATTTGCGGTTGATCGTTGACTTCTGGGACGGGCCCAGTCCAGGTCGTCACGCCAAAGAGAGCCATGACTTCACTTGTCTGGTGAAGAAAGCCGCGTTGCGCTTCAGAGTTTGATCCGGCGACAGCTCGCCGTTGCAGCCGTCGGGCAGAACGGTGTTGAGGGGCTACGCGTTCCTGTCCGGCCTGTTTACGGCTCAGCCAGTGCATCGGGAGGTCTGCAGCTAGGTCTCGCGGGTCATTGATGCAATGCGCATTACGCAAGAGGAACCGGCAGAAGGCTCTTCCACCTGGACGAGGACATGATCGTCAGGGCTGTCGCTGTCCTGAATGCGGGGTACCCGAAACCTGTGAGCAAGCGGTCGCGGAACTCCGGGCAGATCTCCGCGAATCGTGGGAGAAGATGATTTTCCGCGATCCGGAGATTTTCGGTGAGGGCGAGAACCGGTTTGCGGCAGACCCAAAGAATCTTTGATGCCTAATCGGTAGTGACATGTCGTTCTCGCTGCTCCAACGAAGCAAAGCATTGGAAAACCGTCCGCTTGTCCGGGGCGGAGGTGCGGCCTTTCACGCCTTTTTGACGAGCTGGTGCGCATGATCGGCAAGGAGATGCAACGGGATCGCAAACAGAAACGCACACTGACAATGCGGCGGAAATTCCGGGACCTGCTGCAGGATGCGAGTGAATACTGACCCGTTTTTCAAAATGCCCGGATCTTTCCTGGCAGGATTTCGGTAGTGGCGGGGGTAGCGCGGCGTAATACAAGGCACAGATCGGTATTTTATTGGACTTCACGGGGAGGACAGCATTGCGGTTTTCCAAATTCCGTGTCTTAAGTGGATAAAATTCTCAAAAAGCCTTCCTTAACCACGAATTCTTCCGTATTCTCCTGTCCGAGATTCCGATAATGCCTGAAATTTCCGCTGCCAAAGCCATCGAGGAGATGCCCGAGGCCTTCGTGTCGAACACGACGACCAGCCGTGAGGTGTCGCGTGCGGTCAAGGCGGGCAGGCTGCGCAAGCTCGCCTCCCGGCTGTATACCCGAAACCTGACGGATCCACCCGACGCGGTGGTCGGACGCAATCTCTGGAACATCGTCGCCGGCTACTTCCCTGGTGCACTGATCGCCGATCGCACAGCCCTGGAGAACGTCCCGGCACACGATGGTTCGATCTGCCTGATCACCAAAAGCGGCCGGGATATCAAGCTGCCCGGACATACGCTCCGGCCGCGTCGAGGGACGGGACCGCTCCCCACGGACCGGCCATTCATCGCCGGTTTGTTCCTGAGCTCCACGCCGCGCGCCTACCTTGAAAATATGCGTTCGTCACGCGCGCGCGGCGGTCTCGTGGCCCGTACGCTCCGCCGTAAAGAGATCGAAGAGCGTCTCGACACCTTGATCCGCCGTTCGGGAGAGGACATGGCCAACCGTTTGCGCGATGAGGTTCGCACCACGGCGGAGCTACTCGACCTCGGAGACGAAGCGACGATGTTCGACGACATGATCGGTACGTTGCTCGGTACCCGTAACGTTGAACTGACCGCACCCGCCGCCGTTGCCCGCCGCCGCGGCCGCCCCTACGATCCTGACCGGCTGGCGCTGTTTCAGGTTCTGCACGCGGCGCTCTGCGATCATCCGCCGCTGGCCCGCATTGCCCCCGCCCGAAGTTCCGAAAGCGACGCCACGCTGGCTTTCTTCGAGGCGTATTTCTCGAACTTCATCGAAGGCACCGAGTTCGCCGTGGAAGAGGCCGCCGATATCGTTTTCCGCGGCTTGATTCCCAACGAGCGGCCGGAGGATGCTCATGATGTTCTCGGCACCTGGCGTATTGTCTCCGACGACCGGGAGATGCAGAAAACACCGACAGACGCCACCACCCTCGAAGCGTTGCTCAGGTCCCGCCACGCGTCCATCATGGAGAGCCGCCCCGACAAGCTTCCGGGAGTTTTCAAACAGACGAACAACCGCGCCGGATGGACCCTGTTCGTCGCTCCGGATCTTGTATCGGGCACCCTGGCGCAGGGCTTCGACCTGAGCCTTAGCCTTGAGTCGCCGTTCCAGCGCGCCGTGTTCATGATGTTTCTTGTGGCAGAGATTCACCCGTTCGCCGACGGCAACGGGCGAACGGCGCGGATCATGATGAACGCCGAACTGGCGGCGGCGGGCGAGGAGCGCATCATTGTACCCACGGTCTACCGCGCCAACTACCTTTCGGCGCTGAAAGCGCTTTCGCAAACCGGCCGGCCCGAGCCATTGATCCGCATGCTCGACTACGCGCAGAAATGGACCGCAGCAGTAGACTGGCGCTCTGTAAGGGAGACGTCGCGTGAGTTGGGGGACTGCAACGCCTTCCTCGACTCCGCCGTTGCCGACGAGGAGGGCAAGCGGTTGAGAATGCCGGCGGGCATGGCGGGATAATTCAAGCTTCCGTTCCGGGAGCAGGCGTGCGCTTTGTGGAACTGGCGCAGAACGCTTGGCGGTTTGTCGAAAACCAGGTGTCCTGCGGATAACAGCGTATTCCCGGTTCCGAGCCTTCGGCGAACTCTCGGTGAGAGTGAGCAACTCTATAATCTGAATCCTTAAACGGTAGTGATCAATGCACATAAGAAGGCCGCTGGAAATGCACAAACCTGTGAAGCGACAGACAGCAACACCCTTCATTACTTCGTGTTCGAGGCTGGCGACCCGGTTCTGTTCAATCGGAAGGGTTGTCTTATGGTCGGCGATGACGGATGCTCAAGCTATGTCATCCTCGGCAAGATGGAGATCCACGGGCCGGCCGAAGTCGAGCGCGAGTTCCAGGCCCTTTGGACTGAACTGCCGGCCGATCCGTATTTCAAGGACGTACCGTCAACGCAGGCAAGGAACCGCAAGACGGCCATGGCATGTCACGCCAGGAATGACCTGCCCGAAATCCGCAGCGAGGTCTTCAAACTGTTGCTGAAGAAGAACTTCCGTTCTTATGCAATGGTCCGTGACAAGCGGGATATGGCGACCTACGTGCGCCTTTCCACTGCGCAAGAGAAGTTCCGGCGTAGAGAAGATCGTGATCGTGCTGGAAAGCAAAAGGCCGGATGAGCAAGCTCATACCGGCCTTTCTGTGAATTGGCTCCCCGGGAGGGACTCGAACCCCCGACCCAGCGGTTAACAGCCGCTTGCTCTACCAACTGAGCTACCGAGGATCAGCAGAGCGTGGGATATATCACTCCCCGCGCCGGATTTCCAGACCGACCGGCATCAAATTCCGCGAAAGACCGGTCGACCAATTTCACGGCACCGCATCAATCAACGGCCTCATATGCTTGACTGCCATTTCTACCAGGAGCTCCGCATCCTCCTCTGATACATTGTGGAACCAGCTGTTTCCCGGAACGAGGCGCACGTTCGGACCTTTTTCACACAACCCCAGACACTGAATCGTCTGAATCTCCCAGTCGAGACCTCGCGAAGCCATGGCTTCGGCGATACGGTGCGGCAGCGAGGCCCCTCCGCGAGGCCCACATGACGGTGTTATGGCATTCGCACCGCGATCATTGATACAGATGGTCAGGCGCGGTCTGCCCGACAGACGTTGGGGAAGAGGGCGTAGCTGGGTTCTCAATAGCGAATAAGGCGTTCAGGCCGCAGCCGGCAGTTTGCGAATCAGCTTTGGATCCAGGCACGCCTGCCAGAAGTTGGACCAGTGAGTGAGGTAAGCGTCGATGCACCATAGCATCTGATCCTGAAGGTCCCGGGTGCAACAAGACTCCAGAACCGTTTTCAGGGCCGTTTCCGAGTGTTCCTCGTCCCCCTCGATATGGACGATCCAGCTTTCCTGATCACAGTCATCAACGCCATAATGATCCCGTAGCCCGTCTGCGATCATGCGGCACATTTCGGGAGCGTGACTCTCGGAGGCCACGCCTGAATTGCCAAGTGCAATTGTGACTGGCATCTCGCGCGCGACCTTGAAGCGGTAAGCCGTCATGTCGCTGACGCAATCCGGAACAGGATGATCTTCCACTTCTTCCTCCGAATATCCGCTGAACCGGGTTGCGAACTGCATCGCCAGGACATCGTGACCAGCCGAGCCGCAGCGAAGCTCCGTATCCTCGTCTATCAGTGTATCCATGATGCGCCGGCGAATGGCCCGGTCGTCGCATCGGGAATGGATGGTCGAAATGACCTGGGGTGTCCATTTCGTGAAATGATAGAACAGGATGCCCAGGTATGAGATCTGCTCCCGGCTGGCTGTACCAGCCGCAATCATCTTGACCATGTCGTGATCGGAGTGCCGCCTGCCTTCAAAACGGCTTTCCATCGCAGCGAGAAACTCGCTTCGTTCCAGTGCCCTTGTCATTCTCTCCTCAAAATCCGCGTAGGACTGAATTTCGAATCGGTTTAAGCTTAGTGATGGTACTTCCCGACGGCAACGGATTTGGTAGGCACCAGTGCGGGAACCTGAAACGGAGGCGAAAACATGACCCGGTCAGCGAAAATTGATGCCCTGAACAACTCCGGAAACCTTGATGATCTCTACGCCGCACTTGCCCCCCTGGACATGACACCAGGATGGATCAAACGCTCCCGGCCCATTCTGTACGCGGAGCCGGATACTGCATTTCGGCCGATGCACTGGCGCTACGAGTCCTGCAAGGCGGGGTTGGACGCGGCCGGCCGGCTGATCAATACGGAACTGGCAGAACGTCGCAACCTGATTCTCGTCAATCCGGTGGAGGGCAATGACTATGCCACCGCGAAGACGCTCGTGAATGCCTATCAGATGATTCTGCCGGGAGAGGAAGCAAGGAGCCATCGTCATGCACCGCATGCCCTGCGGGTCATCATAGAAAGTGAAGGCTCCTTCTCGGTGGTGAATGGTGAGAAACATCCCATGGAAACCGGGGATATTGTTCTCACACCAGGCTGGTGCTGGCACGGTCATGGCCATGACGGGGATCGGCCGGCTTACTGGCTGGACGGCCTTGATGTTCCCCTGACGCACCTTTTGGAGCCCATGTTTTTTGAAGAACACCCCGACGGATTTGCTCCGGTGGAGCGCGTCACACCTGACTCGCCTTATCGCTTCACCTGGCAAAGCATTCAGAAACGGCTGGAACAGGCAGAACCCGATCCCGAGGGATATTATGGTCGCCGGGTGCAACTCGACGCAGACGAAATGCCGAGTATCGGCATCTATGTCGAGCGGCTGGAGGCGGGACAGAAAACCCGGACATTCCGCCAGTCAGCCAACGCGGTTTACAGCCCCATGATGGGCTCCGGCAAGACCCGTGTTGGCGACGAGGTCTTTGACTGGTCCCGTGGCGACACTTTTGTTGCCCCCATGTGGAACTGGATCGATCATGAGGCTGAGACCGATACCATATTGTTCATGATGACCGACGAGGTGTTGCTTCGCTTTGCACATTATTACCGCTTTGAAGGTGGGGCCTGATCTCCGTGCACAGCTCACGTCCCGGCGTTGAAGACCGTTTGACCCGTGTACCGGACGATTTGGTCCAGCGTCGTCGCAGGAGGCCTGACAGTCTGAAGGCAACGAATTGAAGCGGCTTCGGGTCATTGACCCCAGCGCACAGACCGGTGCAACTCGGGCAATAGAGACAGGCGGATGGTTCGGTGGGTAGTCGCTTGACCTGTCGGCAGAGAGGGGCCCGGGTGGCTGCACGATCGTCCGCGAATGAGAACCACCGGAGCGATATGTCCGGCAAATCCGGCGGGTGGCGTTTCGATTTCTCTCGTTGGATGATTGGCATGTCTGTTTCAGGTCGGAATCCCGGCACGAAAGAGATCAAGAGTTGAAGGCGCTCCTGTCTCGGTGACCTGTCCTTTCATTCACATCATGCCTCCCGTACCGGTTGAGGCCCCCGCAAGTTTGTGGAGGGACCTGGTGTGGCGCAGACGATACTCGGACGCTGCAGCTGGGCGAGTCCGTCCGGAATTCTGAAGTGAGCCGTCCTCCACTTCGTTCGGGCGAGTTTATTCCTCTGGTTGCCCTTCTGATGTCTCTGGTTGCAATCGCTATTGACGCGATTCTGCCGGCACTACCGGCGGTTGGTGAGAACCTCGGTGTACGGAATCAGAACGATGTCCAGTTCGTGATCACGGCCCTTTTGCTGGGTCTGGGTTTCGGGCAGATCCTGTTTGGACCGCTTTCCGACCGGATCGGGCGCAAGCCCGCAATCCAGGCCGGACTCTGTCTGTTCATGGCGGGTTGTGTGATGAGCATTTTCGCTTCGAACTTCGAGGTGATGATTGCGGGCCGGGTGTTGCAGGGGATCGGGGTAGCCGGACCCCGGGTCATCATTGTGGCCCTTGTCCGGGATCAGTATGAGGGGCGCCAGATGGCGCGTCTGATGTCATTTGCCATGACTATATTTGTACTTGTTCCCACTGTGGCACCGGCTCTGGGACAGGCGATCCTGTGGTTGGGAGGGTGGCGCTCCATTTTTCTGGCCTTTCTGATTTTGGCCCTTGTTGCGCTGACCTGGTTCTCGATCCGCCAACCCGAGACCTTGCCGGTTGAAAAACGGCGGCCCCTGTCTCCGCGGGCGGTCGGCAATGCCATCCGGGAAGTCCTGCGGACGCGAACAGCTCTTGGATTTACGATCGCCAACGGATGCGTCCTCGCTCCCTTTGTTGCCTATCTCAGTACCTGTCAACAGATTTTCGGCGATGTCTATGATACCGGCGCGTTGTTTCCACTATGGTTCGGTGTTCTGGCGCTTGCGACCGGCGGTGCAACGCTCACGAACGGACGGCTTGTCATAAGGCACGGGATGCGCAGGCTGTCCATGACGGCCGCCGTGTCTGTCACGGTGATTTCGACGGTATCGGGCGCCCTTACCTTTGTTTTCGGCGGTCTTCCCCCTTTCTGGTTCTATATGGCGTTCATGTTCGGCGTTTTCGTCTGCATCGGATTGCTGTTCGGAAACCTCAATGCGCTTGCCATGACACCCCTTGGACACATTGCGGGTGTGGGAGCGGCTGTTGTGGCTTTTTTGTCGACCTCTATCGCGGTGCCCTTTGGAGCGTTACTGGGCCGGGGGTTTGATGGAACCATGTATCTTCCGATCGGTGCGTTCGCACTCTTTGGCGGGGCAGCCATCATCGCGATGATATGGGCGGACGGGGGCAGCAGGGAGGATCAGTCCTGACTTCTGCCCGTCGAAATGACCTCCGCCCAGTGTCTCCGGGACCTGCCACAGGGACGCGCAATATCCCCTGATCGACAATGTCCGAACACCTCGCCCCCAGGAAATTGGACTGCATGTCCCGGGACAGACGGCATTGCCCTCTCTTGATACGGAGCCGGCATGTTGGTCCTGAACTGTCCCTGTCGTCTTCGTGTCATTGCGACCATTTCGGGGCGGAAGATGTCACCGGGGTGTTTCCTCACACCCTCGGTGTCGTTGTCGGATGCGGCTCCTCGAAGCTCCCCGAGGTCTGTCCAATGCGGTCGGGACGGTGCAGTCGGTCGCTATCACGCGACATGCGATACAACGCCTCCCGGGTACGACAGGAGTCAGTCCATCATGATGATGTGGAGGCGAAGTGGACCGTGCACACCGATTTCGATTTTTTGTTCTATGTCACCGGTACGTGACGGGCCCGTAATAAAGTTCACGGCCCGCGGAAGACCGTCGGTCCGGATGAGATCCCATGCATCTTCCGCACAGGCCACAATGTTGCAGGTCTGAAGCAGCACGATGTTGTGCGGGGGTACGAAATTGAGACCGGTAGGTGTGGCCGGGCCCGACAAGAGTACCAGTGTACCGGTTTCCGCAATACCGGCCATCGCGACTGTAACACTCGCAAGATCGCCCCGATCCGCCGGTCCGGTACGAACTTCCAACGTTGGAACACTCGCCCAGGTAATGTGGAGATCCCGCACTGCCGGCGCTGCAACAAGCCGGGACGGAAGGTTCTCACGGGCCAGATAACGTGCGATGGCATTTTCGGCCTGGTCCGGAGCCGGAACGTGATCCAGTGTCGCCGCCACGCCTTCGGCCTTCCTGACAAACAAGTCCACAAGGCCCGCAGGGTCAAGGTTGACCCTTTCCGGAATGATGTGCCGGGCATGACGCGTCATGCGCTCAACCAGAGGCTTCCGCTGGGTGGAGTCCAGCGCATCCCGACCAAGGGATTTCCTGATGGCCGCAAGGATATCTGTGCGGGCCGGGGTCATGGCGCGCGTTCTTTCCGGTAGCGCGCGGTGAATGTCTTGCCTTCCGGGGCCGGAAGGTCTCGCGTGGCCGTCCAGCCGCTGGCCATCGGCCAACGCCGCAGATGGCCGCGGCCGCGTGCACCGAGAACCAGGAGGCGGGCCGAAATGCGCGTAAGCAGACCGTATAATCGAGGTCGTGAGGCGATCAATGCCCACACGCGCAGGAAGTTGCGGGCGATAGGCGATCCTTGCCGTGCCTCGTGAGCGCGCACACGATAATGGCGCATCATTGTTGTCAGCGGAATACGCATGGGGCAGACCTGTTCGCAGCGGCCGCAAAATGTTGACGCATTCGGAAGATGTGCGCTGTGTTCAATGCCGATCAGTGAAGGTGTCAGTACCGATCCCATGGGCCCCGGATAAACCCATCCGTAGGCATGTCCTCCGACGGCACCATAGACCGGGCAGTGATTCATGCAGGCTGCACAGCGGATACACCGCAGCATGTCCTGGAATTCTGTCCCAAGCAGCGCCGAGCGGCCATTATCGACCAGCACAACATGATAAGCCTCGGGACCATCCGGGTCGCCGGGCCGGCGCGGTCCCGTGGAAAAGGTTGTATAGACGGAGGCTTCTTGCCCGGTCGCGGAACGGGCCAGCAGTCGCAGGATCGCAAAGGCATCCTCTGCAGTCGGTACGATCTTTTCAAGACTCGCTACGACCACATGGATGCGCGCAAAGGTCTGGGTCAGATCACCGTTTCCCTCATTGGTCACGATGACGCTCGTCCCGCTTTCGGCAATCAGGAAATTGGCACCTGTGATACCGACTTCCGCCGTGAAATACGCGTCCCGCAACCGCGCACGTGCTTCATCTGTGATGTCCCGCGACTCGGAAAGGTCGCGTTGGGGGTCAAGCCCCTCGTGGGCCCTCCGAAAGGTGGCGCCGATTTCTTCCTTGGTAACGTGAACAGCCGGAACGATGATGTGGCTGGGCGGTTCATCACGCAGCTGAATGATGTACTCTCCCAGATCGGTTTCGATGCGCCGGATGTCACTTTCGTCGAGCCGTTCATTCAGACCGATCTCTTCGGCGACCATGGACTTGCCCTTGGTTACCGTTGTGGCACCGGCCTCGCGACAGATTTCCATGACTATGTCGCAGGCTTCTTCCGCGGTTCGCGCCCAGTGAACCTTGCCGCCGGCGGACGAAACATTTTCCTCGTAGACTTCCAGATAGGCATCGAGATGGGCGAGCGTATGGTTCTTGATGTCGCGCGCTGCGTCTCTCAGGTCATCGAACTCCGGAAGATCGGCGACCACCTTTGCGCGTGTCACAGGAAATCCGAGTTTCAGATTGTCGAGTGCTCTTTGCAGTACCTCATCCTTGAGAGCGGTACGCGCATTGTCCGGAAACGACGTTGAGGCGGGAATGGGCATGTCAGCGTTTTCCACGTCCGATGGCGGGCACATCCGTGAAACCGGCCAGTACCTCCGCCACATGCCGAAATTCGATAGAACGACCGTCCCTGCTCGCTTTGCCAGCCATATTGAAGAGACACCCGAGATCACCAGCCAGGACCATGTCTGCACCGGAATGGACAGCGTCTTCCACCTTCTTGGCGACCATAGCGTCAGATATCTCGGGATACTTGACACAGAAAGTGCCGCCAAAGCCGCAACAGACTTCCGGTTCAGACATTTCGGTCAGTTCCAGCCCCTCTACGGACTCCAGGAGCCTGCGGGGCTGCTGACGGATCCCCAGTTCACGAAGTCCCGAGCATGAGTCGTGGTAGGTGACCCGCGAATGACACTGCGCCTCGACTGATCTCATCCCGCAAATGTCGAAGAGAAAGGAGACCAGTTCATGGCTACGGGTGGCAAGGTGAGAGGCGCGAGTGTGCAGATCCGGGTCGCCTGCGAACAGGTCTGGCACGTGTCGGTGCAGCATTCCGGCACATGATCCCGATGGCACCACGACATAGTCGCACGGTTCAAACGCATCAAGCAGTTGGCGTGCAACCGATCTTGCGGCCACGACATTGCCCGAGTTATAGGCTGGCTGTCCGCAACAGGTCTGGGCTGGCGGCACCACGACCTCGCATCCTGCCTCTTCCAGCAAACGGAGCGCAGCAAAACCGACAGACGGACGGAACAGGTCGAGGAGACAGGTCGCGAAAAGCCCGACACGAAGCGGGCGAGAAATGGGACCGGATCCCGACATGGATGCTCCTGAACAACTCTTTCGCAGAATGCCTTTCCACCCAGTGTCTTGCAAGTATGAGGGCGATGCCGGGTGTTAGTGGCAATGGCAACTCAGAATTGCTCACTCCACTTCGGCCAGCGGCAACGATCGTGAGACTATGACCAGAATGCCTGATTCGTTTCAGGATTGTGCAATCCTTGAGAATCAGGTTCCAGTCTATTGGTGACCATAGAAATGACTATGGTTATATGAACCCGACCTGTGAAAAGGAATATTGTGATGAAGACTGGCGCCAGCATCAGCCGAGGCCACGCAAGAATCGTCAAGGCTTCCGAGTTCAAGGCTACCTGCCTGAAGCTGATGGACGAAGTGGCGAACAACGGCGAGGAGATCGTCATTACCAAGAACGGCAAGCCGGTTTCCCGATTGGTGCCGTATCGCGAAACGCCGAAAACCCTTTACGGTATTGATCGCGGCAAAGTGATGATTCGGGGAGACATCCTGTCTCCTGTCTCCTGTCGATGTTGATTGGGATGCGCAAACCGGCAACGACCGTGACGAAGCCCCTTGATCATTCTCGACACTCATTCCCTGTTGTGGCTGCGGTCTGGTAGCCAAAGGCTCGGGCCGCTCTCTCGCAACACTATTGAGCGTGCGTGGCGTGAGGGTGATCTCGCCGTCTCGGCAATTTCATTTTGGGAAATCGCCATGCTGAAAGCAAGGAACCGGATTGACATCGCGATGGATATTCAGTCATGGAGAAAGAACAATCTCGCTCAGGGCCTGATCGAGATTCCTGTTGACGGCGCAATTGGAATTCAGGCTGCGGAACTGGCCAGCCTTCCTGGAGATACCGCCGATCGCCACATTGTTGCGACAGCCCTGAATGGTCACAGATTGATCACCGCCGATCGTCAGATCCTTGATTGGCCCGGTCCTCTCAATTCCCTTGATGCCACGAAATGATTGTCGGGACTGGCCGTCACCTGTCTCTTCGGGCCAATTATCTGGAAGACTTTTCAAGGCACTGACCTGGGGGTGGAACCGATTCTCCCTCGCGATCAACAGGCCTGGATTTGTATCATCGTGGACTTTTGATCATTCCGACTGCCGGCTTCGTAGCCTCGCAGGTCGTGGTTCCGGCCCGCGCCTCGATTTACGAGCCGGCGTCCCATGTGAAGCTGGTGCTGCGCCAAAGCCCTTCGATGACGCTTTGACGCGAAAAGCTCTACCAGCCCATGGCGCGAGCTGATCGGCGCGGGTCAGCACCGCCGCTGATAACGCCTCTCTCGAGATCGGCGCTGATGGCGCATACGCCGGCAACAGCATTCGAGCGCTCCTCCAGCCATTCCACATCGTGCCCGCGCTGCGATAGTTCGGAGCCTGCATCCGATGCAATTCCGGCTTCAAGAGAGAGCCGGCCTGGCTTGCTGGTATGGGGCTCAAAGGAATCCGGATGACTGGATGTCAGAACTCTGGGAGCCTCAACAGCTTGTTGTATCGGCATGCCGAACACGTTGTGGTTCAGGAAGACCTGAAGCATCCCTTGGGGCTGGGCGTCTCCACCGGGGGCGCCAAACGGCATTATGGACTTGCCCGGCACCCGGGCCAGCGCAGGATTTGGCGTCAGCCGAGGCCGTTTTCCGGGTGCAACGGACGAGGCGTGGCCGGCCAGTGCAAAGGATTGGGACCCGCGTGGCGATGGGCAGAATCCGAGCCCGGGGATAACCGGGCTCTCGAAGGATACATCCGAGGGCGTAAACGAACACACATTGCCCCACCGGTCCATTGTACAAACGTAGGAGGTATCGGCAGCGGCTTCGCTTGGGGAACTGTCCGGATCAAGTGGCCAGGACGCGCCGCCATATCCGGGGATATCTCCAGGCGGCGGCATGCCGGGCCAGGCCTTGTCCGGATCGATGAGCTCGCGCCGTCGTTCTGCATGGCTCTCGGACAGCAGTTCGTCGATGGGTACGTCCACACATTCAGGATCGCCGTAGAACCGCTCCCGGTCGGCAAATACCAGTTTCATGGTTTCGGCCACGATGTGGACATAGTCGGCTGAATTATGGCCCAACCCCCCGAGATCGAAACCGTTGAGGATACGAAGCATCTGCAGTAGCGTAGGCCCCTGGCACCACGGCCGGCAGCTGTAGACATCGATCCCGCGAAACCGGATCATGAGCGGAGACTCGATCGGGGTGCGATGCCCTGCGAGATCTGCCGCACTGAGCCATCCACCATTCTCGGCATGGTAGGCAAGAATTCTTCGGGCGATGTCACCCGAATAAAATGCGTTGCGCGCCGCTGTGAGCCCGGCTTCTCTTCCCCGGCCCCTGGCTGCGGCCTCTTCATCGATCATGTACTGGATACTGGAGCCGAGATCCTCCTGAACCAGGAGGTCGCCGAGTTCGGGCGGTTGACCATTCTTCAGCCAGATTCGGGCGTTTTCGGGCCACAACCTGTATTGCTCCAGATTTCGTGTGATGAAATCGTGCATGGTCGGGTGGACAGTGAAACCTTCCCGGGCCAACGCAACGGCCCGGGCGGCGACCTCGCCGAACGTCATCGTTCCGAAATGCCGTAGCGCGGTGATCCAGGCGTCCGGTGCTGCCGGAACGACCGTGCGAAGAAGGCCGAGAGGAATGTGTCCGGCATCGAAGACTTCAGGCCTGGTGGCGGCCGGCCAGCGGCCAAGGCCGGCAAGACTGGTCACCGCTCCCGTGTCGGCCATGAAAATCAGCATCGGCGCCACACCCGAAAACTGGACCTGATCACTGTGAACAACACCAAGGGTAATGCCGGCCGCGACGCCGGCATCCACGGCATTTCCGCCGGCTTCCAGAATGGCAAGTCCTGCCTCGGTCGCAAGATAGTGACCGGCGACGACCATGTGACGGTGAGCCATCACCATCGGTTGCTGCGGACTGTCAGTCATGGATGCCTGATCTCCGAATTTGCACTTCCTGCCCGGCCAGGGCAGGGGACATGGTCCTGATGGACCCCCATTGGCGATCCGACGAAGAATTGCGGTGCGCGTGCTCTCATGGCTTCCAGCCTCAATCGACCCTCTCAAATCGTTGCGCTGCGGGCCCGGCATCGGCACTGTTGCTCGCCTGTCGCTCCGGGTGCGTCTGCGCTGACCTTCCAGCCGGCCCCTCGCTGCCGGAGGCTGCTATCGCAAATCGACAAACCTTTTTTGTTTGACCTCGTTCCGGAATTCCCGTTCGAGCGAGCCCGGATCAAGCAAGCTGATTTCGGGCCTGACTTCAAAACGTCTCCGGATCTCTGCGGTGAGTGACCGAATTACGGAATCGGGGTCTGAATTGGCGCGTAATTCTATCGATACCACAAGGCGATCCAGGCCCTGAGTCCCCAGAACCTCGACCTTGAAATCAGCAATCTGCGGACGGGAATGCATGAAGTCTTCAAAATCCGCATGGGTGATGTTGACCCCGCGAACCTTGAAAAACCCCACGGTTCGGGCTCCGAGGCGGACCATCGGGTAAACCGACAGGGGACCGCCGGTCTTGCCCTCCGGATACGCGGTGACGATATCTCCGGTGGACCAACGCAGAAACGGTGTCGCCTCATTATTCCAGTACGGTGTCATGACGAGAACGCCGGTTTGTCCGTCCGGCACCGGTTCTCCACTGATTTCGTCCACGACTTCCATATCGAACATATCGGTCCAGATATGATGCCCGTCATGGCATTCTGACTCGCTTCCCATAAACGAACCTTCTGTACAGCCGAACTGGTCGTAGAGTTCTGCCCCCCACAATTCCTCAATGCGTCTGCGCTTGGCCGGAGACAATGGTTCGGCTGCGGTCAGGAGGGTCCTGACCGTACTTGATTTCAGGTCAAGGCCTGATCTTTCGGCAACCTCCGCCAGTTGCAGTCCGTAACTTGCCATGCCGCACCAGACCGTCGGCTTGAGGAGGCGGATCAGTTCAATCTGTGTTTCCGACGAGGTGGTATTTCCGGCGCCGCACCAGTTGACACCGATTCCCATTTCCTGGGCGGTCCGACAATAGAGTTGCCCGACCGGATGAATTCCGAGCGGGAACGATACGTGAGCGATATCACTCCTGGTCAGGCCTGCTGCCGCCCATGCCCGGCGAAAGCCTTCGCGTGCGAGCCGGATATCGTCCCGCGTTCGGGGATAGAACAGGGGCTGACCGGTTGAGCCGCCCGAGCGCCAGTACTCGATCGTATCCTCGCGGGGCGAGATACAGAATACATCATGAAACCGTTCGGCCGGAATGACGCGCAGCTCCTCCTTGGTCATTATGGGGAGCCGGGTCCACTCCTCCTCCTCGTGAATGGTCTCGAGATCAACATGGTCAAGCCGGCCCCTGAAAAACGCGGAACGCATGGCCTTTTCGACAGCCACGCGACGCCGCTGCCGCTTGATCTCCTGGATCCGTTGCCGTGATGCGACAGGAAACGGTAATTCGGGAGTCTCCCACATGAATCAGGTTACGCCGTTTCAGGTTTCCTGGCGTTCCCCCAGTTCCCGGGCCCGTTCCCGCAGGATGAATTTTTGAATCTTGCCTGTAGAGGTCTTGGGCAAGGGCCCGAAGACGACCGTACGGGGCACCTTGAACCGCGCCATGTTGTCGCGGCAGAAAGCCACGATGTCGTTTTCATCGACATTTTCGCCATCCTTCAGGGTCACGAAAGCGCAGGGACTTTCGCCCCATCGGGCGTCCGGTCGGGCGGCAACCGCGGCTTCGAGAACCTTCGGGTGCTTGTACAGTACGCCCTCAACCTCAATGGAGGAGATGTTCTCGCCTCCCGAAATAATGATGTCCTTGGAACGGTCCTTGATCTCGACATATCCATCTTCATGCCAGACACCGAGATCGCCCGAATGGAACCATCCGCCTTCGAAGGACTCCTGAGTGGCCGGAGGGTTTTTCAGGTAACCCTTCATCACGACATTACCGCGCATGAAGATTTCACCCATGGTTTCGCCGTCCTTCGGAACGGGTTCCAGGGTCTCGGGATCTGCCACCATCAAACCCTCGAGAACGTTGTAACGGACTCCCTGGCGTGCCTTGAGCGCCGCGCGATCAGCGAGGGGCTTGTCATTCCATTCCGGATGCCAGGCGCTTACGACAGAAGGCCCGTAGGTTTCGGTGAGGCCGTAGACATGGGTGACATTGAAGCCCTGGGTTTCCATGGCCTCGATCACGGCGGCTGGCGGCGCTGCACCGGCAGTGAGCGCCTCGACCGTGTGCGGCAATTCCCGGCGTTCCGAGTCCGAAGCATTCGCGATCATGTTCAGGACGATTGGTGCGCCGCAAAAATGGGTGATGCCATGTTCGGCAATGGCATGAAAAACAGGTCCGGCCTCGACGCGGCGCAGGCATACATTGGTCCCGGCAAGAGCGGCGACAGTCCATGGAAAACACCAGCCATTGCAGTGAAACAAAGGGAGGGTCCACAGGTAAACAGGATGCGGCGGCATTGCCCAGACCATCATGTTTCCAATGGAATTGAGGAAGGCACCACGATGGTGATAGACGACACCTTTCGGATTCCCGGTGGTGCCCGACGTGTAGTTGAGAGAACAGGCATCCCATTCGTCCCCCGGCCAATTCCAGGAATAGGCAGCGTCCCCCTCGGCGATGAAGGACTCATACTCGGTCTCGCCCAGAAACGAGCCGCCCTCATAAAGCGGATCGTCGACATCAATGACGAGCGGTTTCCTGTCGAGGCCGTCCAGGGCATCGCCCACAATTCCCGAAAACTCCCGATCAGTCAGCAGAACCTTGGCTTCGCCATGCTGCAGAATGAAAGCGATGGCGCTGGCATCGAGACGAATATTGATGGCATTGAGGACTCCGCCCATCATCGATACTCCGAAATGAGCTTCGATCATTGCAGGAACGTTGGGAAGAACCGTCGCGACCGTATCTCCTTTCCTGAACCCGCGCCTCTCCAGGGCACTGGCAAGTTGCCGGCAGCGGGCATAGGTTTCCGCCCATGTGCGGCGGATGTCGCCGTGGATGACCGCTGTCCGGTCCGGAAAAACCGATCCGGCCCGTTCAATAAAGCTGAGCGGGGAGAGCGGCTGGAAATTGGCGGGGTTCTTGTCGAGATTGGTCTCGAACGGGTTGCTCATCACGCCGTACCTCAAGGATATCGTTGAATCCGTGCAGGATACGATGACTGGAACACGAAAGGTAGAGGCGGTTGCGGAGTGTTGCAGAGTCCCATGGTCGACTGTTCAGGAGAGGTGGAGGCCCGGGCCGGATTCGAACCGGCGTATACGGATTTGCAATCCGCTGGATCGCCTCTCTCCCACCGGGCCGGATAGTCAGTCGAGGCTCATTGCTGTTCCTGTCCGTATAGGACCGATTCACGGGACGGTCAATTGATTGGCGGATCGAAATTTGACACCCGTCGGTGAATAACTTTGGCAAAACGCTGATATTATGCGAAGATGTTCTGGATTTTATTGCAATTGGTCATCAGGGCTTGAACCCGTTTGGTGAGTCCCGTACCGGACAAATGCAGTATTCGAGCTTGCGACAGGGGTGGCCGCTGATGCGGGATACGGACTCTCTCCGCAGCAACATGGTGAACTCCCAGTTGCGTACCAACAGGGTCACGGACCCCCGGGTATTGGCTGCAATGGGCGAAGTGCCGCGTGAGCGGTTCTTGCCTGAGACCCACGCCTATCTGGCGTATGCCGACGAAGATGTGCCGCTGGGCGGCGGCCGCGTGCTTCTGGAACCGATGGTTTTCGCGCGCCTCGTCCAGGCACTGGACATTACCGAGGACGATGTGGTTCTCGATATCGCCTGTGGCACGGGTTATTCGTCCATGGTTCTTGGACGTCTCGCGAGGGCAGTTGTCGCACTGGACAGCAATGCCGACCTGATTGAAAGGGCAACCGCAATTCAGGCCGATTTCACACATGACAATGTCATTTTTGAGAGTGGTCCCCTGCTGGAGGGCTGGAAAGCCCAGGCGCCCTATGATGTGATATTTGTCAATGGTGCGATTGAATGCGTTCCTGAGGCGATCGTACAGCAGCTCGCTCCGGGCGGCAGACTTGGCGCCGTATTTCGTGTGGGTGGAAGGCAGGGCTGCGCCGAACTCGTGACGATGTTTCAGGGTGTTGCGTCGCGTAGCCGGCTGTTTGATGCCAATGTACCGATGTTGACGGAATTCGTTTCTGAGAAGGGGTTTACATTCTGAAGAACTAACGTTGTGGTGGCGATTTGCCATCTTTGCCTGTGCAGCAGCTGGAACTTCCCCTTCAGGGACGTGATATTTGTCAATGGTGCAATTGAATCCGTTCCTGAAATGCTCAAACAACAGCGTGCTCAGGGTGGCAGACATTGCGCTGCATTTCGTTTGGGCGGAGGGCGCGGCTGTGCCGAACTCATGTACGGTGTTTGAAGATGTCGCGTCGCGTCACCGCCTGTTTGATGTCAATGTACCGACTATTGACGAAATTCGTTTCTGAAAAGGGGTTTTGTTCTGAAGAACTATCGTTTTGGTGGCGTTTTTGCCATCGTTGCCTGTGCAGCAGCTGGAATAGTCCCTTCTGGGCAGGCACAGACATTGCAGGACGCGCTCGTCAAGGTTTATGACACGAATCCGGCACTCGCTGCGGCGCGATTTCAGGTCCGTGCAGCCTATGAAGGTGTGGATTTGGCGGCGTCCGCAACCCGTCCGAGAGTGACAACCTCGGCCAGCTATTCGATTTCCGATACGCGGACGTCGACTGCGAACGGAAGTTCGTCATCGACGCTCAGTCCCGCAAGGATCGCGCTGAGTGTCAGGCAGAGCCTCTATCGCGGGGGCCGCAGTCAGGCGGAGGTTAAAAGGGCTGAAATCGGCGTACAGACAGCAAGAGCGTCGCTGGCGGCATCGGAACAAGGCGTCCTTCTCCGGGCGGCGACCGCTTATGTCGACGTCGTACGCGACGAAGCAGTCCTTGACCTCAACGTTAACAATGAAAGGGTCCTGGAACGCCAGCTAGAGGCGACGCAGGATCGATTCCGGGTCGGAGAGGTGACGCGGACTTACGTTTCCCAGGCCGAGTCGAGACTGGCCCGCGCACGCGCAAATCGAATTGCGGCGGAAGGCCGGCTTTCCAATTCCCGGGCCGATTTCCGGAATGTGGTTGGCGAGCCCATCGGCGAAGTGCAGGAGGCATCTCCACTTGCGGATCTTCCCGCCAGTCTGGATGAGTCCATAAAGCTGGCCCGGCAGAACAATTTCAACGTGGTGCGAGCGCGATTGGCTGAGGAATCTGCAAGGTTGGCAGTTCGGATCATCAGGGGAGAACTTCTGCCCGAATTCTCGGTGGCGGGAGAGCTGTCGGCCGGCAACGAGATCCGTGGCGCGGATACGGATTCGACGGAAGCGTCAATCTCGGCTTCGATTTCCGTTCCGCTCTATTCCTCCGGTTCGGTTCGAGCACGCTTGCGACAGGCAGAGGAGGTGGCCTCGCAACGCCAGGTCGAGCACACCCAGGCCGTCCGTAACGCAGTCGAGAGTGCAACGGCCTCATGGCACCAACTCAAGACAGCCCGTGCCCAGATGAGTGCCTATACGGCTGCTATTGAGGCGGCCGACATCGCTCTCAGGGGAGTCCGTGAAGAGGAAGGTGTCGGGTCCCGGACCGTGCTTGATGTTCTCGATGCGGAACAGGAATATCTCGATGCCCGGGTCAACCTGGTCATGGCCCAACGGGATGAACTGGTAGGCACCTTGTTGCTGCGCCAGGCTATAGGAACATTGACGGCGACAGCACTGGCACTTCCGGTCAAGCCTTTTGAAGTGGAAAGCCATTCGACGAGAGTCCGGAGAACAATCTGGGGAATCCCGTTCGGGCCCGGGAGGTGATCGGGCAAGGCCAGGAGTTGGCCGGACCAAACTTCCCGGAAAATACGTCAATGACAGACACTCGGCCGATCCATGTCCGATAGCAATAAACGGCCAGACCCGACACCAGAAAAGATTCTTGAGTCCATCCGGGAAATCATGTCATCGGACAGCGGCCGTCCGAAGGCGAATCCTGTGCAGCAAACGGCGGAAGAAAGGCAGGACACGACCGCGTCAGATGTGCTGGAACTGACGCAGGAACTGCCCCCCGACGAGATGCGCCCGTCGGAAGGCCGTACGCTTGTCAATCCCGTCGGAACGGCAAGCGACGGAATACTCTCGGTGAACCCGATGCCGTCGGGTCTGCCGGCAGAGTTTGACTCTCTCTCGAACCTGGTTGCCGGGCTCGCGGGTGGCGGTGATACGAAGGAGTCCGATGCGTTCAGGGAAGCCGTCAGGGACCATATCGATCCGTTGGTTCGGGAGTGGATGGACGCCAATTTGCCGGACATCGTCAGCACGATTGTCGTTCGCGAAGTCAGAGACCTTCTGCAAATTGCCAGGGACCAGGAGATGAGGGACAGGGAGATGAACGAGGAGAAGGGCCGGGCAGCTGAGGACGAGACCGGTACGTTGTGACCGGTTGAAGCCGAACCCGCCGCAGCGGCGGGACTTGCGTTGCCAACAGGGCGGTCGTGGTCGATCCAGGCGGCTTTGGAATCGGAGCATTGAACTTCGGGGTCTGACGCGCGATAACCCCCTCCCATACTTCCACAACCGAAGCCGACAGCCGGATTCGCAGAAGAATTCCTGAGTTGAAACCGAGCATGAATATGGACAAGACCTACCGCCCACAAGAGGTGGAAACCCGGATCTACGAAACGTGGGAAACGAGCGGCGCCTTCGGCTGCGGGCATACAAGGACAGGAGAGGCCACCGGCCCCTCCTATTCCATTGTCATTCCTCCGCCCAACGTGACCGGCAGTCTTCACATGGGTCACGCGCTGAACAATACGTTGCAGGATATTCTCGCCAGGTTCGCCCGGATGAACGGCAAGGATGTGCTTTGGCAGCCAGGCACGGACCACGCAGGAATTGCGACCCAGATGGTTGTTGAACGCCAGCTTGCAGAACAGGGAATCGGTCTGGACCGTGCGGGTGCAGGAGAAGGCGACGGACTGTTGGGACGCGATGCGTTTGTCGAGCGGGTCTGGGCCTGGAAGGAAGAAAGCGGAAACACGATCACCAGGCAGTTGCGGAGACTCGGAGCCTCCCTGGACTGGAACCGCGAGTGCTTCACAATGGACGCGGGTCTCTCAAAGGCGGTTCGCAAGGTCTTTGTCGATCTCTATCGCGAGGGCCTCATATACAGGGACCAGCGTCTCGTGAACTGGGATCCGAAGTTTCATACAGCGATCTCGGACCTGGAGGTGGAGGCCCGCGAGGTAGACGGTCATCTCTGGCATATCGACTATCCCATCGAAGGAGAGGCGGATCAGTTCATAACTGTCGCCACCACCCGTCCCGAAACCATGCTTGGCGACACCGGGATCGCTGTCCATCCTGATAATCCGAAATGGCGCCACCTGATAGGAAAGTTTGCGATTCTGCCTCTCGTCGGACGCAGGATTCCTGTCATTGCCGATACATATTCTGATCCCGAAAAGGGCAGCGGCGCCGTGAAGATCACACCCGCTCACGACTTCAATGACTTCGAGGTCGGACAGCGACATGGACTCGAGGCGATCAATATCATGACCGCCGATGCGCGTCTCAATGATCATGTACCGGAAGCCTATCGCGATCTGGATCGCTTCGAGGCACGGAAACGGATTGTCGCCGATCTGGAAGAGATCGGGCTGGTGTCCATGATCGAAGATCATCAGCACACCGTGCCCCACGGGGACCGGTCAGGAGTGCCCATCGAACCCTTCATGACTGTGCAATGGTATGTCGATGCAAGGGCACTGGCCCGACCGGCGATTGAGGCCGTCGAACAGGAGAAAACGGTTTTCGTTCCCCGGCAGTGGGAAAAAACTTATTTCCACTGGATGAACAATATTGAACCCTGGTGTATTTCCCGGCAACTCTGGTGGGGTCACCGAATTCCGGCATGGTACGGACCGGATGGAGAGATCTTTGTTGCCTTTTCGGAGGAGGAGGCGAAGGAGGCTGCTAGAGACCATTATGGCCGCGAGGTTCAGATTGAACAGGACCCGGACGTTCTTGACACCTGGTTTTCCTCTGCGCTTTGGCCGTTTTCGACCCTTGGCTGGCCTGATCGCGCACCGGCACTCGAGCATCACTATCCCACCAACGTCCTGGTAACCGGATTTGACATCATCTTCTTCTGGGTTGCGAGGATGATGATGATGGGACTGCACTTCACGGGTGAGGTACCGTTTCGCGAAGTCTATATCCATGCGCTTGTGCGCGACGAGTTCGGCCTGAAGATGTCGAAGAGCCAGGGCAATGTTCTCGACCCTCTCGACCTTATCGACACCTATGGTGCTGACGCCATGCGCTTCACACTGACAGCCCTGGCCGCGCAAGGGCGTGACGTCAAGCTGTCAAAGGGCCGCCTCGAGGGCTATCGCAACTTTATCACCAAGCTCTGGAACGCAGCGCGTTTCACCCGGTTGAATGGCTGTGAACCGGTTGCGGATTTCCAGCCATCGGCGTGCCGTCTTACCGTCAACCAGTGGATTGTCAGTGAAACGGTTGATGTCGGGCGGGATATCGTCCGGTCCCTGGGCGAATACCGGTTCAACGATGCCGCACAAGCAATCTACCAGTTTGTCTGGCACCGGTTCTGCGACTGGTACCTGGAATGCACAAAGCCGGTTCTGCAGACCGGACCCGAACAGGACAGGACAGAGGTTCGGGCGACCACGTCCTGGGTGCTCGACCAGATCCTGCATTTTCTCCACCCCATAGCCCCCTTTGTGACCGAAGAGCTGTGGGCTGAATTGGCGACGAGTGAGGGGCGGGACGGCCTTCTTGTCCATCAGCCGTGGCCAGATCACGATAACGTGCCCGGCTTCGAGCAGGCGACGAAGGAAATGGACTGGATCATACGCCTGATTGGCGAGATACGGGCGGTTCGTTCCGAAATGAACATTCCTCCATCTACCGACATGTCCATGGTGCTGGTCGGTATGTCGGAAGCCAGTCGGATCCGCGTTCAAGACAACGACACACTGTTGCGCGCGCTTGGCCGGATTTCGGAGATCTCGATTGCGGATGAAGTGCCATCTGGTGCCCTTCAGCTGGTCGTGGATGAAGTCACTGTGGCCTTGCCTGTCGCCGGCATTGTTGACGTTTCCCGCGAGACCGCGCGGCTGGAGAAGGAACGGCGAAAGGTGGAAGGAGAGATCAATGCCACGGTCAAGAAGCTTGCCAACAGCAACTTCATCGGGCGCGCTCCTGCCGCAGTGGTTGAGGCTCAGCGCGAACGTGAAGTGGAGCAACGCCAGGCTCATCGCAAACTGACCGAGGCTCTGGAGCGTCTGGCTGGACTGTGAAGCGTCCGTATTTCCTTACCGGGCATGGAAGTCGATGACCATGAAGACACTTCGGGTCGGTGTCTCCGAGAAAGGCGGAACGTTCTGGTCGCAGGCTGCGACGATCGCGCGGCATCTCGTCGGGCGTGGCCGGTATGAATGTGAACTGGTAGAAGCCGAACAGGCCAGCATCGACAATGCACGCAAATTGGGAACGCGGCATATCGACCTTGGGTTCATGGCGTCCAACTGGATCGGACGCGCGAAAAATGCCGTCGCTCCCTTCGATTACGAGATCGACCTTTGCATGGTGTCACCCGCCAACTCGGGAGCCATGTTCTTTATCACACGTGAGGACAGCAACCTTCGCCGGATTCGAGACCTTGTTGGGAAGCGTGTCTCCGTGGGCCCCGATGGCAGCGGTATGGTCCAGCACATTCACACTCTCTTCGGGGCGTTGGGAATCGGATTTGACGAGTTCGAACCGCTTTACCTTTCCTTTGAGGAAGGTGGTCGGGCCCTGGAATCCGGAGAAGTCGATGCCCAGTGGCAGTGCCCGTATCCCAACGCTGTGATGCGTGACCTCAGCGAACGCCTGGATGTGCGGGTCCTGGAGTATGACGAAGGCGAACTGGATCAAATTCTCGAAGCCGTAAGCTTTTATCGTCGGGGATGTCTCATGCCGGGTACGTTTCGCGGCGTTTCGAAACAGTCTTGGCAAATTGCGGTGGTCAATGTCATAGCGGCGCATTCCGGCACGGACGATCAGATCGTCTACGAGTGGATCATGGCCATGATCGACAACCTGGATACGCTTGCCCTCGACAATCCGCTGTTTGCGGGACTGGAACAGCTGTTTGAGCCGCTTCGCAAGACCGGGGCGACCGCGCTTGAATTTGGCGGCGTTCCCCTGCATTCCGGGGCATTGCAGGCCTACCGGGAGTCAGGTTATCTGAACTGATCCATGGCGGTCGGGCTTCCCGTGGACCGATGAAAACCGGTGGAGCCCGTCGCTTGTGGTATAGTCAAGACAGCCCGGCAAGGCGGAGCGGTTCGTGTTGCCGGTGTGCGGAAGGGAGACACAGATGCAGGATCAAACCCATGGCAGTGGCAACGGTGCCGCTGGTTCCGGAACCGGCGAGCGGCGCTTCGACAAGAGTCAACTGCCAAGTCGTTATACGACCGTGGGACCCGAACGCGCACCTCATCGCAGTTACCTTTATGCCATGGGGTTGACCCGCGAGGAAATTGAACGGCCGCTCGTGGGCGTCGCAACCTGCTGGAACGAAGCCGCACCTTGCAATATATCGCTTTCACGTCAGGCTCAGGCCGCCAAGCAGGGTGTCAAGGGAGCTGGCGGTACACCGCGCGAATTTACCACGATTACGGTGACCGACGGCATCGCCATGGGTCATGAAGGCATGCGTTCTTCTCTCGTATCCCGGGAAATCATCGCTGATTCCATCGAGCTGACCATGCGTGGCCATTGTTACGATGCCCTGGTTGGGCTCGCAGGTTGCGACAAGTCACTGCCGGGCATGATGATGGCGATGGTTCGCCTCAATGTTCCATCGGTGTTTGTCTACGGTGGTACGATTCTTCCTGGCCGGTTTCAGGGGCGGGATGTCACGGTTATCGATGTATTCGAGGGCGTTGGCCGATTTGCCGCGGGCACGATGACAGCCGAGGAACTTGATGAGCTGGAGAGTGTTGCCTGTCCGTGCGAGGGATCCTGCGGCGGACAATACACGGCAAATACCATGGCCTGTGTGGCAGAGGCGATGGGTCTCGCACTGCCGACCTCATCCGGGGCTCCGGCAGCAGACCAGTCGCGTGACCGCACTGTCGAGGCTGCGGGAGCCGCGGTAATGGATCTTCTGGCAGAGCGTATCAGACCACGGGATATCGTAACCCGGGAGTCTCTCGAAAACGCGGCTGTCGTGGTGGCGGCGACCGGAGGGTCGACCAATGCCGGTCTTCACTTGCCGGCAATCGCCAACGAGGCCGGTATCCGTTTCCGCCTTGATGATGTCGCCGAAATTTTCAGGAAAACTCCGTATCTGGCGGACCTCATGCCGGGAGGCAAATACACGGCAGCCGACATGCACAAGGCGGGTGGAGTCCCGATTGTTATCAAGGAACTGCTCGATAACGGACTTCTCCACGGAGATTGCATGACTGTTACCGGCAAGACGCTTGCAGAAAACCACGCTCATATCGAATTTCCTGATGATCAGGATGTCTTCTACCGGGTCCGTGATGCACTTTCGCCGACGGGCGGTGTTGTAGGCCTTTCCGGCAGCCTTGCGCCGGACGGGGCCATCGTGAAAGTCGCGGGTATGAAAAATCTCCGGTTCCGGGGGGCCGCAAGGGTCTTCGAGTGTGAAGAGGACGCGTTTGAGGCCGTGGTCAATGATCGTATTTCCGAGGGCGAGGTCATCATTATTCGCAACGAAGGCCCGAAGGGTGGCCCGGGGATGCGGGAGATGCTCTCGACCACCGCTGCGCTCTACGGACGTGGTCTTGGCGACAAGGTTGCGCTCATAACTGACGGACGTTTCTCCGGAGCGACGCGAGGCTTCTGCATCGGCCATGTGGGGCCCGAAGCTGCGCTCGGCGGACCGATCGGACTGTTGCGTGACGGGGACATGATCTCGATCGATGCGCAAAACGGACGACTCGATGTCGAACTTTCGGAAGAAGAACTCCAAAGTCGCCGGGAACACTGGCAGCCGCAAAGCCACAACTATCAGTCCGGAGCGTTGTGGCGCTATGCGTGTACCGTGGGCAGTGCACGTGACGGCGCTGTCGTTCATCCGGGGGCAAGCGCCGAGACCCATTCCTACGCTGATCTGTAAACTCTTTCAGCGTTTGAAAATGGCCTTGTAGGTTTTTCGCAGGAACCAGGTGAGGATGCCAGCAAGGGCAAAGACCATGACCGGTCCGGCGAGGCTGGCGAAGTCACGGATCTGTCCGTTGGCGTATTGCATTACAGCCCAGATCAATCCGAAGCTGGCGCCGATCGCGACGTAACGGAGGATTTCCCGCAGGGCCGGGGCCATCGCGTTTCTCAACTGTCCGTGATGACGCACCAAACCGGGGCGTGATCCGAAGTCTTTTGCTTGCCCCGTATGTTCCGGTCGATACCCGCATCATCAAGGCGATCGGCCGCCTGGGGAGAGAGCAGCAGATGGTCGATTCGCACACCGCTGTCCTTTTGCCAGGCTCCGCCCTGGTAATCCCAGAAGGTGTATTGGTGCGGCTCCGGGTGAATCGCCTGGAGTGCGTCGGTCAGCCCGAGATAGATCATGCGGCGAAATCGATTGCGGCTCTCCGGCAGACAGAGCGCGTCATCGGCCCAACCTTCGGGATCGTGAACATCGTCGTCGCCGGGGACAACATTATAGTCGCCACCAAAGATGAACGGTTCTTCCAGCGCAAGCTGTTCCCGTATCCGGTTTTCCAGATGCTCCATCCAGCGAAGCTTGTAATCGAACTTTTCGCCCGGCGCGGGGTTTCCGTTGGGCAGATAGATCGAAGCCACCCATACGCCGCCGGTAAAGCCCTCAATGTAACGGGCCTGTTCGTCATCCTCGTTGCCCGGCAGGCCCCGTGTCACCGACTCGATAGGTGTTTTCGATAGTATGGCCACGCCGTTGAAGGTTTTCTGGCCTTGCATGACCACGTTGTAACCACGGTCTTCCAGATCAATCCGGGGCAGGGTCTGCTCGGTAGCCTTGATTTCCTGAAGCAGGATGACATCAGGGGCCGTTTCGTCGATCCACTCGAGAACGCGGGGCAGGCGGGCACGAATCGAATTGACGTTCCAGGACGCTATTTTCATGGCTCCAACATTCCCGATTCGCGAAGAGCAGGCAAATCGCAGTGTCGCGCAGCCTGTACTGGCCTCCGATTCGTTTGAAAGGATCAGAAAAGGGAGAAGGACGTCCCGCAGCCACAGGTCGAGGCAGCGTTCGGATTCTCTATCGAGAAATAGGAACCGATCAATTCTTCCCTGTAGGAAATTGTTGACCCGGAGAGATAGTCCCAGGACACGCTGTCAATGACAACCGTGACGCCGTCTCTTTCAATCCGACGATCATCAGGATTGATCTGATCATCAAACGTGAAGCTGTACTGGAAACCTGAGCAGCCGCCCCCGTTGACAGCAACGCGAAGGAATAACCCTTCATGTTCCTGATCACCTGCGAGGACACGCAGGCGCTGCACGGCCGTCTCACTCAGAAGAACCTCTGCCTCACCAAGGCTGGACTGTCCGTCCGGCATGACTCCGTCATCCCAAAATCCGTAATCCTCATGCAATGTCCTTCATTTTGCCCCGGAGTGCAACATTCTGGAATCTGGAACACCCGGTTCCGGGTTTGGCAGGTTCCAGCGGTTCAAGGGAGCGGGTTCGGACGTGACAGGAATCGCCGGGTCCGGAGTTTCGCCGGAACATTGATGGAGGCGCGGTTGCTGGTGTTTGACGGGGCTACCGGAGGTGCTGGATTTCGACATCCCCCCAATGCTCTTTCAGCCATTCGGCAATCAGCCTGCGGTGGCAGTGGTGTGGTGCATCCTCGCTACAGAGCAAGCAGGCATCTTCCAGCATTTCCCGATTCAACCTTTCGGCAATGCGCCGGTCTGCCATCAATTGCCGGAAGCTTCGCTCATAGTCCTTCCATCTGCCACCCGTCCTTTTGTAATTGTCGATCAGCTCCCTGGTCGGCGCCAGAACGGGCATGTGCACATAATCGATCTGACAGAGATTGGCGAGAAAGTACTCGAGGTCTTTTTTCTTTGTGAAACCCGACAGTTGGGAAATATTATTCAGACGAACATCCACGACCCGCCTTGCTTTCGCATTTCTGAGAGCCTCAAAGAAATGCTCGGCACTCTTCCTGGTGAAGCCGATCGTCAGCAGTCGCATGATCCGGTTCCTCGTATCTGTGGGGCGAGGCCCGTGTCAGCATGGGCCATTCACCGTTGCTGTTCGGCACAGGCGTCAGGAATACCTGTTCAGTTTTTGAAGCACACCCTGTGCGCCAGAGGCCGGGGTATCGGGAAACCGTTTTATCGCAGAACCGTGTGTTTGGGCATCACCGGCTGCCGGCAGGTGCTGGATCCAGGTGCTGGCGTGCAGAGCTTCGCGTGTCGCCGGGAGGGGTCGGGGGCTATTTTCCCGCTCCGAAAATCGCTCCTCTGTTTGCCAGTTCTGGTAGACACATGGTCTCTCAAAGAGTCGTCTGGTGGCTGGCCAATGTTCCCTTTCGGAGTTTAATCCGAGCGGAATATGTTGACCGGGGCTGCAAGGTCACGCTCGAAGCGGGAAGTCTTCAGTCCCGATTGAGACCGGCTGCGGGAGCACCAGGATCTGCTTCGGTCCGGACGGTCAGCCCGCAATGCCACAAGGATTCAAGCAAGAACCATTACGAATCCCGGGGCAACCATGCTCGAAGAGTGAGCAATTCTAAGTTGCCATTGACACTCAGACCCCAACGCACGTAACAAAAGAGTTGATCAGTTCGATATCCCGGCCATCCCACACAGACGCAACTCACTCGCTCTCCGGTTTTGACGCGGTGGCCGGAAGATTGATCCGGGGATGAGATCTCGGGTCCTGTCGAAAGCCGCTCAGGACAGGACGGGACGCCACGACGATCCGACTGATACGTCGCCGGTCGAAACCGGGGGCGGCATATTCAATTGGCCCCGTGGAGGCCATGGTAGCCAGGGAGCGGTCGCGCCGATGCGAGTCAGGCTTTCCTTGCGCTTTCCCGACACGGCTGTTTCTTCTCCGTCCAGCAATTGACAGGGCACGGGCATCCGTTTTGTTACCCTGGCGACAATGCCTGAATTTTTCCTCAGAACGACCCGGAATTATACCGGACCGGACCGATTCGATTGCGAGTTCTGTCTATAACTGGTAGGTATCTGCCATGCCAACCACAAGTAATGTTCTGGACTGTGCCGATCGGCAAGCCTCGTTTGCCTCGCATCCCGAGCGCTCGCGCGGCCGCTATCACCGTGAGTCGGAATCTCCGGAACGAACGGTCTATCAGCGCGACCGCAACAGGATTATTGCCTCGGCAGCGTTCCGCAGGCTCAAGCACAAGACCCAGGTGTTCGTCTATTACGAAGGCGATTATTACCGTACCAGATTGACGCACAGTCTCGAGGTCGCGCAGATCGCGCGCACGATGGCACGGTCCCTCGGCGTCAATGAGGATCTGGCGGAAACCCTGGCCCTGGCCCATGATCTTGGCCACCCGCCCTTTGGCCATTCCGGCGAAGATGCGCTGAATACCCTGATGCAGCCTTTCGGCGGCTTCGATCATAACGGACAGGCGTTGCGAATCGTCACCACCCTTGAAGCCCGTTACGCGAAATTTGACGGTCTGAATCTCACATGGGAAACCCTAGAGGGTCTTGCCAAACACAATGGACCGCTGCCGCCGGAACAACCGGTGCCCTGGTCAATTGCGGACTATATCGCAAGGCATGACCTCGAGTTGACCACATGGCCGGGTATCGAGGCGCAGATAGCCGCGCTGGCTGACGATATCGCCTACCATTCGCACGACCTTGATGACGGTCTGCGGGCGGGTCTGTTTTCCACCGATTGCCTGACCGATGTCCCCCTTGTGGGTCCCATTGTTGCAGACCTTCGCCAGAGCCATCCGGATCTTGAAATGTCGCGGCTTGTCCATGAAATCGGTCGTCGGCTCACAGGTTTCGTTTTCGCGGACGCGGTTTCCGAAACCCGGCAAAGGCTCAGGGATGCGGCTCCCGCAGGCGTGGAGGACGTCAGAAACTGGGGACAACCTCTCGTCGGATTCTCCCCGATGATTGATCGGGCGAATGGGGACCTGAAGGCGTTTTTGTATGAAACCATGTATGGGCATCACAGGGTACGCCGTATGGCGGTCAGGGCCAGACGCGTTTTGTCAGACCTGTTTCGAACCTATATGGATGATCCGTGCTGCATGCCGGAGGAATGGCGCATCAGGGCCATTGCCGGTGACAAGCAGACCAAGGCACGGCTTATCTGCGATTACATAGCGGGAATGACGGACAGGTTCGCATTGCGTGAACACCAGCGACTGTTCAGTGTATTCGAAGAACGGCCATGAACATCATCGAAATATTTCGCAACGAGATTGATGAGGCTGTCGCACGTCTTGTCGAGAACGGGCAAATATCTGCTGTCGGTACGCAGTCACGATTTACGGTCGAACCTCCGCGTGACCCTTCACATGGCGACTTTTCCTCGAATGCAGCCATGGTCCTGGCCAGATCGGCAGGCATGCCGCCACGGGACCTCGCGCGTGAAATCGCCGCTTCTCTTGCCGATAGCGACACTGTTGCATCTGTCGAGGTGGCGGGTCCGGGTTTTCTGAATATTCGGGTGGTTCCACGACTGTGGAGCCTTTGTATTGGCGCCATTCTGGATACCGGTACGGATTACGGCAACAGTCAGGCCGGTGCGGGCCAGCCTGTGAATGTCGAATATGTATCTGCCAATCCAACCGGACCCATGCATGTCGGACACGGGCGGGGTGCCGTTATTGGTGATGTCCTCGCCGCCCTGCTGTCGAAGGCCGGTTACGCAGTGTCCCGGGAGTACTATGTCAACGATGCCGGAGCCCAGATCGATGCTCTGGGCAAATCTCTTCATTGGCGGTACCGGGAGATACTGGGAGAAACCATGGGCTCCATTCCGGAAGGCCTGTATCCCGGCGACTACCTCGTCCCTGTGGCACGCCAGATTGCGGAAACCGACGGGGATCGCTGGCAGAACGTGACGCAGGAGGAATTTCTGCCGCGGTTCCGTGATTATGCTGTCACCGCCATGCTGGTCCTGATCCGTGAAGACCTTGCTGCTCTTGGTGTGCACCATGATGTTTTCCGTTCGGAGCGCGATCTCGGCAAACAGGGTGCTATAGAATCTGTTGTCGAGGCGCTGGGATGCGAAGACCTCGTCTACAAGGGCATTCTTGAACCACCCAAAGGTCTGAGGCCTGATGACTGGGAGGAGCGGGAGCAACTGCTGTTTCGGTCGACCCGGTTTGGTGACGATACCGATCGACCATTGCAGAAGTCCGATGGCACCTGGACCTATTTTGCGGCCGACATGGCCTATCATCTTGACAAGTATCGTCGCGGTTTTTCCCGAATGGTGAATGTCTGGGGCGCGGACCACAAGGGGTATGTCAAACGGATGCAAGCCGCTGTGGCGGCCCTCACAGACAACCAGGCCGAACTGGACGTGCGGATCTGCAATCTCGTGAACCTCTCCGAGAACGGTGTTCCGGTACGTATGTCGAAGCGAACGGGCAACTTTGTAACCCTTCGGGAAGTCGTGGATCAGGTTGGAAGAGACGCCGTCCGGTTCATCATGTTGACCCGCGGTGATTCAGCGCCGCTGGATTTTGATCTCGGCAAGGTTCTCGAACAATCAAGAGACAATCCCGTATTTTATGTCCAGTACGCCCATGCCCGGACCTGTTCTGTGATGAGAACGGCGCGAGAAGCACTTCCCGGGGTTGCCCTGGATGACAGCTCGTTGCAGAGGGGCGACCTGGCCCTCATCGATCATGAAGCAGAAGTTGCGCTTATCCGTTCCCTGGCCGGCTGGCCAAGGCTCGTCGAAGCTGCCGCTGCTGCCCGGGAGCCGCATCGGATCGCCCTTTATCTCATGGATGTCGCCGCCAGTTTTCACGCACTGTGGAACCGGGGCAATGATGAAGAGTCCCTGCGGTTTGTGCGCCCCGGTCAACCGGACGTTACCCTCGCCCGGCTGGCGCTCGTCAGGGCGACCGCCATCGTCATCGCGTCCGGACTGGAGGTCATGGGAGTTCAGCCAGTCGAGGAGATGCGCTGATGAATCGTGATCAACGGATGGAGCAGGGTGCGAACAGGGACGAGAGGATTTCGGCGCCTTCAGCCCGTTCGGGTGGCGGATTGACCAAGATCCTGATTATTGTTTCGGTTGTCCTCGCGTTCTGCGGCGCACTGGTGTACGCGTACAACAAGGGGCAGCGGCAGAACACGGCCTATGTGCCGCCAGAGATAACCGCGCCACCCGGTCCGGTGCGCGTGAAGCCCGAAGATCCCGGTGGCATGAAGGTTCCCGGGATGGCAATGGAGGTCCTGAACAACGGATCCGAACCCTTGACAGCCGAGCAGAAGCCTCCGGCAGCAGCTGCGCCGGAGGACAAGACACCCCGGAAATCGCCTGTTCGTGCCGAGGACCCCGACATCAGTGATGCTGCAGAGACAAGGACAGTGGTCTCTCCCCCGGCGCCGGAGCCGGACAAACCCGTGATCCTGGGGAAACCCCAACCAAAACCGCCTCCGCCTGCCAAACAACCGTCATCTCCCGTCGCATCTCCACCGGTCGCCACCTCGGGAACCTTTTACGTCCAGATCGCCTCGCTTCGAAGTGAAGAGGCTGTTCGCGCCGAATGGTCGCAGATGAAATCACGCCATCCCGACTTGCTTGGCCGGATGTCGCTCAGCGTAGAGCGCAGGAGAATCGAGGAAAAGGGAGTTTATTATCGGATGCGCGTCGGTCCCTTCCGCTTGCGCCCCGATGCACAACGTTTCTGCGACAGGCTCAAGGCCCGTAAACAGGGTTGTTTCGTCGTGCGCAATTAGTGGCGGGGTGACAGTTATGGCGTCCTCGACAAGACTGCCGCTGCCTGTCGTCTATGGTGTCGCGGGTCCGAGACTTGGCAGGGACGAACATCGATTGTTCGCCGACAGCCAGCCCGTCGGCTTCATCCTCTTTCGTCGCAATATAGAATCTGCGGATCAGGTCCGACGTCTTGTTGCAGACCTGAAAGACGCTGCAGGCCACCCTGATACACTGGTGTTGATCGATCAGGAGGGAGGGCGTGTGCAGAGGCTTGGTCCTCCGACATGGCAATCACGTCCGTCGATGCAGCAATTTGGCGAGCGAGCACGGGCGTTTCCCCGGGCTGCACGCGAAATCGTTCGCCTGAATGCGTTTCTGATCGCAGCGGAGCTGTTCTGTTTGGGAATCAATGTCAACTGTGCCCCGGTGCTGGACCTTTTCCACCCGGATGGACACGGTATCGTCGGTGATCGGGCGTTTTCTGCGGACCCGGAAGTCGTTTCGTTGCTGGGGCGGGCAATGTGCGACGGACTTCTTGACGGGGGGGTCATGCCAGTGGTCAAGCATCTGCCAGGACATGGGCGGGCGGGGTCTGACAGCCATGTCGAGACGCCTTGTGTCGAAACTTCCCGCGACGAACTGGAAAGATCGGACTTTGTCCCCTTCTCTGCGCTGCGAGATGCACCGGCAGGGATGACGGCTCATGTGATCTACTCGGACATTGACCCGGATCGGCCGGCCAGTGTGTCCCGTCGCGTCATCAACACCATCATACGTTCAGAGATCGGATTTGACGGGCTGCTGTTGTCTGACGATGTGTGCATGGCAGCCCTGACCGGAGCCGCGACCCTTCGGGTTCGGGAGGTTCTCCAGGCAGGATGCGACATTGCCCTTCACTGTAACGGCAATTTTGAAGACATGGCGAGGATCGCGGAGACCTGTCCGGAAATGAACTCCGAAAGCGCCCGGAGACTTGAACGGGCCCGCTCCTGTCTGATCCATCAGCCCGGCAGTTTCGATGTCGCGAAACTGCAGCGTCGGGTCACTGAATTCCTGGAGGAAGGTCGTGGAGTCCGGTCGTAACACAGGAGAATTGGCGAACGGTGCAGGTGCCGGAGAGGCGACGTTCCGTGGCGGGAACCCGCACGGGATGAGGGGCACCTTCACTCTCCGAAGAAGGAAACACAGCCGATACAGCCATGACCCCTATCGGAGCGGACGACGCACCTGCAGAGTTTGGCCTCGTGCCCGCCGCAATATGATAAGGCGGGCACGTCCGCGAATGGCGCGATTGATCGAGGTCCCTCGTCTCGGGAACGTGGCGGTGATCTGCTATTGTGGGGTGAGCGGCCAAACCAGTAGTCCGGCACAAGGTTACAGAAACTCCGGAGTGTCAGCAGGGAATGGCATGGAACAGGAGGCACTTCCGTGAGGGAAGTGAGGCCGTTTGGCACTTGCGCGATCGCGTGTACGGCTGGCAAAGTTGGTGAGGCATGAGACCAGGTGTGACTGTTCGCGGTTCCCGGAAAGCCGGGAAGGCCGGGTCCATTCTCTGTTCCTCAGGTCGCAATGAAAGGAGGCTGTGGTGGCACCTTCGAGATTCACCTATCGAACCTATAACGAAGCGCAGTCTGACTACGAACATGAACTGGCCAATGCCTTGTTCGAAATTATGGGGGGCCACGTGCATGACCTCGAGGGCATCGTTGCCGAGTTGAATCGTATTGGCCCGTCGCCCCCGAACCTTGAGGACTGGACGATCGAAATTTTCAGGTCCGAGATCGAACGGCTCGGGGCCTACACGAACTCCATTGGAGCGCCTTGCGGATCGCACGCTGCCAATGCAACGAGCGAGCGGATTCATGGTTGACAGGATCAGAAGCGACGACCGGATCGAGAAGCTGGTTTCAACCGGCATCAGGAACCGATGGTGGTGTATCGGTCCCTCAAGCCAGTTCGGGCCGGAACCGGTCGGGATCACGCGGCTTGGCCACAGACTTGTGGCCTGGCGCAATTCAGACGGCAGGCTCAATATTCTTGATGACTGGTGCCCCCATCGCGGTGCTCCCCTGTCAATGGGACGGCTGGAAAACGGGATTCTGAGCTGCCGGTACCACGGTGTGGCTGTCGATGGCACCGGAACCGTAACAGCGGTTCCCGCCTATCCGCGCTGTCCCTTTGTCGGTGAGCGGCTGGTCCGCAGTTGGCATCTCGTTGAACATTTTCAGGGGGTCTGGGTGTGGTTCGGAACCGACGACACTGTCGAACCGCCGCCGCTCGTTTTTCCCCTGGAGTTTGAATCTCCCGAATGGACCGGATTCCCGATGTCGGATACCTGGAACACAAACTATCAGTATGTGTGGGACAATCTGCTGGACATCATGCACCCGGAATACCTGCATCGTGATACCCAGTATTTCGAGACCGGAATCGCGAATGAGGTCAGGATTACCGACACGGACACGGGATTTAACGTTCAGCGCAAGATCTACGAGGGAGACAATGTCGAAAAAATGGAGTTTATCGACAATGGATCCTTCTGGTTTCGTATCGGCTTCCACGCTCCGGCCGCCTGCGGACCGGGTGGCAACTGGAGGGTTTTTCCGTTTCCCACCCCGATCGACGAAAATCATACACAGATGACGATTTGGAGGATGCGCAACGTCTCCGGTTGGGAAGGGGCCCTCCACCGCTTCATGTTCAATCACCGGCTGGAGCCCTATAACTGGGCGATTGTGGAAGAGGACCGGGAGATGCTGGAGGCCATGCCGCCATGGCCTGTCGAGGAGAACCTCTATCAGCACGACATCGGACCGGCGCGGCTGCGCCGCTACATTCGCAGCGAGGCTCGCAAACAGCTTGAGGAGGCGGCATAAGGACGCACCCGGACATGCTGACCATACTCTGTGCCGGGCCTCTGGATCAAAGGAAGACCGGATATGGGACTGTATGCTGACTGTGGCCGTGATGCATCGACAGTTGTGGATCCGAACCGGAGCATGAAACGCACAGAATACCGGAAAGTGCGGAATCGCCATCAGGACTCCTGGTGCCATGAGAGAGAAGCCTGCGAGGGTCACGATGCATGCCAGGCAAGGCGTTGGTGAATTCCGAATGGTCCGGGCAGACGTGATTCGGAAGGTGACACCGGACGGGCGAGGCAGGAACTTTGATGCAGACAAATGACATGTTCGACGAAGACGTCGTATTGCGTCGTGAGAAGCAGGAACTGGTCCTTGATCTCGATGGGTTTGAAGGCCCTATTGACCTCTTGCTCGATCTTGCGAAACGGCAACAGGTAGATCTCGCCCGTATATCGATTCTTGCACTGGCGGAACAGTATCTCGACTACATTCTGGGTGCGCGAAAACTGAAGCTGGAGATTGCAGCAGAATATCTGGTGATGGCAGCCTGGCTGGCCTATCTGAAGTCCCGATTGCTGCTGCCCGATGCGGATCCCGACGATGAGATTTCCGCTCCTGAGCTTGCGGGAGCCCTGGCCTTTCGTCTTCAGCGGCTGAATGCGATGCGCACGGCAGGAGAAGAACTTCTCGGACGGCCGAGGCTGGGAAGGGATGTGTTCCCGAGAGGGGCTCCCGAAGGCACAGAGATCGTCCGCACCCCCGTCTACCGGATTACACTGTTCGAGCTTTTGAAAGCCTATGGCAACAACCGCAGTCTTGCGGCTCCGGCACCACTCACAATCAAGCCCTTGCAACTCTATTCCGTCGAGGATGCCGTGAGACGGCTGTCAGGACTGATGGGTTATCTTGCGAGCTGGGAGGAGTTGTCGCGATGTCTGCCGGAAGGGCTGCAGGATGGAGTCCTGTTTCAGTCGGCCGTAGCGTCGACTTTTGCGGCCAGCCTGCAACTCGTAAAGGAGGGGAAAGCAAGATTGAGCCAGTCCCGTCCATTTGCCCCGATCATGATTCGCGCTGCAAAATCTGGCCATGACCAGCTGCAGTGAGGAGCTTCGCATCGCTGAGGCCCTTTTGTTCGCGGCCAGCGAGCCATTGAGTGAAGCCTTCATCGGTGAACGATTGCCCGAGGGTACAAATGTTCGGGTGTTGCTGACCGAACTTCGCAATCATTATGAAGGCCGGGGTGTCAATCTGATCAGGGTGGCAGGAAAGTGGACGCTGCGAACTGCAGAAGATCTGGCACCCCTTTTGAGACTCGAGCAGACGGTTCGACGCAAACCGTCCCGTGCAGCCATCGAATCCCTCGCGATCATTGCCTATCATCAGCCCGTGACCCGCACCGAGGTCGAGGAGATCCGCGGTGTGTCCGTAAGCAAGGGATCGTTCGACGTGCTGCTGGAAGCGGGCTGGATCAGACCGCGCGGGCGGAGACAGACCCCGGGTCGGCCGATCGAATGGGGAACGACGCCGAGGTTTCTGGAAGAACTGGGCCTGGACTCCCTGAAGGATCTGCCAGGCCTGGACGAACTGAAGGCTTCAGGTTTAATTGATGCCAGACCAGCCAATCTCGTTGCGAGCGAAAGATCCGGTGCATCGGAAGAACAGTCGGATACTGCCGATCCGGACCCGTAATGGACAGGAATTGATCCCGGAAAGCAGGGTGGCGCGAAGGTGCTCCGGTCGAATTCCCTTGACGGGCCGGTCATCAGGTTGCCGATCCGAACTCTGCCGATCTTGCTGCATTGGCTGACCGGAACAACTTGTGCGGTCCTTTGCGGCCAGGCGTCTTTCAATCACATGATGGCCGACCTTGGGCTCGGCGGGAATGATCCTGTCGAGCTGTTTGAGGCAGGGTCTTTGGGTTCTGGCCTTGTTTTCCGTATTCCGTTAACAAGGTGATCCGAACAGCAGACCAGCAGGATCAGGGTCTCTTTTTTGCTGGCGGCTCGCAAAGGGCGTTTCTCTGGAAAAGGATTGCCCCCGGGCCGCTCCTGCTTTCCGGTCAGGCTTCGTTGACGCTTTGGTGACATGAAGATGAACGCAGATGAACAGCAGGAGACAGGACTGTCGGTTTCGGGTCTGAGCCATTCCTTTGGCTCGAAGAGGGTTGTGCATGATGTCGGGCTGGAGATCGAGCCCGGGGAGATTCATTGTCTGCTGGGTCCCTCGGGATGCGGCAAGACCACAACACTTCGTCTCATTGCAGGACTGGAAGATCTGCAAGCCGGGTGTATCCGGTGGAACGGAGCCGTGCTGGCTGACGAGAATACAATGGTTCCACCGGAACAGCGCGGTGTGAGCCTCCTGTTTCAGGACTTTGCGCTGTTTCCGCATCTCACGGTCGAGGAAAATGTCGGCTTTGGCCTGGCCGATCAACCCCGTCGCGAGCGGGAGGAACGGGTCCGGGAGGGATTGCGGCAGGTCAGGATGCTTGAATACCGGAACCGGTACCCGCATATGCTGTCGGGAGGCGAACAGCAAAGAGTGGCCCTGGCCAGGGCTCGGGTACCGAATCCGAAAATCATCCTGCTCGATGAGCCTTTCTCCAGTCTCGATACCCAGCTTCGCAATGAAGTACGTGACCTGTGCTTGCACGTTCTGAAGGAAATGCGTTCGGCCTCGCTGATCGTGACGCATGACGCCGAAGAAGCCATGTTCATGGCTGACCGCATATCCGTCATGCGTGAAGGAGCCATCATCCAGACAGGGGCACCCGAGGAGCTCTACTTCCATCCCCGCAGCAAGTTTGTGGCGGGGCTTTTTGGTGACCTCAACCAGATCTCCGGCCGTGTCGAGGAAGGACATGTGGAAACACCTGTCGGGCGACTATGTGTCCACGAGGTGGGAGACGGGCACAACGTCACGATCCTGATCAGGCCGGAAGCCATCAGGATTGTCGGTGACTCCGAAGCCCTTGTGAAGGGTGAAGTCGTAGCGGCCCGTCTTCTCGGGCGAACCAGCCTGCTTCATCTCGCTGTTCGCTGCGGCGAATCCGAGCCTCTTCATTTCCACTCACGAGTCCCTGGCCGCATGCTGCTTCCGGAGGGCACCGTGGTCGGGATCAGGCTCGACGATGAGAACGTGTTTGTGTTCCCGGCGCGAGAGGAGCCTGACCGGTCAGGCTGATGGGGCTTGAAGCTGATTGCGGATGTGAACGGCTCCGGAGATCCCGAAGTCAGCCAACATCATCTCAGCCTGCAAGTTCAGGTTACAGCGACGCAATATCACGAAGGACGGGAGCACAGAGGTGCTGGGCCGTTTGCCCGCAATGTCTGGACGGCAATCCGGAGCCGGACATCCGGACCGGGTGTAGCTGTCACGCCTGAAGCGTTCATTCCCGAGTTGCAACCCGGCGGCTTCAAATCTTGTCATTATCAGATGTCATTTTTTCGCAGTTCGTCTATCTTGCGCGTGACGCTGGGCTCCTCACCTGCAACCCTTGTGATCAGGAGGGGCGTACCGCAGCGTTACGGTTTGTCAGGACATGGTCGAAGTGTCCGGTTGTTGCATTGCGGAATCATGGTCAGTCTGCGATGATCCGTGCCCTGACTTCACTTGACTGTAGCGGGAGTGCCTGGAATGGGTTCTTTCAGTATTTGGCACTGGCTCGTTGTGCTGGTCGTGGTTCTGGTTCTTTTTGGAGGCGGTGGCAAACTGTCGCGTCTCATGGGAGATGCGGCCCGGGGAATCAACGCTTTCAAGAAGGGTCTCAAGGAAGAACCGCCCCAGGAGGCGGTGTCGAGAGACGCGGAGAAGGCCATTGAAACCGAGAGCGCCGACAAGGCCACGGAAAACGTAAAGCGGGACGAAACCGTCAAAAGCTGAGCCTTTGGCAGCAAAAGGGTCAAGCAGGGAATAGGCCGGCATGTTGGATATTGGCGGTTGGGAGTTTCTCCTGATCGTCGTTCTGGGAATTATCATTATCGGGCCCAAGGAGCTTCCCGGAACCATCCGGACAATCAGCACGTTTGTCCGCCGTGCACGCGAACTCGCGCGTGAATTCCAGTGGGGTATGGAAGAAATCGCACGCGAAACGGATCTCGACAAGGTCGCAAAGGAGATAACGGGCGACATGGATCCGTCAATGCTGGGACACGACCTGAAGCAGGACATAGAGAACACGATTGATTCCACGGGCGAGATCAGGAATGTCATGAAGGATGACCTTGACGACGGACCTGATGATGATACCTACGAATGGACCCCGGAAATCGAGGACTCCCATGAGAAGGATGGCGGCACGCCATCGGACTCTGGCGTCGATGAGGTGGCGGAACGCCAGGATGATGAACCGGAAATCGTGCCCGCCAGGAGTGAAGGATCCTCATGAGCGACGAAGGTGCGTCCGGAAAACGAATGCCGATCCTCGATCATCTGATCGAGCTGCGGACCCGCCTGCTTTATTCCTTCGCTGCATTTATCGTTATGTTTGTGGTCAGCTTCGTTTTTGCCCAGGAAATCTATGATTTCTTCGTCAGGCCTCTGGCGCGGGCGCTTGAGGGCCGCGAAGGGGCGAGGATGATATTCACTGCGCTCTATGAGCCTTTTCTTGCCCAGATCAAGGTCGCGTTTTATTCGGCTCTTTTTTTCGCGTTTCCTGTTATTTCCATGCAGCTGTGGCTGTTCGTCGCACCCGGCCTTTACCGGAAGGAAAAACGGGCTTTTTTGCCGTTTCTTGCCGCGACGCCGGTCCTGTTCTTCCTCGGCGGCGCACTCGTCTATTTCTTCATCATGCCGCTGGCCTGGGAGTTTTTCCTCAATTTCCAGACGGTGGGAAGCGAGGGCAGCCTTCCTGTCGAGGTCGAACCGAAGGTTGACCAGTATCTGTCGCTGGTACTTCGCCTGATTTTCGCCTTCGGTCTGGCCTTTGAACTGCCGGTCCTGCTGATCCTGCTGGCGCGGGTCGGGATTGTCACGGCTGATGGCCTTGCTGCCAAACGTCGCTACGCAATTGTCGGGGTATTCGTGATGGCGGCTATCCTGACTCCGCCCGATGTTATCAGCCAGATCGGCCTCGCCCTCCCCATCATTCTCCTCTATGAACTGTCGATTGTGGGAGCGCGGATTATCGAACGGAAACGGGCTCAGGAAATGGACGATCTCGACGACGCCGACAGCGAACCGGAACCCGGAGCCGCCTGATCCATCCTATTTCGACCAGAGTTTCGCTGACATGCATGACATCAAATGGATACGTGAAAATGCCGAGGCCTTTGACCGGGCGCTCGCACGTCGGGGCATCCCGGGACTGTCCACCGAAATCATGGAGCTTGATGGTCGTGGTCGCCGGCTGACCACCGAATTGCAGGCGCTGCAGACCCGGCGCAACGAGGCGTCCAGACAAATCGGCACACTGAAATCAAGAGGAGAAGAGGCCCCGGATCTGATTCGGGAAGTCGCCGACATCAAGACTCGGACCGCATCTCTGGAGGAAAACCGAAAGAATGCCGCCGATGCTATGAAATCCCTGCTGGAAGGCGTGCCGAACATTCCTGATGACGATGTTCCGGATGGTGTGGACGAGACGGACAATATTGTCGTCCGGGTCGTTGGTGCCAGACCGGAATTTTCATTTGATGTCCGTGATCACGTTGAAATCGGCGAACGTCTCGGTTTCATGGACTTTCCGGCGGCGGCCCGGTTGTCTGGTTCAAGATTTGTGGTGACGCGGGGTTGGCTTGCCCGCCTTGAGCGCGCGCTTGCTTGTTTCATGCTTGACACGCACGTCTCGGAATTCGGGTATACGGAAGTCAATCCACCTCTGCTGGTCCGCGATCAGAGTGTCTTTGGAACAGGGCAGCTGCCCAAGTTCGGTGACGATCTCTTTCGTACAACAACCGGACATTGGCTGATTCCTACGGCCGAGGTGCCGCTCACCAATCTCGTGGCAGACACGATTCTCGACGGGGAATCCCTGCCGTTGCGGATGACTGCACACACGCCCTGTTTCCGGTCGGAAGCGGGCGCCGCCGGGAAAGACACGCGGGGGATGATGCGCCAGCACCAGTTCAACAAGGTAGAACTGGTCAGCATCTGTCATCCGGAGGCCTCGGACCGGGAACATGAACGAATGACGGCCTGTGCGGAAGAAATCCTGAAGCGGCTGGGCCTCCATTATCGCGTCGTCGTTCTTTCGACCGGTGATCTCGGCTTCTCGGCTCGCAAGACCTATGACCTGGAGGTCTGGCTGCCTGGTCAGAAGAAGTTCCGGGAGATATCCAGCTGCTCCAACTGCGGCGATTTTCAAGCGCGTCGCATGGGCGCCCGCTATCGTCCATCCGACCGCAAGGGGACGTCATTTGTCCATACCCTGAACGGTTCGGGCCTTGCGGTCGGCCGCACCCTGATCGCGGTTCTGGAGAATTACCAGCGAGAGGACGGATCGATCACCGTGCCCGAGGTGCTGAGGCCTTACCTGACTGGCCTTGAGATCATATCTGCGCCGGACGCGGGCGGAGTTTCCCCGGAAACGGTGGCCGGATCGGCCAATCTATGATTCTCGGCTCAGGCCGCGTCCGACTGATCGGGGAATTGCGCAGACAGGGGATTACCGATGAGCGTGTCCTCAAAGCGATTGAAAGCGTAAGGCGGGAGAACTTTGTTCCCGAGACCTTTCGCGATCAGGCCTATGAAAACCGGGCACTCCCCATCGGGGGTGGGCAAACCATAAGTCAGCCGTCCATTGTCGGGTTCATGACACAGTGTCTTGACGTGGGTGAGCGCATGAAAGTTCTCGAGGTCGGTACTGGTTCGGGTTACCAGACGGCGATCCTGGCCAGACTCTGCATGCGCGTCTATTCGATCGAACGTCGCCGGGAATTGTTGCAACTGGCCGAACAGCGGTTTCACGACTTGCGCATTTCCAACATCACGACGCGCCTCGGAAATGGAGTGAAAGGCTGGCCCGAGCAGGTCTCGTTTGATCGAATCATGGTCACAGCAGCGGCGAGCCGCGAAGCTCCGCCGGACCTGATCCGCCAGCTCAGTCCCGACGGAATCATGATTGCTCCCGTCGGCAGCTCGGCGCTCGATCAACATCTCTACAAGTTTACCCTGGGTCCAACCGGTGAGGTTGTGACAGAACGTTTGTGGGCTGTCCGGTTTGTTCCACTTGTCGATGATGCCAGTGAGCGGAACGCGGCCAGCTGATCGTCAGAATGAAGTGAGGCACCGGACAGAAACAGGGGCGCTTGTGGGAAAACAGGTATCTGCGTGCGAATTCGGACCATCAAGGCCGGCCGGGTTGGGGAGATCGGGCGCGATCACCCCGGGAAGCCGGCTTCGGATCGTAGAGGACGCTCCGCGGGCGCCAGGCTGCGCTCATGGCCAAAAGGGAACAACAGCGTTGTGGCAACGCTCCGGGAGATGTTTTCGCATGGGACTGACATGCAGGCTTCACATGCGTCTCTTCGCGTCTTGCCTGCTGGTGTTGACACTGGCTTCCTGCACTCAGAATGCAACCGTCGAGGTAATATACCAGGGTCAACCGTCGGCGGAGAAGGGTATTCGTACTGTGGTGGTCGGCACCGGCGACAGCCTTTCCCATATTGCACTTCGTTACAGGGTGGACCTTGCAGCACTGATCAACGTCAACAACATGAGGCCGCCTTTTACGATTTATCCGGGGCAGGTGCTGCGACTGCCGCCAGTGATGATCCACACTGTGAGGCAGGGGGAGACCCTGTCAGGGATCGCTTCACAATATGGCGTTGCAGTGCAGGCTCTGGTTCGCGAGAACGGGCTCTTGCTGCCATACCGGCCCTCTCCGGGCCGCAAGCTGCGCCTGCCAGCGACGACGGAAGCAGATCCGAAAACAGATCCAGACAAGGAATCGGGGATTAAGAGCCGTAGCCAGGCAGACTCCCGGAAGGCAGCCCCGGGTGACGTTCACACGCCACCGCGGCGTCTGCCGGGGGCAAAGGCCGGGACTGGCTTCCAATGGCCGGTGAAGGGCAAAATCCTGTCCCGCTACGGTTGGCTAGGAAAGGGCCGCTTCAATGACGGTATCAACATTGCGGCCCGTCGGGGGACCCCTGTGCGCGCTGCTGATGACGGTATTGTCGCCTATGCGGGAACGGAATTGACAACCCTTGGCAATCTGTTGCTGATCAAGCACAAGAACGGATGGATTTCCACCTATGCCCATAATGATCAGGTGCTTGTGCGATCCGGAGACAGGGTCAAGCGCGGACAGATTGTGGCGCGGGTGGGAAGCACCGGTCAGGTGAGCCGCCCCCAGCTTCATTTCCAGCTGAGACGGGGTGTCCGCTCGGTCAATCCCGAACGTTATCTCTGATCACGACCGGCTGGTGACAGTGGTGTTGCGGTCCGCCCGGCCAGATGCTGGATAAATTGCCAGGCAACACGTCCTGACCGCGCCCCCCGCGTCATCGACCACTCGATCGCCTGTGTCCGTGCTGTTTCTGCATCGATGTCGATACCAAAATGGCGAACATAACGATCGATGATCTCGAAAAACGTGTCCTGGTCACAGTTGTGAAACCCGAGCCAGAGACCGAAGCGATCCGACAGTGATACCTTTTCCTGCACGGCTTCTCCCGGATTGATCCCGGTCGACCGTTCGTTTTCGATCATCTCCCGCGGCATGAGGTGACGACGATTCGACGTGGCGTAAAAGATGACGTTTTCAGGGCGCCCTTCGATCCCTCCTTCCAGAACCGCCTTCAGTGATTTGTAGGAGGCGTCATTGGAATCAAATGAGAGATCATCGCAGAACAGGATGAACTTTCGGGGCGAGGGACGCAGGAGATTGAGAAGACGGGGCAGTGAGGCAAGGTCTTCCCGGTGAATTTCGACAAGTGCCAGGGAAGGACTGCTTCCCCCGCTGATGGCGCCATGAACCGATTTGACAAGTGAACTCTTGCCCATTCCGCGAGCGCCCCAGAGCAGCGCGTTGTTGGCGGGAAGACCCTCTGCGAACCACCGTGTGTTCTCGAGAAGAGTATCGCGAATGGCATCGATCCCGACCAGGAGTTCAAGGTCGACCCGATTGACAACGGGCACGGGCGTCAGCGATGCTTCCCCCGGATTCCAGATGAAAGCTTTCGACGAATCATCGATGGGACTGCCGTCGGAGACGGGAGCGAGCCGTTCGAGGGCTGATGCAATCCGTTCCAGAAGTTGAGCGGAGTCCTTGCTTTTCATAGTTGCGAATTCCGGTTTCCGACCTGCCGAAGGCGGCAGACCCTAGCACAGGAACTGTCGTCGTCAACGCGCCCGGGACGCACGTTCGTCGGAATTGTTTGCATAGCGTAGTCTAGTCAGTATATACCGCGGGCACTCGCGAAATGTGGAGGGGACATGTTGATTTCACCGGCCTGGGCGCAGGGCGCCGGAGGTGGCGGCTTCGAGGGGCTTGGAGCCTTTCTGCCAATCGTATTGATCTTTGTGGTCTTTTACTTCCTGCTGATCAGACCACAGCAGAAAAAGGCAAAACAGCACAGGGAAATGTTGGGAGCCCTTCGCCGGGGAGACAAGATTGTCACCAATGGCGGCCTGATAGGAACCATCAGCCGTGTGCCGAACGAGACCGAGCTGATCCTCGAAATCTCGGATGATGTCAGGGTACGGGTCATGCGCAGCATGGTTGCAGACATTATGGTCAAGTCGGATGTGGAACCCGAGGGGGCCAACGATTGACCGCTAACGATACGGAGATACCGGACCGGACCGATGCCGGTTTGTTGTCCCGGGATGCCAAGACTCTTGTGACATGATTTATTTTGCCCGGTGGAAAATCATCCTCGTTGCGCTTGCATGCGTATTTGGCATCGCGTTCGCCTTGCCCAACGTGATGAGCTCCCGGTTTGTAGCCTCAATTCCGACATGGCTGCCAAATCAGCAAATCAATCTCGGCCTTGATCTGCAAGGCGGCTCTCACCTTCTTCTTGAGGTCGACGTCCAGTCGGTGATCAGGGAAAGGCTAGAGGGCATGGTCGACGAGACCCGTGACGCCTTGCGCCGGGCACAGCCGCGTATCGGTTACCGCCGCCTCGGGGTCCGGGGAGAATGCGCCGCCTTCGAATTGCTGGAGTCCGGAGAAGCCGGACGTGCCCGTACCGCACTGCGCGACCTGGCTGCAAATGCGGAACTGGGAGTTGACGGTGCAACTTTCCGGATTTGCCTGACCGAACAAGGGCGTCGCGATATCCAGACATCAGCGGTCGGGCAATCGATCGAAATCGTGCGTCGGCGGATTGACGAGACCGGAATGCGGGAGCCTACGATACAGAGACAGGGCCTCGACAGAATTCTTGTGCAGTTGCCAGGTGTGAAGGACCCGGAACGTGTGAAGCGTCTGCTTGGCAAAACGGCGAAGATGACGTTCCACCTGGTTGACCGCAACAATTCGGCAGTCACCAGTTGCGGGCCCGGACGACGGGCTCCGCCCGGTACAATTTGTCTCGATTCGGATGATGAGACGGACGTCAACGGTAATCCCATCCAGTATCTCGTGAGAAAACGGGTGATGGTGAGTGGCGATACCCTCGTCGATGCCCAGGGCACGTTTCAGGATGCCCAGCCGGTGGTTTCGTTCCGCTTCGATGCGGTGGGAGCGCGCCGTTTCGGAGACGTGACAAGGAAGAATGTCGGGCAACCCTTTGCCATAGTGCTCGATCGGAAGGTCATCAGCGCCCCCGTGATCCGGGAGCCGATATTGGGCGGTACGGGGATCATATCCGGGAACTTTACGGTTCAATCGGCCCAGGATCTGGCGTTGCTGTTGCGGGCCGGAGCTTTGCCGGCTCCCTTGACACTTCTTGAAGAGCGAACGGTCGGAGCCGAACTCGGAGCCGATTCCATTGCTTCGGGAAAGATCGCCAGTATTCTCGCCATAGTCCTCGTTGCGGTCTTTATGGTGGCCGCATACGGAAGATTCGGTGCAATGGCCGATATTGCACTCCTCCTGAACATGATCCTGATCACCGCCGTCCTCTCCCTTTTGCAGGCGACTCTCACGCTTCCCGGCATCGCCGGCATTGTTCTTACGGTGGGAATGGCGGTGGACGCCAATGTTCTGATTTTTGAACGGATTCGCGAAGAAGAACGCAATGGACGATCACCCATGGCTGCGGTGGATTCGGGGTATCAAAGGGCCTTGACGACGATCATTGACGCCAATCTCACCACCCTGATTGCTGCGGTGCTGCTCTATCTGTTCGGTTCAGGACCGATCCGGGGTTTTTCGGTAACGCTGGCCATCGGACTGATGACTTCCATGTTCACCGCCATCATGGTCACACGCTTCATGGTGGTTACCTGGCTCCACCATCGCCGACCGCAGAAGCTGCCATTGTAGGGAGTGGATTGCATGCGTCTTATCAGCCTGGTTCCCGTAGGGACAAAAATCGATTTCATGCAGTTTCGCCGGTGGGCTGGCATTGCTTCTATCTTCCTGTGCGTGGCTTCCCTGGGACTTTTTCTGTTCAAGGGACTGAATTACGGAATTGATTTCAGGGGCGGCATTCTCCTCGAAATCCGTACCGAGGGGCCGGCCGATCTGTCGGCGCTCCGGTCCAATCTGGGTGGATTGGGCCTGGGAGAAGTCCAGCTCCAGGAATTCGGGCAGGATACCGATGTGCTGATCCGCATCGAGCGTCAGGACGGCGACGAAAAGGCGCAGACGCGTGCCATCGAGGTTGCCAAGAACGCACTTGGTGACGGTGTTACCTATCGGCGCACCGAATTTGTGGGACCCAAGGTGGGCCGGGAGCTTATCGAAGCCGGGATCACGGCTGTCCTCGTCGCTCTGGCGGCCATGCTGATCTACATCTGGTTTCGCTTTGAGTGGCAGTTCGGACTCGGAGCTGTCATTGCCCTCATGCATGACGTCGTCATGACAATCGGGATCTTTGCGTTGCTGGGACTTGAGTTCAATTTGTCCACGGTAGCGGCGATCCTTACGATCGCAGGATATTCCATCAATGATACGGTGGTCGTGTATGATCGGGTCAGGGAAAACCTGCGAAAATACAAACAGTTGCCCCTTGTGGATCTGTTGAATCTCTCGATAAACGGCACCCTGTCCCGAACGCTGGTGACCAGTGTGACGACCCTGATTGCGCTGGCAACTCTGTATTTTGTGGGCGGCGAAGTTATCAAGGGTTTCAGTTTTGCCCTTGTCTGGGGCGTACTGGTGGGTACCTATTCGTCCATTTTCATTGCCGTACCCATTCTGGTTTACATGAAGCTGAGGCGTTCCGGCCTGATTGTGGGTGAAGTCGACGACGAGCAAACGGAAGGCGCTCCGTCGGCCTGAGTCAAGGAGACCGAAACCTCAACGCATTCTGCTGTCCATAGGGGTGTCTGCTGCACGAAGGCAGTTGGAGCTCCGTCGGACAACGGCAGGGTCTGATCGCCCGCAGATTGGCTGGGTTAACCGGCAACGGATGTCTGCCAAAGGCGGCGCCACGGCTTCGCCTGTCGCCCTGAGAGGAAGCGCCGGGTGTCACGGGCAGTTGCGGCTCCCCTGGGTCTGGCCCGGAGCCTGCAGTCAGCCACCAATTCGGCGACAGTAATACCGGGCCCCGACTCTGCTCCCATGATACAGACCGTGCCTCGAACACCGGGTGGTTCGCCCAGATGATCGGACCGGGGATCTCCGCACCGGATAAATCGCGCGATTGCATCCCTGTGCCCGTCATGTCATCGCGGGGATGTGGCTACGTTGTGCCGACTCCAATGAAAAAGGGGAGACCAGAGGTCTCCCCTTCATGTCGGGAGTGAACCCGTGTTCAGAACAGATTCTGTGCCGATACCATTGCATAGAGCATGGGAATGGACAACATCGTGTTGGTACGTGAGAAGAGCATCGCGGTCCGTCCAGCCTTTGCCTTCTCGTCCGCGGGTACGGTGACAATACCGAGCGCCTTCTTCTGGTTTGGCCAGATGATGAACCAGACATTGAACCACATGATCGTACCGAGCCACATGCCGATGCCGATGGCGGTGTTCTTCGCTACATCGCCGCCGATACCGATAATGATCGCTTCAACCAGATAACCGTTGAGCCAGGCCAGGATCAGGCCTGTGATGATGGTTGCCATGGCTCCCCAGCGGAACCAGAACAGCGCTGCGGGCGCGATGACGCCTGTGACGGCCGGCTTCTGATCGTCAGGGATCTTGCCCATGTTGGGGATCTGGACAAAATTGAAATACCAGAGAATGCCGATCCACATTACTCCACTGAGAACGTGAAGCCAGCGGAAGATAAAAGCCCACCATGCGTGGTCAAGCGCGAGGCCCGCGTTGTGCCAGGCCATCACCACGATGACCAGCACGATGGCGAGCACGATACCCGCAATGATCGTATTTGTTAGATCTGAGAGGATTTTTGCCATCGCAATTCCTCCTTTCACTCAATGTTGCACCTGCCACCTGATGTTAGCCCTGTCAGTGCTTGTCTTCAACAGATTTGCGAATCGCGGAGGGGTCGATCAGGTGCCGATTCATTCCGGGGACATCCCAGAGCCAGATTGGCTGCGTGAATGCCGGATCGGACGGAACTCTCGATTGTCGCCGGCAAGCCCGTGTCCGTCCAGTCTCCTGCGAGAAACAGATTGCGAAGTGACGTCATGGGCCCGGGCCGTTCCGCCACCTGGGCAGGAGTCTGGGACAGGGTTGCGCGTCGTTCCTTTATGACCCGCGATGGCGGAATGGGGTCACCGGGCAGGGCGAGCGCCCGGCTTGCCTCGTTCCATACAATGCCGGAGATTGCGTCCGAAGACTCGGTGGCGAGATCGTCGGCGGCGCTGATGGTTGCCGACAGGATATTGCCACGAAGGAAGAGCCAGTGGGTGCGGCCGCCGAGCAGCCCGAGAAACGGGCTGTTCCATGGTAACTGCAGAGGCTGATCCAGGCGGAAATGCACATTGACAATGGCATGATGCTCAAGCGGGGACGCGGCCTCTGGCCAAAGCTGGTTGCAAGAGGGTGGAGGAACGGCAAGAACAACGGCATCACCGGGTTGGATCGGGTAGGTTTGCTGATCGGACTCCAGGGCGACCACGAAGCCCTCGTGATGTGCGATCTTCCTGATGCGGCTGTTGAATACAATATCCGCCCCCCGGGAACGGAGCTGATCCAGCGCCGGATCAACCAGTGTTTCGGAGAGGCTGTGAGCGAAAAACATGGGTCGGCAACCTTTTTCGCCTCGCAGAAATGTTTGTCGGACCATCGCACGAAGAAGGGTCGCATCGGCCTCACCGGGTGCCGTGTTGAGAACCGCCAGCGAGAGAGGAGTCCACAGTTTTTCGAACAGGGGGGAGTCCTGCCCCACAGCCGAGGCGACCGTATCACCGTTGCGGGCAGCCAGCAGTCGGAAGATCTGCCGGAGATGCTCGGCGGGACCGCACCCCTTGACCCGTCGGTTCGGGGAGAACAGCCACAGGGGAAGGACGGCTGCACCCGGTTGCAGACACCAGCGGTCACCGTTTGCAAGATCAACAAAGGGAAATGCCGCCGGTCTGATATCCTGCAAGGCATTGTCGGTTCCGATTGCACAAAGATAGCGGCGTGCGGCCAGATTGGAGCCCACAAGGAGATGGTTTCCGTTGTCGATGGTGGCGCCGAGCAGCGGATCCTGAAACGCGCGTGTCCGCCCGCCCGCGTGGTTCGTTGCCTCATGAAGCACAACATCGACATGGGCAGAAGCTGCCGTGACAGCACTGGCGAGTCCCGCAATCCCGGCCCCGATAACATGGACGGTCATGGATGTTCCGCCGGTACGTGTGAGGAATACAGAGTGCTCACGGGATGTTTTCGCGTCCCAGAAGCAGCGCAGTGGAAACGGCCAGTCGATCCATCGGGCCGACAACAGATTTTCTGGACAGGGGTCCGTATTTTGCAAGCCGTAAGGTCTGGCGTCTTGTTAACGCCTTTTGTTTCCGGAGGTAGCGTCGCAGCCCGGCATGACTGCCGTTGTCAGGAACGATTGTCGCCTTTGCCAGAATGGCGAGCGAGCGTTTCAGGATTTCGGAGTAGACCTCCCTCATGACCGGATCACGGCAATCCACAGCGCCGATCCGGCTGCGGCGCAAAAGCACAGCAGGGATGAGATGACAATGTTCGGGAATTGCGAGGACCGTGGCGGTCAGAAACCGGCTCATGAAGACATGCTCGCAAACAGAACGCATGGCGGGGTCGCGGCAGATGTCGGCAATTACGGTCCCCAGCGATGCACCTCCGAATTGCGCCAGAACCACGAGTTCGCTCAATTGGGCCAGGGGTTTGCCGGATTGAATCTTGTCATTGGCTTGCCGTATGCGCTCAATGGCAGCCCGGTGCGGCTGGGGAACGGGGAGGGCCGGATCGTCAATCGCCAATGCCAGGGCGGACAGCACGGACGCGGTCTCCGGATCGGAGAGGGCCGCTGGCGTCGGAATCAGCTGGGCGATAAGTGTCATTGTTTCAGGTCACGACCTTTTCTGCCAATGTGACGCCAATCCCCGGACACGGTTCCATGCCTGAGACATCAAGGGCACCAGCGATCGCACCCTTCGGGTCATTGCAGGGACAAGAGACATTCATCGCAGTTTTCGGACCCGGGTTACAATGCTTGGCAGATGATGGATCATCGGTGAATATCTGCAAGACCCATTGCGGTCGACGGCAGAAGTATTTCACCCGGCACTCATTGGCAGCACCTGTGGGGCAGCTCCTGTGGTTCTGGGCGACAGGTCCCGGTTCCGGGCTTTGGAAGATCCGGATGAAGGAAGAAAGCAGGATATCGGTGTCGACCCGCATCAGCAGCAGCGATGATCGCAAATATTGTGCGGAAGTGGCGCGGTCGTTCGATTATGAGCGGTATTTTGCGGCTGTATTTGCTCCACCTGACATCCGGGCGTCGCTCATGGCGCTGTATGCGTTCAACTTCGAGATAGCCTCTGTCCCGGAGCGGGTCAGCGAGCTTCTGACAGGTGAGATGCGGTTGCAATGGTGGAGGGATGCGATCGCTGAAATCTATGACGGAGGGTGTCGAAGGCACGCAGTTGTCAGGGAACTCGCTGTTGCAATTGATCGTCATGATCTGCCCCGCTTGGCCTTTGATCGCCTGATCGAAGCAAGATCGGCTGAGCTTTGCCGGCCGGACAGCCTCAGTCTCGACATGGTGAAAGCTCACGCGAACGAGACGGCCGGGGTGCTTTCCGGCCTTGCTGGCCGAGCCTGTGTCAGCGGGGTGCCGCCAACAGCTGTCGAGGATGCCGGTGTTGTCTGGGGTCTCGTCGGATTTCTTCGTATCTTGGCATTTCATGGAATCGAAGAGGCCACCGGGCTGCAATCCGCCGGGTTGGCGAAAAAGGAAAGTCGACTTCGTAACGCCGGTCCCCGGGAGGAGGATCCGGAGTTGGCGACTCTGGTCAGGTCGGTATCGAAGCTTTCCGAGGAATTGCTGACAATCAATCGCAGGAACCGGTCCGCTCTTCTTCGCGCATACCGACCAGCGATCGGGTATCTGGGTGTTGCTGACGTGATGCTCCGCAGACTGCGAAGGACCGACTACAGGCTGGGGCCGGCTCGTCTCGAGCTGTTGCGGCTCCGTAAGCAGATGGCGATCGTAAAGTCGATAGCATTCTGAAGGCGACGAGTTGCCATCACCGGTTCGCAACATGCGTTCACCGGATCAGGCAGGATCCTTCGGGGACGCGGCCTGCAGCATCTCGACCCTTTCCTTGAGCCCGTCAAGTTCACGATCGTGAATGCCCCAGGCCTCAAGATGCTGGACGGTATTGAACAGGTAATCGCAACACAGGCCGAGATGCCCGCCTGCCCTTGCAATGTGGGTTGCGATTTTGCCAGGCGGGAGACGACCGGCATAGTTTCGCGCTGAGCGATTGGCGACAAAGACAACGGCCTTGACCGACTCATCCCCCGTCCGCACGTTCAGCAATCGGACATGATAGCTTTGTCCCGTCAGTTCGCGCATGAATACGCTCTTCAACTCCTCGGGAGCCCGCTCGCGCCGGACGCCCAACAACAACCCCCTGCATGATCCCCCGCGGTCGAGCCCCAGCATCATCCCCGGCTGTTCAGGGGTTCCGCGGCCGGCGTGGGACCAGAAACAGTATGAGCGATGATAACCATACAGCCGGCCAGTTCTCTGTACGTCGAATTCGAAAGCCGGGTTCCATATCAGGGAACCATAACCGAAAACCCATACCATGGGCCCGGGAGAAGCGGCGATCATCTCTTCCATCCTGGCCATCCGGTAAGCAACGGGATTGAGGTCGATACCGCTGAGATGCCCGGCCCTGACCAGCGCGTCAACATGACGACCGTTGACAAAGTCTTCGCGGGTCAGCAGCGTTCCTCTGGTTTCCGGTTGTCTGCTTTGAGCAATCATGTCTGTAATCTGGCAGCGGGGTTTCGGTTCGGGCCTTGTCGATGCGCTCGGCAGACCGGATGAGACCGGGACCGCCAGTCCGGCGCGCTGGTCTCAGGCGCGTTTGCGATTGATGGCACCCGCCATGTCCGGCAGATGACGCGTGAGGAACTGGCCGGTATGGCTTTCCGGGACGAGGACAATCTCCTCCGGGGTACCGGTCGCGACAACCTGGCCTCCTTTGTCTCCTCCTTCTGGTCCGAGATCGACAACCCAGTCCGCGGTCTTGATGACATCGAGATTATGTTCAATGACAACGACAGAGTTGCCCTGGTCCACGAGGGCGTGCAGGACGTCGAGCAATTTTCGAATATCGTCAAAGTGGAGACCGGTCGTAGGTTCATCCAGGATGTAGAGGGTTTTCCCGGTGGCGCGACGCGCAAGTTCCTTCGAAAGCTTGACACGCTGGGCTTCGCCGCCGGAAAGGGTTGTGGCCTGTTGCCCGATCTTTATATATCCCAGTCCGACCCGGGAGAGCATTTCCAGTTTCGAGCGAATCGCAGGAACGGCCGAGAACAACTCCAGCCCTTCAGTCACCGTCATGTCGAGAACATCGGCGATGGATTTGCCTCGATAGAGGATTTCCAGGGTCTCCCGATTATAGCGCCGGCCTCCGCAGTCTTCGCATTGGACATAGATGTCTGCGAGGAAATGCATTTCGATCTTGATCAGACCGTCTCCCTTGCAGGTCTCACAGCGGCCGCCCGCAACATTGAAGGAAAACCGGCCAACCTGATAGCCGCGTGCACGCGCCTCGGGAAGATCCGCAAACCACTGGCGAATGGGCGTAAAGGCGCCGGTATATGTTGCCGGGTTTGAGCGAGGGGTTCTTCCGATCGGGGACTGATCAATGTCCACGACCTTGTCAATATGTTCGAGGCCCAGGATTTCGTCATGGGCTCCCGGCGTTGCGGTTGAAAAATTGATGGCGTGAGAGACGGCCTTGTACAATGTCTCGATCACGAGGCTGGACTTGCCGCCTCCCGAGACACCCGTGACGCATGTCAACACGCCAAGCGGAATATCGACACTGATGTTCTTCAGGTTGTTGGTCCGGGCGCCCTTGACCTGCAGATGCCGGGACGGATTGATCATACGTCTCTCCGCCGGAATCGGGATGGCAAGATCTCCGCGCAGGTACTTTGCGGTCAGGCTCTTCCGGTGGCGTTCGACGACCGCCGGACTTCCCGATGCCACGACCTGGCCGCCATGCGTGCCGGCGCCAGGTCCCAGGTCGATCAACCAGTCGGCAGCGCGGATTGCCTCTTCATCATGTTCGACCACAATGACCGTATTGCCGATATCTCGGAGTCGATGGAGCGTATCGAGCAACCTCGCATTGTCCCGCTGATGCAGGCCGATAGAAGGCTCGTCCAGGACGTAAAGTACACCAGTCAGACCGGATCCGATTTGTGAGGCCAGTCGTATTCTCTGGCTCTCGCCGCCGGAGAGCGTTCCTGAAGTCCGCGACAACGTGAGATATTCGAGACCAACATCAACCAGGAAGCCCAGACGCGCGTTGATTTCCTTGAGGATTCCGGTCGCGATCTCGTTCTGCTTGTCGGTGAGAATGTCGTTGAGCCCGGCAAACCATTGACGGGCCTGGCCGATGGAGAGAGCAGCGATTTCGCTGATGTGGCGCTGGTCAATCTTGACCGCCAGGGCCTCCGGTTTCAGTCGCGCTCCTCCACAGGTTTCGCAATTCGACACTGTCTGGAACTTGCCAAGTTCTTCACGGACCCAGCTGGAATCGGTTTCCCGAAAGCGGCGTTCGAGATTGGGAATTACGCCCTCGAAGGGCCGATTGATCGTATAGCTGCGATCCTTGTCTGCGTAGATGATCTTGACCGGCTTGTTTCCGGATCCGTACAGAATGACTTTGCGTGCTTTGGCCGACAGGCTTTCAAAGGCTGTCTTGAGGGAAAAGTCATAGGCTTTCGCGAGCGCGGCCAGAGTTTGCTCATAATAATTTGAAACAGAACCCGACCACGGTGTCACGGCGCCTTCAAGAAGTGACAGGGAGGGATCCGGGACCACGCGATCCGGGTCGAAATACATGCGGGTGCCAAGACCATCGCATTCGGGGCAGGCTCCGTTGGGGTTGTTGAACGAAAACAGCCGTGGTTCGATTTCGTCGATCGTGAAACCGGAGACGGGACAGGCAAATTTGGCCGAAAATATCGTGCGTTCGGCAGTATCAGCGTTTTCCGCAATGGCAATTCCGTCTGTCAGGTCCAGTGCGGTCTCCAGTGAGTCGGCGACACGGTGGCCCAGCTGATCCCTGACAACGAGTCTGTCAACCACCACCTCGATGGTGTGTCTGAGATTCTTATCGAGCGCGGGAGTGTCCTCGATGGGGTAGTGCGTTCCGTCGATTTTAACCCGGGCAAAACCCATTCTCTGCAGGTCTGCGATCTCCTTGCGGTACTCTCCCTTGCGATCCCGGACGATCGGAGCCAGCAAATAGAGGCGAGTGCCCTCATCCATCTCCTGGATTCGGTCAACCATCTGCGCAACCGTCTGGCTTTTGATGGGCAGCCCGGTAGCGGGTGAATGCGGGATCCCGACCCGGGCGAACAGCAGCCGCATGTAATCATAGACTTCGGTTACGGTGCCAACTGTGGAGCGGGGATTTCTCGAGGTGGTCTTCTGCTCAATTGATATGGCTGGCGACAGGCCCTCAATGGAATCGACATCCGGTTTCTCCATTAATTGCAGAAACTGGCGGGCATAGGCGGACAGGCTTTCCACATAGCGGCGCTGCCCTTCAGCATAGATCGTGTCGAATGCGAGTGTAGATTTGCCGGATCCCGAGAGACCTGTTACGACGACCATGGAATCCCGCGGGATGTCAATATCGATATTCTTCAAATTATGCTCGCGGGCTCCGCGAACGAGAATTTTCGATTGCATTGGCGACGACTGAGATCCGTGGTCGGAGACGGGCCGGATCATACCCGCCCCATGGAGTTCAGGCGACTCCAAACCGAGAGAACAGGACAGGTCAGGGAGGGAAGGCGATGAAATTCGCAATTCTCGATGATTATCAGAATGTTGCTCTTTCGATGGCAGACTGGACACCTCTCGAGGGAGATGTACAGGTCACCGTATTCAACGACCACCTCGCCGATGAGGATGCTGTTGCAGCCAGGCTTCAGGATTTCGATATCGTCATGGTGATGCGCGAGCGAACCCCGTTTCCGCGCACATTGTTTGAAAAACTGCCGCGATTGAAACATCTCGTGAGCAGTGGCATGCGCAACCTGTCCATCGACCTTGCGGCCGCATCAGACCATGGCGTGGTTTGCACAGGAACGCCGTCTCTGGGGTATCCGACGGCGGAGCTGACCTGGGGCCTGATTCATGCCCTGGCGCGCCACGTCGTCGTTGAAGACCGCGAGACGCGCGCGGGAGGATGGCAGAAGACAGTTGGGTCCGGACTTCGGGACAAGACGCTGGGGATCGCAGGGCTGGGTCGGATTGGTTCCGATGTTGCCCGTGTTGGAATCGCCTTTGGCATGCGGGTCATTGCCTGGTCACAAAACCTCACCCAGGACCGTTGCGACGAAGTTGGGGCCCGGCTTGTCAGCAAACGTGAGCTTCTCGAGCTGTCAGACTATCTGACGATTCATCTGCTTCTCAGCGACCGCACCCGCGGACTGTTCGGAGAGCATGATCTGAACCTGATGAAACCGTCGGCAATGCTGATCAATACGTCTCGAGGTCCGATCGTCAACGAGGCCGCCCTGATTTCGGCCCTCTCCGAGGAGAAACTCGCGGGTGCAGGCCTTGATGTCTTCGATGTAGAGCCCTTGCCTTCGGATCATCCCCTTCGTTCTTTGCCAAACACGGTGATCATGCCCCATCTCGGTTACGTCACGATCGAAAACTACCGCAACTGGTATGGGGGAGCCGTGGAAAACGTGCGATCCTGGATTGATGGCAAGATCATCAACGAAATGTCGGGTCGGGATCCGGTCAAACCGGGCTGAAGGTCTGTTCGCGGAGCACGGAGCGGGAAAGCGGATGCTGAGGGATCGAATGCGTTTTTCCGGTGTTTCGAATCGGGCGATTGCCTATGATAGGCGTTACCAATTGATGAAGGCTCACGCAATATGGCTGGCAGTGTGAACAAGGTGATCCTGGTCGGTAATCTTGGCCGGGATCCCGAGGCGCGGCAAATGAATGATGGTCGCGAGTTGGTGAATTTGTCGTTGGCAACGAGCGAAACCTGGCGTGACCAGCAAGGAGAACGACGGGAACGTACCGAATGGCACCGCGTCGTGATTTTCAATCAGCGTCTGGGTGAAGTCGCACGGCGTTACTTGCGCAAGGGTTCAAAGGTTTACCTCGAAGGGCAACTTCAGACCCGCAAGTGGACCGATCAGCAGGGATCGGAACGCTATACCACGGAAGTGGTTCTCGGCCAGTACCGCGGTGCATTGACAATGCTTGATTCCCGCTCGGATAGCGGCGCTTCCGGTTATCCCGGGGACCAGGACATGGATCAGATCGAAAGCCCGTCAGGACGCCCTTCACAGATTGAATCCCTGCCACAAGCGGATGCCGCCGCGGTGGATGGGGGCCCGCCGGGTAACCAGGGCGGTGACCTTGACGACGACATTCCCTTCTGAGACACCGAACACCTTACACAAAACGCCTGTGCCCCGCTGGCTGTGCGGGGTCGATGCCAAGGGACAAGGGAGAGAGAAATGACCATCCTCCGCCGGGCAGTCGCGATGGCTGCACGAAGACTGGTGTCAGATCCTGTGGTTCAGGAGAAAACTAGGGAATTTGTGCAGAACGAGGTTGTTCCGCGGGTTGGACAGGCCATTGACAGGGCGCAGCCTGTTGTTCAGGACACCACGAAGAAGGTAGGGCGTGCCGTAGGTGACCTCCGCGATATAGCTACCGATCATCCTCCCGGGGAGGACCCCAAAGGCTTCCTTGGTGCCGCGCGAAAGCGGTTCCTGGAGCCCGACTGACGCAACCGTTCCCTCTTGGGGATGGGAAAGACGCCGCGGCCCGCGACGTGCGTCGACGAGGTCTGTTGAATTTCCTCCATCACCGCTTTCCCATCGAGGCCATCGCCGAAGACCACTTTTATTCGTGGATGGCGGCTCCAGGTGATCACCACGAGGCCGTACGCCGGATGCGGTCCTTGTGTGCCCTTGGTCCTGACTGACGTTTCGCCGGGAGCCGGCCGCCCTTCCCGAATTTCAAGCCGCCTGGGATCCTGATTCTTGCCTGATGACACATTGCGTGGACCGTCCGGAACACCTGGCTGGGCAATTTCCGGATCGCGCACGAAACGCCTCATATTGTGTTGCATCACCGATTCTGTTACATTTTATTTGATGCCAGCGGGGATTTCCCCCGCTTTTTCTTGACCAGGAAAGATCGTCTCCTTGGCTGCAGTATCGGCACCTCCGACACCACCGGAATTTGATATCGAACAGGTCACCATCGAAGAGGAGATGCGCAAGTCGTATCTCGACTATGCGATGAGCGTGATCGTCAGCCGGGCACTGCCTGACGTCAGGGACGGTCTGAAGCCGGTTCACAGGCGGATTCTCCACGTCATGAACGAGGAGAACTACGACTGGAACCGGCCTTACAGGAAATCAGCCCGCGTCGTCGGCGATGTTATGGGCAAATATCATCCTCATGGCGATCAGGCGATTTACGACGCCATGGTGCGCATGGCCCAGGACTTCGCCATGCGCCTGCCGCTTGTCGATGGGCAGGGTAATTTCGGTTCGATGGATGGCGACCCGCCGGCGGCCATGCGATACACCGAGGTACGCCTGGAGCGGGTCACCCGGGAACTGCTTGACGATATTGACCGGGAAACGGTTGATTTCCGTCCGAACTATGACGAAACCACCCGGGAACCGGTCGTCCTTCCGGCAAAGTTTCCGAATCTCCTGGTCAATGGTGCCGGTGGGATTGCGGTTGGTATGGCGACCAATATACCGCCTCACAATCTTGGCGAGGTCATTGATGCCTGCTGCGCCGTTATTGAACGTCCTGACATTTCCATAGAAGAATTGATGGAGTTTGTTGCCGGGCCCGACTTTCCGACCGGAGGCGTGATTCTCGGGCGCCAGGGAATTCTCTCGGCCTTCCGCACAGGCCGTGGATCGGTGGTGATGCGGGGGCGTATTGCAGACAGGAAGCAGCCGGACGGTCACGAACCTATCGTGATCACTGAAATTCCCTACCAGGTCAACAAGGCCCGGATGATAGAGCGTATCGCCGAACTCGTACGCGACAAGAAAATCGAGGGGATTTCGGATCTGCGGGACGAATCGGACCGTGATGGTGTTCGGGTCGTGATCGAGCTCAAGCGGGGCGCCCAGTATGACGTCGTGCTCAACCAGCTCTACCGCTTCTCTCCCCTGCAGACCAGTTTCGGTGTCAACATGCTTGCTCTGGTCGGCGGACGACCGGAACTTCTCGATATCAAGCAGGTTCTTGAGGCTTTTATCGCTTTCCGGGAAGAGGTGATTCGACGGCGGGCGGAATATGATCTCGGCAAGGCTCGTGACCGCGCCCATGTGCTGGCTGGACTGGCGATCGCGGTGGCCAATATTGACGAAGTGATTGCCTTGATCCGGGCTGCCCGAGACCCCAACGAAGCGCGCGAGCAGTTGACGTCACAAACATGGCCGGCCGTGGATGTTGCACCGTTGATCGCATTGATCGATGAACCCGAGCATCGGGTCCTTGATGGGCATTACCGGCTTTCGGAGCGCCAGGCCCGCGCCATTCTCGAACTGCGACTGCAAAGACTCACAGGACTGGAACGCGAAAAGATTGCCGAGGAATTGAACGGTCTGGCAGCGCAAATCGAAGATCTCCTCGCAATACTGCAATCGCGGGAACGTGTTCTCGGCATCATGCGCGAGGAACTCCAGACGATCAGGGAGAGATTTGGGACACCGCGTCGTACTGACATCGAAGACTCGGAGTTTGAAACCGATATCGAGGATCTGATTCCCCGCAAGGATGTGGTCGTGACCGTGTCCCATGCCGGCTATATCAAGCGTGTGGACCTGTCCACATATCGTGCCCAGCGCCGCGGTGGGAAGGGTCGGGCAGCCATGATTACGCGCGACGAAGACTTCGTCAGTCAGGTCTTTGTCTGCAATACACTCACGTCTCTGCTGTTCTTCTCGTCGCGGGGAATTGTCTATCGTCTGAAGGCCTACAGACTGGAGGAGCTGTCTCCCCAATCACGAGGGCGGGCCATTGTAAATCTCCTGCCTCTTGAAAAGGGGGAAACGATCACCACCGTCCTGCCGATGCCCGAGGATCAGGATGACTGGGAAAATCTGTCGATCATGTTCGCGACGGAGCGGGGGAGGGTGCGGCGCAACCGGTTGTCGGACTTCGTCCGAATCATGGCAAAGGGCAAGATTGCGATGAAACTCGACGATGACGACAGCCTGATCGATGTGAAAACCTGCGACGAAAGCATGGACGTTCTTCTGACGGCCAACAATGGGAAGAGCCTTCGGTTTCCTGTCGCGGATGTGAGGGTTTTCCATAGCCGTGCCTCGACCGGGGTCAAGGGAATGGTGATCGATCCCGCCAACAAGCTGGTCTCGATGACAATGCTCGACCATATCGAACTCGATATCGAGACTCGTGATGCCTATGTCCGCATGTCACGCATGCGGCGGCGGGTGGATACCGGCAACCTGGAACCCGAACTTCTCGACGATCCGGGTCACGATGACGCGGTCGAAACGGACGCCGACGTCTCGACCCTGTCCGAAGAGGAATTTCGGCGACTCGCCGAACAGGAACAATTGATTTTGACGGTGACGGAAAACGGGTTTGGCAAGCGCAGTTCCGCTTACGAATATCGGGCTGCGCGCCGTGGCGGACAGGGTGTCACATCCATTGCGACAGGACAGAGAAATGGCGATGTCGTTGCTTCGTTTCCTGTTGGTGAGGAGGATGAGATCATGCTCGTGACCAATGGCGGCAAGATTATTCGTAGTCCGGTACGCGATATTTCGATTGTCGGCCGCGCCACCCAGGGCGTTACCCTCTTTGATACGGCCGATGGGCACAAGGTTGTTTCCGTTGCCCGACTGGCTGCGGTGAATGGAGATCGCGCCGACGGCGAACCAACCGAAGAGTCTTCGGAGGCAGGGACCGCGTCGTGATAAGGACCGACTGCCGGAAGAGGGAACGGGCAAGCGCAGGGAGAGCAGGACACCGTCGATGAGCCAGCCAACGATAACAAGAGTAGGGATTTATCCGGGAACATTTGATCCGATCACCTACGGGCACACAGACATCATATCGAGGGGGGCCGCCCTGCTCGACAAGCTGATCGTAGCCGTAGCAGTCAATACGGAAAAAGGACCGATATTCTCTTTCGAGGAGCGTATTGAACTGGTGCGGGATGAAATCGGCCATCTTGACGAGGATATTGCGGCTCGCATTGAGGTCGTGAGAGTCGAGGGGCTGCTGGTTGCGTTTGCCCATTCCGTCGGCGCCCGGTTCATTGTTCGAGGGCTGCGGGCGGTGTCGGATTTCGATTACGAATTCCAGATGGCCAGCATGAATGCGAAGATGGCGCCCGAAATCGAAACCATCTGCCTCATGGCTTCGGACAAGTATCATTTCATTGCTTCAAGTCTGGTCAAGGAGATCGCGAAACTCAACGGGGACGTCAGTGCCTTTGTGTCACCGCGTATCGCAAAACGGATGCAGGACCGTTTTCGCGCCTGATCATCCACGCAGGCCGATCGCCGGGATGATACACTGCATGGTGTCGTGGCCCGCGCCTGCCGATTGTTGGCGCTCTTGCGGCGGTTATGATCCTCTACGCCCGCAGCGGCTTCGCGAATCCGGGACATCTATGGCGTCCGCGGGTGCGGGATGGTGCTGACAGCAGGGGGGCGGATTTCTGTTCGTCTGCCTGACTCATGGGGGCACAGCTCCGGATCTATGGGGTTGCGAATTTGTTGACAGAAAGGACTGCCAATTCTAGTTTCGGACGACCCGAGAACACCATTCAGCGCCCATAGCTCAGGTGGTAGAGCAACTGACTTTTAATCAGTGGGTCCCAGGTTCGAGTCCTGGTGGGCGCACCATTCCGGTCCTGCAGCGGGAGGAGACAGCAGGCAGTCCATGACCGTGAAAGGGTGAATGAAACGGGCAATATCTGATTTGAATTGGTGTGAGCGGGTTCTGCCACCACGAAAGACCGACAAGACCGTTGATGTCCTGTCTGATGAGGAGCGGATGTCCGGGTACCGTCGCAGATTGCCGGATTTGATCGATCCCGGGAACACAGAGATTTCACGGACCTCGGAACCCAATTCGTTCGCCGGGCAGGTTGCGCAAAATGCGCAGCCCGTCTCCGTTACAGCGAACGGCCCCGGTCAGGACACCGGTGCACGGCTTCTGCCTCGAGATGCGGATTGAAATCGTGTGTCGGGTCCGCGAAACCTGTCAAATCATCCATTCCGCAGCCGGTTCGGGAGAAAAGCGATGTCAGGAAAACTGAAGAAAAGAGAACGAATTCATCTTGTCGGAAGCGCACCCTATGGTACTGCTGAGGAGATGTTTCGGGAGAGCGTGAAGCATGCGGGTCCTTATTTGCAACGTCTCCCTGACGGAGAAGTCGGCGAACGCGACACATGGATCCGCTGGCAGTACGGGAAGATCGGCCAAAGCCCCCAGCTGAGAACGAAAGATCCGGAAAACAACTATGTTCCGGTCAGGGCCTATGAGGTCGTGGAGGATATAACATCGGCGGATGAGATCGATCTGCCGGATCTCGGTTACGGCGATGCAGCGATCGAATCCTACCATGTCTTCTCGGGCTTGACTGACGAGGGTGTTATCCCTGCGGATGTCAGGTTTCAGGTCGGATTGCCGACCCCTCTCGCACTCGCCACGTTCTACATTGCGAAGGAATCACGCAGTCTTTTCGAACAGGCCTACGGTCGCGCGCTCGGGCGGGAGCTGGAGAAGATGCTGGCCGTAATTCCGGCGAGCAAGCTGGCGATACAGTGGGAGGTCGTGAGCGAATTCGCCTTGCTTGAGGGCTTGGTCGACCATCATCTGGACGGGAACCTGCTGGAGGAGATTTGCACAAGAGTGGCCAGTCTTGTGGATGGCATTTCCGACGAAATTGAAGCTGGGCTTCACCTTTGTTACGGAGACTCGGGTCACAAGCATTTCTGTGAACCGGCTGACGCGGGTCATCTGGTGGATGTCTCCAATGGTGTATCGAAGATGACCAGGCGGTCGATCGACTGGATTCACATGCCGGTGCCGCGGGAACGGGACGACGATTCATACTTTGCTCCACTGACCCGGTTAAAATTGAAGCCCGGGTGCCAGCTCTATCTGGGGCTGGTGCATGAAACCGGCGGGATCAGCGGTTCCCGACGACGTATTGCCGCCGCCTCGAAGGTCGTGGATACGTTCGGCATTGCAACCGAATGCGGTCTGGGCCGTCGATCTCCCGGTTCCATACCGGACCTGTTGCAGCAGCATGTGGAGCTTGCCAACGATTGATACCTGCGGCCGGGACTGTGCCGGCAAACCGCCGAAGGTCTTCCGGACACAAGGGATTGTCGCGTATCTGATAAGGGTGACTGGAGCCAATTCATGGCCGCGCCACGGCACCCGTGTCAGTGGAGACTCCCGGCTGCAGCCATGTAAACTCTGGTGAGACTCGTCAGATGGAGACTGGCGGTCTCCACGCCAGATACTGGCGCGGAGACCGATGCAATGTGGTCCTATTTGAACCCAAAGACCTGCTTCATCTTCGCGATTGTTGCTGCCGGTGTTTGATAGACACTGGCGACCATCTTCTGGATGGCTTCGCCTGAAACGGGATTTACCGGTGCCTTGCGCTTACCAGCATCAGCGAGGAAAGCCTTGTCCTGCAACATGTCCTGAAACGCCTTGCGCAGGGCGGCGACGCGATCCGCCGGTACCTCCGGCGCGACCCAGAATCCCATTCCTATGCGGGGAGCTGTTTCAAGAAACGCAACCATATCCTTTTGTTCCTGTGTCTTGGCCAGGCTGGACATACTGGGCAGCCCGGGAAGATCGGGGATCTCTCCGCCATAGGACACGATATGGCGAAGCTTGCCCCCGGAAACCCATGCGGGTTTGCCCGCAGTCCAGCCGGACCAGTAATTCATTCGTCCGTGGACTTCGCCCGATTCCATAGCCTTGTTGATCTGTGCACCGCCCTTGTATCCCTTGACCACCTTGAACTTGGTGCCGGCCAGATGATTCAGCAGCGTCGGAGCCAGATATGTTTCCGATCCGAGACCCGTTGAGCCGAGAATCGCTTCTGTTGTCATTGCGCTGGCGAGATCGGAGACCGGAGCGGTATGCCAGACGGAAATCACGGCGGGACGGGGGGTGATCGATCCCAGCCACTGGAATTTTGAGGCATCGAATTTCATGTCCCGCAGCAGTGGCGCCAAAGCGGACGGGGCCAGCACCTCCGCGATGAATGTTCCGTCTTTGGGAGCGGCGTTATAAGCGTAGGCTGCTCCCTTGGTACCGCCTCCACCTGGTCGGGACTGGATGATCACGTTGGGATTGCCGGGGATATGTTTGCCCAGATGCTCCACGGTCAAACGCCCATAGAGTCCCAATGTGGCCCCGAGACTGGAGGGTACCATGATTGTAACGGTCTTGCCCTTGTAGAAGTCGGCGACCGGGTCTGCCGAAGCCGCACCGGTCAGTGCGACCATGACGGCGGCAGAAACCGCTGTCAGGAATGATCGAGCGCGTGGGATCATTACGATCCTCCCATTCAAGTTATAAATCCTAACGATAGGTCACCAGAGTTGTGCATGCAAAGTCGAATTCGCCCTGACGGGAGAGGGGAGAAGACCTGGCCCCTTCCTTTCGGCTCGGGAATCCGGAGAATCCCGCCTCCGGTTGCGCCATTGGAACAGAATGTGTGGATCATCGGCATGGCGTGATGCCAATCGTTTCTCCGACCGAGATCGGGCCCGTCCTGTTCCTTCGGTTTCGCGCCTGTTCGTGATACGGTTGGGCACAAGACGGAAGGTGGAGCATGGAAGCGGGGCAACCCTGTGATCTCCGGTAACATGGCTTGCAAGTGCCGGATCCATGGTATCCGCGATGTACCGCACCGCTACCCTGCACTTATGCTTCGTCCGACCCGTTGGACCGGGCGGTCCCGGGAAGAATTCGATGTTCCTTCTGTGGGGCCTTGCGGTCTCAGGGTCACTCCGGACCGCGTCGCCCTGTTGCGGCCCGGGCGCCGGTGCCGAAAAAAGTCGGAGCCGATTTTATCCCGGCGCTCGCCAGACAAGACAGGGTAGTGTGACCGCCGCCTGCCCTTACAGAATGCCGGGACCCGCCAACCGGCAAGTGAGGCCCCGCTTCCGGACTGGTATACCAGGCGGACAGATATGATCGTGCCTCGTCATGGATCGAGGATGGGGTGGATGCCTGGAAGTCGGACCACCCGGGCCTCCCGGCAGCATCTTGAGAGAGTGGATGCAGAATGACGTCAGATGTTTTCGTCATAAGGGGTGGTACCGTGGTCGACGGAACGGGATCGCCAGGCCGCGTAGCCGATATTGTTGTCACTGACGGCCGTATCCGGGCCATTGGCAGCGACCTGACGACTGGTGGAGAAACCGTGATTGATGCCGCCGGTAAGGTGGTCGCACCCGGTTTCATCGACATCAAGACGCATTCGGACTGGACGCTCCCGCTGATGCCCCTCTCGGAGAGCAAGATTCGCCAGGGGGTAACCACCGAGGTCATCGGCCACTGCGGTTATTCCTGCGCTCCCGTGCTTCCCGGGAAGGCGGAAGCCCTGAAACAGTATCTGGGACCGAGCGCGCCCTGGCTCGATTTCTCCGATACCAGTTTCAGAGACTATGTCCGGACCTATCCCGCGACATCTGTCAATCGGGTGATGCTCGTCGGACACAATACACTCCGGTTGATGACCATGGGGATGGCGGAGCGTCCGCCTGAGCCGCAGGAGCTGTCATTGATGTCACAGCTGCTGGAGGAAGCCCTTGCCGCCGGTGCTCTCGGCCTGTCTTCCGGATTGTTCACTGCGCCCGGATCCTATGCGGAAAGTGAGGAGCTGGTAACCCTGGGCCATGTACTGAGGCGGCACGGAGCACGCTATTTCACCCATCTTCGGGATGAAGCCAATTCGATCTTCGACTCGGTCGAGGAGGCGATTGAATTTGCCGGGCAGACCGGAGTTCACGTCCAGATTGTTCACATCAAGTTGTCTGGTATGGACAATTGGGGCGGGGCTGAGCGGCTTGTCGAGCGGCTGGAAGAGGCACGGAGACAAGGAGCCGCGATCGACTGCGACCAATACCCATACGAGGCGGCCAGCAACCCGCTACGAAATCTGTTTCCGAGCTGGCTCCAGGAGGGTGGGATTGATGCGATGCTGGAGCGCCTCCAGAGCCACGAAAACCGCGCTCGGGCGCGTCGGCAGGTTGAGGCGGACGGTCTCAACAATTTTGGACGTATTCCGTCATGGGATGCAGTGCGCATTTCGATTTCGCCCAACCTTCCGCAGTATTCAGGGAAGACGATTGGCGAAATCGCCGCGGAAACAGAGGCAGACCCATTCGACGCGGCGCTTGATTATCTGTTGAGGGATCATGGACAGACCCGGGTTCTCGTCTCATCAATCTCGGAAGACGACATTCGAACCCTGATTGCCTCGCCGAACGTGATGGTTGGCTCTGACGGCAATTCGGTCGCACCTTACGGCACGACCGGGCAAGGCAAGCCGCATCCCAGATTTTACGGAACCTTCGCCCGTATTCTCGGACGCTACGTCCGGGAACTCGGACTGCTCCCGATTGAAACCGCAATCCACAAGATGACCGGTGCGTCCGCCAGGGCTCTCGGAATTGCAGATCGCGGATTGTTGCGCGCGGGCTTCGCTGCCGACGTCACCCTGTTCGATCCCGGGACCATTACCGAGACCGCAACCTACGAGAATCCCCACAGTTACGCGGCAGGGATCGACCGCGTATGGGTCAACGGCAAGGCTGTTTTTATGGAGGGAGAACATACTGGCGCCAAGCCAGGAATTATGCTGCGCCCGTCCTGAGCACGACCCGTCGGGGCACCCTTGACAGCTTATCCGGACAAGGCTTGCCTCACGGATCCTGCCGCCCCACTGAACCGGTAAGGGATGATTGGCCCCTTCGACTTATGAAGCCATTCCTCCGGCAGAGTTTCCGGAGCATGACCGTCGTCATCTTGAAGTCCGAACTGGAGCCCTGGATCCGGTACCCGGCACTGTTCTGTCTCTATCCGTCGTCGACGCTCTCGCTCACGAAGATCAGGAGCACCGGAATTGCGACGAGTTTCAGTGCGCAGGGAACCAGCGCGTAGGCGGCGGCGAGTGCTGTGTGTCCGTCCGATCCTGATGATGCCGGCTCGTATCCTGCAAATGCGAGGATTGGCAGTGTTACGCCGGCAGCGACGGCGAGGGCGGTCTTTTGCAGGAATGTCCACAGCGAGAACACCTGCCCTCCGCCGCCCTTGATACGGGCAGCCAGCATAGCCGGCGTCAGCGTCATGTCTGCGCCAAGTGCCGCCCCGGACGCTGCAGAAATCGCGTAGAAAGCGCCGACATCGCCGGGTCCCAGCAAGAAGGCCCAGATGAAGACGGGAACCGACAGTGTCATGCCGATTGCGAGAGCCGTCTTGCGTCCGAGTCTCCCTGCGAGCCGTGCCCAGGCTGGTGCCGCACCAGCAGCGGCTGCGAAAAACACCAGCAACATGGGGCCCGCATGATGCTCTGCGTCAAGAATGTCAGAGACAAAAAACAGGAAAAGCGTCGAGGTCACTGCGGTAGGCAGGGCGTTGACGAAGCCGAGGGCCAGAATTGGTGCGACTCCGGGAACACGGAGAGCCTCGGCGAAGCCCGGTTTTGGCAGGGACGTTCCGGAAGCCAGCCAGCATCTGCGCATTCGTCCCAGAGCGCAGAAAGAGAAGACGACGAAAGCCGCAGCGTAGCCGGCATAGGCGAGATCCGGTCCGAACAGCGATCCGAGTGCCGCTGGCGTTGTTGCGGCAAGGCAGATGCCAGCGAGCCCACCGGCTTCGCGCCAGAGGGCAATCCGGGTGTAGCCCCCGCCAGCCGTCTCGGCTTGTGCAAGTCCGTGGTCGTAGAGCGCGATCTGCAGCGCGCTGAAGCCGGTAAAGGCGGCGAGTAACCCCACAGCCAGACGCGGCAGGGGCGGGCCCCAGTCCGGGGGAGCGAACAACAGGGCAAATCCGGTAACGAGGAGGGCGCCTGCAACGATGGCCCACACTTCCCGGCCACGAGGCCAGCGGTCCGCCAGTCGACCGATGACGGGATCCTGCAGGCTATCGACCGCGCGGGCCGCGAGCAGAACGCCGCCGAGAGTGGCGAGGCCGAGTCCCATATCTTCTGCGTAGTAGCGCGGAGCGTGGATGTAGAGCGGGATACCGGCGAACGCCAACATGGCGGCGACCACTGCAGGAGGGTACAGGTCGCCCGCTGTGAGGACGCCACGTCCGCGTTCACTCATCGCAGCGACCCGCAAGAAGTGTTGCTCTCCGTTTCTGATCGCGGCTTCCGGGGCCGAGCCAGATATCGAGAAACAGCCCCGTGTCATGCGTGAGCACGCCTGTGGCGACACCGTTGTGGAAGAACTCCACCCTTCCGGGCTTGCTGCGCCACGACGTGTACCGATCTCCTTCCCCGACGTTGCGCATCGCGATCGCAAGTTCCGCCCGCGCCGCGCTGAAACTTGATTCTGGTCGGCCTGACATTCGGGCCATTTCGGAAATTGACGTGGAAACCAGCTCCTCACGTTTGAAACCGCGCCGGTAGACCAGGGAGAGTCCGAAGTTCTGCCCCGGCAACTCTGTGGCATCGGTCCAGAGCTCGGCCCGGTAAAGCCGGAAGAACAGAAAACTGTATTCTGTGCAACCCGCCGGTCGCTCCGCTGCCACGCGATCCGCCAGTTCAGGTGGTGCAGCGTGTGCGCTGCTGATCACAGCGAATATCATGAGACCCGGTACCAGAATCCTTGTGCGAGGCTTTCGCCGTCGATTCAGGCGCCGGTCGGTGATCGGACGCATCCATGAGTGGTTTTGCTGAACAGGGAAATGATCGCAAAGAGGCTCAGAAATCCGGGTTTTACCAATTCCGAAGTACAGCCGGCGCAGTCCCTGTATTGCGGCCATTCTGCGACATGGCCCGGGAGGCGCAGCTTGAGGTCTCGTTGTGGCCAATGGCTTCATCGTTTGAGAGATTTCCATGAACCCGGTCAGTGCATATCGTCACCAGATGGCCAGCGGCCTCGAGTGTTGAGCCTGGGTCAGAGCATGCTTATGCGGAGGAAAGTGAATCCTTTTTCCCGACGATGCATGCACATTGCACACCCGGCGGAATCGTAACTATCCGATGTCTGGGTATCATTTGTCGGCATCGGGAAGGCGACTCTTCAGATCAGCATGACGGGGCGCAGGATCGGTAGCGACCATGTGGCCCCGGTTGCAGCATCAATTGGCATAAATCCTGAATCTGCTGTCAGGATGTCCGGCAAATCGGCGGTTCCCCGGTGCCATACACGGGAGCAATCGGGCAGGCTCCCTCTCCACGATACCGATGGTTGTATAGGCTGGGGGTCCGGGCGGATCAAGAGCGGGTTTTCATTTCTGGTCTCCGGCAGTGTCGGGTCCTGCGAAACGCCTGCAGACGCCTCCGGAAACTAAATGTTATGCGTTGAGCCAAATTCAAGTGGGTTTACGAACGTCGGACGATCAGGCGCTCCTTCGAATTTTCCGTATTCATAGGGAGACGAAGGGTTGCCGTCAGAACAGCTGTCTCCATTTCATGTCGTCACACCATTGCAATTTATTGCGTGCAATGGCAGGTCGCGCCTCATCAACAATCGGCCTGGACAAAGGCCTGTTGGCCTTTGTCCAGCGAGACCTGGAGGCGTACCGTGAAGGCATTCCGGACAGGGAATATCGAAAAGAGTCCGTGTAGTGAATGGTTTCGGGTCCCCGTTCGGTTCGATGCGCCTTTGAGGAAGGCGATACGTGTCTGGCGAACTGCGGGAGGTTGCAGGCATCACTGAAACGGTTGCAACCACGGGGTACGATTACTTTTTCAGTCACGGCGGCAAGATTGTTGACCGTCCCTCGACGGCTCCGGGGGATGGAATGGAATGCAATTTGAACACGGGCTGAACGAGGCCGATGCGGTGGCCTGAACTGTGAGATGATGCAAACCTTCGGAAACGAGATGCCCCATGTTGAATGGCAGCCGTCCGGCAAATATACTTTGATACCTGACGGCATCAGAACCGTCAGATGATTTTCCTCTCCGAACCCGGCACACAGAATGTATCCAGATCTGACGGCATCCGGCGGCGCGGTTCCGGATGCCGCTCCTGACTTGCAATCTCATATCGCAGCTCTGGAACAGGCAGGTCTGGTATGCCGGGTTGATCGGGCCATTAACAAGGATACCGAACTGCATCCTCTCGTGCGCTGGCAGTATCGCGGCGGAATTCCGGAAGCCAGACGCAAGGTGTTTGTTTTTTCCAACGTAACTGACAGTCTCGGCCGCCATTACGACATTCCGGTCGTTGTCGGAGCCCTGGCCGCAAACCGCGCCGTCTACCAGACCGGGATCGGGGTGCCGCTCGACCAGATCGGCCATCACTGGTCATGGGCTCTCCAGAACCCGGTTTCACCGGTTGAAGTTACAACCGCAGCTTGTCAGGAAGTTGTTCAGACCGGTGCTGACCTGAGAGGCGAGGGCAAGGGGCTTGACGGACTGCCAGTGCCCATCTCGACACCAGGTTTTGACAGTGCGCCCTATATTACGGCCGGCCTGTTCGTTACACGGGATCCTGCAACGGGTGTGCAGAACATGGGCACTTATCGTGGCGGGCTGAAGGCATCGGATCGAATCGCCGTACGGATGGCAACCCGGGAGGGCGGGGCCGGAGGATACCTGCACTGGGAGCAGTATCGACAGCTCGGCCAGAGAATGCCCTGCGCGATTGTTGTCGGCTGCCCGCCGGCCGTAGCCTATACCGGACCGCAGAAATTGCGCCGCGATGTTGATGAACTGACGGTTGCCGGCGGCCTCTCAGGTCGACCGGTACCTGTGGTGAAATGCAGGACTGTGGACCTGCTTGTTCCGGCTCACTCCGAGATTGTGATCGAGGGCATGATTGATACGGATGTCCTCGAGCCCGAAGCGCCGTTCGGCGAATCGCACGGGCATATCGCACTCGAGGACTACAACATGGTCTTTAACGTCACAGCGATTACCCGCAGGAGAAACCCCGTTTTCTGCTCCATCATCAGTCAGGTGACACCATCCGAATCAAGTGTCATCAAGCGCGTTGCCTATGAGCCCATGTATCTTGCGCATCTCCGTGATCACCTTGGTATTCGCGGGATCAGGCAGGTTTCCATGCATGAACCCTTGACCAATATCCGCCGCGTTCTCTTCCTCAGGATGGAACCCGGCGTTCCCCGAACCGAGATCTGGCGGGCCCTGTATGGGGCTGCGCATCTTCGTGCCGATTGCGGCAAGTATGTCATCGCCGTCAATGAGGATATCGATCCCGATAACGGCGATGCGGTGTTCTGGTCGCTGGCCTACCGGGCAGAGCCGCACCGGGATTTCGAGATCCTGCGTCATCGCGACGCAGGCCACGGACCGAAAAGCGAGGATGGAACCCGGCCCGAAGACTCTACGTTGCTTGTTGATGCGACACTCAAGCGGAAAATGCCGCCTCTGGCCTTGCCGAAGCGCAAGTACATGGAACGGGCAAGGATGATCTGGGAGGATCTCGACTTGCCCGAGCTTGCACCGGAAGTGCCCTGGCATGGCTATTCGCTCGGTGACTGGTCTGAAGAGTGGGACCGTCTGGCAGAGCGGGCGGCTGCCGGGCATTATGTGGAGAATGGGCTCCGCAGCGCACAGAGACGACGGTCCGGAATCAAGCCCAACACCCATGTCCGGTCCATCCCGGACTGGAACCGGACAGAAGAACAGGAGTAGTCGGATCATGGCAACAGTGATTGAGGAACAGGAAGAGGCACGGACCCGCGGATATTCCGATCTGCATGAACATATCGAGGAACTCCGCCGGGCCGGGCTCCTTCTTGAGATCGATCGCCAGATCAACAAGGACACGGAAATGCACCCGCTGGTGCGGTGGCAGTTTCGAGGTGGTATCGATGAAGAAGACCGGAAGGCCTTTCTGTTCAGGAATATTGTCGATTCGAAAGGACGCAAGTTTGACATTCCGGTTCTGGTTTGCGGGCTGGCCGGAAACCGGGCGATATACCAGATCGGAATGGGATGCGCGGTTGATGAAATCAAGTCGACATGGATTCGCGCCATCAACAGCCCCGTTGACCCGGTGGAAGTCCCGAGTTCAGCTGCCCCGTGCCAGGAACTCGTTTTCGAGGGCGATGACCTGCGCAACGGAAACGGTCTTGATGCCATCCCGGTTCCGATCTCGTCGCCGGGATGGGATAACGCTCCTTACTTCTCTTCGTCGCACTTTATCACCAAGGATCCGGGTACCGGCATCCAGAACATGGGCAACTACCGTGGCATGATAAAGGCGCCCACCCGCCTCGGCATGAACCCATCGACAGAGTTGCGGACCGGTGGATACATGCACTGGCTGGAATGGAAAAAACTGGGCAAGCCCATGCCGGTTGCGGTCGTTGTGGGCGCGCCGCCCGTAGTCTCCTTCACAGCGGTGCAAAAGGTTCCGGAAGGCCTGGACGAACTGGCCGTGTCCGGGGGGCTGGCGGGCTCGGCGCTGAATGTCGTCAGGTGCCGGACCGTGGATCTCGTGGTCCCTGCGGAAGCGGAAATCGTGATCGAGGGATTGGTCAGCACGGAACTCCTGGAGCCCGAGGCACCGTTCGGCGAATCTCACGGACATGTCAATCTTCAGGAATACAACGCCTATCTGGACGTGACCGCGATTACACGGCGACGGAATGCGGTGATGACATCTTGGGTCAGCCAGGTCACACCTTCCGAATCCAGCACGATCAAGCGTCCGGCCTACGAGGCTCGCCAGATCGAGCATTTGCGTGACCATCTCGGAATCAAGGGCGTCAAGCATGTCGCGACGCACGAGCCACTCACCTCGCTTCACAAACTGATCATTGTTGTCGTTGAACGCGGGCTTCCGAGAACCGAAATCTGGCGCGCACTCTATGGGGTCGCCTCGCTGCGCCAGGCCGAGGGAAAATGGATTATCGCCGTCAACGAGGATATCGATCCTGATGATACCGATGCCGTGTTCTGGGCCATGTCCTATCGCTGCAAACCCCACAATGATTTGGAAATGCTGAAGCACAAGCATGAAGGCCACGGGCCGCGCAGCCTGATCGATTCCGAGGACAGCGCTGTCCTGATCGATGCAACTCTCAAGGAGAACTTTCCGCCCGTGTCTCTGCCAAAACGAAAGTTCATGGAAAGGGCTCGGGAAATCTGGGAGGAAATGGGGCTTCCGCCGCTTCGTCCCAAAGCACCCTGGTTCGGTTATGATCTGGGAGAATGGAACACTGGCCTTGAGGCAATGGCGCGCCGCGCCGTCAAAAGCGAATACTGGACGACCGGGCAAATCATTGCCCAGAGAAGGCGGGGAGACGTGCCGATCAACACCGAAGTGCGGACGCTGGACGAAGGAAACCCCGGTGCCGGTACGGTCGAGGAAGATCTGACCTGGGATCGGCTGGAAGATGCCTCGCAACTCGACAGTGACCGCGGCTGAAGACCGGATCACCGATGTCTGCCGGCCCCGGCCCGCAGGCAGATATCGGGGAGGATGGCCCCTGGCAACACAGGATCGGTCCGTCTTCAGTCCAATCCTGCATGCCGACACCCCTCCGGGCCATCCACCTGCAATTCGTTGACAGAGCGCGCGCAGCCCATGCAAGAAAACAATGTTGACACAAGACCCGTTCCGGACGGGCAGTATCCCGATCTGCATGATCATATTCAGGAACTCGACAGACGGGGCTTGCTCGTTACCGTGGATCGGGAAATCAACAAGGATACGGAACTCCATCCGCTGGTCCGGTGGCAGTTTCGCGGCGGACTGAAGGAGGAGCAAAGGCGTGCCTTTCTGTTTACAAACGTAGTGGACTCGAGGGGGCACCATTTCGACATACCTGTTGCAGTGGGAGTGCTGGCGGCCAGCCGTGACATCTATCGTGCGGGAATTGGCGTTGAACTTGATGAAATCGAGGATGCGTGGAACCGCGCTATTGCAAACCCGGTAGAACCGATCACCGTCACGGACGCACCTTGCCAGGAGATCGTAATCACCGGTGCAGCCCTTGATGAGGAGGGGCAGGGGCTGGACGGCATTCCGGTACCCATCTCGACCCCGGGATGGGACAACGCTCCCTACACCACACTTTCACAATACATCACAAGGGATCCCGACACCGGGATCCAGAATATGGGAAATTACCGGGGGCAGATAAAGGGACGGCGACGTCTGGGAATGAATCCCTCTCTAGAGCTGCGACCCGGAATTTATCTTCATTGGGAGAAATACCGGGCTCGCGGGGAAAAGATGCCGGCTGCCGTGATTCTGGGTGCTCCGCCGGCCGTGACCTTTACGTCGGCAATCAAGCTGCCCGAAAATCTTGACGAGTTCCGTGTAGCGGGAGCACTTGCCAACGCCCCTATCCGCATGGTCCGCGCAAAGACGGTGGACCTGATGGTACCGGCCGAGGCGGAAATTGTGGTCGAGGGCTACATCGATACGGAATATCTTGAACCGGAAGCCCCGTTCGGCGAATCCCACGGACATGTCAATCTTCAGGAGTACAACGCCTATATGGACGTGTCCTGCATCACGCGCCGGAAAAACGCAATTTTCACTTCGATCATCAGCCAGGTCACACCCTCTGAGTCCTCGGTCATCAAGCGTGTTGCCTACGAGCCGATGTTCACACGGCATCTCCGGGATCATCTTGGCATCAAGGGTGTGATTCGGGTCTCCATGCACGAACCCCTCACAAACATCCGGAAGGTGATTGTCGTCGTCTGCGAGAGAGACATAGCGCGGACGGAGATCTGGCGGGCACTGTACGGGGCGGCCTCTCTTCACCGCGCGGCGGGAAAATATGTCATTGCTGTCAACGACGATATCGATCCTGACAATACTGATGCCGTATTCTGGGCGCTGGCCTATCGGGCCAATCCCGCACTTGACGTCGAAATTCTGAAACACCGCGACCAGGGGCACGGTCCACGAAGCAGCCGCAACGATGGTGAAGACGCCTCTGTTCTGTTTGATGCCACGCTGAAAGAGGATTTTCCGCCGATATCGCTTCCGAAGAAGGAATATATGGAGAAGGCCAGACAGATCTGGGATGATCTTGGCCTTCCCGAGTTGTCACCTCAGGCACCATGGTACGGCTATTCTCTCGGTGACTGGGAAGACGAGTTCGAGATCATGGCAAATCGTGCTGTCGATGGCGATTACTTTACGACGGGCGAGATCATTGCCCAGCGTCGGCGCAGCGATTTGGCCATGAATACCGAGGTTCGCAAACTCCGGGACTGACCGGCCCGCAGACGTCCAGGGAACCGTCCGTTGTCGCAAAAAACTCTCAAAAACTGCACCGTGGCCGATGCCTATCTGGCGGTTCTGGCAGATCGCGGGGTGGATTACCTGTTCGCGAATGCCGGCACTGATTTTGCGCCCCTGATCGAGGCACTGGCAAAGGCACAGGCCCTCGGTACCGTCACACCGACGCCCGTGACCTGCCCACATGAGAATACGGCGCAGCATATGGCGATAGGTCACTTTCTTGTATCTGGCCGCCCTCAGATGACGATGGTTCATGTGAACGTGGGAACGGCCAACGGCCTGAACGGTCTCCTGAATGCCGCACGCGGTTATATTCCGATGCTGTTCACAGCGGGGCGGACACCGACGAATGAAGAGACCCTGAAGGGACATCGAAGTCTGGATATTCACTGGACGCAGGAAATGTATGACCAGGCCGGTATGGTTCGGGAGGCCGTCAAGTGGGATTACGAGCTCCGCAATGGCGAACAGGTCGCAGGGATTGTCGATCGCGCCCTTTCCGTAGCCATGAGCGAACCCCAGGGACCCGTGTATCTGTCTCTTCCTCGGGAAGTGCTGGCCGCCGAGATGGCCGAGTTTTCGTATGATTCGCCAACACGCATACATCCGGCTGCACCGCCGGCTCCTGAACCGGGGGCCCTCGAAGAAGCAGCGGGTCTGTTGGCGAAGGCGGAGCGTCCGTTAATGATCACGAACTGGGGAGGACGAAACCCGCGGGTGATGGAGCCGTTGGTCCGCCTTGCGGAGCGGTTTGCAATCCCGGTCGTGGAATACCGCAACCGGTATGTTGCCATGCCTCCGCGCCATCCCATGCATGCGGGTTATGACCCGGATCCCTATGTGTCCGAGGCTGATGTTATTCTTGTCTTTGATGCTGTCGCTCCCTGGTTGCCGTCCCGGGTTCGGCCGCCCAGCGATTGCCGGGTGGTTCATATTGCCAGCGATCCCCACTACGTCATGATCCCGGCCAGGGCATTCCCCGTGGACCTGGCGCTGACCTGTCGAACCGACATTGGCCTCACCATGTTGCTGGACGCGATGACATCTTGTGAAGATGAAGCGCGATCCCGAATCAGTGATCGCCGGGACCGGGTCATGGCGGGGCACCGGGAACTTGAGGCGTTATGGGCGGACAAGCTGAGAGCGGACCGTGATCGTTCTCCGATTGCGCCAAGTTACATTTCCCACTGCCTGAACCGGTTGCGCGACCCGGACACGATCATCGTTCGGGAATCGCCCCTGATGCAGCAATATGTTGACACCGATCAGCCTGGCACAATGATCAATGCGGGGGCTGCGTCCGGTCTCGGACACGGGATGGGGGTGGCCCTGGGTGCCAAATTGGCAGCCCGGGATCGTCTCGTGATTGGGACCGAGGGTGATGGTTCCTACATGTTCAGCGTACCTGTCTCCTGTCACTATGTTGCGGCTGAACAGGATCTCCCCATTCTTTGGGTTGTCTTCAACAACCAGCACTGGCAGGCCGTTCATCGCTCGACACTCGGTCTCAATCCGGACGGCTTCGCGGCTCAGTCAAACCGCCAGCCGCTGACATGGTTCACTGTGGATCAGCATTACGAGAAAGCAGTCGAAGTGTCGGGCGGCTATGGCATTCGCGTGACCGAGGCCGAAGACCTGATGCCGGCGCTGGACAAGGCATTGAACGTGGTGACGGGCGAGGGACGGCAAGCACTGGTCAACGTCGTCTGTGGCCCGTCATGATACGCAGGGTGATCTTGTCCTCTTCAGATTACGTGCCTTTATCCGAAACCGTTCAGGGTTACAGTTCTCGGAACGGGACGAAGGAGAAAGACTGTCATGGTCGCTGAACCTCCGGCAAACCCGATTGCCGGGCGCAATGCCTTTCTGGCCCTGCTTCGTACGGAAGGTGTCACCCATCTGTTCGGGAACCCTGGCACCACGGAACTTCCCATCATGCACGCGCTCGCTGATGAGCCCGATATCCGATACATCCTCGGTCTGCAGGAATCTATCGTGGTGGCTATGGCGGATGGCTACGCGCGGGCATCGGGCAAATTGCCGGCGATCAACGTTCATGTTGCGCCCGGTCTCGGCAACGCTCTTGGCACTCTTTTCACGGCTGCCAATTCCTGCACACCCATGATCATTACCGCTGGTCAGCAGGAGCAGGGCCATGGTCTGACGGAACCGTTGCTTTATGGACCGCTCGTGGAAATGGCGAGACCGGTTGCCAAATGGTCCGTCGAAGTCAACAGAATTCACGACATGCCGCGGATCCTGAGGCGTGCTGCCAAGATTGCCATGACACCGCCGACAGGTCCGGTCTTCATCTCGCTTCCGGGAGATGTCCTGAATGACTTTGCAGCTCTTGACCTTGGCGAACCGACACGGGTAGAGACGCGGTCCGTACCCGGCGATGAAGCCCTTCTCGAACTCGCAGAGACCCTGATCGAGAGCAAGCGTCCGGCGATTGTTGCCGGTAATGAACTGGCAGTTCGGGACGGTCTGGGGGAGGCAGCGTGGCTGGCGGAGTGCCTTGGCGCCCCCGTCTTTGGCCAGACCGTACAAAGTGGATCCTGTTTTCGGTCCGAACATCCTGCGTTTCTCGGACACCTGAACCGGAGTCAGTCTGACGTCCGACAGCGTCTGGAACCCTACGACATGATGATCGTCCTCGGGGCGGATATCCTGAGGATGTCAGTCTACAGTGAAACGGACCCGGTTCCGGATGGCATCCGAATTGTCCAGATCAGCGAGCGGGACCATGAACTGGGCAAGAACTACTTTACGGAACGGGCCATTCGGGCGGACGTGGTTCAGACGCTTCGGGCACTGAAACCGGTCTTGCAGAACCGGCTGGGCGAGAGCCGCCACGGTCGTCTGAAGTCATTCGCTTCGTCCAATTGGAGCGCGCGACGGGAGATTGCGCGGGTGGAAACGCGGGACCTGCGCAGCCATTCCCCGCTTCATCCCAGGTGGCTTATGATGGCGCTCGCGGACATGGCACCTGCCGACGCGATATTTGTCGATGAAGGAATCACCGCGACCTGGAGTTTTCTGGAATATCGTGCACTGAGAGGACCCCGGGATTACTTCGGAAATGTGAGTGGTGGCATTGGCTGGGGCATCGCAGCTGCGGTCGGGGTTCAACTCGCAGAGCCCCAACGCAGGACCATCGCAATTATCGGCGATGGCAGTGCCCAATACAGTATCCAGGCGATCTGGTCGGCGGCGAGGGTCGGTGCACCGGTGATTTTTGTTATCGTCAATAACGGAGGTTACCGGATCATCAAGGATCGTCTCAAATCGTTCCATGGAAGCACATTGGCCATCGGTATGGATTTCGAAGACCCGCCGATACATGCAACAAAACTGGCGGAAGGCTACGGCGTCCAGGCGGTGCGCGTCGCCGACGCTGATACCTTCGAGGCCGCGTTTGCCGAGGCCCTCGCCACCAGGGCTCCGTTTGTCATTGAATGCATGACCGATCGGGCCTGAGAGCATTGGGGTTCGGACAATCCTGCGGGAAATCCGGGATTGTCCGGCAGCATGACATCTCCCTTGAGCAGGATCCGACGGCTGGTTGATGGACAGGACCTGCCCATGACGGCTACAACAATCGGGATGGAAGTTCAGCTCGGTACGCCAGCAGACCAGGAGCGCGCGGCCTGCCGAATGGTGGCGGTCCTGTGAAAGAATTTGAAACCCTGCATGATATTGTCCTGGCAGCCCACCGGAACCTTGCGCGTGAAGCATGGGATTATCTGGTCGGCGGCGCAGACACGGAAACATCGGTTCTCCGCAATCGTCAGTCCCTGGACAGCCTCGCTTTTCAGCCAACAGTTCTGAAAGATGTTCGCACGGTGGACCTTTCGGCGACGGTCCATGGGTGTCAGTCCCGTCTCCCCGTCGTGCTGGCGCCCATGGGATCCCTCGAAACGCTGCATCCGGGCGGAGCACTGTCGGTTGCGCGAGCGGCCCAATCATTCGGTGTGATCAGTTATCTGAGTTCAGTTACGGAGCCTGGTATTGAAGAGATCGCTAGGGAGACTTCCCATGCCAAGGTGTTCCAGCTTTATGTTCGCGGTGACCGCAACTGGATAGCGGAGAGCGTAAGCCGGGCCATTGATTTGGGTTACGTGCAGTTTTGCATCACCGTGGATGTTGCGCATTATTCCCGGCGGGAGAGAGATCTCATCAACCGCTATCGTCCGTCTGCGAGAGTGCGCCATCAGGCCGGCTGGGAGTACCAGGCCGGAATGACCTGGGATCTGGTCAAGTGGTTCAAGGACAGTTTTGAAATTCCCCTCATATTGAAGGGAATAGCGACCGCGGGAGATGCCTTTCTCTGCATTGAACACGGCGTGGACGGAGTCTATGTGTCGAACCACGGTGGACGGCAACTTGACCACAACCGTGGAGCTGTCGATAGTCTGCCCGAGATTGTCCAGGCAGTGGACGGACGTGCGGAGGTTATTGTCGACGGCGGTTTTTGTCGTGGCACCGATATCGCCAAGGGCCTTGCCCTGGGCGCTGACGCGGTCGGTATCGGCAAGATTCAGGGCCTTGGCCTCGGTGCTGCGGGGGAGGCGGGCGTTATCAGGGTTCTTGAACTGCTGGAAACCGAACTAGAAATCGCGATGGGGCTGCTTGGTCTGACCCGTGTCGCGGATCTGAAGAAAGACTGTCTCGTGCCGGCGAACCCGGTCGGCACACCGGGAGTCCTGAGTGCGTTTCCGTTTTTGAATCTGCCAGCGAAGGAGATAACATGAATCAGATCGCTCGACTGGACCGACCGGTTCCTGGCGACAACAGACCCATGGAATGGGTCAGCGACGTTCCCGCCGAAATGTTGCGGCGGCTGGGAATCCGGTATGTGTCGCTTAATCCGGGTGCCAGTTATCGCGGATTTCATGACTCGCTGGTGAATTATCTCGGGAACCAGGATCCACAGATTCTCCTCTGCCTTCACGAAGATCATGCGGTGTCGATTGCTCACGGTTATGCCAAGGTGACGGACGAGCCCATGGGCGTGGTGCTGCATTCCAATGTCGGGCTCATGCATGGATTGATGGGTATTTTCAATGCATGGTGCGATCGCGCACCCGTTTTTGTCATGGGTGCCACTGGACCTGTGGACGCACCGCTGCGCCGGCCCTGGATCGACTGGATCCACACCGCAAAGGATCAGGGAGCCTTGCTCCGCAACTACGTAAAGTATGACGATGAGCCGCGGTCAGCAGAGGCGATTGTCGAAACCATGCTGCGCGCCAATATCGCTGCAAGGCAGGCGCCGAGGGGTCCGGTCTATGTTTGCCTGGATGCCGGACTGCAGGAAACGAAGCTGGGAGACAACGAGGTTTCGATCCCGGACGTCTCTCGCTTTCAACCCGCGGATCCGCCGCCGGCCCCCGTCGAGACCGTCAAACGTGTGGCAGACATGCTGCTGGCAGCGGAATCGCCTCTCTTCCTGTTTGGACGAATGAGCGCCCGGATTGAAGACTGGGATTGCCGGCGGGAAATCGCGGAGTTGCTGGGCGCAGGGGTCATTACGGACCTCAAGAACAGGGCCGTGTTTCCGACAGATCATCCTCTTCATGTCGGTTCGCCGGCAAACTGGATCGGCGATCCCGGCCAGAAGGCGATCATGTCGGCCGATGTCATTGTCACGCTGGACTGGGTCGATCTGGCGGGATCCTTCAAGGCGCTGGCGCCGCGAGGCGGTCCGCCGGGCGAAATCGTGACCTGCACGCTCGACAATTGCCTGCATAATGGCTGGAGCGCCGATCACTTCGGACTCGCACCTGCTGATGTTCCGGTTTTTGCCGACCCTGACGTGTTTCTGGGTCAGCTGCTGAGCGAGCTCAGGATACGTCTTGCCGGGAAAGCAAGACGGTGGACGGGAGATCCCGGGCCCAGGGCTGTTGCACCGGCCGATGAGGCGAAAGAGCCGGACAGTGCGATTGCGCCGCGGGACATCGCCACAGCCCTGAAGGAAGCGCGCGGCGAACGGGCATTGACGCTCACCCGTGTTCCTCTTGGCTGGGCGTCCGATTCCTGGGATTTCACCCATCCGCTCGATTATCTTGGAAATGATGGCGGTGGCGGGTTGGCGTCCGGTCCGGGCAATGCCATAGGCGCCGGACTGGCGCTGATCGAGGACGAACGAATTGTGGTCAGCATCCTGGGAGACGGAGATTTCATGCAGGGAGGTTCGGCACTCTGGACTGCGGCACATTACCGGATTCCGGTTCTCTTCGTTGTCTCAAACAACCGGTCCAATTTCAATGACGAGGTACATCAGCAGGCGATGGCGGTTCAGCGCGAACGGCCCGTCGAGAATCGATGGATCGGGCAGAGAATAGATGATCCGGCCATTGATCTTGCCTCTTTTGCAAGATCCCAGGGCGTGCAGGCGGACGGACCCATCGAGCGGGTCGGAGACCTGACGAAGGCGTTGGTCAAGGGGCTCGCGGTTGTCGAGGCGGGTGAGCCGTATCTCCTCGACGTGGTTGTCAAGCCCGGATACTCCTCGCCTGTGGTGACCCGGGCCAGCGGCGAGGCCTCCACGGGGTCTGCCGAGTGAATTGGGTCGCATATGAGAAACGACATGGAAAACATTCTGGAAATATCCAAGGTATCCAAATTCTATGATGTGGACGGCGAGACTCCTGTACACGCTCTGGACGCCGTAGACCTTTCGGTTTCGGAAGGAGAGTTTGTCTCGGTCATTGGTCCGTCGGGCTGCGGAAAGTCAACCCTGTTCAACATCGTTGGCGGCCTGATCGGGGACTTCGAGGGGGCGGTCCAGATCGACGGCCATCCCGTCGCCGGCGCACACAAGGATGTTGGCGTGGTGTTTCAGGAGGAATCGACTTTCCCCTGGCGCACGACACTCGACAATGTCTGCTTTCCACTTGAAATCGAAGGTATTCCGAAGACGGAACGGGAGGCGATTGCACGAAAATTCATTCGACTGGTTGGTCTTGAAGGGTTTGAAAACCATTATCCGGCCCAATTGTCGGGAGGCATGAAACAGCGGACTGCGGTCGCGAGGACCCTTGCCTATGAACCCCGTATCATGCTGCTTGATGAACCTTTTGGTGCACTTGATGAACAGACGCGGATGCTGCTTGGTGACAAGATGCTAGAGATATGGGCGGCGCTGAAACAGACCATGCTTCTGATTACGCACAATATTACGGAAGCGGTCCAGCTTTCCGACCGCGTGGTCGTCATGACGTTTCGACCCGGATCAATCAAGGAAATCGTGCCGGTAGATTTGCCACGCCCACGTACGTCCGAGGTCATTTCCACTCCCGAGTTCGGGGCTTATGTCGGCCGGCTCTGGACATTGCTCCGGGAAGAAGCGTCTCGCGGCATGGTTGAGTCCGAAGCGCAGCTGGCCGCTGTCTGACAGCCGGTCCCGCGATTTAGGGATTTCTGATCCCCCGGATACCGCGGACCCTTGTGCGGCGGTGATGAGGGTTTTTCCGTCTCGCGTCATCAGGAGGCTGGCAGTCAGCCGGTTTGGGCCCCCGACGGATAGGGTGGCGTCAGTTGCGCAGAGGATGGGCTCGCAGGGAAGGCGAATGACCCGAGTGGTCGCTGCAACACACAGGGTTCCCCACCCGGGAACAAGCAAGACCCGAGAGGTTTTGTCCGGGACGTGGCTGAAAATATGTTCCTCCGGATCGTGATATTCCGGAGAGTGGTTGAGGTCTGGGACCTGGGCGGAAAAAGCGCCGTCAACGGAGACCGGCGCGAGGGTACCCAACCCAGGAAAGGTCGCAGACACAAGGGATCCTGTCGGCCCCGAACAGGATGGAAGGGCGGGGATGAAAAGCTGTGCTTATCCCCAATGAGGAAATCCCGGAAATCATTGCACGGCTGCCCACCAGTTGTCGCATGAGAGTGTCCAGATCCAGTCAGAAAAAAACCTGAATACAAGAGGTCAGGGGTTTCTCGGACAGTATTGGCAGGCGACAGCCGGAAGGGAAGTCCGCACCCCTTCCGGTATGCTCTTGCGAACGCCTCACCGTTTGGGTGACCATGCCACAAGGTCCGGGCGAGACAGGATTGCCCGAAGTTCCGATTAGATTACACCCCCTGATTGGGCTATAGTTGAACCGGTTACAAAGGGAAGGAGCGTTTCATGTTGAGGATGCTGAAACAGTTGACGATCGTAACTGCTGGCATGGCAGTGATCGCGTCACCGGCGCTGGCGGCCGACAAGGTCAGACTGATCCTGAGCACCAAGGTTGTGTTCGAAATGGAACACGGATACTCCGCGAAGGAGAACGGAGTGTTTGACAAACATGGCCTTGATGTTTCCATTATTCACGGATCAGGTGGTTCGGCGACCCTCCAGACCATAATCACCGGCAGTCAGGACATAGCGTTCGGTGTCGGCTATCTGTCTGTTCTTGGAGCCTATTCGAAAGGGGCCCCGGTTCGTGTTCTTGGCAGTACCAAGCGCGGTGCGGGCGATCTCTACTGGTATGTAAGGGGGGACAGCCCGATCAAGAAGTTGACGGATCTGGGCCCGGATGACGGGCTGGCTTTTTCGCGATCCGGATCGACAACTCACCTTGCCACCCTTTTCCTCAAGAGCACGCTTGGACTGAAAGCCAAACTGGTGTCCACAGGTGGTCCTTCGAGTTCGAGGACGCAATTGATGTCGGGTCAGGTCGCGACAGGCTGGTCCGTATTCCCGCTCAACGCGGGCCTCGTGCGGGAAAAGAAGATCAGGATTATCGGGACAGGATCACAGGCAACAGACCTTGAGGGTCTTACGATCCGCGTGATTGCTGCGAATTCCAACTGGCTTGACAAGAACCGCGATGTTGCACAGCGCATGATGGCGGCACTGAAGGAAGGTCAGCAAATCTCCTATACGAGCGACAAGCAGTTGCGAGCCTATGCAAAACGGTGGAAGCTGAATTACGACGATGTGACAGATGTTGCGAAGTTCGTGCCGCTTGACCAGTCGACCTTTCTGCCTGTCGGCAAATCGGAAATGGTCAACCGGATTGCGCTTGAGAACAAATACGTCAAGAAACTGTTGACCAGGGAAGAGCTTCACGAACTCGTCCATCCCCTGGGACAAAAACCGAAACCGATGAGCTGAGGCCGGCTGCCGGATCAGGATGATGACGCGGATCACCAGATTGCCGGTCATTGTTGGCCTGATCGGGGTCCTGGTATTTGCTCTGGTTCTCGAGGTCGCGGTATCAAGCGGCCTCATCATGGAACTTGTGGTTCCGCGTCCATCTGATGCGGCACTGGCATTCGCGCCAGTCCAGGAGGAGATGGATCTGTTCGGCAATTTTCTTGTGACAACGGGCATGACGGCGGCGGCGACAGCACTCGCTCTCACGATTGGCATACCGTTCGGATATTTCCTGTACCGCAAGTCAAGGTACGGGATTGCATATGAGGGCTGGTTGGCTGCCGCCTTTGCGGCACCGACCGTGCTTCTCTATCCGCTGTTTCTGGTTATCTTCGGGCGCAGTCATGCAACGCTCATTGCCATGGGGTTTATTCCCGGGTCCATCCCGATCATCATACAGACCCGGCAGGGACTGCTGGGAGTATCCAGAACGTTGATCAATGTGGGCCGAAGCTTCAATGTTTCCGAGAAGGAAATGTTCTGGAAGATCCAGTTGCCAGCTGCGGTACCGACAATATTCACGGGTATACGGATCGGCGTCATGTATACGCTGGTGAACATTGTTGCGATCGAGTATCTCATCGATTTCGGTGGTCTGGGGCGGATTGTCTCGGAGTTGTATTTCCGATTTGATACCCCTGCCACCTATGCAAGCATCCTGTCCGTCATCATGGTGAGTGTCGTGTTCTACTGGGGATTTGGGAGGGTCGAAAAATGGCTCAGGCCGGTGTAATCGGATCCCGAAGCCCGATCGGGGCTGGCGCGATCGACAGATCTGTGACGCGCATACGGCTATTCACGGTGCTTGGCGCGGTGCTGGCGTGGGAAATTTTTGCCGGACTTGGTGAACTGGGGGTGTTCTACAAGGATGTGATTCCCCACAGCTGGACAATCATTCTGGCGATTTATCAGGAACTTGCATCTGCAGGATTCTATCGTGACCTCGGGATCACCTTTGCCGAGCATATCGTCGGATTCATTGTCGGTTCGGCCGTTGCACTCATGCTGGGGATCTGGATGGGAAGCAGCCGATTGCTGAGGGGGGCGCTGGAACCCTATCTGAATGCCATTGGCTCCACGCCAAAGATTATTTTTCTTCCCATATTATTTCTCATGTTCGGAACCGGCATCGAGTCCAAGATGGCGAAGGGATCCCTTTCTGCGTTCTTTCCCGTCGTGTTCACCACAACTCTCGGCATGATTCTGATCAATCCGGTCCTGATACGGGTCGGGAGGAGCTTCAACCTGAACTTTCGCCAGATGGTTACGAAGATCTACATACCGGCGATGTTGAACCCGGTCATTACGGGGTTGAGGCTGGGCGTGGCGATTACGGTCATCGGCGTATTGGTGGCAGAACTGAAATTTGCTGACGGCGGGCTGGGCTATCGATTGGGCATCTATTACGAGCAATTCCAGATTGCTCCGATGTACGCAATCATTGTCATCATTTTTTCGATTGCGGCGGTGGCAAATATGGGAATGACCCGCCTGCAGGATCGGGTGAACCGGCACATGGCGCCTGTCACCGCCCGAGGCAAGGGGCGGCAGGCAACGGCGTCGTCGGGACTGGGTGTGGTGGCGACCAACTAGGGGGAACGGGGAGCGAATGGCAACGGAGCTTTTTGTTTCCAGATCGGAGGATCTGGCAGACGGGGATCGGAAGATCGTCCCGAACGGGAATTACGAGATTGGCGTTTATCGGGTCAAGGGACAGCTGTTCGCCTATCGCAATGTCTGCCCCCATCAGGGCGGACCTGCTTGTGAGGGCTTGCTGATGGCCAAGGTCGAGGAAGTCATCGCAGACGACAAGACCTATCAGGGCATGAGGTTCAATCACGACGAAATGCACATTGTATGCCCGTGGCATGGATGGGAGTTCGACCTTTCAACAGGGGTTATGGTCGCCGATCGCAAGTTTCGGCTGCGACCGCACGAGGTGGTTGAAAAGGATGATGGGGTTTATGTCCTCGTTTGAAAGACCAGAACCGTCGCCGTTTCACGGAGAAGCGACTGAACGGCTCGCGGGAGAAATCGGAAGCCCTCTGGCGAACATCGCGGACGAGACCGAGAAGCTCAGGGAGCTGGCCCGTCAAATACTTGAACTGCCCGACGGTGAGGGGCCTTCCCGGGATATGATTATCGAGGGCCTGACGGCACTGACGAAGGCCTATACCGTTCATTACCAGACAGGCGAGCGGTGGGATCCCTTTGTCGATGGGCGGACAATGCCGGTGACATCAGTCATGATCATGACGACCGCAATGTTACAGTCGGTCAATATCGAACTTTTTGAGCTTGGCATGTGGCAGGCCTGGGCGCGCAACTGACGGACCAGTGCACCGAACTCGCGGGAGACAGACGGATGGAAATACCCACAGACCATATCCACAAGATGGCCGTGGAGGAGTTCGATACCACAAAACTCCTTCTGAACGCGGCGAGGCAGCGTGATCAGCGACGGCTGGAGGACATGCTGATTATCGATTGCGATTGCCATCACTATGAAAACGAGTCCCTCAAGGACATCGTCGAGTTCATAGAAGATCCCGTATTGCGGAGAACCGGTCAGGTCTATACGAGCGCCGGTACGGGCGCCAACAGCCCATTCATGATGGGAAGTCCCGGTGCGCAGGATATTGCGGGGCGAATAACCCGCTATCCGCTCAGAAAGATGGAGCAGTCTCCCGATGACGCAACACATCGGGATATCCACCTTTCGTTGCGCTGGATGGATGCGATGGGTGTGGACTACGCCATGCTTTTTCCGACTCCCATGTTGCTGCTGGGACTGCATCCGGTTCCGGAATATGAAGTGGCCATGTCGCGGGCCTACAATCGATGGCTGATCGAGAAAATCCTGGCGGAGGAAAAGCGCCTTCGGACCATGATCTATCTTCCGTTCAATGATCCCGAGGCGACCTATGCGACAGTCCGGGACTTTGGCGACGCGGAAGGTGTCTGCGGTTTCATGGTGGTGTCGACGCGCTACAAGCCGGTCTATGACAACGCGTACATGAAAACCTATTCCCTGATCGAGGAAATGGGCAAGCCACTGGCCTTCCATGGGTCCTACAGTTGGAATGACCATCTGCTTGGCAATACAAATCGTTTTCTGGTGACCCATGCACTGGGCTTTACGATCTTCAACGCGGTGCATCTGTCAAACTGGATCGTAAACGGACTTCCGGAACGCTTCCCCAAACTCAATGTGATGTGGATTGAATCGGGACTTGCCTGGGTGCCATGGCTCATGCAACGGCTGGACAATGAATATCGTATGCGCTCCTCGGAGGCTCCGCTTCTCAAGCGTCTTCCCAGTGAGTACATGCGGGAAATGTATTACTCCTCGCAGCCGATGGAAATGCCGCACGACATGGATATTCTTGAGATGACGTTCAAGATGATCAATGCGGAAAGCCAGCTGTGCTGGTGCTCAGATTATCCGCACTGGGACATGGATTTGCCGAGCGTTATCTATGACTTGCCGTTCCTCGACGAGAGACAGAAACGCAATATCCTCGGCGAAAACTCCCGCCGTCTTTATGGCCTTGATGTCAGTGACCGGTTTCCGAATTACGTCCCGCCAGGCGAATATATTCAGGAGGCAGCGGAATAACCGGGAGGTTTGCTGCTGCACCACGCGGTGCACCATGACCGGAGTACCTGAGAAATCGAAAGCCCCGCCGACAGTCACTGCTGAGGGTGATCATGAGCGGGGATGCCTGGGCATTGAAACGACGGTGATGAGCCACCGGACCGGTTCTCCGTCATGAGAGCGGTGCCGCCGTTCCGGTTGGAACATATCGGAAGTCTGGTTCGGCCCCGGACGATCATCAACGCGAGAGCCCGCCACCAGCGAGGAGAGATCGGCTCCGGTGAATTGCGGGCGCTTGAAGACGCGGAAATTGCTGAAGTCGTAGCCTGGCAATGTGAGCATGGGCTCAGGTCCGTGACCGACGGGGAATTCCGCAGGGCGAGCTACACTGACAGCTTTGGTGTTGCGGCGTTTGACGGTCTTCGTACCGTGACAACCGATGACCCTGACTGGCAATATACCGATCATGAGGGCAGAACCAGTTCTGCCAATATGTCCATCGTGGACTCACGGCTGGAGTGGCGAGCGCCGGTCAATCTCGGCGATTACCAATATCTGGTCTCCGTAACACCCGCGGGTCATGTTCCCAAAATGACCTTGCCGGGGCCGTGTCACATTCATTTTCGTTCGGGAAGGGAGCACATCAGCAAGGCGGCCTATCCTGATCTCGACCTCTTCTGGAGTGACATCATCGAGGGCTATGTCAACGAGATCGACGCCCTGTACCAGGCCGGTTGCCGCTATCTGCAGCTGGACGAAACTTCATTGGCCAAGTTTGGCGATCCCCGGATCCGGCGCGCACTGGAAAAGCGGGGAGATGACTGGCGGGATCTTCTTGAACTCTATACGGACGTCATTAACGAAATTGTCGCACGGATGCCGGCAGATATGGCCGTCGGTATTCATCTTTGCCGCGGCAACAAGAGTGGTGCGTGGCAGTCGGAGGGCGGTTATGACGATATCGCGCACAGCCTGTTCCGCAAACTCGTCATCAGCTTCTATTTTCTGGAATATGACTCTCCGCGTGCCGGCAGTTTCGAAAGTCTTGCCGAGGTGCCCGATGACAAGATGATTGTCCTTGGCCTTGTGTCGACCAAGCTGCGGGACCTGGAATCCGTTGATCAGCTGCGGCAGCGTGTCGAGACGGCATCGCAATATGTCCCCCTGGATCGCCTGTGTGTTTCTCCGCAATGCGGCTTTGCCGGTGATCTTGCCGGCACCGGGCTCAGTCGGGAGGAACAGGGCGCAAAGATCGATCTGTTGGGACGCCTTGCGACTGAAATCTGGGGTCCGGATCAGGTTCCGGAGCCGTTGAAATAACGGACTTCCGGAAATGGCTTCCGGCCATGGCCTCGCCGGAACAAAGCCGGATTTGTGACGTCAGGACGACAGTTCCGTCATCCTTGGCTTTCACGGCGGGCATTGCACCCTTTCGCGAACAGGCTCGCTGATCAGTATCGCTGTCCCCGGTCAGGATCCGCGTTTTCGTACAAGATTTTTCGCTTGATTGCCGCGTCTTCGCGACACAGTTCGAAATCTTCCTCGTTCAGTCTCCCGCGCGGCGGTCCGGTGATTCTGAAATGCCCGAACTGGTCAGCACCGCTGACATGCGCGACGAGTGAGCGATCCCCGGTTCGTTGCCGCATCGAGGGCCGGATGTAACGAATAGCGGCGCCGATGCGTCGATCAGATGTCCTGTTCGGTCCCGAGGAATGAAACAGATGTCCATGATGCAGTGAGGCCTGACCTGGTTCCAGTATCACGTCTACAGCCTCGTTTTCGTTGACCTCCACAGCGATTTCCTGACCTCGCGTCAGCAGATTGTTCGCATCATAGGTGTCAACATGCGGAACAGACCTTCTGCGGTGGCTGCCTGGTATGAAGCGCATGCATCCGCTGACCGTAGTTGCGGGAGACAGGGCGACCCATGCCGTGACCTCGTCGCTGTCGTCGAGCCCCCAATAGGTAAGGTCCTGGTGCCAGGTTACAAATTGCGTCGATAAAGACTCCTTTATGAACAGGCCGCAACTCCATACCAGCAGGTCCGGGCCCAGAATGGGACGGACGGCATCCAGCAGATCCGGATGTCGGATCAACCGGTCGAAGGAAGGAAGCAATCGATCGGCATAGGATCGTGCAAGCATCAACTTCTCGGGGTCATCATGGAGCTGTGCCTCGGCCTGTTCGAGATCTGCGCGAATACTTTTTGCTTGCGCTTCATCCATAACGTCGACCGGAAACAGAAAGCCGTCTCGCGCATAGGTCTCGGCGACACATTCTGTCACAGTTGGCATACCGCTCACCCTTTCTCTCCGGATCCGAGACGTCATCGTTCGCAGCACCCTGGGAATACCTGGGTCCAATGCGGGAATGATCGCTGATACGGAGACCGGGCGCAACGAACGGTTCGAACAAGGCCGTTCATGGCCCTGCAAACAGGCACCACCGTAAGCGCTTGATGTTCGACAACAGGCTTGATGACTGAAAACCACCAACTGAAGGGACCAGAGAGTCCCCGTCACCTGCTGTTCGAAAGACCCTTCCGGGCTGCTTCTCTGACTGGCGAACAGATAGCTACCGCCCAACAAACAGACGGAGAGGTCCCGTTACCCCATCCCCGGCTACTAATGCTGTCGGGAAGATTCGGATGGAGAAGGGATTCCCGACGACGAGGATTGCGATGATCGCGCAATTTGCTGTTTCGGCCTTTTCAGGATCAATCTCCTCCGAATCCGGACGTCCCGTTCCGAACCATTGCGAAACTCCGGGGCAACCTTCCTCGCAAAGTGCGCAACTTTAAGTTGCCAATGAAAACGCTGTTCCGCCATCCACCTGCGAGTAAGGCAAGGACCAACCGGTTGCAAGCCGGAGTTCTCGGAACGTCGGCGACAATCCGGACTTCAGGACGTGGCCAGCACTGGACGGATAAACTGGTAGTGAGATCCCTGCGACACCTCCCCGTCAGGTAGGCCCGATCAAAGGAACGGCCGCAAATCGGGCATGTGGCGCCTGCCGTCGCTGCGGCCTGCGCCCGGGCTGCAGATCCCCTGAGTTTCGAAGGCCCGGGATGAATTCGGGACTGTTCCGGAGCCGCCGCCTTTACCGGCCCGGGTATTGGTGCCATCTTGCAGAAGCGGGAAACAACCAATGAGGCCTTCCATGCCGAACAGCGAGTGTTCGGAGTCCCGACAGGTCCGGATCGATGAATATGTCCGGGCGTGCCATGCTGAAATCGATGGCTTTGTGCGCGATCATTACGGGTGGCGGGGAACGCTGCGGCTTCATCGCAGGGTGATCGGTGCCGATCTTGTCAAGGCGCCGGTCAAGTTGTTTCTGGCCATACCGCTCCTTGTCCTGCCGATCCTGATGGCACGCTTTCCGCGGCTTGATGATCGGCTCCGTACTGTGATCAGTCGCATCGGCTCCTGTCTCGAGACCAGTGTTGACAGGGAGGTGAAACAACTCGTCCGGACCCGGGTGCTTAATCTGGATGCGTCGGATGACCGGCTGGAACGGTTGATGTCCGGACATGGCCTCCGGGAGATTGCGGAAGGACATCTTGCGAGCTACGCCTCCTCGAGAGCCGCCATGGCCGAAATCACAACCATGCTGGTTTACGCCGGTCTTGGCGGCATCATTGTCCATCAGTTCACTCCGACTGCCATTTCGCTGGGACCGTCGCTCGCCAATGTGCAGTCCCGGATGGTTGCGATCGAAGGCTTTCCTCTGGGTGAGGCACTCGGAAGTATCTGGTATACGGTGTTTTCCGTAACCGTCTCGCCGCTCACGGTCATCGGAATGACAGCGGGTCTCCTTGTAGCGATGTCTGTTGTGGCCGGATTTGCCGGAGTCATTGCAGATCCGGTTCAGCGTATGCTGGGCCTCCATCATCGTCGATTGCGCAGGTTGGTGAGGGCAACAGGACATGCTCTCGAGAATCCGGGCGCCAGGGGTTTTGATGACCCCATCCGGCTATTGCCGCGATTCATCGATTTGATTGACGGTGCTATGCTGGGTCTGCGAAAACTTTTTCCGTGAACAGCAAGACCTGGTGCGTGGTCGTGTGCCGGCTTCCGGAGAATGAGGCGAAGGACACAGAGCATGCGATCCCCGACCTGTTGGGCGTTGAACGGGGAACCGCGGAGGCGTGATTTATGAATACGAAAGTGAGTGAAGTTTCCTTTCCGGGCGTTGATCAAAGCACGCTGACCGAAGGTCTGGTGTCGTTGATCCGCGGCAAGGTGATGAACCGGCCAGATTATGATGCGATGGCCCTGCTGACCCTGGACGGCATAGCGAATATGTTCGCGGGCCGGAATTCTGTTCCCGGACAAATGTTTCTGAGATATCTCGAGGGCAAGGAAGGGGATGCCGGGCGCCGGGCCCTGGTATCGGGTGCCCTCATGCATATTCTTGAAGTGGACGATCTGCACAAGGCGTCGGTCCTCCATCCTGCCTGCGTGACCATTCCGGTGGCTCTTGCCCTTGGAGCGAAGCGCGGTCTGTCGGGGCACGCGTTTCTCGGAGCCCTGATCGCCGGATATGAGGCCTGCACGCGAATCGGTATGTCCGTCGGAAAGGCGCACTACAAGACGTGGCACAACACGGGAACCTTGGGAACCTTCGGTGGCGCCATGACTGCAGCGGTATTGATGGAACTCTCGGATGGAGAGATCGTACATGCGCTCGGCAACGCGGGCACCCAGTCTGCGGGTCTCTGGGAATTTCTGAACAGCGGGGCCATGAGCAAGCACCTGCATGCGGGCCGAGCGGCCGAGGCCGGCCTCGTTTCTGCAGAATTGGCGAAACTGGGAGTCACTGGACCGCCTGCGATCCTGGAAGGCAAACAGGGTCTTTATGCTGGCGCCTGTCCGGATCCTCATCCCGGGGAAGTTCTCCGCGACCCGGATGCACCGTGGCAAGTTCACGCCACGTCCATAAAGCCGTGGCCCTCCTGTCGCCATACGCACCCCGTGATCGATGCAGCACTCGAACTGTCAGATCGAATCGACATCGATTCCGTGAACTCAATTCAGGTGGTGACCTATCAGGCTTCTGTTGACGTATGTAACCGCCCGCGGCCGCAAACCGAGTATGAAGCAAAATTTTCTCTACAGCACTGCGTAGCGATCGCACTGATGGATGGAAGCTGTGTCTTTGACTCCTTCAGCGGTGCGGCCCGTGACCGGGCCTCTGCACTGGCTGGCAAGGTCAGGGTGCGTGCCGGGGATCCCTACAATACGGCTTATCCGACTGCGTGGGGCGGGGAGGTCACGGTGCAGCTTGCGGATAACAGCGTCATTACGGCGGCCCGGGCAAACTGCAAGGGAGACCCTGATGCAGCCTTGTCACGGGATGAAATGGTAGGGAAAGCAGAGAAACTTCTGTCTTATGGCGGCATTAGGAATCCGGAGCGAATGATCCAGGAAGTGCTCGATATGGCGAATGACGGTCCGGTTCCGGCTTCGTGTCTTTCCGTGGAACAGGTGTGACCACACATTCAGAAGTCCCGACATCACACAGAACGGGCGGAGGATGAAATGGACGTCGGTGCATTGACGGCCAAGGCTGAAACACTGCAGCAGCTGATCGATGCTCCCGAACTGCTGGTGCTGCCCAATATCTGGGACGTGGCCGGAACCAGGATTGTGGAGAACGAGGGATTTCCCGTCATCGCAACCTCGAGTGCAGGGATTGCATGGTCTCTCGGCTATCCCGATGGCGAAAACATCAGTCGTGAAGACATGTTGTTTGTGGCGGCGAGAATTGCGGCATCAACGCAACTTCCGGTGACAGCGGACCTGGAAGCCGGTTACGGCGAGGACCCCGAAGCTGTGGCCGCCACTGTTGAAGCGGCACTCGATGCAGGAATTGTCGGGGCCAACATCGAGGACAGTTCTCCCGGGCTGTCCGGCCATCCCCTGCTTGATTTCACATTGGCGGTGGAGCGGATCCACGCCGGGAGAGAGGCTGCAGATTCCATTGGCGTGCCCTTCGTTATCAACGCCAGGACTGACGGTTTCTTCGGCGATGACAACGCAATTGATGAAACGGTTCGCCGCGGAAATGCCTTTATGGAAGCCGGGGCGGGGTGCGTTTTTGTGCCTTTCGTCAGGAATGCGGAGACCATTGGCGAACTGGTCCGTGCCATCGACGGCCCCGTCAACATCCTTGCAAGTGCGCGATCGCCGGACCTGAAGCAGCTGCAGGATTTGGGCGTCGCCCGGGTCAGTATCGGCGGGTTGTTTACGCTGGTGGCCTGCACCCGGATGCGCTCTGCCTGCCGTGAACTGCAGCAGACGGGGACCTATGGCTGGGCCGAGAATGTGATCCTGCACCCGGAAATGAACGCCATGATGGCTGGAAAGCAGTCCTGGGGGTGAGGCCTTGCTCGCGGCATTCGCAGGGAAATGATGATTGCGGACGGTCTTCCGAAAGATGATTGCGGTCGTCACCCGGCGAGCGAGGATAGTGTTTCCGTCGGCAGAATGACCTCGGGATCAAGAATGATCTCGATCAGGGCCGGCCCTGCGGTCCGGGCCGCCCGCTCGAAAGCCGGCTGGAACTCTTCTGTTCGTCGTACTGTTTCGCCGTGAGCGCCATAGGCACGGGCCAGAGCCGCGAAATCCGGGTTGACAAGATCAGTAGCAGATACCCGGCCCGGATAGTGGCGTTCCTGATGCATCCGGATCGTGCCGTAGATGCTGTTATTGATCACAATGAAAACGATATTCGCCTTGTATTGCACGGCCGTTCCGATTTCCTGTCCGTGCATCTGAAAACAGCCGTCACCGCTGAATGACACGACCGTCCGGTCCGGATACCGAAGGGCCGCTGCCACGGCTGACGGAACCCCGTAACCCATGGCTCCGGATTGTGGCGCAAGCTGTGTGGCGTAGCGCTTGTAGCGAAAGAACCGATGAAGCCAGACAGAGAAATTACCGGCTCCGTTGGTGATGATCGCATCGTCTGGCAGGGTCTCGCTGAGCCAGCCCACAATATTTGCATAATCGACGGCGCCAGGCGTCGGCTGGGGTGTTGAAAACGCCCGGTATTCCCCGTGTGCGCGCTCGGTTTCCCCTGCCCATCGGACAGGGACGGGTGGCAATACTCGTGCTGCCGCACAGAATTCTGCCATTCCGGCCTGAATCCCGAGATCCGTCTGATACACCTTGCCGATTTCCTCGGCGGCGGAAGTGATGTGTATGAATTTTTGTCGCGGTTTGGGAAACGAGAAGTAGGAATAGCCACCGCTGACGATTTCGCCCAGTTGCGTCCCGAGCGCAATCAGAAGGTCTGTCTCGTCGAGTCTCTGCCTGAGCATTGGTGACAGGCCAAGTCCGACAACGCCGGCATAATTGGGATGCCTGTTGTCAAACAGGTCCTGGCGCCTGAAGGAGACGGCGACCGGAAGGTCAAACAATTCCGCGAACGCCTGAAGGTCCGAAGTAGCTGCCTTCGACCAACCACCGCCGCCGGCGAGCAGGAGGGGTTTTCCGGACTCTGCGATGAAGTTTCGCAGTCGATCCATATCCGCCGGTCCGGGATGCCCCTGTATGGTCTGAAAGGGCTCGCCATCTTCCGTCTGGGCGCGTTCGGTCTGCATGTCCTCGGGCAAGGCCAGTACGACCGGGCCCGGTCGCCCCGATGTTGCGACGTGAAACGCACGGCTGACCATTTCCGGAATTCGTGCGGCGTTATCGATTTGCGCGACCCATTTGGTCATCACACCGAACATTCGCCGGAAATCCATTTCCTGAAAGGCCTCGCGCTCCATCATGTCCCGGGCGACCTGGCCGACAAACAGGATCAGTGGTGTCGAGTCCTGATGAGCCGTATGGATTCCGACTGAAGCGTTGGCGGCGCCAGGTCCGCGCGTCACAAAGGCAATTCCGGGCTGTCCCGTCAGCTTCCCCCAGGCATCGGCCATGTTGGTGACGCCGCCTTCCTGCCGGCAGACGATCAGTCGGATTGCATCCCGGGTGTCATGAAAGGCGTCAAGCGTCGCAAGATAACTCTCGCCAGGCACACAGAATACGGTATTGACACCGTGAAGCCGCAGGCAATCCACGAGGATCTGGCCGCCGGTTCGAAAATTGCTGCCTGTGATGATGTCTGGCATGCGCCGGTATCCTCTATGCTGAGCGCAAGACATGACATATTTCGTAATGATTCGCTACGCATTGGGTGCGGCTTCAACAGCAGTGTAAGGATGCGTCCCCATCCGGAAGACAGCCCATGTCCGTGGGGAGACGGGGCGGGGGTTACATCCCTGGGGGATCATCGGGCCGGATGTGCTCCATCATCAGGGTTCGGACAGCGCCGGTGCGGCATCATTGCAGGGTTTACGGGTTTCACGCGGGTTCGTTGACCGTGACGGACTCGGGATTATGATGGCCGCGTCCAAAATGTCGCGGAAAGGAATATTGTGCAGGACCATACTGTCAAGGTTTCACCATCGCGCCGGCATCTGCCACGTGAGGACCAGCTGGCCTGGAAGATCGCTGCTGTTGCTTCCGATTCCGTAGCCGTCGATGACGATGTCAGTGAAATGATCATCAACCGCATCATCGACAATGCTGCGGTGGCCATGGCGTCACTGAATCGCCGGCCAGTCGCAAGTGCCAGAGCCATGGCCATCTGCCATCCCCGGCCTGATGGAGCCACGATTTTCGGACTTCCGCAAACGTCTCGCTACTCCGCTGAATGGGCAGCCTGGGCCAACGGCACGGCGGTAAGGGAGCTCGACTACCACGATACCTTTCTTGCTGCAGATTATTCGCATCCGGGAGACAACATTCCATCAATCCTTGCTGTCGCGCAGCAAAAGGAATGTAACGGGCAGGACCTCCAGAGGGGAATTGCTGCCGGCTACGAAATCCAGATCAGTCTCGTCAAGGGTATCTGTCTGCATGAACACAAGATTGATCATATCGCTCATATCGGACCTTCGGCTGCCGCCGGTATCGGGGCTCTTCTCGGACTTGACACGGAGACGATCTACCAGTCTGTGCAGCAGGGCCTGCATGTGACCTGTACGACCCGCCAGTCCCGAAAGGGAGAGATCTCCAGCTGGAAGGCCTATGCACCGGCGCATGCCGGCAAGCTGGCTATTGAAGCTGTCGATCGCTGCATGCGTGGTGAGGGATCTCCATCTCCGATCTATGAGGGGGAGGATAGTGTCATCGCCTGGATGCTGGGCGGGCCGGAAGCTGAATATAAGGTTCCTCTTCCGCGCTCGGGCGAATCCAAGAGATCCATTCTGGAAAGCTATACCAAGGAACACTCCGCCGAATATCAAAGTCAGGCCCTGATCGATCTGGCCTGCAGGATGGGGCAACAGATCGCGGATAGCGATTCGGTGGACCAGATCGTGATCCACACCAGCCACCACACCCATAATGTCATTGGCACCGGCGCCGGAGATCCCCAGAAAACGGATCCCCATGCAAGCCGCGAGACCCTCGACCATTCGATCCTGTATATTTTTGCCGTCGCGCTCCAGGACCGGACCTGGCACCATGTCAACAGCTATCTGCCCGAAAGGGCGCGGCGTGAGGATACGGTTCGGCTGTGGCACAAGATACGAACCGTCGAGGACCCTGAATGGACCCGACGTTACCATGATCCGGATCCGTCGCAGCGCGCCTTCGGAGGACGGGTTGCGATTACATTGAAAGACGGGTCGGTCATTGAAGACGAACTGGCCGTCGCCAATGCGCATCCCGCGGGTGCGCGGCCCTTTGTCAGGAAGGACTATGTCCGCAAGTTTGACATCCTCACAGAAGGCCTTGTAACGCAGCGGGAACGCGACCGATTCATTCGTTTGGTCGAGGATCTTCCCGAGCTGACGTCGGCCGGCGTCAGTGAACTTCACGTGACCCTTGATGCCGCAGAGCTCACCAATGCGACACCTGACAACAAGGGGATATTCTGAATGTTGATAGCCCGCAAGACAGCTGCTGAAAAACGAGCCGAATTCAGGAAAAACCTGTCCTCGGGTCGCCTTCTCATGTTTCCCGGAGCCCACGCACCGATTGTGTCCCTGATCATTCAGGAGCAGGGGTTCGACGGCGTCTATATCTCGGGTGCCGCCCTGTCGGCAGAGCTGGGCCTGCCCGATATCGGCCTGACGACCATGAGTGAGGTCACGCAGCGCGGCCGCCAGATTGCACGGGTTACTGATCTCCCGGCGTTGATCGATATCGATACCGGGTTTGGTGAACCCATGAGTGCAGCGCGAACCGTTCAGGAACTCGAGGAGCTTGGCCTGGCGGGGTGTCATATCGAGGATCAGGTGAATCCGAAGCGATGCGGACATCTCGACAACAAGTCGATCGTTCCGGTGCAGGACATGGCACGAAAAATCAGGGCAGCGGCGGATGCGCGCAGGGATTCGGGTTTCCTCATCATGGCCCGAACCGATGCCCGGGCTTCCGAGGGTCTTGATGCGGCGCTTGAGCGTGCCAGGGCCTATATCGATGCCGGAGCTGATGCGATCTTTCCTGAAGCACTTCAGGACCAGCACGAGTATGAAAGGACCCGAAAGGCGCTTGGCAGCATTCCACTCCTTGCCAACATGACAGAGTTTGGCAAAACCCCTCTTCTGACCAATCGGCAACTTGAAGATCTTGGCTTCAATATAGCGATTTACCCTGTAACCTCGTTGCGTCTGTCGATGAAGGCGGTCGAGGAGGGATTTGCCGAGTTGAAGCGGAGTGGTACCCAGACATCCGTGGTCGGGCAGATGCAGACCCGGAAACGCCTTTATGAGGTCATTCGTTACGAGGACTATAACCGGTTCGACCAAACCATCTATAACTTCAATGTCTGAACGTCGGAGGTGATCAGGAATGTCGCCTGTTAACGAAAGTGAAACCCGCGCCGAAACCAGGATTTACCGCGGACTGGCAGGTGTCGTGGTCGATACCACGGCGGTTTCCAAGGTCATGCCGGAAACCAACTCCCTGACCTATCGCGGCTACGCCGTGCAGGACCTGTGCCGGCACTGCTCATTCGAAGAAGTGGCTTATCTGATCCTCCACGGAGAACTTCCCGATGCCGGGGACCTGGAGCGGTTCGTGAATGACGAACGCAGCCGGAGAGAAGTCCCGGCGGAGTGCCTTGCGGTCATGGAACGATTTCCGGCCACCGCCCACCCGATGGATACGCTGAGAACATCGGTGAGTTACCTGGGCACGTTGGAACAGGCCTGGGGAGGAGAGAGTCGCGAGGCGGACCTTCGCCGGACCATGGATTTGCTGGCCAGGATTCCGACCCTGATCGCTGCAGATCATCGCATCCGCAACAAACAGCCCCGCATCGCGCCACGGGACGACCTCACCATGGCAGAGAATTTCTTCCATATGGTGTTCGGCGAGGTGCCGCCGGAAGAGGTGATCCGGGCTTTCGACACGTCTCTTATTCTTTATGCCGAGCACAGCTTCAATGCCTCCACTTTTGCGACCCGGGTCATTACGTCGTCACGCTCCGATATTTTCAGCGCGGTGACAGGAGGGATAGGGTCTCTCAAGGGGCCGCTTCATGGTGGTGCGAATGAGGCGGTGATGAAGAGCATGCTGGAGATCGGCACGCCGGACCAGGCCGAACCCTGGCTTCGCCGTAAATTCTCCAGCCGAGAGCTGGTCATGGGTTTTGGACACAGGGTCTACAAGCAGGGAGACTCCCGGGTTCCGACAATGAGAGCGGCGTTCGAGGACATTTCCCGCTGGAAGCAGGATACTGTCTGGCTCGAGATTTCGGACATTGTCCAGGGAATCATGATCAACGAGAAGGGTATCTACCCGAATCTCGATTTTCCCACGGGACCGGCCTATTACCTCATGGGCTTCGACATCGACATGTTCACGCCGATCTTTGTCATGAGCCGCATCACTGGCTGGGCGGCCCATATTCTTGAGCAGAATGCGAACAACTCGCTGATCCGGCCGCTCAGCGCCTATGACGGGGTTACGCAGCGTGAGGTTGTGCCGCTCGCCGACCGGTGAACGCCTGACCGCCTCCCGCTTCCTGGAAGCGCGTTGATGTACGCCCGTCTCGCACCTGTTACCTGAAGGGATCGATGCCCATGCGCATGTCGAGATTTTTCCTGCCAACGCTCAAGGAAACACCCGCTGATGCGCAAATCGTTTCGCACCGCATGATGTTGCGCGCCGGAATGATTCGTCAGGTGAGTGCCGGCATTTATTCATGGTTGCCCCTTGGTTTCCGGGTCCTCAGAAAAGTTGAGCAGATCGTTCGCGAAGAGCAGGACCGGGCCGGCTGTCAGGAAATGCTCATGCCGACGATTCAACCTGCGGAACTGTGGCAGGAGAGCGGACGATACGACGATTACGGAGCGGAAATGCTTCGGATCCGTGACCGCCATGATCGCGACATGCTCTACGGTCCCACCAATGAGGAGGTGATCACGGAAATTGCACGGGCCCATATCCGCAGCTACCGGGAACTGCCCACGATGCTGTATCACATCCAGTGGAAGTTTCGTGACGAAATCCGGCCTCGGTTTGGCGTCATGAGGGGCCGTGAATTCCTGATGAAGGACTCCTATTCCTTTGACATTGATTATGAAGGGGCACGAAAGAGTTATAACAAAATGTTTGTGTCATACCTCAAGACTTTCGCGCGGATGGGCTTGCAGGCGATTCCAATGGCTGCGGATACCGGACCGATTGGTGGTGATCTCAGTCATGAGTTCATCATTCTCGCCGACACCGGGGAAAGCCGGGTCCACTGCCATCGCGACCTGCTCGATCTGGGCGCGCTGAGCGCTGGCGTTGACTATGACGATGATCTGCAACCCATGGTTGACCGCTGGACCGCGCTGTATGCCGCAACGGACGAAAAACATGACGTTGCGATCGAAGCGGAGCTGGGTAACGATCTCGCCAGCGCACAGGGAATCGAGGTCGGGCATATCTTCTATTTTGGAACCAAGTATTCCCGAGCGATGAATGCCTCGGTGGTTGGGCCCGAAGGGAAACCTGTTTATTTCGAAATGGGATCCTACGGTATTGGTGTGTCCCGGCTGGTTGGCGCGTTGATCGAGGCGTTTCATGATGACAGGGGAATTGTCTGGCCTGAAAGCGTGGCTCCGTTTGGTGTGTGCATCATTAATCTCCGGCCAGGGGACGCGGAATGCGATCAGGTGAGCGGGACGCTGTACCACCGCCTTCAGCTGGCCGGTCTGGAACCGCTGATCGATGACCGGGATGAACGTCCTGGTGCCAAATTTGCGGACATGGACCTGATCGGCGTTCCATGGCAGGTGGTCGTTGGTCCCCGTGGGGTGCGTGCAGGAACGGTTGAGCTGAGGAACAGGGCCAGCGGCCAGCACGAGGAGCTGTCTGTGGACTCTGCGATCAGCCGGCTTGCCTGATGGCATTTGGTCCCTTCGAGCGCATGGTCGCCATGCGCTACCTGCGGCCGAGGAGGGAAGAGGGTTTTGTTTCGGTGGTGGCCGGATTCTCTCTGGCCGGCATTGTGCTGGGTGTGGCGACACTGATCATTGTCATGTCTGTCATGAATGGCTTCAGGGTGGAACTCATGGAGAGGATCCTGGGCCTCAATGGACATTTGACGATTTACAATCAGCAGGGCCGACCGCTTGATGACTACAGGGATGTGGGAAAGACGATCGGAGAAGTGGACGGTGTGAAGCGGGTCATTCCGCTGATCGAGGGGCAGGTCCTGGCCACCACAGGCAGGGTTTCGACAGGGGTTATTGTTCGCGGTCTCAGCCCCCCGGATCTGCTGGCCCGCGAAACCCTGGCCAATAACATCACTGCCGGGTCACTTGAGGAATTCCAGGGCCGCAACAACATAATCATGGGAGAGAAGCTGGCCCGGCGGATGGGAATAAGGCCGGGGGACACTGTTCGCCTGGTTTCTCCCCAGACCAACGCGACCGCTTTTGGGCAAATTCCCCGTGTCAAGCAGTTCAACGTAATCGCCCGGTTTGAAACCGGTATGTATATTTACGACTCGCGCTACATTTTCATGCCCCTGGAGGCGGCGCAGGTCTATTTTCGCCATGACCGGAACAGCGGCAATCTGGAGGTGTTTCTTGACGATCCCGGGCAGGTGGAAACTGTCAAGCTGGAGATCATCAGGCGCTCTGACGGCCAACTCAATCTTATTGACTGGCAACAAACCAACGAGAGTTTTTTCAACGCCATCGAAGTCGAACGGAATGTCATGTTTCTGATTCTGACATTGATCATCCTGGTGGCTGCTTTCAATATCATTTCCGGCATGATCATGCTGGTCAAGGACAAGGGGCAGGACATCGCAATCCTGCGGACAATCGGTGCAACCCGCGGCATGGTGCTGCGGATATTTCTTTTGGCCGGTGCGTCGATCGGAGTGTTGGGAACCCTGATCGGATTTGGTCTGGGCCTGTTTCTGGCCCTCAACATCGAGACCATTCGTCAGGCCCTGCAGGGTCTGACGGGAACGGAACTCTTTGCTGCGGAAATATACTTCCTGTCGCAACTTCCGTCCGTTGTGCATGTGGAGGATGTCGTTGGTGTCGTGGTCATGTCGCTTTCCCTGTCGCTGATGGCGACCCTTTATCCTGCATGGCGCGCAGCACGCCTCGACCCGGTCGAGGCGCTCCGCTATGAGTGAACCGGTCCTGCAGCTGGACAAGGTTGTTCGAACCTATCACCAGGCTGGCACCGACCTTCATGTGCTGCGCGGTGCCTCGCTTTCCCTGATGACCGGTGAAATTGTTGCTCTGGTTGGCCCTTCGGGTTGTGGAAAGTCAACCTTCCTGCATGTTGCGGGATTGCTCGAGCGTCCGGATGGTGGTGAGGTCATTATCGATGGAGAGGCCTGCGGAGCGCTGGCCGACGAACGGCGTACAGCGCTTCGTCGGGATGCAATCGGATTTGTCTATCAGTTTCATCACCTGCTCCCCGAATTTTCGGCTGTGGAAAATGTGATTTTGCCGGGAATGATCGCCGGCGCTTCCAGACGCGAGGCGAGCAAAACCTCCCGGCAACTGCTGGAGGCGGTGGGGCTGTCAGACCGGTTGCGTCACCGCCCTGCCAGACTCTCGGGTGGCGAACGGCAACGGGTTGCAATCGCGAGAGCCCTTGCCAACAGCCCCAGGATCCTCATCGCCGACGAGCCTACGGGAAATCTCGATCCGGAAACCGCTGAAGGTGTGTTCGGCCTGCTTGGCAAAATGGCCGCAGATCGGGGCATTGCCGTTGTTGTAGCCACCCACAATATGGACCTCGCGACCCGGATGGACCGCGTCCTGACGTTGCGCAACGGTGAAGTCGAATCAATTCGTTGATTCTCCCCACCAGAGAGCGGTTATCCACACCTGATTCGGGTTAGAGTTGCCCCATGAGCACCGAATCATTTGTACATCTGCGGGTTCATTCCGCCTATTCCCTTTCCGAGGGTGCGATCCGGCTGGATGAACTCGCGTCGCTATGCTGCGAACACAGGATGCCCGCGGTCGCAGTGACAGATACCCACAATCTTTTCGGTGCAATGGAATTTGCCCTGGTCGCGCGCAAAAAGGGTATCCAGCCGATTATCGGATGCCAGATCGATGTTGCGGATGACGACGCGGAGCGGCATTTCCGGAGCGAGTCGCTCCGGCGACGGTCTGATCGCCTCGTTCTGCTTGTACAGAATGAGGCGGGATACCGGAATCTCATGAGACTCGTCAGTGAAGCCTACCTTTCCGGTGAACAGGGGGACACAGAGGTCACCCTGGAGCAGATCGAGGCCTGTTCTGGCGGTCTGATATGTCTGTCGGGCGGGCCGGATGGCCCGCTGGGCCGGCTTCTCGACAGCAAACAGACCGAAGATGCGGAACATCTTTGCGGCCGGCTGGCCGAAATTTTTCCGGGTCGTTTCTATATCGAGTTGCAAAGGCATGGGCTGGAGGTGGAACAGCGTATCGAAGAGCGGTTGATTGATCTTGCCTATGCCCGGGACCTTCCGCTGGTCGCAACCAACGACGCTTATTTTGCCCGGCGAGAACAGTTTCGGGCGCATGACACCCTGCTCTGTATCGAAGGCAAGGTACTTGTTGCTGATCAGGATCGCCGACGCCTGACGGAAGACCATTGTTTTCGATCGCCCGGGGAAATGCGGGATCTGTTTTCCGATCTGCCGGAGGCCGTCGACAACACGCTGGTCATCGCGCGCCGCTGTGCATTCATACCGGAGCCGGCCAGTCCTATCCTGCCGCCGTTCAAGGCGGATGGATATGACGATGAAGCAACCCTGCTCCGGCATATGGCACGGCAGGGGCTGGAGAAGCGTCTGGCGCAAATGGGTCCCCGGGATGACGCTCCAGCAGAGCAAGGGGCATGGTCCGAACCCTATCGAGCGCGACTGGATTATGAGCTCGATGTCATCCAGGACATGGGCTTTCCCGGCTACTTTCTGATCGTCGCGGATTTCGTGCAATGGGCCAAGGGACAGGGAATTCCCGTCGGACCGGGGCGGGGATCGGGAGCCGGGTCGGTGGTTGCCTGGTCCCTGGCGATCACGGATCTGGATCCGTTGCGGTTTGGTCTGTTGTTCGAGCGGTTTCTCAATCCGGAACGTGTGTCGATGCCTGATTTTGATATCGACTTCTGCCAGGATCGTCGGGACGAAGTGGTCCGCTATGTACAGGAACGTTACGGATCGAATCGGGTCGCACAGATCATTACTTTTGGGGAACTCAAGGCGCGGGCTGTTCTGCGAAGCGTCGGGCGGGCGCTCGGGATGCCTCTCGGGCAAGTGGACAGGATTGCCAAGCTCGTGCCGCATGATCCGGCGCGTCCGGTGTCCCTTCAGCAGGCGATCGACGGAGTCCCCGAGTTGCAGCAACTCCGCGGCAGCGATGACACTGTGGAGCAGTTGTTTGACACATCGCTCGAACTGGAAGGGCTGTATCACCATGTATCGACCCATGCGGCCGGGGTCATTATCGGCGATCGACCATTGATCGATCTGGTCCCGCTCTATCGGGATGTCAATTCCGACAAGCCGGTGACACAGTTTTCCATGAAGTATGTGGAGATGGCCGGGTTGGTGAAGTTTGATTTCCTCGGCCTGAAAACCCTGACGGTGCTCGCGAAAGCACAGGACATGATTCGGGAACGCGGCGGCGAAATCGATTTTGACACCCTGGCGCTGGATGACGCAGCGACCTATGAAACACTTGGCCGGGGCGACACTGTCGGTATCTTTCAGCTCGAAAGTGCCGGCATGCGCGATACGCTCAAGCGACTGCGTCCGGACAGTTTCGAGGACATCATTGCCCTCGTTTCGCTCTATCGACCCGGACCGATGGACAATATTCCCCGTTACATTGCCTGCAAGCACGGGCAGGAACAGCCTGACTATATGCTACCCCAGCTCAAACCGATCCTCGAGGATACGTTTGGCGTTATGATCTATCAGGAACAGGTCATGGAAGTGGCCCGTACCCTGTCCGGATACACGCTGGGACAGGCAGACCTGCTGCGCCGCGCCATGGGCAAGAAAATCCAGAGCGAGATGGATGCCCAGCGTGGAAACTTTGTATCAGGTGCAGTCGCGCGCGGTGTCAGTGAAAGGGATGCAACGCAGATCTTCGACCAGGTCAGCAAGTTTGCGGAATACGGTTTCAATAAATCGCATGCCGCGAGCTATGCCATGATTGGTTACCAGACGGCCTGGATGAAGACCCACCATCCGCTAGAGTTTTTCGCAGCGTCAATGACGCTGGAAACCGAAAATACCGACAAGCTCAATGTTTTTCGCCAGGATATGAGTCGCCTGGGTGTCCGTCTCCTGCCACCTGATATAAACCGGTCACGAGAAGACTTTTCGGTAGAGGATGGAGAAGACGCGGAAAATCCTGCGGTTCGCTATGCCCTTGCTGCAATCAGGAACGTTAACCGTGTGGCGATATCGAACATCGTGCAGGAACGTGACGCCAACGGTCCGTTCACTGGTATCGGCAATTTCGCGGCGAGAATCGGTACCAGCGGTGTGAAGAAAAGCGATATCGAAAACCTGGCCTGTGCTGGCGCCTTTGACAGCCTGGAGAGCAACCGTTGCCGCCTCTATGAAGGCGCCGAGGCCGTGATCAGGCTGGCGGCCAGCGGAGCCGCAGAGGCAGAAGAGAAAGAACTGGGCCAGTCCAGCCTTCTGGAGGCGTTCGGCGAGGACCTTGAGGAAGAGGATCGACTGCGGCTGCCCGAAACATCCGATTGGGCTCCCATGGAACGCCTCAACAGGGAATTTGCAGCCATCGGAGGATATCTTTCGGCACATCCTCTCGCGTCCAGCGCACAGAAGCTGAAGGACATGGGCATCGTTTCGGCCAACAGCATCGATCCGGAAATGGCCGGAAGGACTGTCCGGGTCGCAGGCGTCGTCATCAGCCGCCAGGAACGTACGTCCCGCAAAGGAAGCCGATATGCGTTCGTGCAATTGTCGGACACGTCAGGTGTGTTCGAAATCAGTGTTTTTTCGGAGCTCCTGACGACAGGACGGGAATTGCTCACTGTCGGAAGTCGCCTGCTGCTGACCCTGGAGATTCGGGATGACGGCGACGACACACGCCTTTCAGCCGTAAAATTCGAACCTCTGGACGACGTTCTGGCTCGCCAGGGGGCCGAGTACAGGGTCATCGTGAAAGATCCCTCGGCACTTCGTTCCATCAAGTCAGCGCTGGATGCCAGCGTTCCTGGCGAAGACCGGTTGACACTTGTGGTCAGGCTTGAGGATGCTTCGGAGGTCGACCTGCGCCTGCCCTCAAAGATACATGCGACCGGCGACGTGATCGGCTGCCTTGCGAACCTTCAGGGCGTTGGCGCCATCCGGGATACTGCTGCGGGGAATTCCGGACTCCGACAGGCAGCCGGATAACCGGGTGCGGGATGGCGACGTCAGTCCTGTAACGACCGGTACACCTCACCCGGGTTTGGCGGAATGGACAGGGCGGGAAACAACTGGCGTTTCTGCCCAGAACAGCGAAACCGGGAGAGGCTGAAAAGGGCTTGGGTCCATTTTCGTCGTCACCGCGGGTTTTGGTGGTTCCTGAACAGAGCCCCGCGTGACGAATGCTGCCGGAAGCGACAATTCGTACCGTGGTAACAGCAAGATCGCGTGTATTTCAAATATGTAGGGACCGGCCCTGAAGCGGAGAATGGCAGGCTGGTGGTCATTGCAGGACGGAACGGGCAGAACGAAGGATGCCAATGGCGCCCCTGATTGACAATTCCGGGGAACGGGGAGACGGGATATTGCCCTGCCCTGGCGACGTAGGGTGTATCTCGGCCAACAGACGGGAAGAGAGGTGTTTTCGTGTTTGAGACCTTCGGTTTCGAGTCTGTAACGCCGCTCCAGGCTTCGGTCGTCCTAGGCCTTGCGATCGGTGTCGTCTATGGTCTGCTGGCCCAGAGATCCCGATTTTGCCTGAGGCGCGGGGTGACCGGAGCCTGGAAAGACTGTCTCCCGGCTCTCGGAACCTGGGTCATGGCTCTTGCGACCGCAATCGCCGGTACCCAACTTGCGATCGTGGCAGACCTGATTTCCCTGGAAACCCATCGTTTTCTCGCCCATCAACTGCCGGTGCTTGCCATCGTGGCGGGCGGAGCGATGTTTGGCGCAGGGATGGCATGCTCCGGCGGATGCATCTCCCGTCTTGCGGTTCTGGCCGGAACGGGAAACCTGCGCTCCATGGTTGTGCTCATTGTGCTCGCAATTGCTGCCCACGCCACCATGAAAGGCGCGTTTGCGCCGGTGAGAACGGTCCTTGGCAGCGTCAGTCTCGATCTCGGCGGAGTTGTATCACTCACCGAATTCCCGGCTGGGCAAATTCTGATCTGGGCTGTTGCCCTGGTGGCTGCTGTATTTGCCTGGCGGTCCCGGGCACCTGCAGGCCATCTGGTAATGGCCGCGCTGATCGGGTTGCTGGTCCCGTTGGGATGGATTGGAACAGGGTTCCTGCTGCTTGATGATTTCGATCCCATCCCCCTCGAGTCTCTTGGTTATACGGGGTCGATGGCGACGACGTTGTTCTGGTTGGTGGCCGCGTCTGCTGTCCCGGCAGGGTTTGGAACCGGGCTGATTGCCGGGACCCTGGCCGGCAGCCTGGTTGCAGCAGTCATGTCAAGCGAGTTTGAATGGAAGGGTTTCGACAATCCGGGAAGAACGGGTCGTTATCTGTCGGGTGGCATCCTGATGGGTGTGGGAGGCGTGCTGGCCGGAGGATGCTCCGTGGGTGCCGGCCTGTCAGGAGTATCGACCGCGAGCCTTGCCGCCATCCTGGCCCTTGCCTCAATGGCAATTTCGGCCAGGATGGCGGGACGGTATTTCAGTGGCGAACCAGGCCGCCTGGATTGAAGCGCAGAGACTTCTACCCGAAGATATCCTCCGAGATGGCGGCGTACCATCCCAGTGATTCCTCGTAGGTTTCCTTGCGAAGAGCGGCGGTTTCCCCGGTCTTGGAGATGAAACCACTCGTCTTGGCGATCTTTTCATCTGTCGCCTGATAGGCAGCACCGACCTTGACGCCGTCCTCGGTTGCAATCAGTGACCAGCAGGTATTGGAAAAGCGTGCCGGGAACACCTTCGATCCGGTCAACGCACCGCGCACGGCCATCGCACACACCTTGGCCTGACTGTTGGCAGAAAAACCGGACTTTGGCATGTCGCCCTGCTGGGATGCATCGCCAAGCACGTGAATATTCTGGTCCGCACGACTTTGCATGGTATGCGGCACCACCGGCACCCAGCCGGCATCATTGGTAATTCCGGCCAGCTGGGCGATATGTCCGGCCCTTTGTGCGGGAATGACGTTACAGACATCCACCTTCATGGATTCACCGTCGACGACAACCTCCATGTCACGAGGCCGGACTTCCACCCGGTCACCGCCGAAGTCCGGACCGATGCGTTCGATCATGCCAGGGTAGTGGCGTTGCCAACCTTCTTCGAACAGCCCCTGCTTCGAGAATTTCGCTTTGGGATCAACGATGACAATCTTCGCCTTTGGGTTGGATTGTTTGAGCTGGTGAGCGACCATTGAAATCCGCTCATAGGGTCCGGGAGGGCACCGAAACGGATTCGGCGGCGCCACCATGCAATAGACGCCTCCTTCGCGCATCCCGGCTATCTGGGCCCTGAGCAGCTGTGTCTGGGATCCCGCCTTGTAGGCATGCGGCATGAGGTTTTGGGAAGAAAGATCCCATCCGGGTACCGAACCGGCCTTGAAGTCGATGCCGGGAGCAATAATGAGACGGTCATAGGGAAGACTGCCTCCTCCCGCAAGTCCGACACGCCGCGTATCCCGGTCTACGGAGACGGCCCAGTCATGGACCACGTTGATTCCGTATGACGATGCCAGGGTTCCGTAGTCGTGTCCCAAAGAGGAAAACTCGCGAAAGCCACCAAGGTAAAGGTTTGAAAAGAAACACGAGTAGTAGGTCCGTGTCGGCTCGATCAGGGTAACGTCAATGCTGCCCTTGGAGTCCTTCGCGATGTAGCGCGCGGCTGTCGCTCCGCCAGCGCCACCACCGATAACGATGGCCCGGGGGCGCGCCTGACCCAGGACGGCCGGTGCTGGCAGCGTGACCGCAGCCGCCCCGGCTGCAGCCATGAATCCGCGTCTTCCGAGATTGAGATTTGTATGGGGTTTCATTGTGTCGTTCCCTGTCTGTGTTGTCCGACGTTGAGCAGACTTCGGAAATGAACGGCAAGAGCCGCGATTTCATCATCGTTGAGCCGCTTGGCGATGTTCTGCATCGCCGGGTTGGATCTCTTGCCGTACCTGTATGCCTGCATCGCGATCACAAAATCATCAATTGGCCAGCCGGTTATGGATGGTATGCCCATGTCGATACCGTCAGCTCTATGGCAACCCGTGCATTCGCTGGCCAAGTATGCACCGTAATCCGGGTCTCCCCGGACGGCCAGAACTTTTGGATCGAGACCGTACTCGGCCGTTGTCGCGGTCGCCTGCGCTGGCGGGAGGTCGGGCATGCCCGACGAAAATCGTTGCAGCCAGGCAATGAGATCCTGACGTTTCCGATCTCCGGGCAGTCCCTTGAAGCTCATGCGGGATCGGGGCACGAGTTTTCGGGGATGAGCTAAAAAGGTATCCAGAGTTTCGACGTTCCACACCAGTCCTTTTTCTCCGGCCGTTTTCATTGCTGCCGAATAGGCGTAATCGCCGAGGGATCCTGCTGTTCGGCCAAACAGTCCATTGAGATGAGGGCCGATGCGATGTCGGGCGTCGGATCCAATCTGATGACAGCGCCTGCACTGTTCGAACAGGTCACGGCCGTTCGCAAGGTCGCGGCCTTCTGCAGTGACGGTTGCAACGAACAGGATGAGTGCTGCGAGCAACCCTCCGGTGGTTTCAGCGTAACGCAACCCACTTTTTCTGCTTGAATGTTGCGCCGGCATCATCCTGCCATTCGAATTCCAGGTTTCCCGCTTCCGTTACGGTCATTTCGAACTGTATGTAAGGGTCCGTCGAAACTGCTGGTTCCAGCGTCACGGAAATCACCTCTTCTCCGTTAAAGCGCGCCGTAAAGTGATTGATGATTGAGCGAGTGATCAACTGGCCGTCACGCCCTCGTTGCAATCCGGTATGCATTGGATGCGTAATCCGGGTGCGCACAGGGAAGGGTTCACCAGCCTTGACCGACCGGGGTATCCGAACACGTGTTCTTGGTCTCGCCATGCTATTCCTCAACCGCAGCCGCCGACTGTCACAACAATTTTTCGGGACGCGCTTCGAAAGGTACCGTCTGACATCTCTGCGACGGCGAAGACACTCTGGCTGGCGGCAAGACGAATACGGGTAGATGCGGATCCGCGGGCCTGCGCTCCGAACGAAAGGGTCATGACGTCGGGATTGGGATTGCCGTCAGCGAAGATTGCAATCCTTCGTGCTCCCTCTGCCGAAACGCTGACAGGTACCGCACCGCCGTTGTCCGCAATACTCGGAATCTTGATATTGACCCTGCCTTCCACCGGCGTGATGCCACCGGTGAACCTGGCAATGGCGCTCTGCACTCCGTTCGAGGCATTGGCAAGATCGAAGGGGAGGAGCAGGAGTGTCGCGACGCCGCTACATAATTTCAGTGCGTCACGGCGAGCCAAATTCATTGTTCGGGCCTCACGAAGTCAGGGGAACGTTTCGGATACTGCCACGTGGTATCAGGGACTGCAATTGTCAAGGCTTCTGAGCGATCTTCGGTGTTCAGAAACCCTTGCAGCAGAACGGTTGTCTGATGCGGGAGGTGCCCCTCCGGCCGGAAAGGGTGGCCTCCTGAGTTACCAGGATCGTTCATCAGGAGGTCGAAAACTGAATTTTTATCCAGGATCCAGATCGGGGCACGGTTTTCGGCCGGGCCCAGTCTTTGCGATCGGATCAGGATCTGCCCTTTGCCTCGGATAGTATTGGACCTGACCGTCATGCCGCCGATAATGAGATGTCGGGCTCTTCCGTCGATTGGAGGAAATAAAACTATAATATTCAGTGAGAAGGCCATAGTATTTAAGGTAAAAGGTACCTCTCGGCTGGCGCTTTCCCGCCGTTTCCGGGGTCAGGCATCAGATTGGATCCTTAACGGCAGCACAGACACCGGCCACCGACCGGAATAGCGAAGCAAAGGCTTGCGGCGAGGTATGGGCGACCGGGGCATTTCCTCCTCAGGCGAGAACAGCCTTGTCGAGAAAGAACAGGTTGGTGAGGCAGGACCGAATCGAGATCAGTCCGTTTGTATTGTCAATGACCTCGGACGAAACATTGTCCCGGGCGAGTACAATGCTGAGGACTGACGTGATGACCGCACAGTCGTGTCTGAACGCCCGAATGAACTCGGCGGTATCTTCATCATCTTCAACCACCGTTTTCAGGCTCTCCGTGATTTCCCCGAGCGCTTCAACGAATTGCCTGAGGAAGTCCCGGATATGAGCGCCATCAGGGCCGGCGCCTTCGTCGGCACGCCCCTGGGCGGCATAGGCAAGCATGTATTCATAAGCTTCCTCGATTTTCTCGATATGGTTTCTCAATGTGTCGGGGTGGCTCATGAGCAGTGTTCCGTTGATTCAGTTCCTGGTGCGGTCGAGCGGCCGCCCCAGGGCCATCGCAGCCAGCAATTGCCGATGCTCGGGCAGGATCGTGAAATAGATGTGGATGATGAAAAAGAAGATCAACAGCAATGCTGATGCTCCATGGAGCACATAGATAACGCCCCAGCTGTTGTCGGAAAGGATGGCGGGGTCCCGGTTCCACCAGGGCGTATCGATTTTCGCCATCATCACCAGACCAGTACCTGCGAGCAGGAGGAGCAGAAGGGATACCGACCAGTGATACGCCTTCTGTGCGAAGTCGTATTTGTCTTCGGTGTTATGAGCCTTCAGACGGACCAGAGCCGCCAGTTCGGCCCAGGTCGGAAGCATGGACCTCACACCGTGGACGACGAACACACGATAGAGATGAAACAGGATCGCGGCACAGAGCAGTACACCTGATATCCAGTGAATCGTTACCCAACCGAACCGGATTCCTGCGATTGGAAGAAAAGAAGTGCCGAGCAAAAGAATGACCAGAACCGCCATGATCCAGTGAAAAAGGCGGTCTGGCCAGGCATGACGAATTTCGCCGGACTTCATGGCTTCAATCTGATTACCCGATCACGATTTGCGTGCCAGACGCCGGACAAGTTGATGTATGACGATAAAGGTTGCTCCGGCGGCAACGGGAAGCCAGAGAAGGTCCCAGGACATGCCGACAAGCATTTCCTGCCCCCAGACGTTCTGGGTAAACCGGAACACCTCCATTGCGTCAGGCGAGACTTCGGATAGCCCGTGCGGCGAGATTCTCCATCAATGGCACCTTGAAGTGATTGTAGTTCAGAGGTCTGGCGCCACGAGATGCGACTCGTCTGGCCAGGTCTCCGAGTTCAGCACCGGCCATTTCGCCCTTCATAAGGTCTTCCACATCGGAAAGCCGCCTTGGTGTGCACTGTACGCCGCCACAGACCATACGGGCATCAACAACCTTGCCGCCATCGGTTCGTGCGACCATCGCGATGCTGGTCAAGGCGAAATCCCAGGTCTGGCGATCCGCGACCTTCTCGAAATAATGACGGGCACCGGCCCATTTTTTGGGAATACGAATCTCGGTCAGAAGGTCACCGGCTTTCAGATCCGTCATCCGCGTAATATCAATAGCCGGCCCGACAAAGAACTTTTCGGCGGCGACCACCCGGTCCTTGCCGTCTCGCCGGATCACCATTTCGGCTTCGAGAGCGACGAGGGCAGGGGCCGTGTCCGAGGGGGTTACGGCAACGCACCGATCAGCCTCGAACAGGGCATGTTCCCGGTTCATTGCCGTTGGTGTGTTGGCGTAACAGGTATTGCCTCCGGCCCGATAGCACGGAAACCCGTCGCGATAGTAGGTACAGCGCGTATCCTGGGCAAGGTTGCCGCCGATCGTACCTGCGTTCCGGATCTGGGGGCTTGCCACCTTGCCAGCAGCTTCGACAAGAAGCGGAAAATGCTTCTGCAGGAGTGCGTTGTCCTCTACTTCCGTCAGTGTTGTGGCAGCTCCGATGGCGACATGATCGCCGCGATCGGCCACACCACGGAGGTCCTCGAGCCCGGATACATCCACCACGGCCTTCGGTGTCTTGTTCCGGTCCTTGAACCAGTCGAAGCTGTCCTTTCCACCGGCAACGACCCATCCGTCATTACCGTGCTCTTTCAGGAGTCGGGAAGCTTCATTCACACTGCCCGGGACGAACAGATCGAACGTATGCATGTAGTCTGTCATGATCGTCTCCTATACCTTCGCTACTGGCAATTGACCTGAAGCGGTTTGTGGGATTGGGGTCGATTGGAAAGATGGTTGAGGATCATGTCGCTTACAACCGGGACCCGGTTGAAGACATGTCCGCCAAGCGCATCAGATATGGCGCTCAGATAAGCTGCCGAAGCCGAACCCTGGACCGGTTCTCCCACACCTTTCGCTCCGACCGGATTCTGGCCATCGATCGCCCCCTCAACCGCGAGGGAAGCCATCTGCACAGGCACATCCAGATAGCTTGGTGGTTTGGACTGATACAGCCCCCGTGCGTTGGGACGACCATAGGCCGGGTCGTAGATGTAACGCTCGGTGGAAGCCAGTCCGAAACCCATGACTGCGCCGCCGCGAATCTGGGCGTCCAGCCCCATCGGATGAATCACCTGACCGACATCGGCTATGCCCAGATAATCAACGATCGTGACGATCCCCGTTTCCGGATCAAGCTCAATCTCGATAAACGAGGCTGACAGGGCCGGAACTGTACCGTTCTTGGGCAGCTTGTCCTTTGCCACGCCGATCAGACCGGTTCCCTCGATCATCTTCACAGCCATTTTGGTCAGGCCCTTGAGGTCGTCGTCAACCTCGAACCCGGCATACTTGCCCCCGAGTTCAATGGCTTTTCTTGCAGCCTCGGCAAAGGAAATCGAGCCGTTGGGACCAACCACGCGCTCGTTTTCGAGCTCGTACTCCTCGGCCTTGCCGCCTTTCATCATGGCGCCAATCTCAAGGAGTTTCTGTCTGGCGTCCATGCCGGCCACATAATTGGTCCGGGTCATGGTGAATGTAGTATTTGATCCGAACTGCCCGAGATTGAAGGGCATGGCCTTGAGGGTTCCACCACGCTCGATCACCACGTTGTTCCAGTCGTAACCCAGCACTTCGGCTGCGACCCGGGACGTGGCGCCGTAGGAATAGGTGCCGAGATTGCCCACACCCGTATGAATGTGCAGCTTTCCATCCGGCGTAATGCGGACCATGCCATCCCAGCCGTTTGAGCCGGCCGCGTGATAGGCCTGGCCGATTCCGATGGCCCGGATCTTGCCGTTCGCCTGTTTCCCGGTTTTCTTCACGCGTTCGTGATAACCGAATTTTGCTGCGGCCTGTTCAAGACCCTCTCGCAGATAGGCGCTTGTGAGCGGTCCCTGCTTCGGGCCGATCTTGGAGCCGGTGCCGCCGCCCGGTGCATTGACGAGACGCACCGCGAGGCGATCCAGGCCGAGTTCACGGGCGGCCTTGTCCAGCAGGGGCTCCAGGATATTGGCTGTCTGGTTTTCACCGGGACCTCGCTGGGCACCCTTGGGTGGTGTATTCGTCAGGACCGGGATGCCACGGAAACGCATGGCTTCCGGCTGCAGAATAACTGATGCTGCCATGCCGAAATTCTGGAAATCCCAGAAACCGGCCGTCGAACCGTTGTCCTGAATTACGAAGCTGTCGAGGGCAACCACACGGCCGTCAGCACCAAAGCCGATCTTGACCCAGCCCTGGAAACCTGCGCGGGCATATCCGTTGTAGTATTCCTCTGCCCGGCTTACGCGCATCATGACCGGTCGGCCATTCAGTTTCCGGGACATGAGAGCAGGCAACGCCATCAGGGGATAGGAGTAGGCCTTGCCTCCGAAACCGCCGCCGCAAAATTCTGTCACCAGATTCAGTTGCGCCGGGCTGATGCCGATATATTTTGCCAGACTGGGAATGGCAAAAGAGGACGACTGGGTCGAGCCCCAGACGTGGCATTTTCCGTTTTCCCAGTAAGCCGCAGCCGATCTTGGTTCCATCGCGTGATGGGCGTTGGCGGCGCTGACGAAGGATTCCTCAACGACAACCTTTGCCTTATCAAATCCGGCCTCGAGATCGCCGAATGTCCAGTCGGTGACGGCCTTGCCCATCGGCAGTCGGTCATCTCCGGCAAGGGCAAAATCCTTCCCGCTCCACTTCACCGTCTGGAGTTTGATACCACGCCGGTTGGCAACATTGCCGCCCTTGTGCGCATCCGGCCCGCCCGGTTTAAGGCTCTCGAGCGGATCCGTACAGAAGGGCAGGATTTCCAGGGAAACCTTGACTGCGGCGAGGGCGTCCTCTGCCTGCTGCTCGGTTTCCGCAGCGATTGCGAGAATGGGCTGACCCTCGAACACCGGATAATTTGTCAGGATCGCATGACCGGCATCCTGGGGCTGCTTGATTTCTCCGGGCAGCATGACGCCGACCACACCGGGCATTTTCTTTGCTGCCTCGACATCGATCGACTTCACGTTCGCATGGGGCATCGGCGATGGATAAAGCTTCAGGAACACCATTCCATCGGCGCGAAAATCTTCGGAATAACGGGCCGCCCCGGTCACCTTCGCGTGGAGATCCGGTGGTGTGAAGTCCTTGCCTAACAGGTTGTATGCCATGATTCAGCTCCTCCCCGCGGCGCTCATCACGCCCTTCAGATAATGATCATAGGCACCGCATCGGCACAGATTTCCTGACAGTGCCCGCCTGGCCTGATCAATGGACGGCTTCGGGTTCTTCTTCAGAAGTGCAACGGCTGCGACAACCTGGCCGGGCGTGCAAAAGCCGCACTGCGGCCCCAGTTCGTCGATAAATGCCTGCTGTACCGGGTGCAGGGTACCGTCGGCTGCAGCCACCCCTTCCACGGTGACGATGTCCTTGCCCCGCACCTGATGGGTGAGGGTTGAACAGGAATAGATCGTCATGTCGCCGGCCATCACGGTGCAGGCGCCGCATTCGGCGCGATTGCAGCCGATTTTTGTTCCTGTCAATCCGAGTCTGTAGCGGATTGTCTGGGCCAGTGTCTCGTTTGGCGGCACATCGACCCGCCGCGTTCTGCCGTTGATGGTGAGCGATATCATGCGCTCGACGCCGCGAACCGCTGCGCGGGCTTCACGGGATCGGCCCGAAAACAGGTAACCGGCTGCGGAAACAGCGACTCCGGAACAGACGACACCACGCAGAAAATCGCGGCGGCTGGTGGATCCGGACCGCCACTCGGCCAGCGGCATATCCGGCATGTTCCCGGCTACATCGGCTGTGGCAGGGGTCCAATCGAAATCATCCGCAGGGTCCGGTGGAAATTCGAACGGTTCCAGTTCCCGGACTTCCTCTTTCCATGTTTCCATCGTGATCCAATCCTTTCCGAATTGTTTGCTGCCTAACGGTAGCACCGAGTCTGGCGTTACGTCCAAAAATTTTGCTCTTTTTTTGCAATATTTCTGGACCTGCCGAACCACAGGTCGGGGTGGCAAGGAAAGCGGCGGGTCGTGTATCCATGTCAGAGCCCGGAAATTGCGGTTGTTTTGTCCAAAGGAGGCGAATGGATATCAACTGCGCCCGATGTTGCCGGCGATTTCGTCCCCTCAATCCCCGCGGATTGCGTCCTGGACCGGTCGCACGGCCGGGAAAGGGGGCTATTTCCCGAGGGACTACAAGAGTCATGCTGTCATTTTTTTGGGTCGCAATGAGACATTGGTCATGCCCGATCTTGCTGAGAGTCCGGTTTCCTGTCCCTTTCAGTTTTTCCTTGCCGGAGTCGCGTCCTGACGCTATGTAGGTCTGCACAAATACACACGCGGAACAATGCTGACCCGAGGTTTCGACTGACGGTGTGCCCCGGTGTCGGACGGCAGAGATATCAGCCTTCCGGCTGCGTTTCGCGGAGGATCAAACCGGAAAAGGAAAACAGCATGTCGGTCCCGGATTTTTCCATGCGCCAGCTCCTGGAAGCGGGTGTTCATTTCGGACACCACACCCGTCGCTGGAACCCCAAAATGGAACCCTACATTTTTGGCGTCCGGAATGGAGTTCATATCATTGACCTGCGGCAGACCGTTCCCATGCTGCACAATGCATTGAAGGCGATCAGGGATGTCACTGCCAACAATGGTCGCGTTCTGTTTGTCGGGACCAAGCGGCAGGCCAGTGATCTGGTGTCGAGTGCCGCGTCGCGCTGCGGCCAGCATTACGTCAACCACCGATGGTTGGGCGGTATGCTTACGAACTGGGAGACCATTACGGAGTCGATCCGGCGTCTGGGCAAGCTTGACGAAGATCTGAGTTCCACGGAAATTTCCGAAGCCTTGACAAAGAAGGAACTCCTCAACATGACCCGGGAACGCGACAAGCTGGAGCGGTCGTTGGGGGGAATCAGAAACATGGGGGGACAGCCCCATATACTTTTTGTCATCGATACCAACAAGGAAGCCATAGCAGTCGCTGAGGGCCGAAAACTGGGGATACCGGTGGTCGCCATCATCGACAGCAATTCTGATCCGCAGGGCATCACTTACCCGGTACCGGGCAATGACGATGCGATTCGCTCGATAGCCCTGTACTGCGATCTGGTGGCCGGGGCTGTTCTTGAGGGTCTCGAACAGGAAGCCAGAACTTCAGGTCAGGATCTTGGCGAAGCCGAAGAAATACCGGACACGGCGTTGCCCGCCGGAGAGGAAACAGAGCCGGTAACGGCCCTGTCTGAAGAGGAAGAAGCAGCTCCGGAAAACGCCGAAGCCGACACTTCACCGGAGGCCCAGGAGGCACCGGAGGCACCAGAGGCCCAGGAGACGGAAGCCGTTTCCTAGCCCTGTTGAGCGCGCGGCCTTGTTGCGGAATCGGGGGCAGGGTCGCTGTATATAACCAGGATCCCGGCGGGGTCAGGGTGGCCCCGTGAGTTCCTGTGACCGTTTGTGAGAGCATAAGCCATGTCTGAAGTATCAGTGAAAGCCATCAAGACCCTGCGGGAGAGAACCGGGGCAGGGATGATGGACTGCAAGAAAGCGCTTGAGGAAACCGGAGCGGATCTGGACAGTGCAGTGGACTGGTTGCGGACCAATGGGCTGGCTGCGGCCGCGAAGAAAGCCGGCAGGGTCGCCGCCGAGGGCCTCGTTGCCGTAACCACCGATGGGGCCCGGGGGGTCGTGGTCGAGTTGAATTCCGAGACGGATTTTGTCGCCCGCAATCCTGACTTCCAGAAATTTGTCGGACGTGTCGCAGCCTCGGCGCTGGCGGTCGGCGGAGACCTGGATGCGACCATGGCAGCCGTGATGGACGACGGCAAGACCGTCACCGAAGCGATCCGTGAAATGGTTGGAACAATCGGAGAAAATCTTCTGCTTCGACGCTCTGCCGGACTTTCGGTCAATTCGGGCGTGGTAGAGACTTACGTACACAATACCGCAACCAGTGGAATGGGAAGAATCGGCGTCCTGGTCGGTCTCGAGTCGGAAGCAGCACCAGACAAGCTTGAACAACTTGGCAAGCAGCTCGCGATGCATGTCGCTGCGACCGGACCGCTCTGGATCACGCGCGACGATGTCGATGCCGCGAGTCTCGAAAGGGAGCGTTCGGTTCTTGCCGAGCAGGCCCGCGCTTCGGGCCGTCCGGAGGCCATCGTCGAGAAAATGATCGATGGCCGCATGAGAAAGTTTTTTGAGGAGGTCTGCCTGCTCGAACAAACCTACGCGATCGATGGCGAAACACGCGTTTCAAAGGTCCTCGAGAAGGCATCCCAGGATCTCGGAACTCCGGTGCAGTTGACAGGTTTCGTGCGCTTCCAGCTAGGCGAGGGAGTCGAAAAGAAGGATTCGGATTTCGCGGCAGAGGTTGCCGCGACGGCGCGCGGTTGAGACAGGAAAAGCCGGTGGCCGACCGGGAACAGCCCCGCTTCGGGCGTGTTCTGCTCAAGTTGTCGGGGGAAGCGCTGGTCGAAGACAAAGAGTTTGGCATCAACACGGAAACGGTCGAACGTGTCGCCAGATCGGTGAAAGCCGTCGTCGATCTCAGGACCGAGGTCTGTATCGTTATAGGCGGCGGCAATATTTTCCGTGGCATGTCGGGGGCGGCGCAGGGGCTGGAACGCGGAACCGCTGATTACATGGGCATGCTGGCCACGGTCATGAATGCGCTGGCCCTCCAGGGAGCATTGGAACGTCAGGGGGTACCGACCCGGGTCCAGTCAGCGATTCCGATGCACACTGTTTGCGAGCCGTACATTCGTCGCCGGGCCGCGCGACATATGGAAAAAGGCCGCGTTGTCATATTTGCTGCGGGGACAGGGAATCCATATTTTACGACCGATACGGCAGCGGCTCTGAGAGCGACGGAAATGAACTGCGACGGGATTTTCAAGGGAACGCAAGTCGATGGCGTCTATTCCCATGACCCCCACAAGAAACCTGATGCCGTGCGGTTCGACGAACTCACCTATCTGGACGTACTTGCCAAAGATCTGAGGGTGATGGATGCATCGGCGATTTCCCTGGCGCGGGAAAACAGGATTCCGATCCTTGTGTTTTCGATTCACAAGTCGGATTCGTTCGCTGACGTGATCAGGGGGCGTGGAACCTATACCATTATCCGGGAACCTGCCGCGGAAGGACATGAAGACGATGGCCGAGCCGGACGTTGATGATTTGAAACGCCGCATGGACGGTGCCCTGGCGGTATTGAAGTCGGAATTTGCAGGTCTGCGGACAGGCCGGGCCATGCCAGGCCTTCTTGAACCGATTCATGTTGACGCTTACGGCGCGAAAATGCCGATGAACCAGATCGGCACAATCAGCGCCCCCGATGCGCGGCTGCTCACCGTTCAGGTATGGGACCGTTCTCTGGTGAGCGCCGTTGAGCGCGCGATCCAGGAATCCGCGCTGGGCCTGAATCCGCAGGCCGAGGGACAACTGGTGCGGGTCCCCATTCCGCAACTCTCGGAGGAACGACGGATCGAACTTGCCAGAGTGGCCGGCAAATATGCCGAACAAGCGAAGATTGCCATCCGGAATATCCGCCGCAGCGGCATCGATGAGGTCAAGAGGATGGAGAAGGACGGTGAGATGTCGCAGGACGAACAGCACATCTGGAGCGAGGAAATCCAGGAATTGACAGATTCCATGATCAAACTGGTTGACGAGGCCTTTGAAGCGAAGGAAGCAGAGATCCTGCAGGTCTAGGATGAGCAACCCTCTCACGCTTGCCCAGACGGCAACGCCGCCCCGGCATGTTGCCATCATTCTTGATGGCAATGGTCGTTGGGCGAGGTCCCGGGGACTGCCGCGAATCGCCGGTCACCGTCAGGGCGTTGAGGCCGTGCGCCGGACGATTACGGGCGCGATGGAACTGGGAATCTCTTTCCTCACGCTGTATTGCTTTTCAAACGAGAACTGGAAGCGGCCGCAATCCGAAATCAACGATTTGATGGCGTTGATGCGCCTGTATCTGCGTCAGGAGATTGACGAGCTGGACCGCAACGGGGTCAGGGTACGTTTTATAGGCGAGCGAAGGTTTCTCGATCCCGAAATTGTGCAACTGGTCGAGGAAAGCGAAAATCGGACCCGATTTAACGCAAGGTTCAACCTCGTGGTGGCCTTGAGTTACGGGGGACGGCAGGAAATCACGTCGGTTGTGAAGCATCTTGCCAAGAAGGCCGCGGCGGGTCAGATCGACCCGACGATGATTGATGAGCAGATCGTTGCCGCCAACCTCTTCACCTCCGAAATGCCTGACCCGGAACTGATCATCCGCACCAGCGGAGAGAAGCGCATCAGCAATTTCCTGTTGTGGCAGTCGGCATATGCGGAACTGGTGTTCACGGACGTGTTGTGGCCTGACTTCTGTAAAGAGGATCTGAAGCGGTCGATTGTGGAATATGGCAGGCGGGAAAGGCGCTATGGCGCTATTCCGGCTTGAGCAGTCTGGTTCAAATCTGGTTTCCCGGATAGTTTCGATCCTTCTGCTTGCCCCGCCACTTCTCGCTGCGATCCATTACGGATCGGTCTGGTACGACCTGGTGATCGTCGCCGCCAGCGGAATCATGATGTGGGAATGGCATCGATTATGTGCTGGCTCGAAGCGAGAGGGCGTCACGATGGCTGTCATGGCCGCCAGCCTGATCGCAGTCCTGGCACTGTCTCTGCTTCCGCTGCCCCCGGTCGGGGCGATCATGGCGGGATGCGCGGGGGCATTGGCTGTCGGGTGCATAAACTGGGAGCGGGGCCAGCGCACCTCGGCTGTTCTTCTCGCCGCTGGGCCGCTGATCGTCGGTGCCTTCGCCCTTTCCTGGCTCTGGCTGCGCGATCTCGGAGATGGACGCCTCATCGTCTTCTGGTTGATCGGAGCGATCTGGAGCACAGATATCGGCGCCTATGCGTCTGGCCGGATCATTGGCGGACCTCGGCTCGCTCCGCGTATCAGTCCGGGAAAGACCTGGGCCGGACTGGTGGGTGGAATTCTCGCAGCGATCCTCTGGAGCATGCTGTGGGCCGGTTGGGTTGAGGCCGTGGCCCTTGGAACGGCGATCGTGGGCGGGATTGCCATTGCCCTGTTGGCCCAGTGTGGGGACCTCTCGGTATCGGCAGTCAAACGCCGCTCGGGCGTCAAGGACTCCGGAAGACTGATCCCGGGACATGGAGGGCTTCTGGATCGTACCGACGCTATGTTGCTCACCGGCCCGGCTCTCGCGCTGTTTCTATGGTATTCCAGACAGACATAGCGCTGTGGAGAGCGCCCCCACGGAGAACACCGGCGCCGCTGACCTCTGATTGGTTTTGAGCAAGACACCCGGGAGGAGTTTATGGAAGGTTTCGCTGCAGACAATCCGAGAAGCGTGACAGTTCTTGGCTCCACCGGCTCGATTGGCCAAAGCACCCTTGACCTGATTGAGAGGACCCCGGGCGCTTATCACGTCGAAGCCCTGACAGGTGGTCGTAATGTGGCGCGGCTCATTCAGCAGGCGCGCCGTGTGAAGCCGAGGCTGGCGGTGATCGATGACGATACTGCCTATACCGAACTCAAGGATGGTCTGGCCGGAACCGGAATTGACGTAGCTGCCGGCAGGGACGCCATTGTTGCAGCTTCTGCGCGCCCGGTTGACTGGGTCATGGCCGGAATCGTTGGAATCGCAGGCCTTCAGGCAACGCTCGAGGCCATTCGAAACGCAAAAATCGTCGCCATCGCCAACAAGGAGTGTCTCGTTTGCGCCGGCCCCATCATCATGCATGAAGCCGAGCGACACGATACCGTTATCCTGCCTGCCGATTCAGAACATAATGCTGTTTACCAGCTGCTTGGGGATCGCGACCGCAGTCACGTGTCAAACATCACCCTGACAGCGTCCGGCGGGCCCTTCAGAACCATGAGTCTCGAAGAGATGAAAGGGGCCACCCTGGATGCGGCGCTTGCTCACCCGACATGGAAAATGGGAAACAAGATTACCATTGATTCCGCAACCATGATGAACAAGGGACTTGAGCTGATAGAGGCGCGGTATCTCTTTGCAATGCCCGAAGACCGTATCGACGTTCTGGTTCATCCCCAGTCCATCGTTCACGCGATGGTGTCCTTTGTTGACGGCTCTGTATTTGCGCATTTGGGGACTCCGGATATGAGGATCCCTATTTCCCATACATTGGGATGGCCTGATCGGCTGCCGACGTCTGGTGAAAAACTGGATCTGGGTCGCATAGGCAGTCTTGATTTTGAGGCGCCGGACCCTGTCCGGTTCCCGGCTCTCAGACTGGCGCGTGAAGCTCTGCACGAGGGCGGTGCGGCTCCGATCTCATTGAATGCTGCGAATGAGGAGGCGGTCGCTTCATTTCTGTCCGGAAAAATTCGGTTTCTGGATGTCGCCCGTCTCGTCGAGGAAACGCTCAACCGTATGGAAGGGGGCCAACCTGGTACAATCGACGAGGTTGTGGCTGTCGACGGCGAGGCACGCCATTGCACACGTAACCTCATTGCCGACGGGACCCGGTCCTGAAACTGGATCCGGCCTTGACCATCCTGTGCTCCTTCCGCTCAGGCAGCGAGCTGCAGCATACACAGACGAGCCCTCTCTGCCCTCCCGGTTTTCACTCTTGGGAGGAGGATTCACCGGGGCCATGAGCCCACGATCGCAACTGTTTCCTGGCGTGTGTCGGGCTGCCGGGAGCGGGTCAGGTCGGGAAGGAAAGAGCGCCGGTCCTGGAACAGTGCCCTTGGGATCAGGCTGGCAATACGACAGCGCAATATTTCTCAAATCGAGATGTGGGTCCGTCGCATCACGATGTACCGCTACGGCTCCGTAAAGAAGACTGTGCGCTCGCAGGTTCTGTCGGCGTCGCTTTAAAACGGGCCTGTCCTCCTCGATACTGATGACCATCGGGATGACAATTCGAAATTGAAGAAGGTTCTGGTCTCTATTTGGAATGCTGGAGATATCCGGAGATCCCCCTTGGCCGGCAGACCCGGATCGCCGCAGAAACATCCCTCAGGACGTCTTCGTGACGGGCACAATCTGGCGGGATAATGCTATAAGCGGGTTCTCCAGAAACCCGGAGCCCCTGCAGTGTTCGATGTGATCGTAAATTATGTTCTGCCGTTTCTCGTAGTGTTTACGGTGCTGGTCTTCGTCCATGAACTCGGGCACTACCTGGCGGCTGTTCGCTGCGGGGTCTGGGTCCGGGTTTTTGCTGTGGGTTTTGGCTCGGAACTGGTGGGCTGGACTGACCGCCATGGAACTCGCTGGCGGATTTGCGCGCTGCCGCTTGGCGGTTATGTGAAAATGTTCGGGGAAATGACCGGCAACAGGAGTGAACTTTCGGCCGACGAACTCGAAATGAGACACGTCCCGAGTTCCCGGGCCTTTCATAGAAAGTCACTTGGCCAGCGGGCCTTTATTGTCTTTGCTGGCCCTGCTGCCAACTTCCTGTTTGCCATAGCGCTCCTGGCTGGCATGTTCATGACCGCCGGGCAATCCGTGACCCCTGCGACCGTGGAGAGCGTGATTCCCGGCAGCGCTGCCGAGCGGGCCGGATTCCGGCCCGGCGACGAAATCATCCGTATCGACGGAACCCGCATCGACCGGTTCGAGCAGGTTGCCCGTATCGTGCAATTGAGACCCGAGACACCCTTGACCATCCTCGTGATCAGGAATGGAACGGAAGCGATCCTTTCAGCAGTGCCGGATGCGGTTTCCGTGCCGGACCGCAACGGAAATCCGCAACGCTTCGGCCGCCTGGGGATATCAAGATCCGTGGCGGAAAACCGCCTGGTTCGCCATGATCCACTCACCGCCCTTTGGCGTGCCGGAAAGGAAACGGTCGCACTGACGGGAAGCATCTTTACCTCGCTTTCCCAGATTATCAGGGGTACACGCGGCACTGAGGAACTTGGGGGACCCATACGGATTGCGCAGGTCTCGGGCGATGCCTGGCAGACCGGAGTCATAGGGGTCCTGATGTTCACAGTATTGCTGTCCATAAACCTGGGCCTGATCAACCTGTTTCCCGTTCCCTTGCTTGATGGAGGCTATCTTCTGATTTACGGTATTGAAGCTTTGCGCGGTCGGCCGCTCGGGGAACGGGCACAGAATTTTGCATTCATGACCGGCTTCGGAATGATAATGCTGCTGATGGTATTCGTGAGTTGGAATGACCTCGTGCAGTTGCGCCTCATCGATCAGCTGATCGAACTGATGACGTAAAAGAAGAGTGAGAGTATGAGACACGACGCATGCAGAGTTCTGGCCGGTGCGCTTCGCAGTATTGCCGTGGTTGCATTGGTGATATCGCTTTCGACCGGGTTTCCGCTGCCTCTCCCGCAGGAAGCGGCCGCGCAGGAACAAGCTGCTCCGATCGACGGAATTCGTATCGAGGGCAATCAGAGGATCGAGGAAGCCACAGTCCTCACATACATGAAGATCAGGCCCGGAGATCAGCCGTCGGCCAAGGATCTCGATGACGCTCTGAAAGCGCTGTTCGCAACCGGTCTGTTCGCTGATATCAGCATTGCGCGCGACGGCAACGAATTGGTCGTCACGCTGGTGGAGAACCCCATCATCAACCGTATTGCATTCGAGGGGAATCTGCGCGTTTCCGATGATATTCTCGAGCAGGAAGTCAGTCTCCGCCCGCGCGTGGTCTTCACCAGAAATCGGGTCCAGGCTGACATGCAGCGCCTCCTGGAAATCTACCGTCGCAGCGGCCGCTTTACAGCGACGGTGGAACCCAAGGTGGTGCAATTGCCGCAGAACCGCGTGGACCTGATCTTTGAAATCAGTGAGGGAGCGCTCACCAAGGTTCGCAAGATTACCTTCGTTGGCAACGATCGATTTGACGACAGCGATCTTCGCGAGGTCATCCAGACGAAAGAGGAAGCGTGGTATCGCTTTCTGAGTTCCGACGATACCTATGACCCCGACCGCATTGCCTACGATCAGGAGCTCTTGCGGCGGCACTATCTGAAGCATGGCTACGCCGAGTTTCGCATCCTGTCTGCGGATGCGGAACTGACACCTGACAAGGAAGCATTCTTTGTGACCTTTACGCTGTCCGAAGGACAGCGATACAAGGTCGGGACTGTCGAGGTCTCGTCAGCCTTTCGCGGACTTGATGTGACAACATTGCAGTCTGGTGTCACGCTTCGCGAGGGAGACTGGTATGATGCGGAGGAACTTGAAACGACGATCGCAAACGTGACAGCCGCGGCGACAGAAGCCGGTTTTGCATTCGTGGAAATCGCGCCGGACATTCGCCGTAACCGCGAAAGTCTTTCGGTCGACCTGAAGTTGTCTGTCAACGAGGGACCGCGGGTCTTTGTCGAGCGTGTGGAAATTCAGGGAAACAGTCGGACCCTGGATGAAGTGATCCGTCGTGAAATGCTCCTGGTTGAAGGCGATGCTTTCAACTCGTCCAAGCTGAGGCGATCCCGCCAGAGGATCCTGAATCTCGGTTTCTTTGACACGGTGGAGGTCAAGAGCGAAACCGGGAGTGCCCCTGACAAGACTGTAATTTCCGTTGTCGTCAGCGAGCGCGCAACAGGCGCGCTTTCATTCGGAGTTGGCTATTCCTCAACCAGCGGCGCCCTTGGCAGTATCAGCATACAGGAACGCAATCTCCTGGGTCGTGGTCAGAACTTGCGACTGGAGTTGCAAACCGGCACCGAGCAGCAGGAGATCGATCTTTCCTTTACGGAACCGTATTTTCTGGACCGTAATCTTCGGGCCGGTGTCGATGTGTTCAGGATCCAGAGAGATCATCAGAACGAAAGTTCCTACGACCACCAGTCAACAGGCCTCGGTCTGCGGATGGGATACCAGATCACCCGGCCCCTGTCGCAACACTGGACTTACACATTGCGTGAGGACGAACTGACCGACGTTCAGGAGACTGCCTCGGCAGCGATCAGGGAACTTGAGGGAGACTTCCTCACGTCGTCCCTTGGTCATCGCATGATTTACGATCGTCGTGACAGTACCATCACTCCCACCGACGGATTTGTTTTTGAATTCGAGAATATCCTTGCCGGAATCGGGGGGGACCGGAGGTATCTGAAGAACCGGTGGAAAGGGTCCCTTTATCACGAGGTTGCCGAGGACTGGGTTCTGGGCACCAGACTTGGGCTGGGTTATTTGTTCAGTCTGGAAGATGACGAAAAGACCCACATCGTGGACAGGTTCTTCCTGGGCGGTGACAGTTTGCGTGGTTTCCAGTTCAAGGGCATCGGCCCCCGGGATGAGACGACCGGGGATGCGCTGGGAGGAAACTGGTATTACAGCGCTACCGTCGGGGTCACCTTTCCCCTTGGTCTTCCAAACGAACTGGGGATCAAGGGCCGCATATTTGCTGATGCTGGCAGTATTGGCGATATCGATCACACGGCAGGAGCCGATACTGACACGGGCTCGCTCAGGGCTTCGGTCGGAACCGGAATTTCCTGGAGGACCCCGCTGGGGCCAATGAATCTGGATCTCTCGACTGCGATCGCAAAAGAGGACTTTGACAAGACCGAATCCTTTCGCTTCAGCTTTGGTACCCGCTTCTGATGTCCGTCCGCATGACCAGGCGATGGCTGGAGACGCTTTCGCTTCTCCTTATTGTCCTCGCGACAGCTCTTCCGGCTGGCGTTCAGGCACAGGAAGGTGTGCGGGCGCGAATCGGACTCATTGATGTTCAGCGTGTGCTGCGGGATGCACAGGCGGCAAAGGGTGTGCGGCCCCAGATGGATGCGGTACGGAAAAAATTCCAGGAGCAGGTTCGGGAACAGGAGCGGGTCCTCCGGGAGGCAGCCCAGAGACTTGCCTCTGAACGGATCGTTCTGTCGTCCGACGTCTTCATCCAGAAGCGACGGGAGCTTGATGAGCGTAGCCGGCAGACACAACTTGGGCTTCAGGATCGCAGGCGAGGGCTGGATGCTGCTTTCAACCGTACAAGAGACACGATTCTCCGCGAAATGGTTGTGGTTGCGCAGGAGGTGGCGAAATCCAGTGATGTGGATATCGTTCTGGAGAGGCGCGTCGTGTTCATTCCCGCAAAGTCTCTGGATTTGACGGAAGACGTCATAAAGCTGCTTGATGAAAGGCTTCCTTCCGTCAAGCTGGAGCTCGAAGATTTGCGGCAGGCACCGGAACAGCCGGACGCAGGGACGAAGAACTGAGACATGCCGGACGACCGGTTTTTTCCGCCTGCGGGTCCATTCACACTGTCTTTTCTTGCCGACCTTTGTGGCGCCAGGCTTGATGGAGAGGCAGAGCGGCTGGTATCCAACGTAGCTCCGCTGCATAGCGCCACAGCCGATGATGTCAGCTTTGTACATTCCCGATCCTACATGGATCAGTTTCGCGCGAGTTCTGCCGGCTGTTGTATTACCAGCGAAGGGCTGGCCCGGCAGGCTCCCCCGTCCATGGCACTGCTGGTAACAGATCAGCCCTATCTTGCCTATGCGAGAGTGGCAACTGCGTTTCATCCGGCATCCGGGCAATCATACCTGTGCGGGGACGGGGAAGAACCGGTTCACGCCAGTGCCACGATAGGTGAGGGGACCCGTCTCGGCAGAGGCACTGTTGTTGGGCCTGGTGCCGTGATTGGCCGGAATTGCCGGATTGGTCCGAACGCATACATCGGTGATGAAGTCCGTATCGGAGATAACTGTCATGTCGGGCCCGGAGTTTCCATCCGATTTGCCCTCGTCGGAGACCGGGTGAGTATCTTTGCCGGTGCGCGGATCGGCGAGCCCGGATTCGGTTTTGCGATTTCGTCTTCGGGAGCTGTAACCATACCGCAGGTCGGGCGCGTGATTCTGGAGGATGATGTCGAGGTCGGTGCAAACACCACAATCGATCGAGGGTCCGGACCGGACACGATCATCGGGCGCGGAACACGGCTCGATAATCTGGTTCAGATCGGGCACAACGTGCGCATCGGGCAGCGTTGCATATTGACGGGGATGGTTGGAATTGCGGGAAGTGCCCGCATTGGCGACGGAGTGCTGATCGGAGGACAGGCAGGTGTGGCGGGGCATATTTCCGTTGGTGACGGTGCCCAGATTGCCAGCAAGTCAGGCATTATCCGCGATGTTGCTCCGGGTGAAAGGGTGATGGGGTTGCCAGCCGTACCTGTTCGGCAATTCTTTCGTCAATTCGCCATGCTGTCGCGCCTGTCGACAAAACGTTAGGGAGGATGGTCAAATGGACTTGAGAAACCCGGACCAGACTGTCCACGTGGATGTGGAGCGGATCATGCAAATGATTCCGCACCGGTATCCGTTTCTGATGATTGACCGCGTCGTGGAATTCCTTTGCGATGATCAGGCGACGGCGATCAAGAATGTTTCCATCAATGAACATTTTTTTGCCGGCCATTTTGCGGCACGGCCTGTCATGCCGGGGGTTCTTATCGTGGAAGCCATGGCACAGACGGCAGCCGTGTTTGTGGTCATGACGCTGGGTCCTGAGTCTGAAGGCAAGCTCGTCTATTTCATGTCAATCGACAAGGCGCGATTCCGAAAACCCGTCGTTCCGGGTGATCAACTGGTTGTCGAGGTCAGAAAACAGCATAATCGTGGAAGTGTCTGGAAATTCGAGGGGGTTGCGAAGGTTGACGGGGAACCGGTGGCAGAAGCGGTCTTCAGTGCAATGATTCTGGATGACTGAATTGAGATGTCCTTTATTCATCCCACGGCCGTCGTCGATCCGCAGGCAAAAATCGGAGAAGAGGTCACAATTGGACCTTATTGCGTAATTGGTCCTGAGGTCACCATCGGTGATCATTGCCAGCTGCTCTCGTCAGTCGTCGTCAACGGAAAAACGAAAGTCGGGCCACACACAAGTATTTATCCCTTCGCATCGATTGGTCATGCTCCTCAGGACATGAAGTATCGTGGTGAGCCGTCGACACTGACCATCGGGGCCCATACGATTATTCGCGAACAGGTTACCATCAATCCGGGCACGGCAGGTGGCGGAATGGCAACCAGGGTCGGTGATCACTGTCTTCTGATGGTTGGCGCCCATGTCGCCCATGATTGCAAGGTCTGTGACCATGTGATCATGGTCAACAATGCGACTCTGGCCGGTCACGTAACCGTGGATGACTACGCGATCATCGGCGGACTGTCGGCCATTCATCAGTTTTGCCGAATCGGGAAACATGCGATGGTCGGGGGTATGTCCGGCGTGGAGAGCGATGTGATTCCCTACGGGCTGGTAATGGGTAATCGGGCCCGTCTGACTGGCCTCAACATTGTCGGTCTCAAACGTCGCGGATTCTCGCGCAATGATGTTGCCGCACTGCGGCGGGCCTATCGGTTGATGTTTGCCGAGGAGGGCACCATGGCTGAGCGTCTCGATGACGTTACCGAGAGTTATGGCGCCCAGGAAGCGGTCATGGATATTCTCAGTTTCGTCCGGTCCGCGTCCAGTCGGGGGATTTGTCAACCGAGAGCGGGCTAGCATGCCCAAGCTCGGGATCGTTGCGGGCGGCGGCCGGCTTCCACATCAGATTGTTGCGGCGTGCCGCCGCCTCGGGCGCGATTTTCATGTTCTGGCAGTCAAGGGAAGTGCCGATGACGTTCTGGTTCAGGGGGTCCCGGCAGACTGGATTCATATCGACAGATTGAGCGAAGCCCTGGCGATTGCCAGACGGGAACAGATTGAGGAGCTGGTCCTGGTTGGCAATGTTCCGCGGCCGTCGCCGGGCCGTCTCCTGCGAGATCCCAAATCAGCGAAGCTCCTGATGAAACTCGGGAACAGCATATTCGGAGACAATGACATATTGTCTGCTGTGGTCACGAGTCTGGAACAGTCCGAAGGTTTTCGCGTCATTGCCGCCGACGAATTGCTGACCGACAGCATGGCGTCAGAAGGTGTGCATGGACAGATTGAGCCGGATCACATGAGTCGCGCCGATATTGCGAGAGGCCTGACAGTTGCTGCAACGCTCGGATCCCTTGATATCGGTCAGGCGGTCATAGTCCAGAATGGAACGGTTCTGGGAGTCGAAGGGGTGGAGGGAACAGACCGGCTGATTGAGCGGTGTTCCGAATATGCGACCCGGGAATCGCCCGGCGGGGTCCTCGTGAAGACTTCGAAACCGGGCCAGGAGCAGAGAGCAGACTTGCCGGCGGTCGGGGTGACCACTCTGGAACGGGTAGGATCCGCCGGGCTCCGCGGTGTCGCCGTTGAAGCGGGACGAAGCTGGATTATTGACAGGGAAGCGGCAATAGAGACGGCCGACCGGTTGGGAGTCTTTCTGGTTGGTGTTGGCCTGCCGGATGATGGATGACAACGCGAGACCACATTCTTGTGTGGCTCATTGCGGGAGAACCGTCAGGGGATCTGATCGGGGCTCGCCTGATGGCTGCGCTGAAAGATTATGCAAAACGACCCGTCAAGGTTGCAGGGGTCGGCGGAGAAGCGATGATTGCGGCAGGGCTGGACAGCCGCTTTCCTATTTCTGACATTGCTGTGATGGGAATCGTGGAAATCATTCCGCGGCTCCCCCTGCTTCGGCGTCGCATTGCCGAGACGGTGTCTGACATCCTTGCTGACAAACCTGACGTAGTGGTTTCCATTGACAGTCCGGGATTCTGCTCCCGCGTCTGGAAACGATTGTCCGATAGCGGAATTCCGCTGGTTCATTATGTGGCGCCCTCCGTCTGGGCATGGAATCCCGGCCGTGCAGCACGCTATGCTGCGCGGCTCGACCATATGATTGCCCTGCTTCCTTTCGAACCCGCGTGGTTCAGACGGGAGGGTCTGGATTGCACGTTTGCAGGTCATCCGGTTCTCGAGAGCGCTGCCGGCTCGGGAGACGGGATTCGGTTCAGGAAGCGCCACGGCATAAGGCCTGACACTACCGTAATCTGTGTTCTTCCGGGCAGCCGTCGCGGCGAGATTTCACGTATGTTGCCTGTATTTCGTGAAGCGGCCCATTCCTGTCACCGACCGGAAGGAGAGACTGTCTATGTGTTTCCGACAGTTGAGCATCTCTCCGGCTTCCTGTCCGGGAAACTGGGAGTTTGGCCGGGACGCAGCCTTGTCGTGGAGTCCGTCTCCGACAAGTTTGATGCCATGGCGGCGAGCGCCGCCGCAATGGCAACCTCGGGAACGGTTTCTCTGGAGCTGGCTATGGCTGGTGTTCCCCATGTCATCGCCTATCGAATCAGCCGCGTGACCGCGGGGATCGTTGGCCTGATGGGCGGAAAAACGATTCGCTTTGTCAATCTGATCAACATCCTGCTGGATCGCGAAGTGGTGCCGGAATTCATACAGGGAAATTGTCACGGCCCTGCCATCGCTTCGGCTTTACAGAAGCTGATGCATGGAGAGCGTGACCGGCATGATCAGCTGAAGGCGGTTGGCGCCGCTCTCGACATGTTGCGTCCTGCCGGACTGGCGCCGAGCAGGGCCGCGGCCGCCGTCGTGCTGGCCTGTGCCCAGGGGGGCAGGGCTGATTTACTGGACAAGGAGGAAATGGAATGACTATGGATACACGCAACTTTCGACTTCTTCATACCATGATCCGGGTCAAGGATCTGGATGCTTCGATAGACTTTTATCGGCGTCATCTTGGTATGGAGATCTTGCGGAAGAAAGATTTTCCGGGTGGCCGATTCACAAACGTTTTCATGGGATACGGTGATGAGACGAGGCACACTGTGCTGGAACTCACACATAACTGGGATCAGGCCGAACCATACACACATGGATCGGGTTTCGGACATCTTGCCGTAGCGGTTCCGGATATAGAAGCGGTTTGCGAGGAAATGGGCAAGGCCGGAGTGAATATTCCGCGACCGCCAGGACCGATGAAGCACGGTACGACAGTGATTGCCTTCGTCGAGGATCCCGACGGGTACAAGATCGAATTGATCGAAAGGAGCTGACAGTCGACGTTTGTCACCGTTGTTCGACTGGCACGAATTCTCGTTGGGTTGGGCCAGTATAGAGTTGACGCGGACGGCCGATTTTCTGGTTGGGGTCTTCAATCATCTCGTTCCACTGGGCGACCCATCCGACCGTTCTGGCAACGGAAAACAGGACCGTAAACATGCTTTCGGGGATGCCGACGGCTCTGAATATGATCCCCGAATAAAAGTCCACATTCGGGTATAGCCTGCGTTCGACAAAGTAGGGATCGTCGAGAGCGATCTTTTCAAGTTCCATGGCAAGCGCGAGCAAGGGTTCGTCTGCGAGGCCGAGCTCCTCGAGGACCTCATGACAGGTCTGGCGCATGATCGTCGCGCGGGGGTCATAGTTCTTGTAAACCCGATGTCCGAAACCCATGAGCAGGAACGGATCGCTCCTGTCCTTTGCTCGTTCCAGATATTCCGGAATGTTGTCGACGCTGCCGATGGTTCGCAGCATGTTGAGGACGGCCTCGTTGGCTCCCCCGTGGGCAGGTCCCCAGAGACTGGCGATGCCGGCGGCGATACAGGCGAACGGGTTGGCTCCCGACGACCCTGCAAGCCGCACTGTCGAGGTTGAAGCGTTTTGCTCGTGATCGGCGTGCAACGTCAGAATACGATCGAGGGCGCGGGCGATGACCGGACTGATCTTGTATGGCTCGCAGGGAGTCGCAAACATCATGTGAAGGAAGTCTTCGGCATAGCTCAGGTCATTACGCGGGTAAATGAAGGGCTGTCCCACGGCATACTTGTATGCCCATGCGGCGATGGTCGGCATTTTTGCGATCAGACGGTAAGACGCGATCGTCCGTTGCAGCGGATCGGAAATATCGGTGGAATCGTGGTAGAAGGCGGACAGTGCACCGACGACGCCGCACATGATCGCCATGGGGTGGGCATCGCGCCGGAAACCGTCATAAAATTTGTGAAGTTGCTCGTGAACCATCGTGTGGTATGTGATGTCATGAATGAAGCGGGCCCGTTCTTCGTGGTTCGGGAGCTCGCCTTCCAGCAGCAGGTAAGCGACTTCCATAAAGTCGCAGTTCTTGGCCAGGTCATCGATCGGATAGCCGCGATAGAGCAGCACGCCTGCATCGCCGTCGATATAGGTGATGTTTGAGGCGCAGCTGCCGGTAGCCATGAAGCCGGGATCAAAGGTGAAATAGTCAAGTTCCGAGTAAAGCTTTCGTATATCAATGACTTTCGGGCCCACCGTGCCTTCGATGAGCGGCAAGTCGAGCCGGCGGTCCGTGGCATGATCCACAAGAGTTACCCCATCGTTCACCGAATTCACACGATCGCGATTCATAGTCTGATCCTTGGAAAATTGAAGCCGCGGGACCGGCCGGAACCCCGAAATCCTGCCAGCCTGCATGAAGGGGACGATACTCTTCCGGACTTCAGGAATCAAATGCGCGGTGCGCCGGATCTCCATCAGACTGGCCGGCGCCAACAGCGTCGTCCAGCCGACCCAGTGTCTCTTCCTTGCCCAGAACAGCGGCAACCTCGAAAATTCCGGGGGAAACATCTGTTCCTGTGAGTGCCGCCCGAAGCGGTTGGGCGATCCGTCCCAGTTTCACCTCATGGTCCCGGGCAAAATCGCGGATTGAGGTCTCAAGGCCGGCTTCGGTCCAGGGATTGATATCGTCGAGGTGGGCACGAAGTCTGATCAGGTTATCCCGGCCCGCACCCTGGAGTTGGCGCGCCGCTTTGGCCGAAAGAACAAGTGGTCGGGGTGCGGCATAAAATACCGCAATTTCTGCCAGTTCGACCAGTGTTTTGGCCCGTGTTTTCAGCGATGACATGCCCTGTTCCAGTCGCGTCAGCGCAGTTTGTTCGAGAGGCCGGCCCAGCCTCGTTTCGAGAGCGGGCGCAATTCTGTCCACGAGATCAGAATCATCCATGTTTGCGAGGTAATGACCGTTCAGGTTCTTTAACCGGTCAGGATCCATGCGTGCTGGTCCCCGGTTGATGTCTGCGATATCGAACCATTTCATGGCCTGGTCCATCGTGAAAATCTCGTCATCGCCGTGGCTCCAGCCAAGACGACAGAGATAGTTCACCAATGCTTCAGGCAGAACTCCCATATTCCGATATGCCTCGACCCCCAGCGCACCATGCCGCTTGGACAGGGGAGTTCCATCGGGTCCGTGGATCAGGGGGACATGAGCAAACCGGGGTGGTTGCCAATCAAGCGCGCGATACAGTTGGGTCTGGCGAAAGGCATTCGTAAGGTGGTCATCACCTCGTATGACATGGGTAATCTCCATGTCATGATCATCCACGACGACGGAAAGCATGTAGGTCGGGCTTCCGTCTGCGCGCAGGAGGACCATGTCATCAAGCTGGGTGTTCCGGACTTCAACGGTTCCCTGCACATGATCCTCAATAACCGTTGTTCCTTCGAGGGGGGCACGAAAGCGGACGACCGGAGACCTGTCTGCGGGAGCTTCTTCAGGCGAGCGGTCTCTCCAGGTCCCGTCATAGCGTATCGGGCGTTTTTCTTCCTTCGCCTTTTTGCGCATCTCCGCCAGTTCTTCCGGGGAGCAATAGCAGTAATAGGCCTCTCCGTTTTCGAGAAGTTTCCGTGCGATGTCTGCGTGGCGGCCGCTCCGGCTATACTGATATACGGGTTCGCCACTCCACTGCAGACCCAGCCAGGCCAGACCCTCGAGAATCGCATCGATGGCCTCGGGGGAGGACCGTTTTCGATCGGTATCCTCGATACGCAGCCGGAACAGGCCTCCCATGTGTTTGGCGTAGAGCCAGTTGAAGAGGGCTGTTCGTGCACCTCCGATATGCAAATGGCCAGTGGGTGACGGCGCAAACCGTGTAACAACGTTCATGACGATTCCGTGTCAAGACATAAAGGCAACCAGAACCCTGTCTTGTCCATTCTTCCGGGTTCTTCGGGACAGATTGGACCCGTCACACACGGAGCCAGGTCCTGTTTTCCGACAGCTCTGACGGGTGGCTTTCTGTGGCTCCGGCTAACCTGTCCGAAGCCTTGAGGTTACAATCAATAGGTGCGCACCAGCCCCACGAGTCGGCCCTGAACCCGCACCTGATCCGGCCCATAAATTCGGATTTCGTGATCCGGATTGGCGGGCTCCAGGGCAACCGAGGCGCCGCGCCTGCGGAAGCGCTTGAGAGTGGCCTCACTCTCGTCCACCAGTGCGACAACAATTTGTCCGTTCTCTGCCGCATCGGTTCGCTTGACGAGGGCTATATCACCGTCGTGTATACCGGCTTCGATCATCGAATCGCCTTCGATTTGCAACGCGTAATGTTCACCCTGTCCCAACATGGACGCCGTCGCCTCGAACGTGCGGGTTGTATCGCGAAGGGCTTCGATTGGCGTGCCTGCGGCAATTTTTCCATAGAAGGGGACATGGACCGGTGACTTCACGGTGTCTCCTCCGGCTGGCGGTCCATCGGATCCTCCGACAATGGTTGGAACGAATCCCTTGTTTGACGGATCCATTTTTGCCGGTTTCCGGATCACTTCGATGGCCCGGGCCCGGTAAGGCATGCGTCGGATGAAACCGCGCTCCTCGAGAGCCAGGATGATTCGGTGGATGCCGGACTTGGACTTCATGCCGAAGATCTCTTTCATTTCTTCGTAGGATGGCGGAATGCCATCGATACGAATTCGCTGATCGATGAACTCAAGCATTTCGTACTGTTTTCGCGTAAGCATCAGTACCCATCTCCACTGATCTGTTGAACATCCTGCATATAATGTTCTAGGTTAGTTCCCCAGAATTGTCAAGTGGTCCGCTGGGTCAGGTTGGGATGGACGGGATATCGCTCAAGGCAGCCTCTCTTCCCGAAATCCCCGGCGGGGGATGGAACCGCCGAATCGAGGAAGGCATTATGATGTTGGGAGCTGTCCCTGACCTGCAGCCGGGGGTTCTGGGCGGACGACTCCGGTCCAGGGCCTTGATCCGTATGGCGGCCGCACGGATCGGCGTTTTTCCGCTCAAAACAGGGCTCCTGTCCGGTACCAGGAGTTGGCTATCGCCTCATTCGGGCTTGAGAAATTCCCTGTCGGCCATCTGATGAAGCCGGGGAACCCTTGACCGATCATCACGGTCACATCTGTTGACATGGCAGGCCGCGACCAACCGGAATTCAAAACAGTATCGGGGAGCAGCGACCTGATACAGCGCGAATCGCCAGTCCTGTTTCCGATTCCCCGGGAGTCAGCAATTTTCGATTGACATTGACGGCTTTCGGGTTTCGGCAGCGGGGCTGGACCGGGATCAGTCCCGACCCTGTATGCGAATCACCTCGCGCAGTCTTTTGTCGAGTGTCGGGAAACTGGCATCAGAAAACGCTGTAGTGCTTGGATCCTTGCGGTGGTCCGCGTGTCCCCCGGTCAGAGAGAGGAGCCGGATGAGGGCTGTCGTTTTCCTGATCCGTTGGTGCGTTTGCCTCGATCAGCACACGGACGTACTGCGCTCGGTTCGTGACCTGTTCCGCAACCGGGGCGGCGCTTTTTCGAAATCCTGGATACCTGCTGGCATGATTCTGGCTGAAAGGCTCATGTCAGCACGGGATGTGCGGCACTCGGAATCATTTGCTCAAATGCTCGTGATGCCCCCGGTCAAGGGGATAACCTCGACATCTTCACCTTTGCTGGCTGCCGGAGCGTGCGGCGGACGGATGATGAGCGCCTCCGCCCGCGCCATTGTTGCAAACATCGAACTGTCCTGGCGCGAAAAGGCAAACGCCGTCTTGCCATCATCGGAGAGCGTTGCCCGGAGATAGTCTTCGCGCTCGTCATTCCTGCCAAGATTGGAACCGAGCTGTGCCGTGCTCCGTCGCGGCATGATATCCGTCATACCCAGCATTTTTCGAATGGCCGGAGCCAGGAACATGACAGCACATACGAGCGACGAGACCGGGTTACCGGGCAGTCCGAGGAGAAAGCTTCTGCCGATCTTGCCGAAGATCAGAGGCTTACCCGGACGCATCGCGATTCTCCAGAAATCCACTTCCAGTCCGATATCACCAAGAACATCCTGGACAAGATCATGATCACCCACGGAGGCTCCTCCGGTGGTGAGAAGAATATCTGCTCCCTGTCCGCCCGCTGCGAGACGCCTCAGACCATCTGCTTCATCAGGCGCGATCCCGAGATCGACAGACTCGCCGCCAGTTGCTGTAATGAAGGCCCGAAGTGCGAGGGCGTTCGAGCTGACGATCTGGCCTATTTCCAGGGGATCACCTGGCATGACAATTTCGTCACCGGTGGCCAGCACTGCAATCCTTGGTTTTCGACGAACAGTCAGCCATGGACGATTCATCGACGCCGCGAGACCCACATCCCGCGCTGTCAGGACTTGTCCGGCTTTCAGAAGAGCATCGCCCTCCCGAAAATCAAGTCCTGACGGACGAACGTATCGTCCTTCAGGTGTCTCCCCGGCGACGATCCGGACAGTTTCATTCTCCAGCTCCGTGTTTTCCTGGATGACGACGGAATCGGCGCCTTCGGGCATTACAGAACCTGTGAAAATGCGCACGGCTTCCCCGGGACCTATCCTTCCATCGAATGGATGACCGGCAGGAGCGTAGCCTATAATCCTCAGTGTCGCCGGCAGACTTGCAACATCGTGCGCGCGCACGGCATATCCGTCCATGGCCGAGACCGCAAGCGGCGGCTGGTTGCGCCGGGACAAATGATCTTCGGCGAGTACGCGGCCCAAACCGTCCGAAACCGGAATCTGCTCACTTGAGCATACCGGGACGGCAGAAAGAATTTGCCTCTGGGCTTCGGCGACAGAAAGCAGGCCTTTTGCTGCCATGTCTATGATGCCGAACTATACTCGCCGGAACGACCCCCGGCCTTGTGAACGAGGCGAATGTTCGTGATCGTCATCGATCGATCCACGGCCTTGCACATGTCATAAACAGTGAGAGCGGCCGCCGAAACTGCGGTAAGGGCCTCCATTTCCACGCCCGTCCGGCCCCGGACCCGGCAGGTTGCCTCGATATCGACGGCGTTCCGTTCCGGATCACAGGTCAGACTGACATCAATATTCTCGAGGCTGAGGGGATGGCAGAGCGGGATCAGATCCGAGGTCCGCTTTGCGGCCATGATGCCGGCGAGTTTGGCGACGGAAAGCACATCCCCCTTTTTCACCGATCCGTCGATGATCAGGAGCAGGGTTTCCGGCAGGGCAATGACACTCCCCCTGGCCGTTGCGGTGCGATCGGTGACGTCCTTGTCTGCGACATCAACCATACGGGCAGATCCGTCGCTGGCAATATGCGTCAGTTTGCTTGTCATGCTGCTGCTGCCCCTGTGGCCTTGCCGAGGAGCTGTTGGGTGGCGAGTTCCACATTGTCCTGACGCATCAGCGACTCACCGATAAGGAACGATCGGGCGCCGCAAGCGTACATCTCGGCAAGATCTTCAGCCGTGTACAGCCCGCTTTCGCTGACAACGAGACGTCCGGTGCCGGCGGCACGTGGTGCCAGTTCCCTTGTCGTGTCAAGGCTGGTCCCGAGTGTCTTGAGGTTCCGGTTGTTAATGCCAAGAAGCGGTGAGCGCAGATTCATGGCGCGGTCCAGTTCGGGGGCGTCATGCACTTCGATCAGCACATCCATTTCCCACTCCGTGGCGGCATCCTCCAGTTCTGCTGCCTGACTGTCTTCCAGCGCGGCCATGATCAACAGGATGCAGTCGGCACCCAGCATGCGGGCTTCCGCAACCTGATAAGGATCAATCATGAAGTCCTTGCGGAGCACAGGAAGGGATACTGACGTCCGGGCATTGATCAGATGCTGGTCATGACCCATGAAATAGGGGATATCCGTCAGGACGGAAAGACAGGTAGCGCCGCCTCTCTCGTAGGCTGTGGCCAACGCCGCGGGATCAAAGTCATGACGGATAACTCCCTTGCTGGGAGAGGCTTTCTTGACTTCTGCGATGAGCCCATAGCGATCCGTCAGGAATTGTTTTTCGAGGGCAGCGTGAAAACCTCGAGGCGATGACGCCTGGCGTGCAGCCGCTTCGACGTCACGTACCGGCATGACGGCTTTCTGTCTGGCAATATGCTGGCGCTTGTCGGCACAGATTTTCTGCAGCGCGTCAGTCATCCTCCGGGATTTCCTCCTCGATTGTTTCATTGGAAATCTCGACCATACGTTCCAGGGTGCGCCCCGCCTTCCCGTCATCGATGGAGGTGGCGGCCAGCTTTACTCCCTGACGCAAGTCCTCGGCGCGCCCTGCCACGATCAGAGCCGCTGCCGCAGTCAACAGAACGGTTTCGCGAAAGGGCCCGGGTTGGCTGTTCAGAAGGTTACGGATTGCCAGGGCATTGAATTCGGCGTCACCGCCCTTCAGGTCCTCGAGATTGCACAGCGGCAGACCTGCCTCCTTCGGTTCGACGACAAAATCAGAAATCTCTCCATTGGCGAGTGAGGCAACCTGAGCGGGACCGTTCGTTGCCAGTTCGTCGATGCCGCCACTTCCATGCACGACCCAGGCCCGTTTTGCACCAAGTTCACGAAGCACCTCTGCGACCGGCTGAACCCATTCCGGGGCGAATACGCCAACCATCAACCGGTCGACCATGGCAGGGTTTGAAAGCGGGCCCAACATGTTGAAGACCGTTCTTATGGCCATTTCGACGCGCGCACCGGCGACATGCCGCGTCGCACTATGGTGGCGCGGAGCCATCATGAATCCGATGCCCGCCTCGGCAATGGATTTCTCGATCAATCGCATGTCCGCATCGATATTCACCCCGAGGGCCTTGAGGACATCGGCGGCTCCGGCCTGTGAGGAAAGGGCCCGATTGCCATGTTTGGCAACAGGAACGCCGCAGCCGGCGACCGTCAGGGCTGCCGCTGTCGATATATTCAGGGTTCCGCTCCGATCTCCCCCGGTGCCGACAACATCAATTGCGCCTTCAGGTGCCCGGATACGTGCGGCCTTCGATCTCATGACTGTGGCGGCCGCGGCAATTTCGGTTACGGTCTCACCACGCATGCGAAGACCCATGAGAAAGGCGCCGACCTGGGACGGTGTAGCGCCACCGGACATCAGAATGTCGAAAGCCTCTTCGGCTGTGGCCCGATCCAGTTGATTACCGTCGGCAAGACTCGCCAGAATGTCCTTGAAATCCATTAAATCCTCAAATTGCGTGTCTGTTGGCAGAACAGGCTGCGCCAGCGGCCGATTGTCTGTTCGGGTCTGTCAGGGCCCGCAATCACGCGGCAGGCAGGGGCTTCCAACCGGAAATGTGTCTCAACGCCTTGCAGCAAAGAAGGCGTCAAGAGCCTGACGATTTATTACCACATCATAGTCCTCACGAAGGGACCGTGTATATTCCCCGAGGAGGTCATTGGACAGAGACGCCGAGAGAGACCGGGCAAGGGTTGAATATTCCTCTGACTGCCTGTCAATAACCGCCTGGGTAATGCCGGTTACGGTGGCAAGGGCATATCCATCGGGCAGGGGTGCGATGAAGGGTTCCCTTTCCCGGGCTTCGAACATCGGGTCGAGCAAGGCCGGAGGTATGCTGGTTTCTTCCTGGGGAATTCGGGTTGTCGGTCCCCCGCTTGAAAATTTCAGCCGTTTCGAGGACGCGATATCACCAAGCGGCTGACCTCGCTTGGCAAGGTTCAGCAGTTCTTCAGCTTTTTTCCTGGCTTCCTGGTCGCGTTGATCACTCTTCCATGCATCCACAACCGCTGCCCTTATCTGATCAAGGGCTGGCAGGGCCGGATCGATGATTTCATCAACCCTGAGTATGAAATATCCACCAGAGTCAGTTTCCACGAGATCGCTGGTCTCGCCGGGCTCCGTGGTAAATACGACTTCCAGCACCTGCCGGTCCTGCGGCAGGCGGGTTTCCTCGTTACCTGACTTCGTTCGCCCACTGGCGTCGATCGGATCAAGCACAACCGGCCTCGTACCACTTTCAATGGATGCTTGCTCCAGTGTGGCGCCGCCAGCCTGGGCATCCTCGATCTTGTTGGCGCGCCGCACAAGATCATCAAGTGCAAGTTCGCGTGCGAGATCATTCTTGATCTGTTCCCTCACTTCATCCAGGGGAGGGGTACGGCCGGGCACGATTTCCTCCACGCGAACAACATGCCATCCGATAGGTGATTGGACAGGGGTGGTCACTCCGCCCTGGGGCAAGACAAAGGTTGCATCGCCAATCACGGCCGGAAGATCGTTTTGTGTCACCGATCCAAGTCTCACATGGCTGGCAGCCCCGCCTGTCCCGGAAACGATCTCCGCAAAGGGCTTGCCTTCGGAGGCTGCGGCGTGCATCTGCCGGGCCATATCTTCCGTTTTCGCCAAAATTTGCTCCAGCCGCCGGCGTTCGGGGACCACGAGGGAATCCAGTCGACCGTCATACTCCTCACGTATCCGGTCCTCTGACGGCGACAGTTCCCGCGCAACCTCTTCGGGATCAAGATGCAGGATCGTAATCCGGCGATATTCGGGGCTCATAAAGGAGTCCTGATTTTCTTGCAGGAACTGCGCCAGTTCGGTGTCCGGCGGCGGAGGTGGAGACTTCATGGAGGTATTTTCTATCTGCACCATCTCGACGGAACGCTGCTCATTGCGAAACTTGTATATCGTGTCCGCGAGCTGTGATGGCGGTACGATCTCGGTGCCGACGATATTACCCAGATATTGTCGCTGCAGTTCTTGCCGAAGTGTCTCGACATAGGCGGCTTCCGTCATCCCGCTGTTGGCCAGAACGGCCTGGAAGGCAGCCCTGTCGAATTCCCCCAGCGAATTCCGGAATCCTGGATTCCTTCGGATGTTTTCAGCGATCTGCTCATCGCTGATCAGGACACCGAGATCAGCGGCCTGTATGCTCAGCAATCGCTCCGCCAGAAGATTGTCGAGAGTGAGATCGGCCAGCCCCAGGGCTCTGGCTCCTTCGGCATCGATATTCCCGACTGTCTGGCGGGCCTGCTCAAGAGTCCTTCGAAACCGCTCCTGAAATTCCCGCTGCGTGACCCTGTTCTCACCGATCTTCGCCACTTCATCGGGGTTCGAGATGACGCCGACCATGTCGCCGACTCCCCACAGCGCGAAGCTGGCGATCAGCAATACGGCAAGGATCTGTATGACGATCTTGCTTACGCCTTTCTTCATGCTTTCGAGCAGCATTCGTCCGGTGTCTCCTGTTGCCGTCGGGCGGTCGGCATAATAGGTAGCGCGAGGCCAAGCGGCAAGTCATGGAAGTTCCTGTGGCGCAAGTGGCAAGGGACGAGATGGCGCCGTGAGGACTGATCCCCGGCTTGTTGTTTCAATTCATCCGACAGAGCGGGAACGCTTGCTGTTTTGGCATAGGCGGGAGATCAGCGCGACTCCTGCCGCCCTGTCTCTCCTGGCCCGGACCATTCGTATGTCTCCGGGATCGGCTCCGGTTTCGCAGCACCGGGAGTCATTCAGGGTTGGCTCCTGTGGAAGGCATCAGAGGTATGAGGGCTGGCAACAGCCGGGCGCTTCGATTTCGCGAGGAGGATCGGGATAACGCCTTCATCGAGTGTGGTTGTCTCGAGAAGTATCGGCATGAAGATGTCATGGGTCCCCCCGGCGTTGATGGACGGGCGGGGATCGACACAGGAAGGCACTCGGGAACGATGCGACTTCAAGGCAGAATTGACCGACGGAGGTCTATGCACGGTAATCCGGTCCTTCCGTCGAGCAGGCGGTTCGGTCCTGTCACCGGCTTCGGCCCTCTGATGATTTCCATCGAAACTCGTCGGGGCCGGATGGCCAGTCCCGAAACCTGCATTCTGGCAGGGCTTCCCGGCAGTGGACCGTCGCGGCCGGACGGCGTGCGCCTTGTTTCGGAAGAGGCTGGCGCGTCGGGCAGGGTGAGAGCCATTGGCCGCTGTTCAACGGTTTGTCATTCCTGTCATACGCTTCCCCGTGCTACCATGCAGGATGCGAGGCGCTTGAAGACGGTGTTCCGTATCCACAGAAGTCGTCTGGTTGGGAGCGGTCACAGAGCCTTGCGGTACATTCCTGACAGGTTGCCTCACCATTAGCGAAATGTTTCGTTCCCTGATCGCCGGAAACTGGAAGATGAACGGTGACAGCGTATTTGCTGTTTCCCTCGTCAGATCCCTGACAAGGCTCGTCAATGAGGCAGGCGACCCCGGGTGCGACGTGCTTCTTTGTCCTCCGGCACCATTGCTGCAGGTCGTACGCGAGGCCATTGGAGACAGCTGCCTGTTGCTGGCAGGGCAGGATTGTCACTTTGAGAGAAACGGGGCTTATACGGGTGATGTATCTGCTGCGATGCTGGCCGATCTCGGCTGCAGTCACGTTGTCGTAGGACATTCGGAACGGCGAACGTACCACGGTGAAGATGACGCACGGGTATGCGCAAAGGCGGCCGCAGCGCAAGCAGAAGGGCTTGTTCCCATCGTCTGCGTTGGCGAGACTCTCGATCAAAGGGAAGCGGGGCAGGCGCGCGAGGTTATTGAAGACCAGGTTTCCGGTTCGGTCCCGCAGGGATCGACTTCGGAAACGGTCGTGATCGCTTATGAGCCGGTCTGGGCAATCGGCACGGGAAAGACGCCCTCACCGGCAGAAATTGCGGACATTCACGATCTCATTCTCTCGGTACTTTCTGACCGAGAAGCCCGCATGCGGCGCGTCAGGATCCTCTATGGCGGTTCTGTCAACTCGGACAACGCGCGATCTTTCTTGTCGATTGACAACGTCGGGGGCGCTCTTGTTGGCGGTGCGAGTCTGGAGGCCTCCCGCTTCTGGAGCATTGTCCGGTCCTGCCCGGAGTTTGCGGGTGGAACATAGGGGTTGGAGAGACCTGGGAATTTGCCTATTTTGCGGCAAATGGCACTGGCAATGGAAAGCCGGTATCCCCATATTCCTGATAGGATAGCAGAAAGCGCACGGATCATGGTTGAAGTCATACTGGTCGTTCACCTCATACTCGCCATTTCTCTTGTTGCGGTTGTGCTTCTCCAGCGCAGTGAGGGTGGAGCGCTCGGGATCGGCGGCGGAAATATGGGCGGACTGATGACAACCCGCGGCTCCGCGAACCTTCTTACGCGCGCAACGGCCGTGATTGCGGCCTGCTTCATCTGCACCAGCCTGCTTCTCGCCATTCTCACTTCGGCAACGCGAGAACCATCGTCAATTCTTGATCGGACCGCTCCGGCGCCGACTGCGCCTGTTATTCCTTCGGCGCCGACGGACTGACAGAAAGGCCTGGCGGGGCAGATGTTCTGCACGGGAGACGGTATGTGAGCGATCAAACGTCATTGATCGAGAGGCCCCTGACCGGAAATCGGCATGTCTGTCCGGTTTTGAAAATTCAATAATCTGATTGCGATGAAGACCGATGGATCTGCACGGCAGACAGACTGCTGTGCTCACATCAACAGTAGTTGAGAGACCAGGGTTCGCGGCCCCGGCGGGAACAGCAGTATCGGGGCCTCATCCGATTGCGTGTTATGGATCTGTAACCGATGGCATCAGTTGGTGCCCGGAAGAGGGGCATCTGCCTTTCGGATGGTGAAACACAGTTGCAGGATCGTGCAGGGGTAAGATCCGGTGCCAGGACCAATCCATGATCTCGAGAGTGAACCGGTGATCATGGGACATGCGTGACAAGGCGATGTGTCATTCGGTCCGGCGTTCGTTCTGGCAGAAGATCAGCTGGATTACGAAATCAGACCCGGGCTTCCTGAAGATCGACAAGATTTTCATCATATGCAGATGGCTACGCTGCTATCGCGCCGGAAGCGGAACCAGAAACCGTAGATCGCCGGATCGCGGTCGGTAGTCCGGAGATCGAGGTTATGGAAAGCCTGGCCCGGTCGGCTTCCTTGTTCGTAGCGCCAGATATGAGAGCCAACACCTTGCAGGCGTAGAATTGTTTTTGCTGCTTTTCGAGCCGCATGCACAACAGCCTGATCTGCGATCGTCGCATACTGAATCTGTTGAAGGATTCCGGAGAATAGGAAACATGGACTCGCTGGCGAACACCGGGAGGAAAATCGAGGATGGCAGCAGGTGGGTTGAAACCCAAAGCGCCTGTTGTCGTCCGCTCCGAACTGAACCTTGAAGGAAGCCCTTGATTACCACATAATCCGGCCACCTCCTCGACCTGCCGTAACAGGTACAGGGGGTAAGAAACAGCTATGGCCTGACACAACCGTGCTTTGCCTGCTCGGGGGATTCCGATGGAGAGAATCATGAAATCACGACGCCAGAGAGTATGGCTGACGGCGATGGCCGTTGCGGGATCGGTTGCGCTTTACGGTTGCGGGGGCGGCAGCGACGGCCCTGACACGACCCCGTTTGACCAGGACTATGTTGATGACGCCGTAGATGAGGCGAAGAAGGCTGAAGAGGAGCGGCAGGCTGCGATTGCAGCTGCCACGGAGGCGGCCAACGAGGCAGCCACGGCCGCCAGCGATGCGGCTACGGCGGAGAGGGATGCTGCGGCTGCAGCCGCCGCTGCGACGATTGCTGCGACATATGAAACCCTGGATGCGGATGAAGCCGAGGCGCAGAGTACGGCGGCGGCCAATGCCAAGGTTGTGGCTGATACGGCTCTGACGGCAGCCAATGATGCGCTGGCGAAAGCCAACGCGGTCGATCATACGGATCAGGCGGTTACGGACCTGACGACTGCGGCCCGGAGTTCGGCCTCGGCCGCGGATCTGAGTGCGAAGGCGGCTGCCGGATTTGCCACTGAGGCTAAGACACAAGCGGATATAGCCCGGGCAATCCAGACCGGGATCGACAATGACAGACTTGCTGCGCAAGAGCAGGGTGAGCAGCGCCGGATCGCCGCGAACAAGGCCGGGGATGCGGCTGAGGCGGCGAAAACAGCGGCTGAAAAGGCGACAGAGGCAAAGGATGCCCGTACGGCTGAGGTAGCGGCCGTCGCGGCAGTACCCGCTGCCAAGCAGGCCCTGGATGATGCTACGGCAACCAAGACTGCCGTGGATGCCGACACCAATTCCACCCAGGAACAAAAGGATGCAGCCCAGAAGGCCGTGGACGACGCCCAGAAGGCCTACGACGACGCCTTGAAAACAGAGGCGGACTACAACACGCGCGCCACGACAGCGTCCGAAGCCGCCGCTGCGGCTGAAGCGGCCAGGGACGCTGCGAAGATGGCATCCGAGGAGGCTGCGGCAGCGGCTTTGGCAGCCGGTGATACGGATTCGGAGTCCGAGGGCGCCAAGTCGGCGGCCGAGGCAGAAGCCTCGTACCTGGCGGTGCGGATTTCTGCCAACGTGGCCCGGGGCTGGTCTGATGTGGTTGCGATCACAAAGACCTACAAGGACACGGATGCGACGGAGGCATCGCTTGATGATCTTCTGGCCAGAATTCCGTGGGCCACGGATCAGGACCGTGCAGCGGGAGCTCTTTCAGTCCTGCTGGCCCGGGCGCATGACGCAGCTGAAGGTCTTGCCGAGCAGGAGGATCCCGATTCCGGAGGGACCAAGGCCTATCAGGAAGACATCAGTCGCGACCTGACGGCTGTGACGACGGATGCGACCAACATCGCGGAGGCCCTTTCTGCTGCACGGGCTGCCCATAATGCGGCGAAACCGTGGTCAGAGAATGGCCGTGCGGTGGACAATGCGACCGGGGCGGAGGGTGAGACCCTGGCCACCGGTGCCATCCTGATCAATGAGGACGGCCGGATCAATCTGGGCGGCAATGGGTCGGATGATCCGGATACGCCCGAAAATGAAAGACTCAATGTGGTGGCCGATGTGACCAGTCCGGCGTCGGACTGGGGTCCCCATGACGTCAAGCTGGACCTTGGCATTGCTTCGTTCAGCGGAAATTACCACCTGTCCCAATACAACCGCTGGGGTACGGGTCCGGGCGAGGTGTACGACTATATTTCGTTTGGCTCCTGGGCATCGGATGATGACCCCTTTACCGCACCCGGCCTTGGAAACAATAGTGGCATCTTTGTTTTTGTAAGGGACGGGGCACCCGCAACAGCGGCGGATGCAATCGGTACAGCCAGCTTTACCGGCAATCATTTTACCCAGTTGCGCGATTTACGTAACCCCAATGTTGCCTCGGAACACCCAGGGAGCGCCAAAGCCAAGGTGGACTTCGCGAATGATACGGCCGAATTGGACATTTATATTCCCTCCGTCAGTGGCGGCCCATGGTACAGCGTCAAGAACATAAACCTTAACGGCAATGTGCTTTCAGGAGGTGCGTTCTCACACCCATCTGGTAACATCTTTCCTATTTTTTTGAATAGAAACGACACGACATCGACGATTCATGCTGGCGTGTTCGGCGAAAAAGCTGAGGAAATCGCAGGAACGATCAGGGCAGAGGGTGCCCGTACTGGCGCTCCCTCCCGGCGGGCTACGATGACTACGGTGTTTGGTCTCCGAAACGATGAATATCGGTAGGGTACTTGTTCTGCCTTCCCCACCCGTCGCGCCGTGATGGTTACGGCGTCTGGCGCTCATAATGATAGACATTGGTGAGCACAGGCGAGAAAAAGGAATGACCTGATTTTTTGACAGAAGTTCGACATGGAGAGTTCATAGACCGGGCTGTGGGACGGCTCCACTGTTGGTCTGAAACAATCCAATTGGCCCGCCCCCTCCCGGGGCGCGTGGTTTTTATGGGGCGACCCCCGCTTGATAAATTGTCAGTCCGATATGCCCCATGTGTGAATCCGGGCACCATCGGACATGAGGTGTCGCCCGGCTTTCTGACAATGAAAGCAGCGTGCGATTGTCGCCCGGTCCGAAGGATGGTGACCTGGACGGGCTGACGGCAAGAATGAGCAGCAATGGCCGCAGTTTTTGCGAATCAGATTAGCCTGACAAACAAAGGACCGACAACGCGGCAAAACCTGAGGCCGCCCGGAAACCGCGACCGTTGCGACAAACGGCCACAATACGAAGACCTCTCTTGCTCGCGCTCATGAGGCTGTTGTATCCTGCCGGTCCATGACGCGGTTCGTATTCATTACCGGTGGCGTGGTCTCTTCGCTCGGGAAGGGGCTGGCCGCGGCGTCACTCGCAGCATTGCTCCAGGAACGTGGGGCGCGAGTCCGGTTACGCAAACTCGATCCCTACCTGAACGTGGACCCGGGCACGATGAGCCCCACACAGCACGGCGAGGTCTTCGTGACCGATGACGGGGCCGAGACCGACCTTGATCTCGGCCATTACGAACGCTTTACCGGTGTGGCCGCGCGCCAGAGCGACAACATCACTACGGGCCGGATCTACACGAATGTCATTGCCCGCGAACGCCGTGGAGAATATCTGGGAGCGACCGTCCAGGTGGTCCCCCATGTGACCGACGCCATCAAGGAATTTATCCTCGCGGATCTCGAGGATGAAGACTTCGTCCTTTGTGAAATCGGCGGTACGGTCGGTGATATCGAAAGCCTCCCGTTCCTTGAGGCCATTCGGCAGCTTGGTAACGAATTGGGGAAGGCGCGCTCGATTTTCATCCACCTCACACTGGTGCCGTACCTCAAGTCGGCCGGAGAACTCAAGACCAAACCGACCCAGCATTCGGTGAAGGAACTCCAGAGCGTCGGGATCCAGCCGGACATCATCCTGTGCCGCTGTGAACAGGAACTGCCGGATTCAGAGAGGGAGAAAATCGCCCTGTTCTGCAATGTTCCCGGCGATAATGCGATCAGCGCCCCTGACATAGAAACAATTTATGAAGTTCCGATCCGCTACCGGGAGCAGGGACTGGATCGTCAGCTGTACCGGCACTTCAATCTTCTCGAAGACAAGGAATTACCGGACCTGAAACGCTGGTGTCAGATCGTTGATCGGATCAGAAACCCGGAAAGTGAGGTCCGGATTGCCATTGTCGGCAAGTACACAAATTTCCGCGATTCCTACAAGTCCCTGATTGAAGCGCTCGACCATGGCGGCGTCGCAAACAATGTCCGCGTCGTTCTGGACTGGATCGACTCCGAAGTTTTCGAATCAGAGGACGCGATACACCGTCTGTCGGAGGTCCAGGGAATCCTCGTGCCTGGCGGTTTTGGCGAACGGGGTGCAGAAGGGAAAGTTGCGGCCGCCCGATTCGCCCGTGAACGGAATGTCCCCTTCTTCGGCATTTGCTTTGGAATGCAGATGGCCGTGATCGAAGCGGCGCGAAACCTGGCCGGAATTGGCAATGCCGGCTCAACCGAATTCGGCGAATGCAAGGAACCGGTTGTTGGTCTGATGACCGAATGGGTCCGCGGCGACCAGATTGAACGACGTCGGCAGGATGGCGACCTCGGCGGAACCATGCGACTGGGATCTTATGAATGCCGGTTGCAGCCGGGAACCCTGGTCCACGAAATTTACGGTACCCCGAGCATTCGCGAGCGTCACCGCCATCGCTATGAGGTCAACATCAACTATATCCCGTGTCTCGAAGAGGCGGGACTGAATTGCTCGGGGCTTTCGCCTGACGGGGTTCTGCCCGAGATCATCGAACTGCCCGCCCATCCCTGGTTTGTTGGTGTGCAGTTTCATCCCGAGCTGAGGTCGAAACCGTTCGATCCGCATCCGCTGTTTACATCTTTTATCGGGGCCGCGCTGCGTCGGTCGCGCCTGGTCTGAGCCCATGCAGCACAGAATACGATTTGACCATGGCGGCTTTGCCATCGGAAATGATCTGCCACTCAGCCTCATTGCCGGCCCCTGCGCCCTTGAAAGCCGCGAGCACGCACTGGAAATGTCTTCGGCCCTGGCCGAAATCACATCCCGATTGGGGGTGGGGCTGATTTACAAGACCTCGTTTGACAAGGCCAACAGGACGTCCCTCGGCAGTCCACGCGGCTTGGGGCTGAAGGAGAGTCTGCCGATCCTCGCAGAGGTCCGGGAGCGGACCGGCTGTCCTGTTCTGACCGACGTTCACCTTCCGGGCCAGTGTGAACCTGTTGCCGAGGTCGCAGATATTCTGCAAATTCCGGCCTTTCTGTGCCGCCAGACCGATCTGATTGTGGCTGCCGCAGAAACCGGCAAGGCGCTCAATATAAAGAAGGGGCAGTTTTTGTCGCCGTGGGAAATGGCCCAGGTTGCCGAAAAAGCAAAGGCAGCCGGAAACCTGAATGTCATGTTGTGCGAGCGCGGCGTCTCCTTCGGTTACAACATGCTGGTTTCAGACATGCGGTCCCTGCCGATTCTGGGCCGTACAGGATATCCGGTGGTGTTCGATGCAACCCATTCCGTGATGCAGCCGGGAGGGAAGGGCACGGCCTCGGGTGGACAACGGGAATTCGCACCGGTGCTCGCACGGGCTGCGGTCGCAGTCGGTGTCGCTGCCGTGTTCATGGAAACACATCAGGATCCCGACAATGCGCCCTCCGACGGCCCCAACATGATCCGGCTCGAAGAATTGTCTACCGTACTGGAGATCCTGATAGAACTCGACCGGATCGCCAAGGCAAACCCGGTGGCAATCTGATCCCGCTCAGGGTGATGAAGATGATTGGCCGCCGTGTCCCCATCCCTTATTGAATGAAAGTCCCGGAAGCCGAGGGCGCAGGAACACAGAATGTCAGCCATTGTCGACATACATGCTCGTGAGATTCTCGATTCCAGAGGGAATCCGACCATTGAAGTTGATGTCCGTCTGGAAAGCGGCGCGACCGGCCGCGCCGCGGTTCCGTCAGGGGCTTCGACCGGAGCGCACGAGGCCGTGGAACTGAGAGATGGTGACGAAGCCCGCTATGGCGGCAAGGGCGTCCGGAAAGCGATTGCCTCGGTCAATGAAGAACTGTTCGAGCTGCTGTCCGGAATGGAGGCCGATCAGCAGGCCCATCTTGATGATTGCATGATCAGACTTGATGGCACCGAAAACAAGGGAAGGCTTGGCGCCAATGCGATCCTCGGGGTCAGTCTGGCGGTCGCCAGGGCCGCCGCGCATGACGCAGGCCTTCCTCTCTATCGCTACGTCGGGGGTGCGCTGGTTCGAACCTTGCCTGTGCCCATGATGAACATCCTGAATGGAGGCGCACACGCAAGCAACAGCATCGATTTTCAGGAATTCATGATTATGCCTGTGGGCGCAGGAAACCTTGGGGATGCTGTCCGCTGGGGTTCGGAGATCTTTCATGCCCTTCGCGCAAGATTGCGTCAGGCCGGCCATGATACGAATGTCGGAGACGAGGGAGGCTTTGCACCGGACCTCCCTGACGAACGAACGGCTCTTGATTTCATCATGGAAGCCATCGTGCACGCGGGATTTCGGCCGGCCGAAGACGTTTTTCTGGCGCTTGACGCTGCGGCGACCGAATTCTACCGCGATGACAGATATTGCCTGGAAGGAATCGGAAGGTCCTGTTCCTCTGACGAAATGATCACCTGGTATGAGGAGGTGTGCAGCAACTATCCTGTGATTTCGATCGAGGACGGACTTGCTGAGGATGATTGGGATGGCTGGAAAAAAATGACGGAGGCCCTCGGCGGCAGAGTTCAGCTTGTGGGCGACGACCTCTTTGTTACCAATCCGGAGCGCCTCGCAAGAGGGATCGAGATGGGGGTTGCCAACGCTATTCTGGTCAAGGTCAACCAGATCGGAACGCTCACAGAAGCGCTGGCCTCCGTTGATCTCGCGCACGGGGCTTCCTACAACTCGGTGATTTCGCATCGGTCGGGTGAAACCGAGGATACGACGATCGCGGATCTGGCCGTTGCGGCAAACTGTGGCCAGATCAAAACCGGTTCCCTGGCGCGCAGCGATCGGACCGCAAAATATAATCGGCTGATTCGGATCGAGGAAGAAATCGGACCTGCTGCGGAATATGCGGGCAGGTCGATCATGAGGAAATTCATCCGGTTTCCATAAGATTCAGCAACTTCTGATGCCTGAAACAGGCAAAGGCATTCCTTGTTGACGCGATATGCCAACCTGTGTCTGAATTTGAATGATGACTACGGGCTTTGATATCCACCGTCGTGTGCGCAAGGTCAGCGTTCCCGTCTTCGGAATGCTGTTCGTCTGTTATTTTGCCGTTCACATGTTTCATGGCGACCGCAGCATCTTCACCTGGATACAACTGCACAAGGATGTCGAGGCGGCAGAGCAGGTTCGTGACGACATGCTGAACGTACGGCGGGATCTGGAAGCACGGATATCGCGACTTCGTTCGGATGATGTCGATCAGGACATGCTCGAGGAGCGCGCCCGGGTCGTGACCGGGCTGGCCTATCCCGATGAATATATCCTTATCGAGGAGAACGGCACGACGCCCTGATCCTGGGACGACCCCCGTTTTCTTTTGTGCCTTACATCTTCATTCAATCTTGAATTTTGCGCATTTTGCCATGGCACGCGCGAACCTGCCGGTCTTGCGCAGTCCGTTCTCTTCTATATGCTGACGTCTACCGACCGGTCCGTGAGGGATTGGCATCATCGCCTGATTCGAATGCGGGGTGGTTCGCAGGAGGTTGGTATGGCAGCGTCAGAAGTCGGCGACCCGCCGGTCGTACCGGGTAAAGACAAGTCTTCAGGTCATTCAAACGACAAACATGCTGTCGGGGACAACCCTGAAATGCTGCTCCAATACTACAAGGACATGCTTCTCATTCGCCGTTTCGAGGAGCGGGCCGGACAAATGTACGGCATGGGTCTGATCGGCGGCTTCTGTCATCTCTATATTGGACAGGAAGCCGTGGTGGTGGGCATGCAGGCCGCAACAAGGACGGGCGACAGCGTTATCACAAGCTACCGGGATCATGGTCACATGCTGGCATGCGGTATGGATCCCAAGGGAGTGATGGCCGAGCTTGCAGGACGTGTCACAGGTTACTCGAAGGGCAAGGGCGGCTCCATGCACATGTTTTCCCGGGAGAGGGAATTCTATGGTGGACATGGAATCGTTGGTGCCCAGGTACCGATTGGTACCGGCCTCGCCTTTGCGAGCAAGTACAAGGACAATGCCGGCGTATCACTGACCTATCTTGGTGACGGTGCCGTCAACCAGGGGCAGGTGCACGAGGCATTCAATATGGCCAGCCTGTGGAGCCTGCCCGTTATTTATGTCATCGAAAACAATCGATACGGGATGGGGACTTCAGTCGATCGGGCCTCGGCGGCAAAGGAGCTCTTTCGCCTCGGAGAACCGTATGGAATACCGGGTCGCGAGGTCGACGGGATGGACGTTGTTGCGGTTCGCGAAGCTGCCGAGGAAGCCATTGAGCACTGCCGCTCCGGAAACGGGCCCTACGTCCTGGAGATGCAAACCTATCGGTATCGCGGTCATTCAATGTCGGATCCCGCGAAATACCGGACCAAGGAAGAAGTCGCCGAAATGCGGGACAAGCACGATCCCATCACCAATCTTGGCGCTGTGATCGTTGAACGCGGCCACGCAACCGAAGATGAACTGAAACAGATCGACCGCAGCATCCGGGAGATCGTGACCGAAGCGGCACGATTTGCTGAAGAGAGCCCTGAACCGGATCCGTCCGAGCTCTTTACGGACGTGCTGATCGAAGCCTGAAGGCGGAGCCGCGACGATGCCCATAAATATTCTCATGCCGGCCCTGTCACCAACGATGACAGAGGGCAATCTTGCGAAGTGGCACAAGGCGGAAGGTGATCGTATATCGCCGGGCGATCTGATCGCGGAAATCGAAACCGACAAGGCAACCATGGAGGTTGAGGCCGTCGATGAAGGCGTTCTCGGAAAAATACTGACCGTGGAAGGCAGTGAAAACGTCAAGGTGAACTCCATTATCGGTATTTTGCTGGCGGATGGTGAGGATATCTCTGCGATAACAGCGGACTCCACGGTCTCTGCAGAAGTTGGCAAACCCGCGAAAGACGCCGCCACTGAAGAGAAGGCCGTGTTGGCGTCCCCGACTGTCGCAATTCCGGATGAGCGAACCCATTCCGGTCCGGTGATCACCCAGACCGTTCGGGAAGCCCTGCGCGACGCGATGGCCGAAGAAATGCGGGCTGACGAACGGGTGTTTCTGATGGGAGAGGAAGTGGCCCAGTACCAGGGTGCCTACAAGGTCAGCCAGGGATTGCTGGACGAATTCGGCGATCGTCGGGTGATCGACACACCGATAACGGAGCACGGCTTCGCCGGGCTCGGGGTTGGTGCTGCTTTCGGTGGACTCAAACCCGTCGTCGAATTCATGACGTTCAATTTTGCCATGCAAGCGATCGATCATCTGGTCAATTCTGCTGCGAAAACAAATTATATGTCCGGCGGACAGATGGGCTGTCCGGTGGTCTTTCGCGGACCCAATGGTGCGGCTGCGCGGGTTGCGGCCCAGCATTCGCAATGTTACGCGAGCTGGTACGCCCATGTGCCGGGGATGCTGGTCGTGGCACCCTACTCAGCAGCTGATGCCAAGGGGCTTCTGAAGTCAGCAATCCGGAATCCCAATCCTGTTGTGTTTCTCGAAAATGAGATTCTTTATGGACGCAGCTTTGACGTTCCGGACGATCCGGACTGGATCGTCCCGATCGGCCGTGCCGGCATCGTAAGAAAGGGGAGCGATGTGACGATTACGGCGTTTTCCCTGATGGTCAGCCACGCCCTCGAGGCGGCCAAGGAACTGGCCAGCCAGGGTATTGACGCCGAGGTTATTGACCTGAGAACCCTGCGGCCGCTGGACACGGAAACCATCCTCGCTTCCGTAATGAAGACAAATCGGCTGGTATCGGTCGAAGAGGGATGGCCGTTTGCCGGAATCGGATCCGAAATCTCGGCTGCCGTAAGCGAACAGGCCTTTGACTGGCTCGATGCGCCCGTGACCAGGGTCTGCGCAGCGGATGTTCCGCTGCCTTACGCTGCCAATCTGGAACGTCTTGCACTTCCCCAGCCCGAGGATATTATCCGCGCCGCCAGGTCCGTCTGCTACGCGGATTGAGCGGCAGGGAAGAACCGGAGCCATGGCGATCGAAATCCTCATGCCGGCTCTGTCACCCACGATGACAGAGGGCAATCTGGCCAAGTGGTACGTCAAGGTAGGCGACCATGTCAGCCCTGGCGACCTGCTGGCAGAGATCGAGACCGACAAGGCAACCATGGAAGTCGAGTCCGTCGATGAAGGGATCGTCGGGAAGCTTCTCGTCGAGGCCGGCAGCACCGGTGTTGCGGTCAATGAGGTCATTGGCCTGTTGGTTGAAGAGGGAGAGCAGCTGAACATCTCTGCCGCAAGCGACGAGGCTGATGCGGGACAGCCGGAAAAACACACGCAAGGCGGGCAAAAAACGCCCGCATATGACAGCAACAGGGCGACTGACAACAACAGGGCGACACCCCTGGCAGCGCGCATGGCGCAGCAACTCGGTGTAGACCTTGCAAGTGTTCAGGGAAGCGGTGACCGCGGAAAAATTACCAAGGCGGATATCGAAGCCGCAGCTTCGGCTGGCCCGGTGGTGCTCGACACCACAGCCGTTTCGGGGACGGGCGAGCGCCTGTTCGCCAGTCCCCTGGCCCGACGTATTGCGCAGCAGGAAGGACTGGATATCACGACTGTACCCGGATCCGGACCGCAAGGCCGCGTGATCGAGCGGGATGTGAAGGCTGCGATCGAGGACGCAAGGGCAGCGCCGCGGGACCTGGAGCCGGCATCCCCGGCCGTTTCCTCGGAAACGGTACCTCTCAGCACGATGCGTCGGGTGATTGCCCGCAGAATGGTGGAAGCGAAGACGCAGGTCCCGCATTTTTACCTCAGTGTCGATTATCGGATCGATTCCTTGCTCGAGGTGCGAAAGGAACTGAACGAAGCTTCGGAAGGCGTTCGTCTTTCGGTAAACGATTTCATTATTCGCGCGTCGGCGCTGGCGTTGATGGATGTTCCCGAAGCCAACGTCGCCTACGAAAACGAAAATGAAATGCGCCAGTTCAGGACGGGCGATATTTCCGTCGCTGTTGCCATAGAGGGCGGACTGATCACTCCGATCGTAAAGAATGCGGAAAGCAAGGGTCTCAAGCAGATTTCGGCTGAAATGAAGGATCTCGCTGCCCGGGCCCAGTCCGGCAAACTGATGCCCGAAGAATATCAGGGCGGCTCATTCTCTATTTCCAATCTCGGAATGTTCGGAATCAGGGAATTTGCTGCGGTCATCAATCCACCGCAAGCCTGTATTCTGGCCGTCGGTGCGGGTGAAAGGCGACCGGTCGTGGAAGATGACCAGCTCGTCGTGCGTTCGGTCATGACCTGTACGCTGTCCGTCGATCATCGTGTTGTCGATGGCGTGATCGGCGCCCGCTATCTCGAGGCGCTGAAGCGCTACATCGAGTATCCACCTGTAATGTTGCTGTAACCCGGAATGAGGACATGGCAGGCCAAGACTATGATCTGATCATCCTGGGCGGCGGACCCGGCGGCTATGTCGCCGCCATTCGTGGTGCACAGCTCGGTATGAAGGTTGCGCTGGTAGAGCGTGAACATCTGGGTGGTATCTGCCTCAACTGGGGTTGCATTCCGACCAAGGCGCTCCTCCGGGCCTCCGAAATCGGTCACCTGCTCGAGCGGGTTTCCGAATTCGGATATTCGGTATCAGACATTTCATTCGATATATCAAAGGTCGTGGAACGCTCAAGAAATGTTGCCCGGCAACTCAATCAGGGTGTCGGGTATCTTCTGAAGAAGAACAATGTGGAAGTCGTGATGGGGAGCGGACGCCTGGCCGGGTCCCGCTCGGTGGAAGTGGAGCTCGCCGAAGGGGGAACATCCCAGCTGTCAGCGCCCCACGTCATACTGGCAACGGGTGCGCGGGCACGCTCGCTTCCGGGGCTTGATCCGGACGGAACGCATATCTGGACCTACAAGGAAGCGATGGTGCCGGAGGAAATGCCCGAATCGCTTCTGGTCATTGGCTCGGGTGCTATCGGAATGGAGTTTGCGAGCTTTTATGCAGATCTTGGAGCGCAGGTGACCGTGGTCGAGATGATGGAGAGGATTCTGCCGGTGGAAGATCCTGAAATCTCTGATTTCGCCCGCAAGGCTTTCGAGAAACAGGGTATGAAACTCCATACGGAAGCGAAGGTGACCGGTCTGGCGGCAAACAAGGGTTCTGTCGACGCCGTCATTGAATTGGCGGATGGCAAGACCCTGGAAGAGCGCTTCGAACGCGCAATTCTGGCGGTGGGAATTGTCGGGAATGTGGAGGACATCGGCCTGGAGCAAACGCAGGTCGAGGTGGAAGGCGGCCATGTCGTGGTCAATCAGTGGCTGGAAACCGGCGAAAAGGGAATTTATGCCATCGGCGATCTGGTGGGCCCCCCCTGGCTTGCACACAAGGCCAGTCATGAAGGCGTCATATGCGTGGAAAATATCGCCGGAGTGGAAGCGCGGCCGCTTGATACCGGGCTCATTCCTGCCTGCACCTATTGCCGCCCCCAGATTGCCAGTGTGGGATTGACCGAAGATGCGGCGCGTGCGGAAGGTCATGACGTCAGGGTTGGCCGGTTTCCTTTCATTGGCAATGGCAAGGCGATCGCGCTGGGAGAAAACGAGGGTCTCATCAAGACCGTCTTCGACGGCAAGACGGGGGAACTTCTGGGAGCTCATATGGTTGGTGCTGAAGTGACGGAACTCATTCAGGGATATACGGTTGCCAAGACCCTGGAAGGAACCGAAGCGGAGCTGATGGAAACCGTGTTCCCCCATCCCACCCTGTCCGAAATGATGCATGAAGCCGTGCTTGATGCCTTCGGGAGAACGATCCATTTCTGAAGTCGTGGGCCTGCCGGTGGAAAGTCGCCGAGACCGCCATCCGGAAAAGGCGCATCGTGCCGACAATCCGGTTCGGCGCAAACCGGCCTGGATTCGCGTGAAGGCACCGACATCCCCGATTTATCATGAAACACGGTCGATCATGCGAAAGCTCGGCCTCAATACGGTATGCGAGGAAGCCGGATGTCCCAATATCGGTGAATGCTGGTCGCAGAGACATGCCACCGTAATGATCATGGGAGATATCTGCACCCGTGCCTGCAGTTTCTGCAATGTAAAAACAGGTCTGCCGGGCCCCCTTGATGTGCTGGAGCCCGAGCATGTGGCGGTGGCAGTTTCCCGGCTTGAGTTGAGACATGTCGTTGTTACCTCCGTTGATCGCGATGATCTGGAGGATGGAGGTGCTGCGCATTTTGCGGAAACGATCCGGTGCATAAGGGAGATGGCTCCTCAAACCACAATCGAAATCCTGACTCCCGACTTTCTGAGGAAGGAGGGCGCATTGTCAGTTATCCTCGAGTCCCCTCCGGATGTTTTCAACCATAACCTCGAGACGGTACCCCGCCTGTATCCCGCGGTGCGGCCTGGGGCACGATATTTTCACTCCCTTCGCCTTCTCGATCAGGTCAAGAGTGCCAACCCGTCAATATTCACCAAATCAGGTCTGATGGTAGGGCTCGGCGAGACAAAGGAAGAGGTGCTGCAGACGATGGATGACCTTCGTGCGGCCGAAGTGGACTTTCTGACAATCGGTCAGTATCTCCAGCCAAGCGTCAAACATCATGCCGTGGAGCGGTTCGTGACTCCCAGGGAGTTTGACAGCTACGCCACTGCTGCCCGGGGCAAGGGTTTTCTGCTGGTTGCATCCTCGCCCTTGACCCGATCTTCCTATCATGCAGATCAGGATTTTCAACGCCTGAAGGCAAAACGGGCGGTCCGCGCAGCAAGTTCCTGACCACCGTCACGTTTTCCTATGCCGTCCCATTCAGAGAGTCGTTTCCTGCCGTATCGGCCCGAGCGGTTGTATGACCTTGTTGCCGATGTCGAAAAATACCCGGAATTCCTGCCGTGGTGCCTGACGGTGCGGGTGCTCGAGCGCTCCGAAACGGCCATGTCTGCCCGGATGACCGTCGGGTTTCGCGTCCTGCGTGAAAGCTTCACCTCACGAGTGACCCTGGAACCCAAGTCACTGATCACTGTCGAGTATCTCGAAGGCCCGTTCCGGTATCTCAGGAATTGCTGGGAATTTCAGGAGGAGGGCGATGGATGCAGGCTTCATTTCGATATCGATTTCGAGTTCCGGTCCCGTGTCTTGCGTATGGTGATGGAGCCCGTCTTCACCAACGCCGTAAGACGCATGGTCATTGCCTTTGAAACGCGGGCTCGGGTTCTTGAGCGGCGGGCTTTGCGTTCTTCGGATCCCGTTAGTCAGCCAGACTGAGCCTGTCCTCGCTGCCGGGGATGAGTGGCCCGGATCCTGCCGGGAGTCGCCTGTTTCCGGCACCGGGCGACAGAAACCTGCCCGATGCCGGAGCGGCCTGTTGTCTTGTGAGAGTCTCTTTCAGCGCCGGACAGACAGATCAGCAGAAACAGGCTCTATCCTGTCTCCTCAACAAGCCGGATCATCAGATCGAGGGCTGTCAGGACGGATGCGCGCCGGACCGCGGCGCGATCACCGGCAAAACGGTGCTGTTCGTGAATGACCTTGCCTGCGCGCCGGGCCGCTGCAATATGCACCAGGCCGGCCGGTTTGTTTTCGCTCTGACCGGGTCCGGCCACTCCGGTAATTCCGACGGTAATATCAGCTTCCGAGGCCCTCAACCCGCCTATGGCCATTTCCTGGGCGACTTCCTTGCTGACGGCGCCGACGGAGCCAAACAGACTTTCAGCTACACCGACAAGTTCGTGCTTGGCCCTGTTGGTGTAGGTCACAAAACCACGATCCATGACGTCAGATGAGCCGGCGATGCCTGTCAGGTATCCGGCAACCAGCCCACCTGTGCAGGATTCAACGGTTGCAACAGTCAATCCGGCGTCACGACAAAGTGAAAGAAGGGATGCCGCACGGTCCAGCAATTCCTGATCATCGGTCATCACAGGCGCTCCACAAGGGACTGAAACAGGATGAGTGCCCCAAACGCATAGAGGCCCGCGAGAATGTCATCAAGCATGATTCCGGGTGCCCCGGGAAGCGCTCTGTCTGCCCATGACACCGGCCAGGGTTTGAGAATGTCAAACAACCGGAAAAGCGCAAAACCGACGAGATACCATGCCAGATGGGGAGGGACGGCGGCCAGCGTGAGTAACTGGCCGGCTACCTCATCAATCACGATGGGTGCAGGATCCTTGCTGTCTGTTTTCCGGACATAGTGTCCGGCTGCCCACAGACCAGCCAGGGTGGCGGTCAGGGCGGCTGCCAACAGCCACAGACTGCCCAGGTATGTTGCCACAATCCAGGCGACAGGCAATGCCGCGAGAGATCCCCATGTTCCCGGCGCCCGGGGAAGGAGACCGGCCCCTCCAAAGGTGGCAATCCAGAGGGCCGGATGGTGCAGCGACAGGCCGTGAGGCGGACGGTTGTCACGGATACCCATGTTCATGCAAGGCGGACGGTTGCGTTGGCCTGGGCCGCAATACCCTCATTGCGGCCTGTAAAGCCAAGGCCTTCTGTCGTCGTGGCCTTGATACTGATCCGATCTTCATCGAGGGCCAGAATGTCTGCAAGACTGCGCCGCATTGCCTGGCGGTACGGACCAATCCTGGGACGGGTACAGATGATGGTTACGTCAATATGGCAAATCATTCCCCCTCGTTCTTCGACCAATCGGGTGGCATGCTCCGCAAAAAGCCTGGACGGAGCATCACGCCATTGTTGGTCAGAGGGCGGGAAATGTTCACCGATGTCGCCAGCTGCAACTGCACCGAGAAGGGCGTCCGTAACAGCATGCAGCGCAACGTCAGCATCCGAGTGTCCTGCCAGCGCGTGATCGTGAGGAATCTCGACACCACACAAGGTTACGGAGGCGCCGTTGCCAAATGCATGGACATCAATGCCGGAACCGACCCTGTATTCTCCATCCGTACGGAAATGCTCCCTTGCGCGGGCAAGATCCTCGGGGGAACTGATCTTGAAATTCTTTTCTGAACCATCAACCGCCATGACTTCCATCCCTGCCTGTTCGGCGACTGCCGCGTCGTCGGTCAGGTTCAAGGTCCGGGCCGATCGGTGTGCTTCAAGAATCCGTTGGAAATCGAACCCCTGGGGCGTTTGGGCGCGGTGAAGTCCTGCACGTCCGATGGTTTCCGATACCAGGTTCAGGTCACCGGAAACACGTTTGAGAGTATCCGGAACGGGGAGGGTTGGAAGGACGGCAGGGTTGTGGTGCAGCGCGGAGAGCACACCATCTATAACCTGCCGATCAACAAATGGCCTGGCCGCGTCATGAATGAGGACAAGCCGGGGAGGGGCTCCCGATAGCGCCTCAAGACCAGCTCTCGCGGACTGTTGGCGGGTGGGCCCGCCGTCTATGGGTGGTTGGAGATCAAGCCCTGCCGTCGCGGTTTCATAGTGCTGCCGATGGTCGGGATCAAGGACAACCCGGACAGTCCCGATCTCCGGATGGGAAAGAAAAGGCTCAATCGCGCGTCGAAGGACGGATTTGCGACCCAGGGACAGATACTGCTTGGGGATGACGCTTTTCACGCGAACCCCTGTTCCGCCCGCAAGAATCAGGACAGCGCAATCGGACATGTCGCAACTCCCTGAACGCTGGTGAAGAGTAATACAGGACACGGGCGCCTGTCATCAAAGGTCGGTTCTGTAACACAGCCGGTTTGTTTCGAAAACATGAGGGAGTCAGAGTGACAAAGAGTGTGGGGATCGCCTTGCCGTGCCGAAACAGCCAGCTTTGGCACAGGACATTTGATTAATTTTTCACCATAGATTTGCGATGCATATAGAATAATCATTGCTGAAATTTCAGCCATCCTGTAGAGTCTGCCGGCATTTGAGGTGGTGGTCATGTGGCAACGGATCACATGGCATGGGCTCATTCACCACCTTCCCACTCCCGCAAGGATTTCATCAGGAGGATACAAGGTGCAGGGGCTTCACGACGTCAGCAAGAACTCTCCTGTTCTTCGCAGGGGCGAGCCTGGAAGTGCGGACGGGCTTCAGGTTCTTGCGGCCTTGCCGTTTGCCGTGCTTGTTCTGAACAATATTGGGCGCATTATTTATGTCAACAATGCTGCCGAGCAGTTCTTTGGCCGAGCGGCGAACAGCCTTGTCCATCGCTCCATTGACAGTGTGTTTCCCGAATACAGCCCCCTGCTCGCATTGATATCGCAGGTTTTCAGGGAGGGCATGAGTGTCACTGAGCATGAAATCGTGCTGCATGAACCTGGTGGCGGGGAACGCCAGCTCTCCGTCACTCTGGCGCCGATGGCGGAGACAAGGGAGCGGGTCGTCATGACCCTCCATGAGCATTCGATTGCACGACGCATGAACAATCAGATGGTTCATTACAACGCGGCCAGGTCCATTAGCGGGCTGGCGGCGCTGATGGCGCACGAAGTGAAAAATCCCCTCTCGGGAATTCGCGGCGCTGCGCAGTTTCTCGAGGCCACCATGGTGGAATCCGATGACATCGTACTGGCCCGGATGATCCAGGAGGAAACAGATCGGATATGTGCCCTGCTTGACCGAATGGGGCTGTTTGCCGGAGGGGACCTTTCCCGTTCCGCGGTGAATGTACACCTCGTGCTGGAACGGGTCCGCAGAATGGCAGAGGTCGGCTTCGGACGCCATGTGCGGTTCAGGGAAATGTACGACCCTTCGCTTCCTCCCGTCTATGGCAGCTTTGATCAGCTGGTCCAGGCGTTCATGAATATCGTGAAGAACGCGTGCGAAGCTGTGCCCGAGGACGATGGCGAAATAACTCTTCGAACCGCGTACCGGCACGGAATCAGCCTTGTCGTGCCGGGCAGCGTGCACCGGGTCCCGCTTCCGCTTATGGTGTCCGTTGAAGACAATGGAACGGGAATGCCCGAAGATATTGCAAGCCATCCCTACGATCCATTTATCACCAGCAAGAGCAAGGGAACCGGGTTGGGGTTGGCGCTTGTTGCCAAGGTCATCGGAGATCACGGTGGCATCGTCGAATTTGATACCGGACTGACGGGCACGGAGTTTCGGGTCCGGTTGCCGGTTTATCGCAACGGAGATCTTCCCGAGGAAACGAAATGAGCGCCACAATTCTGGTGGCCGACGATGATCGAACCATCCGGACGGTCCTGGAGAGATCCCTCGCAAGAGAGGGATTTGACGTACAAGCCACCGGCAACGGAAGCACGCTTTGGTCATGGGTGGAAAAGGGAGAAGGAGATCTCGTCATTACGGATGTTGTCATGCCGGGTGAAGACGGTCTCGATCTTGTTCCCCGAATACGCGAGATCAGGCCCGATTTGCGCGTGATCGTGATCAGTGCGCAGACCACACTTCATACGGCTGTAGAGGCCAATCGTCGTGGCGCTTACGAGTACCTTCCGAAGCCGTTTGACCTGACCGAAGTCATAGGGGTTGTCAATCGCGCGTTGTCGGGCGGCCCGGAAGTGGTTGTTGATCATGGTTACGAATCCGGCGAACAACTTCCACTCATCGGACGTTCGCCGGCCATGCAGGATATCTACCGCGTTCTGGCCCGCCTCATGAGCACCGATCTGACGGTCATGATTACCGGAGAGTCCGGCACCGGCAAGGAACTCGCGGCGAGGGCGCTTCACGATTACGGAAAGCGACGCAACGGACCCTTTGTTGCGATCAACATGGCCGCCATCCCGCGCGAACTTATTGAGGCGGAGCTGTTCGGTCACGAACGCGGCGCCTTCACCGGCGCCACCAGCCGCAAGGCCGGCCGCTTTGAACAGGCCCAGCGGGGGTCTCTCTTTCTTGACGAAATCGGCGACATGCCAATAGAAGCCCAGACCCGTCTGCTGCGTGTGCTCCAGGATGGTGAATACACCACTGTAGGTGGGCGTAACATGATCAAGGCTGACGTTCGCATCATCGCAGCCACTCATCGCAATCTTGGGCAACTTGTGCGTCGTGGAACCTTTCGGGAGGACCTGTATTATCGCCTTAACGTGGTTCCCGTTCGCATGCCGCCACTTCGGGAACGTTCCGATGACATACCCGAACTCGTTTCCCATTTTTTCGCCCGGGAAGCTGCTTCGGGTCTTCCGGTGAAGGCCCTGGATCGCGGAGCCATGGCAGCAATGCTCGAGTATCAATGGCCCGGAAACGTGCGGGAACTCGAAAACCTCGTTCGCAGGCTGGCGGTGTTGTACTCGGAGACCATGCTTACGGGTGACGTTGTCAGGCGGGAGCTTGAAGGAAGCAACCGGGATCATCTCGAGCCGGGGGCATCCGGAGAGTCCCTCTCCGAAACAATAGAAGCCTTTCTGGTCAGGGATTTCGACCAGGGAAAGCGCTTGCCAAAACGGGGGCTCTATAATCAGGTGCTCAGGGAAATGGAACTCCCATTACTGAAGCTGACGCTCGCAGCGACAGAGGGAAACCAGATACGGGCAGCAGAAATTCTGGGACTCAATCGCAATACGCTTCGCAAGAAGATCCGCTATCTCGGCATCGAGGTCACGCGTGAGTCCAAGGGGCGGTACCGGTGACAATGTCCGATTGTTGCTGTCTGTTCGGTTTCGTTCGGAAAATACGGATCCCGTCGGTACCCATTGCGGTGTATCGTTTCCGTACCGCGCCAAACTGCCGGTGACGGTTTCACGGCCTTGAGGATGGCCTCAATGGACAAGCTTTCAACACGAATTGGCCGGTGGGCCGAAAAAAACGCTCTGGGACGCAAACTTGCAATCGTCCTCACGATCGTTTCATTCGGGTCGGCAATCGCGACCTACGTCGCCATAACCGACACGTCACTGGGGGCCGGCGACACCGAAACCGTCATCATACTGTTGCAGATCGATCTGGTGCTGTTCCTTTTGCTGGCACTGGTCGTCATGAGCAATCTTGTCAGTCTCTGGCGCGAACGCCGCCGCCGACTGATTGGTACGCATCTTCATACCAGGCTGGTCGTGCTGTTCAGTCTGGTCGCCCTGGCCCCGGCTGTGGTCGTATCGGTCTTTTCCGCCGCGTTTTTCAATTTCAGCCTGGACTCGTGGTTCAGCGACCGGGTGCGCAGGGCTATCGTGGAATCCAGGGCGGTTGCAGAACTGTACCTGAAAGAGCATTTGCAGGTGATTCGCGGCGACATTCTGGCGATGGCGCGGGACCTCGACAGGGCGGCTCTTGTGGTCTACGGAAATCCGCGCCAGTTCAACCGGATCGTGGGTACCCAGGGTGTCCTGCGGAATCTGAACGAAGCCTATGTGTTCGATGGCACAGGCCGCGTTCTGGCCCGATACAGGTCTTCATTCATCCTTGATGACCCGCCCGCGCCGGTCGAGGTCATGCAGCGGGCCCGACAGGGTGAGGTCGTATTGCTGTCAAGTGACACCGAGGATCGGGTCCGCGCGCTGACCAAGCTCGAGGGCTTTGTGGATACGTTTCTCTATGTCGGCCGATATGTCGAACCAAAGGTTCTGGAGCACATCCAGAACACCCAGGCGGCCGCAAAGAGATATGAGGATATCGAGGGCCAGAGATCAGCGATCGAAGTGACGTTTGCCATGGTTTACATATTGGTAAGTCTGTTGCTTCTGCTGGTGGCTGTGCGTGTCGGTCTGACATTTGCCAATCGAATGTCGCGACCTATCTCGCAGCTGGCGAGAGCGGCGGACCGGGTTCGTTCGGGCGATCTTTCAGCCAGGGTGAAGGAACGAGCCAATACCGATGAGCTGGCTTTGCTGGCGCGCGCTTTCAACCGGATGGCCAGCCAGGTTGAAAGCCAGAGGGAGGAGCTGGTTCTGGCCAACCAGCAGCTGGATGAGCGACGCCACTTCATAGAAACCGTCCTGTCAGGGGTTACGGTAGGGGTGATCGGTCTTGATGACGTGGGGCGAATCAAGATTTCGAATCGATCGGCGTCAATGCTGATGGGGACAAATCTCGAAGAGGAAACCGGCACCGAGCTGACAACCCTTGTCAAGGAAACGGATGAAATGATCGCCACGGCGCGCCAGCGCCCGGATCAGCCGGTGGAGTGCGAGATCGAATTTGGAGAGGGCCGGACCCTGCTGGTCAGATTGGCATGCGATGTCCAGAAAAATGAGATTGTGGGCTTTGTGGCAACTTTCGACGACATTACTGAACTTGTTTCTGCCCAGCGCAAGGCAGTCTGGGCCGATGTTGCGCGAAGGATCGCTCATGAAATCAAGAATCCACTGACGCCCATCCAGTTGTCGGCCGAACGACTCAAGAAAAAATACCTGCCCGAGGTGAAAAGCGATCCTGACACGTTCTCGGACTGCACAGACACGATCGTCCGTCAGGTCGGGGATATTGGTCGTATGGTTGACGAATTTTCGGCCTTTGCCCGGATTCCCAGCCCCGAAATGTCGCCTCAAGACATTGTGAGATTATGTCGTGAGGCCCTGGTGCTCCCAAAAAACGCCCATCCGGAGATCAGTTTCGAGAGCAGGCTTCCGGATGAGCCCCTCGAAATTCCCTGTGATCAGCGACAGATTTCACAGGTGCTGACGAATTTGATCCAGAATGCCGTTGAGGCAATTGAAGCGAGAACAGCGCCGTCTGACCAGACTTTACCAGCAGGAAAAGTCGAACTGATCCTGGATAACCGGCCTGATCGCATCACGATCGAAATAGCGGACAACGGATGCGGACTCCCGGAAGGAAAACGGAGCCGTCTTGTCGAACCCTATGTCACGACGCGAGGGGAACGGGGGACCGGGCTCGGACTGGCAATTGTGAAAAAGATTGTCGAAGATCATCAGGCCGATTTCGCGCTTGAGGATCGTCAGGGCGGCGGCGCTCGCGCGAAAGTGATATTTGACCTGTCACGCGAGCCCTATCGTCGCGACCCGGCGAGCGTTCAAGAGGTTGCTGATGGCGTTTGAAGTTCTGATTATAGATGACGAGGCCGACATCCGGAAAGTTGTTGCAGGTATTCTGGAAGATGAAGGTCTGGTCTGCCGAACCGCCGAGGACAGCAAATCGGCCCTGGCGTCTCTGGATCAGGCGCCTCCCGATGTCATCATTCTCGATATCTGGCTTGAGCGGAGCCAACTCGATGGCATGGCGATTCTTCAGCATGTGAAAAGACGCTTTGCCTGGATTCCGGTGGTTATGATCAGTGGCCATGGAAATATTGCCCTCGCCGTAGAGGCGATCAAGCGCGGTGCCTACGATTTTATTGAAAAACCGTTCAAGACTGACCGCATTGTTGTCACGGTCAACCGCGCAATCGAATCGGCTCGCCTGCGGCGGGAAAATGCCGAATTGCGTCGGTCCAGCGAGGAACCCGAAGATCTGATCGGAGGTTCTCACGCCGTCCGCAAACTTCATGCTGCGCTGGAACGCGTGGCGCCGTCGGACAGCCGGGTCCTGATTTCCGGCCCACCGGGCTCGGGCAAGGAGGTGTTCGCCCGTCAGCTTCACCGGAGGTCCACCAGGGCGCGGAATCCGTTTATCGTCGTAAACTGTGCCGCAATGGCGCCGGATCGTATGGAAAGCCAGTTATTTGGCGAAAGCCAGTCGGGCAAGTTCGGAGCACCGCGCATCGGAACGCTTGAAGCGGCCGATCATGGCACGCTTCTCCTTGATGAAGTCGGCGACATGCCGCTGGCGACGCAAGGGAAAATAGTAAGGGTTCTTCAGGACCAGACATTCACGCCCGCCGGAAAGAACTTTCCTGTCGAGGTCGATGTTCGTGTGATCGCTTCTACCAGCCGCGATATGGAAGCAGAAATAGCGGCCGGAAATTTTCGTGAGGATCTCTATTACCGCCTCAATGTGGTACCCATCGACATATCTCCTCTCAAGAAACGCCGCGACGATATCCCTGCACTGGTCGAACACTTCATGGCCAGGGCAGCGGAACAGTCGGGGCTGTTGAAGCGGACAATTTCGGAAGAAGCCATGCTGAGACTGCAGGCCCATGACTGGCCGGGTAACATTCGGCAGTTGAAGAATGTTGTCGAATGGATCCTGATCATGGCACCCGGCGATCCACAGGAACCTGTGTCCGTTGAAAATTTACCAGTTGAGGTCAGCGGTCAGTCCCCTGTCGGCCCACCGGGCCGGCTTGAGGAAACCGTGCTGTCTCTGCCCCTGAGGGCTGCAAGGGAGGTCTTTGAGCGTCACTACCTTCAAGCCCAGATGTTGCGCTTCAATGGCAACGTCTCGCGCACCGCAGATTTTGTTGATATGGAGCGCTCTGCCCTCCATCGCAAATTGCGGCTGCTGGGAATAGGCAATCGCACCAGCGCCGGGACGATGGATTAGGGTCCTGTGGTGCGCGTGAGGCAGGGGACGTGAACTTCATCATCTGCGGGGCGGGGCAGGTAGGGTTTCACATTGCCCGACAGCTGGCTTCCGAAGACCATGATGTAACGGTGGTTGATTCATCGGAGCGGAACATTCGCACCGTAGACGCGGCGCTGGAGGTGCAGACGGTTACAGGGTTTGCGTCCTATCCCGGGGTCCTGGACCAGGCCAATGCTGCCGAAGCCGACATGCTCATTGCCGTCACCCAGTCTGATGAAGTCAACATGGTTGCCTGTCAGGTTGCACATTCCCTGTTCAATGTGCCCACGAAAATCGCCCGGGTCCGCAGCCAGAGTTACCTCGCTCCGGAATGGAGTGATCTCTTCCGGCGCGATCATATGCCAATCGATGTCATCATTTCGCCTGAGCTTGAGGTGGCGAAAGCCATTTCCCGGGATCTTGTTGTACCCGGTGCCTTTGATGCCATACCTATGGCCGAAGGAAGGATTCGCGTTGTGGGCGTCCGATGCAACCAGGACTGTCCTGTCATCAATACGCCCCTGCGACAGCTGACCGGTGTGTTCCCCGATCTGAGCATTGTCATCGTCGGAATCATCAGGGACGGAAAGATGGCAATTCCCGGATCCAATGATCAAATGATTGCGGGGGATGACGTCTATTTCGTGGCGGATACGGAGCATGTGCCTCGCGCTATGACGATTTTCGGGCACGAGGAAACCCTGGCCCAGAAGCTGATCATACTGGGAGGTGGGAATGTGGGCCGCTTTCTTGCCGAGCGGGTCAAGGAGGAGCATCCGGGTGTATCGACACGAATCATCGAGTCCAGTGAAGAGCGAGCCAATCTTCTGGCCCGCTCGTTGCCGCGTGACGTGATCGTACTGAACGGAAACGGACTGGAACCCGAGATACTCGAGGAAGCCGGTGTCCGGGAGACTGAAACCATTGTCGCGGTGACCAATGACGACGAAACCAACATTCTTGGTGCCTTGCTCGCCAAGCGTCACGGTGCCCAGCGCGCGATTGCGCTGGTCAATAATACCAACTATCCGCCGCTGGTAACCACACTGGGCGTGGATGCGGTAGTAACACCACGATCCATCACGGCTTCTACCATATTGCGTCATGTCCGGCATGGCAGGATCCGCTCGGTGCACTCGCTGGGTGAACAGTTTGGAGAAGTTCTGGAAACCGAGATTATTGAGGCTTCGACACTGGCGGGCACGGCTATTCGCGACATGGACTTGCCAGACGGTGTTCTGCTGGGAGCGATCGTGCGCGGCTCGAAGGTGATCACGCCCCGGAGCGACACTGTTGTTCAAAAGAATGACCGGGTCATCCTCTTTGCGCAGCATGGCGCCGTTCGGGAGGTCGAAAAAATCCTCAGCGTTCCCATCGAATACTTTTAGAGATATCGGGACCGATGCCAAGGATATCCTATGTAAACGACCGGTTCGTTCCGCACAGCCAGGCTGTCGTACATGTGGAGGACCGCGGATACCAGTTTGCCGATGCGGTTTACGAGGTGATCGGGTTTACCGGATTATCGCTGATTGACGAGGCGCTGCATTTTGATCGGCTGGCACGATCGTTGACTGAAATCCGGATGGAAATGCCCTGGTCGCGACAGATTTTTCGCATGAAAATTGCTGAACTTCTGCGTTTGAACCGCTTGAGGGATGGTGCTCTCTACCTTCAGGTATCGCGCGGGGTGGCGCGTCGCGATCATCGACTGCCCAAAAATGTGTCTCCGTCGGTCGTCATGACCGTACATCCGTTTCGACGCCCTGCGTCGGAGATGCTGGAGCAGGGGGTCCGCGTCATTACTCGCGAGGATCAACGATGGAAACGACCCGACATAAAATCGGTGGGACTTCTGCCCAATGTGCTTGCTAAAGATGATGCGCTGGGGGCCGGGGCGTACGAGACATGGCTTCATGATGAAACCGGAGCGATCACCGAGGGCACATCAACCAACGCCTGGATTATTGATCAGGATGGGCTGATCATCACCCGTCCGGCGGACGGCTCGATCCTCAACGGTGTCACTCGGCAGTCTCTTCTCCAGACCGCGACCGGACTTGGGCTTGAGGTCCGCGAACGTACGTTTACTGTCGATGAGGCACGAGTAGCGAAGGAGGCTTTTCTGACCAGTACGACCGCTCTTCTCTTGCCGGTCGTCGGTATCGATGACGCGGTTATCGGCAATGGCAAACCGGGATTGCATACATTGAAGCTATTGGACTCCTATCAGCGTTATTTCTGGCAGAAATCATGACCCTGGATAAACCTCCAAGAGCCGTGATCTTCGATTGGGACGGTACTCTCGTGGATAGCTGGCCCGTGATCAACGCAAGCATGGATCGCACACTGGAGGCCATGGGCCACGATGTGCCCGAAGAAGCGGGCGGTGAACCCAAACGGGGGTATCGTTCGCTGCGCGACACGTTTCCCGAAATGTTCGGAGACCGCTGGGAACTGGCACAGGACATCTTCTATTCGCACTATCGCGCCCTTCACTTGACCCATATCAGGAAGATGGAAGGGGCCGAAGCGATGATCACCGGTTTCCATGAACTCGGATGTGTTCTGGCGGTGGTGAGCAACAAGAGTGGAAGCAACCTTCGCCTTGAGGCGACCCACCTTGGATGGGACGGTTATTTTGGGGGTCGTCTCGTTGGTGCCCAGGATGCTGCCCGAGACAAACCGGCTGTTGACCCGGTTCTGCTGGCGCTGGAAGGCACAGGTATCGATCCTTCCGGGGACGTATGGTTTATCGGTGATACCTGGATTGATATTGCCTGCGCCAATGCAGCAAATTGCCGCTCGATCCTGATCGGGAATGCTGATCTTCAGACCGGGCCACTTGAACGGCATCCTCCGCATGCGCATTTCGAATCTTCTCTCGAGTTTCTGCAGAGCTGTATGCTGTTCGGGGAGTCCCACTGAAGTGTTCAGGTCCTCAACTCGAAGATCGGGTCCTGCAAGGGTGGTGGGTGAAAAACCAGGTTGATGGTATGCCGCCATGCCGGCACTGGTGGGGTGGTAACAGTCTATTCGAAAAAGACGTTTTCTTGTCCGTTAACGGTCATCACCAGTCCCGGGCCCGGATGATCGAAAGCGCGACATAAGAGCTGCACGACTTCCCGTTGATGCGAATCGTGTTGACTTCAGCCTTTCATCGTCTCGGCTTCCGGTGCCCTTCCGATGTGAAGCACAGACTGAAGGGCATGGCGTCATTCATCGTTGGCGAATTTGCGCCTCACTGTGTGCATGATGAGACAGGATCTTCCCTGATTTCATCGTCACGAACTGGGCCATGTGTCCGTTTTCACCCGGTGGTAACGATTATAACCGGAAGTCACCGTCAAACTCCGGCGATCGCACGATGGAAGGCAGGATCAGAGAGGTGTCGTTGCCCTCCTTGCGTTCCGGGAGCGCGGTCGAAATCCGCGACTACCATCCTGCAAGGGTGTGCAATTCCAGGTTGCCATTGACAGACGAGTATGGCGCAAGCGCGACACCAGAACAGCAGAAATGCCTGTCTCCCGGTCCTTGATCGGCGTCCTGGCTGCGCGGCATACAGAAAGGTTCCCGGGCAGCCATCGCGCGATTATCCTCATAGGTCCCGAAACCGAAACGGTCCGGGTCGATGGCGCTGGGGCCAGTATGATGTGGTGCCGCTTTTCGGAGTCCGGGTGGTCCCGTAAACGAACGCGCTCGTGACATTTCCCGGATTACCGGCGCTGCGGCGGTCTGATTTCAGACGTGTTTCGTTGCTCTTCCCTGTGGCGCCCACATCTGACAGGGCCGCATGTCCGATCGCGCAGCCAAAGCGCAAAAGTCCGGGGTGGAGGTTGTCATGATCGGGTTGGGTTATATATGAAGAATGAGGTGCAAGAGATTGTCTCTCGCCACTTACGCAAGAAGAAAGGGGCTGAAACCAGCCAGGAAAAGGTCAACGAGATGGCTACCGTAAAGTCGCAGAATCTTCAGGAAGTGTTCCTCAATCATGTCAGAAAGAACAAGACGCCTATCACCATATTCCTGATTAACGGTGTGAAACTTCAGGGAATTATCACGTGGTTCGACAATTTCTGTGTCTTGCTTCGCCGGGACGGGCACTCCCAACTTGTATTCAAGCATGCGATTTCAACAGTGATGCCCGCTGTTCCTGTATCACTACGAGGTGAACCGGAAGAGGCGATCGAGGAACTGGAAGAAGCCGTGCTGTAAATTGAACGGCACGACGCCGAGATCGAATGGAAGGGGCGTGACGCCAGCCATCGTCCTGCATCCGTACCGGTCCTCCCGTAATGCATCGGGCCGTTCCGTTGCAGCCCGCCTCGAAGAGGCGGAAAGGCTGGCCAGTTCGATCGATCTCGAGATTGCGGCGCGTGAGGCAATAAGACTCCCGAAAATCAGGGCGGCAAGCTACTTCGGTGTCGGTGTGATGGAGCGGCTGCGGGAGCTGGTTGAAGCCTGCCGCGCAGATGTCGTGGTCGTAGATGCTGCTCTTTCTCCGGTCCAGCAACGGACGCTCGAGGGGACCTGGGACGTCAAGGTCATCGATCGTACAGGGCTGATACTGGAAATCTTCGGAGCCAGGGCACGAACCCGGGAGGGGCTGCTGCAGGTCGAACTGGCACATCTCACCTATCAGCGCAGCCGACTGGTCAGAAGCTGGACCCATCTGGAGCGTCAGCGAGGCGGCTTCGGATTTCTTGGTGGGCCCGGTGAAACCCAGATCGAATCGGATCGGCGAATGATTTCGGAGCGCCTGACAAAGATTCGGAGTGATCTGGAAACGGTAAAAAGAACCCGGAGCCTGCAACGCAGATCCCGTCGTCGCAATCGATTTCCCGTAGCAGCTCTGGTTGGCTACACCAATGCCGGCAAGTCGGCACTCTTCAATCGACTTACGGAAGCCAGGGTTATCGCGAAGGACCAGTTGTTCGCGACACTTGATCCCACGATGCGCGCCGTCAGGACCCCGGGGGGACGGACCGTACTTCTGACCGATACAGTCGGATTTGTCTCGGATCTGCCGACCACCCTGATCGCGGCCTTTCGGGCAACCCTTGAAGAAGTCGTGGAAGCAGATGTCCTCATCCATGTGCGTGACGTGGCGCATCCCGACAGCGAACATCAGAAGGGTGATGTCGAGCGGGTCCTGGGTGAACTGGGCGTCGCACCCGGCCAGGAACAGGGCTATTGCGAGGTTCTCAACAAGATTGATCTCCTTGATGACGAGTCCCTGACCGTCTGTCACAACATGGCGAAGCGCAATACGAGTCTGGTGCCGTTATCGGCGGCCACGGGCGAAAACTGCACCAATCTCCTCTGTCAGCTCGACCGGTTGCTTGCGCCGGACAGGGTTTCTGTGGCGATCACGCTCAAACAGGCGGATGGCGCATCAATTTCCTGGTTGTATCGGAATGCGACGGTTCTCCAGCGGGAGAATCGCGGCGAATATGCCCACCTTGAGGTCACCATATCACGCAGCGACCTGTCCCGCTTCGAGAGATATCGCGAATCGAGGTCATTGCCGCCTGACCTTGAGTCTGTTCCGCTCAGGAATTTTACCAAACAGGCTTGACAACCCCGGTCCCGGTGCCTAGATTGTTAGCACTCACTGCCATTGAGTGCTACTCAGGTGGGTGTCCACATTTAAATCAACAGTCAAGGAGAGTGGGTCGATGGGAATCAGACCTTTGCACGACCGCGTACTGGTCGAGCCGCTCAGCGCCGAAGAGAAGACGGCCGGGGGCATTATCATTCCCGACACGGCACAGGAAAAGCCGCAGGAAGGAAAAATCGTCGCCGTCGGAAAAGGGGCGCGCGGTGAGAATGGCTCGGTGCAGCCACTGGATGTAAAGGAAGGCGACAAGATCCTTTACGGAAAATGGTCCGGCACGGAAGTCAAGCTGGACGGGAAGGAACTCCTCATCATGAAGGAGTCCGACATCATGGGAATCATCGAGTAGGAGGGCATGTGACATGGCTGCCAAGGAAGTAAAATTTGAGACGGATGCCCGGTCCCGGATGCAGAAGGGTGTCGACATTCTCGCCGATGCCGTGAAGGTTACACTCGGTCCGAAGGGTCGGAATGTTGTCCTTGACAAGGCATTCGGAGCGCCGCGCATCACCAAGGACGGTGTTACGGTTGCAAAGGAAATCGAGCTCGCTGACAAGTTCGAGAACATGGGCGCCCAGATGGTGCGCGAAGTTGCCTCAAAGACAAATGACGAGGCCGGTGACGGCACGACGACGGCCACGGTTCTTGCCCAGGCCATCGTACGCGAGGGTTGCCGGGCGGTTGCGGCCGGCATGAACCCGATGGACCTCAAGCGGGGTGTGGACGCCGCCGTGAATGCCGTGGTCGAAGAGCTGAGAAACCGTTCCAGGCAAGTGTCCTCCAACGAGGAGATCGCCCAGGTTGGCACGATTTCTGCCAACGGTCAGCTTGACATCGGCGAAATGATTTCGAATGCCATGCAGAAAGTTGGCAAGGAGGGTGTGATCACGGTCGAAGAGGCGAAATCTCTTGCGACCGAACTCGAGGTTGTCGAGGGCATGCAGTTTGATCGCGGCTACATCTCTCCATATTTCGTGACAAATGCCGAAAAGATGTTCACGGAACTGGAAGATCCCTACATCCTTCTTCACGAGAAGAAGCTGTCATCGCTCCAGGCCATGCTTCCGCTGCTTGAAAAAATCGTGCAGTCGGCCCGGCCGCTTCTGATCATTGCCGAGGATGTCGAGGGTGAAGCTCTTGCCACACTCGTCGTCAACAAGCTTCGTGGTGGCCTGAAGGTTGCTGCCGTCAAGGCTCCGGGCTTCGGCGATCGGCGCAAGGCGATGCTCGAAGATATCGCCATTTTGTCAGGTGGACAGGTTGTGTCGGAAGACCTCGGCATCAAGCTCGAGAACGTGTCTTTGGACATGCTGGGCACAGCCAAGAAGGTTTCCATCACGAAAGAGGAAACCACTATTGTCAATGGTGCGGGCAAGAAGGAAGACATCCAGGGCCGGTGCAACCAGATTCGTCAGCAGATCGACGAAACCTCTTCTGACTACGACAGGGAAAAACTGCAGGAGCGGTTGGCCAAACTGGCTGGCGGGGTCGCGGTTATCCGTGTTGGTGGTGCTACCGAGGTTGAAGTCAAGGAGAAGCGGGATCGCGTCGAAGATGCGATGAATGCCACGCGAGCTGCCGTCGAGGAGGGTATTGTTCCCGGTGGTGGTGTTGCGCTGCTTCGCGCTGCCCGGGTTCTGGATGACATTGCTACGGAGAATGACGATCAGCGTGTCGGTGTTGATATCGTGCGGAAGGCGCTCCAGTCGCCGGTTCGCCAGATTGCCGAAAACGCTGGTGTCGAAGGCTCCATTGTTGTCAGCAAGCTGTTGGAAAACGCGGAAGAGACCTACGGCTACAACGCGCAGACTGACCAGTATGAGGACCTCGTGAAGTCCGGCGTTATCGATCCGATGAAAGTGGTGCGTGCCGCTCTCCAGGATGCCGCTTCTGTTGCGGGTCTCCTCATTACCACCGAGGCAATGGTCGCCGAGAAGCCGGAAGAGAAGCCGCCGGCAGCGCCTCCAATGCCTGACATGGGTGGCATGATGTAATCCTGCCTCACGCGCAAAACACAAGGGCCGCCGCGGGAAGCCGCGGCGGCCTTTTTGTTGGGCGGCGGTCCCGGAGATTTGCCTGCTGCAGGCCCCGATCTTCGATCGATGGCCGCGACGAAAAATGGGCGAATCGGAAACGCGACAGGATCAATAGACGGTAAGGGTCCGTTCCCGGATGACCCTGGGACGGAAACTCAGGATCCCTTGAAAACCGCGTTCGTTCTCTGCATATCCGCTCTATTGCGCAATCATTTCGATCACCTTCCAGGAGGCCATCGAGCGACGATCCGGAACGACTCGAATATTGGCGTTGGAACAGGGATCATGATACTGAAGGTGCCGATGCTCTCCCTTATATTCAGGACTTTTTCGATCAAGTGTCGGGGAACGCTGCACCGGACGGGATCAACCTGGTGCGCCTCGATCCGGTTCGGCAAATTCGCAAACGACAGACAGGGTAAATCAACTGCCTATGAAGGCCATTGATCATGAGGCCGTGATGGCCGTGATTCGAGAAGCGGCGGCGACAGAAATCATGCCTCGTTTTCTCAGTCTCAAGGAAGAGGAGCGTTGGGAAAAGAGGTCTGGTTCGGTTGTGACAGCAGCCGATGTGGCGTCTGAACGGTTCCTGTCCCGGGAGTTGTCCCGACTGCTGCCGGGTTCCATGGTCGTCGGAGAGGAAATGATCGAAGAAGAGCCCGAACGGCTTGATCTTCTGGACGGAGCAGCGCCCATCTGGGTTCTGGACCCGGTCGACGGAACCAGAAACTTTGCCAGGGGCAGTTCCGATTTTGCGGTGATGGTGGCCGTTGTTGTGCGACGTCAACCGGTCGCCGGATGGATCTATCGGCCAACAGAAGATTCGATGTACGCGGCAGAAGCAGGGGCTGGCGCTTATCGGGATGGTCATCGCCTCAGTGTCGAGGACGCTCCTGTGGAATTGTCCTCAATGAGCGGTTCTCTGGGAACACGGCTCAGACGAAACAAAAAACTGACCGTGCGCTTTGCTTCCGTGACTGCAACCCATTGCATCGGGGTTGATTATTGTGCTCTTGCCGATGGCTATATTCAGTTTGCACATTACCGTGGCGTCAACGCGTGGGACCATGCCCCGGGCTTTCTGTTGTACCAGGAGGCAGGGGGGCATTGCCGGTCTCTGGACGGTACCTCCTATCGCGTCGGCAGTCCGGGTCGTGGTGGACTCCTGTTGGCGACGGATCCCCTGACCTGGGAGCGCTTGCAGCAACCCATTATTGAGGCGCTGGAGCCCGGAACCTGATCGCATCTTTGCGCAAGGCGCGCTGACAGTGCTATCAGGCAACAGGACATATTCACGATTCAATCAAGGAGTCAGACAGAATGACGACCAGCAAGGCGGCGTTCATTGGACTGGGCGTCATGGGTTATCCCATGGCAGGACACCTGGCCAACGGTGGATTTGATATGCAGGTTTACAATCGCACGTCGTCGAAGGCCGAACTCTGGGTCGAAGCGCATGGAGGATCGGCCCGGCGAACTCCGGCCGATGCTGCCGAAGGCGCTGATTATGTGATGACGTGTGTCGGAAATGACGACGACCTGCGGAATGTCGTGACCGGTGATACAGGTGTTTTTGCCGGTATGAAAAAAGGCGCTGTCCTTGTCGATCACACAACCACGTCGGCACTCGTCGCCCGGGATCTTGCCGAGCAGGCGCGGGATCGCGGTTTCGGATTTCTGGATGCACCCGTTTCCGGGGGGCAGGCCGGAGCCGAAAACGGTGTTCTCACGATCATGGCCGGTGGAGACCAGGAGATATTCGAAGCAACGGAGCCGGTCTTGCGGAATTACGCCAGGAGTATTACGCGGATGGGGGAGGCAGGCGCAGGACAACTCACCAAGATGGTCAATCAGATCTGCATTGCGGGACTCGTTCAGGGGCTCGCCGAGGGACTTAATTTCGCGGTCCGGTCGGGCATTGATCCGAAGCTTGCCGCGGAGGTCATGTCGGGAGGGGCCGCCCAGTCATGGCAAATGGACAATCGCGCCGGTACGATGGCGGAAGGTGAGTTCGAATTTGGCTTCGCTGTCGACTGGATGCGAAAGGATCTCGGCATTTGTCTGGATGAGGCACGCCGTAATGGCGCTCGTCTGCCCGTCGCAGCGCTTGTTGACCAGTTTTATGCGGCAGTTCAGGCGCAGGGTGGGAACCGTTACGACACGTCCAGCCTCATTCTCAATCTGACCTGAGAAAAAAAGGGGGGACCGACTGGGGCGCGACCTCAGCCATCCCGTCGCCATCAACTCCGATCAGGTGATACCGCTTTTCAAGGATCATGACGGAGGTTGAGAGGAAAGCGACGCGAAGCCGGCGAACAGCCGGCTTGTCTTTGGCATTTTCGCGGTCGTGACGGAATACGAGCGCGGTCCCATTATCGAACACCTGCAAGGCGGTCTGACGGCTGCCACGGCGAAGGGATGCACGGGTAGCCGGTCTCTTGAGGTCTCCCGGGTCACCGATTTCGCAGGTTTTCCGGAAGCCAGGCTGTTATTTCCGGAACCAGAAGAAGAACACCAATCATGACCAGCATGATCAGGAACATTGGCAGGGCCGTTGTGGCAATATAGCCGATTTCGTGTCTGGTCATTCCCTGGAGCACAAACAGGTTGAAGCCGATCGGTGGGGTGATTTGCGCCATTTCAACGACGACCACAACAAAAATACCAAACCAGATCATGTCGTATCCGAGGTCCGCAAACGCGGAAATCCGAACCATCGGTTCGACGACCGCCATGGTCAGTACCACTGAGGAAATGCCGTCCAGAAACATTCCAATAATGATGTAGAAGACAGTCAGGGCCACGATCAGTGTCACCGGAGAGAGCTCAAGCCTGTCGATCCATTCGGCAAGCTGGCGCGGCAAGCCGGTGAAACCCATGGAAAGGCTGAGAAATGCGGCGCCCATCAGGATGAGGCCGATCATTGCGGAGGTCCGCGTCGCTCCGAGAAGGCTTTCGACGAATGTCGACCATGTGAGCGACCCCTGGAACGCAGCAAGCACCAGGGCGCCAATGACGCCGAATGCTGCAGCTTCGGTTGCTGTGGCGATCCCGACATACATGGAACCGATGACGAGAAGCACGAGACAGATGACAGGGAACAGGAACCGGGAATTCCAGAGTTTTTCACGCAGCCGAAGGCCGGCTTCCCTGGGGGGGCGTTGTGACGGAAAAAGAAAATGCCAGAACGCAACATAGATCATGAACATGGCGGCCAGAACCAGTCCTGGAATAATGCCGGCCATGAACAGTTGGGTGATGCTTTCATTGATGGCGACCCCGTAAACGATCAGGGTCAGTGAAGGAGGGATCATCAGGCCGAGGGTGGCCGACCCGGCGAGGGTACCGATCGTCATGAATTCGGGGTAACCACGCTGCCGCAACTCGGGAATGGACATTTTGCCGACCGTCGTAAGCGTTGCCGCAGATGAACCCGATACTGCCGCAAAAATCGCGCAACCCACCACGTTTGTATGCAGGAGGCCGCCCGGCAACCGGACCAGCCAGGGGGCCAATCCACGGAACATGTCCTCGGACAGGCGGGTTCGATAGAGGATTTCGCCCATCCAGATGAAAAGGGGCAGGGCGGTCAGGGTCCAGCTCGATACACTGTCCCAGGCCTTGTCGGTGAGGTTTGCCCCGACAAATCCCTTGTCGAATAGAACGATCCCTATGGCGGCGACGCCCATAAGGGCGAGGCCGATCCATACGCCCGTTCCCAGAAGCATAAACAGGACGAAAAGGAAAATAGCCGTGACTGTGAAATGATCCATGTCGTCAACTCATGTCACGGGAAGGATTTGCCTCGGCCGGTTTGAAATTCCTTGTAGTCACAAGATGCAGCAGGTGATGCCAGAGTGTGAGGCTGAACAAGATCGCACCCAGGGTCATACCGAGTTCGGGGATCCAGAGAGGTGTCGCATCGAGTCCCTGACTCCGGAACTTGAACTCCCAGGTCTGGATGTTCCGTTCCAACGCCGACCAGGCAAAAAACGTCATGATCGTGGCTGCAGTCAGATAGCACCAGATTTCCCCCAGTCTCTGGAAACGTCCCATCCGCTGAAGGAAAAGCGAAACCCGGACATGGGCTCCGGCATTGAAAGCGTAGGCGAGGGCCAGAAACGTCGAGGCTGCCATGCAATAGCCTGCATAGTTTGCAGAGCCCGGAAACGGAATACCTGCCCAGCGCATGGCCATCTGCGCGCAAATAACCAGCAAAATAATAACCAGGAAGACAGCGGCAAGGATCCCTCCGGCAAGGCAGAGCAGATCAATCGTCTTGCGAAGCCAAGGCATGACGCGAAATCTCGCAGAGGGGTGATGCTCCCGGGGAGCATCACCCGTTTACCCTGAAGTCTGGTGTTACTGCGAAGCTTTCCTGTACGCTGCGATCGCTGCAGCTCCGGCGGCACCGGCCGCGGCAGCCCATTCATCCGCCATTTGCTTGCCAATTCTGGCAAGGTCAGCCTTGAGCTGTTCACCCGGTGGTTGGACTTTCATGCCGTTGGCCGCCAATTGGGAAATATACCAGCCAGCCAGCTGTTCGGCTCTTGCACTCGCAGCCGCACCGGCCAGCATTGCTGATGAACGAAGACAATTCTGAGCCTGGGAGGCAAGCGCATCAAAGGCTCTCTTGTTCGCAAAGACATAGTTCCGAGGCAACCAGGCCTGGGTGTCGTAGAAATGTGTCAGATGCTCCCAGACCTTGCGATCATATCCGGTTGATCCGGAGGATACGAAAGCCGATGCAACACCCGTCGCCAGCGCCTGGACCAGGTCTGCGGCTTCGATCTGCGTGGGAATCATGCCCGTGAGTTCGGCAAAGCGTGATGTTGCACTGTTGTAGGCGCGGAACTTGATTCCCTTCATGTCGGAGGCCTGGTTGATTTCCCGCTTGAAGTACAGACCCTGGGGCGGCCAGGGTGCCGAATACAGAAGAACGAGACCGTCAGCTTCAAGCGCCGCCCCGAGCTGATCCTTCACGGCATTCCACAGGGTCTCGCTCTCCGAAAAGGATGACGCGAGAAATGGAACTGAATCGATAGCATATAGCGGGTTTTCGTTCGCATGGGCGGAAAGAAGGCGTTCTCCGATCTTGGCCTGTCCGGTCTGGACGGCGCGCTTGATTTCGTTGCCCTTGAACAGGGAGCCGCCGGCATGAACCGTGATCGTGAGGTCACCGCCCGTACAGGTTCCCACCGCGCTCGCGAAGAGCTTGCCATTCTGGCTGTGGTAGTTGCTGTCGGCATAAGCCATGGGCATGTCCCAATTTTCGGCAGCGGCCCCCGCGGAAAAAACGATACTGACAGACAACGCTGTCAACACGGGCCTTAGGTGTTTCATGGTAATATCCTTTCAGATGCAGCAGTCGAGGTCGGTCACGAGGATCGTGACCAGGGCGTCACCGGAATCTCGATGGTGAAAACGGGCCAAGATCAGCATTCATCGGCGTGCCGGTCACGAGCTCCGCCAACCAGCGGCCGGTCTTGGGACCGCCGGTCAGCCCGACATGCTGATGTCCGAACCCGGCCCATATGTTTCCTTCCATCGTAACCCGCCCGATCACCGGCAGGGAATCGGCTGTTGACGGCCTGTGACCCATCCATGAGTTTACCCGTTCGTAACACAGTTCGGGAAACAAATTGAGTGTCTGCCGTTTGAGCAGTTCAAGGGGCGGCGAGGAAGGTGGTGCGCTCAATCCCCCGAATTCCACAACACCGGCACAGCGCAGGCGCCCTTGCATGGAAGACAGCGCGAATTTGCCGCTAGACACCATGACGGGTGATCGCAGGACAACGGAGGGTTCAACGAATTCTATGTGATATCCGCGTTCTGATTCCATGGAGACGGAAACGCCCAGATTGCGCACCAACGCTCCCGACCAGATACCGGCAGCTATAATGACAGCGTCTGAACGCAGCGGCCCTGAATCGGTTTCCATGAGACCATCGGGCTGGATGTGCCGCACTCGTGTCTTGACGAATTTGGCCCCCTGTTGAAGAGCGTGGTCAAACAGGGCCCGGACATAGGCACCCGGATCCGTGATTTGGCCATGGTTCGGACATTTGACTGCGAATGCGAAGCGGCCGGCAAGGGCGGGGTCGTATTCGGCGAGACCTTCGGCATCGAGTTCGTCGAATACAAAACCGTTGTTCCGGCGGACCTCCCATGCGAAGCGCTGACTTTCGAACGCGTCCCTGCCGGTATAGCCGAAGACATAGTCGCCCTGAACGACGTACTCAGCCGCAGCGGTTCCCCGGGCAAGCGCAAGATGCTGTTCCGTCGCATCATGAAGAAGATGTGTCAGCGAACGGGCCACCCTGTTCACGGTGTTCGGCCCGGCGTTGCGCAGATAGCGCCACAGGAAAGGCAGCGCCCTGGGGACGTGCGACCAGCGCAGGAACAGTGGCTCGTTTGCATTCAGGAGCATCCCCGGGAGCTTCCGCAGAAGCCCGGGAGCGGGCAGGGGGACGATCGACGATGCCGCGAGGACGCCCGCATTTCCGAAAGACGCACCGGCGGCCGGTCCCTGACGGTCGATCAGGGTGACGTTCATCCCGGCCCGCTGCAGCCAGATGGCCGCAGAGACACCTACGATACCGCAACCGATGACGGCAACATCCTGAGGCAAGCGATTCACCTGTTACATCCACAGCGGTTCAGAAATCCATGGATCGGTCTTATCATGGCTGCTCTCAGGATAAAATGCTCGCCGGTGGTCAGCGAGAGGCAGTGTCTTGTGGTCCACTATATAAATCCTGTACCGGGTATTGCGACATCGCGCGATCGCAGCCTGTTTGAAACCGGACGCCTGAACAGAGAATGAGAACGCCATGCAGACATCGAAAACGGAAACACCTGATGCTCTGGTCGGCATCCTGATGCTTGATACCCGGTTTCCACGGCTTCAGGGTGACGTGGGCCATGCAGGAACCTGGCCATTTCCGGTCCGGTATCGTGTGGTCAGGGGCGCTTCGCCTGCCGTCGCCGTCAAGGAGCATGCCAGGGATCTGATTGACGATTTCGTGGAGGCCGGTCTCGAGCTGGTTGAGGGCGGGGTCCGGCTGATTTCGACAAGTTGCGGCTTTCTGACGCTGTTTCAGAAGCAGTTGGCGACCCGGTTGGGGGTTGCCGTTGCCACATCGGCGCTCCAGCAGGCGGGACAAATCCAGGCTTGCCTTCCACCGGGGCGTCGGGTGGGAATCCTGACCATATCGCGACCCGATCTGACGCCGGAACATCTTGAGGCTGCCGGGGTCCCGCGTGGCACTCCGGTCTGGGGTCTTGAAGAGGGGTGCGAATTGCAGCGGGTCATTCTTGGCGACGAGCCGGCTCTTGATGTGCGTGCGGCCGAACAGGACATGCGGAATGCCGTAACGGCATTTCAGGCCAGGCATCCCGAGCTTGGCGCAATACTTCTGGAATGCACCAACATGCCGCCATATCGGGACGCTGTACGGGAAGAGACAGGATTGCCCGTTTATTCTATTGAGACTTACTTGCGCTGGATGGCTGCGGCCTATCTTTAGCGATTCGTCCTTGTGTGCCGTGGAGAGGGGCGCATGTCCTGCGACGACACTGACTTGCAATGCAACGACCGGAATTGTCGGTACCCCGAGAAGTCACCATGGTCCACGCCTACGCCAGGCCGCTTTAACGCTTTGGGTCGAAATGACGAGGATAGGCGGGTCTGGGCAGCATGTGTCAGGGAGTTGCGGCATCTCCATGGTCGACCAGACCGTGCAGGAAGTTTTTCAGAGGGTCGAGGGCTGCCGCGTTCAGGTTCCAATGATCCTCGTTCCAATAATCGCGGTCCTCTTCTTTTGGTTCAGCGCCCAGAGCCTCGCAATAGGCGAAGATCATGGCCTTTATTTTTGGCGGTTTGTAGTTGCAGTCGCGATCAACGAGGCACTGCTGATATTTTTCGAAGCATTCGAATATCACCTTATGTTGTTCGACAGCGATCTTTTCAAGAAGAGTTTCCAGTTTTCCCGGACTTTCGTTATCCGGGACCAGAAAGTAGGTTTCTATTGGAAGTTCCCCTTTTTCGATTTCGTTGTCCAGTTGCACTCTTCGGCCCAGGGAGTCCTTGTCCGCATCGAGCACAACCGCGACTTTTCGACCTTTGTTGTGCTCTTGAGCAATCTGGTTAGCCACATTGTGTAATAGGAATTTTTCAGTAACACCCCCGATGCGATGTATCTTGATGCTGTCGATTTTCTCGTGAACCAGAAGGCAATGAAAGAACCGTTCGTCAGCCTTGCCCTCTACGAACAGCGCCCAGTGGTCCATTATCTGATCTCGATACCGTGCTGTATGCAGTGGTCGAATTGTTCGTAATCATAAGTGTATGCAATGACTTTTCCATCCTTGTTCTTGGCTAGGACATGACACAGGACCTCTTCCCGCATGTTCTCGTGCTCGTCCTCGCTCAGGATATCACGCAGGCATTTCAGGATTTCTAGGCTGTGCGACGTCGCAAATACCTGGGGACCATCGCCAACAGAGAACCGTAGGAGCGCCGAGAGGTACGGAAGCATGACGCGATGATGTATGCCAGATTCTAACTCATCGATGAGAACAATTTTCTCATTTCTTACAATACAATGGGAAAAGATGATTGCTGCTCTGATTAAACCAGTTCCAAACATATTAAGAGGAATCATGGTGTCGAGCCCGATGTCGATATATGCCATGCCTTTTTTCATAGCTATGTCGCTTATATTGTCATTGAAATGCAACATCTCGTCAATCAGATTTCGTTTTTTTTTGTTTACCAGAAGTTCTGATATAATTGTCGCAGAATATATTTCCCCGACACGTATAAACCGTCCTGGAATAGTGCCATCACGAGGATTTTTGTTTACAGTTATCTTGAGATCAATGTCGTTCTGTGAATTGACGGCTATTGTGGATTCCCTGGAGCATTTTAGGCGAGATTGAGAATCGAAAATTTTTGTGTCGTATTCCAACGTGTGGGGAGCGGACGGAGCGGAGGATGACAATCCGAAAACAGAAACTTCCCTCTGGTCGGTTTCACCTTGAGAACTACCGATGGGCGGAGGTTGTATTTCGGTGTCGGTTTGGCTTTGGGAGACAGAGAGTCGCAAATGTCTTTTAGCCGCATCGTTCATGGTGGCCAGTATTTCAATCGGTTCGGAAATATCAAGATGATGAAAAAGGAAATAAAGGTCGCGGTCAGAATCTACAAAAAAGTTCCGACTGTTCTGAATCCTGAATACGAGTTTTTCACGAAAAGGATTGGTCAAAAGAAAAGCTGCCTCTAGTACGGAGGTTTTTCCGACATCGTTGGCGCCGAGGAAAATGTTAAACGCGCCGAGTCGTGGTAATTCGATCTCTTTGAGGCCCCTGAATCGGCGGATAGAGAGACTGTCGAAACGGTCTTGCGTCGGCATGGTCGCTGGACTCGTGTTGCGGTGAAGGTGAGCAATATACACCATCCCGGACTATGGTCCCCGTCATTTCAAGAGAAGGCGTGGCTTCGGGTAAAAAGACGGGGAGGGCGGTGTAACGGTTCCGCACTGGAGTGTTTGCTGTAAGGAAGTTGTCTGACCAGTAGTGGCTGCGACTCCTAGTTGGGGTCGATGCTGTAGGCGTGACGCGGGTCACCAAGCGGGTCTGGGATGGGTTCGCCTATCGGTGTCGGCCACCAATTCTTGCTTCCATACGTGGGCAGGGAAACAGGCGGAAACGCGATGCTGTTCAAGTATGGTCCGTGTGGCATCCGCGGTACGTTTACATACCCGGCAAAATCGCATCTCGACGGGCCGCGGTTTGAACCACCGCTGTAAGGCTGTGGCAGCCTCCGCAGCTTGGCAAAAAATCATCCCGAATTTCCGACCGGTCTTCAGAGTATCGATGAATAAGCGTAGGAAAAAGTCAGTCAAATCCAGCGAATGTAGCCGGGAAACAGGATGTCGCACCAACTTTGCCCGTAAGGAACGAAAGGGGGACCAAAAGGCTGCCCAAATTCACCGCGCCAATCCTTGCCTCTACCAGCCGGAACCGTTTGTGCTGTGGTCATCTCTCAGGGGATGAGCTCTTTTCCGCAGTCTTGGCTGCCTCCCATAACGCTTCCAGTTCGGAAAGGGAGCAGTCGCGAGGGTGGTTTCCGTCGAGGGCCAGCCGGGACTCGACAGCGCGAAAACGGTGCGAAAACTTGTCATTGGCCTCGCGGAGGGCCACCTCGGCGTCGAGGCCGAGCTTGCGCACCAGATTGACACAGGCAAACAGAAGGTCCCCGGCTTCTTCCTGCAGACGTCCGGCATCATCGCCAGCGGCCATCTCGTCCCGAAGTTCTTGCAGCTCTTCAAGGATCTTGCTGGTGACGTCATCCGCCTTGCGCCAATCAAAACCGACATTGGCGGCGCGTTTCTGAAGCTTCTGCGAGCGCATCAGAGCTGGCAGCGCCAATGCCACGCCGTCGAGAGCGCTCGGAGGCTGGCCCCGTCGACGCGCCCGCTGCTCACGCTCCAGGGCTTTCCGGGTTTCCCAGTTTTCTTCGAGCCGGTTCGAGGAACGATCCGGAGAAGGCCCGAAGACATGGGGGTGCCGGTCCCGCATCTTGTCTGCGACACGGCGGGCAACATCGTCAAAAGTGAAGCCGCCGGCTTCTGAGGACATCTGCGAGTGAAACACAACCTGCAGCAGCAGGTCACCAAGTTCATCCTCGAGGAGATCCATGTCACCGGAATGGATCGCATCAACAACCTCGTAGGCCTCCTCGATCGTATAAGGAGCGATGGTCTCGAATGTTTGCACGAGGTCCCAGGGACAGCCGCCGTCGGGATCCCTCAGCTTTCGCATGACAGCCAAAAGGTCGTCGATGGCCCGGTCCTTGTTCTCGTCAGGGGGGGTATCAGTCATGGGGGCAGGAGCGCTCAATTGTCGGGATATCTGTTGTTACGTTTGTCGCATAATGTATATTATGTATTATATTCAGATACCCTCCGAAGCAGGGAAAAAGGACCCCCTGCAACCGCGTGATCGTATGTGAATCATGAGTTTTACAACCCCCGATCATGTTGCAGCGTCCGGTCTCATGCATTTGTTGAACAACGAGAAAAAATTCTGCGTCGACAATTCCCTGAGGTCGGAAACGTCGACGTTTCTCACCCGCGCCACCTCGGCTGCGGTGTGAACAAGAAATGACGGCTCGTTACGCTTGCCACGATTGGGCACCGGAGCAAGAAACGGAGCGTCGGTCTCCAGGAGCAATCGATCATCCGGCAAATCTGCAACAATGTCTCTGAGGGAACCGGCATTGCGAAATGTCACGATTCCGGACAGGGAAATATACAGTCCCAGCTCAACGCCAACTTCGGCAAGTGCACGACTGGAGGAAAAACAATGTAAAACAGCATGATATGGGCCATTCTTCCATTCTTCTTTGAGAATGTTGCACATCTCCTCGTCGGACTCACGATTGTGAATGATGACTGGCAACCCGGCTCTTCGGGCGGCAGCGATATGGTTCCGAAAACTCTCGCGCTGCAGGTCTCTGGGACTGTTGTCATAATGGTAGTCGAGACCGGTTTCTCCGATTCCGATCACCTTGGGGTGGAGACTGGCAGTGATGAGATCCTCGACGGGAATCACGCCCTCCTCTGCTACGTGATGCGGATGAACGCCGACCGAGCACCATATGTCCTTGTCCCGCCCGGCCACGGCGGCGACCTCATCAAATCGGCTGAAGCGCGTGCAAATCGTCACCATCGTTCCGATTCCCGCCCTGCGGGCCCGCAGGATCATTTCGTCACGATCGTGATCGAAACTGTCGAACTCCAGATGACAATGACTGTCGACAAGCACCGCTCGCCCCCTGTCAACCGGTAGGCTGCAACGGATCTGCAGATCTCGGTCCGCAGAGTTGTAACCCTGTTTCGCTTTGCATCACGGGTTGGGCTCCGGTTCCGGAATTCGGGGAAAGACAGGAACCGGTCCAGGTAATGTGGTACCAGGTGTCAGGGCCGCACCCTCTCCCGCATGCGCAAAATCACGAGCGCTATCCGGAACAGCCAGCTGGTCCAGGATTTTTGCCGCAGACTCGGGCATGAAGGGCTGGATATATAACCCGAGATGGCGGATGACCTCCGCCAGGACATAGAGCACGGTATTGCGCCGGGCCGGATCCGTCCGGTTGAGGGTCCAGGGCGCCTGGCGATCCACATAACCGTTGGCTGCCCGCACCAGGGCCCATATGTTTTCCAGTGCAAGGTGAAAGCCCTGCTGGTCCATATGCTCGCGCATGGAACCGAGAACATCCCCTGCCATCCCCAGTATTGTCCTGTCCTCGCCCGTGAGGTCGTCCGGCGTCGGCACTTGGGAATCGCAATATCGGCCGATCATGGAGAGGACGCGTTGCACCAGATTGCCAAGATCGTTGGCCAGATCGCCGTTGATACGATTGACCACGGAACGCCGTGAAAAGTCTCCGTCGTTACCGAACGGGACTTCCCTGAGAAGAAAATACCTGACCTGGTCCAGACCATAGGTCCCGACGATTTCGAACGGATCTATGATGTTCCCGAGAGACTTGGAAATCTTCTGACCCTCATTGGTCCACCATCCATGCGCAAAGATCCGTTTCGGCGGCTCGAGTCCCGCGCCCATCAGAAAGGCTGGCCAGTAAACAGCATGAAACCGCAGGATATCCTTGCCCACCATGTGAATGTCGGCAGGCCAATAGGAACGGTACATCCCGGCTTCGGTATTAGGATAACCGACGGCGGTAATGTAGTTGGTCAAGGCATCCAGCCAGACATACATGATATGTCCGGAGTCATCGGGAACCGGAACCCCCCACCGGAAGCTTGTCCGGGACACGGACAGATCCTGAAGCCCTTCCTTCACAAAGCTGATCACCTCATTGCGACGTGAGGCCGGTGCGATGAAATCAGGATTTTGTTCATAGAATTCCAGCAGACGGTCTTGCCATTTCGAAAGATCAAAGAAGTAGCTTGGCTCCTCGACCCATTCACATTCTGCGCCTGACGGAGCAATCTTGGTTCCGTTCGGACCGTCCTCCAGCTCACCCGGCATATAGAACGCCTCATCCCGGACCGCATACCAGCCGGCATAGGAACCCAGATAGATATGTCCGTTTTCCTGCAATGCAGTCCAGATCGCCTGGCTTGCCCGGGCATGACGGGGTTCCGTCGTACGGATGAAATCATCGTGGCTGTAATTCATGAAATCCGCGAGATTGCGGAAATTCCCGGAGACCTGATCGGTAAAGATCTGGGGGTCCAGCCCTGCCGCCGTGGCGGATTTCTCGACCTTCTGGCCGTGCTCGTCCGTACCCGTCAAAAAATGAACCATGTAGCCGTCAAGACGCTTGAAGCGAGCCAGTACATCGCACGCAAGTGTGGTGTAGGCATGGCCGATATGGGGGGAATCATTCACATAATAGATCGGTGTCGTGATGTAATATTTCTCTTGTTCGGGCATTCCCTGTTCCCGCGTGGACTGGCGACCGAAAATGAGGGGTTACCGATCCCGACTATGTACGCCGGTTTGTGCTTTCGGCCATGCCGGCAAGGACGTCAAGCATGGCCTGTCTCTTGTCGAGATTGAATTCGCTCACCTGTTGGAATCGAAGCTGCGTCTTCTCCCATAAATCGAGCCAGCAATCAAGACTGGCCAAATTCAGAAGGCTGTTGAGGCAGGATGCATCGCGGGTACCATAACCAAGATCTTCCATAGGTTTTTTCCTCGCTGCAGCACTGACAAGTGTCGCAAGACAGCGCCCGACCAGAAGCGATGCAATTTCCCAATTGCTTCCATCGTCATTGCCTGCGCTGAAACGACTGGCAAACTTTTGTGCTGTCACATGGTCATTGGCCGGAAGACCTGACAGAAATTCGATCAGATCCCGCCAGATTTCTGGGCCGTTTCCATCACACAATCGCAATGCAAGGCCGATACTTCCCTCGCACAGGGCGGCAACATCCTCCCGGTCCTCGACGGAAAGCGCGGGCCGGTAGCGCGTCAGTATCTGGCCGATCATTTCCAGGGGGAGTGGAGACAGCTTGATCTTGCAGCAGCGTGAACGAACAGTAGCAGGGAGGCGGCCGGCAGCGTGAGCAACCAGAATGAGGAGACTTCGGGACGGCGGCTCCTCCAAAACCTTCAAAAGCGCATTGAAAGCACTTTCATTCATGGTTTCCGCATCATCGATAATGACGACGCGCCAGCCGCCTTCCGCCGATGTGAGGAACAATGCCTGACATCCCGCCCGAACGGTATCAACAAGAATTGCAGACTGTTGCCGGTTGTTTTGTATCCGTCTCTCAAGGATGTGCAGATCGCCGTGACCACCTGTCGCAGCGCGACGGGCTGCCGGATGGTCATGGGGAACATCAAGGGATCTCGGGAGATCGGGGGGAAGGTCGTCGAACAGACCAGGCGGTCCCGAACCCGGCTGATCCGGATTTGCCAGAACAAAGCGGGCGAAACGGCAAGCCAGCGTCATCTTCCCGACTCCCTTGGGCCCGCTCAGCAACCAGCCATGGGGCAATCGACCACTGGTCCAGGCATCGAGAAATTGCCGCTCCGCCTCTTCATGTCCGAACAGCTCGGAAACCTGCATATTGTGGTGCAGCCGTGCCGTTTCAGGCTCCTGGGTTGCGTACAGCAGCGAACCGGGCCGAACGTCCGCGTTGTCGCTCACGGATGCTCCTGAGCGCAAAGTCGGGTCGCGATTGCCCGCTCAACCCGGGCAAGAACGGTGTCAATTTCGGCATCCGCATCAATCACGACGCAACGGTCCGGTTCACTAGCAGCGATCTCCAGAAAACCCTCCCGCAATTTGCGGTGGAAACTGACATCCATGCGGTCGTATCGGTTGGCTTCTGCAGCCCGTGTTCCCAGCCGGGACAGTGCCGTTTCCGGCGGAAGATCAAATATCAGCGTCAGGTCCGGCTGGACCTCTCCCAGGATCAGCCGCTCCAGAGTGTCGATGATTGTCCGGTCAAGCCCCCTCGCCTTGCCCTGATAGGCCCGGGTGGAATCGGAAAACCGGTCACACAATACCCATGCCCCGCTCCGCAGCGCGGGGGCAATCAATGTCGTGTAATGATCGGCACGAGCGGCGAAGTGCAGCAGGGTCTCGGTCGGAGCGTCCCAATCAGCTGAGGCGTCAAGAATCAATCGTCGAATTCTCTCGGCATCGGGAGAGCCCCCGGGTTCCCGGGTCGTCACAACGGTCCGCCCCCTGTCGCGGAGCTTCTCAGCGAGGAGCTTCACCTGGGTGGACTTGCCGGCACAATCTCCACCTTCAAAGGTAATGAATTTGCCTGACCTCACCCCCGCTCCTTCCGGTCGGGTTTCTACGTCGCTCCCCAGAGCACATGCTTGATGGCAGCCGTGATGCGGGCAAAGAAGCCGAGCTTCTTGACCTCCTTTCCTGTGACCAGCGGTATGGTCATTGTATCCATACCCGGCGCAGAGACGATCAAAGTGCCGTGGGGAACACCTTTTTTGATCGGTACCGAAACCGGCTCGACCAGCCGAACCCTCATCGACAAGCCGGCGCGCTGTTCGTTGGAAAGCGTCAGTTTGAGTCCATCCGGAATGGTGAGCGGAACCGTGTCGTTCTCTCCCAGCCAAACGTTCGCTGACACGACGTCTTCTCCAGGCTTGAACAGGGTGTAGAGCTCGAATCTTGAAAACGCCCATTCCATCAGGCGCACCGCCTCGTGCTCTCGTTTCCGTTCGCTGGTGAAGCCTGTCAACACCGCGATAATCCTCCTGCCTTCGATCTGGGCGGCTCCGACCAGCCCGTATCCGGAGCGCCGCGTATAGCCGGTCTTGAGGCCATCGGCGCCCAGGTTTTCATATTTCAGCAAGGGGTTGCGATTGAACTGTCTGATGCCGTTGTAAGTGAAGGTTCTCTCGGCAAAGATCTTGTAGAGTTCGGGAAAGTCGGAGATCAGTCTCGCAGAGAGCTTTGCAAGATCGCGGGCAGACATCCGATGCTCGGGGTGCGGCCAACCGGATGAATTCCTGAACGTGCTGTTTTCGAGACCCAGGTCTCGTGCCCGCCTCGTCATCTGTTGAGCAAATCGATCCTCGGTTCCGGCCATGGCTTCCGCGATCACAATGCAGGAGTCGTTGCCTGACTGGACAATAATGCCGCGCAGCAGATCCGAGACACGCACCCGTTCATCGACTTCGACGAACATCCTGGAGCCACCTTTTTTCCAGGCCCTTTTGCTGACAAGCAATTTTCTGTCCATATCAAGCGTACCATTCCTGATCGCTTCGAAGGCCATGTAGGTGGTCATCAGTTTGCTCAGAGAAGCCGGTTCGATCGGTTCGTCCGCAGCCTTTTCGAGAAGAACCCTGCCGGTAGACATGTCAACGATGTAGGCGTTCTTCGCTGAAGTATCCATCAGCTGGGCGAAGACTCGCCCTTCCGGCCATCCAACGAGCAACGAGACGGCAACGGCAAACACTCGGACTAGATAATGCATAACTCCATTTCTCTTGGTTTCACTCCGGACTCTCAAGGACTAAGTTCCCAGAGTCCCGCCGGACACTGTAAATGATGAAGGCCAGGACGCGTTGCAATCCGGATATCACTTTCGTTGTTCCAACTCAATCAACGATGATCCGGGCCTGGTGGTAGCCAGCCCCATTAAGGCTTGCGAGCATGGAGTCTGCTGCGTCCAGATCGGGGAGCGGTCCGATCCGAACCCGATAGTACTGGTGACCCCGGACGGTGTCCCTGACGATGTGCGCAGGCCCGAAGGCGGACAACTCGACTTGCAATCGGGAGGCGCTTTCGGGTTCTACCAGATTGCCCACTCGAACGAACATTTCGGTCTGGCTTCCCTGCCCTTCCCGAGCCTCGGATGCCCTATCTGAATCGGCGGACCGAACGGCCTCGACGATTCGACTGCCTTGTTTACTCCCTGCTTCCACATCCGGAAATCGACTGGTCAACGGCGTCCCGAACCGGTTTCCGGGAGACCCCCGGGCTGCTTCGGCATTGCCGGCCAGCATCTGCTTTTTCAGCCGGCGGCTGGCATCCTCAACAATTTCCACCCTCACGGGGGCTGTTCCGCTCTTCTCAAACCCGAGAATGCGGGCCGACGCCTGGGAAACGGCAATGAGTCGGCCCTTGTCCAGGGGCCCCCGGTCATTGACTCGAAGACGAAGAGACCGCCCATTTGACAAATTCGTGACCACGACCAGGCTCGGCATCGGCAGGGTTCGATGGGCGGCCGAAAGCCGCTCGCTGTCAAACAGTTCACCATTTGCAGTTCGCTTTTCGGAAGACTCACGGCGATACCATGTGGCGATACCGGTCTCCGAATAGCTGTAATCCTCTGCGGGATAGTAAATCGTGCCCGATATGCGGAAAGGACTGCCAACCCTGTAGGAAGGCCGGGGCGACGAACCCCGCCGGTCCTGCAGTTCCGAAACGAGAACCTGTGCGACAGACTTCCCGAACTCGATCTCGGAACAGGCTCCCAGGAGCAGGCTCGATGCGCCGACCAGTATCGTGGACAATCGGATCAGACTCCCCGATCTCATAACCAGAACGGCTTGCTATTGACCGGCAATACGATTGGACAACAGACCAACCGAAACGGCAAAGTGGTGGGACCGGTTCCAACGCAGCAGGACCCGGTAGTTGTTGTAGACCACGTAGGCTGGCTCGTTGACCCCGGTGCTCGGCCATACGACTGACGCCATCAGGTCACGAGTTGGCAGATCTCTCCCATCGGCCCGCCTGATCCCCATCCTTTGCCATTGAGACAAACGTTTGCGCACCTTGAGGCTGGCCAGATCAGGATCAAACCCTCCGGGCAGACGTACTTCCCGCCCCCAGGTCTGATCGTCTCGCCATCCTGCTCTCGACAGATAATTGGCAGCCGAGGCAAAGACATCCTCAAGGGATGACCAAATGTCCCGTTTCCCGTCGCGATTGTAATCGACCGCATAGGTCAGGAAGGAAGAGGGCATGAACTGGCTTTGCCCCATGGCACCCGCCCATGAACCCTTCATTCGATCCGGCGTAATGTGCCCTTCGTCCAGAATTTTCAATGCGTTCAGGAGTTCCTTGCGAAAAAATGCCGAACGGCGGCCATCATAAGCCAGCGTCGCCAGAGCACTGATAACCGAAAAACCGCCAGTAATGCTGCCATAACTGGTCTCGAGGCCCCAGAGGGCCACTATAAAGCGGGGCTGGACACCGTATCTGTTCGCAACGCGATCAAGCAGGGCCCGGTGAGTTCTCAGAAGCCTGGTTCCCCGTTGAACGCGTTGTTCCGTCACGACGCGATCCAGATACTGCCTCAAGGTAAAGGTGCGGGACGGTTGCTTTCGATCCAGTTCGATCACTCTGGGGAGGTATTCTGCGTCCCTGAGTGCCGTTCTGACAGAGGGTGAGTCCCATCCCCGCTGGCGTGCTTCTGCCTGCACACTGTCAAGCCAGGCTCCAAAGCCGGGCACGGGTGCGGCTTTTCTCGGGCCATCAGCGGCGACAGCCGAAACCGCGAACGTTATCAGCAGCGCTGCCGGAATGCTCAGAAATTTGTCCATCGCATCTTCTGCTCTTTGTCGGTTGCTTCGCCAATTCTAACCCGCAGCAGCGAATCAGGAGGGTGCCGTCCGCTTCGAGACTCACACCGGGATACGGAGGGTCTGTTTGGTCAATGCGCAAGGGAGAATTCGCTGCCTCCGGATGGCGAACCCCGGAAATTGCGGCTATACGTCATCATCCGGATCCGAATGAAGCAAAATCAGCAATGGCGACTGTGAAACGATCATTGTCAGGGCGCAAGGCAGAGCCAGGAATGGAGTGGGGCGCTCTCAAGGCTCTGGCCCCTTATCTGTGGTCGCAAGGCACGTCGTCGGCCAAGCTTCGGATATTCCTCGCCCTCCTGCTTCTGGCCGGGGCCAAGCTCGCCACGATTTACGTACCTGTCGTTTATGGACAGATTGTGGATCATCTCAGCGCCGATACCGAGGACGTGATTCTGCTCCCGATGGCGTTGATCCTCGCGTTCGGGATGCTGCGCGTGCTGTCCATCGCCTTTGCCGAATTGCGGGACGCCGTTTTCGCCAAGGTTGGGCAGCGTGCGATCAGGGATGTCGCCTTGCGTACATTTCGCCATCTCCATCGGTTGCCGCTGAGTTTTCATCTCGATCGCCAGACGGGCGGTCTTTCCCATGCGATCCAGCGCGGCACCAAGGCAATCGACTTCGTGCTTCACTTCATGCTGTTCAACATTCTGCCCACACTGCTTGAAATCGTAATGGTGTGCGGGCTGCTCTGGGGTCTGTTCGACTTTTGGTACTCCTTCGTGACCGGACTGTCAGTCGCCATATACATCACGTATACGGCGCTGGTCACGGAGTGGCGGCTGAAATGGCGCCGCCGCATGAACGAAACGGATCAGCAAGCCAATACGAGGGCAATTGACAGCCTGCTCAACTATGAAACCGTCAAGTATTTCGGAAACCACGAATACGAGGCGCAGCGCTACGACCAGTCACTGAAGACCTACGAACGTGCGGCCCTGGTCAGCAAGATCAGTCTTTCCATGCTCAATATCGGGCAGGCCCTGATCGTTGGTGGAGCCATGACCCTTCTGGTCTATATGGCCGCCACCGATGTTATTGCAGGCGCGATGACGATCGGCGATTTCGTAATGGTCAATACATTCCTGATCCAGCTGTTTCTTCCACTGAATTTCCTCGGGTTTGTTTACCGCGAGGTCAAGCAGTCCCTGACCGATATGGAGGCCATGTTTCACTTGCTGGATGAAGTCGCGGATATCCGTGATGTGCCGGGTGCGCCGCCCCTGGCACCGGGACCAGGCAAGGTCGAGTTCCGGAACGTTTCGTTCTCGTACGATTCGCGGCGTCCCGTTCTGCAGGGAGTAAGCTTTACTGTTGAAGCCGGTCAAAAAGTCGCTCTCGTCGGACCCAGCGGAGCCGGAAAATCAACGGCAGCCCGCCTCCTGTTCCGGTTTTACGATATTGAGGAGGGTTCCATCCTTGTCGACGGACAGGATATAAGCCTCGTCAAGCAGGACAGCCTTCGTCAGGCGATCGGAGTGGTTCCACAGGATGCCGTCCTCTTCAACGACACCATTTTCTATAATATCGCCTATGGCCGTCCCAACGCGTTTGATGAAGAAGTCCGGAGCGCCGCACGCATGGCGGCAATACACGAGTTTATTGTTTCGACTCCCGATCAATACGACACTGTGGTCGGTGAACGCGGTCTCAAACTTTCCGGCGGCGAGAGGCAGCGTGTGGCTATCGCCCGTACGATTCTCAAAAAGCCCCGGATCCTTCTGTTCGACGAAGCTACCTCGGCACTTGATACCCACACCGAGCGGGAAATCCAGGAAGCCCTTGAAATGGTCTCCCGTGACAAGACGACATTGATTATCGCTCATCGCCTGTCGACAGTCGTCGATTCAGACATGATTCTCGTACTTGATCAGGGCCAGATTGCTGAACGGGGTCGTCACGACGATTTGTTGCGGCTGAATCGCATCTATGCCTCCATGTGGCGCGAGCAGCAAAGAAACGCGCGCCTGGAAGCATTGGTTCAGATCGATGAGGATGCGCTTACCGACAGTAACGAAACAAACCCTGCTTCTGACTCCTGACCGACACGGAACCTGCGAAGTGACAAACAGTGGCGTGAACAGAGAGACAGTTCGCTGGTGCAGGATGACCCATCAATGGGCATTGCAGCTTCCGGCCGGTCGCGATTTTGAACGAAGCACCCTGTTTTCCAGGTCGGGTGTTTGTTTCCCGGCGCTTGCCGGACCGTTTCATGGTCTGGCCTGACGGTTCTGTAGCACTGGCGTCGGGTTGTGGACCGGCAGACTGTTGATGACGCCCGGCCACGTCACGGCAACAAGGGGCTCCCCTGCCCGGCAACCCACGTACTGATTGCCGCTCCAGTGATTGCATCTAGCTCAGCTGAAACCCGATGTCCGGCAGCACCGAGGGTCCCGACCTATTCCTCGCTTGCCAATCCGCATGCATCCACATCGTGAGTGTGAGGTATGGATCGCAATACCGAAATCGAACTGCTTGAAGAACTGGCAGAACTGCACGAGACCCGGAATTTTTATCTCGATGAAACCATCGCGACCGTTGCTGTGACACGCTACACCTCAGAGAAACGGTTCGAGCGGGAACGCAAAACGCTGTTCCACGCCTTGCCTGTGATTGCGGCACACTGCAGCGAATTGTCGGGCAAGGATTCATTTCTGACCCGGGATTTTGCCGGCCTCCCGCTGCTCCTCACCCGGGACAGCGACAATGCGGTGCATGCTTTTTTCAATGTCTGCCGGCATCGCGGCACACAACTGACTGACGAGAAAAGGGGGCACCGCCAGCGCTTTACCTGCCCTTACCATGCCTGGACCTATGACAACCGCGGCGCGCTGAGAGGAATTCCCCACGGCGCCGCCGGTTTTCCGGATCTTGACAGGACATCCTTCGGGCTCAAGCGTTTAGGCTGTAGAGAAGCCCATGGCTGGATCTGGGTTATCCCGGCGAGCGACAGCGCACCGGATACCGAAGGTTTTCTGGAGCACCTCGTCGAAGACTTCACCTGGCTCGATTCCGGGAACCTGAAGGTCGTTCACCAGGATGTGACTTTGCTGGCAGCAAACTGGAAACTCCTCTATGAGGGAGCACTGGAAGCCTACCATTTCCGGATTGCCCACAAGGATACCATCGGCCCGTATTTTCAGGACAACCTTTCCAGCTATAAGGTCTTCGGGCGGCATATTCGCTCGGTCCTGCCGCGGGTGCGCCTCGACGCCGAAATTAACCTCCCGAAAGAACAGTGGCGACTGCGCCGCGCGGCCAACCTTGTCTATTCGCTGTTTCCATCCGCCCAGCTTCTCGTACAGGAAGACCATATCGTCTGGATCCAGCTGTCTCCGATCGCCCCGGACCAGACCCGGATACGGCTCTCCACACTGGCTCCGGCGGATTCCGATGTGGGCGATCCGGCAACGGCCCGTCACTGGCGCAAGAATCACGATATCACGCTACGGACGCTGAAAGAGGACTTCCGGATTGGAGAAAGTATACAAAATGGACTGCGGTCCGGTGCCAACACGAAAGTACATTTCGGTCGCTTTGAAGGTGCCCTCGCCCGCTTCAACGGGTTTGTCGATGCAGCATTGGAGGCGACCAATTGATCTTGCCCCACCGGACAGAGATGTTGTGCGGGTGATCCCGCTTTTCGTGATTTCAGATTGTAAACCCTTGTGAGGGGCAAGAACGTCCAACTCCCGAAAAGCTCAGGTGAGGATACGCCAGACTCTTCCTTCTGGGCGTCCCGAGACCGCGTCAGAACGCAGCGGCGTTGCGTCCCAAGACGAAACTGACCTACAATCATGAAAGGCGGCGCGGGTTTGAGGATCCGGGGTTTCTATGGTCCGAAGGCAGCGAGAACAGTCCCTGCCCCCGGATTCATGAACGGAAATCAGGCCTGTCTCCCCCGGTCCATACCGGAATCCGGAGAAGTGGCAGAGTGGTTGAATGCACTGGTCTTGAAAACCAGCAGGCGTGAAAGCGTCTCGGGGGTTCGAATCCCTCCTTCTCCGCCATATGCTTTGCAAGCAAGGCATATGTCTCGGTGTTGTCGAACCTGATGAGTGTCAGTGTGGGTCAATCAGAGAAAAACCTTTCAGATCACGGTTTCCCCGGAAGATGGGCGTTCTTCTCGTGAAACCACCCGCCTGCGTTACCGGGATACGGACGGCCGCCGTTACAAACCAGTCAGCGAATTCTGTCACCCTGGGATGGTCGTGGTCTCGAACTGGTGTAGCACGGCGCCAGGACAGCAACGAGCAGTGACGGGAAAGGCTTTGCTTACCGTTGCAGCGTTATCCCTGGCCTCTCCAGGGGGCGTTCCGGGTTTCCGCGCCCGATGACGGAAGTGCCGGGAATTGCCTTACAACGGCTGTTGGGCGAAGCAATCCAGGGGGCGCGAAAGATGTACCGTTACGATCCATGTCGATCAGTTCGCTCGGCTGCGTCTGAGACTTGCCCCGGCCGAACTTGGGAGCAAAAACGGTGAAACTCGCCAATGTGGTGCTGGATGACAAGTACACGCTCGACAGCGGCCGTATTTTTCTGACCGGCATTCAGGCGCTTGTTCGCCTGCCACTTGAACAGAGACGGCGGGATGCGTTGGCTGGTCTCCGGACGGCCGGATACATCAGTGGGTACCGTGGCTCCCCGGTTGGCGCCTTTGATCAGCAGCTGTGGCGTGCACGGGACCATCTTCAAGAAGCCGATATCCATTTCTCTCCAGGTCTCAACGAAGATCTGGCGGCAACCGCCATCTGGGGAACCCAGCAACTCAATCTCTTTGCCGGGGCCCGCCATGATGGCGTCTTTTCCCTCTGGTACGGCAAGGGACCCGGTGTCGACCGGTGTGGAGACGTTTTCAAACATGGAAACTTCGCGGGATCAGCAGCCCATGGCGGAGTCCTCCTTATTGCCGGTGATGACCATGTCGCCAAGTCCTCCACCCTTCCCCACCAAAGCGAATTCGCTTTCATGGATGCCGGAATTCCCGTCCTCAATCCGTCGGGGGTACAGGAAGTCCTGTCTTACGGACTCACCGGACTGGAGATGTCCCGCTTCTCAGGCTGCTGGGTTGCTCTCAAGACCACCGCAGAAAACATGGACAGTTCCGCATCGATCGAGCTTGATCCCGGTCCGGGAATACTGGTGCCTCCGGATACGGATTTGCCCCCTGACGGCACGAATATTCGCTGGCCGGACAACTGGCTCGCTCAGGAGACCCGTCTGTTTCGTTTCAAGCTTCCAGCTGCACAGGCGTTTGCCCGCGAAAACGGCGTAGACCGGATCGTTCTCGACGGCCGTGAGGCCAGACTTGGAATAGTCACTGCTGGCAAGTCGTATCTTGACGTATGTCAGGCGCTTGAAATGCTGGGTATTGATGCGGAGCTGGCTGGTCAGATCGGACTCCGGCTCTACAAGGTCGGAATGCCGTGGCCTCTGGATCCGACAGGCCTTTTGGATTTTGCGGAAGGGCTCGCCGAGATCATCGTGTTCGAGGAGAAACGCAGTCTGATTGAAAGTCAGGCCAAGGCGTGCCTCTACAACAGTGCTCCGGCAAGCCGTCCCATAATTGTCGGGAAACATGATGAGAGACAAGCTCCGCTGCAGCCCACGGACGGGGAATTGACGCCCGGGCAAATCGCCCGGGTTCTTGCGTCACGAATTCGTCGCTTCGGCCGTTATGAATCCGTCGAAGATCGTCTCAACGAGCTTGTGGCCCGGGAAGAACGTCAGGTGATCAGGCACCGGACGAAATTTGCGCGAACACCCTATTTTTGCTCCGGTTGTCCCCACAACACGTCGACGCGGGTCCCGGAAGGCAGCCGTGCCATTGCCGGTATCGGTTGCCATTTCATGGCCCAGAGCATGAATCGAAGCACGGCGACCTTCACGCATATGGGCGGTGAAGGAGCCTCATGGATCGGTCAGGCTCCCTTCACCGAAACGAAACACATATTCGCCAATCTTGGAGACGGAACCTATACGCACTCCGGATTGCTCGCCATACGCGCTGCCGCGGCCGCCAAGGTCAACATTACCTACAAGATTCTCTACAACGACGCCGTCGCGATGACCGGAGGCCAGCCGGCCGAAGGAGGATTTTCTGTTTCCGATATTGCTGCCCAGGTCGCCGCCGAAGGGGCCCGAAAAATCCGGATCGTAACTGACGATCCTGAAAAATATCCCAGGCACACCCGGTGGCCGGACGGCACAACGATCCGTCATCGCGACGAACTGGACCAGGTGCAGAGAGAGTTGAGAGACATCGACGGATTGACCGTTCTGATCTACGACCAGACCTGTGCTGCTGAAAAGCGAAGGCGTCGCAAGCGTGGCACAATGGAGGACCCGCCGAAGCGGATTTTCATAAATGAGCTTGTTTGCGAGGGCTGTGGAGATTGCGGCGTACAATCGAACTGCGTTTCTGTGATTCCGATCGATACGGAATTTGGCATCAAACGCAAAATCGATCAGTCATCCTGCACCAAGGACTATTCCTGCGCGAACGGCTTCTGTCCCAGTTTCGTCACCGTCATCGGCGGAAATATTCGTCGTGCGGAAGCGACGTCCGCCGGGCGGAATGGCCACATTGAGCTGCCCCCTCCTGCCCCCGCCATCGACCTGATCAAGCCGTTCAATATCATCGTAACCGGCATTGGCGGCACGGGCGTGGTGACAATCGGGGCCCTGATCGGAATGGCGGCGCATCTCGAGGAAAAGGGTGTCAGCGTTCTTGACATGACGGGGCTCGCGCAAAAGGGTGGAGCCGTGATCAGCCATGTGCGGATTGCAAGCCGGCCCAACGATATCCGGGCCGCCCGCATCGCTGATGGGGATGCCGAACTGATGCTGGCTTGCGACATGGTGACAGCGAGCAGCGCTGAAGCGCTTTCGAAGATCTCCGCCGACGCAACAGTCATCGTGAACACCCACGGGGTCATCACGGGTGATTTCACCCGCAATCCCGATCTTCGAATCCCTCACGCGGAAATATGCGAAACACTCCGGTCTTCAGTCTCTGACGACCACGCACACTTTATCAATGCAACAGCGTTGGCAACCCGATGGCTTGGCGACAGTCTTGCTGCGAATCTTTTCCTCCTTGGGTATGCCCTGCAATTGGGTCGACTGCCTCTCTCGGTCGAGGCGCTGGATCGGGCTATTGAACTGAACGGCGTGGCGGTGGAATTCAATCGGCAAGCGCTCCTTTTGGGACGTCAGGCAGCACATGATCCGGCAGGTCTTGGCGGACACATTGCAGACATGGCGTCTGACGAGTCCCGGGATTCCAGGCCGACCGCGCCTTTGACGGACAGGATCGATTGTCGATTGAAGTACCTGACGGCCTATCATGACACGGCCTACGCCGATCGCTATCAAGCGCTGGTCAGGCGAATTGAACAGGCGGAAACAGTTGCGAGTCCGGGATCGACAGAACTGACGGAAGCGGTTGCACTCTATGCCTTCAAGTTGATGGCTTACAAGGATGAGTACGAGGTCGCGCGGCTATACACGGAGGGGCAATTCCTGGACCAGCTGAACCGGCAGTTCGAGGGGAATTTCCGCCTCCGCTTCAGTTTGGCCCCTCCCCTTCTTTCGCGACGCGATCCGGTCAGTGGAGAAATCCGGAAGCGGACATTTGGTCCCTGGATCCTCCCCCTGTTTCGCTTGCTCGCTTCCGTCAGGCGGATTCGAGGAACGATGCTCGACCCGTTCGGCAAGACCGTCGAACGGCGGACGGAACGACAATTGATTGTCGACTATTTCGCTCTGATGGACGAAATTTCCACCTGTCTCAAACCGTCCAATCACAGGGCCGCTGTCAAGCTGGCATCCATTCCTGAATATATTCGCGGATATGGCCACATAAAGGTCCGCCACGTCGCCGAAGCCCGGGAACGGCAGGAAGCGGCGATGGCCGAGTTTCGCCTCCAGTCCGAACCCGCTATCGCCGCGGAGTGACGGGACGTCTGCGCTCCCGTACCCCGTTCATGCTTTCCCACCGGTTCCGGGGACACCGCTGCTCCGCGGTGCTTGCCGGCCTTTTGCTTGTGTGCACGTGACGCGTAAGCGAACGGTAACGCCTTGTCCTTGTGCCCTCGCTGAAGGAGGAGCGACTTGTTCAGTTAGTCAGGCCGGGATCAGGATGTGATGGACGCCGGCAGCGGATCCTTTTCCCCGCGTACGGCGGTGCGGTAGATATCATTCATGCAGGCCCAACGGGTCTTGACCTGAATTTCCGCAACCTCAAGGGCCTGATCTCTCAATTCGGCCGAGGTAATCAACTGTTCCACAAGTGCCAGCTGACGGCTGGAATGATCGGCGTCAGCCACCTCATGCTCGGTGAAAAATTCGATCTCCGGGGACTCCAGGTCATATCCGTGAAATTTCTGGAAGGCGGGCAGCGTGCGCTCGGCGTTGATCGCCGGTTGTTGCCCTTCCTGTGTGCATTGCATTGCGAAGATCACTCCGATGGGCATATCCTGTACGGTATTCAGGTAGAAATAGGATCGGGCGCGCCATGCAGGAAGCTGTTCGGTGGCTTCGACATCTTCATCGCTCATCCCCGCGGCGCGGCAAAATCTGAAAATCAGCTCCATGTGATTATGGGCCTCTCGGCCCTCGCCGGGCCCGGCAAGAAGCCCCTCTTCTTCAGCAAGGTTGTCGAGAATGAAGCTGCGGGCAGCCGGTGGCGACTTGTAGTAGATAACACCGAAACTCGGAAGGACCCTTTTCACGTGTTGATAATGTTGCGCCATGAGACGCCCCATGGGTTCAAGGCCGATCTTTCCGCTGTGAAACTCCAGGTAAAAGGGGTGGTTCTTCGTATGCCAGGCCTCACGAATGGCGACGACTCCCTCAGCCGCCTGTTTCCCGTAACTCATTTTCCCGGAATTCATTGTCCCGCTCCTCCTTGCCTTTCGGCCAGATCCAGACGTTGACGGTTCCGTCGCCGCACATGTCATGAACACTTGATCCAAGGGGTAGCATTCGGAGGGCCGTGCGGCAACCGACCGAGGTGACAAAGCCTTGTGGACCGACGACTGAGCGCCAGCCCCTATGTGTTTTTTGCCCAATTTGCCGATTAGGGGACTACAGCCAGAAAATTCGATTCACGGCAATTGTTTGGACCTGTTTTCAACGGTTGGACAAGTCCTCGAGCTTTCAATATTGTTTGATACAGGCAGGTTATTTCCGTGGTCCAGACTTCCCCTACATTTCGCCGCGACGCCAAGGTTATCGGCCTTGTTTGCTTTCCGCATATGCTGAGTCACGCCTACTGGCTCACGATACCTCCCATGTATGCAATCCTTGTCGATGCCTTCGGGCTCACCGGGGATCTGGGCTATACGCGGATTGCACTTGCGACAACCTGTTTCGCTGCTGCGACCTTCATAATGCAAACCCCATTGGGTTTTGTGGTTGACCGGATTGGTGCACGTTACGTCCTTATTGGTGGCCTTGCGCTCGAGGCGGCTGCCATCGGTTCGATTTCGATGGCCACCGAATACTGGCATTTGCTGGTACTTGCGTCCCTGGCCGGAGCCGGACATGCCGTTTACCATCCGGCGGATTACGCCATCCTGTCCAGCCGAATCAGCGAACATCGCATGGGGCGAGCTTTTTCCATTCACTCTGCCACCGGCTATCTCGGTTTTGTGGTTGCGCCGATTTTCATGACCGGTGTTGCGGCCCTTTGGCACTGGCGTATCGCATTTCTGCTCATCGGTCTCGTGGGGCTGGCAGCTGTCCTTGTCCTCATCATATTTTCCGACGCACTCCGTGATGACCCTGAACACAAACCGATGGCGCGCCGGCAAAGCGAACGGTCGTCCCCGGATTTCACAACGTCAGAGGGGATTCGCCTGCTCTTCTCGATACCCGTCATGATGTGTTTCTGCTACTTCGTCCTGCATCAAATGGGCAGCGGAGGGCTGCGAAGTTTTCTGGTTGCGGCATTGGCTGACCTTTACGCTACACCGCCACTGGTCGCGGCTTCGGCCCTGAGTGCCTTTACAGCCGGATCAATCGCCGGGATTCTTTCGGGTGGGGTCGTTGCGGACCGATTCGGACCGAGAATGACCACGGCCTGCGCGACCCTGCTTCCTGCTGCAATCGGCGTGGCTCTGCTCGGGTGGATTGAGCTTGATATCTTTGGCCTTTCGGTACTTCTTGCTGCGGTCGGCTGTCTCATCGGAATTTTGATTCCATCCCGCGATCTGTTGCTGCGTTCGATCACGCCTCCTGGCTCGATGGGAAAAGTCATGGGTTTTGCTTCGACCGGAGCGAATCTGGGAGGCGCAACAATCCCACTCGCCCTTGGTTACGCAATGGATACGGGTGGAGGCAGCTGGGTGTTCTGGTTGACGGCAGCGTTCATGGGAGCGGCCTGCCTGACCTTCATCACGGCGCGCGGAAGATCGGAAAGGATGGCTGAAGCTCATGGATAATCCCGGAGACGGTGACCCGGCACCCCTTTTCTACGATCTGGAACCTGAGGTAGAGGACTTCGCTGCCGCTGTCCTTGTCGGCCTTTCCAGCCGGCCAAAGAGATTGCCGTGCAAATTCTTTTACGACGAGCGTGGGTCAAGACTTTTCGAGCAGATCTGCGAGCTTGACGAATATTATCCCACCAAAACCGAGATGGGGCTCCTTGACGAGCATATGGGAGAGATTTCCACTCTGATCGGATCCCGCACCAATCTGATTGAACTGGGAAGCGGAGCCAGCCGGAAGATTCGAAAGATCCTGGATGCCCTGCCTGATCTTGTCCAGTACACCGCGGTCGACATCTCTCGCGAATTCCTGTTGCAGAGTACGTCTGCCCTGGCGGCCAGTTATCCGCATCTGAAGGTGGTTGCAATCTGTGCGGACTTTACGCAACCCTTCGAGATACCGGCCGACAGTCCAGATATTCGCCGTGTCGCCTTTTTTCCCGGATCGACAATCGGCAATTTTGTTCCGGGAGACGCTGTAAGACTGCTGCGTCAGGTCGCGGTGATGCTGGGAACCGGGGGCGGACTGCTGATCGGTGCCGACCTCAAGAAAGATCCCGATGTTCTTCATGCGGCCTACAACGATTCCGAAGGTGTGACAGCTGCTTTCAACCTCAACCTTCTGACCAGAATCAATGACGAGCTCGAGGGCGATTTCAATGTGCACGCCTTTGATCATGAAGCACCGTACCTCCCGGAGAGCGGAAAGATAGAGATGCGCCTGACCAGCACGCGTCGACAGACCGTAACGGTAGGGAATCGGAGTTTCACGTTTGAGGAAGGTGAACATATTCATACAGAAAACTCCTACAAGTTTACGATAGGAGAGTTCCAGAATGTTTGTCGGGAAGCAGGCTTCCGATCGGAGGCCGTCTGGACTGATAACAAAAATCTGTTCAGCATCCATTATCTGGTCGTCAACGAGATACCCGCCTGATGACCGGCAACGGGTATGCATGAGGATCGAATCTGACGGGTCACGGGCGTCGGACCCCGACTGTCACTTCCGGAGAACCAGAAGTCGAAAACTGGTTCAATGGATGCTTGCGGGACCGTCACCAGCATGCAGGTCCACACGTTGGAAGGCCGGGTCTGGCGCTCCGCCCTCAGACCAGCTTCACTGACATGCCCCGGAGTGCCATCTTCCCGTGGGGTCCGCAAGATCCCCGAGCATCCGCAAGCGCGCAGAAAAGGAGCAACTGGTGACTGCCTGCGCGGATGGGCCTGGCGCCGGAAGGATCATTCTGAAAGGCTCCCGGGAGCTTCTTTCGCTATTGCCTGATTCAGGTAGGGCGTGATAGTTTGTGGCTTGAGATTCGGCGTTTGCACAAGGTTGCCTGTGCCTTTTGGAATTTGATCAATCAGGTGCAGAAATCTGCGACAGATTGCGGATGTCACGGACCTGATCGCATATATCCGGTCTGCGCCTGCGTGGACATGCACAGGGTGTTGCGGGATTAGGCTGCCATATCCCTGATTGGCAATTTTGTGGCCGCATCGAAGTTGTATCGCTTTCCGGATCAATTGGTGCCAACCCGCTGTTCACTGGATCCGGGTGAGCCCGCGGTTGACACGGGCCAGAGGCCTGACAAGGTCCCGTCCCGCCATGGAGCGAGGAACGGGATGGCATCGATACCCCCTTTGAGAGAGTGGCACAGCCATGAGTGACGGACAGAAGTCAGAAACTTCGGGGCGCCACCCCGAACCAAGGAGAAAAGGACGCATGGTGCGCAATCTGCGCGGATATTTTTTCGCCGGGATCCTGGTTACGGCTCCTATTTTCATAACGTTTTATATCAGTTGGCTTTTGATCAGATGGGTTGATTCCAAAGTTACGCCGCTGCTGCCATCAACCTACAACCCGGAGACTTACCTTCCTTTTGGCATACCCGGACTGGGTGTCATTATTGTGGTTCTTTTTCTCACCTTCATTGGCTGGATGACGGCTGGCCTTGTAGGGCGCCTGTGGAATCGCATCATTGAATACTCGCTTGGACGCATGCCGGTCATCAGGAGTTTGTATGGCGCCATCAAGCAGATCGTTGAAACAATCCTGCAGCAGCAGTCCAACGCCTTTCGTCAGGTTGTTCTCTTCGAGTATCCGAGACGGGGTTCGTGGGCCCTTGGTTTCATCACCGGCCAGACCCAGGGAGAGGTCCAGAACCTGACGGCGGACGAAGTTGTGAATGTTTTCCTGCCGACAACACCGAATCCGACGTCCGGTTACCTGTTGTTCCTGCCCGTCAGAGAACTGATCGTACTGGACATGACGGTCGAAGAAGGAATCAAGATGGTGGTTTCCGGGGGTATCGTAACCCCACCGGATCGGCGCCCGTCCGAGGTTCAGGCCATAAAGCATGTGGGGCCTTCACAACGCGATCGGCCAACCATACCGCTTGAAAAATCAGACCAACGAGACCCCGTTACGCCAGGATGATCACCCGGATCCACGAGTGATTTCAGGTTCCACCGGCTTTGCTGTCCTGCACATCGTTCGCCAGGGTCAGTAACCAATCCGTGGCAGAAGTCCCATGGCCCGTTTCATGTCAGTTTTGCCATATCAGACTTTAAGGGCAGCTTCCACATCAGCATCTCTCTCGAAGAGACCGAGCAAGAGACGATGGGGATTGTTTCGAGGCTGTTCCAGCTGCGGATCCTGCCGGAGTATTTGCCGGGCCTCCTCACGCGCCGCTTCCAGCAGTTCTGAATGCTGGACCAGGTCCGCGAGCCTGAAACGTGTCTGGCCGCTTTGCAGAATACCCATCCGTTCGCCGGAACCCCGCAGCTTCAGGTCCTCTTCGGCAATCACAAAGCCGTCCTGGATGTCGCGAACAGCGCGCAGACGTTGTCGGGCCATGTCGCTCAGCGGGGGCTCATACAGGAGCAGGCAGTAGGATGTCTGGTCTCCTCGGCCTACGCGACCGCGCAACTGATGAAGTTGCGCCAGACCAAAGCGCTCCGCGTGTTCAATCACCATGATCGAAGCGGCCGGAATGTCTACCCCCACTTCAATGACTGTGGTCGCGACGAGGACATCCAGTGTTCCCTCTGAAAATTTTTGTATGACGCTCGCTTTCTCGGCGGCGGGCAACTGTCCGTGCAGTAGGCCCACACGGTCGCCGATCCGACCTGAGAGACTGGCATGCCGTTGTTTGGCTGCTGCGAGATCTGATGCCTCTCCTGCGTCAATCATGGGACAAAGCCAGAAGGCCCTGGCACCCTGCGCGATGGCTGACACCAGACGATCGACGACATCCGCTGACCGCGAAATCGGGAGTGCTCTGGTTTCTACCGGACCGCGCCCGGGCGGCCTGTCCGTCAACCGGGATTCGGCCATGTCACCATACATGGCCATCATGAGACTCCTCGGGATGGGTGTCGCTGTCATGAAAAGCACATCGGGAGACGCGCCCTTGGCCGTCAGGGAGAGCCGTTGACGAACACCAAACCGATGCTGTTCATCAATGATGCAGAGGGCCAGATCCCTGAACGTGACACCTGCCTGAAACATTGCATGGGTTCCGATCGCGATATCGATATCGCCATCTGCCAGTTCCGTCAGGATTTGCGATCGACGTGTTCCTGTTTCCCCTCCGGTGATCAGTGCGATGCGTGTGTCTGTCCCTTCCAGCAATTCTCGCGCCGTTTCAAGGTGCTGACGGGCCAGCAATTCGGTCGGAGCCATGAGGGTTGCCTGATACCCGGCTTCAACCGCAGACAGGAGCGCGACCAGGGCGACTACGGTCTTGCCACTTCCTACATCTCCCTGAAGCATTCTGAACATGCGTTTATCAGATGCCATGTCTCCTGATATCTCTGTGATTGCATGCTGTTGAGACGATGTCAGATGAAACGGGAGTCTCGCAATGAGAGGATCTCTCAACACGCCTGTATAGGCGATCGGGCGGCCGGGCTGGGTCCTTTCCCTCTGGCGAATGATTTGCAGCGCCAGTTCATGTGCCAACAGCTCGTCATATGCGAGCCTGGCCCGCGCCTGCGCCGCCGGAAGCACATCGTCAGGATCTTCGGGCGCGTGGATCTTTGCAAGCGATTGCCGGAAAGAGGTCCAGCCCTGATCGTCCCGTGTCGATGAATCCAGCCACTCGGGGAGATCCGAAACATGTGACAAGGCGTGCTTGATGAGCCGGCAGACAGCCCTGTTCGTGAGGCCCGCGACGAGCCGGTAGACCGGTTCCACCGTGCTGATCTGGTTCAGAGTCTCCAGGGTACCGACCCGATCAGGGTGGGTCATCTGTTTCTGGTTCCGGAACTCCTGAATGGTCCCACTCACAACCCTGATCTCCCCTTCCGGAAACATGGTTTTCAGATAGTCTCGACGGGGGCTGAAAAAAATCAGCACCATTGACCCCGACTCATCGCTGCATTCAATGCGGTAGGGATGTCGGGAAGATGGAGGGGGAACATGACGTTCGATGGTCACTGTCAGTGTGGCGATTTCCAGAGGACGGGCCTCGGCGATGGAAGGGGCGTGGCTGCGATCAATGATGCCTGTCGGGAAATGCCACAACAGATCAATGACGCGGGTGCCCGCCAACTTCTCCAGCTGCTGAGCTGTTTTTGGCCCGACTCCGGGCAGGACCGTCAAAGGCGAAAAGAACGGGTGCAGTGTCTTGGGTCGCATTTCGAGGCGATATCTGCTGACAGGATCGAATCAGGGATTTATACCAGTCTGCAGAGGCGTACGTCATGGTGGATAGGCTGGACAGATTACGAAAAAAGGTGGGTTTCCGGGGACTTCGGCGCGGGACCCGGGAAAGCGACCTGTTGATCGGGGGATTTGTCGCCAAGTTTGCAAACAGCCTTGACGCCGAACAGGTCGCCATGCTTGATACGCTGCTTGAACAGAATGATCAGGACCTCCTCAGTTGGGTAAACGAAATCAGGACGCCGCCACCTGCCCTCAGGAACGTTGTCTTGCAGATGATGATCGAGTACCGGAAGTCTCTTTGAACCAGTAATGGGCGGACAGGAACTGTTTCAGGGGACAGGACGTCACCTTCTTTGTAACGTGCCGGAGGGGCACGACGCGCTGGCCGTTGCCGGAACGCTGGCAGCGGGCGAGGGGTCACGCGTGCATCTCCATGTGGCGCGTGACGATGCGCGTATGCGCATTTTTGAACATTCGCTGACATTCTTTTCTCCTGATCAGCCAATCCTCAAGTTTCCGGCCTGGGATTGTCTTCCTTACGATCGTGTGTCGCCCAATCGGGAAGTCGTCTCCAGGCGCATCGACACCCTCACTGCGCTGGCAACCGTCGGAGAGAGATCCGGGTCCAGGCCCGTTGTGATCACAACGGTGAATGCGTTACTGCAACGGGTTCCCACCCGCGAGGCTATTCAAGCCGCAACCCTCTGCCTGTCCTCCGGGTCCGAGATTGACCCGGACGAGGTCGTCCGGTTTTTTCTTCACAACGGTTTCGAACATGTGAGTGCTGTGCGTGAACCGGGTCAATATGCATTCCGTGGAGGAATACTGGACGTGTTTCCCCCTGGCGACCCCTTGCCGGCGCGGCTTGATCTTTTTGGAAACGAGCTTGAAACCATTCGTGTTTTCGACCCGGTTACACAGTTGAGCACCGGGAACGCAATAGAAGGTTTGGCACTCAAGCCAGCCAGTGAACTTCGGCTTGACGACGAAAGTGTCGCACGGTTCCGCGTCGGATATCGCGAACAGTTCGGATCCGTCACTGACGACCCTCTGTACGTTGCCGTCAGTGAAGGCCGCAGACAGATCGGGATGGAACACTGGCTCCCGCTGTTCCATGAAGAGATGTCGACGTTGCTCGATTATTTGCCGGAGGCATCAATCACCCTTGATCACGAGTTCGAGACTCTCCTTGATGCGCGCATCGATATGATCGGGGAGTTCTTTGACGCGAGGATGTCTTACCTTGCTGCGCACAGGCATCCCGAGGAGACGGCTCCTCCACCCTACCGGCCCCTGCCCGCCCATCACCTTTATCTCGATTCAAGGGAACTCGAAGGAGCACTCGACTCACACCGGGTCGTCCAGTTCACACCGTTCTCGGCGCCATCTGGCCTTGCCAGCTCCCTTTATCAGACCTCAACCTCTCTGGGCGGTCAGGGCATGATGAATTTTGCTTCTCTTCGAAGTGAGGCGCTTCATGCCGCGTCAGAGGAAAAGGCGGACTCCGTCGATCCGTTCGAACCTCTTCGGGCTCGCATAGGCAGTGATATTGAACGCGGTCGACAAGTCGTAATTTCCGCATATTCGGAAGGCTCACGAACGCGTCTGGAGCAATTGTTGCGCGGCCAGGGTCTGCGCGGTCTTGCCCGTGTCGACAACTGGATCGAGGGGCAGGATCTTCCCTCGTCGTCAATCAGGTTGGCTATTTTGCCGCTGGAGCATGGGTTCACGACCAATGAACTGTCACTGATTACCGAGCAGGACATTCTTGGTGAAAGGATCGTTCGTCCTCAGCGAAAGAAGCAGCGGGCAGAGGACTTCATTGCAGATATTTCCGAAATCAGCGATGGCGATCTGGTCGTACATGTCGATCACGGTATCGGTCGATATGAAGGTCTCGTGACGCTTGACGTAGCCGGGGCGCCCCATGACTGCCTCCGAATTCTGTATGCGGGCGACAACAGGCTTTATGTTCCGGTCGAGGATGTCGATATGCTCTCGCGCTACGGATCCGGGGAGACGCCGGCCAGCCTTGACCGACTGGGCAGTGCGGCATGGCAAATGCGCAAGGCACGCATGAAGGATCGCCTGCGCGATATTGCGCGACAACTGATCGATGTCGCGGCAGAGCGGACGCTGCGAGAAGCTCCTGTCATCAATGCACTGCCCGACCGGCTCCAGCAGTTTTCCGACGGCTTCCCCTATACGGAAACCGATGATCAGGAGGAGGCGATCAGGGAGACACTCGAGGATATTCAGGTGGGCCGGCCCATGGATCGTCTGATCTGTGGTGATGTCGGCTTCGGCAAGACCGAGGTTGCTCTCAGGGCCGCTTTCTCTGCCGTTACGTCGGGTTTGCAGGTCGCCGTGGTTGCTCCGACAACATTGCTCTGCCGGCAACATTATGAAACCTTCAGGGATCGCTTCTCCGGGACGCCCTACAGGGTGGCGGAAATGTCGCGTCTGGTATCCGCCAGCAAGAATGCGGAAACGCGCAAGACTGTCGCGGAGGGGAAGACTGACATTGTCGTGGGGACGCACGCCCTTCTCGGAAAGTCCGTTACATTCTCCAACCTCGGTCTTCTGGTCATTGATGAGGAACAGAGATTTGGTGTTGCTCACAAGGAGAAAATCAAACAGCTGAGAGCCGAAGTTCACGTTCTCACCCTGACGGCTACGCCGATTCCGCGAACCTTTCAGATGGCACTGGCAGGGGTGAAGGATATGAGCCTCATCCGGACTCCTCCGGAGGACAGGTTGGCCGTTCGGACCTTTGTCATGCCCTATGATCCAGTGGTCATTCGCGAAGCCCTGATGAGAGAAAAATTTCGGGGAGGCCAGATTTTCTATGTATGCCCCCGAATATCCGACCTTGATGAAATCGCGGCGGACCTCAGGGAAATGGCACCCGAGATCAAGTTTTCTGTCGCCCATGGACAAATGCGTTCACGGGACCTGGAGCAGGTTTCAGCAGAATTCTTCAACGGTTCGACCGACCTGCTTCTGTCCACGCAAATCGTCGAATCGGGACTCGACATACCAACAGCCAATACGATGATCATTCATCGTGCGGATTCATTCGGACTGGCCCAACTCTACCAGTTGCGTGGCCGGATCGGCCGATCAAAGCTTCGGGCCTATTGTTACCTGACGCTACCGCCGAGAGGAAAACTGACAGACGGTGCACGAAAACGGCTGGAAGTCATCCAGACCCTCGATACCCTGGGGGCTGGCTTCGCGCTGGCGAGTCATGATCTGGATATCCGCGGCGCCGGGAACCTGTTGGGCGAGGAACAATCCGGACATGTCAGGGAAGTCGGCGTGGAGCTGTACCAGCATATGCTGGAAGAGGCTGTTGCTGTGGCGAAAGGTGTCCGGGCGGGAGATCAGGATCGCTGGGAGCCTGCCATCAACCTGGGCGTGCCCGTGATGATACCAGAGGACTATGTTGCCGATCTTGGGCTCCGTATGGGCCTTTACCGCCGTATCGCCGCACTCCAGGATTCCCGGGAAATCGATTCCTTCGCTGCTGAAATGATTGACCGGTTCGGAGAGCTCCCGGACGAAGTGGAAAACCTCCTGCAGCTGGTCTCCCTGAAGCGTCGCTGTCACCGTCTCGGCATCGAGAAGCTGGATGCAGGCCCCAAGGGCGCAACATTGACCTTTCGCGCCAATGAGGTTCCCAATGCCGGGAAGCTTGTCGGTTATATTGCAACGAAGCGGGATGAATGGCGGCTTCGCCCGGATCAGTGCCTTGTGTTTCGCCAGTCCTGGTTGCGGCCACGTGATCGGCTGAAGGGCGCGCTGGAGCTGGCGGCTGTTCTCGAGCGTCTTCTGGTGGAGGGTGACGTTGCGTCATGAGCGAACAGCTGAAAGTAACCGCGACCCTTTATTTTGAAGACTTTTGCGAGGGGCAGGTTTACCAGACCGGTTGTCACAGGCTGGACGAAGCCGAGATCATCGAGTTTGGAAAGCGGTATGCTCCCCTGCCCTACCATACGGATCCGGAGGCAGCCCGCTCCACAAGTTTCGGGGCATTGATTGCTCCCGGATACCAGACCGCCGCCGTTACGTTCGGATTGTTTGCACGCACCGGTGCCCTTCGACTGAGTGGCATGGGCTCACCGGGTGTCGACAGTCTGCGATGGCGTTTGCCGGTCGAGGCAGGGGACACCCTTACGGTCCTGGCAACGGTTGTGGAAGTCTCTCCTGCCCGTGGACCCGGTGGAAAAAATGCTGTGCGTATCCAGTATGATACGCTCAATCAAAGAGAGGAGACAGTCATGACACTCACCAGCCTCCATTTTGTCCGAGAAAGGCCCGTTCAGGAGTACGAAGATGTCCCCAACGGTTAATCGACTTCCGATCCGTCTGGCTGCAGGATCGGGACCAACATTCGGGGTGGACGACCTGGCCTGCGCTGCTGCAACGACCCTGGGTCTGTGGGCTGACGAAGGGCTGGATGTCAGCTGGACCCCCGTTCACGGGGGAGTCGCAGCGGTCGGTGCCGTTCTCGAGGGGAGGGTGGATGTCGCTTATGGAGGTCTGGGGCCCCTTATTCGATCCCGCGCAACGGGGAATCCTGTCGTGGCAGTCGTTTCCATGGCCCGCGGGCTCGCCCAGAACCTCGTGGTTTCCCGGAATATCAGCTCTGTCGCGGAGCTACCCGGAGTATCCTGGGCGCTGGACGGATTCAATGCGCTCAGCCATCACATGGCTCGTCTGACGATCCGTGCGCTGAACATAGACGAAACGGCCATCGACTGGAGAGCAGTTGGGCCACCACCGGAACGCATTCAGCAATTGTTGTCGGGAGAGGTTGGCGCGTCTCTCATTCGGACTGAAGAGGCCGCCTCGCTTACCCGGGATCATGGCGAGAAGGTTCACACCCTGTTGGGATTTGATCAGCTCAAGAAACTGGTACCGATCCAGCCTCATGGCGTCCTGAGCACAACCGAGGCCTACGTGGACCGTTGCGCTGAAGAACTGTCGCGTTTGACGCGCGGCATGCTACGGGCATCCCGTGCCTTGCATGATGACTATGCGACGTTTCGTGAGGTCTATGATCAACACGTCACTGTTCCGGTTCCGGACAACGATATCCGTCGGATCTGGGAACAGGAACATGCATCAGGAGGCTTTGCGGTGAACGGAGAGCTCTCTGCAAGACACTGGGACGATCAACTGCGCCTCTACCGGGAACTCTACCCGGAACTTCCTGTTGTGCTTCGGAGCGACCTTCTCAGGCAATCCTTCGTCACCGCAGCACTGAAGGCCCTGGGCCGTCATGACGGGAGTTTTGACGAGACTGTATGAGGCATCCGTATCGTCTACTCTGGAAACGGTTTCCGCTTCCGAATAGGTGTTGTCCATGTGAATGTGTGGTCCGGAAAGTTCATTATCCGAAATCAGCATTGGAATTTGCCGCAAACCTGCATGTCCTGGCTCCGGCCCTGGCCTCTCCTTGCAATCATGGCGGAAACCAGCACCTCCCGACCCATAGTCGTACCGCTGTCCTGAGAGCCGGACTTCATAAAGTCGAAGTTTTTCTCCGGAACCTGATTGAGGGTCAGGTTTTTTTGCCTCATGGATTTAAGCGTGTGGTGCTTGCCTCTCAACCATTGCTGGCGGATACATCATGAGAGGCACCAAACGGGAGGATATGCTCCCTGCGCCGCTTCGGTCATCCACACAGGCAGCGTTCTGACATTGCTCTGCCTTTGGACTGTGCCCGTATTCGCATGAACTGGTTAATTTTCGCCGGCAGGGTCCGCCACAGAAGCGACTTGCGAAAAAGTATCAGAAAGACTCTCGCCGGCGAAGCCTCGAGTTAGCGAACAAGGCGAAGAGCATGGCGATGATCATGAGACAACAGACCACAAGCAGCATTGGATAGAACGTGCCATCATAGACCTGTGAGACCATCTGGGATGCGAATCCGGCTGCGAAAAAGTGAAGAAACATGACAATGCCGGAAGACGTACCGGTCAGGTCCGGTTCGGAATTGATGGCCAGTGCCTGCGCATGAGGAAGGGATAACCCCTGCGATACCCCGACAAGGGCTCCGGGAGCGAACAGCGCCAGCGGTTCGTCCGGAAAGAGCAATATAGCCGCGGTCATCAACGCTATCGTGATGACACCGGTAACGCATCCGAACATGACCATGTAGCGGCTTCTTACGCGGTTTCCCAGTCGTCCCGCGATGATATTACCCGCCATGAAACCGAGCGTAAGCAGCATGAAATAGAGCCCGTATTCACCGGCACTTCCCTCATAGTGATCCCGCATAAGGAACGAGCCATAGACGGCTAACGCGAAAAACGCACCCGACGTGCAGGCCGGAACGATAGCATAGGAAAGAAAAATCGCATTCCTGAGCAAGCGGCCATAATCGGATACGAGTGAACGAAAAGAACTGTGGAGTCCCCGACCGCTGTGGGTCTCGGCGATCACAATGGCAGCCAGTGCGAATATGAGAATGGAGAAGCCGGCTGCCGCCACAAATACCGCGTTCCAGCCGAAAATGTCTGAAATCGCCCCTCCCAGTGGTGGAGCAAGGGTGGGGCCGAGCACATAGGCTGCTGTCAGATAGGCAATCACCTGGGCCAGCTTGTCGGGACCATAAACATCCCTGGCAATGGCGCGGGCAAGAACGACTCCGCAACCGGCAGCGAGAGCCTGCAACACGCGCCCGACCATAAGCATTGTGAAACTCTCGGATACAGCACAGACCACTGATCCGCCGACGAAAAGAGCAAGCCCCGTCAGCAGAACCGGCCTTCGTCCGAATCGGTCAGAGGCATTGCCATAAAGCAGCGTTCCGAAAGCCATGACCATAAGGACCATACTGAACGTCACTGTCGTCACGGCGGTTGATACCGAGAAGGTTTGCTGAATCGTCGGCATCAGAGGGATGTAGATGTGAACAGCCAGAGGTCCGATCAGTGTGATCAGAACCAGAGCCGTGAGGAACAGTCCGCCGCTGCCCGTATTCGTGGCCCTGGTCAGGTTATGAGCTCCCGTCTCAATACCTTGCCCACAGCGCTTGTCGGAAGACCGTCAACAAATTCGAACAGGTGTGGCACCTTGTAGGGCGCGAGACGGGGTTCGAGGTGAGCGCGAAGCCGCTGTTCCATATCGGTTCCTGCTTCCTGGTTTTCGCGCAAAACGCAAACGGCGCGAATCCGGTTGCCGATATCGGGGTCCGCCAGAGGAACAACACAGGCCTCTGCGATTGCAGGATGCTGGCGGATCACGTTTTCGATCTCATAAGGTGATATGAAGATGCCGCGGCTCTTGAAGCAGTCGTCACTTCGTCCCGCCAACCACACATAACCATCCGTATCCCTGTAGGCGAGGTCTCCCGTGTGGTACCAGCCATCACGCAAGACCTGCTGCGTTCTTTCTGGGTCCCGATGATAACCAAGAAAGAAGCCCGGATTATCGGCCTCAATCAAGAGATGTCCCGGTTCTCCGTCAGGCATCGATCGATAATCGTCATTCGTGATCGCGACCGCAGTGCCGGGCATGGGATAACCTGCAGCACCGGGGCGAACCCGAGCCAGGGGTCCTTGACCCATGACCATTTGCATTTCCGATACTCCATAATGCTCCCAGATTTCGCAGCCGATGCGGCTTCTGAACTGTTCCCAGGTTGCCGTCTCAAGCGCTTCGCCGGTCGCGTTGCATCCGCGAAGCGAGGACAGGTCGTAGTTTTTTTCCACACCCTCCATTGCCAGAATGCGGCGATACACGGTCGCGACAGAGTAAAGCAGCGTGACACGATGCTTCTCGATCGCACTCAGGATGTTGATTGGTGTCGGCCGCTGCTCCAGAATAATGCCGGTATTCCCGTTTCTCAGCGGAAACAGGACATTATGACCGAGGGCGCTTATAAAACTCCATTCACCGGTAGCAAGGATGCGATCGCCCGTAATGGGAGGGACGCGGAACCGGTTCGAGTCCCCCAGAGCGATGATCCACCGGTGAGCATGGAGAATTCCTTTCGGTTTTCCGGTGGTTCCTGAGCTGTAGACAAGAAATGCCGGGTCACTGCTCCTGGTGTCGGCTGTCTCGTGAACCGTATCCTTTGCATCCTCCAGAAGCTCTTCATAGGAGTCTGTGCCTGGGGCCACCCCGCGCGCTACCACGACGCCATTCCTCAGCCCGTCAAACACGTTCCGCAGAGGTTCAAACATCTCTGCCAGAGTGACGACAGCCGATGCTTCCGAGTGGTCGATCACATGTCTGACTTCGTCAGGTCTGGACAGGGAATTCTGGAGCACAGGCAACGCTCCGAGTTTGACCAGAGCGAGAAATGTCTCGGCGAACTCGTGACAATTCCGCATCAGGATGAGAACCGGCATACCACGCAGAATTCCCCGTGCTGCAAAAGCCGAGGTCAAACGATTGATGCGAAGTGCGGCATCACGAAATGTTACCTGGCGATTGTCCGATACAAATGCCAGACGATCAGAAAATCCTCTTTCTTTTATTCGGTCAACAAGTTCACCAGCAAGGTTCAGATATTCCGGTATCTCCCGATATCCCGGAGGAGGTGTCGGCAGTCGTGGGATCATCTGCCGGGGCTGTTTTGATCAGGGTCGTACTGTGGGCCGCGATAGACCGGCTTGCGCTTTTCGAGAAAGGCACGAATGCCCTCGGCACAATCCTCTGTTCGGGTAATCTCCTGAATGGCAGCGAATTCCCGGCCCCAACCCTCTTCCGATCGATTGTGATTCCAGTACATCCTGACCAGTTCCTTCGCATACCGCACGGACAGGTATGGATTGGAAGCGACCTTGCCGGCGTAACGGAGTGTTTCCTCGAGAAGGGTTTCATGAGGGAAGACTTTTTCGACGAGACCGATCCGGTGAGCCTCCGCGGCATCGATGATTTCGCCGGTGAGGATCATGTCCAGTGCCTTGCCGACACCGACCAGTTTGGGCAGGTTGCGGGCACCGCCGGATTCAGGCAGGAAACCGGCCGGCACAGCCACTTCGCCCATCCGGGCCCGTTCAGAAGCAAAACGGAGATCACAGAGTGTACAGATCTCCAGCCCGATTCCGACCGCGGGTCCGTTTATCGCCGCAATTACGACAGAGGGCAGATCTTCGAATTTCCTGAACGCTCTTTGCAGGACCTGATGCCGAAGATCATTGAAGAAATAGCTTGCAAGTTCCTTGTAGGGACCGAAATTCCCGAAATCGAACTCCTCATCTCCCGCGCCCAGGGGGTCAGCCTCGGACTTCAGATCTCCTCCCGCAGAAAATCCCCGCCCCGCTCCGGTTATGATCACCACCTTGATATTGCTGTTGTGACGGATTTCATCGCAAAGAATGTCAAGCTCCACACGCATCCGTACGTCGACAGCATTCAGGAACTCGGGCCGGTTCATTGTGATCAATCCGATCGAGCGTTCACCGGATCTTTCGGGGTTTTCAAGAATGTCCCACTGTAACGTTTTGTATTTCAAATGATTTCTCCTCTTCGCGACGGGATCAGGTTCCTACCCTCAGGGGACTGGTCAGACCGCGCAACGTCGCAATGACGCTGAGAGCGGTGATTTTGCCAGTCCCCGGATTTGTGGGTGAGGGAACATTTTCGATCCTGAGCGAAAATCGTGCGCTGTCGGCGTCGACATGGATTTCGTGAGTGTTCCGTGTCAGAGCAGGATCTGCCCAGATTTCCAGCAAGGTATCATCGGGGCCAATTCCCGCGAGCCCCAGCGCGGCAGCCACATTGACATTGGCCGGGAAACCGCTGGCGCCCTCTCGGGCAGTCCCCGCAAAGACCCTGAGTGGCTCGGACAGATTGTCGATCGAAATGCCGTGCTCCTGAAGAAAGGGAGCACCGGCCAGCGACTTCGGAGGCTTTCTGGTGACCATCCGGATTGCCGTAATATCCCCTTCGGCAGCGGCCCTGACGGCATCAAGACCGAGAAGTGCTCCGGTTGCCAGAATAATCTGTCCCCTGTTGGCCCGGGCCATGTCTACAAGATCCATGTGCTCCAGAAGTCCCGCTCCACTGACGGTGACCAGCAGGCGTCCATTCCGAAGAGCCGGTTCGGCTATCTGGCGGAATGCCGATCGGGGGACGCACTCGACGATGATGTCGCATTGCCGAGCCAGATTCTCGGGACTTACCACCGGGACTGCTCGGCATGTTTCCGCCATCTCTTGCCGGCACTTCTCTTCACTTCTGGTACAGACGGCGGCAAGCGCGAGACCTTCAATACCTCCATCGAGTACCGAGGCAACCACTTTTCCGATGGTTCCAAATCCTGCAATCCCGACCTTCAATGGTCCTCCCGCGGGTTCATGCCGCGAGACTTGCCGGGTGTTCACGTGCTCTCTCCGGATGGCCGCGGAATTATCACAGATTGCTGGCGCCCTTGTGTCTTCATCATCTCTCAGTTGCGTCAAATGTTCCGGACGTTTCCTCTGCCGATATCTTACGTCATCGGGCTTACTGGGATGGAAGCCCGGAAGCGCCTCCGGGTGCCCTGCAGGACCCCATAGATTTTCCGGGCAGATTTTCCCTCAGCGCTGCAGAGACTGCAGGATCTCCTTGCTGCTGTCCGCCAGTTCGCAGCGCACATCGTCAAACACGGAAAGCGGAGGGAACGTCAGTCCCGTGCCCTGCATGTGGCCGCACATCTCTTCAAGATACCGGTTCACGATGGCTTCGGTGCGGTTACGCTTGAGACCATGCTGCAGACAGAATTCATTGTCAGGCCCTTCGAGGCGGCCGAATGCGCGTTTGACGCAGTTCGGAAGCACGCGGTCAAACGTCGCCTGGAAACCGGCCAGCTGGTCCGGGTCTTTCGCAAACTGTTTCAGGTTTTCCACGCCGTTATCGTAATGATCTTCTTCGTCGGCCAGAACTTCTTCCTGGCTTTCGGCCCAGGGAATGTAGCTGGACTGGCGATACTCCATGATCTGATGGCTTCCAGCCCGATCGACGGTAAAGTTGAAGACGGCAATGTCGAGCCAGTTTTCAAGATCGACATCCCAGAAACGTGCGGCATCGGGACGTCCACTGATGATCGCTTCCGCGTCCTCGTCCAGGTCGGTCAGGAGATCGTAAAGACCGCGGCTGTGTCGTGCCTCCTCGGCGGCAAATTCGGCAGCGAGTTCCTTTTCCCGCCAGTTGGGTGCAACGGAAATTGCCCGTCCGAAAACTTCCGCTGTCGCAGTTTCAGCGTAGATCTGCCGTGTCATAAGGCGAACAAGCATATCGCGATAAGGGCCGGAAACCTGGCTCGGGTTGTTGTATTCCATTGAATGCTCCGTTCGAAGTGTCGGCAGTATGATGCAGCAAAATGCCAAACCCGCGATGGCGGCGCAATCCATCAATGTGTCGGGTCACAAGTTGCCCGGGAATCATGGCGTCCAGTCCGGGAAGGTCTCTTGCAACTTGGAGGTTGCACTCAAGAGTCTTGTCCCCTGCTATCGATCGCATGGTCGGCATGGGTTCGCAGACAATGGGGTGTGGAGAGAAGACATGCGTGCAATCGCGTCGAGTGACGAGAGAGCAACAGCGATCCGTGAGCCCGGCAGGACGGGGGCCGGCGCCAACCGGGGACATTTCTGCGGTTGTTCTTTCAACCAGCAACACAAGTCTGACTTGATGATGACCAAGGGGTTGCTTCGAATGCTGATACGGATCGTCCCAAACCGGGTTGCTACCGGGGAGAGGACCCTGCCTCGACTGTGGATCGGCCTGATAACATTGGTCGTTCAGTTGGGGCGCAGACCCTTCAGGCAGCTGGCTCGCCATGAAACCCCCGGCAGATCCTGTTCCGGATCCTGGAGCCCTCGCTTTGGTCACGTTGTGCCGAGCTTCCGACTCGTTTTCTGTGTTTGCCCTTTCCCTCCTGCACTCAGATCGGTAGCTTGGGATCTGCCACAAAATTGGAGTCCCCAGACCATGGCACGATTGACACTCGAACAGGCTGATATCATCGTCAGGAAATCACTTGAAAAAGCACGTGATATGGGATTGAATCCATTGACAATTGCGGTGCTTGATGATGGTGGAAATTTGAAAGCGTTTGCCCGAGAGGACGGCCCCGGGGCCGCAATGAGGCCGCAAATCGCTATTGGCAAGGCGTTCGGTGCTGTGGGAATGGGAATATCCACCCGGGGACTGAATGAGAGAGTTCTGCAGAGACCGCACTTTGGTGTGGCGCTGGTTGGAGTCTCGGAAGGAAGGTTCGTCCCCGTTCCCGGGGGCGTTCTGATCAAGGAGGGAGACGAGATCATCGGTGCCGTGGGGATCAGCGGCGATACCTCCGATAACGATGAAACGGCAGCGGCAGCCGGCATTGAGGCAGCCGGACTGATCCCGGGCATCTGAGCGAGACACCCTTGACCCTGTCGATTTCCCCGGCGGCTACTGCGGGCACCCGACGCGACCGCCGGGTCATCGGTCTAGTCGGGGTTTCGCACGGCGCCAGCCATTTTTATCAGCTGGCGCTTCCTCCGCTGTTTCCCCTGATCAATATGGAGAACGGGATCAGCTATGCGGCTCTGGGTACCCTGACCGCCGTATTCTTTATTGTTTCCGCAATCTTCCAGCCATTGGCAGGGATTCTGGTAGATCGCATCGGGGCGCGTCGCGTTCTCCTTTGTGGCGTTGCCCTCATGGCCGTCTCGACAGGGTTGATGGGTCTGGTCCCGTATTATCCGGCCATGCTGCTTCTCTCGGTTTTTGCGGCGATCGGTAACAGCGTCTTTCACCCCTGCGATTACAGCATCATGAACGCAACGGTATCCGAGCGGCGAATAGCCCGGGCCTTCAGTTTTCATATGCTGGGCGGATATGTCGGATACTCGATCGCACCGATTGTCATGACTGTCGCGGGATCATTTCTGGGCTGGCAAGCAGCAATGTTGGTCGCCGGGGCGTTCGGTATCATTCTCTTTTCCGTTCTTGCCGTCGGCAGCGGAGATTTCCGTGACAGCACCCATGAACGACAAGAGAGAAACGAAGCGGTTCCGCCGCTTCTCCAGAGCATTACGACATTGCTGCAGGTGCCCGTGCTTCTGTGCTGGGTCTTCTTCATCATGATTGCGATGGGGCAGCTTGGTCTCATGACCACAACCCCTACCCTACTCAGGGAAATGTATGCATTCAATCTGGAAACCGGAGGCACGTTTGTCTCGGTTCTGGTGATCGCCGTCATGTCCGGTCTTTTGGCGGGAGGGTATCTGGCTGACCATGTGAGACGTCCGGGAACCATCGTTTTTGTCGGTTACCTCGTTGCCGCCCTCTCCACAGCTGTCATCTGGCGGTACGATCTCTCGGCATGGCAGCTCTATTCCGCCTTCGCGCTTGCCGGGTTTGTCTACGGTATCGCATTTCCATCCCGGGAGTTGTTGATCCGCGCAGCCTGTCCCAAGGGGGCGAGTGGGCGTGTCTTCGGTTTCGTATATTCAGGAATGGATATCGGAGCGAGTATTTCTCCGGTCCTGTTCGGCTGGTTCGCTGACACCGGTCAGGCGCGTTGGGCCTTCTTGTGCGTTGCGCTGCTGTGGATTGGGTCAATCGCCGTCATCTTGATGACGGACATTGCAACCAGGCGTCAGGCCATGCGGGGTCGAGGTTCAGTCTGACAAAACACCGGGAGTTCGGGTGGCGGAGCGGGCCCGGAGACCATGTCAGGCCTGCTCGCGGCAGTAATGGAGACCCTGAACCGCGTCGCGTCCCACAGATGCCTCGTTACTCACAGAAAGTTCTCTGCAGGTCCGCTTTTTGGCCCTTGTCCACGCTTCGAGTCTACTGCGCCTTGTATTCTGGGCAAGGGAAAACCCCGGAACCTGTATCGCCAGCTCCTACTCTGCTCCCGTTTCCATGCTCGGGATGTCATCGAATGTCTTGGATGGAGCCGGCCCGCAGGGATGGAACATCGATCGTCCTGCCCGCCACGAACACAGCGAGGGACGCACGTACTGCCAGATCCATGTTTGCAAATCCGATATTAAATGGGTTTGCTGTGGATTCAGTGACCGATTGGTCGAAACCCGAACGCTCGTCGGGTCACACCATTTCCGAACGGACCAGAGAGTGTGACCGTTTCCTCAAGACTTGCGCGCCCCCCTAATCGCAACCAGATCCCGACTGTTTCAGGCAAGCAGATGAATCCTGTCATTCCCTGCGATCGACAAACCTGGGAGCCTTTACGCTGGTTTCGAATTCGCGAGCCAGGTCCCCGGGCTCGACAACAGTTATATCGGGTCGGACCTCGAAGATTTTGCGAACTCTCTCAGCGATATCACTCGTGACAATGTCAGGGTTTGAATCCGGGCGAATCTCGATGGACAGCGCGAAGCTCTCGCTCCCGTCGGCCATGGTGAGAACCTCGGCCTTGAAGTCGTTGAGCGGCTCGATTTCAAACATGAAGTCTTCGAATTCCTGGTGATTCAGGTTTACGCCCCGCACCTTGAAAAACCCTGCGGTCCTGTGGGTGTGCCGAATAACAGGAAAGACGGCGAAATCCGAGCCGGTTTTTCCTTGCGACTGCCATGTCACCACATCTCCCGAATTCCAGCGCAAGAAGGCAGCACCGTTGTTGCTGAACAGAGGAGTCATGACGAGAAGGCCAGGTTCACCCTCGTCAACGGGCTTGAAGGTCTGTTCATCCAGTACTTCGATGAATGCCAGATCCGTCCAGATATGAAATCCGTCACGGGCATCGCTCTCTGCCCCCAGCATGCTGCATTCCGTCATGCCAAAGCAGTCGAAGACCGTGGCCCCCCAGTCCCGTTCAAGCTTGGCGCGTTTTGCCGCGGAAATCGCCTCGGCAGTGCAAAGAATTCGCGAGACAGATCCCTCTGAAAGATCGTTTCCCTCGCTGATCGCAAGGTTGGCGAGGTGAAGTCCGTAGCTTGACATGCCCATCCAGACCGTGGGTTGCAAATTCCTGATCAGTTCAAGCTGAACGGCCGATGGCAGCGACACACCGGAGCCACCCCATACCGAACCAATCCCCATGATACGCGCTGCCCTCGCCCACATATGACCTGCAGGATGAATGCCCAGTGGAAAGGAAATATGTGCAAGGTTGCCAGCCGATGTTCCTGTGCATTCGAATGTGCGCGTGAAGCCCACCATGTTGTAGCGTATGTCTTCATATGTCTTGGGATAGAAGAGCGGCCGACCCGTACTCCCCCCGGAACGCCAATATTCGCAAATGTCATTGCGCGACGTGGTGCAGAAATCTTCATAGAACTCCCGGGTGGACAGCGAGCGGATCTGGTCCTTGTCAAGAATTGGTATCTTTGCCCATTCCTCCGGATCGTCAAGCTTTCCCGGATTGACATGGTCAAGTCTGTCTTTCCAGAAATGGGAGCGGCGTGCATTTTCGAAAGCCACCGGCTTGCGCATTCTCTGGACGCGCTCAATCTCCTCGCGGGAGCGTGGCAATCCCAGCGGGAGCTCAGGGTGTGACAGCGTCATGAACCTGAACGGGGAGCAAGGCCACCGATCCAGCGCTTTTGGGCTTCATGGCTTTCCGGCAGGACATTCTTGCGCTCAGCCTTCCGCATGATGGCAAGTCGTTGCTGCTTTTCGGGCGAATCCTCCGGGATGTCTTCAAGCACATCACCCAGCAACCTTGCATAGTCGTCGCCGACAGGGCAGACGTCCTGGCAACGGCGGCAACCGGTCACAACTCCGGCACCCCGCAGTATGCTTTGCCACAGATTGAACGAGGTTTCGGAACGGACAAGTTCAAGTTTTCGCTCCGGATTTTCCTCATCAAAGATTGACTGAAGATGTTCGGCGAGCTGGGCAAAACCGTGAGGTGAACGATAGCGATCACAGGCTGCCCAGTCCCGATCCCAGTGGCCGACAACGTCGCCCGGGCAAGCGCTGAGGCAGCGGCCGCATTCCGGTCCCCGGCAAAGCGCTTCTGGCAAGGGGCGATCCGTCTCGCAGTCCACACTGCACATCACCGCCGTCAGCATCACCCGGGGACCGAATTCCCTGGTAAGAAGCTGAAGATTCAGGCCCAGTGTACCGAGACCGGCCTCCACGGCTGCATGGTTCAGCGAAAGAAGCGTTCCAAGGTGCTCTTCCGGATTATTTCTGTAGGCCCAGGGATCAACATGGGTGGGAGGCACAATGACGGCCGGATAGCCGCTGTCCTCAAGCCAGTAGACCAGGGAAAGCGAGATCTCTTCGAGTGCGGTCAGCGTCAACTCGTCGTTATAATATTTGTGTCTTTCATCCCACTGCGGGATCCGGGTAGTCCCGCTCAGGTAGCGCTTCGCCAGAATGATGATGCGCCCGTGATCGTGTTCGGTAATGTCGGAGGGCCGGATCGGAAATCCCGGAGGTGGATTGTTTTCGAGAGTGTCTCCGTCGGCAATTCCAACCAGATCCGCACCCAGGGCGCGCGCCTTGTCCTTGATATCCCGAGCGGACAACGGAGCCTGGAAGACGGCTACCATTTTGTTTTTTCCCTGTCCAAGCGTTACCCGGGTGATCCCGCCTCCTCTTCCCGTTCAAGCTGCCGTTTCTTGAACGCCTGAAGCTGTCTTGCAACAATCCCTTTATACCCTTCGGGGCCAACCCAGCGGATATTCCAGTCGCTGAGGCCATCGACCGGCACACCGTTCCGACGGTCGTCCCTGAATTTTCGGGCCTTCTCGACCTTTTCCGTCGTCTTTTCGGGAATTGCCTTCTGCACGCTTGCAAGGTGGGCGTGATAGTCATTGCCGACAGGACAGACCGCCAGGCATCGGGGGCAGTCACCGAAGGATCCGACCACGCGAAGAAGTCCCTGCCAGAAGCCGAATATTTCCCGGTCCTTGAGGAGGTTCCGTTGATTCTCCGGAGACTGCTTCATGAAGTGCTCCCAGAACCGGAGAATTGTCGAGAATCCGAATTCCTGTGCTTCCGTGGCACAGGCGCGCTTGTCGATTCCAAAATGACGAACGGCATCCGGAGGACAGGAGTAAAGGCAGCGGCTGCAGGATTCACCGATACATACCTGTTCGGTTATGCGCTGGTCCGGTTCCAGTCTGGCCTCTGACAGGATGCCGGTCAGATAAATTCGCGGCCCGAATTCAGGGGTCAGGATATTCACTTCCAGTCCGAAGGTTCCGAGCCCTGCTTCAATCCCCAGGTGGCGGGTGCTCAGTCGTCCGTAACTGGCTCGTTTGTAGGACCAGTCCGTTTCCTGTGCAGCCGTCACAAATGAGGGAAATCCCTGCTCTTCCATCCATTCGGACAGCCGATGCGCTGCACGGTCCATGGCACGCAGAACAAGCATATCCATGTATTGCACGGGAATATTTGATTTGGCCCTGAAAGCACCGACCGGAATCCGTTTGGCGATGACCACGACACTTCTGGTATGCGGCGAAATACGTTCCGGCGTCTGGGGCCACTTGGGATCGGGCGGAAATCGGTTCAGGGTATCCGCGTCAATGATGCCTACAAGGTCAGCACCGAATTCGCGTGCCTTGTCCTTGACCAATGTGGCTTCAAGGTCATGCTGGATCATGAATTCAAACTGTCACAGTGAGGTCGGCTTCGCAACCGGAATTCGGGCCCAGCCTTGCCAGGAGCCCGACCGGCCCCCCGATGTGATGGGGTCCCGCTCTTCGGGTTGCAGCATTATTATGCCTGTCGTATGAAAGGAACCTGTCCCGGAGTTCCCCAAAATCTGAAAGTCATGACTGCGGATTCCTCCAGCCTTTCCTCCGTCACGCAGGTCGAGCGAGCCTCCTTCGAATTTCGTTGCGGCCGGCCCGTCTGCATCGTGAGCCCCGAAGGCGATGTCTCGATGTGCCTGGCGACCGAACGCCTGTCTGCCGGGACATTCGAACAATTGAGACGGCTTGGAGAGGGTCGAATGCCGACCCTTGTTCTGACCCATCATCGGGCAAGAACCATGAAAATCCGTCTTTATACCCCCGGCGTCGTCCGCGTACCCTGTCCGGACTGGCTCACGGTTGATCAGATTCGACAACTCGCTGATCCACAGTTTGATCTGACCGAACCTCTTCGGGGCCCTTTTCTGGCCGAACGGTCACCCGTCCCTGCCAGCGTTTCCGCCAGCATAGAACTCGCAAAAATCTCGCGGCTTCTTCCCTCAACGCTTTGCGTTAGTCTGCCCTCCATCAGCCAGGGCAGTGATCCGGACATTGTCAGGGCGGGATCTGATGCCATCCGTCAGTATCACGTAGAAGCCGCAGCGGCGTTGCACGAGCTGGCCCGGGCCAGGGTTCCATTGGCTGAAGCCGAAGACTGCCGAATGGTGGCCTTCAGGGAGGCCGGTGGTGGTGCCGAGCATTTTGCAATCATAATCGGAGACCCGAAACCGCCGGGCCCGGTACTGACAAGGCTTCATTCCGAGTGTTTTACTGGTGATTTGCTGGGCTCGCTCAAATGCGATTGCGGGCAGCAATTGCGCGGTGCGATCGCTGCCATGAGACAGCACGGCGAGGGTATTCTGCTGTATCTTGCCCAGGAAGGCCGCGGCATCGGTCTCCTCAACAAGTTGCGGGCTTATGCGCTTCAGGACCAGGGGTTCGATACGGTTGAAGCCAACCAAAGGCTCGGCTTCGAAGACGATGAACGGGAGTTTTATGCGGCAGCAGAAATGCTGCGCAGTCTCCGTTATTCATCGGTGCGGCTGATGTCCAACAATCCACGCAAGATTGCGTTGCTTGAAGCTTGCGGAATTCAGGTTGTCGAGCGCGTCAGCCACAACTTCCCGACCAACACACATAACGAGGCCTACATGGCTGTCAAGGCTTCGAAAAGCGGCCACATACTCGGATAGGTTGCCAGACTTCGGGCGATCACGGACCCGGTGCTGCCAGTTCCCAAACCTGACGGTCCCGGTCTGCTTCCCGACAGGGATGAAGGGCGAGAGAGCGGGCCACATGTCGTGACGGCAGGCGACGGCCGCCACGCGTGAGTTGTGACGGCTCAGGTCCGATTGTCAGGCACATTTCTGGCGCTCCTTCGAGCCGAAATCGCCCCTCGGACCATCTCCAGATTCTGTCTGGATGACCATTACAGGAGAACAGTGCAAGCCTCGCACCGTCCTCGGTACCCGTTGCGCCTACGCAAAGATCATAGGCCGGCATGCGCAGTTCCCCTCTTGTGATTGCCACACGATCGAAGCGTTCATCGTGATTCCACAGGCCCCATTTGCAGGTATGGACCACCATGGCCGCCTTGACATTGACGCGATCCCGGTGGCCCGGAATGTCGAGGCAGAGCCCCCGAGGTTCATCGAGAGGAGCCACAGATTTTATCAACACCCATTCCTGTGCATGGGCTACCGAACCGACGATCACGAAGAGAATGCAAGCGAGGAAGAGGCGCCGGACGGAAGTACGTTCGGGAATTTTCATCTGCAAGATCCTTCTTGTGACTGTGCGATCAGACGACGGCTTCATCTGTGTGCCAACTCCGGGCGGTGACCATTGCCTGTTTGCGGTGATCTCTCAAATTGTACATCGTTCCGAACACGCCGGGACAGGACTGCGCATTCACAATGTCCGTTGTTTCGCGAGCCGCGGCTTCGGTTCGCACAACTCCCGTGGACGGGTCGTGCCTTTTGCACAGCGCGACCTGGTGCGAGGCATCAAGGAGAGAGCCCCCGACAGGCGGGAGAGGGTAACCACCTGATCCGTTGAAAGCCGTGTTTCTGGCATCGTGATGTGCCAGGCGAAACGTCGGCAGCTTATTGGTGGGTCCGGCTATTGATTAACGAAAATACCTGTTTCCTGAGCTGGAACAGTCGTTCCCGTCGAAAACCAAATCCTCTCGATCTGCATTGGTAGGGCGAAGGGCAGCTTCGCGGATAAAGAAAGCATGGTAGGCGCACGAGCCGTTCTCCGTGACCTGGAAGATCTTCATTCTGCTTCTCCGGCCGTGGCAGGGCCGTAGGGGAAAGATGAAAACAGAGCAAAAATGAGCGTAATGAAGACACTGGATGCGGGAGCACGAGGGCCTGTTCCAGTCCGGGCGACCGTCCTGCAACACCAAAAGTCGTCAAGCCCGAATCAATGCCAAACCGGAGACGCTCTTCCTGGAAAAGTGAGCAATTCCAAGTTGCGTTTGACACGAGTCCTTCGTTGTCGGGACGCTGTGCCCCCTGCATCGTTGTCGGGTATAGGAATTACGCCATGGCGCCCGTCCTGGTTTGCAATTCGGGCGAATAACTTTCCACAAGAAACACCCGCCGCCCAGGAAGGCGGGTGCGTCATGTCGTTATCCGGTCAACCCGCTACATCCCCTCAGGTCCGACGCATTGCGCTGTGATCCCAAACCGCTGACAAGCCTGCGAAATCATCCGGGGCGGTTCCCGGCTCTCGTTCACCGATATTCATTGTTGCGAAGAGCAAACGCTGCGCTCAGCACGTGCTCCTCGTCGTCGCTGTTGGTGCCTGACATCCTCAACGTCCCTGCGATTTCCTCAGCATTTTCGCCGAATATACCGGCATGAAGCGTCGTCTTCGCATCGTCTCTGGTCAGAATGATGTTACCAAACCTGCTTGTATCGGCAGAAAAATTTCCTCCTGACAGCACATTGCCGTCAAGCTTTATGTCCCTGACGCTGAACCAAGCGCCGTTGAAGCTTGGATGCCCGAAATCCATGCCAGCCGTGCTTTTGGCAAAATCGATCCAGCCAGTGAGGTTGCCTTGCAACAGATGGTTACCCTCATCGTTAGCCCCGTAACGTCTGTAGGTAAGGTGATGCCCGGTGAATCTTGCCGTGCCAATGGCGTCTAACACCGTGGCCGGCGCCCCGTCCCTGACCAGGGCAAAGGCCCCGCCATCGAGGTTGCCAGCACCACGCTCTGTAGGGGACGTGAAACGGTCAGTATAGATGGTACCGTGAGGATGCGAGGTAAAGGTTCGATCAGCGGATGACCATATACCAAACGCAACATATTCATAAACCTGATCAATACCGGCGCCCCAGCGGTTGTAGTGGGTGAGGTGGTAGTTGCCGCCGAACGAAATAAGACCAAGGTCCATCTTGTAATCGTTCGTCCCGTATTCACTTAGCGGACTCGTTGCATCGGCAAGCACATTGATTCTTTCATTGGCAGGCGTCGCTGGATCATCCTCAGCATGGCCTCCCAGGTTAATCCGGCCGTCCTGATTGATCAGGATGGCACCGGTAGCCAGATTCTCACCCTCCGCTCCGGTCGCATTGTCAACAGCACGGCCGTTCTCTGACCACGGCCTGGCCGCATCATGGGCGGCCCGGGCGGATGCCAGCGCTGAATCGATATTGTTCTTGTCGTTCGTCACAGCCTGAAGCACACCACTGATGTCGTCCTGATAGGCCGCAGTTTGGCCGGAGTCCGGATCCGTCTGCTCTTCAAGACGTTCCGCTGCATAATCGGCCCGTCCCACCAGTTCCGTTTCATCTCCTTCGGTGCGGCTCTGGTCCTCGGCCCAGGGAATTCTGGCCAGGATGTCAGCAAGGAAATTCTCGACCGAATCGGTCTCTGCAAGTGTCCCTATGATCGCCAGAACATCGGACCAGCCCTGCGCCCTGTTGGCTGAAACCCGGGCTTCCCTGTAGGATGCCGCAGCCGCCGCTGCCGATTTGGCTCCCTCGGAGTCGGGATCCGTGTCGCCGGCCGCTGCTGCCGCAGCCGCCGCGTCCGTCATGGCCGTCTCCGCAGCACTCCGTTCCGAAGCCGCCGACGCTGCCGCTGCAGCCGCTGCGTCAGCCGACGCAGTTGCCTGTTCCGACAGTGCCTCCAATCGCGCTCTCCGGGCCTTGGCAAGTTCAGCAAGTGCATCGGTAAGAGCGTTCTCTTTCAGTAACGATTCCGACGCCTTTGTATAGTCATCAGGATCATCCTGCGCTGCTTTCAATGCAGTATTGAATTCATCCCGGGCCTTACCGGCCGCTGTCTCGGCCGTCTCGAAAGCTTCATTGGCCGCCTTGACAGCTTCACTGGCGGTATTCTGAGCCGTTCGCGCGGCCTTGGCTTCTATCACCTTCGCAGCCGCCTCTTCTGCAGCCGTGTCCGCGTCCAGAGCCCTGTTCGCGGCGATCCTGCGCTGCCTGCCCTGCTCTTCCGCTGCGGCGTTGGCCTGTTCGATCCCGTTCTGCGTCGCCCGGGCCACCTGCGCCGAGGTCAAAGCCTCATCAGCAAATTTCTCTGCATCCTGGGCACTCTGCGCCGCGGCCGTGGCCGACCTCTGCGCCGCATCCTTCTGGGCCGTAACCTCCGGATCCGGATGAACGACCGAATTGGCGTCACTCAGGGCGTCATCGGCAGCCATTCGGGCAGCTTCAGCCCTCCCGCTCGCCATGGCCGCGTTTGTACTTTCTGATTCGGCATCATCCGCATCCAGGGTTTCGTACTTCGCAGCAATGGCCGCAGCTTTGGCTGCTGCATCAGCATCCGCTGCCGCCTTGGCGGCATCGCTTTCAGCCTGGGCCGCTCTCGCGGCGGCCGCCGTGGCAGTTGCAATCGCGGCCTGCCGATCCTCTTCTGCCTCCTTCGCCTCGTCTGCTTTTTGATCGACATAATCCTGATCGTAAGGCGTCGTGTCAGGGCCGCCGCTTCCACCCCCGCAACCGTAAAGCGCAACCGATCCCGCAACGGCAAGTGCCGTCAGCCACACTCTCTGCTGTCGTATTTTCATGATCTTCTCCGTCAGGACCATTTTCCGCGCACGCAATGCCCAGTTCTGTGAGACGAGTGCGCCCTCTTATCCCCGCCCCCCGTAATCGTCAAGAAGCATTTGTGAATTCGCGGTTTTCCTAACGGTCCTGAGCTCCAGTGAACGGGCGGTGTCAATGGCAACTTAGAATTGCTCACTTTGTAGTGACCCCCTGAAGTTGGACAGTTTGCGTTCCTGATTTTGACGCTTAAGCTTGCTGGGCCAGGAGGATGACATGGCCCGACACCGACGGTACAGCGTGGAATTCAAGCGCCGAGTGGCGCAGGAGCACTTGGCCGAAGGGGTCCTCCTTTGCAGGGCCCGTCTCTTCTTCGTTTTTTCATGGCAGGCCGGATCCCGGTTCGGGGCGAGCGCGTCCCGGGGCGGGGTGTTCCGGCAGGATTCGTATTCACACAAAGAAGTGGCCCGCGCGGTTGCCGCCTCCGGGTTCAGCGCGACAATCAAGATGAGACTCCGCGACAATCAGGATCGGGACAGGGATTGGTGCCGTCGAGCGCAGGCACCGGACCAACGCAGATGGCCTCCGGGTTCCGCAGACTTCTGATACCAGATTCCGAATCAAACCCGGGACCGCACCCTTTACACAGGACGATCGGAAAACAATCGGAGCAATTCGGAAAATCTCGAACCCCATCGTCAGAAATAATCCGGGATGTTCTCAAATTTCTAAAGTGACAGACAACACCCCGGCGTTCCGCATCCTGAACAGTTTGAATGACCAGACATTACCTGCGGCATTGTCGATGACAGGCCGACGGAACTGTGGCTCGTATCTCAGAGTCACGACTTTACGAATGCTGTTGGGGACCGCTGACCCTTGCAATCAGTCAGAAACCGGCACCGAATATCAGAACATGTTGAGGAGCGGAATGGTCCGCAAGACCGGAAACAGATCACCGATCACGGTTTGCGGCCACGGGATGACCAGCAAACGGTGAAACAGCAGATACGCAATGATCCAGATCGGCACGGCAATCGATAGCGTCACCTTCCATGTTTCCCGGCCTTCATAACGCATGTAACCAACCAGGAAAACGAAGACAGCCGGCAAAAGGCCAATGACGGACGCAGCCCCGAAGAAGAAAATCAGCCAGACAAAATAGCGAACCACGCGTTTCGTAACTTCAGCCGGAGGAAGTTCCCCGTAATCTGCGCTGATATCGAAATGCACATCGCTCTGGACAGGTGCTGTACCTCCCTCTCCGCGTCCCGGCATTCCTTCATATTCGATCGGAGTTGGTTCTCCGGGGGCCACAAACAGAGCCGACAGCATCAGCCACAACAGAAAGATCATGGCTGTCACGGACACGACATGAGGGATCAAACGGGCTCCGAATTCCCATTCGGCCGCGATCGCGAATGCAACAGCAAAACCGGCGAACAGGATAAGTGCGAAAAAGAAATCGGGATTGACGGCTTGCCGCTGAAAGCCGAATTTGGACTTGCCGACATTGGTCCTGGCGCGGGCCCGGTAGCCCCGGACAATCGGTGCCAGTACCCCATAGAGCGTGACCAGGAAAATGATCGGAACATAGGGAGCAAAACGGACATCATTATCCCCGAAGTCGCGCCAGATCCACAGCCAGTCAGCCCCGTAACGTTCAACGGAAATGAACATGTAGCGTTCCACCAGTGCACCCAGCACGAAACCGAGAATCAGGGGCGGCCGCGGCCAGCGAAGCCGCTTCATGATCCAGCCGATAAGCCCGAAAATCAGCAATGCGTAGATGTCGCCCCATTGCCGGGAACCCTGGAAGGCACCCACATAGGTAATGGCGAGGACGACAGGGGCAAGAATGCCGATGCGTATGAGCGCCACCTTGGCCAACTGGTTTGCAAATGCGAAACAGGTCCCGGCACCAATGATATTTGCGATAGCTACCGACCAGACGAGCGTGTAGGTCACATCCAGGTTCTTTGTGAGCATGTCAGGGCCAGGCACAAGACCATGAATCAGGAACGCACCCAGAATCAGTGCCATTGAAGCGGACCCTGGAACACCAAAGGCTACAGTCGGGACAAGGGCGCCCCCCTCTTTCGCGTTGTTCGAGGACTCGGAAGCGATGACGCCGCGAACATCACCCTTCCCGAAGCTTTCGCCCGCACCCCTTTCCGATCTCGCCGCGTGCCCGTAGGCAATCCAGTCGATGACCGAGGCGCCAATGCCCGGGACGGCGCCCAAAGAGGAACCTATGGAAGAACAGCGCAAGACGAGGAACCAGTTCCTCAGCGTATCACGAATGCCAGCCATTTGACCGTGTCGGGCATCCTGGGTCTTGCCTTCCACGGAGATTGATTTCTTGGTAATCGCCATATCCGCCAGTTCGGGGATTGCAAACAGGCCAAGGGCGAGCGGCACCACCGGTAATCCGTCCCAGAGATAGAGAGAGTCAAAAGTCCAGCGCAGGGTGCCGGTTTGTGGATCATCCCCTGCAGTCGCAACCATCAAACCGATACAGGCGCCGGTCAGACCCTTGAGCGGTGAGCCGCCGGATAACACTGCGACCAGGGAGAGGCCGAACACACAAATTGCCAACAGTTCGGGAGAACCGATTTCCAGAACAATGGGACGCAATACGGGGACGCTGATACCCAACAGGAACGCACCGAACAGTCCGCCGATGACAGAGGCAGAAAATGCTGCTCCGAACGCACGACCGGCTTCTCCCTGTCGTGCCATCGGATAACCGTCAAGTATGGTTGCTGCTGATCCCACAGTCCCTGGAACGCCGAACAAAACGGCAGGAATGGTATCGGAAGTCACGACAACCGCCTGCAGCCCCATCATGAAGGCGAGAGCCGTATAGGGGTCCATGTTGAACGTGAACGGTAACAGAAGCGACAGGCCGACCAGACCGCCGAGCCCGGGAATAACACCCAGCACCAGCCCGATGAGCACACCGAATGAGAGAAAGCCGAGCCGCTCAAGACTGGCCATGTTCTGGGCCGCCTGAATGGCGTTTCCCAGCATGTCAAATTCCATGGAGAACTCCTGCCCGGGTGAGGATGGTCACCCCTCCGTCAGAACGTCCGACAAACCCCGGACTTGAAATATGGGGAAAGAATACAGCGTGCTCAGAGAGGCCCCTCACTATTGCGCTGCTTCCGCAATTCTACCGGCTTCAAGGGGATAGCGGGCACTTACGTCAAGCCGGAACAACCTCTGGGCGTTGCGGCCCAGAATATTTCGTTTGGCGTCCTCATTGAGGAATGGCAGGTCCCAGATCACGCTGGGCAGATCCATGTCCCAGTGTGGATAATCCGACGCCCAGAGCAGCTGGGTATCAGCACCGATCGTGTCGAAGGTCGATTCCAGCAAGGACAAATCGTCAGGCATCTCCATGGGCTGCGTGGTGTAGAACATGTCACGCAAATATTCACTCGGAAGCTTTTTCAGATGAGGGCATTCCGAACTTCGCATCCTGTAGAGGGTATCAAGCCTCTGAGCCAAAAACGGAACCCAGGATATGCCCGACTCAATCCAGATAACGGGCAGACCCGGAAAACGCTCATTCATGCCGTTGAGAACCCAGTTGGTGCAATGGACGACATTGTACCATGTGAACCCCAGCGCATGGACCGCCAGAAACCGGTTGCAGGTCCGAAACATCGGATCATCCCAGTTGAATCCTGAATGGAACCCGATCGGGAGTCCTCTCTTTTCGATCGCCTGATAGATTTGCATGTAGTCATTGTGATGGACCGGACGGTGACGAACCGACGTCACCATGAAACCGATCACACTTTCGCAGTCGGCAAAATCCTCAACGATCTGTGCCGCTGCCTTCGGGTCATTGAACGGCAGATACAACATGGACTTCATGCGCGAGGACCCGGGAAGTACTTTTTCCACCAGCCAACGGTTGTAGGCGCGCGCCAGAACGACCTCGACATCGGGTTGCGGGTGCATGGCAAGCCCAAGCATCGGGGTCGGGAAAACGCATGCATAATCCACACCCATTGCATCCATCCAGCGCTCTGTCAGATGCACATCGCGATGGGCGCCATTTCCGGGTGTTTGCTCCAGTTTGCGCAGGGGATATCGGGTGACTCTCCCGCCCATATCCTGGTAGCCAACCCGCCCGAGGGAAAACATCGAACCACGATGGGCGATCTGCTGGGCGGAGCGGGCCAGCTGACGCATGACGGGGTCCTCGATGAAATCGACAATTTGCCCCATCGATTCGGTTTCATAGTGATGAGCGTCCACATCGATGATCAGTACGTCATCAAATTTGCGACGATCTCTTTGCCGCGCAGCATTATGCAGCAATTTTGTCGTGTCGAATTCCTCGACACTCATTCGAAAATAGCGTTCGTTGCCTGTCGGGAGTTCCATGTGTTGTCGCTTCCCCTGCCCTGTCGACCGATACATTGTAAAGCTTGGTGACTGAATTTCCAAAGGCATTGGTGACGCCGTTCAACAGCTTCCAGCGAAGATTGCTTTTTCAGGGATAATGCTGTTCCCGAATCCCCTGTCCAGAGCCCTGACCGGGCTGATCGACATTGAAACTCCGGACCGGATATGGCGAAGCTCCCGGAACCGGGATCGGGTTCTCCGATGCTGCCCAAAGGCCGGATTTCCGGAACCAGGGGACGGCCGAAACTTTTGCTCCGGACTATCCCGGATCGCTCACCAAGTCGAAATGTTGATCAGGAAAGGCGGTGTCAGCGGCTCATTGACGCCAGTTTTGCGAGAAGGGATGACTGGCCGCGTCCATTTCCCTCATTTCGTGGTCTGAAACGCCACAATTCACAAGACACAGGGCCGAAAAAAGGCAGGGGGAAGCTCCTCGGGACACACCTTCCCTGTGGCCGTCGGTGACGGCTTCACGATTAAGGAGTGTGACGGGGTGAGGGCGCCGGAATCAGGGAGCGCGGGCGGCGACCGCGTGGTGGAGGACTGCGGCGGCGTGCGCAAACAGCATCTGCAGGGGGAACACCGAGGACAGCGACAACGAGACCCTGCGGACGCTGATCTCGAGCCGGCAGGCAACCTTCAGCAACCGGACCCGGATGGTATCGCACTGGGCCCGCTCCATCCCGGTATCCTTGAGCCCCACCCTGCGGATGATCCCCAGCAGAATACCGGCAAAGACCGAGAAATAGACCCGCAGCTGGTTGGACGGCATGCCGTGTGTCGAGGTGCGGTCGGCAAATAATTCGAGCTGCTGTTCCTTAATCCGGTTTTCCATATCCCCGCGCCCGCAATAGAGATCCTCATAGAGTGCCCGGGCGCCGATGTCGCTGCGCTCAAGGTTGGTCACGACAAAGCGCGGGTTGAGACCGCGCGGGCCCGGCAGCACCTCGGCCTTGCCGACCACCCGCCGCGTCCGGCTCCAGCTGGTCAGGGTCCGGTAGCGGAAATCGCGGTAGCGCCGCGACGCCTCTCCGGTGATCACACAGCGGCTTCGGGAGCGCCGCATCTGGCGGGCGATCCGGGCCAGTAGCCGCGGGTTTCTGGCCAGGCCGAACACATATTTGACCCCCGTTTCCTCGCACCATGACATGATGTCCTCACGGCAGAACCCGGAATCGCCGCGCACCACGATCCGGGTCGTGGGCCAGGCGTCACGGATCTGGGCGATGATCCGGGTCAATTCCTCAACCGTGCCCGCGGACGCATCAATGTTGGCGGTCCGCAAACGGCTGCATAAAATGTGCTCGCCGCAAGTGATGTAAAGCGGCAAGTAACAGTACCCACCGTAATATCCGTGGAAAAAGCGCCCCTCCTGGTCGCCGTAAAGCGGATCATCCGTCGCATCGACGTCAATGACGATCTCCTCGGGCGCCGCAACATGGCTCTGGAGAAACAGGGACACCATCAGGTGGTCGATCGCCGCGATATCGGGAACGATCTTCTTGTAGCGGTCCGTCTCCGCTTCCTCCGGGGTGCCGAGCTCAAGCCGGTTGAGCGTGCTCGAGCCCGCCAGCGGATGCCCCCGGTCACGCTCACGGGCGCGATCGTCCCCGGTGAGATCGTCGCAGCCCACCGCCAGCGCCAGGGCGCTGTCGTCGCGAAGACGATCATGGTCATTGATGTCTTCGTAGCCCAGCGCGATGCCCATCACACGCTGGGCGACCAGCACCGGCAATGCATGTTCGATGCGCTCGGGTTTGCGATGATCGGTGAAACAGGCGGCAAGCCTACTGGTCACATCAAAAAGCATGTCGGCGGAGCGTAACAGCAGTGCTCCGCCATCCGAAGACATCCGTTCACCGTCGAATTTGCCGACGACCTCACGGCGTCCATGGGGTTGAAACTCGATTTTTCCGGGATTACAGTCTGTGACCATGGGATCCGCTCCGTGTGTATAGGTAACTGTTTGATTCCATTACATATACCACAGGATCGGATCCCTTGGCAAGCCCCTTGGTGAGTTTTTCGGGCTATCCCTGAATCCCGCTATCCCTGCTGCACGGGGCCTGTGTCGGAGGTTGGTCCACAGATGCTGTCGTTCCATTTTTATCGATGAAAGAAACCGGACCCGTTTTGCGACGCACGAATCCCCCCGGGGATCAGGCGTCGCTCGAAGCTTGTCGAGCGAACTCATCAACATCGCTGCCCGCATAAGCGCGACGACGGCTCCCGCGAAGTCCCGGAGATTTGCACAAGGCGGCAAGAGCGGACTAAACATTGAACCTGCAGTTCATTGAGCCCTTCAGGAGCGACGCCATGTCAGCCAAGCCTCATACCCGAATCGGAACACCGACGTCAGATACAAGCCGCTTTCGCATGCGGGGAAAGGACGTATTGAGTGAGATTCTCGGTGAGAAGAGTTTTTCTGAAACCTTTTACTTCATTGTTACGGGAAGAGATCTGGACCCTGAACGGGTTCGGGCTTTTGATGCCTGCATGGTCATTCTTATGGATCACGGACTGACACCAACGGCTCTCGTCGCGCGGATGGTACATGACTCCCTTCCTGACGATATCCAGTTGCCTATGGTGGCTGGAGCGATGATGGTCGGGAACAAGTTTGCCGGCACCATGGCCGGTGCCGGCGCACTCTACCAGGAGGGCGCTGCCTTCGATGGAGACAAACGCGAGTGGGCAAAAGCAACCGTTCAGCAGTTTCGTGAACAGCGCAAGTTTATTCCGGGATACGGGCACCCCTATTATTTCCCGACAGATCCCCGGGCAGACAGAATTTTTGAAATCGCCGGAGAATGCGGTGTCGCGGGCAATTTCATCGAGCTCGCAAAACTACTTGGCAAGGAGATTGCAAACGCGCGTGGGAAGCCTCTGACGCTCAACGTCACGGGTGCACTGGGTGCTGTTCTGAACGAGCTGGATTTTCCTGTTCAGGCGATGCGATCAGTCGCAGCCGTCGGCCGGTCTGCAGGTTTGATTGCGCATGTTTGTGAGGAAATGACGAATCCGATCGTCCCGGATGTGGTCAATTTTATCAATAGTATCGAATATCGGGACCCGGAATGAAGCCGGGATTTTGTCAAATGACGTGGCTCTCGCGAAGGCTCGCAACGGTATCCGCATCGTATCCAAGTTCAGCAAGAACCTCGTCGGTATGTTCCCCCAGAAAGGGCGCTGGCTGCAGGGGCTGATCATCCCGGGATCCGTCATAGCGGACCGGTCTGCGGGCAAATTTCTGGCGCCCCTTCCCGTTCTGCTCTACTTCGACAAATGTCTCGAGATGCTGGATCTGGGGGTCTTCAAAGACTTCCGAGAGCGTGTTGATCGGCGCATGCGGGACATCGTACTTGGTCATTCGCTCCATCAGGTCTGCCCGGAGATGCGCCCTTGCCGCTTTCTTGAACTCGTCGGCCAACTCCAGGTAGTTCTCGATCCTGTCCATACGATCGGCGAACCTCGGGTCGTCTCTCAAATCTTCCAGACCAAGCGCAGCGGTCACGCCAAGCCAGAACTTGTGTGGTGAGGAGAGATGCACCGCAACCGGTTTTCCATCCCGGCATGTCATGCCGTAGGACTGGGACGCCTTGCAGCGTGCGAGCGGTCCCGGAACAATATCCTGGAGAACCATGTTCGCAAACGGATCCGGAATGAACGAGGCCGCAGATTCTATCATGTTGACGTCGACTCGCCGTGGTTCTCCCCCCCGTTCGCGCTCGAAAAGAGCACCGAGAATTCCGTAACAGGCGTTGATTCCGGTCATGTTGTCGGCAATCGTCGGTCCCGTAATCTGAACATCATCAGAATCCACGAACAAACTGGTGATACCCGCGAGAGACTGGGCCACGGCATCGTATGCAGGACGTTTCATATAGGGCCCGTCTTCGCCAAAGCCGGTAATCGAGCAATAGATCAGGCGAGGGTTAATGGTTCTCAATTCCTTGCAGGAGAGGCCCAGGCGGTGCATGACGCCTGGCCGGAAATTTTCGACCAGAACGTCGGCACTCTCTACCAGCCGCAAGACAATTTCGCGTCCGCTTTGCGAGCGAAGGTCTACCGTGATCGAGCGCTTGTTGCGGTTGTAGGCGGTAAACTGGGCGGAATAGCTGCCCCCACGCCACGCCCGAAACATGTCTCCCCCGTCGGGTCTTTCAACCTTGACGATGTCAGCGCCCAGATCGCCCAGCATTTGACCGCAAAGGGATCCCGTGATCATTGTCGTCAGCTCGACAATCCTTACACCTTCAAGGGGGCCTGGCATGGGATGCCTCCTTCTCAAGCTGGAACTGTGGCCTGGGCCGCCGGTAACTCCTGTTCTGCTGCAATCAGGTCGTTCAGCATGCGACGAACAAGTATGTTGGGAGCATCTGTATTGATGTCAATTTCCCGGGCCTCAGGCAACTCGCTCATGCGGGACTGCTGGGCCTCAAGAACAACCTTGTCTTCCTCGAACACAGCGGTGAACTGGTTGCGATAGATGTCGTCCCATTCCGGGGATTCCACCTTGAAATGCCGGGCATGCGCATAAAAATAGTGCGTCGATTCCGAGGTCTCTGGTGTTGGAAGATTCATGACCTTCATCTCAACACCGTTTTCCTCTTTGGTATTCCCGGGTGTCACTCCGGCACCCACCCTGACGGAACCCGCGTCGTTGACGATGTAACAGGGTAAATCGGAAGTGGTGATCAGCCAACGATCGACATTTCCATTGAAGCCACCAGCCTTCTTGTAGAAGGGGGCCGGTGGTCGGTCCGGCACGACGCGCGTTGAAACAACGCGTCGATCGTAGCGTTTTGTCTTCACCGGAAAATCGACGATCGCATCGTTTCCTATCGACGAGGCATGAATGTAGCTCAGGTGCGTAACATCGAACAGATTGTCAGATATCAGCAGATAGTTGGCCGCGACTTCAAGCGGGGTGCCTCCACGACCCGGTATGGTTTTCCAGGCGGGGTGCTCACACCACCACCAGTCAGGAAGCAGTCCCAGGTCGGCCTTTTCCGGATCACCCGGCCATATCCACACCCAGCCATAGCGCTGCACAACCGGATAGGAATGAACGGTCGCATCGGGAGGAATGCGCGTTTGTCCGGGAATATTGACACACTGCCCGGTCGGGTCGAATTCCAGCCCGTGATAGCCGCACTGGATCCTGTCATTGATAACCCGGCCCATGGAAAGAGGCAGGGCCCGGTGACAGCATCGGTCTTCAAGGGCCACGATTCCCGAGGGGGTCCGAAAGAGAACCACGGGGTCATCGAGAATTGTACGGGCAAACGGCTCGTCAGTGATTTCTGTTTCGAATGCAGCAACGTACCAGGCATTTCTCAGAAACATGACTGTCCCCCCTCCCCGCTCAGACTTTCTTCGTAACGCAAAACTGGCCGGGGAGCAAAGAAAGACCTTCGGTCCTGCCTGGTTACTGATGGTGGGGTGTTCTGTCACTTCATCCCGTCAGGATTTTTCTGTGAAGGGCCTCATGGCCATACGGTCGTCACCGTCGAGAAGGCATAGAACCAGGTCAGTTTGCCGCTCTTCGTTCAGAAGGATAGGCATGCAACTGCCAGATCCGGGATCCGGGCGACGGAATCACGTCGCCGTACAGAGAAGCATCCGCAGCCTCCCCAATGCCTACGCGGTTGCAGGGTCTGTGGTAATGATGACAGGATACACGCAGTTCGGGAGGAAATTACGCCATAAAGCAGCCGGCTCGTGAGGTTGGCGGTCGAGGGCTCCGCGTCATTGCCCGAGGTCCTTCCGCCAGGTCAGAACTTGCCCGCTGTCAAGAGCCGGATGGACTGAGCGACAGACCGGATTGACGAGAACGAAAGCGATGGACAGCCACCAGTATTTCCGGAGGACACCTCTCCTCTACCGGTTCAGCGCCTTCGTGACATGATTCTTCCGGCACTGTTGTTGTCCGGTGCAGCAGGTGGGTTCATCATCGGTACCGGAAGTTCGTCACCATATGATGCAGCCAATGAAATTTGACATGAATGCATCCCGAAACTCCCGGGGTGAGTCCAACGTGGTGCCACCTCTTGATATTCCCTTCCGTACGCTGGGTGCTGCGTTTCGGAAATTCGCTGACCTACATCCGCACAAACCGGCCATTCATGCAATCGACCAGGGATTCTCGTTTGATTTTGCCGCACTCAACGAGGAGGTCGAGCGGACAGCCAGACGCATGGTCGTCCTCGGAGTAACCAGGGGATCACGCGTCGCCATACTGTCAGGGGATTGTATTGAAAAACTGATCCTCATGTTCGGTGCCTGGCGGTGTGGCGCTACCGCTTGCCCGTTTCATGCCGAAATCAGCGGCCCACACCTGAAATCCATCCTGGAAGCTATCGAGCCGTCGCTGGTCATATGGCGCGACGAAATCAAGGGAGAAGAACTGACACGAGAGTTGTCTTGCCCGGAAGAGCGGTTCCGGCAGATTGGCGACCGGGACGGCTTTTTCGGAACGGATCCCCTGGATGCCGCATTGCCGGCTCCGGGCACGGAGTACAGTCCCGATGACGAGGCCTGCATTTTCGCAACATCCGGAACCACGGATCGGCCCAAATGTGTCGTCTGGGATCATCTCGGCCTCTGGATGTGCGGTTTGTCGACCATAGATTTTACAGGAATGACGGGTGAGGACCGTTTGCTGGAGTATCGGACATTCAGCTGGCTGTCTCCTCAGATTGTTACCTTCATGCCTTTCGTCACATTGGGTCTCACGATTTATGTGGCCGCGGGATTCTCTCGTCACCGTTTCTTCAGCTGGATCAGGGATCACGGGATTACGGTTGCCGCAGGCGTTCCGACGGTCATAAATATCCTGATTGATGATCCTGTCCCGATCGATCGCAATGACACGAGAACCTTGCGGCTGATGACGGCGAGCTCTGCGCCCCTGTCAGCGGACCGATGGAGGCAGTTCGAATCCTTGTACGGGATCCGTCTCCTGCAGTTTTACGGCGCCTCAGAGGGCGGCTGGCTGTGCGGAAACAGGCACGATCAGCGCAAAATCGGAACGGTCGGCCCGCCTGCCCCGTACATGGATCTCGCGATTGTCAACCCGGAAGGCGCCACTTGCGCCACAGGTGAAGAGGGTGAGATTACAATTCGAGGACCCCAGACGGCGATCGCAACGATGACTTCCGAAGGCGGATGGGAAGATCGCACCCCATTCCGCTTGACCAGACGAACACGGGTTGGCGATCTGGGAATTATGGACGAAGACGGATTCGTCACGGTAAGTGGGCGCGTGAAGGATGTCATTCTGCGAGGCGGTGTCTCGATCGCCCCACTGGAAATCGATGCTGCAATGATGACCCATCCGGAAATCCGCGAAGCCGCAGCGGTGGGCATTCCAGACCCTGTCTGGGGGGAAGAAATCGTCTGCTTTGTCGTGCCTGCAGCTGACGTTCAGCCAGATACCGCCGCCCTCCTCGAACATGCAGCACGAATTCTCTCGGATACCCGTTGCCCGAAACAGATAATACTTGTGGATGCATTGCCCAGGAATGATCGCGGCAAGGTGAGACGTGATGAACTCAGGCGCTCCTGGAAACCGGGGTTGACCTGAACCACGGGTGACGGCGTGGTGTCTGCACCGGGGAACATGATGTCGAGGGCACGGATATCCCTTCCCAGAGATCGGGTGGATGAGCCCGCATTCTCCCCACAAGGAGGTTTCCCGTACGACAGAGACCTATCCCCGCATTTGATGGGTCATGCAAAGGCCGCACCACCATTGATATTGAGATTTTCACCGGTGACGAAACATGCTTCGTCAGACAACAGCCAGATGGCAGCTGCCGCAGGCTCTTCAGGCTGGGCAATACGTCCAAGCGCAGCCCGGGCACTTGCTGCCGTCTTTGCCTCCGGCGTATAGCCAGAAGTCATCGCGGTTTCCACGACACCCGGGCTGATGGCATTGACACGAATCCCGTATTGTCCCCATGACCTGGCAAGGGTCCGGATCAGGACGAGCACCCCACCCTTGGATGATGTGTAGGCCGGGCCTCCGCGGCCCTGATCACCAGTTCCTCCCATGAGAACCCCGCCAGATGCCGTCAGCACGATTGCGCCTCCGGTTCCCTGATCGATCATCACCGATGCTGCCGCTTTTGCCATCAGGAACGAGCCCGTGACATTGATGGAGAGAATGCGATTGAATTCCTGCTCGTCAGCATCCTGCCAGTTTCGTGGTGAGTGCGCCGCAGCGAAATGCGCAACCCCGTGAAGATGTCCCCATGACTCGACAGCGGTCCCGACCGCACTTGCAGCCGTATCCGTCCGGCTGATATCTCCGGCAACATGGCGAAGTGACGTGTTTTCGGGACCCAGAACGTGTTTCAGTGCAGGTCCATCGAGATCAACAGCGACCACACGATTTCCGTCATCGATCAATCGGCGGGTACAGGCCAATCCGATACCACTCGCCGCCCCCGTCACAATCACGGTCCTGTTCCTGTACATGATGGCCTCCCTACGTGTCTCTTGACACCGTCGTCATGGCAATTCCACCAACAATCAGGGCCATTCCGATGGCGAGCGATATTGTGAACACCTCACCCAGAAACATCACGCTGATGGCGAGGGCGACAACGGGGACCCCGAGAAAACCGACGGTTGAAACAGCTGACGGCAGATTCTTGATTGATGTCGTGACCGCCCAGTTGCCAATCGCGCTGCATATAATGCCCGTATACAAAAACAGCCCCCAGACGACGGGCGTCGTCTCGAAATCCGGCCACCCCTCAAGGCCGATAGCAAAACAACCCGAGACAAGGCTGGCGGTCAGCATCGAAAACGGAACCAGCTGCAATGTATCCGATATCTGGCGATGAACCCTCAGATGAAGGATGGTACAGGACCACAGCATCACTCCCAGCACGATCATGCCATTACCTGTCAGGGTATCCGGGTCGGACCAGTCGAGCTCACCCGGATTGAACAGGGTCAGAAAACCTGCCATCGCCGCAATCAGACCGGCAAGCCTCACTCTGGACAGGCGCTCTCCAAGGAGAAGTACGGCCAAGGGAGTGACGAAGATCGCCGGCGTATAGCCAAGAATGGTGGCGCGGCCGGCATGAACGAACTCGAGCGCCGTCTGAAACAGCGACGAATACAGTCCAAACATCAAACAACCGACACTCAGGATCACCGGAATATCGGATCTGGGCGGCCAGCGAAGTTGTCCGGCGATGGCCAGAACCAGAAAAACCGTCAAGGCTCCGATGAGGAAGCGCCCGGAGGTGAACCAGAGGGGTGGCACATGGTCAACCGCCACCTTGGCCGATGTCCACATCGTACCAAAACAGAAAATCGTGATTGCGAGAGCTGTGAGCCCAAGGCGGCGATTTTCGGGCACGCGTCCGTTGTCCGATACCAGGCCCTGAACTGAGAACCTAATTCATGAAACGGAGCAGGAACAGGGACAGTTCGGGGATGTATGTCACGATCAACAAGGCTGCAATATTAATGAGGATGAACGGTATCAGACCCGGATAGATACTGCTCAGGGGAGCCTTGAAGAGCGCCTGTGTCACAAAGATGTTCAAACCAAAGGGTGGTGTGAACATGCCGATCGCCAGATTCACAGTCATGATGATACCGAAGTGAATCAGATCAACACCGATTGCCATCGCGATCGGAGCCAGAAGCGGGGTGAGAACCAGAATTGCAGATCCCGGGTCGAGCAGACAGCCGACAAACAGAAGGAAGATATTGATGACCATCAATACCATCCAGGGCTCGAGATTGAGGTCCTGGATGGCCGCTACAGCACTTTGCGGGACGCCGCTGATGGTCAGAAGTTGCGAAAACACCCCGGCCGCCGCAACAATGATCAGGACCTGTGCCGTCAGATACATGGAGCTGACCGAAACGTCCCAGATCCCCTTCCATGAGATGTCGCCATAGATGAACCGGGTTACGATGATGGCATAAACACAGGCTATTCCTGCCGATTCCGTTGGCGAGAAAATCCCGGCATAGATTCCGCCAAGGATGATGAACGGGGTTCCCAGGGCCCAGACACCGTTCTTGCTGGCCTTCAGGAATTCCGAAAACGAGAAGCCCGCAGCCTCCCGAATTCCCCGTCTGAGGGCAAAGCCGTAAATATACATCGCCATAAGCAGGGCCATGACCAGCCCTGGAATCACACCCGCGACAAATAACAGGGCGACCGACTGCTCTGCTGATGCCCCATACAGGATCATGCTGATGGAAGGCGGGATGACGATGGCGATCGCGCCTGAGGAAGCCAGCAGACCCGTCGAAAATCGTTCATCATAACCCGCACCCCGAAGGGGGCCGTAGAGGAGACGCCCCACAGCGGCGACCGTCGCCGGGCTTGATCCGGAAATCGCTCCGAATACTGTACAGGTTCCCACTGTGGTCAGCGCGAGACTTCCCCGAACACCGCCGATGATCGACAACACCCAGGCAACGATGCGTTTCGATATGCCGCCGCGGCCCATCAGTTCACCGGCAAATATGAAGAACGGCACCGCCATGAGGGCAAACTTGTCCACGCTGCCGAACATGTTGATATGCACAGCCATCGGAGGGACCGGTGCGAACAACAACAGGACAATCGCTGCCGTCGCCAGCAGGATCACATAAATCGGGAATCCGAGCAGTAAAAGTATGACAGGGACAATCGCCATTACCCATTCCATCGAAAGACTCCTGCAAATAACCGTTCGGGCAATCAGCGATCGCTGGCCTGTTCGCCGTATTCCTCGGCCAGCTCATCAACCTCACTGATCAAATCCCCTTTGACATGGGATTTGAAGTGAACGAGAAGCGCGATGAAAATGAGAACGAAGCCAAGAAGCAGGGCAAAGTGCGGAATGACCATGGGTATCTCCGCAACGACACTGCGCTGATCGTTGTTCCACATGAGCTCGACAACAGTCCAGTTCTGGGGAATTACGAAAAGGCACACAGCAAGTGTTGCTACGGTGGCGATGAAATTGATTACTTCCTTCCAGGGTGACGGCAGCATGATGGAGAAAAAATCCATCCTCAGGTGCCGACCTTCATAGGATACCAGTACGGCGCCGACGAAGACCGTCCAGACCATGATATAAATCATGATCTCTTCGGCCCAGATGATCGGTTCCAGGAACACATACCGACCTATCACGTTACCAAAGTTGATCGCGATCCCGACGATGATCATGACCCCGATGATGACACGCGGTACCGTAACGATGCAGAAGTATAACGGCGCCGGTATGTCCCTTTTCGTCTGGCTCGACATGCATTCCTCCTGGGAAGGCGTACGCTGAAAAAGTTTGCTTTCTCTCTGAAAACACCATCCCGAACCCCGGTTCGGGAACCAGCCACATCAACAGAAAGCTATAGGGCAATCCCGGAAGAATGTCTAACCGGCACCGAACACACACCGGATCCTTGTGACCGGCAAAGCGATACCCCTCCTGCTGCCTCGATCGCGCCGCCCGGGTTTGCCTTGTAGAAACGAAGGTTCCGGTGTCGTTATCAGAAAATCAGCCACTCGGGCAGAAAGCCAGGAAACCGGGAAGGGAAAAGAGGGCGAACCAGCGCGTCATGAAACGTCAGATTGATGACACGGTCGTAGAACGCTACCAGCAGGCCCCAGATGGCAATGGCGTAGCCGGCGGAAATCGTGATGCTGAGCTTGCCCCACCAAAGAAGATATGCCAGCACAAACAGCGGAAGGGCGAGCTTGAGACCGATAACGTGAGCAAGAAAAATCGTGCAGGCCAGCCAGGTCAGGAACAGTGCTGAGCGATCCAGTACCGATTGCTGCGCACCGTGAAGACAACCCGAAAGAAAGCCCTGGGTGTTTATGCCTTTTGCGAGGTGACGGCTATCATTCAGAAAGGCAGCGGCTGCAAGTAGTGTGCCGGGAATCGCGATCACCAGCGGAAACTGACCGACCTCGGCCTCCCAGCCGAACGCCATCCATGACGCACCGGCGAAGGCCACGAAAAACAGAATAGAGACCGGAAGCGACATGAAGGGATTTCTCGCCCTGCCCTCTCCCGTTTGCGGAGCGTCGGGCTGGGCGTTGCTCCGGACCGAGCTGCGCACCGAAAATATGATCGTAAGGATACCAAGTGCCAGAACAATAAGGACGATGGGATTGGTTACCCAGCCAATACCGTCATAGGTTTTCATGCTGAGCAGGAACCGGTTTTCGACAATGGTTCCCAGGATCAGCCCCAGAATCAGGGGCGGTCTGGACCAGCCGCCGGCTTTCATCCAGTAGCCGATCACTCCGAACAGGAAACAGGTAAGCCAGGCCTCGATCGTTGAAAATCCCCCGAGCCATGCACCCATGAACACGAAAACGATCACTCCGGGAACCAGAAAGTGTCCGGGCACGAAAGCCAGCCTTGCTACCTGCCGGCTCCAGATCATGAGAAGACCGGCAGCCACAAGATTGGCGATCACAAGCATCCACACCATGGAGAAAGTTATATGAAGGTCCGTCGTGAGCATGTCCGGACCCGGACGAATGTCTTGCAGAAGCAAGGCGCTCAACAGGATTGCTGTTCCGAGACTTCCGGGGATCGCGAAGGCGAGCGCCGGTATCAGCGCCCCTCCCTTTGTGGCGTTGTTGGCCGCTTCGGGTGCTATGACACCGCGAATGTCGCCCTCTCCGAATTGTCCCTTCTCTTTGGCTGACTGAACGGCGTGGCCGTAGGCTACCCAGTCGACAATAGCGGCACCCAGCCCCGGTAGCATGCCCACATAGGTCCCGATGGCAGCACAGCGCGTTGCCAGCCACCAATGGTTTAACGCGTCCCTTATTCCATCCCGGATGCTGCTGTTCCTGTCCTCATTCCCGGCTTCACGGGCAATGGAAATATTGCGTATCGCCAGTTCCATCAGTTCCGGTATCGCGAAAATACCAAGAACGACCGGAATAAGCGGAAGATCGTCAATCAGATATTCAAGGTCGAACGTGTATCGCTCTTCGGCAACGGTCTGCGCGGCTCCGACCGTAGAGAGCAACAATCCCATGGCGGCGGCAGCGAGTCCCTTGACCATCGATCCGCCGCTGAGGGAACCCACCATGGCCAGACCCAGAAGTGCCAGCGCAAATATCTCGGGTGAACCGAAGGCCAGGATGAGAGGCTGGATAATGGGAAGCGAAATCGCAAGCGCCACAGCTCCGAACACCCCCCCGTAGGCGGAGACGGTGAAAGCTGCACCGAAGGCGCGCGGAGCTTCTCCCTTTTTGGCGAGTGGATAGCCATCCAGAATCGTCGCCTGGGAAGCGGCCGTGCCGGGTATACCCAGCATGACCGACGCGATCGTATCGCTGGTGGTTGTGACCGCAAAGAGCCCCAGTAACAGGGCAATGGCACTGAGAGGCTGCATGTCGAAGGTGAACGGCAACAGCAGCAGCATGCCGATGACGCCCCCCAGACCGGGCACAGCGCCAAACCAGATACCAATAAAAATTCCCAGAGCAAGGAAGCCGAGAACCTCAAGCTCCAGCAACGCACTCAGACCGACAGTCAGGGCATCAAACATGCACTATGCCAGCCATTGAAACAGACGTGTGTTTCGGTGGAAGTTCAGCGGTCAGCAGCCGAACTTCCGGAACCGGTCATAAACTCCCGATCATTGCATGATCGATTTCAGGTAGGCTTGACCTTCCGCACTGAGATTGCGGTAGTTGTTGAGAAGGTCGCCCGCTTTTTCGCCAGGAAGCCAAAATGGACGCGTCTTCGATGCTTTCATGAAGTTGTCGATCGTGCGCTGATCTGCCCATGTCTCCTTGTACGCCTTGCGCATCGCAGCGACGATTTCAGACGGTGTTTCCGGCGGCAACATCATCCACATGGCCCAGACCTGATGGGTTGTAAACCATCTGTAAACCTCGTATTTCGGGCCGGACGGTTTCTCGCCTTTCAGCTTTTCGTAAAATGAAACGAACGTCGGGAGGTCGCCGTAATACGCGCTTAAATCCATTGGCTCGTCGCTGCCCTCTTCAAAGGCCGAGTGATAATAGAGATCAAGCGCCCGCCCGTCCTTGAGCAGGTCTTTCTTGTAGAAGACCCAGTAACCGATATCACCCGTCGATATGGCCTGAATTTCGTTCTGCATCAGGGCGGCCTTCAGCTTTGGCTGGTTCTTGTAACCGATGGCAAAACGATAGGGGATGCCGAGCAGGTCGAAGGACATCCGAGAATAGAGGCCCAGGGCCCCGCCCGGTATCCTTGCACCAACGTTGAAGTTGGCTGCCTTGACGACATCTTCGCGGTTCTTGAGACCTCCCGCGAGATCGGACCGCACTACCGTAATGAAAGCGACCCCGGTAACGCCAACGGCGTTGAATTCACCGGGCACATACTTGACACCCTTCATACCCAGAAGGAGGCCCGGAAAATTCATCGGGCCCCACAGCATCTGCGTCCCGTCTTTTCTGGCGCGGTTGAATACGTAATTGATTCCGCGTTGGCCGCCGCCACCAACCATGTTCACAACCTTGATGGTGGGGTTACCGGGTATGTGATCAGTGAAGGTCTTGGCGAAGCGCTGCGCCTGCCGGCTCAATCCGCCGCCGGCACCGGCCGGCACGATGAGCTCGATTTTCTTGCCCGAAAAATCCTGTGCGGCTGCCGGAAAACCGCCGAAAACCAGCCCGACAGCGGCAAACAGATAGAGATGTTTCCTGAACATGTTTTTCTCCCGTCCTCAGTGTCGGCATAATCACGACGTTCGCGCGATCTCGGTCCGAGACGGGAGCGACGCTTATGCTGCGTTTATTCCAGCGGACCTTAGGGTGTTCGCCCAAAGGGGGTCAAGTCAATTGATCCGACCGAAGAGCCCCTGAAACAGGACCCCTGCCCTGGCAATCAGGGGGAGGCTACAGGTGTCTTGATCGCGAAGTCCTGTTCGCTACGAAGCACCGCGGCCGGGGGCACGGGATCCGTTGCTTTCGCCCACTGGTTCCCTTGACCCGATTGTCTTCCGCCTCTCTCTGCTCCGTCCGGATGCCTGCAGGCGTTGGCAGAAATCTACCAGTGTCTTCGCCGGGAACCCTGCAGCAGCAACCATCGCCCAGATGTCTTCGGGCGCACTCCGGAATTCAGCACGAGGATGGATCGAAGGTCAGCTGACAGCCGTTCAAGCCGGGCTTTCATGTCTCCGTACGGATACGTCTCGTTGCCGGGTCCTGAAAGGAGCAAAGAGCCAACGCGCGGAGTGAAGCGAAGACAAGAGTCCCCGTCTCAGTTCACGATTCGAGTAATTTTACAGCCGTGTCTTCGGGGTAAAGTGAGCTGATCCGGGCTCCGCCGAATGTCTGCCAGCTGATGGCTTCGTTCGGGTCTTCCAGATGAATTTCAAAAACAACGTCTCGCGACTCATCCCGTTTCATTTCCCGAATTCGGGTCCAGTACGGCATGTCATTGAGATGCCACTCGTTGCGGTTCCATTCATTCCAGGTCAGGTCCCGGACATGACAGGCGCGGGTCAATTGCTCACGGGTCGGCAGGCACGTCGAATCGATCACCAGCATGTTGTCGTTGGGCAAGCGGTGAGCATCCCCCATGGCCCAGGAGATCACGCGTTCCGGATCATCGTCACTTGACGACACCCAGACCTCGCGAACCGTTCTTCGGACTTCATCCACTTCATATTCGATAGCCCGGGCGAAACACTCATGGGGTGCAGCTTGCGGTGCATAGGGTTGGGCACGGCAAAGGCCGTTGTCGTACATGATGATCGTTCCATCCACGGTAACCCGGGGGTTGTGTCCGTGGTAATGCCACCTGAGGTCATGCGCAGGATCGAGGAGCTTTTCCTTGTGGGGGCTCTTCCAGTTGGTGTGATCTCCCAGAATCCAGACAATCTCTCCCGAGTCCTTGTCGATCTTGATGATCGCATCCTGGTGCCTCAGGGATGCAATCACCGATCCGTCGGCAGGATCAAAGGTGATGCCGTTGCCATGGGTCCAGTCGAGATGTTTTGGGAAGCCGCGATTGTGCCAATAGACTTCCATGAGATGATAGGACCACCGGTAGACATCAAGATGTTCGAATGTGTCCCAGCTCCAGACAATTTCACCATCGGGAGTAAACTCGACAAAACGGTCGCCGACGACAGGCTGCGTTGTGCGCGGGGCATCCGGGTCCGTCTCACTGGTAAAGTAATTTTCGACCATGCGCGCATTGGCCGTCATCGCCAGGAAGTTTCCGTTGGGCATCTGGTGGGGCTGATGATGGATGCTCGCAGCGTCAATGGCGATGGCACCTTCCACGGGACCGGCTGGCCGGCCCGAGGCATAAAACATACGCACAATTCTCCCGGTCATGTCCATTTCGATCGATCGAAAGTCGACATGGTGGAAAAACAGGTTGCCATTGGACAGCTGCTGTACGCCGGCGATTCTCGAGTTTGAGCGGTAGTACCAGACGACTTCCCCTTCCTCGTCGAGAATGAGCAGAAGCCCCCATCGGGTGGTAAAGCGAGACTGGGCAGGTGTCATGTGGGTCTGGCGGATATTGACACGCCGGCGGACGCTCAAGAGCGTATAACCGGGCTGCATTGCCCCGGTGTCAATCTGTTTCCTGGTGATTTGGGGCCATTCCAGGCCATCTCCGGAAAGCCGTGGCGTGCGATAATCCAATGTCACCGGCTCCGCTGTTCCAGCAAAGACTGTGATCCGGTGCCGGGTATCAGCCCGCATACCAATGATCGGCAATCCTTCCGCGGGATCCCGATCGGGTCCATAGGTTACCGTCCGTTTCCGACGTCCATCATCAATAATCAACTGTGTTGTCGCAGGTGCCTCCAGGCGGAATCTCACTATCGCGACCAGAGGTACGTCTTCATTCGGATTTTTTTCGATTACCGGATTCATCAAAAAGCCTGTCATCGGCAACTCCATGGGCCGCATTGAATTTTTCGGAACAAGCCAGCCGCCTTCTGCGAGAGTCGAAACCTCTCGCATGAAATCGCACCTGGCTGTACGACAAGAGTCTAGCATGTCATGGTTTGACTTGCCTTCCGCTTCACACCGCTCCCTCTGATCTTCGTGATCTGTATTCATCCGGAAAATCAGGCCATCCACGGTACGCGGACATATTCAATATCAGCGATTTGGCCAGATGATTGCATATCCGATCCTAATGCCATTGTTGCCGGGCTTCGGTATGCGTATCATTCCCCCGACATTCCCTGAGGAGATGCGCACATGCCCCATCCATTTGAAATGCCAGTGGACTACATAGATCGCATGGTCGAGCGGCAGGGTCGCGCTCATACCTGTGAGACCTTTGAGACCGAAAAGACAGCCCTGGTGGTCGTCGACATGCAGAACTACTTCATGCATGAGAGCCAGCAGTCCGGCTGCCCGGTCGGACAGACCGTCGTCTCAAACGTCAACAAGCTTGCGGATACCGTCAGGAGAACGGGTGGTATCGTGATCTGGATCCAGAATCTGGCGCCTCAGGATACGGCAACCAGCTGGAAGACGGCTCATGAGCGTTACACCCGCGAGAGGGGAGAAATCCGGCTCGAATCGATGACCCATGGCGCCTGGCCCTTCGAACTCTGGGCTGACCTCGATGTCCGCGAGGAGGATTGTCGCGTGATCAAACGTCGATACAGCGCCTTCATCCAGGGTTCTTCTGACATCGAACTCGTCCTCAAGGATAATGGTATCGACACAATTCTGGTCTGCGGTGTGGCCACCAACGTCTGCTGTGAGTCCACGGCCCGCGACGCAATGATGCTCAACTACCGGTCGCTGATGGTGTCCGACGGCTGTGCAACTGCCACCGATGAGGAACATGCCAACGCTCTCAAGGCGTTCTACCTGCATTTCGGAGATGTGCAGGCGACGGACGAAATCTGTGCCCGCCTTGAAGCCTCGGATCGCCGCAATGCCGCGGCGGAAGCCGGATCCTGAGGGCAAGGCGACAAGCATCACGGTGTCAGGAGAAGCGTGAAATGGCGAATCCCCCGGGCGGCGACGGAGCCGCGGGCAAAACGGTCATCAGGAATATCGGTCTGTTGTTGTCAGGAGCGCTGGAAGCGCCTGTTTTCGATGGCGACACGATCATATCCGTTGATGGCAAGATTGCGGCGTTTGGCAAGGAAAAGGATCTTGATACCAGCGGTGCCGATCTGACCATAGACGCCATGGGAGTGACGGTCTCGCCCGGCCTGATCGACAGCCATGTGCATCCGGTCTTCGGAGACTGGACCCCGCGGCAAAGCCAGCTCAACTGGATCGACTCCTCCATGCATGGCGGCGTAACGACGATGATTTCAGCAGGCGAAGTGCACCTTCCCGGGCGTCCTCGCGACCCGAAGGGAGTTGTCGCACTCGGGATTACAGCCCAAAGGGCCTTCTCGGCCTTTCCACCCGGTGGCGTCAAGGTTCATGCCGGGGCTCCGATTCTCGAAAAAGGAATGGTCGAGGAAGACTTCAAGGAACTGGCAGAAGCCGGTGTCACGCTTCTTGGTGAAATCGGTCTTGGAGGTGTCAAGGCGGGAGACGAAGCACGGCAAATGGTGGATTGGGCTCGAAAATACGGGATTCAGTCCACGATCCACACAGGAGGACCATCTATTCCCGGTTCCGGGCTGATTGACAAGGATGTGGTCCTGGAAGCCGGTGCGGATATTATTGGCCATATCAATGGTGGCCACACCGCCCTGCCCCTGGATCAGATCCGTTGCCTTTGCGAACAGTGCCAGGCCGGCATCGAAATCGTTCATAACGGCAATGAGAAGGCGGCCCTGTTTGCCTTGCGGACAGCCTTTGAACTGGGTCAGTCGGAACGCGTAATTCTCGGCACTGATGGCCCTGCAGGATCGGGTGTGCAGCCGCTTGGAATTCTTCGAATGATCGCCATGTTGTCCGCTCTTGGTGACATTCCTGCCGAAACGGCGTTCTGCTTTGCTACTGGCAATACGGCCCGGATGCGCAATCTCGACTGTGGCCTGATCGAGGAAGGACGGGCAGCCGATTTTGTGTTTCTTGATCGAGCCCAGCATTCGGCAGGCCAGACCATTCTGGAGAGTGTTGGCCTCGGCGATGTACCTGGTGTCGGGATGGTTGTCATAGATGGCAAGGTCGCTTCAGGACGCAGCCGCAATACACCCCCGGCCGACAGGATTCCTGTGGTCGTCTGACGATCGCAATTCAGCGAAGGCCGTCGCTGCCGACGATCTCGGCGGTCGTCAATCCCCCGACCCGTGCGAAGGGTCGGCCAGAATCCGTTACGGCAACTGCGACAAGGATTTCGTCACGGCGCGGTGCGTCGACGAGCCTCACCTCCATCCCATCGAAATGGCTGCGCACATAAGCCGCATTCTTGTGACCGAGGGGCACGTCAATGGGTGTTCCGGGTCCGCCCAGCTTCTTGACAGAGGGTACGAGTGCCGCACCCTCCCGGACCGCCTTGCGAAGCGGTGCACCCAGTTTTGGATGGAGGATCGCAGCAGCGTGCTCCCACTCCCCGTCTTCTCCGACGATGGCGGCCTTTCCATAACTCTCGGCGTCTCCGGGTTCGATCCCGAGTGCATCGACACACATCCGCCCCAGCATGTCCCCGAGCTCGGCGCCAATGTCCATCAGGTCATCAAGATTGTTTTCGTAGCGCCCGGCGTACGGATTCTCGATTACAGCAAGAGCAGCGGCCTTGCGGGTCGGCGGATCGACCGCCTGGCCCTGATCGCTCCGCGTTTCTTCAACTATCACCGATGTCTTTCGAATGATCGCCTTCATGGCGTTTCCCCCGGTTTCCTGCCTGATGTATCTCAAGGCCGTGATGGTTGTTCGACCTCCGAGGCTTGTCAAGTTGGAGGTGTTTTGCGTTGCCCAGGTTTCCGGAACGATTCTCGCTCCTGCCAATCTCCTGCCAGGTCCCGTTTGCTGCCTGACAGCTCGAAACCAGAAAAATGTACCCAATTCCGGGCCATCAGTAAGTATTCTTGCTACAGGCCCGTCGAGAGCATCGCCCTTCTGCCCGGTCGGTAATGGTGTGATCCTTCTGATGTCAGACAATCGTGCCCCAATCCATTGTTCATGGAGCTTCGATTCCCACCAGGTCCCGGGCCTGCTCAAAACTGTCCGGCATTGGAGTTGTAAAAGAAACACCCGCCTCCCAGGGAGGCGGGTGCGTCATGTCGTTATCCGGTCAACCCGCTACAAACTCCGAAGGTCCGATTCATTGGGCCGTAATCCCAAAGCCATCCGAACCAGCCGGGCGATTCTTCGGCTCTGGTTCACCGATATTCATTGTTGCGGAGAGCGAACGCTGCACTCATCACAATCGCCTCGTTATCAATGTCAGTACCTGACATCCTCAAGGTCCCTGCAATCTCCTCAGCATTTTCACCGAATATGCCGGCATGAAGCTGCGTCTTCGCATCGTCTCGGGTAAAAATAAGGCTACCAAATCGAAGTAATTCGGCGGAAAAATTGCCTCCTGACAGCTCATTGCCATCAAGCTTTATGTCTCTGACGCTGAACCAGGGGTCATCGATGCTGGGATGCATGAAATCCAGCGCAGCCTTAGCCTCTGCAAAATCGATCCAGCCAGTGAGGTTCCCGTGATACAGAAAGTTGCCCTCATCATTAGCCCCAACACGTTGGTAGGTAAGGTGATGCCCGGTGAATCTTGCCGTGCCAATGGCGTCTGCCACCGTGGCCGGCGCTCCGTCCCTGACCAGGGCAAAGGATCCGCCATCAAGGTTGCCAGCACCACGAAGTATAGGAGTGAAGAAACGCTCATTGCGGATGGTACCGTCGCTGTGCGAGGTAAAGGTCTGATCCGCCGATGACCATATACCAAACGAAACATATTGATAGACCTGATCGACTCCGGTGCCCCAGCGGTTGTAGTGGGTGAGGTGGTAGTTTCCGCCGAATGAAATAAGACCAAAGTCGAACCTGAAGTCGTTCGTCCCGTATTCACTGAGCGGACTGGTCGCATCGGCAAGCACATTGATTCTTTCATTGGCAGCTGTCGCAGGATCGTCCTCAGCGTGGCCTCCCAGGTTAATCCGGCCGTCCTGATTGATGAGGATGGCACCGGTAGCCAGATTCTCACCCTCCGCTCCGGTCGCATTGTCAACAGCACGGCCGTTCTCTGACCACGGCCTGGCCGCATCATGGGCGGCCCGGGCGGATGCCAGCGCCGCATCGATATTGTTCTTGTCCTTCGTCACAGCCTGAAGCACACGACTGATGTCGTCCTGATAGGCCGCAGTTTGGCCGGAGTCCGGATCCGTCTGCTCTTCAAGACGTTCCGCTGCATAATCGGCCCGTCCCACCAGTTCCGTTTCATCTCCTGCGGTGCGGCTCTGACCCTCGGCCCAGGGGATTCTGGCCAGGATGTCAGCAAGAAAATCCTGGACCGAAATTGTCTCTGCAAGTGTCCCCATGATCGCCAGAACATCGGACCAGCCCTGCGCCCTGTTGGCCGAAACCCGGGCTTCCCTGAAGGATGCCGCAGCGGCCGCTGCCGATTTGGCTCCCTCGGAGTCGGGATCCGTGTCGCCGGCCGCTGCTGCCGCAGCCGCCGCGTCCGTCATGGCCGTCTCCGCAGCAGTCCGTTCCGAAGCCGCCGACGCTGCCGCTTCAGCCGCTGAATCCGCTGACGCAGTTGCCTGTTCAGACAGTGCCTCCAATCGTGCCCTCTGGGCCTTGGCAAGTTCAGCAAGTGCATCGGTAAGAACGTTCTCTTTCAGCAATGATTCTGACGCCTTGTCATTGTCATCAGGATCATCCTTCGCTGCTTTCAATGCAGTGTTGAATTCATCCCGCGCCGTGTTGACCGCTGCCTCGGCTGTTTCGATAGCTTCATTGGCCGCCTTGACAGCTTCGCTGATCGTTCTCTGAGCCGTTCGCGCGGCCTTGGCTTCTATCACCTTCGCAGCCGCCTCTTCTGCAGCCGTGTCCGCGTCCAGAGCCCTGTTCGCGGCGATCCTGCGCTGCCTGCCCTGCTCTTCCGCTGCGGCGTTGGCCTGTTCGATCCCGTTCTGCGTCGCCCGGGCCACCTGCGCCGAGGTCAAAGCCTCATCAGCAAATTTCTCTGCATCCTGGGCACTCTGCGCCGCGGCCGTGGCCGACCTCTGCGCCGCATCCTTCTGGGCCGTAACCTCCGGATCCGGATGAACGACCGAATTGGCGTCACTCAGGGCGTCATCGGCAGCCATTCGGGCATCCTCAGCCTTCCCGCTCGCCATGGCCGCGTTTGTACTTTCTGATTCGGCATCATCTGCATCCAGGGTTTCGTACTTCGCAGCAATGGCCGCAGCTTTGGCTGCTGCATCAGCATCCGCTGCCGCCTTGGCGGCATCGCTTTCAGCCTGGGCCGCTCTCTTGGCAGCCGCCGTGGCAGCCGCAATCGCGGCCTGCCGTTCCTCTTCTGCCTTCTTCGCCTCGTCTGCCTTTTGATCGACATAATCCTGATCGTAAGGCGTCGTGTCAGGGCCGCCGCTTCCACCACCGCAACCGTAAAGCACGATTGATCCCGCAACGGCAAATGCCATCAGCCAAACTCTCTTCTGTCGTGTTTTCATGATCTTCTCCATCAGGACCATTTTCCGCGCATGCAATGCCCGGTTCTGTGAGACGAATGCGGTCCTTACCCCCCTGTACCTGTTTGCGTCAAGAGGCCTACGCAGCGTGAGCATTTTTTCGGGCAGTCACTCTCCGGACCGACATTCAAAAGGCGCGCCTGATGGCCCGCATGTTTGCAACCGTGAGTTATTTGCGCTGCGGCCTGTATCAGGAACAGATCTCTACTCAAGTCGGGTTCCGGTGCGATCTCTCCGATGTCAGAAGGTCCGGCCGCACTCCGCCGCAGAAGCCGAAGCCCGCGCAGGATGACGGCGTGAGTACAAGACCCACCCGGCCTTCATCGTTGTTCACCCCCGGTATTTACGGCTTCTTGAAAACAACATCGTTGTTCAGCCGAAGATTGATCCACTCCAGCGCAGATTGTCGGTGTAAAGCGGTTCTGCGGCGGTCACAAGCCATGCAGGACGGGCCGGAAGCTTCGAAAAATCGGGCCGCGTTTTTGGCAGAGGAACAATCTCAGGTAAAATCCGGAAGTTCGGCCAACTGGCCTCAGCAAACCCCGAAGATTCCCGGATTCCGGCGTAAGGAGGATTCCAGACCGCGGCCCCGTCAGGCAAGACCCCGGAGCATCGTAAACGCTTCCATTCACAAATCTGAACTCCCCGCTGCGTTCGATCCAAATTATCCGCCGACCGCGTTGCAGAGTGTTGGCACTTTGGTAAATTGGCACTCCGTTGGCCGGACGGTTCGGCACTTCCAGCAGAAAAGGTCATTCATGATGTCTGATACGCTTGCCCCTGACCTCGCGAAATTCGGTATCGGCCAACCGGTCTTGCGCGAAGAAGATCCAGACCTTCTTTGCGGAAAAGGCCACTATTCCGACGATCACAACGTGCAGGGCCAGGCATACGCCTATTTTCTTCGGTCGCCGGTCGCCCATGGCACGATCGTATCCCTTGATGTTTCAGAAGCGCTGAAATCGCCGGGTGTTCTCGCCGTCTATACCGGAGAAGACCTTCGTCGTGCGGGCATCAAGGACATCCCGAGCGCTGTCCCGGTCAAGGGGCGCGACGGCTCGGATGCAAGGATTCCACCGCGACCGGCGCTTGCAACTGGACAGGTCAAGCATGTTGGCGACCCGGTTGCTGCGGTTGTGGCAGACACTCTCGAACAGGCAAGGGATGCTGCAGAGCGAATCCATCTGGCAATCGATCCGTTGCCGGCTGTCAGCAACCCTCTCGAGGCCGTGCGACAGGGAGCCGCCAGGGTCTGGCACGAGATTCCCGGAAATGTCTGTCTGGACTTTCATCTCGGGGACGAAGAGGCCGTAGAAAAGGCATTCGCCGAAGCTTCTCACATCACCCGCCTAGAACTGAACAATACCCGAATGGTGGTCAACGCCATGGAACCCCGGGCAGCTGTCGCCGAACATGACGACGGAAAATTCACCCTGACCGTGGGTACACAGGGAGTGACCGGGTATCGCAATACGATCGCCAGCATTCTTGGCGTCGAGAACGATCAGATGCGTGTGATATCCCGCGAGGTCGGAGGATCTTTCGGGATGAAGGGCAGCGCCTTCAATGAAGCCATCGTGATACTCCATGCGGCCCGCCAACTCGACCGCCCGGTCAAGTGGACATCCGATCGAACGGAAAGTTTCCTGTCCGATCATCATGGGCGGGCCAGCACGCTCAGCCTGGCTTTGGCTTGTGATCCGACAGGTCGATTTCTCGGGTTGAAGGTGGAAGGAGTTGGAGACCTTGGCGCCTATCTCACCGCCATGGGAATCTGGCCGCCAACCATTGTCACAAGCCGTAACATGATCAGCGTTTACCGGACGCCAGCGTTTTCCTACAGCGCCCGGTGCGTTTTCACCAACACGGTGCCGACCGGGCCCTACCGCGGTGCGGGCCGGCCGGAAAGCAAGTTTTTTGTGGAACGGCTGATCGACAAGGCTGCATTGGAACTGGGCATCGACCGGATAGAGCTCCGGCGCAGAAACATGATCTCACCAGATGAGATGCCCTACCAGACCCCGGTCGACTGGATCTATGATTCCGGCGAATTCGCTTCGGTGATGGACAAGGCGCTTCACCATGCGGATTACGCGGGTTTCCCGACCCGGAAAAACGCCGCTGAGGCAGACGGCAAGTTGCGCGGTATCGGTATTGCACCCTATCTCGAGAACACAGCCGCTTCTGGTTCGGAACTTGCGGACATTCGTTTCGAGGCCGACGGCAGCGTCACGCTGGTGACGGGAACCAAGGATTTCGGGATGGGGCATGTGACACCCTTCAAGCAGATCCTGATGGAAAGACTGGGCATTCCGTTCGACCGTATTCGGATCATTCAGTTTGATTCTGATGAAATGAGCGCTGGCGCCGGTGGTTCAGGGGGATCCAGATCGATCATCGCAACAGGCGGCGCGATTATCGAATGCAGTGAACGGATCATCGAAAAAGGCCGGCGGCTTGCATCTCATCTGCTTGAGGCAGCCGAAGAAGATATCTCGTTCTCCGAAGGCAACTTCACGGTCACCGGTACCGATCGCAGTGTGAACATACTGGACCTAGCGCGGGCAACCCAATCCAATCCGGACAGACCATCCGACCTGCCCGACACACTGTCGGAGAAGGTAAACCATACCACCCATCCCTCCAGCTATCCGAATGGCTGTCACATTGCAGAGGTCGAGATCGATCCCGACACCGGCGTGGTGCAGATCGACCGATATACCGTGGTCGATGATTTCGGCGTCGTGGTGAACCCGCCGGTTGTCGAGGGTCAGGTTCATGGCGGGATCATGCAGGGGGTCGGCCAGGTGATTGGCGAGGACACAGCCTATGACGCGGACGGTCAGCTGCTCTCCGCCTCCTATATGGATTATGCAATGCCGCGCGCCGATGACCTTTGCAGCATTGAATTCCTGACCCATCCGGTGCCGTGCCAGACCAATCCCCTTGGCGTCAAGGGATGTGGCGAGGCTGGTAATGGAGGATCCTTCCCGGCGGTGTACAACGCGGTCATGGATGCGCTTTCAGGACGCATCGATGAGGAATTGGGCCTCCCGGCAACACCCTACCGTATCTGGAAGGCGCTCCGCACTTCCCGGTGAATGCAGACGGTTCGGAGAGGGAATTTCAGCGCAGACCGTCCTCGCCGACCACATCCTTGTCTTCGAGGCCACCCGAACGTGAATAGATTCTCGGTGCATTGGCCATCGACTGGATCCACACGATCTCATTTGCCCGGGGCGCATCGTTGATGCTGCATTCGACAGTATCGAAATGAGAACGCACATAGGCTGCGTTGGCGTGGGCAATGGGGACGTCAATCGCGCGTCCGGGACCGGCAACTTTCTTCGTTGAGGGCACAATGGCGGCAGAGTTCTCCATCAGTTGCCGCATGCCGTATCCTCCGGGCTCGTGCCACAGGGCCGCATGCTCCAGTTCACCGTTTTCCCCGACAATGGCAGCCTTGCCATAGGCGACGATCCGGTCGGGTCCACCAAGCAGGTTCATGAGCTTGCGCGCCATCGCAATTCCCATGGGTTTCAGCTGTTCCATCAGGGGAATAATGTCCTCGACGTAGCGCCCGGCATAGGGATTGTCTGTAACGGCTGCGATATAACCCTTCAGCTGGGGCTCCGGCGCCACTGGACCGAATTCGTGATGGATTTCCTCCACGTGGATGACGTATTTCCGGATTTTCACAAGATCACCAAATTCCTGATCTGTCCGTGTCTCGATCATGATCTTGCCATCGTCCATCGAACACCCCTCCCATTCTGCTGAAATCATGTTCCCTCAGGATCAGGAAACAGAAAAACACGCCGCGTTTCCCGTGTCCAGTCTGATCAGGTCGGTGCTGGTCGGGAAAGGTCTCGCTCTGGCGCCAGCGTGTGTGATGACCATGAGGGGAAGCCTCCCGCCGCAGTAACCCGTTGCTTCGGCGCAACATTAGTTAGGGAACCCGGTCTGTGCCTGAAACCGGAACGGCGAACAGAGGCGCCGATTTAACCCTTGGCAGGTTGGGCTGGCACTCCCGGAATTACACGGAGAATAATTCCGGAGCGCCCAGTGTTCGGATGCTGCCGCTGAGCGTCAGCGCTGCGCCGGCAATCAACCCTCCCCTGATCATCTCATCGGCCCGTTCGCTACCTGAGGCCAGCGCGGCTTCGACTGTCCCCGAGTCAAGAGGGCCAACAGCTGTCGTCACCAGTTGATCACCCAGGTCGGTATTATCGTCGAGGTCCCGGGCCGGTACACGTTCCACGGACGGATGATCAGCGGTGACTGCATTCGCGATCAGGGTGGCAGCGACATCGGCCGCTGCTGCGGTACTGGCCAGGGTCGTGACCGAATCGGCGATACCCAGAGAATGGCTGCGGCCACGCCACCCACTGGTCGCGACCCCACCAATCCCCTGTTCAGCCGAAACAATAGCCACCTTGTCAATCGCCGGTTGGTTCAGCACACCGACGAGGCCCAGGCGAAACGATTCACCGGGCCCGATATGAAGCGAAATGTCTCCGGAGTTGTTGACGTATGCCCTGGCAAGAGTGCGGTTCGCGGTCATGGCAACGATCACCTCGTCAGCCACAGCGCCCGCGACAGCAGCCATCGGTGTCACCCAGGTACTGCGATGCGGCCATACAGCCTCGACCATTCGTCTGGCGATCCGGCCCCGGAGTTGGGGGCGGCAGTCCGTCGCCGGCTTTCGAAGATCTTCAAGCTCTTCGGCGAGTTCTGACAGGATGCTCCTGAATCTGGTCGACGCCTGTCCATAGGAAGCGCTGACTTCGCGGTCCGGGCCAAACGCCTCGACAATCAGATCAATGGGACCATGACTTAGGTGAAGACGACGCCCATCGCGCAACAGACGGGCGTTGGGTCCATCGGGCATGCCGATGCCCGAAATCGAAACCGCTCTGTGTCAGCTCCGGGGACCCTGTTGCGCTCCGAGCGGCCAGGGATTGTCACCGCTCCAGGCCACGGGTCGCACGGAATGCAGTGCGTCCGCTGTCAAGGCTTGGTCCAGAGCCTGAATATGATTTTCATAGCCGCCGAGCGAGACGTATTCGGCACGCGGCATCGTAAACTCGATGGGCGCAACCAGCGCCGGTGTGGGCACGTATCCGAACGAGTTCTGTGGCATCCGGGTGACATCGACCATTACGGTGATTCCGCCGCCCGGCCATACATAGACGGGCGCACCGCCGCATGTGACCCGGGTCTGCAGGGCGCGTACTGATCGTGTGAGTCTCACAGGATTGACCGTGACTCCGGCCCGGAGGGATCCACCGGCACCGCCCATGAACAGGACGGTACATAAGGCTGGCTCACAGTTTTCGCCGATCCTGTCAACCGACACCCTCAATTCGGCCGGCATCTCTGCCGCAACCGGCTCAAGCGCCTCATCGAGGACAAAATAGGCGTGGTCCTCGCCGGTTGTGCTCACCATCAGGAGCCGCAACCCCGGCCACGCCGTTTTGGGGTCTATACGCTCTATGATGGACAGCGGTTCCCTGATGCTGGTTCCTCCCCAGCCGCTGCCAGGCTCGGCAACCTGAAAGTAACGACCCGGAGTCGAGCGTCGTCCCACGACGCGAATCCCCGCAGGCGGCATATCGAGGAATTTCCCGGACTGATGCTCGGTCAGGACACCGGTGATGTGATCGTCTACGACAATGACCTCATCGACGTGACCATGCCATTGAAGGGCGAATATGCCGATTGTGGCCGATCCGCAACCCACCCGCATGCGTTCCTCGCGCTCACCATCAATCACGGGCGGTGAACCGGCCTGAACCTCCAGTTTTGCGCCTCCGTCAATTGCCATTTCCACCGCTTCTCCGTTGCACAACGAAAGCAGTGCCTGACAGGTGGTGTTGCCCTCCTTCTTGCTGCCACCGGTCAGATGGCGGACGCCGCCAAGTGCCAGCATCTGGGATCCATATTCCGCCGTTGTGACGTGACCGATCTGCTCACCGTTTACGCGAACCGGAGCCGGTTCCGGTCCGATATAACGGTCAGTGTCAATCTTCACCTTGACCCCGCAATAGCTGAAAATGCCCTCGGAGACCACGGTGACCATATCGACCCCTTCATATTCAGAGGAAACAATGAAAGGTGCCGGCTTGTAATCGGGATAGGTTGTCGTTGCCCCGATCCCTGTCACAAACGAAGGTCGTTCGAAATTCAGCTGCCCGTCCCACTCCTCCGCCTCAGGAAGAAACGGTACGAGATCTCCTTCAGAACCTGCGATCTTCTGGGTCACGACCAGCGGATCCATACGAGTCAGAACGCCGTCGATATTGCCGTATCTGTCGCACGCTCCTGTCTTTCCCGGTCGAATCCGGCATAACACCGGGCAGGCATCGCAGGTAATAATGGCCTCTGTGGAAGGGCTTACCCCAACAGAAGCGGATGGCGAGATCGTGTTCATGGCCATGTGTTTCCGGTTTCAAGTATAGCGGCACGGACCCGGTCGGGCGTAGCGGGTGCCTGACGAATCCGAGCCCCCGTCGCAAAATTGATGGCTCCGAATATCGCCGGTGCGGTCGGGATCAACGACGGCTCACCGATCCCCTTCGCGCCGTATGGCCCGGTCGGCTCCGGGTCCTCCACGAGGATGACATCAATCGGAGGGATATCGCCAAATGTAGGGATCAGATAATCATGCAGATTGTCGGTGCGCTCGGGAACATATTCTTCCATCAGGGCAAAGCCCAGACCTTGCGCGACACCGCCGTGAATCTGGCCCTCCACCTGAACAGGATTGATAGCTGCACCCACATCATGTGCCGCCCATACATGGAGGACCTTGACAACGCCCAACTGGGTATCAACCTCGACGGCCGCCACCTGAGCACCGAAAGCGTAGGTCCCATAGGGATTGCCCTGCCCCCTTTCATCAAGCGGCGTTGACGGGGGATCAAAGGTCGCTTCGGCAAAAAGTACATTTCCGCGGGGCGCACTGGCCGGCATGGCTTCGAGATCGATTTCCCGGGTCGCCTCTCCATCACGCACCACCAGGCGGCCATCAGCAAATTCGATCCGGGCATCTTCGCCCACATTGGCCAGGCGCAGGATTTGCGCTCTCAACTCCTGCCCGGCCAGCATCGCGGCCTTTCCGGACACATATGCCTGCCGCGAGGCAGAACTCTTGCCTGCGTCCGCCGTGTGATCCGTATCGCCCCAAACCAGCCTGATCCTGTCCATGCGAATACCCAGTGCATCAGCCGCCACCTGGACCATCGTCGTATTTGTTCCCTGTCCTATGTCCTGGGCACCCGAGTAGAGTGTTACCGTTCCGTCAGCAGCCAGCCCCATCTGCATGGTGGAAGGATTGGGAATCGAGGTATTGCCGCAGCCATACCACATGCAGCCGATCCCGACGCCCCTGCGCTTGACCCCGTTCGCCCCCTTGTTGAAGTCGTCAGCGGCAGACATGGCCTTTTTCCAGGGTACCCGGAGCGCTGCCAGGCATTGATCCAGGCCCGCGCTGTATCGCAGGATCTGGCCGGTGTTGGTTGCCTGACCCCTTCGAATTGCGTTCTGAAACCGGAATTCAAGGCGATCCACTCGGGTCAGATCAGCCATCCTGTCCATAAGTGCCTCATGGGCAATCGCTGCCTGAGGAATTCCGAAACCCCGGAAGGCACCAGCCGGTGGAGCATTGGTGAAAACCGCACGCGTCCTCGCCTCCATGTTGGGCACAAAATAGGGCCCCGTCGCATGCACCGGAACCCGGTCCTTCACCGTCAGTCCCCAGGATGTATAGGCCCCCGTATCAAAGTCTCCGGCAAGCTCATAGGCAACGAGATTTCCATCATGCGTGCAGCCGTAACGCGCGGTAATCCGTGATGGGTGTCTCTTGGTCGTCGCTGACATCGACTCGATCCGGTTCCATATGGCTCTTACCGGCCGGTCGAGGACCCACGCTGCCAGCCCCACAGGAATCTGGACACTCAAATCCAGTTTCCCCCCAAATCCGCCGCCGCAGGCCGTCGGAATGATGCGCACCTGTTCGGGAGCGATACCCAGAATGTAGGCCATTTCGTCCCGGTCCAGGTAAGGTGACTGCGTGGTCACCGAAATCTCAAGACGGTCTCCGGTTCTTTGGGCCCAACCGGCTTCAGGCTCGATATAGGCATGCTCCACGAAGCCGGTAGAAAAGCTGTCCTCGACAACGATGTCGGCACTCGCCATGGCGTTTGCGGGATCCCCCTTGCAGACGTAACCATGAGCCAGAATGTTGTTTTCGCAAGCTTCGTGAAGCTGATGGGTTCCGTTGGACAGGGCTGCCTCTATGCCGAACACGGGGTCACGAGGGGCCCATTCAATCGGGAGTTCGCTGTCAGCAATCTGATATACAGTATCGTGGTCGCCAACGATGGCTGCGACCGCCTCCCCCTTGAACCGGACTTCGTTTTGAGCAAATGCCGGCTGATCCTTTCCATCAGGATAAACACCGAACCGGTTGTTTCCCGGAACATCCCGGGCCGTCAGCACCCTGGTCAATCCGGGATAACGTTCATGGAGAGATTCGAAGGTTCCCAGGGTGAAGGTGGCATTGCTCCAGGGTGACCGTACAACACGCACCCAGAGCGCATCATCCGGTGCATGATCCGCGCCAAAGGCCTCGCTTCCGTCCACCTTGAGAGTCCCGTCAACCTTCAGGGCGGGAGCACCCATGGCCTCACCCACATCGGGTGGGGGAGGATTTTCGATAACGCCCTGGCTGGCCAGCTTGATCGCATCGACAATTTTCCGGTAGCCGGTGCATCGGCACAGAACCCCGCCCATCGCGTCGAGAATCTCGGCTTCGCTCGGATTGGGACAGGAAGCCAGCAGCGAAGTAGCAGCCATCAGCATGCCAGGTGTGCAAATGCCGCATTGTGCGGCCCCGTTTTGATGGAACAGGGTCTGGAGCTGATTCAATTCTCCACTCTCGTCAGCCAGCCCTTCAACGGTGGTAATGCTCTTTCCCGAGACCTGGGCCACCGGCGTCATGCATGAACAGATCTGCTCTCCATCGACAAGGACTGTGCAGGCTCCGCAATCACCCGCATCACAACCGATCTTGGTACCGGTCAGTCCGAGATCTTCACGAAGAACGTTCGCAAGCCTTCGGATCGGATCAACATCGACGGACCTCCGGTTACCGTTGACCGTGAGATAAATCGTCATGACAGCTCCCCGGAAATCAGTTCGCCCATCAGTCGTCGGACCAGGTTGAAAGAGGCATCAAGTCTGTATTCGGTCGTACCGCGAACATCGTCGATCGGCGAGAGCTCGTCAAAATGACTCCTTGTGATCAGTTGCACAAGATCGGCACGAAAGGGTTTTCCGATCATCTGCCGTTCCAGATTTTTAAGTCGATACGCGACTTCGGAACAGGATCCGACCGAGATGCGGATGCGCTCAACAGTTTCATCTGCGGTCAACTCCACCACCATCGCCGTCATGACAATTGAGATGACCAGGTAGCTGCGGGCCCCCAGTTTCAGAAAACCGCTTCGCGAGTTTGCCGCAGGTTTCGGCACTTTCAGGCCGACGACCAGTTCATCCGCTCGCCGGATCGTCTTTCGGTTACCGACAATGAACCCGGAGAGAGGGACTTCGCGTTCACCCTCAACCGAACCGAGAATAACCGAGGTGTCGAGCGCAAGCAGACAGGGTACGCCGTCGGCGGCCGGTGACGCGTTACAAACATTGCCGACAACAGTACCGGCATTCTGGACCTGAATTCCCCCGACTTCGCGCGCCGCAAGTTTCAGGGCACGAAACCAGGCTGGCAGATCCTGGCGAATGATGTCGGTCCAGGTGGTGAGTGCACCAATACGATAATGGCGACCACAATCCTCAATTTTTCGAAGTCCGGAAATAGCGGTGATGTCCAAAATATCTTCGGACGGCAGCCTCCCTACCCGTGCCGGGTAAAAATCCGTCCCACCTGCAAGAATCGTGCGCGGGTGAGTCGCAAGCGCGTGCAAAGCCTCGTCAAGTGCGCCAGGTCGAAAATAGGATGGCATGGTTGCCCTTTGTTGATCTCAGGAAACAGTGCGCCGCAAACAAATTACAGCCCAGACCTTGAGAATATGTCAAGATGAGGGTTGGTCGTAACCCCGGTTCAGACCAAGAGGATCCGTTCCTGACCTGAACCGCTTTTCCCATTATGGTTGCACCCTTTCGCCCTGGATCCTGTACTTGACAATCAGCCCCGACACGCCCCGTATTGATGGCCGGGCCGGCACGACCCGCATCGATCGACCTTGCCGTCAGAATACGACGACGGGACCCCGGGAAACAGGACCTGAAGGGATTAACAGCAATCAAAATCGCTGCAGAGTACAGTTATGAACAGTCCCCTGAGCCTGCCCATTCTTGATTATGTCCCGGAAGACTTTGTCCAGGCCTCCCCGAAGGCCATCATGGACATGTTCCCGGGGCCAACATTGCTGGATCTTCCCGGGCGAACGAGTCCTCCCCTGTTCGTGTCAACCCTGTTGCATGGCAATGAGGCAAGCGGCCTGCTTGCGGTCCAGGAAATCCTTCGCCGTTTCAGGGAAAGCGGGCTTCCGCGTCGTCTGATTGTGTTTATCGGCAACCCCGAGGCCGCCAGGGCCGGCGTGCGTACGCTGGATTGCCAGCATGATTTCAATCGTTCCTGGCCAGGCACACACCATCCGGAGACGCGTGAAGCAAAACTGATTCGCCAGGTCTACAACTATGTTGCGCGGCAGCATCCTGTTGCCAGTATCGACATCCACAATACGACCGGACGAAATCCCAAATTTGCCGTCGTTGATCGGCTGGATCCTCCGTTCCTGAATCTTGCGGCGCGATTCAGCAGCCGCGTCATTCTCTTCGACAAGACCAACGGTCTTCAGCAGCAGGCCATGGCGCGGATCTGTCCGGCTGTCACAGTTGAATGCGGACAAACCGGAACCCCCGGATGCGAACGACACGCCATCAAACTGATCGAGGCCTGCCTTCTCGACAACGATCCCGCAAATCTGACCCTTACGGACAAACCTCTCACAATACTCAAGGCGTTTGTTGCAATCACGGTACCGGGTTCCGTTTCCTTTTCGCTCGACGGCAGCCCCGCAGACATCTGTTTTCGGAAAGACATTGATCTCCTGAATTTTCGAATCATCAAGGCGGGCACAGTCATCGCAGAGATATCTGGGGAACCAGGTACCTGTCTGCAGCAGGAAGCCTTGACCGAACTTGCACCGCCGGATTTTTTTGATTTCACTCGCGGAAAACTCACGCTGACCCGTCCTGCAATTCCGACCATGCTGACCCAGGACAAGAGGGCAGTTGAACTCGATTGTCTTTGCCACTTCATGCAACGCATCGATCAGCAAGGCAGGGTGCTGCCAATGGGAAACCTTGACGCAACGCAGGATCCCGACTAGGTTCCGATTTCCCCAATGAACGATCGGATTGGCACGATTATGGGCACGAGCACCAACACAGCCAACGCTCCGTCCTCATTTGACCGGCAGGCTGTCGATTCGGTGGTCATCAGGTTTGCGGGCGACTCCGGTGATGGTATGCAATTGACGGGTACGCAGTTCACCCAGTCGACCGCTCTCATGGGCAACGACCTTGCAACATTTCCGGACTTTCCGGCCGAGATCCGGGCGCCTGCGGGCACGACCTTCGGGGTGTCAGCGTTTCAGATAAATTTTGCATCCCACGACATCCAGACTCCCGGTGACGAACCCGCTGTTCTTGTGGCAATGAATCCGGCCGCGCTGAAGGTCCATCTGTCTGATGTCCCGGTGGGCGGAACTGTCGTGGTCAACAGCGACGCCTTCACTCCAAGGAATATCTCACGTGCGGGGTACCAGGAAAATCCGCTGGAGGACGGCACACTCGACAGTTACGTCGTAATTTCAGTGGAAATGAACAAGCTTACGAATGCAGCGGTCAAGGAGTGTGGCGTAAGCTCGAAGGAAGCCACCCGTGCCAAGAATTTCTGGGCGCTGGGTCTGATGTGCTGGATGTATGACCGTGACCGTCAGCCGACTGTCGACTGGGTCAATCAGCGCTTCGCGAAGATCCCGAACATTGCGGCGGCCAATATTGCGGCCCTCAATGCCGGGCACGCTTACGGAGAGACGGCCGAACTCCCGTCAGGCATCGGAGCCTATACGGTTGCCAAGGCCCGGGTGTTACCAGGCACCTATCGCGCTGTCACGGGTACAGAAGCCATCGCCTGGGGTCTGGTCACGGGGGCGCACAAGGCAGGTCTGAAGCTGTTTTTTGGTTCCTATCCCATCACACCGGCCTCCGCGTTGCTTCACACCCTGACGGGGTTGAGGCAATACGGTGTCACGACATTCCAGGCTGAAGACGAGATTGCGGCGGTCTGTTCGGCGATCGGGGCCTCCTATACCGGTTCCATCGGGGTGACCTCCTCTTCAGGTCCCGGTGTGGCCCTGAAAACCGAGGCTATCGGCCTTGCACTTGTCGCGGAACTGCCGCTGGTCATCGTCAACAGCCAGCGCGGCGGGCCGTCGACCGGATTGCCGACCAAGACAGAACAGTCGGATCTCAATCAGTCGGTTTTCGGGCGCAATGCCGATACTCCCCTTCCGGTCGTGGCATCGAGAACAGCCGGCGACTGCTTTGAGGCCGCCATCGAAGCTGTCCGGCTTGCTGTGAAATACATGACCCCTGTCATACTGCTGACAGACGGTTACCTCGCCAATGCCGCCGAACCCTGGGAAATTCCGGATGTTGACGAAATTCCGGAGTTCAAGGTTACACACCGGTCCGATCCCGAGGGTTTCCATCCCTATTTGCGCGACCCCGAAACACTGGCCCGCAACTGGGCGGTGCCTGGCACGCCCGGTCTGATGCACCGGATTGGCGGTATCGAGAAGGACTACGATACCGGTCATATTTCCTATGATGCCGAAAATCACCATCGCATGACGAAAGTCAGGGCAGCCAAGATTGACGGGATTGCAAGCGACATTCCCGAACAGACGGTCTCGAGAGGGGCCAGAAACGGCCGCCTCGCCGTTGTTGGCTGGGGCTCTACCTTCGGCGCAATCAATCAGGCTGTCGGGCTGTGTCTGGAAGAGGGGCTCAGCGTTTCGCATATCCACATCCGTCACATCTGGCCCCTTCCCCGAAACCTCGGCGAACTTCTGTCCGGCTTCGATCATGTGATATGTCCGGAAATGAACAACGGCCAGTTGGTTCACCTGTTGCGGGGCCGCTATCTGATGGATATCGAGAGCATAACGCAGATTTCTGGACAACCTTTCAAGGTCGCCACCCTGCAGAACGAAATCAGGTCCCGACTGGAAAGACAACCATGAATATTCACACACCTGTCGAGCAATTGAAGCCTGCGGACTATGCGTCCGACCAGGAAGTCAGATGGTGTCCCGGTTGCGGCGATTACGCGATCGTAAAGGGTGTTCACCGGACACTGGCAGAATTGCAGATACCGCTCGAGAAGCTGGTGTTTTTCTCGGGTATCGGGTGCGCAGCCCGATTCCCCTATTACATGGCTTCTTATGGCTTTCACACCATTCACGGCCGGGCTCCGGCGTTGGCAACGGGAGCCAAGCTGGCGAATCCGGACCTCGACATTTGGGTCGTCATGGGCGACGGGGACGCGCTCTCGATCGGTGGCAATCACACGGTGCACGCGCTTCGTCGAAATGTCGACATCAACATGCTGCTGTTCAACAACGAGATTTATGGTCTGACCAAGGGACAGTACTCCCCGACCAGTCGCCTGGGGACCCGATCACCCTCCACACCCACGGGTTCGGTGGATTATCCGGTCAATGCCTGCAGCCTGGCGCTCGGTGCAGGAGCCCGTTTTGTGGCACGGACCTTTGATACCAACCAGAAGCATATGCCGGGCGTGCTGAAGCAGGCGCACGGACACAAGGGCGCATCATTTGTGGAAATCCTGCAAAATTGCATCGTTTACAACGATGGAGCGTTTGCGGGCTGGACGGAAAAGGGCAAGGTCGAGGACAACACCATCACCGTTGAACACGGTGAAAGGCTGATTTTCGGCAAGAATCAGGACAAGGGTATTGCCCGTGATGCGGCCGGTTTCGGTATCCAGGTCGTTACGATCGGAGAAAACGGCGTGAGCGAGGATGACATTCTTGTTCACGATGAAACAAACAAGATGCTCGCGATGCTTCTTTGCGACATGTGGTATCCCGAGTTTCCCGTCGCCCTTGGCGTTCTGTATTGCAACCCGACAAAGTCCTATGATGAAGCTGTCCACGACCAGCTTGTCGAGATTCGCCAGGTGTCACCTCCCGAATCCCTGAATGACATGTTGCGCAAGGGACGCACCTGGACCATCAGCTAGGTCCAAAGGGTCCGGCCTTCGATTCCTGAGTCCGGACCGCCCGATTGGAATGGTCGAGAATGGTGACGCCACCAGTTTTCAGAGGTTGAAACCGGTTCCAAGCAGGGTATGGTCGTAGCAACCAGTCGACCTGGGCCTCCTCCTGTCAGGTCCGAAAGGTTCTTCTCGCGTCAGCGTTGCGGCGGGGTGAGTCTCAGTTCCGCCCGGTGCGTTGCCGACATGATCCTCTGTTTCCGAATCCCGGCTCTGGCGATCATAATCTTCGAACAGCAGTGCAGGACGGTATCCGATGAATATCGGGAGACCGAATGATCGCTGTCAGGTGAGTGCGGTGTTTCCCAAACGGAAGATCATGGTGCCGTCCGGGCATCATGAAGCGGACGGAAAGTCCTTTGGGTCCACCCAGGCTGCGGTGTGGCGCAGCACGGTTTGCCTACCATGGCCCCTCGCTCGGAAAACGTCCGGTCAAGACCGATCGGTCGAAGGGATGTGAACCCCGGGGGAAGTGGCGACAGGTTCTTCCGGGAGCGATCAATCAGGTTCAGCACGGTTCCCCGCTCGCGATTGTCTGCAAGACTTATCGTGAGACTATCGATGTCACCCAGAACAAGGTTGCGATCCCAGTTCTGCATACGCTGGCGATAGGTTTCGGGTACCGACATTCGACCGGCACGAGAAAGATATTCTTCACTCTCCAGAACGTGAGGCGCTGCAAGCTGGTAGATCGCAAGAAACGGGGCGGCGGCCTGCTCGCAGGCTTCAAAGCGTTGTGCGACCAGAAAACCAGGAATACTCAAGAGCATTCCGATATGTCGATCATAAAAGGAATCGTATTCGGCACGCCCTGAACCGTCCGGATCAAGGTAGTCCATCTCGACCATGTAAAAGGAATTCACGACCCGTCCCGTGTGGTTTTCCGGACCCGGATTAAACTCCGAAATGCAAAATAGCCTGGTGCGGCAGAAGGTTCACCCGTAGACGACATAATGTAGCAGAATTGGCAGGCTGAGGAGAAATTTCGGAGCAATGACAGTGCCAGAGCCACGAACAGCCCCGCCAGCTGCCTGTTCACCAACTCTCTTCTGCAATTTTCATCATTGCGGTTACTCAGAATCAGTCAGTGTTGTTTTCATGCGGCCTTTTTGAGGTGCCGGCAGGAAGACCGACCAGATCCCTGTTCGACCCCCTCGCCTTGTTTCATCCATCCCCCTTGACAAACTTCACGCTCAAGCGGGTACCGGTCGCTTCGGCATAGCGGCGCAGGGTTGCAAGGGACGGCGAGACCCGGCCGCCTTCCAGGCGAGAGACCGCAGATTGGGTCGTACCGAGCCGCCGGGCAAGTTCCGTCTGCGTGAGCTTCGCCGCCGTGCGGGCACGGACCAGCGCCTCCATCAGCACATGTTCCTCATCCGCACGCGCATATTCTTCCCGGAATTCCGGGTCTTCCATGAAGCGCGCCTTCAGGTTCTTCAGCTTCGTCATGTCGTCACCTGCGTCATCCGTTTCCGGCCGGTCATGTGAATTCGGCATTAATTTCTTTCTATGAGATTCCCGCAGGATCATTCTCACCATTCTAACAGGCATTCGGAAAAACTATGGGGCGGGTGTTTCCGATGCCTTGCAGGGACGGAATCTCCCGCGACAAACAGGAGACTGTGATGAGAGATAGCGTCGTTCTCGGGTTCAGGATCTCACGGTGTGAATTGAAGGAAGGCATTGGAACGAGTATTGATAGCGCTGACCTGGGCCGAGTCGTGTTTCCGGTCCTCGTGCCAGCTTGAAGAATGTCATTGGCCAATGGCTTCCAGAAGAGTATGAAACGCACTCTGGAGCCGGGCACTGACTCGATCCCTTTGTTACGATCTCCTCATGGACACGGAATGCAACCGAAACCACAGGGCCCGTCCGGATATTCCCGCAACGCAGTCTTCATCCACGGGCCCAGCCAAGGTCAAGACAAGGGCTTCACCCGGCGCAAACAACAGCATGGGCGGAAGTTCGTGCGTTTATCAAGCTTCCGCAAGAAGGGTCGCAATATGGCCTGGATCGGGTCCTGACGGATGCCCGTTGATCGAAAACCGGAAATCGTCGAGCGCATATATCCCCTCCGGGACGATCATCGGTTTGCGGAGCTCACAGATTTCCGGTGATCACGATTTGCGCCGTTTCCCAACATCCGGACGAATTCGCAAGACCGGCGCTATTAAAACAGACACCCTGGCCGGTGGGTCCTGCCACAACACGGGTCATGGATTGTCACGACACCGCTCTCTCATTTGAAACGAACGATTATGATGCACGCAAACAGAGAAAACGGGCGAGGAAATCCTGAATGAAGCGTTCATTTGCAATTGTCGGGTCGGGGCCAGGCGGGATGTATGCCGCCCAGGGCCTGCTCGACAAATCTCCTGACTGCAGGATCGATGTTATTGAGCGGTTACCAAGTCCCTATGGCCTCATTCGCGGCGGAGTGGCTCCCGATCATCAGAAAACGAAGCGGGTTTCTCTCGGTTACGACCGCACCCTGGCCAATCCACGCGTACGCTATCTCGGCAATGTCGAGGTCGGACGTGACATCATGCTGGGTGATCTGCTCGCTTGTTATGACGCCGTGATACTCGCCTGCGGTGCACCTCATGACAATCATCTTGGCATCCCGGGCGAAACCCTGAGCAATGTGTATGGCTCAAACGCCTTCGTGGGATGGTATAACGGTCATCCCGACTTTACGGATCTCGATCCCGATCTGAACGTGGACGCTGCCGCCGTCGTCGGAATTGGGAATGTCGCACTGGATGTGGCCCGGGTTCTGGTGAAAACACCGGAAGAAATGTCGACGTCTGATCTGGTGCCGCACGCCGCCGAAGCGATTTACCGGTCTCCGGTTCGCGACGTTTACATGTTTGGCCGAAGAGGCCCGGTGGAAGCGGCGTTCACCAACGTCGAACTTCGGGAAATGGGTCAATTGACCAACGCGGCCCCGATTGTCGATCCCGAACATCTTCCGGAGGCGGCCGTTGCCGCTTACATGTCAGACCGCGATCTCCGGCTGCGCCAGAAAAACCTCGATACACTGAAGAGTTTTCTTGACGTACCCGCAGAAGGCAAGCAACGGCGGGTCCATTTTGAGTTCTTCGCTTCGCCCGTGGAAATTCTCGGTTCCGGACGCGTTGAGGGGTTGCGACTGGAACGGACAACCGTCGACAGCTCCGGACGAGTGTCGGGCACTGGCGAGATGTTCGATGTTCCCTGTTCCCTCGTCATTACCTGCATCGGATCGCGAGCAAATCCGTTTGGAGACCTCCCGTTTGACGAACGGCGGGGCATTGTCCGGAATGAAGACGGAAGGGTTGGAGAGCGCATCTACTCCGTCGGATGGCTGAAGCGTGGCGCAAGCGGTACGATCGGAACCAACAAGAACGATTCTCTCGATGTCGTTGCCAGGACTCTTTCTGACAATCTGGGTCCGCAGCGTCCCGGTGGCGCAGCCATTGATGCGATGCTCGTGGAACGCAACGTCCGCGTGGTTTCATTTTCCGACTGGCAAGTCATTGATCGTATCGAGGTACGATCAGCACCGGACGGTGCGCCCCGTCAAAAGTTCGTCACTCCGGACGCCATGCTTGATGCCTTGCATGAAACCCGTTCTGCTTCGTGATACGCCGGAGCAGATCGCAGCCAGGATCATGACGGGGCCTGATCTCCCATAGGTTCCCAGATAAACGGCGTTCTCAGATAACTCCTGCCTTTTTCAGGCGTTCAAGCTCCCGTTTGTCCATCCCCAGCATATCAGCCAGAACCTCTTCGGTGTGCTGACCCAGCATCGGCGGAGGTCGCTGATAGGCAATCTCCGATTCGGAGAAACGGATCGGGTTTGCCACAGTCGGTGCCGAAGGCGCGAGAGGGTGCGAGAGGGACCGCTCGACCTCTCTCGCCTTGATGTGGTCGTCGGAAAACACTTGTTCCAGATCATTGATGGGACCGCAGGGCACACCGACCTGTTCCAGTTTGCTCAGCCAGAACTGGCGGGATTTTCCGGCCACAAGGGTTTCAAGGAGCGGTATGAGGGTGTCCCGGTTCGTGACGCGGCCGCGATTGGTCGCGAATCTCGGATCCTCTCCCAGGTCAGGCCGGCCAGCCACACGGCAAAATCTCTGAAATTGGCCGTCATTTCCGATGGCAAGAATCAGATGATGGTCGGCAGCCTTGAAGGCCTGATAGGGAACCACATTGGGATGGGCATTGCCCATGCGGACTGGCGCCTCTCTTTCCACCAGATAATTCATGGCCTGATTGCACAATGCTGCCACTGTCACATCCAGCAGGGCGAGATCCACATGTTGCCCCTTCCCTGTCTTTTCTCTCCACGCAAGCGCCGCAAGAGAAGCAATGACCGCATACAGGCCGGTCAATACGTCACTGAGAGCCACACCGATTTTCTGGGGTCCACCGCCGGGTCTGCCGTCAGCCTCACCGGTCACGCTCATCAGCCCGCCCATTGCCTGAATCAGGAAGTCGTAACCCGCCCGTCCGCTATAGGGACCGGTCTGCCCGAAACCGGTAATCGAACAATAGATCAGCTGCGGATTGACGATCCGGAGGTTCTGGTAGCCCAGGCCATAAGCGGCCAGCCCGCCAACCTTGTAATTCTCCAGGAGAATGTCGGATCTGGCCGCGAGTCGTCGTACGATGTCCTGCCCCTCCTGGCTGGCAAGGTCGACGGTAATGGACTTCTTGCCGCGATTCGCAGCCAGGAAATAGGCCGACTCTGATGTCTCTTCCCCGTCCTCGTCCTTCAGGTAAGGAGGCCCCCAGCCGCGCGTGTCGTCGCCCTGCCCCGGTCGTTCCACCTTGATCACGTCCGCACCAAGATCCGCAAACAGCTGACCGGCCCAGGGCCCGGCCAGGATCCGGCTCATGTCCAAAACCCGAATGTGATCAAGCGGACGCGGAAGGTACCCGTCGATCATGACATTGCGGCCTGATCTAGAAAAACGCCTGAATTCCGGTTTGTGCCCGCCCCAGGATCAGCGCGTGGATATCGTGCGTCCCTTCATAGGTATAGGTCGTTTCCATATTCATGACGTGACGCATCACATGGTATTCGTCCGCGATTCCGTTGCCACCATGAATGTCCCGGGCGTCGCGGCATATGTCACGGGCCTTGCCTGTCGAGTTGCGCTTGAGCATCGAAATCAGCTCTGGCGGGCAGCGGCCTTCATCCATCATTCTCCCCATGCGCAGGCAGCTCTGATAACCAATGAAAATCTCGCTCTGCATATCGGCAAGCTTTTTCTGTACCAGCTGGAAGGACGCCAGCGGCTTGCCAAATTGCGTCCGCTCAAGGGCATAGTCGCGCGCAGCCCGCCAACAGAACTCGGCGGCGCCGAGCGTTCCCCAGGCAATGCCGTAGCGGGCATTGTTCAGGCAACCAAACGGCCCTCCCAGCCCGCGTGCATGCGGGAGACGGTTTTCGGCCGGGACAAAAACGTCATCCATTACGATTTCACCGGTCACAGAGGCACGGAGACTCAATTTGTCCTTTACGCGAGGCGTGGACAGCCCCTCCATGCCGCGCTCGAGAATGAAACCACGGATGACATCCTCATCATCCTTGGCCCAAACCACCAAAACATCGGCCAGGGGCGCATTGGAAATCCACATCTTGGAGCCCTTGAGGACGTATCCACCCTCGACCTTCGTCGCTCTGGATTTCATTCCGCCGGCATCCGATCCATGATCCGGCTCTGTCAGACCGAACGCACCAACCAGTTCGCCGCTTGCCAATCCCGGCAGGTACTTCTGACGCTGGTCTTCGCTCCCGAAATTATAGATGGGCCACATGACAAGACTCGATTGAACAGACAGGCTCGAGCGATAGGAAGAGTCCACCGCTTCCAGTTCTCGCGCAATCAGTCCATAGGCAACATAGCTTGTACCAGCGCATCCATAGCCATGGATTGTTGATCCCAGAAGTCCCAGCGCTCCCATTTCCGGAATGATCTCGACATCTTCATGCTCCTTGTTATAGGCGTCGATAATGCGGGGCAGGAGCTGGTTCCTTGCGTATTGATGCGCGGTATCGCGAATCATCCGCTCTTCATCGGTCAGCTGCTCCTCCAGCTGCATCGGATCCTCCCATCCGAACCGGGGCCATGCGAAAGGGGTGTGGGTATCTGTTTGCGAGATCGTGGTTGCCATCAGGGAATCCTTTCTTCCGGCGTTCCGGACGCTTTCGGGCGGTGCGATGTTTCAGCTATAGTCTGGATTGGTCCACCCTCGAATTTCGAAGAGGTATCCACATGCCGCATACTCTACGCAGTTTTCTGTCGACCATTGATAACCGCATGTTGCATATCCGGGACGCAGTCGATCCGATCACCCAGGTCGGATATCTGTGTTCCGAGAGCAAGGGACCCCTGATGTTTCACAATTTGGAGGGCTTCCCAGGCTGGCGGTTGACGGACATGTTGATCATGGATCGTGCAGGGCAGGCAGCGGCTTTCGGCGTAGACCACGCGAATGAGGTTTGTCCCTTCCTTGCCGAACGCATGACCACCCGGCGCGGCAAGTCTGTAATGGTGGATACCGGACCTGTCAAGGAAATCAAGATGCTGGGCGATGCCGTCGATCTTCACGCCCTTCCCATTCCCCAGCACAGCCATGGTGATGGCGGACGTTATCTGGGCTCCGGAATTACGATCACCAAGGACCCCGAAACCGGGATACGAAATGAGGCAATCATCCGGATGATGCTGACCGAAGATCCCAGGAAGGCGACGTTCTGGATGGCGGCCCGTCACAATTACGCGCACTATCTGAAATATGTGGAAAAGGATGAACCCATGCCGATGGCTTTCGCCATCGGACTTCATCCGGTCTACGAAATCATGTCCAACTGGTCAGGCTCGCATGAAGACTTTGATGAGCTCGAATATGGCGCCGGAATCCTTGGCGAGGATATCGAGATGGTCAGGTGCGAGACGATCGATCTCGAGGTGCCGGCGCATGCCGAAGTCGTGATCGAGGGCCTAGTCCACCCGCGTGATCGTGCCCCCGAAGGCCCGTTTGGCGAATTCACAACCTTCGGAGCCGGTGCTGAAGGGCCAGCGCCCGTCTATCAGATCACGGGAATAACCCATCGCAAGGAGCCGATTTTCCGCCATATTCAGGCGACATGGTTCACAGATCATCAGCCCTTGATCACGTTGCCAATGGAAGCGACCTATTTCAACCGCCTCCGGGACACGCATGGGAACACCGAAATTCTGGACGTATTCGTACCTCCCTGGGCCTCCCAGTTCATGATGATCATCCAGATGCGTGCCCGTTGGGACGGTCAGGTGCGCGACACACTGATGTCAGCTCTGTCCGGTCCCAATCTTCATGTCAAGATAGCCATTGCCGTCGACGAGGATGTCGACATCTATAATGCACAGGACGTGCTCTGGGCGATCGCAGCGCGCTGCAATCCGGAAACCATGTCACACATTGTACCGGGGACACGCCTGCACCCGCTGGACATTTCCATTCCGGAGGTTCGCAAGGACTACACCGTCATGCGTGTCGGCGGAAAGCTCGCGATTGACGCAACCAAGCCCGCAACCTGGCGAGGCGACGAACGGGAAAAGTTCACCAGGGTGAAACCCATGGGAAAAGACGATCCGTCGCTTGCCAGACTGATCGAGCAGGTACGCGTTCAGAGATAGCGTTTCCGGGGCTCGGTCTACGCAGCTTCCACAAGGATGTTGCCGTCGGCATTATCGACAAGAACCGCAGTCTCGAAGAAGGTCAGGGTCGGACGGGAACCCATGCGTTCCTCCATTGAATCCAGCCAGGCAGTGGAATGGAATGCCTCAGCCTGTTCGCGGCTTTCCCATGTGTAAAATCCGCCTCCAAGTCCCTCGGCTTCATGATAAAGGAAATGCTTGCTGGCCAGCCCGGGTATTCCCTGAAAGCGTGGCGCCGCCTGCTGCGAACTCTTGCGGGCCGCATTGCGATCTGTGCCATCCGGCAGTTTGTATGTCACCAGAACAGTAATCATTTCTTGTCTCCCTTTTTCCGGTTTAAGACCCGATCCATCCCATATTATCGGGTGTGGTCGGGCAGATTGAACAGCCTCGCGGCATTTCTGCCGAGTATGTTGCGTTTGGCGTTTTCATCAAGAAACGGCAAATCGTAGATTGTGCTGGGTGCATCAAAGTCCCAGTGGGGCCAGTCCGAGGCATAAAGCATTTGCGTCTCCGCATTCAACGCCCTGAAGCTGGCCTCCAGAAGACCCATATCTGTGCGCTCCATTGGCTGGGATGTATAGTACATCTCCCGCATGTACTCGCTCGGCAAGCGCTTCAGGTTGGGGGCCTCCGAAGACCGCATCAGATATTCGTTGTCGAGCCGCTGCATCAGAAACGGGACCCATGCCACACCACTTTCGGTCCATATGACCCTGAGCTTCGGGAAACGTTCGCACAAACCGTGCAGGACCCAGTTGGTCATATGAACCATGTTGCAGAGCGTGAATGAAATCGCATGCATGGAAATAAAAAGATCCAGTTGCTTCAGATAGTCATCCTGCCAATTGTTGCCGGCGTGGAAACACAGCGGCTTGCCAACTTCCTCCAGCATCGCATAGGTCCGCATGTAACTGTCATGATGGACCGACTTGTAGCGGACCGATGTTACCATGAAACCGACAACATCCGGATGGTCTCCGAATTCCAGGATCATCCGCTCGCATTCCCTCGGTTCGCAAAACGGCAGATAGAGCAGGGTCTTGAGACGGGATTCCGCAGGAATAATCCGTTCCATCAGAAAGCGGTTGTAGGCAAAGGCCAGCTGAACCTCGACCCGTGGCTGGGGATGCAGGCCCAGCTGCAACAGATTGCCCGGAAACAAAATCTGCCAGTCAATTCCCAACGCATCCATGACGCGCCTCATGAGAACCACGTCCCGATGGACAGAGTCGGTATCCACGTTCTCCGCAAGCGCCGTCTGATGAGGAATGCGTCCTGCCATGTCCTGATAACGCAATCCGCTGACATGATTCGACAGCCCCGCCGATGTCCCTGTACGGTTCTGGAACTGGACACCCATGTCCCGGATGACCGGATCCTCAATGTAGGTCACGACATCCTTCCAGGACTGCATTTCCGAATGATGGGCATCCGCATCAATGATCAGCCAGTCCTTGAAGTTGTGGTCGCGTGCATAACGATCTGCGCGCGCGAGAATGTCACGTGTATCCGTGTGAATATCGATGACCTTGCGCAGCTCGCGCGCCGTTTCCAGTCCCGTGTCCATGGCCTCCACCCCCACATTTGCAGCCCCAGCTGAGTGGAGCGGTTGCGACAATCGCCTTCAGGATGGAAAATTGTGTCAAACAAGGCAAGCGACCATGCAAGCCAAGCAGCAACAAACCCCATCAGGAGATCACAGTTCCATGACCGCCATTACCGAACAGGAGCCGCTACAGCAAACAGATATCGATCCCGGATTCCTGTTGCCGTCGCCGGATGTGCTCCATAGCTGGATAGACTCCTGGGTCCGTGAAGATGTTGGCCAGACCCAGGATTTGACCAGCAACGTTCTTATTCCCGAGGCGGCCCGGGCGGAATTCATGATGAACACCCGGCATGAGATTGTTCTCGCCGGCATGCCCGTTGCCGCTGAAGTGTTCTCCCATATGGTACCGGACTCAACGGTGGATATCCTGCTCCCGGACGGAAGCAAGGCTGAAGCCGGGTCGGGACTCATGAAGGTCAGCGGCCCCGCCAGAGCGCTGTTGTCTGTTGAACGCACCGCCCTTAACATTCTTCAGTTCATGTGTGGAATCGCAACGCTGGTCGATCAGTATGCCTCCTCCATTGCCCACACCAGCACGCAACTTATCGATACGCGCAAGACGGTGCCCGGCCTTCGAATGCTCTCCAAATACGCGTCCTGTGTCGGGGGCGCCCGCCCCCACCGTCTCGGTCTCCATGACGGTGTCCTGATCAAGGATAATCATATTGCCGTGCATGGGTCGATCACCCGGGCTGTTGCCCAGGCTCGCCGCCTAACGCCCGTTCTCACCAAGATCGAGGTCGAATGCGACACCCTGGAGCAGGTCGCTGAAGCGGCCGCGGCTGGTGCTGACGTCATCATGTTCGACAACATGTCCGCGGAGATGATGAAGAAAGGGATAGAAATCATTGCCGGGCGCACCATGACAGAGGCGTCAGGCGGAATCAGGCTCGAAACCATTCGGGAAAAGGCCGAAGCCGGTGTCGACTGGATTTCAGTCGGCCACATGACCCAGTCAGCGCCCGCAGCTGATATCGGGCTGGATATTTCCATCCGCTAGATCCTGGTCATGCCCGGCACAATCATTCTCGTTGTGGGTCCCAGCGGGGCCGGCAAGGACAGCCTCATTAACGCCGCTCGCGCGCGTCTCGGTCCGGGCTCTCCGTTTGTCTTCGCGCGCCGTTGCATCACGCGCACCGTTCAGGATTCGGCTGAAGATCATATTCCGCTTGACAGAAAGGAGTTTGAGGAACGGCGGCAACGGGCCGGTTTCATGCTCGACTGGTATGCCCATGACACAGGCTACGGCATTCCCGCCAGTTACGAACAGGACCTTGCCGCCGGTCGACATCTGGTTGTGAATGCTTCACGCAGCGTCGTCCGCGCGGCTCTCGAACGCTGGGAATACGTTCAGATCATCGAGGTTACAGCCCGCCGCGCCACACTTGAGAGGCGATTGCGCAAAAGAAAAAGAGACTCGAATGAGGCGATTGCGAGACGTCTGAACCGGAAAACGTCGGCGATTCCTGTGACCGCCCATCGCATTACGATTCGCAACGATGGCAAGCTGGAAGATGGTGTCGGGCACTTCGTCGACATCTTGCAAAGTCTGACAATCGACGGGCGGGCGCTCGTGGCTCGAAAAATCCGGGGTGACGAACTGGATCGTCGCGAGTTCCGGAGGGTTATCAGGGATATCGTGACCGGCGCGATCCGGGACGATGAAATCGTCGATTTCCTGGTCGCAACCGCAGGGTCACTCGGAGATGACGAAGCCATTGATCTGGCAAGGGTCCGCGCCGAACATGCAGCAACCCTTGACTGGGATTCCGACATGGTTGTCGACAAGCATTCGATGGGGGGCATCCCGGGCAACCGGGTCACAATGGTCGCTGTTCCCATTGTCGCCGCTTTCGGGCTGACAATTCCCAAGACATCATCGCGCGCCATTACTTCGCCGGCCGGTACTGCTGATGCAATGGAAGTGCTGGCTCGCGTCGATCTCGATACCGATGATGTCCAGAGGGTGGTGCGGGAGACGAATGGATGCATCGTCTGGAATGGACGTATAAATCATTCCCGTGTGGACGAGGTGATGAACGCCTTGACCCGCCCGCTTCGAATCAATTCCCTGCGATGGTCAGTCGCTTCTATTCTTTCCAAGAAAGTCGCTGCCGGCACAACACATTGCGTCATTGATATTCCGGTAGGCCGTACGGCGAAAGTTCCGACGGCCGAAGAAGCGATTGCTTTGCGTGATCTGTTTCATACCGTCGGATCAGCGCTGGGTTTGACACTGGATGTCCATCTGACAGATGGCCGCGTCCCGATTGGCCGCGGCATTGGTCCGGTGCTCGAAGCCAGGGATGTACTGGATGTCCTGCGTGTCGGGGACAACGCGCCACAGGATCTTCGCAAGAAAGCTCTGGACATAGCAGCCGCCATCCTCCGCTTCCAGGGAACCGGGACTACCGCGGAAGCATGGGAAACGGCAAGACAACTGCTGGATAGCGGAGCAGCCTTTGAAAGCTTCCAAAGAATGATTGCAGCCCAGGGACGCAGCGAGGAAGAGATGGAACCGGGCACAGAGGTTTTGGAAATCCTCGCGGGGAAACCCGGTCGTATCCAGTCAGTCGACTGCTTCGCACTGGCCGGAATTGCCCGCGCGGCCGGAGCTCCGGTAGACAAACGGGCTGGTCTTGACCTTCTTGTCCAGACCGGAGACGCGGTGGCAACGGACACGCCGATTCTTCTTATCCATTCGAGCAAGGCGGACCGTCTCGCTGCGGCCCGGGATCACGCTGAAAGACAACGACCCTACCGGATCGAAGCTGTCTGACAGCGAAATTCTGCACGGTCTGGCCGGTTCCGGCAGGGCCGGCCCGGCATGACCTCTCGTTATACGCTTCGACCCCAGGGGGCAAACGTGGTCAGAATCCGACCTGATCTCCACCTTTCAGAGCCAGTCGTTGACGGGCCTCTTCGGGGCTTGCCACTTCGAGAGACAGATCTTCCACAATTCTTCGAATCTTGGATACCTGATCAGCGTTGCTTTCGGCCAGTTTTCCCTTGGCAAGATACAGGGAATCCTCAAGCCCGACCCGCACATTGCCGCCCATGATGGCCCCCGTCGTGACGAAACTCATCTGGTGGCGGCCGGCCGCGAGAATAGACCACTCATAGTTTTCCTCGCCAAACAGCTTGTTGGCAATCCGTCGCATGTGAGCAAGATTCTCGATATCGGCTCCAATGCCCCCGAGTATGCCGAATATGGTCTGCACGAAAATTGGAGGCTTTATCAAACCGCGGTCAAGGAAATGGGCGAGATTGTAAAGATGTCCCATATCATAACATTCATACTCAAAGCGGACTCCATGGCCTTCCCCCAGTTCCTTCAAAACCCACTCAATATCCTTGAATGTATTACGAAAAATAAAATCTCGAGTCATTTCAAGATAGGCAGGTTCCCATTCATGTTTCCAGTCCAGCGGCTTGTCGAGGATCGGATAGAGCCCGAAATTCATCGAACCCATATTGAGAGAGGTCATCTCCGGACTGGCGTGAAGGGCTGCTGCGCATCGCTCCTGAAGCGTCATGCCATGCCCGCCACCGGTCGTAATGTTAACGACCGCATCAGTCTGTTGCTTGATGCGCGGCAGAAACTCCATGAAGACCCCCGGATCGGGTGTCGGGCGACCGTCATTCGGGTCACGTGCATGGAGGTGAAGTATTGATGCACCCGCCTCCGCAGCAGCAACCGCGTCACGTGCGATCTCGTCCGGAGTAATCGGCAGATGCGGAGACATTGTCGGAGTATGGATTGATCCTGTAACTGCACAGGTAATGATCACTTTTCCGTCACTGGCCAATTTCTTTTCTCCTCTATTCGTCGATAACGGCTACGGCGCGGGTCCAGCCTCCCGACGCACCCTTGATCTTGGTGGGGAAACATATCACGTCAAATCCGCTACCGGGCAACTGCTCCAGATTTCCGAGCTTCTCGATCTGGCAGTAGCCTCGTTCACGGCCAGCCTTGTGTCCTTCCCAGATGATGGAGGGATCCCGCGTCTCCTTCCAGCGTTTCAGAGTATGGGGAAATGGAGCGTCCCAGGTCCACGCATCGGTGCCCACGACCCGAATACCGCGATCGGTGAGCCACAGCGTGGCCTCCCGCCCAAATCCGCATCCCTTTTCCAGATAATTGTCCTGTCCGTAACACTCACCGGCCGAGGTATTGACTACGACAATGTCCAGGGGGCGAAGATCATGGCCAATTCGTTCCAGCTCCGCTTCCATGTCATCAGGACAAACGAGATAGCCATCCGGAAAGTGGCGAAAGTCAAACTTGACGCCACGCTGATAACACCATTCAAGTGGAATTGTGTCGATTGTCGCTGCCGGCTGACCGCCATCCATGGTCGGATGATAGTGCCACGGAGCGTCAACATGGGTTCCGTTGTGCGTTGTCAGTTCCACGTCTTCAATGGCCCAGCCCATGCTGTCTGGCAACTGTTCCGGACGCAGGCCGGGAAACAATGCGCATAGGTCCTTCGCCGTTTCCGCGTGCCGATGATATTGAATCTTCGGCAGCATGAAATCGGGGTCGGACCGGATACCGGCTTCAAGCGGTACCGATATGTCAATCAGTCTGCGTGGCATGATGTGTATCCTGTACTTCGGGCCGGTCGCAGGGCGTCAGCCCGAATGCGGCCATTTACGGTTCCCCTGCGGGTCACGCCTCCATTCACAGCGAAGGTCAATCCATGTCTTCTTCCGCGCACCCGGACTTTCTTCGTTCGAGCGCCTGTGCCTCCGCAGCCGTCATTCCCCAAAGCGGCGGATCTTCCAGATAGACCTCTTCTTCTGGCGTATTCGCACGACCGAGGATCGCATTGCGATGCGGGAAGCGCCCGAACCTCCGGATTGCTTCGCGATGGGCCACGGCCGAGTCGAGGGAGGTCCCCTGTCCCAACATGGTGAACAGACTGACGGAACGGTCCTGATCGGACAGTTCCTCGCTGTGCTCGAACGGAAGATAGGAGAAGACTCTCGGAAAATAGCTGAAGTTCCGGTCATAGCCTCGATCAATCAGTATGCGAGCTGTCTCCCTTGCCTGTTCATCGGTGTCATAGGCGCGGGGCGAGCCGCGATAGATGTTTCGCGGGAGTTGATCAAGCGCCAGAACCAGAGCCAGACAGGATTCCGCCTTCTCAATGAAATGATCCAGTTGCCCTGAAGCGGCACGTTCATGAACATCGCTAGCTTCGGCAATGACCCTCGCATCAAATTCCGGAGTGGACTTGAACCAGAGGGGATTTCTCTCCATTTCGCTGCCGAGGTCAGTGGTCCCGAACCATAGGCGAAGCAAGTCGGCAGCTACTGGGTCCATTTGATGTCTTCTCCGCTTCTGCCGACATCCTGTCCCGGGCGAGTGATCCCGCCCGAACCCAGGTCGCACCTTCAAGATCTGTCCCCTGGCGTTTCCGACGAACCCCTGCTTGCATTGAAGCGCAACAGGAAAAGATCACCGCCTTCGTTGCTTCGCCAGCTCGCCATCCAATTCAACATGTCAGGCACGATCGGTCAAATCGCGACATTGACGGTCTTTGTCCCGTCATGGGATGGTGTGTCCTCGCCAGCATTTTCGTTGCTCACGGCATCCTCAACCACCCACACGCTGAAGCACAAAAAACGTGTAGCCGACCTCATCGGAATATCGTCGCATGACATCGATTTCCCTTTGAAGCATCTCCAGGATCTCCGTTGGTCCGACGCCGACATCTCGGGACAACTCTTCGAGGCGCCCTTCCAGCGGCCTGTAGTAGGCATCGTGTGCGTCTCGCGGCATTCGAAATGCCTCTATCACCCGATACCCGGCACCCTCCGCGAGAGAACAAATCGACGCTTCTGACAACATGCCAGGATACTCTGATGCCCAGAATTCACGACACTCCCCTGACAGGTTTTCGGTCCAACAGACCAGGTCGCTGAATGCTATGCAGCCGCCAGGACGAAGCCAGCGCCGCCACATTCCAAGTGCACGGTCGATGCCCATCAGATAGATGCTACCTTCGGCCCATATCAGATCCATGCTTTCGCTGGACACCTCAATTACTTCCATGTCTGCGCACCGGATTTCGACACGGGTTGCAAATCCGGCTTTCCGAATACGTTGGGCCAAACCCTTCACGAAGGGCGCATGGATTTCCACAGCCGTGATCCTGGAATTGGGAAGCGCTTGCGCCAAAGTCATGGTTGTACGGCCCTGCCCTACTCCCAGGTCCAGTACCGCCCTGGCGGCTTCGTATTGCGGAACAGAGTGCAGTGCTCGCAACGTCGATGCCTCATTCCCCGGGGCTCCTTGCGACAGGGGCTCGAATACCTTGTAGAGAGCGTCTTCCAAAGTCACGGATTGCTACAGGACATGTTCCGTCCCTTTTCCTTCAACAGGTGTCATCGCTCGGGTCCTTCAACTCCACCGATCCCTTCACAGCTGCGTGAATCGGATCTTCTTCCCTGGGCCTTCCTGTCACACGGGTGCGATCCCTGATGACAAGGAGACAATCCCGGTCTCAACAGGGTTGCAAGGGCCGGCCACATAATTGGTCATCCGAACGCATTTCAGGATTTGTGGCCGCTGCGGTAGCGTCGAATTCCATGATTCTTTCACCGATATACAGTCCTGCCCACTACACCTCCATGTATTAATCTCATAACGTCGCGGCAATTGCCGATCCATTCAGGATCAACCAAGAGTTTCGCCCAGTCCCCGGACTCCCGAGAGCCGCATCGATGGCAGCAGGCCTTGCAGGGCACGACAACCAGAATATCAACTTTCAGATTCGCGCGAATAGCAGGCAAGTCAACACCTGTTGCTCTCTTTTCGGGAGTCGCCAAGATGCGTCATGGGTGAACGGCACCGGAAGCGCTCCGCCAATTCCTGAATACTGTTTGTCGGCTGATGGTTTTACGGCGTCAGAATGGCAACCACCTCGTCGCTACAATAAGTCCCGTACTATGCTTCTGGAGCTCTCCATCGGTGCCGTAGCAGCAATATGGTATCCGCAAAGACAGCTGATCTGTCCGGCGCCGTGCATCGACCCTGCCCCTCCGGTGGGCAAGGTTTGCGGAAAATTGTTCCCTGACCTTGCCCGGGCTGCCCGGATATGCGACGACTTTTGGAGATTGTGGAATTGGTCGCTTTGACGAAGGGAACATGGACATACCGGTCAGGGTGCGCCGGATGCCTGTCGAGAGCAGGAATGAAGGAAGCGCAGATGCGGCAGGATAAATCATCACCATAGGTCCGAGGTTGGCCAGAAAAACCAGAGAGGTTCTGGCCTGATGGCTTCAAAAGGAACGGGCCGACGGACATGGCATCTTTCACATTGGAAGCAGTGTGAAAGCGCTGCCCCTGAGTTTTCAGGATAATGGCAGGGCTATGATCTCGACAGGTTGCCGGACAACTTCCGGCGACCTGTCATTACCTGATATGAGGAGACAGGAATGCTTGAATTGTTTTTCTGGACGACAGACAACGGTTACAAAGCCAGACAGATGGTCGAGGAAACGGGCGTTGCGTACAAGATAAGGCCCATCAACCTGCCCCAGGGTGAACAATTTGATGCGGAATTCCTGAAAATCAGCCCCGCTCACAAGATCCCCGCCATCATTGACGACAACGGTCCCCGCGGACAACGGATCACGCTGTGCGAGTCCGGCGCAATCCTCAAATATCTGGCCGAAAAAGCTGCACCTGACCTCTACCCCTCGGATCCCCTGACCCGAATCATTGTCGATCAGTGGTTTATCTTCGGATCAGCAACATTCACGACGCTGGCACAGCAGTATGGCCTGTTCTTTCATCGTCTGGGAGAAGATGTCCCTCGGGCAAAAGATCACTACAGGAACACATTTTGCGACCTGCTGGGTATTCTCGACCGTCGCCTTGCAGAGGTCGAATATCTTGCGGGCGATTTTACGATTGCTGATATCACGTGTTATCCGGATGTCCACATTCATGCCGTCAACGATATCGGGCTTGATGAGTATCCATCGCTTCGGCGCTGGCACGATGCCATTGAGCAGCGACCAGCGACTCAACGTGCCTGGGGGCCGTTCGAAGGCTGACGTTCCCCGGACCAGCTTTTCCCAAACGCCTTTATTGCAGGCCCCCGTATCTGCAGGATGATCTGACCACAGTCCAGAGAGACCAGAAATCATGAAAATTGATGTGTTCAACCATGTGTTTCCACCTGAATTCTTTGAGCGGGTCGAAGGCCTGATGCCGTCGGCAGCGGTCAAGCGGTGGAAATCCATCACCACCATCTACGACATGGACGCCCGGATGCGCATGCTTGATGAATTTGACGAATATCAGCAGATCATTTCCATGTCGCAGCCCCCGATCGACGCGATCGCAGGCCCCGAGGCCAGCCCGGTTCTCACCCGGGTTGCCAATGACGGGATGGCGCGAATCTGTCGCGAGCACCCAGATCGAATGCCATGGTTTATCGCGTCGCTTCCCATGAACAATGCTGAAGCAGCCCTCGCCGAAATCGATCGCTGCATTGATGATCTCGGCGCTGTCGGATTCCAGCTGTTCACAAACGTCAACAACAAGGCGCTGGACCAGCCCGAATTCCGGGACATCTTTGCCAAAATCGTCGAACGCCAACGGCCGATCTGGTTGCATCCAACCCGTCCGGCATCCCATCCTGACTATCTGACCGAAGACCGTTCATTTTACGAAATTTTCTGGGGTTTCGGCTGGGCTTACGAAACCAGCGCAGCCATGGCACGCATCGTCTGTTCCGGTATGTTCGATGAATTCCCGGGCTTGCGAATCATCGCTCATCACTGGGGCGCCTATATTCCGCATGCTGAAGGGCGGTTCACGCCGAGCTGGGAAAGCAGAAACGCCGATCTCGGAGATGGCCGATCCTTTCGCGACAAACTGAAAAAACCATTGGTGGAGTATTTCCGGGATTTCTGGGGCGACACCGCCATGTTCGGCGCACAGGCGGCCAGCCAGGCCGGGCTCGATTTTTTTGGAGCTGATCACTCGTTCTTTGCGACGGACTGCCCCTATGACGAAGAGGGAGGGGCCCGACTCATTCGCTCGACAATCGACGTCATCGGCAAGCTGCGATGTTCGGAGGAGGATCGTCGACTGATGTTCGAGGGCAATTCCAGGAAATTGCTCGGGTTGGGGAACCTTGGATAGCAAGATGCTACCGTCGGAACCGCGCAGGAAATGGCGGTTTTCCGGGGTGCAAGCCAGTTTTAAGGAAAGCAGACCTCATACTCACGGCTTGTCCTGCATCTTCTGCACTTCCCGGTGATCAGCAAGTACAGGCGCCTGACGACCGCATCAGGGCTCATGGCTCCTCGTCACCCGCGATCGTTGCCACTCGCGGATAATCGCATGCTGGTTCTTGCTGAAGTCCCCAAAGCGTCCGGTGCTGCAGGTGATACCCCTGAACCAGTTGCTGCAGGCGAGTCCCTTCGTAGCAGGATTTCGGCGAAGCTTGCCATCATGAACGAGGTCGTTTCGTCCGGCACAAGCACGTAAATCAAGGAAAAATGGTGCCCAGGGGCGGAATCGAACCACCGACACCCGCATTTTCAGTGCGGTGCTCTACCGACTGAGCTACCTGGGCACATTCGTGAAATGAACGCAGCCATATAAATGATCATGTGGTCCATGTCCAGTTCTGCAAGCTTGCCGAAAGGACGACGGTCAGTTCGTACCGCCGCAATCCTCATTCATTTTCGGCATCAGGCAAATCCTGCGGAATATCCCCCTCGTCCGGCGCTTCTTCCGAAGGAACCGAATAGACTTCCGTAAACCAGCGCCCGAGATCGATATCAGCGCAACGCCTGGAACAAAAGGGCATGTGCCGCTTTGAAGGCGGCAGCCCGCAGACAGGACACGGCAGACGCGCCACCTCAACACCCCAGGTCCATGGGGTGGATATCGAATTGTTCGCGGGCATAGTCATCTCTTTCCCGCACTTCAACCCTCCGTCCCGTCAGATCGCGAATTTCTTCAAGAACCTGTCCCAAATTGCCATCAAGCATGCGTTTTATTTCCTTCGAGGCATAAACCGCGAGTGGGCCAGGAGGACAGACACGTGCATCTTTCAACAGGGTTCGAATGATGGACAACCCGACGCTCTCCGCAGACAGGACATAACCGTCTCCGGAACAGGATGTGCAAACCTTCGTCATGGTCTGCAGCAGGGACTCCCGTTGTCTTCGACGCGTGAGCTCCACCAGTCCTGCGCTGGTCATGCCATGGACCCGGACCCCTGCAGGATCGTCAGCGACGGCATTTCGCAGATCCTGGAGGATCTGTTCCACATCCTCCTTCCGTTCCATCCGAATGAAGTCGATGACAACCAGTCCGCCCAGATTGCGAATGCGAATTTGCCGGGCCGCCTCATTGGCTGCCTCGCGGTTCACTCTGAAGGCTGCCTGACCGGAATGGCTTCCGCCACTGTGGCTTCCCGAGTTCACGTCGATCACCGAAAGCGCTTCAGTCACGTCGATAACAAGCCCGCCACCCGACGGAAGCGCAACGTGTCGTTGCAAGGCCTGTTCGATTTCAGCATTGACACCTGATTGTTCAAACATGTCATGCGGACTGGAATAAAACCTGACAGACTTTCCCTTTCCGGAAATGGCCGCTTCGACAAAGTCACGAACCGTTCCGGCAGCCCTTCGATCATCGACATGGATCCGGTCAATCTGGCCGAAGATCTGATTGCGCAAGACACGCGCAACAGGATCAGTGTCTCCGTAAAGGCAAGTTGCCGTTCGGACGGATTCGACGTCTTGCACCACCCCCCTCCAGGTCCTGCGAAGGCGGAGGGCCTCATCCTCGAGTTCCGGGTCCTTGGCTTCCATCGCGGCAGTCCGGAGAATGAAGCCGTCCCCGGGCTCGACGACAGTCTCCATGACGGCTTCGAGACGCGCGCGTTCCGCGATATCATCGATTTTCCGTGAGATCGAAATCCGATCCTGTGTGGGAGAATAAACCAGGAACCGGCCGGGCAAGGTAACCCTCCGCGTCAACTGCACCCCTTTGGATGCTGCTGCGTCCTTCGTGACCTGAACGAGGATCCATTCGCCCTCATGAACATCGGGTGCAGTACGCCGTCGTTCATTCGTCCTTTCACGCCCGCCCTCGGATAGCGGCAGAAATCCCGCCCGCGTCAGGCCAATGTCGACGAACGCCGCGTCAACATTTCCGGAAACATGATCGACCCGGCCACGATAGATGTTTCCGACAAGACTCGCACGATCTTCACGCTCGACATGAAGATCCACCAATATACCGTCATCAAGCAGCGCTGCCCTTATCTCCGAAGGCGCTACGCTGATGTGCAACTCCTTGCCCATGCCTGTCTCAAGGGCCGGCGTTTGCCGCCCTCTCCCGGTGGTCGGAAAAGAGACGATACCCCAGACCACCAAGGATTGAACAGGTGTCATGAAGAGCCAGCCCCACGGCATTGGAATAGGATCCCGATATCCGCGTCACAAATGCTCCGGCCCTGCCCTGAATGGCATATCCGGCTGCCCTGTCCTCCCAGCCAGCATCACCAAGACAGTGCATGATCTCATGGCGAGTCAACCGCTTGAAGGCCACGGTTGTCACAACGACCCGATCGACCCGTCGCCCGTCCGGCGCCAAAACACAGATCCCGCCATAAATCTTGTGGCGACGACCTGAGAGCAGTTTGAGAAAACGGATGGCCTCGGCTTCGTTCGACGGTTTGCCAAGGATTCGTCGCCCCGCAGCAACGACGGTGTCACCCGCGAGGATGAATGCGTCTCTTTCGCATAACGAGACGGAGGTTGCCTTCTCTGACGCCAGCCTCCTGGCGAGCGAAGCCGGCAATTCACGGTTCCGGGGCGCCTCGTTTATGTCCGCAGGGATCACGGTGTCGGGTTGAAGCCCTGCCTGCGCAAGAAGCTCCAGACGGCGCGGAGATCGGGAGGCCAGAACCAGGCGTTGGGCGCCGACGGCCCGGTCCACAGCCCTACTTGAAACGAAACGTGATGCGGCCTTTGGAGAGATCGTAGGGTGTCATTTCAACATTGACGCGATCGCCAGCAAGCACCCGAATTCGATTCTTGCGCATCTTTCCCGAAGTATGAGCCAGAACTTCATGCTCATTATCCAGGGTTACCCGGAACATTGCGTTTGGGAGCAGTTCCTTGACCGTTCCCGAAAACTCTATCAGATCTTCCTTTGCCATTGTTTCTCCTTCGTGATGGCCAAACCCGATGATCACGCAGACGCACCCGGAATCCGTATTCTGACCCAGGGTGCCCCTCCATAATCTCACGCGTAGACAGTCCCGGATTTTCGAAGTCCGCGATACGACAGCGTTACCCCGTTTATCCTATCAAATTCACACAGGCAATATGAACAGCGATAATCCCACCGCAAAACACCACAGGCCGCGTCCGAACGCGTCAAGTCTTGTGCCCACGCGGCTGGCCCTCGCCGATGTTCTGCAAACCGGGAATGGCGACGGTGGCGAGGCCCACACGCAGAGACGCCAGAACGGGATTCGATCCGCTGAAACGGCCAGGTTTTTTAGCTGGACGTTCCGGCACAAGGAGCAAACCGGTCGATACCGGCAGTCCTGCGGGACGGTACTACTCGGCCGCCTGTTGGGCGGAAACCATGTGCTTGCCTCCATCCCAGCCCCGATCACTCAGGGTTTGCTCAGCGAACGCGACGGGTTCTGATTCCAGCGAAGTCGCCATGGTATCGTTCCAGCGGTTGAGAAACCCGAACATGGCCACGACACCGACCATCTCCACGATCTGGTATTCGGTGAAATGTTTCCGCAATTCTCCGAAATCTTCCACGGTTACCGCGTTGGGCACCGCTGCAGCAGCCTGCGCAAAGCGCAGGGCGGCCTTCTCCGCATCGGTAAAGTGATCACTGTTCTCGTAATCCCAGATCGCCGCGATCTTGTCGTCATCCACGCCTGCCCGGCTGGTCCCGGCTCCTGTATGAGCAACGCAATACATGCACCCGGCAGCCAGACTCGCAGCATTGGCAATCATGTATTTGAGAGACATGGGAATTGACTGATCCGTCTGTTTCTGAACGCCCCGGGTCATGGCAACGAAACCCTCAAGGAGTTCCGGTTTATGGGCCATCACCCGCTGGGAGTTTGGCACGAAACCCAGCCGTTCAATCGTCGGTTCGAACTGCTCCGTCAGTTTTCCCAGTTCCTCGTCCTGCAAGGGTCTGATGTGGCTCATGTCTGCTCCTTTCCGGTCATTTCTTGAGGTCCATGGATAGTGTCAATCATCGTATTGTCGAGCTTCGCGAATTCTGTCCGGTACTCCTGCGCCCGCTCCGCGTAGGATTCGAACGACCACCGGAAGCCATCCAGCTCCTCTTCGGTGATGTTTCGCATGAATTTTGCGGGACGCCCGGCCCAGAGTTCTCCCGATTTCACGGTTTTGCCCGGTGTGAGCATGGAACCGGCCGCCAGCATGGCTCCGCTTTCGATCGTCGACGTGTCCAGCACGATGGAACCCATGCCGACAAAAGCTCCGCTTTCGATGTTGCAGGCATGAAGAAGCGCCATATGCCCGATCGTCACGTCGTCACCGATAAAGGTCCCCTGAAACCGGCTATGCACATGAATAACGGTCCCGTCCTGAACATTGACCCGCTTTCCGATCCGGATCGGAAAATCGTCTCCCCGGATCACCGCATTGAACCAGACGGAAGACCCCTCCCCGATTTCGACATCACCAATGACAGAGGCCCCGTGAGCAACGAATACATCCGGGGCGAGCCTTGGCCAGGTGCCAAGATACGGAAGGACATTTCCGCTGAAGCGGCTCATCGGCGCAGCTTTCGCGTCGTTGACAGGTTCCACGGACTCCACCCCGATTGACATGCACGTGTTGCCGCGCGCTCGTCATCTTCTCGTGATGGGTTCCGGGTCATGGGAACATCGGTTGCTGGCGCAATGCCCGGTCTTCCGGCAGGTCAAAGGCCAGGTTCATGTTTTGCACTGCTTGACCCGAAGCACCCTTGACGAGATTGTCAATGACAGAAACCAGAATCGCACGACCCGGACGTCGATCCGGAAAAACCCCGATCACGGCGAGATTGGATCCTCGAACATGCCGTGTCGCCGGCGACATCCCGTCCGGCATCAGGCGCACAAAGGTTTCATCATCATAGCGCTCGCGCAGGATCGACCGCAGGGTGTCGACATCAGCACCGTCGGCCAGCGTCAGGTAAATCGTGGAAAGAATTCCCCGGCTCATCGGCATCAGATGAGGTATGAAACTGACGTCTATGGATCGGCCCGCCGCAGCACCCAGTTCCTGTTCGATCTCAGGCGTGTGCCGGTGGCCGGATATGCCATAGGCGTGAATTCCTTCGGAAACCTCGGTGAAAAGGCTTGCTTCCCGTGCCATCCGTCCGGCACCGCTGACTCCGGACTTGGAATCGATAATGATTCCGTTCTCCGCGTCCACGGCTCCGGCTTCCAGCAATGGTGCCACGGGAAGAATGGCAGAGGTCGGGTAGCACCCGGGACAGGCGACCAGTCGCGTCTGCCGGATGGCCGAGCGCGCGCGTTCCGTGAGTCCATAAACCGCCGTCGTCTGCAGGTCCACAGCACGGTGAGCATGACCGTACCACCGGGCATAGACGGAAGGATCCCGCAAGCGGAAGTCAGCCGACAAATCGATCACCTTCAGATGCGCCGGAAGACCCGCTATGACACTTTGGGTGGTTCCGTGCGGCAAGCAGCAGAACACGACATCACATTGCGACCAGTCTTCATCCTCGATACGGCTCAGCCGGGGCAGGTCACAGAACGCAAACTGCGGGAACACGTCGGCAACAGGCTTCCCGGCATGGCGATCCGCAGTCAGGATTCTGATGTTCACATCGGGATGTGGAATCAGCAGACGCAGAAGTTCGGATCCGGTGTAGCCGCTGGCTCCCAGAATGGCTGCGTTGATGGTATTGGAAATATTCGACATGGCGCCCCGTTGCTGTCACCATAAATAACGTTCAGGAAGCCTTGAGACAAACACATTGCAAAATCCTCCCGTATCGCATTCCAACCGGTTCGTGGCACGGGTCCACGGACAGCACCGCGCCGGGCTGCCTGCTATGGAGGCGCTGGTGCAAGACCGCTGAAGGGCGACAGGATGCCGGAGAATATTGTCCCGCTTGATCTGACCCGCTTCAGCAAACTCGATCTGCAGAAGATCGAGGCCCTGAAGCAGAAAGTATGGATGATGCGGCGCTGGTGCCGGGTCGATCGCATTACTCGCGACGGAAAAGAACATCTGCTTCTCTACTCCGGCGACCGCGGACCGCAGCCTTACGCCTCCTACCGCCTGTCGCGCGAGGGCTCCGGAAAATATGTATTGTTTGATGGCCGTTCAAGCGCAATCATCGCAACTGAACGCACGGTTGATGACGTGATCGACGCCATACCGGACGAATTCTACTATACCCGGCACTGAGGCAACCCGGAGGCCGTTACAGGGAGTTGATGAGATGACCACGCCAACAGGAAAGGAATGTGTCTTTGTACCCGGCATGTCCGAGGCTCTGGAAAAGTCAAAGGTCCCGCTTTCTCCGGCGGTCAAGGCCAATGGCTTTGTTTTCGTGTCCGGACTGCCCCCTCTCGATCCCGCCACTGGAGAGGTTGTCAATGGCGATATCACCCGTCAGACACGTCTCAGCCTGCAAAATGTTGAAGCGGCCCTGAAAGCCGCAGGTTCATCCCTTGATCAGGTGGTCAAGGTGACCATTTATATTTCCAATGCAGCCTATTTCGAAACGGTCAACGAAGAGTATCGTACGTTCTTTTCCCACGATCCCCCGGCCCGGACCTTCGTGACCGTTGGATCGTGGCCCTGGCCGTTCGATATTGAAATCGAATGTATCGCCCTTTGCGACACTTGATGGAACGGAGGAACGAGAATGGCAACCCCCCTGCCCCTCAACCTGATGAAATGGATCGACGATCACGCCGATCAGCTGCGTCCCCCCGTCGGAAATGCCCAGATCTGGGAGGACGGAGAGTTTATCGTCACGATTGTTGGTGGGCCCAACATCAGAACCGATTATCATGACGACCCCGGAGACGAGTTCTTCTATCAGCTCAGGGGTGACATGACCCTGCGCATCATCGAGGACGGAAGACCGGTGGATGTACCGATTCGTCAGGGCGAGGTGCTGATGCTGCCGGCGCATACACGGCACTCACCCCAGCGCCCCGCCGATACGGTCGGGCTGGTGATTGAGCGTATTAGGCAGCCGGGCGAACTTGATGCCTTCGAATGGTATTGCGAAAAATGCCACACACGGGTCCACCGCCGGGAGGTCGAGGTCACCGATCTTGTCAGAGATCTTCCGCCGGTATTTGAGGAATATTACAATCAGCCTGATCTCAGGGTTTGCCCGGCCTGCGGCCATGAAAACCCGGTGAGGCCCGAAGCCGCTGCGTGAGCATCCAGGCCAGCTTGAGCCCTGCCTGACAGCTTTCGGATTAATTGCTCCCCGGCAGCCAACCGGGGGGCTCAATGCCGGTGTTGCTGATCATTGTGAGATTGCCTGCCGCCCATTGCGCCAATTCCCATGACCTTGACGGTGACCACCTGACTGTCAGCCATTCCGAAATCCAGCTTTACGGTAAATGACTGGTCTTTTTTCAATGGCTTGTGCAGCCCGATGAGCATGAGGTGATACCCTCCCGGCTTGAGTTCCACAGCCTGGCCCGGCGGGAGCTCCAGACCAGGAATCCGGCGCATCCGCATGATACCGTCATCATTCACATGGGTGTGGATTTCGACTGCCTCGGCAACGCTGCTTGATGCAGACACAAGTCGATCAGCATGGGACCCGTGATTGAGAATTTTCATGAACACCACTCCGTTCGGCGCCTGTCCCGGTGTGGCCCGCGACCAGGCAGACTCAATCACCGGAGATCCCGCCTTGTGGCTGTTCGATGCGTGCTGATGGTGATCGGCCATGGCCGGCATAGCGGTCACAAACGCAGCCGACACCAGCAACACGACCTGACAAAGTCTGCGGCCCCTGTTCATATCGTAATCTCTCCTGTCGCGTATTGATTGTTCAGTTGCATGCTTCAGCAAGGGGATTCCATGCCCTCCTGACAGCAAATCGATCCAGGCCGGGCAACGAACCTGCAGTCCTTCCCGAGGGATTGAGGTGTAAAGCTATTGAATTCGGGAAAGCACATGCCGGCCCCGGCGGAGGACCTTCATGGCAGCTTCCAGTCCGTCTGCCGTCAAGGGAAACATTCTGCTTTCCAGCAACCGATAGGTGATCTGTATGCTCGGGGTTGTCATCCAGCGTTGCGATGGGACCGGATTGAGCCACACAGCATCGGGGAAGGCCGTCAACAGCCGACGCAACCAGACTTCTCCGGGCTCCTCGTTCCAGTGTTCGATCGATCCACCAGCTTCGGTAATTTCGTAAGGACTCATTGAAGCATCACCGACAATGATGACTTTCCAGTCGGGACCGTAGGTGTTCAGGATGTCCCAGGTCGGCGTCCACTCGTTGTAGCCGCGCCTGTTCTGCCGCCACACACGTTCATAGAGAAAATTATGGAAGTAGTAATATTCCAGATACTTGAATTCCGATTTGGCTGCCGAAAACAGTTCCTCGGACACACGAATGAAACTGTCCATTGAACCGCCAATGTCAAATAGCGCCAGAACCTTGACCCGGTTCTTTCTTTCCGAACGCATCCTGATGTCGAGCATGCCCGCCCGGCGAGCTGTGGATCGGATCGTTTCCTCGAGGTCGAACTCCTCCTCCGCTCCCTCGCGAACAAACTTTCGCACTTTTCTCAATGCCAGCCTGAGGTTTCGACGACTGAGTTCGATGTCACCCTGAAGTCCCCTGAACTCCCGCCGCTGCCAGACCTTCGCAGCGCTCCTGCCGCCACCTTCCCCGCCGATCCGGACTCCGGCAGGGTTACGCCCCGAATTTCCAAACGGAGAGGTACCGCCTGTACCAATCCACCGGTTACCCCCATGATGGGCTCGTTCCTGTTCCTGCAGGCGTTTTGCAAGTTCCGCCATAAGTTCATCAAAACTCATGGCGTCGACCTGTTCCTGATCGAGCAGTTCCTTTGCGAGTCCGCGCAGCCAATCCTCCGGAACCTGAGTATCCAGAAAATCCGCAGTCTTGTGCATTGCACCCCGGAAAAAATTTTCGAAGACCAGATCAAAGCTGTCGAACCAGCGCTCGTCCTTGATCAGGGAAGCCCGGGACAGGAAATACAGGTCATCGGCGCTTGTTTCGGCCACACCGCTCCCGAGAGCTTCGAGAAAGGTCAGATATTCCCGAATGGTGACCGGGATTCGTGCTGCCCGCAGTTGAAAAAAGAAATCAATGAACACAGGCTGTTCACCCTACGCACCGGCGCGGCGGGACATGAAGGCAAGTCGCTCGAAGGTATGAACATCCTGTTCGTTTTTCAGAAGCGCTCCGTAAAGCTGAGGGATTGCCTTGCCGGCATCTTCACGAAGCGTCGCAGGATCGATGTCTTCGGCCAGCAGGAGTTTGATCCAGTCGAGAAGCTCGGATGTCGAGGGTTTCTTCTTGAGACCATTGACGTCCCGGAGGGAGAAAAACACGTCAAGAGCTTCTTTCAACAGGCGTTTCTTGATATCCGGGAAATGGACATGAACGATTTTTTCCATCGTGTCCTGGTCCGGAAACCGGATGAAGTGGAAAAAACACCGGCGAAGGAAAGCGTCGGGCAATTCCTTTTCGTTGTTGGAAGTGATGATGACCACAGGGCGGTGGAGCGCCTTGATGGTCTCCCGGGTCTCGTAGACATAGAATTCCATGCGATCGAGTTCCCGCAACAGGTCATTGGGAAATTCGATATCCGCCTTGTCGATCTCATCGATCAGGAGAACGGCCTGTTTCTCGGAGCGGAACGCCTCCCATAGCATTCCCTGCTGGATATAGTTTGCTATGTCGTGGACACGGTCATCACCGAGCTGGGAGTCCCTCAGGCGGGATACGGCATCATATTCGTAGAGCCCGTGAACGGCCTTCGTGGTCGACTTGATATGCCATTCGAGGAACGGCATTCCAAGCGCCGACGCAATCTCCGATGCGAGCAGGGTCTTGCCGGTTCCCGGCTCGCCCTTCACCAGAAGAGGGCGCTGGAGAGCGATGGCGGCGTTCACCGCTGTCATCAGATCCCTGGTTGCTACGTAGGTATCTGTACCTGTGAATTTCATTCTGAAGCCACCTGTTGCTGAGCGCGGCAGCAAACTAGAGTAGGCCGGATCAATGATCAAGGAACTCCGAGATGGACATCACTGCCCAGGCCGTTCACCAGCTCTCCGCCCTTGTCTGGGTGGGCGGCATGTTCTTCGCCATCATGGTCCTGCGCCTTGCTGCGGGTGAGCTCGAGCCGCCCGTGAGGGCTCCGCTCTGGGGCCGCGTGTTCGCAAGGTTCTTTCCCTGGGTCTGGGTCTCTGTCATTCTTCTGCCTGTCAGCGGATACTGGCTGGTCTTTTCGGTATGGGGCAGTTTTGCAGAGCTCCCCCTCAACGGTCATCTTATGCAAGGCTTGGGCTGGGTCATGATCGTTATCTACCTTTATCTCTGGTTCGGACCTTACAGACAGTTCCGCGAGGCCCTGCAGGAGACGGATTTCCCTCGCGCCGGTTCCCATCTCAACCGGATCCGGCAGCTTGTGACGACCAATCTGGTGATCGGGCTGATCAACGCTATCGTCGGCTCAACCGGTCGTTACTGGTGAACCCGGCATAAGGCGGGCTGCTCGCAGAAATGCGGGGGCAGTGATCGGAAGCGGTCCGGCACAGGCCGTTACCTGTTGAACGCCCTTCCCCTTTCGGGCTGCTGCGGTTGTTGGATGATTGGTGCTGCTGCTATAGACTGAATACGTCCAAAGAGACACCATGCCAGAACCGTTTTTTGCTCACCCTCTCCACGAAAAGGAATCGGAGCCAGGTGGATATGACTGCCGAAACTCTCGTCGACGTCGACTGGTTGTCAAACCACCTCGAAGAACCGTCTGTTCGAATCGTCGACGCAACCTGGTTTCTTCCGACGGTCGCACGGAATGCAGCGGAGGAATATCGACACAGCCATATTCCGGGCGCGGTCTTCTGGGATATCGATGCCATTGCCGACCCTGACAGTCACTTGCCGCATATGTTACCAGGTGAAGAAGACTTTTCGCGCTGGATGAAGGATCTCGGGATCTCTGACCAACACCATGTCGTCGTATATGACAATTGCGGATTGATGACCTCACCCCGTGTCTGGTGGACCCTGCGGGTCTTCGGCCATGAGCGCAAATCGATCCTGGATGGCGGAATGCAGGCATGGAAAGCTGCCGGGCTCCCACTGGCAAGCAATCAGACCAAAACCGAAACAACGACCTACAGCGCCCGCAAGTCTCCGGCATTGGTGCGTAACCTGGAACAGGTCAGGGCCAATATTCAATCCGGTACGGAGCAGCTCCTTGATGCCCGCGCAGCGGGTCGTTTTGCTGGGACCGTACCCGAGCCGCGCCCCGAATGCCGGTCAGGGCATATCCCCGGGAGCCTGAATCTTCCTTTCGATGAATTGATTTGCTCCGAAAGCGGTGTTTTCCGGACAGCAGAGGAAATTCGTGCCCGATTCGAAGCCGCAGGTATCGATCTTGATCGACCGGTCATGACCAGCTGCGGCTCCGGAGTCACGGCCTGCGTCCTCGCACTCGGACTGCATCTCCTCGGAAAGGAGGATGTGGCAGTCTATGACGGATCGTGGACAGAGTGGGGAACCCGTTCGGACACGCCTGTCGCAACCCTGTCTTGACCAACGAAACCCAAATTTCCCAGCCCTACAGGTCCGGAGTTCATGAAGGAAGATACAAAAATCGTTCACTCGGGACGTGATCCCGCTTCCAACCACGGCATTATCAATCCTCCCGTCTATCACGCGTCCACAATCGCGTGGGGTTCTGTCAAGGAAATGCGCCGCCGTCGGGAACAGCGCTGGGAACCCGGCGTTTATACCTATGGACGCCATGGCACACCGACACATGACGCGCTGGAAGAAGCATTTGCAGCTGTTTCAGGTGGATACAGATCCGTAGCGGTCGCCTCGGGACTGGCTGCGATCAATGGAGCACTACTGGCGTTTCTGGAGCAGGGTGACCACATCCTGATGGTAGACAGCGTCTATGGCCCCACACGGAAATTCTGTGATGAATTTGTGGGCCGCTTCGGGGTCGAAACTACCTATTACGACCCGTCTCTGGGGGCCGGTATCCGCGATCTCATTCGTGACAACACAAAAGTTGTCTATGTCGAATCGCCCGGGTCCCTCACCTTCGAAGTGCAGGATGTTCCCGCGATCGCTGCCGAGGCGCACAAGCGCGGATGCGTCGTCATTATGGATGACACATGGTCTGCAGGCATCTACTTCAAGCCGTTCGAGCATGGCGTAGATGTCTGTGCGATGGCCGCGACCAAATACATCGTGGGACACTCCGACGTGATGATGGGACTGATCACATCCACGCAGGAGTGCTGGGACCGGATCCGGCCATCGGCGGCTGTCCTCGGAGCGAATTCCGGTCCTGATGATGTTTATCTCGCGTTGCGCGGCTTGCGCACGCTGAAGGTCCGGCTCCAACGTCACCATGAAACCGGACTTGTCCTGGCAAACTGGCTTGCTCAACGCCCGGAGGTCGCGCGCGTGTTGCATCCGGCATTGCCAGGATCTCCGGGACACGAGTTGTGGAAACGGGATTTTCTTGGCGCGAGCGGACTGTTTTCGTTTGTTCTCAATCCCCGGTTTTCGGACGAAGCCATCGAAGCCATGCTCGACGGAATGCGATTTTTCGCCATGGGTGCCAGCTGGGGGGGATATGAGAGTCTGATCTTGCCATCGGATCCGGCCGCCAACCGCACAGCCACGCGGTGGAACGAAACGGGGCAACTCATCCGCATTCATGCCGGTCTCGAGGCGCCCGATGACCTGATTTCCGATCTCGAAGCCGGATTTGGCCGGCTGAATCACGGTGCCTGAATCCACACCAGACCCGGAACAACCCCTTATCCAGGTGTCTCTGCTGACCGGCTTTCTGGGCAGCGGCAAGACGACGTTGCTCAATCGTCTTCTGCATCATCCCCTTCTCTCCGATACGGCTGTCATCATCAACGAATTCGGCGAAATTGGTCTCGACCATCAACTGGTCGAACATGTTGACGAAAACACCGTTCTGCTCAATTCCGGTTGTTTGTGCTGCACGGTCCAGGGAGACCTTGTCAAGGCCTTGTCCGACCTTTACCTCAAGCGAATGAGGGCAGAAATCCCTCCCTTTCGGAGGATCCTGATCGAAACCACAGGCCTGGCGGATCCGGCCCCGATCATTCACACCTTGATGACGGCCCCCATCATTTCCAGCCGTTACATGCTGGACGGGATTATTACAACGGTGGATGCCGTCAACGGCGAAGAACAGCTCGATTCACATACCGAATCGGTCAAGCAGGCCGCCGTTGCCGACCGAATTGTCCTGACCAAATCCGATCTGCTTCAGGACGGCGAACCTGGAACGCTCGAACAACGGCTGACTGCCCTTAATCCCGGCGCCCCCCTGATCAGGGCAATATCCGGAAATATCGATCCGGACCTGCTCTTCAATGCCGGGCTGTATGACCCGGAGACCAAGTCAATCGACGTCAAGCGCTGGTTGCGGGAGGAAGCTTATCAGCCTCACCGTCATGATCACCACGGGCACGATCACCAAGGGCACGATCATGACGTCAACAGGCACGATGCTGCCATATCCGCCTTTTGCCTTACACGCGATACTCCATTGAACTGGGACGCCTTTGTCGCATGGATCCGGTTTTTGATCGGGGAACATGGACATAAATTGCTCCGGATCAAGGGAATCGTAAACATAGCTGGCCGCGACAGGCCGCTTGCGATTCATGGAGTTCAGCATCTGTTTCACGATCCCGTTGAGTTGCCGAACTGGCCTGATGATGACCGCCGGTCCCGCATCGTTTTCATCACCCGGGACCTCTCCGATAGCCTCATCACGGAAACTCTGGACCGGCTCCAGAAGCAGGCAGACGAGGTGTTCGGCTGACCCGTCGGCCGGTTCGGGCAGACAACCTCTGAAGCAATGGGCAGACCTGGCCTAATTCCCAAAAAAGGACTGTCTGCCGGGTCCCGGTTCCCCCTGGCCCGAGGTGGTGAAGTCACACCCATGCGGGTCAAAGACCGGCCATCGACACATAACGGTACACATAACGGTCCAGGATTTGAACGCACCCGTGATAACCGGTTCGGGATGAGATCCCGGTCGCACAGTATGGTTTGCCGCGTCACCCCATAAGGCCTGTGCGGCCCCGCAAGGCTTTTCTGCCGGATCCAGGCTCTGTTTCACGATCGCCATCCTCTGGCATCTTCCAGCCCGAAACCTGGGCGAACCTCATCAGAAGGGAGGCAGGGCACCCGCCTGGTCATAAATCCCGGTACTGTCCAAAGGCCGTGCCCATGATGGCGTCTGGAGAGCAGGTTTTCAGGCCGCGGATTTGAATCGGGTCCTGTCATGCATCCCGAAAAGATCGATTTTGGGGCCAACGGGAACGATTCCGGTCGGATTCACGTTCGCCTGCCCTCCGTAATAACCGCGCTTGATCCCTTCGACATCTACGATTTCTGCAATGCCCGGCTTTTGATAAAGATCGAGCGTGTAGTTCCACAGGTTCGGATAATCCTGGATTCGCCTGAGATTGCACTTGAAGTGGCTGAAATAAACAAAATCAAACCGGATGAGGGTCACAAAAAGGCGCCAGTCAGCTTCGGTCGGATAATCGGTCACCAGGTAACGCTGCCCGGAAAGAAGGGTATCCAGGGCGTCAAGTGTCTCGAAGAGAGGCCCAACGGCCTGCTCGTATGCCTCCTGGGTTCGCGCAAATCCGCTACGGTAAACGCCGTTGTTCAAGGTCGTGTAAATTCGGTCATTCAGACTGTCAATCTGCGCTCTGTGCGCCGGAGGGTAAAGGTCCAGTGACGCATCACCCCACTGGTTGAACGCACTGTTGAGCATACGGATGATTTCCGACGACTCATTGTTGACGATGGTTTTTTTCTCGCGATCCCAAAGTGTTGGAACGGTAACCCTCCCCGTGCAATTGGGATCAGCCGCAATATAGACGTCATGCAGTTCCAGAATTCCGTCTTCTCCGGGCTGAAGGTCGTCGATTCCCCGGGAATAGGCCCAACTTCTCTTGCGAGGCTTGTCCGAAAGCGTGATCGATATGATCTCCTCAAGCCCCTTGAGACGGCGGACGATCTGCGTGCGATGGGCCCATGGACATGACGGTGCCAGAAAAAGGTGATAGCGATGCGGCTCGGCGTTGAATTCCGAAGAACCATCGGTCGTAATGTGGTTCCGAAAGGCCGAATCGGGGCGGACAAAGTCACCGCTTTGTGAACTGCGATACTTTGCGTCGTCATCGATCCACCGACCATCAATCAGCATTCCCATGGTTTCAGCTCCTCGGACTTCATTTCCCGGGCATATTATTCAGTGTCACCTGCATATCAAGGCTGATTTCGGGCTCCCCTGCTCTCCTGATGGACAAGCCTGAAACAGTATCTCATCATGGGATCAACAATGAAGCATCCCACGAGACGATCAGCTGATGGACTACAGGCTCCCCGAAGAATTGCGCATGCTCAAAGACACCCTTCGTCGTTTCATCGACAACGAAGTGATTCCGATCGAACGTGAAGCCTATGACGGCCCGGAAATGGTGCCGGCTATTCGTGAAAAACTGGAGGGCCGGGCCCGGGAGCTGGGAATCTGGGGTATCGACGTTCCGGAGGACCTGGGCGGTCTCGGAATGGGTTTGCTCGCCAGGGTTGTCGTCTGGGAAGAAACGGGGCGCACCATCGCGTTTCCCCGGCGCAAACGGTGGATATTTGGCCCCGATGTCAGCCCGTTGCTTGCCGCCTATGCGAATGCAGAGCAAAGGGAACGCTACCTCATGCCATGCGTCGAGGGTACGAAAAAGCCAGGATTTGCCCAGACTGAACCCGATGCCGGAGGCGACCCGTCGGGGATGAAGACGACAGCCGTCCGCGACGGGAACGTCTTCGTTATCAACGGCACAAAACGTTTCATTACGGGTGCCGATACAGCAGACTTTTTCCAGGTGATTTGTGTCACGGACCCGGAGAAAGGTGCGCGAGGCGGTATTTCATGCATTCTGGTTGACGCGGATACGCCAGGGGTAAAGATCCTCCGCAAGCAACAGACCATGATGGACGACCAACCTTGCGAAATGGCTTTTGATGATGTCCGGGTCCCGGTGGAAAACCTTGTGGGCAAGGAAGGCGACGGATTTCGCATGGCACAAACATGGATCACAATGGGGCGCATTCGCCATGGAGCGATCGGAATAGGCACGATGGAGCGTTGCCTGGAACTCGGAGCCTCCTATGCGAGGGATCGCGTGACGTTCGGCAAGCCCCTGTCAGAACGACAGGCCGTGCAATGGATGCTGGTCGACACCTATGCTGACATCCATATGATGCGCCTGATGAATTACGCGGCCGCAGCACGCTATGACAACGGCGAAGACATTCGCTGGGAGTCCTACATGTGCAAGTATCTCGGCGATCGCAAGGCGTTCGAAGCGGCGGATCGCTGCATGCAGATTCATGGCGGTGTCGGCCTCACCACCGATCTTCCGATCGAAAAACTTTGGCGGGATGCGCGTTCCTTCATGATTACCGAAGGACCCGAAGAAATTCTGAAGCACGCACTGCAGAGGCACGTGTTCAACCAATATGGATAAGCGGATTGCCAGGGTTTTTCTCACAGACCTCTCTTGACGAACCATCCCGCCACTTCCTGATTCGCTGTTCCGCGCGGGAACCGGTCGACGTTCGGGTTTTCGGGATGAACGGATGACCCGACGTCCCGATCCCGGATCGCTGCAAACTGGCCCTCGATAGGGTCATGCTGCCGGCAGTTTCAGTAGGATCAGACGGGCCCAAATCCGTAAAGTTCGGTAGGATTGTCGACCAGCAGCCTGTTCCGCACTTCCGGATCCGGTGCATAGCGCTCGATGAGATCGACCAGATCGCCCTCATCCGGCATGCCATCCCATAAATTTGGATGGGGCCAGTCCGTACCCCATAGGACACGGGCGGGGTTGGCATCGATAAGCGCCCTCGCGAAAGGAACCACATCCTCGTAGGGCGCCCCGGTTCTCGAAAGCCGCTCGGCACAGGATATCTTGACCCAGACATTTTCATTGCGCATGAAGTCAATCAGTGTCCGGAACGGAACCGAATCAACCCCCGCCTCGACATTGATACGAATCATGTGATCAAAGACGATCGGCAGCCTGAATTGTCGCAGCTCAACCCCAAACTCCACGATATCCTGTTCTTCGATATAGATTTCAAGATGCCATCCCAGACCATCCAGCTTTTCGGCAATCCTGTGTACCTGACCAAAATCCGGGGGACCGCTGAGATGCCGCGCAAAACTGAAACGGACGCCACGAATACCGCCTTCGTGAAGTTCCAGAAAATCGTTCTCGGAAAAAGATTCATCGACGATGGCTACCCCCCGCCACGATCCATTCGAAGACGCAATGGCGTCCATTGTGGCTGAATTGTCAGTGCCATGGCAGGTTGCCTGTACGATCACAGAACGTTCGAACCCAAGATGATCATGCAGTGCCCGCAGTTTTTCTTTCGGCGCATCGACCGGACGATAGCTGGCGGCAGCATCATAAGGAAATCTGTCGGACGGACCGAAGACATGGACATGGGTATCACAGGCGCCGGGCGGGACCTGAAAGACCGGTTTTCGGGGTGATGGATGCGGGGGAGGTGGAAATTTCATGCGGGACTCCGATTTCTGCCTGTCTCGCCGTTTCGGATCCCTTGAGGACCCGGACGCGGTGAACGAACGTCATTCGCCCATGACCATATCATGAAGCGACAACCGACATCGGCCGGCGAAGGCTGTATCCTGCCCGCGAGTCGGAAACGTCGCGAACCCCGTCACCATGATCGAGGGGCACGAAGTTGAACCGACGAAACTATTTCATACTCATACTGGTCCTCGGGTCGTTGACCGGGATCGAACCGCTGACGGTCGACATGACCCTTCCGGCCGTCCAGAGGATTGCTGCGTCCCTCGCCTCCGATAGTGGAGAAATTCAGGTAAGCCTTGGTCTGTTCGTACTTGGGCTGGCCGTCGGTCAGCTCATTTTTGGACCCTTTGCTGACCGTTTCGGGCGAAAACCGGTTCTTCTGTTTGGTCTCGCCGCCTATATCATTGCCTCGGTCGCATGTGCATCAGCAGGAAGCGTGGAAGCTATCCAGGGTTTGCGATTCATACAGGGTATTTCAGCTGCGATCGGCCAATCTCTGGTCCGCGCCATCATTCGCGATCATTATCAACGCGAAGCCGCCGCAAGGTTGCTCGCCTTTGTCATGGTCATTCTCGCCTGCGCGCCCATTGTAGCTCCGTTCCTTGGAAGCTGGATCACAGACACGTTCGGTTGGCGCTGGCTATTCTGGTATTTCGCCGCCTATGGCGGTCTGAACCTTGTCCTCGTGATCTCTCTTTACCGCGAATCGATTCCTGCGAAGAATCCGGACGCGCTTTCGCGCACGCATATTCTCGGGAATTTCAGGGCAATACTCCTGAACCGTACGTTCATCGGCTATGCGTTCTGCTCCGTTTCGGCCTTTTGCGGCCTCTTCGCCTTTCTGGCCGGCGCCCCCCTGGTCCTGATCGGCGGTTCCGGACTGACACTGCCCGAATTCAGCCTGTGTTTTGCTGCGGTCATGATTCCCCAGGCTGTGATGCTTTTTGCCAGCGGCTTCCTCATCGGCAGGATCGCCATGGACAGACTGTTGCAAATCGGTATCCTGGCAAGTCTTGGTTCCGGACTTGCAATGGTGGCGTGGACAATCCTCGTCACGCAACCGGTGCTGGCAGTCGTCATTCCCGCGGCCCTGTTCCTGATATCCTTTTCCCTGATCGTCCCCAATGCAACTGCGGGAGCCATCTCCCCGTTTCCCCACATGGCCGGTGCCGCCTCATCACTGATCGGCTTTCTGCAATTTGCTGCTGCATCATTGGTTGCGATTGCGGTTGGCTGGTTGTCCGATGGCAGCGGCCACATCATGGCCGTTGCCATTACCGGTTCAGGGCTGTTCGGAGGCCTGGCATTGATTTGGTTCAGGCAACAGTCCGCGTCGGGTCGAGAGACGCCATGAAGACAGGACCCGTGCGCGAATCGACGGGACAACCGAACTCAAATTCGACCCCGGGAAACGAGCCCGCATCGAAGCGCGCTTTGGCGCGCTGCCCTTGGGGTTTGCTGCGGCTTCCGCTGTTCACGCTCCGGCACCTGGTCCGGTTCCGCTCCAGCGAAGCCTCCGATCAAACGGTCATCTATCCGGAATTGCGGTGATAAACGCCGGAAGCCACCGGCCCTCTATGCGGCCCGGCGGGTCAAGGACCAGCCATCGTATTCCACGAGCCAATCCTGTCTCCACCAAACACCCGCCTGTCCTCTTCCAAGACGGGACAAAAGATCATGATGACCCCGAACACTGTTTCGCCGGGGCCGTCTGCAGAACTCCGGTTCAGGACCGGACGGCGTCCTTCAGTGCCTTGGCAGGCTTGAACTTTGCTTGACGGGATGCGGCAATCTGCAGGACTTCTCCCGTCTTGGGGTTTCGTCCCGTTGTCGCCTTGCGATCAACAACAGTGAATGAGCCGAAGCCCGCAATTCTTACATCGGACCCGCCTTGCAGGGAGTTGGTAATGCAGCCGAACACTGCATCGACGGCGCGCGCGGCATCAGATTTGGAGAGGGCTGCAGTATCAACTACAGCAGTTACGAGATCGTTCTTGTTCACATCGGCCCCTTTCGCGTTGACGGATCCATACAGGGGAAATCCTTCATGGCATTGTCATGAGCATGGTTTCTGCCCAACCCGCAAAATGTAGAGGGACCATTCGAACACCGTCAACCCGAAAAACCTATTGTTTTTCAAGAACTATTGTTCGTTGTCAGCAATTGGCCTGGTGATTCGTTCGCAATCATGGATCGAGGCGGACCGGTTCGCGAAAGGATCAGCCTCCCGGAAACCGGCCCCTTCCGGGCCCGCGCTGCGGTCACGTTCAGTGTGTGACGACGTCGCTGATTTCTTCACCAGCCCCCTGCGACGGGATGGCTTCCGGCCCGTCCTCCTCTTCAAGTTCGACGGGAACAGGTTTCCTCGTCAAGGCCTGATCCAGAACCTCATCCACAGTTCCGACCGGAATGATATTCAGGCCCTTCTTGACGTTATCCGGAATTTCAACCAGATCCTTTTCGTTTTCCTTCGGCACCAGTACCGTATCGATGCCACCTCGATGTGCAGCCAACAGTTTTTCCTTCAGACCACCTATGGGAAGGACACGGCCCCGCAAAGTGACCTCGCCGGTCATGGCAACATCGCGCCGGACCGGTATGCCCGTATAGGCCGAAACTATGGAGGTACACATCGCGATGCCCGCCGAGGGGCCATCCTTGGGCGTGGCGCCCTCGGGAATGTGAATGTGAACGTCACGCTTGTCGAAATACTTCGGCTGAATTCCGAAAATGGCCATGCGTGAACGGACATAACTCCGGGCTGCCTGGATGGACTCGGTCATGACATCGCCAAGTTTGCCGGTATGGGAGATCTGGCCCTTCCCCGGCATGATCAGCGCCTCGACCGACAGGAGTTCACCCCCGACTTCCGTCCATGCCAGCCCCGTCGTCACGCCGACCAGGTCTTCGCTTTCCACTTCGCCAAACCGATAGCGCGGCACCCCCGCATAATTGCTCAGGTTTCGGGTCGTGACGCGAACAGATTTCTTCTTGGCCGACGTGATTTCCTTGACGGCCTTGCGCGCCAGATTGGCAATCTCCCGCTCCAGGTTCCGTACGCCGGCTTCCCGGGTATAGAGGCGAATCAGGTTCCGAAGCGCGTCATCGGAGATGGACCATTCGGTTTTTTTCAACCCGTGTGCGTCCATCTGCTTTGCGATCAGGTGACGGCGGGCAATCCCGAGTTTTTCGTCTTCGGTATAACCGGAAAGTCTGATGACCTCCATCCGGTCCAGGAGCGGCTGGGGCATCCGCAGGGTGTTCGCGGTGGTGACAAACAACACATCGGACAGGTCATAGTCGACCTCAAGATAATGGTCCTGAAAAGTGTTGTTCTGTTCCGGATCCAGGACTTCCAGCAACGCCGAGGTCGGATCCCCGCGCCAGTCCGCTCCCAACTTGTCCACCTCGTCCAGCAGGAAAAGCGGATTCGACGTCTTGGCCTTCTTTATGCTCTGGATGATTTTTCCCGGCATTGATCCGATATAGGTACGACGGTGCCCGCGGATTTCCGCTTCATCCCTTACACCGCCGAGGGAAATCCGAACGAAGTTGCGGCCGGTCGAACGCGCGATCGATTTTCCCAGCGAAGTCTTCCCCACACCGGGGGGCCCCACGAGACAGAGAATTGGTCCCTTGACCTTGCCAACCCGGATCTGGACTGCCAGATACTCCAGGATACGTTCCTTCACTTTTTCAAGTCCGTAGTGATCGGCGTTGAGGATCTTCTCCGCATTGTGAATGTTCTTCTTGACCCGCGAACGCTTTCTCCAGGGAATGTTCAGAAGCCAGTCAAGGTAATTTCGCACCACGGTGGCCTCGGCAGACATCGGACTCATCGACCGGAGTTTCTTGAGTTCCGCTGTTGCTTTCTCCCGGGCCTCCTTGCTGAGTTTTGTTTTCTCGATTTTTCGCTCGAGTTCACTGGTTTCATCGCCACCATCTTCGGTGCCGCCCAGTTCTTTCTGGATCGCCTTGAGCTGTTCGTTCAGGTAATACTCGCGCTGCGTCTTCTCCATCTGACGCTTCACGCGGTTTCGAATCCGCTTCTCGACCCGCAAAACGCCGATCTCCGCCTCCATGAAGGAGAACGCTTTCTCCAGCCGGTCTGCTGGCGATGTCAACTCGAGAAGTTCCTGTTTCTCCGATATCTTGAGCGCAAGATGGGAAGCAATGGTATCCGCGAGCTTTCCGTGATCTTCAATCTGATTGAGGGAGACCAGAACCTCCGGAGGTACCTTCTTGTTGAGTTTGATATACTGTTCGAACTGCTTTATGGCAGACGCCGCCAGCGCCTCCATATCCCGGTCTGTCTCGTCTTCTTCCAGCAGCTCCGCTTCGGCCTCGAAAAAGTCCTGATTCTCCGTGTATCCCAGAATTCTGGCCCGCTGACTTCCCTCGACAAGCACCTTTACGGTCCCGTCAGGCAGCTTCAGCAACTGAAGGACGGTGCCGACCGTACCGACCGTGTAAATGTCTTCGGTCACGGGGTCATCCTCGACAGCATTCTTCTGTGCCACCAGAAGGATCTGCTTGTCGCCCTGAAGCGCACGCACAGACTTTTCCCGTCCGACGAACAGCGGGACAATCATATGGGGAAAGACAACAATATCCCGAAGGGGCAGAACAGGAAACGTTGCAGAACTCGAAGAACCCGTCATTTGAACTCCTTCATCACGGCGAAAGCACCAGCAACATGCCGAGCATCACACAGATTCGTAACATGGTTCAATTGCGCTCGAATTCAAGCCATGGATGGTGTCAGGCCGGTTCCCCGCTCTCCTTGAGACGATCGCAGTAAATGTAAAGAGGCTGCGCCCGGCCTTCGACCACTTCACCATTGACCGCAATTTCCTCAACCTCTTCGAGACCAGGCAGTTCGAACATGGTGTCAAGCAAAATGCTTTCCATGATGGACCGGAGACCACGCGCTCCGGTCTTTCGATCGATCGCCTTTTTTGCCACGGACCGCAAGGCATCATCGCTGAACGTGAGCTTGACGTCCTGCATCTCGAACAAGCGACGATACTGCTTGACCAGCGCGTTGTTGGGCGTCGTCAGGATCTCTACCAGCGCGTCCTCATCAAGATCCTCGAGGGTCGCAATCACCGGTAACCGTCCCACGAATTCGGGAATGAGACCAAACATCAGCAGATCCTCCGGCTGCACGTCCCTCAGGATCTCGCCGGTCGATCGTCCATCCGGATTGCGAACGTCAGCCCCAAAACCAATACTGGATCCCTGGCCGCGGTTGCTGATGATCTTGTCAAGTCGCCCGAAAGCACCGCCACAGATGAACAGTATGTTGGTGGTATCCACCTGAAGGAATTCCTGCTGGGGATGCTTGCGCCCCCCCTGCGGCGGCACCGATGCTACCGTGCCTTCCATGATCTTGAGGAGCGCCTGCTGCACGCCTTCCCCGGATACGTCCCGTGTTATGGAAGGGTTGTCCGCCTTTCGGGAAATCTTGTCCACTTCGTCGATATAGACAATACCTCTTTGTGCCCGATCCACATTGTAGTCCGCCGCCTGAAGCAGTTTGAGAATGATGTTCTCCACATCTTCTCCGACATAGCCGGCTTCGGTGAGGGTCGTTGCGTCGGCCATTGTGAAGGGCACGTCGAGAATGCGAGCAAGGGTTTGTGCCAGAAGAGTCTTTCCGCTCCCGGTCGGGCCAATCAGGATGATGTTCGATTTTCCGATCTCGACATCATTGTTTTTCTGGCCATGGGCCAGTCGCTTGTAGTGATTGTGGACGGCGACAGACAGCACCCGCTTCGCATAATTCTGACCGATCACGTAATCGTCAAGAACATCGCAGATCTCGCGAGGAGTGGGAACGCCGTCGCGAGATCGAACAAGTGTGGTCTTGTTCTCCTCGCGAATGATGTCCATGCACAGTTCAACGCACTCATCACAGATAAATACGGTTGGACCCGCAATGAGCTTTCTTACCTCGTGCTGGCTCTTGCCACAAAACGAGCAATAAAGAACGCTTTTCGAATCGCCGCCGGACTTGCTCATGACTACCCCCGCCCCCTTGGGCTCTGAATTCACAGGTTACAGAAGTTCACCACATCGGTCCATCAACAATCCTCAACCGCAGCACCCGGCGCTCCAGGCTTTGTTCCAACAGAACTGACGCCTCGTGTCAGCTTCCGGGTGGTCATCATGGCCCGGCTTCGCCCCTCCCGTTCACTCCTCTTTTTCCTCGCTGTCTTCAGGGGCCGGGCGTTCGGTAACAACCTCGTCCAGGAGCCCGAATTCCTGGGCTTCCGCAGCCGTCAGAAACGTATCGCGCTCCACCGCTGCTTCAATTGTCTTGATGTCCTGATTCGTGTGCTTGACATAGATTTCGTTCAGTCGGGAGCGAAGGGCAAGAATTTCCCGTGCCTGAATTTCGATGTCTGTCGCCTGCCCCTGAAAACCCCCGGATGGCTGATGAACCATGATTCGCGAATTCGGAAGACTGAAGCGCTTTCCCTTCGCTCCGGCGGCAAGAAGCAGGGACCCCATCGAGGCAGCCTGTCCGATACAGACCGTAGACACGTCAGGTCGGATGTACTGCATGGTGTCGTAAATCGCCAGTCCCGATGTCACCAGCCCGCCCGGCGAATTGATGTAGAATGAAATGTCCTTTCCCGGATTTTCCGATTCCAGGAACAGTAATTGCGCGCTGATCAGGCTCGCCACATGGTCGTCCACGGGTCCGATAAGAAAGATAATCCTTTCTCGCAACAGCCGGGAATAAATGTCATAGGCACGCTCTCCACGGCTGGATTGCTCGACCACGATGGGAACAAGCGCATTCATTCGAACCTCATCAAGCTTTTTCATGCGACACCTGCCATCTTCCAGCTCTGATGAGCGTCTGAAGCCAGAGTTCCCGACCGAACGGGACGAGGATCATTCATCGTTCTGTTGTTCCGGGTTCTGTGGTTCCGGGTTCTGTGGTTCCGGCGTGTTTTTCTCCGCAGGGTCCGATGCTTCCATCGCACTCAGCTGCTTCTCGACTTCTGTTTCAGCCAACTTCAATTCTTCAGGAGAAACCGTCCTGTCCGTGACATCCGCCAATTCCAGGATATATTCCATAACCTTGTTTTGAGTCAATTCGTACATTACCTGGTCCCGAATATTGGCATTATTTACGAAGGATATGACCTGATCTTCGTTCCGTACCCCCATTGCATGCGCATTACTTCGAATTCCGAGATTGACTTCCTGTTCGCTGGCTTCAAGGCCGTTTTTCGAAGCAACATCCAGAAAAAATAACCCTTGTCGAACTTGTTTTTTTGCCAGTTCCACAAAATATTCTTTCATTTCCTCTTCTGACTTGTCTTCAAATTCTTCCTCAAGAGTACCATCCCTCTTGTTTCTCTCGAAAGTCGATTGAAGGACGCCAACCTGCTTCTCATGCATTCCCTTGGGCACATCAAAATCAAGGTCCTTCTGAATTTTCAAAACCATTTGGGACTTGAGAATTTCAAACGAAAGCTTATCATGCTTTTCTGCCAGAAGTTGCTGAAGCCCGGTTCTCAGATCATCCAGACTTTCATAATTTACTCTTTTTGCAAACTCATCGTTCAATTCTATTGGTTCCGGTTTCCGCACCTCCTTCACCACGACTGAATGGACCGTGCCCTCGGGTTCCGAATCGTCTTCTGTCTCCTTGACACCCATAGCTTCCAGATCCCGTTTGTCACCTGCCTTGGACCCAAGCAGCTGATCAAGATACTCCGGCAACAGCTGCTCGCTGTTCAGGACAATGATCTGGTCGGTAACCTCCCTACCCGAAACGGGTTCTCCATTGACACTGAGAACAGAATCGAAGAGGATCTGATCACCCATCTCGGCTTCCCGTCCAGCAACGGGGCTGTATTCGCGATGGGCCAGAGCCACCTGCTCGAGCTCGCTCTCAAGAACCTCATCCGAAATATTTGCAACCAGCCGTTCCAGCTTGAGCGCAGAAAAGTCGATAGGCGCGATTTCGGGTTTGAGGTCAACTATGAGATTGTACTGGAGATCTTCTCCATCTTCATTGCGGGTAATATTGACCGTTGGCGGTTCGACCGGATCAAATCCCTTTTCTTCCACAACCTTCTGAACCGACTTGTTCAGAACCTCACTGACAACGGAATTCCTTATGGAACTCAGGAATCTCCGTCTCAAGACACGGAGCGGTACCTTTCCCGGACGGAAACCCGGTATCCTTACGGCCTTTCCCAGTTCGACCAGCTCCCGGTTGGTTGGTTCCTCAAGGTCAGAACTGGGAACCGTGACGTCAAGTTCACGTCGCAACCCGTCACTGGCTGTCTCAATGACTTCCATATGCTTTCTCTGGCAAAGTTGAGTTTTGGTGTCGTTCCTGTGTGCTTGCGGCGTTGGTGCGGGCGAAGGGATTCGAACCCCCACGGCTGATGCCACCAGATCCTAAATCTGGCGTGTCTACCAATTTCACCACGCCCGCTTCCGCGGGAAGCTAACTACCCCTTCCTTGCAGCATCCGTCAACTGATGGAGCATCCTGTGACGGCTCAAATGATGGCGGCATGATCTAGCCGGGAAGGCTCTGCCCGTCAACTGTCATGCAAGTGCCGGACAAGGGCGCGAGCGGCTGCGTCCAGAATGGCATCGGTATCGATTCCGTAATACGCATACAGATCCGCCACGTCTCCGGATTGCCCAAACCGGTCAACACCGAGCGGATAAATCGGCTGACCCGCTACAGAACCGAGCCACGCCAGTGTCGCGGAATGGCCATCACAGACCGTTACAAGAGCACAATGCCTGTCCAGATGACCCAGGAGGCGTTCGACATGCGCCGCAATCCCTTTACGGCCGCTTCTTCGCAACTGGCGCGTTTCCATCCAGTCAGCGTAAAGACGTTCCGGAGAGGTGACGGCCAGCAACCCGGTCCCCGGCACGTCCTCCCTGAGACTCCTGACGGCTTCAATCGCTTCCGGAACAACCGCACCCATGCAGACAATGGCCAGTTGCGAAGAAGGCCCGGGCGGATCAAGCCAGTACCCGCCGGCAACGATTGCTTCCCGTGCCTCCAGGTCGAATTCCCGTTGTGGCTGCGGGATGATCCGGGTTGACAGACGCAAGGCCACACTGCCTCCGTCTTCAGCCTGCATGTATTCGAAACCCCAGCGCATGATTTCGGCGAGCTCATCAACAAACGCCGGTTCAAATGCTGCCATTCCGGGCTGCGCGAGCGTGATAAGGGGTGTCTCGGCAGACTGGTGCGCCCCGCCTTCGGGTGCAAGAGAAATCCCTGACGGTGTCGCAACCAACATGAACCTGGCGTCCTGGTAACACCCGTAATGCATCGCATCCAGCCCGCGGCGGATAAAGGGATCATAGACCGTCCCGACCGGCAGGAGACGGAATCCGAACATGCTCCCCGACAGCCCCAGCGCCGAAAGCTGAAGGAACAGGTTGGTCTCGGCGATCCCGAGCTCCACATGCTGGCCAGACGGGGACATTTTCCACTTCTGCGCCGAAACGACATGCTCTTCGGCAAAGATGTCAGCCTGTTCCGTCTCGCTGAAAATTCCTCTCTGGTTCACCCAGGGTCCAAGACTTGTCGAAACCGCCACATCGGGGGATACGGTAACGATCCGGTCCGCCAGTTCGCTGTCAGATCGTCCAAGCCGGTTGAGGATCTGTCCGAACCCTTCCTGGGTGGACATCCGGGGACGGACGTCGATCTCCAGGCGGCCGGGGACTGTGACCCTGGCCGCCTGGTACCGGCGGGGATAGACCTGCGCGAACGGAACGTTTTCCAGATATCGGGCAAGAACGGACGGTTCCATGCCCAGGCCCGAGTAACGATCCCATTCGGCTCCGGTCTCAACTCCCATCCGGATCCTCAATGCCTCCATTTGCTCGACGCTCATGAGACCCGCGTGGTTGTCCTTGTGACCGGCGAACGGAAGGCCATGGCCCTTTACCGTATAGCTGATAAAGCAGGTCGGTGAGCCGTCGTCCGGGGCATGAAAGGCGTCAAGACATGATTCGAGATCGTTTCCGGCGAGGTTGGTCATCAATTCCTGCAACCCATCGTCGTCATGTGACCCCAGAAGTTCGCAGATACCCGGGACATTTCCGATGTCCTGTTGCAAATGCTCTCTCCAGGCCCGGCCGCCCTTGTAGGTCAAGGCTGCGTAGAGCGAATTCGGACAGCTGTCGATCCATTCCCGCAACGCCTCTCCTCCCGGCAATGAAAACGCGCGTTCCAGGGACTTTCCGTATTTCATCGTGACAACGCGCCATCCCATGGACTCAAACAACCGATCGATCTGACCGAACAGCCGGTCGGTAATGACCGAATCGAGGCTTTGGCGGTTGTAATCAATCACCCACCAGATATTGCGAACATTCTTTTTCCATCCCTCAAGAAGCGCTTCGTATATGTTTCCCTCATCAAGTTCCGCATCACCGACAATCGCCACCATCCGGCCGGCATCGACACATGCTCCTGCAGGGTCCCGGGAACTCACGTAATCCCGGGCAATCGCAGAAAACAACGTATGAGCTGCCCCGAGCCCTACCGACCCGGTTGATATGTCCACGTCATCGCTGTCCTTTGTGCGCGAGGGATAGGCCTGGGCTCCACCGAATGAGCGCAACCGTTCAATATTGGCCCGCGTCTGGCGGCCAAGAAGATACTGGATCGCGTGGAAGACCGGCGCGGCATGCGGCTTGACAGCAACACGGTCCTGTGGGCGCAGCACGTCAAGATACAACGCTGTCATCAGGGTGGTGACGGAAGCACATGACGCCTGGTGACCGCCGACCTTCAATCCGTCCCGGGACTCACGAATATGATTGGCGTTGTGAATCATCCAGCTGGACAGCCATAGGACCTTCCGTTCCAGAGCGCTCAGAATCGCCAGTTTTTCGATCGGTTCCCAAGCGGGCTCGTTCGCCCTTTTCTGCTTATTCACCTTCGTCATGTTATCGGTCCGCTGCCTGGATGGTTATCCATGATATGCCTCTTGCGAAAGCATTTACTGCGAATATCTTTATATTTTTTCTGGCTCACGCACTTTTCATGCGTATTTTCCTGAATTGACGAAAGATGATGCCATGAGGCAACTTGATATGATTGATCGAAACATTCTGACCGCATTGCAACGAGCGGCCAGGACAAGCAATATCGATCTTGCTGATACAGTGGGACTTTCGCCGTCTGCGTGCCTTCGACGTGTCCGGGATCTTGAAAACTCGGGGGTGATCGACCGCTATGCGGCGGTGCTTGATCAGAGTGCAGTCGGCCTCGGCGTCAGCGTGTTCGTGCAGGTCACCCTCGAACGACAGATCGAGACGGCCCTCGAGACATTCGAACGTCACGTTGCGACCTGTTCGGAAGTGATGGAATGCTATCTGATGACCGGCGATTCCGATTACCTCCTGCGGGTGGTCGTGAGCGATCTTGCTGCCTATGAGCAGTTTCTCAAGACTCACCTCACCCGTATTCCGGGCGTTTCCAGTATCAAGTCGAGCTTCGCACTGAAACGGGTCAAATACGAGACCGCGCTGCCGTTACCGGAATAGCAGCCGATTGGCCCCGCCTCCCGCGCCGCCGTGGAACCGCTCTGTATCAGGTGAAAACTTCCGGTATCCGAACCGGTGGTCGGGGCGGACGGATTCGAACCGCCGACCCTCTGCTCCCAAAGCAGATGCGCTACCAGACTGCGCTACGCCCCGAATGATTGCCTATAGATATTCCTGCAGGAACCGCATGGCAAGAATTCTGCCAGCCGTCTACGCATCAGGCCTTTATTCCTGCACTGCTGCCCCACTCGCAGGAAGCTTGGCTATCGGTTCAACAAACTGAAGCTCTGTGTCCCATGGAAAAAAGATCCATGTGTCCTGGCTGACCTCGGTGATAAAGGTGTCCACCAGGGGCCGGCCCTCGGGCTTTGCATAGACAGTTGCAAAGTGAGCTTCCGGCAACATGTCGCGCACCAGGCGTGCCGTCTGCCCGGTATCGACGAGATCATCGACGATCAGCATGCCCCGTCCACGTTCGGAATCATTTATCTTTTTCAGAACCTGCAGCGGACGCTGATCCTGATGGTCGTAGGACGTAATGCATATGGTATCGATATAGCGAACCTCAAGCTCCCGAGCGACAATAGCGGCAGGTACGAGGCCGCCTCTGGTAACAGCCGCCACGCAACGCCATTCATGACCGGCCATCAGCCGCCAGGCAAGCGCCTTTGCATCGCGGTGAAGCTGGTCCCAGGAAACAGGAAAGGCTTTTCGATATTGTTCTGACATGTGTCCCTCTTCTCCGATACCAGCAATATCCCTTCGGCGTGGACCGCGCAATCCCCAGGCAACGCACACGGTTCAGATCGTGGCACCGACGTGACAGAACGGCGCCCCTGAACCCGTTCACGACAACCGACCTGAAGCCTGTCGACAGGAACCGGGCCGGACCAGGCTGATATCGACTGCTGAACGGCCGACAGGCGCCATGAGTCCTGACTGCAACGGTCCGTGCGGACAGTCAGCGAACCGAAAACCCGGTGCCCGCCTCCTTTGTCGTCGCCAAAATCGGAAGCTTGTCACTGATCGACCATTCTGCATACTGTTGCCATGGCCCGATCCCTGAAGTTTCCCGATGATATCCGTCCTGATTTCGAGGGTTTCACACGTGAGGCCTTCCTCTTCCTGCAAGAGCTGAAAGCCAATAACGAGCGCTCATGGTTCAAGGCCAACAAGGAAACCTACGATCTCGAAGTCAAGTTTGCGATGGAATGCCTTCTCGGTGAATTCACGCGGGAACGACGCTCTGAAGGATTCCCGGTCATCGGCGACCCCTCGTGTGGCATGTTCCGGATCTACCGTGACGTACGTTTTTCGAGGGACAAGAGCCCCTACAAGATCCACGCCGGTGCGGTCATGACACGAACCGGCGCCAAGGGCGAGCCCGGTATTGTCTATGTCCATATCGAACCCGACGGGAGTTTCATATCCGCGGGCTTCTATGCTCTCGACAAGACGTTCCTTCATGCCTGGAGGCTTCGTATGGCGGAACATCCGAAAGAATTTCTGGAACTTGTCGAATCCCTCGGGGACGGGTCCCCTCATTTTGTCTTCGGTCATCGTGGTGCTCTCAGTTCCATGCCGCGCGGATTCAGGCCGTTCACCGACAGTCCTGTCGCACCCTTTCTCAAGTGGAAACATTTTCTCGTGACCCGCAGGGTTACGGATTTGCAGGCGCAGGGACGGGATCTCGTCACCATGATCGAAGAACTCGGCCGGGCCGCGGAACCGCTTCTGCAGTATGGGTGGGATATTCATGCCCTCTCACGGGAGACCGATCCAAGACGGTATATGGGGCAGCGAGCCGCATCATGACGCATGTTCCGATTGTCTGTCCCGCCGGTCATCCGGACCGCGATTTCTGCATGCACAGCACCGGCCGGCCCGCGCAATGATTCTCACCCGGACTGAACAGCCAGCGAACGGATTCCACCCATGAAGAACCCATCAGGTGTCGCAGGTGGTGTGTGCATGGCTCACGCCCCCCAGTTCTTTACCCTGCCCGAGACCGAGGACAAGGAGACCGTCGAACGGGTGCGGCAACTGGCCAGAGAAAATGGAGAACGGCTCCGTTCCCTGGAAGCGGATGTCACCATTGTTATCGCCAATGATCACGCCAACCAGTTCCTGCTCCATTGCGTGCCCTCCTTCACGATTCACCATGGCGCCCGGGCCAGAGGCCAGTTCGCCGGCCGGGACTATTGCTTCGACATTGACAGCGATACGGCCATGGATCTCATCCGCTATCTTCAGGCCGAAAAATTCGACCCGGCCTTCACCAGCAGCGCGGAACTGGATTACGCGTTCGGCATCCCTCTCACCTTTCTGGATATCGTGGGTCCCGTCATTCCCCTTTATGTCAATGCCTATATTCCTCCGCAGCCCAGCATGGAACGGTGCTACCATCTTGGTGAAGCCGTCCAGCGGGCCATGAAGACGATGGGAAAACGCGCGGTTGTCGTTGCCAGCGGCGGTCTCTCCCATTTTCCGGGGACCGATCGATATGGCAGCCCGGCCACCGATTTCGACCTGAAACTGATGCGCGAATTGGGTTCCGGAAACCTGAGATGGCTTCTGTCCCTGGACGAAAAGATCCTTGACCAGACTGGCAATATCGAGCTTCGCTGCTGGGCTGTGGTTGCCGGAATGCTAGGCGAACGGACTCCCGATGTCGCCGCGCTCGATCCCAGCTGGCACCATAATTACGCAACCTTTGCATGGTGGTCAGTGCCCGCGGAAGACGCCGGACCACCGCTTCATTATCCTTCCATCAGACCCGAACGCATCACCATTACAGAAGCTCTTCACCGTCTTGCCAACAATCCCCAGGAACGAAAACGGTTTGTGGCAGACCGGGAGACCTACGCTGCGGAACTGGACCTTAGCGACATGGAGCGGGAAGCCCTCGTAAGTCTGGAGCCTTCGGCCCTGACGAAACTCGGCATCCACCCTTTTGTTCCTTTCATGGCAAGACTGCATCTGGATCGGGAACAGCGATGAGTGCCCGACCTGCGGACGGTAATCCGGGCGGATCCAGAGTAACCGGTTCAGGAAATAACCGGCTTCCGCTTCGCATCATTATCCGTCAGGGGAGGCCACCGGCAGGAGCGCGACAATGACAACAGATGCAGGAGAGAGCGTCACCATCGTCGGGGCCGGGCCGGTCGGAATGGTGCTTGCGCTCGCACTCTACAGAAAAGGTATTTCCGTAACGATACTCGAACGGGAGCCTCAACCGCTGGAAGACCAGCGGGCCGCCGCTATACAGCCCTCTTCGCTGGAAATGCTGGCCGAACTGGGAATCATCGATGAAATCATCGCAAAAGGCCTGATTTCGCCAACATTCCATTTCCGCGACCGGGTCACCGGGGACCTTGTGGCGGAGTTTGATTTCTCGGTACTGGACGATGTCACACCCTATCCGTTCGTCGTGCAGTATGAACAATTCAAGCTTGTCCAGACCATTCTGAACGAAATCGGCGGCAGCCCGGACGTAAACCTTCGCTTTTCCTGTCGTGCGACGGGTATCGAAGCCGCGAGAGGCGGGGTTTGCCTCCTGTTTGAGAACGAGGAGGGGAAAGGGGAACAACTGGTCACGCGCTGGGTCGTCGGCTGCGACGGTTTCGGTTCCGTGATCCGGCAGGAGGCCGGGATCGATTTCGTCGGCTTCACATATCCTGAACGGTTCGTCAAAATCGGATCAGATTTCGACTTCATGGAAGCCGGAATGGCACTCTGCATCCGAAATTTCTTTTCCGACCCGGATGAGTGGTGCAATCTTTTCAAGGTGAACGGATATGGCCCGCCCGGAATATGGAGAACCGTATTTCCGACCCGAATTGATGAAACGGATGAGGAATGCCTCAGCCCCGAACGACTCCAGGCGAGGCTCCACAGGTTTTTCCCCAGAGACTCGGATTACCGCATTATTTATGCGGGCATCTATCACGTGCACCAACGCGTTGCAGACAAATTCCGCAGTGGTCGGGCATTGCTCGCCGGCGACGCAGCGCATGTCAACAATCCCATCGGCGGGCTGGGAATGAACGGTGGCATTCACGATGCGGTGAGCCTTGCCGAAAAACTTCCGGAGGTCATGGCCGGCGCACCGGAGGATCTCCTTGATCGATACAGCCGGCAACGCCACAAGGCACAAATGGATGGCGTTCAGGCCTCCTCGATCGCCAACAAGAAACTGATGGAAGCCAGGGACCCGGCAATTCGCAAGGCCCAGCTCGATGACATCCGCAGAACCGCCGAGAAACCGGACAGCCATCGGGCGTACTGTCTGAACGCCGGCCTGTATACCAGTCTTGAACGGGCCAACGCCGTATCATGACCGCCGGACCTGAGGTCAATCCATGGGGCGTCGGTGCCAGCCTGTTGCGCAAGGAGGACACACGACACCTGAACGGTCAAGGCTGCTTCGTTGCCGATATTGTCGCTGAAAACGTTATGGAAGCCGTGATCCTGCGCAGTCCGGTTGCCCACGGCATTCTGCGCGGGATCGAACCGGGGCCGTTGCCGACAGGTTGTCACTTTCTGTCCGCAGCCGACTTCCCCGAACTCCGGCCGATCCGCGCGGCCCCGCGGATCACCGGATTCAAGCTGTCTGACTTTCCTCCCTTCGCCTCGGGAAAGGTGCGTTATGTCGGACAGCCCGTCGCAATCTGTCTGGCCCCGAGCCGCGCCGAGGCCGAAGACATTGCGCAGGCGGTTGAACTCGACATCGCCACCTTGCCGGCTGTCGTCGACAGCCGGACGGCACTCGGAAAGGACAGCGTTCGGGTTCATGAATCATGGGGCGACAATGTTTTCATCGAACGGACCATAGAGGGAGGAGATATCGGGACCGCACGCAAGCAGGCGGAGGTTGTCGTCACGGGTGAGTATCGTCTGAATCGCCATGCAGCCTTGCCTCTGGAATGCCGGGCTGCCCTCGCTACATGGCGTCATCACAGGGATGAGCTGGAACTTCATCTCTCGACCCAGGGTCCCCACATCATGAGGGTGGGGCTGGCGGAAAGCCTTGGACTGCCGGAGCGGAAGCTCAGGGTCATATCTCCGGATGTCGGCGGCGGCTTCGGATCAAAAAACCGCCTGATGCCTGAAGAAATCATGGTATGCGCGGCCGCGATGCGGACCCGACGATCGGTGCGCTGGATCGAAGATCGTCGCGAAAACATTACTGCCAACATTCAGGCCCGCGAGCACTGGTATCGTGTGACAGCCTATGCAGACCGGACAGGTCGTGTGCTGGGCATTGAAGCCGAAATCATCGTTGACGCCGGTGCTTACTCGATCTGGCCCGGGGGCCCGTTTCTCGAAACCGGCATGGCAGCCCGGAACCTGACGGGGCCCTACCGGATAGAAGCACTGCAGGTAAAGACCCATACCGTGGCAACCAACAAACCGCCTCTGGGTCCCTATCGCGGCGTTGCCCGCCCGGGTGCCTGCTTTGCCATGGAACGTACCCTTGACGAGGTGGCGCGACGTGTGGGTCGCGACCCGTTTGAGGTCAGAAGGGAAAACATGGTTCCGGCTCCGGAAATGCCCTTCACAACGGTCGCCGGAATGCGCTTTGACACTGGAGACTATCCGGGCAGCCTCCTCAAGGCCGCCAGCACCATCAACGCGACCACGGTTCGCCACGAACAGGGTACGCCGAGGCCGGACGGGCAGTTGATTGGTATCGGTTATGCCAGCTATTCGGAACAGACCGCTCATGGGGCCCAGGAATGGAAAATTCGCGGGACCCCGGTCATTCCGGCGTTCGAGACCGCGACCGCACGCATGCATGCCGATGGAACCGTCGAGCTGCTCGTTGCCATTCATAGCCACGGGCAAGGAATGGAAACGACACTGGCACAGGTTGCCTGCGAAGAACTCGGCCTTCATCCGGAGGATGTTGTGGTCCGCTACGGCGATACCGCTGTCTCTCCATATGGAAATGGTACTTTCGCGTCCCGATCTATGGTCATGGCTGGCGGTGCATCCGCGCATGCCTGCCGGAAACTTGCGCAGCGCATCCGTCGCATCGGAGCCCACCTGCTGCAATGCCCCGAAGATCAGGTCGAACTGAGAGAACGAGCCCTGTATGCCGGGGAAGCGTCTGTTTCTGTCGCCGAGGTCGCCCGGATTGCACATATTCGCCAGGATCTTCTTCCCGAAGACATGATGCCAACCCTCGAGGAAACCGCAGTCTACGAACCCGAGGTGACATCTGGCGTGTTCTCCTACGCGACTCACGCCGTCGTCGTTCTGGTCGATCCGGAAACCGGCAATGTGGAACTTCGCGATTACGCTGTCGTGGAAGACTGCGGAACGGTTGTCAATCCGATCATTGTGGACGGTCAGATCGAGGGGGGAACCGCACAGGGAATCGGCACGGCACTGTTTGAGGAGATTCCCTTCGACCGCAATGGACAGCCGCTGGCCGGAACACTCGCAGACTATCACTGGCCGGGTCCCACATCGGTGCCAAAAATTCGTCTTTCACACATGGTAACACCTGCTGAAGGAACGGAATACGGAATGAAGGGAATGGGAGAGGGTGGCGCCATTGCCCCGCCCGCAGCCATCGCAAACGCTGTCAGGGATGCGCTTCTTAGCGGCGGCCTCGATGCGGAGATCAATGAAACGCCAATAACTCCGCGCCGCCTGTTCCAGTCGATAAGTGCCGCAAGGACAAAGGTCTCGGAGGCCTCCTGATGAGCGAACCGACGACGATCTCGATCCGCCGAGATGGAGCCGTTGCGCGCCTGACCCTTGACCGACCCGAAGTTCGAAATGCCATGAATCCGGTGATGATTACGGAGATCCGGGAGGCCTTTGAGAGGTTTTCGACGGATCGGGAGCTCCGGGTGGTCGTTATCGAGGGAGCCGGAAGCGCGTTCTGTGCCGGAGGAGACCTGAAATGGATGCGGGATGTCCTGGGAATGACAGAAGCCGAGGTCGCACAGGATTCCCGCAACCTTTTCGAAATGTTTTCCGCAATCAATGAATGTCCCGGGACTGTCATAACAAAGGTTCAGGGAGCCGCCTTTGCAGGTGCTTCCGGAATTCTTGCGGCATCCGATATCGTGATCGCAAGACACGACGCGCAGTTCCGGATATCCGAGGTCAGGCTCGGTCTGGTTCCTGGCATTATTGCCGCGTTTATCATTCCCCGTTCGGGGGCAAACTGGTTGCGCTATCTTGCCATGTCAGGAATTCTGTTCGACGGTCAAACAGCCCGTCTCGCCGGCCTGGTCCACGAACTGGCGGACGATGACGAGGACCTTGAGCGCCGGGTCCGGTCCCATGTGTCACTCGCATTGCAATCCTCCCCCGACGCCCTTGCGGAAACCGGCCAACTCATTTCCGAAATCGCTTCAGCATCGCGCGAGGACCGGGAGACCATTGCCCTCGCCTTCAACGCACGCTCCCGAAAGTCTCGGGCAGCCCAGGAAGGCATTTCGGCCTTTCTGGAGAAACGACGTCCCGAATGGTGGCAGGACGCGGGTCCACAGGACGACTGACCCGGTTTCTCAATGGCCTCCAAGGGCTGGCGAAACCACCATGTCCCCGACCTTGATGCCCAGTCTTTCCACAGTGCCCGCATTGACTTCAAGGACAGCCTTTGCCGCACCTCGTGACGGAATTCCCCGTTCTGAAAGTGGTGTGGTCCGTTCAACGATATGGAAGATAACGCCATCAGCACCGATAAAGAGCATGTCGAGAGGAATCAACGTGTTCCTCATCCACATTCTCATAGGTGCCGGTCGGCGCTCGACAAACAGCATTCCACGATCAGCCGCCATCTGACGACGAAACATAAGGCCCTGGGCCTGCTGGCGGGAACTGCGGGCGACTTCGACGCGGAACTGGTGCGTATGCGGACCGGACCGGATGGCGAGGGTTTCTTCTGAAAACGATACCATTGGGGATGGGGACTGACACAGGCCGTCGGCAATGGCCACAAATACAGCGGCGCACACCAGAACACAGGATACGACTCCCTTGACCATAGACCAATGTTACATGTCGGGACCCAACTTGGACAGAAGGGATTTCCATTGTCCGTCTACCCTTTCAGCGCACTGTTCCTGGCCGGGACCATCCCGGGCGCAGGCCAGAAGGTCCGTGGGTCGCTATGATCGGTATTGAGACGAAAGGCCAGGACCCGGGCGGCAACATCGAGCGCGCGGTCGCGGGCGTCGCGCTCGATGTTCGGGGTGGTCATCCAGTGCGGTCGGTGACCACGGTTCCTGTTGTCGGCGCAGTCGCAGCTCGGTTTTCCGCACTTCCGGAAGGGGCTGACGAGGGATCCCTTGCGGAGGTTTCCGATGTTGGCGATTTCGTCGGGAATCTGGTCTCTGCGGCTGATGCGGGCCTCGACAGGTTCGGCCACGGTGAGTCCCATCTGAAACCATCAATCGCTTGCAGTCACACCTCGAAACGTCGCAAACAACCGATCCCCACAAAATTGACGTGCTCTCCTCACAGCTCCGGATCTTGCAGGCCTGGCACGAATCGGATAGTGTGAAATAACAGTGACACTGGGGGGAGCCGGTTAGACCGGCTGAGAGGTCTCGCTCGCGGGACGACCCCTGGAACCTGATCCGGATAATGCCGGCGAAGGGACCAGTGGATGGAATCAGAAAGCACCCATTCAACAAGACTTCAGGCGGCAGGAACGGGCGTCGACGTTATTAATGTTGGCCTCGCCTATCGCGAGTCAGTTCTCTTCAAGGACCTGTCTCTTCATTTTCCCGCCAGGGAATGGACGTGCCTTCTGGGCCCGAGCGGCGTCGGAAAATCCACCCTCTTGCGGCTGATCGCCGGTCTCGAAGATCATCAGGAGGGAACCATCAGATGCAGCGACGAGAACGAACTGAATGGAAGGATCGCCTATATGGCGCAGCAGGACCTCCTGCTGCCCTGGCTTTCCCTGACCGAAAATGCCCTTTTCGGAAGCCGCCTTCGGGGCCAACGGCGGCCAGATGATGTGCAACGGGCCCGGACACTTCTTGATCGGGTTGGTCTGGGCGCTGATGGAGACAAACTGCCGGCAGCCTGTTCAGGAGGCATGCGACAGCGCGCTGCAGTCGTGCGAACACTTATGGAGGATCGGCCGATTGTCCTCATGGACGAGCCATTTTCCTCACTGGATGTCATCACACGTCTTCAGCTTCAGGCTGTCGCCGCAGACCTCCTGAACGCGCACACGGTGATTCTCGTCACCCACGACCCCCTTGAAGCGTTACGGCTTGGCCACAGGATTTACGTTATGTCAGGATCTCCGGCACGGGTCGGCGAGGCTATCGTTCCACAGGAGAGCCCCCCTCGTGAGCCGGGCGATCCAGAAATCATGCGCCGTCATGCCGACTTGCTTGAACGCCTTTCAGGAGCAACGTGAACGGACATGTCTGGATCCCGTTTCCTCCGTCTGCTCGTGACGATCGCAGGATTGTTGTCGATATGGCAGCTCGCCGTCTGGGCTTCGGGTGTTCCTGTCTTCATTCTTCCCGGACCCTTCAATGTCGGTGTCGCACTGACCGAACGCATCTCGCTGATCAGCGACCACGCCCTGATTACCGGTGTGGAGATCATGCTGGGATTCCTTATTGGCGCCCTGCTTGGGCTGTGCAGCGCCGTTTCCATGGGGTACAGCCTGACCATCCGTCGCTGGCTATTGCCGGTATTGGTCATCAGTCAGGCCATTCCTGTCTTTGCCCTGGCTCCCGTGCTGACGTTATGGCTGGGCTACGGCATGGAATCCAAGATTGCCATGGCCATCCTGATCATTTTCTTTCCGGTCGCGGCTGCCGGATATGATGGACTGCGCCGCACCGATCCCCAGTGGGTGGATCTTTCCCGTGTGATGGGGGCCTCGCGCTGGGCGGAACTCAGGCATGTGCGGCTGCCTGCGTCATTGCCTGCTCTCGGTTCCGGACTTCGTGTCGCAGCGGCAGTGGCTCCGATTGGTGCAGTCGTCGGCGAATGGATCGGGTCAAGTGCCGGTCTGGGTTACCTGATGCTTCACGCCAATGCGCGTGTCCAGATAGATCTCATGTTCGCGGCGCTATTCGTTCTCGCCGTAATCGCCTGCGCATTTTACTTCTTCGTAGATGCGATTGTTGGGCGTCTGACCCCTTGGCAAACGGAATTTCAAATCAGGGAGGACAACACGTGAAATCCATCATACGAGTTATCGTTTTTCTGTTTTTTGCCCTTGGCGCCTGGCCGTCTTCGGCGGCCGAACGTCTCACGGTTCTTCTCGACTGGTTTGTCAACCCTGACCATGGGCCATTTTATGTGGCGCTGGAACGCGGCTTTTATCGTGAAGAAGGCCTCTCGATCGACTTCAAGGCCCCTGCCGATCCCAATGATCCCCCCAAGCTTGTTGCCGCCGGAAGGGCAGATCTCGCCGTTTCCTACCAGCCCCAGCTTCACATTCAGGTCGACAGCGGCCTGCCGCTCGTTCGTGTCGGCACCCTTGTAGCTACACCACTCAATTGCCTTGTTGTCCTCAGAGACGGCCCGATCAGGAGCATTTCCGATCTCAGGAACAGGACCGTGGGCTATTCGGTCGGTGGTTTCGAAGAGGCCCTCCTGGGTGCAATGTTGGGAAAATACGGGATGACCCTGGCCGACGTGACCCTTGTGAATGTAAACTTTTCGCTGTCTCCAGCCCTGATCTCAGGACAGGTAGATGGCGTGATCGGTGCGTTCCGGAACTTCGAACTTAATCAGCTCGACATTATCAACCGTCCTGGCCGGGCCTTCTATGTTGAAGAGGAGGGAGTTCCTCCTTATGACGAGTTGATTATCGTTGCCAATCGCAAAGATCTGCCGCGCCCGGAGCTCATGGCGTTTTTGCGGGCAACCGAACAGGGGGTCCAGTTCCTCGTCAATCACCCGGAAGAAGCCTGGAAGTTATTTATTCGAGGCCGGGCTGAGCTGGATGATGAACTCAACAGACGCGCCTGGCAGGCAACCATCCCCCGTTTTGCCCTGCGCCCGAGCGCTCTTGATCACGGACGATATGCCAGGTTTGCAGAATTTCTGAAAGATCGAGAGCTGATCGTAAAGACGCCGCCCGTGAACTCCTACGCCGTCGAACTGCGTTGATCGCCCGGGTCAGAAAAAGTCGACGGTCCGGACTTCCACAGCTTGTGGGCCTTTCTGGCCGTCCGCCAGGCGGACCTCGACGACCTGGCCGGCCATAAGACTCTCCAGCCCGGCCCGTCGCACCGTGACCATGTGGATGAAGACATCCCGTTGCGTACCTTCGGGACATACGAAACCATAACCCTTGTGAGGGTTGAACCACTTTACAGTCGCACGGACATAGTCGCCGCTGGCATAGCTCTGTTCGGGCTCGACGTCCGTTCTCCGCGGTCGCGGTGCCTGTTCCTCAGTGGCGGTTGTCATGTCAACGCTCTCAATGACCGTGCATTGCATGCCTTTTCCGCCTTCTCCGATCTGACATTCGATCGTGGTGCCTGCCGGAAGTTGCTCATATCCGGCCCGGCGCAGAACTGTCATATGCAGAAAGACATCGTCAGATCCGTCTTCTGGAGACACAAAGCCGTAGCCTCGTACTGCGTTGAACCATTTCACCACCCCCCGCATTCTTGTCTGTTGATCCGTCGAAGGTCCGGAAGTCTTGTAATTCAATCTCTCATCCCCGCCTTAACGCGCGCTTCACCGTGCATTGTAGCACCGTTGGAAGTCATGGGTTAGCATAAAGTCTTATCCATATTCGCCAATCCTCAAGACCCTCGGAACGCGTGACCTTCCGTTCAGAGAACATCAATCACCAAGTCTGTCCATGACCGGCCAACACTTCAGATAGTGTAGCAACACTCCCGGGGGAAGTCGTGCAGCAAATTTGATTTTGCCCACCGGACGCCAACCGCGTTGATCTTCGGTCTGTCATCACGGGGGTACTTCCCCGTCAGAAGGATCAGCCTGGCATCGGCAAGATGATCAGGGAAGCCCGCGCGTCACTGCTTCCGCCTCCGCAACGACAGGAAATCCTCTGAATTCCGTGCCTCAACGTCCCGTCCGGAATAAAACCCCAGTTTCCAAAAAATTTAAGAATTTATTGTATAACCCGTTATTAAAATTATATATTTGTTGTTTTAAGAATTTTCTTTCGGGTCACCTGATACAGTGTATGGCGATATCCCGCCAGTAGAAGCCGGGTCAAAACACCTTCCTGCATGCTCCCTGATCGGATGCCGGTAATACGACCTCCGGACAAGCGTTTCCACGAACAGATGGCGATGGTCTGGAGCCGAAGCACTCCTGATATCCGTGGATCTGTTCACGACCTCAAGGATCGATCCGGGGGCACGCCTCTCGGTCACCCTGCAACACCACAAGGATTCAAGCGCGAACCATTACGAAACCCGGGGCAACCATCCTCGAAGAGTGTGCAATTTTAAGTTGCCATTGACATGGCACACCGGCACATCCCGGCATCAGTCTCTCTCTCCATCCTCGAGGGTGACCGGCGGCATGACAGGTTTCCCATCCCTGATCTTCATGCGCCGGCGGGCTTCGGCAGCATCTGCCGGTGCCATTCGACGTAACGGTTTGCGCGTGTAAATCGTGATTTCAATGTTCGGACCATGACCAATATTCTTGTGGGCAACGCCGCGAGGTATCACCGACATCTCGCCCTCGTTTATCGTGATCGGACCGACCTCGGACTCGATCGTGCGCCCTCCACGATGCTGAAACACCCATTCGTCCGCACCCATATTGCGATGCCAGCCATCCTGCTCTGCATCACAATTCGCAACTTCGATGATCAGATCCTCGTTTGCATACAGGACAAGGGGAAGGTAGCCATTGACCATATCGATTCCGGTCACGACTCCGGGTGTCAGAATTTCCTCCAGGCTTAACTTTTCCATACGGCGACCACCCTCGCTGACGCCCTGTTTCAGCAGATCTTCATCACGCTCGACGATGAACCTCCGTTCTGTACCGTCGCCCCAATCTCCAACCGTCGGGCCCCAATAGGTTACGAATTCATTGACCTTGCCCATGACCATTTCCTCCTTCGGAAGTTTTCTCCTGTATCCTGTCCGTATCTCGGCCGCCACCAAGCTTTTCTGCCAGCCAGTCGGCAATGGCAAGCAGGGCCGGAAAATGGTTGTCGAACTGGCAGTGGGCAGAGCCGGCGTTGGTGCCGTCGCAGATCATCAGGGACTTGTCGCGAGACCCGATGGCCGCAAACATCCTGTCTGCATCTGTTCGGGGAACCTGACGGTCCTGACTGCCGTGAACCACAAGAAACGGGCATCGGATGCAGTCACCGAAAGGCGCCACCCTGAAGTCCCTGATGCGATCCATCGCAGCCTCCATGGAATTCGTACCGGTGACAAACATCAACTGAAAACCCGCCGCGGCAACCGCACCTCCCTCCGTCACTCGTCGTTGCCATACCTCGTGGTAATCATTGATCGCGCCCCACGCAACAGCAGCCGCGAGTCGCGGCTCGAAAGCAGCTGCACGGGCGACGTAATAGCCCCCGAGGCTGCTGCCGATAATACCCATTGCTTCGGGTTCAACATCGGCGCGCGTATGCAGGTAATCGATGGCTGCCGACACCGGCACTTCATAGTCGTGACGCGTCGGCAATCCCCCCAGACGGAGGGCTTCCCCGACACCAGGAGTATCGATGGCCAGACAACTGATCCCGCGGCGAGCAAGGCAATCGCGGACCCGGAGCACAGAAATTTCCTTGGTGGTATCGAGGCCACAAAGAAAAATTACTGCAGGGCCGCAATCGTCATGGCCGTATCCGGGAACAAAATAGGCGGGCAGCTCTGTCGCGTTCTCATAGGGCACCATAATTCGTTCGATACTGGCCCCGGAGAGCATTCGTGCATTCTCGAACGCACCGATAGCCTTGCGATAGGAACTGAGGCGAAGCGGCTCGGACGGGGGTATGAAATGCTCTGACATGGTGTGATAGAGGCTGGCAAGAAAGAAATGTTCCGCAGCCGTTTCCAGAGCACCATCTGCATGGCTTTTGCCCGCCCGGGACTCCAGCACCTCTGCCAGCCAGGCCCATTCCCGATGCCATGCGGCATCGTCACCGCCGCTTGCCCGGAGCCGGGGGAGTATGAGATCCAGATCACCGATCTGCCCGCCAGCCGCAAGCGCCGCGAGCGCGTTGTAGGACCAACGATAGTTGCCCGGAAACAGTTCGAACATCAGGGCCTCGCCTGTTATTCCGCCGCACCAGGAACTATGCCAGTTCAACAGCCGTGGAAGAAGCCGGTGGTGACGATCCTGTGGATCGGCTTCAGGTGCCGGTCAGACAATTTCGAACTTCATTATCGCTGGCAACGGAGCTCTCTTGGCCGGAATCTGAAGATCACTTCGATGTCGCCGAAACCCGATCCGGACAGGCACGCACTGTCCGGAATGCCCCCGGCCCGCGAAATCCCGCCCAGGGACCGGTTCCGAATAATAGCCGCGACCGTTACGCGACAGATATCGGACTTCCCCGGTGCGAACCCTCCCTGCCTCTCGTAAAAGTCGCCAGAGCGGGCCGGAAACTGTTCCGCGAATCTTCCCCATGTCACTGGAAGAGCGAGGCCCCGACACTCCGGTGTCCGTCTGTTCTTTCTGACCCGAACCTGAGATATGGCCTGTAATTCATGTTTTTACTTGTTGTTTATTTTGTACTTTAAGGGCTCATCCAATATCTTTCCCACACATCTCTCAGTACAGGAAATGAGAATTGTGATTATGGGGTCAAAAACGACTTGTCCTTGCCTGACGTTATGATGATCGCCCTTGTTGTGCACGGGGACAATGCACAAGACGGTCTCGATGATCCTCCGGTTTCTGGCAGTGCACAGATATCCCGGACATTCCCGATCGAAACACAGTCACGGGGCGCTGGAACCGAACAGAAGAGCGAAGCCGACCTTGGCATCCTCCGGTCTGAACAGTTGAGCGACCCATCCGCGACCGCACTCTGACTGGTCACCGGAGACCGAGGTTTGCTATTCCGGGGATCCGCCACTTCACCATCCAGGATGAGGCAAACACATCCGGTCTTGAATTCCCGGAAAGGTTCGATAGGTTGCAGCCTGTCATGGCCTCTCGGACGGCTTGCCGGGATTACAGCGGCTGAAAGACTGACGGGAGGCATTGCGAAATCTCTTGGCCACGAATACTCTGTCGATGGGAATTCGCGGCGGTTGCGCATCAGGGAATCGGAGCCAGCTGGCACCGAAAGCTGCAGTCGAAAGGTGGGATGCAAATTGGTACACGCTTTGTCGCTGGGCTTCATACTGTTCGTGACCTGGTTCCTGATGTCAGGAATCACGCTTCCGTTGCTGCTTATTCTCGGGATCATCTCCTGTGTGCTGGTCGTCATCATTGCCATGCGCATGGATGTTGTCGACCGGGAAGCAGTGCCTCTGCATCTCGCCGCATCAATGATCTTTTATTTCCCATGGCTGCTTTGGGAAATTATCAAGGCCAACATCGACGTCACGAGACGCATAATCTTTCCCTCGGCAGGAATCAGCCCGACCATGATCCAGGTGCGATCAACGCAGGAGTCGGATCTGGGAATCGTCATATTTGCAAATTCGATCACGCTGACACCGGGAACGATTTCGGTCGATGTCGAGCGCACGGGCCACATCCTCGTTCATGCGATCTCAAAGGAAGGTGCCGAGAGCCTCGCCGAAGGCAAAATGGATCGCCGGGTCTCGGCTATGGAAGTCTGAACACCCGACTGGGCACGCCATGTTCACGGTTGCAACCATCGCCATTCTGGTCACCATGGGCCTCGCACTGGTCCGGGCGTTTCTCGGTCCCACAGCCTTCGACCGTATACTCGCCGTCAACATGTTCGGAACCAAGACCGTACTCATCATTGCCGTCGTCGGCTTTCTGATGGGCCGGCCCGAGTTTCTGGACATCGCGCTCGTTTATGCCCTGATCAACTTCATTGCAGTGATCAGCCTCCTGAAATACTACAAGTATGGCAGTCTCGCGATCGGTCCCGGTGAGGAAAGTCGACGCGGGTCCTCGCAGGAAAACTCCCGTCAATGATCGATCTTGTGACCGATATCCTGTCATGGCTCTGCCTTCTGGGCGGATCATTTTTCGTCCTGACCGGCGGGCTTGGCGTACTCCGGATGCCCGATGTCTACACACGCAGCCACGCGGCGGGTATCACGGACACGATGGGGGCGATCCTTGTCGTTGCCGGCCTGCTTCTGCAAGTTGAGGGATGGCAGGTCGGTGTCAAACTCCTGTTGATCCTCGCCTTCCTGTTATTCACCAGTCCGACCGCTTCGCATGCCCTTACCCAGACAGCCTGGTCCTGCGGTGTGAGACCCATACTGGACAGTCCACCGCCAGTGGCCCAGCCCAATGGGAACGGAGACTGATCATGGCCGAAATGGTCCTGATCGTGGATATTCTTCTGTTGGCATTCATGGTGGCAACGGTGATCGCAATCATCATGCTGCGAAACCTTATCGCCGTGGTCGCGCTGAGCGGAATTTACAGCCTTCTGGCAGCGGCTGTTTACGTGGTTCTCGACGCCGTGGACGTCGCATTCACGGAGGCTGCTGTGGGTGCCGGTATAACAACCGTCCTTTTTATCGGCACCCTCGCGTTTACGCTGAGAACGGAAAAGGTTCCCGCGCACAAGCCCTTTCTTCCGTTGTTTGTTGTCACCGTTACAGGCGCCGCACTGATATACGGCAGTCTTGACATGGCACGGTTCGGTGACCCGGAAGCCCCGGCACAACAACATGTGGCGCCTCACTATCTCGCAAACGCGAAGGAGGAAACCGGAGTCCCCAATGTCGTGACGGCGGTTCTGGCCAGTTACCGGGGCTATGACACATTGGGCGAAGTCGCCGTAATCTTCACTGCAGGTATTGGTGTCATTCTTCTTCTCGGAAGCTGGCGGCGCGGTCTCACACCACCGGCACCGCACAGAAGGGACCGGGCATGAAAGAATATCTGGTCGTCCGTGTCGTAACGAAGCTGTTGCTCCCGTTTATCTTCCTTTTTGGACTGTACGTGCAGTTTCATGGGGACTTCGGACCTGGCGGCGGCTTTCAGGCCGGTGTCATTTTCGCAGCAGGATTTGTGCTGTACGCGCTTACCTACGGTGTCGCGGCAGCAGAAAAGATATTGCCGGTCGGAATATTGCGGTCCGGCATTGCCGGCGGCCTGTTGCTGTTCGCAGGCGTCGGCGTCCTTGGACAGTTTCTTGGCGAAAATTACCTGAATTACAGCCCGCTCGCCGAACCGGCCAAGGAAGGACAGCATATCGGCATCCTGCTGGTGGAGCTGGGTGTCGGCATTACGGTCGCGGCCGTCATGATCACGGCGTTTTTCACCTTCGCCCACTGGAAAGAAGACTGATATGCGGCCCCGGAAACTGGTCGGAACAGCAGCATTGCTGTCCCATCGCCACATCCTCTTCACGAATCCGGTGGACGCATCCCCGTGCTCACACAATACAATTCGGGGCGCGGATTCAATACGGTGATCGAGTTCTTCAGCCTTTACAATTACTGGGTCGTGATCGTCCTGGCGATGGCAGGGCTGTATATCGTGATCGCGCGCGGCAACCTGATCAAGAAGCTGGTCGGCCTCAATATCTTTCAGTCATCTGTTTTTATTCTTTATGTTTCGGTCGGCAAGATCCTCGATGGAACGGCACCGATTCTTGACAAGAAGTACGAGGTTTATTCAAACCCCCTGCCCCATGTCCTGATTCTCACGGCCATCGTTGTTGGTGTCGCAACAACTGCGCTGGGACTTGCGCTGGTGCTTCGCATTCGCAAGCAGTACGGCACGATCGAGGAAGAAGATATTCACGTGCAGGACGAAAGCATGTGATTGCATTCCTTCTCCAGCAGCTGCCAGCTCTCATTATCGTGGTTCCCCTCATCGGCGCACCGCTATGCGTGCTGCTTCGCCGCGATGGCTGGGCCTTTGCACTGACATCGATTGCGAGCTGCTTTTCCTTTCTCTGTGCCTGCCTTCTGGCAGCACAGGTCATGGACCAGGGCACGATTTCCTATCACATGGGCGGATGGCCACCCCCGATAGGTATCGAGTACAGGGTTGATACCCTCGCGGCACTTCTCCTGCTCATCGTGTCGGGCATTGGCGCGGTTGTCGCCCTTTATTCGCGGGATTCTCTGCTGCTCGAGTATGTACGGGACCGCGCCAATCTGTTCTACACCACCTACTTGCTGTGTCTTGCCGGTCTGATGGGTGTCACCATCACGGGAGATGCTTTCAACCTTTTCGTATTTCTCGAAATCTCATCCCTCTCGTCCTACGTCCTGATCTCACTGGGGTTTGACCGACGCGCCCTCACGGCCTCCTACCAGTATCTGATCATGGGAACGATCGGTGCTACCTTCATTGTCATCGGGATCGGTTTTCTCTATCAGGCCACCGGTTCATTGAATATGGCCGACATTGCGGAACGTCTCCCGAACCTCGGCTACGACCGGAGTGTCATTGCCGCCTATGGTTTCCTTGTCGCGGGTGCCGCCCTGAAAATCGCACTCTTTCCGTTGCATCAATGGCTGCCGAATGCCTACGCCTACGCGCCCAGCACCGTATCCGCCTTTCTTGCCGCGACCGCAACCAAGGTTTCGGTCTACATCCTGATCCGGTTTCTGTTCACGGTTTTCGGGGTTGAATTTTCCTTCCGGCTCCTGCCGACAGCGTATCTGCTCGCCATCGTCTCGGTGCTTGCCATGTTCGCCGGCGCGATCGTTGCCTGCTTTCAGACCGACATCAAGAGAATGCTGGCCTATTCATCGGTTTCACAGATCGGTTACATGGTTCTCGGTCTCAGCTTCGTTACCCATCTCGGAGTTCAGGCCGGGCTGCTGCATCTGTTCAATCATGCCCTGATGAAGGGAGCCTTGTTCCTTGCGGTCGGCGCCGTCGTCTATCGGCTGGGTGCCACCAGCCTCGACGCTTTCGCAGGCCTCGGACGGCGCATGCCGTGGACCATGGCGGCCATCGCGGGCGGCGGGCTGAGCCTGATCGGGGTTCCGCTGACTGCCGGCTTCATCAGCAAGTGGTATCTGGTGTGGGCGGCAATTGATCGGGGCTGGTGGCCGGTGGCGATCCTCATTGTGGCCAGTTCCCTCATCGCCATCATTTATATATGGCGTGTGGTCGAAGCCGCCTATTTCCGCGAGGTACCGGCCGAGGACGCGGAAGTGGCAGAGGCACCGCTGAGCCTGCTCCTCCCGGTCTGGCTTCTGGTCCTGGCCAATTTCTGGTTCGGCATCGAAACCTCGCTGCCGGTCGGAATGGCGTCCAGGGCAGCCGAAACACTGCTGGGGCTTGCGCAGTGACAGACTCGTTTTACATCGCTGCCGCAATCTGTGCGCCGCTGGCAGGGTCGATACTGATCGGAATGTCGGGACCCCGGCCCAATCAGCGTGAGATCGTCACAATTCTTACATCACTTGTGACATTCCTGTGCGTCCTCGCGTTATTGCCCGGAGTTCTGGAGGGGCGACAGCCGGAACTTCATGTCCTCGAATTCGTTCCCTCATTGGCCCTGGCCTTTTCGATTGAACCTCTCGGCATGATGTTCGGCCTCATTGCGTCGTTCCTCTGGATCATCACTTCGTTTTACGCAATCGGATACATGCGGGGACACCACGAAAAAAACCAGACCCGGTTTTACATGTGCTTTGCGATTGCCATATCGGCCGCCCTGGCCATCGCATTTTCCGCAAACCTGCTCACCCTGTTCATTGCCTATGAAGTCCTGACCCTTTCCACCTATCCCCTGGTGACCCATAGCCAGACCGCGGAAGCGAAGCGGGCCGGCCGAACCTATCTCGGAATCCTGATGGCAACCTCTATCGGGTTCCTGCTGGTGGCTATGCTGTGGACCTGGTCGGCCGCTGGAACGCTGGACTTCACGGTGGGCGGAATTCTCAAGGGCCACGTTGATGACGGCCTGGTCGTGCTTTTGCTCTTTCTTTACATGTATGGCATCGGCAAGGCAGCATTGATGCCGATTCACCGCTGGCTGCCCGCAGCGATGGTCGCACCGACACCGGTCAGCGCTCTCCTGCACGCGGTCGCCGTCGTGAAGGCCGGCGTTTTCACGGTGCTCAAGGTGATCGTTTATATCTTTGGTGCCGAGTTTCTTCAGGAAACGGGAGCGAGCGTCTGGCTCATGTACGCCTCTGGCGCCACCGTCCTTCTGGCGTCTCTCGTTGCCTTGACCAAAGACAATCTCAAGGCGCGGCTGGCCTATTCAACAGTCAGTCAGCTCTCCTATGTCATCCTTGCGGGCGCACTTGCAACATCCTTCAGCCTGATCGGCGGTGCGATGCATATCGCCATGCACGCCTTTGGCAAGATCACACTGTTTTTCTGTGCCGGAGCCATCATGGTTGCCACCCACAAAACGGAAATCAGCCAGATGAGGGGGCTGGGCTGGCGTATGCCCTTCACCTTCAGCGCGTTTCTCCTCGGCGCACTGAGTGTCATAGGACTGCCTCCGCTGGGGGGCGCCTGGAGTAAATGGTATATCGCTCTCGGGGCGGCAGACGCGGAACAGCTTGTCTTCATCGCGGTATTGATGATTTCCTCCCTGCTCAATGTCGGGTACCTGATTCCGGTCTTCGCACGGGGATTTTACGGCCCAAGGACTGAAGAAGCGCATCAGCGGGCCGCCACGCCCGGACATGACTCCGACCCGGACCAAAAGGGACTTCGCGAAGCACCCGTATTCTGCGTGGTGCCGTTGTGGATCACCGCACTGGGTTGTGTTCTGCTGTTCCTGTTCGCGGACCGCCTCTACGCCTTTCTCTTGCCAATCGCGAACTGAAACCGGAACCATGAACAACTCCGATCTTCCTGCTGGCAAACGATCCGGATGGTTCGGCGATCCCAGGACTGCAGACGCCCTGCTCTGGACGCTCATTGTCGCCTGCGCCTTGCTTCTGCTCGCAGATGTCGGGCCATTCTATAAAAAACACTCCACGTTTACCGTTGACGGAGCGTTTGCCTTCTATTGCTTCGCGGGTTTTCTATCCAGTGTCGGCGCGGTTCTTGTTGCGAGACTGGTGCGTCCGGTGGTGAAAAGGGGCGAGGATTTTTATGACCCCCCCGACAGTTCGGAGAACGGCAGCCCGGAGGACGACAGCCCATGATGTGGGGCCTCCCTCCCGGGCTCTTCCTGATCCTTGGCGCCTTGCTGGTCCCGGTCCTGCGAGGTCATTGGCGCCAGGCCTACGTGACGGTCCTGCCGCTCCTGGGTTTGTGGGCGTTGACGGGTGTCGAGCACGGCGAGTTTCTGGCGTTCACCCTGTTCGAATATTCTCTGGTCCCGGTCCGGATCGACGGGCTGAGCCTGGTCTTCGGCTATGTTTTTCACGTTGCCGCCGCTCTCGTTGCCCTTTACGCCTGGCACAATCGGAATACGGTCGAGCAAATGGCGGCCCTGGCCTATGCCGGATCAGGCATCGGCGCGGTCTTTGCCGGAGACTTCATCACGCTCTTTGTCTACTGGGAGGCGATGGCTCTCACATCCGTCTTTCTGATATGGGCGCGACGTACAACGACCGCTTACCGCTCGGGAATGCGTTATCTGATCATCCAGGTGTTTTCGGGCGTGCTTCTCCTGTCCGGTGTCGTGCTGATTGCCGAACAGACCGGAACACTGACCTTCGACCGGATGGAGGTCGGAAGCCTTGCAACCTGGCTCATTCTGATTGCTTTCGGCATCAAGTGCGCTTTTCCGCTGTTCCACAACTGGTTGTCCGATGCTTATCCGGAGGCAACGGTCACCGGGACAGTGTATCTGTCCGCCTTCACCACCAAATGTGCCGTCTACGCGCTGGCGCGCGGCTTCCCCGGTACGGAACTCCTGATCTATGTCGGTGCGGTGATGACTGTGTTCCCGATCTTCTACGCAGTCATCGAGAATGACCTTCGGCGTGTCCTCGCCTATGCCCTGAACAGCCAGCTCGGCTTCATGGTGTGCGGGATTGGTGTCGGAACCGCACTGGCCATAAACGGCGCGGTTGCCCACGCCCTCGTCTCCACGCTTTACAAGGCCCTGCTGTTCATGGCGATGGGAGCAATCCTCCTGCGTACCGGCACCGTCAGGGTGTCGGAGCTTGGCGGCCTTTACAGATCGATGCCGTTTACCGCTGTCTTCTGCATCATCGGGGCACTTACCATTTCCGCATTTCCCCTGTTTTCCGGCTTTGTTGCCAAATCGCTGACGTTTTCGGCTGTCGGCTACAAGGGCTACGAAACGGTATGGATGATACTGCTGTTCGCATCAGCAGGGGTCATTCACTATGCCGGACTGAAGGTTCCGTATTTTGGATTTTTCGGCCCAGACACCGGGAAGCGCTGCCGCGAAGCCCCCCTGACCATGCTCCTGGCCATGGGGGTGACAGCGGGTCTGTGTATCGCGCTCGGTGTACATTCGCCATGGCTCTATGGCCTGCTCCCCTTCCCGCTCGAGTATGAGCCCTATTCGACGTATCACATCATCAATCAGGTCCAGCTCCTTCTGTTCTCTGCACTCGCCTTTGCCCTGTTGCTGCGTTATCGGCTGTATCCGCGCCAGCTGAACTCAGTCAATCTCGATTTTGATATCGTTTATCGGCGCTGGCTGCCCTATGCTTACAATGGATTCCTCGCACTCACTGCGGAAGGCTGGAGAAGCATCCTGCAGGATGCACGCAACGGCGTATCCCGCATCATTGCCTACATGTTTCAGCATCATGGGCCGGAAGGGATTCTGGCGAGAACATGGCCTACCGGCTCCATGGCCCTGTGGGTTTCCGTCCTTCTGGGAATTATCCTTCTGATCAGCTATGTTTAGGCACCTGTGTCCCCGGCCCGGGCCGGAACCGTTCCGAGCCAGTCCGGCGATACATCAAATGCATGTATTCGGGCGATCATCACTCGCCACTGCCGCAAATCCGCGATCCCATGGAATCCGGCGCCAGGCCCCAGCGAGCGTCTTGCTAGCGATCCGTCCAGGTCCTAGTTTGTTGAGATCAAATCACTAACAACAGCGGAGACCCTCCATGGAAATGACTGGCGAATATCGGATTTCCGCGCCGCGGGAAAAAGTCTGGGAAGCGCTCAATGATCCCGAGGTCCTCGCCAGATGCATCCCCGGTTGCCAGGAATTGACCCGGGATTCGGATACCGAGCTGTCGGCCACGGTGAAGTCCCGGGTCGGCCCGGTTTCGGCAACGTTCACGGGCAAGGTCACCCTGAGTGATCTCGATCCCCCGAGCAGCTACCGGATTTCCGGCGAAGGTCAGGGTGGCGCCGCAGGTTTTGCCAAGGGAGGAGCCAGGATCGACCTCGCCGAGGACGGCTCCGGGACCGTGCTGACCTACGAGGCCACGGCCCAGGTCGGTGGGAAACTTGCACAGATCGGATCGCGCCTGATCGATACCACGGCGAAGAAGCTGGCAGGGCAGTTTTTCGACAAGTTTGCCGAGGAACTGGGCGGCGCCGAACCGGAACAGGCCGAGATCCCGCTTCCTCCGGAGCCGGAGGCTGCAGCGGCCCCGCAACCTGCCGAGCAAGCTGCCGGCCTCAGCCCGAAGATATGGATCGGCGGGCTGATTGCAGCTGTCGTGATTATCCTGGTCCTGCTGCAACTCTAGGGGGGCGGAACCCGTATATTTTTGACCCCGTCTTTGACTGGAAATCTGGCGCGGGAGTCTGTAAGCTTCGCCTATCCGATCAAGATACCGGTCCCCTGCGCAAGTCTTGCTGCAGTCCGGTTTCGAAGATCTGAAAGTGCTGGCAGCGCCACACAGTGGCATTATTTCTGGAGGTGTCAATGGCGACAACAACTGTCTCAATGACTGTAAACGGCAAACAGGTTTCCTCTGAAGTCGAGAATCGGACGCTCCTCGTCCAGTATCTGCGCGAGGGACTCCGCCTGACGGGAACGCATGTGGGCTGCGATACCAGCCAGTGCGGTGCATGCACGGTTCATGTCAACGGGCTTCCCGTCAAGTCTTGCACGATCCTGGCGCGGCAGGTGGAAGGAGCCGATGTCGTTACAATCGAGGGGCTTGCCGACGGTGACACACTTCACCCGATGCAGGAAGCATTTCGCCAGAACCACGCCTTGCAGTGTGGCTTCTGCACACCGGGCATGGTGATGAGCGCGATCGGTATCGTGGAAAGGAATCCGGACAGCATCGACGAAAAGACGGTTCGCCGTGAGCTTGAAGGGAATTTCTGCCGCTGTACCGGTTACCACAACATTGTAAAGGCAATCCTTGCAGCACATGAGGAAATGACTGCCTGAGGGCAAGCAGTCATTTCCCGGTTCAACAACACGGGCAGATATGGCCATGCCAGACGGATCGATTGGAACCCCTGTCAAGAGATTTGAAGACCAGCGCTTTCTGACGGGGCGTGGTCGCTATGTCGACGATATCAACCTTCCGGGGCAAACCTACGCCCATATTATGCGCTCATCTGTCGCTCATGCCGCAATTCGGTCGGTTGACCTATCGAGGGCGGAGAGCGCACCGGGGGTGATCAGGATCCTGACCGGAGCAGACTGGGCCTCGGAGGGTCTGGGAGGCCTCCCCTGCGGATGGCAGGTGATCGGCAAGAACGAGACTCCCATGCATGAGCCACCCCACCCGCCCCTCGTCGCTGACAAGGTGCGCCATGTCGGGGACAATCTTGCCGTTGTCATCGCCGAAACCCAGCAACAGGCACGTAACGCTGCCGAACTCATTGATTTCGACCTTGAAGACCTGCCGGCTGTAAGCGATATGGCCGCCGCCCTGGCCGGAGGGGCGCCGGAACTCCATGACGGAGTTCCCGGCAATGTCTGCTACGAATGGGAAATCGGAGATCGGAACGTCGTGGATGAAGCGTTTGCCTCAGCCGCGCACATCACCAAACTTGAACTCGTCAACAACCGTCTTGTGGCGAATCCGATTGAACCCCGTGCCGCGATTGCCGAATATGACGCAGCGTCGGATTCCTATACACTCTACACGACAAGCCAGAACCCGCATGTCATCCGCCTTCTGATGGGGGCGTTCGTACTTTCGCTGCCCGAACACAAGCTGCGCGTGGTCGCGCCCGATGTCGGCGGCGGCTTCGGATCTAAGATCTACCACTATGCTGAAGAAGCCATACTGACATGGGCGTCCAAAAAAGTGGGCCGCCCCATCAAATGGACAGCAGATCGGACCGAAAGTTTCATGACCGACGCCCAGGCGCGCGATCATGTGACCACCGGTGAACTGGCCCTTGACGAGGACGGACATTTTGTCGGATTGAGAGTGCACACAGACGCGAACATGGGCGCATACCTGTCCACGTTTGCACCCTCAATCCCGACCTATCTCTACGCCACCCTGCTGGCCGGCCTTTACCGCACGCCGCAGATATACTGTGAGGTGCGAGCTGTATTCACCAATACAGTACCGGTCGATGCCTACAGGGGCGCCGGCCGTCCGGAAGCGTGCTATCTCCTTGAACGGCTGGTGGAACGCGCGGCAAGGGAAACCGGCCTCGACAAGGCCGAAATTCGACGCCGCAATTTCATCTCGGCAGAAGACATGCCGTATCAGACCCCCGTCGCCCTGCAATATGACTCAGGCGATTTCATTCGTAATCTCGAAGAGGGGCTGAAGTCGTCCGGTTATGAGGGATTTGCCGATCGCCGCCGGCAGTCCGAAGCGCAAGGCAAATTGCGCGGCATTGGTCTTGCCACCTATATCGAGGCTTGCGGGATTGCGCCCTCGGCCGTGGCCGGCGCCCTGGGGGCCCGGGCCGGTCTTTACGAATCAGCGGAAATCCGCGTTCATCCGACCGGGTCTGTATCGGTCTTCACAGGTTCACATCAGCATGGACAAGGCCACGAGACGACCTTTGCCCAGCTGGTTGCCGACGGGCTTGGCGTGCCCATTGAGAGCATTGATGTTGTTCACGGAGACACCGATCGCATCCCGTTCGGAATGGGAACCTACGGATCCCGGTCAATCGCCGTTGGCGGCTCTGCGATCGTCAGGGCCATGGACAAGGTGATTGAAAAGGCCAGAAAGATTGCCGCCCACATTCTCGAAGCCGCTGTGGACGACATCGAGTTTTCGGACGGAACATTCAAGGTTGCCGGCACCGATCGGCAGATGACCCTCGGTGAGATTGCGCTGGCCTCGTATGTACCGCACAACTATCCCATTGAGGAACTGGAACCCGGCCTTGACGAAAGTGCGTTTTACGACCCGCAAAACTTCACGTTTCCAAACGGCTGTCACATAGCCGAAGTCGAGATCGATCGGGAAACAGGTCAGATTACGCTCTGCAGCCTGAATGCCATGGACGATTTCGGCAAGATCATCAACCCGATGATTGTTGCTGGACAAGTGCATGGCGGGCTGGTCCAGGGAATCGGACAGGCGCTGATGGAAAACTGCGTTTATGACGGCCAGGGCCAGCTTGTGACCGCCTCTTTCAACGACTACTGCATGCCACGCGCTGATGATGTACCGTCATTTGAGGTCGGTACTCATGAAGAGGCTCCCTGCACCCACAATCCTCTGGGTGTGAAGGGGTGTGGTGAAGCCGGCACCATCGGCGCCGGAGCCGCAGTCGTGAACGCGGTCGCTGATGCACTCGGATCTGCGGGTGTTCATGACATCGACATGCCTGCGACCCCTCACAGGGTGTGGCAGGCTTTGCAAAATTCCGGAAGTTAAGGAAGAAAGGTCCGCTCATGTATGATTTCGGTTACAAGCGTGCAACTTCGCTGGACGATGCAGTTGCGAATCTGACTGCAGCCGAAGACGGTAAAATTGTTGCCGGCGGCATGACCCTGCTTCCGACCCTGAAGATGCGCCTGGCAAAACCCTCCGATCTGGTGGATCTGGGCGACCTGTCGGAGCTGGTCGGTATTGACGTCGACGACAACTCCGTCACCATCCGTGCCATGACAACACATGCGACCGTCAATGCCTCGACTGATGTCGGAAAAGCAATTCCTGCGCTTGCCAAGCTTGCAGGGCTGATCGGGGATCCGATGGTCCGCAATCGGGGAACCATCGGCGGGTCGATTTCCAACAACGATCCTGCAGCAGACTATCCCGCAGCTGTAGTCGGACTGAACGCAACGGTCCACACCACCAAGCGAAGCATTGCTGCAGATGACTTCTTTACCGACATGTTCGAGACCGCCCTCGCGGAGGATGAACTGGTCACACGGGTCGTGTTTCCGATCCCCGAGAAGGCCGGTTACATGAAATTTCCCAATCCGGCATCCCGCTATGCAATTGTCGGGGCCTTTGTGAGCCAGGGCTCGCAGGGCACGCGTGTGGCCATCACCGGCGCCGGTCCTTGCGTTTTTCGCGTATCGGATATGGAAGAAGCCCTTGCCGGCAACTTCACCTCTGACGCGGTGGCCGATATCAAGGTGCCGCATGATGGTCTCAACAGTGACATTCACGCCAGTGCGGAATACAGGGCTCATCTCGTGACCATCATGGCGAAGCGTGCCGTCGCAGAGGCCAACAGCTGACCACGCGGACAGGATCCCTCGGCCTCAAGGGGATCCCGGCTGCTGCTGACTTTTTGTGACAGGCCCTGTGCCGGAAGTGGCCGATTCAGGATTGTGCCTTCTGACGCGGGGTACCCGAGAGCGGGACATGCCTGTCCGGATACCTCCATTTTTGCGGATCCCTTAGTGACATGACAGGCCAGATTCCCTCATCTGTAGATGCCGTACTGGATATGCTGCGCGGGGCAAATTATGTCGCCGATCGCTCGCTGGCTACGGCACTGTTTCTGTCTCTCAAGCTGGGCAGGCCCCTTTTTCTTGAAGGAGAAGCCGGGGTCGGTAAAACAGAAATCGGCAAGGTCCTGTCGCAATCGCTGGGGTATCGTTTGATTCGTTTGCAATGTTATGAGGGGCTCGACGTCGCTTCGGCTGTCTACGAATGGAACTATTCCCGCCAGATGATCGATATCAGAATTGCGGAAGCGGCGGGGGAACACGACCGCGAGAGAATCGAACAGGGCGTGTTCTCCAGGCGCTTTCTGATCAGGCGGCCCTTGCTCCAGGCACTCGAAAGCGACGAAAGCGGTCTCCCGCCTGTTTTGCTGATCGACGAACTGGACCGCACCGACGAACCTTTTGAAGCCTTCCTGCTGGAGGTTCTCTCGGATTTTCAGGTCACAATTCCGGAAATCGGCACCGTGAGCGCTGATCAGACGCCGATTGTCATCATCACCTCCAATCGAACGCGCGAAATCCATGATGCGATCAAACGGAGATGCTTCTACTTCTGGGTGGATTACCCTGATGCGGCGCGCGAACTTGAAATCCTGAAGGTCAAGGTCCCCGGGGTGGCAGAGACCCTGTCGAGTCAGGTGGTATCCTTTGTCCAGGAGTTGCGGCGCCAGGACCTCTTCAAGCTTCCGGGCGTTGCGGAGACCATTGACTGGACCAACGCGCTGATACAGCTCGACCGGATCGACCTTGATCCCGAAACCGTCAACTCGTCGCTCGGCGTGCTCCTGAAATATCAGGACGATATTGAAAAAATGCAGGGCACAGAGGCTGCCAAGATTCTCGAAAACGTCAAAGCGGGGATCGCAGCCGTCGCCTGACGGGCCCGAGACAGGTTTCCGGTCACGGAGGAAAATTTCGGGTATGACGGAAAGCCCGGTTGTGAGCGACCTGACTCCTGGAATGCAGCTCCTCGAGCGGCTGGAAGGACAGAAACTGGCCTCCAACATCATGCATTTCGGACGGGTACTGCGCGTTGCAGGCATGCCAGTGGGGCCCGGCAAGATCATTGATGCAACCCAGGCCGTCATGGCGGTGGGAATCGCCAGCCGTGCTGATTTCTACTGGGCCCTGCATGCGGTCTTCGTCAATCGAAGCAGCCAGCACGAGATATTCGACCAGGCCTTTCACATATTCTGGCGAGATCCCAAGCTTCTCGAACGCATGATGGGCATATTGTTGCCCCAGGTGGATGTCGGCGAACAGGAACCGCCGGGCGAGCCTCCAATGCGCCGGTTGCAGGAGGCTCTCAATCCGAAGAAGGACGACCCCCCGGATCAGGAGGAGGAGCAAGAGGAAGAAATCGAGCTGGATGCCGCCATGACGGCCTCTCAGCGCGAAATTCTCCAGACCATGGATTTCGAGGAAATGTCGAGCGAGGAAATTGAGGCAGCCAAACGCGCGATTGCGCGAATGAGATTGCCGATCCCTGACATTCCGACCCGACGACAACAGCCAAGCAACCGTCAGGCGCGAATTGATATGCGTGCCACGCTGCGGTCCGCCTTGAGGTCCTCAGGCGCCACAATTCCCCTGAGGTTTCGGAAACGTCAGACCCGACCCCCGCCGGTGGTCATTCTTTGCGATATCTCGGGTTCAATGAATCGATACACCCGTATGTTTCTGCACTTCATGCATGCGCTGACAAATGACAGGGATCGGGTCCAGACCTTCCTGTTCGGGACCCGTCTGACCAACGTTACACGGCATCTTCGCAACCGGGACATCGATATCGCCCTGGAGCGGGTGACAGAAGCGGTCGACGACTGGTCGGGAGGCACACGGATCGGAGACAGCATAGGCGAATTCAATCGTTACTGGTCGCGCCGGGTGCTGGGCCAGGGGGCTATCGTATTGCTGATTTCCGACGGGCTGGATCGGGATGCCGGCCGTGGACTGGATGTGGAAATCGATCGGTTACACCGATCGTGCCGCCGTCTCATCTGGCTCAATCCCCTCCTCCGTTTTGAGGGTTTTCAGCCAAAGAGTCGCGGGATACAGGCCATTCTTCCCAGTGTTGACGAATTTCGACCGGTCCATAATCTGTCCAGTCTGGAACAGCTTATAGAGGCGATAAACTCCCGGGCAGGCCCGAGGAAGAAAGGAGTGCAGGAATGGCTGGAAGCGATGTAACAGGTTTGTCACATGATGATGATGTGCTCAGTCAGGTTGCGGACTGGAGAACCGCTGGTCGGACCGTGGCATTGGCAACAGTGGTGGCGACATGGGGGTCGTCGCCCAGGCCCGCAGGCAGTCATCTTGCCATTGACGAGGACGGCAAAATGACCGGGTCGGTTTCGGGTGGTTGTATAGAAGGAGCGGTGGTGACCGAGGCCAGGGAGGTCATGGAAACGGGTACACCGAAACTGCTGGAATATGGTGTCACCAATGAACTGGCATGGGAGGTCGGACTGGCCTGCGGCGGCACCGTTCAGGTCTTCGTCGAGAAAGTGGAATGAAGCAGGAGACGCTTGATCAGCTGCTAGAGGATCGCGCCTCCAAGATTTCGGTTGCGCTGGCAACCGATCTTGTGGACGGAACCCAGACACTTGTCTATCGCGAGACGGCTTCCGGTGACGAAGCAGACAACAGTGATGTTCTTTCCGTCGCCCGACGCGCCATGCGGGAGGATCGCAGCAAGACCTTTGAGGTCGGAGACCGCCGGATTTTCGTCGAGGTCTTCAATCCGCCCCGACGGCTTCTGATTGTAGGCGGCGTCCATATTGCCCAGCCTCTCTCCCGACTGGCCTCGATAACGGGTTATGACGTGACCATTATCGACCCTCGCGGCTCCTTTGCGACCGAAGAACGATTTCCGGGCGTTTCACTCAACAGCGAGTGGCCGGACGATGCTGTCAGGATGCTTGATCCCGATCGCCGCACAGCAGTCGTCACTCTCACCCATGACCCCAAACTTGATGATCCCGGGCTTGAGGTCGCGTTACGGTCCCCGGCATTCTACATCGGAGCGCTCGGCAGCCGGAGAACTCATGCTTCCCGAAAGGAACGGCTTCTGGCCACGGGATTTACCGAGGAGGAACTGGCGAGAATTCATGCTCCGGTCGGACTCGATATCGGAGCGGTGTCTCCCCCAGAAATCGCTGTGGCGATCCTCGGCGAAATCACCGATGTCCTGCATCGCGCTGACCGGGACGACTGACTGCGACGGTCATGAAATTCGGGGAAATCCCCATTGGCGAGGCGGAGGGTGCGCTTCTTGCGCATTCCGTTCACCTGACTGGCAAGACGTTTCGCAAGGGCCGTCTGCTGACTCCCGACGATCTTGCATTGCTGCAAACCGAGGGCGTGACCCATGTTACGGTTGCCCGGCTGGAACAGGGTGAACTTGGCGAAAATGATACAGCAGCCCGGCTTGCTGCAGCACTGGCCTCTCCGGGCCTGATCCCGTCCCCGGCTGCAACCGGCCGTGTGCATCTCAAGGCCGTGTCAGCGGGAGTCCTGGTCCAGGACATTACACGAATCGGGGCCCTGAACAGTATCGATGAAGCCCTGACATTGGCGACCGCGCCGGCTTTCGAGATGTTGGAAAAGGGTCAGATTGCAGCCACAGTAAAGGTCATCACGTTCGGTGTTCCCGAGAGTAGCGTCGCAACCTTTGTTGAGCTTGCCAGAGTGGAGCCGCCGATGCTCTCCCTCAGGCCGCTCCGCAAAAAACGGATCGGTTTTCTGCAAACGACATTGCCTGGCTGGCCTGCACGCGTCCTTGACAAGGCGCGCTCGACAATGGCTTCCCGCCTTGCCGAACTTGGCTGCCGCATCAGTCATGAGCTCTGCCATCCCCATACCCTTGAGGGGATGAGCACCGGATTGCAAAGTCTTGCTGACGCCGACTGCGACATCATTCTCGTCATAGGGGCGAGTGCCGTTGTGGACCGCAGGGATATTCTGCCGCGCGCTGTGGCGACAGCCGGTGGAGACGTTATCCGCCTTGGTATTCCTGTCGATCCTGGCCATCTGACACTGTTTGCCCGGCTGGGCAAGACGACGATTCTCGGTCTTCCCGGCTCCGCTCGATCTCCTCGGCTGCATGGATTCGATCTGATCCTGCGGCGCCTGGTTGCGGATATAGACGTCTCTGGTGATGCGCTTGCGGGGATGGGTGTTGGTGGAGTCCTCAAGGAGAGTGCAGGAGTATTGCGTCCGCGGGAGATCCTCTCTCGAAGCCGAGTGGGCGGTATCGTCCTTGCTGCCGGACAATCCCGGCGAATGGGATCCGTCAACAAGATGCTGGTTTCCGTTGACGGGGAACCCATGATTCGTCATGTCGTCCGCGCCATGACCCGGAGCCAGGCGTGTCCGGTGATCGTCGTGACCGGACATGAAAATGACAAGGTCGGGGAGGCACTTCAGTCCGAAGAGGTCAGGCTGGTATATAATCCCGATCATGCCTCTGGCATGAGCACATCGCTGCGCGCCGGACTGGCTGCTCTGCCACCTTCGGTCGACGCTGCGGTGATTGCGCTTGGCGATATGCCGCGCGTGACCGAGAAAGACATCGATGCCCTGATCGACGCCCATGATTCGAACGTCGGCGGAAGAATTTGCGTGCCCACACATGGCGGGAAACGCGGCAATCCGGTGCTATGGGATCGCCAATTTTTCCCGGCTCTGCAGAACCTCTCGGGAGATGTCGGCGCACGACATTTGATAGAGGAACACCCCGATCATCTTGTTGAAGTTCCTTGCGAGACGTCAGGCGTCCTGCTTGATTTTGACACCCCCGAGGCTTTACGGGCGAACCAGCAGGTATCTCCGGATCGGACACCATAGGGAACGGCCAGCCGCAGCGCCATGACGCCGTCGCAATGTCAACTGATCACCAAACGAACGTGACCTGGAGACAGCGGTCTGGCGGGCGACGCCCGATCAGGCGGCCAGAGCGTTTCGTCCCGCTTCCGTCTGGAGATAGGTTGCCGGCAACGATCTGAAATCGGTCATCAGGGAACCAAATCCCTCGATGATGTCGTCGTAACCGTTGGCTCGCATGGCATACCAATAAGTCGCCGTGTTGATCGCGAGCACGGGCTTGCGAAGCCATTTCTCGGCCTCGGCAGCCAGCCGCGCCATGGCAAGGTTCGTACCGACCTGAATGATTGCCTCAGGTTCGTGTTCGTTCAACTCCTGCAATCCGCGCCGAAGCTGATCTTCGGTCACCTGGGCAATGTTGGCCGGGCTGTCACATTTCAGCCCCTTGATGGCAACAACGCTGAAACCGCAGTCTTCGAAGAATTTCTTTACGTTTCGATCGCCGACCGGCCAATAGGGGGTCAGCACACAGATGCGTCGAATGTCACCATAGCAGCGGATCGCAGCCTGGCAGGCATCGGAACCCATGGCGACGCCTGTGCCCGACAACTCCTTCACCCGTTCCCGCAACTCTATGGATTTGGCAAGCCCGTCCCAAAAGGTCTCCGCCGACATCCCCATGACGATATAGTCCGGATTGCAAGTCATCACGCGAAGAATGGCATTGTCGAATTCGCGGCGAATATTATCCATCAGCGCGTTGAATTCCTCATCGGAATTTACCGGATCGTCCGGAATCCAGATGCGCACCGTGTGATTGGTCACCCCGCGCGGCCGCATGTCGTCGAACTCGGGTTGTACCGATGTATTGGTAGAAGGAATGATGACACCCCAATTGGCCCGCCAACCCAGCGAATCTGTCATGACTGCGTTCCTCTCTCGTTCTCGATACCTGCCTGGGCGGGCGCCAGTTTCCCGAGTTCCCGCATCACGTCCTCCAGAGACATGACATCGCCGTACTTCTGATCAATATCGAAAAGATTGGCTTCATGGGGACCGGCAGCCCGATCACCCGAGCATTCCCTCGGAACGATCGGCCGGAAACCGCTGGACATGGCGTCCACGACGGTCGCCCGCACGCAACCCGATGTGGTGCATCCCGTCACGATTGTTGTATCTACGCCACGCCGGGCGAGCCAAGCGGCCAGGTCCGTGTTGCAAAATCCCGAAGGATAATGTTTTTCGAGCACACGCTCACCTGGGCGCGGTGTCAATTCGTCAACGACCCTGGTTTCCGGCGAGCCCCTCTTGAGTTTTGCAAGGCCCGGGCTCTTGAGATTGAATATGCCGTCTTCGGAACCGTCGTCAGCATAGACATGAGACGTGAAGACGACGGGCAGATCCAGATGCCGCGCCGTGTCAAGAAGCAGCGCCGTATTGTCGATCGCCTCCTGGATGCTGCCGCCTCCGAATTGATCGGGGTCATTGAAACCATTGATGAAGTCGATGATCAGCAATGCCGGGCTGTTGCCGAATCCGACCCGGGACCCGAAGCCCTGCTTCTGGTAGATGGCGATATCCGATGCATCATGTGGTCCGTCGGTCATGATCGGCCCCGTTGGTCTGGTGAAAGGGATACTGTTCCTGATCGCTGACGTTGCGCAAGGACACGAACAGATTATCTGAAGGACAGCGTTCGAGAAAGAGATATTCCCTGCCCTGACCGCGAGGGCTGATCTCGACGGATAATCGAGCCACGGGGTGCCGGTTGACTTGCGCCACGGGTGTCGAGCCGCCTCCCCGCTGTCCGTAGATGTCTCCGTATTCTGATCCGTTACGGTTCATGGTGTGGTTCCAACCGAGCGTTCTAGAGCGGGATAGCGAATTCCGAGAGTCACTCCACGAAAACCCATGAACAGTACCATGGCAGCCCACAGCCCGTGATTGCCCCAAAGGGGAACGGCCACAAGGCAGAAGCAGAGATAAAGGGCCAGGGAGACAAGCATCGCGTTCCTCATTGTCTTTCCCCGGGTCGCTCCCAGGAAAACACCATCAAGAACGAACGGTCCGACCGAGACCAGAGGCATGACGGCAGCCCAGATCAGATACTCGTGCGCAACCATTCTAACATCGTCAATCGACGTCAGGAGATTGATCAGGCCGTGTCCAGCGAGGAGATAGACAATGCAGAAGAGCAGTGCAGCCAGAAACGCCCAAAAGGCTGACACCCGTACCAGGTTTCGAAAGGCAGCACGGTCGCGACCTCCGATAGCGCCGCCTCCCAGGGTTTCCGCCGAGTGCGCGAAGCCGTCGAGGGCGTGAGCCATGAGAGTCTGAAAATTGAGGAGAACAGCATTGGCCGCCAGGATGACATCCCCGAGAACCGCCCCCCTGGACGTAAACCATGCGAAGGCAAAAACAAGACAGATCGTACGAATAAACAGGTCCGCGCTGAGTATTGCGGTCCTGCGAATCCGGACGGGGTCCAATATCCGCATGCGTACAAAGCGGCCACCAATCCGCTTCAGAAGTGGAACTGCCAACCAGAGGCCAAACAGCAGGGCGCTGAACTCGGCGATTACAGTGGCAAGCGCAACCCCGTTCACGCCCCAACCGAATCCCATGACAAACACAAGATCCAGTACAATATTGACACCATTCAACCATAACTGATGCCACAGACAGGTACGGGCACGCTGGATCCCGATGAACCAGCCCAGTAACGCAAAATTCATCAGGGTTGCGGGTGCCCCCCATATGCGAATGAAGAAATAATCCCCTGCGAGCTCCTCGACCGCTGTCGATGCCTCAAGCAGGGCAAAGGCCACCAGCGCAATCGGGAATTGCAGGATCAGCAAGACCAGCGCAACAGGCGTTGCAATCACCGTAGCCCGGGCAAGACAGGCACGGACCTCGTCGCTGTTACCGGTCCCAAAGGCCTGGGCCGTCAAACCACCGGTTCCCATCCTGAGGAATCCGAAACCCCAATAAAGAAACGAAAATATCGTCGCCCCGACAGCCACCGCTCCAAGGTATCGGGCATCGGGAAGATGGCCCATGACGAACGTGTCTACAGCCCCGAGCAGCGGAACCGAAAGATTTGAAATCATGACAGGTCCTGCGATATTCCAGACTCGCAGGTGGACCTGCCGATTCATTGACGGAACCCGATAATGACCCCCATGATAAAGGAGGATTGCAATGACCGGGTCCGTACGGGGGTGTCACGACAATGACGGGGCAAGGCGATGAGGGTCTGATTCGTGGTCAGGATGGCGTAGTGCGCTGCTTCTGGTCGGGCAATGATAGCGAATATCAGCACTATCACGATACTGAATGGGGACATCCGGCCGCAGACGACTCTGTGCTCTTCGAGAAAATCTGCCTGGAAGGCTTTCAGTCCGGTCTGTCGTGGCTGACGATTCTGCGAAAGAGAGACCGGTTTCGCGAGGTTTTCGAGGAGTTCGACTTCATCCGAATAGCCCGGTTCGGTCCCGAAGACGTTGAACGTCTGATGGCAGATCCCGGAATTGTCCGTCATCGCGGCAAGATCGAGTCCACTATCAACAACGCCAGACGAGCCATTGATCTGGCCGACGAATTCGGAAGTCTGGGAGCGTTTTTCTGGCAATGGGAACCCGAGACCTCGGCGCGGCCCGAACGCCTCGATTATCATGTCCTTCGTCAACTTGGAAAGACACCAGAATCAACGGCGATGTCGAAGGCTCTCAAGAATAGAGGCTGGTCGTTTGTCGGCCCGACCACGGCCTACGCGTTCATGCAAGCCATGGGTATGGTCAATGATCATATCGAGGGCTGTTTCCGCCGGCCGGACGTAGAAACTGCACGTGCGCGGTTTGAACGCCCCGCCGCGACTCCCTGAGGCAGTCGGAGAGCCCTGGAGACTCTGACGTCCGGGACAACCGAACCAGACCCGCTCTCCAGCCCATTCGTTCCGGACAGGGAAAACTCCCCGCCCGCGCCGGTCACCTGCAACACCGGGGGGTGTGGTTTTCGCCGGGTCACGCTGCCCCGTGTGATCAGCGGGTGGGCCCTGCCGCTGGCGCCGTGCCCCTGTCTGGCGGTGCCCTCCCGCGTCCGGGAAGGCAACTCACCAAAGCCCTCCCTGACTGGCTCCTTGTCCCTACCCGGACGGACATTGCGAAGCCGGTTCGCTCGTCGCAGCCAGCACAGTTGGCTCCCGACAGATGGAGGGAGGTTGCCGCTCCACGGCGCAAAGAAGTCATACAACGAATTCACTGAGGGCTTCCGGAGCGAACAGCTGTTCTGGCGTCAGCAATCGGTGGCACACACCCTGCTCGAAGCAATATTGCAGGAAGGCCTCGATTGTCGTCCGGTTTGCCTCGATCCCGTAGGGCCACAAACCGTTACCGTCAAAAATCCTGCTGCCCATACGCCCTGCGTACTCGTAACCCCATGGCACCGGGATGCGAGACGCCGTCACACTCGTAATCCTTTCAACGCTGCGGTCCCTGGCCTCTTCAAATGCATTCATGAGGTTCCGGGCGATCCACGGATTTTCTTCATAGACATCCCGGCGAATCGCGATCGTATGCATGATCGGATAGATGCCGGTGCTGTCAAAATATTCTTCTTCCACTGACCGGTAGTCAGGGAACAGCCGCGTAATACCGGAACTGGCCTCTTCGAAGACCTGTGGCGGATGCGCAGAAATCATGGCATCAATTTCCCCGGAGAGAAGCATTTCCGACAGGGAACGATCTGCGACCTGAACGTATCGCACGCCCGCTGGCAATTTGAGATGTGCCATCTCCACGCGGCCCGGTGCATTCACTCCGGCCTGGACCCATTCGACCTCGTCCAGACGAACCCCGCCCTGGTGATGAAGCCATCCGCGGGCGTAAACGGTCGCGGTCTGGGACCATTCAGGAATCCCGATGCGGCCACCCTTGAGATCTTCTGAACGTTCGATGCCCCGGTCAGTGCGAACATAAAACGCGGAATGACGAAATACCCGGCTCACGAAAACAGGGATTCCGGTAATCGGAGGATCATCCTGAGAGAGAATTGAGCAATATTTGGCAAAGGAGAGTTCCGAGACTTCCCATTCAAACGACTTGGCAAAGCGGTAAAATATCTCTTCAACCTCCATGCAAAGGTGGTTGATCCGAATGCCCTGTGGTTTGACGGCACCGGATGCGAGATCCCGGATATGGTCGTAATCCCATGTGGCCATGGTCAGGGGCACGTCATTCAGCATCTCTGTTTCCTCATCAAGGGTCGGTCCAGTTTTCAGGGTATACACGCTCAGTCAAGGAACGGACATTGCGTTTTCCGACGCCGGCAGTTTCATGATCGCTACCCGGCCCAATGACAGGTTTTTGCCCGCGGCAGCCGAGGTGTTCTCGAGCCCGCTCTTACCCAGGGTCCAAGGTATATGTCGGATCTCCAGTCCGGTCACGCTCATGCGGCGCCCTCCCCGACCTTCGGCCGCATGCGACGGGCCTTTCCGGGAACCCGTAAGATCCGCCGGAATGCTTGCCCAAAGCAGCCGGTTGGACTACAGATGAAGTGTAGACCAGTGTGCCGCAGGTGGAAGGCAGGGTAGTTCCCGGGATGGCGACGTCAGAAACCATTGATACTGCCGAAGCGAAAACCAGAATCCTCGACTATTGCCTGAAAAAGGGGGCATTGGTCGCTGGCGTGGCCGATATTGACATCGTCAACCGTATTGCTCCCGAGGGCCATCGCCCCAGAGATCTCTGGCCCCGGGCAAAATCCATAATTGCATTGGGTGTCGGCGGCCAGACGCAGGGCGCATGGAGCATTCCGGCCCGCGCCATGAGTTATTTCGGATCGACCGAAACACGAGCCTATACGGTCGCCTATGGCTGTGCCTTTTTGATCGAAAATGTTTACGGAAAGCGTGCGATCTACTGTCCGCCCGACATGGACCCGGAAGCTGGCCCGAGAACCCCGTTCCAAAGTCTCAAGCTCCATGCCGAGATTGCCGGTATCGGTGCGCGGTCTCTTGCCGGCGATATCCTGCTGCATCCCGAATTCGGTTACATGTATTTTGCCTCGGTATTTACCGAACTTGAATTACCACCCGATCAGCCGATGGATGACAATCCTTGTCCCACGCCCTCCTGTGTGGACCTGTTTCGGAAGTCGGGCCAGACTCCCTGTATGAAATTTTGCCCGGTTCAGTGTCTGTCCGGCGATATTGACGAGAACGGGAGGCAGCTCGAAATGCGCTACGACATGGCGGCCTGTGCAGAAATGACCCAGCAGTACGAAACAGTACCCGGACTTTTCGCAGAAGCGCTGTCCGCAACCGATGAACGGGATAGGGAAGATATCCTGTTCGATCCGGACCACAAGATGCTGTGGTACAAGATGTCCGTGGGATCAGGTGGTCTTCTTGCGCAATGTTTCGAATGCATGCGCGTCTGTCCCATTGCCACCCAGGCGCCGCTTGCCGATCCCATTCGTCGGCGCAGCGCGCGGCTGCGTCAGGAAGAGACCCGCAATACATGACCCGAGGCCTTACGCGTGCGCAGGTCGGCGCAACCGAGGCAATGCTGCAAACCTATGGCGACCTCGTCTTCGAACTCAGCCACAATTACCAGGTGCGCCGTGGCGATCCGGTTCGGGAACTGAACTGGGAAGAGATCGAGCAGCAACGGCCCGGCACCGGACTGTCGGATCCTGAAATCGCCCGCAGACTGGGCCTCACCCATGAGCAGGTGACCTATATTCGGGTCATGCTCGAACGGCGGCGATTCAAGCGTCAATCCTATCATCGCCTTTACGATCTGGGGGGTGGCCGGCGTTTCAGAACCGAGAGATTTACCCCGTTCGACGAACGCTTCACGTTCAGACCAGAGGCCCTTGCTCTTCGAGAGGCCCTTTCCTTCGAGTCCCGGGCCGCAATCCGATACCTGCGCGAAGAACTCTGGTCCGATGATACAGTCACGAAATGGCTGGAACGGGTGGTCACCGCATTTCCGGATGCAATCCTCATCCAACATCCTGAAAAGCCCGTCACCTATGCCGAAGCCAGCGAAAAGGCCCGCCGGCTTGCCAACGCGTTTCTTGACCTCGGACTTGACCGCGGCGACGTGATCGCTGTTCAGCTTCCGAACACTCCGGATTTCGTGATCTTCTACCTTGCTGCGACCATGATAGGCGCCGTGGTATCGACAATGCACATGCCATACCGCGCTCTGGAGATGGAACCGCTACTGCGCCATGGCAATGCCCGGGCCATTCTGTGCGGACCTGCGGTCGAAGGATATAACGCACCGTCGACGATGCTCACACTTCGTGACAAGCTGGACTCGCTTGAGCATGTGATCGTAGCCGGAGAGACGGCTCCTGACCGAACGCTGTCGCTGGACGCGATGATTTCGGGAGGTTCTCCCTCAAGGCCGCAAGGTACGGTTGTCGCCGCAGATCCGGCTATCCTGTGCTTTACGTCGGGAACATCAGACGCACCCAAGGCCGTCGTTCACAGTTACCACACCATGCTGTCCAATAACCGGATTGCAGCGCCGATTTACGAATTGACGGCGCATGATGTCATTCTGGGACTGCCTCCTTTCACACACGCGTTCGGGCTCTGCATACTGAACCTGACACTGATGGCGGGGGCCAGCTGTCTGCTCATGCCGGCCTTCAGCCCCCCTGCCCTTTCGGCCCTGCTCGACACAGGCAAGCCGAGCGTCCTGTTTGCAGCACCCGCTCATATCGCTGCCTGCAGGAAGGCCGGAGCGCTGGAAGGCGGAGGATTCTCTACCCTGCGGATTGCAACAATTTCGGGATCGGCCTGTCCACCCGGGATCGCACGGGCCCTCCAGGCGGCCATGCCCCACGGCAAGGTCGGGCAAATGTGGGGGATGAGCGAATGTTTTATGGGACTCCATACCCCCTTTCAGGCCCCTGAAGACCTTCGCTGCGAAAGCCTTGGTTCGCCAACACCGAGTTTTGATATCCGCATCATGAAGAGCGACAATGAGCCGGCGGACCCTGGCGAGGAGGGAGAGCTCCGAATCAAGGGCTGCTCTGTCATCGCCGGATATTTCGCCAATGAAGAGGCCACGCGCGAAGCCTTCGATGATGATGGATGGTTTCGGACCGGTGACCTCGCGGTTCGTCACTCCGACGACGACATCCGCATCACGGGCCGGGTGAAAGATATCGTCAATCGGGGCGGCATCAAAATCAATCCCTTAGACATCGAAGCGGCGCTCGACAGGCATCCGGCTGTTGCCATGTCCGCGATTGCACCGATCCCTGATGAAGTCCTCGGCGAAAAGGCGTGTGCTTATGTCGAGCTGCTGCCTGGTTGTGCATTGACACTCGAGGAAATCTGCACATGGCTGGATGATAACGGTATCGCCAAGATGAAATGGCCCGAGGCGCTTTCCATTGTCGATTCCATGCCCTTGACGCCGACCCGGAAAATCATCAAGGGTCGGCTTGGCCGCTCATGAACATGGAATTTGCCGTTCCACAGCCTTCCACCGAGGTCATTCCCGTTTCCGGCTCAGAAGCTGTGTTCCCGGTCCGGAGAATTTATGCGATTGGCCGCAACTATGGTGATCACGCTGCGGAAACCGGACTTGCCTCCGAGGGCCGAAGCGTGCCCGGAGTCTCCCTGAAACCTGCCGATTCCATTGCTCTGGATGGAACAGTGCTGCCGTTTCCTCCGGCAACACAGGAACTTGAACCCGAGATCGAGATGGTCATAGCCATCGGGAGGGCTGGCTCAAACATCCCGGTAGCGCAAAGCCTCGATCATGTCTTCGGCTATGCTGTCGGGTTTGATCTCATTCGGCGTGACATCTGGCGCGACTGCATCGCAAACCAGCATTCCTGGGATCTCTGCAAGAGTTTTGCCGGTGCCTCCATGGTTGGCCCCATTGCTCCTGCGAGCCGGATCGGGCATCCGTCAAAAGGCGCGATTGTGTCGCAAATCAACGGCGAAGCTGCCCAGCGGGGTGATCTTTCCCGGATGATATGGAAACCGGAAGACATTATCGCCCGCCTTTCCACCTACGCCCCCCTGGAGCCCGGCGATATCATCTACACAGGAACGCCAAAGGGACCCAGGAAAGTCAGTCGGGGCGCCCATGTGGAGGGGGCCATCGACGGAATTGGACGCATGGAATTTCGTCTCTCTTGACGTCTTCTTCCCCATGACCATGTTCAGCGCGCTTTCAATCACGATTGTTGGGATTCTGCTCGTCTTCACGTCGGCCCTGACGTTTTCCCTGAACAACGCACTTGCAGTGGTGGCCTATCAGGGTGGCAGCACGCCTGTAACCCTGCTTGTCGTCCGGATGGCATTCACACTTGTGGTACTCACGATGTTGCTGAGAGCGACCGGCGCCGTAATCCGGCTTCCGCGCAGACAACGCAACGGCGCGCTTGTTCTCGGCCTGTTCAATGGCATCATGGCCATCTGCATCATGACGGCCTTCGATTACATTCCGGTGGGATTGGCAATTCTTCTGCTTTATCTCAACCCGATTTTCACCGGCATCGGCGCCTGGGCGCTCGGACGCGAAAAACTGGACAGCCGGCTTGTCGCAGGACTTGTGTTGTGTTTCGCAGGCTTGGCCCTTGCCCTCGAATTTGACGGTGGGCAACAGAGTTATCTGGGAATGTTTCTCGCCTTCCTTGCCGCTGTGCTGCTCGCCGTGACGCTCCTCTGGGGAAGCCGAATTCTCGAAACCGACAATGCCCGGGCCGTGACCCTGCACATGCATGTTTCCGCCACCATGCTCATGGGCGTTCTCTGGCTCGTCACCGGAGACTTTGTTCTGCCCCTGACGCAATCAGGATGGATCGGACTGTGCAGTGTCCCCATCGTCTACACGGTAGCCATCCTCACCTTTCTTTCCGGTATACCGAGGCTGGGGCCAATCCGAACAGCAATGCTGATGAATCTCGAACCGATTGCTACCATCGGACTGGGTTTTCTTCTTCTCGGACAGTCCCTCAGCGTGCAACAATTGATTGGTGCGGTCATAGTCATCAGCGGAATCTCACTGGTCAAACTCTCGGGAAACCGGTGAAGTCGGAAACCTGACCCGGCATGATTTTCGTCACGTCCAGGACAACCCAGTTATCAGAAAACGCAGGGAGACGCTCATGAGCAAGGTGATCGAACATATCCACTGGCCGGACGCCCCGGACATGTGGATGCCCTACGCACCGGCCATCAAGGTCACAGGAGGCACAACAGTCCATCTCGCCGGAGTGACAGCAGCGCCGGTCTACCATCATCACCCCCATCGGCCGGAAGAGTTTGATTCCATGCCCGGCGACATGCGCGGTCAGACGCGGGCCGCTCTGGAAAATCTGAAGACCGGGCTTGAGGCGGTGGGAGCCGGTTTTTCCGATATCGTCACGGCTTCCCGATTTGTGACGGACCTGTCGGATCAGGATTCAATGAACGAGGTCTGGGCCGAGTATTTCGGAGATTCGAAACCCGCAACAACGACCGTACAGGTTGTCCAGCTGGCCACCGATCCGCGATGCCTGATCGAAATCAATGCGGTTGCGGTAGTGGACTAGGTGATGGGTGATGATGAGACCATGATCCCTGCTACTCAATCTACGGGGACATCATTCAGCGACGAAGTATTCGAATATTGGATTCCCCGTCTGATTGCTGACGGCATCGACGCCATCGACATCCAGAGGATTCGCGGCATTGTTACGGGTTGGGACGATTGGCCTGAGGCATGGGCCAGAACTGGCGAGGACTACCTTGAATTTGCGTCGGAGAGAATGGCCGACCGCCACGAGAGAACAGCTGCCGATGCCTATGTACGTGCGAGCCTGTGTTTTCACTTTGGCCAGATCGTTGCGGTCGATCGACCAGACCTCAAGAGGACTTTACAGGCGCAAAAGGTTCTCGCATATCGAACGGCCGCCCGCCTCCTCGTTCCTCCAGCGATCGAGCTGCGGATCCCTCATGAAGGCGTGGTCCTTCCGGGTTATCTGCGCATTCCGGAGCACCCATCGCCTCCGTGTCCTTGTGTCATCCTGGTACCGGGACTGGATTCCACGAAAGAGGATTTTCACACCCTCTCTGAAATGCTTCTTTGCCGAAAGATTGCGACCGTTACGTTTGACGGTACCGGCCAGGGTGAAGCCTGGGAGAACTCATCGCTCGGCGAGGGGTACGAAACCTGTATTCGCGCCGTGCTCAGGCATATCGAGCAACATCCCCAAATTGATTCCCGAAGAACAGCACTCCTCGGGCGCAGCCTCGGCGGCTTCTTTGCGCTTCGCGCAGCCGCGGATGAACCGGGCCTCCGGGCCTGTGTCGTCTTCGGAGGGACCTTTGACCTCGCTGATTGGGACACCATGCCGGCCAGCATTCTGAATGGCTTTCTTTTCGGAACCCGTTCCGCCGGTCTCGCGGAAGCGCGCCAAAAGATGGGCTCTGCAACCCTTGCGGACCGCATCACAAATGTTCGCTGCCCAACACTGGTCGTCCACGGACGCCATGATCGAATATTTTCCGCAAATCAGGCGGAACGAATCACGTACTCACTGGGAGATCTCGCAACCCTGCTGATGGATGAAGACGGTGTCCATTGTTGCCATAACCACGCGTTTCAATACCGGAATATGATGGCCGACTGGCTGACCCGGCATCTGCAAGGAGAACAGATGGACCAAGACTCGCAAGAAAGCGGGGTCGAAACCCGGGCTGAATAACCGGAAGATGCAGACATGATCCGAATCAACCATATACCGAACATAAAGAATTAACAATAATTCATTGAATAATATTGTTATTCTATCTTTTAAATATTACCAAAATGTTATTGGAGACCAACGCAGGATCGCATGAACGCGGAATCGGACCTGAGTCCTCAAGGACATACATTATGTTCATAGTGGAACGACTGGTGGTGATGTTGTGGAGATTACGGATTGATCGGGTTTGTGGAGGTTTGAAGGATGGCGCCCGGCCAGGCCCAGGTTTTTGACGGGTATGATTATGTGATTGTGGGGGCCGGAACTGCAGGCTGCGTTCTCGCCAACCGCCTGAGCGTCGATCCCGATTGCCGGGTCCTGCTTCTCGAGGCCGGGGGCCGCGACAGCTGGTTCTGGATCCGCATTCCCATTGGCTATCTCTACACCATGGGTCATCCCCGCACCGACTGGTGTCTTTCCACCGAGCCCGAGCCCGGCCTCAACGGGCGCGCCCTTTCCTACCCCCGCGGCCGGACGCTGGGCGGCTGTTCCGCCATCAACGGCATGATCTACATGCGCGGCCAGGCCCGCGATTACGACCAATGGCGCCAGATGGGCAACCGCGGCTGGGGCTGGGACGATGTGCTCCCGGTGTTCCGCCGCTCCGAGGACCATGTGCATGGCGGCGACCGGTTTCACGGCGCCGGCGGTGAGTGGCGGGTCGAGGAGCAGCGCCTGTCCTGGGAGATCCTGGACGCGTTCCGTGAAGCCTGTCTGCAGACCGGCATTCCGGCCACCGACGATTTCAACCGCGGCGACAACGAGGGGGTGGGGTATTTTCAGGTCAACCAGAGGCGCGGCGTGCGCTGGAGTGCGGCCGACGCCTTTCTGCACCCGGTTTCGGGCCGCGCCAATCTCACCGTCCTGACCGGGGCCCGGGCGCGCCGGCTGACAGTCCGGGAGCGGCGCGTGACCGGTGTGTCCTTCACACTCTCCGGCGCCGAGGCAGAAGCCACGGCGCGGCGCGAGGTGGTGCTGGCTTCGGGGGCGATCGGCTCACCGCATCTGCTGCAGCTGTCCGGCATCGGGCCGGGTGAGGTGCTGCACCGCCACGGCATCGCGGTGCAGCACGACCTGCCGGGCGTGGGTGAGAACCTCCAGGATCACCTGCAGATCCGCGCCGTCTACAAGGTCACCGGCGTCCGCACCCTCAACCAGCGCGCCGCCACCCTGACCGGCAAGGCCGGGATGGCGCTCCAGTATCTGCTGTTCCGGCGCGGCCCCATGACCATGGCGCCGAGCCAGCTCGGGGTGTTCACACGCTCCGACGACAGCCGCGAGACGCCCGATCTGCAATATCATGTCCAGCCGCTGTCGCTGGACCGGTTCGGCGAACCGCTGCATCCCTTCCCCGCCATCACCGCCTCGGTCTGCAATCTCCGTCCCGACAGCCGCGGGCATGTCCGGCTCACAAGTCCGGATCCGGATCAGCCGCCGGCGATCCGGCCCAACTATCTGAGCGCCGAAAGCGACCGCAGGATTGCCGCCAATGCGCTGCGGCTGACGCGGCGCATCATCCAGGCGCCGGCGATGCAACGCTACCGGCCCGAGGAATTCCTGCCCGGTGCCCATGTCGCGAGCGACGAGGATCTGGCGGTGGCCGCGGGCGACATCGCGACCACGATCTTTCATCCCGTGGGAACCTGCAAGATGGGACCCGATGACCGTGCAGTGGTGGATGACCGGCTTCGGGTGCACGGCCTTCAGGGTTTGCGGATCGCCGATGCCTCGATCATGCCGACCATCACCTCGGGGGGACCCAATTCACCGACCCTCATGATTGCCGAGCGCGCCGCGGAGTTTCTGTCCTTGGACTGGAAATGACGCTTCACGCCTCCGGATTCCCGCAGCATGCCAATGATCCGTTTTGTACTTTGCGGCTCAGCAACCTGCTGACCTGCGCTTCACTGAAAATACAGTTCTGCTGCGGTCAGTGTCCCGACCGTTTCTGGTAGAGGCGGCAGCACGAGTCCGGACTTCATTCCATGAGAGACGGACTGGACGACGGCATCGCCTTTTACCGTCCAGCGGTAACGTGACCCCGGTACGCCTGTGCAAGCTCTTACGAAGCCTGCATCCGCATCCAGTGATCGGCAGTACCCCAGCCGAGTGCCTCAAGCGCCAACGCCATATTCGACGACATATCTGTCCTGCCGTTCAAAAGGTGCGTCAACGTGCCTCGCTTGCAACCGAGGCGCTCCGCTGTTTCTTTCACACTCCAGCCCGCATCGTCCATGCTCTCGCGGATGAGCTCACCGAGGTGCGGAGGGTTCGGACCAACGCGCTCGCTTGTTGTATCGTTCATCGCCAGGTTGCCTTTCTTTCAGCAACAGTCGATCAGGTTCCCCTCGGGTGCGAAATGCAACAATCAATTCGTTTTCGGCAGCGCCAACTTTAGGCCGCCAGTTTCCATTCTGCCAGGCCGCAACCAATCAGAATCTCGGGGACAGGAGCGTAATCGATCAGGTCAAAGCCTTCACTGCCTGCTGCTGCATGCACGATCAACCAGTTTCTGAGTTCAGCCCCGCCATTCCCGGTCGAGGCCAGCATCCTCTCAAGCTCGGACGCAAATCGGGCATCGTTCGCCTCCCCGAACAGCTTCAGACAATTGGCATCAAACTCTTCGTCAATCCATCCCATCGTGACTTCACCGATCGAATGACTGAGCCCGCCGGTTCCCAGAAGCGCGACCCGGATGTCCTCGGAAAAGGTCTCAACACCCTCACGGATCATTTGCCCCCACCGAATACAGCGTATCGGCTTTGGGAACGGTTCCTCCATCAAATTAATATAGAGAGGCACCACCGCAACACCTGGGTCAATGCCGGCTTGCCAGAGCGGTACGCAAATCCCATGGTCCAGCTTGACCCGATGGCTGTAGGCTGGGTCAAATCCGTTCTCGAACGCCGTATCCAGCAAGTGCCGGGCCAGTGCCGCATGGCCGCGCCAGGTCTTGTGAGGAAATACCGGTTTCATGAAAGGCTCCGGAGGCCCGTCATGTTCATCACCAACACCGATACAGAAGGCTGGCATATTATCGAGAAAGAAGTTGATCCAGTGGTCGTTGGATTGCACCAGCAGGACATCAGGCCTTGTTGCAGCAATCCTGCGCCCCAGCTCCGCATAGCGATCGATAATCCACGCCCGCGTCTCGTCTTTAAGATTGGTCCATTCCCTGGCAATATTTGGCCCGTGACCAGCGGCAAATGCCCCAACGAATTCAGCCATTGGCAGCCTCCGATTGTCTCTGGCCGATATCGTTCAGAAGCGCTATCGATCCCGCGTCTCCATACCCGCAAATCAATAAATAGAAACGCAGCAAATAGGGATTTACGAGCGGCTGGATATGATCGATGTCATCTTCAAGAAGCGCACGCCTGACGTCGGGATCGAGAGGATATTCGTCCACTACCTCCTCGCGATGGTTCAGCCAGCGCTCTTTGCCTCCGGGCTGCTGCAAATCGAAAATCAGCTTGTTGAGCCAGTAATCGGTCATCATTGGCCTCCAGTCATGCAATGAATGCACTCTGCAACGATCTTGCCAAACGATAGCATGGACGCCCAGCCATGATTGCAACAGGATCGAATCCTGTCGCCTGTCCCGGATCGGCCATCCGGCGGAAGTGGCGACCCCAACGGGAGTCGAACCCGTGTCTTCACCTTGAAAGGGTGATGTCCTAGGCCTCTAGACGATGGGGTCACCGTGCCTCCCCGCATACGCGACCGCGAGCCGAAAATCAACCAGAGAATCCGTGCCACGGGAACGACCCACCGCGCGCGACTGGCGAGCTCGCCGCAACCTGCAGGACTCACACGGTCTCCTGACCGCGATACAACGATGTGCGCTCGATCTGGCGCCAGCGAACAAGCAAACGGAGCGAATAGCGAAACCCGAACACATAACCGAGCACGGCAAAGGGTATACAACCCACGGTCATGGCCAGCCACCAGCCTTCCACAATGATAGAGAAGTACCGCTCCCAGGTCCCCATACTGGTGAAGTCACCCTCGATCTGCTTCATCGCCGTATCAAGCAATGCGTGAAAGCTCCCGATTCCTGTGAGATCTTCCCATCGTCCAAGGGCAATCTGACCGACCAGAAAAAAGGAATAATAGACAAATGGAAGTGTGAAGAAGTTACTCACCCAGGTCCACGCCATCGCGACCACAACGTTGAATTCTTTCCTGAAGACCGTTCGGGAGACGTACCAGTGCACCAGGCACAGGAACATCTGAATTCCGAACGTAGGTGTAAAGGCCCAAAAAAGTCCCACGGCCACAGAACGCGCAGCAGTAACGGGCGGCTCCCGCGAACGCAACAGCGGAATGATCAGCTTCAGCCGCAAATAGCGGGCGATGCGTCGCCGGCAGGAGAACCTCGACCGGCCGAAGGCACGCACGTTTTCAGGACTCCGGGAAAATGGACAGGACGCAATGGGCGGCAATACACACTATGGTGGCGGTGGGCGCAAGTATGTCTGTCGGTCACTCTCTTTTCGCCCGCTCATGACGCCCGACCGACAAGACCACGCCATATGCGAATCGCGGAGCGTCGACAAATCAGCCATGGCTCGTAACAAAAACACCAAGCCGTCCCTTCGACGATCAGAAATCGGTCGGACCGTGGTTACGCTCCCGCCAGAACGTCTCTTACCTCCCGACCAATGCTGCATCTGCAATGATCAGTTGCGGACGAGGCTCGGCAGGATAGGTGTCGATTTTTAGTTGCCCGGCGACATGCAAGGCAGCCCCCCGGGACTTGAGAAGGGCGTCTCCGACAGGAGTGCCCACGCAGCGAAAAGCTATGGAAGGCAACCAGCGCCCTCCTTCAGAAGAAGCAAGAAAACACCGGACATGGGCGTTCCCCACAACCTTTGCCTTGGCTGGCGTTACACCAGGAAACGCAAAACGGGGTACCGGATTACCGCTTCCGAACGGGCCCGCCATCTGCAGGCTTTCTATCAGGTCGAGGGATGCTCCTTCCGGCTGCAGCGCTCCGTCGACTTCAAGCTCGGGCCTGTAGGCCCGGCCCGCCATCTGTTCCGCGACATGCTCGTTAAAGAAGGTCCTCAGGTCCCCGAGCTTTGCCTCGCCGACGCTGAAACCGGCGGCCATGGCATGGCCGCCTCCATTTGGAATCAGACCGGCGTGGTGAGCCGCGATCACAGCGCGCCCGAGATCGACGCCCCGGACAGATCGTCCCGACCCCTTGCCAAGTCCGTCATTCAGGGCGATCACGCAAACCGGCCGGTCGTACTCATCCTTGAGACGGCTCGCTACAATACCGATGACACCAGGATGCCATCCTTCGCCCGCCACCAGGATAACAGGTGAACTGCCGTCAAACTGATCCTTGACCCGCGATCTGGCATCTTCCAGAACCGCGGCCTCGATTTCCCGACGCTCGGCGTTGTAGGTGTCCAGCCGCCTGGCGATCCTGTCCGCTTCGTGCCTGTCCTGGGTGGTCAGCAAACGAACCCCCAACCCGGCCTCACCGACGCGACCACCCGCATTCACCCTTGGCCCAAGCTGAAAGGCCAGATGCTGGGCTTCGGGTCTGGAGTCCAGGTTGGCAATCTCTCCCAGGGACACCAGTCCTGGATTCTGTCGCCGTGACATGATAGCGAGGCCCTGGCGCACAAAGGCCCGATTCAGGTTCACGAGCGGAACGACATCTGCAACCGTCGCCAATGCAACGAGATCGAGCCACCCCATCAGATCGGGCTCCCTGTGCCCCTCGCCAAACCAGAACGCTTGACGCAGGGCCCGATTGACGGCGACAACAAGCATAAATGCAACGCCCGCCGCACAGAGGTAACCAAGCGGGCTGGACTCATCATGGCGATTGGGATTGATCACAGCGACAGCCTCCGGAAGCCTGTTTTCCGGCACATGGTGATCGACAACAATCACGTCGAGACCCGCTTCCGCGGCAGCATCAAGTGCCGTAAACGCAGTCGTTCCGCAATCCACCGTGATGACCAGGGACACCCCCTGCTCTTTCATCTTCAGGAGGGCCGGCGCATTTGGACCGTAACCTTCCCTGATCCGGTCCGGAACATAAACAGACACCTGACGTCCCAGGGACGCAAAAAACCTCACGAGAATGGCAGCCGCTGCCGCACCGTCAACATCGTAATCTGCAAAGACGCCAATGGTTTCACCCGAGTTGATGGCCGCCACGACCCGTTCGACAGCATGGTCCATATCGAGCAAATCTGACGGATCCGGCAGAAAATCCCGGATCTTGGGATGAAGGAACCTTTCAGCCGCCTCGGGACCGACACCACGGGCAGCAAGAACCCGGGCCACCAGGTCCGGAAGTTCGTGGCGCTGGGAGAGCAGGAGCGCCGCCTGTTCGTCTCGCAACCGCGAGCGCCAGCGCTTTCCCCTGAGAGACCGCTCAACGCCCAGGAAGGCCTTTTCATTACCGGTGGACATGGGGTTCCCTGAGATCCGATGTCGCGCGGCTGGTACCCCGGTTAATCGACGCTTTCCTGCTCTGTCGTATCGAAACCGGTCTTGCGACTGAAGTTATGGGTGGCCTCGACATAACGAACGGTACCGGTCTTGGATCTCATCACGAGGGAATGGGTTTTCGCACCTCCCGAAAACCTTCGGACACCTCCCAGCATGGTCCCATTGGTAACGCCCGTTGCAGCAAACATGACGTTTCCATGGGCAAGCTCAAGAAGATCATACCTGCGATTGAAGTCCGTGATCCCACAGTGTTCGGCACGGCTGCGTTCATCATCATTGCGGAAGACAAGCCGTCCCTGCATCTGTCCGCCTATGCAGCGAAGAGCGGCAGCGGCAAGCACGCCTTCGGGGGCCCCTCCGATTCCCATATATATATCGATCCCGCTGGATTCCTCAGCGGTCGCAATCACACCGGATATGTCACCATCTGAAATCAGCATGATGCGGGCTCCCGCCTCACGAATCTTGCGTATCAGTTCCTCGTGCCGCGGGCGATCGAGAACACAGGCGACCAGATCCTCGACATGGCAATGTTTTGCCTCTGCCAGTCGTCCCAGATTTTCGGCTGGTTCCAGATCAAGATCGACCAGATCATCAGGCAGGCTCCCGCCGACCGCGATCTTGTCCATGTAAACATCGGGTGAATAGAGAAAATTTCCTCTCTCGGCCATGGCGATCACCGAAAGCGCGTTGGTCAATCCCTTTGCAGCGATCGTGGTTCCTTCCAGCGGATCAAGCGCGATATCCATATGCGGGCCCCGCCCCGTCCCGACTTCTTCTCCGATATAGAGCATCGGCGCTTCGTCCCGTTCTCCCTCGCCAATCACGACCGTGCCGGCAATGTCGAGCCCGTTCAGCGCGCTCCTCATGGCATCCACCGCCACCTGATCGGCAGCTCGTTCATCGCCACGCCCCATCAACCGCGACGCAGCGAGAGCTGCTGCTTCGGTGACCCGGACAGCCTCAAGTGCGAGGTTACGCTCCATCTGATCACTATTGTCCATCCGGACCATTCCTCCTCTCCGTTCCGCCGACGGAGCCTTGCTAGAGATTTTCGATTCTGATCATACAGGGCGGTTCCAGGACTGTATCCAGAGCACCGATTCGCGAAAGAGCCTTGCTCATGGCCGTTTCCCGGGTTTCGTGCACAGTCATCACCACCGGAACAGAATCACCAGGAGCGCGGGCCCTCTGAATCAGGGCCTCGACGGATACCTGCTCATCGCGAAGTGCTGCCGAAATATCAGCGATCACTCCCGGACGATCAACGCAGGACAATCGGACATAGCAGGCGCCGAGACGTTGATTGATCGACAGAGTGTTGGCGGGAGCCAGATCTGCGGCCGGGACACCGAACACGGGGAGCGCCGACCCTCTGGCAATGTCGGCGATGTCGGACAAGACCGCAGAGGCTGTCGGACCAGCACCAGCACCGCGGCCGACCAGCATACCCGTCCCCATCGCATCACCGTCGATGAAGACCGCGTTATTGACGCCCTCCACATGGGCCAGGGGTGTCTCAAAGGGGATCATGCAGGGATGCACTCTCTGCTCTACGCCTGCTTCGGTTTTTCCGGCGATGCCGAGCAGCTTGATTCTGTAGCCAAGCTCTTCCGCATAGGCGATGTCATCGGCCGTGACCCGGCGGATCCCCTCAACGTGAACGCCCTTGAAGTCCACCTCATGACCAAAGGCGACCGCGGCCAGCAATGCCAGCTTATGGGCCGTATCAACACCGTCTACATCAAACCCGGGATCAGCTTCTGCGTACCCCTTCTCCTGCGCTTCTGCGAGAGCTCTTTCAAAGTGTGATCCGGTCTCGCGCATGGCGGTCAGAATGTAATTGCAGGTTCCATTCAGAATACCGTGGATACTTGAAATCCGATTTCCCGAGAAACCTTCGCGAAGGGCCTTGATAACGGGAATGCCACCCGCGACGGATGCTTCGAAACCGAGGCTCACAGCGTGTCTTTCGGCCTCCGCCGCCAAATGAACACCGTGGTTCGCAAGCAAGGCCTTGTTGGCTGTAACAACGTGACGTCCACGTGCAAGCGCAGTCTCGCAAATTTCCCGCGCAATACCGTCTTCGCCGCCGATCAGTTCCACCACCACATCGACTGCAGCCTGGCCCGCCATTGCGACCGCATTATCAAACCAGTCGCAAGATGAAAGATCCACACCCCTGTCGCGCGTTCGGTTACGAGCGGATACCGCGACAAGGTCGACCGGCCGACCAAATTTCAGGGCGATTTCATCTCTTCGGGACAACAGACTGTCAGCAACAGCGGCACCGACTGTCCCCAATCCGGCAATCGCAACCCTCAGCGGATCGCTCAAGAGGCTGTAGCGCGCATGGACACACGCTCCGACATGGACTCCGGTGCAGCAAGGAAGCGTTTGAGGTTGCGGGCTGCCTGCCGAATCCTTTGCCGGTTCTCTACCAGGGCAATGCGCACATATCCGTCGCCGTATTCCCCGAAACCCAGACCAGGAGAAACCGCAACCTCGGCCTCACTGAGCAGCAGTTTGGAAAATTCGAGAGAACCAAGGTGAGAAAACGGCTCGGGGATCTGTGCCCACGCAAACATGGTTGCACTTGGAGACGGTATATCCCAACCGGCCTGACCGAAGCACTCCACCAGCACGTCGCGTCGCTGGCGATAGACCTGGCGAACTTCCTCGACACAGTCCTGGGGACCGTTGAGGGCAGCCGTGGCCGCAACCTGAATCGGCGTGAAGGCGCCGTAGTCCAGGTAGGACTTGATCCGTGCAAGAGCGCCAATGATACGCTTGTTGCCGGTCGCAAAACCGACCCGCCATCCCGGCATCGAGTATGTCTTGCTCATTGACGTGAACTCGACAGCAATGTCCTTGGCACCCGGAATCTGCAGCACTGAGGGGGGAGGCTCGCCGTCGAAGTAGAGCTCCGCATATGCAAGATCGGAGATGACGATGATATCACGCTGCTTGCAAAACCGGATCACTTCCTCGTAAAAGTCGAGATCGACCACCAATGCCGTTGGATTGGCCGGAAAATTGAGGACAACCGCAAGCGGCGGCGGCACGCTGTACTTCACGGCTCGTTCGAGTTCCTGCATGAAGTCTACATCAGCCCCCACCGGAACGTGACGAAGCACGGCCCCTGCGAGAATAAAGCCGAAGGCATGGATCGGATAACTCGGATTCGGGACAATGACGACATCACCCGGGGCGGATATCGCCTGAGCAAGATTGGCAAACCCTTCCTTGGACCCGAGGGTCACAATCGTTTCTGTCTCCGGATCAATGTCCACCCCGAAACGCCGGGCATAGTAAGCGGCGTTTGCCCTTCGAAGCCCGGGGATCCCCCGCGAAGACGAATAGCGGTGGGTCCGCGGATTTTCGACTGTTTCGGTCAGCTTCTCGATGATGTGCGGGGGCGTCGGAGAATCAGGATTGCCCATCCCGAAGTCGATCACATCCTTGCCCGCTGCCCGCGCTTTTGCCTTCATGTCATTGACTTCTGCGAACACGTAAGGCGGCAAGTGCCTTATGCGATGAAAATTACTGTTCATTAGGCCGATCCTGCGTTACGGGATGCGCATAGTTGGCAGAGGCATCCTTGTCGAGTTCCTTCCTCGCCCTGGCTGCAGCAGCAGCATCCTCTCTCAATTCCATCAGGCTCTTCTGGCGTTCGGATTCGCTTGTTGGTACTGGCCTTTCTGGCACCGACGAAATCAGCGGATAGGGTTGATCGGCTCCCGGCACCGGTCCTTCCTTCAGCAATGCCCCGGCCTGGCCCACAGCAAACCGCTGACCCCAATCGGGGGCTTCTGCGCAGCCAGCCAGACCTGCCAAAACGACCGACATCGCTGCCAACCCGATGGGTTTCGCAGCCGCGCGACGCAGTTCAGGCAAGGCATACACTATCTTCCGCATGATCCTGCTTTCTGCCTGTCGACCCCGCTGCCTGTTTTCGCTGCAGCGCAGCACAATGGATCGAACAGATATTGTGCAATGCAAAATTGCCCTGTATTCTCTGCGGTCAAGCGCTGCCGGGCCCTGATCCCGCGAACCGCAGCCACATTATATCCTATCCGATAAAATGCAAGAATGGATCAACCGCATGACCCAAAGAGATGACCTGCACGGCTCCGGCCCCGATCCAGACGAGCTTGCCGCTACGGTCACAAGAATTGCAGAACAAAGTCAGCGAATCGTTGCCGATTTTGTGGCCCGTCAAACCCAGTTGGACCACAGCAATCCGGATCCGCTCAACATTGGTGGCGCTTTCATGGAGTTGACAGCAAGGATGCTGGCCAACCCCGCCCGCCTGGCAGAAGCTCAGATCGGGTTCTGGAACAACTATATGGAGGTATGGCAGCAGACCGCGAGGCGCATGCTGGGCGAAGATGTATCTCCTTTGCATGAACCTGACGAACAGGATCGCCGCTTCAAACACTCCGAGTGGAGCGAAAATCCGCTGTTCGACTATATCAAGCAGACCTATCTACTGTCGTCTCGCTGGATGATTGACACGGTCCGCGATACCGAAGGAATGGACGACGAGACTTCGAAAAAGGTCGAGTTCTATACCCGCCAGTTCATTGATGCCCTGGCACCTACAAACTTCCTCATGACCAATCCCGAAGTCTTGCAGGAGACGGTGGAAACCAAAGGACAAAATCTCGTCAAGGGATTGTCAAACCTGCTAGATGACCTCGAAAACAGCAAGGACCAGCTGAAGATCAAGATGGTGGACGATGAGGCCTTTGAACTCGGCAAGACCGTCGCCACCACACCGGGTACGGTGATATACCAGAACGATCTGATGCAACTCATACAATACGAGCCTCGCACACCGTCGGTCCGCAAGCGGCCACTGGTCATCGTCCCGCCCTGGATCAACAAGTACTATATCCTTGATCTGCGCGAGAAAAATTCTTTCGTGAAATGGGCAGTTGAACAGGGACACACCGTGTTCATCGTCTCGTGGGTCAATCCCGGAAGCGACCTGGCGGGAAAGACGTTTGAAGACTACATGCTTGAAGGCCCTCTGGCGGCAATCGATGTGGCGCTGGAAGCCACGGAAGCTGACAAGGTCAATCTGATCGGTTATTGCATCGGTGGAACGCTGACAGCCTGCGCACTCGCCTGGATGGCCGCAAAGGGCGACGACCGGGTTTCCAGTGCCACATTCTTTGCAACCCTTGTCGACTTTGCAGAACCCGGTGAACTGGGTGTCTTCATCGACGAAAAGCAGATTGCCAATCTTGAGGAACGCATGTCGCGCACCGGGTATCTTGACGGCTCGGACATGTCCTCTACCTTCAACATGCTTCGCGCCAATGACCTGATCTGGTCGTTTGTCGTCAACAACTACCTGATGGGGAAAGAACCGTTCCCACTGGACCTGTTCTTCTGGAATTCCGATTCAACAAGAATGCCGTCGGCCATGCATTCCTTCTACCTGCGCAAGATGTATCGTTGCAATGCACTCACTCAGCCTGGCGGCATCGAACTCGGTGGTGTTCCCATTGATCTTGGTCGGGTCGAGGTACCGGTCTTTATTCTGGCTGCCAAGGAAGACCATATCGCTCCCTGGCAGTCGACCTATGCTGCAACCGGACTGTATGGCGGTCGAACCCGTTTCGTCCTGGCATCGTCGGGTCATATCGCAGGCGTAGTCAATCCTCCGGATGCAGGAAAATATTCCTATAAAACAAATTCCAGAACGCCCAAGAGCCCTGATGTCTGGTTGAGAGGCGCGACCGAACATGAGGGGTCCTGGTGGCCGGAATGGGACAAATGGGTGCGACGCTTCGCAGACGGCGACGTCGAGCCCCGAACCCCGGGCAATGGCAAGTACCCCGCCATCGAGGATGCTCCCGGCTCCTACGTCAGGGTCAAGTGTTAAGTCGCCTCTTGCGGCGCAACCGGACTTGCAGGCGCGGCCTATGATCCGGCAAGACTGTCTGCCATGAAACGATCCCGGATCTGTCGTTCCAGGTGGTGGCGCAGCTGACGATAGGCGTCGAGAATCATTTCCCTGTTACCTTCGGCAACGGATGGATCCGGTGTAGGCCAGTATTCAACATCCCGAACAGCGTCGCGCGTCAATTCGATAGCATTGTGCTGCGCTTCGGGAGACAGGGTAATGATGATATCGAGAGACTGGTTTTGCATATCCTGCAAGCGCTTCGCCCGGTGATTACTTATGTCGATGCCGATCTCCATCATCACCGCGACCGCCATGTAATTTAGGTCGCCCGCACGCACGCCCGCCGAATCGACGATATACCGCTCATTCAGTATTGATTTTGCAAGAGCTTCCGCCATGGGCGACCGCAAGGCATTCTCGCTGCAAACGAAAAGAAGCTGGGTCATAGCGAATGCCCTCCGGGTCATCCCCGAACATGCAGGACACAAATCAGGGTGAACAGCCGCCGAGCGGTATTCTCATCAATATCGATCTGTCCTGCGAGCTGCGTCCTGAGCACCTCCGCTCCCTCGTCGTGAAGGGCGCGGCGCCCCATGTCGATCGCTTCGATGCGGGATGGGCTCGACGCCTTGATGGCGTCGTAATAGCTTTCACATATTGCAAAATAATCGCGAATGATTTTGCGAAAGGGAGACATCGCAAGCGAAACATCGGCGAGCCAGGCTCCGTTTTCGCCACTCAACTCGAGAATCAACCGGTTTTCCCTGCGCGACAAACGGAGCCGGTAGGGACCGGCATCAAGCCCGACAATGCGAAAACTGTTTTCCTCCAGAAGGTCATAAATGGCAACGCGCCGTTCGTGCTGTATCTCCGGATTCGGTGCCCGGAAATTTGCGTCATCAAGCTGGATGTCCAGCAGACGATCCCGGTCTTCTCGATCGTCACACATGCCTGCATTCCGGGCCCGCTGCCGATGGCGCCTTACCCGGCGGACCTCCCCCGCAGCCGAAGCGAGACGGAAAGCGCATGGGCGTGCAGGCCTTCCGCACCGGCCAGGGTCACGGCTGCCGGACCAATGCGCTGGAGGGAGTCCGGATCACAGCCGATGAATGTTGTTCTTTTGAGAAAATCTGTTACGGACAGCCCGGAGGCGAATCTTGAGGTTCTGGCAGTTGGCAGAACGTGGTTCGGACCCGCAACGTAGTCACCGACGGCTTCGGGGGTGTAACGACCCAGAAAGATCGCTCCCGCATTTGCAACCTTTCCGGCCAGAGACTCGGGATCTGCAATCGCCAACTGGAGGTGTTCGGGAGCAACCTGATCAATGAGCGCGACAGCATCGTCCAGAGACTCCACGACAATCACGGCGCCGTGGTTATTCCAGCTGGCTGTCGCGATGTCGGATCGTGGCATGTCTGAAAGAAGGCTTTCCAGGCTGGCAACAACCGCATCAGCAAAGTCATGATCGTTCGCGATCAGGATCGACTGTGCTGTTGCGTCATGCTCCGCCTGAGACAGAAGGTCCGCGGCAATCCAGTCCGGAGAATTCTGATTGTCGGCAACCACCAGTATCTCTGACGGCCCCGCAATCATGTCGATTCCCACCGTTCCGAAGACCTGACGCTTGGCCTCTGCAACCCATTCGTTGCCGGGGCCCACGATCTTGTCGACGGGTGGAATCGTGTCAGTCCCATAGGAGAGCGCGGCAACAGCCTGCGCCCCGCCAATACAATAAATCTCCCGAATTCCCACGAGATGTGCTGCCGCAAGGACCATGGGATTCAGAATGCCTTGCGGGGCCGGAACGGTCATCACAAGTCGCGATACTCCTGCGACGATCGCCGGAATAGCGTTCATGAGCACAGAACTGGGATAAGCAGCCTGTCCTCCCGGGACGTATATCCCCGCGGCAGCCACAGGCGTCCATCGCTGGCCCAGCCTTATTCCGGCGTCATCCATGTGTTCGAAACCTTCCGGTCTCTGACGCTCATGAAAATCCCGAATGCGTGAAGCAGCAAGCTTCATGGCATCCAGCACATCGGGGCTGCAGCTGTCACGGGCCGTCTCAATGACGCTCTCCGAGACGCACAGATCGTCAGCCTTCTCCACCGGTGCCCGGTCCAGGCGTCGGGTCAGTTCAACCAGCGCCTCGTCACCGCGTTGCCGGACATCGGTAAGGATCCCTGCAACAGCGGATGCGACATCCCTTTCCGCCTCCCGGCGACGGTCTACGAAAGCGCTGAATTCAGAGTCAAAATTCCGATCGGACGCCTTCAGTCTAAGCATCGGCCAGAGCCTCCCGAAACCGGGCAATCCATTCATGCAATTCTGCCGAACGTGTCTTGAGCGCAGCCCGATTGACAATCAGACGCGAGGTGACCGGCGTGATTTCCTCAACTTCAACGAGCCCGTTGGCAGCAAGAGTGGCTCCACTGGAAACGAGGTCGACAATTCGGCGGCAAAGCCCAAGCGCGGGCATGATCTCGATTGCGCCATGGAGACGCACACACTCGGCCTGAACACCACGGGTCGCAAAATGCCGGCGTGTGATTTCCGGATATTTCGTGGCAACGCGCAGGTGGCTCCATCGCAGGGGGTTGTCACGGCGCCTCAACTCTTCGGGTTCCGCCACGACCATGCGGCATCGCCCGATACCAAGATCAAGCGGCTCATAAACCTCCGAATAGTCAAATTCCATCAGCACGTCCCGACCCGCAACGCCAAGCTGCGCTCCGCCAAATGCAACAATCGTTGCCACATCGAAGGAGCGCACGCGAAGAAGATAAAGATTCGGAATGTTGGTGGAAAACTGGAGTTTACGCTCGCGTTCATCACCAAAAGCCCTTTCCGGTTCAATCCCGACCCGCGCCAGCAGCGGCAGGAGTTCCGAAAGAATGCGTCCGCGTGGTACGGCAAAATGCAAAATGTCTGTACTGGTCATGGTTATTGTGTGCCCGTTCGGTATGGTCATCGGCTGGTTGGCTGATCACCATCGGTATCCCCCGTTTCGCTGTGATCCGGTCGCCACATGGTGGGCCAGGGCTCATCAAAGTCCTCCGCGTGGCACAGGATCGACTCCACTCCGAGCCGGACTGCCGCACCTGCCGCAAACACGAGATCAACTTCCGTCTCGCTGCCCTTGATAGCGAGCAGGACAAGCAGGTTTCCTCGACGGTGCTGGCTGAAGCCGCGATGACGAACCGTCAATACCCTGTCAAAAGTGAGACCGCAACGCACACGATGATAGATCCGACCCGGTATTCTTTCCTCTCCTGCCTCCTCCCATCGGAAGCGATTGGCAACGAGCACGAATCTGTGCTCGTCGGGAATGTAAATCATTTCGCGCACGGGAATGACTGCGTCCTGCAGCAATGTCGACAGGACATGGAGGTCGTCGGGCTCTGCCGCGGCGAGTTTGAGAGGCGCGGCAACCATGGCCGAACTAGTCCATATCCCTGACACGTTCCATCATCGCACCACACGCTGCCAGCTTCTCCTCGATTCGCTCATATCCGCGATCCAAGTGATACACACGCCGGATCCAGGTCTCTCCGTCAGCGACCAGACCCGCCAATACCAGTGAGAACGAAGCACGTAAATCGGTGGCCATGACCTGAGTTCCATTCAGCCGCGGCACACCCCTTATGCGGGCCGTGGCTCCAGTGACCTCGACATCTGCGCCCATGCGAGCCAGTTCCGGGACATGCATGAAACGATTCTCGAAGATCGTTTCGGTTATTGTTGCAGTGCCCCTCGCAATCGACATTAGAGCCATCATCTGGGCCTGAAGATCGGTAGGAAATTCGGGATAGGGCCCTGTGGCCACGTCGACACATGTCAGATCACTGCCGGCACGGCAAACCCTGAGACCATCGGCGCAGGCTTCGGACCTCACACCAGCATTCCGGAGTTTTTGCAAGACCGACTCAATATCGTTCTGCCGGGCACCTTCGAGAAGGATATCCCCCCCGGTCATTGCTGCAGCAATCGCAAAAGACCCGGCCTCGATCCGATCCGGCATTACGTTATGCTCGGTTGCCTCCAGCCGATCAACTCCCTGAATAATGATCTGCGGGGTACCGGCACCCGATATTTTCGCTCCCATTGAAGCCAGGCAGCGGGCGAGGTCAGTGATTTCCGGTTCCCGGGCAGCATTCTCAAGTATGGTCGTACCCTCCGCGAGCGTCGCAGCCATCATCAGGTTTTCGGTAGCGCCTACGGATACGAAAGGGAATGCGATTCGTGCCCCGCACAACCCCTTGGGCGCCCTTGCCTTGATATACCCGCCCTCCAGGCAGATAGTCGCGCCAAGGGCCTCGAGTCCCCTGATGTGGAGATCCACCGGCCGGGTTCCAATGGCGCATCCGCCGGGAAGAGAAACTTCAGCCTGTCCGAACCTTGCAACCAGTGGTCCAAGAACGAGTATGGACGCCCGCATACGCCGAACCAGATCGTAGGACGCCACGAAGTTTCCCACACGCGCAGCATTGAGTGAAAGGCCCTTGCCGGTGGCCTTGCAATCCGGGTGCTGTCGGAGTTCCACACCGTGTTCAGCGAGCAGCCGCCCCATGCTGCGGATATCGCTCAGATCCGGAAGATTGAACAGGGTCAGCGTCTGGTCTGACAAGAGGCTCGCCGTCATCAACGGCAATGCAGCGTTCTTTGCTCCTCCGATGGGTATGGAGCCATAGAGCTTATACCCTCCCTCAATTCTTATTCTGTCCATTAGCGCGCTTGGCCATCACGGACTCGGGGCCGCAAAAGCGCAAACTCTTGCCCGCACCAGATCATTACGGACAGGACTGGGAAGTCGGTCTTCAGGAGGCAGGTCATTTGTTGGACAGCGTCACATCAGGAGCGATATCAATACACAATCCATATCGGTGTTTGCGGTCGCTTTCACGTTTTTTTTCGGCAGCCCTGTCATTCCATATCTGTACCGTGCATCATGCTCGGATCTCCTGAACGATGTGGCCATCGCCTCCGGTCTTATCAAGACCGCAAAACCCTGCGGCATCAAGCCGCAGGTCTGACTTCGCCACAAGACTCCTGTTCGCTGTCCGATCTCCTCCATTGAGGACAGGTACTTCGCGTTATCTCCGTGTTATCAGGATTCGGCATATCATTTCTCCTGCTTGATCAATTTGTCTGGTCTGCGTGTCTGGCTTTTGCAATTGTGGCCGAAGCACTTTCAGCGGTTGGTGAGGCCAACCCCTGATCCACAAGGTGCTATTCCACCAATCGCTTACGTTTCTTGAATGAGCCGGAATGAGCCGGAATGAGCCAAAACCATATTTTACAACGGTTTCCAACGTGCGCCCCTGCCCATCCCGGTAACATCCACCAGTCCTTTGGCCTTCAGAACAGCCAGATCGTCCCGTAGTCGCCGCCCGTTTGCCTGGGTCCCCAGCGCAGTGCGGATATCCCGGAGTGGCAAAGCACCGTTGGCTCGATGGAGAATTGCCAGGACTGTTTTCTGTTGCTCTGTCAGATCGTCGGCGTACTGTCGAGGCGGTGCGTAGTCGCCGCGACCGAAGCGCACCGTGATGCAGTCTCCGTGCTCCTCGATCTCGGGGTGCGGCAGCCCGGCCGAAGTTGCCAAGTCAGCCATTTTGATCGTACCCCGACCCCATTCCTCGATAATCCCGCGCCTATAGAGCGTGCGGGCGATAAGTGGATTCCAGGGCCGCGACTCGTGCGGCCCGAAAAGGTCATCCGGAGTCAGTCCGAAGTGCAACGGACCGGTGGACGTCACTTCCAACCGATCGTCATAGATGGCAAGCCCGATTGAGCCACCGCCCATGGCATAGTCCCGGTGGCACAGCGCGTTCACCAGCGCCTCGCGCGTCGCGAGAGGCGGGTAGAGCGGCTCGTCGACACGCGCCATGCGCCCTGTTTCGAAGCGGCTGGCGATCGGAAGCGAATCACTCAGAAAGCGTACTGCGTTCGCAAGGAGGACAAAGGCGTTACCGCTGAACTGACGGTTGTCGAGGAACTCGGAACAGTCAAAGCCCCGGAAACGAGCTACGCGAAGCAGGCATTGCGGCATTTCGCTTTCGAGACGTTCAGTGTTTCCAAACAACACCGCAGCGGCCCGAACGAGGACGGCGTCGCGAAGCAGCCCCAACCCACGTAGCAAATCCACCGCATCCCGACCTCCTGTTTCGTTAAGCCGACCGATCTGGACTGCCTCCGCAACCGTATTGCGAATCTCTGCGAGATCCAGGTCGTCGACTGTCCATCCCTCTGCAGGCTGGTTTTCCCACCGTTGCTCGTTATGCATCCGCTCAAAGAGCATGCGGTTGTACTCTTCGACGGGCATCGCTTGCGTCGTATTACCGACACGCAGATAGGAAATTCACCGGTACTGATAAGGTCGCGAGACACCAGGGCTCACCCGAACTGCAATCACTTCCTTATCCCCCGATATTCGAACTCGTCCGATTTCCGGAAACGCCGGCGGTTCGATCCGCTGGATTTCGGGGCTCAATTGTTCGACCGTTCGCTCGCTGACCTGCTGACCAATGACCTGGCTATCTGGTGTGACCCCGAACAGTACATACTCGCCGCGTTGGTTGAGCATGGCACAAACGGTCTGGGTGGCTTCCCACCTCGTCCCCGTACTGGTTTTGAACTCCAACGTTTCGGACTCACCGGACGCTGCAAGCGCTGCAATGCTTTCAGGTGTCATGAGCTGATCTCTATTGTGAGTTCGTGGTTGCCTGCCTTTTCAGGTGCTCCGGGATCGGACGCAAACGCCTAAAATGAATATGGGCGCAGGGTCTGCCGCCATCCGCAAAGCCTGAATGAGCGGGACGATCATGAAAATGGCAGTTACCAGGTACAGGCGGGCCCATCTGAATAAAGAACTAGAGCCTTCCCCATGAGTTTGACCTAAAAGTGAGAGACGTCTCCAAATGGACTATCCCTTGGTTGGTCACAACACCAAAAACGTAGGTTCCCGTAGATCGGAACGAGGCCATTCAGGTACAGTATAAACGCCTTTCAAAGCGATTTGAAACCGACCTTACGGACGCTGGAAAGCGCGTTGGCCTCGGTCCGGCTGCCGGCGGGACGTTTTCTGATAGGTCGAGTGGTGCGGGGATTAAGTCACTGAACGACTTATACATAATAATTCAAAGTTTATGATTCAGACTCTCAAAAGTATGGCAACTCTTGATGGTCATATCGCTGCAACACAGTCGGGATCGCTTACCGGTGCTCATGCGGTTCTTTACTGGTCGCGTCCCCTTGACCGGCAAGACGGGAGCTCTTCCGGGAACGTGCCTGCTCCTTTCGACGTTGCAGATTTTCCCGAAGCTGCTGTGCTCGCTGTTCGTTCCGGCGCCCGGGTTCACCTCCTGACTTTCGCTGCTCTCCGTTTTTGTCTCTGCTCAACGCTCTCAACACCCCCGATTCGTATTGAAACCTGATGCTCACCATGTCATCATGATACAGACTTCTCAAGCCGCCGTAGCTCAGTGGTAGAGCGCACCCTTGGTAAGGGTGAGGTCGAGTGTTCGATCCACTCCGGCGGCACCAGAGCACAGGCGACATCGTCACCTGAAATCAGTCGCAACTCCCCCAATTACCGCCAGATCGGACGTTGTCAGATTCCGCGTGGAATGCCTGTTGTCCGGAAGCTCCTGTCGGCGGCACAGGGAAGCAATCCTCGGGCAGGAACATTTCCACCAAGTCAGAAAGTCGCGCAACACCATTGATGCGTTTGTTCCCGGGCCGCCGGTTGGCGAGACTTCGCTTCACATGCCGGCACAAGTGCTTCGAATGATGGAATTGGGGGGCGGCACCTGTTACCGGTTTCACCCCGCAGGCACCTGACGGGCGATTTTCGTGTCAGTCCCTGTCAGGCTGGCAAACATCGACATTGGCGTCGCTCTCGAAAATTCGCACCAGCTGGGTGATGTCAACTTCTGTACCCAACTCGTTCAACGCGCGGCAAAAAACCTCCCGTGCGTGGCATCCGGCACTCAGTGGAACCTTCATTTCCTGCCCAAGCCCGGTCGCAAGAACAAGATCCTTGTGCATCAACGCCAGCCCGAAACCCTGATCGATGCGACCCGGAAGCACGAAATCTGGCAGGGTCGTATCTGCAACATATCCGCGCCCTGTGCCTTTCGACAGAATCTCCGCAAACCTGCCGGGATCCAGGCCCGCCTTGACCGCCAATACGAGGCCTTCGAAGACGGCCACCCTGGTGCAGGATGAAATCATGTTGTTGATCACCTTCATCGCATGGCCTGCGCCGCTGTCTCCGGCATGAAAGACGTTGGGGCTGATTGTCTCCAGTATCGCACGGGCACGCGTGAAGGCACTCGCAGATCCGCCAACCATGATGGCAATCGTACCCGCCTGCGCCCCCTTTACCCCGCCAGAAACGGGCGCGTCGATCATGTCGACGCCCTGCGAGGCGAGACGCTGGGCCAGGGTATTCGTGAGAAGCGGATCACCTGTCGTCATGTCGGCAACAAGCACGCCCTCATCAAGATGGGCCGCAATCCCCTCCGGGCCAAACAGGACCTCGTTCACTTCCGTCGAAGTCGGCAAACAGGTCACGATGAACTCCGCTCCGGATTCTGCAACACCAACTGAACCATTGGCTGCGACTGCGCCTTCCCGCGCCAACTCCTTGACAGCTTCCGGATTGATATCCCAGACATGCACCCGATGACGGCGCAACAGCCGTCTCGCAAGGGCAGACCCCATATTGCCCAGGCCGATAAACCCTATTTCCGGCACTGTTACACCTTCCGTCCGGTCTGCGGGCTCCGGATTACGCAAGACGGAACATCAATTTGCCGTCAGGACCACCACCAATGATGTGCCCGCCACCCTGGCGGGCAAAGTGCGTCGGCAGGATCATGGTTTCGGTTTCCGCGTAACGGTCGACAAAGCCCATGCGCGTTATTCGCGACTGAACCGGATCTGTGCAAAAGATGCTCGACCATTGTGACTCGGGAACCTGCAGGGGATGATGCATCAGATCACCGCAAAGGACCGCATGCGCGTCGCCGCTCTGCACATGCATACAGACTGCGCCCGGAGTGTGTCCCGGGGTCGGCTCCAGCCAGACGCCTTCATCGATTTCGTGATCTCCGGCCACCAATACCGCCTTCCTGGCCTCAATGATAGGAAGCACGCTGTCGATGAAGGAATCCCTTATCCATTCCTGTTTTTGATACTGGCTCTCCCAATAGTCATACTCGACCCGATGAAACAGGTACCGGGCGTTCGGGAATGTCGGCACCCATCGGTCGCCCTGGAGGCAGGTATTCCAGCCGACATGATCAGTATGAAGGTGGGTGCACAACACGACATCGATTTCATCCGGTGACACGCCGTGAGCCCGAAGATTATCCATCCATGGCCACGATTTTCGGTGCCAGTTGGGACGCAGTGGACGATCCTTGTCGTTGCCCACACAGGTATCGACCAGAATGGTCGTCCGCGGCGTACGCACCAGATAGCTTCGAAACGCCAGAATGGCCACTCCACTGTTCGCATCCAGACTATGTGGCAACAGCCATTCACGGTGCTGATCCACCGCATCCTGCGTGGCGTCCGGATAGAGTTCCAGCGGATTTCGGTAGGGGCCGATGGACTCAAGCACCCCGTCTATCGTTATCTCGCCAATTCGGAATGTCGTCATCCTGGATAGGTCTCCCCGAATATGGAATAACTGTTTCTCGCCCTGTCACAAAGTTCAGGCAGGGCCGAATAGCGTGACCGGTCAAATCGCCTCGACAAAGCAACACCGGAAAACTCGAAAAAAACCACGGCCGAAATATCGGCCTGCGTCAACCGGTTCCCCACGAGCCATCCTTCACTGTGAGCGGCAGCCTCCTCAAGCGCATCATAGGCGGCGTGTACCTGGGCAATGTTGCCACTGACGGTCGGCCGATGAATCTTGTCTTCCGGACGACGCGTCAATTCGTAGAACGCTGCAACAGTCTTTTCGCCGGCGCCCGTTGCAAATCCCACAAGTTGCAGGACATGTCTCCGGTCCAGCCCGCCCGACGGAACCAACCGCGTCTCCGGAGCGCATTGCAGATCCAGCCAGTCAAGAATAGCGCTGCTTTCCGCGAGACAGGTTCCATCGTCCAGAACTGCGACCGGAACTCGTCCCAGAGGATTCAATTTCCTGATTTCATCCTGGTCTGTAAGCGTAGAAAGATCGAGATGCTCGAAATCTATTCCCAGCAACGTCGCTGAAATCGCCACCCGTCGTGTAAAGGGCGACATGTATCTTCCAACAAGTTTCATCACCTGTTATCTCCAGGGTGTCGCCGAAATTGCATTCAAAGCCTGAACAATTTGCGAGCGGTCTCTCCCAATATGTTTCGTTTGGCTGTTTCGTCCAGACAATCAAGGTCCCAGATCACCGAAGGCATGTCCATGTCGGAGAGTGGATAGTTGGAGGCATAAACCACCTGCGTCTCTGCATCCACGGCCTTGAAGGTCTGCTCGAGGAGCCGACCGTCCCCGTTCTCCAGCGGCTGTGACGTATAATACATCTCCCGCATGTAATGGCTTGGCAGCTTGCTCAGGCCAGGTACTTCGGATGATCGCATGCGGTATTCCGAATCTATTCGCTGCATCACCCAGGGAACCCACGCAAGCCCTCCCTCCATCCATAGGACCCTGAGGTCCGGAAAACGCTCGTTCATGCCGTTGCACAGCCAGTTCACGCAATGAACGACATTATAGAACGGGTAGCCGATCGCCTGGACGGCGACGAAACGGCTGGGACTGCCAAACGTCGGATCATCCCAGTCATATCCGGAATGAAACGCCAGCACCTTGCCGGCCTCCTGTATGGCATCGTAGATCCGGACATAGACATTGTCGTGCACAGCGTTCTGTCGGACCGATGTGATAAGAAAACCCACGATACCGGGGACATCCTTGAATTCCTGCACGATTCGCCATGACATGGCCGGATCATTGAATGGAAGATAGGCCAGGGATTTGAGCCGGTCCGTACCAGAGAGAATCTTTTCCGCAAGCCAGCGATTGTAGGCGAGAGCAATCTGGGCTTCGAACTCGATTTGCGGATGCATGCCCATCAACATCATGGGTGTGGGCAGGATCACCGAAACATCGACTCCCATTGCATCCATCCGCTTGCACGCAAGCTGAATGTCGCGATGATCGCCATCGGGCTCGGTCGCTTCCAGACCGCGCAGGGGCTCGCGCGTAATCCTGCCGCCCACATCCTGGTATCCGACACGGGAGTATGGAAACCCGCGGGATTTCCGGGCGACACCCAGATTGGAAAACGACAACTGCTTCATGACGGGATCTTCAATGAAGTCGAGAAGCTCTCCAACGGATTCCGTCTCGTAATGATGGGAGTCGGCGTCGACGATATAGACGTCTTTGAGACCCCGCTCTTCCCGCTGACGCGCTGCGTTCTTGAGCAGTTTTTCCGTATCGAACCCGTCAACCTTCAGGGAATAAAGGTCGTCACTCGAGGGCAATTCCATTCTTGCGATCCTCTCCGGTCAGATTTTTGACAGTTCGAACGTCGATTCGGCGAACAGGTCCTCTGGTGTCATCAGCCTTTCCGAGAGACCGTGGCTGAACGAATAGCGCGCCAGGGCTTCGATTTCATGGCGACACTCATCCACCCCATACCGCCAATAGTCGTTTCCCATGAGCGCGATCGTCTCACGCCGTTCCGCATCAACCCAGGGAAGTGTGACGCTGAGGGCTGCCGTCCGGGCCAGATCATCATAAGCGATGTCCCGGGCCTCAATCAGAGCCTTGTAGATACTGCCGGGCAACCAAGGATGCTTTTCCGCAAGATCCTTCCGAACTCCCATAAGGTGCATGATCGGAAACATGCCTGTCTTGCGGTAGTAAGCCTTTTCAACTGTTCGAAAATCCGGAAACAAGCGGTCTATGTTGGGTTTTCCAAGGGTGAAACTTGAAGGGGCCCGGGCTGTTGTCAATGCATCAAGTTCCCCCGCCTCGAACATATCAACCAGAGTCCGATTTTCCGGAATCGGTTCTAGATCCAGTCCCGGAGGCGGTTCGAAGGGTGTCCGTTCATCCCGGCCCGGCTCCTCCTGTCCACCAGAGCGCCAGATGATCTCTGTTGGCTTCACATTGTACTCGTCCTCAAGAATGCCGCGCATCCACACCGGCGCCGTCATCTGGTATTCGGGCACCCCGACCTTCCTGCCACGCAGGTCTTCAGGCCGTTTGATATTGCGATCAGTGCGAATGTAGAAGCCCGAATGACGAAATACCCGACTGACAAAGGCCGGTATGCCGACATACGGGCTCTTCCCCTGGGAGGTCACCCTTATGTAGCTCGAGAAGGACAGCTCACAGCAATCGAACTCCGCGTACCGGAACGCCCGAAAAAAGACCTCTTCGGGTTCCATGGGTATGAAGGTGACATCGCATCCCTCAACCTTGACGCGCCCATCCCTGATCGCCGCCAACCTGTCCATGTTTCCCGCAACGATCGTGATCGGAATGTCTCGTGCCATGCGGATCGTCTCCTCTTCGTCGTTTCCCCGTCAACCGTAACCGAACATCAACCTCACCGCATCAATGCATTGACGCCCGGTCACGGAAGTGCGTCGTTCATGAGTTGAGGGGACAGGCCAAGCGTAACCGCAGCCGCGACAAGTTCTTCCCATTCGGCCTCTTCAAGTACGATCCCGTCGACCGCGCGCTTGCTGAAAATTCTCCGTTCCTTGTCTCCTGCGACAATGACAGGCTCGCCGGGATCGGATGGACGGGTCGACTTGACATAATGGATCATCGCATCGATCTCGGCGCCCAACCAGGTCTTGTCCACCAGTCTTTCGGGATCGACCAGGATCGAGAACATATTGTTCACGATGCCACCATTTCGGGGGTTATCCGGTCGAATTGTGCCGCCACCTGACAACCCGCCGGCCAGAAGTTCACACATCAAGGCGAGACCCGTTCCCTTGTACTCTCCGAACGGCAGCAGCGAGCCGCGGGGTGTTTCATACATGACGCCGGGATCGCGCGTGGGTTGTCCGTTTGCATCGATCACGAGCCCCTGATCCAGAGACTCTCCTCTCGTCATGGCCACCCTTGCCTTGCCAAGCGCAATTCGACTGGTGGCCATGTCGAGAACAGTGGGTGGGGTGTTCTCCGTACCGGGAACCGAAATACAAACGGGATTGGTCACGAATCGTCCTTCTGCACCACCCCAGGGAGCCACACATGGTCCATGATCCACGACATTGACAAAATGAATGGAGATCAGTCCTGCTTCCATGGCGATCTCGCCGTAGGCACCGATGCGGCCAAGATGGTGGGCATTCCTCAGGGTCATCAGGACGACGCCCTTGTCCCGCGCCCGGCCAACGGCTTCGACCATCGCCTCGCCGCCCACGCGGCGCCCGAAACCGCGTTGGCCGTCGAACATGAGAATTGCTTCGTCGTCACCGACTTTCCTGACGGCTGTTCCCGGTATCAGCAAACCCATTTTGAAATGCCGGACATAGGTTGCCACCAAACCAACCCCGTGGCTGTCATGACCCATAAGGTTTGCAGTGACCAGGGAGTCTGCAACCAGCCGGGCTTCTTCGACAGGGCTACCCATGGCCTCAAAGATCGTTGCAGCCAGCGCCGCAAGACTGTCATGTTGAATTCGCATGATTATCCTCCGTCAGAAGCGGTTCGGGCCAAACGGGGCCAAATCGACGGCAGGTTTATTCCCGGTAGCCAGCTCGGCAATAAGCTTGCCCGTGACCGCGGCCATCGTGAGGCCGAGATGGCCGTGACCAAACGCGAAATAGACGTTGGGATGGTCTTCGGCCGGTCCGATCACCGGCAAGCTGTCAGGCAAGGCCGGACGATAGCCGATCCAGCGCTGGGATCCGGACAGGTTCAGGCCCGGGAAGAACGGACGAGCAAGCTCACCCAGAATATCCGAGCGCCTCCAGTAAGGAGGAAGGGCAAGACCGGCAAACTCCGCGGTACCAGCCAATCGAATCCCGCCTGTCATCGGGGAAGCTGCAAAGAAATGATCGCCAATGATGACCGGCCGCCGCAGTTCGATACCCGGATCCGGAAGCGAGAGATGGTACCCGCGTTCCGTATCGAGGGGAATCCTGGCACCCACGGCGTCGGCAAACGGTCTGGAAAAGGCACCAGCCGATATCACCAGGCGTTCCGCCCGCAACCGATCGTTTTCCGTGTGCAGCGTCACGGCAGATCCTGGAGCCTCCGGCCTGATTTCCGTTACGTTGGCCTTGATGAAATCTCCGCCATTTCTTCGGAACAGATCCGTCAGTTTACGCGACAGGTCATAGGGGCTGGTGATAGAACATCCGTCAGGTGTAAACACGCCCGCATGCAAATTCCGGGAAAGAGCCGGTTCCAGCTGTCGAATCTCCTCAACGGTAAGCTCCTGCAGGCTGGATCCCCGCCTTCGCCGCAGCTCACGCGCAGAACGCGCACCGTCCCATGCGCTTCTCGAGCGATAGACGTGGAGCTCTCCTGACTGACGCCACAGATTGCCGGCCTCGGCCTGTTGAATCAGCGTGGACCAGGACTCGCTTGCCTGAAACAGCAGCGATGCAAGCGCTGAAGAAATCGTCTCGACCCTTCCCGGTCTGGCAGCACGAATGAATTGCCACAGCCACGGAGCGATACGGTGAAGATATCTCCAACGTATGACGAGAGGTCCGTTCGGATTGAGGAGCATCCCCGGAGCCCGGCGCAGGATGCCCGGAGTCGCAATGGGCACAACACCATCAACATGGATCAGCCCGGCGTTGCCGTACGAGGTTCCACGGCCCGGTTCATCCCGATCGATCAGGGTAACATCAAAGCCTTCGTTCTGCAGTGAGACAGCACAGCAAAGACCAACGACACCCGCACCCAGCACGGTGATCTGCCCCACCGGTTGCTGATCCATACCAAGGTGTCTCCATGGGACCAATTCGGGCTGCAAGGATATTCCCGGAGCCCGTTCGTACATCCGGGTTAGAGAGCACGGTCACGGTACCGTTCATGCACGGTCTGCTGACGTCTTCGCGGCCCCATGCCCAGCTTTCACAGGATCTCTATCCAAAGACTGCCAGATTGACAAGATCAAACGTCGCCCCGGGGAAACGTCAACTGTGCCAGGTCCCTGCGATGCAGGTCTTCAACGAACCCGGAAGAAGACGGAACACCTGCTCACGGGGCGGGCTTTTCTTCCCGGACTGTTTCTTTCTTCACCGCTTCTGTCAGCTGCCGACCGGTCTTCTGTCGCACCGATGCGGTGGGAACCTTCGAGTTCCTTCCCGAACGCACGATTTCGGGCCGGTTGCGCGTTTGCCTTGATTGTTTTGCCCGGACTGCAAATCAGTCTACATGGAGCTGATAGCTGTCCAGGCAACCGGCCTTATGTTGACCTGTCGGCAAGCGTCGGCTACGCGAGAGGTGGTGCCGTGGCCAAAAGCGAGAAACCTGTCGCACAAACGGAACCTGGCCTTACTCAGCTGACCGCGTCGTTGTCGAAAAACAGAGATCAAGGACCACATGGCGAGGCGAGCGAACAATAACCGTGGTAATCCCGGTCTCGGGAAGAAGCTCCCGGCCGCACCAGACAGCCTGTACGATGACATTGTGTTGTCGGACGACAAGCATGTCGCCCACAGCCCGATTTCCCTCAAGTCTATGTCCGACGCGTCCAGGGCCGAGCAGCGAACTTTGGTTATGCCCGCCTCGGCACGCCTCAGAAATCCCACTGCGGCGCCCGCAGCATGTCCGTGCAGACAAAGCGGTTCGTCGACGAGAATGACAGACGCATCCGGCTCATGGCTACCTGCCGCCACGAGAGCAACCACATCATCTGTGGACCTGCACCGCTGAATCCTGCGGTGCACGGCACCAGCGCTCATATCCCTTGGTACAACGAAGGCACCATCTTCAGGAATAAACTGCCGAACTGGTGGGCTCACTTCGCACTCGCGAGCGCTCCTTTCACTATCCCGGAACGGGTTAGTGAGCAGATACGGGACGACGCAGGCGGGCGTTGCGCGACGCTCTTCGTGTATCCTGCACTTATGAATGTCGCGGAGGACGGGCATGCGCATTGAGGGACAGTTTGGGCACACAAGCTACTTTGTGGGACATTTTTCGCCTTTTTTGTCCCTCAAGCCGGTTTGTGGGACAGGTATGACCGACAAAGCCCTCTCCCATATCGCTGCCAACCCGGCACAACCGAGATGCCGCGTCGGGTACAGGAAACGGACCGTCCGTTCGGCTCGCGCGGGTCCAACGACCGTTCGCCTGAGCGCTGGTGACGAGTACACTCGAAGGACAGATGCTCTGTCAGGACGCGTTTCGGATATTGGTTGTCAGGAGTTCCGAAACCTTCGACGGTCTCGGGAGGGAACGAGTGGCAGGATGAGTGCCAGTGTCATTGATACAGACGTGCAATTCCAGGCAGGAAGCTCGTATCGCGGTTTTGGCGGTCGGCCGGCAGAGAGTGGCAGCCGATGAGCGGCGATGCGCCCGCTGCCGCGCCTGGTGGCGAAATTGTCGTTTATGAGAGTTCTGACGGCGAAGTGCGCGTTGATGTGCGTCTGGAGCAGGAAACAGTATGGCTTTCGCAACGGGATATGGCGACCGTGTTTCGGACCTCAACCGATAATGTGGGCCTGCACCTGAAAAACATCTTTTCCGATGAGGAACTGAGCGAGAAGGCAACTACCGAGGATTTCTCGCTAGTTCAAACCGAGGGACGGCGGCGGGTGCGCCGTCGGGTGAAGCACTACAATCTCGACGCTATCATCTCGGTCGGCTATCGCGTCAATTCCAGGCGCGGCGTCCGGTTTCGCCAATGGGCCACGCGCACCCTCAGCGAGCATCTGGTGCGCGGCTTCACGGCGAACGAGCGACGACTGGCCGAGCGCGGGCTCCACGAGGCGCGGCAGACGCTCGACCTGCTCGCCCGGACGCTCAAGAGCCAGGCGCTGGTGGACGAGATCGGCCAGGCCGTGCTTGACCTCATATCCGGCTATGCCGACACTTGGCGCCTGCTGCTGGAATATGATGAGGATCGGCTGCAGATGCCGTCCGACGCGCTGCCCGCCACCAGCGCACTCCAGATCGACCATGTCCATGACGTAATTACTAAGTTCAAGCGGGACCTTGTGGCGCGCGGTGAGGCAACGGCACTCTTTGGTAATCCGCGCGGTGATGCACTCGCGGCCATTCTTGGCAACCTCGAGCAGACCATGTTCGGCGAAGCGCTTTACCGCAGCCGAGAGGAAAAGGCGGCGCATTTGCTCTATTTCGTCGTGAAGGACCACCCGTTCACAGACGGCAACAAGCGCATCCGCGCGCTCTTGTTCCTCCTTTACATGCAGCAGGAAGGCATCGGGCGACCGCTCGACCCCCGGGCATTGACGGCGCTCACCCTGCTGATCGCCGAGAGCGTACCGGCCAACAAGGACCTGATGATCCGCCTTGTCATGAACCTTATGACCGCTCCCTCCGATTGACCACCATGACCGAAATCAGGGTGGAAGCGGTTGCGCTTGCGGCGCCAGACATGCCCTGCAGAACAGACTCGGCATCAACCTCGGCAGCCCTTCGCCAGCGGGGGCAGGCATGAAGTGGCGCGGCCAATTGACCGGTTCGCTGACTGAGGAGAGCACTGCCGCTGATTTCATTTGTCCGACCCCATCTTTACGGCACAATCCAGGCTGTCCGCGCAAATTCCCGCCTCCCCCATTTCTTCAGCAGTAGCCTGAACGATAATCGTCACGTCTTCGGGCGGCCCCTGCCACAGGCTACACGGCAAAATTGTCCCGTTCCTTGCCGCATACAACATCAGTTTCAAATCCGGAAGCAGCCCGCCTATACTGCTTGTATCGGTCCGGTGCCCGCCCTGTCCCTGCAGCCGGCGCGCCGGGCGAACCTCAACAGAATACCGGATCGGTGCAGGCATGTGTCTTGAGGGCATCCGCCGAGCACAGCCAGGCCGAGAAGAGATCACCCATGAAATTACGGTTCCTCTTTTCACTCCCTGCAATAGCGGTGATTGCCATTGCAGGTCTCAATGTTCAGGCAGCAAGCGTCCACCCGGACACCGGCGAGGCCCTGTCCGACAACCAGACGTTCACCTATCGAATCCTTGATGAAATCCCGACGCTTGATCCCCAGCTCAACGAGGATTCCGCGGGCTTCGATGCACTTCGGGACCTGTTTGAAGGCCTTCTGAACCAGGATGCCGAAGGCCGCCTGGTCCCCGGCGTTGCGGAACGATTTGCCGCTTCGGACTCCAACCGCACCTTCACCTTTCATCTCAGGAAAAACGCAAGGTGGTCCAACGGCGAAAGGGTTACAGCCCACGACTTTGTTTATGCCTGGCAGCGGGCCGTTGACCCGCAGACGGCCTCCCCTTACGCATGGTATGTGGAACTGAGCGGCCTTGCGAATGCCGGTGCTGTGATCGCAGGTACGTTGCCGCCGGCCTCGCTCGGCGTAAGAGCCCTCGACGACAACACCCTGGAGGCCCGCCTCGATCGCCCGGTTCCGTACTTTCCCGCCATGGTGACCTACGCGACCTTCTTTCCCACCCACAAGGCCACAATCCGGAAACATGGCGCGGTCTGGACGCGACCCGGTATCATGGTCTCGAACGGAGCCTACGTACTCACAGCCCGGGTACCCAGCGAATATCACACGCGCAAACGCAACCCCTATTACTGGAACAACGCAGCGACCATAATCGACGAGGTTACGGCCCGCGTCATCAATGACGAGAATCAGGCGCTGACCCGTTACCTCGCCGGAGAACTTGACCAGACTGCTGTTCCGTCAGGGCAGTATCCCGCCTTGAAAGAACGCTACCCCGACGAAGCAACCTCGGTTCCCCTGCTCTGCAGCTACTACTACGCCATCAACCACACCGGCAGCGCCCACCCTGCACTTCGCGATGTCCGCGTCAGGCAAGCCCTCTCCTATGCCCTCGACCGCGCCGTAATCACGGGACAACTGCTCAAGGGTGGACAATATCCGGCCTACAACTTCACTCATCGCGCAACTGCGGGATTCAAGATCCCGCCGATCAATTATGCGACCTGGTCACAGTCGGAGCGGGACCGCCAGGCACAGCGGCTCATGACCGAGGCCGGGTATGGCAAGGGGGGCCGGCTGATCACTCTCAAACTGATCTACAACACCTCGGAAGCACACCGTCAGATCGCCACCGTTGCCTCACAAATGTGGAAACAGAAACTCGGTGTCATGACAACGCTAGAAAATTACGAGTGGAAGACCTATCTCGACCGGCGCAGCAATCAGCAATTCGACCTGGCACGCTCAGGATGGTGTGGAGATTACAATGAAGCATCGACCTTTCTGGACCTTCTGACAAGTCAGGCAGGTCCCAATGACGGACGCTATTCCAATCCCGAAATCGACCGTCTCATGCACGAAGCAAAGAGTCTGCCGGACCCACAGCCCAATTACAGCAAGGTCGAGGAAATCGCCGCCAACGACATGGCCATCATTCCCATCTATCATTACACGAGCGCATTCATGCTCCGGGCGGATATCAAGGGTTGGCCGTACAAAAATGTCCAGAAAACCTGGTATTCGCGGAACCTGTACCGCGTTGCCAACTGAAGACCGGAGAACGGGCCGCCCATGCAATACCGGAGGAACGGCCACCCTTGAATGCCGGGATATGAAGTTTTTTGCGGGTGCAGATTGGCCGCCACATCCGGCCCGGGAATACAACCGGCACATCAAACGTCTGATGCTGACGCTCCCGCCGTGATGCCATCATTGCCGGTCCATCTCGCACGCCGCCATCCTCTGTCCCCGGGATCTGGCACTGCCCGGCCGAAAGCAGACGGCCGCAAGCGACGATGACGATTTATGTCCTGCGCCGATGCGTCGTCGCGCTTCCCACGCTCATCATCCTGATTTTCGTTTCTTTCCTCTTGATGTTTGCGGCCCCTGGAAGCCCGTTTGTTGGAGAACGACCCCTTCCGCCCGAGGTTCTGGCCAATATTCAGGAACGATACGGACTGAATCGCTCTTTTCTCGATCAGGTTCTGAATTACATCTGGAACGTGATCGTCCATTTCGATTTCGGGCCTTCCTTCGTTTACCGGGACCGGACGGTCAACGAAATCATTGCCCAGGGTTTTCCGGTGACCCTGACCTACGGCTTTCTGGCGTTCCTTGTCAGCGTATCGATCGGATGCTGCCTGGGTATCATCGCCGCCATACGGCACAACAGCTGGCTTGACTATCTTGCCGTCGGCATCTCGATTGGCGCCCAGGTCTTGCCGAATTTTGTGATGGCGCCACTTCTCGTCCTCACCTTCACCTTGTGGCTCGGCTGGCTTCCCGGCGGTGGCTGGCAAGATGGTCAACTGCCCTATATCGTGATGCCCGTGATCGCTCTGGCGACCAGCTTCATGGCGTCCATCGCCCGTATCACACGATCTTCCATGCTTGAGGTTCTTGGCGCGAATTTTGTCAGAACTGCACGCGCCAGAGGCCTGCCCTACCACCGCGTCATACTCGGACATGCGCTCAAGCCGGCCTTGCTGCCCGTCATATCCTATCTCGGACCCGCCTTTGTCGGCATGGTTACGGGATCGGTCGTGATTGACATGTATTTTTCGACCGGTGGAATCGGGCAATACTTCGTAAATGCTGCCCTGAACCGTGACTACGCCCTGATCATGGGAATCACGATTCTCGCGGGAGCCCTTACCATCCTTTTCAATCTCATTGCCGATCTCCTCTATGCATGGATTGATCCGAGGATCCGCTATTGAAGAGTTCCGGAACAGAGGGATGATGTTCTCGGCACGTATGCGGAGAAATGCTGCGGAAGCGGCAGCGGCTGTCGAGGGTCAGTCCCTCTGGCAAACCGCGTGGCGCCGTTTTGTTCGTCACCGTGCATCTGTCGCAAGCCTGGTTGTTCTCGTGATTGTCGCACTGTTTTCGCTGGCCGCGCCGATGGTTTCACAGTGGTCCGGTGAAACCATCGATTGGGCCGTACTCGGAAACATCAGGACGGAAGGGGCTCCGTCCTTCAGCAGCGGGCACTGGTTCGGAACCGACACTCTGGGCCGCGACCTCTTTGTGCGAACCGCCGAAGGCGCACGGATATCGCTGATGGTCGGCGTCGTGGGAGCCCTGATTGCCGTGTTTGTTGGCACTCTGTACGGCGCAATCGCTGGCTATTTCGGCGGCCGTACCGACAACATCATGATGAGGGTTGTCGATGTCATGATGTCGATACCCTACATGTTTGTCCTGATACTGCTTCTTGTCGTGTTCGGGCGATCTATCATTCTCCTGTTCGTAGGCATCGGGCTTGTATCGTGGCTCGACATGGCGCGAATCGTGCGCGGCCAGACACTCAGCATCAGGAACAGGGAATACGTCGAGAACGCGGTGGTTACCGGTGTCACGACCGGCCGTATCATCCTCCGGCACATCGTTCCCAACCTTCTTGGAATCGTCATCGTCTACGCCACATTGCTGGTCCCGAACATGATTCTCTATGAGAGTTTCATCAGTTTTCTGGGCCTCGGCGTGCAGGAACCGGCGACCTCTCTCGGCGCGCTGATCAATGACGGTGCTTCGCAGATGCAGTATGGCACCCTGTGGCAACTCGGCTTCCCGATGCTCTTTTTCATCGCCACTCTCATGAGCTTCTACTTTGTCGGAGATGGCATACGAGACGCGTTGGATCCAAAGGACCAGTGAGACGTGACCCTCCTTCACATCCAGGAACTCGAAGTGAAGTTCACGACGGAGGCCGGTTCCGTTCATGCGGTTAATGGTGTCAGCCTTGACCTCGATCCTGGCGAAATTCTTGCGATTGTCGGAGAGAGCGGCTCGGGCAAGAGCCAGATGGCACTGTCGGTCATGGGGCTTCTTGCTGCCAATGGCCGTGCGTCCGGCTCCGTTCGCTTCGAAGGCCGCGAAATCCTCGGCCTGCCGGAATCTTCACTCGTGTCTTTGCGCGGGTCACAAATCGGTATGATATTTCAGGACCCGATGACGTCGCTCAACCCCTACATGCGGGTGTCTGCACAGATGCTGGAGCCGCTCCGGCAACATCGGGGGCTCTCCGGACGCAAGGCTCGGAACCAGTGCATTGAAATGCTCGAAGCGGTCGGGATTCCTCAATCTGCGGAACGCTTCGAAATGTACCCCCATGAATGTTCCGGCGGGATGCGCCAGAGAATCATGATTGCCCTGACCTTGCTGTGCCGCCCGAAGCTCCTGATTGCCGATGAACCTACGACTGCGCTCGACGTCACCGTTCAGGCCCAGATCATGGCCCTTCTCAAATCGGTTCGCGAAGACTTCGGTGTTTCAATCATGCTGATCACCCATGACCTCGGTCTGGTCGCCGGCATCAGTGACCGAACCCTAGTCATGTACGGGGGACGCGTCATGGAAAGCGGGCCGACCGAAGACATCTTCGCTACCCCAACCCATCCTTATACGACTGCATTGCTGCAGACGATACCGCATCTGGACCAGGACAATGTGAATTTGCAGCCGATACCGGGTGAGCCGCCAGACATGCTCGACCCTCCGACCGGCTGTCCGTTTGCCTCGCGATGCGAAGTCGCCCTCGATCGATGCTTCGTGGTGAACCCGCCTCTCCTCGCTGACGGACGCCGCCTGTCGGCCTGCCACAACAGCGAGGGGAGGAAGGAATGACTCCCCTGTTGCAGGTCGAGGGGCTGAGCGTGGAATTCGAAGTGCGCCGTGCCGGCCGCTGGCCGTGGCAACCGCCCGAGATGTTGTCAGCAGTCGACGATGTGTCCTTCACCCTTGGATCTGGCGAAACCCTCGGAATTGTGGGTGAGAGCGGCTGTGGCAAGACAACCCTGGCTCGGGCGCTGGTTGGCACGGTTTCGGCAACAGGGGGGCGGGTTGTTTGGGATGGCAAGGACCTTCTCGTCATGTCGCCGCGCCTGCGGCGGCCTCTTCGGCGCGACATGGCCATGATTTTTCAGGATCCTCTGGCAGCACTCAACCCGCGCCTTACGGTCGGAAAGATCATCGCAGAGCCGTTACGCACACATTTTCCCTCAATGCCCAATTCGGAAGTCGACAGTCAGGTCGGCCAACTCATGGAAAGAGTGGGTTTGCTGCCGAGTCTGGCCAACCGTTATCCGCATGAGTTCTCCGGTGGGCAATGCCAGCGCATCAACATTGCCCGAGCCCTGATTCTCGGTCCGCGGTTGGTCATCTGCGATGAACCCGTGACCGCACTTGATGTTTCGGTCAGGGCCCAGGTCGTGAATCTGCTGCGCGATCTTCAGGAAGAACGTGGTCTGTCCCTGATCATGATCACCCATGATCTCAGCGTCGCGCGATACATTTCTCATCGGATCCTGGTGATGTATCTGGGTCGAACCATGGAAATCGGGGATGCCGGCCCATTGATCAGGACGCCCTCCCATCCCTACACGAAGGCGCTCATCGCATCTGTTCCCATTCCTGACCCCGTCGTGGAACGCGCCCGTCCCCGTCCGGTGCTTCAGGGCCACCCGCCTTCACCCTTCTCTCCCCCTTCCGGCTGCGCGTTCGAAAGCCGCTGCCCGATTGCTCGTCAGGACTGTGCGGTTTCGAGACCGCCGCTTGCACGGATTTCGGCAACCCGTGCCGTAGCCTGTCCTTATCACGAGGCCGCGCATCCAGGCGAGTTGCCGGAGCAGTAACGCTCCGCGCCCGAAAAGCACGTCCTGCACCCGTAGCGCAATCCGATCGTCATCCTGAAGGACGCCCCCGCGCCGTCACCGTCACTGGGGGGCCGCGGACTGCGGCTGCATTGACCCCGGCTCTTTCTGAACGCAAGAACGTGCCCAGACGAACCTGCGTTATGGAGAGGTACGCAAGACTCCCCTCTCCGACTGGTCAAGCGTTCAGGGCATCCTCTTTTCCCTGGCTCCAGATCGAAGTTCCGTATACCCGGTGGCCCCTTCTCAAGCACCCGCCCGAGATCAGCTGCTTTGGCTTCCTCCTGTTCAGGGAGATCCCGGTAATCGAAATTCAGCACACCTCATGCGTCGTCCCGCATATCGCCTTTGTACTCCGGACCAGATGGGCTATGGTTCATGCGAATGGCCATGTGCCAGGCCATTTGTCAGCTTTTTCGCTGGTCAACTCGAGAACCGATATCCCGACACGGGGCGGTCTCTTGATGTATGCACGAGGCTCCAAACACCCCCTGTCGCGCGACAATCGCACGACAGGCGCTCAAACCCGAGAGACGCATTGGCTATAACCCCGTACCGGAATTCCGAGCCACCCGCTTAGCGCTTGCCCGCAGACGAGCACCCTGCTCCGATTTAGATCCGGTCGGTTTCGCCTTGAGGAAGGAAGAAAGCATGACAGAGAGTCCTGTTCTGGAAATCTTCACCGACTACGTGTGACCCTGGTGCTACCTTGGTACCGTGCGTACCGACCAGCTGCACCGGACTTACGATGTTGAACTGAAGCTTGTTCATTTTCCACTCCACCCTGATACCCCGCCGGAAGGCCGGGAAATGACCGGATTCTATGCCCAGCGGGGGCTGGACCCCGACCGGATGTACCGTGAAATGAAGGAACGCATGGATGCGGTAGGGCTCCCTTATGGACGCAGGACACACACCTATAACAGCCGCCTCGCACAGGAACTCGGAAAGTGGGCCGATACCATCGAAGGCGGCCATCGTCTCCACGATGCCCTCTACCGCGCCTACTTTGTTGATGCCCGGAACATCGGTGAAAAGGATGTTTTGCTGGACCTTGTGGAGAGCCTGGAGCTGCCGATGGACGAAGCAAGCCAGGTGATCGATGAAAGATCGTTCAGGAAGGAGGTCGACGCCGACTGGGCAAAATCGAGGCAATATGGTGTAACAGGTGTCCCCACCTATGTTGCCGCAGGCTATGCCGTGGTTGGCGCCCAGCCCTACGAGGCGATCGAACAGTTGATCGTGAAGGCAGGTGCCCGGAAACGCCGCGAAACAACCACCCCTGAAGACGCAGCTGATCATCCCGATTGAAACGGAAGGCGTCCGCCGCCTGAAAACAATACAGGTTCCGCAGCAACAATCAGAGACGACATGATCCCGGGCTGTCAGGAGAGGGATCGCAGGTGACCTGTGCTGGCGTCATGGGACACACGGTATCCCGGGACTTGTGCAAGGCCCGGGTTTCGGGGACATTACCGTCGGTCCAATCGAACGAGGAACATTATGTCCCTGCATATCGAATACTGCCAACGGTGAAACTATGAACCACGTGCCCTCCGTGTGAGGGAACTCCTGCAACCCATGGGAATTCAGGTCACGATCGCGCCCGGCCGAACAGGCGCTTTCGAAATAACCCGTGAAGGCAACTGCCTGTTCTCCAAACTCGACACTGGCCGGTTTCCTGAGGACGCCGAAATCCGGGCCCTGGCTGAATCCGGATAACAGGGTTCGTCAGATCAGCCTGGGGTCAGTAGCTGAAGGACCCCCTTCCGTTGCCGCGGCGTGAAGGCCTGGAAACATCGCCGCGAGGTTACTGATTTTACAGCGCCAGCAGTCGTTACGGCGTTCCGACAGGCGCCGATGACTCCGAAAACCCAACCCCTGTCTGCCAATTCTGCTGAAGACTTCCAGGTTCCGGGAGATCCCTCTGCCGGACAAGCCGTGTTTTACTTCAGAGTTTGAGCCGGAGATCATTACTTTCGCAGATCCATCCCCGACCCGCGCCAGTCGCGAGCAGCAGACATCGGAAACCGCACGGACCCGCCGTCCCGCGAGATCCTTCGCACCACTCTTCCTGACTTCCGTTCGGACGCCATAACCTGTTCCCGATTTGCAGGCTTCCAGAATTCGGTACACAATAACCAGATGAAAGTTCCGCCGTCATATTGCTCGGTCGCCGAGCTGGCTGATCAGGTCCCCGATGGCGTGCTCATCGGAATTCCCAAGGAAGATGCCGGTTCTGCAATGGAGCTGGCCCGCGCACTCGTTCGCCGTGGAATCGAGGATCTGCACCTCATTACCGTTCCGGTCGGGTCGCTGCAGGCTGACCTCCTGATCGGCGCCGGCTGTGTCAGTATCATTGAAACCAGCGGCGTATCACTTGGAGAGACGGGATTCGCACCGCATTTTCGGCGCGCCGTCGAAAACCAGACCATCATCATCCGCGATGCCACCTGTCCTGCAATCTACGCGGCTCTTCAGGCCTCCGAGAAAGGGATTCCGTTCATGCCGTTGCGCGGCATCATCGGATCCGACGTTCTGTCCCATCGTGACGACTGGCTGGTGATCAATAATCCGTTCGCGGGAACTCAGGAAGACCCCCTTGTCCTGTTGCCTGCTATTCGCCCCGACATCGCGATGTTCCATGCTCCATTTGGAGATCGCCATGGCAACGTGTGGGTCGGATCATCGCGGGAATGCACGCTTCTTGCCCATGCTTCCGCAAAGAGCCTTGTCACTGTCGAGACAATCTGGGACGGCAATCTGATGGACGACCCCCATATGCGCTCGGCAACAATTCCTCCGCTCTATATCGACGCAGTCGCCCTCGCACCAAAGGGCGCGTGGCCGTTGGGACTGAAAGGGGTCTACGCAAGGGATGCGGCTCACTTGCGACGCTATGTTGAGGCATCGGCCAGACCTCACACCTTCGATGACTATCTGGGAACCATCACCGCCCCCCTGAGCCGTCAGGCCCGTCAGAAGACCTCCGTCGCGACAGCGGACGCATGACGCCGCGTCACCTGGCCTGCCAGTCCGTATCCACTCTCCCGGTCAGACGGCCCTCGGGCGTCTTCCCGACCCTCCATCAATATCCTGACCCCTGCGAACCAGGGTTTTGGTGTCGATCCCTGGCCGGGAAGGCGGTTCGCACCAGTCCGGCCCCGAAGCCGTGCGAAACGTGAAGGCCGTCGTGGTCCCTGTACAGACCACCACAAAGTGAATAGTCTTCAACCGGACACCCTGTCGCCATCGCTGGATACCTCCGGTATTTTATCCTGCCAACCTTCAAATTGAAGAGAACGAATCACTAACACCTGTCCTGGCCGCCAGGCCCGGGCTCCCGTCAGAAAACTCCCGAACCCCGCAATGGATCACACGTCCGAAGAACTCCTCATTTTCACCGTCGCGCGGTATCTGGAAGGGTGTCGAAATATTGCAGTCGGCACCGCCTCCCCGGTTCCGGGCGCAGCCGCGCTCCTGATGCAGGCCAGGCATCCCGGCCGGGTGCGCGCGAGCATTCTCGGAAGCAGCATTCACAATCCTTTCAATGATGGCGGACCCGAACTGTTCGACCGCGCCGGACAGGGACGGGTCGACGCCTTTTTTCTCGGCGGTGGCCAAATCGACGGCGAAGGCAACATCAATCTTGTCAGAACCGGCGGCCCCTCCGGACCTGTTACACGGTTTCCCGGAAACTTCGGTTCGGCCTATCTCTATTTTGCCGTACCAAGGGTGATCCTGTTCCGCGAAGAGCATTCCCGGCGCACCCTGGTTCCCAGGGTCGATTACATCAGCGCGCCCGGCTGGAGCCCTCCCCATATTTACAGGCCAGGCGGCCCACACGCCCTCATCACGTCCCTGTGTGTTTTCAGATACGATCGCGATCGGCATCGGTTTTGTCTGGAGGGCCTGTTTCCCGATGTTTCGCTGACGGATGTCGAGGCGCGAACCGGTTTCGATTTCGACCATCCGGCGAATCCTCCGACCGTTCCGCCTCCGGACGCAGAAAGCCTTGCCCTGATCCGCAGCCGGATCGCCGGTGAGATTGCCGAAACCTATCCCGAATTCGCGAGAACCCGTCTCGGATGGGTGCCAGCCGGTTGAACAGCCGGCACAATCCCGCCCAGAGCGGAAGGCCCCAGGCCGCCGACACAGCCGTCGATTGACCTGCTATCCTGTCATCTTCTTGTATCCTTCCGTTCCCCCGGATCCGATATCCGAAGCAGGAATCTGACACAGGGAGTTTGACTGTTGCGTAACGTTTTCGAAGTCTATCGATCCGTTGTCTTTCCGTGGCACTGCGACCATGTCGGCCACATGAACGTGCGCTGGTATGCTCACCATTTTGATGATGCCGGATTCCACCTCTGGACAGCAGCCGGCGTGAGCCAGAAACGGATCCATGAGAGCGGCATCGGTCTTGTCGTGGCCCAGATCAAGATCAACTATGTCCGGGAAATGAAATCCGGTGACCTTCTGGTCATTCGTGGCGGCTTCACGCACGTCGGAAACCGCTCGATCCGCCATCATTTGCGTATGTATGACGCTGACAATGACGAGCTTCGTGCCACTCAGGATACGGTCGAGGTCTTCTTCAATCCCGAAACCCGTTCTTCAGAGGCCATGCCCCCTGCCTATCGCACACGACTGGCTCCGCTGGTGGTTTCGGTCGAAGACATGGCGAAACAGGACTCTCATGGTTGCTGAAAAACGCGTTGTCATGGTCACGGGTGCCGCCAGAGGCCTCGGGCTGGCCATGGTCCGGGGGCTCCTTGAGGCCGGACACGGGGTTGCAATGGTGGATATTGACGCTGATGGCCTTGCCGAAGCCGCAACCACACTGTCGGGTACGTTCGTGACATTCACAGGCAACGTTGCCCATCCCGAGGATGCAAGGCAAATTCGTGACCAAACCATGACCACCATGGGCGGCGTTCACGTGCTCATCAACAATGCTGGTCTGGGGCCACAGCGTTTTCGCACAACAGACCGCGCGAACGTCGTGGATGTCTGGGATATAGCCCTGGAAGACTGGCATCTCTATCTTGACGCCAACGTGACCGGTCATTTTGTGATGACCCGAACAATCATGCCGGCATTGCTGAAACAGGGCTGGGGGCGCATCATCAACGTCACCACCAGTCTTGAAACGATGATCAATCATGAAAACGGGGCTTACGGCCCCTCCAAGGCGGCAGCAGAGGCCCTCGCGGCCATGATTGCGGGCGGTCTTGCAGACTCTCCCGTCACCTGCAACGTTCTCATACCGGGGGGCCCTGCGGACACGAGAATGATCACCACCGACGGAATCTACGCCGACCGCACGAAACTGATCCGTCCTGAAGTGATGGTCCCGCCCCTTCGGTTTCTGATCTCGGAAGAAGCCAGCAGCGTCAACAACCAGAGGATCCGGGCTGCGCTTTGGCATGACGCCGAACCCTGGCAAGACAATCTCCAGCGGGCCGCGGCTCCGATTGCCTGGCCACAGCTGGGCGGACAAGCCATCCGTCCTACCTGGGACAGCCGCGGCAGCCTCGAAACCGGAAAGGGTCGCGCGTGATGAACGATCGTCCTCTGCAAGGAAAAACGGCACTGATTACAGGGGGCGCCCGAGGCCTCGGGCTGGCCATGGCCGAAGGCCTGGCCTCACAGGGTGTGCGGGTGGCCCTGATCGACATTGATGCCGAACCACTCGGGGAGGCCGGGAGGCGTGTTGAACAGCTCGGTGGTCGGGGGTCTGCACACGCGATTACCGCCGATGTTACGGACCGCCGACAGGCACAGAACGCGGTGGATCAGAGCCTTTCCAGGCTGGGCAGTCTCGATATCCTCATCAATGATGCCGCCATGGGTCCACAATTCTTTACCCGCGATTTCACTACCGAAGGGCCGATGTTCTGGGAGGTCGATCCGGAATTGTGGCTGCGTGTCCTCACCGTCAACGCCTACGGCCCCCAAATGTTGTGTTCCATCGTTGCGCCAATCCAGATTGCAAAGGGGTGGGGTCGGATTATCAACATTACCACCAGCCTGGATACAATGTATCTCCGCAGCTGCGGCGCCTATGGACCCTCCAAGGCGGCCCTCGAAGCCAACACACGCATCATGGCACAGGATCTCGAGGGCACCGGCGTGACCGCCAATGTCCTGATCCCCGGAGGCCCCGCCAACACGCGCATGATCCCCGAAGGAACCGGCTTTGCCCGCAACGAACTGATCCAGCCCGAAGTCATGCAGGCACCTGTGAGATGGCTGTGTTCCGACGACGCGGACGGCATCAACGGGATGCGCTTCATTGCCGCAAGATGGGATCACTCCCTGTCGCGGGATGAAAGAATTGCACGCGCCGGCGCCCCGGTCGCGTGGCCGCAAGTCAACTCGCCGACCATACGCCCGGGACACTGGGCTGCAAAAAAAAGATGATCAACGGGGGAAGCCAGCCATGAATGTTCGCCCTCTCGAAGGAAAGACTGTTGTGATGACCGGAGCCGGTCGCGGTATGGGCCGACTGATGTCAATCGCCCTCGCCCGGGCCGGTGCGAGGGTGGCCATGCTGGACATCGACGAAGATGTATTGCTGGCCGCCGCCAGGGATGCGGAAGCAGCCGGAGGTCAGGGTGCCGTGAAGCCGTTGATCTGCGACGTCAGCGACGCTGATCGTGCGAAAGCGGCAGCAGAAGAAACTTCAGCCGCTTTCGGATCGCTCGACATCCTGGTCAACGACGCTGTCGTGGGCCCCGAGCGGATCCCGGGATTCATGGTCGATCATACACCGTTCTGGGATCTCGACGACGACCTGTGGCTCACGATGCTACGGGTCAACGTATTCGGACCGCAATTGATGTCCAGGACATGCGTTCCCTACATGCTCGAAAACGGCTGGGGCCGCATCATCAACGTCACGACAAGCCTCAATACCATGTATCGCCGCGGCGCGGGGTGTTACGGGCCGAGCAAGGCTGCTCTTGAGGCACATACCCACATCATGTCCGAAGATCTGGCGGATACCGGTGTGACAGCCAACGTTCTCATTCCCGGCGGTCCGGTCAATACAAGAATGATTCCTTCGGACGCGCCGTTCAGGCGGGACGCCCTGATCCAGCCGGACGTAATGCAGGGACCCGTCGTCTGGCTCGCCTCCGACGCTTCGGACGGCATCAACGGGATGCGTTTCATCGCTGCCAACTGGGATGAAGACCTGCCGCTCGATCAGCGGATTGAAACAGCCGGTGCACCGGTTGCGTGGACCCAGCTCGAATCAAGGGCGATCTATCCCGACGATTGAGATCGCTCGGGCGCCATCCGGATGACCCGCCAGGTGATGACAAGGGCCACAATCATGAGTGCCGCGCTTCCCAGGTAAGGTACATCGCGGCCGAACTCCGTAAACACAACGCCGGCAACAGCTGGACCCAGAATCCTCGAGAACGCCTGCAGGGACTGGCACACTCCCATCACGGCGCCCTGCTGGTCCGAAGGCGTATTTCCTGAAATCATTGCCGTCAGCGTTGGCATACCAACGCCGTAACCGATCGCAATCAGCGCCCCGCCGACCATGGCCGGCGGCGCTGAGTGAACCACCACGACGGTCGCAAATCCGAACGCCATGAAAATCGAACTTCCCGCCACCGCGCCCAGTTCGCCGACACGGCGGACCAGGGGGCGGACCAGCCCTCCCTGAACGAAAATCAGGAGTGCACCGAAGTAAAGGAAAAACAGCGCGTTTTCCCTTACGCCCCAGTGCAGCTGGCGTTCCGACCACACAGCGAACGTGGCCTCCAGCCCCCCCATGCAGAGCGCAAACATCGTGAAAACAACAAGAGGTACAACAATCCCTGAATTTTTGCCCACAATCGCAAAGGCACGCACTCGGTCCGGAATGCTGCGAGGAATGTCGTCCACCGACCTTCGAACCGGTTCCTTCAGCATGAACAGCACAACGAAAAATCCGAGGACGGCAAAACCTGCCGCCACCATGAACGCCGTCCGGAAATCGGTCTCACCGCTTCCCAGATGTGTCAGCAACCAACCGATGCCGGGGCCAACAACAAATCCGGTCCCGATCGCTGCTCCCATCAGCCCCATTCGCCCTGCACGCTGGCTCCTCGGTGTGATGTCGGCAATATAGGCCTGCACCACCGGCAACGTGCCCCCCATCGTTCCCGCGAGCGCGCGGGCTGCGAACAGTTCCCAGAGGGCGTTCGCCTGCGCCGCCCAGGCGAACGCAAGAGATGATCCGATCATCGCGACACAGATAATCGGTTTGCGCCCCCAACGATCACTGGCAAGACCCCAGAAAAACGATGAAAGCAATGTAAACATCGAATAGGTCGAAAAGAGGATTGCGACCTCTGACGGGGACGCCCCGAACTGTTCCGCCCAGAACGGCATGAAGGGGATGATGATCCCGAAGGGCAGCATGTCGAGAAAAGCGACGAGCAGCAGGACGCCAACCACTCCTCTCTGTCGGGCCGTGTCTGTCATGAACGCGCGGTCATTCCTGTTTCTGAAGCTGATTCCTGAGTTCGAACTTGAGAACCTTGCCCATGACGTTGCGAGGCAGGGCGTCACGAAACAGGACCTCTCGTGGATGCTTGTAGCGAGCCAGCCGGCCCTCGAACAGGGCGAGAATATCGCTGTCCCTCAGTTCGGCTCCTTGTACCGGCACCACGATCGCGACCGGGACTTCACCCCATTTCCTGTCGGGTCGCCCGACGACGGCCGCTTCCGCGATTTCGGAGCACCCGTCGAGGATCCGTTCCAATTCAGCCGGATAGATGTTTTCGGAGCCCGAAATAATGACGTCCTTGAGGCGCTCATCAACATAGAACAGACCGGACTCGTCCCTGTGACCGATATCACCCGTATGAAACCAGCCATCTCTCAGCGCGTCCGCCGTAGCCTCCGGATCCTGCCAGTAACCGCTCATGATATTGGGGCCGCGAACTACGATTTCCCCTTTTTCGCCGGGCCCCAGTGCTGCCCCGGACCCGTCAATGATCCTCGCATCGCAATAAAGCGCCGCCCGGCCTGTGGATCCACGGGTCGACCAGGCGTCCTCAATCCTCTGATGGATCACAATTGGTGCGGTCTCCGTCAGGCCGTAGACCTGGATGACAGGAACACCGCGGTCAAGATAGGCATCCAGCAAGGACTCCGGAACCGTTGTCGAGCCCGTGTTGATCGCCCTGAGGCAGGAAAGGTCCAGTTCGCTCCAGGACGGGTGTGCTTTCAGGGCTGCCATGAGGGCCGGCACCAGAATCATCAGGGTCGGCCTGTGGTCTCGCAACGCCGCGACTGTGGAATCGGGATGAAATCGACGTTGCAGGATGATGGTGGCCCCTGCCTGTAATGCAGGTGTTGTCTGGATATTGAGACCGCCCACATGAAACATGGGCAAATTGGTCAGCACGATGTCCTGACTGGTCAGGTCATGCATGGCGACGGAATTGATCGCATTGAAGGCAAGGGCGCGCTGATCAAGCACTGCTCCCTTGGGGCGACCGGTGGTACCCGATGTATAGACAATAAGGAGAGGTGTCTCGAAATTCGTGACCGCCTCGCCGGTATCCTGGGACGATCCAGCCATGAGTTCGTCAAGACTCATCCATCCCTCGGATGACCGATCCGTCAGGACGAACCGGCAACCGGGCAAGCCGGGCTTCAGGGTTTCCACAGCGCCGGCGAATTCCCCTTCGCAAAACAGGGCAGAGGCGCCCGAATGGCGCAGGACGTAATCATGTTCCGGCGGCGCCAACCGCCAGTTGAGAGGCACCAGCATGGCCCCGAGCCGGGCACAGGCAAACAGCAAGGCCAGCATTTCGGGAGAATTGAATCCGAGAAACGCAATTCGATCGCCGGACCTGACCTCAAGACGGGTCCTGAGAACAAAGGTCAGTTTCAGGACATGTTCCGCGAAATCCCCGTACGAAATCGCGCTTCCTTCGAATTGAATTGCGGTTTTCCGGGGACAAAACTCGGCCCAACGATCAATCCAGCCGGCGATCCCCATTAATCGATATCCGTCTCACCCGGCTCGTATAGCGTTTCGCGGCCCAGACGATCCAGACAGAGCTCTGCCGTCCACGGCAACATAAGCGAGCCGAGCCGCGAATCCCTGTAAAGTCTCTCCAGCGGCAATGCCTTGAGCATGGACTGGCCGCCACAGGTCCGGATCGCGAGGCGGCACATTTCGTTGGCGTTTTCCATAACCGTGAACTGCGCCGCATAGGCACGGAGTCGATCCTCCTTGGACGGATCCACTCGTGCTTCGGAAATGGCTTGCCTGAAGATCGCCCATGTTTGCTGCAGTTTGATGAACATTTCGGCGACCGTAATCTGTTTGGTCGGATACATGCGACGCCGCGTCGGAATTCCCTCGATATCACCGCGCAGATAGGCGACCGTAAAGTTGTAGGCGGCCTGGGCAATGCCCATGTATGTAGGGCAGAGGGTCAGAAACATGTGTGGCCAGCGCCGGGCCGCCTGATGGTAAACGCCGCGCGGCATCAGCATCTGCTCGTCCGGAATATAGACATCTTTCATCAATAGCGTCCGCGAAACCGTTGCCCTCATGCCGACCGGGTCCCACGGCCCGACCACCGAAACTCCTTCGGCCTCAGCCGGAACCGACATGAAGAGGGTGTCGCGTACCGAGCGATCGGGCTTGTCTTCCGTGCAAAGCACTCCGTAATAGTCTGCAGCTCCCGAAAGCGATGCGAATATCTTCTTTCCGTTGAGAAGCCAGCCTCCTTCCACCCGGGTCGCCAGCGTGCCAAAGGGGGCCTTTCCGGCAGCGGCAGCAGACCCTTCAGAGAAAGGCTGCGCAAAGATGGCGCCCTCATGGACAATTCGCGAGAAATGCAGGCTCCGGTTGTGTTCATGTCGGCGCCTGTCCTCGTCCGGCATTTCGAGATCATCCGCGATATGACCGGTCCATAACGGTGTGCAGGCGTGCATATTGAAGGTCAGCGCCGTCGACCCGCACCACTGACCCAGTTCGGCAGCAAGCAAGGCGTAGTTTTCATACTCGATACCCAGTCCGCCATACCGCTTCGGAACCGTCATCGCCAAAATTCCGTGATCGCAGAGATCCTCATAGTTGGCGAAGGGAAAGGATGCTTCCTCATCAAACTTTGCAGCGCGCGGCAGAAATTTTTCCCGTCCCAGTTCCGTGATCACCTGCTTGATACGATCAAAGTGGCCGGCCAGACCCTGCCACGCGTATTCCTGCTCTGCGACAGCGTCGCCGGCGCTGCCCGGATCGGTTCCGGTTCTCCGGCTCAATTCCGTTGCCATGGTATTATCCTTCAGTTAGCGCCGCTTTCCGCAACAATGTTCAGAAATTCTTCAAGCGCTGCGTTGAAGAGTCGCGGGTTTTCCAGATTCGCGAGATGTCCGAGATCCGGCAGACACACATACCGGCTTCCTGTGATTCGCTCCGACATCTTTTTCATCATCGGGGCTGGCGCATTGGTATCCCCGGCAGCAGAGAGAATCAATGTCGGTACGCGAAGCCTGGGCAGGTTATGGCGGCAGTCAAAGGTGACGATACAGGCGACCGCGGCACGATAGGTGGCTTCCGGTACCGCGGACATACAGGCCTCGGCCAGGGCCCGGCCAGCGGGGTCCGCTGATTCGGGAAACAGACTCTCCGTCATTCGTCGCGCCACTTCATTCATGGAACCACCCTGATCAAGAGGTGCGAGGCGCGCAGCCACAAAACGCTTCTGGAAGTCACCGTCCGGCCTGCCGAAAGCAGGACTGGTCGCAAACAGGGTCAAGGACCGAAGCCGGTCCTGATGACAGACCGCAAACTCCTGCGCCACCATCCCGCCCAGAGAGTGGCCGACCAGGTGGACCCGGTTCCAGCCCCGGTCATCCAGCAACGAAGCCAGAGAATCCGACAGTCCTTCAAAAGTCATATCGCCGCTCAAAAGGCTTTTTCCGTATCCGGGCATATCCCAGGCCGCCGCCCGGTAATTCGGGGAAAAGAACTCCAGTTGCGGTTCCCAGCTCCGGGCGTCCCCACCCAGGCCATGAAGAAACAGCACAACCTCCCCTGCTCCGGCCTCACGGCACGCCGGAACAGGAATCACGCGAGTTCGCCCTGAAGAACGCCTCGCTGGACCACCATCTCATTGTCCAGCCGGATCGAACAGTTTCTCATCGGCAGATCGAAATGCCCCAGCGTGTGGCGCCCTGCGGTTTCATTGGCACCGGTCGAGTACAGAAAATTCCCGGCAAAGGCGCGGAGTTCCGTCCCATTGACATCTCGCTTGTCATACATGGCCAGCGCCTCCCATCGCGCCGCAGGATTCATGCCCCAGCCCACGTGGGATACCGCCAGGGCATCAGGATCGTCCCAGGCCCCGATATAGTTTCGGAACAGATCGACGTCGAGGCCCTCGCCACCGATATCGACGATGTAATCGTCCTCGATCTCCAGGACAACCTGACCTTCCAGATAGCGTTTGAAGGTCAGGTTTACATCCCCCGCATCCAGCACCAGCTTGCCATTGACCGCTCCCTTGCGCGGAAAGCAGACAACCAGCCCTCCGGGCCAATGCGCAACCTGGCGGGGCCGGTTGCACCAGCCCCACACACCGGCGCCCCGGGTGTCACCGAGATCGACAGACAGCTCTGTTCCGGCCTCCGAGGAAACCGTCATTTTCCCAGCCGACGTCAGCTTCCGTGCCGCAACCCTGACCCTGGTCTCAATGGCCGGATCCGGAACCAGTCGTTCCAGAACTTCCGGATGTTCGTTGGAAATCATCAAAAGACGGGCGCCGTCCTCCAGTATGCGAGGCAATTCCACCGCGTGCAGCAATCCCTCCACAGTACAATCCACAACGATCGTCGAAGTCTTCAGGGCCGCAATTACGGGTTCAAGATTACCAATGGCATTCGACGCTCCCGTCGAACGGACGGGCACCGGCGCCGTCTGTCGGGGCGTGGTCAGGGTCACATGAAAGGTGTTGACACCGAGGCGGCCAAGCGCGAGTTCGGCCAGTTGCACATTCAGATCGCGGGACTGGGTTTCGGACAGAATTGCAGCCGTGTCTCCCGGTGACAGATCACATAATTCGAACACGGAATGGAACATGTCGATCCATTTGGCCTCAATGCGATCAGAAAACATCACAGGACTCCCGACGAAAAGATGTCGATACTGCTCGCCGCGCGGTCCCGGACAGCCCGGGACCGAAAGCGGAGCGGACAGCGACTGATCGGCAACTTAACGGAAAGCTGCACGGAATTCACTGGAATTGGCGCGCAGACACGCCGGTGCATTGGTCCCGATGGCAGCGCTCTCTCAATACCTCGCCTCTCTCTTCATCACCGGAATTGCCAACCCAGGACGAAACGGCCGCCTTGCCGACGAAAGCCCTCTTGGGCTCCTGGACCTCTCGCCAGGCCAAATGTTCCGGCCTCCTGATTCGAGATACCCTTCGTATACCCTCCCCGAATGGGTAGACTGTGCAAGATGAATCCAAGTGCGGCTGTGCCGCCTCAAGAGCGATTGTTCATGCATGGGATGCCGACATCAATCGGGAGACGCAACACCGGTGGAGCCCGTTCAGGAGCGGCAGCAACACTCCTCGACAGGGATGACCCCGGCCAGACAGCGCATGAGGTCCAGAATTTTCGATGAATAATGACCGTCCCTCCAAGATCTCACTAAAGGACGTCAACCGGCGGTTCTATGACGGGTTTGAACTGAAGACCATCAACATCAACGTCAGAAATGGGGAAGCGTTTGTCCTGATCGGCCCATCTGCGAGCGGCAAGACAGTGATTCTCAAGATGATTGCAGGCCTGTTTCGCCCCGATGCCGGATCCATTCGCATCAATGGCCAGGAAACAGTCGATCTGGACATTCGCGCCCGTGACATCGTCGCGAGAATGGGAGTCCTGTTCCAGCGCTCGGCCCTGTTCGACAGTCTGACGGTCTGGGAGAACATCACCTTCCGCAGCGCACACACCGGAAAGCTGAAACAGGCTGCAGCAATCGAGTTCGCAACCCTCAAGCTTCGTTCGGTCGGCCTCGATGCCGACACGGCATTCCTTTATCCTTCGGAACTCTCTGGCGGAATGCAAAAACGGGTCGCTCTGGCCCGGGCACTGGCCGATGATCCCGAGATTCTGCTCCTGGACGAGCCGACAGCGGGCCTTGATCCCGTCATGAGCAGCCTGATCATTGACCGTCTTCTCTTCAATCTGGCTGATCTTGGAGCAACCGCCATCATGGTGACCAGCAACCTCAAGGGAGCCCGTGCGGTCGCCAATGAGATCGGAATGCTGCGTAACGGACTCCTGGTGTGGTCCGGCACGCCGGATGACCTTGATCATACTGACGATCCATTCATGAACCGGTTTCTCCACGGCACGCGTCAGAAAACCGATTACCTGTCGCCGTCAGGGAAATTGGATTAGTCTTCGTTTCATAACGTCGTCACCGGCGGGTGAAGCATAAAATTTGGGAGACCTCCTCATGAAAACACTCAGATTCGCACTGATCGGGTGCGCATTGAGCGCTCTGGGCTCAACAGCGGTGGTTTCGCAAACCATCAGTATCGGAACCAACCCGCAGGGGTCGCTGGCCTATGCCACCGGAGCGGGTGTGGCCCGCGTCGCAATCGAAGATGCCGATATCAAGATGCGCGTCGTCCCCCAGGGTGGACCGGTGGTGACCCTGCCGCTTCTGAACAAGGGGCGTCTCGACTTCACAATTTCGGTGAGCGTAGTCACCGCATTCGCTGTCAGGGGTGAGGCCATGTTTACGGGCAAGAAGCAGGAAAACGTGCGCATGGTCGCATCCCTGTTTCCCCTGATTGTGGGCTGGTTCGTTCGTAATGACTCCGATATCAGGACCATTGCCGATCTCAAGGGCAAGCGGTTGCCATCGAAATATACCAAACAGAAGATTGCCGGACTGTTTGCCCGTGCACTTCTGGCCACAGCCGGGCTGCGGGAAGAGGACGTCAAGGCGTTTCCGGTCCCGAACGGTGTCCGCGGCGTGGAAGCCTTTATGGCCGGCAAGGTCGATGCCGCCAATTTTTCCCTGTCATCGGGCAAGACACGCCAGGCACATGCAGCAGTCGGCGGAATCAGGGTGCTTTCTGCCGAAAACAATAGCGAGACCCAGTCCATTCTTCAGGGAATTGCCCCTGGAGCTGTCCTTGGTACAGTGATGCCAGGCGCCGCCTTTCCCGGTGTGATGGAACCCACCAACACCCTGATCGCTCCCTTCATCGTCAATGCCAGCACACAGACACCGGCCGAACTGGTCTACAAGGTCGTAAAGGCATTGCATGCCAACAAGTCAAAGCTTGTGGCCTCCCACAAGGCGTTCGCCGGATTCGAGCCCGAAAAGATCGGGCGGGATCTGGGCCTTTCCTATCATGAGGGCGCCCGGAAGTTTTTCATGGAAGCCGGCCTGATGTAACGGGTGAACCGCTTGTCCGAGCCGGGTACCGCCGGGACAGGAGACACACCCGCCCCCGGTTGGCTGATACGCACCGGGGGGCCCTGGCTGGCCGGACTCCTGACACTGGCCGCCCTCGCAGAAGCGGGCTCGATTGACGAGCTGTTCGGGTTTGCGCCCTACCCGGAGGCCCGCCTCCTCGTTTATCTCGGAGTCGGTATCGCAACGCTGTTCATCCTGAAACCGGCCCGACGCGGCGCCCGGAGAGCGCAGGTTCCCCTCCTCGACGCTGGGCTGGCGACCATCGGGGCCGGTGCCTGTTTCTACGCGGCGTGGTACTACGAACCGATTTTTGAGGTGATGGCGGAAAATCCGCCCGAAGCGGTGATCATCGGGGCCATCATTGTCGCGATTGTTGCCGAAGGTTTGCGACGCACCGCAGGCAACGTCCTTTTCGGTTTCATGGTGTTTTTCGTTGCCTTTGGCCTGCTCGGTCATTTCCTGCCCGGCGACTTCCAGGGAGAACAGGTCGGTATCGACCGCCTTTTCATCTATATCGGACTGGATTCCAACGGTCTGGTCGGCTTTCCGTTGCGGGTGTCGACCACAATCGTCATTACATTCATTTATTTCGGCACGCTGCTCGGCATGTCCGGAGGCTCCAGCTTCTTTACCGACATCGCGGCGGCCCTCATGGGTCGATACCGGGGCGGATCAGCAAAAATCGCCATCACTGCCTCGTCGCTGTTCGGGTCGATCTCGGGGAGCGCCGTATCCAACGTCGTTTCCACCGGTGTCATTACGGTACCGCTGATGACGCAGGGAGGCTACAGGCCGCATCAGGCAGGAGCGATTGAAGCGGTGGCCTCGACCGGTGGACAACTGATGCCACCGATGATGGGTGCCGCCGCCTTTCTCATGGCAGAGTTCCTGGAGATCGCCTATCGCGAAGTGGTTCTGGCGGCGCTCATCCCGGCTGTTCTTTACTATGTCGCGCTCTTCATCCAGGCCGATCTCATTGCTGCCCGTGACAAACTCAACCCCGTCGATCACCACCGGATTCCCCGGCGCTGGCCGACACTCAGGGCCGGATGGCTGTATCTTGTGCCGTTCGCCGTGATCATTCTGTGCCTCTTCAGCTTCAACCTGCTTCCCCAGGCTGCGGCCTTGTGGGCTTCACTCAGCCTGCTGCCTGTCGGTCTTCTGGTTGGCTACAAGGGGCAGCGCATGAAGGTCATGGCGCCGATCCGCGCTCTCGCCGAAACAGGGTCCCTTGTGGTCCAGCTGATCATGATCGGGGCGATGGCCGGTATCGTGATCGGTGTCCTGAACATCACGGGACTGGGCTTTGCGCTCACACAATCGCTGGTTCAGGTTGCCGGCGGAAGCCTGGGCCTCATTCTGGCCATGGCTGCGGTGGTCTCGATTATTCTCGGTATGGGAATGCCCACACTCGGCGTCTATCTGCTGGTCGCCACGCTGGTTGCTCCGGCCATGGTTGAAGTCGGGGTGTCGCCCATGGCGGCACACCTGTTTGCATTGTATTTCGGCATGCTGTCCATGATCACCCCTCCGGTGGCGATCGCAGCCTTTGCAGCTGCGACCGTTGCCAAATCCGAACCCATCCGGACGGCCACCGCCGCCGTCCAGTTCGGTTGGTCAGCCTATATCGTCCCTTTCATGTTCGTGGCCGCACCCGAACTGCTGCTGCAGGGCCCGGCATGGCTGATCGGGCAGACGGTCATGACAGCAATATTTGGCGTCTGGATGGTTTCGGCAGGATTCGCCGGTTACTTCTTGCAGAGCCTCCATGTTTTTGAACGGGGGCTGTTTGTTCTGGCCGGTGTTGCCTTGATGATCCCGGCGGGTGCCACAACTCTCGGCGTCTGGACGGATATCGCGGGAGTGATACTGGCCCTGTGTCTTGGCTCCCGGCAGATGATCGCGGTGCGATCCGCACGGTTCGGGCATGACGAGCGAGGTGTGACCCGTCCCTCGTGAACCTGACCCGTGTCGATGGATCAGCAAGCGGCGGTGCGGGCAAGGGGCGGCCCCGGTTGCAAACGGACGGCGCCAAAGCTACGCTGGAAATGCCGGGACAGGAAGACCCCGCGACAGTGCACAGGCGCTCGCTATTTGAGGCCCGGGAGGTAACTTGACGATTATCGCGCAAGCGCATGACTGGGTGCTGCAGACGCTGAAAATGCTGTCCTGCATCGTTGTTTTCCTGATATTCGTGATTATTGTTTTCGATGTGACCAGGGTCCTTCTCGGGTTGTCCTCGTGGGCCGGTACCATCGGCGTGGTTGAATACGGCCTGCTCTGGTTCTGCATGCTTGCAGCACCGTGGCTCGCACGCATCAAGGGGCATGTCTATATCGATGCGCTGACCCGGCTTCTGGATCCCTTCAGCCAGAAACTGGTCGCCAGGTTCGCCTATCTGGTTGCGATCACCGGATCGGCCGCCTTTTGCTACTTCTCGGTCCTGCTCCTGTGGGAAGCCTATGAACTCGAGCAGATTGATGAGCGGGGCATCGAATTGATGCTGTGGTGGCTATACGCTCCGATGCCCGTTTCGTTTTTTCTTCTGATGATAGAATTCCTGCGCTACCTGTTCGGGGTCGATGATATGTACGGCGACCGGTCCGAGGTCAGGGAAGGCATGTAACCATGGAATGGTATTGGGCCTTTGCACTGATGATCGGCATGGTCATCACGTTCATGGCCCTCGGTGTTCCGGTCGCATTTTCGTTCATTATGACGAACTTCATTGCGGTCCTGATTTTTGCCGGCGCCAATGGCCTCATTCAGGTTGTTGACAATTCGACCCAGCTGATTTCCCGCTTCATTCTGGGGCCGGTGCCCATGTTCATCCTGATGGGCGCCCTGTTTTTTCATACGGGATTGGCGATCCGGGTCTTCGACGGGCTCGACGCGATCTTCGGCCGCCTTCCCGGACGGCTCTGTTTTCTCACTGTGGCCGGCGGCTCGATATTCTCGACATTGACCGGCTCATCAATGGCCAATACCGCCATGCTGGGATCGCTGCTTGTCCCGGAAATGGAACGGCGAGGCTATAACAAGAAGATGTCCATGGGCCCGATTCTGGGGACCGGTGGCCTCGCAATCATCATCCCGCCATCCGCTCTCGGGGTGCTGTTGGCCGCTATCGCTGAAATTGATGTCGGACGACTGCTGGTGGCCGGCTTCCTGCCCGGCTTCGTCCTGGCCGGGCTGTATGCCGGGATGATCACGCTCCAGTTGATCCGTCATCCCGGATCGGCGCCCGCCTATGACGTTGACCCCATGCCCTTCGGAAACCGGATTCGTCTGGTGGTGACAAATATTGTCCCGATGGGGCTCGTTGTGTTCATGGTTGTCGGCTTCATCATCTTTGGCATCGCCACTCCCAGCGAAGCGGCTGCCTGCGGGGTCGGAGGCGTTGTCCTGCTTGCTGCCCTGTTTCGGGTCATGACGGGCAAGGCCATGATGATGTCGCTTGAAGGTACAGTCCGCGTTGGAGCAATGGTTTTTCTGATCATCATGAACTCCACAGTCTTCAGTCAGATGCTGGCCTATTCGGGTGCCAGCAAGGGGCTGATCGAGTGGGTGACCAGTTATGAACTGCACCGGTTCGCCATTCTGTTCCTGATGTTCTGTGTTCTTATCCTGCTCGGGATGTTCATGGATGCGACATCCATGATGCTCATCACCGTACCAATCTTCTTTCCGCTGGCGAGTGCACTCGGCTTTGACCTGATCTGGTTCGGATTGTTTGTCCTCATCACGATTGAAATGGCCGGAACAACACCACCCTTTGGTCTCTTGCTCTATGTCATGCTGGGGGTTGCCCCCAAGGGCACGAGTCTGGTCGAGGTCGCGAAAGCGGCGTTCCCGTTTCTGGTCTGTGATACGATCCTGATCCTGATTCTTGTCGCATGGCCGGGGCTCGCGCTGTGGCTTCCCAGTCTGATGTGACGATGCGGCACTGACGGGACGGCATCTGGGTCGCAAAACAGGACACTGCTCGCACTACATCCCATCCTCCCTGGAACAGGACCGGTACCCGGCCCTTGCAGCATTCGTAGAGCGCAAGAGCGTCCGGCGCATGGCGGTCGGCATGAGTGAAAAAAAAGGGCGCTGTACCAGTGACAGCGCCCTTTCCGGAATCCGGATCTTTCTAACTGCCGCCGCCGACGTACATTTTGGACTTCAGCAACTCAAAGTCGATGCTGTATTTGCGCTTGGCAGCGTCAGCCCAGTTCGCATTCAGAATTGTCGTTGTAAAGGCCTTGCCATATTCTCCGGGCAGGGTGTAGTCCTGCACGCCTTCCTTGAATATTTTTTCGTTATCGATCCTTGCCAGCTCCTGCAGCAAGGCGCCTGACGCATTTTCATAATGCAGTCCGGCCGCGAGAAGCTGTTTTTGGGCTGCCTCCGGCAATTTTTCGAACCTGTCCTTGTTCATTGTTGCCATGGTTGTGGACCGGAAGAACCCGGGGCCGACGCGATACTTGATGAATCGATGCCACCCGCGGAAGGCCACACCACCCTCCGGCCATGCCAGACCGTCGACAACACCCCGTTCGAGCGCCGCATACACTTCGGCCGGCGCGACATCCCGGGTCGTCGCCCCCATCGCCTTGAAGAACGGCGTGTAGAGCGGAGTTGTTCTCATCCGCATGCCCTTGAGGTCGATGCCCGTTGTCTTGCTGAGTTTGGGTTTGTCCTTTAACCAGATAAAGAACTGGTGCGGACCGTAAAAATTGCCCCAACCCAGAATGACAGCGTTGAGCTTGTCAGCCCACGCCTTGGCCATGAGGTCGTAACCGCCATTGCGCCGCCATTCCTGCGGAGACACGTTTGCGATTCCCGTCAATCGGGCTTCCGGTACCACATTGGCATAGTAGGTGGTCGGCGACATCACGATGTCGATCAGCCCCCGTTTCATGGCCGGTCCCTGCTTCCGGTTCGGGGTGACCTCGGGCCCGCCGATATAATTCAGCTTCACAAGGCCTTCGTCCTTCTTCATTTCTGTCATGAAGGTCTTGAAGAAGGCCTGACTCTGATCGTGTTTTTCTCCGAGGGCGGTCGAAACCTTCAGTTCTTCAGCCGCATGAGCCTGAACGGCCAGAGCGGCAGCTACGGCCGCAATTGCCAGTGTTCCGATTGGCAGTCTCATGATCACTGTTCTCCCATAATTGTGATTTCCGTCCCGCCAGTTATGAAATGCCAGAAGGCGGACGGACCATTCTGCAGGATCAAAACTATAGCGGACCCGGACGACGCTGTCACAGGGCACCGTCGAGGAACCGGAACCGCGAGGAATCACTTCCTGTCCATTCATACCAGCACCGGTGCCGTCTCTGGGCCGCTCCGGATGTTCCTGTCGGACCATGGTGATTGTCACATGCTGGAGCCATCCGGAGACTCTCCGTGGCTCCGGACCTCTGCCCGTCCGCAGCTTCTCATGAAGAACGCAAGCGGACCCTGTCTTCCGTCAGGCGCGATCCATCAGATGGCATGCCCTTCGCCGTCAGAACACTTCATCATCCGTCAAAGGATGTGATTGGCCAGCACCTGCTGCCTGGTCTAACTTGTGTCGCATGATCTGTCGCACCTCCGTTTGCATCGGCCATGCAAACCACCCAAACGTTCCCCCGACCGGTACGAATGATCCCTCTCCTTGCCGGGCAGGACCATCCATCCTGTCAACAGTCGAATGAACCGAACTTCAGGCCAGCCCGCTGCCAACTTGCGGGGCGCGAACAATCCCCGCGGCTGGCTTGTCGTCGGTGCGCTGTTCCTGATGTTGAGCTTCATCATAGCGGCCCGAAACAGTATGGGCCTCCTGATGCCGTTCTGGAAAGACGACCTTGACTGGTCATACAAGTTCATCTCGACCGCCGGCAGCGTGATGATGGTGGTGATGGCCGCCGGAGCTCCGGCCGTCGGTCTGATTGTGGACCGCTACGGATCGCGGGCTGTCTATGCCATCGGAATGGTGTCGGTGGCACTGATCTTCATTCTCAGCTCCTACATGACCAGCCAGTGGCAATTGCTTGTTCTGTTCGGCATCGCGGGCGGCCTCGCGTTCGCAGCAATGTCGCCGTCACTGGTCTCGACCACAATCGCCCATCACTTCGACCGAAGGCTCGGGCTCGCGACCAGCATCGCAACCTCCGGCAGCACGGCCGGACAGGTTGCCTTGATGCCCCTTCTCGCTCTTCTCATCACTCTGATCACATGGAGGAGTGCCTTCGTGATCCTGGGCCTCGCGATTCTGGGGCTCGCAATCGTGGTCTATGTCCTGATCGGCCGGGAGCCCCCGCGGCCCAGGGACGGACCTGCCGGAAAAATGCGTATCGGCATGACCTTCCGGACACTGGCACGGCACCCGGTCTTCTGGCTGCTTGGCGGCGGCTTCTTCATCTGCGGGTTCACCACGGCGGGAGTGGTAAAAATCCACATGATTCCCTATGCCGTCTCTTGCGGTTTTGCGCCAGTCGAGAGCGCCACGGCCTATGGGGTCCTGTCGCTGTTCAGTCTGATCGGAATGATCTCCTACGGTTGGCTTTCCGACCGACTGCATCGCCCGCTGTTGCTGGCCAGCTGCTATTTCATGAGGTCAATCACCTTTGTCCTGTTGCTCCATATCACCGACAACACGATCCTGCTCTACAGTTTCGCGATCATGTTCGGTATATTCGACTATGCGACGTTCCCGATGGTGGCCAGTCTGGTGGCTTCCCATATCGGTCGTCACATCATGGGCGTGACCATGGGGTTGATCTTCGGCCTTCATTCCCTGGGCGGTGCAGCCGGCACCTATATGGGCGGCTATCTCTTTGATCTCTTCGCCCGCTATGACTGGGTCTGGTATGTATCGATACTGCTGGCCCTGCTCGCAGCATTCCTGACGATATTCATCCCGGAAAACCGCCAGCCCGATGGCCGGGCCGCCTTGTCGCCGGCGTGAGCCCGGTTTCCTGTATCGACAGCACAAGGAGCCACATCCCTTGCCAGCTTGCGCTTCCTGCATCATTCGTCATACTGAAGGCGTCTGTGTGCGCAGGCCCGGAAACGCTGCAGTGTGGGGAGAATGACTTGCGACCCAACCATTGGCTTCTTCAGGGACAGGCAAATCTTGTGGCCTGGATCGCGGGTGTCGCAATTCTCCTCATTATGCTTCATGTGGTTGTCGATGTCGGCATGCGGGAAATCCTTGCCCGACCCATCGACGGGACGATCGAAATCGTGTCCTTCTACGATATGGTCGCCGTCACGTTTCTCCCGCTCGCCTACGTTGCCCATAACGAAGGGCATATCCATGTCGAACTGTTCACGCGTGGCCTGAAGCCCCGTCATCTGGCGCTCCTGCAGTCTCTCATCGGTGTATTCTGTCTCGTGTTTACAGGCTGGCTGATCCAGGAAACCTGGACCGCAGCGCTTGAGAGCCGCGAAGCTGGAGAAATGTGGGAAACCTCCGACGATCTGATCACCATCTGGCCAAGCCGCTTTTTCCTGCCGCTGGGAATCCTGCTCATGGGGCTCTACATGGCGGTTCGGACCTTTGACGACTTTCTGGTGTTTCTTGGCAAACGACCTCCCGGGGAATGGTCATAATCTTATGAGTGAGCTTCAGATCGGCTTCACAGGGCTGGGCATTCTTCTGGTCCTGATCGCGCTAAGGGTGCCGGTAGGCTTCGCGCTCATGATCGTCTCCATGGGTGGTGTCGCCGCGCTCAAGGGCTGGTCGGTCGCAGGGGGGATGCTCCGCACCGAACCTTTTGACTTTGCCGCGCACTGGTCGTTTTCCGCGATCCCCATGTTCCTCCTGATGGGCGCCGTTGCCCACCATTCAGGAATTTCCGCTTCGCTCTTCAAGGCCGCCAAGCTGTGGTTGGGAGGCCTCCCGGGTGGCCTCGCTGTCGCTGCCAACCTTGCCTGCGCCGGCTTCGCAGCGGCTTCCGGATCCAGCACCGCGACGGCGGCAGCACTGGGCCGCATCAGCGTCCCCGAAATGACCAAGGCCGGTTACGACCCCGGTCTTTCGACCGGAACCGTGGCCAGCGCCGGAACGCTGGGTGCCATGATCCCGCCCTCCATTGCGTTCGTGCTCTATGGTATTTTTGCCGAGGTTTCGATCAGCAAACTCTTTATCGCCGGCATACTTCCCGGAGTCATGACAGCCGGAATTTACGCGGCCATGATCATCGTGCGATGCAAGATCAATCCCGAGCTCGGGCCGCCCCAGAAGCAGGATTCCAGCCGCGCCGAAAAATTCGCGGCTCTCGGTGAAATCTGGCCGCTGATGGCGCTGATCATCACCATCATCGGCGGCCTCTATGCCGGAATCTTCACGGCCACAGAGGCCGGCGCCTTCGGCGCCTTTGCCTCTTTTGTGATCGCATTTTTCCAGAAGCGACTGACGTTCCAGGTATTCAGGGACAGCATATTCGAAGCCCTTTCGGGAACAGCCCGCATCTTTTGGGTCGCAATCGGTGCGGTATTGCTAACACGATTTCTGGCACTGACGGGTGCCGAGGGGTTTCTCCGCGACATGGTCGGCAGTTGGGCCGCCGATCCGATCCTCCTCGTTCTGGCCGCCTCGATCATCTATGTGATTCTCGGCATGTTCCTGGATCCGCTGGGTCTTCTGCTCATCACCCTGCCACTCCTGCTGCCCATGTTCGAAGCGCTCAATCTCGACCTCATCTGGTTTGGCGTTCTGGTCGTGAAATACATTGAAATCGGACTGCTGACACCACCCGTCGGTCTCAATGTCTATGTCATCAAGAGCGTCGTCAGTAACGATATTTCCCTCGAAACCATCTTCAAGGGCGTTGGCTGGTTCCTGGTCTGCGAGGTTGTCGTGGTCATCCTTCTGGCGTCGTTTCCGGGCATTTCACTATACCTTCCAGGCCTCATGGGATAGGCTGGAATCTCGTCATTACGGTTGCCCAAGGGCAGAACCAACAAAACGAAGAGGAAAGATTCATGATATTCAGGCTCGGACTTGCCACAGCCGCACTTGCGGGCATGGTGATCGCAGGCGGCATTACCGCTTCAGCCCAACAGACCTACACCTATGGGCAATGGCTTCCCCCCAAACACAACGTCAACCGTTTCGGGATCGGTCCCCTGGTCGAGGAACTGTCCTCCAAGGGCCTGCCCTGGAAACTGGTTGCGGGCGGGCAGCTTTACAGTGCCAAGGCAACCCTGAAATCGGTGGGGAACGGAACGGCGGAAGCGGGTCTGGTCGTGCCAAGCTATTCCCGGACGAGTCTCAAGCATGCGTTCATCATCGCCGACCTGATGATGCTCGGAGAAAACGAGCTCATCATGAACGGCGCCGCTCACGAGACCTATTTCTTCGATTGTCCGGAATGCATGAATGATTACAAGAAGAACCGCACCGTGTATCTCGCCGGGTATGCCGTTGGTGGCTACTCGCTCCTGTGTCGGCTGCCCAACATCAGCAAGATCGCAGACCTCAAGAACCTGAAGCTGCGGACAACAGGGGCGCTGGGCCGATGGGCCCGGGCGCTGGGCGGAACTCCCGTGTCGATGACAATGTCCGATGTCCCTGAAGCCATCAAGAGAGGCCAGGTCGACTGCATCGTCGGACCAATGGCCTGGATCAAGTCCTACCCCATCGACGACGCCATCAAGTCGGTCATCAATTACCAGTACGGTGCGTACTCGGGCCTCGGACTGGTGGTCATGAACCGCAAGGCATGGGATGCCTATAGCGACGATCAGAAGCGCATTGTTTGGAATGCCCTGCCGGCCACGATCGCCCGGACGGTTGTCAAAGGCTATATCGGCGAAGACATCGAAGCCAAGAAAGCGGCGACCCAGCTCGGCATTCAGGTGTTCAAACGTAATAACGAATTCGCCGAGCTGTGGGAACAGCACAAGAAGAAGGAAGTGGAGACCGCGGTCAGTAACGCAACCAAACTCAAGGCCAGCAATCCGGAGAAGATTGCCGCAGCCTTCCAGAAGAACATTGCCAAATGGACCGGAATCGTAAAGAACGCAGGACTTGAGGGAATCCTGGCAGCGGCCGGGCCTGACCCTTCCAAGCTTGAGGAAGCGACGGCGGTTTACGAAAAGCTCATGAAGGATCACATCTATTCGAAAATCGATCCTGCCAAACTCTGAAACAGGTGAATTATTCTGGCCCGGAGAACATCCCGTTTTCCGGGCCCTTTCACGAAGGCTTCGGTCTTCGGTCGACAACCCCCGGTGACTTTAACAGCTGACCGGTACCGGGACCGGCAAGGTCCGTTGCCAACTCCACGACTGGCAATATGCCGATTGCCGACTTTATGCGTCGTGTGATTTCAGGACCGATATCCGGTCGCGAAGTATCAATCAGGATTCTGAGACAATCCGGTGACAGGCTGTCCGCCGGATTTTCCTTATCGATCTCTATGCGATACTCGCGAATAGCTGATTGGGTGGCCAGCACGTCCCGGATCACATCAGGATTAACCAACATCCCCTTGATCTTAAAAAGCGAATCAATTCTCACAGGAGCCATGATCAGACGGTCCGTTTCCGAACCGCAAATCGGACACGGCTCCCGGGAGAGTACTGACATGTCTCCCAGGGAGTAGCGCAAAAGAAGCGTGCCCCTCCGGTCGAGATGACTGATCAAAACGAGTCCGGGCTCCCCGTCCTCAAGCGGTCGGCCGGTTTCAGGGTCTGTGATCTCGATGTAGAACTGATCGGGAGCAGGATTGTGAAATCCCGAACCTGGAGCACATTCGACCAGACCACCCTGGAGTTCTGTTGCTCCATAGGAGATGGACACAAACACATCCGGCGCCCCCAGGCGGCAAAGGCGCTCTACCATATCGGTTCGCATGTTTTCGGAGGTTGTTTCCCCGGTGACGAAGACGAAGTGAACAGACGAGAAATCAGATCCCAGTTCTTCTGCGCGTCTCAGCACACGCAACAGGTATCCCGATACACCCCAAAGGATGGTGGGGCGGCCTCGTTCGATACCGTGAACAACCTCGTCAAGTCTGCTGCCATGACGAAAATCTTCTGAAGGATTTCCGGGCATCGCACTGACGACCGGAATCTTCATCGCCGCCGCTGCGTGAAGAACGCGATTGAAAGCCCCGTGGGGCCAAACAGTCAGGGGAAACAGGTTGGCGATCGAGTCGCCGGCACCGACCCCGCGAATTCTCATCATCCCCTCCTGTATCGAGAGAATGCGATAGAAGTCGTAGGTCGTGGAATAGAATGGCGTGGGCCTGCCCGCCGTTGTCCCCGTCGTATGCATGACGTCCCACAGGGCGCGACTGGACTCCGGCAATCCATTCGTGTCGAGGCGGAAGCTCCCGGGCTTCGATGTATAGACGTGCTTTGTTGTGACCGGGAGCCGGGCAAGGTCACTCAGGGTCGCAAATTCGTCCCGTCCGAGGCCCATCTCCCCGAGCAGGATCCGGTAATAAGGATGACGCTGATGGACCAGCGCCATCGTTTTCGAGAAGTTGGCTTCCTGAACCGCCTCGATTTCGGATCGTGGGCGCACTGTGATATGGTCTGCAGCACTCATAGGGCCTCCACGTTATACGCTCGGGGCGTCCCGTCTGCCGTCAATCATATCCCATCCCACATGAATCTTGCGGCCAAGCTTGATCATCAGGCGAGAAGAAGACCTGACCACCCCGCGATCATTGAGAACGGACAGTTCCTGACCTATCGGCAACTGGCTCTCACAGTGCGTCGGTGGGCGGCCTGCCTCCTCGGAATGGGGTTCGGGCAGGGCGATGTCATTGCCGTGGCACTGCGTGATACCACGGACCATATTGTCGCCAACTGGGCAATCGCGCGTATGGGAGGCATTCTCCTTCCGATTGACCATCTCTGGACACCTCGCGAAAAGCGCAGCGTGCTGGAGGCCTTCAACGCCCGGACCGTGCTGATCGAACCTGAAACGAATGATACCAACGGCCTTGTTGTGGATCAGGATTTCAGGAACGCGGCAGCAGGGCAGGCGCATGATATCGCATTTCCCGAAGACGACTCCCTGCCCTTCGTGCTTTCCCTGTCTTCTGGCACCACCGGTCGACCCAAGGGGCCGGTTCTGACCCACGCCCAGATGCGCGCCCGCTGGATCACGCAATTCGTTTCGCTCGGATTCACCGAAAGGGACAGGTATCTGTCAGCCACCCCGTTATATTTTGGCGGCGGGCGTTCTTTCACGATGAGCACGACATGGAGTGGCGGGACCGTTGTCATGTTTCCGCCCCCCTACCAACCCCGGCAACTGATCGAAGCCGCCGAACGCACCCAGGCAACGACCCTGTTGCTGGTACCGACAATGCTGAGGCGGCTTCTGAAAGAGCCAGAATCCGGACGTTGCCTGTTCCCCTCCCTCCGGCTGCTGCTTTCAACCGGTGCCGTTCTTCATGAAACCGAACGCTCTGAAGTCATGAGACGGCTCTGTCCCGCTTTCATAAATTACTATGGCTCGACCGAAGGGGGTGGAGTCTCCGTTCTCACACCCCAGGACGGGCCCGAGGCAGCCGGCTCCGTTGGACGGGCTGTGTTCGATGTTGAGGTCCAGATCGTGGACGAAGACGGCAATCCGGTTGCAGAGGGCACGACAGGCCGCATTCGATATCGCGGACCCGGCGTGGCAACGCGGACATCGGTCTCCCCACAATCAAATCCCGAGGCCCCCGCGGAGGAATGGTTTTATCCCGGTGACCATGGCCGAATGGACAGCAGCGGATATCTTTACCTGGCCGGTCGCCGCAGCGACCTCATCATTCGCGCCGGAATCAATATTTACCCCGAAGAAATCGAAGCCGTCCTGCTCTCCTGTCCCGGTGTTGTGGATGCCGCCGTTGTCGACTGGCCTTCACCCTCCCACGGACAGGAAATCGCTGCCTTTGTCACCGGATCCGTTGGGGACAAGGAAGTCATGGCTCATTGCATAAAACATCTTGCCCGCTACAAGGTTCCTCGTGCGGTCATTTGCCGGGCTGATCTTCCGAGGTCCCCGCTCGGCAAGATCCGAAAGGATGTGCTGCGGGACAGTCTGCCCGCCATCGATGACAGCGATGCCTGAACCGTGTGAACCAGCGGCCGCATGGTATCAGGGACCGCCGGGCGGCCGGTCGAGTGGTTTTTGCAAGCGCCCGGATCCCGACAACGGCCCTTGCAACAGTGTGGAGACGGTTGATGACAACTGTATCAGGTGAATCCTATGGCGCTATCGACATCGTTTGCAACGCCTTCACCCCGGAAGTGATTGACAATGGCTGGATGTCAACCGATCGGAACTTTCGTCAAAAGACCCGCATGACAGAAGCCCACATGGACGGTGTGCCAATGGCGACGTATCTGGACATGATGGATCAGGCCGGGATCGAGCGGTCATTCCTGATTGCCTCACGGTCCGGAGATCTTCGGGTCAAGGGCTCCTCCCACATGCCGACAGACTATATTGCCGGACTGGTCCGGGATGCGCCAACCCGGTTCTCCGGTCTGATTGGTATCGATCCATCGCAAATCATGAACAGTCTGGAGGAGGTGGATCACGCAATCCGTGATCTCGGGTTTGTGGGGGCCCATCTGTACCCCCACTGGTTTGACCAGCCACCGGATGCGGCCTGCTACTATCCCTTCTACGCGAAATGCTGCGAGCTGGGTGTACCGGTCATGATGCAGGTCGGGCAATGTCTTCTCTATAATCGACACCAGCGCCACCCCAGTGTCGGACGTCCCATCTGCCTTGATCGAATCGCGATCGACTTTCCGGACCTCGTGCTGATTGGCATTCACATCGGATATCCATGGCATGACGAAATGATTTCCATGGCCTGGAAGCATCCGAACGTCCATATCGGACTGGATGCCTACGCGCCCAGGCATTGGCCCGCGACCATACGCCACTACATGAACACCTTCGGTCAGGACAAGGTGCTGTTTGGGACAGACTGGCCCGTGGTGGATCCCGTCCGGGCCATGAGCGAAATTGCCGAAATGGATTTGCGTCCCGAGGCCAAGCGAAAGATTCTGTTCGACAATGCCCTGAAACTATTCAACCTGTGAATCCGGTCATGGAAAAGGCCGGACGCGGCCCGGGGCCTTCGAATGAACGCTGGCCATCCCGGACCGGATCGCCATCCCGTCCCTGAGCGCAAACGAAGGACTCGTCCCCTTAACGCCCTGTCTGACCCACGGGGCACTGTAAGCCACGCAAAATCGATACGGCGCGATGCCTGATTCGACGAGCCCGGGCTCTCCGACTAGAGTCGCCTGCGATTTGCCGGAAACCCGGCCGAATGAGAGAACCGTCATGGGCACCCATAACTTTTACCCTGGCGAGCCCCTCGCCAGTGAGGAGATCCGCGTTACCCTGCTGGGTACCGGCACTCCTTTCCCGCGTCGCGGGCAGGCCTGCGCTTCCATGCTTGTTGAAGCCGGAGACGAAAAATTCCTTCTGGATTGCGGACCGGGCGCCCCTCAGAATTTTACATCGCTCGAGATTCCCTTTGCTGCCATCGACAAGGTCTTTTTGACCCATCACCATGTCGATCACATCGGAGGGCTGGATCATTTCTGGATCGGCGGCTGGACCTACGGCAGACGCACGCCGCTTCAGGTCTGGGGTCCGCCGGGGACTGCAGCAATAGTCGATCATTTACGTGGCATTTATGCATGGGACATCGAAACACGCCTGGATGCCCTGCCACCCGGCGGCCACGAACTCGACTGCACGGAATACGACCGGGACGGCGTGATTTATGACACATTCGATGATGGTGGCGTGCGAATCACGGCGTTCAAGGTCATCCACACCGAACCGCAAAATACCTTTGCCATGAAAGTCGAATATCGCAACCGGGTTTTCGTGTTTTCAGCTGACACCAAGAAATGTGACGCCCTGATCAATCACGCACGGAATGCAGACCTGCTTGTTCATGAGGCTTTTCCACCGGCCGAACTCTATGCGGCCAAGTCCAATCGGCCCCTCGAGCTCGCCCGCAGGATCGCGGAGGTCTATCATACATCCCCACGCGAGGTTGGCAGCGTCTTCGCCGAAACCGGACCACGTCTCGGTGTGATTTATCATATGTACAACAACGATGATGTTGTTGGCCCGGCTCTCGGTCAGATCCGCGAGCAGTATGATGGTCCTGTTGAAATCGGCTACGACCTGATGGTCATCAATGTCGGAGACCAGGTCGTCGCCCGCCCCGCCATCGTTTCCGACAAACCGTGGCCCGTTGGCCCGACAGCCTGACCGGTCCTGCCTTCAGGCACCACAGTCTGAAGGCCTCCGAATTCCAACTTCCGAAATGCAAACCCGTTTCCTCGGGCAAGAGGCGGACTGTCAGACAAAACCGATGGGTCCGGGCGGGCAACGTCGCTCTGGCGGCTGATGACGCAAGACTGACGCGCCACATGCCGGGCACTCCGCAATCGTCCGTCTCCCCGGCCCCGTCACTATCCTGAGACTGTAGCGTGAAGACCGTCACTCAAATCGGGCCTGATATCCTGTAGCAAACAGAGTGACATGGTTCTCGAGCGGAGGTCGAAGTTCAAAGGCTTGCGGCGCCCTGGCGAAATTCCACAGCCGCAGCAGATACCATTCCTTCCGGTGCTTCCTGGAGACGTCCAGTTCGTTGGGTGTGATGAAGAATGGCGTACGATCCCAGCCATTGGTGGTTTTCACCTCAACCAGCCGATCGCTCCCGTCAGGCAGAAAACTCCTGATGTCATACCCGTACCCGTCACCATCTTCATCTGCCACCCAGCGAACCCGCTCGGCAAGATCGGTGCGGCCGGCTTCTGCAAGCGTTGCCCGTTCATGCGCCAGAGCCCGTTTTTCGCCGGCGCGCCCAAGAAGACGGTTTTGTTCATCCCGCTCGGCCGCACCCAGCTTCAGTGACCAATCCCGAACCCTCTCCCAATCCCGAGGTGGCGGTCGATTGCTCAGATGGGGCGGCACTCCAACAGGAAGGAGGTCCTCGTCGGGTCTTTCTGTTTCAGGTGGTCTGAACCATGCCAGGGGAGACTCCAGATGGCGTTCGACGGCAGCGACAAGGGATCCCTGAAAGTTGTTCCTCGGTACGTATCCGGAGATCCAGGGTTCTCCGAGAGCCCTCAGTATCGCACTGACATTCTGGTGCTTGAATTCTATCGCTCCTCTTCCGCGGCCGATTGTCTCCTGAAGGCGCCGGTTATGCTCTGCCTTGCTGTAGGGACGGCCAGCCATCTCATGCTCCAGCATCCTGAAGTAGTCGGTGACGATGTGATCGTTTTCAGCATCTGTCCAGGTCTTCATGCTGACCAGGCTATCACACCTCGCAAATGATGCCATCAAGGCCGTCGTTACCCGACCTGGACCTTCCCTCCCGACCGGTCGCGAGTGACAACAACGGGGCCCGGGTTCCCCGTCTATTGAACGGTCCGGAAGACACCCTCAATCGTCAGCCGGAGCGGACATCCCGTTTCTCTTCAGGATGGCGAAATCCTCTTCCAGGGTCAGGACTTAAGGCCCGTTTTCTTCTTTGCGTTCATGACAGACACGGGCTCACGTCCGTATCGTGAGGCCGGCGCTGTCTTCAACCCGCCGGCATCTGAATTCCTGTGGCATATCTGCCGATGCGGAAGAGGGATTATGGACGCTTGCGCTGGATGTTCCACCTTACCCGGACAATCTGAGCAGCGCGGCCGCATTTCCGAAAAATATTTTTTCGCGTTCATCCTGGCCGATATCGAGCCCGTTGACGGCATCAATGGTCTTCCTGATCAGCCACGCACCGCCTTCAGGATCAAACGGCGCGTCAGTTGCAAACAGCGCCCGGTCAGAGGTGAAAAAGGCGTGACCGCACTGCATTGCCGGCAGGGATCCGTTGGTGGCCGTATCCCCGTAAAGAAGCCCGAAATAGTCCCGGGGCTGGCGTTGCAAGCCATATGTCTCCTGCGCCGGATTGTGATCCACGGTTCCACCGAAAATCTGTGAGAAACCGAGCTCGAGCTTGCCCGCAAAATACGGGATGACACCCCCCATGTGATGAGAGATCAACTTGATCATGGGATGTCGGTCATAGATCCCTCCGTAGATCAGGCGCGTGATGCAGGCTGCGGTTTCATAGGGCCAACCGAACATGAACCAGACTTCTGCCTCCGATTGGTCCTCGGTTTTGTAGTCAGGATGGTTTGCGAGGCGCATGGGATGAATCCAGACGGGAAAATCCAGGTTCGCCATCATTTCGAATACCGGATGGAATCGGGGATCGCTCAGGGGAACATCATTGACGTTGGTGAACATCTGTACCCCACGCGCATTCAGCTCCCTGACGGCCCGTTCGGCCTCTCGTGCTGCGGCTTCGGGATTGTTCATGGGGAGCGATGCAATGAATGCAGGGAATCGATCCGAATGCCGCTCGCACAGACTCGCAAGGCTGTCATTGACCCGTTCCGCGATTTTCGGTGTTTCCGATCTTGTCCCCAACGTCTCGAGCGGTGGATTGGACAAGGACAGGACCTGCTGGTAGCCCTCGAAACGGTCCATGATTCTGAAATGTTCATCCAGATCCCAGAGTGCCGGCACCCTCTTGAACAGGTCGGCAATGGGATGTCCAGGTACCCAAACCTGGAGCTGTTCGAATATTTCGGCGGGCATTATGTGATTGAATATATCGATCTTTTTCATCAGTCTCGGCCGGCTCTTTTGATTACCCGATACAAGCGATGCACATCCGGCTCGATCGGGAAACTGCTAACTGTCCGATTTTCCGGCAAGGCCCAGCACACGGGAGCCATGACGACTTATAACGAATCCCGCATGATCCCGCACCGGCCAAACGGCATCCAGTCGAATCCGGCGGGCCAAAAGCCCGCCGTTGGAAAACAACCCTCAGGAACAACGGTTCCTCGCCACCTTCGACCTGCGCGCGTACCGGCCCGGCGCGTTGGTCAGGACCGCCCAGACTTCACCGCGATGGCGGAGCCCATGGAGACAGGCTGGTCTGGCCACACCCGCAAACGCCCGCAAAATCCTGCCCACCGTCCGGTTTTCTTGCGCCTGTGTCCGACCATTGTTTACAATCGCTCCGGGGAGAACAGTGATGCGCAAATTCCTGAGGTGCGGCCACCTTTTCAACGGACTTGACCAGACCCTTGCAACCGACCAGACGGTTGTGATCGAGGACGATGTTATCGTTCACACCGGCCCTTCTGCCGGTGAACCCGACATTGCGCCACCGGATCAGGTTATCGATCACTCCTCCGGTTTTGTCATGCCCGGGTTGATCGACATCCATGTTCATCTGAGTTATGGCAACGCCAAATCCAATGAGGATGTAGACATTTATGCGCCACCGGAATTCCGGGCGCTTCGTGCATTGAATGCTGCCACAAAGGTGCTGAAAGCCGGCTACACTGCGCTTGCCGATCCCGCTTCAACCAACCAGGTCTCTGCATCGGTCCGGGATGCCATCAATTCAGGGATGTTTGAAGGACCGAGAATCACGAGTTCGGGACGGCAAATCACGGCGCGACAGGGCCTCGGCGACTGGTATCCAACCTGGATCGGTGTGCCTGAGAGTTCAGTTGGCGTTCTCGTCCGCAGCATCGACGAGGCCATCGAGGAAATCCGTTCTCAGGTCAAGAACCGCGTCGATATAATCAAGATCACGGTCGACGGGCTGCAACGAAATCGCGACGGGGAGCTCATCGCCTGCTTCAACCAGTCGGAACTCACGGCAATGGTTGAAGAAGCCCACCGGCTTGGCGTGAAAACAATAACCCACGCGCGGGGACGGGAAGCAGTGCTCTATTCGGCCCGTGCCGGCGTCGATATCATCTTCCATGCCTTCGAGATGGATGACGAGGGCCTCGAAGAAATCATCAGGAATGGATGCACGGTATCACCTGCCCTCACCTTCCTGTTCAACACCGTGGAGTTCACCCGTCCCAGCGATCCGTGTCACAAATGGCGCCCTGGCATGAATCGGCATGATGTGGAAGTTGCCAGTGAGATGCTGGTCAAGGCCAGGAAAGCCGGTGTTCCTTTCATGGTCGGAACAGATTCAGGTTTTGCAGTCACACCCTACGGGGAATGGCACGCTCGAGAGCTCGAAATCATGGTGAATTATCTCGGGTTTGAGCCGGGCGAGGCCCTCGTCGCCACAACCAGCGAGAATTCCAGGCTCCTGCGAGAAGGAAATGCCGTCGGACGTATCGCGCCCGGCGCCCTCGCCGACATTACCGTGGCCGCCAGCAATCCCCTTCACGACATAACATCGCTTCAGCGTCCCGAAAACATTACCCATGTCTATCTGGGAGGAAAACCGGTCGATCTTGCTCCGCCGGATGACTACACACCCTACAATTGGGAACAGTCGTTCAGCCAGTGGAACGAGGTCTATACCAGGGAACGGGTTGCGACGCTCTCACAGTAATACGGTTACCTGGCATGGTTTCATGCCCCGGCATGGCCGGGGGATCGATCTGTTGAGCGGCCGGGCCTGATGCGGTGACAGGAGCACTCCGCGCGGGCGCATTCGCTTTGACCAGTCCGGCAACCGATGACCGGCACGGCGCTCGTGGCAAGGGGAACACTTTGTTCCGAAAGCAGTCGATGACCCGGTCCTGGTTCGCCGAAGCAGCGCAAGGCAGGGCTTCGTATGACGCGGACGGCGGGGCGTGCTCTTTCTGAAGCCGAAGAACTGACGATCCAGGGACTCCATCCTGCCTTCACACTTCGCCGTCTTCGGCTCTGGCTCGGCATTCCCTCTGTTCTTGCAAGAGAACGATGCGCCCACGCGCAGCCCGGTCCCGGATTGTCCGAAGGGCATCCTGCACAGAGTTGAGTGGCAAGGTCGTTGTCGGGGGCGGTGCGATGCGACCGGTTTCCCATAAGGCATAAAGTTCTGAAAAGCAGGCAGCCATTTTTTCCGGGCAGCGCTTGCGATAATCGGCAATCTGGAAACCGGTCACCACGATGCCTTTCAGGAGCAGGTAATTGACCTTTACCGACGGAATCGCGCCGGCAGCGAAACCGATCACGACCAGGCGCCCGCGCCAGTTGAGTGCACGGATTGCAGCCTCGAAGAAAGCGTCCCCCAGCGGATCGATCACGATGTCAGCGCCGTCACCGCCAGTGGCGTCGCGAACCTGTTCGCGCAGGCTGTTACGGAGATCCGGCTGCCCGAGTTCCACGATCGCATCGGCCCCCGCCTCACGCACCAGATCAGCCTTGTCGGGGTTCGCAACGCCGGCAAGCACGGTCGCTCCGAGGGCCTTGCCAAGAGCGACAGCGGCAAGGCCGACGCCACCCGAGGCACCAAGGACCAGTATGATTTCACCTGCCTCGAGACGTCCACATTCACGCAGCGCGCACCAGGCAGTGTCATAGATCACAGCCATCGATGCCGCGTTCACGAAATCAAGGCCATCAGGAAGTGGGTGACAGCAGTTTGCTGGCAGGGCGACCTGCTCTGCGAAGCCCCCGCCCGGTTCGCACATGGCAACCACGCGGTCGCCTGGTGCAAACCCTTTCACATCCGATCCGACAGAGCGAACGATTCCGGCCGGACCCTTGCCTGGAATATAGGGGAGCGCGGGACGGGACTGATGCTGTCCGCCAATCAGGAGGATATCGACATAGTTTGCTGCTGTGGCGTGGATATCCACCAAAAGATCAGACGGCCCCGGGACCGGGTCGGGAACCGTGCACATCACGGCGTTCTCGAGTGGGCCAAAATCCTGGACGACGACGGCGCGCATCACCCCTGCCCTGCGCCGGTTACCGGACGGTCACGGATCGCTGTCGGCACAATCGAGCCGTCTTCGATCCCGGCAAGAAGATCACGCTTTCGGAATTTACCATTGCTCATCAGTGGAATGTTGTTCACAACGATTCCGAATTCCGGCATTTCGTTGCGTGGCAGGCCCTGGACAGCCAGATGCTCCAGGACCGCATCGAAGGAAAGCCCGGTTCCGTCCCGTAACATGATCGCGATGCAGGCCCGTTCCCCGAGCCGCTCATCCCGGATGGGCAGAACTGCCGCACGCGCGATGGTATCATGCCGCATTGCCAACTCCTCGATCCGTTCCGGACTGATGTTGTGACCACCACGGATGATGACATCTTTTTCTCTTCCGGTAAGGCGAAGATAACCGTCGGCATCGATCCATCCGAGGTCGCCGGTAAGAAACCAGCCAGCCCTGTTGAAAGCGTTTTCAGTGGCGGTCTGATCGTCGAAATATCCCAGCATCAACGAGGCTCCACGTCCCGCCACGAGACCGGTTTCACCGAGCGGGAGTTCATGGTCGGGATCATTCTGATCGAAAATTCTGATTTCGTAACCCGTGCAGGCGCGACCGCAGGATTCGGCGATCAGGGAAAGCGGATCCCCGGGTCGGGTGTATTGATGGCCATTGGTTTCTGTCATGCCGTAACCGCTCTGGGGCTGGATTCCACTCTCGATCAACTCTCCGAAGAGTGTTCTCGGCGCGGCGGCGCCCGATACGCGAAACGCCTTGACGCGGCCAAGTCGGCTGATCCGGCGGCGTCGCATTTCCTCCATGATGTCCGCGGCGTGAGTGGGCACTCCGACAAGATAGGTCGCGCCGGTTTCGATCAGGCGATCGACGAGACTCTCCCGGCGCCGGTCGAGGTCGTGGATCACGAACTCGCCTCCGCCAACCAGCGTGGTCAGGTAGGCACCCATACCAAGATTGTGGCTGAACGGGCTTAATGAACAGACCACGGAGTCCCTGCTGATGTTCCAGTCCCTTGAAATTCCGTCGGCGGTGACGAGTTGCGTGTTGTCGCTGTGCATAACGCCTTTGGGTTGCCCGGTAGAGCCCGAGGTAAAAGCGATGTAACTGACGCGATCAGGGGCGCGCACTGCAGGCGGCGCGGCAGCCACAGGATCACAAAGTGCTGATGCGAAAGGTGGCTGGGGGTCCCGCGGCGCCAGCCCATAGACATGGCGGAGTGAACTGACGCGCGCCAGCTCGTCATTGACGTCAACAACGCCCGCATTGGCTCCAAAGCCCTCCTCTCGAACGAGAATCGTGCACCGCATGCGTTCAAGAAGCGCAATGACTTCGGGAGTTGTGTGATGGCGGTGGAGTGACGGACAGCACACATATCCGTTTCGCGAACAGGCAAGTATCGTAATCACCGATTCGATCCGGTCCGGCATCCAGAGCGCCACCCGGCTGCCCGGACGGGCACCCCTAGCAGGGAGATCGGCTGCCAGGGCATCAACATGTTCGATGAGGGTTCGATAGGTAAGGCAGCGATCTCGGTCCCGGATGGCCGGCTTATCGGGTGCGAGTTCTCCGTGAGTACGTGCCACATCGTAGATCGTTCGGTCGCGCCAGTAGCCCCTGTCGTAGAACGTCCGGATGTCATCGGCGTCGATGAGCGACAGGATTTTTGACGGCATGCTGGCTCCCTTTTCTGGCGCCGACTCGCTGGCGTCCGTAAGTCAATGTAAACTTGGTTTTCCAAGCGTTTGCAAGGATGCACGCCCTGGCATGGCAGAATGGCAATTTACCAAAGGACTTCACGATCTGGGCAATGGCTGCTGGGCCTGGCTTCAACCTGACGGTGGTTGGGGCTGGAGTAACGCCGGTCTGATTGTCGATGGAGACGAAAGCCTGCTTGTCGATACGCTGTTCAGCCTGCCGCTGACGGCCGAGATGCTCGACGAAATGCGGCGCAGCGTGCCCCAAGCCTCAAATATTGGCACGCTCGTAAACACACACGCCAATGGTGATCATACTTACGGCAACCAGCTTGTCTCCGGCGCCCGCATTGTCTCCTCTCGCGCCTGTCGTGAGGAGATGGAACGGCGACCGCCGGAAGCGTTCCTCAAGTTCGTTCAGAACTGGGAGGCGTATGGAGCAAGCGGGGAATTGATCCATGAGCTCATGGGGCGTCATTTTGATTTTACGGGTATCATCAACACGCTGCCGACAGAGACCTTCGAAACCGGGATGACGCTCCAGGTGGGTGACCTCCGGGTCGAACTCATCATGGTCGGTCCGGCTCATACGCGTGGCGATGTCCTCGTGCATGTGCCTGACGAGAAAACCGTGTTTACCGGCGATATCCTGTTCGTCGGCGGCCATCCGATCATCTGGGCCGGCCCGATCGAGAACTGGATCGCGGCCTGCGACCGAATCCTTGATTGGGACGTTGAAACCGTGATTCCGGGCCATGGTCCAATCTGCGGCAAGAATGGCGTGCGCGAGGTCCGGTCTTACCTGATTGCGATCCGGGACGTTGCGCGAGCGCGGTTTGATGCCGGGCTTGCCTGGACCGACGCTGCTGAGGAAATCGTTACAGACCATTTTTGCCACTGGATCGATCGTGAACGCGTGTTCATCAATGTTGCCATGCTGTACCGGCAGTTTTCCGGCGGTGCTCTCAGACCAAGCGTTACGGAAATCTACGAACCGATGGCAAAATGGTACTGGAACCACCGCAAAACCGCCACAGGAAAACCGTGTCGGCATGGTCACTGAGAACCGAAGGCGAAACCGGGCAGCACAGTCCTGTTGATCATCTTGCCGAAGCACGATTTCGTTCAGGCGGTAGGTGGGTTGCCGCCACCAGCTATCAGCAGTTCAACCCCTGCGGCCATGGAGCGTGGAGGGCCTGGCGCGCCACATTCCCATGCAGTGACGCGTTCAAAAACGGTGATTTCGAAAACGTCCAGGTCGAGGTAAACCGAAGGTGACAACCGCCATTATGACATGGCGCATCAGGCACCCATGCTCATCGACGACCAGGACGTGTGCACACGATGCGAAGCTGGAATCGATGAAGCCGGCGTCGGAATGTTTCGCCAGCTTTCTCCTCCCGTGCAACTCGTTCTCACCCGGTCGCTGGCGCTCAAAACAGACCGCGCAGGGGTCGCAGACCCGGATATCGTTGGAGAGCTCGCCACAAACCTTTTTTCATCTGTGACCGCTGCATCGCTCTCACCCGATCATGAGGTTTTGCTACCGGCTCAAGCATTTCTTGCCCGACGCAAATTTCCGGTAACACGAGGTCAAGCTCACAATCTCTCCGAACGACCTTGTGCGCCGCAGAAAAACTCGTTTACCCGGCGCGAACGGCCTCCCCTGGAACAGGCAAGCTCGGAGGAACCGGCGGCTCATCTTGCTGGCCTCTCACGGACTACAACGACCATTAAGCGATGCCGTTCAAGGCACGCGTTCGAATTACGGAATGGCCGGGTCACCCTGCATCGACGCTTCGAAACCCGACCGAGTCCTCCTCGGGAGTCCGTCACATGTCACGGCAGCTATTGCCCAGCCCGTCGATGATTGGGCAGTCCGCACTGTCATCACCCCTGCAGGCATCGACCAGATGGGCGAGCTCGTCATACAGTGACTGCAATTCGCGCTGCTTCTCGGCAATCTGCTCAAGCCTCCCAGCCGCGATGCGCTTCACGTTCGCACTTGACCGCTGCGGGTCCTCGTAGAGGTTCAAAAGTTCCCGGCACTCCCTTATGGAAAAGCCGAACTCACGCGCACGGCGTGCGAACACCAGCTTCCGTACAGCGCGCTCGTCATAGGTCCTGTATCCCGTGCCTGAGCGAGACGGTGCCGGTACCAATCCGATATCTGAATAGTACCGGACTGTCTTCACCGGCAGGCTGGCAGCATTCGCGGCGGCGGAAATATTCACCAGTGGCTCCCTTGACCCTCCAGTTACTGGAAACATTACTGTCCGAATCAGTATGTTTCAACAGGTGTAGGCATGGTCTCGATCGTTCCACGAGGCGTCGGCGCTACGGCAAGACTTGGCATGTGGTCTCGAAGAACCTGGCGTAGCGCCTGCCTGACTGTGTTGCCGCCCGTTTCCGCACAATTGCCCTCTTTCAGGTCAATGGTATTTCCTGGCCGATCCTGGCAATCATGACACCCGGTCTCTTTAATGGGATGTTGACGTCGATTTCCCTGAAGACCTTGATTGGACTCCGTCAACCGAATCGTTCCGAACGGCGACAGGAATGTCCTCCATCCCGATGGTCGCCATGAAGGCCATGACGAACGGGGTCGACTGGATGCTGGCCGGTAGGGGCAAGCTTCCATGGTGGGAGGTGGCGATCGGGCTTCTCGACGCCGGCTTTTTCACTCCGCACACTACAACTGATGGCGTCTGAAGGCATTCTGACCAGCATGTCACAAAAACAAACCGCGATTCTGCTCGTTCTGGCTGCCGCCGTCGCGGTCGCCGGCTACCTGCATCTGGACGAGCCGAAGGACGGCAATGTCGTTGGAGCGCCTATTGTATCGGTAAACATGCCTGGGACTCTCTCCGAGCGGGCGCAGCTCGGTCAGAAAATCTACGAAGCCAACTGTCTCACCTGTCACGGCCGAAATGCAGCGGGACAGGATGGGGTCGCTCCGCCGCTGGTCCATATTATCTACGAGCCCGGCCATCATGGCGATAATTCTTTCCAGCGCGCGGTCGCACAGGGCGTCCGGGCCCATCATTGGCGTTTCGGGGACATGCCGCCAGTGGAGGGGCTGACCCGCCGCGACGTTGCGGCAGTCATCTCCTACGTTCGGGAACTCCAACGCGCCAACGGAATCCGATGAAGGGAAACCCATGAAGTCAATCCTGCTTGCCGGAATGCTTGCCCTCACAACAACTTCGGCAATGTCCCATTCAAACATTGACGCCACTACGCCGGAGAACGGCGCCGTGTTGGCGGAGGCTCCAACGCAAATCATTCTGACCTTCACCAAGGGTATCCGCTTGACGCAGGTCCGCATGACCCATGACGCCAACGATGTCATCGATCTCGATCTTGGTGACCAGACAGGGTTCGAGACCCGATTCGAGCTAGAGTTCGAGGGCAGGGGCAGCGGTCTCTACCGGATCCAATGGCGTGGCCTGTCGAGCGACGGGCATGTCGTTCGCAATACGTTTCGCTTTCGAGTGCGATGAGTCGTGCCCGATACATGGGAGTTGGCCTCGGCCCTTTCGAAATTCCTGCTTTATTTCGGGATGCTTGGAAGTATCGGCCTGGTTTTGGTGCGCATTGTCTTCGTTCAGGAGACCGCCAGCATAAAAGCATTCATCGTCCGAAGGGCGGCCACGCTCGCCACGCTTGCGTTGCTGGCCGCCAGTGCTGGCTTCGCCCTGAAAGGAGCCGCCATGACTGGCGAACTCTCGGGCATGACCGATCCCGAAATGTTGCGCCTGTTGTGGCAAACACCGGTGGGACCGGCATTTGCTTACTGCATGGTTGGCCTTGGCCTCGTCCTCCTGGGGCTCGGGCTGGCCCGAAACGGACTTCCAATCTCCGTCGCCGGCGGTCTGCTGGCGCTGTGGTCGATTTCACGGACCGGTCATGTCTCGGATGCGGGGGAGTTCTGGCTCGAATTCCTTCATCTGATTCATCTCGCCAGTGCCGCTTTCTGGATCGGCATCCTCTCGCCTCTTCGCATGCTTTCCGGAGATCCGGAAACTCTCTCCCGGGCGGCCGGGCTGGGTCACCGCTTCGGTAGGATCGCTGCTGTCACGGTGCCGCTGCTGATCGCGGCGGGCATTGTAATGGCATGGCGACTGCTGGGAAGCGTCCAGGCCCTGCTGGCAACCGACTACGGTCTCACGCTGCTTGTCAAGATCGCCGCGTCCGCCTGTCTGCTCGCAGCAGCCGCGGCCAACAAGTTCCGCTTCGTTCCCGCCATGACCGCAGGCGACCACCGCGGGGCGGTGGCCCTGCGCCGTTCCATAGCCGTCGAATGGGCCGCGATCTGTCTTGTCCTGCTGATGACAGTCGCGCTCACCACATTTCAGGGAACACCATCGGTGGGTAACCCATGACCCTCAAAGAAATTTTCGTCGGTGAGGCGGCCACGCTTATTGGTCCCGCGTCGACCCGGAGGACCTCGACCCTCGACCATCCAGTGGCACAGGATCCATCTTGACAATGTGACTGACGGGGGTTCCGAAACGACCCGGGTTGGCGCCGAGTCCGGCGCTATCTTACACTACGATTTTGCCACGTCCCATGTCGGACAAACGGATAATACCAGTTCCCGAGAGTTCTGACCTGTTACGAAGTCCGGGAACGGTGTGATCACGGAGTGATCGCGGCCCATTCCCGCATGGTCATGGACCGGATTCACCACGATTCAGACATCACACGATTCCATGCCTCGGCCAGGGCTCCATTTACGTCTTCCACCATTTCAGACACCCGGTTGCAGCAAGTCCTGGATTCCGAAACAGGACAACTGCTCCAGGGCATCCGGATCCGCGCTGCAGGGCGGCAGTGATGAAGCGGTCGGTCGATCGGAGCGACGGCCATCACATCGTCGCCGAACACGCTGGCCCGGTCTTCAGGACCCTTGTTCGTCGTCAGTGCAATCAAGTCTTGTCGTGGCGCAGGATGATGAGTTGAGAAAAGATCACACCGGCATCCGCAAGACTGTGGAGATCACGAGAACCAGGACTTGCAAACTCGCATCCCCGCTCCCGCCCCATGTCATCTGACAAGGTCGGGCAAAATCTCGACCAAGGGCTTCTCGAGGATGATATTTCCTCCAACAGCTTCGGAGATACCCAACCCCGCTTCAGGATCCGCGACTCATACCTGTCTGAACTTTCACAACCTGTCATCGCTTCCTGACGTCTGATACCATCAACAGACGGCCGATGGCATCACATGAGTTTGGCCGCCGGCGGTCAACTGACAGTGGCGGCCCGGAGATGTCCGGTACAAGGAGGTGGGTTGTGTCACTCTGGCGTAAACGGATCGGCGGAATCAGTCCAACCGTGATGGAAGTCGTGACCTACGACTATTACCGCATGGCCCCATCGGATATCGGGTTCGTGGGAATTACATCGAACATCGACTTCTGGGACGGCGAAAACTTTACCAGGTCCCTCTCCTCACTGCCGGCGGCCGCCAACTATCTTGCAGACCGTAATGTCGATTTCATCATCCATTTCGGAACACCATTGGCTGTCTCGCAAGGTGCCGGTTACGGAAACAGGATCATCGAGATGATCGAGGGCCGGACGGGAGTGCCCGCAACAACATCTATTTCTTCCGCAGTTGAAGCTCTCGGTTATATGAACGTCAAGCGAATTGCCGTCGCCTCGCCCTATCCCCGCGAAATCAACGATCACCTCGAAAGTTACCTGTCATCAGAAGGATTTAGCGTGAATGCCTGCCAAACCATGGATGTCCGGTTTCAGGGGCTTCACGAAACCGAGCCTTCTGCCATCCGGGACTTCGGGGTTCGGGTGATAGAAAAGGCTTCGGACATCGAGGCCCTCTACATTCCCTGTCCGCAATGGCCGGCAGCTGACGCCGTCGAAATGATCGAAGCGGAAACCGGAAAGCTGGTCATCGCCAGTGATCCTGCTGATTTCTTTTCCGCATTTCGGAGGATTGGTCTGGCGCAACCTGTTACGGGTTTTGGTCGCCTTCTGGAAGGCATCACGGTCCAATCTCCCTGAACAGGGAAAGATCACCCGGGTCATCGGCAATTTGCTCTAAAGGCGTACCAGGTCGCCGGTGACAGGCGCTCCCGGCCGTGCATCCCGGGTTGCCCGTGCCGGCGTCCGGAAAAACTCTCCGACTTGGTCTGAAATGGTCGGAGCGACTGGATTCGAACCAGCGACCCCTTGACCCCCAGTCAAGTGCGCTACCAAACTGCGCCACGCTCCGACAGGCGGCAGATTACGGCCAGAACCGTTTCAACTCAAGGCAAGCCGGATGCTATTTTGAAATCCGGTCCCGAAGTGTCTCCAGATCCGCGAGGATTTTCTCCAGAGCTTCACGATGGCGGGCGGACAACCGGTTCGGGACATCTTCCGCGTTCCGTGGTGTTTGTGATTCCTCATGCTCTTGCGGTACGAGGGAAAGATCCGGTTTTTCGACCCGCTGTCCTCTGCCGCGCCGGATGATCCGTTCCTTGGCTCCGGCGCGATTCGCCAGTTTCTGGACACCCCTGATCGTGTAGCCATCGCTGTACAGAAGCTCCCGAAGACCAACCAGGAGTTCCACATCGTCTGGACGATAGTAGCGTCGGCCGCGACCGGGCCTGACCGGCCTTATAAACGCGAACTTCGTCTCCCAAAATCGAAGAACGTGAGCCGGAACGTTCAGTTCAGCCGAAACTTCACCAATCGTGCGGAAGGCGGCTTCCGATTTTCTGCCCCCCGTCACCGTCCTGTCGGTTTCCTGATCTGTTCCCTGTCTCATCAATGCTCCAAAGAACTGCCGGATTGTTCAGCAAGATTGCGTCACTGTTAAGCGCCACCGACGTTCAAATTCCTTTCCCGCAGATTGACCCGACTCTTGAGTATGTTGGATGCGCGAAAGACCAGAACCCTTCGGGACTCGATCGGCACTTCTTCGCCGGTCTTGGGATTGCGCCCGATCCGTTCGTTCTTATGCCGAACCAGAAAGGTACCGAACGAGGACAATTTGACCGTTTCCCCTCGTATCAGGCACTCCGATATTTCGGAAAGCACATCCTCGAGGAATTCTGCTGAATCATTCCGGGACATGCCCATCATAGAATAGAGTTCTTCGGCCAGGTGGGCACGAGTCACAGTCTTCTGATTCATTGGGCACCCTTTTCATTCTTTGACGGAGACGGTACCGGTTGAAAATAATACAGTCAATATCAAAGCTGTATGGATTGATATCTGATTTTATGTCTTACTTCCAGGTCCTTCAAGGCCTCACGGCTCTACTTCTAGTGACACGTGACCCCAACGGCAAACCGCCGTAACCGAAATTTCACGATATCCCTGAGGGATCAGTCTTTGTTCCTCCGGAGCTGCGGTCACCTCGTCAAGAAGGACTGTACTCCATTGAATTACCTTATTATTTCCGCTCTCGGGAAACAGGCCCATGATTATGCTGACGGCCGTCGTCAGCCTCTTGTTTCCGGCTCAAGGTGATGGACCTGCCAGGATCAACTTCTGCCTGCGAGTGCCTCCGCAAAGTCGTCGCACCCGGATGAAGCCCGTTTTGCGATCTGTCAAAAAACAACCGGAACGCGGGACCGTTCACCCTCGATTGCCGTAAAGCCGCTATCCGCGGAAGACGGGGAATGGCAGCGGGTTCCCCTGGGGGCGGACACAGGGTCGCAGCCCAATCCGGTGCCCGTTGCGGCACCAAAGGGAACCGGCAAGGGCCGGAAAATCCGGGACCACCAACCCAACCCGAACAGAAATTCTGCAGTCTTTGGTGGTTCCCATTGATTTCAAAAAGTTTCTGTTAGAAATAAATCTCTCATCGCAAACTGGTGCCGGGATCGGCTGCATGCCCTTCAGGGAGGTTTTCCGAACCCGATTGACAGGATGTTTCCATCACCAGCGCACAACACTTGCGCCCCACGTAAAGCCTCCGCCCATGGCCTCGCAAACCACAACATCTCCCTGCTTGATCCGGCCGTCCTTCACGGCTGCCTGCAACGCGAGTGGAACCGACGCGGCAGACGTATTGGCGTGCCTGTCTATCGTAATGACCACCCGGTTTTCGTCCATCTTCATCTTGCGGGCGGTTGTGGAAATAATTCGCCGATTGGCCTGATGGGGCACCAGCCAGTCCACATCTTCATAACGCAGTCCGGCAGCCTCCAGGACCTCCTTGATCACGGACGACAGATTCTTCACCGCGTGTTTGAAAACGCCGGGTCCATCCATTCTCAAATGCCCGACTGTCTGGGTTGACGAAGGCCCACCATCGACGAAGAGCAGGTCGCGCAGTCGGCCATCAGAATGAAGACAGGTCGCCAGGACTCCCCGATCGTCATTCGTTCCAATGCCATGGCTCGCACTCAGGACCAACGCACCGGCACCGTCACCAAACAGGACGCAGGTTGATCGGTCGGTCCAGTCCAGAATTCGCGAGAAGGTTTCCGCACCGATGATCAGAACGTTTTGCGCCTGCCCCACCCGAATAAAGTTGTCGGCGACACTCATTGCATAGACAAACCCGGAGCAAACGGCGTGAACATCAAAGGCATATCCGTGCGTCATCCCGAGGGCAGCCTGCACGGTCGTTGCCGTGGATGGAAAGGTACTGTCCGGTGTGGCTGTCGCCAGCACGATCATGTCGATGTCAGCCGGAGACAGTCCCGAGGCATCGAGAGCAGCCCGTGCTGCCTCCGCCGCCAGATCAGAGGTCTTCTGGTTGTCGGCAGCAATATGACGCTGATGGATACCGGTTCTTGTAACGATCCAGTCGTCGGACGTATCCAGACGCCGGGCGAGGTCGTGGTTGGTGACAACCCGCTCAGGCAAATAGGCACCGCACCCGGCCACGACGGAGCGGAGTGTCATCAGACAGCAACCGCTTCCTTGCCGTGAGGTAGAAAGTCCAGATTTCCGTATTTTGTCAGATCTTCAATGATCTTGCCATTGATACCGTTCGCAGCCATATCGACAGCAACGCCGATAGCATTGGAAAATCCGAAGGCATCGGCCCCTCCGTGGCTCTTGATCGCAATCCCGGTCAGGCCGAGAAACACGGCGCCATTGTACCGGCGGGGGTCGATGCGCGACCTCATCTTGTGCAGCCCCCGCCGCGAGAGCACATAGCCAAGGCGGGCGACAATCGAACTTCGGAAGGCCTCTCCGAGGAACCGCTCGATCATGAAAGCCGTACCCTCAATCGTTTTCAACGCAATGTTTCCAGTAAAGCCGTCACACACGACCACATCCGTCGTTCCGGCTGCAATATCGTTGCCTTCAATGAATCCGTGAAAATTGATCTCTTTGGGCAGGGCCCGCAAGTTTTCCGCCGCTTGCCGAAGCTCGGCATGACCCTTCATGTCTTCCGACCCGACGTTGAGCAGTCCGCAGGAGGGATTGATCCTGCCAAGTACGGTCCGTGCAAACACTTCTCCCATAACGGAAAACTGGACCAGATTATCTGCATCGCAGTCGATATTGGCACCGAGATCGAGCATCACGCTCTCGCCGCGAATGGTTGGCAGGATGCCGGCAATCGCAGGTCGGTGGATCCCCTTCAGGGTGCGTAATGTAAGCTTGGCCATAGCCATAAGCGCTCCGGTATTCCCCGCAGAAACCACGCCCGCCGCCTGGCCGTCGCGAACAGCATTGATCGCCAGCTGCATGCTGGACTTGCGCCCGCTTCGCAGCGCCACGGATACAGTCGCCTCGCCATCGACGATGTCTTCCGTGTGGGTAATATCAGTGATTTCTGCGAGTTTCCGGCGTCGCTTCATCAAGCCCCGGATCCGCGTTTCATCTCCGAACATCATGAAGCGCACTCCGGGAAACCGCCGGCGGGCCAGTTCTGCACCCCTGACGACGATTCGCGGTGCGTTGTCGCCGCCCATGGCATCCAGAGCGATCGTCAATGGATCACTGGCCACAGGTTTTTTCCCAAGTGCCACGGCTACTGGGTCTTGCCTTGAATTTCCACAGTTTCACGTCCCGCATACACACCGCAGGATGGACACACATGATGCGGACGCTTGAATTCGCCGCAATCCGGGCATTCCGTATACGCACTCGCAGGCAAGGCGTCATGGGCCCGACGCATGTTCCGACGCGATTTGGATACCTTTTTCTTCGGTACTGCCATCAGTAAACCACTTCAACATTCAGGTAAGACCAGGTGCCGGTTCGCCCTGTACAATACGGCGGATTCCAGAGGTCCGCTGCCCGATGCGACCCGGAACCAGCGTTCCGAAAGATATTCCGGCTCGACACAATTTGTCAACATACACAATACACAAAAGGCACCCTCACCTCTGAACAGGCCCACGGCGACACCCGATCCCACGGGCGATATCTACAGGGTCATGGTTCGACCACACCCGCTTACCGCGGCCGGTAGCCGGCATGACCATCACAGTAACCTGCGCAACCACCGGGGACTCCAGCTGGCCCTGCGCGTAAACAGCAGGCAAAAGCGGGGCAACCGGCACCTCTTCGATGCCGACAGGTTCCGGCGCCCAGTCCTGATTCGGGCCCAGATTCCGGTACCGGCGGCGGCCGGATCGTCATGGTCTCACAGCTTGTTCTTCAGTTCAGCCAGACGCCCGAAAGGGCTGTCCCGCTTGTGTTCCGGCGTCTCCGCTTCACCAACTGAAATTGATATTCCAGGACCGGTCTCAAGCAGGGCGGGATCAATATCCGGGGATCTGGGATACGGATCGAGCCCCAGCGCCAGCTCTTCCGCCGCAAGTTCCCCGAGGTCCAGCATATCATCCTGAAGTGGTTCTGCATCATCGAGTTCGACGCTCGAATCATCGGCTTGCAAATCACGGGCGAACGCAAGGTTCATTTCTTCGCGGAACGGTGATCGAACGGGCTCCAGTGTTACAACACAGGTTTGCACCACAAAGGCATCGAGGGTTCCCCTGACGCTGAGCACGTTCTCTCCCGCAAGCCATGACAGAATGAGGCGAACATCGAGATACTCAAGGCCGAGGAGGCCGAATCTCCTGGCAAGCGCCGTACATTCTTCAGCAGATGCGGAAAACTCAAACATCTTCCCGCCTTCAGGCAGTTCCGCGAGATCAACGATTCGCGAAAACTCGTTTTCGGCAATCACCCCTGGCGCCATTCCGACGGTTCCTGAAACGAAAGGTCTGCGGACATGATCGTTTCCACAGAGAGTCCCTGCAGGTGCTCAATCTGTTCCCTCACATAGCGGGTCAACTGTTTCACGGTTTCCGGATCCACTTCGGTCGTCGCTAGAAGATTCCGTTCCAGCGCCTGTGGCAGCGCTCGCTCCGGATCGTCAAGGGCAGCATCATAGGCCGCAGCCCGGCCGTAGAACGCCCGTGCCATGTCCTTGACCCGCTTGCCAACGCCCATGTCGCCGGCACCCATCTCTCGAAGATCGACATCCATGGCATCAAACATGGTATCAAACAAATTCTGCGCAAAGCGCGAGGCTGACTGGGGGCCCCCCTTCAATCGTCGCAATACAAGATGCATGTGAAGGACCAACGATTCAAATCGACCATCAAACGTATCAGGCACACCATACTCCCGATAGAGCGCCGGTTCCCGGGCCGCACTCACAATGGCGTCATACGCGGCTTTTACCCGAACGTCAGGCTTTGACTGACCGAACAGGGATCGCAGTTTCACGAACCCTTCCTCCATGACTGATTGACAGGACGAACATATCAGGACAGGCTTCCCCGGGTCGCCACCCGCTGCAGTGTTCCAGAGGTACCCGTATGCGTTTCATTGGTCAAATTTCGTGCAGCCGGATCTTCCGGACATCAGGGCCCGCACCTGCAATAGGGCTGATGGCCCTGTCACTGGTTATGCTTTCTGCCTGCACACCAAATATCGAGAGCTACGGCAACATGGCAGACCAGGAAGCCGTAAAGGAAATCGTGGCGGGCACAACCACCAGGAAACAGGTACTGGAACTTCTGGGAACGCCATCCACGACATCGGTCTTTGGCTCCGAGAACTGGTACTATGTCGGTGAGCGCCAGAGTTGGGTTGCGTTTCTGGACCCGAAGGTCCAGGAGCGCAATGTTCTGATTGTCCGGTTTGACAAGAACGGTGTTGTATCCGCTGTCGAAACCCGTGACAAAAACGACGGGCGTCAGATCCAGATTATCGGCCGGGAAACGCCCGTCAGGGGCAAGGAACTCACCATCCTGCAACAGCTGCTAGGCAATCTCGGGCGCGTCGGAAACGCACCTCCAGGCCAATAGCCCGGACCAACAGGGCGGAACTGCCTCACGGAATTCCCGCCCTCCGGCATTCTGCCGACCCCGTGGCAGGCTCAGGATGATCCCACGATCGCCAACAGCAACAACGCAACAATATTGATGATCTTGATCATCGGGTTGACCGCAGGCCCTGATGTATCCTTGTAGGGGTCTCCGACGGTGTCCCCTGTCACCGAGGCCGCGTGAGCATCCGAGCCCTTTCCACCGTGGTTGCCATCCTCAATGTATTTTTTTGCATTGTCCCAGGCTCCGCCGCCCGATGTCATGGACAATGCCACGAACAGTCCGGTTACGATTGTACCCAGCATCAACGCTCCAAGGGTCGTCAGTGCAGCGGCCTGACCGCCGATCAAGAGAATCACGACATAGACGACAACAGGTGCCAGCACCGGAAGCAACGACGGAATCACCATCTCCTTGATCGCCGCTTTCGTAAGCAAATCAACCGCCTTGCCATATTCCGGGCGCGCGGTTCCCTCCATGATGCCGGAAATCTCCCGGAACTGCCGCCGGACTTCGACGACGACAGCAGCGGCCGAACGTCCCACCGCCATCATGCTCAGCGAGCCGAAGAGATATGGCAGCAAGCCACCAATAAACAGACCGATCACCACATAGGGGTCCTGCAGGGCGAACTGGACCTGGGAAGATACCTCTGGCAAGCGCACCTTGATTTCTTCCGTATAGGCGGCAAACAGGACCAATGCTGCCAGCCCTGCGGAACCTATGGCATAGCCTTTCGTCACCGCCTTGGTGGTGTTTCCGACCGCATCAAGAGCATCCGTATGCCGGCGGACCTCCTCCGGCAACTCGGACATTTCAGCAATGCCGCCCGCATTGTCGGTTACGGGCCCGTACGCATCAAGTGCAACCACCATGCCGGCGAGGGCCAGCATGGTCGTGGCAGCAATGGCGAGGCCATACAGTCCGGCCGAGAAATAGGCCACGAGAATTCCGGCAGCGATGACGATCACCGGAAGGGCTGTCGCCTCCATGGAAACGGCGAGGCCCTGGATGACATTCGTTGCATGTCCGGTTTCCGATGCCTTGGCCACACTCCGGACCGGGCGGTACTGGGTGCCTGTATAATATTCGGTGATCCACACGATCAGGCCGGTGACCGCGAGGCCCACAAAACCGCAATAGAGGAGGTTCAAGGGGGTAATCGTCTCTGAACCCATTTCAATTTCCCCGGACAGGCCTCCGAACAGCCAGCCGATCACAAGCGCGATCAGTGCTGCCGAAATCACGGCAGAGGCAATGAACCCCTTGTAGAGCGCCCCCATGATGCCGCCATTTCCCAGGCGTACAAAAAAGGTTCCAGCGACCGAGCCGAGAATGCACACCGCACCGATGAGCAACGGCAGCAGAAGCATCGTTTCCCGAATTTCTCCGGAAAAGAAAACGGCGCCCACCAGCATGGTGGCCACAACGGTCACAGCATAGGTTTCAAACAGGTCGGCGGCCATTCCGGCACAATCCCCGACATTATCGCCGACATTGTCCGCGATGACCGCAGCGTTTCTCGGGTCATCCTCCGGGATACCGGCTTCAATCTTGCCGACCACATCCGCGCCGACATCAGCGCCTTTCGTGAAAATACCTCCACCAAGCCGTGCAAAAATCGAAATCAGCGACGCCCCGAAACCGAGGGCAACCAGCCCTTCCAGTATATGCCACAAGCCGGATGCGCTCTCAGGGTCAAACACATCCCGCAGAAAAATGTAATAAAGCCCCACACCGAGAAGCCCCAGCCCCACGACCAGCATTCCGGTCACCGCACCGGACTTGAAGGCGATAGCCAGGGCCGGTTTCAGCCCACCGGTTCGCGCCGCATCTGCAGTGCGTACATTGGCGCGCACCGAAATATTCATGCCGATATAGCCTGCTGCCCCCGACAGGATCGCACCGATGAAAAATCCGATGGCCGAATAGAGACCGAGCAGGAGTCCAAGAACAACGCCGACCACGATGCCAACAAGACCAATCGTCAGGTATTGCCGGTTCAAATAGGCGGCTGCTCCTTCCTGGACCGCTCCTGCAATCTCCTGCATCCGTTCGTTTCCGGCCGAACAGGCCAGCACAGACCGGCTGGCATAGAGGCCGTAAAGAACCGCAATCACGCCACAGGCAATGACGATCCAATATGCTTCTGACATTTCGATTTCCTTGCTGATTTTTAGGATGGATACTTTGAGCGCGCCTGACGAAATTGCCCCTTGCACCGGAGACATTCTGAGAGCGCCGGAAAATGGCAGAAGCTTTCGAACATGGCAAGCGGCTTGCCAGAATCCTCATGTTCGCTGCCGGTGATCAATTCATGGAAACTCACGGAATGGCAGGGCCTCGGCTCGCGACAGATTCGTCCTGTAGGGGGCAGACGGCCCGGCCGGACACCAGTCCCGAAGGGATCCGGGCGCGCAGAGATTCTTGCCGGCCGAAACCCGGCAACCTCCCGCCTTTCAGGCCGCAGAACGTTCGGCTGGGCCTCGATTGAGGCTGGAGCGGAGCCACAACGTGGTGACCAGGACGATAATGACAAGCGGCGCCATGATCAGATTGACGGCACTCCAGCCAACGGAATGCTGAACCACGCCAGAGGCGACCGCCCCGACAGAGATCGTTCCCCAGATCACGAAATCGTTCAGCCCCTGTACCCTCGCCTTTTCCTCCGGTCTGTAGGTTTCGGTAACCAGCGCCGTGCCTGCGGTAAACAGGAAGTTCCAGCCAATCCCGACCAGTACCAGCGCTGAAAGAAAATTCAGGAATTGGATCCCGGAGAGATTGATCGCGATCGAGGCGAGATTGAGAAGCACCCCTGCGATCAGGATCCTGTAAACGCCATAGCGGGCAATCAGATGGCCTGTGAAAAACGCCGGAACGAACATGCCGAGCACATGAGCCTGAATGACATATGACGATTCGGAAAAGGAGAAACCGCAGACTTGCATCGCGATCGGCGTCACGGTCATGAGGAAAGACATGACGAGATAGCCGAATGTTGCCGCGCAAACCGCAATGATGAACTTTGGTTGCTTCACGATCTCCGACAGGGGCCGGCCACTCTGCTTCCGTTCCGACCTTGTTGGCAGGGGAACATCAATAAAACTGACAATACATGCGATGAGCACATAGACCCCGACCAGGGACAGGAAGACTCCGGCGAAACTGTAGGGGAGCAGGTCGACGGTATTGCGTGCCAGCATGGGTCCAAGAAAGGCGGCCACGACGCTGCCGGCAAGAACATAGGAAATCGCCTTGCTGCGGTAATCGGCGGGCGCCGAATCGGCTGCAGCGAAACGAAAATAATGACAAAAGCCGTTGAAGCTTCCGATCAGCATGCAGGCCAGGCAAAAGATCAGAAAGCTCCCCGTCATGATGGCATAAGCGCCGGTGAGGCCGCCAACGACACCGATCGCCGCGCCGGTCACGAAACCCATACTGCGCCCGACCCGGCCCATGTAAAGCGAGGCGGGAATCGTGGTGATGGCCATGGACACGAACTGAAGGGCAACCGGTAATGTTGCCAGTGCCTTGTCCTCGGTCAGCAACATTCCGCCAACAATCGGGGCCGTTGCAATGATCGCCGATGTCGATGTCATGAAAAGGGCCTGACTTGAGGCCAACAACAGGACATTCTTTTTTACAGTGCTTGCAATCATTCTGCCCTTGCCCTTACGGGTCGTGCTTCAACGGGTCCCAGCAATCCGGAACGCTCCCATCTGATGCAATCAGAAATGGCGATACCCTGTCTCCGTGATCGTCACGAGCCGGCCATCGCTGGCGCGGATCATAACGATACCTCCCCCTTCTGTGAATGTTCCGATTTCTGTGACCGGGACTCCGGCCTTTCGCCCTGCGTCTCGAGCGAGCGGTGCGAATTCCGGGGGCACCGCAAAAACCAGTTCATAGTCGTCACCGCCAGTCAGCAGATCTGTCAGTCTGATCTCCCCGTCTTCCACGGCGGTCCTGACCTCTGGCGACAGGGGAACGGCGTCCATGCAAATGCTGGCAGAAACCGCCGAAGCCGAACAGATATGCTCAATATCCGCGATCAGTCCGTCCGATACATCTGCCATTGCAGTGGCAATTCCCGACAGGTTCTGCCCCAGCTGAACACGTGGTTCAGGGGTCCGGAAACGCTGGATCAGGGCTTCCCGGCATTGCTGTCCCGACGGCTGCTGTTTCTCAAGGCGTCCCAGGGTCGCATCACCGATTGTTCCCGACACCAGAACGAGATCACCTGCTCGCGCGCCGCTCCGCCGGACAGCAGCACCATCAGGCACCTCTCCCACCGCTGTGACTGACACAACCAGAGGACCCCCTGTGCGCGTGACGTCGCCCCCCAGCAAGCGGATCCCGAACAAGGCCTGGTCCCGGCCAAGCCCGGCCGCAAACTCCTCCAGCCATTGGTCTCCGACCCAGTCAGGAAGAACAAGGTTCAGAAAATAGGCATCAGGTCGGGCTGCCATGGCCGCAAGATCGGAAAGATTGACCCGCAACAGGCGGCTTGCGATGACCCCGGCCGGATCGTCTTCCCAAAAATGGACGCCACCGACACAGGTGTCCGTCGTGACAACGGTTTCCAGACCTGACCGTTGCGGCAACAACGCAGCGTCATCGGCAAATCCGAGCGCGCGGTGGTCTCCACATCCCAGCGGTGCCAGGAGTTCTGCGATCAGGGCGAACTCACCTCGCCGCGGCCGCGCGGGCTCAGGCATTCTGCGCACTGGTCCCTTGCACCGGTTGCAACAGCCTGCGCAATGCGTGGACCCGTTTCTGTCCTGAGTGTGCAGGCTCCATCATTCAGAACCGGTACAGCCCGTGTTTCCAAACCCGGCCATCATACGAAACATGTTCTCCGTATCGCGAGGAGGGCCGCCCGAAGCCGCTGCCGCCAGCCAAAGACCAGGGATACGTTCCATGAGCTGGCCCATCCTGTCATGCCCCGGGCAACGAGCGTAGCACAGGAAACGAAAAATCCCGTTTCGACGAGAAACTGCCAGCACCACCATATTCATGAGCGGTGCCCCAGGTTGCACCCCTGCAGCCGGGCCCGGCCACATGCAGACCCGTTCGCAAGCAATGGGCCACTGCCATAGGAGCCACCTGATTCCGACGATACCGAAGCGGGCTCACATCCCTTTCTTGCTGCAATCGGCACGGCCTCACGCTGTCGGAGGACAAGCTGTTCCCGGTGCCGTTATTTCGTTCCTGTCTTCGCTTGCCGCGAACTCTCCTGACCTCAGGCTGCGCGCGACCCCATCAAGCACAGCATTGACGAGCCGTGACTCGGGACCATCAAAAAAGGCGTGCGCCAGGTCCACATATTCATTGATGACCACCCGCGCTGGCGTCCCCTGGCGAAACTGCAGTTCGAAGGTCCCCGCACGCAGGATCGCGCGCAACACCAGCGCCATCCTTTCCGGCGTCCACCGCTTGTCGAGAGCATTCAGGATGAGACTGTCCAGAACAGCCAGCTGCTCCCCCACACCCTGAACCAGGGTACGGAACAGGACCGGATCAGGGTCAACCCCGCCCCCAGCCTCACTGCTTTCGCTGAAGCGAAATTCAATGAATTCGGAGATAACTGCATCCGTTGCGGCTTTCCCATGTTCTATCTGGTAAAGCGCCTGCACAGCTGCAAGACGCGCTGCATGCCGCCGGGCCGACCACAGCGACGCAGGGTCGGCTTCGGCACTCATCGCAGCGATTGTCGCAAGGTCTGATTGAGTTCGATCATGGCAAGACAGGCGCGGGCTGCGGCACCGCCACGATCATGTTGGCCGCGACTCGCCCGCGCCTCGGCCTGCTCTCTGGTCTCGGTCGTGAGAATGCCGTAACCGAGCGCAATTCCGTATCTGAGGACAAGTTCGTTCAGCCCGCGGGCGCTTTCCGCACAGACATAATCATAATGGCTGGTCTCACCGCGGATGACGCAGCCCAACGCGATAAAGCCGTCAAACCGACGTTCCGGGGGCCGGCTGTCCGCAGCCTCGATCGCCATCCGGATCGCGCCGGGCAACTCGAAGGAACCGGGCACCGAAAAGGCCTCCCAGGTCGCGTTGGCCGCTTCGAGCTCGGCGACCACGCTCTTCATCATCTCATCGGCAATATGGTTGTAAAACCGCGCCTCGACGACCATGACATGGGGATTGCTCACGATCTCACACCTCCAGGGCCGGAATCGGCCGCCGCCCGACCACAGCCAGATCAAAACCTACAATACCCTTGATCGCGCGGGACCGGTTGGTCAACAGAATCAGCTTTCTTATTCCGAGGTCATTGAGAATCTGGGCCCCGACCCCGAAATCCCTGAGCGCCGGTGGCGCAAGTTCCCGACCTTCTTCGGGCTGTACCGAAATCTCCGCCGATGCGGACAGGGGGTCAGAGGGAACGCGGTGGCGTGCCCGAACCTGGTTTGACAATCGTTCTGCCCACGGTTCGCGAATGATGACGATGGCGCCCCTGCCCTCGGCCCCGATGGTTCGGATTGATGATTCCAGTTCGAATTCCCGCATATTGGTGGTGTCGTGGATCATGTCATCGAGAATATTGACCGCGTGCATTCTGACCAGCACCGGTTCATCACCTTCGATATCTCCCTTCACCAGCACGAGATGCTCCGCATTCGAGACCTTGTTGCGATAGAGAATCAGGCGAAAGTCGCCTCCGTAACGACGCGAAATACGCGTTGTCAGCGATCGTTCTACGATGCTGTCGTGGCGCAACCGATGGGCAATGAGATCAGCAATGGTCGCGATCTTGAGACCATGAAACTGAGCGAATTTTACCAGATCGGGAAGGCGCGCCATCGTGCCATCCTCGTTCATGATCTCGCATATCACCCCCGAAGGATTGAGCCCGGCCAGGCGAGCCAGATCAACCGCAGCCTCCGTATGGCCAGTTCGCACCAGGACACCACCATCACGGGCCCGGAGCGGAAAGACATGCCCGGGGGTCACAATATCGTTCGGCCCGTGGCTGGGATCGATGGCCACGGCGATGGTTCTGGCCCGGTCCGAAGCGGAAATTCCGGTCGTCACACCTTCCCGCGCCTCTATGGAAATCGTGAAAGCCGTCTCATGTCTGGACCGGTTGTCACTGGACATCATCGAGAGGCCGAGTTGATCTATACGATCCGCAGTCATTGACAAACAGATCAGTCCGCGACCAAACCTTGCCATGAAATTGATTGCGTCGGGGGTCGCCATCTGCGCCGCCACGACGAGGTCTCCCTCGTTCTCGCGATCCTCGTCATCGACGACAATGACCATCCGCCCATTCCGGATGTCTTCGATCACGTCTGTGATCGGCGAAAGAAAGCCCCTGAGCTCCTCCGTGTCGCGATCCGGAGGCTGGCCTTCCGGGTCTACAATGGACAATCTCTTGCGCGCCACCTGTCAATCTCCTTGCACCAGACGCGCTACATATCGCGCCAACATGTCAATTTCCAGATTGACACTGTCTCCTACCCGGCATTGGCCGAACCCGGTCACCGCACGGGTATGGCTGATAATGTTGACGGTGAAGCGCGCTTCGTCAACTTCATTCACGGTCAGCGACACACCGTCGAGAGCTACCGACCCCTTCGGTGCGATAAATTTTGCCAGACGCTCGGGCCCCAGAAACGCGAACCGGCAGCTGTCTCCCTCCGGCGTCATCTCCAGGATTTCCGCAACGTCATCAATGTGGCCAGATACGATATGCCCCCCCAGTTCATCTCCTATCCGCATTGCCCGCTCAAGGTTGACGGACGTGCCGCGTTGCCAGGATCCCAATGTGGTTCGATCGAGCGTTTCGGCCGAGGCCTCGACGGCAAACCAGTCCGGACCTTTTTCGACGACGGTCAGGCACGGACCTGAACAGGCGATGGAAGCGCCAATTGCGATGCCATCGGTATCCCAGGTCGTTTCGATTTCGAACCGTGTATCTCCCTTTTGTTCGCGAGCCCTGACCCGTCCGAGATCCGTTATGATCCCTGTAAACATGACGCCCCCCAATTGCTCCGTTCGTAGGTTTCGACCAGGCTGGCTCCGGCCGGTCGTGTCGAGATCCTTTCGAATCGCGGTGCCTCGTCAAGATCACGTACACCCAGATTCGAAAGCACCGGAATTCCATCACCGCCGATGACCTGCGAACCCCGAAACCAGACAATCCGGTCCACCAGTTCGTGCCGCAGGAATGCAGCGATGACTCGCCCGCCCCCCTCGACCATCAGGCTCGTGATGCCCTCCTCCGCAAGGATGCCCATGGCTGCAGGCAGGTCGGGCCGTCCATCGGCGTCGGGAGAGACTTCAAGGACCCTCGCGCCAGCGTCACGATAGATTCGCCCCGTCTCGGCGCGCGGACCCTGCGCAAGCAATATCCAGGTCGGAACCTTGTCCGCCGTAGCAATAACGCGAAGCGACCGGTGCAGCGGCTCAGCCCCCGCCAGGATAATGCGGACGGGTGATCGATCATCGAGTCCCGGAAGCCGGCAGGTCAGCGCCGGATCGTCGGCGATTGCGGTCTGGCCACCCACAAGTATGGCGTCAGTGCGCGCTCTCAGCCCATGCACGACAGCCCGGGCTTCCGGCCCGGTTATCCACTGGCTTTTCCCGGTAATCGTTGCAATCCGCCCATCGAGCGTGGTCGCAGTCTTGACCGTCACGAACGGACGCCTGTCGCGCACCCTTGTGACAAACGGACGGACAGACCGGGCCGCTTCCTCGGCACAGACGCCTGTCTCCACCTTGATTCCGGCCGCTTCAAGCCGTCTGATCCCGGCTCCGTTCACGCGGGGGTCCGGGTCGGTCACGCCCACGACAACCCGGACGATTCCGGCATCGACAAGCGCGTCTGCACAGGGCGGGGTCTGGCCGTGATGGGCACAGGGTTCAAGTGAGACGTAGGCTGTTGCGCCACGCACTGCGAGGCCTGCACACTGCAGGGCCTGCGTCTCCGCATGTGGGCGCCCTCCGGTTCCGGTCCAGCCGCGTCCGACCACGGCGCCATTCTGCACAATGACACAGCCGACAGAGGGATTCGGCGCAACACAGCCCTCCGCGCGACCGGCAAGGCCGATCGCAAGTCGCATGAACCGCTGGTCAATGGACCTCGTCACTGACGTTAAGCTGTTCCACAAAGTCCTCGAAATCACTGGCTTCGCGGAAGTCCCTGTAAACCGAGGCGAACCGGATGTAGGCGACCTGATCGAGCTGGTCCAGTGCATCCATGACGAGCTGACCGATCTGGCGCGACGTGACTTCTGCAGTGGCCGAACTTTCGATGCGACGGATGATTCCACTGATCGCACGTTCAACCCTGTCACGATCAACGTCGCGTTTGCGAAGCGCGATTTCCATTGACTTGACCAGCTTGTCACGATCGATGGGCTCGCGTCTGCCATCCGACTTGACGACGGTGATTTCCCGCAACTGAATCCGCTCGAAAGTTGTAAATCGCATTCCGCAGTCGTTACAGGCCCGTCGCCGGCGAATTGCCGAATTGTCTTCTGTGGGACGGGAATCCTTCACCTGGGTATTGTCTGATCCGCAAAACGGACACTTCATTAATCATCTCCCCTGATACTCATGAATGGGCGTATATGGGGAAGAGCTGACACATGGCGTGCACCTGCGCCCTTACCCGGTTCTCAATCTCTGTATTGTCATTTGACCCGGATGCGAGACCATCCAGAACGGTGAGGACCATTTCACCAACCTTCCGGAATTCTCCCTCTCCAAAACCCCGCGTCGTTGCTGCGGGCGAGCCAAGTCTGATACCGGAAGTCACGGTCGGTTTTTCGGGATCGAACGGCACACCATTCTTGTTGCAGGTAATCCCGGCTGCTTCCAGGCTCACCTCCGCGAGCTTTCCGGTCAATCCCTTGGCCCGCAAGTCGACCAGCAGAAGATGTGTATCGGTCCCACCGGTTACGATATCCAGGCCACCAGCAGACAATGTCTCCGAGAGAACCTTCGCATTTTGTACGACGGCCTTCGAATAGACCGCGAATTCCGGCTTGAGTGCCTCACCAAACGCCGCCGCCTTTGCCGCCACCACATGCATGAGCGGTCCACCCTGGGTTCCCGGGAACACGGCGGAATTGATCCGCCTGGCAATCGCCTCATCGTTTGTCAGGATCATTCCGCCCCGGGGGCCGCGCAGGGTCTTGTGCGTGGTCGTCGTAACGACATGGGCATGAGGGAAAGGACTGGGGTGCACTCCCGCCGCAACCAGCCCGGCAAAATGCGCCATGTCGACCATCAGGAGCGCCTCACAGGCATCGGCAATCTCACGGAACTTCCGGAAGTCCAGTATCCTGGGATAAGCCGATCCCCCTGCGATGATTAGTTTGGGGCGGTGTTGCATCGCCAGCTGTTCGACCTGTTCAAAGTCGATCAGTCCGTCATCGCGACGAACACCATACTGAACAGCGTTCAGCCATTTTCCCGACAGGCTGGGCGGAGCCCCATGGGTCAGGTGTCCTCCGGCCGCCAGCGAAAGTCCGAGAATCGTGTCGGTCGGCTTCAACAGGGCAAAAAACACCGCGCTGTTGGCCTGGGCGCCCGAATGGGGCTGCACATTGGCAAAGGCGCAACCAAACAGCTTTCGGGCCCGCTCGATTGCAAGGTCTTCGGCAACATCAACGAATTCACAGCCGCCGTAATAGCGCCGGCCTGAATAACCCTCGGCATATTTGTTGGTCAGGACGGAACCCGCTGCCTCGAGGACCGCTTGTGACACGATATTTTCTGAAGCAATCAGTTCAATCTGATTCTGCTGACGCTTCATTTCGTCGCCAATTGCGGCGGCCAGTTCCGGGTCGGCGGAGGCCAACCCCATCGAAAAGAATCCCTCATGCTTCATGGCTTGCGGGCCCGGAGACCTCATATCCATCAAAGATCTCCTTTCATCTGATGAGTCGTACAGAAGGTTCGATCCAACTTCGCGATCCGTTTCTGATGTCTCCCCCCCTCAAATTCGGAGGCCAGGAACAGTCGGACAATCTTGCGGGCCTCCTCGTTTTCTGTCTTGCGGCCGCCCAGGCACAACACGTTGGCATTATTGTGCTTGCGCGCCAGAATTGCGGTCTCCTCGTCATAGCAGAGTGCGGCCCGAATGGCCGGATCGCGATTGGCTGCGATCGAAACGCCGATGCCGGTTCCGCAAATCAGGACACCCCGGGTCGCATCACCGCTTCCGAGAGCCTGTGTCAGCCGTGCGGCAAAGTCAGGATAATCCACAGGGGCTTCGTCTGCGGTCCCCAGGTCGATCACTTCGCGCCCTGAGGCCCGGATTTCATCGAGAACCGTTTCCTTGAGGCTGTATCCACCGTGGTCCGCCGCTACGGCGACCGTCTCAATGGTCATTATGCCCACGCTGTGTCCGCTGCTGCCTGGACGCGTTGATACCACATGTTGGGCTGCCTTGCTATCCCGACCCCTTTGTTTCCGGGGTGATCCTTCAGGAAATCCCTGAGCCTGCAACGCTGGCAACGGCTTGCGGTGTCCCGGTCTTGCATACAGGGAATGCCGGCGGAGCAAAGCGGCCATCTTGCCGTTGCGGATCGTCAACATCCGGAGAGGATGCTTCCTGATCCGTCAAACCGGGCCAATGGACCGTAAAATTCTGATCCGGACAGCCCGCCCGGACCCGGAACACCAGCTGTGGCGACCGCCACCGGCCTGAACGGGCGTCCCTGTTCATGAGGCGGGCCCGGCACATGATTCGGGGTATCGGATGCTGAAACAGGAGAGGCCGTTGTGGATGTGGCCAGCGGGAAATCTGGCGTGGCGGCAGACGACCTGCAGATCAGGAACGATGATCAGGGATCAGGAAGTCTTTCGCACCGGGGCGAGGAAATTCTCCGTCTCTTCTTCGCTTTGGAAATCTCGCGATACCGGGTGATCGCTGGATCCGGGTTCAGGCTTGGGGTTGCCATATTGATCATTCGTCGCCACGGAAGAGGCATCCTCCTTCCCCACTGCAAGGCAGGCAGTCTGATCATCAGGGTGACGGTTTCTCATGTGAAGACAAGGAGGGAAAACGCCCGGCCCGAACATCGTTTGCTCCGTGGGCGAGCGGGTATTCTGGCGGGCCGGGCAGGCACCGGCATCGTCCGTGCTCTTCGATTCTCTGCAAAAATGAGGCGGGACAAATGTCCGGGCTGATCCTCGCCACGCACCTGTTCACGGGTTGGCGCAGCCCGGAACCGGTGCGGTCACGGCTCGACCGGTGACGCCAACATCAACTGTCGCCGAACGGGTTTGACCCGGACGAACGGCAGGCTACGATGTCTCTGGCCCTGGCCAAGAACCTGGTTCCTGCCACTCCCTGCCGGGGGTCAACGGCAGGGTTTCTTTTGGTTGCCCCACCCTTTCCGATCAATTACCGACGACCGAAGCGCTGCCAGGCCATGGAACCCGAACCGCCACCCCGGAAACCATATCCATGTCGCTCAAATTTCCCGCTGCCGCGTTCACGACGCGATACCTCATCCGCTTCTCGGACTGCGATCCGGCCGGCATTGTGTTCTATGCGGCCTATTTTCGCATGTTCAACAATGTCTTCGAGGACTGGATTGCACAACATCTGAACATTGATTTTGCGCATCAATTTCTGAAAGAGGAACGGATGTTCCCGCTCATGAACGTTACGGTCGATTTCAGGGAACCGCGCTGGATGGGACAGGGTATCGACTTCACACTCGTTCTGACGAGGCTCGGCCGATCCTCGATCCACTATGACATCGTCGGGCACGATGACGGTACCGAGATACTGCGTGGCCATTTCGTCAGTTGTGTCGCATCGAAGAAAACGATGTCGTCGATCGAGATCCCTCCGGAATTGCGTGGAGAGATGGAGCGTTACCTTCAGGCCTGTGAACAGGATGATTGAGCCGGCCGACGCGAGAAGTCCGTGCAGATCCGGTCGATTTCAGCCAGTTCCAGGAATTCTCCTGATATCCCGCAACGAGCCCCCCAGCCGCTCGTTTCCTTTCCCGTATCCGGAACAAGGTGGCAGCAATCCGTGCAACCACCGAATTCCGGCAGCCCGTGGTAACTCTGGACCGCATCCAGGAGACGTTGCATCCCGTCCATGAGATTGCGCCGGTCGGGTTCGGAAAACAGGGTGATGGCTTCCACCATTGACTCGAGGGGATCGTCCCGGAGCATGGCCCGCCCGGCCGACGTCAGTCTCAATCGAACCGTGCGGCGGTCGTCATTCTTGCGATCCCGCTCAATCAGTCCTCTCGCTTCAAGGGCCTTGAGGGTCTGGGACACCGACCCTCTGGTATTCCCCAGAAAGCAGGCAAGGGCACCGGGCGAGCGGCTGTTTCTTCGTGCTCCGGCGATATACCGTAACGTCTGCCATTGTGCCGGGTTCAGGCCTGCCGCAAACTGAAGCGAATGCGATATACGTCCGAGCCGTTCCACCAGCCGCACGATTTCGCGGCTTTCGTCCCGTCCGATAACGTCCCGTTGCTTTTCCCGAGTGGATGAAGCTTCGAACTGAAGCACGGTAAAGTCCCCCTGGCCGCAGACCGCACATGGTCAACAATTTTACTATCGTCAAATTAGTTCGTTGGAAGAAAAAACAAATACCCCTGGGAAATTCCGGAGTGGAGTTCGGACCGCAAGCATCGGGCCTCCCGCTCATGGATGCCACGCTCCTGCCGGAGTTGTCAAACGGGAGTGCCAGCCAGGCCAGGTCTCATCCAATAGGGATTGTGCTCCCTGCCCCTTCCCGCGTGGCGTCCGGAGTTCGGGAATAGCCTGGCCCCTTGACCTTCGCCCCCTTGCTCACCACATGACTGGTACCGCTATCGCGAACCCGGAAATCGTTTAGAGTCGAATTTATCTTTTATTCGTGTAGAATTTGTATTAATTTCGAGTCGAAACAATTGGATGTGCCCGGATAAGGGAGCGGCCGCGGGCAAGAAAAGGGGGACAGTCATGTCTACCTCAAACAGCGACAATCCGGAAGTCAACGACCGACGCTACATCGCGGCGGCCATGAAGGCTCCTATGCTGGAGCGCGATCATGAGCAGGAACTTGCGAGACGCTGGATCGAGGACAGGGATGAAGCGGCGCTGGACGAAATTGTCACCTCTCATATACGACTGGTCGTTCGTATCGCATCCCGGTTCCGGGGCTACGGACTGCCGCAGCTTGATCTGGTTCAGGAAGGCAATACCGGCCTCCTCGAGGCAGCCAACCGCTTTGACCCCGATCGCAACGTACGATTCTCGACCTATGCGACCTGGTGGATTCTCGCAGCCATGCAGGACTACATCGTACGCAACAGCGCGATTGTCCGGATCGGAACCACACCGGCCCAGAAAAGCCTTTTTTTCAGTCTGCGTCGACTTCGGGCCCAGCGCACCGACAACACCGCTGTTTGGATGACCGACGAAGAGCGTCAGTCCCTTGCCGAAGACCTCGGAGTACCAATTGCAGCCGTGGAGCGCATGGAAGCAAGCCTGTCACGCCCGGACCAGTCCCTCAACGCTCCGGTTGGCCAGGACGAATCCGAAGAACTTCTCAATCTTCTTCCCGATCAGTCGGAGACGCCTGACAAGTGTGTCGAGGCTCTGATTGACAGCGAAACAAGGGCTCGCTGGATCGAGGAAGCCATGGACAGCCTGACCCCAAGAGAACGCGAGGTCATCAGCCGCAGGTTTTTTGATGACAACAAGACGACACTCGCCGAAATCGGGGAGGGATTTGGGGTGACCAAGGAGCGGGTTCGCCAGATTGAGGGCAGAGCACTGTCAAAGCTGCGAAACCTGCTGGAGAACCGCTTCGGTGATGACGCCAGGCTGAAATAGTCCTGCGCTGAATTGCCGGTATTTCACCGTACACCGGACCGGATGCTCGCGTAGCCTTCCTTTCAGACCGCTGCCTTGCGTACGCAACCGCGAGGAAAGCCGGAAATGGTTATCACTGGAATATTCGGAACCGTGCGAAAGCGGCTGACCACAGTCCAGGGCTGCAATCCGTCTGTATCAACCGCTTGACAGTCGATCTCCGATCGATAATGTCCCGAAACCGATCCACCTGCGCACGGAAACTTGCGGGGGTGAACGGACAGTATGGTCTGCGCGGGTTCCGTGAGTACGGACAAGAGGCGCCCCGGGACGCTCCACAGATCCTGGTTCGCAGCCTGTCTGCCGCTCGCCCGCGGTCAAAAGCAGGCCCTGACTTCGGGAGCGTGGACACTTTCCGACGGCGAACAGTGCGGCAAGAACACATGATGAATTCAATATCAGGACTACAGCAATTTCCGACCACACGCATGCGTCGCAACCGACGCACGCCCTGGTCGCGGCGCCTGGTCGCCGAGAACGTTCTTACACCGGCGGATCTGATCATGCCGGTCTTTGTGCATGATGCTGACGCGGATCAGGTGGAAATTCCTTCCTTGCCGGGCATCTTCCGGCATTCGATCGCCTCCCTCGTCGAACTGTGCGGGCAGGCAGAAGAACTGGGCATACCCATGGTGAGCATCTTTCCGGTGATTGAGCCGTCACTCAAGAGTGATGATGGAACAGAAGCGCTCAATCCCGATAATCTGGTATGCCGCGCCGTGCGTGCGCTCAAGGCCGCTCATCCGGACCTCGGTGTGATGTGTGATGTCGCGCTGGATCCGTTTACCAGCCACGGTCATGACGGGCTTCTCCGCAACGGCCATATCATAAACGACGAAAGCGTCGAGGTGCTGGCCCGGCAGTCCCTGATCCAGGCTGAGGCCGGCTGCGACGTCATCGCCCCGTCCGACATGATGGACGGCCGGGTTGCGGCCATCCGCACCATTCTCGACGACCATGGCCATACCACAACCCAGATTCTCGCCTACAGCGCCAAATACGCCTCCGCTCTCTACGGTCCGTTCCGCGATGCCCTGGGGTCGGCGTCAAGCCTGGGCCAGGGCGACAAGAAGACCTATCAGATGGATCCGGCCAACTCGGACGAAGCGGTCCGGGAAGTGGCGCTCGACATTTCGGAAGGGGCAGACATGGTCATGGTGAAGCCCGGACTGTTTTATCTCGATATCATTCGCCAGGTTCGCGACGCTTTCGGTCTGCCCACCCTCGCGTACCAGGTGTCCGGGGAGTACGCGATGATGAAGGCGGCGGGTCTGAACGGCTGGCTTGACTGGGACCGCCTCATCATGGAAAGCCTGATTTCCCTGAAGCGCGCGGGTGCGTGCGCCGTTCTCACCTATGCCGCAGTCGAGATCGCCGAGCGGCTGCGGAGCGGCTGACACGCTCCGCAGACCACATCGGGCCAATGGCGGAATGCAATGATTCGGCGATGGTTCCTTCGTATTGCTGCCGCAGCCCTGCTTTGTGCCGTTATCGTTGTCGTCGCTGGCTATTTCTGGTTGAGGACCTCTCTCCCGTCACTGTCAGGTGACGTACAGGTCGCCGGTCTGGAGACGCAGGTCGAGGTGATCTATGACGTCAACGGCATTCCCCACATCCATGCCGCGTCGGTTGAGGATGCCTACCTGGCTCTGGGCTTCGTCCATGCCCGTGACCGTATGTTCCAGATGGACTTCATGCGCAGGCTCGGCGCCGGCCGTCTGGCCGAAGTCGTCGGAGCCCCGCTGCTCAGGGTCGATCGCACCATGCGCACTCTGGGCGTTTACCAGCTGGCGGGCGAGACCTACCGTCGCATGCCGGAGGATGCACGCCGCTTTCTTGAGGCCTATGCCAACGGGGTCAACGCATTCCTTGCCGATCCGCAGGGCGCCCTGCCACCCGAATTCCAGGCTCTTCGCTACAGGCCGGAACCGTGGCGGCCGGAAGATTCGATGGTGTGGGGCCGCCTTATGGGCCAGATTCTCACCGGAAACTGGCGTACCGAAGCCTTGCGCGCTGCTCTTTCCGGACAAATCAGTCCGGAGCTCATGCAGGATCTCTGGCCGGATCCGGACCGTGGCATCCCGTCGACCCTTTCGGCCGTCGACGCCAACCTGACTGACAGGCGTTATTTCGCCGAGCTTCTTCGGGCAATCCCGGAAAGCCTGAGCCGGCAGGCGGCGTCAAACTGGTGGGTCCTCGACGGCAGACACACCGAGAGCGGTAAACCGCTTCTCGCCAATGATCCCCATCTTCGCTTCAACGCACCCGGACTTTGGTACCTCGCCCGTGTGTCCGCGCCCGGCCTCACCCTGACCGGTGCCACGGTGGCCGGCGTCCCTTTCCATGTGCTCGGCCATAACGGCCGGATTGCCTGGGGCATGACAACGACCGGAAGCGACACCCAGGATCTGTTTCTGGAACGGCTGAGCGACGGAAGTCCCGACCATTATGACGGTCCTGAAGGCCCGCTTCCCTTCACGAAAAGGGCAGAGACGATTCAGGTCAGGGGACAGGACGAACCGGTTTCTCTCCTCGTTCGCGAGACCCGCCATGGACCGGTGATTTCCGACGTGGACCCACGCTTTCAGAAGCATCTTCCACCCGGTCAGGTCGTAACGCTGTCTTCGGTCGGACTTCGGCCGGACGATACGACACCGTTGGCACTCCTGCGCCTGAATCAGGCCCGGTCCTGGCCAGATTTCCGGGCGGCACTGGCGCATTTCCATGCCCCCCAGCAGAACATCAGCTATGCCGACATCGAGGGCAATATCGGCTTCATGGCTCCGGGCCGGGTTCCGGTTCGCAGGGACGGCAACGGCAGTATGCCGGTTCCGGGCTGGTCCGGATCCCACGACTGGACCGGCTTCATCCCTGTTGACGAATTGCCGCAGGCGTTCAATCCGACGTCGGGCCGCCTTGTCAACACCAACCATGATATTACGCCACCCGGTTACCGGTGGTATCTCACGCGGGACTGGTACCCTGCTTATCGCGCCGAGAGGGTTCTCGAGCATCTGGCGTCGCTCCAACCCAGAACACCGGAGACGGCCGCCGCATTGCAGAACGACGCCCTGTCGCGCGCCGCGACCTCACTCCTCCCGCTCCTGCTGCAACACATTCGGCCATCCGGCGAACGAAGCGGTCGTGCCCTCGACGTGCTGCGTTCTTGGAACGGAAACATGAACCGCTCGGGGAATGCGCCCCTGATTTTCGTGGCCTGGCTGCTCGAAATCAATCGTGGACTGTATGCGGACGAACTGGGCGAGTATTTCGAATTTTACCATGGCCTCCGCCCGAATGTCGTCGAACGCATGATCACGCAACGGACCGTCTGGTGTGATGACACGGGGACCGAGGTTTCCGAGACCTGCATCGACACCGTCACCTCTGCGCTGGAACGTGCCCTTGACGACCTCGAGGAGCGCTTCGGCAGCGACATGGAGGACTGGCGCTGGGGAGAGGCCCACCCGGCCCTGTTTCGTCATCCCCTGTTCGGGCGCATTCCGATCCTGCGGCATTTCTCGGATATCAGGATCGAATCAGATGGCGGCAATTTCACGGTCAACAGGGCCGCCAGCCAGTTTTCCGGAGGCAAGGACCACTTTGCGAATACGCACGGTCCCGGCTATCGCGCCATTTATGATCTTGGCAATCTGGAAGACTCGCTGTTCGCCGTTGCCACCGGGTCGTCGGGCAATCCCCTGTCATCCCGCTATGACAACACGACGCGCAAGTGGAGGGACGGTGATTATCTCCGGATTGCGCAGTCCCGCGAGCGGGCAGCAACAGATGCCATGGGTATTCTTCGTCTGATACCGTCCGCCGCAACACCCGGGCATTAGTCGCAGGTTCCGTTCCGGACGCGGCCAGCACCGAATGGTTCAGGCGAGGCTCACATACGTCCCCCGGTAATAGACGAGGGGCTTGCCTTCGTCATACTCCATTCGCGTCACGCGCCCGATCACAATCAGATGATCGCCACCCTCATGCATCGCATGCTTGTCACATTCCAGAACCGCCAGACTGCCATCGAATACCGGACAGCCATTGTCGCCCGAAAGCTCCTCAAGGCTTTTCCACTTGTCGTCACCTGATCTTGCAAAATTCTCGGACAGGGCCCGCTGATCGTCTCGAAGAATGTTGATACTGAACGCCTCGCACGTCCTGAATGCCTCGAAACTGTTGATCGAAGAATCCACACAAAACAGGACGAGCGGTGGATCAAGAGACAGGGAAGAGTAGGAGTTCGCGGTAATTCCGACGGGAGCTCCGTCTGCATTTCGTGTGGTCACTACGGTGATGCCGGTCGCAAAGCAACCAAACGCATTGCGCAATTCTCTTCGATCCTCAACCATTGAACCTTCCTGCAGACATCCTTCATTGTCCTCGGGCCTGTCCGTTATCCCCCCTGCGTCCTCGGGCCGCACTTCTGACGGTTGCCCGCCTCCCGGGAGATCGGCTCAGACCCTATATCCGTGCCCGGTCCAGCACCGACGGATGGAACAGTTCCTCCGGCTCCATGAGACGAGCCGAAAGACCCTGGTCTTTCGACCAGGAGCACATTCTTTCCAGTTCCCTGGCGTTCTCGCGAAAACCATACGGCCAGTAATCGTGGCCCATCAGGTCGACGGTATCGTCGATTTCCGACAGTATCCAGGGCGCACTGACCCCCAGGGCGGTAACGTCTCTCATGTCCTCGAGGCAACGGTTCTTGGCCTCGTCAAATGCGTTCAGGACACTGGCCGCCAGCCAGGGTTCGCGGTCCAGGAGCGGTTTGCGAATGGCCAGAAGATGCATGATCGGGAAAAGGCCCGTTCGGGAGTACCAGTCCTGCTCGACAGCGCGGAACTTCGGGAACAACCGCGCGATTTTCGTCTGTCCCGGATGGAAACAGGACGGCTGGCGCGCAGATATGAGAGCCGTGATCTCTCCTTCCGCCAGCATTGCTGACAATGTCCGGTCGTCGGGTATGGCGCTGACCTGAATGTCTGGCGGCAGATTCGGCGGGAACCTCGGTTTGCGGCCTCCCTCCTCCAGACCGCCCGTGCGCCAGTGGATCTGGGACGGCGTGACCCCGTAATCGTCCTGAAGAATGCCGCGAATCCAGAGTGCCGCCGTCATGGCGTAGACGGGAACCCCGACCTCCCGGCCCTTCAGATCCTCTGGTTCCTCAATATCTGCATCGGTTCTGATATAGACCGAGGAATGACGGAACATCCGCGAAGGAAAAACGGGGACCGCAACATAGTCGTCCCAACCTGTCGATCGCGCGAGAATATAGCTGGAAGCTGACAACTCGGTGACATCGAACACCTGATGATTCCAGGCGCGATAGAACGCCTGCTCGGGGTTCATCATGAGGTAATTGACCTCGCAGCCCTCGATACCGACCCGCCCATCCGCGATAGCCTGGACGCGATCATAACGTCCCGTGCACAGCGTGAGCGGAAGGGCCGCCATCGCTGTCAGGGTCAGCCCTGAGCACCGGAACGGGCAACCGCGGTGAAATAGAGGCCGCGGCCGCTTGCGATCAAACGGTCCTGACCATCATGGATATAGGCTTCTGCTACCGAATTGGTACTGCCGAGCCGTACAACGCGCCCGGTGCACTTCAAATCACCCGGAGCTGCAGCGCGATGAAAATCGATTCTGATATCCACGGTGGGTACCGGAATCCCGACCTTGGCGGCGATGGCATAATCTGCAACCGTATCGATAATGGCCCCGATGATGCCGCCATGTGTGTAGCGAGCCTCCGGATTCGAGATCATTTCCTCGCGCCACCTGATCGAAACGGAAATCTCCTCTTCCGTCAGGGACTCTATGGCCATACCCATCCACTTGTTGAACGGATTCGCCGCCATGCGTTCCTGAAGTTGTTGGAGCGTCACCACATTCTCCGGCACCGGCCGTCTCCCACCGTTGTACAACTGCGCACCGGCCCGGTGCGGACCGGAGCCTGACCGCGATCATTCAGGCTCCAGCTATAGCATATCTTCCACCGCAGGGAAGAACCTCCTAATATTCTCCCGAGATCTCCACTGTTGAAGGTCAGATGCCGCCGTGGATCATTGGTTTCATCCCCACAACCGGTTTTTCTTCAGCACCCGGCTGCAACCGTGCCCTTATATTGCGGGACAGTTGGAACGCAAGCTGGTGACCGATCTTGCTGTACCCCAGCCCGACGAACTCTACGAAAAACTGTCGCTTCTCGGTTTTCGCCGCAGCCATGGCCTTGCCTACCGGCCGGATTGCCCCCGGTGCAATGCCTGTGTCCCGGTCCGCATTGATGCCCGTGAGTTCAAGCCGGGTCGCACCTTCCGGCGCATTGCACGGCGCAACCTCGATCTGGCGGTACGGGAAACGGAAGCCCTTGCGTCGCGAGACCAGTACGAGCTGTTCCTGCGCTACCAGCAGGGCCGCCATGGGAATGGGGCCATGGCGACCATGTCTTACGGCCAGTATCGCATGATGATGGAAGACACTCCGGTCGCAACACGTATTGTCGAATTCCGCTATGCAAACGGCAGTCTCGCCGCCGTGATGCTGATGGACCGAATGCAGGATGCGTTGTCCGCTGTTTACAGTTTTTATGATCCGGAGACCTCCGGACGCAGCCTGGGAACCTGCATGATCCTTTGGATGATACGGCAGTCCCGCATTCTGGGCCTTCACTATGTCTATCTGGGATACTGGATAGAAGGCTCGGGCAAGATGTCCTACAAGGCGCGTTTCCGCCCTCTGGAAGCCTTGGGGCCCGAAGGCTGGAAACCTCTGCGAGACTGAAAATTCAAACGTCAATTGTGCATTGCGAAATCCTGCAACCCCCATTAGCATGGCGCTACCAGGATCATGGAAAATCCGGATCAGTCCGGGTAACCCGCCTGACAACAGCATAACGGGAGTATTGAAGATATGACCAAGATGAATACCCTGGAGACTGAACCACAGCAGGCCCAGGAGAAGCCGGTGGATCGCCGCTCGTTCCTCAAGACCGCCGCGATTGCCGGTGCCGGCGCGACCGCAGCTTCGACTATTGCAGCGCCAGCCGTCGCCCAGAAGAGCATCGAGATGACCATTGTGACCACCTGGCCGCGTGACTTTCCGGGGCTCGGAACAGGTGCGCAGCGTTTCGCGAAGCGCATCGAGGACATGACCGAAGGCAGGATCAAGGTCCAGTATTTCGCGGCAGGAGAACGCGTTGGCGCCTTTGACTCGTTTGACGCCGTGGCTTCCAACAATGCCCAGGCCTATCATGCCGCCGATTACTACTGGAAAGGCAAACATCCGGGCTGGGCGTATTTCACCGGAGTGCCGTTTGGCCTGACCTACACCGAAATGAATGCCTGGATCCGATTTGGCGGAGGACAGGAACTCTGGGACAAACTCGCCAGCGACTTCGGGCTCAAGAACCTCATGTGCGGCAATACTGGTGTCCAGATGGGTGGCTGGTTCAACAAGGAAATCAATTCCGCCGACGACCTCAAGGGTCTGAAAATGCGTATTCCTGGCCTTGGCGGCGACGTGATGGCGAAGCTGGGTGCCTCGCCGGTTTCCCTCCCCGGTGGGCAGATTTATGAGAATCTGGTGTCCGGAGCGATTGATGCCACGGAATGGGTCGGCCCCTGGAACGACAAGGCGATGAAGTTCTATGAAGCGGCCAAATTCTATTACTATCCGGGTATGCATGAGCCCAACGCCATGCTGGCCCTTGGCATGAATGCCTCCTGGTGGGGTTCGCTCACCAAGTCTGATCAGTTGATCATCGAAGCAGCCGCAGCGATGGAAAACGACGTCATGATGTCCGAATTCAATGCCAAGAACGGCGCGGCGCTGGCCGAATTGCTGAATGACCACGGTGTCAAGCTTCGCCAGTTCAATGACGATGTCTATGACAGTTTCGGCGAAGCTGCGGACGAAGTTTTCGAAACCGTGACCGGTCACAGCGAATTGGCCAGGAACATACATGAAAGCTTCCTGCAGGCCCGCAGGGATATCGGCGGCTGGACCAAGATCGCCGAAGTTGCCTATCTTTCGCAGCGTAATCGCGTTCTCGGTGTCTAGCTGAGACCTGTCTTCAGGGAGGCGGTGATCCGGGATCACTGCCTCCCTGCCTGAATGGCGACCTGCTGCCGCGACAGATCCGACACCGTCCAGAATGGCCCGAAGCTCTCCCCGCGTATCGGCAAACACTGCGTATTCCAGCTGGTTGCTTCGTGCGGTAGCGCTCGGCACGGCATCAACGGCCCTTGTTTTTACCCTCAATAATTATCTGATTTTCTGGAGAGGCTGGCCCGGCGTCCAACCCCTGTTTACGGGGATCGAGGGCGAGGCCATGATGCTGGGCGTATTGCAACTGTTCTTCTATCCGGCTGCAGCCATCGCGGTGATTCTCTGGTCCCTGCTCGACCGTCGCCGGACCCTGACGACCGATGCCGCCGCGCTGGCGGCACTGGCTGCCTACATTGCCCGAGCAGCATTCTGGTCGGTTCTGTTCGTGGGCATCGCCGACATGATCATCTCGTTCCTGCGCGTCGAGGCCTTGCTCGCCGACATCGTGGGGGAAGCGATGGCGAGAGATCTTGGCCGATCACAATATCGTGGAGACCTCATTCATTACCCCCTGATCGGTCTGGCATTCCTGATCTCCCTGTTCAGTCGTTCCCTGGGGTTCACCTGGCTTGCCCTGCTTATCGTGCTCGCCGAATTCCAGATCGTTCTTGCGCGTTTCATCTTCTCCTATGAACAGGCCTTCATGGGAGATCTGGTTCGTTTCTGGTATGCTGCCCTGTTTCTCTTTGCGAGCGCCTATACGCTCCTTCATGAGGGGCATGTCCGGGTCGATGTTCTCTACACGACATTCAGCGACCGCGGGAAAGCCTGGTCCAACGTGGTCGGTTCCCTGATCCTGGGCGTTCCGCTCTGCTGGGTCATCATGACGTCCGGAATGTGGGACAAGAGCAATCTCATCAACGCTCCGCTTCTCAGCTATGAAGTTTCCCAAAGCGGTTACGGCATGTATGTCAAATATTTCATGGCCGGCTTTCTCCTGATCTACGCACTGACCATGCTGATCCAGTTCCTCGGCTATTTCCTTCGTAACGCTGCCATCCTCAGGGGCGATCCCGACGCTGAAAGGCTGCAACAGGGTCACGCGGTCTAGCGCGACCCTGGCTATCAGGCATGGAACTCCTTTTTCTCATCATCCTGATCGGCACGATGGCTGCCGCGCTGGCATCGGGCTATCCGGTCGCCTTCGCCCTGCCGGGTTCCGCTATCCTTTCCATCGCTCTGGCCGCACTCTGCGGGTATGTCTTTGCTGACAATCCCGACGCGTATTTCCTCCATGGAGGACCGCAACAGTGGCTGGATGCGGGGGTCACGAATTTCCGCGGTGTCTATTGGGAGGTCGAACGCGACACCCTGATTGCCATTCCGCTATTCGTGTTCATGGGCCTCATGCTCGAACGATCCAAGGTTGCAGAGGACCTCCTGGTCACAATGGCGCAACTGTTTGGACCGATACCCGGCGGTCTCGGCATCGCTGTCGTCTTCGTTGGTGCACTTCTTGCTGCAACGACCGGTATCGTTGGTGCAACCGTTGTCGCAATGGGACTGATTTCCCTTCCTGTCATGCTGAGAGCGAATTATTCGCAGTCGCTCGCCACCGGCACGATCAGCGCTTCCGGCACCCTCGGGCAAATCATTCCGCCCTCCATCGTGCTCATCATTCTCGCGGACCAGCTGGCAAGTTCAACCGATCAGGCCACGACGCTTCGGCAATCCGAATACAGGGAAGCGACCGGCCAGTTCTCCCTGCCATCCGAGTTCAGCGTCAGCTCAACCAGTGCCGGCGACATGTTTCTGGGCGCGTTGGTGCCCGGGCTCGTTCTCGTCGGGTTGTACATGGTCTACATTCTTGTTTCCTCGCTCTTCAGGCCAAGGATGGCGCCGCCGGTTCCCTTCGAAGGAAACTTTGATCTCCGGTTCGTATTGAAAGTCTGCCTTTCGCTGATTCCCCCGTTGACGCTGATCTTTATCGTTCTCGGGTCCATTATCATGGGCATTGCAACGGTGAACCAGGCCGGAGCCATTGGTGCTATCGGCGCCGTGATCATGGCGGGATATCGACTGAGCTCCGGCCGCAAGAGAGCATTCTGGCCGGCTGTTCTGGCTGTTGTCTCGATCGCTGCAATCATCACCCTTCTTGACCATTACCAGATCAACATCAAGAACACGCGAACGAGCGAAGAGTGGACCGGGGTCATACTCGCGGCCATTTCGGTGTTCGGGCTGCTTGTAGCCGTCCTGTGGAGTCTCTGGCGCACCTACAGGACCGGAGACACCCTCCAGGGCGTGATGATCGAAACTGCAAAGACCACCTCGCTGGTGTTCATCATATTACTTGGCGCCGCCATGCTGACCGCGGCGTTCCGCGCGTTCGGCGGCGAGGACCTGGTCCGCGACTTCCTTTCCGGTCTCCCCGGCGGATTCGTCACCAAGTTCGTCGTTGTCATGGCGGTGATCTTTATCCTTGGTTTCTTTCTCGATTTCATCGAGATCGCTGTGGTGGTGGTCCCCATCATTGCACCGATCCTGCTTGCGGATACGTCGGCCAATGTATCGGCGGTTTGGCTAGGAGTGATGATCGGCATCAACATGCAGACATCGTTCCTCACGCCGCCCTTCGGCTTTGCCCTCTTCTACCTGCGCGGAGTGGCACCGCCTGCGGTCAAAACGGTAAAGATGTATGCTGGCGTCATTCCTTTCATTCTTCTCCAGCTTTCCGCCCTTGGAATCGTCGGGTTGTGGCCCAGTCTGGTGAATTACCTGCCGAACCGGGTTTACCTGACAGCAGAGACGGCACCCCCGCCCAAGAATCCCCGATTGCAACTCTGCCTCGAAGACATGCTGTTCAAGCGATATGACGAGAATGGCAGCAGTCTTCGCACCGCTATTGATCAGGCAAGTCAGCTTAATCTTTCGTATCTTCCCCTGTCCCTGCGGTCCAAGATCGTCGAAGCCTTCGTCAAGGCAGAAGCCACCTTCGATCGCGTCGAAAACGTCAGAACGACTGCGGAAGACACACAGTCCTACTGGCCCGAATACGAGCCTGTGCACAAGACCGTACGAGCCCTGCAGCTCCAGATCAGAAAACGCGAAAGGCAGGTGGCAGAAGTTGAAGACATGATTCGCCGGCTGGAACGGGATCAGCTGAGCGAGAATATCCCGGACGCCCGCGCTGAACGGGATGACCTCAGGCGCCAGATCCAGGAAATCGAGGCGAGGCTACCCGAGGGATGGGAAGAAAAACGTCAGAACTATCTGGCCCTTGCGAAAGCCGAGACGAACGCCCGACGGCTGTATCGGCGCACCGTAGATGACGCCTACGAACCGATCGGAGAGGCCATTGGTATCATCAGCCAGGCCGGAAATCTGGCCGCGATTCGTGGATCCCTGGAAGCACTCCGAACGGTTCTGGAAAGCGCGACCCAGGAGGAAGCCGTCCAGAGATTTCGGGAAGCAGAACGGCTGTTCACCGGGATTGATGGCGCAAGTTCCATCAAGTCCCGCTTCTCGAGAGCCCGTCGCGCGATTTCCAGAGGATGGACAGAGAACAGCAGGGCCCGGGCCGCACGGGAACTCGAAGAGGGCCTCAAGCGCCATGCGACAGACGTGGAATGGCGCTTGCGTGCAGAAAACGAACTTCTTCCGGGTCTCCGAAGTTACGAAGAATCCATTCGTGATTCCATCGGGCTTCGTTCCCAGCCGCGCCTGACCAGTGCCCAGGCCGATACGATGGCAAGTTGTCTGTCAATTCACCGCAACATATCGCTCAACTTCTGAACGGTTTCCCGGGCAAGGTTTCCGGCTTTCGTGCTCCCTGAGCCGGCACCCGACTTCGGTCCCGGTCAGGTGATCAGGCTTCATTGCACTCGAATGCGTGACAACGACCAATCTATTCGTAGTTGCCAAAGCGCCCGCTTTTCGGAAAACCACGCATGACCCTTCGTCCTGCCAGCCCCCTCTTTCCGAGCCACTCCCTCAACTGTGTCTCGCGCCGGACCCCTGAACCGGTTCGCCACGGCAACCCCCGGGCGAGTTCGAAGGTGGTGACATCCAGAAGGCCGCCATCCCTGTAGGTCTGAAGCTTCACCCCCCTGCCCCTGGGCATTTCGGGCAGATCATTCAGGGAAAACACCAGCAGCTTCCGATTGTCTCCGATGACTGCGACCGCATCACCTTCCACCGGAGCGCAGGCCGCCGCCTCATTGTTTTCGCCGACATTCAGGACCTGCTTGCCACTGCGGGTCTGCGCAACGAGATTGTCCTCTGCAACAATGAACCCGCGTCCGTCCCGTGACGCGACCACGAGTCGTTCTCCGGACCGATGTACAAACAGGGCGACAATGTCCTGATCATTGGGCAGATCAACCATCAGCCGGATAGGCTCTCCGTGGCCGCGCCCGCTTGGCAACCGATTGACCATAAGCGTGTAGAAGCGGCCATTGGTCGCAAAGGCAAGAAGCCGGTCCGTTGTCCTCGCCCGCACCACGAAGCGCTCGCGATCGCCATCCTTGTAGCGGAAACCTGGCGATCCCTCGGAGTGCCCCTTGACAACCCGGGTCCATCCGCGCTCCGAGCATATGACCGTCACAGGCTCGTCCTCGATCAGATCGTCAAAAACATCGGGGATCTCGGGTGCGCTCCGCAGGATTTCAGTCCTTCTCGTCCCGAGAGCTGTATCCTTGCCGAATTGTTTCCGCATCCCGGAAATCCAGGTCGCCAGCACCTGCTTGCGTTTTCCTTCGTTGCGAAGAAGCTCCTGCAGTGACTGACGTTCCTCGATCAGGCTCCCATGTTCCTTCCGAATTGCGATTTCCTCAAGCCGACGCAACGCCCGCAACCGCATCTCGAGAATCGCTTCAGCCTGGGTATCGGTGAGATCCCATTTGTCCATCATGACCGGTTTCGGCTGTTCCTCTTCGCGAATCACGCGAATGACCTCGTCGAGATTCAGATAGGCGACAAGGTAACCCTCCAGCACCTCAAGACGATGCTCAATCTTTCCGAGACGATGCCGCGTGGTGCGAAACAGGATATTCTCAAGATGGGCAAGATACGCGGCCAGCACCTCGCGGAGATTCATGACACGGGGGACCCGACCGTCATCGAGAGCATTCATGTTGAGTGAAATGCGAACTTCGAGATCTGTCAGACGGAACAGCTGTTCCATAAGCCGTTCCGGTTCCACCGAACGATTGCGGGGCTCCAGAACCAGTCGGATGTCTTCGGCGCTCTCATCCCTGACATCATCAAGAAGCGGCAGCTTCCTGGAGTTCAGCAGATCGGCAATCTTCTCAACGAGTCTTCCCTTCGCAACCTGATACGGAATTTCTGTCACCAGAATCCGATATTGGCCGCGCTGCAATTTTTCCACACGCCATCTGGCGCGCAGGCGAAACGACCCCCGACCTGTGGCATAGGATTCAATGACCGAGTCATGATCCTCGACCAGGACACCTCCTCCCGGAAAATCGGGACCAGGGATCAGTTCCACCAGCTTGGCTATGGTCGCACCCGGATATTTCAGAAGATGAAGCAAGGCACGACAGATTTCTTCGAGATTGTGCGGTGGGATGCTCGTTGCCATTCCGACAGCGATCCCGTTGACGCCATTGCACAGAAGATTGGGAACCCTGGCCGGCAACAACACCGGCTCCTCCTCGGAGCCATCATAGGTTTCCCGGAAATCGACCGCGTCCTGGTCAATCCCTTCAAGCATGGCCACGGCATATGCGGTCAGACGGGCTTCCGTGTATCGCATCGCCGCGGCATTGTCGCCATCGACATTGCCAAAGTTTCCTTGCCCCTCCACCAGTGGATAACGGGCCGAGAAGTCCTGGGCGAGGCGGACCAGGGCGTCATAGACGGCAGTATCGCCGTGAGGATGGTACCGGCCAATCACGTCGCCCACGACGCGCGCGCACTTCTTGAAACCCGAGGCCGGATCAAGTCGAAGCTGAAGCATCGCATACAGCAGACGCCGCTGTACCGGCTTCAGGCCGTCGCGAACATCCGCGAGAGAGCGAGAGGTTATCGTGGACAGGGCATAGGCCAGATAACGCTCACCAAGCGCATCTGCAAAAGGAACATCCTCGGTATCCGTTACGAGACTTTGGTCATTCATGAATTCAGGAGTCACCTGCTATTTCCCGCCACATATAGTAGGCTTTCGCGACAATCTGTCAATAAATTGATCCCGAATTTCCGGAAGGCGTTTCACGCCGGACTCGCGAGCGCACTTTGTGAGAAAATGACCCGTCAGTCGCAAACCTTCCAGACTCTCGTTCTCCACGGACGCAGCATTTTCGCCCAGGAGAAACGATGGGAGCCTAAACAACCTGTCATGCCAGGGCTGTCCGGCTTCCCTGCTTACGGCGCGCCCGCTGCGTGGTGACACATAAACCAGATCGTCGGTTCGGCCAGTGACAGCGCACTGGGTCAGGTCAAGCCCGTATCCGAGTTCGGTCATAAGCAGGAGTTCCCAGCGCACGAGATAACGGATCCAGTCCTCCTGTTCTTCCATGATCCTGACAAGTTCATGAAAACCCTCAAACAGACGAGGGCAAGGCTCCCGCTCGGGCAGCAGGCGATCAAGAACGGCTGTCGTCGAAAGAACCGCCAGAAGCGGAATCTCCTCATTCAGGAATCGGGCGCTGTAAGCATAATCGAGCTCACAACTGTAGGTTCCCAGGTTCTCTTCCAGACGCGCCCTCCAGCGCGCATCGACCAGATTTCCGGGCTGATAAATTCCACGTGCGCGGCGTCCTGCACCACCTCTTACCAGCCCTGCGTGTCTTCCCCGTTCCTGAGTGAGCAAACTGGCAATCACCGCGTGCTCACCATGCTTGCGAGCCGACAGCACAAAACCCCTGTCAGCCCATTCCATGCGGCTGGTCCATGATCATGGGCTTCGAAACCGGGAATGACCGGTCACGAAGCGGCAGCATTGTTGTCCATCCCTTCCCCCAGTCTCCAGCCGGACGTCCGGCGTTGTTTCGGTCGATGGCATTACCGACGGCAGCCGCAGCCGCCAGACCGGACCGGATCACAGTAGATGCCGACCGGTACTGATAGATGGCCAGATGTCCGAAAGGCCAGCCTGACCGGTCAGACCCGGTTGGCGCAACCCGGACAGACCTTTCATCACTCCGGGTCGGGAGGGAAGTCCAGTCCCCAGTCCCGATAACGTTCCGGATCATCAATCCAGTTCCGCCGCACCTTTACAAACAGGAACAGATGCACCTCACAGTCCAACATTTCCATGAGTTCGCGCTGGACACGTTCCCTTATCCCTTTCACAAGGGCTCCGCCGCGGCCCAGAACAATACCCTTGTGGGTCTCGCGCTCGACATAAATCGTCTGTCTCAGCCTGACACTCCCGTTGGCGAAACTGTCCCACGAATCGGTCTCGACGGTCACGTGATAAGGCAACTCGTCCCGCAGCTGGAGAAACAGTTTCTCGCGGGTCAATTCCGCAGCAAACAGGCGATCATTCATATCCGAGAGCTGATCCGGAGGGAACAGCCATGGTCCGACAGGCATTCGTCCGGCCAGTTCCCGCTTCAGATCGTCAACGCCATCCCCGGTAGCCGCGGAAACCATGAAAAAATCGCCGAAGATCCCGGTGGTCCGGAGTTCGTCAATCAAAGGCAGCAAACGGTCCCGCCGCACCAGGTCGATCTTGTTCAGGATACAGACGGCCGACTTTCTCCGCCCCTTCGACAGTCGATCAATGATCTGCCTTGAAGCCTGTCTCAGGCCGGCCCTGGCATCAATCAGGACCGCGACAACATTCGCGTCCGCAGCCCCTTGCCAGGCCGCCCCGACCATGGACCGGTCCAGCCGGCGGCGCGGTGTGAAAATCCCGGGTGTATCAATAAACACCAGTTGCGACGCACCAACCGCAACGATTCCCATGATTCTCGTACGGGTCGTCTGGACCCTGGGAGTGACAATCGAAACCTTGGCTCCGACGATCCGGTTCAGCAGGGTCGACTTTCCGGCATTGGTGGCGCCCAGAAGGGCCACCACACCACACCGTTCCGCACTGTCTTCTCCCTTGTTCAATGAGGCAATCCCAGAACCCCGAGCATCCTTTCCGCAGCCCTCTGCTCGGCAGAACGAATGGTCGGACCCGTAGCCTCAACGGTGGGACAGCCGGATACCACCAGTTCAACCGTAAACTCGGGCTCGTGAGCCGGACCCGTCTTCGTCACGGTCCTGTATCTGGGAAGCGGCAGTCCCTGACCCTGCGCCCATTCCTGCAATTCGGTTTTTGCAGGACGGGACATGTCGGTATCAATCAGGGGTCCCCAGAAACGCCGCACAAATGTTCTGGCCGCATCCAGACCTCCATCGAGATACAGCCCGCCAATAACGGCTTCACAACAATCGGCAATCACCGAGTCGCGCTGGGCCGGAGAGGGTTCCCTTCCGCCCTCGGCGGCAAGGATAAATTGGCTGAGAGAAAGACTGCGTCCGATATCTGCCAGAACCCGGCCACTCACGAGAACAGACAGTTTTGCCCCGAGCTTGCCTTCCGACGCCTGCGGAAAACGTCCAAGCAGCAACTCGGTGATGATGAGCGCCAAAACCCGATCTCCCAGAAACTCGAGCCGTTCGTAATCGGATCCGGAAGCGGCAGCGTTCCAGCTTCGGTGCGTCAGCGCCTGTTGCAACCTGTTCGCGTCCCTGAACCGGTATCGCAACTCCTTCTCCAGCTCGCGGTATCCGGCATCGTCACGGCTCATGGGTGCTGGAGGCTCACTCGATCGCCTGAAACAACCGCGACCACCGGATGGCCGTCGGCCATTTCCAGATTTCCCAGAGCCGGGCCGAGGAATCATGAGAAAAGAACAGAAATTCTGCGCGTCCGATCAGGTTCCTGATCGGGACAAAGCCCACGTCGATCAGAACCCGGCTGTCAAGCGAGTCGTCCCGGTTATCACCCATCGCAAACACATGATCCCTGGGAACCGTGTAAACGCCGGTATTGTCGAGACTGCCGACATCACCGCGTCTTTCCACAATCAGATGCTGTCGTCCACCTGGCAGCGTCTCCACATACTGCACCGCCCTGGCGCCAAAGGACCCAAGGGGGTAATCGGACACGCGCTTGCGCGGCATGACTGTCCCATTGATATGCAGGCGTCCGTCTTTCACCTGAATTCGGTCACCCGGCAAGCCGACGATTCGCTTGATATAGTCAGTGCTGTTGTCTTTCGGAAGTTTGAAGACCGCAACATCACCCCTTTCGGGGGTGGACTCGAGGATGCGTTCCGGAATGAGTGGCAAGCTGAACGGCAAGGAATGCCTGCTGTAACCGTAGGAGTACTTCGACACAAACAGGAAATCGCCCACCAGCAAGGTCGGAATCATCGATCCGGAAGGAATGTTGAAGGGCTCGAACGCAAACGTTCTGATCACAAGAGCGATCAGAACTGCATACACCAGCGTCTTGACCGTTTCCCGAAATCCTCCGGATTCCTTTTTCTTCGCCCGTTTCGCCTTTGGATTTGATTGCCTCGACAAACCTCTATGATCCCTTTCAGTCTGCTGAAACCGGAATGGCCGTAATCATGACGACCGCTTCGGCCAGTGGCGGCTCGTCCGTTATCGTGACATGAATGACCGCTTCCATTCCCTCGGGGGTCAGTTCCTGCAGACGCTCCAGGGCGCCGCCCGTCAGTTCCATGGCCGGTTGCCCGCCAGGCCTGTTCACGACACCAAGGTCACGCCAGAATACACCACGGCGAAAGCCGGTCCCGAGCGCCTTGGCGCAGGCTTCCTTGGCAGCATACCGGCGTGCATAACTTGCCGCCCGAAGCCGACGGACGTCACATTTGCGCCGCTCCACCTCTGTGAAGCAACGATGCGTAAATCGTGTACCGAACCGGGCCAGAGTCCGCTCGATTCTTCGGATATCAATGATATCGCTGCCGAGCCCGATGATCATTTCTGCTGCGACTCCCCGACACGGCCGACTGCTTCAGTTGCCCGGGGCCGGGCACCGTCCATGATTTCACGCATCCGCTTGACGGTGGTCTCCAGCCCTTCAAAAATGGCCTCGCTGATCAGGAAATGCCCGATATTCAATTCGACAATTGTCGAAATGGCAGCGATGTCCGGCACCGTATCAAAATCCAGTCCATGACCGGCATGACATTCGATTCCGACGGCCTCAGCGTGGGCCGCTGCCAATTCGATCTGTCGCAAAGCTGTCGCCCGATCCGGTCCTTCCGCTCGGCAGAAGGCTCCGGTATGCAGCTCCACGACCGGGGCACCAAGTGCCCCCGCTGCATCGATCTGCTCCGGTTCCGGTTCGATAAAGAGCGAGACGCGGATTCCGGTATCGGTCAACCGTCGGATGATCGGCAAGAGGCGATCACCTCCCGCGACGGCGTCGAGACCACCCTCGGTCGTACGTTCCTCCCTTTTTTCGGGCACAATACACGCCGACCGGGGTTGATGGCGCAGCGCGATTTCCGTCATTTCTTCGGTTGCAGCCATTTCAAGGTTCAGGGGAAGACCAACGTCGGAGACGAGACGCACGATATCCTCGTCCCTGATGTGACGCCGATCCTCTCGCAGATGTGCCGTAATCCCGTCGGCACCCGCTTTCGCAGCCGCGACAGCAGCCCGCACCGGATCCGGATGCAGACCGCCCCGGGCATTGCGGATGGTTGCAACATGATCAACATTGACCCCCAGCCGGAGGTGGCGCGGTTTCATTTCCGGCCGCTTCCGATCAACGGACGATGTCGCGAGTAAGCGCGGGGAACCGCTGCCAGCATTGCCCGGAATAAGCTAGCCGCGCGTTCGTTCAGCGGAAACGATTTCGCCCGCTGTACGCAAGGCCGCAATGATATCTCCCAGATGGCTGGATGATTCCACCTCGATATCGATTGCCATCTGGAAAAAGTCGGACGACCGGCTGGTGACTTTCAGATTGCTGATATTGCCGCCGTGGCTTCCGATCGATGTTGTGACCTTGCCGAGAGCACCCGGCTCGTTGACCAGTGTCAGATCCACTTGTCCGACATGAATTTTTGGAGCGTCCGGCCCGAATTCCCATGACACTTCAATCCATCGTTCCGGCGTATCGGTCAGGTTGTCAAGGGTTTCACAGTCCCGCGTATGGATGACCACACCCTCCCCACGCGTCAGTATGCCAACAATCCTGTCTCCCGGTAACGGGTGGCAGCATGTCGCGTAGTGGACAGCCATGCCCGGTGCAAGGCCCCGGATCGGGAGCGATCCTGCCGAAAGGTCGTCGGGGCCGTGCATGGGTATAACGTTGTCATCCACGGCCTTTGTCCCCCCCGAGCCGCTTCCGCTGCCTGCGCCCGATTTGCCGAGTACCCTGACGATGTCCTCCATCGTGATATTGCCGGACCCAACGGTCTCTGCCAGGACATCGGCGTTCTCGCTATCGAAACGCTCGCACAGCCCTTCGATCAGATCGGCCTCCTGGGTCAGCCCTGCATGATGAATGGCCTGCCCGATGATCGCGCGGCCGAGCCGTATGAATTCCGCGCGCCGACTGTCACGCATGTAGCGCCGCAGCCGGGCCCGGGCCTTCGCTGTCACAATCCAGTTGGCCCAGTTCGCAGACGGTTCCCCGTCAGCGGAGGTGAGAATTTCTATCTGATCTCCGTTCCCCAGCTCCGTGCGCAAGGGAACCATTTTGCCATTGACCCTGGCACCGACACAGCGATCGCCGATCTCGGAATGAACAGCATAGGCAAAGTCCACAACGGTGGCACCGTGGGGCAGGGAAATGATGTCACCCTTGGGTGTGAAGCAAAAGACCTGTTCCGAATACATGTCGAGCTTGGTGTCTTCAAGGAATTCGTCGGCACTGCCTGCGTTTTCCAGAATCTCCAGCAATCTGTGCACCCACGGATACTGCCGTCCTTCCGTCGACAACCCACCCTGCTTGTACTGCCAGTGGGCGGCAACGCCGAACTCTGCCACCTCATGCATTTGTGTCGTCCGGATCTGCACCTCGATGCGGTGCAACCGGGGTCCGATTACAGCAGTGTGGAGTGATCGATACCCGTTCCGTTTGGGATTGGAAATATAATCGTCGAATTCACCCGGAATCACCCGGTAGGCCTCATGGATAATGCCAAGCGCCTTGTAGCAATCCTCGTTGGAGGCCACGACAACCCGAAATGCAATAATGTCTGTCAGGCGTTCAAAGGGTATGTGCTTGCGTCGCATCTTGCGCCAGATCGATACCGGCTTCTTGATGCGCCCAAAAACCCAGGCCTCGATATCGGCCTTGGCCAGCTCCCTCGCGATTTCATCCGAAATTTCCGTGACAATGTCCCCACCCTGACTCTGCAGGAACGCAAGCCGGCCGGTCACTGATTCCCAGGCATCCGGATATAATTCCTGGAAGGAGAGATTCTCAAGCTCCTCCTTGATTTCCTGAATGCCGATGCGCTCTGCCAGAGGCGCAAAGATATCCATCGTCTCCTGGGCAATCCTGCGCCGTTTTTCCGCTGCAGCAATATGACCAAGCGTGCGCATGTTGTGGAGACGATCCGCCAGTTTGACCAGCAGCACGCGGATATCTTCCGAGATGGCCAGTACGAGCTTCCGGAAGTTTTCCGCCTGCACCTCTCCACTCGACTGGAGTTCCAGTTTGGAGAGTTTGGTCACACCGTCAACAAGCAGCGTGATCTCATCCCCGAACAGTTCGCGGATCCGGGTAAGGGAAGCCCCCGTATCCTCAACCGTATCGTGAAGCAGCGCAGTCACAATTGACGCGGTGTCAAGACGATAGTTTGTCAGGATGCGGGCCACTTCTACCGGATGCGAGAAGTAGGGGTCTCCCGACGCACGAAACTGGGAAGCATGCGCCCCCATGGCGAATTCATAGGCGCGTTCGATCGCGTCCCTGTCAACGAACTGATCGTATTTGCAAACCTGTTCAACAAGTTCGGCCTGGGTCAGCATACCGGGCCCGTCCCCGTGCTCAGCCGCTCTTCCGGCAGCACGGCCGCGTGCTTGAGCAGCGGCTAATCCTTGTCCATTTCGTCGGGAGCAACATCCTCAAATGCTCCGGCCCGGGCCCAGGCCATTTCCGGGCCCGATGGACTTGCACCGTCCGTGCCGGCTTCACTCTCGGCGCTTTCATTCAGCCGGCTGAATTCTTCTATGGTCGGATCAACCGGGCGATCCTCATCCTCGACAACATCGTCATCATCAACGTTTCGCTGCATGCTCTCGATGATCGAATGCTCAAGTTGGTCCAGAGAGACAGTTTCCTCGGCAATTTCACGAAGCGCAATCACCGGATTCTTGTCGTTGTCACGATCCAGCGTCGGCTCGTTGCCCACCGAAAGCTCTCTCGATCTGCGCGATGCCATGATCACCAACTGGAAACGGTTGGGAATCTTCAAGACGCAGTCCTCAACGGTTACACGAGCCATTTCGAGAATTCTCCTGTGTGGGCCAGACTGCTATATACGGTGAGAAATCACCAGTGGCAAGTCGCTTGGCGCGTGCCTCCGGGCCGCACATCATGCTCGGCAATTGCATCCGGAGCGTCTTGGAGCCTCGCCCCCTGACTGATATGGTCACATCAATCCGGAGAAGAAACATGAACAGATTCGAAATGCCCCAACAGGTCATTGACCGCGTCATGGAAAAACGCGGAAGACGGAACGTTTTCAGTTCCTTCGATCCGGAGCGGACCGCGTTTGCCGTCATCGACATGCAAAACTTTTTCGTAAACGGCGTCGAGCCCTGTCTTGCCATCATTCCGAACATCAACCGCCTCGCAGCGCGCCTCCGCGCCGCCGGTGGACGGGTTGTCTGGGTCTCTCTGACCGTCGCAGAAACGCCGGACGGACCCAGTCTGTGGCCTCTGTACCACGAGTATTTTTTCACACCCGAAAAAATGAAGGCACACAAGAATGGCCTTACCCGCGGAACCGATGGACACGCCCTGCACCCTGATCTGGAGACCCTGGACAGCGACCTTTATTCCGAGAAGACGCGCTTCAGCGCGTTGATTCAGGGATCTTCGGACCTCCATGACCAGTTGCAGGCCCACGGAATTGAAAATCTTCTCGTGGGCGGCACCCTCACCAACATGTGCTGCGAGTCCACAGCTCGCGATGCCATGATGATTGGCTACCGCACAATCATGGTGGAGGACTGCAATGCATCCCGAAACCCCGAGGAGCATCGTGTCGGCCTGACATCGATCTATCAGAGCTTCGGTGATGTCCGTTCCACCGACGAGGTCATCGACGACGTTCTCGGCCTCGGCCAACTGGCTGCAACCGGGTAACACTGCAGTGCCGGATCAGACGCCCGTTCCCTGCGTATTGCAACGGGGAGGAACCTCCAAGGGCCTGTACTTCCTTGAGACAGATCTTCCCCGTAATCCTGACAAAAGGGATCAGGTCCTTATGGCGGCCATGGGTTCACCTGATCCGCGCCAGATTGACGGACTTGGCGGTGCCGATCCGCTGACCAGCAAGGTCGCCGTGGTCGGCAGGTCGACCATTGACGGTGTGGATCTCGACTATCTGTTTTGCCAGGTGGGAATCGAGGATCCATTCGTCGACGTAACACCCAACTGCGGCAACATGCTGGCCGGGGTTCTCCCCTTTGCTATCGAGAACGGCCTGCTTCAAGCACAAAACGGCACCACAAGGGCCAAAATCCGGATGGTCAATTCCGGGAATCTCTGCGAGGTGCGGATCAATACGCCTAATGGCGTTGTCACCTATGACGGTGAAGCCAGGATTGACGGTGTGCCGGGAACCGCATCGCCGGTCATGATCGATTTTCTGGACACGGCCGGGTCGGCCTGTGGCGCCCTGCTCCCGACCGGAAACATTCTTGACACCCTTGACGGCGTGGAGGCGACCTGTATCGACAACGGCATGCCCGTCGTCCTGCTCAGGGCCACCGATGTGGGAGCGACCGGGTATGAAACACGCGATCAGCTGAACGCCGCAACCGACATCAAGACGCGTATTGAAAAGCTCCGGCTCATCTCCGGCGAGGCCATGCGCCTTGGAGATGTCAGCGGCAGGGTTGTTCCGAAAATGTGCCTGATCTCAAGTCCCGCAGGAAACGGGGCCCTCAATACACGTTGCTTGATTCCGCATGTTTGCCACGCTTCGATCGGTGTTCTTGCGGCCGTGACCGTGGCGACCGCCTGTGTATTGCCGGGATCCGTGGCAGACGGTATCGCCAGGATGCCGGGCGGCAATCCCTGCCTGGTTTCCATCGAACATCCGTCCGGTGAATTCACCGTCGAACTCGAGACGGCCCGGAGCGATGAAGGCACCGTGACTGTGAACCGCTCCGGATTGCTTCGCACGACGCGGCGCCTCATGGAAGGCAATGCGCTGATCCCCTCCACAATCTGGGATGGATCCCCCACCTGACACCACCCAACAAAGCGGCAGGATCACCCCGCGGTGTCATGGACACCGGCTTCATGCAAAATCCTGCGCCCCGAACCTTCCAGACGATCCAGACGATCCCGTAATACCGCCTGATCACAACAGACGGTACCAGCCTTCTTGCGAAACCGTCCCGCGACGAGCACGGTATCGACATTGGCCCATGACGACATGAAGAGCAGGGTCTGGACAGGGTCATGCACCGGGAAAAGGTTCAGGTCGTCGGTTCTGACCAGAATGATATCCGCCTGCTTGCCCGGAGTCAGCGATCCTGTCCGGGATTCGAGACCCATCGCCCGGGCATTGCCGATGGTCCCCCACTCCAGGGCCTCCCGGGCCGAAATCGTCACTGTTGCCGTCGGACGCGCTCCCCGATCCGCACGCAATCCCCGCGCGATCTGAAGCCCCATCCGCAGCACCGTGAACATGTCTCCGGATATGGACGTTTCCACATCAACACCAAAGGCGGGGCTTCCCCCCAGTGCCAGAACCCGGTCGGTGACAGGATTGCCGTGGCCGAACTGGTACTCGCATTCCGGCGTGGATGTGATCGAAGCACCGTGATCGATGATGAGCTTCAGCTCCTCGTCGCTGTAGTTGTTGGCGTGAACGAAGTCGCCGTCCGGCCCGAGAAGCCCGGCATCTGCCATCCGGCGAATGCCGTCCGGAGAAAGGGACGGCACCCCCTGGGCACCCGAATGACAACTCCAGCCAACACCCAGTTCACGGGCAAGCTTCACGTCATGGCTGGTTACATCCCAGACCGAAAAGTTGGGTCCCAGTATGCACATGGCCATGGTAATCAGGTCGTCATCACTTGACAGACGATTCATTCGGAGTCGCTGCACTCGGTCCCGGGGATGGGGGATCTCACTGAAAGGCGGTTCACCGGGCAGTGGATCCGTCTTGGTTGTTCCGTGGCCGTAGACCGCCCGAATACCGGCTTCTTCCAACCCGTCGATCGCAGCGTCGGTATGGTCGACCGTTGCGTTGCAATGATGCCAGTCGAACAGCGTGGTAGTTCCACAGTTGAGCTGATTGACCGCCCCCACGTAATTGGCCAGAAAAATGTCGTCCGGGTGAAATAAGGGAACCGTCGTTGCATGCATGCTCCGCAGATACTCGCCGAGGCTCCAGTCACCGCAGGTTCCTCTGAGCCCGGTCTGCCACGTATGCTGATGCGCATTGATCAGCCCCGGCATCACGATACGATTTCGCGCATCCATAACCTCGGCCTCGGGAGCCTCGATCCTCGGACCAACAGCAGCAACGCGATCGCCTTCGATCAGGACGTCACCTTCCGGAATGTCACCGATATCAGGGTCCATGGACAGGATGTAACCGCCCCGAAGCAGCAGGCTCATCGTATCAATCCCTTCTCGACGCCATCAGTGTCCGTTCCATAAATCCTCCCCTTCATACAGCCGCCCTGGCCTGTTTGCTCCTGTCCCGATCCGCAGGATCCACATCCAGTGTGGTGCTCCGTCGCAATTCCCGTCGTTCCGAAAGATTGAAACGCCGGCCCCGATGGAGAATGCAGCGATTGTCCCAGATCACAAGATCACCCGGCTGCCAGCTGTGGACATAGACAAATTGTCGCCGGGTCGCATGCTCGAGCAGGTCCATCAGCAACATCCGTCCCTCGGGCACCGTCAGCCCTTCAATCCGCCGGGCATGAGCGCCAATGAACAAATGGCGCCGGCCCGAACCCGGATGAACCCGCACCACCGGCCACAGCGCTGGCGGTACGGCATTCCGCTGGGCCTCGTCGTAACCGTCATCACCCAGCATCAGTCGCGAATGAAGCGCATAATGTTCGGCAACCAGCCCGTCAATTTCCGACTTCATTTCGCTTGACAGGGCATCATAAGCGGCCCGCATGTCGGCAAATTCCGTCTCTCCGCCCGAGCGGGTGACCTCAACGGCGGCCAGCATCGAATAACGCGCCGCAGGCCGCTGGAAAGAACTGTCGCTATGCCACAGCTGATTGGCCAGATTGTTCACGATTCGCTTGTGGGAGCGTCCGACAACCTCGCCATCCACTCCGAGGTTAGAAATGTCGCCGAGTTCGTCGTATTTCAGCCGCTGGTTCTTTCCGGCCACACGCTTGAACCCCAGATCCAGCGGACCAAACTGTTTCGTGAAGGCGATCTGCTGGTCCTGGTTCAACGCCTGTCCGCGAATCAGCAGGATACCGAACCGGTCCATTGCCCTGTCAATTCGGTCTATGTCATCACCCTGAAGCGGCGCTGTTATGTTGATCCCCTGCATTTCTGCACCAAACAGCGAATGAAGCGGCTCAAATTCCGGCATCGTGACCTCTCCTCCTCCTGTTTCCAGACTCCGGAACATCGCGCTAACGGAACTGGTGCCACAGCATCCGGGGCAAACTGCGGAACCCGCAGATTAGGAAATCCTGACGGGACAAGGCAACCCGCCTGGCCAGGGGGTCTCCCGCTTCCAGCCGCTTCAGCAACCGGCCTGCGAGCTTCGCCGTGACATCCGCCTGGGCGGCAAGACGCGGATTTCGGAGAGCCCCCACAAGAGGTTGTGCTGAGTTGAGGAGATCCCGGCATCCATCAAGGCACAGATCGATGACCCCTCGCAAACCGGGAGAGGAAGAGTCCCGTCCGAGGTCGCGAGGTTCCACGCCGAACCGGTTCATCCAGTCGCCGGGCAGATAGATACGGTCGAGATCAAGATAGTCGCCGCGTATGTCCTGGAGATGATTGAGCACCTGCAGCGCGTGACACAGCGGATCGGAAAAGCGGTAATTTCTGGCTTCTTCCCGATGCAGATCGAGCAGAAACCGGCCTACGGGAGCAGCCGACAGTTCGCAATAGCCCATCAGCTCCTCCCAATTCCTGTAACGGGTCTTGCAGGTATCCTGCTTGAAGGCATGGATCAGATCGATCGCATGTTGCACGGAAACACAGCTGTCCTGGGCACTTCGCCGGTAGACTTTGGCCTTCTCCAGCTCAGTACCGTCGCTTGCCTCACCCTTGAGGGCCTGTTCGAAGCGTTCAAGTCGGCGTCTGCGCTCGCCGCTGTCCAGAAGCGGGCTGTCGGCGATGTCATCGGTAGCACGGGCCAGGGCGTAAAATGCGCTGACATGCGGCCGCAGTCTTCGCGGCAGCAAAAGCGATGCCACGGGAAAATTTTCGTCCCGGGCTCCCTTGCCGCTCGAAATCTCTGCTTTTCCGCGAGCCGCAGAGCTGTTGTTGTCGTCCCCTGGAGAAACCTGCGCTGCCACTCATGCGCCTCCCAGCAATCCCCAGACCAGCTTGACCTCCATGGCGCCGATTACGGCCACGATCACAACCTTGAACATCCGGGGACTGATCTTCTTTGCCAAACGCAAACCCAGCGGAACACAGATCATGACCGGCAGGATCGCAAGGACTCCCTGGATGATCCTTTCCTGGTCGTATAACCCCGCGATCGCCACACCGATCACATGCATGCCCGATATCGAGCAGAAAAGGACTGAGACCCCGAGCACATACGTTTCCTTGACGAAGCCCCAGGCGTATCCCCATGTCGCGATCAGGGGACCCGAAAACCCGGTCGCTCCCTGACTGATCCCGGCCCCTACCGCAAGCACGGGGGAGAACAGCCGCGCCGACCGGCCCTCGAGCTTTGGGGTGAGATCAAGAAACACGGACAGGAGAAAAACGGCAACCCAGACCACCAGGATGATGGTCAGTATACGATCATCCAGGCTGGCGAGAACCCAGGTGCCAACTCCGACACCGGCCGCTGCGGCAACCAGGGCAGACCACATCACGGGAAGCTCACGGAGGCGCCGGCGCAAAACCCAGACGACCTGAAAATTCGCAAAGGCGACAGGAATGGTCGTGACAACAATCGCCTGCTCCACGCCAACGAAAACCGAAAGAATGGCAATGGCTATCGGAGGAAGGCCAAGGCCGGTCATACCCTTGGCCATGGCGCCAATGGCCAGAGCCGCGACGATGATGATCACACTCTCGACGCTCATGCCCCGCGGATCTCCCAGATCAGTTTGAATTCCATCAGGACAATGACAGCGATCACGATACGGTTGAAATGACGGATGCTGACGCGATTCATCGTCCGCATTCCCAGATATTGAAACACAACCATCGGGAGCAGGGCCATCGCGCTTTCCATGAGCCGGGTCAAAGTGAACATGCCGAGTGCTGCCATGGCTGCCGTCTGGACAAGGTTGAAGATCCCGAACAGGAGCGCATTGTAGAATACGAATCCTTCCTTATTCAGACGGAAAGAGAAAACGAGCGTCGAGAACAGGGGGCCGGAAATGCCGGTCGCTCCCTGTGCAAATCCACCCACTGCACCAGCGATCGGTGTAAGGATCCGTCCTGGCAGCCCCTCCAGTCGAAACGACGGCTTGAGAAGAATGATCAGAAGAAATATCGCGACGGCAATGGCCAGCAACAGGAGTATCAACCGCTCATCTGCGATGTCCAGAAACCACACCCCCGTGATCACCATGGCAACCGCGGGCAGGAGCAAATCGAAACGCAAGGGAATTTCCCGCGCCTCCCGTCGTGTGCTCCAGATCAGCCAGGCGTTGGAGATCAGTCCGGGGATCTGGACCACCACAATCGCATGTTCGACGTCGAGAAAACCGGCCATGAAGGGAACGGCCACAAGCGGCAGACCGGTACCGATCAGTCCCTTGATGAACGAACCGATGGCCAGCCCGGCGAAAATGACCAACAGCGCATAAACGTCCAGGCCGAGGTCCGGACTCACAATGTTCGCAATCGCGCCAGGTCAGCGATTCAACCCGTCGGAAACTTCCACATTTTCCGGCTTGAGCTCGAGGCCCGAGGCTTCCGCCTGAAGCGACAGGAGGGCTGCAAAATCCTGATCAGAATAACCTTTGCCGATCAGGGACTGGAGGATTTCACGGGCTGTGGACGCCAGTGGCAACGGGACTTCGAATTCGCGACCGGCCGCGAGCCCGAGATCCATATCCTTCAGAAGAAGCCGGGGCGTAAACGTCACGGAATAATCAAGATTGACCAGCGCCGGAGTCTTGTATCTTGTAAATATCGAACCCAACGCACTGTCATTGAGAAAGGCAAGAAAGGCGTGGCGCGGAACGCCGGCCTTTTCTGCCAGCACGGTAATTTCCACCAGATTCTGGATCACGACGCCGAGAAACACGTTGTGACAGATCTTTATGAAGCGGGCCAGTTCGCCTTCCCCGACCCAAGAGGAACCGCGGCCGATACATGCGAACAGGGGCTCGACGGCGTCATAGCTTTCCTTCGGGCCGGAAACGGCAAAGGTCAGCAGCCCGGCCGCTGCGGCCCGGTCATTCCCTGAGACCGGCGCTGCAAGCATCGAGACTCCCATTTCTGCCGCAGCACTCCGCACCTGTGCAGAGGCCGCACTGTTGATCGAGGTGGAGTCCACGAGGATTTCAGGTTTTTCGTCGCCGCCGAGCAAACCGTCCTGTCCCAGGGTCACGTCCACAAAATCATCGGGGCCGCCGACCATCGTGAACACGATGTCGCAGCCACCGAGTTCGCAGGGACGATCAACGATCGACGCCCCCTCCCCCACCAGAGGTTCTGCCTTGGAACGGGTCCGGTTCCAGACCGTTACGTCGATGTCGGCGGCAAGCATTCGACGGACCATGGCAGCGCCCATTCGTCCGGTACCGATCCATCCCACGCTCCTGTCAGTCAAACCAGAGACAGCCATCCTGTTGTTCTCCCTGTCGGTATTTGCATCTGTCGCACCGAGTCTCAGTCGTGACGCCCGTGAATCCGAAGAAACAGGTCTTCTATGGGCGGCGCCTTTGCAATGAATCCCTGCTGGTGCATGTAGTTGACGATGGCTTCGAGGGTTGGCCGGTTGGCCTCGACGCCGTAGGGCCATGGCTGACCGTCAAATAATGCGTCAATCTCGCGAAGATCATCATAAAGCCAGGGCAGCATATAACGTTGCGCACCTGAAAAATACATCCTCTCGACCGCCCAGTCCCTCGCCGCGACAAAGGCCTTGTAGAGGCTCTGGGCTATCCAGGGGTTGCGTTCATGGATCTCCTTGCGAATGACCACGAGATGCATGATGGGATGAATGCGCGTATCCGCGAAGTAGCGCTTTTCCTCGCTTCGGAAATCGGGCCAGAGATGAGCAACCCTCTCGGGGTCGGTGCGCACTGACTCGGGCATCCGGGATCCCAGCACCGCATCGATTTCGCCATTCGCCAGCATTTCCGACAGGGACAGGGGTCCTGTGTTGGCCTCTATGTTCACCGCGCGCAGCAATTGGGGCGGCGCCGGAGGATCGCCATGGGATCCCGGCTTTTCAACGGCGCCCTGCACCCACCGCACTTCAGACAGATCAACACCATAGAAATTCTCCAGGTCTCCTCGGATCCATACCGCAGCGGACTGGGTGTAAAGCGGCGTTCCGATCCGTTTGCCCGCCAGGTCTCGCGGTTCGGCAATGCCTGCGTTGCGATTGACGCACACAAAGGCGTGCCGGAATGCCCTTGACGGGAACACGGGCAGGCCGACGAAAGGACTGTCACCCCGAACCTTCATCGCGATAAATTCAGCGATGGACATTTCCGACAAGTCGAATTCCCGGGCCCCGACCATGCGATCGAAAATCTCTCGCGGGGCCTGGATTTCCAGGAAATTGAGATCGATTCCCTCGACGTCCAGAAGTCCGTATCGGAGGGCTTCCATGCGGTCATAAGGACCGCAGGCAAAGGTCAGCGGCAATCTCGACATCGTTGGGCAAGGTCCGGTTGTTGGGCGGTATCGGGAGGGTGCTGCGCGTTCAGGCTGCTGTCAATCGCTCGCAAGCGATAACCTTGAGTTGGCGACGCAGCACCTTGCTCGAGGCGTTACGCGGCAGCTCCTTGAGAAAGACATAGTCGCGGGGACGCTTGTAATCGGCCAATGAGGATCTGCGGCACCAGAGATCAAGGTCCCTGGCGGTCGCTTCCTCGCCGACGACACAGGCCACGACCCTTTCCGACCAGCGCTCGTCGGGCATGCCGATCACGGCTGCATCCCTCACCTTATCGTGCCTCAGGAGAACGGCCTCGACCTCTTCGGGATGGATGTTCTCGCCGCCGGAAACGATCATGTCGTCAACCCGCCCCCTGAGTTCGAGATCTCCATTTCCAGTCCAGGCGCCGATATCACCGGTACGATACCAGCCATCGACAAGCTTTCCTGCCGTTGCTTCCGGATCGTCCAGATAACCGGAGAACGTGGCCTCGGCCGCTGCGTCGACGAGGATTTCGCCTTCCTCTCCGTCCCTGCACAGATCATGCACCGTGCCACCGATCCGGCCAATGCGGACATTGGAATAGAATCCGGGGCGAAGAGACAGACCTCGCCCGACCGGATCCGGCATGTAGAGGGCATTCATGACTTCGGTGGTTCCGTAAATATTTGTGATCCGGGCTCTCGGGAAACAGGCAGACATCCGTCGCAGCGTCGCCTCCGGCATGACCGCAGCGGCATAGACGAGAGTTTCCACCGATTCCATGGGGACAGTGCCTTCGGGAGTCTCAAGCATCGCGTGAAAATGTGCGGGTGTTCCATATACAAACGTGATGGCCTCGTTGTTGATGATCTTCGTGGCGGCGGCGGGGTCGAAGCCTGAATGCACAAAATAGCAACCATTCATCGACAGGATTGTCAGGAAGGCGGAGTAGAAGCCGACGGCATGAAACAGGGGCATCAGACCGATCGACCGGTTGTGCCGACCGTGCCGGATACCACATTGCGCCAGCAGGTAAATCACGCGGGCATCCGTGACGCGGTGGGGCAGCATGACGCCCTTGGGCAGGCCAGTGGTCCCCGAGGTATAGAGGATCAGCGAGACCGCATCGGGATCGGGCGGATTCCAGGGAACAAGTCTGCGTGGATCACCGCGGCAGTCCGAGAGATCCATCGCCCCCCGGACCACGCCACCTGCACAGAACCGTTTTCCGCCTCGCGGCAAGGCCTGCCTGATGCGCTCCAGCAACAATGGTTCCGGCAGGCATATGGCCGCGCTCACACCGCTTCGGCCCAGGAGATTGCCCACCTCGTCCGGCTTCAATCGGGGGTTGAGAAGGCAGGGAACCGCACCGAGGCGATGAAGGGCGAGCAGCGTGATCGCATGGTCCCAGCGATTTGGCAATATGATGGCAACGCGCTCACCGCAAACGATCCCGGCCTCCGCAAAACCGGCGGCCACGGTCTCGACTTCCAGCACCAGTTCTCCATAGGTCAGGCGGCGCGCTGTGCGATCATCCACCATTGCCGGCAGTTCGGGCGTCCGCTCCGCTGCCAGACGTACATGATCCCAGACCGATTGCATTCAGCACACCGTTCGTTCCCCTCGCCCTGGAGCCACACTACAACAAAACCCTCGACGACATCCAAAGTTGCAGAAAAGGCGCTGCGATCCCTGCGATTACCTGTCATTCAGTTTCGCACCCTATACAGACATCCACGGCCATTTCCGAAACCGGACAGGGCAGGCGCAAGGCCCGGAGTCCTGGCAACAATGGGACGGTCTGCCCGAGGAAAGGGCAGCAGATCTCCTTTCCCGGTCCGTTTGTTTCCGTGGACCGCCTCGCCCGCAGGCCTCAACCAACCGGTCCGTGGGCTTTCCTACCACCACGGTTGGACCGGTTAGCTGCCCGGTCCCGGTCATTGACAGGGGAAAGTTCTGGCGCTGAAATAGCGATGCCCTCAGGGCCTTCTGCCGCAGTCCGGGGGTTGCGGCTCCGTCAACCAGGACGCCCGGAACGTCCTGGCCGCCTGCAACCAGTTCAGGGACAGCGTAATGACAGCTGATGCACCGGCGGATCCCCGCACTCATCCCCGCCATGATTCAACGGAACCGGCCTCTTCCGGGCAGGAAACACCGACGCATTTCCGGTTTTACGACAACCGCCAGAAATACCTTCTGTTCGTCAATACATGCTCGGAAAAATGGGCAGTTGCCGAGCGGGTTGGTATGGAATTTCCGCGCCTCGGGATCCGTCCTCCTGCGCTCAGGATGTTCGATGCGGGAATGGGGGACGGCACGGTCCTCACCCGCGTGATGCGTCATCTGCACCAGGCCTTTCCGACAGTCCCGTTTTATATTGTTGGCAAGGAAATCAGTCTCGAAGATGTCAGGCTGAGCCTGGAGAAACTGCCAGACCGCTTTAACGAACACCCGGCAACGGTGGTCGTCATCACCAACATGTTCTACAGCGAAGCACCATCACTCACACCTCTGGCGCCCGAGGCCCGGGCCCGTCTCAACTGGCGGGATGTCCCGCTGACGGGCACAACCTCGCACGATTTTGCGGCCCAGATCACTGAACTCGAGTCGGAAATCGCTGGAGACTGGCAAGTGCGGACGAGTGCCAGGAGCGGCAATCCTCTCTACGTGCGCCCTTCAGTTCTGGTGCTGTATCGGGAGGATCACAGGCTTCTGCTTGACGGCATTTTGCCACGGCCTGATCACGCCTTCCGCGACTATGATCTGATTATTGCCTCACAGCCCTATCGCGCACGCTCTTCGCTGGATCTCAAGGTGAAGCGCGTTCTTGCACCCCTCGCCCGGGCTCTGGCGCCTGGTGGGCGTATGGTCACGATCCAGTCCCACGGCAACGACCCGGGCATCGAGATCATCCGCGAGATCTGGCCTGAGGAAAATCCGTTTGTTCACGATCGCCGCTCCCTGCTGGATGCGATGAGACAGATGATTGGCGAAGACGAACCGGATCTGAATTTTCCCGATATTCCGGACAATCGTGCTCTTTTCCGCTATGTCATGCACACATTGCCCACCGAGGTCGGTGCGTCGATCGGAACCTCAACCCTGATGGCAGCATGGAACGCGGCTGTCTATGTGGCCCAGATCGAGGACGCCCGGCTGGAGGATGCGATGGAGGATGGCCGCTATCTGGATGCAACCCGAAATGTCCTGCGCACAAATAACGGCCTCTGGTTCTGGGATGAAGCCTTTGTCGTATCGCGGAGGGCGTGATGAGCCGCCTCGCTGAAGTCATCACCAGGAGGCAGTTTGCCATCACCGCCGAGATTGTCCCGCCCGTCTCTGCCGACGCCAAGGATGTCCTCTCGATCGCACGGGTGCTCGACGGTCATGTCGATGCAATCAATGTCACGGACGGCGCCGGCGCCAGGGCTCACATCTCCAGTCTGGCCGCATCAGCCATCCTGGTCAGAAATGGCATCGAACCCGTCCTGCAGCTGACATGCCGCGACCGCAACCGCATTGCTCTCCAGGGCGACCTACTCGGCGCCGCGGCCCTGGGGATAGAGAACATTCTGATCCTCAGTGGTGATGATCCGTCTTCAGGCGATCAGCCCGACGCCAAACCGGTCTTCGACCTTGACAGCCGCAGTCTCATGCTGACCGCGCAGCAGATGTGCGAAGCGGGGACTCTTCCGACCGGGCGAGAAATTTCCACTCCGCCACATCTGTTCATCGGGGGCGCCGATGCGCCGAGCAACCCGGCGGCCGGAAAATGGACAGCGGACGGCCTGAAACCCAAGATCGAGGCCGGAGCCAGTTTTGTGCAAACACAGTTCTGCTATGACGTCGATCTGGTGCGCCGCTATGCCGCCAGCCTTCTTGACACCGGTGTTGCGCCGCGCTGCGGAGTTCTGATCGGACTGGGTCCGCTCGCCTCGGCGCGCTCCGCCCGCTGGATGCGTGACAAGCTGTGGGGAACGGTCATACCGGATGACCTGATCACACGGCTCGAGCAAAGCGGTGATGAACGCCAGGAGGGCATTGCCATCTGCGCGGAGCTGATGCAGTCCTACGCCGAGATCAACGGGATCGCCGGGGTCCATCTCATGGCCCCCGTCAACTTCAAGGCCATTCCGGAAACGATTGAACGCTGCGGCCTCAGATCTCTTTCACAGACGGACACAGAAACCTCCTGATGACCTCAACCAGACCCTTCTTCAGGGCCGACCATGTCGGAAGCCTGTTACGACCCGCCCGGCTGCTCGATGCCCGCAACCAATGGAACTCCGGTGGCATAAGCCGGTCCGATCTGCGCGCAATCGAGGACGAAAGCATTGTCGAGTGCATAGCCATGCAGGAAGACATCGGGCTTGAGGCCGTTACGGACGGCGAATTCCGACGTGAAAACTGGTGGATTGATTTCATTTCGGCAATTGAAGGCATCGAAATCAGCGAGCCTGACGCCGCCGCCGCCTTTCAGCAATCGGAGGAACAGGCCGGCAACTATGTGCCCAAGACGGTACTCACAACCGGCAAGCTCGGCGGAGGCGGGCCGATATCGGTTGCTGACTTCGATTTTCTCAGAACACACACCCGTGCAACGCCAAAGGTCATGATTCCTTCGCCAAGCCGCATCCATTTTCATGGTGGGCGGGCAGCGGTCAGCCGGGAAATCTACCCATCCATGGACGATTTCTGGTCGGATGTCGTCTCCGTATATCGCAAGGAAATTGCGGCGCTTGAAGAGCATGGCTGCAACTACATCCAGATTGACGATCCGGTCCTGACCTATTTCCTTGATCAGAGACTGCGCAATAACGCGACCCGGATCGGCGAAGATCCGGACAAGCTGCTGGCCCTATACGGGGACGTTATCAACGCCTGTATTTCCGAACGCTCCGCCGGGACCTGCGCCGCCATCCATCTTTGCCGCGGCAATGCGCAAAGCCAGTGGGCGGCGTCCGGAAGTTATGATCGGATGGCAGAAATCCTGTTTCCCCGTCTCAGGGTCGATTCCTGGTTTCTCGAGTATGATGACGAACGGTCCGGCGGCTTCGAACCGTTGCGGTTCATGCCGGACGGGGTCAAGATTGTCCTCGGCCTCGTCACAACCAAGACGGGAGCGATGGAAGACAGGGACGAACTCAGGTCCCGTGTAGGCGAAGCCGCGCGCATCATTCCCGAAGATCATCTGGCCCTGAGTCCGCAATGCGGTTTCGCCTCAGTCGATGTCGGTAACCTGATCTCGTATCAGGATCAAAAGGCCAAGCTGGCAATGGTCGTGGAACTGGCACAGACCCTCTGGAACTGACCCCAGGTAACGGAACTACCGCGATGCCCGGAAACATCTCAGCCCGCGACCTCAAAACCGCACTGAACGATGGCGGTGAGCTGGCGCTTCTGGATGTCCGGGAAGCGGGCCAGTTCGGACTCGATCACATGCTTCACGCAGTCCCGTGTCCCTACAGCATGCTCGAAGCCCGCGTCTCACAGCTTGTTCCCAGACACACCGTACGCATGGTTCTTGTCGATCAGGGAGACGGTGTTGCGCAAAGGGCCGCCCAACGCCTCGGCGCCATGGGCTATTCCGACATTGCCCTGCTGGCAGGAGGGAATCCGTCCTGGCGCGCGGCCGGTTTCGAGGTGTTTCAGGGTGTCAATGTGCCGTCAAAGGCTTTTGGAGAGGTGGTGGAGCATATCGCCGGGACTCCGCATATCGACGCTGACGAACTTCATGACATGAAGTCGCGGGGAGAGGATCTGGTCATCCTCGATGGCCGCACACCGGTTGAGCATCAACGCATGTCCATCCCCGGCGGCATGTCCGTGCCGAATGCCGAAATGGTCTATCGGATCCATGATCTGGCGCCGGATCCCGACACCACAATCGTGGTCAACTGCGCCGGTCGCACCCGGTCCATCATCGGTGCACAAGCGCTGATCAATGCCGGAGTTCCCAATCGTGTGGTTGCGCTGAAGGCCGGAACCATGGGGTGGACACTTGCCGGGCACACTCTGGAACATGGCAGTCAGTTGCGATACCCGGAGCAGCTGACCAGCGAAGGCCGTCACGCTGCGGCAACCTATGCCCGGAGGATGATGAAGAAATTCTCGGTTCCCGCTATTGCCTCCTCCGTCCTTGCTGCATGGAGGGAAGATCCGGACCGAACCCTGTTCCTGTTCGATGTCCGATCAGAAGCGGAGTATCTGGCGGGCCATGTGGAGGGTTCCGTTCATGCCCCGGGCGGCCAGCTGGTACAGGCCACGGATCACTGGTGCGGTGTCTGGGGCGCCCGCATTGTGTTGCTGGACACGGCGCCCTGCACGCGTGCCATCGTCACGGCTCACTGGCTCAGGCAAATGGGCTGGGATGTGTCCGTCCTTGAGGAGGGAATCGCTGGTCTGCCGCTCCGGGCGGGACCGGAGTCTGCAAACCCTGTGCCATCATCGCAACCCGCCCTGACGACCACGGAAGAACTTGCCGGACAGCTGGCGGCGGGAAACGTCAGCGTCATCGATGTCGGATATTCCATGGATTACCGGAAGGCACATATTCCAGGGGCAAGCTGGGCCATTCGGCCGGCTCTTGCAAACATCGATGCGCCCCCGTCCGGGCCTGTCGTGATGTGTTCGAAGCATGAGACCCGTGCCCGGCTGGCGGTGATCGACATGGAGGAACGCGGCATCGGCCCCGTCAGTGTCCTCAAGGGAGGCCGTGCCGCCTGGATCGCCGAGGGACGGACAACGGAAACAACTCCGGACTGCCCTTCGGATGAAGCAGCCAGTGATTTCCTGTTCTGGGTGTCCGCACGACATCAGGGCAGCGACGATGCAGCCCGGGCCTATCTGGAGTGGGAGGAGAACCTTCCGGCCCAGATCGAAGCTGACGGTGATGCCCGCTTCAGGGTGCTGTGACCGGTCTCCGGTTGCCAGGAAAGCAGGCCGATGTGTGCAGCATTCGTCTATCAACCGCATGTGCACAGTCCCGACGGGGACGTCATCACACCGGACCTTCTGGTGGAGGAGGTTCGCTTTCTGACGGGCAGGGATGCAAGGACCATTCCCGCCGGCCTGATGTCATCTGCGTCCTCGGCACAGCGGGTCAAGACGGACCCCGGGATCCAGGGGACCTGTGTCCTCGTGGGGGCGACCTACGGAGCGCTTGTTGCCCCCGGTTTGCTGCTGGGCAAATCAGCCTTCATCGGCCGCCAGGCCTGGCGGCTGGACGATGTCCTTGACCGATGGGCATCCGGTTTCCTGCTGGTTACCGCGGATGGCAACTCGTCGGGCAGGCCAACAAGTCGGTCACTTCCGTCCCTGAACCCGGTACAGGCCATGTTCGACGGAAAGATGTCCGTCCCCGCCGGTACCGCTATCCATGTCGGAGACGCTACCTCCGTCCCGTTGCCGAACGCCAACCCGGTGCGCCTCAAGGTGGTCGTCGAGATTCCCTCTGCCGGCCGCCTGCCCTTTCATCTTTATCTGCAATCGACGGTCTCCGATTGATGACACATCGCTCTGAATTCACACCCCCGATTCTCTCGCGGGCAATTGCCCGGCCGATCGTCAGGCCGTATAAGCCTTGCAGGCAGCGCAGTCCTGATCGCGCCCGGTGCGTCAGACCCGTGACAACCGTGAAGTCCCGGAACAACCGTCATGGCCACCCGAAACACAGGGCCGAGGGGCTCCTTTGCCGGAATGCACTGGATGCGGCATGAGAGCGGCTGCAATGAAAAGCATTCCTGCGTCCGGGACGGACGCTGAACAATTCTGAAGGGAGAAACAGATGATACGCAACATGATCCGGACCCTGGGGGTTGCCGCCGTAATCGTCGGCGCAAGCCTGTCAACGGTGGCAGCCCAGTCAGCTGCCGACTTCTACAAGGGCAAGACAGTCACCATCTATATCGGATACGGGGTGGGTGGCACCTACGGCAAGAGCGCAACAATCATGGGAGAGCATCTCAAGCCACGTATTGGCGCCAACGCCGTCATTGTTCAGTCCATGTCGGGTGCCGGTGGCCTCAAAATGACTAATTACTTCTACAACGTGGCTCCCAAGGACGGCACGGCCATCATTTTGCCGCCAGATTCGCTTGTGATTACCCAACTCACAAAACCCGGAAAGGCAAAATACAAGTCAGACATGTTCACGTGGCTGGGAGCTGTCGTTCGGGCCAATTCGTTCATGGCTATCCGCGCCGATTCCGGCATCAAGTCGTGGAAGGACATGCGGAACAAGGAGGTGCCGTTCGCGTCATCCGGTGTCGGATCCCAGACCTTCCAGATTCCATCCCTGGTGAACGCACTTCTCGGCACAAAAATCAAGATTGTGCGCGGCTACCGAGGGTCCCGGAAGATGCTTCTTGCGATGGAACAGGGTGAAGTGGCCGGAATTACGCTGTCATGGCTTGCTTTCAAGACCAATCGGCAGGAGTGGTTCCAAAACGGTTTCGCAGTGCCCATTCTCCAGATGGGCCCTGCCCGTGAAGCCGATCATCCCGATCTTCCGCTCCTGTCTGAACTGGTCAAGCCGGAAGACCTGTCTCTGGTTTCGTTCCTGTCCACCCTGGTCACAATCGGACGCAGCCTTGCGGTACCGCCGGGCACGCCTGCCGACAGAACAGAATTTCTGAAGACAGCTTTCGTTGACATGGCAAAGGATCCCCGGTTCGTGGCCGATATGATGAAGCGCAAGCTTGATGTGACCTATACGCCGGCAGAAGAGATACAAAAGGTGGTCTCTGACAGCCTCAAGCTTCCCGCGGCAACCATAGAGCGCGCCAAGCAGATCCTGTCGCCTGAGGCGTCATAGTTCGGACGGTTTCAGTTACCTGACCCCGGCCGGCCTTCGGCCGGGGTCCCTTTTCCCTGATTTCGCATGGAGATCACACGGGACCACCGAAACGTGCTCATTCTGGCGACCTGCCAGATGCTGTTCGGAACCGGTCGTTCCCTGTTCATGGTCACAGCCCCCATCGTGGCCCTGGGGATCGCCCCTCACATCGCGCTGGCGACACTTCCGACCGCCCTGATCGTGATCGGAACAGCCATCGCCGCAATGCCGTCATCCCTGATCAGCCAGAGATTCGGACGCAGAACCGGTTTTCTTGGCGGCACCGTTCTCGCGCTGGCCAGTGGCGCCGCCTGTACCGGTGCCGTCTTCTGGAGCAATTTCTACCTTCTGGCTCTGGGCGGCCTTCTTTACGGGTTCTTTTCCGGATTTGCCCAGCTCTATCGGTTTGCCGTCGCCGATACCGCCGCTGAATCGTTCAAACGACAGGCGATTTCCCTGGTTCTCGCCGGCGGTGTGTTTGCCGGGCTGGCCGGTCCCAATCTTGCAAAATGGGGCAAGGACCTCTTCACCGATCCGATTTATGCCGGGTCTTTTCTTTTCATGATCATGACCGCACTGCTGGCTGCACTGGTCCTGATTTACCTCGACATTCCACCGCTCTCGCGAAAGGAGCGCGATGGACCGCGCCGGGCCTTGATGGACATCGTGAGGCAACCTGTGTTCATCGCTGCAGCCGTTTCCGCCACAATTGCCCAATGTGTGATGAACTTCCTCATGACCGCCACGCCGATCGCCATGGTGGCACATTGCGGTCACCAGTTCGGGGATGCCGCGAATGTGATTGCCTGGCACATCGTCGGAATGTTCGCGCCCGGTTTCTTCACCGGCTGGCTTGTCAAACGGTTCGGGGAAACAAGGATGATTCTCTCCGGATTGACGCTTCAGGCCGCCTGCGTCTGTGTGGCCCTTGCGGGCGTGGAAGTATTTGATTTCTGGCTTGCAATGTTTCTCCTGGGGGTCGGCTGGAATTTTTCGTTCACGGCCGCCACAACACTTCTCACCACCGCGCACACGCCGGCTGAAAGAGGCATGACGCAGGGAATGATGAACCAGATCATCTATACCGTCGTGGCGCTCGGCTCGCTGTCTTCCGGCGCGTTTGTCCATTACTTCGGATGGACGTGGGTCAATATCGGAGCCGCGCCTCTTCTTGCCGTCGCGGCCGTCGTCACGATCTGGTACGCGATCCGCGGACGGGCCTCGGTCCCTGCGTGAGATGGATCTTGCAAACACACTGCAAACCGGGGACACTCGACCGCGACAATCTGAAATGATCGGACGGAGTCCCATGATGAGAAAATATCTCGCTCCCCTCGTGGCTGGTGCGACCGCCCTGGCCCTCCTTTCCGCTCCTGCTGTGCAGGCAAAGGAAGTCGAGCTAAAGGGGATCTCGGGCTGGCCCAAGAATTTCCCGCTGACACCGGATTTCCTGCGCTTCATTGAGGAAGCGAACAAGCGCGGCAAGGGTCACTTCCGGATCAAGTTTATCGGAGGCCCCGAAATCTCGAAGGCACCGGCCCAGGCCAAGGGCTTCAAGAGTGGTCTCTATGATTTCATGTTTACCGCCGCGAGCTACCACCGTGGTGTCGTGCCCGAGGTTGACGCCCTGTCGGCGACCCAGCTCAAGCCCTGGGATGCAAGGAAAAATGGCGCAATGGCGGCGCTGGATGCAGCGATCACAAAGCGAATTGACGGCAAGCTTCTGGCGCAATGCGCGACCAGTGTATCGTTTGTCCTGTATCTGAGCCGCAAACCGGAAATGACTGACGACGGGATGGTTTCGCTCAAGGGGTTCAAGATGCGCTCGGTTCCGGTTTATGACGCCTTTCTGAGGGCTCTTGGGGCGACCACAATCACCGTTCAGGTCCCCGAAATCTACAATGCCCTGGAGCGGGGACTGGTCGACGGGTTTGCCTTCCCCGAACTCTGGACCCGGACGTTCGGATGGGCAAAATTCGTAAAATACCGCGTCTATCCCAAGTTCTATCAGCTGGAGCCGAGCATCTTCGTCTCCAACAAGGCGCTCAGGAAAATTAGCAAGGAAGGGCAGGACATTCTCGTCAAGGCCGGACAAGACTGGGAGCATGTCTCATTTGCATACTGGAAGGATCTCCTCGACAAGGAACGGGCCCTCCTGAACACGGAACATGGTCAACAGGAGCTGGTACAGACAGGAGCCGCCGCGCGGCAATATCTGGACCTGGCAAACAGCCTTCCGATCGCAAGGCTCAAGAAGGTGGACACGCCCGAAGCGAAGGTCCTCAGCAAGCTTTATCACGGCCAGTAGGCAACCGGGGGTCCGCGGTCTGGCTCGCGCGCCCCGGGAACGCCTTCCTTCGGGGCCCGTTTGTTGAGAGCACTGGCAAGAGCCTATGACCGACTGATCGTTGGTCTCGCGATCATTGCAGGGTGTGCGCTCGCCATCATTTTCGTGGGCGTCGTTGCTGACGTCACGATCCGGACCCTTGGCTATAACGCCCTGCAGTGGTACAGCGCCATCGCCGAATACAGCCTGCTGTTTTCAGCGATGCTCGGCGCGCCCTGGCTGGTGCGCCTCAAGGGGCATGTGGTCGTCGAATCCCTGACGATGGCGCTCCCGCGGCGATTGCGCGTGATTGTCGAGAAGCTCGTCTACGTCCTGTGCATCCTGCTGTCTCTCCTGTTCGCCTGGTATGGTCTCGTTGAGATGATCTCCGCCCTGCAGAGCGGAGAGCTGGATCTTCGTTCCATCGACATGCCCAGATGGATCCTGTATTTGCCGTTTCCGGTCGGCTTTTCCCTGGTTGCCATAGAGTTCGGACGGTATCTCATCGGTGTGGATACCTATTACTCGGGCAAGGCGAGGGCCTCGGACTCCCTGTGATGGAACTGTTGACCGAGTGGTATGAAATTGCCGGTTTTCTGGTCGGCATGGTGATCGTTTTCATGCTGCTCGGCATTCCGGTAGCCTTTGCGTTCCTGACGGCCAATATCATCGGCGCCATGATTTTCATGGGCGGCCTGGCCGCCATGCCACAGATCGTGATCAATGCGGTTGAGTCCGTCACGATATTTGCGCTTGTTCCCGTCCCTCTCTTCATCATCATGGGCGAGCTGTTCTTTCATACGGGACTGGCTGTGCGTGTCTTTGACGCGCTGGACCTGTGTTTTGGCAGGCTGCCTGGCCGGCTTTCCTACATTACCGTCGCCGGAGGCACGATTTTCGCGACATTGTCCGGTTCCACCATGGCCAATACCGCCATGATGGGCGCCATGATGGTCCCGGAAATGAGCAAACGGGGATACAAGCAGCATATGTCGATGGGGCCGATCCTGGGAACCGGTGGCCTCGCCATGATCATCCCGCCCTCTGCCCTCGCCGTTCTGCTGGCAAGCCTTGCGGAAATCGACATCGGCAAACTGCTCATCGCGGGTGTCCTTCCGGGGCTGGTGCTTGCGATCCTGTATTCGATCCTGATTTACGCGCAGGTCAGGATTGATCCTGATGCCGCTCCGGCCTATGCGGTGGAGAAACATTCGATATGGCAAACCCTGGGGTCTCTTGTCGTCAATGTGCTGCCGATGGGGTTTGTGGTCTTTTGCGTGATCGGTCTCATCATTCTCGGTATCGCAACCCCCACCGAAGCCGCAGGTTTTGGAGCCCTGGGGGTCCTGATTCTTGCCGTGATTTACCGGGCCATCTCCTGGTCCATCATCTTCAAGGCGTTTTCGGGCTCCCTGCGCGTAACGGCGATGGTGCTGCTGATCATCCTGGCCTCGTCAACATTCAGCCAGCTTCTGGCATTTACCGGTGCGAGTTCCGGGTTGATCGAATGGGCAACGCAGGCAGATCTGGGCCGCATTGTGATGCTGCTGATCATGTTTGCCGTACTTCTGGTGCTGGGCATGTTCATGGATCAGGTCTCGATGATGCTGTTGACCGTACCCATTTTCTTTCCGCTGGCCTCCGTACTGCAGTTCGATCTGATCTGGTTCGGGCTGGTGATGTTGCTGGCCCTTGAAATCAGCCTGACAACCCCGCCCTTCGGGTTGTTGCTGTTCGTGATGATGGGGGTGGCGCCGCGCGGAACCACCTTGTGGCAGGTCGCCGGTGCAGCCGTGCCCTATATTGGTTGTGCACTTGTCGTACTTGTGCTCCTGATCATCATTCCCGAACTTGCCACCTATCTTCCGGGTCTGATGGTTCAGTAGCAGGTCCGTTCGCTTCCATTGGCTGCGATTCCGGGATCATCTGGCCCGTTATCGATCCACTTGGTTGCGGCTTGGCTGGCGTCGTCCTGCCACTGCCGTTATCCTGTGCAGAAATGGCTGGGACCTTCTTTCAGACAGAACCTGACGAAGGTCGCATGATCCTTCGGGATTTATGCACCACTGATGTGAGGGCGAAATTGGTTCTTTTTTTCTTGTTGGGCGCAACACTCAGTTCGTACCTGATGCTTCGCCTACTTATGGTCTTCAACAGTAGAGTGCGGAAGCAATCGAACGGAGCTGCAGAGATCGCCCTTTCCGGACTCCTTGTCCTATTGATCTGCACTGTTGCAGGCGGTTATGGAATGAAGGACGATCTTCCGGTTCCGCAGTTTTATCTTGCCTTCTCCGACTATCTGGGGCCCGCCATGACTGCTACAGTCATTGAATTGGTGAGGCTAAAGCGAAACTAATCGCTCACTCGGGGTGTAACCGCTAGTTCGAGACTTACGCTGGGATCTGGTGTATGAGCTGAGTTGAAGGAGGCGGCGCATTTCTGCTGGAATAGGGTTGACGACAACCTGATATTCAGCCAATAGGAGACGCGCTGACGGGCGGTTGGCCTTCTGAATCTACTCACCGGCTGAGTGTGTATACATCGACAATTCGGACGCACGGAAGCGAGGTCGGTCGCCGGATTCGGCTTGTCGCCCCGGGGTCAGTCGAAGGATATTTTCTTGGACCTGTGCTCGACTTCCCTGCGATGATCTGCGGCCTGCCGTTGTTGGCGTTCTTCCTCTCGTTGACGATCTTTCACGAATTCGGCCTCCTCCTGGTTAGCAAATTTGACGCACAGGTTCAGTGTGTCTCGGTGGTATTTTTCGACCTCTTCGAGTGTGGTTCCGTCCAAGACGATCCAGGCCCCCTTGACGGTCGCAATGCCAGGGCGGTGCATTGACGAGAACTCCGGCGGACGGTTCCAGGTATCCACGAAGACGCGGGACCATTGCAGAGACGGTCGACGATTGAGTAGCAACGGTATCGTATAAAGGTCCGAGCCTGGACTGCCGTCACGGGTAGGTTCAGTTATTTCCTCCGTGTCAACACCCAAGATTCTGATTGGGTTCAGGTCGTCCTTATCGGGTAGGCAATTGCTGGTAAAGTCAGGTCGCGTCGTCGCGGTCTGATCGCTCACGTGCAATCGATCTGTGATTGCGCCGGTGTCTAGAGCGGCGTTGAACGAATCGCCGATGGGTGGGGCACTTGGAGCCTTCCCTAGGAGCTTACCAGCCAATTTCGAGTAGTTGGTCGAATACGCCGACACAGTACGGAGGTCAGCGTACTTCTTTCCGCTCAGCCAAAAGGGTGCGGCCTCAGCCCAAGAACCTCTGGCAAGAACGGGAATATACTTGCCGTGGTTGCTCGTGGCGGCGATATCGGCAGTCATGATGTCACCCTCGTATCCGACGCCGCCTGTTCGTTTGTCTGATTTTAACCTGTAGTTCGGAGTACAAACGATGATAACGAAGTCGTTCTCGCGAATCTCGGTCTCCATGAATAAGGTGAACTGATCGCCCAATTCGGCGTGCCATTCATCCAGTCTCGTCTCTACGCCATCGCGACGAAGGTCAGTGGCCAGTTTGGAGACCCACGCTTTGTGTTCGTCGTCGTCCCAAGAATAGGAGATGAAAACTTTCGGTGGTGGCATGATGTTCGCGTGTATTGTATTGGAATCGTATCGTTGGCGTGGGAGCAAGCATACTCTCGGATGCAGCAGTATGCTAGCAAGAGGTAGGCTTACAGTGCGGTACCGCAATTGGAATCAAGTAAAGTAAGACGGCACAGTCGTGGCGTTCACAAGTTGGACGGAGCAATGACCGACCGGAAATCCACGCTCGCTTGACACTCCGATAGGATGTCGGACTCGAGAACGCCGGAGGTGCCATTCACACGCTTTCTAGGGCAAATTGGTTACTTTCACGACATAAACCAAGGGTATCCTGAGTCCTTTGATCTCACTGATTGGGTGATTCCGTTGTCCATCATCTGCCGCCCGAAATCGCCAAACGCAGTCCAGTCGGAACGCTTGGTCGCGCGTTGAGCGTTTTGGTGTCTGCGGCCGAGAATTCCTGCTGTCATGCCATGGGCGCGTGACCCAGACTCCATCTGTAATCCCCCAACCATATCCATTCACGGATCTGTCCGCATAAATCAATTAACTTGGAGGGAGAAAGGCATTGCTGTCCGGCCCCGTCACTGCTTCCTACGAACGCGCTGGCACGCCAGGTTTCTGTCTTTTCGAACATCGTCACAATGACGCCGTCTATGATGCGGAGTTAAAGGAGTTCCCGAAGGCGGAAGTGGTTTGTGTCAGGTGGTGCAGAACTCGTCTCCTGCATCCACATTCGAAACACATAAGAGACCGTCCTACACCAGCCCTTCCTACAACTTGTGAGCGCGACATTGGCTGATTGATCGGGCAGCAGAAGTTATAGGAGGAGGACACAAGGTCTGCTTCGCAGAAACGCCCAAGTTTCATAACGATGATGTGCTCCACCCCAGTATCTTCCAGAGCAGGAATGCAGAGTGACCGGTCCCTCCCGTCCGTTTTCGGGTCGGATCAGAAATGGTGCCGCGATTGCGCGACCCAGATAGACATGATGCAGAGGAGCAGAACACCCATCGTCCCCACGACATAGAAACTGCTTTCAAGACCGATCCACTCGGCAAGCCCTCCCATGAGAATGGGAAACAGTGCATTGCCAAGCCGGTTGAAGGAAACCCGAAGCGCCGTAATCCGGCCCTGCAGATCCGGCGACGTTGCCCGGAACGCGATCGACATCATCAACGGAAGATTGAGCCCCTGCCCGGCACCCCGCAATCCGATGGCACAGGCAAGCAGGACAAACCCTTCGATCATGGGGGTAAAGGCGATTCCGACGATGGCCATGCCGACGGAAAGAACCAGCAGCCAGTGGTCGGCAATCCGTTGACGCAATCCACCGATTGTCAGGGCCGCCAGGGCCGATACGCCGTTCCCGATCCCGATCAGCAAACCGATGGTCTCGGATGTATAGCCCACACTGTCAAGCCATACCGCATAGAACGCCGCCTGTATGCCCGAACCTGTCTGCCGCAGAAACGTGGCCATGATCACAAATGCGATGACTGGCAGCAACAGGAGGCGGAATGTTGCGAGGTAATCCGAGACCCGAGGAAACATGTCGGTTGGCCGGGTGTTGTGCGAAGCCAGAGGAGGCAGGAAGAAAGCGGCAATCGCACCTCCGAGGGACCACAGGGCAAAAACCAGAAAGCCTCCGGTGGATCCGATTTCCACCCACGAAAATCCGAGTACGACCGGTCCGATGCAGCCGCCAATTCTTGCTGCTGACGTCATCCTGCCGGCATAAACGGCCTGACCTCGCAGCAGCTGGCCGACCGAAGACTGGGCGCCGATCCAGCTTGTGGTCTCGGCAAATCCAATGATCATTTGCAGGAGGATGACAGCCCAGATCCAGGGGGCCACAGGAAACAGCATTGTGGAGGCCGCGCCAACCACCCCGAGAACCATGATGACCTGGCGGGGTCCGAAGCGGTCAAGCAAGGCGCCGCCGTGGATGGACAGGGTAATCGGAAGGATCTGGCGGCTGGAGACGATGATACCGATCATGAGCGGTGAGGCCCCAAGCTCCAGTGCCCACAAGGGCATGACCACATGGCTCATCGGAAACAGGTTTCCGGTAAAGAACGCAGTACCATAGATGGAGCCCTGCAGCTTCCAAGAGAATCCGCCCCGGCCGGTCGCTTTTCCGTTCATCCCGATGGCCGCCGGACAGGAATCATCCCTGAAGTAAAACGGCAGGAAGATCCGTCCCTGCACTTCCAGGGGACAGTCGGTCCCATCATTCCCCGTCATCTCCGTCAGGTTGTTCCCGGTGCCGCGCGCGCCGGAATCCTGCGCGATTCGATCGGGCAATCATGGTGGTACTGCCGACGATGATAACAGCTCCAATAATGGTCCAGATGTCTGGGACTTCTCCGAACAGGAGCAGGCCAAACAGTGCCGCAAAGATCAGCCGGATATATTCTACCGGTCCGATCACACTGGCTTCGCCAACCGCAAACCCGCGCACGAAGCCTGTCATCCCGATGGTTGTCAGCACTCCGATACCGACCGCCATTGCCCATCCCGTCACAGATCCCGGTGACTGCCAGAACCACAGGGACGGCCCGAGAAACACCAATGCACCACCAAACTGATAATAGAACAGGATCCGGCCCGGCGGTTCGGTATCCGACATTCTGGTGATCAGGATATTGGCCAGAGCGAACGCCGAAGCCGCCGCAATGGCAATGCCGGCCACGGGGTCGATTTCCCCACCCGGCCGGACCATGACAATCACACCCAGAAAGCCGAACAGCGTCGCGAGCCAGCGGCCGCGGTTCACAACTTCGCGAAGAATGATGATGGCCAGCAAGGTGGTAAACAGTATGCGCGAGAATGCGAGCGATGTCGCATCCGCCAACGGGAGATGTACAACCGAAACGAAGACACCCAATTGCGCCAGACAGGCGATTCCGAGCCGAAGCATATGCAGACCCGGACGCGACGTCCTCAGGGTGGTCCAGCCCATCTGCCAGAAAATCGGCATCATGATTCCGAAACCGACAGCGTATCGGAAAAACGCGAGCTGAAACGGACTGATGGTTTGCCCGAGAGTCTTTACAAGCACATCGTTGACCGCGAACGCAAGCGTTCCCATCAGAATCCACAGGGTCCCGCGAAGATTGGGGGAAAGCCGCAACCAGTGCCCGGACAACGCCTGGAAGAACGAGATCAACAGATCACAGACACGACGATCGCGTTGCCCTCCCGATCATGGCCCCGCGAACGGACCCGTCGTCCCTGACAGCTGCACCTTCTCGACCACACGGCGTCCGTGTTGCCGGCGTCACCGTGGTTCGCGCCCCTCACAGCGATACGTGAACCGGGTCAGTCACCCATATCCTCACAATCGCCATCGGTATCAGAGCGCGCGGCAACGCTCGACGGACGTCTGCAGGACTTCTCCGACCGGTCGTGTCCACCAGTCTTCCTGCGAAAAGATCTCGATCTCGGTCAGGCCTTCAAAACCCGCAGATCGGACGCAGCTGCTGATCCGGTCCAGCTCGATAACACCGTCACCCATCATGCCCCGGTCAAGCAAGGGATCCCGTGTCTCACGCAACCAGTCACAGATATGAAAAGCGAGGATGCGGTCCTCCCGACCGGCTTCATCGATCCGGACTTCGAGTTCCGGATCCCACCATACGTGATAGACATCGATTGCCACGCCGACCTCAGGGCCAAGTTCGCGACATAATGCGAGGGCCTGACCCAATGTATTGATGCATCCGCGGTCCGCAGCATAGACGGGGTGCATGGGCTCTATGGCGATCCTGATACCGGCGGCGCGGGCATGAGGCAGCAATGCCTGCAGACCTTCCGCGATCTGGCGTCGCGATCCGCGGATGTCACGGGTTCCGTCGACGATCCCGCCGGCCACGATTACGAGGCACTCGGCCCCCAGTTCGGCTGCTTCGTCGACGGCCAGCCGGTTATCGTCATATGCGGCGGCACGACCGGCTGCATCTGCTGCAGCAAAGAAACCGCCCCGGCAAAGACCGGTCACGCGGAGGCCCGCGTTGCGAATGAGGCGAGCAGCATTCCCGAGGCCAAACGCATGCACCTGTTGCCGCCACGGATCAATACCACCCAGACCGAACTCCTCGCAGCCTCGCACCGCCTCCTCAAGACCGGAGTCCCAACCCAGGGTCGCCGTGTTCAGGGACAGGTGATATGCTTCCATTGCCGTCAGCACTCCCGATTCTAATGGACGCCTCGCGACGACAGGACTGATTTCATGCGGTGTACCGCCATTTCACTGTCGTGGAGAAGTCCCGCCTTGTCGGCCAGGCGAAAGACTTCGGCAAGATGGACAACCGAACGCGCACTCTCCTGACCGCCCACAAGAACAAAATGGTCCTGATGGCCGTTAAGGTAGGCCAGCAGCACAATACCGGTCTTGTAGAAACGTGTCGGAGACGAAAATATATGACGCGACAAGGGAACGGTTGGCGCCAGAATGTCAAAAAACTCGTTTGTGCTCCCCCCCGACAATGCGCCCAGGGCCGCCGAGGCAGCCGGGGCGATGGCGTCAAAAATTCCCAGAAGGGCATCGGAATATCGCTCACCGTCGCCAGCAATCAGATTCGCAAAGTCGAAATCGTCGCCCGTATACATACCTACGCCGTCCGGCAGCCTGCGACGCATTGCCTTTTCATGCTGGCTGTCCAGCAGTGAGATCTTGATCCCGTCCACCTTCTCCGCATGCGCTGCGATGACGCCCAGACAGACATCCGTCGCCCCGTTCCGATCTTCGCAACCCCAATATCCCAGGAGTGCCGGGTCAAACATTTCGCCGAGCCAGTGGAGGATGACCGGTTCCGCGACCTGGGACAGTATCCTGTCATAAACCTTCACATAATCATCCGGACCATCCGCAATTGCGGCGAGCGCCCGGCTCGCCATGATGACGCATCGACCGCCCAGCCCCTCGACATATTCGATCTGTTCCTCATAGGCCCCGATGACCTGATCAATGGTCACATCCGCTGTCGGCTCAAGATGATCTGTACCGACGCCGCATGCGATCCCGGCGCCTTCGCAGTCTCTTGCGGCAGCGAGGGAATATCTGATGAGTTCGCGCGCCCCCGCCCAGTCGAGACCCATACCACGCTGGGCCGTATCCATTGCTTCGGCAACGCCCAGACCCAGGCTCCACAGATATTCCCGATACCTGACGGTTGCATCCCAGTCGATGGCCCAATCCATCCAGGGATCATGTTCGACAAGGGGATTGGCAACCACATGGGCTGCCGCGAGCGCCTTGCGATCAAATGGCAAACGAGGCTGTGGAAAGTCGCGGGGCGGAGACAGGCTGTAAGGCTCGAGTGTCCCGTCAGCCTGTGGCAAGGTAATTGCAGTCACTATCAGGCCTCCAGCTTGGGGATATCGATCCAGCGTCGTTCCCGCCACGAAGCCAGACCGGCTTCGGCCAATTGAACGCCCTTCGCACCCTCCATCAGGTCATGAGACCAGGGTCCGTCCTCCACGACATGGCGAATGAACAATTCCCACTGAACCTTGAAACCGTTGTCATAGGCACGGTTGCCAGGAACTTCATGCCATCCCTCAAAAAATGGAATGGTTTGCGGAATGTCGGGGTTCCAGACCGGTTTGGGTGTATTGACGCGTGCCTGGGAAAAACAGCGATGAAGGCCTGCGACCGCCGAGCCCAGGGTACCGTCCACATGGAACGTCACCAGATCGTCCCGGCGAACCCGTGTGCACCAGCTCGAATTGACAGATGCAACGACACCACCGTCCAGCTGGAAATGTGCATAGGCAGCATCGTCAGCATCGGCATCATAGCGGGTTCCATTCTCATCCCATCGTTCAGGAACGTGATTCGCTCCGATACACGAGACCGACCGGACAGGTGCCATGACCGTGTCCAGCACATATCGCCAGTGGCAAAGCATGTCGAGAATGATTCCACCGCCTTCGGCAAGCCGATAATTCCAGCTGGGACGCTGCGCCTCCTGCCAGTCTCCTTCGAAAACCCAGTATCCGAATTCGCCCCGGACCGAAAGCATTCGACCGAAAAACCCCGAATCGCGCAGCATCTTCAGCTTGAGAAGGCCAGGCAGAAAGATCTTGTCCTGCACGACACCGTGCCTGATATTTTTTTGTCGTGCCAGCCGGGCGACCTCCAGTGCCTTCTCCAGGCTGTCCGAGACCGGTTTTTCACAATAGACATGCTTGCCGGCATGGATCGCCCGGGTCAGAAGGTCTGCCCGTAATTCCGTCGTAGCGGCATCGAAGAAAACTTTGTCTTCCGGATTGCCGAGCGCAGCGTCCAGATCCGTTGTCCAGCGCTCAAGCGAATGAGCTCTTGCCAGCGCCTCCAGGCGGGACGGGTTTCTACCCACAAGGATCGGATCGGGCATAACGCGATCACCGTTGGAAAGGGTGACCCCCCCGTCGCGCATGATGGCCAGAATCGAACGAACCAGATGCTGGTTGGTCCCCATACGCCCGGTGACGCCGTTCATGATAATTCCGAGCCTGTGTTGTTTCATAATGCCTCCCTTTCGCCGGGACAGAGCCTTCGATTCACCGCGGTTCCATCTGCTGCAGAGAAAGGCTGGTTTCTCGCCAGTCCCTCCCGCCTCCGGTGATTGTCCCGGTGACCGGCCAGATCATGCGCCCGGATCCGCTGTATCAGTTCCCGTTGCCATGCAGCGCAGAACGCTCGTCCCCGGATCCTGCATCCCGAATGATGCGCCACAATTGTTCGGAAGTCGCGGGCATCTCCACGTCCGTCACCCCCAAGGGTGAGAGGGCGTCAACCACAGCATTCATGACAGCCGGAAGCGCTCCAACAGTCCCTGCCTCTCCGGCTCCCTTGACGCCCAGAGGATTGGTCGCTGTCGGAACGGGATTGCTCTCAACCTGAATCATGGTCATGTCGTCGGCGCGCGGAAAAACGTAATCCATGAATGTCGCCGTAAGGTTTTGTCCGGTGTCCCTGTCGTAGCGGAGGTCTTCCATCAGCGCCTGACCGAGACCCTGCGCAACCCCGCCCTGAATCTGTCCCTTGAGCAGAAGCGGATTCATGACCGTGCCGACATCATCGACCACATGATAACCGACGATCTCCACCTTGCCCGTTTCACGGTCGATCTCAAGCTCGCAGACATGGCAGCCGTTGGGAAAATTTTCGACCCGGGCCGAATAGACGGCCTGGGCCACGAGGCCGGCCTCCAGATCGTCGGGAATGAGCGTCGGATTGACGGCGGCACGGGCCACCTCCCCGATCGTCATGGAACGGTCCGTACCAACGATGGAAAACACACCCTCATCAAATTCGATATCATCAACGGCGGCCTCGAGGATATGGGCGGCAATCCGTCTCGCCTTTTCGACAATTTTCCCGACCGCCATGAGAAGGGCCGCTCCTCCGAGCGTGGCCGAGCGCGATCCCCCGGTTCCGTGACCGATAGATACGATGTCAGTATCACCCCAGCTGTACTGCACATCATCATAGTCAAGCCCGAGGTAATCACAGACCAGCTGCTTGAAAACGGTCTCGTGGCCCTGGCCCTGGGTAATCGAACCCGAAAGGATGGTCGCCGTTCCGGATCGGTTAAACCGGATCTCGGCCCCTTCGATTCCCGGCGCGGCCGCCCGCTCAACAGTGGCTGAAATCCCGAAGCCGCGCAACCGGCCTTTCCGCTCTGCTTCATCCCTGCGATGCGAAAATCCTTGATAGTCAGCGAGTTGCAATACCATATCAAGACTCTTTTCGAATTCTCCACAGTCATATTCAAAGGTGAGACCGGTTTTGAACGGCATGGCCTCCGGTGGAATGATATTGCGGCGGCGGAGTTCTACCGGATCAACACGAAGACGGGCCGCGGCCATATCGACCAGTCGCTCCATGACATAGGCCGCCTCGGGACGACCCGCGCCGCGATAGGGACGCGTCGGGGTCGTATTGCTGTAGATTGTGGACACATCGACCGATATGGCCGGTGTCTTGTAGACGCCGGCGAGGGTCCCGAGATTGTTCACGGCCGGTCCGCCCCCGGCAAGGGTGAGATAGGCTCCGATATTGACCAGGTTTCTGACCTTGAGTGCCCGAAACTCTCCATCCCGGCCCATGCCCAGCGAGGCTGTGGTCACGTTGTCCCGCCCCTGGCAGTCACTCAGGAACGACTCGGTCCGCGTGCCGGTCCATTTGACAGGTCGGCCGGTCACGAGAGCCCCCCACAGAACCAGGATATTTTCATTGTAAACGGCGGACTTCATGCCAAAACTGCCGCCAATGTCTCCGGCCACCACCCGAATCCTGCTTTCCGGTATGCCGATCACCCTCTCGGCAAGATGGGTCCGGTACGGATTGGCCTGCTGGAGGGTTGTATAGAGCGTGTAACGGTCTGCCGCTGCATCATGGCTTCCGACGCAGCATCGGGGCTCCAGGGTCGCTGCCGCAACGCGGTTCACCACAAACTCCGTGCTGATGATCACGTCGGACTGATCCAGCCCGTCGGCTGCCGCCTGGAGGTCGCCGACCTGATGATCAAAACATACATTGTCAGGACAGGCATCCCAGACTGCGACAGTACCCTCCATCGCGGCTGCAGCCGTATTCGTGACCGACGAACACGGTTCATATTCGACCCGGATCCGGTCGGCCGCGTCCTCGGCCAAGGCCCGGGTCTCGGCGATGACGAACGCCACGCAATCCCCCACATACCGGACGCGTTCGGAAACCAGGACCGGAAAGGGTGAGGCATACATCGGACCGCCGCCAGACTTGCGGCGGGTCGGTGGATCGCCGGGCACGTCTCCCCACCCCAGTTTTTCCCAATCCTTGCCCGTAAGCACCGCAAGAACACCCGGTGACGTTCTGGCCGCGCTGGTGTCGATTCGTCTGATCATGGCATGGGCGTGCGGGGAACGAAGAACGTGGCCGTGTGCCAAGCCCGGCAACCGGAGGTCATCGGTAAAACGCCCGCCGCCTCGAAGCAGTCGAGGATCCTCGGACCGAAGGACCGGTTGACCCAATGCGTATTTTCCCATTTTAACAATCCGGAAGAGTTATTTTTTCATGTAATCTGTTATATTTTTTCGGCCTCTCAGAGCTCGGTTTCCTGCCTGTATTTCGGATCCGAATAGCGTGAGCTGGCTGAGAGCACATGGTCAAATATCTGCAGATCGGGATTCTCCCGGGGTACCGGATCCGCGTCCCAGTGTCCGTGGTCATCAACGCCACGCACGAGAAGCGCCGTACGGCGTCCGATCGTGGATCTGATATGGGCCGGAATATAGAAGACCGCCATACCGATCCGCGGGGCAGATGTCCTGTTCGGCTCCGATCCGTGCACGATTCGTTCATGATGACATGAAAACTCTCCCGTGCGCAGAACCAGATCGACCGCCTGCGAACTGTCGATGTCTGCGATAGACTGGCCGCGTGCCAGCAAATTCCGGTTGTCGAAGGTCTCGACATGGGCGTGAGCCGCGCCGCGATGGGAGCCTGGCAATACGCGCACGCACCCGTTCCCGGTATGGCTCGGGGTGAGCGCCAGCCAGACCGTTACGAGTTCATGAGGTTCGAGCCCGAAATACGCAGAATCCTGATGCCATGACACAAAGGAGCCATCCATACCGGGCTTGATCCAGAACCGGGAGGCAAAGGCCAGGATGTTGGGCCCGATGAGATCCTCGACGACGTCGAGAATTTCTGCCCTGAAACAGAATTCGTAGGATCGTCGAAAGCACAGATGACCCTTCAGGTTGATGTTCCCGGCAGACATGCCTGTCTGTTCGGAAAAACGCTCAAGGTCCGCACACATCGCCCGGGCTTCGTCAGGTTCTATTCCGGGAAACGGCGCGATATAACCTTGATCGTGATATTGCCGAACCTGTTCTCTTGTCAGTCGTCCCATCACCGGTCCATCCCCGAACATCGAGTATCTGTTGCCATGCCGCTCCATCCACTTCGGGCCTAGCTGCCGGGAACCGTCCCCGGCGGCAACGCCGCAACATGGTCGTGGATATCACGCGGCCGCGTAAACCACACCCTGCTGGCATCTGGATGCCGGATCATGCGAAGCAGGATCTCTCTCAGGCCCGCCAGCCGATAAGGTTGTCCGACAACAAACGTATGCAGGGCAAGACTGAAGACCAGTGGCTGCTGCCGACAGAGGCGCATCTGCTCATCATAGTGAGCGGATACCATTTCCGTAAAGTCTCTGGCCGTATGCCGCCGCGTGAGCTGGGCCGGAGAATCATTGATCTCGATATGGTACGGGATGGACAGGATCGGGCCGGACCGGGTGCGCATCCAGAACGGCTGATCATCAGCCGACCAGTCCATCACATAGCGATATCCGGCTTCCCTGAGCAGATCCGGTGTATGCCGGCTCTCGGAAATCCAGGGGCCCATCCAGCCTCCCGGAACCTGCCCTTCGTGAGTCTGAAATGCCGCCGTTGCCTCACCGATGAGCGCACGTTCCTCTTCCTCGGGCATCCCCCCCTGTAGCTCCGAATTCGTACGGCCATGGCCAATGAATTCGTCGCCACGTGCCCGGATCCGGGCCGGGATTTGCGGTGCGTAGTCATAGACAGCCGTGTTCATGAGGTGACAAAGCGGTAGTCCCAGCTCGTCAAAAAGCTCGAATATCCGCCAGATCCCGACACGCAATCCGTAGTCTCTCCAGGAATAGTTGCGGACATCCGGCTCAGGCCCCGGATTGGTCGGGCTGTGCCCCAGCCCCTGACCAAAGTCGAAATGTTCGATATTTAGCGCAAAATAGACCGCGAGCCGCCGACCACCCGGCCAGTCATAGTCTGGCCTTTCGAAAATCGGGGAATAATCATAGCGGTCATGTTTCTTGGCATCCACTGGACACGCCTCCGTTATCAGTGTCTTCCATTCTATACGGTCGCTTGCTGCAGCAAAATTTCTTGCGCTGCATCCACCCGGATGGGATTATCCACCGTCCGGGAATCAAGCCTGAGAGGAGGGCGCGTGAAAGCACCCAGGTTCAAATATGTGCGGGCCGAGAGTGTAGCCCAGACTCTGGAACTGCTTGACGAATACGGCGAGGATGCGCGCATTCTTGCTGGCGGCCAGAGCCTCATGCCAACCCTCAACATGCGTCTCTCCAGGCCCGAGATCCTGATCGACATCAATCGGTTGCATGACCTGCAGGGAATTGGGCTCGCCGACGGCTATATCCGTATCGGCGCTCTTTCGAGGCATTCCGAAGTCCTCCGGTCCGACCTCGTCAGGCGTCACCTTCCGCTCATTGCAGAAGCCATGCCCCAGGTGGCGCATGTGGCCGTGCGTAACCGCGGCACTTTCGGTGGAAGCCTCGCCCTCGCTGATCCGGCAGCGGAACTCCCCGCCTGTGTCCTCGCGCTTGAGGGTATCATTACTCTGGAGAGTGTATCCGGCAGGAGAGACATTCCGGCCCGGGATTACTTTCTGGGTCTTTATGAGACCGAACGCCGCGACAACGAGCTTCTTGCGGAAGTCCGGATCCCGGTCCAGGAGGCGAATCACGTCTCGGTCTTCCTCGAACTGGCCCGCCGGCATGGTGACTTTGCCATCGCCGGTATTGCGGCCTGCGGAAGGTTGAACCAAAGCAGAATCGAGGACATGCGCCTGGTTTACTTTGCGAGCGAAGATCGGCCGACCCTGGGTGCGAATGCCTGCGCCGCCATCCGCGGCAAAGAATGGAATGAAGACACCCGGGAGGCCGTGACCTCCGCCCTTGACGCCGACCTTGACCCGATCACGAATTTGCATGGCAGTGCTGCCATGAAGCTGCATCTGCAAAAAGTCCTGACCGTCCGCGCAATGGAGTCTGCTGTCGCGCGCGCCGGAGGCGCCGCATGAGCGAAGAGACGGCAACGATTACGCTCGAGGTCAATGGTGAGGCAACGACCCGCACTGTTCCTGTACGACAGCATCTGGTCGACTTCCTGCGCACCGAACTGGGTTTGACAGGATCCCATCTCGGATGCGAACACGGAATATGCGGCGCCTGCTCGGTCCGCATTGGCGGTGTCGTTGTCCGTGGCTGCCTGACCCTGGCCGTCCAGTGTGACGGTGCTGAGGTGGTGACGATCGAGGGACTTTCGGACTCCGGCGAAATCCGCGACCTGCAGGATGCTTTCATTGAACGCAACGCCCTGCAGTGCGGTTTTTGCACACCGGGTATCCTGATGACCGCCTCCGAACTCCTCGCTGAAGGGCGGGAACAGACGCGGGAAGACATCCGTGAGTTTCTGTCGGGAAATTACTGCCGCTGCACCGGTTACCATGCCATTGTCGATGCTGTCGAAACGGTAAACAATGCCCGTCTGAGAGCCTGACCCTTGCCTGACAAATCCGCTTTTCTCCATCCGTATGAACGACCAAATTCCTATATCGGCCGAACCCTTCCCAGAAGCCGGGCTCGGCGCGCCGTGTCCGGCAGAGGGTGCTATACCGACGACATCAACCCCCGACGGGCATTGCACGCCGCATTTGTCCGAAGCCCGTTTGCGCATGCAGGAATCCGGGACATAAATTCAGACGCCGCGCTCGGTTGTCCCGGTGTTCACCTCGTCATGACGGGACGGGAGCTCGCCGATCTTTGCCCGGCCCCCTGGGTGGGGACCCTGACCGTGTTCGACAGCATGAAAGCAGCACCACAGTATCCGATGGCCGTAGACCGTGCCTGCTGGCAGGGCGAACCCGTCGCGATGGTTGTGGCGGATAGCCGAGCCAGGGCCGAGGATGCCTGCGAACGCATCGAGGTCTCCTGGGAGGAACTCCCCGTTGTAATCGACAAGGAAACGGCTCTGGACCCTGCAACTCCGGCAATCCATTCTGCTCTCGGCGACAACAAGGCCTGGAGCAAGCGTGTTGAATCCGGCGATGTGGACGAGGCCTTCGCCGCGGCCGATCATGTGCTCGAGGAGACATTCCGTTTCGGACGCCACACCGCCGTCAGCCTCGAACCCCGGACATTGCTGGCAGACTACGAACCTGGTGCGAAGAGGCTGACGGTCCACACATCCAGCCAGACACCCCACATGATCCAGACGGTACTCGCAAGAACACTGGGGCTTTCGGAGCATCTGGTCAGGGTGGTGGCGCCTGATGTTGGCGGGTCGTTCGGACTGAAAATTCACAGTTACGGCGATGAAATCGCGACGGCGGCGGCAGCAATAAAACTTGAACGTCCGGTCAAGTTTGTTGCTGACCGGCTCGAATCCTTCGTTTCAGACATCCATGCACGGGAAAACAGGGTCCGCGTCAGGATCGGTGTGCAGAAGGATGGAACACTGACCGCCGTCGAAATCGATGTTCTGGCGGGTGTCGGCGCCTATTCGCAATATCCCCGAACCAGCGTTTTCGAAGCCAACCAGATCCTGAACATCACTTTCGGCCCCTACAAGCATCCGAACTACCGCGGTGAGGCGACTGTAACCTATCTGAATGCCGTCCCCACCTCGCAGTACAGGGCCGTCGGACACCCGATTGGCATTTCCGTTGGTGAGGCGATGATGGACCGGGCCGCAGAAGTGACAGGCATCGATCCTGTCGACATCCGCCGCCGCAACGTCATGGAGGACGACTCCTACCCCCGGCGCATCGGTGCGGGCATTGTGATGAAAGACCTGTCCCATCAGGCGTGCCTCGAAAAGCTCCACGAACTCATGGGTTACCCGGCCCTGCGAGAGGAACAGTCCCGGCTCAGGGCCCGGGGCGTCTATCGTGGCATCGGCATTGCCGGATTCATCAAGGGTACCGCTCCCAGCCCGGTTGGCTACTATGGCGCAGGCGGGGCACCGATCGCGGCTCAGGATGCTGCGACCGTGAAACTCGAACCATCGGGAGGCATTCTCCTTCATCTCGGAGTGACCGATCAGGGCCAGGGTGTGGACACGGTCATGGAGCAGATCGCGGCAGCAGCCATCGGAGTCCCGATGGAGAGTGTCCGGGCCATATCCGGGGATACCGATGCCGTTCCTTACGGCGGAGGAACCTATGCCTCACGAGCCACCGCTATCGGGGGTGAGGCCACCTACCAGGCAGCACTCGACCTGCGCCGGGAAATTCTTGAAATCGCGGCCCGATTGCTGCAGGCCACCCCGTCCGATCTCGATATTGTTGATGGACAGGTCGTGGATGCAGATACGGGGAGGGATCGTCTTCCCGTCTCCGAAATCGGCCGGATTGGCCACTTCCAGCTCGGTGAGCTTCCGAACGACTATCAGCCCGTCCTGTCCCACACCCGCCGCTACCGTCTCCAGGACCTTCCCTACATCTTTACCAACGGTTTCCATGGAGCCTACGTGGAGGTGGAGGTGGACACCGGATGGATTCGCCACCTTCGCCATTGGGTCGTGGAGGATTGCGGGAGGATTATCAATCCCCTTCTCGCCGACGAGCAGGTGCGCGGCGGTGCAGTCCAGGGTCTGGGGGGTGCCTTGTATGAGCACTGCATTTACGATGAATATGGTCAGCTGCAGAACGGAACGATGGTGGACTACCTCACGCCCATGGCAGCCGAGATGCCGGATATTGAAGTGGCACATGTCGAAACGCCAACCCGTGAATCGGCGCTTGGCGCGAAGGGTGCCGGAGAGTCGGGCACAGGAGCGGCTCCGGGTGTGGTCATGAATGCTGTCAATGACGCCATTCGCCCCATTACGCGCGGACGTGTCACAGAACAGCCCATGACCCCGGAAATCGTGCTGCAGGCCCTTGGCAAGGTCTGATCCCATGACCGGTCGACGGCCTGATTCCGGTTTCCGGCACCCGGCTCACGTCACCTGAACCCGGCGATGACGCAATACAATGCCGGCTTCAGCGAACCGTGAACCCGAAGCCCTTGATGCGGTTGTCCGCACCCATCTGAAGCGCATTACTGTCGGCTCAGGTTCGTCTTTCTACTGGGGCATGCGTTTGCAGCCCGAAACCAAACGCAACGGCATGTTTGCCATCTATGCCTTCTGTCGCCACATTGATGATATCGCCGACGCGTCCACAGGCGCGGATATCAAGCTGCAACAGCTGGAAGACTGGCGTCAAACGATCGCGGCACTCTGCGACCGTAATCAGCCCTTGCCGGAGAGACCGGGCCATATGCTGCTCATGCGGGCGCTTCGCTGGGCCATTGTCACGTTCGATCTTCCGGAGCAACTTTTCCAGGATCTCATTCTGGGAATGGAAATGGATCTTACCGGAAAGATGCAGGCACCGGACTGGAACACACTGCATCTGTACAACTACCGCGTGGCCGGTGTTGTCGGTCTGCTTTCCATCAGGATCTTCGGCGATACGGGGCGCCGGGCGGAGGAATTCGCGTTGGCGCTGGCCAACGCGTTGCAGCTTACCAATATCCTGCGTGATCTTAGGGAAGACGCAACAATGGGACGGCTTTATTTGCCGGCCGAAGAACTTGCTGCACACGGCATTCCGGCAAAACCCATCGACGCGGTCCTGTCCCACGCCCGACTGGACCGGGTATGCCATGCGGTAGCCGCCGTTGCACGGGAACACTATGCCGAAGCCGGACGGCTGATCCATTTGTGTGATCGGCGTGCGTTACGACCCGCCCGCGTGATGATGCATGTCTACAACCGGATTTTTGACCGGTTGGTCATGGCCGGTTGGGACGATCTCGATCGCACCATCGGGCTCAGCCGCTGGGAAAAGCTCAGGGCTGTTGCCAGCGGAGTGCTGGCCCGATAGTCACGACCATGTGCCGGCGGGGGATGGGATCCGGGATTTCACGCGCCGAAAGCGAGCGAGTAGAAGACGTAGCCGAAGAACAGAATACCGATCACGACATAAAGCCGCGCCAGCCACCGGTTCTTTTCCGGGCGGGTTGCAAGGCCTACGAAGTCGATCCGGTGTTTTTCCCGGGGAAAGAATTTCATGATGCAGCAGCCGCCTTCTTCCGGTTGATATTCGCCAGTCTGGCCACGGAGTCTCCTTGTCAGGAGTAAGCCGCATTGCCCCTGATCTATCAAATTTGCCGGGCACCGGCTCCCGATTGTTACGCCGGTGAACAGCGATGCCGGGCAAGCCTACACCACTGCGAACAACAATCCAAAACATCACACCCGGAGAGCATTTCCGTTGCCAGTCCCCAACCATGATGCGACCAGCCTGCAACACACCCGATCCCTGCAGTTCCGCGGCGAGCGGGGCTGAAACTGCTTCGGCCTTCGCGCTCGCGCTTCCATGGGCCGGGACGAATGTCTGAACAATTAAATCGAAGTTCGCCGTGGCATTGATCAGACATTCTCAGCCCGCTTGCGACATTCGGTCATCGAGCAGCGCACCGGCGCCTGGATGACCCGTGCTTCACCTCTACGACAAGTCGCCATTGTCCCGGATAAGTTTCCGAACTTCGGAAGTCGTTCGTCAGAAACCCGGTCAACCAAATCCGGGGCTGAAACCCGCCTTATGGACAGGGATATCCATCCGACCGGGGTCGCTCGTGTCTGGGCGAGCACAGGATTGATCAGATCCTGATCCGAAAGATCAGCCGGTGAGGTATAGATGACCCCACCGGCTGGGTGAGCGTCGGACAGGTTCAAGAGTGAAGAGGTTCCAGATAGAAAGCGACACCCTCAGACTCTGGCGCATGACAGACCGAAGACGAGTTCATGTCCCCGCCGTCCCCTCGCACCAGATACGCACGCGGATCTGCCCACGCAGCACATGCCTGTGTCGGTTATTCGACGAGGGAGTCTTCCTCTTTCAGTCTGGCCTTCAGGGATGTCAGGATTTCGTCGCCGTCGAATCCGCGCTTTTTGACCGCTGCCTTCCAGTCTTCCAGCGCGGCATCGGAAAGTTCCTTCCACTGTGCGATCTCGGAGGCCGTAAGCTTGACGTAGTTCTTGCCCATCTCCCGAAGCCTCTTGTTGCCGTTCTCGTCAAAGGTGGCGACGGGATCGGCAATCTTCAGCGCAGCTTCGGCATTGCAGTTCGCGTCGATCGCAGATTTTTGCGTAGCGTCCATTTTGCCATAGGCGTCCCGGTTCATGACAAAAAGCCAGACAGCCCCAAAAACCGGTGCGTCGGTCACATGTCTGGTAGCCTTGTGCCCACCGAAGGCGATGAGCGCTCCTGGCACGCCGGTGGACGCGGTGGCAATGCCCCGGTCGAAATTGTCCCGGATCTTGGGAAACGGGAAAAAGACCGTCGTTGCGCCAGCCGCCTTGAAGACCTTGGCTTGCGTGGAGTTTGACGGGCGCATCTTGATTCCCTTCACATCGGCGGGAACCCGAATGGGTTCCTTCGTGGAATAGATGGCCTGCGGAATCATGGTGTGCATCAGGCAGTACTTGATCTCCTTCATCTCCCTTTCGGCATAAGCCGCATACCATCGGGACAATCCCTTGGACGCGCCCCGGGCATTTTTCAGAATGAAGGCGTGCTCAGGCAGTGCTGTGATTGGCCAGCGACCCGGATTGAACCCCGGATTGATCCAGGTGACATCGGCAATACCGTCCTTGGCCATATCATAATGGTCGCTTGCCTTGCCGAGCTGGCTCGCCGGGAAATACTGCATCTTTATGCTGCCCCCGCTTGCCTCGCTTACACTCTTGCCCCAGGCCACGAAGGCCTTGTGCAGCGGATGGACTGGCGGCACCCAGTGAGCAAATTTCAGCGTTACGTCGGCTGCGTTCGCGCCGGATGAGGTCAGCGACACAGCGACCATTATGGCCGCAATGGACATCGTGCGTTTGAGAATCATCTGAGTCTTCCTCCCTTTTGGGGTATCCCGAGGTGCTGGGACGCGCCGCGGATTCGGCCATTCGCGCCAATGAAACCCACATCACTTCGCGTTCACCCGGGGACTCAACTTATCCGAAATCATATGATAGTGTAAACAAGTATGTTGTGAGCAGGGTCCGGGATCACTACGATTCCGCCCGTCCTGATCATGAACTATTACGCAGCCCGGAGGCATGGCCGGCACAATGCTGCGCGCCAACATCGAGATCCTGTCGCGTTTGTCGGCCACCATCCTCCTGGCGGTGACCGCGCTTGTATTTGCGTCCGTGCTGTTGAGGTATTTCTTCAACCTTCCAATCCCCGACACGAATGACATTGGTCGTCTGTCCCTGGGCGTAGCGCTGATGGGCGGGATCGCGCTGGCCTCCTACGGCGGGCGCCACATCACCATGGATACGGTCTGGCTGGCCGCGGGCGACCGAGGCAGATACTGGATCGACGTGACAGCAACACTGATTACCTCCCTTGCCCTGGCGGCTCTGGCAAATGCGATCATCGGCCGGGTGATTGAAGTGTGGTACTCGAATGAAGGCACTTTCGACCTCGGCCTCCCTCTCTGGTTTTTCTACGGGCTGACCGCAACAGCAGCCGTTTGTGCCGTCCTTCTGTCGGTTGTGCGGCTCGTGGATGTGGTGCTCAGACGCCAGAGCGCCGTCGATATCGAGACACCGTTCAATGACTAGGACTCCAATGTGACATGGAAGGGCTGACCGCTGCCGGACTTGGGTTTGCTGTTCTGTTCACACTGATGCTGCTTCGGGTGCCAATCGGCATCGCGATGGGCATTGTAGGCATTGGCGGTTTCGCTGTTCTGACGTCATTGAACCCCGCTCTCAAGCTCCTCGAACTGTCACCAATCCGGTCGCTTACGGATTTCAATTTCGGGCTGGTACCGTTATTTGTCCTGATGGGCACGCTCGCCAACGCGTCCGGGATGAGCCGTGAACTCTTCAACGCGGCAAATTCATGGCTCGGCCACTTGCGTGGCGGTCTCGCGCTTTCCACGATTGCCGCCTGTGGCGGCTTCGCCGCCATCTGCGGGTCCTCTGTTGCGACCGCAGCGACACTGTCCAAGGTCGCGCTTCCGGAAATGAACCGTTTCGGCTACAGCCAGAGCTTGGCCGCAGGAACCGTCGCCGCCGGCGGGACGCTGGGCATTCTGATACCGCCATCGCTCGTCCTGGCGATCTACGGGATTATCACGGAAACTGACATCGGCAAGTTGTTCGTCGCCGGCATTCTGCCGGGGCTTCTCGCCATCCTGATGTATATGGGAGCAATTCGGGTCATCGGACAATTCCGGCCGGTATGGTTGCCGTCCGGTAACCGGGCGCCACGGGCCGAGCGCCTCGCCTCGCTGAAGGAAGTGTGGCCCATCCTTGTGGTATTCGTGTTTGTGGTCGGCGGCATCTACGGCGGTGTGTTCACACCGACCGAAGCAGCAGCGATGGGCGCAGGCATGGTTGCGCTGATCGGGTTTGCGCTTCGGCGGCTGAACTTGCCATCACTGTACCAATGTCTACGGGATGCCCTTGTGACGACCGGTAGCCTGTTCATCATTCTGATCGGCGCGATCCTGTTCGCCAGGTTCATGACCATTACCCAGTTTCCTCAGACGCTGGCCGACTGGATGCTATCCCTTGAGCTGGGCTCATTGGGTACCCTGGCGTTGATTATCGTGTTCTACCTGATTCTCGGCTGCTTCATGGAAGCGCTGGCGATCATTCTCCTGACCGTGCCCATATTCTTCCAGACAATTGTTCTTCTGGGCTATGACCCAATCTGGTTCGGAGTCATTGTCGTCATGGTGACGGAGCTTGGCCTGATCACACCGCCGTTCGGGCTGAATGTTTTCGTCATCAAGGGAGAAGTCCCTCATGTACCCCTGAGGTCAATCTATGCCGGAGTGGCGCCCTATATCGCAGCAGACATGCTCAGACTTGGCATTCTGGTTGCCTTCCCGATCATCATCCTGTTCCTGCCCAACCAGATGAGCTAAGCCATACGCTGCAGGGCTCACGCCAGATGCCGGGCGAGAAACGCGACCGACCGGCTATTTGCGGTACCTGCAGCAGCGGAATTGTAGTTGTGACCGCCAACCAGTGCGAAGGCATGGCCGACGTTTTCATATTCATGCAACGTGACAGAACCAAGCTTGCCAAGCGTATCGATGATCGCGTCATGGGCGTCTGCGCTGCACAGCTCGTCGTTCGCAGCAATATGCAGCATCAAGGGCCTGGTGATGTTGCCGGCATCGGCAAGATAGTGATCGATATTGACACCGTAATAGCCGACCGAACAGTCGGCGTCGGTGCGGGCGGCAACCAGATACGCCGTGCGACCGCCAAGACAATAGCCAAGCGCCCCCACCTGGCCGGTGCAGTCTTCCCGCCCCCGCAGATACGAAATTGTCGACTGCAGGTCCGATATCGCCGCCTCATCGTCAAAACCCTGATTGAGCTCCAGCGCACGGGCCTGTTCGTCGGGGTCCGGATTGGAGGGATCGTTTATCAGCTCGATTCCAGGGTCCTGCCGCCAGAACAAATCCGGGACCGCAACGAGATATCCCCGGGTGGCAAAGTCATCGGCCAGACCGCGCATCACCACGTTCACCCCGCAGATATACTGCATCAGGACAAGCCCCGGCGCCTTTTCCATCTCGGGAACGGAAACATAAGCCTTGAAGCGGCCTCCGTCGGCAGCTGCAATTTCGACATATGAACCAGCCATGACTTCCTCTCCGGCTCCAAAATTTGCAAAATCATATGATAAAGCGTATGATACTTTAAACGTTATTTCGGTGAAGTCGGATGATCAAGACCTGTTCTGGTCCTGACCGCACAGGAGTGAAAGACAGGATATGGCTGCCGATTTGTCAGGGAAGGTCATTATCGTCACCGGAACAGCACAGGGCCTGGGCCGCGCTATCGCCGAAGGCCTCGCCGATAGCGGCGCGACAGTTGCCATGTGCGGTCTCGGAGCGGAGGCCCTCGAAGCCGTGGCCTCCGGCATTCGCAATAGACATGGCGATGATCGGTTATTCTGCAGCGAATGCGATATCTCAGATGAGAGCATGACGGCCACATTTGTCAGTGCTGTAATGACACGTTTCGGCCGCATTGATGGATTGGTCAATAATGCAGGTCTGGGATGTGCCGCCGTCCGTACCGATTTTATGTCGAATCCTGTTCCGATATGGAAGCTCGATCCTGCCGAATGGCGGCGGGTGTTCGAAGTCAACGCGATCGGAACCTTTCTTATGACCCGATGGGCAGTGCCCCACATGGTCACCCGGGGCTTCGGTCGCCTGATCAACGTCACAACGACATTTCAGACCATGTTGGCTCCAGTCTTTGGCGCCTATGGCCCTTCGAAGGCCGCCATGGAATCCATGACCTCGATTCTTGTGGAGGAACTTGCGGGGACGGGTGTAACCGTCAACGTGGTGGTCCCTGGAGGGCCGGCGGATACCGAGCAAATCCCTGACAGCATGATTGAAAATCGGGGTGATCTGTTGCGCCCGGATGTCATGGTGCCGCCAATCCGCTGGTTATGCTCCGAAGCATCATCCGAGGTCAACGGTCTTCGTTTCGCGGCCGCGCTGTGGAGCGACAACCTCCCTGTTTCTGAAGCCCTCGAATTATCGACCCGACCCGTGGCCTGGCGTCAGCTGGTGGAACCCCTTGTCACGCGTGAAGGCGTAAATCTTCAGACGTCTCGCGTACCCGTCTCAGCCAGCTGAGGGAATCCAGATGCCCGTCTTCATGGTCTCCAACGTTGAGGTGCACGATCCGGACCAGTTCAGGAAGTATCAACGGCCTGGTCGCGCCGCCGTCTTTAAATATGGAGGGAAATTCCTGGCGGAAGGTGCGACGCCGGAAACGATCGAGGGCGACTGGGCTCCCAAACGCATGGCGATCGTCGAATTTGAAAATGTCGAGGCCGCCCGGCGATTCTACAACTCGTCTGAATATCAAGCCGCCCGGAAACTCCGGCTGCAGGCAGCGAACTTCAGGATCGTTCTGGTCGATCCTGAAACGGGCATCGTGGGAGATCTGGAATGAAGACTGAAGCCAGGAGCGTTCAAGCCCCGGCCCAGGAACTGCTCGACGGGTTCGAAATGCAGGCCTTCATGCCCTATTTGCTCAATCAGGCAAAGAGTTGGCTGGACGTGAATTTGCGGATTGCCCTGAAGCCCTTTGATCTCTCTATTCATCAGTGGCGGGTTCTGCTGATGCTTCGGCTGAGCGGTTCGTGCAGCATCGGCGACATCAGCAATCGCACGGTCATGGGGCAGTCGACGATCACACGCGTTGCCGATCAACTGGAAAAGGCAGGGCTGGCGCAGCGGTCACCCTTTCCGGGCAATAACCGGGTCATCCTTCTTTCGCTGACAGGTGAAGGGGAAAAGCTGATCGAGCAGTTGGTCCCTGCGGTCTTCAGCGTTCACGAGGGATGCGTTGACGGTATGGATCCCGCGGAACAGAAACTCCTCTTCAAGATGCTTCGCACTCTCGTGGAAAATCTGCGCCGCCACGAAGCGCGACAACGGATGATGAACTCCAATATCTATACATTCGAGGAACGACGCACAGCGGGTAACTGATGGACAGTGTCGACTGCATCGTCGTCGGCGCCGGAGTTGTCGGCCTCGCGGTTGCACGGGAGATGGCACGCGAGAGACGGGAAGTCCTGATAATCGAGCGAAACCCCATGATCGGCAATGAAACCAGCTCCCGGAATAACGAGGTGATTCACGCCGGATTTCTGTATCCACCGGAGAGCATACGGGCCCGTTTCTGCCGGGCCGGCGCGCGCACGATGATCGACTATTGCAGGGACCGGGAGATCGATGTCGCCCTGTGGGGAAAGCTGGTGCTGGCGCTGGACCAGGAAGAAGCAGGACTGCTGAAAACGCTGATGCAGTTCGGAACAGCCTGCGGTGTCAATGATCTGGAACTTCTTGAAGCGGAGGGAGTGCGCGCGCTGGAGCCCGAAATCAACTGTCTGGCGGCGATCTTTTCCCCTTCGACCGGGGTTGTCGACAGTCACGCACTGATGCTCAACTTGCTTGGTGACGCCGAAAACTCGGGCGCGGTTCTGGCCCTGAACAACGCGGTCATCGATGTTCGCCTGAGCGGAAACAGCAAAGTTCTGAATGTCCGGGACGCACGGTCGGGAAAGGAAACGCAGATCAGTTGCACCCATTTGGTGAACGCGGCGGGCCTGGGTGCCAGGGCGATCGCTGCCTCGCTCCGCCAAACACGGTCCGCCGATCTGACCGATGTCCACTATGCCAAGGGCAGCTTCTTCACAATAACCGGCAAACGGCCTTTTGAGCATATTGTGGTGCCGCTCGGAGAAACGCTGGCCATGGGCGGCGCCTTCACCATCGATCCTGGCGGCCAGGGCAAATTCGGCCCCGATCTGGCCTGGGTCCGGGACCCCAACTATGAGGTTGTTCCGGAGTCTTGCGAGCAGTTTGCGGCGGCCATTGACCGGTACTGGGATGGTCTCGATCCAGACCGCCTTCAGCCGGGCTATGCCGGCATACGGCCCCGGATCTATGGCCCGGATGATCCACCTGGCGACTGGCTGATCGAATTCGAACCGGCCCACGGTGTCCCCGGACTGGTCAATCTTCTGGGAGTCGAAACGCCGGGTCTGACCGCATCCATGGCGGTCGCGGAATTCGTGACCGACAGTCTTTTGAACCGGGGATCGGGTCAATGACAGGTTTCAGCATCAGACGAACCAATCACACGGGCATTACCGTGTCGGACATGGAGCGCAGCCTGACTTTTTTTCGCGACGTCCTGGGTTGTCCGGTGAGCGACACCGTCGATCATCGCGGTTCCATGGTCGAGACGCTGACGGGCGTCAGAGGGGCGGAAGTGCGGATCGCCTTTGTGGATCTTCCCGGGCACAAGCTGGAACTCATCCAGTACCTGAAACCCGACGAAAGACGGGTCTCTGACCTTCGCAATTGTGACAGCGGAGCCTTTCACATCGCACTGGAGGTGGACGACATCGAAGCCGCTGTCATCGCCGTCAAGCCCAGCGGTTTCGTCGCCATGAGCCCACCGCAAACCGTCCCTGAAGGCCCGCGCAAGGGCAACCGCAATGTCTACCTGAGACATCCGGATGGGCTGGTCATCGAGTTTCAGGTTTCCGCCAACCGAAAAAAATGACTCTCAATCACAATGGAACGAGACGATGCGTGTAACGATGCTGGGGACAAGTGCCGCCGCACCTGATCCCGACCGGGGGGTTCGGGAGTCATAATGACGGTACGCGGCCGGCATTACCTGTTCGATTGCGGCCCGAACACGACACGTTCAATGATCAAGTCACACATCAACCCCGCCCAGGTTAACACTGTGTTCATATCGCATCTGCATTTCGACCACATCGTCGATTTTCCTTACTTCATGCTCACATCCTGGATATGCGATCGTGAAACAGCTCCTGTCGTAGTCGGACCGGAAGGTACCCGGAAATTTGTCGATCATCTGTTCGTGGACGGGGCTTTCGCCAAGGACATCGAGGCAAGGAGACAGTATCCACGGCGACAGAACACTGAAGTGCTGATCGCCGATCTACGCCAATGCGAGCCCGGCGTCGTTTTTAAAGACGATCTGATGAAGGTCACGGCCTGTTATGTGGAACATATCCCGCGACAGATTTCGCCTTGCTTCGGATTTCGCATGGACACCATCGATGGAAAATCGGTGGCCTACAGCGGCGACACCGTACCTTGCGACCGCTTCATTGAGCTTTCGAAGAACGTGGATCTCATGATCCATGAGTGCACATTCCCGGAAAGCGCGATCGAATTCCGCAAAAAGATAAACGTCGGGACGTGGGCCCACACGAGCCCCAGTCAGCTGGGCGAGATTGCCACGAAGGCCAATGCAAAGCGGCTCGTCGCAACGCATTTCGCAAGCTTTGACACCTGCAATCCGGTCGTCCGGGAGATTATGGGCGTACACATGCCCAAGGACATAATCGGACCGGCGCTTCTGGATCAGGTCGCAGCCGATATCAGGGAAAAGTACGACGGCGAGCTTCGTCTCGCACATGACAACATGCGCATCGATATCTGACAAGCACAGATCAGGAGACGGACTATGAAATTCAGTTACTTTTCAAATGCCGACAACCAGTACAAGGACAACCCGCGCAGTACCAATGAACTGATCCTTCAGATCATTGATCAAGCCATTCACGCCGAAGAACTGGGCATGCATTCAGTGTGGGTAGGGGAGCATCACTTCAACGAGTTCGGATCGAACCCGGCGCCGCATATTGTGTTGACCCACATACTGGCCAGGACGGAACGCATCCGGGTGATGCCCGGCGTCGTTGTTCTGCCGCTTCACCATCCGCTCTGTGCCGCCGAGGAATGGGCGACCATGGACCTGTTGAGCAATGGACGCGTGGATTTTGCCATTGGCCGGGGCTTCGACAAGCACGAGTACGACCGGCTTGAAGTGAATTTCGATCGTAACCACGAAATCATGACGGAGCAGATCGAGATCATCACCCGCGCATGGAACGAAGCCGACCGCTGGGGCTTCAACGGAGAGTTCTACAAATTCGAAGATGTCGAAGTGGTGCCCAAACCGGTCCAGGATCCCTTGCCCATATATATCGCCTGCTTCTCCAGACCGACCCTCGAAGTCACCGCCAGCTACGGATACGGTATGTCCATCGCGCCGTTTGCGGCCGGCCTGGGCTTCGGTGGCGTAGACAGGCAGATTGAGGAATACCGCGAGAAATGCGAGGCCAACGGCCACAAACCCGGGAGGGTCAACTCGTCCTATTTCCTCCACATCGCCCGCAACTCCGCCGAGGAACAGGCTGCACGGGAACGGCAAATCCGGTTCTTCCGGGAGAATGCGGCCCCAGCGATGAAAACGGCACGGCACGGCAACAACAAGTCCTATGAATACTGGCACAGCTGGGCCGACAAGGTATCGAGTCTCAGACCCGAAGACCTGAAACCGGGGTCGGTGCTTCTCGGCTCTCCCGAACAGATCGGCGAAGCGGTGTCAAAAATTGAGTCCGAGGGCGTCGGGGAAATCGGCCTTTACGTCAATATCGGCCTCAAGGACCCTCAGCAGACCAAGGACGAAATGCAGCAATTCATGGAAGAGGTTGCCGTCCATTTCGACGGGCCGCACAAGGAACTTCGAATCACCGCGGAGTAGCGCTTGGCGGAATAAAGTTTTGTTGCCCGGTTTCATTCTCTGTGTCTGGCAGATTTCTTCCCGCTTTTTTGTCAAGATTCTGAATAACGGTCGAAAGATCACGGTCAATTCCAACTCGCCTGCGGCATCTGTCATGTCATGATAGCGGTGGTCTGAATTGCGGCCTGCCGGGATCGGCGTTTGCCGGGCCGGGCCCTTCCCTTTCTTCCTTTCTGATCGGCCGGATCCGGGTTCGGGGCGATAGCGGAGCGGCCCGGCACGGGCAAAAGGAAACGCCGGGCAGATTGCAGATCGGTCGCGTGTGCCCTAAGTTCCGGTGATGAAAAAGCCAAAGCAGACGACTGGAATCCGTGTCATCCCCGCCCCGGAACTGGACGGCCTGGCCGCAAAGGCATCATATCTCGGAAGCCCGGAACACAAGATAAAGCGGTGGTGGGGCGGGTTCCCCAGGGCGCGCGTCCCCGACCCAGAAAGCAGCTGACGACCCCCTGTCCGCTGGTGACGGAGGCCGATCGCGAACGCGCGACGACGTGGGTGCGCGCGGCGATCAGACAGGGCGGCTACAGGTTCGTCGAGGGCGATGGTGATTTTCCCAAGCATATATGGCATCGCGACGAAAGCGGGCGGATGTGGCGCGGCCTTTGCGTCAACCGCACGACCGGGGAATACAAGGGCTGGCCCGAAACCGGGGCACTGCCATGAGATTTCAACTCGACTGGCAGGACGGCGCAACGAACGCGGCGCCTGAAGAACGGGCGACGGTTGCGGACATGAGCATTTTCGTCGCCGGTGAGAATGTCTGTGATCATGTTCTCGGAGACGGGCGCGAACTCGAAGGTCCCATCGCGGTGTCGGCTTATCCCGCTGCGGAGGCTCTTGCGCTCAACTGGTGGCAGATATTCGGCAGGCGGGGCGAAGAAAAGTTCAAGCTGATCGAATGGCGCGACGGATACCTGGTCCCGGATATCCGCCTGCGTTTCGACGGCGCAGTCTTCGAGTTGGAGTCGGTACCCTGCCGCTACTCAGACATTCCCGTCCGGTTCCCGCGTCAGGAGACCGAATGGCTGGCACGAAACGAGGCCGAAGGCGATCTTTCGGACTTCGTCAGCCGGGTCGTGGAGCGACTTGACAATTGCAAGGTGCGTGGGACAAGTCTGCAATTACGCTGGGCGCGCGTTACGGCCTCGCGACACGATGCGGACGAGGCTTCCTTTTGCGAGGCCGCCGGTGCGCTCGAGCTCGATCCCTACGATATAGCGGAAGCGGATGCAGCACTCATCGAAGCGGCCGGGGCGTTGTTCCATGGCGAGACGCTGACGGAATTCCTCTCTGGCCTGCGCACACCTTCTCCGATGCGGGTACTCGACTGGATTCGCAACGTAGAAGACCGGCGCCCCTCCCAGTCCCGGCTACGGGCAGCAGCAGATATCCGTGACTGCCATATCATACCCGAGCACACCGAAATCAGACCTGGCGAGCGGGCCTGGGCGCGGGGCTATCGCTGCGCCAGAGTCGCACGACGGGCGCTTTGCATCGATGAGACGGAGCGCCTGAAATCCCTGAAGGTTCTGGCCGGCCGTCTCGAGGCGCCCAGCTTCCGGCCGGTCTCTGATTCGACTCCGGGCTTGCGGGCTCTTGTACGCTCGAGCGACGACGACGTCCGTATCCACATTTCGACGGCGCGGAGGATGGCACCGGGTGCACAACTCTTTGCTTTCGCGCGGGCGCTGGGCGATGCCGTGATCAATTCGCCAACGGGCCTGTCAGCGATCAACGATCTGCGTGATGCTGCTCGCCAGGCTGCCAGTCGGGCATTCGCTGCGGAATTTCTTGCGCCAGTTTCCGAAGTGCTCGCCATGCGCGAGGACAACTGGGATATCGAGGCCATCGCCAGAGAGTTCGGCGTTTCACCCCAGGCAATCGAACGCCAGATTGAGAACCGCGACAATATCGAGCAGGCCTGCGCCGCCTGAAGGCGGGTTTGGATTGCAGGTGCGGGTTCCGGGCGTGGAGGCGAAATCTGCCTGGCCGCTGAAACGCAGGGGGTGGATGGTTGACGGAAACTGATCCACGATCTCCCGACAGCCGTACAACCGAAGACCGGAGGACGCGTGTCGAGGCCCGCAAGGCAGAGTTGCGCGCTGCCGTGCCCCTTCACGGGCTGTGGCGAGCGCATGCGATGATCCTGAAGACGGTTGGCGAAGCCTTGAAGGTCAACCAGCCTGCTGTCGCCAAGCTGGAAAGGCGCACCGACATGTATGTCTCGAACCTCCGGACCTATGGCCATGGGAGGGCGAACGAACATCACTACCGAATTTCCACAAGGGCGTGTGGCTATCACCGACTTCTCGAACGCGGGAGAAGATGAGCAGGCCCTGTGACCCTCCCCCGACAACCGGCGATACAGGGAACCATCGCTCCCTCAAGCAATATTGCCCCTATCATGTCATGCACCGCGGCAGTCTGCGCGTCACAATTTGCGTTCATATGCACAGCACGATTGACTTGACCATCTACAGCATTATATACTTGTAACCCTACGGCGCCTTGCACTTGCACGAGCACACGGGTTGATCCGGCGTGGTCACACCAAATGAGAGACTCGCTGCGTCGCTGGCGCAGCTTCAGAAGCTCCAGGGCGAAGGGCGGCGAGTCTTTCGCTCCGGCGAGCTGACGCGTGTTCACCGTGAGCGGCTGGTCCGCAATGGTTTCCTGCGCGAGGTGATGAAGGGTTGGCTGATCTCTTGCGGCCCGGATGCCGATCCGGGCGATACGACGCCGTGGTTCGCTTCTTTCTGGGAGTTTTGCGCAGCTTATTGCAAGGCTCGGTTCGGACCGGACTGGCGCCTGTCCCCGGAACTGTCACTGCTGCTCCACGCGAAGCACTCTGTCGTCCCGCAGCAGATCGCGATCTATACGCCCAAAGGCGCCAACAACACCGTTGAACTGTTGTTCGGTACGTCTTTGTACGACCTCAGACATAAGGACACGCCGCCGGACGCTGACCTGACGGAGCAGGACGGGCTGCGATTATTTGTGCCCGAGGCAGCATTGGTGCGCGTGCCAGGAGCGTTTTTTGTCCAGCACCCGATCGAAGCGCAGGTCGTACTCTCGGGCATCCGCGATGCGGCTGGCGTGCTCGGGCGGTTGCTTGACGGCGGACATTCGGTGATCGCGGGCCGGCTGGCCGGCGCCTTTCGCCGGATCCACAGGGGCGATATAGCCGATGAAATTCTGAGCGCCATGAAGAGCGCCGGTTACGATGTCCGCGAAGCCGATCCGTTCAAGTCGGAACACGCCTTTGGCGCGCTGAGCCGGGCGCATGCGCCGATCGTCAGCCGCCTGCAATCGTTGTGGGAGAGGATGCGGGAGCCTGTGATCGCAGCATTTCCCGAAATGCCCGGCCTGCCCAAAGATAGCCGTGCCTACTTGTCCTTCGTTGACGGCATTTATCGGAGCGACGCCTATCACTCGCTATCGATCGAAGGCTACCGCGTTACGCCGGAGCTGATCGATCGGGTGCGCGCGGGCGGCTGGGATCCGGACAATCATGACGCCGACCGGAAGAATAGCGATACGCTGGCCGCACGAGGTTACTGGCGGGCGTTTCAGCTTGTGCGAGCGGTGGTGGGTGAGATCGTTGGCGGCGGTGATGCCGGCGCCCTGGTCCGTGAGTCCCACCAGGACTGGTATCGCGAGATGTTTCAGCCTTGCGTCGCCACTGGCTTGATCCCGGCCTCCGCTCTGGCGGGTTACCGCAGCGAAGCTGTGTTTCTGCGGGGGTCGCGGCATGTGCCGCCGCGCTGGGAGGCGATGCGCGACGCCATGCCGGCCTTGTTCGATCTTCTGGAGGCCGAAAACGAACCCTCCGTTCGCGCCGTACTCGGTCACTGGCTGTTCGGTTACATTCATCCTTACCCGGATGGCAACGGGCGCATGGCGCGCTTTGTCATGAACGCGATGCTGGCATCCGGTGGCTATCCTTGGACCGTCATCCGGGTCGAGGATCGCGATGCCTACCTCGCGGCGCTTGAGAGCGCCAGCATCGGTCAGGATATCAGCCCGTTCGCGCACTTTGTGGCGGAGCGGGTTGCGCGGTCACTGGAGCAGGTAGCGTGAATGTGCGCAACGGTCAAAAGCCTAATAGAGGGTGCCTGGCCCGGGCATGCCAATGTGCAACTGGGGCAGCCATGAGCTGGCAGTCGCCTTGCTCGCCGCCCTGCCCCGCGCCGACAACAACCCCTGGGTGATTGTCGGTCGAAAGCCGGGCACTCATCTCACCGACTTGCAGGCCCCGGCCCAACTCAGACGGGGCACCAGGTTCCAGAAGCTTCCGGCACAAGCCTGCGAGGCCAAACCCGAGGAACCCCCTTTGCACCGGTCGACCCCAAAACAACCAGGCAATCCGCAAAATCCCGAACCCCGTCGCCCGAAATAATCAGAAACATTCACAAACCGTTAAAGTGCAAGACGACAGCGAGGGACTATCCCTTCGCCTTGCGTCGGCGAAGCATTTTCTCGGCCAGGCTTTCGGAGATCCCGGGCCGACTCCACGGGCATTCCGCAATACATATTCCGCAACCGTTATATTCAACAAAAAAGGGAATGCATTTGTCGAAATCCACGTACCAGCGATTCTCTCCCCGAAGTGTTTGTTTTTCGGGATAGATGGCATCCACCGGACAGGCTCTCGTGCATATCTGACAGCTGGTGCAGAAATCATCGACACCCATGTCGTCGGGCTGATCCTCCACGAGCTCCAGGTCGGTCATGACACAGGCCAGCCGGAACGACGAGCCGTATTTCCGGTTGATGAGTGAGCCGTGCTTCCCGAGTTCGCCCAGCCCGGCCCGAACCGCGGCGGGGATCATCAGCATGGGCCCGGCCATGGGCCCGCCATGGGGATAGGCGTCGACACCGCGTTGCTTGATCCAGTTCGCCAACTTGAAAGCCGCACGCGTACCCCGCGCATACTGATTTTGCGTCTCGGTCTGGGACACCTCACTGGGGGCAGTCTTCAGATGATCGTATTCCATCGCAACACCCAGAACGATGACCCAGTTCCAGGGCGCTTCATAGCCTTCGAACACCCATTTCTGATCAAGCCGGGTGATGCCGACAACGTCCGCCTCGGACGCGAGTGCGACCTTCTTGATCTCATCGGACCATTGCGCCGGCGTCCAGTCAGGCGTTTCTCCGGTAACCTCGCTCTGGTTCTCCGCCATGAATTTCTGGTTGATCGCCATATGCTCCCGCGCACCGGGTGCGGCACCGTTGGCAAAAAACCAGTCCTGCAGGTTGGCGTGAGCGATCTTGCTCCTGTCCATGTGCCACAGGATCGGACGCGGCGACCGCCACGTCCCCTCTCCAAGCCCGTTGACCTGATTGCCCGTCTCGTCCGGCAGCGTCGCCAGCACCTCGGGATTTGGCGTGAAATCAAAAGTCTTCATGGCAAACTCACCCTCCTACCAGGGCTTTCACAGTCTCGAAGATCGGATCAGGCATGTCTGCGCCAAATCCGGGACTCTGAACAGACCCAGTGTATCCCCTTGGAGTGACAGGAGCCAATTCCGGAAGATAGCACCCGGCGTTGGCTGGAAAGTGGCCGGGTGCAGGACACAAGGGTTCGCCCCATAAGGATCGAAAAAAGGTTCAAACTGGCACAGGTGTCCGCGCTTATCGGGGCATCGGTGGCTCTGACCTAACTGCACCGGATCGCTTCCGGCACTCCCGACGGAGTGTCATGTCCCGGGGGCGCGGCAACCATGGTGGCGAGCCCGGGCAACGCCGCTGGTCTGTGGGCAATAGAAGATCTCTCTCGACAGCAGAATGGTCCATGTCATTTGTCATGTTCTGCCCTATGATGACTGTGCATCGCTCACCGATCCGGATGCGAAAGCGGCGAGGCTGGTGACGAACAGGGACCCGAACAAGGGGAAAGTCCATGCTTACCACAAGAAAATCCATCATCTCACTGGGCGCCGCAGTCCTGTCATTCGGGCTCTGGTCCGCCACAGCACAGACGCAGCAATACAACTGGAAACTCACGTCCTATGTGGCCGCGAAGTCGAGCACCTGGAACCTCTACATGCAGAAGTTCATCGATGCCGCGCACCTGTTCACGAACGGAAAGGTGAAGATCAAGGGTTTCAGTGTCGGTGTGCTGGCCGGCCCCTTTGACGGCTGGGATGCCGTCCGCAAGGGCACCGCAGACATCTGCTTTTGCTATCCCGGCTTCGCCGTGAACAAGGACCCGGCCAACGGAATATTTGGCGGCATGGTCGGCGGGATGCCCATGGAGGAATTCATGCACTGGGCCCTGGCCGAAGAGGGCGGAAAGCTGCTCGTCGCCTTCCGCGGCGAGACCCAGCAACTTCATCCGGTCGTAACCGGCATGGGCTCGACCGAGTTTTTTCTGCACTCTCACCGCAAGGTGACAAACCTTGCGGATCTGAAGGGAATGAAGATCCGCACCGCCGGCCCTTGGGCCGACATACTGAAGCAGCTGGGAGCCTCGCCCACCGTGCTCCCGCCGCCGGAAATCTACACCGCCCTTGAACGCCGCGTCATAGACGCAACAGAATTCATTACACCTGCAACCAATATCCGGGTCGGATTTCACAAGATTGCAAAATTCATCATCGTTCCCGGGATCCACTCCCCGTCACACCTGAATGAAGCCGTTTTCAGACAGGATGTCTGGAAGGGCCTGCCGGAGGAATTGCAGAAGCAGCTCACCGCAGCGGGTCATTTCGCGGCGCTGCAATCTGCCATGGAAGGAGGCGTAAAGGACATTGCCGCTATCGAGACGCTCACAGCCGGACGCAATGAGTGGGTGACACTGGACGCCGAAACCCTGGCGCAGATCCAGGAACTGGGACGGGCCTGGTCCGAAGACCAGGCGAAAAAGCAGTCGGCCAAGGGAAATCCATGGATGGCGCGAGTCTCCGAATCCTACTGGGGCTTCTATGATCGCTGGAAGAAGTACGGGACCTATCGTCACAACTAGAGCGAACCTTTGTCCGTTATCCTCTGGCGACCCTTCGAGGCCAGAGGATAATGGACGCCATTCCCTGCGCCGATACCGATGCGGGTCGTGAAAGCCTTCCTGTCAACTGCGGACAGGATTTCCAGCGTGCTTTCCGCAGTGGCCATGATGATGCTGGCGATCCTTGTTGTCGAAATGCTGTATGAGGTCGTGTCTCGTCGGGTTTTTTCTGCACCAACGCTTTGGGCCTACGACCTCGCCTACATGCTCAATGGACTCGGGTTCATTCTGGCGGCCGGATATGCGCTGAGACACAACGCCCATATCAGGATCGATTTTCTTTCGACCCGGCTGCCGCCGCGTGTGCAGGACGCACTCAATGTAGGCGTCTATGTCCTTCTCGTGTTTCCGGCCATGACGGTATTGGTCATTGGCGCCTTTGACGAGTTCGTTGAAGCCTGGGTTACCGACGAGACGGATCCGGCAAGTCCCTGGAGGCCTCTCCTGTGGCCCCTGTTTTCCGGGATCCTGATCGGCTTCTCGGCTTTCTTCCTGCAGATTGTGGCCGAATGCGTTCGCCATGCTCTCGCGATGACCGGCCGCGGCCCCTCCCCCCTCGGAACCGGCGACGGGAAGACTCCCGGAACCTGAAATGGCGGACATTTCCCTTGCCGCTTTCATGTTCCCGTTCCTGTTCGCGCTGGTCTTTGCAGGGATTCCGGTCGCGCTCAGCCTGATCGCCACCGCCTTCCTGTTCGGGATCATCGCGTTCGGTTCGGTTCTGCCAACCCAGTTTCACAGCCGCGTCTTCGACGTTTCCTCCAGTTTCATTCTTGCAGCCATCCCCCTCTTTGTTTTCATGGGAGCCATGCTTGAACGTGCGGGCATTGCGGCAAGACTGTTTGATGCGATCAAGATCTGGTTTGGTGCCTTCCGGGGTGGCCTCGCCATCACGACCATCGTGATGTGCGGCATTTTTGCCGCGTCCTCCGGTGTTGTGGGAGCCGTGGAAATCGTCGTCGGGATCATGGCTGTCCCTGCCATGCTGGGGGCTGGCTACAGGCGGGATCTGGCGGCCGGGACGGTCTGTGCCGGCGGTTCTCTCGGCACCACGATTCCGCCGTCCGTCGTCATTATTGTGTACGCATCGATCACGGAAACGTCTGTGGGCGACCTGTTCGCCGGAATTACAATTCCGGCAGGATTCATGGTTTTGCTCTTTCTGCTCTACATCATCGGACGATGCGCCCTTCAGCCTGACGCGGGGCCTGGACTCAGCGAGGCTGAACTCTCTTACGGTCCGGGGGAAAAGATCTGGCTTGCGGTCACGGCGCTTCTTCCCGCAAGTCTGCTGATTTTGGCGGTCCTCGGAAGCATTTTTGCAGGCATCGCGGCACCGACGGAGGCGGCAGCAGTGGGTGCCATGGGATCTGTCATTCTCAGTATCTTCTATCGACAGTTCAATCTGACCGTTCTCATCGAAGCTCTGCGACAGACCATCAAGGTGACTTCCATGGTCATGCTGATCGTGGTGGGCGGTGTCCTGTTCGCAAGCGCCTTCATCGTGCAGGGGGGCGATGAACTTGTGGCAAACGTGATCGAGGGGCAGGGGTTCGGTCCGGTCGAAATCGTCGTCGTCTTCCTCCTGGTGGTCTTTGTTCTCGGATTCATTCTCGACTGGATATCGGTGCTCATTATCGTTCTGCCCATCGCCGATCCCATCATCAGGGGTGCGAACGTCGATCCGCTCTGGTTCGGGGTCATGGTCTGCATCATTCTCCAGACCTCCTACCTCACCCCACCCATGGCACCGTCGATATTTTACCTTCGCTCGATTGCTCCGAGGGAACTCACCTACGGGGACATGTATCGCGGCGTCGCGCCGTTTGTTTGCGCCCAACTCCTGACACTTGCCCTGGTTGCCGCCTATCCCGCAACGGCGACATGGCTTCCACAGGTGCTGTTCGGTTTCTGACAGGATGCACCAGTCATGGGATGGTCAGTTCCGGTCACCACTGCAGCCCTGCATTGTCTCCCCCTGCGCAAGACATCCCGACCGGGACCGATCCCGGACACTGGAAGGGTAATGAACGGTCATGGCACATCCTGAACGCCTGGAATGTATTCGATGTCAGCGGTCATATCCGCTCACGAGCAGAAGCCATCAATGCGAGGACTGCGCCGTGGACGGCGTCCCGAGCAATCTGAAAGCCGGCTACGGCGTTCTCAATGTCCCATGCCGGGAAGACATCCCGGGAACACCGGGATCGCTATGGAAATATCGGTTCGCCCTCCCATGCCGATCCAATGCGCCGGTTTCCATGGGTGAAGGCCTGACGCCTGTTATTGCGATCGAAGGTTTTGGTCACGGTGAGATTCATATGAAGGATGAGTCGCGGAACCCGACGGCATCGTTCAAGGACCGTCTGGCAACGGTTGCAATTTCTTGGATTCGTGCCGAGGGCACCCCTGTCATCGGCGTCAGTTCTACCGGAAATGCCGGCGCCGCTGCAGCCGCCTATGCAGCCAGAGCCGGACTGGACTGCGTTATACTGACATCCCGAACCACTCCGGCAGCCCTCTTGGCCCAGATGCATTCCTACGGGGCAATGGTGGTCATCTTGCCGACAATCGGGGATCGATGGACCGTGCTGTCAAGGGCAGCAGAAGAGTTGGGCTGGGTTCCGACGGCCCCGTTTTTCGGCCCCGCAGTCGGAAGCCATCCTGTTGGAATCGAGGGATACAAGACGATTGCCTATGAACTGGCAGAGCAATTCCAATGGAACCCGCCCGACTGGTGCATTCTCCCGGTTTGCTATGGTGATGCGCTGTTTGGCATGTGGCGAGGATTCAGCGAAATGCAGGACTGGGGATGGATCGATCGCTGTCCGAGACTGGTTGCAGCGGAAGTCTCGGGTTCCCTGACAGCAGCGCTCGAACGCAAATCCGAGATGCCGCCCCGCCTGCCCCGGAACCACGCCAGTATCGCCAATTCGATCGACGTATCGCAGGGCACCTATCAGGCCCTGCACGCACTTCATCACTCCAACGGCCTCGCTGTCACCCTCGATGATGAAGACCTCGTCAACGCACAGGAGACACTGGCGACCCGATGCGGAGTCTCGGCAGAACTCGCATCCACGGCAGGGTTCGCGGCTGCAGACAGGCTTGCCAACGCCAACGTCATCGGGACCGGCGATCGGGTCGCCGTGGTGATGACAGCATCCGGAATGAAGGATTTCGGCTTGCCCGGAAGCCACCAACCCGACATCCCGGAGGCGGAGCCTGATCTCGAAAACGTTCTCCGGGTGCTGGAAGACAGCTATGGCCTCCGCATATAGCGTCGGCATCGCAATTGACGGAACGTCTCCCGCCAACCTCATCGCTGATCAGGCGCGGTCCGCCGAAAATGGCGGTGCCGAAACCCTGTGGATTGCCACCCATCTGTTTCTCCGTGATCCGGTTTCGCTCGCCGCTGCTGCGCTCGCAGCGACAAGAACCCTCAGAGTGGCTCTCATGGCTGTCAGCCCTTATGCCATCCATCCCGTACATGCAGCAATGACCGCAGCCACTCTTGATGAACTCTGGCCGGGCCGCGTCACGCTCTCCCTCGGAGCCGGGGCTCCGGAGGATTTCGCGGCAGCCGGCATCAAGCGCGGTCGCCCTCTCGAAACACTCCGGCAGTCCATCTCGCTGTGCCGGTCCCTGCTCGCCGGTGAAACACCCGACGGGTCGCTGGGAGTGTTTCCCGCCGCGGGAAGGCGTCTTGCCCGCCCTTCTGCGCGTGTTCCCATCATTCTGGCGGCTTCCGGCCCAAAGATGCTGGCGCTTGCCGGGAGAGCGGCTGACGGGGTGATTGTCTCCGGGGCTACCTCAGTGCCGTTTGTTCGTCATTGCCTGCAAATTGCAACGCAGGAAAGGAACAGCACTCCGTTTCTTCGTGCGGGAATCGTCTATGTCTCCGTCGGCGATGACATGAGCCGTGCGGCAGATGTGCTGCGAAGACCGCTCGGCTTTATTTTGCGGGGAGAGCACCACGCCATGAACCTTCGCATGGGAGGCGCGTCGGTGGCCCAGGACGCCTTGCGGCACGCCTATGCCGATCAGGACTGGTCCTCTGTCGATCGATTGATAGACGATGACACCGTTTCTGCCCACGCCGCTTGCGGAACTCCTGATCAGGTGCGCAATCGTCTGAACGATTATTCCCGCGCCGGCCTGACTCACATCATTCTCGGCGGGCTCATCGAGCCGGACCAGATTGCCCGGACACTGGACGCGACTGTTCGCGTTTGACGGGCTGCCCTCCGGGCATTCCATTCCGTATCAGACGGTCCATCATTCCGAACTGGACGTAACACGCCCGCCACTGGAGACCAGTCCGCAGCGGCCGCTTGTCAATCTGCAATCATGGTCCGGACATGAGAGAGCAACCCGGCTGCCTCGGTCAGGGCCTGCTTGTTCTCGGCGCTTTCCGCGTCCGCATCTCCGGCCACTTCACTCATCCATAACGCCTTGTAGCGCAGGCTCGTAGGCAGGAACTCCGTGCCACCAAGGCGGTCACAGATTTCCGCGGCAGTCTCCGCATCGTCATCGTCCCTGTCTTCAGCCGGTGCCAGGATGGCGAGAGATCGCAGGCAAAGGCTCGTCATCTGGGCAATGTTGGGCATGGCTTCAGCTGAAAAACCGCCGCCGGCAAGGAGCGCCGCCATTTGATGTTTTCGCTCAGCCTCTTTCCAGATTTGCAAGGCGTCTTCACGCCGCGTGTCTTCCGCCTCCTCTTCCTGCCCGACTGCCTCATGAAGAACACGGACCCGTTCCGACGTGAATGACAGGTGGCCCAGAGCCTCCAGTTTCTGTATTGCTTCCAGTGTGTCGCGGGTTATGAATTCAAGGGAGGGGCCGTCATCTTCTGTACGGATTGCCTCAGGATCGGGTAGTTCTTCACTGTCAACGACCGCCAGGATCGATTCCTTGCCTGCATCCGTCTTGCGCAGTTCCACATGATGAAGCTTTCGATCGAAACGCTGGTGAAGCCGTTCCAGGATCAAATCAACGGGTTTCGGTGTTTCCGGTTTCTGCGCAACATCCTGCGACATGACTTTTTCAAGGCGTTCGAGAAACGCGGCACGTCCCGTCGGAATGTTGACGCTTGCAGCATCGCCGCGGCCATCAAGAACCGTATCCGACAACGCCTGCTTGTAGTCAAGAACACCCAGCATGCGGTGTTCGATGCTGTCCCGCGTTACCAGATTGATCACGGTCACGGTCCGTGTCTGGTTCTTTCTCCATGCCCGCGCAATGCGCTGCTCAAGCTTCGCCGGGTTCCAGGGGAGATCAAGGTTGATCACCGCACTGGCCACCTGAAGGTTCAGTCCGGTGCCGCCGCTCTCGGAAGACAGGAAGAGCCTGCATTGCGGATCCCGTTTGAAGCGGTTGATTTCGACGCGGCGCCGATCCTGTGGCACGGATCCCGTATGCCACGCGTAATCCACATCCATTTCCTCAAGGCGCTCGCGTACCAGTTCAAGCATGCGAACCCACTCGGAAAAAACGATAATCTTGCGCTTCGGGTCGTCAAGAAGGTCTTCTATAACTCTCTCGAATTCCTCCAGCTTGGGGCAGTCCCGAACCTCCTGATCAAGAATGTACGGTGTATCACACGTCATGCGCATACAGGCCAGTGATATCTGCAGGCGTCTGAATTCTTCGGGTGACAGCGGTCGGCGTCGGGCCAGATTTGCATATCTGGCGACAGCAAACTCGTGATCGCGATAACGCGCTTCCTGTTCCTCGGTCATATCAAGGAAATAGGTGTTCAGCGTCCGTCCCGGCAGCTCGTCCTCGACGTCGTCCTTGCGCCTGCGGAGCATGACGGAACTCACGCGCTCCGACAGCTGATCCAGATTCCTGTAACCCACCGGACGGCCATTCGTGTCCAGCTCATAATAATCGCGGTTGAAGCGGAACAAGGGGCCAAGCAACCCTGGATCCAGATACTGAACGATCGAATAAAGCTCGTCGATCCGGTTCTCAAGGGGCGTTCCCGTCAATACGAACGCGTAACGGCTGCGCAGGCGTTTGACAGCAGCGGCTGTTTTGGTTCGCCAGTTCTTGATGCGCTGCGCCTCGTCAAGAATGACAATGTCGGGATCAAGGATTCGCTGGATGTCATTCCCGTCAGAAACAATCTGCTCATAGTTCGTCAGCGTAAAGAATGTCCTGGTTTCGTAGTGCTTGAGCCGCAGTTCCCGGCGTCCAGACACGATACGCCACGGCAGGGTCGTGGCGGCCTCGATCTGCTCCGCCCATTCAGATTTCAGAGAGGCGGGCGAGACCACGAGGACCCGTGATACAGACTGAAGTTGCCGGAGCAATGCACAAGCCGCCAGTGCCTGTACCGTCTTTCCCAGCCCCATTTCGTCGGCAAGCAGGGCCCTCTCGCCGAAGGCAAGGTGGAGCATCCCGTCGCGCTGGTACGGAAACAGGGGATACCGCAGCAACTCCATGCTGCGGCGGCCTGCTTCGACATCTTTCACAAACGCGACACGAGCCTCCCGGACCGCTTGCTTGCGCTGCCGTTCCGCGGTCCAGCGATCCAGAAGAATGGATACCCGCAAGCGGTCTGGCTCGAGCGCAGCCAACGCACTGAGTTCGGAAAAAGCCTGAACACCATCCCGGGTTTCAAGGCGTTCGACAAGCGGTTTCACCCGATTGACGAATTCGGGCGCGGTCTCGGAACTGATGGGCCAACGGGTCCACGGACGATCCCCGTCGTTCGACAGGAAGACCTCGATTCTCGGGGACCCCGCTTTCGCGGCCCTTCGAAAGTCTGATGGGCGTCCGGACCTCAGCTTGTGCAGCACCGCCTCGATATGCTTGCAGGTGCCAAGCCCGCCTGTCTCGAAGTCCCGGCAGGTACAGGAATTGTGCTTGCGCCCGAGATCGCGAATCTCCACGCAATAGCTTCGCCCGCTTTCCGACCGGACACGGAAAGTGGCGTAAGCCCCCTGCGCGGGCTCTTCACTGACAATCTCCATAGGCTCGGTGCGACCGCGCCATCGGCGCCGTTCGATTTCATCACTGTCAGTCGTGTTCCAGCCCTGAAATCTCGGCTCGCGTTCGATTATGGCCAGTTCGCTGGTTTCGGCCAGATCTTGCATGGGAACACCCCCTTCATCCTGAGCAATTCGGCATGCTATGGGGCCCATGGGGCACCGCACCGGAACGATTGCACCCGTTTCCAAAATCTCCAATTCCATTACCACAGCCCCGGCCGAATCGCTTGCCCTGTCTACCAGCAGGTCTCGATCCATGGCCCGAGGATCGAAGGCTGTAGGGGATCAAGTGTTGGCGTTATTTGGTAATCTGAAGTATGCGGCAATCGAAACCGAACCGTTCCGGTTTGTTAATGTCGGGGTTCCAGTTCCGCTCTGCAGACTTCTCCGATACCTGTTACTGTCGTGAAACTGCCCGGTCCGGGTTCGGTGGGTCTCTGTCCTTGGAACAGCAGATTGATGTCAGCCGGTCCTCACCCCTGGCTGAACAGATCGCAAACAGTCAGGGCAGCGCCGATAAAGGACCGGTGGGCCGGGCAGGTCAGAGTTGGGTGCTGGCCTGATTGAGCCAGGCTGCACCGCCGTACCGGACGGGGACAGTCCCGGAGTCCCATGAACGGAGACATGACGGTCGAAGTAAAGAGCGCTTCCAGTGTCACGCGACAGGTTCCACGGAGCCGTGGCGGTAACCCCGCTCACCGCTTCGCTTCAATCAGAAAACGACGAACCCGATCCAACAGATGAATCACCGCATATTCGCGCAGCTGCGGCCAGCTCCCGGGCAAAGACACGCGATGGGACACGATCCCGCCCGGGTCCGAAATGGCAATGACCACAGTGCCCGGCGGGAGATCGTCTGCAGGCGATCCTTTCGCCACCGAAACTCCCAGATCGGCTCCGTAATGCATACGAACCCGGGCCGCCTCGGCTTCCGCTCGTTCCTGTACCGGGACCCGGGCATCCGTCGCCCCGTATGGTCTGATCCAGCTGCCGATGAATGTCTCCATGTCGGCATCAAGAGCACTCAAACGCGCCGCCGCGAGGCCGCCCGTAATGCTTTCTGCAACCGCCAGGGTATAGCCCTTCGCTTTCAGATCATCGAGCACGACAGTTTCCATGGATTGATCATCGATCCCGAATACCACGTCGCCCAGCAACGATCTGACCTCCAATTCCTCCCGTGCCAACAGTTCTTCCACCCTGGCTTCATTTTCAGCCTTGGCCGTGATCCGAACCTTGATTCCCTCGATACCGCTTGCCAGGAAGGCAAGCGTTGGATTGCCGGCCTGATCAAGGGCCGCGACCCTGTCGGCAAGAGTCTCGGCGAGGCCGGACTCACCATACCCCCAGGTTCGAAGGACCCGGCTGCGGATGACGGCGGTCACGCCACACCGTCGTCTGAGGTCCGGAAGCACGGTTCCCTGCATCATTTCCCGCATTTCCGACGGAACGCCGGGAACCGCATAGATGACCTTGTCACCAACCGGACAGATCAGTCCCGGAGCGGTTCCAGGCATTTCCGGAATGGTGACTGCTCCTTCAGGAATGTCGGCCTGACGCCGGTTGTTGTCGGTCATTGTCCGGCCTCGAACTCTGAACAGATCGACGATGGCCTGCTCGATCTCCGGATCTCGGCGCAAGGATACATCCATGACTTCGGCAATCGCCTCACGCGTGATGTCGTCCTGGGTCGGTCCAAGTCCACCACAACAGATAACGGCGTCGGCCCTCTCGAGAGCCGTACGGAGACACATCACGATGCGCCCGTGGTTGTCCCCCACTTTCATCTGGAAGTGTGAATCCACCCCGATACGGGCCAGTTGCTCACCGATCCAGCTGGAGTTGGTGTCGGTGATCTGTCCCAGCAACAGCTCGGTTCCAATGGAAACGACTTCACAACGCATTCGAGTTTTCCTCCCGCCCTGGCCCGGCGATGATTTGCGAACAGCCCAGGCAGATCATCTTCACCGCGAAGATCTGACGGACCTGTTCCCGGAGCTGGTCGGTCAACAGGAGCGCCGGTCCAGTTGCGGCACCACGTCCTCTGCAAAAATCTGCATCTGATCAAGGAGTTCATCGATATCATTGGCCGCAAAATACAGCCCCAGAAGATGCGTGACCCCGGCTTCGGCCAGCAGATTCGCCCGCTCCACCACATCTCCGACGGTCCCGATGAGATTGATATCCTCGTGGGACATCATGCCCTGGTCCTTCAGCGTGGACTTCCGAAGGGACGTGAGGTGGGCGCACATCTGGGTCTGGCTGAACCGTGCTACGGCTGCCTCACGGGTTTTGCCAATATGTACAATATATTGCGGAGCAACCTCGATACTGTCCGGATCGCGGCCTTCCGCCGCAACAAGCTCCCTGAGGTTCGCCACGTCCCGCCGCATCTGATCCAGGTGAACGGCCGCCGGTAACCAGCCGTCCGCCCATCTGGCCGTTCGCCGCAAGTTGTTTTCATTGTTGCCGCCGACATAAAAAGGGATACGTTCCTGCAAGGGCTTCGGGTAGAGTTCCACGTCGCGATATGAAAAATACTCTCCGGTGAAACTGGCGACGCGTTCGTTCAGCAGTGCCAGCAGTGCCGGTATCCCTTCATCAAGAATATCACCGCGGGGAATACGGACATCCGGTTGCAGCGCGAGAAATTCTTCGCGATAGGCCCCGATTCCGACCCCGATTTCCAGCCGTCCTCCTGAAAACTGGTCAAGGGTCACCAGTTGCTTGGCAGTGACCACGATGTCGCGCCGCATGGGCAGCACCAGGATACCGGTCCCGAAACGGAGTTTCTCGGTTTCTGCAGCCACAAAGGCGTAGGTAACCAGTGGGTCCCAGAACCGGGGTGGGCGATCGAATTCCGCGCGCACATAGTTCTGGGTGGTCATATGATCGTTACCCCAGACCGAATGATATCCGAGCGCTTCGGCATGGCGGGCGATCCGGATCACCTGTTCGGGGTCGGAAAACGGAATCGGATAGGTCAGACCTTCCATTCCGGTCGGCAAGCCGGCACTGACACGCATGCGATTTCCCTCCGCTCCCCGTTATCCGTTGCGCAACCGCTCAGTTGCCACCCTGTCGATTTCTCCGGTCGGACTGACCGCCACACGATAGCGGCCGGCTGCGGCATCGACCGACACAAGACCAGCGCGAACGTCAGCAGCCACCAGGCTGATATCGCGGGTTGCCGGATCTCCAAGCCCGCCACCGCCTGGCATTTCTATGACAACCCGATCCCCTGCCGGGATCGTCTGGGTGCCCTTCCCGTTGAGGCGTTGACCCGAGCCAAGCCTCACCGAACCGCACGCGCCGTCGCCACCACGGTCACGACCCCTGGGGGCATGATCGATCCTGTCGAACAAGGCGCTGAAGGCAAAAGGCGCGTCTTCAAGAAGACCGAGTTCCATGACCTGGCCCAGCCCACCCCGCCAGGCTCCGGGTCCGCCGGAGTCGGAACGATATTCCTTGCGCCAGAAAACCAGCGGCGAAATCGTCTCCGTGATTTCCACCGGCACATTCCGGACTCCGCTTGGAAAGGCCGTCGCCGACAGCCCGTCCCTGCCCGGCCGCGCCCCGGTTCCTCCCGAATGAAAACTGAGCACGGTAAAGTTCCGGGCCTTTGAGAGCATTCGGGGAGGTGCGTCCACCCGGCCAGGCCCGCCGAAAGCATAGAGATTCCACAGGCAAGACGTTCCCTCGGCCGGAACCGCGTTCTCGAGTGCCTGGTCCAGACAACCGAAAACCACATCGGGCAACATCTGTCCTGTGACATGGCGCACCGAAACCGGCGCCGGATGTTCGGCGTTGAGGATGCAGCCCGGAGGAGCGGTAATGCGAATGGTCGACAGGGATCCGGCATTGTTGGGAACGTCGGGCGCCACGATGCACTTTACCCCGAACGTCGCATAGGCTTCCGTATAGCAAAGAGGAACATTGATCCCGTATGACGAGAGGCCCGACGATCCCGAGAAATCCACATCTATCCCGTCCTCGCCGATCGTCATTTCGGCCACCAGCTGGATCGGCTCCTCGAAACCATCAATTCTCATGCGATATCGGTAGACCCCTTCCGGGATCTCGCGGATTGCGGCCAGCGCCGCTGCTTTCGAGCGCTCCAGAATGTGACGACCAAGTTCCTCGAGATCCCGGATGTCAAATTCGTCCATCATTTCGAGGAGGCGCCTGCAGGCGGTTTCGTTGCAGGCAGCAAGCGAATGAAGGTCGCCAATCACCTGTATTGGTTCGCGAACATTGGCCGCAACGACATCGAGAAGCGTCTGATCGACGGCCCCTCGTCGCGCAAAACGCGCGAGCGGGACATAGAGGCCCTCCTCGTATATCGATCTGCCATCCGCCGTCATACCGCGGCCGCCGATATCTACCACATGGCTCGTACTGGCAAACAGTGCCACCGGCATAGCGTCGCGAAAACAGGGTGTCAGGAACGTGAAATCATGCAGATGGCCGGTTCCCTTCCATGGATCATTGGTAAGGAAGACGTCTCCCTCATCCATGTCCGCCACAGGGAAGCGTTCGAGAAAATGACCCACGGACCGTGCCATTGAATTCACGTGACCGGGCGTGCCGGTCACAGCCTGTGCCAGCATGTTTCCCTCGAGATCGAAGATTCCGGCCGACAGATCACCTGCTTCCCGGGTTGACGTCGAGAAGCCTGTCCGGACCAGTGTTCTTGCCTGCTCCTCGACAACCGCCACGAGGCGGTCCCACATGATTTGTTGCCGGATGGCGTGCCATTGATGAGAAGCTGTATCCATCATGCCACCTCTCTCTCGATGAAGATGTGTCCCGGGGGAACAATACGCGCCCTGAACTCCGGGAGAATCACCGTCGATGTCTCGTCTTCCTCGATCACCGCGGGTCCCCAGATTTCCGCTCCAGGTCGTAACATCTCGCGGGAATAGACCGGTACGTCAATCCCGTCCAGGTCTTGATCGAGAACGATCGGGCGCACGCTGGTCGCGTCGGGACGATAGGAACCCGGGCTGGATTCCCCGGCCGGCGGATCGGCTGCAGACGCCTCCAGGCGCAGGGCCCAGCTGATGACTTCGACCCCGAGATCCGGAATGTGCCGACCATAGGTGGCGCGGTAACCGGCGGTGAAGACATCCACCAGTTCGGCCCAAACATCAGTGCTGTAAGGACCCTCCGGCAGGGTAACAGTTACTTCGTGCCCTTGACCGCTATAGCGCATGTCTGCCGTCCGGACTTCCGACAATTTCACCCCGGGCGCTGCGGGTCTGACGATCTCTTCCGCTTCCTGCCGCATGTCCTTGTAAAGTCCGTTGAGCATCTCCGGATCGAATGCGTCATCAAGGCGCGCATAGCGACTTCGAACCACCTCGTAGGACACCGGGGCCTGCAGAAATCCGACAGCCGATCCGACGCCAGCGCTGACCGGCACAACGATCGTGTTGATATTCAGCTTTCGGGCCACTCGAACCGCATGAAGCGGGGCGGCGCCGCCAAAAGCGATCATGGTTCGCCCCTGGACATTCCTTCCCCGCTCAACGGCGTGCACGCGCGCCGCGTTGGCCATGTTTTCCTCGACAACCTCGACAATGCCGAGAGCCCCGGTGCCGACATGCATCGCGAGCGGCTCCGCAATATTGAGGCGGATAGCATGTTCGGCGGAATCAGGATCGAGGCGGATGGCTCCACTGGCAAAGCTCCCCGGATTGACCCGCCCGAGGACGGCATCAGCATCAGTCACTGTCGGTGCCACGCCGCCACGCCCATAGCAGACCGGTCCGGGAACGGCTCCCGCACTGTCGGGGCCGACGCGGATGCGCGACATGGAATCAACCCTGGCGATGGAACCGCCGCCAGCGCCGATTTCCACCATCTCGATCACCGGGATACGGAGGGGCAGCCCGCTGCCCTGCAGGAAGCGGTACTGGCGGGCAACCTCAAAGTTGCGGGCGTATTGGGGCTCTCCGTTATCGACCAGACAGATCTTCGCCGTCGTTCCCCCCATGTCGAAGGAAAGGACCTCGGAAAGTCCATGCTGGCGCGCCAGCAAGGTGGCGAGGACAACCCCGCCCGCGGGTCCTGATTCCACGAGGCGGATGGGAAAACGCCGGGCAGCATCGAGTGACATCAACCCGCCACCGGACGTCATGAGAACCAGGGGACAGGAGAATCCCCTTGCATTCAGTTCTCTCGAAAGACGGCCAAGATAGCGCGACATCAATGGCATGACATAGGCGTTGGCTGCGGTGGTCGACCAGCGCTCATATTCCCTTATTTCGGGTGAGACCTGGCTTGACAGGGAAATCCACAGATCCGGCATCTCGCGGGACAGGAGATCAGCGAGCCGGAGTTCGTGTTCCGGTGTGGCATAAGCGTGGATCAGCCCGATCGCAACGGACTCGATATCGTGCTTGCGAAGCTGGTCTATGGCGGAGAGGACGCTCCTCTCATCCAGGGGAACAAGGACATTGCCCTCCGCATCAATCCGCTCCCGAACCCCGAACCGGTGCTCACGTGGAACCAGCGGCGGCGGTTTTTCCATAAAGATATCGTATTGTTCAAAGCGATTTTCGTAAGCGATTTCCACTGCATCACGAAAGCCTTCGGTGACCAGCATCGCCGTTCTGGCGCCCTTTCGCTCGATCAGGGCGTTTGTCGCCAGTGTTGTTCCGTGCATGACGAGCTGAAACTGTCCCGGTTCCAGTCCCGTTTCGGCCAGGATCCGGGCGATGCCCTCGAAGACACCTTCTTCCGGAGCCATCGGAGTTGTGGGCACCTTGCAGGAATGAAGTGTGCCGTCGCTCGTCACCACGACATCAGTGAACGTACCCCCGATATCAACCCCGATACGGCAGTCGCTTATGGCAGTTCGGGATATTGGCCGTGTTTCTGCTTGTCGTGGCATGAGTTCAATCCGATGTATCCGGAATGGAATAAGGGCGAAGCCGGCCGACCGCAAGCGGATTGACTCAAATACCAGTGCTCGCATGGCGGCGCGAGAGCTGTGAATTTCAGCCATGAACGCGAACCGCAACAGATCGTTGCCCGAGCCGCAAATCACCAGGTCCTCGCTGTCTGTCCCTGAAATTCTCCCTTTAACCAGTCACCGTCGGCCCGGTCATTGTGCACAACACAGGCGTCAGGTCCGGCCTCATCCAATTCTGGCGGTCGCGGTCCTGCCCCTCGCCAGATTGCCGGAACGGATGTGGCCAAAATACGTCAGGACAGGAGAGATGCGTTACGGTCGCTACGACATCTACAAATCGAAAGGCCGAGTTTCCCTTTCACGGCGTCAGCGGTCGACCGCTATTGTTCATTCGTGTCATCGGACGGGTTCAGGGGCGAGATGATCCGCAGGTGCGATCCGGACCCGGCAATGCCTGCCTGCGAGAGAGTGCGAGCGGCATGCGGGATCAGATCCGGCGCTGCCAGAGGTCTCCGGGAAATCATCGCAGCGAGCGATGCCAACCGGCTACCGCCCCCGAACCAGGCACAGCCTGTCGTCTCTTGGGCAAGCTCACCGTTCAGGCGGTGTGCATTACGGTCTTGGCGATATGCCAGTATTATCGTGTAAGCTGTCCTGCCTCCCATAATTCTTCGGACCGTTACCATCATGAAACGCGTACCAATCGGCGTCTTTGACCATGTCGACCGCCGCCCGGATATTTCGCTTCGGCAAACCTATGAGGACCGCCTAAGGCTCATCGAAGCTTACGACCAGGCGGGATTTTATGCGTATCAGATCGCCGAGCACCACGCGACGCCGCTGGCAATGGCTCCCTCTCCCAGTGTTTTCCTTTCTCTCGTGGCCCAACATACGAAACGACTTCGTTTCGGACCCATGGTCTATGTCCTGCCCCTTCACCACCCCCTCAGACTGCTTGAGGAAATCTGCATACTGGATCAACTGTCCAACGGACGGCTGGAACTTGGTGTCGGACGCGGCATCTCTCCCCTTGAACTCGCTTATTACGGCCTGGAAACCGCTCATTCCCAGGAGTTGTATGCAGAGACTCTCGAGATACTTGTGAAGGGGCTGGAGCTTGCCGGACAGGATCTGAGCCACTCGGGCAAACACTTTCAATTCTCCAGCGTGCCGCAGACGCTCAGCCCGGTCCAACGACCGCATCCTCCGATATGGGTCGGTATCGGTACCCCGGAGGGCGCCCGGCGGGCCGGCACGGCTGGCTATAACGCGCTCACGAATTCACCCTTGTCCCTCGCGACAGAATTGACAAACCTCTACAAGGAGGCCTGTTCCCGGCGAACCGGTTCGTCCGGTGATGAGGTTCCCCTGATTGCCCTGTGTCGCCACACATTCGTCGCTCCGACCGACGAAGAGGCCGAAAACGTCATGCGGCAAGCCTACAAGGCGTGGTGGGATCACTTCATCGCGCTGTGGAAGCGGCATGGCGCCAACGTCGTCGTCGCCCAGTACGAGGAAGACTTCGACGCATCACGCGCAAAGGACCTGTTTATCGTGGGGTCACCCTCCAGTGTCATCGAACAGATAGAGCGATCGATCGAGATTTCCGGGACCAATTATTTCGTGGCACGCTTTGCCTACGGCTCCCTCACCTACGAACAGTCCCGGTCATCACTGGATCTTTTTGTCGAAGAGGTGATGCCCAGAATCGGGCGCCCGGCGTGAATTGCAGCGCGACCCACCCGGATACAAGTGTCGGCACGGCACGACACCCCACGAGCCGGGCCTGATCATCCGATGTCGGCAACATCGATCACCGATGCGACGCTCGTCCAGTGGCTGCAGGGATTCGTTCGCCATCCCAGTGAGCAGGGTCCACAAATGGAGGGCGACCCGTCCATCCGAGGATTTATCTCAGACTGCGTTGCGCCCCTGCTGCAGGAGCTCGGTCTCGAGCCGGTCCGCTACGATGCGATGGGTAACCTGATCCTGGAGATCGGTCCGGCCAACGCCAAACGATCAATTCTCCTTGTAACCTACGCCATGACCCATCCGGCTTCGGCGATGCCGGACCCTTTCCTCGCCAATGTGATCGATACCGACAGGGGTCCAGCCGTCCGCGGGCGAGGTGTCGCAGAGCAGAAATCGGCGCTGACAGCCGCGCTGGCGGCTGTTGCACGCAGCAACGCAGGATCGCTGGACGGCCGGATCCAGTTTACCGTGCTCACGTCCGGAGAAACCGGACGGCATGATGCGGTGGAAAGCATGATGAAGGCGCTGGGAACAGTTCCCGACTATGCCGTTATCTGTCTTGGCACCGATGGCGCGGTTGGCGCTGAAAACAAGGGGCGCCTCGACATTGAAGTCACGATCCGAGGCCGCGCGGTCCATTCCAGCATGCCGTGGGCGGGTGTGAATGCGATAGCCGGCGCCCAGCGCTGCCTCGACGCACTCTCGAAACTTGATCTCGAAGTACCGGCGCACCCCCGGCTTGGACCAGCCACGCTCACACCCACTTCAATACGCAGCTTTCCCGAAGCGACCCACACCGTCCAGGATCGGGTCGAACTCACCCTTGATCGGCGGTTGTTGCCGTCAGAAAACCCGGATTCAGCGTTCGATTCCATCGTATCCGCGCTGCCTTCCGAGGATGTCTGCCAGATTACCTGCAAACGCGGTCCGCACATGTTTCCGAACGAGACCGCTTCTGATGGCCCGCTCATGAACCTGATCGCAAGGGCCTACCGGGAAGCGGACCTTGGAGACCTTCGTACCGTCGAGTGCAGCTTTGCCCTTGACGCGGGGTTTTTCGCCCGGATGGGCATCGAATCCGTGATGCTCGGCCCCGGTGAAATCAGACAATTCCATTCCAGCGAGGAGCATGTCCTTGTTTCCGACCTGTCGGACATGGCACGGCTGTACGAAGCACTCATCCGGTGCGCCCTCGAACCCGCGCAAAAGGAGACGATGTCATGAAGGCAGCGGTCATCGAGGCCCAGGGGGGTGTTGAAAACATCACCTACCGCGACTGGGAGGACCCGGTTCCCGGACCTGCCGATGTTATTGTGCGGGTTGGTGCCTGTGGCCTCAATCATCTCGACATATTCGTCCGCCGGGGAATGCCGGGATTTCCCGTGCCGATGCCGTTCATCTCGGGGGGCGATATCTCCGGCACGATTCAAAGCACCGGCAACGAGGTCTCGGGGTGGGCTCCCGGCGACCGTGTGACACTGAATCCGCAGACGGAAAACGGTATGATCGGTGAGGAACTGATCGGCGGTCTTGCTGAATTCGTCAGGGTTCCGGCGGCCAACCTCGTCTCCCTTCCCGACCACGTCTCTTTTGAAACCGCTGCATCCATTCCCATAAACTACGGGACAGCGCATCGCATGTTATTCACACGCGGCCGTCTCGTCGCCGGGGAAACCATGCTGGTCCTCGGAGCAAGCGGGGGCGTGGGACTGGCCTGCGTCCAGTTCGGGAAGATGGTTGGCGCCCGGGTCATCGCTGCCGCGGGCTCGCAAGAGAAATGCGACCGACTGATCGAGATCGGCGCTGACCACGTCATCAACTACACCGGTGAAGACTTCAGCCGTGCAGCCTGGACACTGACCGGAAAACAGGGCTGTGACGTGGTGGTCAACTTTACCGGAGGAGATACCTGGGCGCCCTCCTTTCGCGCAACCAGACGCGGTGGCCGCGTCCTGACCTGCGGAGCCACTGCCGGCCACGACCCGCGGACGGATCTGCGCTTCCTCTGGGTGCGGGAACTCGATGTGCTGGGATCTAATTCCTATTCCCAGGACGATGTCGCCCGCTCTGTCGGACTTGTGGCCAGCGGTGAGCTTGCGCCGGTCGTCAGTCATGTGCTTCCGCTCAAGGAGCTGGCCCGTGCCGAAACACTGATGGAAGAACGCGACTTCTTCGGCAAGATCGTGCTTGTACCCTGACCGCCAGAAGCTGCCCTGTTCAGAAACCACCCACCCGACCATCATCCCCGATGCGGGTCATGATCATCGCCCTTGCCTGTGCACGGTCCGTCTTTCCTGCACCATTCAGAGGCAGGGAATCGACTGCAAAAACGCGTCGTGGATGCGCATAGGCGGGCCCATGCCGCAAGGTGAAGTCCTTGAGATCCGCCTCGCTCGGAGCCCGTCCACTGCGAAGAGTCACAAGCGCTGCGGGTGCCAGACCCTTGACGACATGATCGACCGGCACCACAACTGCATCGATCACGTCCGGATGTTGAACGAGCAGCAGTTCAACTTCCTTGGGATTAATGTTCTCGCCGCCACAGCTGAACTGGTCATCGGTACGGCCCATAAAGTAAAAAAAGCCGTCTTTATCCTGGCGGAAAATATCTCCGGTCCTGAGATAACCATCAATCAACCGTTCCCGATTGAGGTCTGGCCGGTTGTGATAGGCGGCAAGAACCGCCGGTGACCGGACCCACAGCTCGCCCTCTCCAAAAGTGTTCCGGTTGTCGGCCGCAACCAGCCTGACCTCGACTTCCGGCGAGACCAGACCACAGCTGCCCCGCGGCGTGGGCCGGTCGTCAGAGGGCTCGCGGATGGGTCCTCCCCCTTCCGTCAGACCATAAGCCTCGTTCACAGGCACCCTGAATGCCTCCTCGACAGCCGTGATCAGCTCGGCGCCGACGACAGCCGACCCCATCTCGAGGTTTCTGAGGCGCGGAAACCGCAACGTCTTCAGCAAGTCCTCTTCGGCAAGGATCATCCGGTACATGGCAGGCACGCCGCCGGTGTGGGTGCACTCGTAGTCCGCCAGCGCGCGCAGAAACATCCGCGGTTCAAATCGCGGCATGATGACGACCGACCCGCCGACAGCAAGTTTTGGCTTGACGGAAACACGCATTGCGTTCTTGTGGAACAATGGACCCGCAATCAGCGCACGGTCCTCACAAGTGGCCGCCCAGTATTTTTGCGCAATCCTGATCTGCCACAACATTCCGGAGTGAGTCAGCAAAACACCTTTTGGCACACCCGTTGAACCTGACGTATAGGGAAGAAATGCAGTTGCGTCGGAAGCAAGCCGTGGAGGGATCAGCGCAGCGGTGTCGCATCCGGCAAGCGCAGTCTCATAGTCCTGCCATCCGGGGCCGGGCACCTCCGTGGCAATCCGCGGAACAAGGCCTGCCGATTCCACGATTTCGACGATATGGGAATGACAGGATGGAGAAACCAGCGCCGCTTCAGCTCCGGAATCCTCAATGATATAGCGTATGGTATCCGCGCCCAACCGGTGGTTGAGCGGAATCGGGATCACCCCTGCGCGCATCACTCCGAAGAACGCTTCAATAAACTCCGCACGATTATCCATCGCCAGCAACAGGCGAGCACCGGATTTTACACCGAGCTCCTGAAGCACGGCCCCGACCCGATCCATGCGATCATCCAGGATACGATGGCAAATGTGTCGGGGCTCGGCCCGGAATAGGTCAATGATCGCCATGCGGTCCGCATGCAGGCGTGCAGCCTCCCGGTTGAAGTAACCGAGATTTGTATCATGTGGGTTCATGGCCTCCTCATGGGGTGCGCCCCTCGGACTGGCAGCACAGCTGCAGCGGCAGTGTCGCGGCCGGTCCTCGGGAGCAGCCTTGACACGACGCTCTGCTCGCGTCGACAATCATGGTCCGAAGAATAGAAGAGTCGTCCCCGAATGAACAAGGATCTGCACCAGTTTCTCGCCGAAATGCGGCAGCGAGGAAGCGATTATTTTGCAACAGTTGCGCGTCAGGTCGAGCCAATATACGAGCCGTCCGTCATCCAGCAAAAATTTGCGGAGCGGGATCAGTACCCTGTCATCCGGTTCGAGAGAGTCAACGGATCCGATCTGCCTCTCGTCACGAACTTGTTCGGAAAGTATGAACTGCTCGGACTGGCACTGGGCGTCGACCCCGGGGAACCGAAAAGCCAGATCCTCTCCACCTTCCGTGAACGCATCGGGCGCCCCCTTGACACTACTACTGTCGACCGGTCAGACGCTCCCGTGAAGCAGATTGTCTGGCGCGAGGAAGATATCGACCTTGACCGCCTTCCGATCGTCAAGCACGCCGAAAAGAACTCAGGCAAGTATATTTCCATCGGTGTCCTGGTCGTCCGGGATCCCGAAACCGGCGTCCTGAACGCTGGCGTTTATCGACATGAAATCAAGGGGCGTGACTCGATCGCCTGCATGTTCAATCCTGCCCATCACGCCGGATATATCTATCGCAAATACCGGGAACGCAATCAGCCGATGGAAGCGGTGCTTTTCATCGGACATCACCCCGCCGCCATTCTCGGCTCCCTGTCCAAGCAGTCCATGGACAGCGATGAATACCGGGCCATGGGAGCGCTGATGGGTGAATCCCTGGAAGTTGTGAAGGCCGAGACCGTCGATATACCGGTTCCGGCCTGGGCAGAAATTGCCATTGAGGGCGTCCTTGATCCGGCCCATGAGACCAGCGACGGACCATTCTCGGAATATACAGGCTTTTACGGCCCCCGAAAGGATCCTGTCGGATTGCTTCAGGTCCGCGCTATAACTATGCGGAAAGACGCCATTTATCACGATCTCGATCCGGCACACCGGGAACATAATCTGGCCGGTGTCCTGAGCCACGAAAGCACCGTCTACAATTCCGTGCACAAGCTGGTGCCGTCTGTCACCGCTGTCCATATGCCGGCCTGCGGCACCTGCATTTTCACGGCATTCATATCCATTCGCAAACGGGTGCCGGGCGAAGGAAAATCGGCGGGTCTGGCTGCGGTTGCCGCCGAACCCAACCTGAAGATTGCGGTGGTGGTCGACGAGGACACCGACATCTATGACGAACGCGAAATGTGGTGGGCGATTTCAACTCACCTGCAGGCCGATCAGGGTGTGACCACAATTCCCTACGCCATGGGCGCTCACCTTGACCCCTCGGCCTACGGCGAGGTTCGGGACCAGAAGGGGCCGATGCAAACGAAACTGATTATTGATGCCACCCGCCCGGTCACGCTGCCATTCGCCGAACGGATCCGGCCGCCGCAGGAGGCCTGGGACCGGATCCGCCTTGAGGACTATGTCGAGGGAACCCCGTAGTCCCGTGATCTCCGCCATTTGCGGCAAACCAGCCACTTGACGGCCACAAATTTCAGCAAGGATTGAACGCCGCGGGTTGGAAAAGAGGAGGAAACAATGTCAAATACCGTTCGTAATTTCCTGATTTTGTTTGCTGTTTGTGCATTCACTGCGGCTGTATGGTCTGCTCCATCCGTCGCCCAGAAACATCGGATGAAACTCGCGATCGTTGTCGCCAACGACCCTCTTCACGAATACATCCGGGCCCTTGGCAAGGCCGTCGAGGAAAAATCGAATGGCGCCATCAAGACATCGCTCTTTCCTTCAGCACAGCTCGGAAAAATTCCCCGTCTGATCGAGGGATTGCAGCTGGGGACAGTCGAACTGTTCGCAACGCCAGCCGGCTTTCTGAAAGGTATTGATCCCCGCTTCCAGATCCTTGAGGTGCCCGGTGTGTTCGACAGCCCGGCACATGCGCACCGGACGATCACCGATCCTGATTTTCGCGATCAGTTTCTCGAGATCGGTACGTCCAAGGGAGTGAAGGGCATCAGCATCTGGATGTACGGCTCGACGTCCTATGCCTCCCTGACCCCGGTCAGAAAGCTTGAAGACTTCAAGGGGCTCAAATTCCGTGTTCTGGCCACGAAAGTCGAGACGGAGGTCATGGCACGCCTCGGCGCGACCGGTGTTCCCATGCCCTACTCGGAAACGCTACCCGCACTGCAGAGGAAGCTGATCGACGGCATTCGTTCAAGTATCATCGTCATGAACGCAACCAAGCACTGGACCGTCGCCAAGTACATTACTGTGGTGGAGGATGCCTACATCCCCTGTGTGGGTTTCATCAGCATGGTCTGGTTCAAGACCCTGCCCGGAGCCCTGCAGCAGGCGGTTATCGATGCCGGCAAGGAGGTTGAGGCGCGCATGTTCGACGTAGTCCGGGGTTTTGCCGCAAACGCGGAGCAGGGTTGGCGTGATGGCGGCGCCGAGGTCATTCGCCTGCCTGCCCCGGACCTGAAAAGATTCAAGGAAATCGTCCAGCCCATCGGCGACGAAATCCTGGGCGGGGATGACGCCACCCGGCCGATGTTCGAACTCATGAAAAAAACGTCCAGGAAATATACAGGGTGATCGAAAGCGGTCCCGCGTCCTGATCGGCACATGCGGAAGGTGGCGCGGTGCCCTCAGGGCCCGAGAAGCCGTGCGATACGGAAAAACGCGTCGGCGCGAATCTTTGGCTCCCGCCTACAGGAAAGCCTGCCTCGGAATCGAGAAATCCCACCGCGACCGCGAGGGCACTGCCTAATGCCGCCTGTCGAGCTGATCCGCGGGCGCTTTCGGGAGCTTCCGTGCACCAGGCTTTTCAACCGGTGGCAGGTTTGAGGGGTCGCCAACCATCTTTGTGGCAAGCTCCAGGAACGTGTTCCTTTCGGCTTCGTTGAGCCCGGCCAGTATTTCTTGCTGGAGTCCCGTGACGATCGGCAATATTTCGTGAAAGGCCCTTAATCCTCCATCCGTCGGCCGCAACTCCCGCGCCCGGCGGTCGCGCCTGGAAACAATACGGACCACATACCCTTTATGAACCAGTCGATCGATCACGCCACCGATCGTGGCTCGATCATAAGCAATCCTGGCAGCAATCCCGGCCTGATCGATCCCGGGATCCGCAATGATCGCGTCCATCGCAGCGAACTGGACCGGGGTAAGGTCGAATCCGGATTTCTTCATGCGCCTCGTAAACACTTGGGTCGAAATCTGATTCAGTCTGCGAATGAGATGCCCCGCCATCCCGAGTGCTTTCATGTTTCCCGCTCCCGATTCCGAAAATCCCTGCTAATTTACAATTTATCAATAGGTTGCCAAGGATAGTTTGTATACATATTATTTGTAGGCAAATCAGCATGTACAGTTACCAATTGCGGCAGCGTACGTGCCCTATTGGCTGCGTGATGGGAGGAATGACGATGCAGTACTACGTGGACGGTTTCCGGGGCGGCGATCCTGATATCAAGAACGCAGCTCCCGGCCGCCGTGACCGGGGTGCCCATACACCGCTGCCGGAACAGGTGGACGTGCTGATTGCCGGATGCGGCCCGGCGGGCCTCTGTCTCGCTGCACAGCTGTCCCAGTTCCCCGAGATCGACACGATGATCGTCGAGCGCAAACCTGGCCCGATCGAAAAGGGGCAAGCAGACGGTATCAACACCCGCTCGATGGAAATGTTTCAGGCCTTCGGATTTGGCGAGAGAGTCAAGCGCGAAAGCTATTGGGTGAACCAGACTGCCTTCTGGTCACCGGACCCGGAGACTCCCGGGCACATCACGCGAATTGGGCGCGTGCAGGATGTGGCCGACGATTCCTCGGAGATGCCTCACACGCTGATGAACCAGGCACGGGTTCACGAGTTGTTTCTCGACGTGATGCGTCGATCGCCATCCCGGCTTGAACCCGACTATGGCTGGGCCGTGCGTGACCTCGCCATCGACACGTCAACCAATGACCATCCGGTAACAGTGATCATGGAACACACCGGGGTGAACGCAGGCGAAACGGCGACCGTCCGCGCAAATTACGTCGTGGGCTGCGATGGGGCGCGATCGAATGTGCGCAAGGCAATCGGCGGCGATCTCCATGGCGACGCGGCGCATCAGGCCTGGGGTGTTATGGACATACTCGCCAATACCGACTTCCCGGACGTGCGCCAAAAATGCCTCATTACATCGGCAAACGAAGGCAACGTGCTGATCCTGCCGCGCGAAGGCGGCTATCTTTTCAGAATGTATGTGGAGCTGGACAAGCTCAACCCGGACGAGCGGGTAGCCAATCGCAACTTTAACGACGATCACATCATCGCGGCGGCAAGCCGGATCATGCAGCCTTACAGGATTGACGTGAAGGAGGTTGTCTGGTGGTCGATTTACGAGGTCGGACATCGCATGACTGACCGGTTCGACGACGTGCCCGAGGGTGAGACAGAAACCCGTAATCCCAGAGTCTTCACCGCGGGTGATGCATGCCACACCCACAGCCCCAAGGCCGGGCAAGGAATGAACGTTTCAATGGGAGACACGTTCAATCTCGGCTGGAAACTGGCGCATGTCCTTCAGGGGCGAGCGGATCCGAAACTGCTGCGAAGCTACTCAGCCGAACGCTGGGTGGAGGCCAGGCGACTTGTCGACACCGACCATGAATGGGCCAGGGTCATGTCAGCTCCGCCCGGCAAATCGGAACTGGACGGGTCCGACGAACCGCGATACGTGCGCCAGTTCAAGGAAAACCTTGAGTTCACCGGCGGGCTGGCTGTCAAATATGGCGAGTCCGCGCTGGTGGGGGCCCCCACTTATCAAGCCCTTGCATCCGGCCAGGAAATTGGTCGCCGATTTCACTCCGCCCCAGTTGTGCGGGTTTCGGATGCCAGACAAATGCAGCTTGGCCATGTGGCAGAAGCTGATGGGAGATGGCGGCTTTACGCCTTTGCGGGCAGAAAGGACAGCTCCACACCCGGCTCCGCAATTCACAAGCTTGCCAACTGGCTCAAGAACGATCCCGGTTCACCCGTAATGAAATATACCCGCAAGGACGAGGACATTGATGCGCTGATCGACCTGCGCGCCGTCTTTCAGCAGACCTTCGATGCGCTCGCCTACGAGGACATGCCATTGCTGCTCAAGCCGACCAAGGGCAGCCTTGGGTTGCAGGACCACGAAAAGGTCTTCTGCGTTGACCACAAGGGCGTGGGCGATATTTTCGAGATGCGCGGGATCGACCGCGATCAGGGGTGCATTGTTATTGTGCGCCCTGACCAGTACGTCGCCCACGTCTTGCCGTTGAATGCATTCGAGGAGTTATCCGGTTTCTTTGACGGTTTCCTGCTTCCGATCAACGCCCATTGAAGAAATACCCGTAAGCTGCGAATGGGCGCGTCAGAGCCGAAAATTATGCGTGTCATTACCAGTCCTGAAACGTCCTCCATGCAACCCTCCCGGACTGGCAAAATGAAACCTGGCTCAGACCCGAAGCCTCAATATCCGCCAACAGGACCTGCCACCTCATCCCCCCTTCAACGCCCATGAACGGCTCCGCGAATGATAAACGCCGTCGGGTAAGGAATAAGATGACAGCAGCACAGACGGGTATCCTTGCCCCGCCCGTCATGTTGGATTAGCTTGCTCGAAATCGTGTCACAGACACTGATCGCGCAATGGCTGTCATCATGTTGTCATCGACCCGTGCGGAATGAGCGTCAGGGCAGCCTGAACCAGACCGGGTAGAGTTGCATCCCTTTATGACAACCATCACGCAATCACGGACAGAAGCAAGCGACCGGAGAGGAATTTTCCATGCCCCGCATTCGTTACATAGAGAAAAACGAAAAAACCGAAGAGGCAGACCGACTGATCGCCTCGGCCGAAAAAACCGGTGCACCGGATCCCCGGGTTGTGAGTATCATGGCACGGCATCCCGTTGCTGGGCTGGGCTGGATCAAATACTGGAACAGCCTGCTTTATGAGGGCCTGCTGCCCCATACGCTCAAGGAGATGTGTCGGATCTTCATTTCGATGCAGCACGAGTGTGGCTATTGCTCGACCGTTCGCTCAAAAGTCGCCCAGCAGGAAGGACTCACAGAGGACAAGGTGCGGGCCCTGCCCCGCTTCGAAACGAGTCCCATGTTCGATGAACGCGAACGGGCAGCGCTGCGATACGCGCAACGGTTCAAGCAGGGAGAGCAGGCGATTGACCTTGACAGCGTGTATGACGATCTGAAAACGCAATTTTCTGAAGAAGAGATCATAGAACTCGGTCAGGTCTGTGCGCAGACTGACGGGGTCGGCAAATTCGTCAAGTCCCTGAACGTCGTCAGCTGGGAAGAAGCCTGCGAACTCAATCCTGATCTTGCAGGCACCCGACTTGTCGAGTCAGCCGCCTGATCCGGACCTGGACAGCCGACCCGCCTTCTGTTGTCCGGACTTGTACGTTTGAATCGGTGATCGACGCCAGGGTATCGCCCCTCTCATTTTGCTGCCACAGAAGCAGACAGACCACACCTCATTCCAGGGCACTGAACTTTGGAGAAAACATCGCGTGTCAACCAGGGAAGTTTCATCAGGAGCCGGGTCCGTTCCCGGAAGTAACAAACGCCTTGCAGGGATCTGCCCCGGTTTGAATTTCGGTAGCCCTTCAAGAGTCTGCCGGCCGATCACGGTCATCCTCTTGAGTATCGCGATCCTGTCTCATACTGGCCTCAGCGGAAACGCACGCGGCAATCATCGCAATATCATTTGCCAAATTCCTCCACCGCCCGGTCAATCACTATCCTCCGTCTGCATTGCGTCAGCCGAGAAAGGCAAGGCCGACCTCCAGGTCGAACTGGGCCGGCTCTTTCTCCAGGGTCGTGGGGTTCCTCAGAACAACATCAAGGCCGCCCAATGGTTTCGCCGTGCGGCACTGAAGGGTCATCCTGCGGCCCAGACGTTGCTCGGGCAGCTGCATCTCCAGGGACGGGGCGTTCCCCGGGACAGTTCCAGGGCAGCGGAATGGTTTCGCAAGGCAGCGAAACAGGGTGTGGCTGTTGCCCAGTTCCGGCTGGCAAGGCTGCTGCTCGACGGTGACGGCGTGTCGCGTGATGATGCCGAAGCGATCCAATGGCTGCTGAAGGCTGGCGAACAGAATAGTCTTGCAGCGCAGATTACCCTCGCCAACCTGTACCAACAGGGCCGCGGGGTGGGAAAAAACGACGTGCAGGCCGCAAACTGGTACAGGCGCGCAGCTGAACAGGGAAATCCGAGTGCGCAGTTTCACCTCGGGCAAATCCTTTTTTCGGGTCGCGGCATAAAACAAAGCGATACCAGTGCGGCGGAGTGGTTCCAAAAGGCCGCTGACAATGGCTACAGCGAAGCGAAGGCGTTCCTCGGATATCTCCATGCCGCGGGACGCGGCGTCCCACGTAACGATTCCAGGGCTGTCAGCTGGCTTCGAATGGCAGCCGAGGAGGACATCGCCTGGGCACAGGTCATTCTTGGACAATTCTATTCCGAAGGACGCGGCGTGGAGCAGAATTCTTCAGAGGCCCTGCGCTGGTTTCTGAGGGCCGCGAATGCCGGGAACGCTTCCGGCCAGTTTCACGTAGGGCTGATCTACGCCCAGGGGCAGGGTGTCGAACCGAGTGATGAAAGAGCGGAGAAATGGTTTCGACTGGCAGCCGAACAGGGCCATGCCGCGGCTCAGTACAATCTCGGTTTTCTCCAGATGGAAAGGCAGCACAAGGCCCGAGATGCTGCACAGGCCGCAAAATGGTTTGGTCAGGCCGCACAACAGGGTCATGGCCCTGCCCAGTACAGCTATGCCGAACTGCACGAAACCGGCCATGGCGTGGAGCAGAATGAAACCCTGGCTGCCAAATGGTACCGAAAGGCAGCCGAACAGGGTCACACAAAGTCCCAGACGCGCCTCGGAAGCCTTCTGTCCCGGGGTCGCGGGGTTCCGCGAGACGAGACAGAAGCTGTCAAGTGGTTCAGGCGTGCTGCCGCATCCGGTGACGCCGCCGCACAGGAAGGCCTGGGGCTCAGCTATTTGAATGGCCGCGGTGTCCCGCGCGACATCGAGAGAGCCGTACACTGGCTCCACCGCGCTGCAGAACAGGGTCGACCCACGGCCCAGGTCGAACTGGGCGGCCTGTACGATTCGGGACACGGCGTGGCCCACAACCCGGTGCTCGCCTATCTCTGGTTTGACCTCGCTGCGGCAGCACGAGAGCCCGGAGCCCGGACCAAACGGGACAGACTGAAGCGAGAGCTGACACCGGAACAGCTCGAACGGGCGCGAACCCTGATCCGCGAACGGGTTGTCTTTCGCCGATAATCCCGTTCGCTTCTGCCCTGTACCCGCCGATCGGTTCCTCAGGTCACCGAGCGAACGATCATGATGCTCCCCAGCATGACCAGCCCAACGAGCACCCAACGCCTGAAAACCTCGACTTCCAGCCGCGTTCTAAGCGCCTGACCCCACCACATTCCGACAAATGCAGTCATCGTTGCGACAATGCCCATGGGAATTATTTCGGGCGGCACGATATAACCATGCAATCCCAATCCCAGTCCCAGTCCGAGGGCCGCAAGAAGCGCTGTGACGGCAATGGCTTGTATAAATTCTGTCTTGTCGAGACGGAGCGCCTGTATGAAGGGCACGGAGGGGATCACAAAAATTGCCGTTGCCCCAGTGATTACACCCGTTACCGCCCCCGTAATCGGCGACAGGACTTTTTCGCTGCGGCGCGACATCGACCAGCCGATTCCGCAAAGATCGAGCAACGCATAAACAATGAGGATACTGCCCAGAAAAACCGGCAGCAGACGTCCACCGGCTCCCGTGATCACCACGCTGCCAAGAACTGTGCATACGGTCAGGGCGGACAACATCGGCCAAAGTCGTTTCAGAACCCGAACAAGGTAGGGCCCATTCAGCATTTGCCAGATATTGGTCAGGATTGCCGGGAGGACGAGGATTGCCGCAGCATCCGCGGCAACCAGCCAGATGCCCATGAGGGCTATCGAAACCGTGGGCAGACCGAGGCCGATCGCCCCCTTGACCATGCCCGCAACCAGAAAAATGCCGCCGACAACACCGATCTCAAAAACTGAAAATTCCATAGACGCCTTGTCTCACATCGATATCACCGATGCCAGCGACAGTCATTGCCGGTGTCGTTTGAGCGCTGTGACTCCCGCTTGATCCCTCCCCCCGTCCTTGCACGACACCAGCTCTTTCAATCGGATGCCATCATCACTGCCGGGACCACAGACAATCAGGCATAAGACGGCTTTCAGGCCATGGACGCGGAACCGATGTCAGACGGTCCTGAGGATCGCGAGGCTGGGCTCCGGGAAAGCACCCACCGGTAGGTCCGGGCCATGTTCTCGAACGTCGGTACCTCAGCACCCTACCAACATCGGCCAGAGCAACGACCAGAACCCGAGGGAGGGTTGAGGAACTCTCCCTCGCGACCACGACCCTTCCGCTACCGGAACCGTCTGCCAGATCGAATGCCCCACAGATCCCCATGCCAAGGGGCATATCGCCGGGATCCGTGGTTCTTCATGCTCAAAATGTCTTGAGTATGCGCCTCGTCGGGAGCAGTACGTGCATTTGTCGACAGCATACCCGGCTTCACGGCCGGGCTCTCCGGTACCATTCGGCGCCCGCTTCCTCGTTTCTCTGCCTGAAGCACACAGGGTGCGTCCCGAAACCCGGTCGAACTCACCTGTGAACCCACCTCGGACCAGGTGCTTCCGAACCCCCGACATTGCAAGGCGCAGGTCTGTTTCCTGACCCGCAGGTTGCAAACTCCTGATGCAAGAAACCTCTTCCCGTTCTCCGAAGGAGGTGGTGATCCGAAGCGAACTCCCTGAACAGGAGCGCGTGAAGCGGCTGTGCCTCCGCCGCCCCCGGCTTCGGCCGGATCCCCTGCCGCTGGATTCAGACACCCCGGAACCGGCTCGTCCAGCCAACATGGGATCACCCACCCATCATGCAAGAGTTCCATCGCCATGACCCCGCAATGCTCAAACACTCCGCGACAAAATGCAAGATGCAAACACCATTCCGGTTCCTGTTGTCGAACACGCGGGAGGACCTGACGGCAACTGTTTGTGGCCGATGACTCGCCGAGCCGATATACTCCCGAGTGAAATTCTGTCGGAGGGAAACAAGGTGGATCAACATCCCGGCATTCCAGTGATCGACATATCGCCCTTCACGACATCTGGTCGGGAAGAGGACAAGACTGTTGTTGCTGCCCAGCTGGCGAGCGCTTGCGAAGAAACCGGATTCTTCTGCATCGTAGGGCATGGCGTTGACGAAGCCCTCATTTCCCGGACCCGGCAATGCGGCTCCGAGTTCTTCGCGTTGCCAAGGGAGACCAAACACCTCATCCTTCGGTCCGCCAGCAGAACCGGACGCGGATATTATCCCCTTGCGGATCGTGCTCTGGCCAGAACCCTCGGCGTCGAGACACCGCCTGATCTCCAGGAGGCCTGGGTGATGACCCGGGAAGATCTCCCGGACGATCCCTATTTCCAGACGGAAACTGCCTCTTATTTCTTTGGCCTCAATCTGTGGCCAGGAGAAGTTCCCGGATTTCGGGAGACCGTGCTTGAGTATTTTTCCGCTTTGTCCGATCTGGGTCAGCGCGTGATGGGTGCCCTCGCCCTCGCCCTGGATCTCGAGGAAGACTATTTCGTCGAGAAGTTTGACAAACCCACCAATCAGTTTCGTTTCATCCACTATCCACCCCAGCGGACCGCTCCGGAGACGGGACAGCTGCGCGCCGGCGCCCATACCGACTACGGAGCCCTCACAATTCTTCGCGGGGACGATGTGCCCGGAACTCTCCAGATCAAGCTGCCACGAACAGGCTGGACCGATATTCGCCCACCTCCCGATGCCTTCGTCTGCAATCTGGGCGATGCCATGGCGCGCTGGACCGGAGGCCACTGGGCATCGACGTTGCATCGGGTCGGCAATCCGCCAGTCCCTATGCCGCAAGGGCGGATCACGCTGGTATTTTTTCATCAACCCAATTACGACATCGTGCTGGGCGGTATCAGGCAGAGTGAGGGGGAACCCGTCACTTTCAGCGAACACTATATTCGCAAGATACGCGCTGCCGTCGATGATGTCGCACCGGCTGCGTAGCCGTCACCCTGCGGCAGTATCACAATAGCGGAACACGGTCATGAGACTGGGACTCACAATCGGATATTCGGGCAGCGCCTTCGAAGTCAACATGGAGCTGGTCCAGGAAGCCGAGCGTCTGGGATACGAGTCTGCCTGGACCTCCGAAGCCTATGGCTCGGACGCCGTAACGCCCGCCGCGTGGATCCTCGCCCGCACTTCGAAGCTCCGGGTTGGCACCGCCATTATGCAGATGCCGGCCCGAAGTCCCGCCATGACCGCCATGACGGCGATGACCTTGCAACATCTTTCAGGCGGGCGGTTCATGCTCGGTCTGGGGCCATCGGGACCGCAGGTCGTGGAGGGCTGGTACGGCCTGCCCTACGGAAAGCCTATCGAACGCACCCGGGAATATATCCAGATCATTCGCAAGATCCTGAGGCGCGAGGAACCGCTGACGCATGACGGCCTCCATTACCGGATTCCCTACGAGGGCACGGACGCCACAGGCCTCGGAAAACCACTGAAAAGCATTTTGCATGGTGATCCTGACCTGAAAATCTATACCGGCACGTTTTCTCCCGCAGGCATTCGCCTTGCCGCCGAAATCGCCGACGGCTTCTTTCCGGTCTGGATGAGCCCATCCCGCTTCGATCTCTTCTCCGAATCCCTTGAGGCCGGCTTCGCCAATGCCGGACGCGGGCGCGGATCCGGCAGTTTCGAGATCGCACCGTTTGTCCCGATCCGGGTGGGCAATGATCTCGAAGACTGCAGGGCACCCATCAAGGAGCATCTTGCCTTATATGTAGGCGGCATGGGCTCCCGGAAACGCAATTTCTACAATAATTATGTCAAGCGCCTTGGCTACGAGGACGCCGCGCAGAAGATCCAGACGGCGTTTCTTGACGGACGGCGGAGGGATGCCGTTGCGGAAGTCCCCGACGAACTGGTGGACGAGATCGCTCTCGTGGGCCCCCGTGAGCGCATTGCCGAACGGCTTCAGCTATGGCAGGAAGCAGCAAAACGGCAGGAAATCAGCATATTGCTGCTTGGTGGAGCCACCCAGGAAGCGCTGCGTATCGTCGCTGAAGAAGCATCCTGAACCGGAGGATCACCATGACCGTTCGACGCGCCTTGCTCACCGGCATGGGTTGCCTTTGCCTGGCCGCTCCTTCGCTGGCAGCCGACCGCAATTTTGAGACCCAGAAGGTCTCCATCCAGGTCCGGCAATTGACTGACAAGCTTGTCCAGCCCTGGGGACTGGATTTTCTTCCTGATGGACGGATCATCGTCACAGAAAAGGAAGGCCGCCTTCGTATTGTATCCGGGACCGGTCACATATCAGCACCGATTGGCGGGGTTCCGGACGTACATGCCTACGGACAGGGCGGCCTTCTGGACGTGACGCTTCATCCGGAGTTTGCCCGGAACCGTCTTGTCTACCTGTCGTTTTCGGAATCCGGAGACGGCGGCACGAGTTCCACCGCGGTTGCACGTGGCCGCCTGAACGACAGTGAAAGCGCCTTGACCGCGACAGAAATCCTCTTTCGTCAAGAACCCAAGACACGAGGCGGACGCCATTTCGGATCGCGGGTAGTGTTCGCTCCCGAGGGACAGATGTTTGTCGGGATCGGCGACCGCGGCAGTGCCGCTGTCCGCCGCCAGGCCCAGGACCTGAATTCCCACATCGGAAAAGTTGTGCGGCTCCTTCCTGACGGCCAGGTGCCCGGTGACAATCCCTTTGTCGGCGTCTCCGGCGCCAGGCCTGAAATCTGGTCCCTCGGGCACCGCAACATCCAGGGCGCGGCCATTCATCCGGTGACGGGTCAATTATGGGCGATCGAACATGGCCCCCGGGGTGGCGACGAAATCAACATCGCTCGCGCAGGTGCAAATTATGGCTGGCCCATCGTGTCTCACGGAACAGAGTATTCTGGCCTTCCGGTGGGCAGCGGCCGGAAATCCATGGCCGGAATGGAAGATCCGCTCGTGACATGGACGCCGGTTATCGCGCCGGGCGGAATGACATTCTATTACGGTCCCGCTTTTCCCGAGTGGGAGGGCAATTTGTTGATATCCGGATTGCGCTCGCAAGCGCTCATCCGTCTCGAACTCGAAGGCGACAGGGTCGTGCATGAAGAGCGACTGCTGGAGGATCTCGAATACAGGATCCGCGACGTTGCGGTCGGGTCCGACGGAGCGGTCCATGCCATCACGGATGAATGGGATGGCAAGATCCTGCGGATAACCCGGGCAAGGTAGCTAATTACCCCGTTGACCGGATGTCCCTCGTGCCTCTTCTCGCGCAATGTAGTAGGCGCTGCCAATGATGATCGCGGCGCCAAGGATGGTCCAGGGAGACGGGATTTCGGCAAACAGGATCATTCCGAACAGGGCCGCGTAAATCAGGCGGGTATATTCGGCGGGACCCACGGCATTGGCTTCGCCGACGGCAAAGGCACGCATGAAGCACACCATGCCCATGGTCGTGAACACACCAATAAAAGCCAGCAATGCCCATTCGATGCCAACAGGATTACGCCATACGAGAATGGCCGGAACCGTGAATACGAGCACACCACCAATGTGATAGTAGAACAGAATCCGGTTGGTCGGCTCGGTTCGCGCCAACAGCCGGATCAGGACATTTGCGACGGCAAACGTCACGGCAGCCCCTACGGCCACCAGCGCTATGGCCTCAATCCCCGACGATCCCGGGCGCAGCATCACCAATACACCGACGAAGCCCAGTGCGGTTGCTACCCAGCGCCGGGCCGTCACGAGCTCGTGCAACAGGATCACGGCAACGATCGTCGTAAACAGGGGTTTTGAGAACATGAATGCAGTCGCGTCGGCAAGCGGCATGTATATCACCGACAGAATGACCAGGACCTGAGCAACGAATGCGAGTCCCATCCGCAAGCAATGCAGACCGAACTTTTGTGTCCGCAAGTCCGCCCAACCCATACGCATGAAGACTGGGCACAGCACGAGCAGGCCGGACGCGTAGCGAAAAAGGGTAATTTCGAACACGTCGAACTTGCGCCCGAGCGTCTTCACGAACACATCGACGATCGCGAAAATCAGGGTACCCGCACAGAGCCAGAGAATTCCCCTGAAGTTGGGCGGAAGCCCCGACCATGCCGCCCGCACCCGTCGGGCAGCAGGCAATATCTTCATTTCATGGTCGGCATCGTAAATTCGGCTCCGGAGCGGATCCTGGTGGGCCAGCGGGCGGTGATCGCCTTTTGCCGCGTATAAAAGCGGACACCCTCCGGTCCATGCATGTGAATGTCGCCAAACAGCGAACTCTTCCAGCCTCCGAAGGAATGGAATGCGACCGGAACGGGAATCGGGATATTGATCCCCACCATTCCGATCTGCGCCCGGCTGGCAAACTCGCGTGCAGCGTCGCCGTCACTGGTGAAAATCGCCACACCATTTCCGAATTCGTGGGAATCAACGATCTCGAGCGCGCTGTCAAAATCCGGCTGACGGACGACGGACAATACCGGTCCGAAGATTTCCTCCCGGTAAATCCGCATATCCGTCGTTACGTTGTCAAAAAGGCAGCCACCCATGTAGAAGCCGTCCTCATACCCCTGAAGGGTATAGTCCCGTCCGTCCACCAGGAGATCGGCTCCTTCCTTCACCCCGATGTCAACATAATCCCGGACCTTCTGCCGGTGTGCCGCCGTCACCAGCGGCCCCATATCCATCTCTTCATCCGTGCCCGGGCCGATCTTGAGCGCTTCCACCCTCGGAATCAGGCGGTTTACAAGATCGTCACCCACGCCATCGACGGCCACAGCAACGGACACCGCCATGCAGCGTTCACCTGCTGATCCGTACCCTGCCCCGATCAGCGCATCTGCAGCGCGGTCGAGATCGGCATCGGGCATGACCACCATGTGGTTCTTCGCTCCTCCCAGCGCCTGGACGCGCTTTCCGTGAGCAGCGCCCGTCTCGTAGATGTAGCGGGCGATCGGCGTGGAACCAACGAAGCTGATGGCCGGAACGGCAGGATGGGCAAGTAAGGCATCGACTGCTTCCTTGTCCCCGTTGACCACATTGAAAACCCCGTCCGGTATCCCGGCTTCCTTGGCCAGTTCGGCCAGACGCAAGGAACAGGAGGGATCTTTTTCCGATGGTTTGAGAACAAAGGTATTGCCGCAGGCAATCGCCATGGGAAACATCCACATAGGCACCATTGCCGGAAAATTAAACGGTGTGATGCCGGCACAGACGCCCAGCGGCTGACGCATTGTCCAGGCATCGATTCCGGTTCCCACCTGCTCGGTGTATTCGCCCTTGAGGAGCTGGGGTATGCCGCAGGCAAATTCGACGACTTCAAGACCACGGATCAACGACCCATGGGAGTCACTGATGACCTTGCCGTGTTCCGAGGTGATGATGGAGGCCAGCTCATCGGCGTTCTCCTCGACGAGAGACTTGAACCGAAACATTGTGCGGGCCCGAACCAGCGGTGGCGTTTGCGCCCAGCCAGGAAAGGCCCGCTGCGCTGCCGCGACGGCCGAGCTGACTTCCGCTGTCGAGGCAAGCGGTACACGCGCGGAAACGTTACCGGTCGCCGGATTGAAGACGTCACCGGTGCGGCCCGACTCACCGCTCTTCCGTTTGCCGTCAACCCAGTGAAAAAGTTCAGCTGTCATAACGATTCCCCTTGTATTTCCAATGTTCAGCTTCTCCGGTTCCCACGAAACATGGTTGGCTCTGCGAAGCTGTCAGGCATCCACGACCCGCCATTCCGGGACAGCCCGCCCTTCGAACACCCGCACTTCGACTTCACCAACCCTGACGAATCCGGGTACCCGACAGGGTGCCCGCCTGAGGCGAATTGTATCCCGGTTGGCCGGCAAACGATAAAAGGCCGGTCCATTGAGAGAGGCGAAAGCTTCCAGGCAGTCCAGCGCCCCTTCTTCATCGAAGACCTGCGTGTACAGTTCCAGTGCCGCCGGAGCATTGAAAATTCCGGCACAACCACAGTCCGTTTCCTTGTCGGCTACAGGGTGCGGAGCCGAATCCGTTCCGAGGAAGAAATCGGGTCGACCGGAGGTTACCGCCTGCCGCAGAGCCTGGCGATGCCGCTCCCGTTTGGCGACAGGAAGGCAATACATATGCGGCCTGAGTCCCCCGTCGAAGAGGGAATTGCGATTGATCACAAGGTGATGGGGTGTAATGGTTGCGGCCACGTTCGGTCCCGCGCCACTTACGAACTCGACACCGTCTTCTGTTGTCACATGCTCAAGAACAACACGGAGATCGGGCCAGCGATCGACCAGCGGTTTCAGCACCCGCTCTATGAATACGCGTTCCCGGTCAAAGACATCAACATCCGGGTCGGTAACTTCTCCATGTACCAGGAGAGGCATTCCGATTTGCTGCATATGGCTCAGAACATCATGAATTCTCGCAATTTCCGTTACGCCGCTGTCCGAGTTGGTCGTCGCTCCCGCCGGATACAGTTTGGACGCCGTAAACACGCCCTCGGTGAACCCGTTTACCAGATCCTCCGGCTCGGTATTGTCCGTCAGATAGCAGGTCAGCAAGGGTTCGAATGAGTTTCCTTCGGGAAGCGCCGCCATAATGCGCCGTCGATAGGCGACAGCGTCCTCCATTCGCGTTACCGGTGGCACAAGATTGGGCATGACGATGGCCCGCCCGAATACCCGCGCAGTGAACGGCAACACGGTACGCAACATTTCGCCGTCGCGAAGATGGAGATGCCAGTCGTCAGGGCGGCGTATGATCAGATCGTTCTGGCTTTCCGACATCTCGGACTCATTCGGAGGGAACTTGACCCAACACTACCTGAGGGAGGCAGGGCACGCCAGATCACACCATACGTCCGACAGGATTTCATCCATGGATATTCAGGGCCAGGCCTTTATCCGGAAGGAACCGGATGCGGACAGACCTGTCATGTCCGGACAGGAAAAGGCTTCATCGACACGGCATGACCTGATGCTGATTGCAGGTGAAACCCTCGTTACAGACGAAAGGAACCGCTCGCGCTCAGGTGATCATGGGCTATCGGCGCAACGAAATCCGGTCCCGAGACAGTCTTTTCTGGACCGGCAAAAATTGTGTGCCGTAAGGGTATCGGTGTCAGTCCTGTGCAAGAGACCGTGATGTTCACCCTTGCAGGACTCGCACAGCGACGCGTCAGGCATGGCTGCCTCAGGCCGTTTGAGGATCCAGTTTCAGAGTAACCGGTCGTTCTTCACATCCCCGGCTGACCTAAATCAGTCAGCCGACCAACGTCTCAAAATGACCGATTACTTTCAGATATGCGTCTCGAGAGATGCCATCTGATGAAAATCTGGTCCAAAGGCAGCAAAAATGCCAACCTCCTTCAACTCGGAGGCCAGATTCCGATAGAAACGCCTGGCCGCGCGGTCGCGCTTGAGTACGGTCCAGAATATCCAGTTTCCGCCATTCTCCCGCGCCTGTCTGGCCGCGTTCCTCACGAGCGCTGATCCAAGACCGCGCCGGCGGGCAAACGCTTCCACATATACATCTGCGATAAACACACCGCGGCTTGCGGTGTGCGGATCATACCCCCAGTAGTAGATCACATAGCCAGAGGGTTCCTCTCCGATAACCGCCAGAAGCGTGTGAAAAACGGCGCCGTCACCAATGCCGTCACGAAGGAAGTGCTCGGCCGTAAATCCGGATCGGTTACCCGGCTGAAACCGGTCGCGAGAACCAACCATTCGTGCGAGATCAGCAGCGTCTGCAATTGTCGCCGATCGAACCAGTACAGAATCCGACAAGATGCACCTCCAGGAAACGTCAAATCGGAGTAACCCTGTATATCCCGCCAATATCCGGATGTCCCGATAACAGGAACCCGATGTTGCCCGAGCCAGCAGATCAAACCTAACCCGTCTTCTGTATAGTGACACAACGGGATTTGCACCCAACATGAATCAAATCAATTCAATCGGTTATGCTCGCCGATCTGTCAAAAATCGGGAAGACAGGCTAACATGTGTCTCCTGCCGATTTACACGCTGGCGCCGATTGGAAAATTGAAGGCGCCGTTAGCCTGCTCTCTTTCCGGAGGACGCTGGGCGCATGACCAGCGCGTAAAGGCAAATCAATAGCAGGATACCCGTCAGCAGCGTAACCCAGGCCAGCGGGCCCGCCGTGTCGTCGAGGAGCCGGGTCACTAGAATCCCGACGCCCGCAGCAAGCGTCATCTGGACAAAACTCAGCATTGACGATGCTGCACCTGATTTTTCTGGATACGGAGTGATAGCCCCCGCCTGCCCGTTCGGAAACACGAAACCCGTGCCGAATGCAAAGATGGCGAAAGGTCCGACAACGGACGCAGCGGTCAGGATCCCCATGGAATGGTACACCACCAGTAACAGTCCGGCCGCTGTCATGATGAGGCCGCCCATGAGGATCATACGGTCAATCCCGCATCGGGAGGTCAATTGTGAGGCCACCAATGTTCCTCCGCCATAGGATCCGATCGTCAGGGCGAACAGCAGGCCAAATGTATCGGGGGTGATCCCGAGCATGTCGATGAGGACAAAAGAGGAGCAGGAGGCAAATGCAAAAATACCGCCATAGGCAAGTGCATTGCAGAGCGTATAGCCAAGGTAACGTGGCGAGCCAAGCAATTGACGATAGTTTCTGATCAGCAATGTCAGGCGCAACGCCAGAGGATCAGGCTGAGCGTTCGTTTCCCTGAGCAACACGAGAATGATCACCAACATGACGCTGCCGATGACTGCCATGCACCAGAAGACCATTCGCCAGCCCGCAGCGACTTCCACGAAACCGCCCATCACCGGTCCGAGAATGGGCCCAAGCGCCAGGGCCGTTCCCACATAGGCATAAATCCGGGCGACATGTTCCGAGGGAAATACATCACGGATGACGGCTCTTCCGACCGATAACGTCGCACTCAGCCCCACGGCCTGAAACAGCCGCGCCATGATCAATGTGGCAAGGTCCGGTGCCAGCGCTCCTCCTGCTGAGGCAAGTGTACAGATCAACAGGGACAGGCAGAGGACCGGTTTTCGACCAAATCGGTCGGACAATGGGCCGACGAACAATTGTCCGATCGCAAACCCGGCCATGTAAACACTGAGAAGAAGCTGCGTATCCGCGAAATCGGTCTGAAAGCTTTTTGTGATCGCAGGAAGCGAAGGAATGACCACATTGCTGGTAAACGGCCCCAGCATGACCAGCATGGAAACAAGGACCGCCACCATGGGCCGCGATGCCACCGGTGTTACCTGCCCCGGACTTGCGGTCGAAGGATGTCCTGTTTTTCGCCCGTCGCAGCTGGCGAAAGCGTTGCCCTCACAACTGCAACCAGTCCCGTCGCCGATTTCCTGGCAAGACCTTCATTCCGGCCATGTCACAATCCGTCCTTCCGGGTCGATCCACCGCGATTCGCGGATCACCTTGTGCCGAACCGAAATTCCCGCCTCGTGAACAGTGCGAGCATCGCCAGAAACCAGGGGATGCCACCAGTACAACGTCTTCCCTTCCGCAATCAGTCGATAGGCACAGGTCGACGGCAACCAGCTCTCTCCCTGAGCGAGCTCAGGCGTCACCCGGACGCATCCGGGCACCCGGACACATCTGTTCGGATAATCGCGACAGCGGCATGTTTCGAGATCAAGCAGCTTGCAGGCCAGGTCCGTATAATCGACGTCTCCGGTATCAGGATCCTCGAGTTTGATCAGGCAGCATCGCGCGCACCCGTCGCACAACGCTTCCCACTCGCGCTCGTTCATTTCGTCGAGGGTCTTCGTCTCCCAGAACGGCGGTTCACCTTCCATGGTTCAGGTTTCAACCTTGTCCTGCAGAAGGGAAACGATCTTTTCCGGCGGCGTAGCGTGGGTGAAGTGCGTAACATAGTCACCACGCGGATTCATCAGAAAGACGATGGAACTGTGATCCATCAGGTAGTCCGCAGCCGAGTCGTCCGCTTTTGCCCTCCCGTAATAAACCCGGTAGGCACGTGCTGCGACCGCAATCTGTTCTCTGGTGCCTGTGAGCCCCACCATCCTCGGATGAAAGTTTTCGACATAGGACGCCAACTGCTGCACCGTGTCCCGCTCGGGGTCAATCGAGATGAAGACCGGCGTTATTTTTTCCTGCTGCTCCGGAGGCAGCTGCATCATCGCCGATATCATCTTCTGGAGTGCAGTAGGGCAAATGTCGGGACAATAGGTATAACCGAAGTAAACCAGCATGTAGCGGCCGCGAAAGTCTGTATGGGTCCGGGGCCGGTTCTGGTGGTCGGTCAGGGTAAAGGCACCGCCAATCCTGGCGATTCCCTTTCCTCCTCCGAGGCTTCCGCCATAGAGAAAAAATGCGGCGACCACAACAAGGAGCGCGATCAAACCGGAAAGTGTGACGATCTTTACAGCGCGCATTTGACCTCCATTATACCAGCTTTCCCGGACATATCAGAACCTTGAACAAGAAGCAGCGCGACAAGGCAGCCATATGCGATTTCAGGATCGCGCAGCCATCATTCTCCCATCTGCAGCAGTTGACCGCGGTCACGGGCCATACCGAAGGCAATCAGAAACGTTGTGAATCCACCAGCAAGGTAAAGGATGTTCAGCCCCACGGACCAGACAAACCGGCCCAGGGGAAAAACCCCATCGATGACGACCGAGCGCATGCCCTCGAACACATGAGTGGATGGCAGGGCAAACGCTATCGGTTGCAACCACTCGGGAAATATGGACACCGGATAATAAATTCCGCTCAGGGGCGCAACCGCGAATATCGCCGCCCAGGCCAGGCTTTCCGCTCCCATTCCGAACCGGAGCACAAGTCCCGAGACAGCAAGACCGATCGCCGACCCGAAAATCAGCAGATTGACGAAGAAAGCAATCAACGGCAGCCCCATTTCGAAGATCGAATAATGATAGAGCGGAATGGCCAGAAGCGCCGCCGGAATGACACCGATGACCGTCCGGATGGCACTGATCGTCAGGAGAGAAACAGCCCACTCGTAGGGGCGCAAGGGGCTGACGAACAGCTGACCCAGGTTTCTCGACCACATCTCTTCCAGAAAGGAAATCGACACTCCGATATTGGAGCGGAACATGATGTCCCAAAGCAGAACAGCACCAATCAGGATTCCTCCGGCACGGACGAACCAGTCCGAATGCTGCATGAGAAACTGGGACAGGAAGCCCCAGATCAGCATCTGCATCGTGGGCCAGTAGGCAAGTTCGACAATACGCGGCCAGGATCCCCGCAACAGATAGTAGTAGCGCCGGGTCATGGCGCCCACCCGGCCAGGCGAGAAAGAGGGATTTACGTCCTGGAAGAAGGGCAAACGCTGGTTATTCATTCCGGGAGCCCTGGCTCGCACCCTGGTTCCGCGCAACGTCCAGGAAAACCTCCTCCAGATCCTTGCGACCGTATTTTCGAACAAGTTCGGCAGGGTGGCCCTGATCGACAATCGTTCCCTGTTTCATCATCAATACATCGTCGCACATGGCTTCCACCTCCGACATGTTGTGCGAGGCCAGAAGGATTGTTGTTTGGCGCACCTGTCTGAATTCCATCAGGTACTGTCGAATCCAGTCAGCAGTATCAGGGTCCAGCGACGCTGTCGGCTCATCCAGAAGAAGTATGGACGGTTCATTGATCAGGGACTTTGCGAGGGAAACACGGGTCTGCTGTCCGGACGAAAGCTGGCCGAACGGGCGGTCAAGCAAGTCCGTCATTGCAAGGTCCTCGGCAATGGCACTGACGCGTTCCCGGGGGCGATCCATTCCATAGAGCCTGGCGTAGACCTGGAGATTTTGTTGCACCGTCAATCTCTTTGGCAGGTCCACGTAGGGTGATGAGAAATTGACTCTGGGAAGAGCGCGATGACGATGCCGCCACATGTCGATGCCGAGAACCTCCACGACGCCTTCAGTCGGTGTCAGCAGGCCCAGGATCATGGAAATCGTGGTCGTCTTTCCGGCACCGTTACCACCGAGAAGACCTACGACAGTGCCCTCTTCCACCGTAAAGCTTACCCCGTTCACGGCTACCGTTTCACCAAAGTGCTTGGTGAGGTTGACAACTCTGATCGCACCATTTTGCATGAGCGCAATATGGACCTTAGACTCCCTTGATTCCAGTCCGCTTGCCAGGGGACATGACAAGTGACGCGGACGCTTCAAGGCACCTGCTCCAGGTCGAAGGGCGCGGAGAAGATCAACCCGGCTTCGTGCTCGTTCCCCAACAACGTTCCTCGCCGCAAAACAGGGGTATCGATTCCACGCCGATGCCCTTTGAAAGGTCGTGGGTCAGTTGCGCTGCCTGCTCCCGGGCCTGTTTCAGATTATCACGGATGTCATTTGTTCAGCGTGACCTCGAACTCGCTCTGAGATGCAGAAGAAGACGGGATTCCGATCCGCCGCGTGGTCCTCCATCAGGGCTTGCCGCCGATTGGTGGTCGTGCAGAGGCACATCCGAATCCCATCAGATCCCGGTTCCCTATTGCACCCGATATCGTTCATCTTCAAGGCCCGACAAAACAATCCGGATGCGCGAGTTCTCTTTCCGGAGACCTGTGGGCGCCACAACGCGAAATGTCTCCTCTTCAACGTTGCGTCATGCCTTGCGAAGCCATATCGTACTCCGGATCGGGATCAGGAAAGGCGAAACGGGCGCCATGACCTGGCTCCCAGTGGTTTGAAGGTCCGGAGCACCCGCAGAAGATAATGACTGATCCGGACAGCCAGCTCCCCGACAACCGATCGCTCCTGATTGTGGATGATGATCATCCTCATCGCATTCGACTCGCGGATGAAATGAAAAAACGCGGTTATCTGGTGAATACAGCGATCTCGGTGTGGGAGGCAAAGGAAGTGATTCGCCAGAACCTTCCATTTCACGCTGTTCTGGAATTGCGCCTTGGCGACGGGAGCGGTCTTGACCTTATTCCCGTAATTCTGAAGCGATGCCCCTCAGCCCGAATCGTGATTCTCACGGGATTCGGGAACATCGCCACGGCCGTGGCGGCACTGAAGGCCGGGGCCGTTGATTACCTCCTGAAACCAACCGAGGTCGACGCCGTCGAGGCAGCTCTTGTGACCCGGGAACCGACCTTGCCACCTCCGCCCCGGAACCCGATGTCCGCCGACCGCGTCAGATGGGAACATATTCACCGCATTCTCGAACAGTCCGATCGCAATGTATCGGTCACAGCCCGCAAGCTGAATCTGCATCGGAGAACGCTTCAACGCATCCTGGCCAGACCCGCACCGCCGCTTCGTTCCCGCGATGATCTGTGACCGGTCCAGACTGGTTCGCGATTCCTCGAGTGGTCTTCCGGCGTGTCGATCACATTGCACCCGGCGGGCGCGGTGACGCCGGACTGTGGATGTTTCTGCGCTTTCCTGTGGCAATTTTTCCGTCACGCTGCACCGGGCCCAACTGGTGAAGTCCATTGACCCTGGCAGCCGACCTCGCCTTTCCTGCAAGCATGGTTCTGGCACGCCACGGTTGCCGAACGCGTGGAATTGCTTTAAATCGCCAAGCGCCTGCAAGGGTGATTTCTGCGAGAATCGGAAAATTGGACTGGTGCCTGGCAGCGGCGACGTGAGTGTGGTGCGTCCGATACTGCCCTGGGGCAAAAGCTTACGAAAACCGTTGACGGATGTCGCGGCATCCGGAGAAGAATGAACTTGTTACGACCATGGATCAGGGTGAATTAGTCATCACATTACCGGGCGGCGACAATCGTCGATATTCGGAGCCCCTGACCGGGCGGGAATTGGCCGCCGACATCGGCCCCGGATTGGCAAGAGCGGCGCTTGCCATGGAAGTGGACGGACAGATCGTTGACCTCGACCGGACAATCACCGGAAACTGCGAGGTCCGCCTCATCACCCGCGAGGCCGAGGAAGCTCTCGAGTTAATTCGCCACGACGCAGCCCACGTCATGGCCGAGGCCGTTCAGGAACTCTATCCCGGTACGCAGGTTACCATCGGACCCGCCATCGAACACGGCTTCTATTACGATTTCGCGCGCGAGACACCGTTCACTCCGGAAAACCTGGCGGAAATAGAAACCAGAATGCGGGAAATCATCGAACGAAACGAGCCTTTCGTTCGCGAGGAATGGGATCGGGAAGACGCCGTTCGATATTTTGAAAACACCGGCGAGCACTACAAGGCCGAGATCATTCGTGATTTGCCGGCGAATGAGCCGATCTCCGTCTACAGGCAAGGCCCGTGGCTCGATCTGTGCCGCGGCCCCCACCTTCCCTCCACTGGTCACATCGGCGATGGTTTCAAGCTTCTACGGGTAGCCGGTGCCTACTGGCGGGGCCAGTCCGACAACGAAATGCTGCAGCGCGTATACGGGACAGCCTGGCGAAACAGAAAGGAACTGAACGCTTACCTGAAGCAGCTCGAGGAAGCTGAACGACGTGACCATCGCCGCCTCGGGCGCGACATGCACCTGTTTCACTTTCAGGAAGAGGCGGTGGGAAGCGTGTTCTGGCACCCCAAGGGATGGACCCTCTATCGCGCGCTGGAGACCTACATCCGTCAACGGCTGGTGGATGCGGATTATGTTGAAGTCAGGACCCCGCAGCTGATCGACCGAGGCCTTTGGGAAGCGTCCGGACACTGGGACAAGTTCCGTGAACACATGTTCACAGCGGAGACCGAAGATGACCGGGTTCTGGCCCTGAAGCCCATGAACTGTCCGGGACATGTGCAGATTTTTCGGCAAGGAATTACCAGCTACCGGGATCTGCCCATACGGATGGCCGAGTTCGGCTCCTGCCACCGCCACGAGCCTTCCGGTGCGCTGCACGGGCTGATGCGGGTCCGCGCCTTCACCCAGGACGACGCCCATATTTTCTGCACCGAGGAACAGATTGCCTCGGAAACCACGGACTTTTGTCGGCTACTGCTCAGTGTCTATAGCGATTGCGGCTTCGATGACGTGCGTGTCAAGTTTGCGGACCGGCCCGAGCAGAGAGTTGGCACTGACGAAACCTGGGACCGCGCCGAAAGTGCGCTGCTTGAGGCGGTTGGCCGTGCCGAACTCGACTATACGCTGAACCCGGGAGAAGGTGCCTTCTATGGGCCCAAGCTTGAATTTGTACTGCGAGACGCCATTGGCCGCGACTGGCAATGCGGCACCCTGCAGGTGGATTTCGTTCTCCCGGAACGGCTCGACGCGAGCTATATCGGCGCCGACGGAGAAAAGCATCGCCCGGTCATGCTGCATCGCGCAATCTTCGGCTCGTTCGAGCGCTTCATCGGTATACTTCTGGAAAACTACGCAGGCCGACTGCCTCTGTGGCTGGCTCCGGTTCAATGCGTGGTCGCGACTATCGTTTCCGAAGCGGATCCTTACGCTCTGAAGGTCCAGCGCGCGCTTGAGGCCGCCGGCGTCAGGGTCGAACTGGATCTGCGAAACGAAAAAATCAACTACAAGGTCCGGGAGCACAGCCTCGCAAAGATTCCTGCGATCATGGTGGTCGGAAAACGCGAATCCGAGCAGGGAACTGTCGCGTTGCGCCGGCTGGGCGGCAAGGCTCAAGAAATTCTTGCGCTTGAAGAGGCGGTTGCTAAACTTGCCGAAGAAGGTCGAAATCCCGCCTTGTAGGACAGTTCGGCAGAGCGACCTTCCGCAGAAAAGACTGATAGAGGAGAAAATCCATCGCACGACCTCCCATAATGGCACCTCCGGCACGGCACGAACGGCCCATTAACGACATGATTCAGGCGGCCACAGTCCGTCTCATCGGATCCGACGGGGAACAGATCGGCGTAGTGAGCCGCGCGGACGCGCTCAGAAAAGCGCAGGATGAGGCGCTGGACCTCGTCACGGTTGCCGATAACGCCAGCCCCCCCGTCTGCAAGATCATGGATTACGGCAAGTTTCGATACGAGGAACAGAAGAAGCGTAACGAAGCCCGCAAGAAGCAAAAAACGATCGACGTAAAGGAAATCAAGTTGCGGCCCGGTATCGACGAGCACGATTATCAGATCAAGATGCGATCCGTAAAAAAGTTTCTGACCGATGGTGACAAGGTCAAGGTCACGATGCGCTATCGCGGGCGGGAAATGGCGCATCCGGAAATCGGTGTGAACGTCCTTGATCGGGTCAGGGAAGAACTCGATGAATTAGGGAAGGTCGAGCAGTTTCCGAAATTGGAAGGGCGGCAAATGATTATGATCCTGGCGCCTCGCTGAAGACCGCCTCATGTCTCTTCAGACAGAACATCGGAAGTCCCGATGGCGTCCAGCGGCTCCCGGGTCTTATCCGGTTCGGGTCGGAACATGAATTTCCGGCCGCAGTACGGGCATTCCACTTCTCCTCCGTCCAGAACCAGATAGACCAGGGGATGACCGAGTTCCCCGCCGTCACAGGATACTTTTTCCGTGTCAACATACACAATCGGGGACGTAGTTGCCGTCGTTACCATGCCTATCAGATCCGCAATAAATGGTGTCAAACCCCTGCCCCACCACCCATCATGCATGGACATGACACGGAGTGTGAAGGTATGGGGGCATCGCGGGGCCGCAACGCGGTTCCGATCATACTCATCCAATCCCGTTTGCAAAAGTCACAAGCCGGCTTACTGCCGGCCCTTATCCTGACGAATCGGAAATACAGAAAGAACACCGATGATGTCGCTTCAGCCCGGGCATGACAGTCTCGTGAACCGGAGGTGGATCGTCCCTGTTGTCGCGTGCCTTTCGGTCGTGCTCACCGCCTGTGGCCCCCGGATCCAGGAGGCCGGCCCCCGGACAGAGATTCCGCGGATCAGCGAAAGTCATGTGATTATGGCCGACGGCAGCTCACTCCCGTTGAGATCCTGGAAGCCGAAAGCACGTCCGGAAGCCGTCATCGTCGCATTGCACGGCTTCAACGACTATTCCATGGCCTTTGAACAGCCGGCTCGATACTGGGCTTCGAAGGGCATCGCAACCTACGCCTTTGATCAACGCGGCTTCGGTGCAACGCAACACCGGGGGATCTGGACGAACCATGAGACACTGGCAAATGATGCGTCGACGGTTCTCGGATTGATTCGGGACCGGTATCCCGGAATACCTGCCTATGTCCTGGGCAACAGCATGGGAGCCGCAGTCGTAATGATTGCGGATTCAAAAGGACTGCTGGCCTCCGACGGACTCCTGCTGGTGGGGCCAGCCTTGCGCGGTCGGCGCCATCTCGGACCTCTCAGAAGCGCTGCGCTGTGGCTGTCGGCCCGGGTCTTTCCAAGCCTGACATTCGAAGTAAAAAACCTCAGAGTAAAACCTTCTGATAACAAGAAAATGTTGCGTTCACTAAGCCGGGATCCCCTGGTGATAAAAGCGACACGCCTTGACGCAGTCCAGGGTCTTGTGAGGGCCATGGACGCCGCCCTTGAGGCCGCATCCCATGTCCGTACCCGGTCCCTCATTCTGTACGGCACGCGTGACGAACTGGTGCCGCAAGAAGGTGTGGCTGAAGCCATTGCCGCGCTTCCTCCGGATGTTGGACACCGGATCGCGGCCTATTCCACTGGATGGCACATGCTGCTGCGGGACCTCAAGGCCGACATCGTCCACCAGGATGTCGCCGCCTGGGTCTCCGATCCGGACGCACCCCTCCCTTCAGGAGCAGACAAGGCTGCCCGGGCTCTTGTCAACCAGCACCTGACCCTGCAGCAGGATCGTCCGGATCCCGACCCCGTTCAGCGACGCACGAACGTGTCGGGTCACTCGTCGTGACGACCGTTTTCCGTTCCTTCTTTCAGAATGAGCCACAACCCTGCATCTGTCCGGCTTTTCCGATTGCCGACGGCTCCCTTCAGGGCTATCCTCCGGCTTCTCACATTGTCTCCGTGATGTTGATACGCACCCGTAGCTCAGCCGGATAGAGCGCTGGCCTCCGAAGCCAGAGGTCACAGGTTCGAATCCTGTCGGGTGCGCCACCACCCTCGGTCGCTTGCAAAAACCGGACACCGTGGGGTAACGGGAGAACCCCGGCGATGCTTTACATGATCTATGGGATTGATGGTCCGGACGCCGACCGGATCCGTGCAGAAACCCGTCAGAAACATTTCGACTATCTGGAGCAGCACCGGAATATCCTGGTCCTCGGCGGCGCCACACTGGCCGATGACTCCGATGCACGGACGGGAAGCCTGTTGATCATCAATGTTTCCTCGCGTGCCGAAGCCGACGCATTTGCCGCGGGTGAGCCCTTCAACCAGGCCGGCCTTTTCCGTGACTACACGGTGACACGAATGCGTCGCGGGCAATGGAATCCGGACGCGGCCCCCTCTTCAGCAGAAGGCAATTGAACCACCATCGGTTCGATGCAGGATCACCTGTCAGACACCCGAAATCAGGCTTTCGTAAGCGAGCCTCAAACGCTGTTGCCGAGAGTTTCAGAATTCCTGTTTTTGACAACGCAAGCTGTTGGGCTACTGATGAATTCCGCTTGTCCCGAGAGACATCCGGCTGTTCCTTCGGCATGATCCCCTGGCATTCACTCCACCACATATCCGGGTCGGGCCTGAAACAGGCCGCGATCGGTTGGTGAGTTGCCGCGGCAGACGCTCATGCGAAACGGTTCGCATGCGACAGAAAATCCTCCTGGGACCGATCGGCATTGCGCTTCTTTCGAGCGTTCTGCGATCGTCGTCCATAGCCGCCATGCGATGCAGGCCCAACGTATCGGGGCCGCACTGGAGAGCCGGCAGGGCCTGGAAATCGTCACCATCGAACAGCTGGTCGCAAGACTGGCCGGTGGTTTTCTCCGTCCTATCAACTCCAACGACCTGAAGGTTGCGATCGCATCCGCCATCGAGGAGCCGCTTGGAGATCTCGACCCGATCAAGCGCCTGCCGGGTTTCAAACGCGCCGCTGCGACGACCCTCTCCAGGGTCTGGGCAGCGGGCCTGGACCTGCAGGAGGAGGAGGCCGGCAATCCGGCAGCCCAGCGGCGTATCAAGGCCTTGCACAGCCTCGAAAAAGGCGTCCTGGGAAGGTTACCCAACAACCAGCTTCGTCCGGCCGCACTGGTCGAAGCCGCCATCAGACGCATTGCCCATGCACCGGCGATATTCGGGCGCATAGAGATCCGGGGGCGCACTGAAATGTCTCCGGTATGGCGTCCCGTTCTCAAGGAACTCGGCCGGGTGACAGAGGTTGTCTGGAGCGCGGAGGCAAGACAGGTCCCGTCATGGCTGGCGGACCCTGGTGTCAGCATCGTACAGCGCCCCTCACGTCAGCCCGATCACCGGATGACAACGGTGTATTCATGTGCCACGGCGCGCCACGAAATTCTCGAGGCCCTGAGGTGGGCGCGTCGCCTCATGGTTCAGGGAGTCAGGCCCGAACAAATTGCCATTGCGACCCCGTCGCCGCACGGGTGGGATGATCACCTTCTTGCACTCTCGACCTTTGCAAACCTCCCCGTTCATTTCATTCATGGCAGACCGGCCCTGTCGAGCTCCGAGGGTCAGCTGACCGCTGCGCTGGCCGAGACACTGTTGCGCGGGCTTTCCCATAGGTCCGTCATTCGGCTCATTGCACTTCTCAGAATCGAAGAGAAAAAATATCGGCCCATCCCTGGTGGATGGTGGCAGTCGTCAATGTCGGTGGCTTCACTGACCAGCCCCGAACAATGGTTCGCGTTCATTGACCAGATCAATATTCCGGATTCGCAGAACGATTACCGGCCCTTGCTGGGACAGATCATCGCAACAGTTTCCCGTGGTCTCGGCCAGGCAGAAGAGATTGGCATCAATCTTCTGGGATCAGGTGCCGCCGGAACGCTCTGGAAGCAGGCAGTGATCGAAGGACCGCCGACGGCGCTTGACGTCACACTTGCCGGCCTCAGACTGAGGGACGCTCTCGATCCGGGAGTTTCAATCGTCTGGGGCCCCGCCGCAGTGATCGCCGCTGTTCCTCGCGACTATTGCTGGCTGGTGGGACTGACCTCACGGTCGTGGCCCCGACATGCCAGTGAAGATCCCTTGCTGCCCAGTCACATCATTCCCGCTGCCCGCCTTGATCCGCTGCCGGTGCACGAAGCGGACCGACGGGATTTTCGGACGATCAGTGACATGACCGCCAGTGAACTTGTGTTGTCGAGAGCGCGCCGGGACAGTGAGGGGCGTCTCAACGGAATTTCCCCGCTCTATCCGGAAAACCTGGAAACGCACCTCTCTCTGAGCCGAACACCGTCACATGCTCTCAATGACAGCGATCGCATGATGGCCAGACCTCAGGATTTTTCGCGAACGCCCCGCTCCCGGTCCGCGCTCGGGGCCTGGAAACACTGGCATCGTGAAGACCTCTCGGCCCATGACGGTCTGATACGAGCGAACCATCCGCTGTTGGTGCGGGCGCTCGAACGAACCCAATCGGCCAGTTCTCTAGTCAGACTGCTCCGGGATCCTCTGGGATATCTCTGGTTCTACGGTTTCGGTTGGCATGAGCCGGAGGAACTGACAGAGCCCCTGACCATCAACGCGTTGACCTTCGGGCGGCTTCTCCACGCCATACTGGAAACAGCCGTTACCGGCCTCGAACAGTCCTGCGGCCTCTCCCAGGCCTCCGACGATGCCATCAAACAGGCGGTATCCGATGCCGCCCGGACCGTCAGTGACAACTGGACATTTGACGGTTCAGTCCCACCGCAACTGATCTGGAAGAGCAAGGTCGCCGAAGCGGTGGACATGGCCACCACCGCCCTCACCCGCAATGAAGAACCCCTGACACAACAGAAGAGCTGGGCAGAAATTCCCTTCGGCGGTATCGGGTCACCAGACGATCGCGCTGCTGCTGCAGGACCTGAATTCCCGTGGGATCCCCTTGAAACAGTGTACATCCCGGACACCGGAATGCGCATCGGAGGAATCATCGACCGAATGGACATATCCGGCGATCACAGGCTGGCCCGGATTACGGACTACAAGTCCGGCCGGGGCCCCAGGGGCCAGCCCCAGCTGGCCAATGGCGCAGAATTACAGCGGTGCCTGTACGCTTTCGCCGCCACTCAGCTGATTGGCAACCAGCTTCAGGTGGACGCGCGTCTTCTTTATCTCGGGAACAAGGCCCGCCCGTTGTCTCTCAAGGATCCGAAACAGACCCTTGAAAAACTGACGGACTACATCAATCGCGCCTGTGACCTTTTTCTGTGCGGTAAGACGCTTCCGGGCCCGGAAGCAAGTGCAGCCTGGTACGATCTTGCCTTTGCCTTGCCAGGCGGTGCCACGCAGGGTTACCTGGAAAGAAAGCAGCCCCGGATCATGGATGCATTGGAGTCACTTGTTCCGTTGTGGTCCGAGGACTGAGATGCCAGGCGCCCCGCCAACCCCTCCTGACGCCAAAGCACGGATATCAGCACTGACCGATCACGGTCGGACGCTCCTCGTTGAGGCCGGTGCCGGCAGCGGAAAGACCGCATTGATGGCCAGCAGGGTGGCCTTCCTCGTCGCCGCCGGAGTTCCACCGGGGAACATTGTCGCGATCACCTTCACCGAGGCGGCTGCGGCGGAACTGAGGGAACGAATCGAGAAATTTGTACGGGCACTTGCATCGGGCGAAATACCCACAGAATTACGTATTGCGGTCCCCGACGGTCTTCTGCAATCGCAGAACCTTTGCCTGCAGTCGGCAAGAGAGTCCCTTGACGAGATCACCTGCACCACCATTCACGGATTTTGCCAGCAATTGATAAGGCCTTATCCCGTCGAAACCGGACTGGATCCGGGAGCAGCCATCATCGATCCGGCCACAGCCGAACTCGCTTACCAGGATCTTCTTCACAAATGGTTGTCGGAGCGGTTCGAAGGGACAGGTTCCGGTTCTGTCATCCCGTCTGCCAGCGCCACGCCGGCAAACACGGGCGGGTCGGATCCCTTTGCGACGCTGCTGTCGCACGACCCCGACAGGGCCTTGAGACTGCTTCGCGATGTGGCCGCGCTGGTCAAGAGATATCCGACGGCCCTCGGTCCCGAAGACACCGGAGATTACGGCGTCTTTGATCAGTTTGCCGATGCCGTCGGGAGTTTTGATGACTGGTACACAACTTGTGGTGTCGTAGAAGAGGTGACCGCCGAGACCATCGACGATCTCACGCAACTGGTGCAAACCGAGTTCGGCGGGCACCCGGCCACCCAATCGGACAGCATAGCACTTCTTTTTCACCGGCGCCCCCGCGCATGCAAGACGAAAAGCACTGAATTCGGTGCGTGGCGTGTCAAGACGAAATGGCGGGACGCGGCCAAGGCTGCGGGCCTGCCACCATCCGCTGGTGATGACTTGTTCGAGGAAAGCGCGGCCCATTATGAGACATGTGCTTCAGCCTATGGAGCCGTTGTCGGGGACATAAGCCAACGGGCTGTCGCCCGCCTGATCGGTGAATTCGAGACATTGCGTCATCGTTATCAGGCCTACAAACGCGATGCGGCGTTGCTAGATTTCGATGACTTGCTTTACAAGGCGCGCGACCTTCTCAAGTCCAACGAAGAGGTCCGGAAAGCGCTCGCCAACCGTTACCCTTGCATACTGGTAGATGAATTCCAGGACACCGACCCCCTTCAGGCAGAGATCCTGTGGCGCCTTGCCGGTGATGGAAAACCAGAAGACCGGTGGGACAATTTCAGGATTCGCCCAGGTGCCCTGTTCCTTGTGGGAGATCCCAAACAGGCCATCTATCGCTTCCGAGGTGCCGACGTCCGGATCTATCAACAGGCAAAGGAAGCCCTGACGAGGGCCGATAAGAAAGGTGTGCTTCAAATCACCGCCAATTTCCGGACTTGCGCGCCGATCCTCGAATATGTGAACCAGAAATTCGGTCCGCAGTTCGCAGGGACCCTCGGACAACCGGATTTCGCCCCTCTTCAGGCGACCCGTCAGGCCAGTGGTGGGCCTCATGTTGCCGCACTGGACATTTCCCTTGACGAGACTCCCAGGGGCAGGTCCGGAGGGCTGATCGCAGACGAGGTCCGGCGCGCCGAAGCCAACACGGTGGCGGAAACCGTCCTTGGGCTGATCGGTTCCCATCCTGTCTGGGACAAGGAGATTCAGGCCTATCGTCCGGCCCGGGCTGGTGACATAGCCTTGCTGGCCCCCGTAGGGACATCACTCTGGATTTATGAACACGCACTGGAGACGCGTGGCGTTCCGATTGCAACACTGGCCGGTAAGGGGTTTTTTGGTCGGCAGGAAGTCCAGGATTGCATTGCGATTGCCCGTGTGATTGCCGATGCACGAGATACACTCGCTCTTGGCTCCCTGATTCGGGGACCGCTTGTCGGGCTCACCGACGAGCAGATTGCGGACGAGATCCATGCCCTGTCTGACCAGTCCTATGACCGCCTCGACCTGTGGACTCCGTTGCAAAGTCTGGGGAATCCGGTATTGCGGGACGCATTGGAGAAATTGCAGACGCTTGGCATGAAAGCGCGCCGGACAACGCCTTATCTTCTGATGACGGAGGCTGTTGAAGCCCTGCATGTGCGGGCGATCCTGCAAGCCCGGCACCCGCGGGGAGCCGAACGTGCACTTGCAAACATCGAGCTTCTGCTTGAGATGGCACGGGCTTATGAAGGCCGTGGTATCGCCGAATTTGCTTCAGCGCTTCGAAAGCACTGGAACGAAAGCGAAGCCCAGACCGAGGGTCGGCCGGATTCTCAGAGTGATGCCGTCTCCATCATTACCATGCATTCGGCCAAGGGGCTTGAGTGGTCTGTCGTGATCCCCATCAACGCGACGATATCGCCTTCCCGGGCCACCAACCACCTTTACCGTCGACAGGACGACAGTCTTCACTTCGAGATTTTCGGAACCTCAGGCACCGATTTCGTCGAACTCAAGCAGGCAGAAAAGGAAGAGCTGGAGCGAGAGCGTCTGCGACTCTGGTATGTTGCACTGACCCGCGCTCGCGACACATTGCTGCTTCCGAGGCACAGTGAAGTCAGCGATGATGACTGGCTCAACCGCCTTGATCCCGACCTGGACACCCTTCCGTCCCTTCCCGGGAGTCATCAAGACGGCGAATCCCCCAATATGCCCTCTCCGGACCGTCCGCAGGAGAACAACGCTCAGGATGAACAAACCTGGCAGCGCGAAGAACAACTGATCTCCGCTCAATACCGGACCATCACCTGGCACAGTCCCAGCCGTCACGAAGCGCCGGCCATGGAGACCGCACCTTCCGAGGGAGAGTTGATGGTGGCCGGGAATGCAGACGCTGCCACAGAAGCAGATGTGAACGATGTGAAAGTCCAGGGAGGAATGCTGCGCGGCGACATTCTTCACAAGCTCATGGAAGAAGTGCTGAATGGAGAAACCCCGGACGACGGGGCCCCACTGCAGATCCGCGCCAGCGAACTGATCGCAGAGCTGGGAGAGGAAGACCACAAGGATCCGGCAGCGGGTCTCGCCAGTGCAGAGCTTGCCGCAACAATCAGGCGTGGCCTTGAAGTTCCCGCAGTCGCGGCGCTTCGATCACGGTTGATCGCGGAATTCCCGGTTTACGGAAGCGCGATCGGAACCGGAGAAATGGCACTGACGGTCGGGATCGTGGATGCCATTGTTCTGGACAGTTCCGGCAGGCCAGAACTGGTCATCGACTGGAAAAGCGATGTCGAGCCATCAAAGCAGCGTATCCGGGAATACAGGCAGCAGGTCTCTGATTATCTCGTCCTGACCGGGGCCGAAAAAGGGTTTATCGTTTTCCTCACGTCCGGCTCCATCGTGGAAGTCGAGCCGCCCTGACCGGACGAGCCTCAACACGAACCCGGTGGAGCCTGCAAACCCGTTTCCAGAGCCGGCGCCCTTGAGGCTTGCCGTGAGACCTGGCCGGAGGCTGATACCCTTCCGCTTCGGACATAGGCTTCGTGATTGGCAACGATACTTCCGGGGTCATAGAGGTAATTCACCATAATTCCATAGGACTGTCTCGCACCCTTTGGCGACAGATCTGCCCCCCAATGAATTCGTTCAATACTCGCCCCATTGCCAAGATGAAACCGGGCTACAGGGTCAAGAGGAGCCTCGCCCCACCTGGCTTTCTTTAAATACAGGGCACACAGATTTGTAAGGGTCTGCTCCAACATGTCGGGAACCGGGCAGCTCTGCACACGTTCCATTTCCCCCAACAGTTGCACCTCCGCTTCATTGAGGGAACTCAGCGCGCCGTTATTGAGCAGTTTTTCGACCCACGAGCGATATCCGGGGATCGGAGACAGCGTCGCGAATCGATTGATCGCGGGAACCTCCGACCTGATAGCGTCGACGACTTGCTTGATCAGCAAATTGCCGAAACTTATCCCCGACAACCCGTCCTGACAGTTGCTGATGGAATAGAATATTGCAGTGTCAGGCGTCTCCTTCTCTTCATCATCAATGGGTGAATGAATCAAATCCTCAATCCGGCCGGCCAGCCCCCGAGTGAGTGCAACTTCGACGAAGATCAAGGGCTCGTCGAGCAGGGCTGGATGAAAAAAGGCAAAGCAGCGCCGATCGCTTGCCAGACGGCGGCGCAGGTCTTTCCATCCAGTGATCTCATGAACGGCTTCATATTCGATAAGCTTTTCGAGAATGATGGCTGATGTGCGCCAGTCAATTCGCTCGAACTGAAGAAAACCCCTGTTGAACCATGAAGTAAGAAGATGCCTCAGATCAAACTCGAGGCCGCGAAGCTCAGGGTCGTGAGGCAAGGACCTCAGCAGGAGGCTCCTCATTTCCACGATCGCGCGCGTGCCGCCCGGCGCCACATTCAGGCGCCGGAATAACTCCTGCCGAAGTGGCTCGATTGCAAGTCTGAGATTGTGATATGAATTTTCGTCCGGTTTCTCGAGAAACATCTGTGCGGCATCAGCCACGTTGGCCATATCGGGCGCGAACTCCCGTGCAAGTCGCCTGAGCAGTTCGTTTCTCTCTTCCAGCCGCAGACTGTCATAACGGTCTATGATTTCACGCGCCAGCGCCGTTCCGGAAGGTTCCCCCATCAGTGACATCATTTCCCGGCAACGCAAGAGAAGGATATCCACCGAGTTGGCAGCTTCCGACCCTTCAAGATAGCTTCGGCCCAGTTCGATCAGCGCGTCGACTGCGTGGCTCAGGCTCACCCGAACCACAGATAATCCCACTCTGCAAGAAGTCGCGCCGAACGATCCGGCTCTGCACCAGGGACTTCAGAAATCGGGATCGGCATAATATTCTGGCGGCGGTTCTCCCGGAATCTGGTCCTCGAGAATGGCGCGGAACGAAGGTCGAGACTTGAGGCGCGCATACCAGTCTCGCGCCCTGGGATGCCTGTCCCAGGGCACATCGCCAATATAGTCGAGACAGGAAATATGGGCTCCGGCGGCAATATCAGCCATCGTGAGGTCATCTCCGGCCAGCCAGTACCGTCGTTCCACCAGCCACTCGATATAGTCCATGTGGGTGCGGCAATTCTCGTATCCTGCGTGAATCGCCGTCGAATCGGGGGGGCCTTTGCGAAGCAACCGATTGATCAGCTTCTGGCCCACAAGTTTTTCCGAAACCTCATGGTTGAACTTGATATCGAACCAGGCGACGAGCCTCCGGATTTCAGCACGCTCCGCGGCATTCCCCGGGAAAAACGCCGGCAAGGGATGGATCTCCTCGAGATACTCGACAATCGCTGACGAATTCGAAATGACCTGACCGTCGACTTCCACAAGAACAGGCACGTCTCCAGCGGGATTCAGCTTCAGAAAATCAGCCCTTCGATCCGCCGGATTTTCCTCCTGCAGCCCAAAATCCAGGCGTTTCTCAACAAGTGCCACCCTGACCTTGCGGCAAAATGGCGACAGCCACATGTGATAAAGCGTTCTCATCGCAGGTCAGTCTATCCGAAGCGAAGAAGCACGGAAACGGCAGACCCTCGAAGGACCGGACCCATCGCGCTCACCACACCGCCTCCCAATCTGCCTCCCATCTGCTCTGGTTCCCAATTGCTGTGGCGATCGCGATGCGCCCCGGTTCGACGGGCTATACCATCGACGCCCAGCCGGGTCCATCAGACGCTACGATTCCCTCGGATCCGTTGCTGGACAAACCTGTATTGGTCTGGCGCCGGGAGCGTGTTTACTTCAGCCTTCCGGGAAGGATGGCAAAGCGTTCCCCGGGAACTGGCAAGGCGCGCCTTTCATACGGCCAGGCAGACAATCCATCCTGCGATCAACAGGTCAGTGTTCAAACCAGGACAAACAAATCTCTTCAGAACGCATCAATTTTTCATCTTCGAGTCTCGCCGTTCAGCCTCGGAACGCAACTTCAGGTTGCCACCGGTTGTTCTGGGCGTTTGCGCCTGCGCAAACCCATAATGATCGAATGCCGGGATTGCAGCCTCAACTCCGCCCCGGGTTTAAAAAACCTGTGAGGGCCTCGCATATCCGTTCCGAAGCATGGCCATCTCCATACGGATTCGGAGCCGAGGCCATTCGGACATAGGCTCCTGAATCCCTCAACAGACGGTTGCAACGCGCCACAATTCGCTTGCGAGATGTTCCCACCGTTTCGAGACAGCCGGCTTCAACACCTTCTTCCCGCTCCGTCTGTTGCCTGAGAACAAGAACCGGCCGGTCCAATGACGGGGCTTCCTCCTGGATACCTCCGGAGTCTGTCAGGACAATGTGGGAACGAGCCAGCAGATCCACGAAGCCATGGTAGGGCTGGGGCGGAATGACCCGGAGATTTTCAGGGCCGGCGCGAAACACCCTTGCAATGGCCTCTTGCACGTTGGGATTGGGGTGTTCCAGCAGAACCACATTGATACCGGGATTGCCGCTCGCGATGTCGTTGATCGCATGGAGCATGCCCTCAAGCGGAGGACCAAACGACTCCCGCCGATGAAGTGTGGCCAGGATATAGCGGCGTTCCGCCTTCCGTTCCGGCCACAGTTGTTCAAGCTGTTCCAAGCGATCGAGCCGATTGCGCTCAACCACATGGAATAACGCGTCGATCACGGTATTCCCTGTTACCGTGACGGTCTCGGGGCTGATTCCCTCATGCAGGAGGGCATCGGCAGCCCGCGCCGTGGGTGCAAAATGGAGATCGGCAATGCGCGAAACCAGTTGGCGATTGGCTTCTTCCGGGAACGGAGCCGCCAGATCGTAGGTCCTCAGGCCGGCCTCGATATGACCAACCGGTATTTTCCGATAGAACGCAGACAGGGCACCGACCAGGCAGGATGTCGTGTCTCCCTGCACCAGAACTGCATCAGGACCGCTGACATCAATAACCGGGGACAGCAACGAAAACAGGGACGCCGTCAGATCAGACAAGGATTGACCCCTCTTCATCGCTGCCAGGCACGAGTCAGGCTGGATGTCATAAAGATCCAGTGCTGTCTGGACCATCTGCCGATCATGTTGGCCGGTCAGGCAAACCCATGGACGAAATGCCGCGTGTTCCCTCAGATGCGCGATGACCGGGGCGAGCTTGATGGCTTCAGGTCGCGTACCCAGGACAACCAGAACGGTTTTCAACGGACCGCTGCCTCGCGAAGAATTCCAAGGGTGCGCCGGGCGATGCCTGGCCATGAGAACTCGGATACGACCCGGGAACGTGCAGCCACGCCGAGCCTCCGGCGACGCTCAGCATCCAGTAACATCTGCCTGATAACCGCGGCCAGAGCGACCGGGTTGCGGGGAGGCACAAGCACTCCCGATTCACCGTCGGAAATCAGTTCCGGAATCCCGCCCACGCGGGTTCCGATGACGCATAATCCACAAGACATGGCCTCAAGACCGCTGATGCTGGTCGCCTCCATATGGGACGGGAGAACAAATACATCTGCAGCGTTGTAAATCTCCGGCATCCTGTCATTGGTAACGGCGCCCAGGAAACGGATCCTTGCCTTAACACTGACTTTCCGGAGTATGTCTTCCATTCTGCCACGCTCGGGACCGTCTCCGGCGATGACTACATCACCTGACAGATCCGAATTTTGTGCGATCGCCTTTGCAAAATCCACAACACCGTTCTTGGCAACCAGTCGGCGGGCCAACAGGATGATCGGCCTGTCGCCAGTGTTCCATGAACTGCGTACGCGTTCGCGGGCTGCAGGATCCGGTACGAACCTGTCCGTATCCACGCCATTGGATATGCGGTGCCCCGGCCCTGCGTATCCGATCGTCCTTGCCGCTTCCAACAGCTCCTGACTTGGTGCAATCAGCGCGGCGATGTGATCAAGGCGCCGCAGCGTCCGTGCGCGCCTAAAAGCGGAGCTGTCGAGGCGTTTCAGAAATCCCGATGAATGGTTTGTAAACACCACGGGAACGCCGCAGTTCCGCGTGGCCCCCAATGGTTTCATCCCATGGACATGAATAATATCCGGCTTGTCCACGATGATCCTCCGTCGGAGCCACCGCGCAAGCTGAAGCTCGAAAAACGGCCATCCGGACAGCCGATACCGGACCTGATGAACAGCAACTCCATGAGTTGGCACCATCTCTTCGCGGCTCGATACAAATACGGAAACATCGTTGCCCAACCTGGCCAAATGTTGTGTCAGTTCGTAAACATGGGACGCGATTCCACCGATCGTTGGGGGAAATTCGCTCGTGAGGGACAGGATTCTCATGATTGACAACCTCTTTCCTGACTGAGCGCAGGTCGCGTCACGAAGTCACCATGGACAATTCGTAGAAAGACGCAGCAACCTTCCGGACCATGTCTTGCTGTCCCGGGTTGCCACGAGACTCCTGACTTGAGGGCTTTCCTGCGAAAAGAAGAGTTTGTCACACGGTTTCAGGGATCCAGAGAGCCTGTCCCTACAAGGCGAAGCGGACGGCCACAAAGATAGCCTGTGTCTGGTAATCGGCGGACGTCTCGTTGATGGTCACGGGGATGTCCCTCCGGGTTCCATCCGCTCGATACCGCACGATGTTGATGTCACCGACTTCCGTCCTGATGTTTCTCGCGTCTGTATAGCGGTAGCTGAAATCCAGATGAACACCTTCCATGATGGGTACCGCAAACCCGGCCGTCAGCATCCAGGTAAAACTCTGTCCATTACCGCCGGGGAGAGCCGTAAAGGGAACCTCTCCATTCGGGCCCCGGCGAAGACCGCCGGCCGGATTGTCCGGGTCAGGAAACCGCTGGACATAATCCCGGAGGTCGTAATCGGTGATTCCGATTCCGCCACCCAGAAAGGGGCGTACGCTTCGGCCCGATCCCAGCTTCCACCCCTGAAAATCATAAAATCCTGCGAGCAGCAGTTGTCGGACATCCAGTTTTGCCTTGGAAGGCTGGTGCTCACCGCTGGAGAGGTAATTCGTATTGCCTTTCCAGGCGAGATCCCTGCCCAGACCAAGTTCCAGCTGACCACGAAATCCGGACGGCAATTGCAGCCCAACCGCGATTTGGCCGATCACATTTTCATCGAACGCTCCGGAATCAAACAGCTGGTTGTCTCCGTACAATGCGGCGTTGCCCGACTCCTCGCCATCCTTGAAGCGAGTGCCCGTCGAACGGACAGTGCCCAACCCGACGCTCAGATACGGTTCGAATTCAGATCCCATGATCCGGGTTTCGGACGATCCGTCCGAGGCCCCCACCGGTATACTCCACACCGTCCCGAGGGCTACCAGAGCGATCAGCCGCATCTTCCTGTGTCCTGATCGAATCATGATGTCCTCCTGTCCCGATCCGGGAATGCAAAGCGGGGAACCCGCGAGGCCCGGATTGTAGCCGATCGCGTGAAGTCGAAAAGCCCGGATTTTTATGTTCTTTCACCCGGACACATTCACAATACTGATGTCATTTCCCAGGAACTCGGGTTTGCGCGATTGCTCTGTATCCCGGTACTCACCGAACAGCATGCGTTGGCTCGGCAATCGTCCCTTGTTTATTTGGGTTTCGGGCCCTCGCTTGCCATACCGCAGCATTCCAGGGTTCACGTCATGCGGTTGCAAGAGATCACTGCGGTGACGGGTATACCGAAAGACGACTGGACTGAGACCGGATATTCGGAGCCGTCATCGGCCGTCGAGCAGTTCCTCATAGACGGCCAGCGTACGGGAAACCATTCGGGACGTCGCAAAATTTGTACTCACATGCTCCCGTGCCCGGTGTCCGAGGCTGCTTCGTTCGCTCGGAGATAATTGCAAGGCGGTCTCAAGAGCGCTTGCAAGCGCAGCCGGATTCTGTGGTGGCACCAGCCAACCGGTTTCGCCATCAAGCACCGTCTCCAAGCTCCCACCCAATGCCGTGGCTATAACGGCACATTCCATGGCCTGGGCCTCGACGGACACACGTCCGAACGCCTCCGGCTGAGAAGAGGCAGACACCACGATATCGGCCATGGAATAGGCGGCCGGCATGTCGCGGCAGGGACGCGTCAACTTGACGACTTCATCGAGGCCAGCTTTTCGGATGTGGGACCTGAGTTCACTGGTGTAACGAGACCCCTCCCCGTCTGCACCTACCAGCAATACCCGAATATCATTCCGCTTCAGCAATTGGACCGCATCAACGAGATCGCTATGCCCCTTCGACCGCGAGGCCCGGCCCGGCATCATGATCACCGGACCCTTGAATGCAGGCGTCCAGTCACAAATGAGGGACGTGATCCTGCGTTTCGCAACCTGGCCTCTCTGGAATTGAGCCAGATCCACGCCACGATTTACGACCCGCAACCTGCCAGCCGGGACGCTATAGGTTTTTGTCAGATGTTGCTTTACGAAATTCGAGACCGCTATGACACGATCACCCCTGGTCATCACGCTGTTGTAAAGCCTCTTCAATCGGTTTCCATGCCCATACAGTCCGTGAACAGTCGTGACCAGCGGTGTACACGCCCGCCGCGCCGCCATCAGCGCGCTCCATGCTGGCGCCCTGCTTCGGGCATGAACAATATCCACGCGATGATCGCGAATAATCTTTTCGAGGCGGAAAACATTGCGCCACATCGTGTAAGGATCCTTCGCCGCCAATGGCAGCGTGACATGAACGGCACCGGCCGCCTCAATGTCGGAGACCATGACTCCACCCGACGAAGCAACAACCGCATTCCATCCTTCGGCCGCCAAATGGGTTGCAACCTCGACCGTACCGCGCTCGACCCCGCCGATCTCGAGAGCCGGAACGACCTGAAGGACCGTGCCCACTTTCCGGCATGGCGGGAATTCTGTAAGACCGCTGCGATGATCCCGTTCGTCATGCCCCATCAAGAGCTCCTGAGGACAAAATGGAAGCCATGGACACACCGCCACAGACTCTATCACTGGACGATGACATCACAATTGCCTACCGCAAAACTGAAGGAGTGTCTCCGGGTGTCGTCTATCTTGGTGGTTTCATGTCCGACATGCAGGGAACCAAGGCCCGAATGCTGGACGATCATTGCCGCGCGACAGGACGCTCCTTTCTCAGGTTCGACTACCAAGGCCACGGGGAATCATCGGGGGAGTTCACCGACGGTACCATCGGTTCCTGGGCCCGGGATGCGATTGCGATTCTGGACCATTGCACGTCTGGCCCCCAGCTTCTTGTCGGCTCTTCCATGGGTGGATGGATCATGCTGCTCGCGGCCCTTGCCAGACCGGAGCGCATCTGCGCCCTGCTGGGCATCGCCGCAGCACCGGACTTTACCGAAGATCTGTTGTGGGCGTCCATGGACGACGACAGCCGGCAGGAACTGAGAAAAACCGGCCTTGTCTACGAACCAGCCGAAGAGGGAAGCGAAGACATGCACCCCATCACACTGGATCTGGTCGAAGAGGCGCGCCAGCACCTGCTGCTACGGAGCGAAATCCCTCTGCTCTGCCCGGTCCGCTTGCTCCAGGGCATGTGTGATACGGTTGTTCCCTGGTCAACTCCGGGCCTTATCACGGAAAAGCTTCAATCGAAGGATGTGCAGATTCACCTGATCAAGGAGGGAGACCATCGTCTGTCCCGGGAACAGGATCTTCTGCAAATCCGCCGGATTGTGGATTCCATGATCGAAGATGTCGTACAGGGTCAGAGTCCTGCAAGCGCACGCAAGCCTGTGCGATAGTCCGGATACGATAGCGATACTCCGAGTTCTCTCTTGATGCGTTTGTTGTCGACCCGGCGATTTTCGCTCCAGAAACTGCGCGCCATCGGCGACAGTTCCGCATCCTCCAATGCGACATCCGGCGGAACCGGCACTCCCGATAATTTGCAGGCATATTCGATGACATCGGCAAGTGGCGCTGGTTCGTCGTCGCAGACATTGTAGACGCTACTGGTCCGGGGGGACCGCATTGCGGCCTCCAGCACGGTCGCGATATCTTCGACATGAATGCGGGAAAATACCTGCCCCGGCTTGACGATCCGCTTCGCCGTTCCCTCCCTCACCCTGTCAAGCACCGATCGACCGGGACCGTAAATCCCGGCAAGTCGAAAGACCTGAACCGTCTTTCCGCAGGCACGACCCCAGTCCAGCCAGCCCTGTTCAGCAACAACACGACGCCGCGCCCGCGCGCTGCCCGGACGGAGATCAGAGGTCTCATCGACCCACTCACCGTTCCGATCACCATAGACACCCGTGGTCGAAAGATAACCCACGGATTCAACAGTCTGCGAACCGGCAAGATCCCGGGCGTGCCAACGGAGGACCGAATCGCCATCGGAGTCCGGAGGAATGGAGATCAGGACATGGGTCGTGTTGTGAAGGACGTCACGGGGCCTCAGCGCTGACAAGCCATCGAACAACCCACACTCGATGCCCAGTCTTTCCAGAGCCTGGCGTTTCCGTGAACTTCGACATGTACCGGCTATTTTCCAGCCCTGGGCATCAAGTCGCCGGGCCAGCGCCTTCGCACTGTATCCCAAACCAAAGCAAAAGAGCTTGCGGTCGTCATTCATGATGCAACCCTCATTTGCGGTCTCCTGAACAGACCGCCATTCCAGGGTTCTGCTGCGTCACACCAGATCAGAGATCGGTGGCAAACATCATTCGTTGTACCGGCAACCGGCAAGTTTCTGGCATGTCGCGTAGCGCTGAACGTCGAACCCGGCACCCGCACTCCGTCAGCGACGGGAGGCTACTCCCAGACCTCCTCCCAGCTCCCCTGGGTTGCCGCCTTCGAATACTCCGTTGCCCGGTTTTCAAAGAAGTTGGTGTGCTCCACACCATTCAGCATTTCATCCATCCACGGCAACGGATTCTTGCTTGTGCGGTATATGGGCTGCAGCCCCAGCTGCGAAAGGCGCCGGTCCGCGATGTATTGTATGTAGGCCTTGACCTGATCTCCATCAAGACCTTCCACTCCGCCCATTTCAAACGCCAGATCAACGAAAGCATTCTCATGTTCTACCATCTGGGAACAGATCATATAGAGAGAATGCTGAAAATCTTCGGTCCAGACTTCCGGATTTTCGGAGATGAATGTTCGAAACAGCTTGATAACGGATTCCGTATGAAGAGATTCATCACGAACGGACCAGGAGACAATTTGCCCCATTCCCTTCATCTTGTTGAACCTCGGGAAATTCATCAGAATGGCAAAGCTTGCAAACAATTGAAGACCTTCGGTAAAGGCTCCAAAGACGGCAAGGGTCTTGGCTATTTCCGAATTTGTATCAGCTCTGAACTGCTGCAGGTAATCATACTTGTCCTTCATTTCCTTGTAGCTCAGAAACGCCTGGTATTCGGTTTCAGGCATTCCGATCGTATCCAGAAGGTGCGAGTAAGCAGCAATATGTATGGTTTCCATATTCGAAAACGCCGACAGCATCATCTGAATTTCAGTAGGCTGAAAGACACTCGAATATCTTTTCATATAGCAGTTATTGACCTCTATATCCGATTGCGTGAAGAACCGGAATATCTGGGTGAGGAGGTTACGTTCGGGAGCGGAAAGCTTGTTGTGCCAGTCCTTGACGTCATCCGCCAGCGGCACTTCTTCGGGAAGCCAGTGGATTCTTTGCTGGACGAGCCATGCGTCGTACGCCCAAGGATATCGAAACGGCTTGTATACAGGATTTGCTTCTAGCAGTGACATGGACCCTTCCTTTCATGTCACGATAACAATAGAGTTTGAACTTGGACTTCACCATATATTGATTATGGCTCCGGTGGCTGCAAGACTTCCGGAGACAACATGGCAGGTACAGCAAACCAAGCTATCGCCACCTGACCGCTACAGCGGAGGCGCATCCGTGCCTGTTCAGGACAGGGCCTCGCCCCCACGGCGCGCGACAAATTGCTCCGAATCCGAAGATGTTTCCGGTTCGGGCTATGCCCTCGCTCCAGACACTTCGCCCCTGTCTGCCAATTCTGCCCCCATCTCCTCGAACTGCAACAGGATCGGACAGTGTCGGCTTTCTGCAGTTCGGGAGAAACCATCGGGATCACTGGCAGCTCAGACACTCTTCAAAGTTGTTTTCGTTTTCGGCCATCGCGGCAATCGGAACAACATGAACGCTGTCCTCGGGCACGTCCGCAGCACCGTTCTTGCCGTTCTTTGCAACAGCAGCCAGTTCGGTGACCGACCGCGACTCATGGCTCTCGGCACGGGCGATCGAACGCGAGCGGCAATAATACAGGGATTTCACACCCTTCTGCCAGGCGCGCCAGTGCACATCATGGAGCGTCTTCTTGTGTACATCTGCCGGGAGGAAAACATTCAGCGACTGTGACTGGCAAATGTAACGCGCCCGGTCACCCGCATGATCAATCAGCCAGCGCTGGTCGATTTCAAACGCCGTCTTGAAGACATCCTTTTCGTGGTCCGACAGGCAATCAAGATGTTGCACAGATCCCTCATTGACCGTAATCGATGACCAGGTATCGTCGTCATCCCGGCCCTTTTCGGCCAGCAGTTCCCTGAGATACTTGTTGCGCACACTGAAGGATCCGGAGAGCGTCTTGTGGGTGTAGGCGTTGGCCGCGTTGGGCTCGATACCCGGTGACGATCCACCACAGATGATCGAAATGGAAGCGGTCGGAGCCACGGCCAGCTTGTTGGAAAACCGTTCCTTTACCCCGTAATCGACGGCATCCGGACAAGGACCCCGCTCCTCGGCCAGCAACCGCGATGCCGCGTCGGCCTGATCGCGGATATGCTTGAACATTTTCTGGTTCCAGACTTTCGCCATCACGGATTCGATTGGCACCGACTGACTCTGGAGAAAAGAGTGAAATCCCATCACACCGAGACCCACCGACCGTTCCCGTGAAGCGGCATACCGGGCCCGGTACATGGAATCGGGTGCTCGCGCGATGAAATCGTCCAGAACATTGTCCAGAAAGCGCATGACATCCTCGATGAACGTCGGATGATTCTGCCATTCGAGGAACTTTTCGAGGTTGAGAGAAGACAGGCAACAAACCGCAGTCCGTTCCATGCCATCCTTGTCCACACCTGTGGGCAACGTGATCTCGCTGCATAAATTGGACATCTTGACCTCAAGCCCGGCGAGCTTGTGATGTTCGGGAATCGCACGATTGATGTGGTCGATATAGATCAGATATGGCTCGCCCGTGGCGACACGCGCCGATAAAAGCCGAATCCACAACCCTCTCGCCGAAACCTTGCGAATCACCGAGCCGTCCTTGGGGCTGCGAAGCGCCCACTCCGCGTCTTGCTCGACGGCGCGCATGAAATCATCGGTGAGAATCACACCATGATGCAGATTGAGCGCCTTTCGATTGGGGTCACCACCGGTCGGTCGCCGGATTTCGATGAACTCTTCGATCTCGGGATGATCAATCCGAATGTAGATGGCTGCGGAACCGCGCCTCAGGGAACCCTGGGAAATCGCCAGGGTGAGGGAGTCCATGACACGAATAAAGGGAATGATTCCAGATGTCTTGCCGTTCGTGCCAACCCGCTCACCGATCGAACGCAGATTGCCCCAGTAGGAACCGATTCCGCCCCCCTTGGCAGCAAGCCAGACATTTTCGTTCCATAAGTCGACAATTCCATCAAGGCTGTCCGACGCTTCATTGAGAAAACATGAAATCGGAAGCCCACGCTGCGTCCCTCCATTGGAGAGAACAGGGGTCGACGGCATGAACCAGAGGTTTGACATATAGTCATAGATACGCTGCGCGTGTCCTGAATCGTCTGCAAAATGGCTTGCAACCCGCGCAAAAAGATCCTGAAAGTCCTCATCCGGCAGCAAATAGCGGTCAGACAGCACCGCCTTGCCGAAATCGGTCAGATAAGCATCCCGGTCACGCTCGATTCGCAGCGAGATACCTTTTTTTGACTGAATGAAATCGTGTTGTGTCTGTACAAGATCCAGCACCCTGTCCCCCGTTCCCCGGAATTTCACCGGCATCACTTGCTTGCGCCGTCAGCCCGACCTGACCAAGAGTTCGGGTCTGAAAACCCGACCAATGCAGTCGTCATGCATCCACGAACCACGCTCGACAATCGTGCACATGCATCGTTCGCAACACATCAGCAACGGATCGGGACGCGTCAGTCATTGCCATTTGTGTTGACCCCGTCTTGCTGTCTTCACTGCAGCCAGGCCCTGAAACCTTGCTGACTCCCGCTGTCGGAGCGCTTCACCCTGTCGCCGGGCTCGGCCGATCCTCCGGTCAGCGCGAACGGCGACATTGCGACATTCTGTGGGGATTGTCAAAAGAAAACACAACATATGTATATCGACCTGTGAATCACGCTACAGATTAATGTTGAAATGTTGTGGAAAAGTCCGGGATTTCAGGAGTTGCAGGGGTGCAGCAGCGCAGCTTCGCCGACCGGTTGTCACGGTCTCCCGTCTCTCAGCCGAATCATGATCGGTTTTTCAGGAATCTCTCGAAAGCCTGCAATGTCTGCTCTGACACGTGATGCTCGATTCCCTCGGCATCAGCGCGCGCCACCTCTTCGCTGACACCGATGGCTGAAAGAAACTCTACTACCAGTTGGTGCCTGTGTCGGGACGCTTCAGCAATTCGCCGACCGTCCTCGGTCAGAAAAATCGCACGATAGGGTTCGGTTTCGATCCATCCGGCATCGCGCAAGCGTCCGATCATCCGGGCTACAGTGGGATTCGTGACACCAAGTCGCTTTGCAATCTCGACCGAACGGGCCTCACCTGTGGAATCGATCAGATCCGCAATCAACTCGACATAGTCTTCCATAATCTCGGACTGTCGCGCGGCCCTGACCTGACGATGATGGTCTGCCTGAGTATCAGGCTCGGGCAACACCGGAGCCGGGGCCGGCCGCGTATCGTCCGATTCGACATTGAGTTTACCGGTCATGAGACCACTATGACCTATGCCGGGTGTTCTGCCAACGAATCGCTGTCTGTTTTCCCGGTCTGAAATCCTGCTCCGGCCGCAATGACATGAAATTCGGCCCAATTGGCGAGCTGTGCAATCCTCGCCGGCAAGATCTGCTAATGTCAGGGTCGCGAGAAAATCCGGAGAACGACATTGAAGCTCGAGGGTTCCTGCCATTGTGGCGCTGTTCGGTTCAGCATCGAATCCAGTACGGCCTATCCCTATAACCGCTGCTACTGCAGTATTTGCCGCAAGACCGCGGGCGGAGGTGGATACGCCATCAATATTATGGGAATGGCGGACAGCCTTGCGATCGAGGGAGAAGAAAACATCTCCGTGTACCGGTCGGCATCGAATGACCGCGGGGCCTACGACGAGAATGGTCTGAGCCCGGCCCGCCGTCATTTTTGCTCCCTGTGTGGATCCGCCCTCTGGGTCCACGGACCAGACTATCCCGAGTGGATTTATCCTTTTGCATCCGCGATTGACACCCCTCTTCCGGTCCCGCCCGAACGCACCCATCTCATGCTGTGCCACAAGGCGTCATGGGTCGAAGTCGATCAACGACCACAGGACGCCACATTCGATCGTTATCCCGATACGGGGATCGCAGACTGGCACCAGCAGCGTGGCCTGGACGGAAAGGTAGAGTGAACGGTCAAACCTGCCGGATAAAGGACACGGATTCGCAGTATCCTTCCATTCGGATCAAGCCAGCCTGTTTCCCGTCAGGCAGGGCGTTCAGGCAAAAGGATGCGACCCGCGAACGGCACGCATCGAAAACTGCCCTCGCCTCGCAAGCAGAACCGGATGGAGAATTCCGGGTCGGAATTCCCGCGAAACGCCCAGACAGGCCTTGCGCCGATTCGGGATGATCAAATCCTTCAGCGCGATTCCACCTTGATATCTTGGCCGAATTGCCAGCCCGACCGGCGCCAACTTCAGTGCTGTCGCGTTGCTGGGCCCGTCCAAACACAACCTCGGGATCACGGCATAACGTTATCTACGCAGCCCTGAAAGCCGGGCCGGAGCCGCACGCGCGCCCGAGCCTCTCTGTGGCACGCGCGGAAGCGCAAATCCCTGCTGATGGCAAGCGCTCGTGATGATCGTAACCTTCCACAACACCCCTCCGGCCACAGCAGCCATTCCACCAAGAATGAGTGGGATGAGACCCACACCCGCCGCCAGCGCAAAGAGGACCACCGGCCCCAGATGCCCGACCAGCCGCAGCATGGGTGTGATCCGCCGAAGTTCCGCACGCGAGCGTGAGCCCAGACCGTTATCCGCCGCCGTATCAAGGTAACGCTGCCACAGCAATGCATTGATCACGGCAAGGACAATTCCGGTGACCGCCACAACCTCCATCGGAACACCCACAAGACCAGGAAACAGCCCGTACGCAACAGCAAACAGGCCAACACCCTCGAGGAGTCCCGTCGCAATCAGCATGGTCGGAATGAGATCCGCCCGCCATGCCGGAATTCCTCGAGCCGCATGCAGGATCCGCCCCTGGCAAAACAGGAACGCAAGAGCCGACAGGGCGACCACAAGATGCAGTATCGTATGAGGCCACAGCAAATCGGCCAGCAACGCCGGATAGAATACGGCAACCGCATAGGTTTCCCGGGTCATCCAAGACGATTGTGGGCGCATCAGGACACGCAGAAAGCGAAGCTTGCGGCCGATTTCCATGAATACGAAAAACAGCCCTACAGCCATCCCGATCCCGGCCAGGACGTAGAGAGCCAGGAGAACGGTCTGCGAAAGGCCGGCAAACAGATAGGCCAGGGCCGCAACAAGCGCGAGGCCGGTTGACATACCACCCAGGGTAAAATTCATGGCTGCCCGGATGTCCCAGAACGTCTGGGGTTCTCCTGCCAACGGATCGGCAGGATCATCGTACTCCTCCTGAACATCGGAGCTCTCGTCGCGCCCCGGTGTCGTGTCCGTAACCTCATAGAGGTACTTGATTTGCGGATCGGTTCCGAGTTCCTCATGCATCTGAAAGAAGCGGTTTTCAGTCGACAGACGCGAAACATTGCTGTCCGGGTCGGCGAAATCTCCGAAGTGAATGGCCTGTGCAATGCAGGCCGATGAACAGGCTGGTGTGTATTCAAGATCCACGCCGGGGATCCGACCCTCCGCCAGCCCCTCGTCTACCCGTTCGACGCAGAACGTGCACTTGCTGGCGACGCCTACCCGTTCCTCATGAAATACCTGGGCTTCCTGTGTGGTTGGCTCGTCGAAGTACCACTCCTTTTCGTGTGCAATCGTTCGGGCCTGATAGGGACAGGCAACCGCGCAATACCCGCAACCGATGCAGGTGTCGTAATCCATGGTGACGAGCCCGTCCCCACGCTGCCGTGTGGCCCCTGTCGGGCACACGGGGACACAGGGAGGATTTGCACAGTGCTGGCAACCGACGACCATGAACAGCCGCTGGACGTCGGGAAATGTCCCACGCTCCACATCAAGGACCCGGCGCCACTGAACGCCGGGGGGCGTATCATTTGCGTGCTTGCAGGCTACGGTACATGTCTGGCAGCCCACACAACGGTTCAGGTCAACGACCATTCCCCATCGATGCCGGGACTCGCTCATTGTGCGTGTCTCCCTGCCGAAACCCGATGCACACTGACCCGCGCCAGATCAGCGCTTGAGCCGGTCGCATCCGTGAGAGACAAGGACAGGGCCGTGACGGAGTTGAGACTGGGCAGATCGAGATCCTTTGCATAGGGTGTCGCCCAGTGATCAAACTGTCCAATCATCAGAATCGTATCTGGACGAATCCCCTCGCGCAGTACGGCCCGCCCCCGGGTCGTACCCGTCATGGAACGAATCTCGACCTCGTCACCCTCGGAGATCTGCAGCTTGCGCGCTCGCGTCCTGTTGATGATGACGCCCTTGTGGCCCGCGACATTATTGGCCACCTCATTGATCAGGGGAATGCCGACATTGGCTCCCCAGGAATACTGCATCGAGCGCGCGGTCAGCGCAAAAAACGGATAATCCTCCGGTTTTCCCCCCTGTTCGGTAATAAAGTCGGACCAGATATCAGGAAACCGGCTGTATCCGGGAAGAGGTTCGTACTCCTCCAGCTGTTTCTCCCACCAGTCGATCCCGATCTCATGCAACCGGTTCGCCAATTGCGCACCGTGACGCTTGATTCGTTCCTGGTAAGGCATTTCGAACCGGAGTCCGGCAGCCTTCATTGCCGGATACAGATACCATTGCAGCTGCGGAAAAGCCTTGAGCATGAAGCCGTTTTCGCGAAACCATGACAGATCCCTGACCTCGTCACCGTCTGTAAGGGAATGGCTTGCTGCCTTGCATACGGCATCCCAGATATCTTCACGGTCATGGGCTGTGTCCGGGTCAAGACCGTAATCGTAGGTTCCACCGCGGTCCTGCAGTGCTGCGCCAGCAGCCCCCCGGTTAATAGCCGCGTTGTATTCCCGGAGAATCCCGACCCGCTCGGCAAGCTCCGTGGAAATATCGGTCAGGTCCCGGGCATCGACCTCGGGTTCGACCACGGGTTGCCGAATGGCCCACCCCTGGTGCTTCCAGTATTGCTCGGTGAACTTGGTGGAGCCGATCTGGATCAGTTGCATGCTCTCCAGATCTGTACAATCCGGCAGGATGATGTCTGCCATGTGGTTGGTTTCATCGCGCGTGTAGGCAAACGACACGGTGAAGGGAAATTCTGCAATCCGTTCCGCCACCTCCGGTGCATTCCATGACGAAATTGCCGGATTGGTGCGGTAATTGATCCACATTTCAGGCTTGGTCTGCTTGGGCCAGCGATCCGGATTCTGCTTTTGAAACAGCCAGGGAAGATGAGCCGGGCCAAGCGCAGGCGACCACGCAGAATTGGCGGCCAGCGGTACCAGCGTGCGATAGGCGTTCCGGATGTGAGGTTGCGCCATCCATTCATCGCGAGTGGTGGGATTGAACGGGTAGTCCATCACCCCGTCAGGGGTCGGCCGAACCGTCTTGAGCCGGTTGTCTGCCGGGCGGTTGAGCTTGACCGCGGTTCCCAGAGTCCCTCCCGGAACCTCCAGGGCTCCCACCAGCACGGCCAGCACGGTACGGGCCCAGCAGCACTGATACCCGCCCCAACCATTATTCACGCCCTTGCCCAACATGACGGCCACCGGACGAAACGGCATTTCCACACCCTCGATCTCAATGGTCTCACCAATGCAGGCATGAGCGACATATTCATCCGCGACCTGGCGGATCCTGTCCGCCTGGACGTCGCACTCGGATTCGGCCCATTCCGGAGTAAATCCAGAGACGTGATCGATCAGAAGACTGAAGGCCGGTCGAACATCAGCAACTTCATGATCCCAGACCTGGTCATCAGGACCGATTTCGATTCCCGATATGCGATAACGGCCATCAAGAGCCGCATCGCCGATTTCTGCATCCCAGGTCCTGGCTCCACCGGCACTCGCGTCCCAGATCAGCGGTTTTCGGCTTTCGCGATCCCTGAGGTAATAGCCATTCGGACCAACCAGATACGGAGACGTCGTTCGCTCCTTGAGAGCTTCGATATCACAAGTCTCGCGCCAGTCACGCTCACAAAGCATGCGATGAATCAGCGCGAAGAGGAATGCAGCATCGGTCTTGGGCCGGATGGGAAGCCACTCCGCAGACAAGGCTCCGGTGATCGAAAGATGAGGCTCTGCCTGGACGCGTTTCAGACCGCGCACCCGGGCATCGGCCTGGCGCCAGATTCCCGCAACACCACCAGATGCTTCGACGTTGTTGCCGCAATTGATCACGTAATTACAGTAAGGGGTATCAGGAGAGACAATGAACGCGCGATGCCAGAGCTCGCCGTACAGATGTTCCGAATGGTAGCACTTGACGCCCTGACCGCCGCCAAATCCTAGGTCGGTCGCCCCCCAGGCGGACAGGAACGCCGGGAACGTGCCCATGTATTGCGTGGGAGTACCGCCGCCGCCAAACGAAACAGCCAGTCTGGGAAATCCACTCTCATCCTGTAGCCCCCTCGCCCGCATGTCGCGCATCCGCCCGGCAATGGTATCGAGCGCCTCATCCCAGGATATGGGGACGAAACCCGGGTCTTCGTTACGGCCCTTTTTCGGATTTGTGCGTTTCATCGGGGAGCGAACCCGATTGGGGTTATATGTTTTCTGAATCAGGCCGTAGGCCTTGACACAGATACGCCCCCCGCCGGGGTGACTGTCCTTGATGCCATAGTTGGATTCGACGCGTGTCGCGACACCATTCTCCACCTCGACCTGCATCAGGTCGGGACCGGCAACGCATTGATAGCAGTATACCGGGACCTTCTTTCGTTCCTTGATCGCTGGCGGCATCCGTCTTTCCACACCCGTTTCCAGTGGGACCCTATCTGTCGCGCCGACGGCGTTCAAGCCATTCTGGACCCGTCCCATCCTGAACTCCGGCCTTGATCAAACTCAACCGTTGCAAGAGACGGGTGAACCCGAACTTCCGGTTCCCGGACAAGAGACGATCTTCAACCTGTGGCTGCGAGGAGGCCCCTTTTGACCGTCGGAAGGTGGCAATTCGCCGGTTCCTGACCGGCCAGTCAGACGAACCTCCCTCTCCGAGCCCCACCTGCATCGGGACTTGCTATCAAGGAAGTGCAGGCAATAATGTGCCAATAGCGAAGGACCGATCCTGTCCGCAAACAAACAGGGCAACCGGAAATACTGCGGATGACAGCACGCACCACCCCGGGGAATCGCCTCGATGAGGATCTCAGAGGTTATCTCCGAAGCAACTCCGACATCGTCTCGGTGATCCGAAAACCGGTCGCACTGGACCAGATCGGCGCCCTTTCCGCCCAGTCAGAAATGCCCATCCTGTTCGAGAACATTGTCGGCAAGCCCGGTTATCGCCTGACAGACATGCTGGTCAAGAACCGGACAAGCCAGGCACGGGCGCTCGGTGTAACCGATGCGGATTTTCTTCCCGTTCTCGCACGTCGGCTGCGCATGCCGCCGCGCGGGTTCGTCGATGCAACGGAGGCCCCTGTCAAGGAAGTCGTGCATATCGGCAAGGATGTTGACTGGACCCAGTTGCCGGTTCCCATCCACACCGAGCGGGAGAGCGATCCCTACATCACCGCAATGAATCTTCTCAAGGATCCCGAGACCGGTTTTTACAATACCTGCCATGCCGGCACGACGCCGACAGGGCCGGACAGCGGCCTTGTCAGCTACGTGACGCCTCACGCGTTCGCGGTCATTGAAAAATGGCGGGCACTTGGCGAAACACAAATCCCCGTAGCTTTCGTTTGGGGGTTGCCGCCTGCTTACGAGATCATGGCAAATTTTTCTGGCCTTCACATGGATCTCTGGGGCGAACTTGAGATGGTGGGTACCATCATGGAGGCCGATGTGGAAATGGTCCCCTGCGAAACCATTGACATGCGGGTTCCCGCGCAGGCCGAAATCGTCGCAGAGGGCCTGCTTGATGTGAGCGAACTCCACGACTTCGGGACTTCGGTGTCGCCTTCCATGTATTACATGCCCCCATCGCAGAAGCTTCCCTCTGTCCGGATTACCGCCCTGACGATGCGGGCAGACCGGCCGATATACCGCAACCACCAGACAGTTCCGGAGACGGACCACCAGACCCTTCCCCGCCTTTGCCACGAAGCCGTGCTGTACAACCGGCTGACGGAAATGGGGCTCACCGTCAAGGATGTGCGCTTCCCGACCTGGGGCGGTGCCCTGTCCTGCATCATCCAGATCGATTATCCGCGGCCGGGCTTCGTCAATGATGCGCTGATGCTCTGCATGGGAGCGCCCTGGCTGAACACCAAGATGGTGGTGGCGGTCAGCCCGGATACGGACATCAATGACGCACGCGAGGTTTACTTCGCCATGGCGACCCGCGTGGATCCGGCCCGGGACGTTATCATGGTCGGGAACACACGCGGTTCCCTGTTTGACCCCGCAGGGGACCTTCTTCCGGACTATCCTCCTCATCGTATTGCCGGAAAACTCGGTATTGATGCCACACTGAAGCGCCACCGTGGCATGAAATCCGAAAATCGGGCCTGGCCAAGGTTGTGGGGCGAGATCCGGCTGGAAGACTATTTGTGACCGGAGCCCCCGGTCGGGAACGCACGTTCAAAGGACCCCGTTTCATGCCTCCATCGATCCCCGGTATCGAATCCGAGCCGTTCATCCCCTACCTCGAGCGCGAAGACTTTGCTCCGGCTCTTGAGTCGCTCGTCGCGCCATATATCGAGCGCATGGGCTTCCTTCCGAACGCCCTTCGGCTCTATGCCTACCGTCCCGAGATCGCAGCCACGCTCTTCAGGCTGAACAACGATGTCATGAGAGATGCATCCTCAACCTTGCCGCCACTGCTGAAGCGCAAGGTTGCTGTGATTTGCAGCTCAATCAATGGCTGCCGGTATTGTACCGCGCATTCCTGTACGGTGCTGAAACGATCCCCCTCGGAGTCTCCGATCTCATCGGAAGGGTGGGATCTCAGTGACGAGGAGGTCGCGGGGCTTGTTTCGGGCGACCTGCCACCGGCTGACGACAGGGAGCGGGTCACTTTTGCCTATGCCCGTGCAGCCAGTCGCAATCCGGGTGCGGTCTCCCGCGCATTGCTTGACGATTTGACGGAGCACCTGACCCCGGAGCAAATTGTGGAACTGGCATGCGTGATCGGATTCTGGAAATTTTACAATACTGTTCATGACAGCCTTCATATTCCGATAGAAACCGATCTGCTCGCCGACGGGGGCTATGTCGACCTGGCAACAGACAAGGCCTATCAAGGGGCCGGACGGGACAATAACAACTGAATGGGCCTGGAGATCATCAGGCCTCGTCAGAACCCGAGGGGAAACCTATATTGCATGTCTTGAGCGCCACAAAAGCGAGAGGTTTCCGGAGACAGCCATGGATGCCATAGTCCGAAATCAGGAGGATATCCGCCCGACACTGGCGGAAGCGAAAGCAGCGGTCAGGACACTGATCCGGTGGGCCGGTGACGATCCCGACCGCGAAGGCCTCCTCGATACACCAGACCGGGTCGTCAGGGCATATAACGAGTTCTTCAGCGGCTACAACCAGGATCCGGAAGAAGTCCTGATGCGAACGTTCGAGGAAACGGGCGGCTATGACGAAATGGTTCTGATCAGAAACATAGAGGTCGAGTCCTATTGTGAGCATCATATCGTGCCCATAATCGGCAAGGCCCATGTCGCCTATATCCCCCGTACCCGGGTCGTCGGGATCAGCAAGCTTGCGCGCGTCGTGGAAATCTTCGCCAAGCGTCTCCAGATCCAGGAGAAGATGACAGTCGATATCGCCACCACCATCAACAATGTTCTGAACCCCCAGGGCGTAGCGGTGGTGATTGAGGCGCAGCATCAGTGCATGACGACCCGAGGCATTCACAAACCCGGGTCTGATACGGTCACCAGCCATATGCTGGGAGCTTTCCGTGACGATCCTTCGACGCGGCGCGAATTTCTGGCCATGATCCGGAAAGACTGATCTTGTCCCGGGATTTCATCACATTCGAGTCCGCTGCGGCACTTGAGCCTGCAACGCTTGAAGAAGGGAGCATTCTTGCACCCGATTTCGGGCCGGACGGCCTCATTCCGGCAATTGCCGCGGATTTCGATACCGGTGACGTCCTCATGATGGCATGGATGAATGCCGAAGCCCTCGCCCGCAGTCTCGAATGCGGAGAAGCCTGGTACTGGAGCCGCAGGCGAAAATCGCTCTGGCACAAGGGTGCAACCAGCGGACAAGTCCAGAAAATCATGGAAATCAGGATCGATTGCGATCAGGATACGATATTGCTCCGGGTTCGGCCCCAGAAACCCGGGGCGTGCCATGTCGGTTACCCTTCCTGCTTTTTCCGATCAGTCAAACGGGCAGAAGACGGGTCGTTCCGGCTGGAATTCGTGGAACAAAGGCTGATGAAACGATGACAACACAATTGCTGCCAACGACGGTTGTGGGCAGCTATGTGCAGCCCGACTGGCTCGTCGACCGGAACAACCTCAAGGGGCGGCTGCCGCCGCGGGTTCGTGCACAGGAACTCTGGAGAGTCGCACCCGAATTTCTCCTTGAGGCCCAAAACGACGCAACCCTGCTGGCAATCCGGGACCAGGAACGTGCCGGTGTCGATATCATTACCGACGGTGAAATCCGGCGCGAAAGTTATTCGAACCGGTTGGCGACGGCTCTCGGAGGCATCGACATCGAACAGCCGGGCACGGCCATTGATCGTACAGGGCATCCGAACCCGGTACCGCGGATTGCCGGCCCCATTCGGCGGGAACGCCCCATCGAGGTCGACGATGTGAAGTTTCTTCGCGCCAACACGGACCGCAAGATCAAGATCACGCTCCCCGGCCCGTTCACCATGACGCAACAGGCGCAGAACGACCATTATCCGGACGATGCGGCAGCAGCCATGGACTATGCGGCCGCGGTCAATGAGGAAATCCGTGACCTGTTCGCTGCGGGGGCCGATGTCGTTCAGCTTGACGAACCGTATATGCAGGCCCGTCCTGACGTGGCGCGCCAATACGCGATCCGCGCCATCAATCGGGCCCTTGACCGTATCGAGGGAGAAACGGCCGTACATCTGTGCTTTGGTTATGCGCATATCGTCCACAGTCGCCCCTCGGGCTATTCCTTCCTCCCCGAACTCGAAGCCTGCAGTGCCAGCCAGATCTCGATCGAAACTGCGCAGTCCGGGCTTGATCTCGAGATTCTGAAGACGCTTCCGAGCAAGAAAATCATGCTCGGCGTCCTTGATCTCGGCAGTCCCGACATCGAAACACCGGAGACAGTGGCGGCGCGAATACGACGTGCTCTTGAGCATGTATCACCGGACCGGGTCATTGTTGCCCCGGACTGCGGAATGAAATATCTGTCGCGCGATGTGGCCTTTGGCAAGCTGAAGGCCATGTGCGAGGGTGCGGATATTGTTCGCTCGAGCCTCTAGGCTCGATGAAGCGACCAGCGCAGCGGGAGGCGTATCGTCCTGAAAGTCCTGATGTCGCAAGCGGAGCGTGATCGCTTTCACAATTTGCTCCTGCTGGCCAAGGAAACAACGTTTGAAGGTGAACGGCGCAACGCGCTGCACGCCGCCGAACGCCTTGCCGCAAATTTCGGATTGACACTGGAAGAAGCGGCTCGGTCGGGTGGCGAAGCCTATCAGGCGACGTTTGAGCGAAAAGCGGACAAGGCTGCGCCGGCAAAGGAGCGCAAACCGGAGAGCTGGCGACGGGGCGCAGCTGCAGAAGTCATGCAGAATATCGAAGCCCGCTTCCGGAATGAAAAGGCCCGCTTTGAAGAAGCCCTCTCGGCTGCGCGGGCCCGCGGGCTTGATGCTGACGAACCCAAGCCGTCCCGGCCAGCGCCACATGTGACTTTGTATCCAAGGAAACATCCACCGGGTCGTCCGCCCCTGGCCCACGCCCGGGTTCTTCTGGATGACACGCAACTTCCCATCAAGGAGATCGCCGACATCTCCGGGCTGGACGTCTGGACCGTTGCAGGTCTGAAGCTGAAGCTGCGCAGCCGGAATTCGCAACCATCATGACAAAGGATCAGGATGCTTGAAGGCAAGACAGTCATCGTTACCGGAGCAGGACGGGGTCTGGGGCAAGCTTATGCGGTAGAAGCCGCAAGGCTGGGCGCCAGGGTCGTCGCCGGTGACATCATTGATTGTGGGGAAACCGTAACCGCAATCACAGCTGCCGGCGGCTCGGCAATCGCCGCGAAGCTTGACGTTACTGACATGGACACCGTCGATGGAATGGTAACGGCGGCCACGGATGCCTTCGGGTCCATCCACGCGCTTATCAATAATGCTGCCCTTTACGGAGCGTTGACCGGGGGCAGGTTTGACCAGATTGACGAGGATGAGTGGGATCAGGCAATGAACGTCAATGTCAAGGGCATCTGGCGCTGCTGCAAGGCTGTGGTTCCCCACATGCGGGCTTCCGGCGGAGGTTCCATTGTCAATGTGTCCTCTCTGGCAGCAACCTACGGAATGCCATACGCATTGCATTACACCACCTCGAAAGCTGCTGTGATCGGCATGACGCGGGCGCTGGCGCGGGAACTGGGACGTTATGACATTCGCATAAATGCGATTGCTCCGACCGCAGTCATCACCGAGGGCACCTCGGAATTTTTTGGCGGAAAGAAGGAAGGTGCCCTGCAAACGATTCGCCATGGTCAATGCATCGGGCGGAACCCGGAGCCTGCCGACATGCTCGGTACTGTGATGTGGCTGTCTTCGGACGCCAGTCTGTTTGTAACGGGACAGACGATCGCCATTGATGGCGGAACAGTATTTTCCTGAGCCGTTCCGGATAGCCGGGCAGCCGTCGTCTGACGCGAGCAGATCGGCAACAATTTCGGAAGCGACCTGCTTCCCCGGTTCGCCGCTGTCAGCGCCTGTGTCTGTTGCCGCTGGGTCGCCATCGAAAGACCCGGGAACAGAATGGTCCGGTGCGATCTGGGTCACCGGCCTGGTGTTGCAAGGCCGGTGGGCAGTCGCTTCGTCAAGCCCGTTATCCCAGCTCCATCGAACCGGAAAGCTGCCTGGGTTTGCGTACCGAAGCCAAAATGACTGGTCACGCGCATGGGACGACTCCAATCTCTGTCGGTCGCTCTGCAGGGACCAATTCCTGCCGTCTGCCGAACACTGCAACGCGCCCCGGCTCGACGAAATCGAATCCCAGGTCGATCAGACCAAAGTGTCGGAAATCAGCGCCCGCATTGGTCAGGTGCTGGGGATCGCGTCCCGGGAGGTGGTGTAACAGGCGTCCAGGTGGTCGGTGAACTCCGGTGGGTCGAGGACGGGTTCAGTCCGCCTGGGCGGACGAGCCGTCAGGTCCAGACTCGCACGTTCCGGCGTTCGTGGCCAGCGGCAGGTAGCGTGCCCGCTCGACCGTCCACTCGTCGTTCTTCTCGTGCAGCATCGCGCCCACCAGCCGGGTGACCGCGGCCACATTGGGGAAGATCCCCACCACCCGGGTGCGGCTTTCCACCTCGAGCTCCATCAGGCGCTGGGCGGTGTAGCCGATCATTTGGCGCAGGACGTCTGCGTCGGAGCTCTTGGCGAGCAGGTTCTGAAGGGTCATCATGGGGTCGGTCATCGTGGTACTCCCGTTGGGGGGGTTGTGTGTAAATCTCAATCCTAACGGAGATCACGGTGACCACCGCCCGCCCGCCGGCCGGCGGGGTTTTCGCTGTTACACCACGCGGTGGGCCACAACCCCGGAGACGATTCATCAAGGCCTCAATTGGGTGCAAACTGGCGGCTCTGCCTCTCTTCGAATGGTTCGATGACGGGAAGGCCGCCATGGTATTGGACGTCCATGGTTTCCGGGTTACAGTCTTTCCATGGGTACGCACGCTGGATGTATCTCTGACCGCCTGAAAATCCGGGACATGCTGTCGATGCGAGGTCACGGGCATGCCCTCACAAAATCGATCAGGGCTGCTGCGGAACGACGTCATCAAGCTGCAGGAACCGGCTGTGGCGACTGAATTTCAGATCAACAGGCTATCCGATGTCCTTGGAGCCGAAATCACCGGTCTCGATCTCTCAAGGGAACTCAGTGACGATGCTTTCGCCCGCATCCATGAAGCCTTTCTGACCTATCAGGTTCTCTGCTTCCGACGACAGACATTGACCCCTCGGGACCAGATCGCGTTCTCGAGGCGCTTCGGATCGGTCGTGATCCATGACAACGCGCAGTTCGCACTGAAGGGAAATGAAGAGATCCTTGTCCTATCCAACGATCTCGATGCCGATGGCAACCACATTGGTGTCGTTGACGCCGGCGACACCTGGCACAGCGATCTGCAATTCAAGCCCAATCCGGCAAAATGCACCATTCTCTATTCCCTCAGGAACCCTTCAACCGGAGGCGCCACAGACTTTACCAATCAGTATCTGGCTTACGAATCCCTTGATCCTGCAACGCGAAACCGGATCGCCTCGATCAATGGCGTAAATTCAATCAGCAAGCTCAAGAACAAGCGAGCCCTGATATCCGGCGAAAGAAAAAACGCAGCCCAATTCTATCGGAAACAGGAGCGCGCCAACCCTGATACCGAGCACCCGCTCGCGCGTGTTCACCCCGAAACCGGCCGCATCTCGCTCTATTGCTCTCCGCGCTTCACCTACAGATTGTCAGGCATGACCGAGGAGGAAGGAGATACATTGCTTGATAAATTGATCGGCCATTCCATCCGGTCCGAACATCGTTATCGACACCACTGGAAAGATGGCGACGTGGTGATGTGGGACAATCGCTGCGTCAACCATAGAGCCACGGGCGGCTATACCTTCCCAGACATCCGGTTGATCCATCGAACGACAGTCATGGCGGACGATGAAACCGCCGGCAACACAGCCTGAACTGCCTTGCAGACCCTGACCCGATCATTCTGCCGACCGAGGGAAGGCGGCCTGTCAACAGCCCGCACGTCACCCGATTTCCATTGCCCATAGCGACGAATGTTCCCCGCCGGCCCCGTCGATCATCCCTGCAAGCCCCGTCATGAGGCCTCCTGCACTGTCATCGGGGATCCGCAACGGCGTTGAAGAGGGGCGAGAATTGACCGACCCGGCTTACGGGGACAGATTTACGCCGCAAGGAAGTCGGAGCTATCGACTTCGGACGGTCCCGGGTTTCAGGCCTGTTTTAAGACTCCCTGACGAAACGCCCTGGCGCCCGGCCAGGCCCCGGCAAACCATTCGGCAGCCGGAAACTGCTGCAGGCGGGACGCGGACCCTCACATGGTACCGGAGCCGCCGCGCAGCGCCTGCCAGATACGTTCCGGCGTGGCGGGCATCTCGATGGGTCCGGCGCCAGCCCGGTAAAGCACGTTTTCAATCGCGTTCATCACGGCCGGCAATGCCCCGACCGTTCCTGCCTCACCGGCACCCTTCACACCCAGCGGATTCTGCGTTGTCGGCACCGGGTTGGACTTGACCCCGAAACCGCAAAGATCATCGGCGCGCGGAAGCGCATAGTCCATGAGCGATCCCGAGAGAGTCTGCCCTTCCCGATCATACACGGCCTGTTCCATGACGGCCTGGCCGAACCCCTGGGCCACACCCCCGTGAATCTGTCCCTTGAGAAGCATCGGGTTCAGGACCGTACCGACATCATCAACAATGACGTATTCGATCAATTCAAGACATCCCGTTTCAGGATCGATTTCAACTTCGCAGACATGGCAGCCATTCGGGAAATTGGCCGTCGCTGGCGAAAATGTAGCCCGCTCATCAATACCGGAATCGATATCATCGGGCAGTCTGGATGGAATATGGGAGATTTTCGCGACTTCGTTGAGCGTCACCGTACGGTCGGTACCGGTAATGGTGAATACACCCGCTTCAAACTCAAGATCCTCCGGATCCGCCTCAAGCAAATGAGCGGCCACGATCCGGGCCTTGGCGATGGCCGCCCGGGTCGCACGAAACACAGCCGATCCTCCACAGGTGGCGGAACGGGATCCTCCCGTGCCACCGCCGATTTCCTGCTGGTCTGTGTCCCCCTCTCTCACACGTATACGCTCCGGAGATATTCCGAGATAGTGGGCAACGATCTGACGGTACACCGTGTCATGCCCCTGCCCCTGGCTGATTGTGCCAACCAGAACTGTGGCATTTCCCTCCCGATCAAGCCGTACCGTGGCCTGTTCGATCGAGGGAGCGCCGGCGCGTTCAATCGTATTCGAGATTCCGATACCGCGGAGGCGGCCGCGCCTCGCAGCCTCGCCGCGGCGAGCCTCGAAGCCGGCATAGTCAATCATGGACAGGCCGTCAGCGAGATTTCGTTCGAACTCCCCGCAGTCATAGGTAAACACCAGGCCGGTGCGAAACGGCATGGCTTCCGCTGGTATGGTATTCTGGCTCCGCAGATCCGCCGGATCGCGTCCCAGCTTGCGGGCGGCGTCATCGACAAGCGTCTCGATAATGTAGGCGGCCTCCGGGCGCCCCGCTCCCCGATAGGGCGATGTCGGTGTCGTATGGGTGTAAACCCCTGACACCTCGGCATGAATGGCCGGGGTCCGATATGTGCCTGCCAGCGTTCCAAGATTGTTGACCGGCGGACCATTGCCAGCCGTTGTCACATACGCACCAATGGCCGCAAGGGTTCGCACATGAAGGCCAAGGAAGTTACCGTCGCGGTCAAGTCCAAGTCTGGCAACCGATACATTATCGCGGCCCTGGTAGTCGGCAAGATGCCCTTCGGAACGCTCTCCCGTCCACTTCACCGGACGCCCCACCCGCCGGGATGCCCAGAGCACCAGAACCTGTTCGGGATATGTGCCGCCCCTTAGCCCGAAACTTCCGCCAATGTCACCCGCGATGACACGCACTTCCTGCTCCCGCACCCTGAAGATTTCGGTCGCCAGCTGCTCCCGGAGCTTGTGGGGATAATGCAGTGCCGTGTGCAGGGTATAACGGCTGTCGGCAGCATCGTAATGGCCGACATAGGCTCGTGGTTCGATTGTATTCGCCACCATCCTCGAAATGCGAAACGTCCGCTCGACAACGATGTCTGCCTGCGCCAGGGCCGCACGGGTTTCCTCGGGATAGCCACGTTCAACATGAAAGCACTCGTTTCGGGGACAGTCCGCCCAGACGGACGGAACGCCCTCGTCCATCGCCAGTTCGGTCTCGGTCAGGGCCGGCAAGGGGTCATAGTCAACGAGGACGGCTTCCATGGCATCGCGGGCCTGCTCCAGGGTTTCTGCCACAATGAAAGCCACTGGATCACCCACATAACGAACCCGGCCGACCGCCAGCGCCGGGTTGGCATTCTGGTATTGTCGTTCGTTCCACTTCGTGAGACACCGCAAGTCTCCGAGACCATCGGCGCGGTACTCCTCGCCGGTCAGAACGGCGAGAACTCCCGGCATGGACTTTGCGGAACCGGTGTCGATGGAGCGAATGAGGGCATGGGCATGAGGAGAGCGCAGAACAACGGCGCGGACCTGGTTCGGATAGGAAACGTCATCTGTGTACCGGCCCCCGCCCATGAGTAACCGGGGATCTTCCGTACGCGGCAGCGGCTTACCAATCCCGTACTCTCCCATTGTTGATTTTCCTCCACAATCCAAGTCTATTGAAGCCTTACAGATCAAAGTCCGATATGGCAATACAGGGAGCGATGGTGATGGCTCAGTCTGACGGAAAACTGGCCGGCAAGGTTGCGATCGTCACAGGCGCCGGACGCAATATCGGAGCCGAGATCGCAATTCTGTTTGCCGAAGAGGGCGCTGCCGTCGCAGTGGTCGACATCGACGAAAACCGGGCGCAACAGGTGGCAGCCAGCATTCGGGAAGATGGAAACCAGGCGGCAGCAATCGTCTGCGATGTTGCGGATACCCGGGATATTGCACGAATGGTTTCCGAAACCGTCAACGTCCTTGGCGGTATCGATATACTGGTCAACAATGTTGCAATTTCCGACAACAAGAACCTGTTCGAGCTGTCCGAGGACGAATGGCGGCGGACAATCGATGTTACCCTGTCCTCGCCTTTCTATGTCACCAAGCAAGTGGCGGCATGGATGGTCGAGAACGACCGAAAGGGACGAATTATCAATATCGGATCCACGTCCGGTTTCAAGGGACGACCCACAGCCCTCGCCTACACGGCGGCCAAGGGTGGGGTCTTCAACCTGACGCAATCCCTCGCGGTCCAACTGGCTCCTTACGGTATCGTTGTCAATCAGGTGTCTCCCAATATGACCGGATCACCGGTTGGCCAGGATCAGTTCGATCGGAACCGACCCGTCAACAACCTGCTCGGACGTCCGGGTGAACCCCGGGAACAGGCAGCGGCAGTGCTGTTTCTTGCCTCGGAGGATGCATCTTTCATTGCCGGTGCAAACCTGTTCGTCGATGGCGGTACCATGGCCCTGGCCTCATTCGCATCGCCGCGGAAACCCAATTGAACACATCCGGTCCCTGTTCGATTCACCGGCCGATGGAACCGTATGTGTCGATACCCGCAGGAAACCGGCTTCCGCTCAGGCTGCCATTTCCGGTTTTCAGGCGACGAGGCTGGTCGTCAGACGGTTGGCGATCTGTTGCTGTCCGGCATATCCGCATCGGCCGCCAATGGCTGGCGCATTGTGCCCGGACTCCCATGGGCAGCCACGGGCGGCTGTCAGCAGCACGTCAATGGGACGACGACCACATGACGCTCATCAGGATCCCATGGCCGGTTGGTGCCCCGGGGCCATGCCCATGACCCGGAAACCGTCACCGTCCGCCCCTTGAGGCCGGACACGGAATGACAACAAGACGCAGGCATCGCCGGGACTGCTCCGTCGGATACCGTCGGCAGCGAAATGCGATCCGATTGACGCACCGATAGCAGGGGCACGGACATGACAGAAAATCAGACAGGAGAGACCGGGATCGCGGGTCAGTTTCGTGTCGGTGTTGACGTGGGCGGGACCCATACTGACATCGTCCTGTTCGACGCGGCCAGCGGTCATATCGAGATCGAAAAGGTGTCGTCCACACCGGACGACCCGGCGTCAGGCATCCTCCGGGGCCTGGAACGACTGGTGAAAAGGGGCAGACTTCCCGGCGCCATCGCGTATTTTGGCCACGGCACGACCATCACCACCAACGCCCTGCTCGAAATGAAGGGCGTGCGAGTAGGAATGCTGATCAATCGGGGATACCGCGCCATACAGGAAATTCAACAACAGGCGCGGGACGGAAATCCGTTTGACTATTTTTTTCAACGACCACAACAGCTTGCCCCACAGAGTCTGACCCATGATATCGGCGGGCGGATCGATTTCGAGGGTGTCGAGCTCGAACCCCTTGACGAACAGGCGGTCAGAATCGCCGCGCGGGCCCTGCGGGATCGCAATGTCGCTTCGATTGCTGTCGTCTACCTGTTTTCGTTCATGAACCCGGATCATGAACAGCGCACCAGGGACCTGATTCTGGAAGAATGGCCTGATGCGCATGTCTCCCTGTCGTCCGATGTGCTTCCCCGAATCAGGGAGTGGCCGCGCATGTCAACGACCCTGCTCAATGCCTATCTCGAACCGGTGCTGGTCGGCTATATCCGGGAACTGTCAAGGGGGCTCAACGACGCGGGTGTCACGACTCCCCAACGGTTTCTGATGCAGTCCAACGGTGGGGTCATGCCCTTTTCGGCTGCCATTCGCGGCGCCAAGACGGTCCATACCCTGTTTTCCGGTCCGGCAGCGGGTGCCCAGGCGGCGGCCTATCTCACTGCCGACCCGGACAATACCGGACTGGTGACGCTCGACATGGGAGGGACCTCCTGCGACATCGCTTTCATCGAAAACGGAACCCCGCTTGAAGTCACCGAGAGCGAGGTCGCCCGGCGGCGCCTCGACGTTCCGGCGCTGGATCTCACCACCATATCGGCTGGCGGAGGATCCATCGCCTGGGTGGATGCAGGCGGACTGTTGACGGTGGGGCCGCAAAGCGCCGGCGCCAATCCCGGGCCCGTCTGTTACGGGCAAGGCGGCGAAAGCCCGACAGTGACAGATGCAGACATTGCCTGCGGCTTTCTGAATCCGGAATATTTCCTCGGCGGTGCCCAGAAGGTTGATCGGAACGCTGCCATTGTCTCCCTGCAAGCCTGCATCGGCGACGCTCTCGGTATGTCAGCCATGGAGGCGGCCTGCGGTATTCGACGGATCGTCGATATGCGAATGGCTGACGAAGTCAGGGTGTTCGGAGCCAAGCGTGGCATTGATCCGCAGGAATTCACATTGCTGCCGTTCGGCGGTGCCGGCGCTGTTCACGCCGCGGCAGTGGCCGAAGAGCTGAACATGACCCGAATCCAGGTGCCGCCCCGGCCAGGTGCGTTCTCGGCCCTCGGTCTGCTTTGTACAGATATCGTGCATGACTATGTTCGATCGGAACTCCGGCCCTTTGAATCCGTGAGTTCCGACCATGCGGAGCAGATCTTCCGAAGCCTTGAGGCGCGCGGCGCCCGCGAACTTGAAGAAGAGGGCATGAATCCCGATCATGCCCTCTTCGCCCGGGAACTGGACATGCGCTATACGGGACAGGGTTATGAGCTGAGGGTTCCGCTGGACGGCCTCCTTGAGGGACCGGCCCTGACCGAGAAAGCTCTTTCGGGCACACGTCTCCGGTTCGACGAAATTCACGCCCGCTTTCACGGCCATGCAGCCAGCGAAAAAAGTGTGGAAGTTGTGAGCTATCGGGTGCGCGCCCGGATTGCCGTACCCAGGTATCAACCCGTGTCGGAAACAGTCGGCGATTCGCACAGCCCCCAGGACAGCGCCCGCAAGGGATCACGCGCGGTGTGGTTTGATACCGACGGACCGGTCGAAACACTGGTCTGGAGCCGAAACGAACTCTCGCCCGGTGCTGTTTTGCAAGGCCCGGCAATCATCGAGCAACTCGATTCCACCACCGTCATTCCCCCATCCTGGCAGATGTCCGTTGACGGATTTCGCAACCTGATTATTGAGCGGGAAGACCGACATGGCCGTTGACCCGATTACGATCCAGATCATCCGCAACAAGGTGGCAAGCCTTGTCGACGAGATGCACTATCATTTCTATCGCTCCGGCTATTCGACAATCATTCGTGAAAGCCGCGATTTCTCGTGCGTGATCCTTGACAGAACCGGGCGCCTGATCGTACCGCCTCCCATGTTTTTTCATGCACCGTTCTACAAGCACTTCGTGGATCGGGTGGTGGAGATTTACGGCCCCGACGGCCTGGAGAACGGAGACGTCATCGTTTCCAACCACCCCTATGAGGCCGGTGTGCCACATGTTTCGGACATGGCCTTTCTCACACCGTTTTTTGAGGATGGTGTCCTTGCAGGCTATTCCGGCTCATGTGCGCACAAGGCTGACATCGGCGGTATGAACCCGGGATCGACGGCCGCAAATTCAACGGAAATATTTCAGGAGGGGCTCCTGCTGCCTCCGGTCAAGATCATCTCCGGGCGCGGCTTCGACAAGGATCTGGAACGTCTGGTTCTGGCCAACAGCCGGCAACCCGATCTGGTTCGGGGCGATATGAGAGCGCAAATCGCTGCCACAATGATGGGAGCGGAGCGGATGCGTGATCACTGTCGCCGGTTTGGCGTCAAGACGATCATTGAAGCCTTTGCGAGACTTCTGGCCGGAGCCGCGGAAGAGATGCAACGAGCCATCGCTGAACTTCCTGACGGGGTCGCCAGTGCCGAGGGCTGCATGGACGATGACGGGGTCGAACTGGATGAGGGAATCTACTTTGCAGTCAGGATCACAAAGTCGGGAGACTCCATCACCTTCGACTTTTCAGGCTCGCAACCCCAGGCCCGGGGCCCGGTCAATCTGCGCCCTTCGATGGTGGAGGCCTGCACCTTTTATGCCTTGATCGGTTGTCTTGGGCCGACCATGCGGTTCAACGACGGCATGCGCGATGTCGTGAACTTTGTTTATGCGCCGCGGACGGTGACAAATGCGGAGAGCCCTGCCCCGGTCTCGTCTTACCAGAAGGCAAACCTGCGCCTGACCGATGTCATTCTTGAGGCCCTGGCAACCTTCAACCCGTCTCGTGCGATAGCCGGTTCCGGTTCGTCGGGATCCCTGTCCATCAACTGGCATCAGGGCGGAAGACCCGGCCACAACAGCCTCCAGTATGAAATCCTCGGTTCAGCCTATGGTGGCGGCCAGGGAAACGACGGCTGCAACGCGACAGCAACCCATCTTTCGAATCTCCACGTGACTCCGCTGGAGATCATCGAAAGCGAGTATCCGTGCCGCATCCGGGAGTTCGACATTGTCCCGGACTCAGGGGGGGCCGGGGAGTTTCGTGGCGGCGTCGCCTTCAGACGGCGCTATGAGCTTCTGCAGGACTGCACCGTGACACGCAGATACGACCGCTGGAAATACCCGCCAACCGGCGCAGCTGGTGGCTATGACGGCCGGCCAAGCCGGTTTGTAATCCGCGCCGGCACCAACCGGGAGCAGGAAACTCCGGCGGCTGGCAAATTCGATCTGGAAGCCGGTCAGGTATTCTATCTGGAGACCGCCGGCGGTGGCGGCTTTGGCTATCCGTCGAAGCGCAGCCCGGACAGGCTCGCACGCGATCTGGAGGAAGGGTATGTCACTCCGTCGGCAGCGCGGACATTCTATGACCACAACGCCACGACCTCTCCCAAATCATGAACTGAGGAAGCACGATAACATGCACAACGATCGGGTGGGCATCATTGGCCCGGGGCGCATGGGTCTGGCAATGGTCCGGCATCTTGTCAGGCGAGACTTTGTTGTGACGGCCTTCGACATTGACGAAGAGCAGCTCGGGAAGGCCGTCTCGTCAGGAGCCAACAAGGCGGCCAGTGCAAAGGATGTCGCCAGGAACAGCGATTACCTTATCGTTGCCGTCGGCTTCGAACCCGAGGTCTTTTCGTGCCTGATCGGCCCGAATGGAGCCCTTGATGCATTGGCTCCGGGCAGCTGCATTGCTGTCTGTTCTACCGCTTCATTCGAGGGAGTGCAGGAGCTGGAGCGTATGTGCAAGGAACGCGACATTGGCTTTCTCGACGCACCGATCGCTCGCGGTCGCTGGGCTGCCGACGACGGAACATTGCTGGCTCTGGTCGGCGGAGAGGATGACATCGTGCGCCGTTCGCGGCCGGTCTTCGAAGCCTTTTGCTCGGACATCGAACATGTCGGTGCAGTGGGTCATGGCCAGGTTGCGAAGATGATGAACAATTTCCTGTTGTGGGTGAACGGATGTGCACTGATCGAAGCCGGCCGACTTGCCGGTTCTACCGGTATAGATCTCGCTCGTCTGCGTCAGGTTCTGCTCATGAGTTCCGGAGCCAGTGCTGCCCTTCGTGACTGGGATCGCATGACCTTCACCTGGGCCCTTAAGGACATGCAGATGCTGGAAAAACTGTCCGACGGATCGGGCATGACGCTTCCGCTTGCGGGCCTCGTCAAGGAGCTGGTCAAAGATGGCCGGAAAATCAAGGCGGATACGCCGCCCGACTGGACCGGAGAAGGCGGCAAGGCCACGCGCCCATGAAGACCCCGCCTTCCGATGATCCTTCTCACGCATTCCCTTGCACCGGGGAGGTATGACCATGAATGATTCCCCATTCGACGAAATCTGCGACGTTGTGGTGGTCGGCTGCGGCCTTGCCGGCGCCGTCACCGCCGTCGAGGCGGCGAAAGCGGGATCTCATGTAATTGTTCTGGAAAAGGCACCCGATCCCGGTGGAATTTCAATATGTTCCCAGGGAGCCGTCTGTTGCAGCGCCAGTCCGGATGAGGCCTTTGCCTATCTCAAGGCCACCAATGCCGGCCGGATCCCTGACAGTGTGCTGCGCATGATGGCTGACGGCATGGCGCAGACCGAAGGTTATCTTCGCGAACTGGCGGAGGGCACGGGTGCTGATATCCGGACCCGGCCGCGAGGGGGCAACTACCCGTTTCGTCATCGCGAGACCTTTTATTACACCCATGTCGACTCCATCCCCAATTTCGATCCCGGGACGTTCTATCCGCAGGTTCGCGGCCGCGTCGGAGGACCGTTTCTGTTTCGTCTGCTTCAGGTCCGGATGCACGCGCTCGGGGTCGACCTGCGCCTGTCCGCTCCGGCCGAACGGCTGATCACCGGCAGGGATCGCGAAATTCACGGTGTCATTGCCCGATTGGGCGGGCAACCATGGCGGATCGGCACCAGACGTGGTGTGGTTCTCGCCGCCGGCGGCTTCGAGGCAAACGATCGCATGAAGCAGGAATATTGGCCGTCGGTTCCCGTGCTCAGCGCCGCGAACAAGTACAATACAGGGGACGGCATTCGCATGGCCCAGGATGTGGGTGCCGATTTGTGGCACATGTGGCATTTCCACGGATCCTACGGGTTCCGGCACACGGATCCCGCCTATCCCTACGGCATACGCGTCAAGCGGTTTCCGGACTGGGTGCCCGGAGAAACCGACACCGACATGACGGGAGCGGATATGGACAAGGTTCCGGTCGCGTGGATTCTCGTCAACCGCGAGGGACGCCGTTTTATGAACGAACAGCCTCCCTATCTTCAGGATACCGGTGCGCGACCCTTTGATGACATGGATACGGTAACACAGAGGTTTCGGAACATACCTGCCTGGCTGATCTGCGATGAAGAGGCCCGCAAGCTCTATCCGCTCGGGAACCCAGCCTATAATGATCGCGACGTCGATATGCAGTGGTCCCGGGACAATCTCCGGGAGGTCGAACTCGGGATCCTGAAACGGGCCGACAGGCTGGAGGACCTCGCCCGAATCATGGGCGTGCCGGCTGATCCGCTCAAGGCGACCATAAAGCGCTGGAACACGATGACCGATGCAGGGCGGGACAAGGAGTTCGGGCGCCTGCCGGGTTCCATGGTGCCGATTCGCACGCCGCCCTTCTATGCCGGCGAAGTCTGGCCGGTGGTGTCAAACACCCAGGGTGGACCGATTCATGATGCCAGTCAGCGCGTGATCGATGTCTTCGGCGAGCCAATTCCGAGGCTCTACGCGGCCGGGGAAATGGGCAGCTGTTTCGGTCATCTCTATCTCGCCGGAGGCAATATTTCGGAATGCCTTGTTTCTGGCTGGACGGCAGGCAGGGCGGTCAGCAGCGAAGAGCTTCTCTCAACGTGAGTCCGTGCTTGCAGACATCGATGACTGGTCGGAAACACCGCTTGTCTGCCACCAACCTGCGGGGCCGGCAGGAGGTTCGAAACAGGGACCGAACCGGTTCCTCTGACCGACGGCAAATTTGGGCCGCGGATTTGATTCGGGGATGACCGATTCACTTGTCCATGGCGGCGGCGTCCGTCTCCATACCTGCCCCGGAACAGCGCGCCTGATCGACGGTCTGTTGCGTCTGGTGACATCCCGAGCCTCGACCAGCAGTATCGCGAAGGGTTCATAATGATCGAGCTGTTGTCCATTACACCGGAAATAGACGGCTGGACATTCATCGGCTTCACACTGCTGAGTGTTTTCACCTCGGCGTTCGGTGTCGTGGCGGGCCTCGGCGGCGGCATCATGATGATTGGTGTCATGGCCACAATACTTCCACCCGCTGCAGTCATTCCCATTCACGGTGTCGTTCAGGCGGGTACCAACATCACGCGCGTCACCATAATGCACCGACTGGTGATACGGGGGGCGATCATTCCGTTCGCGCTGGGTGCCGCGATCGGGGGAATTGCGGGCGGCAGCATCGTGATTTCATTACCGGTCGCCCTCCTCCAGGGAATACTGGGTCTTTTTCTGATTTATGTGTGCTGGGCGCCCCGGATTACCGCAGGAGCTCCCTCTGCGAGGCGGCTGTTCATACTCGGTGGTGCTGGTGGTCTGATTTCCATGTTCGTTGGTGCTACAGGAACTCTGCTGGCCCCCTGGATTCGCGGGATCAGCACGGATCGCAGAGAGTTTGTGGCTACCCATGCAGCCGCGATGTTCTTTGTCCATACGCTGAAGGCCGTGGTATTCGGAATTCTCGGTTTCGAATTTTATGACTACCTTCCACTTCTCGCTGCCATGATTGCCATGAGTTTTTTCGGGAACTGGATCGGTGTTCGGGCGCTCAACAAAATGCCGGAAGCCGTGTTCACACGGGTGTTCCAGATCGCGCTCACGCTGCTCGCCCTCCGCCTTCTCTGGAGCGCGGCCGACAAGGCGGGATATTTGTCCTGAAAATGTTTGCCTTGCCGGTGGGCAGAGGCGTTTCCAGAAGACCCGGGCCGGAGCAAGGCCCCCTGCCCTCAGGATCTGTCAGGCAGACTGGCCATTACTCCAGAGCTGTTTCAGATCGTCGCGAAGGACCTTGCCCCGATCCGATCTTGGCAGTTGATCGATAAACCTGACCTGCCGCGGTCGCTTGAAGTCGGGCAGCTTCTGTTCGCACCAGAGATCAACCTCCTGTGCGGAGAGGTTTTCTCCATCGATGGCCACAACGTAGGCCACGATTTCCTCGCCGTAGATCTGGTCCGGTACACCAATTACGGCGGCCTCCCGAACCTTGGGATGACTGAGAATCAGGTTGTCGATCTCAAGTGGCGCGATATTCACCCCGCCCCTGATGATCAGATCCTTGGTGCGACCCGTGACCGTTACAAAACCATCGGCATCCATGAAACCGAGATCGCCCGTCCTGATGCGTGCGTCAGAAAGGTCCTCGACTGATCCATCCAGTGAAAACGTACTGTGGCAGGTCTGCGGACCTCCAACCGTAATTTCACCTTCCACTCCGGCTGCACACGGATTGCCCTCGCCGTCAACGATCCGGAACTCCTGGTGCCTGGCCGGCGGTCCAACAGTGCCCATACGGCGGCGATAGTGACGGTTTCCGCATATCCATCCGGCTTCCGACATTCCGTAGAGCTGGAGCAAGGTAACACCGTAGAGGCTCTCGAACCTTTCCCACTGTTCCGGAGACAGCGGGGCCGTCGAGCAGGTCATCAGCCGCAGGGTCGGAACATCCCGACCCTGCTCGTCCGGCGGATCATTCAGGAGCATGTTCACGACGGTCGGTACACCCGCGGAAAACGTGATTCCGTAATCCCTGACCCAGTCAAAAAAGCGCGAGCGCGAAAAGTGCCGCGCAATATGAAGTGTGGATCCGACCTGCAACCACGGCATGAAACTAAGGATCTGAGCCGAATTCCAGCCAAAGGACCGGTATTCGAGCGTGCGGTCATCAGCGTTCAGTCCCAGCATATCGAGTGTGGACAACCCGCTCAGCCAGTAGGAAAGGTGGTTGTAGACAACACTCTTGGGCGTGGACGTTGTCCCCGAGGTACAAAAAATGCAGGAGAGATCTTCTGGGCCCACATCTCCTTCCCCGTCGGCATCATCCGTCCCGGGATAATCCGCCAGCCTGGTGAAGAATGGGTCGCTGCTTCCGTCTCCCTTCGGCGCCTGCGGGTACCAGCCGAAGCGCAGGTCCGGCAAGCCGATCTCGTTCAGGTAGCTGGAGCCTTCCAGTTCTTCGTGCCACAGGACCAGTTTCGGGTTGATGGTCGCGATAATCCTGGCCAGGTGTGCCTCGTTCATCTCCACATTGAGGGGGCAGACGATCGCTCCTCGATGCCAGATGCCCAGCCAGACAATCAGTTTCTCCATGACCTCATCCGCGAGCAGGACAACCTTGTCGCCACGCCCGATGCCCATGTCACCCAGGAGCCCGGAGATCCGGCTGGCTGCTGCCGATACGTCACCCCATGTCACGCTGCGGCCACCCTGATCAAGATCAACGAGAGCCACACGATCACGATCCCGCTCATTCCATTTGGCCAGGAGTTCCCGCGTCGTCTGAAACGGCAACGCCAGTTCGGGCTGGTTACGAAGGTCGGGCATGAACATCGTCTCCATTCTCTTCCTGCTGCTGCACAGCAAGGGATGCACCCCGCAGCGCGCGGATCTGTACCGGAACGACAGCGTTGAAATCGGAAGAACCTTTCAGATGCGCGATAGCGACCGTGACTGTGGGTCGCATTCCTCCGTTACAAGACTTCATGAGACTAAACGCAATCAGTGACGGGCTTTCGGGCACACGGGTCCATCTTTTGATGACACCTCAATTATGGATGATCAAGAAGAATTTCCCACCACTGCTGTAATCCCCTGTTTCCTGGACCACCGCGCACGGCGCGGTGTCGGAACCGGCCATTCGACAATGGTTGTCGTCGCATGATTCTCATCCGGTCCCACGGAGGACCCTCCATAACGCCAACGCCGGCGCCGAGACCCCGAATGATGCCGGACAGGTTTGCCCTCGGTCAGGTTCGCGACACTCTGACCCGTTCTGAAACTGTGAATCGCAACAGGACCCGGGATGGGGACGACATCGGTCACGGGCGGCATGTCCAGGCGAACAAGCGAACGCCAAACCGCTTCGTTTCAACAGATATCTGCGCTCTTGCACAACCATTTACAGGACCATTCCCGGGGTATGGCGGCATTCTTTCAGGTTTTGTTGTGCAGGACCCCGAAATCAATTGAAAGAGGCCGCCAATCCCTGCCGGGCAACGTCTCAAGGATCAGACGGAGGCACTCCAGCTTGTGCGGACGGTTTGCCAAATTCCACGAAGACCGTCGTCCCGGTGAGCGGGACGTTTAGTCATCCTGTCGTCCAAGTGGAGATTTGGAGTTCCGGAGACCCTGGTCAGGTTTCCTGCTCGCGCGGGGCAGGAAGTGAGGCCCTGTATTCTTGCCGGTCTGTCATCATCGGAGTTCGGGCAACTGGAACACCTGCCCCGGATAAATCCAGTGAGGATCCCGGATCTGGTCTCGATTTCTCTCGTAAATCACAGTGTATCGAATGCCCCGGCCATAAACCGCCCTTGCAATCCGCCACAAACTGTTCCCCGGTTGCACAATGACCCGGGATGTCGAGGGAATGTAGCGTACAGTGCGAGACCTGGAGAATGGCAACTCTATGCGAGACACTGTCTGGCCGTCCCTGTCCACCAGATCTGCCCGAAGCCTGTAATCTCCGCCAGGTATTTTCCGGTCAGGTCGCAATTCCCACTTTCCATCACCATCTGGCTGGGCCCGGCCGATATATTCATCTCCGAGATAAAGCCGAACTTCGTGTTCACGCGACGCCCGACCTGAAAGAATCAGATCCTCACCCGTCTCGCCATAATCAATAATGTCTACTGACAGACGGTCATCCCCAGTTCCTCCTGGCGGTTCGAGAAGGACCGGAACCTGGTCCGTTCGCTTTGGCAACGAAACCACGAGAGATCCCATGGGATCGCTGGTATCCCTGGTTGCGAGGCCCCGGCCCCGTTCGGGAATGATGACCAGCACGGTCTCGTCACCAGCAATTTCATTTCTGTCAGGAAATGTCGCTGAAAGTGAAAGTTCGTAAGTGCCAGGATCCAGCGGCTCTTCCGGAATCAATACCCATTCGCCGTTTCTGTCGGGCTGCAACTGGCCCAGCACCTGATCGCCGCTCCGGACCGTTACTGTGGCCCCGGGCGCCGCGCGCCCGGCAACAATAATGTCGCCCGAAGGCGAGGTTCGCACCACATCGAATGAAGGCCGTGCGATCGGTCCGTCCTGATCACCCGGAGGAGAGATGGAAGACCAGTACTCCATACCCCGATCAGGGTCTCTCAACGCTGACGGTTCCGGCCCTGCTTCCCTGCTTCCGGGCCGACCCATGGTTCCGTCCACCGGTGGCCTTCTGTCCCGACTGTCAGAAGCCGACCGCCCATTCTGAGCCGCCGTCGATCGATCCGGTTCCTTTCCTGCAACTACGTTTTGTGCCGCGTCCTGCCGCTGTCGGGTCCGGGTCGCCGATCCATCAGCCCCGCCGGTGTCTGTCGCCACTGGCGCTTGCCCGGAGGCGGGCGCACGCCTCGTTTCCTGATCGTCCCCGCTCTCTGAGGGTCCCGCAGCAATTGCACCTGAAGCATCTGGTACCGATCCCCCAGGGGCTGCCGGAGTCCCTTGGGAAGATGGCCCCCGAACCTGCGGTCGGGCCTCGGCCTCTCTCGTCCCGGGCTCTTGCACCGCTGACTCCACTCCTGTCCCGGGCGATCTTGCGGTGACATCAGAACCGCTTTTCGATGGAGCGGGCGAACCGGCTTCAGCTCCCTCGGGTTCAGTCTTTTCCACCCCGGCCGAATCCTGTCCGCGGCTGGGCTTCAGAGCCGCTTCTTCCGAATCCGGGGTGGGACCGGGATCGCTTCCCGAACCGGCCGGGGGCCTCGTCGGACCCTCGGATGCAACCACCAAAGGTTGATCCGGTTGACGGTCGATCACCAGTGTGGCGAATATGGCCAACAGGATGATTATGGCACCAACGATGCCAACTATGAGGGGTTTTCTCACTGTACCAAACCGTCAATGCGACCAATGAAAGTCATGAAGCAGAACGAGCGGCTTTCGGGTACGATTGCAGTCCGTCCCCTGGATACCACGGCATCATTGTTGTCGCCGGCTGTTGGTGGGCTTCGTTGGTCGTCGCGGGGCCCGTCCGGGCACGCCGCTACAAAACCAGCAAGGCTTATTCCCCGAGTATATCGCACAGGCCGCTCCCTGTCTCTCTGCGCCGGGACAAGCGGTATTTTCACCCATGCCGGCCGCTCCTGCCGACCGGTTCCATCAAGCCGACTGCCCAAAACCATTTCCGGTTCTGTTCCAGGCCCAGGCTGATGAAGCCCGTTCAGCCTTGTCACGAACCAATATTCGTGTTTTCTCACGCATCATAACCAACAAACCTCAATCACATACCACCGGAATCGCCTAATGTCACAATCCACGATCCGTTCAATCTGCGTATTCTGTGGCGCAGGTTCGGGAAGCCTGCCTGCATTTACCAAAGCGGCGGCAGAAATGGGAAATCGAATTGCCGCGTCCGGGATCAGGCTTGTTTACGGTGGCGGCAGTGGTGGTCTGATGGGTGCCCTTGCTGACGGCGCGCTTGGTGCCGGAGGTACTGTTATCGGGGTTATACCCCGGTTTCTGGTGGACCGCGAAACAGCTCATGGCGGTGTCACGGAACTCCAGATCGTCGAGGGCATGCATGAACGCAAACGGACCATGTTCGAACTTGCCGACGCCTTTGTTGCGCTTCCAGGCGGACTGGGAACACTCGATGAAACACTTGAAATCATCACCTGGCGTCAGTTGGGGCGCCACAAGAAACCGGTGCTGATTGTCAACACCAATGACTACTGGTCCCCTTTCCTTCTGATTATGGAGCATGTCACACGGATGCAATTCGCGCATGGTGACATGTCCACGCTCTACCGGATCGCCAAGGATCCTGAAGAGGTGCTGCGAATTCTGTCCTGCTGAGGGCAATCGATGGCCGCCTTATCCGAAGCGCTGATCCGGAAGTTGGGTGCTCATCCGTTCCACGGTTTGATCGCAGCCTTCAACGTGGCATACCCTTCGATGAAGCCGGGTCGCTCGGAACCGTAGATGGAATCGAACGTTTCCAGAGCCGCATCAAGCCAGCCCCGCAACCCGGAATTGCCGGGATTGGCATCGAGATACGCATCGCGGATCAGGACGAAATGAATTCTGGGATCGTAGGGCCGTTTGGTCCCGCCCATGGATTCGTCTCCGTCGAGCAAGCGCAACAGCATTGCGTCGGCTGATCCGAGCGTCTGCTCGTGAATCGGAGGTCCGGACATCCGATGCATTACCGACGTCATGTCGCGGCCGTTGCCTGTGGTGTAACCCATCTCCCGCCAGACCTGCTCTGTATTCACGTCAGAACCAAGATGCCGGGCCACCTTGCCACCAAAGGCGCGCAGCGGGTCTGAAACGTCGGCCAGAAGGTCGGTCAATCGATCGCCGTCTAGGTCAGTGGCGAGGACAATGCAATCCCGCTGCTCAATGAGATCCCAAAGCAAGAGCCCGTAGTTCGTATCGGCAATATGCTGCTCGATACGTCCTCCCCAGTCCGACATGCCGTCCTTGAAGTCAGCCGGCAGTAGCGCGATAATTCGATCGATGCTCTCGCGGTGTTCCTCATAGGGATCCACCGCATATCTACGGCCTACCTCGAACTTTGTTCCCTTGAGCAGCCAGGAATGCAGGCCCGCATTGATCCCGTCCTCCATCGCCTGGGTCGGCTTTGTCGCCACCCTCCCCAGAGCCCCGGTTTCATGAACGAGGCGAAGAAACAACCGGTTCGCATAGGCAAGCTGGACGCCGGGGGTATTCATTTCCGAGTGAATCACGCCATCCTGGTTCACGTTGAAGACGGCCCGATCCTGGGAATAGGGAAGACAAGGCATACAGCGGACCACCGTGATGGGGCCGTAGGGGCGAACATTGCAGTAGACTCCGGCCTGGGTCCTGAGTGGCGCATTGCCCGATTTTCCCATCACCACAACCCGGCCGCGCTCCCTGTCATTCACGTAGGCATCGCCCGCCGTTGACCATTTGATCGAGGTGCACGGCATATTTCCAAACCAGGCCAGTGGCTCCAGCCTTTTGTCATGCCGGTATTGCGACCACATGGGGACCGCGTAGAACGGAAGGCCCAGAACATCAATGGCTGCAAGGGTTCCCAGAAGCGCGTAGGCATCGGTCAGGGAGTGAGCGACCGGATTGACGGTCCCGTCGTGATTGCCGCCTTTCCAGACCACTGCGTCCGGATAGCCCGCAGGCCTCACCTCTGCAGGCTCGAACATCCCTGAAAACAGGCCTAAGAGATCGCCACCATCGGCCTCGGTTCGGGCAACAGACATCAGATCAAGCATGGGTACCTCTCATTCATGCAGGGCTCCAGGGTTCACAAAGACAGGGGCGTCGTCCACGAACTGCAGGACGACTCCCGAACAGGGGTTGCTCCGGGGCCCTTTCCAAGGTCACCGGGCGCGATTGGCACCGGTTCCGGGAAACCCGGCCAAGGACCCGGTTCCGGCATGCATACCACCGGAACAGCCGGACGTCGCCCACAAACCGCACCGATGGATTACCGGGACCCTGCCAGGGTTCCGGACATGGTGCAGGTTCACAGCCGTCCGGTGGAGGTTCATCAGACAAATTCGGTCAGCCAGCTGGCGAGCGGCGGATAGAGCCAGATCAGTCCGGCCGTGACCAGCATCAGGATCCAGTAGGGAATCGAACCTCTGAAGATGTCGGAAAGACTCACCGGCGGGCCGGGCACAGCCCCCTTGACGACATAAACCACAAGGCCGAACGGTGGCGTGAGAAGCCCGGCCTCAATCAGAAGAATGCCAAAGATCGCGAACGCAAAGCCGTCCAGCCCGATCAGCGTCGAGAATGTCGCAAAGATCGGCACCGTCAGGAGAATGATGGATATGGAATCCAGAATCATTCCGAGAACAAGCCAGATCACGATCATCATGATCGCGATTCCGAAGCCTCCGATGCCCATCGAAAGCAGAGCGTCCTTGATAATTGTCTGGATATCGGCGAGGGCGAGAAACCGGGAATACATTCCCGCCGTCACGAGAAGGATCATGATGGGTGCCGCGGTCCTGCCCGCATCGATCACGGCTTCAATGATACCCCTGAAACGAAGCCCCTTGGCAGCTGCAAGAATCATGGCAGCCAGCGCACCGATACCGGCCGCTTCCGTCGCGGTGAATGCACCGCCCCATATGCCCCCGAGAACGACGACCACAATGGCCAGCACACCAAGGGACGACGTCACCTCGCCGCGCGTCAGCGGCTCCTCCTCCTCGTCGTCAGGCGGTCTTGGCGGCGCGATCCCGGGATTACGCAACGCGACCACGACCGTGTAGCCTATGAAGAGTAGCGACAGAATGATCCCGGGTATGACACCCGCAACGAACAACTTGCCAATCGACTGTTCGGTGATGATCCCCCAGACGATGAGCAGAACACTGGGTGGAATCAGCATGCCAAGACAGGCGGAACCGGCGATAGACCCCAGCGCAAACCGTCGGCGATACCCGAAGCGCATCATTTCCGGATAGGCAATCCGGCTGAAGGCTGCCGCAGACGCAATCGAGGTCCCGGTGACAGCCGCGAAGGCTGCGTTGCCGGCAACGGTAGCGACGGCGAGGCGGCCCGGAATTCTCCGCAGACCACGATTGATAACCTTGTAGAGATCACTGGCAGCGCCACACTTGGCAACAAAATCACCCATCAGGACGAACAGCGGAATTGTGGCAAAAACGTAATGCCGGACCAGTTCGTAGGCCGCACCACCCACCTGCGCCGATGCGAGATAAAGATCCTCGAAAATAAAATATGTTCCCACCATCGCCGTCAGGCCAAGCGCCAGGGCGATATGCACTCCCGCAAAAATCGCCACGAGCATCCCGATCAGCGTCAGGACCATAAGGGTATTCAAATCCATGCATTCACTCCGCCGGGAAATCCGGGGCCGGTTTGTTCAATGGGATCCGGGGTTCTGTGTCATTCCGGTTTCAGCTTCTCCGAACCCGGCCGCATCGCCCTGCCCTGTTGCGTTGCGAAGCAGCAGGATGAAATAGATGACCGTGATGAGAATGGCGGCCGCGATGATGATTGTGCGGACCGGATAGACCGGAACCTCAAGGGCCCCAATTCCCTGATATTCACCGATCTCCCAACCCTTGATCATGTCGCTCCATCCTCCGACAGAAACACCGATGAACAGGAGCATGCCCATGAGATACGCAATGGCATTGACCACCTGCCGCCATCGTCTGCCGAGATGGTCGAAAACGATGTAGGTTCGCAACATGCTGCCGGTAAGAATCGCGAGCGGCACCTGCAGAAACACGATCGCCGGAACCGAATTGGTCACGATTTCGTCACCACCCAGAAACGTGTTGAAGACTCCACGGCTGGTCACCTCAACAAAAATGACCAGCGCAATGATCATCAACCAGCCGGCGGCGATGTAATTCAGCCACGTGCAAATCCGCTCAAGCGTCCTGTACAAGAGATTCTCCCTCACCCGGATGGATGACCAGTCGATCGGTTTTGCAAGAGTGCGGAATCAGGCAGGAAGGTCTGCAGCCATGACGTCTGCACGGAAGCCCGTTGCCTCGTCCGCTGCGAAATTCAGCTCGATCTTCACACCGTTGGGATCGAGAAGAAACAGCTGGAACAGGCCCTGATCGTCGACCTGCCGCTTCGTGTAGTCGATACCGCACTTCTCAAGATGTACCATCATCTCGCCCAGGCCATGCGCCCGGAACGCGATATGGTCGATGACCCCGGATCCCCGGGTTTCCGTGGATTGCTGCCCGAGGTACTTCATCCGATTTTCGCTCACGGCCTCACCACCGACGGTCAGATGAAGAACGGGCTCGTCACCCAGATAAAGCCAGCACACGGGGAAGCGAAAATCGGGATGCGGTCCCTCCGTCATTCCAAGCACATCGACATACCAGTCTCGGGTCTTCTGAAGATCCTCGGTCTGAATGAGAAAGTGTTCCATGTGAGACAAGGGCATCAATGACTGTCCTGTTGCCGAATTTGGGCGTCACTCTAACGCAATGGCAAGCAGAAGCAATCTCCATGTCCCGTAAACGCCGTTTGCATTTGTGGAACTCCGGTCACACGCTGTCATTCCTGCGCGCAAACAGCATGTCGAACGGTCGTCCGGAGCACCGGCACGGAATCGGACAGCGATCAGGTATGGCATGAAATTCCCGCCATTCGGGGGTGGAAAACCGGTTCGTAGTCGGAAATAATGCCGGGCCTGCAAACGCCTGACCTCATCAGGCCACCGCCGCCGTTTCCGGGCCCCCTGTCCCAGCGGGCGCTCATCGGCGAAGACTCATCTGGAAACCGTGAGGGTACCGCGCATGACTGCCTATTGGATGGCAAGAGCCAAGATCAATAATTACGACGAGTACATGAAGTACGCGACCCGCGTTCCGGCCATTCTCGAGAAATATCAGGGTAAAATCCTGACCCGGGGCGGCCGTCACAAGACCCTTGAAGGCCGGGACTACTTTGAACGTTTCGTTCTTATCGAGTTTCCGTCGCTCCAAGCTGCAGAGGCGTGCTTCAATTCGGAAGAATACAAGGCGGCGGCCGAATTCCGACGCCGCGACAAGGCCGGCGAAAACGAATTGACACTCGTCGAGGCTGGCGACCTTACCCCCGCAGGATGACGGGGCCCGCTCTTCGCCTGCACACCATGGCCAACCACAGGAGAAAAACCTGATGTCGAATCCCCAGATCACCAAACAGGACATCTTGCACGCTTGCGAAGGTATGCTGCAAAAGCAGCTCTATGTTGTCCACACCTTTCCGACCGATGGACTGGGCCCCGTCATGGCCAACATCGAGCCACATCTGGCGTTTCAGGTGGAACTGGAAGAGAAAGGCATCATGTTCGGTGCCGGGCCCTTCTGGGATGACGCGGAAGAAAACTGGGAAGGCGAAGGCATGGTTATCATCCGGGCCTCCTCCCTTGCCGAAGCCCGCGAGATTGCAAACAGAGATCCGATGCATTCCAGCGGAGCACGCGACTTCACAATCCGCCCGTGGCTCATGAACGAGGGCACGGTCACCGTCAAGATCCGTTACTCCGACGGAAGCCGCGAACTGATCTGACACGCCTGGGCGGCAACTGCGGCCCCCCAGACACTGGCACGGACTCCCTTTTGCGAAGATGGCCTCGTACAGGACGCAGGGCTGATCGCAGCCATCGCGGCGTCCCGGGGGCCTGCCAGGATGTTGCCCCGATACGATGCGACAGCACAGGGGCCGAGGGACACTGCAAGACGCATGACGTCTCCGGAGACAGCGATCGCCGGGCCCGCTGTCCTGGGTCAGGTCGTTTCGGCCGGTTCCGTTACAGCTGTACCGGAAGCGGAACCTGCACCGGCGCATCGCCCTTCAGTGCATCAGCGGCACGAACCGATGTGACGATCTTCGCGCGATATTCGGTTTTTCCCAGCTATCCCACCGTCTCTTTGACGATCCGGTCTCTTCAGCTCGTGTTGTACCCCGGCATGGGGTCGGATAGAGTGTCTTCGGTTGAATTCAATCATTAGTCTGCATCGGACAGGCTACAGTGACAATCAATAACACCGGAGACAGGAAGCTATCATGAAAAGGTTTCTCACCGCCTCGCTGGGCGCATCAGCCATTGCCGCGGCTTCAATCTCAGGCGCTTTGGCTGCAGACCTGAAATTGCTGACAAGCTGGAACAAGGACAACTGGCCGACATATGCCGTACTCGATGAGTTTGCCAAAAACGTCGTGGCCATCGGAGGCGGCAAGGTCAATCTGTCGATTATCGGCAAGGAAGTCGTCCCCCCGTTCGAGCAGCTTCAACCCGTGTCCTCCGGGGTGTTCGACATGTTGTTCAGCCACGGAATCTATCACTCTGGCAGCAAGGGACTGGCGTTCACCTTTGACGCGATCGATCCCAAACCCAAGGCGCGGCGTGACGCCGGGCTGATCACCTATCTTGACGGCTATTACCAGAAGCACAACAACCTCAAGGTGGTCGGCGTGGCCGCTGCCAGCAACCAGGGCTATCACCTGTTTACAAAAGAACCCCTGTCACCTGAAGGTGATCTGAGGGGACGCAAGATTCGCGGCACGCTGAGCTACCATGGCGTCATCCGCCTGCTTGGAGCCTCGCCGGTGGTCCTTCCGGGCGGCCAGATCTATACGTCCCTGGAAAAAGGCGTCATTGACGGTGCGGCCTGGCCGGCCGCAGGCATGCTGGACATGAAGCATTATGAAGTCGCGACCTACAAGCTGCGTCCGACGTTCGGGTCCAGCAACCTCGGTTTCTGGGTCAACCTCGACAAGTGGGGCAAGCTGTCGGCGGAAGAACAGGAGATTCTGGTCAAGGCTGCCATCAAGACAGAAATCGAGATGCCCGCCATCGGTGACAAGATTCTTGCCAAGGAGTCGATGGAGCTTGAAAAACTCGGGGTCAAGACCGAAATGCTGGCCCCCGACACCGCAAAAAAGGTGAAGGAGACATTTGCAGCCAGCATGTGGGAAATTGCGAAGAAATGCTGCGCCGACGGTCTCGAGCTCCGGTCCATGGCCCAAAAGGCAGGCCTGACCAACTGACCATCAACAACCAGGCCTGATGATCATGCTCAGAGGAGCGCTATGGCTGCATGACGGCGTCACTGAAGTGGGCTTTCATCTCGCCAAACTCTGTCTGGTCATCATCGTCTTTTCCTATTGCTACGAGGTGGGCGCGCGTTATTTTTTCAACGCGCCCACCTGGTGGGCAGACGAGGCCGTATCCTATTCCCTGTGCATCGGATGTTTTCTGATGATGCCCCATGTAACCCGGGCAAAAGGGCATGTCGCGGTTACATTTCTGGTCGACCTTCTCTCACCGTCACGGGCAAAACCGGTCTACTGGTGCATCTACCTGCTGTGCTTCATTGCATGTGTGCTCGGCACATGGATCAGTCTCGACGAGAACATCCGGCAAGTCGTGAAGGACGTTCACCTGATGAAGGTCAAACCGATTCCCAAATACTGGATATCGGTGTTCATCACCTATGGCTTCGGCATGTCAGCCCTTCACTTCCTGCGCATGCTTGATTACCGCAAGATTCAGATTGGCCAGGGAACCGAGGGGCATTTCGAGTAATGGAATGGTGGGGTATCCTCTCGGCCGGATTGACGCTTCTTCTCGCGGTTTTCATGACCGGAGTGCCGATCTTTGTCGCCTTTCTTCTGATCAACATATTCGGCGTCCTCATCATCCTCGGCCAACCCGGATTTGGGCTGGTCGCGAATTCGATTTTCGAGACTACGAATATTGCGGCGCTCTCCGCCATTCCCCTCTTCATTCTCATGGGGGAACTTCTGTTTCGCTCCGGTTCGATCGATACACTGTTCGATTCCGTGGACAAGCTGGTCGGAAGGGTCAAGGGCAGACAGTATGTTCTCTGTATTGCGCTCTCGACGATCTTCGGTGCACTCTCGGGCGCTGCAATGGGCGTGGCCGCAATGATGGCCCGGACGCTGTTTCCGGGAATGCTGGACCGGAACTACGATACGAAGATGTCGATCGGAGCGATCCTGGCAGGAGCATCCCTCGCTCCCATCATTCCGCCCAGTGTTCTGGTCATCATAATCGGAACCCTTGCCAATGTCTCCATTGCCGGGTTGCTGATCGCAGGAATACTGCCCGGACTCATGCTCTCGGCCATGTTCCTCGCATATACAATGGGGCGCGTTCGTCTCAATCCGGAGCTTGCACGCGAAGACGCTGCAGCGTCTGCAAGCCAGGTCACCGCAGCTGAAAAACTCCGGGCCATCCTGCGCGTAACACCGTTCGCCCTGATTATTTTCTGTGTTATGGGCTTCATTCTGCTGGGCATTGCCACTCCATCAGAATCTGCCGCCACGGGAGTTTTGGGAGCCCTGCTGACAGCGGCCTATTACCGAAAGCTGAACTGGAAAATGTTTTCCGACTCGGTCGCCTCGGCCGCTTTCATCACCAGCATGATCCTGGTCATCATGGCCAGTTCCAAGATGTTCAGCCAGCTTCTGGCCTTTACCGGTTCGACCCGGGAGCTGACCAACCTGGTGGCCAGTCTTGATCTGCATGCCTATGTGATGCTGTTCATCATGATGCTGATCCCCTTCATTCTTTGCATGTTTATTGACCAGATCGCCTTGATGCTTGTGGTGATTCCCATTTATCAACCGCTCATCAAATCACTCGAATTCGATCCGATCTGGTTCTGGTTGCTGATGCTGCTGAACGTCACCATCGGCGGAATCACCCCCCCGTTTGGCTACACGATCTTTGCCTTCAAGGGGGCAACGGACAGAGCCACCCTGCAGCAGGTTTTTGCCGCAACCTGGCCGTTTGTCATCATCTTTCTGCTCGGCATGGTGGTGATCGCCGCCTTCCCGCCGATCGCCACGTTGCTGCCACGGTTGCTGTAGTCGGCGAGGCACTCGTCAGCGCCTGTTGCCGGACACGGATTTATGGTTGGCACATGGGTACCCGAAAGCGCACGACGAGCACGTTTCGAAAAAAGCAAGAAACAACCCGCCGGCAGCGGGCCGTGGCCCGGTCCAGGCCGTGGCTGAGGCGTTTCACTGCTCTGCCCATACCAACTGGTGGCCGGGAGCGAATCCCGGCGAAGAAGCCGCGTCCATAACTGTTCTGTACGTCGGGATCAGGGGCAGGCTGTCCCCCGGTCAATCAAGCGGCAATGATATCAGGCCGTCGGCGAGCTTGGGTTCGAACCAGGTTGTCTTGGGAGGCAGGATTCTTCCGGCATCCGCCACATCCATCAACTCGCCAATCGTTACCGGGCTCAGGGTAAAGCCCACCTCCATTTCTCCGGAGGCTACCCGCGCGGCCACAGTCTCGGGACCATCCTCCCCGCCCACAAAGTCGATGCGGGGATCGGTACGCGGGTCTCCCACCTGCAGCAGAGGTTCCAGAACCAGGCGGGTCAGACAGCTGACAGAGAGCGCCTCTACCGGGTCGTTTCCCGATGCAGGTTTCTTCAATTCGAGATGAAACCAGCGGCCGTGGAGACACATGCCGAAGGTACCTGCGCTGACAGGCCGCACGACCGTTCCGGCGGGGTGAATCACGAAGTCTTTCTCGAGGGCAGCCTGCAATCGCTCAGGGGTCCAGCCGCGGAGATCGCGAACCAGACGATGATAACCGAGGATGCACACCTGATTGGAGGGAAAGATAACGCCAGGGAAACCCTCCTGGGCCGGACTGCCACGTTTGCCCGCCGCTCGTCTCGCCTGGATCACCCGGCAGGCAGCAGCCGATCGATGATGTCCATCGGCCATATACAGGGCACCCATGCTGTTGACCGCTTCCGAAATCGCCGTAATTTCATCCGGATCAAAGACGGCCCATAATTCGTGGCGCGCACCGTTCACATCGGGCGCGATGGCGACAGGCTCCCGGACCACCGCTTGCGACAGCAGCGAGTATGGAAATTGCCCTGACGGGCCAACAATCATTACGAGACCTGTTATGGCGTTTACCGCTTCGATCTGGCGGACCCGATCATCCTCCTTGTCCGGTCGGGTGAGTTCATGTCGCCGAACCCGGTTCTCCGCATAGGCCGACCCGGATACAGAAGCCACAATCCCGGTCTGCGTACGGTCTTCGGTCGTCATGCGGTAGACGTAGTAAACCGCACGAGGATCACGCACCAGTTTTCCTGATGACGTCAGCTCGGCGAAATACCGTGCCGCCGCAGCGTAGACCTGATCCGAATAGGGGGTTTGGACCTCAGGCAACAAGGCTTCCGCCCGCGACACACGCAGAAAACTGTGAGGCTTTCGTGCAACCGTTTCCCTGACGTCATTGACGGTCACCACGTCATAGGGTGGAGCCGCGATGTCTGCAGCCCAACCGGGGGCCGGGCGCAGACCTTCAAAGGGATGAACAAGGGTCATGGGACCCGGCGCCAGAAAGCGGAACCAGTGTCGCAGTTGCGGAATGCCTCGCAGCGGCGGCGCAGAGGAACATCAGTTCCGGAAAGGGAAGTCATGCGCGGCAAGGCATCTCAGAAAAGGTCGGCGCCGGCTCTTCGTCGAAAATACTCCCAAGCGCGGCGCACCGAGAAATCGCTCAGGAACGTCCGGGTACACAAGCGGATTTCCCCTTCCGAGAGATAGTCGACGCTATCGTGCATGTTGAGCGAATCCTGAACCAGCTGGGCATTGACCTGCAGGTAGATGGACGTCATCACAGCCGCTTCCACCGATTTTCCCGTGACCGCGCATCCGTGGCCTCTCATCAGCACGACCGTATCGTCGCCCAGCGTGGCAGCCAGGTCTCTCCCCTGTTCCATATTCACAACCAGAAGGTTGGTGTCTCCGAAGTTATCGCGAATATCCCAGATCGGGAGGTGGTGACCGATCGAGGCGCCGACATGGGCGACCGGCCTCAGTGGCACTGGCGTGACGCCAAAAGGAATGACCGCATGGGAATGATTGTGAACCACGGCCTCGATGTCGGGGCGCGCCTCATAAATTGCGCCATGGATATGCCGTTCCGCATAGGGTGTCCGGTCGTCGTCAACCGCCTCCCCGTCAAGGCTGAATTCCATGATGTCCGCCAGCGTCACCAGTTCCGGACTACGCGACCGGCTCAGAAGATAACGTCCCGGGTCGTTCGGGTGGCGAATACTTACATGGCCGTATGCGTCCACGACCTCTTCCCGGGCCAGGATCCGGTTCGCAACGACCACATCGCGCATGGCTGCCGCCAATTTGTCCATTTTCAATCCGCCCCGGATCCAGAACCCTTGTCGCTTCGGGGTGATAGCATGCACCACATCTTATCGCCAGCCCTGCCTCGGTCCCGGACCATTGACCGTCCCAGAGATCCGAAGACATGCATCCAGGGCAGCCCGTGACCGGACACCCGCAGGCACGGCTTCGCGACGGTGTCACGACACTCGCTGTTCCTGCTTTTGGAGACCTCTGTCCGAAAGCACACAGAGCGGAATTGCAGGCTGTCGCAATCCTCGCGATCATTCACTAATCTATGCCAACTGCAGGAGCGAGACGATGATACCCAGAGACTTTGAAGATCATTGCTGGCGCGACGTGATGTCGCCCCATTTGCTGAAGATTTACGAGCCCTATCGCCGGGAGCTCTTTGTCGGGCCGCGACCGGCCCTCCTTGCCATCGATCTGTACAATTTCGTCTATCGTGGAGACCCTGGGAAATTCCCCCATGAGCTGGTCGACGAGTTTCCGAACAGTTGTGGAAAGTTTGCGTGGGATGCCATTGAGCCGACCCGGAGCCTGTTCGCCGCCTGTCGCAAGGCCGGACTTCCCGTACTTTATGTCACGGGCTCGGTTCGCAAGGGTCGGGTTCGCTCTACAAACCGGCAAACAGGATACGACACAGGCGACGACATGATGGATATCCATCCTGCCTTCACACCGCTCGAAGGCGATGTCGTCATCCGCAAGGAACGTGCCAGCGCCTTTCACTCGACGCCTCTGGTCGCACATCTGACCCGGCTTGGCGTATCCAGTCTGATTGTTTGCGGCGAAAGCACCTCTGGCTGCGTGCGAGCCTCCGTCGTGGATGCCTACTCCAATGGTTATCACGTCACGATTGCGGAGGAATGTGTTTTCGATCGGTCCGAACTGTCCCACAAGGTCAATCTGTTCGATATGCACCACAAATATGCGGACGTCATGACCCTCGAGGAAATCACCATCCACCTCGAGGAGACCTTTCCCACCGCCCAGGCCGCGGAATGAGGTTCACAATGCCAACCGACATCAATTCTGTCTCCAAAGGGAGCCAGCTCGAAGCATCGCTTGATCGTCATTGCAAGACCTTCGCCAGCCGGGACGCCAACTGGCGTGTCTGGGGCATGGAGACCCAGGTCGATGAAAAGTATTCCCGCTCCCAACGCCGATATCTGGGGACCAGCGGCAACGTTGATCACAACGACCCCAACGCCCTGATGGGCGCCAGTTTTACCCTTACGGTTCTCCAGATGCCTCCGGGGCACGAGCAGCCTCTCCATCATCATGACGGCGAGGAAGAAGTCTTTTTCGTCCTCAAGGGTCATCCGACGATTGTATGGAAGAACGGAGAGACCACAGCGGAGCGGCAAGTGGGTCCATGGGACATGATCTACAATCCGCCGGGCCAGGTCCACTGCATCCGTAACGACACGACCGAGGACTGCTATTTTCAGGTCATGCTGGGCAATCCCAGACCCTCGCGGCCCCGGTATGCCGATCCCGAGCTTCGTCGGCTTCAGGCCCTCGACAATCCGGACCTCGAGATACGCACCGGAGGCTGAAGCTCTCCCCTCATCGAAACCACTGCAATTCCTCCCCGACGGAGCTTCCGGCCCATGGTCAAGAAACTGGAGTTGAGTCTCGCCTGCGGCGACTACGAAATCATCCGCGCACTCAAGGAGGGCAGCGTCAGCCCGGATGGAATCGAACTGAACGTTCTCACAAGCATGGATTCCTCGACCCGGCACTGGCGCATGATCCGCAACCAGGAATTTGACATCTGTGAGCTGTCCGGTTCGTCCTATCTGATGGCCCGCGATCGCGGCTATCCCCTTACCGCGATTCCCGTATTTCTGCATCGCCGTTTTCGCCACGGTTTCATATTTGTGAATACGGACAAGGGAATTCGGGAGCCCCGGGATCTCGACGGAAAACGAATCGGCGTCAAGACGTTTCAGACAACGGCAACCCTTTATCTCCGCGGCCTGCTTGCCGGTGAGTATGGAGTTGATCTGACCTCGATCGACTGGGTGACCGAACTGGAAGAAGACATCCCCTTCGATCCACCGCCCGGCTACCGCATCATGCGGGCGGAACCAGGGTCAGACCTGGCGGAAATGCTTGCAAGCGGCGATCTCGATGCCGTTCTGCATCCGGATATCATCTCCCCGATCCTGCGCGGAGACCCGCGGGTTGGCCGCCTGTTCGAAAACTATCGCCAGGAAGAAGAGGCCTACTTTCGAAGAACCAGCATCTTTCCCATCATGCATGTGACAGCCATCCGGGAAGACCTTCTGAATGAACACCCGTGGATCGCCAGCAATCTGGCCCGCGCATTTGAAGACGCGAAACAGGCGGCCTACCGGCGCCTTGCAAACCCTCGCGTGGTGCCGCTTGCCTGGTTCATGGACGAGTGGAACGCCCAGGAGGCCTTCCTCGGTCCCGATCCATGGGAATATGGGCTGACGCCAGCAAACCGGAAGAGCCTCGAAATGCTATTGCAGTATTCCCGATCTTCGGGCCTCACATCCCGGCTTGATTCCATCGATGAGCTTTTTGTCGACGTGATGCTGGAAAGCCGGGGACGCGGAGAATGGGCCCGAGCCTGATGCCGTTCAGCGTTGCCAGACCGTATAGAGATCGGACAAAAACAGAAACGAACCGACACATTCACGCTGCTGACAGGGGGTGTCGGTCAGTCTGCTTGCCACAATGCGTGGCGATCCGCGCCCACAACACGCACCCTGCCCGTCATGAATGTCGGGGAACGTCACGAGAATTCGTTACCTTCTCGACGGGATAACTTATGTTCAGGCACTGGTTTTCAAAGGCTCTCACGGGTGGCTTTATGGCACCTTGTCCAACCCTGTTCATTCGCTTCCGCGCATCCGGCGGGCGCGATTGACAGAGGCTTGCCCTGCTGGTGGTGTTGGCATGACGGGATGGCGAACAGCCACCAGGGTGGGCAGACCGAACAGGAGGGCCGGCATGAGCACCAGCATCACGGTTCGCAACATTCATCCGGACGACAAGTCCTGGCTGCGCCAGGAAGCACGGAGGCTCGGCATATCGATGGAAGAGCTGGTGCGCCGCCTGATTCACGAGAAACGCATGAAGACCGGGCACCAACCGAAGCCGTCCGAGGCGTTCGCACGGTACTTCGGGACAGAACACGGAATAGAGCTTCCGCACCCGGTCCGGGTTGGCTACAAGCCGCTCTCCTTCTCCATCCCGGAAGAGGAATAACTGCGCTGCCCGGCTCGCTGACAGAAAGGAAGGTCGGTTCCGGGATGATGCAATCCTGGCCCGACGAGATCATCGCCCTCACCTCCATCTCCACCCAGAAGTTACGCGACGGCATTGTCCGTCACAGGGCGGTGTGAGAAGCCGATGCTGACCAGTCTCGTGCAACGCGCAGGATCCGACACCAGCGTCGCCGGCCTGAGGAACGAAATGGCGGGTCCTGGGTTCAATCAGGGCCAGCGAGGGAGCCATGACATCCGTCGCGAAGCAGATGTCTCCGGAAAGATGGACCTGCAAGGCGATAACGGCCGCGCCAGGCTGTATCCGGTGTGGCAGTTGATCCTGAAACCGGATTGGAAGGAGAAAACAGATGCACAAATACGAGATCACTATTTTCTGGAGCAACGAGGATCAGGCCTTCATAGCCGAGGTGCCCGAACTTCCGGGGTGCATGGCGCATGGTGACAGCCAGGAGGAGGCACTTAAGAACATTAACGAAGCGGTCGAGCATTGGATCGAGATTGCAAGGGAGACCGACTCGCAGGTTCCCGAGCCGAAGCACGGGCGAAAGGTATATTTCAGTTTTGACCTGGACTGACAAATCAGAGCAATCTGGCGGACTCCTGATCACGCTACCGGACCCGCGACACAATGCCGACTGCCAAGGGACCATCAACAGCTGTCATACCGCCGTCATCCCAATAGGGCGTTCAGGCAGCGGCGGCCCGTGAAGACCTGACGTCTGCAAGGTGTCAGCAATCAGCCGACGCTGTCCGAAACGAGAGTCTGGCGAATCTGAACAAAATCGGGTTTCGGGGAGCGGTAGCGCCGCACGGAAGCCGTACCCCGGGGATCGCACCCTGGACAGGAAGGCCGGGACCGGGAAGAGCTGTTTCTTTCTGCCCCCGCTCTTCGAACCCGACTGGCGGTAAGGTTTCACTCGACAGGTAACCGGTGTGCCGTCGGTCGGGATCAAGGGCGGCCTGGCGAACCGCCCCGAAGAATCGATAGCCGATCACAGAATCGATAGCCGATCCCGGGGCTCGCGAAAATTCCCGAAATCACCCGTATCGGGAGCATACTGGCCCGGTTTCCACCTTGTGGTCAGGGTCTGGGCGACACGATCTCGGCCATGTCGGTGTCCAGGTCTTCACGGTGGGACGTCAGGCCGGGCGTTCATCACCCCGAATGGTCGTTCGCCGCAGGAGACGACGCTCCTCATCCGGATATTCTGTCCGTGCATGGATCACAGAGCGATTGTCCCACATGACCAGATCGCCCGACTGCCAGACATGTTCATAGATCAGGGCCGGATCTTCCGAAATCGCAAAAAGCTGCTCAAGAACGTCTTCGCTCTCCTGTGCGTCAAAATCCTCGATCCATGCCGTCATCAACCGGTTCACATAAAGGGCTTTCCGCCCCGTTTCGGGATGGGTCACGAAGACGGGATGCGCGAAGTTTCCGACTTCGGTCAGATCGACGTCGGTTGACGGCCTCGCGGTCCGCTTGTAGTCATGAATGTGTCGCGCCCGGCAACCGGCGAGATGGAGCTTGAGACGGTCGGGCAGGTTTTCATAGGCCCCATACATATCGGCGAACAGGGTATGACCACCACGTGACGGAAGGTCAACGGCATAGAGCAGCGTCGCCTTGTGCGGAACCTCCACATAACACATGTCACTGTGAAACCACATTTCCCCGTCATGGGGCAGGCCGAGCGGCTTTCCGTCAATACGGACGTTCGAGACGATCATGATTTCAGGCGGCAGATCCCTGATCATGTCATGGGCCGCACGGGACGGCACTCGGGGACGGCCCGGTTCTCCGAGACAGGCGGTAAAGGCAACCTGATCCCGGGGAGACAGATCCTGGTCCCGAAAGACCAGAACCTGGTATTGGTACCAGGCCTGAAGGACCGCCTCCCTCTCCTCGGCAGTGATGGTCTTCCGGAGATCAAGGCCGATGATTTCGGCACCCAGCGGCGCCGCGAGTTTTCGGATGTCCAGTCTCTCAAGAACCGTCATGATGTATCCTTTCCCAATGGCCAAAGGCCGCACGAGCACCTATGTTGACCACCCGATGACACTCTACCTTCACAACAGCCTCACCCGCACCCGGGAAGAATTCATACCGGTCGATCCCGATCGGATCACGGTTTATGTGTGCGGTCCAACTGTTTATTCCCATCCCCATATCGGCAACGCCAGACCGGCCGTCGTGTTCGATGTGCTGGTACGCCTCTTGCGCCACAGCTGGCCCACGGTCGTCTATGCCCGCAACATTACGGACATAGACGACAAGATCAACGCCTCCGCACGGGAAGAAGGCACCGACATCAGCGTGATCTCCGAGCGCTATACACAGGTCTATCACCGGAATATGGAAGCCCTGGGGGTACTTGCGCCGGACATTGAACCGCGGGCAACCCATCATCTCGACGAAATGATCGTGATGATCCGGACATTATTGCGTCAGGGCTATGCATATGAAGCTGACGGACATGTGCTGTTTCACGTTCCGGCATTCGCTGACTATGGCCGGCTCTCAAAGCGCAATCGTGACGATATGATTGCCGGAGCCCGGGTGGAGATTGCACCATTCAAGCGTGATCCGGCCGACTTCATCTTGTGGAAACCGTCAACGCCGGACCTGCCGGGATGGGACAGCCCCTGGGGCCGCGGCCGTCCTGGCTGGCACCTTGAGTGTTCCTGCATGATCGAAAAACATCTCGGACCCACGATCGACATTCACGGTGGCGGTATTGACCTCGTCTTTCCCCACCACGAGAATGAGATTGCCCAGTCGATCGCCGCACATGACGGCACACCATTTGTTCGCTACTGGCTGCACAACGGTTTTGTAAATATCGACCGGGAAAAGATGGCGAAGTCCCAGGGAAATGTACTTCTGGTTGATGACCTGCTGGCACAGGCGCCCGGTGAAGCGATCCGGCTGGCACTGCTGAATGCGCATTACCGGCAACCGCTGGACTGGACCAGCGAAGGCCTCCGGCACGCACGGCGCATGCTCGACCGCCTCTATGGTTCTCTCCGGGATCTGTCTGATGCAACAGCCAATGCTGCTGCCGAACCCGAGCCAGCCTTTCTCTCCGCCCTCAATGACGATCTGAACACCCCGAAAGCCCTGGCCTTGCTGTTTGACATTGCCCGGAAGAGCCGGACCGTGACGGACCCGGAAGAACGGGCGCACATCAAGGGGGCCCTGCTGGCCAGCGGCGCGATCCTTGGACTGCTGGGACAAGAGCCGGTATCCTGGTTCAAGGGTCATCAGGTTCCAGGCGGCGATCATGATGACGCCTCGGTTGAAGAGGCCATCCACGCGCGGGCCACAGCCCGCACCAACAGGAATTTTGCGGAAGCGGACCGAATTCGGGAGGAACTCGAGGCCCGGGGTATCCTGCTTGAAGACCGGCCCGACGGCACCCGATGGAGACGGGCATGACCGGTGATCGAAATGTTCTCGTAATTTATGCCCACCCTGTCGAAGACAGTCTGGCTGCCAGCCTGAGAACGGCAGTGATGGAAGGTCTGAACTCTGCCGGACACAAGGTCGATGTGATCGATCTCTATGCCGACGGCTTCAACCCGTGCCTCTCCCGTGCAGAGCGCAGCGCCTATGCTGACACCGGGTTCGACCGGTCTCCCGAGATCGCCAATTACGGCGAACGCCTTCAGGCAGCCACCGATCTCGTGCTGGTATTCCCCCAATGGTGGATGAGTGTTCCGGCGATTCTCAAGGGATTCTTCGACCGCGTGTTCGTGCCCGGAATCGCCTTTGACGTCAAACCCGGTGGCAAGGGTTACATTCCCCGACTATCGAGCCTGCGGTCTGTCATGGTGGTAACTTCGGCGGCCTCTCCGCGATGGTTCATCCTGTTCGTCGCCCTCAATCCACTGCGCAGTCAGATCAAGCGACTCCTGGCGTTGTGCGCACGCAATGTGACGTTCCGCATGCGCTGTCTTTACGGACTGAACAAACCCGACCCGGTAACGTGCGAGCGTTATATTCGACGCATTCGCGAGGAATGCGCGCGCCTTTAGCAGGCTGGTAGTTTCACGCCCGATCCCTCGCCCCTCGACGGAATATCAGGGAAAGCAATCCTGTTGCAATGGTGGCCATCGGATGACATTACGGCCTTGTTCCGCAACCGAACGGACTCGCGAGGCGTTCCGGCAGATCCTGCTTGAGAAGGATCTGACCACTCGATACCCGGATCCAGAACCTCCAGATCCGTTCGTAGCAAATTGGTCGGTGAGCGGTCATGCTGATGGACGGCGTGAAACGCCCTGATATGGGTGAGAGAGATTTTTACCGCACCAGAAACCCTTCCGCTTCGGAGTTTGATCCGGGTCCGTCAAGGTTGCGCATTCGGGTCGGGCTCGCGGTCATCCCGAGCGTGTTTGCACCGGTTTCAGTGTCCGAAACCCGCAGCCAGGAAATGGAGCGCCAACCGGGAGTCGGGGAGGCCTGCCGTTACCGGTTAAGCCCATTCCACTCATCCGGACGTCGATGACAGGATCTGCCTGTCTTGCACCTGCGCGCGGAATACCGACCGCTGGTCCGACCCGGGCGGAGATCCACCATGATGAAGCCGGAAAGATCCCGGTGGCAGACAGCGGGCGCCCCCGGAGCCGCAACGTCTGGTCCACTACATTGTCCCCGCGCAGGGGATACCGCGCGTTCGAAGCTGGCAGCGCCAGCAAACGGACAGTACATTTGGCGCGCTCCCAATCAGGATCCATGGAAGGGTACCAGACATGAACGGATCGGACGTCGTTGCCGAGATTCTCAAACGCGAAGGTACAGAGTTCCTCTCCTGCTACCCTCGCAATCCCTTGATCGAAGCCTGTGCCAAGCTTGATATTCGCCCGATCCTGTGTCGACAGGAGCGGGTCGGAGTAGGCATTGCCGACGGATATACGCGCATTCGCCGCGGAAAGGTGAACGGCGTATTCGCCGCACAACAGGGGCCTGGCATTGAGAATGCCTATGCCGGCGTCGCACAGGCCTGGTCGGAAAATGTCCCCGTTCTCATTCTTCCGGCCGGCTCGGATCTGTCCCGCCAATATCGACATCCGACATTCAGCGCGGTGGATGCATTTGCTCCGGTCACCAAATGGCAGGCGCGGGTCCATGACGTCAGCGAAATCCCGGATTGTCTTCGTCAGGCCTATCACGCGATGCGCAGCGGAAAGGGCGGCCCTGTTCTGGTGGAAATTCCGACCGGCGTCTGGGAGCAGGAGTTTTCGGGAGACCTCGACTACGCTCCCGTGGAACCCTTGCTCATGGCACCGGACCCCGCTGTGATCAGGCGTGCGATCGACCTGCTGCTGCAGGCACAGCAGCCTGTGATCTGGGCAGGTCAGGGCGTCCTCTACGCCGAAGCCTCCGAAGCACTCGTGACGCTGGCAGATCTCATGCCCGCGCCGGTCATGACCACCAATCCAGGCAAGAGCGCATTTCCGGAAAATCATCCGTTATCGCTTGGTGCCAGCACACGGTCCCGGCCGCGCATGCTGACAGAATGGATGAAGCGATGCGATGTCCTGCTGGCTGTCGGGTCGAGCCTGACCAGAACACCATTTGGCCCCATGGTTCCGCCGGGAAAGACAATCATTCACAACACCAACGACCCCAATGACATCAACAAGGATTATCGGGCCGATCTCGGGATCGTGGGGGATGCGAAACTGGTTCTCGAAGCCTTGATTGACGAACTCCGGGCCAGGCGAGGCACTCGGGTTGAAGGAAATCAGAGAGAAAAACTGGCGGCCGAGATTGCCGGGGTTCGCGAGGCGTGGCTCGCGGAATGGGACCCACAGCTTACTTCGGACGAAATACCCCTCAACCAGTATCGCATCCTTTCGGACCTCATGGAGACCCTGGACCCGGATGAGACCATCATGACCCATGATTCCGGCAGTCCAAGAGAGCAGATCATTCCTTTCTGGCGGGCAACAAGACCCTCGTCCTATATGGGTTGGGGCAAGTCGACCCAGCTTGGGTACGGGCTGGGTCTTAACATGGGGGCTCGCCTTGCCGCCCCCGACAAACTATGTATCAACGTCATGGGTGACGCTGCCATCGGCATGACCGGGATGGACCTCGAAACAGCGGCGCGCAATGGAATCGCAATTCTGACCATCGTTCTCAACAATGGCGTCATGGCAGCCGAACGGGACGTTCTTCCGATATCGAATGAAAGGTTCGGCACCCTTGCTGTTGGCGGAAACTACACCCTGGTCGCGCGCGGACTCGGTGTTGATTCGACCCGGGTCGAAACGCCCGAAGCGTTCATACCGGCACTGGACTCGGCGCGGCAGACGATCGCCTCAGGCAAACCCTATTTGATTGAATGTGTGGTGAAGGAAGGTTATGAGTTCTCGCGTTACAATCTGGACGGCCTGTGATACCGGCGGTGTTTGCCGCACTGGCATGACAGCAGGTTTGACTTCGAGGAACCGGAAAACCGGATTCTCCGCCACAAGCCAGGACCCGCCTTGCGGCGTGACCGGTACGCTGGAGGCCCCATGAACGCGTTGATTGATGCCGGCGTCAGGCGTCGCCCGGATGATTGCCTGCGGGAACGGGCAAGCTGCAACATCCTTGTCCTTGCCGGAGGCCTGGGAACGGCGATCCAGGAATATGCCCTGAACGAACAGGATTTCCGGGGACAACGCTTCTGCAACCATGACAGCGAGCTCGCAGGAAACAACGACCTCCTGATCCTGACCCGGCCCGACCTCATTCTCGAAATCCACCGGGACTCGCTCAAGGCCGGCGCCGACATCATCGAAACCAATACATTCACAGCAACGCCAATAAGCCAGGCCGATTACGGACTGTCCCACATCTGTCGGGAACTGAACGAGGCGGGTGCAAGACTGGCGCGTCAGGCGGCCGATGAGGCGGAGGCGAGTGATCCGTCAAAACCGCGCTTTGTCGCAGGAGTGTTGGGGCCTACCAACCGGACAGCGACGATTTCGCCCGATGTGAACGATCCCGCCTATCGCGATGTCACGTTCGACGAACTCCAGGAGGGGTATCGAGAGGCGGCGTCGGGTCTGCTTGATGGCGGCGCCGACATTCTCATGGTTGAAACCGTCTTTGACACCCTGAATGCCAAGGCCGCTCTCTTTGCAATCCGGGAACTATGGGAAGAACGCGGCGAACAGGTACCGGTGATGATCTCCGGAACCATCACTGACCGGTCGGGACGCACCCTGTCGGGCCAGACAACGACAGCCTTCTGGTATTCGGTGTCCCATATCACGCCCTTCGCCGTTGGTCTCAATTGTGCCCTTGGGGCCAGCGATCTTCGTTCCTACATCGCCGAACTCGCAGCGATAGCAAATTGCCATGTCAGCGCACATCCCAATGCCGGTCTTCCCAATGCGTTCGGCGCCTATGAGGAATCGCCCGAAAGCATGGCAAGCCAGCTTGGAGAATGGGCCCGCAGTGGTCTTGTGAATGTGGTGGGCGGCTGCTGCGGGACGACACCGGAGCATATTCAAGCCATTGCCGATGCGGTGCGGGATGTGCCGCCGCGGCAAATTCCGGTCATCCCGAGGCGTCTGCGTCTCGCTGGCCTGGAGCCGTTCGAGATTCCCCAGTGACCACCGACTTTGCGCGCTTCGTCAATGTTGGTGAGCGGACCAACATCACGGGATCGGCACGCTTCAAGAAACTGATTCTCGATGGCGATTATGATACAGCCCTCGAGGTGGCTCGCGACCAGGTCGAGAACGGCGCCCAGATCCTGGACGTCAACATGGACGAGGGCATGCTGGATGCAGCCGCCGCCATGACCCGGTTTCTCAATCTTGTCAGTTCCGAGCCGGATATTTGCCGCATCCCGGTCATGGTCGATTCATCGGACTGGGCGGTCATCAAGGCCGGCCTGAAGTGCCTGCAGGGAAAGGCCATCGCCAACTCGATCAGTCTCAAGGATGGCGAAACGGAATTCATCGAACGGGCGCGATTGCTGCGGCGCTATGGCGCTGCAGCCGTTGTCATGGCCTTTGACGAAGAGGGTCAGGCCGAAACGGCGGACCGCAAGGTAGAGATATGCAGCCGCGCCTATCACATCCTGTTGGATCACGCAGATTTTCCACCGGAAGACATCATCTTCGATCCCAATGTCTTCGCGATTGCAACCGGCATACCCGAACATGATGACTATGGACGTGCCTTCATAGAGGCAACGCGTCGAATCAGGACGGACCTGCCCCACTGCCACGTTTCCGGAGGCATTTCCAACGTTTCCTTCTCATTTCGTGGGAACGAGCCGGTCCGGCAGGCGATCCATTCTGTTTTCCTGTTCCATGCGGTCAGGGCCGGACTTTCGATGGGGATTGTCAATGCCGGGCGTCTCCCGGTCTTTGACGACATTCCTGAAGAGCTTCGCGAACGTGTCGAGGATGCTGTGCTGAACAGGCGCGCCGACGCCGGGGAACGCCTGCTCGAGATCGCTGAAAATTTCCGCCGTCCGGCGGAAACCGTCGAGAAAGATCCGGAGTGGCGCCGGGGAGACGTGGGAAGCCGTCTGGAACATGCGCTGGTTCACGGCGTTTCCGACCACATCATCGAGGATACCGAAGAAGCCCGTCAGGCGTCCGGCCGGGCTCTTGATGTCATTGAAGGCCCGCTGATGGCAGGCATGACCACTGTAGGCGATCTGTTCGGATCAGGTCGCATGTTCCTGCCCCAGGTGGTCAAGAGCGCCCGTGTCATGAAACAGGCGGTCGCCTATCTTGAACCGTTCATGGAACAGGGCGAGACGGAGAATGAACGTCGTTCCGCAGGCCGAATTGTCATTGCAACCGTAAAGGGTGACGTTCATGACATTGGCAAGAATATCGTTGCCGTCGTGCTCAGGTGCAACGATTACGATGTCATTGACCTCGGAGTAATGACCCCCGCCGAGGACATTCTGAGCACCGCCGAAAACGAAGGCGCGGATATGGTCGGACTGTCCGGGCTGATCACACCGAGCCTCGAGGAAATGCGCCGGGTCGCAGCCGAAATGAAGCGACGCGGGATGACAATACCGTTGCTCATCGGCGGTGCCACAACAAGCCGGATGCACACCGCTGTCAGGATCGCACCCGAATACCCTGGTCCGGTGATTCATGTCACTGACGCATCACGCGCTGTTGGCGTCGCCCGCCAGCTGGGATCGCAGACGAGCCGGGAGAGTTTTGTGTCGTCTGCGCGTGAGGAGCAAGAGGCGCTGCGCCGACGGAACAGCCAGGGGGAACGAAGCCTTCTTCCGCTATCCGAGGCCCGTGCCAATGCCCATCGTTGCGACTGGACGAAGATTGCAGCCGCGCCAAGAAGTCTCGAAATCTTGTGCCTGCTGGACTGGGATCTGGCGGAAATCGTATCCAGAGTCGACTGGACCCCGTTTTTCCAGACATGGGAACTTGCGGGTCGGTATCCTGATATCCTCAATGATCCTGTCGTGGGAACGACAGCGCGCCAGTTGTTTTCCGATGCCGAAAAGATGCTGGAGCACCTCCGTTGCGACCCCAGAGTGAAGCCTGCGGCCGTTGCCGGTTTCTGGCCGGCAGAATCCGACGGAGATGACATCCAGCTCTATGCCGATCAGGAACGAACCATCCCGATAGAACGCATTCGGACACTGCGGCAACAAAGGCGCCACTCCCAGTCCGGACGGCCCAATCTTGCATTGGCCGACTTTGTTGCTCCGGCCGGCGAATGTGCCGATCACATCGGATGCTTTGCCGTGACGGCAAGTTCCGGTATCGAGGCGCTCTCCAGCGACTATTCCCGGGACGGAGACGATTACTCGTCAATTCTCGTCAAGGCCCTGGGAGACAGGTTGGCCGAGGGACTCGCGGAACGCCTGCATGAGCGGGTTCGTCAGGACTTCTGGGGATATGCACCTGACGAATCCCTGTCAAACGAGGATCTGATTTCTGAACGCTACCGCGGCATTCGCCCGGCACCCGGATACCCGGCCTGCCCGGATCATACAGAGAAACGCACAATTCTGGGCTTGCTCGACGCCGAAAACACCATCGGACTGACGCTCAGCGAGAGTTGTGCAATGATACCGGCATCCTCGGTCAGCGGCATCTATCTCGCCCACCCTGAAGCTCGGTATTTTGGTCTGGGAAGGATCGGCCGGGATCAGGTCGCTGACTATGCACGCCGCAAGGGATGGACCCTCTCGGAAGCTCAGCAATGGCTGGCTCCCAATCTTGATGAACCCCTGAGAGTGACCGCGGCGGCATCACCCGAGACTGAAACAGGATGAGAGAGCTTCGTCGCCATATGAGGTGGTGAGCGGCATCAATTCAGTGCAGCCGGGCCCCCTTCCCCCAATTCTGTTGCAACATTCATGGTCTGCGATCGTCTTCTGCCGGAAAACAGGCTTTGCGGGTTGACCCCGTCGTCACATCCCCTGCGTGACCGGGATGAAGCCCGATCAACGGCCGCAAGCGGACCAGCGGGTGCAATTCGCGACGGAACTGCCGCTGGCCGGCTTGCGGCCGTCGTCCTTCCCGTCATAGATTGCCATGATGACTGACAGTCCATCCGTGATCTTCGACGCTTCCAGGGGCGTAGGAACCATCCACCTCAACCGTCCTCGCGCACTCAATGCACTGACCCTGGAAATGTGCGCGGCCATCCAGAGACAGCTCGGGATCTGGGCCGCGGACAACACGATCCGGCTTGTCGTGGTGACGGGTGAGGGCGAGCGCGCCTTCTGCGCCGGCGGTGATGTGCGCTGGGTCTATGAGTGTGCGCAACGCGATCCGGTTTCCGCCCTCCGGTTCTTTGCCGCCGAGTACGCCATGGACTGGACCATCGCGCGTTATCCGAAACCTTACGTCAGCCTCATCGATGGCATCGCCATGGGGGGCGGTCTCGGTCTCTCCGTCAACGGGCGCTTCAGGGTGGTCACCGAAAACGTTCTCGCCGCCATGCCAGAAACCGGCATCGGATTGATCCCGGATGTCGGTGCCACGACGTTCCTGAATTCCTGTCCCGGCCACACGGGCCTGTATCTCGGACTGACCGGAACCCGACTGGATGCGGCCGATGCCCTATATACCGGCCTTGCAACCCATTTCGTGCCGCACACTCGTCTCGACGAACTCGTCGAGGCGTTTGCGTCCATGGATCCCGGAGAAGACGTTCCGACCTCGGTGGAAGCAACGCTCCAACAGTTTGCCGAAACCCCCGGATCTTCAGCACTCGCCTCTCAGCAGGAAGAGATCGACCGCATATTCGAGGCGGACACCGTCGAAGATATCCTGTCCCGTCTCGACGCCGCAACCACACCGTTTTCGGCAGCCGCCGCAAAAGCCTTGCGGCAACGGTCACCGACAAGCCTGAAAATCACGGTCAGACAGCTGAGGGGATATCCCGACCTGACCGTGGATCAATCCCTTGTCCTCGAATACAGGGTCATCAGCCATATTCTTGAGCGACATGATTTCTTCGAGGGCGTGCGTGCGGTGGTGATAGACAAGACCGGTGAGCCTCGTTGGAAACCGGAAACACTGGACGTTGTCAGGGAAGCGGATGTTGAAGCGCACTTCATGCCACTGGCTGACGCCGAACTGGTTTTGCAGCGACCGGATCACGGCGGTCCGTGACGAGTGGGATCAATACAGCAATTCGGATCACTGTCCGGGAGGCTTCGGCAATGATGGCAACGATCCTCAGGACTTGACCCCGGAAATCAAACCATTATCAACAGGCTTCCGGCGTTTCGGGTCGTGATCAAGGGAGACTGCTCATGGACTATCAATCCATTCTGGTTGAAACACGGGATCGGGTTGGCCTGATCACACTGAATCGCCCGGAAGCGCTCAATGCGCTCAACACTGCGCTGATCATGGAGGTGAAGGAGGCCCTCGACAGTTTCGAAATGGACGAGGGAATCGGAGCCATTGTCCTGACAGGATCCGAACGCGCCTTTGCTGCCGGCGCAGACATCAAGGAAATGAGAGACAAGGCATGGCCCGGGATCTATGTCGAGGATTTTATTACCAATGGCTGGGAAAGGCTGGCGCAGTGCCGGAAACCGGTGATCGCGGCCGTCGCCGGGTATGCGCTGGGCGGCGGCTGTGAAGTAGCAATGATGTGCGACATGATCATCGCCGCCGATACTGCCAAATTCGGCCAACCCGAGGTCAATCTTGCAGTTCCGCCCGGCGCCGGAGGAACACAGCGACTGACACGCTTTGTGGGCAAGTCCAAAGCCATGGACATGTGTCTCACCGGCCGCTTCATGGACGCCGAGGAAGCGGAACGCAGCGGTCTGGTGACCCGGGTTGTTCCTGCAGCCGAACTTGTCGAGGAAGCTGTCAAGGTGGCTGCTTCGATCGCAGAAAAATCACTCCCCAACGTGATGTTGATCAAGGAATCGGTCAACAGGGCTTACGAAACAACATTGGCCGAGGGAATCCGCTTCGAGCGGCGCATGTTCCATGCATCGTTCGGAACCTCGGATCAGAAGGAAGGGATGAGTGCATTCGCGGAGAAGAGAAGACCGGACTTCAGCAACAGCTGAATCCGTCGGAGCGACGTCAACACCCGGGTGACATTGGCGGCCCCGACCAGAGGACCAGTCATGATGCCTGATCTGCTTGTCTATGCTGCCTCGGTCGGCCATTCAATCTGGTTCTCACGCGATGTCGGCCGAACGTGGAACCGGGCCCGCACAGACAAGGGCGGCCTCTATAACGAATCGCGATGCTGGTCCCTGTCGGTTCATGCTGACCGGCCGGAAGAGGTCCTGTCGGGCACGGATCTTGGAATTTATCGATGGGACCCGGACGACGAACGCTGGAATCACGTTCCCTCCCCCATGGATGGACTTCATATTCTCCAACTCGCCCGACATCCCGACGATGCAGCCTTTGTTGTTGCCGGCACCCGGCCGGCGGCTATTTTCATATCCGAGGATGACGGAGACTCCTGGTTCAGGGCGCCGCTCGGCAACGCATCCGAATGTCCATTCATCAACACGCCGCGCGTGACGTCCATCCAGTTCGATCCGGCCTGCAAGGATACGATCTGGGTCACCATCGAGATCGACGCCATCTGGCGATCAAAAGACCGGGGGCGGACATGGAAGCGCCTCGGGGACGGCCTCAGGACTGACGACACCCATAATCTGGTCATCATCGATCAGGCCGACAGGAGACGTATTCTTTGCTCGACGGAACTGGGCCTGCACCGTTCCGACGATGACGGCCGATCCTGGTATCATGTCGAGGTTCCACAGGCGCCCTGGCCCTATTTCCGATGCCTCGCCCGTCGCCCTGATGACGACGGCCCACTGTTTCTGTCCGTCGGTGACCGCCCGTCAGGAGAAACCGGGTTGATGCTGAGAAGCCGGGATCTCGGCGACAGCTGGGAAGACGTGGATCTGCCGAAACCGGTCAATTCGACCATCTGGGGGATCGCGACCAATCCGGCTGATCCCATGCTGATGTTTTGCTGCACGATCATGGGCCAGATTTTCCGGTCGATGGATGGTGGCGAAACCTGGCACAAGATGGAACGCGAACTTGGAGAGCTGCGCATGTTGGCGTGGGAACCCCGCCGCGTGAACTGAACCCGCGATCGGATCTCAGTCCGGGTTGCGCGAAGTCAGTTTAGGAACGGGCATTGCCACCCGCCCGGCGCAGATCCCTTATTTCGACTACCTGACTATTCCGAAATTGGAGTGACCCCCTGAAGTTGGACAGTTTGCGTTCCTGATTTTGACGCTTAAGCTTGCTGGGCCAGGAGGACGACATGGCCCGACACCGACGGTACAGCGGGGAATATCAAACAGGGACTTGTCAGCATCAGCCGTCCGAAGGCATGATCAAGGGCTGTCAATAGGTTCAGTGATGCAACGAACTCCCGACGTGGCCGGGAGAGAAAGACAGGGTGTCATGGACGACTTTGTTGCAGACCGCAGCCAACAGGAAACTTCGGGCGTTACGGTCCATCAGCTGGGACCGGCCTGCGGGGCAGAAATTCGCGGCGTTGATGCCACCCGGCCTCTTGATGAAGCGGAAACCGCAATCATTCGAGACGCATTGACAAGACATGGCGTGGTCCTGTTTCCAAACCAGAACATCACACGGGCCGAACAGGCTGCCTTTGGGGCCCATTTCGGAAATCTTTCGGTTCATCCGTTTTCGCCACATCTCGCGGAAATGCCGGAAATGATCGCTCTCGATAATGACGGGGACAACCCGCCGCTTCAGACCGACTGCTGGCACAGCGACGAAACCTTTCGTCTCAAGCCCGCGATGGGTACCATTCTGCGTGCCGTCATCGTCCCGCCTTTCGGCGGAGACACCCTGTTTGCCAGCATGACAGCGGCTTACGAGGGCCTGAGTGACCGTATGCAGCAGTTTATTTCGGGCCTCGAGGCCAGGCATGACTTCAAGAATTTCAGAAAGCTCTTCCGGAGCAATCCCGAACACCGCCAGCACCTCATGGAAATGGAAGACCGCTTTCCCAATCCGGTTCACCCGGTTGTGCGGTTGCATCCGATCAGCGGCAAGAAAGCCATCTTCGTAAGCCCGCAATTCACCGTCGCGATCACCGGAATGCGAGAGGACGAAAGCGAAGCGCTTCTGAGCCTTCTCTATCAGCAGGCCCACATACCGGAATACCAGTACCGTATCCGATGGGAACCTGATCTCATGGCTTTCTGGGACAATCCGCAGGTACAGCATTATGCTGCCCGCGACTACCTGCCCCACCGTAGACGCGTGGAGCGGGTCACCATCGAGGGAGATATTCCTTATGGAGAAACCGGTCCGTCCCGTATCCCCGGAAGGGACGCTGATCGTTCGTCGCCGACAATCGAGGCCTACGGCTCTGCCGGTCAGGAGCGGGATTCCCGCTCAACCGACGAATGAGGCCCGAATGTCAGGCCACCGACACAGACCGGGATCATCTGCAGATTCCGATCCACGTGACGGTCCTCCCGCGTCCGTAAGAAAATGGTTTTCCGGTTTGTCCTCAGGCCGACAGTATCCGCCTGAGGCTCGTGCTGCAGGACGTTATCCCTTCATGGCCGGACATCTGGCAGAGTGACCGGCGTTTTCGCGCCCCCGTCACTCACAGCACAATGGCGGCCAGGAACGCCCTGATCCCGGATTTCACGGCAGGGATCGCCGTCACCACCGAAACCGGAGGAAATGTTCAGCCGCGCACGCGGCCGTCAAAACGGTCGACCGAATCGATGTCGAGCTTGCGGACATTGACGTCGACGCGCTCATTTCTTACGTCACGGTCAAAAGCCACAACCTGAAGCAGTTCCAGTTCGTCGTCTCCGCAGCTTTCGAACCAGTACTGGGCGTTGCGGGGCATCACGATCCCCTCATGCTGGCCGAATTCCCCCAGAATCTCGTCTTCCGGGCCATAAAATCGCACGCGGCCCTTCAGCACCATCCAGAAACCATCCATGCCGGTATGGGAATGCAGATTGTTGTCACCGCCCTCGCGTACAATCTGGACCGCGCCCCGGATGATGTCGGTCTGGCATAACGAAACAATGGCTTTTGCGCTCTCCTGTTCCTCGGGTTTGGAATAGGAGAATTTCTGTGGTGCACGAGGTCTGGTCTTGCGAGCACCGGCAGGCCGGCGCGCCGATCTTGTGGCAATGTCCGTCACTGTGAACTCCCTTCTTGCGAAAAACCCGAATCGCGCTCTGGACAGTTTCACTGCCCGGCATGTCTGAGTATAGTCACCATTAATACATATGATAGCGAGGAGATGTCCGACATGCGTCTTTTTCCTGTTCTGTCCCTGTCCGCCGCCACTGTCGCGGCCATTTCACTGACAGCAACGCCGCTCCTGGCAGACCCGGTCGCCGACTTCTACAACAAAAAGAGAATGACGCTCTATGTCGGGTTTTCGGCCGGAGGCGGCTATGACCGGTATTCCCGAACCCTGGCGCGGCACATGGGGCGCCACATACCGGGCAACCCGCGCATCATCGTCAAGAATCGTACCGGTGCCGGTTCCATGATCCTGACCAACGAGCTCTATAATTCCTTGCCCAAGGATGGCAGCGTTTTCGCCACAGTCGGCCGGGGGCAGACCCATGAACCCCTCCTGGGCACCAAGGAGGCTCAGTTCGATGCGACCAAGTTCACCTGGCTTGGCACGATGAACAACGAAGTCAGCCTTTGCGTTTCCTGGCACACTTCGGAAATCAGGACGATTGATGACATGCTCACCAAGCCGTTCGTGGTTGGCGGTGTCGGCCCCGGCTCCGATACTGACAATTTTCCCAAGGTCATCAATTATGTGTTCGGATCCAAAATGAAACTGATTACCGGATATCCGGGCGGCAACGACATCAACTTCGCGACCGAACGGGGCGAAGTTGACGGGAGATGCGCCTGGTCATGGTCTTCCGTGAAATCAACACGGGCCAAGTGGGTCGAGCAAAAGAAAATCCACCTGCTGGTTCAGATGTCGACAGAACCGCATCCGGAACTGGCCGCCATGGGCGTACCCTTCATCATGGACTACGCCAAAACCGACGACGATCGGGCAATCCTCAACTTCATTTACTCGCGTCAGGCATGGGGCCGGCCCTATATCGCGCCGCCCGGCGTACCCGCGGACCGCGCCAAGGCCCTTCAGGATGCCTTCATGGCCACCATGAAGGATGCGAAATTCCTGGCTGATGCGAAAAAACAGAAACTCGATATCGCCCCTCTCTCGGGCCCCAAGGTGGCATCGCTTGTGGACGAACTGTACCGCACTCCGCAGAATATCATCGACATTGCAGCCCGGGCCGCGGCAGATACAACCAGAACCCAGATCTCGAAAGCGGTGATTCCGATCGAGACCCTTGATGGCACGATCACAAAGGTCAAACGGGGCGGCCGCAGTGTGACTCTCGAAGGCTCGGGCAAAACGTGGGCCGTCAGCGTATCCGGCTCCAGGACCAAGATCACCGTCGGTGGCAAGACAGCCAAACGCAAGGCCCTCAAGGTCGGAATGGCCTGCAAGTTGACGTATCGGGGCACCCAGGCACAGGCCTTTGACTGCCCGTAACGGCAAGACAGTAAAGGAGTTTTGAGAGCGGAAGCCGGCATTCCGGCTTCCGCTTGAGTTTCCGACAGCCAGCCCGAGCGCGACCCTTCCGAGGCAACCGCCATGGAAATGCTGACCACGGCAGCAGATGCCCTTCTGATCCTGCTTGAGTTCGAACGGCTGGCCTACCTTGGCGCCGGTGTCCTGATCGGACTGGCTCTTGGCGTCATACCAGGCCTTGGTGGCATCGTCGGTATGGCGCTGCTGTTGCCTTTCACATTCGACATGGACCCCTATTCGGCGTTCGCATTCCTGCTGGGTATGGGTTCGGTCACAACGACATCGGATACCATCCCCGCAGTATTGTTCGGCGTCCCCGGGACGGCAGGGTCGGCTGCAACTGTCCTCGACGGCCACCCCCTGGCAAAACAGGGACAGGCTGGCCGCGCCTTCGGAGCCGCCTATACGGCCTCACTCCTTGGTGGCGTATTTGGCGCGATGATGCTGGGCCTCTCCATTCCCGTCCTGCGCCCTGTCATGCTGGAGGTCGGGTCCCCCGAGCTGCTGGCGTTCGCAGTCTTCGGACTGTGCATGGTTTCTGCCCTATCGGGAGGATCTCCCCTGCGCGGCCTGGTTGCAGCGGGCCTCGGGCTCATGGTCGCGTTCATCGGACAGGACCCGCAGGTCGGTGTGCACCGATTTACATACGGGTGGCTGTATCTGTGGGACGGATTGTCGATCATTCCCATCACGCTCGGCCTGTTCGCCCTGCCCGAGCTTGCAGACATGGCAATCGCGAGGCGATCCATTGCCGGGGATTCGAATGTCGATACAAGAACCGGTCAGTGGAAAGGCATCCGCGAGACCTTTCGCAACTGGTTCCTTGTTCTGCGCTGCGGCGCCATCGGTGCTGGCCTCGGGTCGATCCCCGGGATGGGGAGCGCCGTGATCGACTGGATCGCCTATGGCCACGCCGCCAGTACGGAAAAGGATGCTCACAAGACCTTTGGAAGCGGAGACATTCGCGGTGTTCTGGCATCGGAGGGCTCCAATAACGCCAAGGAAGGGGGAGCCCTGGTTCCGACCATCGCGTTCGGAGTACCCGGAAGCGCCCAGATGACAATCCTTCTGGGAGCATTCCTGATTCAGGGACTGGTCCCCGGCCCTGACATGCTGACCACCAACCTAGAGGTGACCTACTCGATGGTATGGTCTGTTGCACTCGCCAATATTCTGGGCGCCGGCGTGTGCTTTCTCTTTTCCAATCAGTTCGCACGAATTTCCCAGATCCGGCATGCAATCATCCTGCCCCTGATTCTGGCCGTTCTGTTTGTTGGAGCCTTTCAGGGTCGCCGCGACTGGGGCGACCTCGTGATCCTGATTGTCTTTGGAATCCTGGGCTGGGTCATGAAACACCGCGGCTGGCCGCGGCCGCCCGTTATTCTCGGCGTCGTACTCGGCGGCATCATCGAACGCTATCTCTGGATTTCCACGAACCGGTACGGGTTCGATTGGACGACCAACTGGCTCGTCATCATTCTGTTTCTCGTCGCACTTGCCGTCCTGGCGCTGCCATTGATCCGGGACGTGCGCAGCATGGGGTCCATTCACGAGTATTCAGGACGTTTCCGGTCCCCTCGTCTGGACGGAAACAGCTGGATCTACCTTGTGTTCATCGCTCTTTTCGCGTTCACAATATCCGAGGCTGGAGAATGGCGATTTGAGGCCCGGTTCGTGCCCCAGGTCGTGGGCTGGACCTCCCTGATCCTGGCCATCGTCAGTCTGTTGTTCCATCTTCTGATCCATCCCGCGAAAAACACGGGCGGTTCAGGCATCCGCGAGCGGATGATGGAACAGGCCCGCCTCGATCTCACACCCGAGGGTTCAGGGTCGCGGCAGGCCATCACGCGGAACGGTCTCATGTTTGCCGGCTGGATTGCGTGTTTTCTGATCCTCACCTTCCTGATCGGGATGTTGCCAACCATTCTGGTCTTTTCCTTCGCTTTCATGTGTCTTGAGGGAGAGCGCTGGCAGACTGCGGCGGCCATTTCGGCAGGGTTGGTCGTATTTTGCTGGTTCGTGTTCGACCGCCTTCTTGCGCTGCCATGGCCAGACTCCCTGCTTGGCGATCTGGTCCCGGCTCTGAAACAGGCCATACCCGGCGTCTGACAGCGCCCTGCTTGAATTGAGGAGGCCTCGCCCTGCTTTTCCTTCACAACGATGTGGTCGACGATCTCCTGTCAATGCACGAAACCATCGAGGTCCTTGATCAGGCGTTTCGCGCTCTGGAAGATGGAAGCGCCCTGCATCGGCCGCGTCTCGACTTCTATGCGCCGTGCGAGCGAGACGACGGCTACTGGCGCTGGGGTACGATGGAGGGAGTCTGGAACGATATTTTTGCCATCCGGATGAAATCGGACGTCATGACCTGGCCGCGCGATGAAGCCGGGCACTGGACCGCCGAAAAATATTGTGTCGAGCCGGGGCGCTGGTGCGGACTGGTCATGCTGTTTTCTACGCGGAACGGGAAACCCCTGGCCCTGATCAATGACGGCGTCCTGCAGCACATGCGGGTTGGTGCGGGAGCCGGTCTGGGAGCGCGTTATCTGGCGCGGGAGGATGCACGCATTGTCGGCCTTCTTGGCTCCGGTGGAATGGCCCGGACCTATCTCATGGCATTTCAGGCCGTGCGCGAAATCCAGCAGGTCCGTGTCTTCAGCCCGACGCGTGAAAACCGCGAAGCCTTCGGCCAGGAAATGTCAGCCGAGCTGGATATCGATGTTATCGCAGTCGAGGCGCCTGAAGCAGCCGCTGCGGGTGCCGATATCCTGGCTTCTGCAACGGACTCCATGGAACCCACCCTTGAGAGGTCATGGATTGAGCCCGGCATGCATCTGACCAATGTCGGCCCCTTTGAATTCAGCGAGGAAGTGCTCAATCGCGCGGATATCACGATCAAACAGGGAGTTGAGGGGCTTCGTCTCAAGGACAGCAAGGACGCCCGGTCGGGGATTGCATCGAGCCCGATGGCCTTCATTGCCGGTACCGCGGAGCAAACGAAGAGACTGCCCGAAAAGCGACGGCATCCGGGACGCAATGCGGGGTTTCCCGATTTCAACGATCTCGTGCGAGGTCGAATAGCGGGACGTTCCAGCTCCGAGCAGGTGACATTCTACTACAATATGGGGAACCAGGGCTTGCAGTTCGCTGCTGCCGGCGGACTTGTGTATCAGAAGGCCCGGGCCGCTGGCCGTGGCCGGAAACTGCCGGCTTCCTGGTTTCTGCAGGATATCCGCGACTGAACTCCCGGTCCGATGACACCGGGGCCCCAACCCGAAAAGCAGGAGACAATCCGTGACAGCCTACATCCTTTCCAATGTCGAAGTGTTCAATGACGAGGCCTACGGCGAATACGGCAAACTCGCCGTCGAAGCCATTGCCAAATACGGAGGCGAATTTCTCGCGCGGGGTGGTGCGGCCGAGGTCCTGGAGGGCTCGTGGGAAGCCCATCGGGTTGTTGTCATTCGCTTCGCCAGCGTCGATCAGGCGAAACAGATGTACAACTCGCCTGAATATCAGGCGGCCAGGGCAAAACGGGAGGGCGCTTCCGACTTCAACATGATGGTTGTTGAAGGTTTGTGACCTGCCAATCAATATTATTTCGTAAACGCTGGACAGGCTGGCCTTGCCGGCCAGCAAGCAGACAGCCGATCATTTCGGCTGCAGACGTCTTTTCTGGCGCGATGGCGGCTGGTTCAGGGGCCGGTTGCGAACAGGTAAACGGAGGCGGCAACAAGGACCAGGCCGCCATTGAGCGGCCAGAATCCACGCCGCCGCGCCGGATCGTCCAGTTTTCGGCTTGACAGGACCCTGAGCCCCATGATCACGAGTAACACCCCTGCTCCGAGCATAGCGCCGAGCAAGGTGGGAAAAAGGCTCACCCTTGCTCTTCCGGATGTGACTGTGATTGCGCGGTTGCCAGATCTTCCTCTTCAGGATGTCCGCCAATTGCGCTGAGGGAACGCTGCAATTCCTCCATGACACCCTGAAGCCTGTCGGGATTCGTGCCCCGGACAACGACAGATACCCGGAATCCGGTCTCGCGCATTTGCGGGTAGGATCCGATGTCGATATCCGGAAAGCGATCCTGCACCGTCCCGAGGACTTCAGCGATTGTGCCTTCGGGCAAATCCACAACCATTCCTCGCGCTTTCATGACCTCTCCCCCCTGGAGATGTGGTCTTGCCTCCCGAAACATGGATTGCATGATTCTGGGAACGCCGGCCATCACGAAAACGTTTCCGATCTTGTAGCCTGGTGCAGCACTCACTTCATTGTTGAGAAGAACAGCACCCTCCGGAAATGTGGCCATGCGCAACCGCGCCTCGTTCATGCCCGAGTGATTTCTTCGCTTCATGTAGGAATTCAGCAGGTCGACAATCGCCTGGTCACGATACATTCCGACCCCGAACGCTTGGGCAACACATTCTGACGTAATGTCGTCATGGGTTGGCCCGATGCCTCCTGTCGTAAACACGTAGTCGAAACGGTTCCGGCACTCATTGACAGTGTCCACAATCACCTTCCGGACATCCGGGATTACGCGAGCTTCACGCAGCTGAATACCGATTTCATTGAGCTCCCTGGCCAGAAAGGACAGGTTCCTGTCCTGGGTTCGCCCGGAAAGAAGTTCGTTCCCGATCAGGAGCAAACAGGCGGTAACGGTCGACTTGTCACTCATGCTCATCCTCGATTGCGCATGGCATGTATAGCCGAGCAAGGTCGCGGTTGAAAGTGTCACCCGACCCCGCTAGCGTGCATTGATGGAATTCCGAAAGCCCCTGGTTCGAGGCATTTTGGTGAGGCGTTACAAACGTTTCCTCGCGGATGTTCGACTGTCTGGCGGCGAGACGGTCACGGCCCATTGTCCCAACACTGGCAAGATGACCGGTGTTCAGACACCGGGTTCCGAAGTCTGGCTGTCCCGCTCGGACAATCCGAAACGAAAGCTCGCCTATACGTGGGAATTGATTCGTGTGGGCGATCGGCTCGTCGGCGTCAACACCCAGCATCCGAACGGCATTGTCACCGAAGCCCTGGAAGCCGGGCACATTCCTGAACTCGCGGGATATGAAAGTCTTCGGCGTGAAGTCCGGTACGGCAATTCGCGCATTGATATTCTCCTTCAGGGCCGTGGCCGTCCCGATTGCTATGTCGAGATCAAGAACGTGCACCTCATGCGCGAACCCGGCCTCGCCGAGTTTCCGGACGCTGTCTCCGCAAGGGCCGCCAAACATCAGGCAGATCTGGCGAAAATGGCCGATGCGGGTTCCCGCGCGGTAACCTTCTATCTGTGCCAGCGAAGTGATGCGGACAGGTTTCGCCTTGCGGGTGACATCGATCCCGCCTATGCCGAAGCCGCACTTGCGGCGCGCAAGAGAGGCGTTGAAGTTCTCTGTTACCGTTGCAATATAACGTCCGGGCAGATCACGCTGAGCGAACCTGTCAAGGTTCTGTTGCAGGGGTCAGACGGAAATGCCGCCAGACCGGGATAGACCTCGCCGGTTCGGGCGGGGAGCGTCGCTGCAACCATGACCCCGGGTTCGTCACGGTACAAACTGTGGCGAATCCGGCTGTTCGCAAACGGCTGCCCGGCCCGCCAGTTGTGAGGCGGGTGACCCCTTCATGTCGGCCAAGAGCTGGCGTATGGCTGGACGAACATGCTGGATCGGACGTATAACCTCGGAAACACGGCTGCGGGACCTCATGAACGACACCTATACAGAATTCAGTGAAGCCGGTGTCGGCGCCCCCGTCGGCATCAAGATACACGGCCCGCAGGAGTTCGAGGCCATGCGCAAGGCCGGACGCCTCGCGGCGGAGTGTCTGGACATGATCACGGAGCATGTTGTTCCCGGCGTGACTACGTCAGAACTCGACCGAATTTGCCACGAATTCACCATTGCCCGGGGCGCTCGGCCTGCGCCACTGGGGTATCGCGGGTTTCCAAGGTCGATCTGCACATCCATCAATCATGTGGTTTGCCATGGCATCCCGGGAAACCGCGCTTTGCGCGACGGCGATATCATCAATATCGATGTAACGCCGATTGTCGATGGCTGGCACGGCGATTCATCCCGCATGTATCCGGTGGGAAAAGTCAGTTTCAAGGCACGGAAACTGATGGACGTCACTCATGAAGCGTTGATGCGCGGTATCGCCATCGTCCGACCCGGTGCAACGCTCGGTGACATCGGACACGCAATCCAGAGTTTCGTGGAAAGCCAGCGATTTTCCGTGGTGAGGGATTTTTGTGGCCACGGCCTGGGACGAGATTTTCATGCTCCCCCATCGGTTCTCCATTACGGCCGTCCTGGCGAGGGTGTCGCCCTGCGGGAGGGCATGTTCTTCACCATAGAACCCATGGTCAATGCCGGCCGGCCGGAAACCAAGATTCTTTCAGACGGCTGGACCGCGGTCACCCGGGACCGCTCACTCAGCGCCCAGTTCGAGCACAGCCTTGCAGTGACGGCCGACGGATGTGAAGTCTTTACCTTCTCCCCTCAGGGGCTGCACAAGCCACCCTACCTGCAGACCTGAACGTTCCGGGAAACGGAGTCCTCAGTGACCGGCCAGAAAAACAATTTCAGGTTTTTTGGGCATGGTTCGAAGGCTCACAAACATCGTATCGCTTTCAAGATGCCGCACCGGCCATTTGTCCTTGGCCCGCGCAATAAAGGTATCAACTCCCATAACCGATCCGTAATGCATGGGAATAATGATGCGGGCGCGAATGTCGGTGAGAACGCGGAAGAGTTCGTCATGACTCATCGTCCACATTCCATCAATGGGGGCGAATGCGACATCAATCAGCCCGAGATCGCGAAGTTGTTCCGGTGAGAGGTAGTGATGAAGATGGCTGATATGGACAACACAAAGACCAACGCCCTCGATCACGAACATGGAGTTCCCGTTGGTGAATTTTCCGCCGCCGATCGGCCTCAGATTGGTCGGTACATTGCGCACCCGGAGATCGCGAAATTCCAGATTGTGCCGCGCCATGCCACCCTCTGGATCCCACCCCCTGAGGACATGAAGAATCGAGTCTTCCGGCATGTAGGAATAGTGCGTACTGTGGGCATTGTTCATGGTGACCACGTGAGGGATCCGGGGGCTTCTCACATAATCATTGTAATCGGTCTGCACGATGGCACCCCCGGGGCTTTCGATCTCGAACGTGGAGTGCCCGACAAAGGTGATACGAAGCTGACCGGGAGGCACCCTGTTCACAGTGCCATTGCTTGAAGCCCGCACGAAGAATGGATGGGGAAGCGCTGGCGCCTCGGCCATGCCAACACAGGATGCGTTCACGGTCGCAGCTGGCAACCCGAGCATTGCAACCACCAGAACACCAACATAAATGCGCAAAAGGAATTGAAGCATCGGTATCCTCCTGAGCCTTTCACGGCCGTCATAACGGACCGCCAGGAAACCATTGAGGCGAACCGGGCCCATCCGCCGCCTGTCCCGGGCTGCCTTTGCCCGGCGCCGCCCGTCAGGCAGTGAAGTCCCCGGGACCAGGGCGTTCACAGACAGTATACGCAGTCACACCATCATATTGAACTTGAGAACAGCGGAAACGCAATCGGCGCGGTCCCGAATTCCTGCAAGCTCCTGTTGACGTCCCGCTTCTCCCGATCCGCATCCGGCAATCGCCCGCCCCCGGCCACGGGCTCCATCAGAAGGCCCTGTCCTGATACAGACGCAAGAATCCACGGAGAGTTCAAATCTTTCAGGATCAGTTGCGGATCCGGAATTGGTTTTGAATGTCGATACTCGTTAACAACACCAGGATTATGGCCGCTACTTTAGCTGGCCTCTTGGCGTGCCGGCTATGGCCAGAACTGTCAGGCCCGTTTGCCCGAACCACACCGCTGTCTGCCACCAGGCAGACAGCGGTGCCCGGACAGATCAGCGACCTGTTCTGGAAAGGCTATGGACCCAGCCCTTCATGCGGCTTCGTGCGTTCGCCAATTGCTCCTCGTTGAACCAGTCCGACAAGGTAACCTTGTCGACAGCATAGACGGGACGAAGGAAGTCACTTTCATACCCATAGGGCACAGTGGCATCAATGCACATGCCTCCCTCAAACCGCGTATTGGAAGCGGTCCACTCCTTCTCGCCGGCAGTCATTCGTTCGGCCGGCATGAAGGTCTGTCCTCGTCCTCCGGGTATCGGATTGAGAATGTCGGTGTGCGGGTTCACCCGCGTCGTGAGGTTCCAGATGATGTCGTCCATATCGTAGGGATCCGAATCCTCGGACACTGCAATGCAGATGCGGGATCCCTGGGACGTGGACATGATGGCTGCCATGAAATTGCGCTGCCAGCCCTCGTCAATCCGGTTACGTTTTTTCACCTGAATGATTGACCCGCCCCAGTCGGTCATCGGATAGGGAATGACCACATCCTGAATGATGCCTGGCTGCATGCGTTCGCACAGCGCGAACATGGCGGCTTCACGAACGGTGGTGTCGATATTGTGATCATCCAGGGTGTGAACGCCGAGAGCAAAGATGATCGGCTTGGTCGCGGGATCGCGCATCGTCACACCGGTCACGTGGAATGTCGGCGCCTTGTAGGCCTTGCCCATGTAGCCAGCCCATTCCGGATGGAAGTGAAATCGCCCCTGAACACCGGCTTCTTCAGACTCGGCGGTTTCATAGCGGCGATCGCGCGGATTGACATAACCCTCGAGAACCAATTCACAGTCTGCGACAGCATAGGCGTCGACTGTTCTCGCCTTGACCAGTCGAACCGGCTGGTTCTGGACCGCGCCCGCGATGCCGATCTCGTCGCACCCCTGAGGCAGAATCACGTAATCAAAGCCGGCGCCGGCCAGCAGGGTGCAGCTCGGAGGAAGTCCGAAGCACATCGTAATCGGAACCGGTTCGTCATCCTTGTAATGTTTGGAGACCACCTGCCACATATGTGAACCGGGAGAGATCTGGAAGGTCCCCACATTCCCCCAGCGAAAATTCATGCGGTTGTAACCAAGGTCTGTCCCGCCATCGAAATATTTCCCGGCCACCACGCGGTTGCCGGACCCCACCGTCAACTCCGGTTCATATTCGGTGTGGCGAATGGGAACCATGTATTCGTTGACGTCGACCGGGTTTTCGATGACGTATTCCTGACAGGGTGCTTCGCTCTGATCGACCTCGACCGGCGGAAGCGGATGTTCCAGCGCCCAGGCGAGTTTTCTCGTTCGATCCGTATCGTTTTTCCAGCCAAACATCTTGTTGATGACGTTCATGTCGCCAAACAGGTTGGTCACAACCCGATGGTTGGGTTTGTTCTTCACGGAATTGAACAGGATGGGGCATCCACCATCCAGGTTCTTCTGGATCGCGGTAATCTCGAGGTCGGGATCCACCTCGGTGTCGGTTACGATCAGATCGCCTTCCTGCTGCAGCCATTCCAGCGTACCTCGCAGGTCGACAATCAGGTCCGAGGCCATCCCCGGCATTTCCATTCTGGCAGCACACATATTCAGATTTCTCCTTTTGCCGTCACCTGTACCGCGTTTGTCGGCGGTGCGACGGATCAATTGCCGCATTTGTCAGCGGCCGGAATGTCCCGGCAGGTCGGAAACACAATGCCGACGGGGCCAGGCTCTACAAAGTGCTTCGCCGACCGAGACCCTGCGGTTTGCAGGACTTCTCCCGATCAGCAACGCTCGCGTTGGGGCAAGCGCGACACGCGCTTTTCTAACCAAGTCAGCCAATCCTGGCAACTGCAGGGCAATTCCGCCCGCTCGGAAACTGCCGGTACGGACGCTTGATCCGGCCGGGACAGAATGGTCTCGGGGGCGGAGACGGGCGATCTTGCCGGTCCCCCAAACTGAGGCCGGAACCCTGGTCCCTGATGGGGGCGACATCGTCTCTTCAGTGGGGCCCGAAACAGGGTTCGGGACGGTTTTGCCCCGAACATATTGGTATTGTCCGGGCGCCCGGATCTGGCCGGCTGGCGCCACTGCGGGAACCGTCGGCGCCACGGCAAGACGCGCAATTGCCATGCATGGAACGACGATTTCCTTCTCCTCTTGAGCCGTGCGGCAACAGCACAGGCTCCAAAGCGACTGCCGTGGCAGAGTCCGGTCATCACTTCTCGCGATTGCAGACTTTCGTGTGACATTCCTTCCGTGATAACGGAAGGAATGCGGCAGAGGGCACACTGACGGCCCACGAGGCGACAGGACTATTGACCCCCGACGGACGCCGACGCCTCGTGCGTTACCGTCTCGATCATCCGGATGCGAGATCAGCCCGCAAACGTGACATGTCCGTGGATGTTCGAGCGATAAAGGGCGAGGTGCGCGAGGGGCTCTTCAGGCTTGCCAACGCACAGAGCGAGGTCGAGCGGGACAGCCCGATGCAATTCAGGAGGCCCTACCGCAACGCTCGGAGGGGCAGCTCGAGCTGGCCGCACTTTACGCCGCGGCCTATCCCGGGCATGGTCGTCCCGCCGAAAGCCTCGTCGGCGCGGGCGCAATCCGGCCTCATCGAGCGATAGGGCTCTCAATGACCCTCTGCCGATCCGGTGAAGGTTTGATCGTCGAATGCCTGAGTCCCACCCTGGCACTGACGGCTTGCGAACTCCGGTTCCAGGATTCGAGCCACGCAACGTGGCTCAGGCTGAGATCAAGGCAGGATCGGGTCGAGGAATGAAAGATGCGATTCACCCGGTGTTCCCGCCCCTCACCCGCGGCAGGATATCGCTGGCAAACACCTCCAGAGACCGCATGATCCGTTCCTGGTCAAGCGAACCGAAATCGACAAGCAAGGCGATCTGGGTAATTCCCGCCTCCTCAAGCTCCCGAATCCGCCGGACAGCCTGATCGGGCGCCCCCATCAGGACCCGGCCTGGAAAATAACGCTCGAAGCCGAGTTCCTGCTGCCCAGCCTCTCTCCGTTCATATCCCTTGTAGGCTTCCGGATCCGGCGGTCGGCTGGCCGCCTCGATGCCGGCACGTGCGTACTCCGCCATTGGCTGATCAACAATGTCCCTCAGGACCGCATCATCTTCCCGTTCGATGAAATGCGCGTGATAGACGCAGCAAACCTCGTGATCCTCGATCCGGCGTCCGTGTTCTGCAAGAGCCTCCCGATACCAGCCAATGCGTTCGACGGCAACAGGATGATCAACGTGATAGGCGACATACAGCAGGTTGTGCCCCTCCCGGGCGGTCCATTCAAAGCTTTCGGGAGACATCAGGCAGGCGTTCCAGATAGGCGGGTGGGGTTTCTGATAGGTTGAGGGAAGGATATTCAATCCCGCCAGACGCGGCCGGAATCTGGATTCGTACTCAAGGGGTTTGTCCATCCACGCTCGCCGAATCAGGTCGACTCCTTCTTCAACCCGCTCCCGGCTCTCCCTCATGGGTACGCCGAAGGCATCGAATTCGTCCCGGATGAATCCGCGTCCCACACCGAAATCCAGGCGCCCTTCAGAAAGATGGTCCAGGGTCGCCGCCTGTTCAGCAACCCGAACGGGATCATTGAGAGGAAGTACCGTTGCTCCCGTCCCCAGCCTGATTTGACGGGTCCTGGCTGCGAGGAAAGCCAGAAATGTATATTGGGCCGACAGAAAACCGCCATGGCGGACAAAGTGGTGTTCCACCATCCATACATAATCAATGCCAACCCTGTCTGCATACTCGACCTGCTCCACGATATTTCGGAAGTGTTCATGTTCGTTCCGCCTGTCAGGCAGGTGGGTTGGCAAATAGAACAGTCCGAATTTCATCCTGACCCACTCCAATGGTTGCATCTTGCTCGCCCGGATAACGTGAACCAAAATGTCTCGCGCCTCCAGCCCTCTGTGCGAGTGCCAGACCGGACGCGGCCCAATGGGGCCAAGAGCGGTTTCCCGCCGGTTGAACAGCAGACCAACCGACGCTCTCCGGGTCGTCGGGATCAATTTCGGTATTGCTACAATCATATACCGAAGCGACCTTTCCGACTGAAAATCGGCCCGGGCAGTGGTCAATCCGGATCTGAGACCGTTTCAGGCTTGCCAGCACGCATTAATCCTGGCTTGAGGCGGCGGATATTTCCTGCTCCTGACGTGAGTAAGGACAGACGAACCATTCGGAGATACACAGTCATGAAATTCGCCAACCTCATCAGGCTGTCCGCCGCAGTCGCCGTCAGCGCCACACTTGCAGGGACGGCCACAGCGCAACAGGGCAACCAGGAAGCAGCGGCGGAACCGCCGCAGTCGCCGACGCCAAGATTATTTCGGATCCTTGACACGGACGGTGACGCCAAAATCACCATGGAAGAGATCAAGGCTGAACAGGGGAGACTGCTGAGGGCAGCAGATGTCGACGGCGACGGCAAACTTTCGGTGACCGAATTTCGACGCCGTGGCGCGTTGATTCGCAGTTTGCGCACCACATCCTTGTTTGACCTCCTGGACAGCGACGGCGATCAGATGGTCACCGCTGAAGAACTCGCGGCTCCGTCAGAGCGCTGGATGAAACGCTATGACAGTGACAATGACGGTCTTACGGTGGAAGAGTTTCCGGGGACGCGGGGCAAGGGTATGATGAAACGGCGCGGCGCGCGGAAATGGCGATAGAGGCCTTCCTGCCTCTGACAGGTATGAATGGATCCTGGTCAGCACCGTGAACGGGGTGACCGACGACGAACTGGTCCGACGTGCTGCCGCGGGAGACAGGGCGGCCTGGAGTGGCCTTGTCTCCCGACATCTTGCCGCATTGGTCGCGTTTGCCTGGTATCGCCTCGACGATCACGCGGAAGCGGAAGATGTCGCACAGGAAACCATGCTCAGACTGTCCAGGAAAGTCCATGATTGGGAGCCAGGTGAGGCAGGCCTCCGGACATGGCTGTTCCGGGTCGCCCACAATCTCTGCATAGACAGGCTCCGGGTTCGCCGTCCCACAAGAACCATTGAATCGGTCCACGAGACCGAACTTCCCCATACCGATACGCAGATCGAACGCAATCTCGGCATCGAACAAACGATCCGAAGGGCCCTGTCCCTGTTGCCCCAGCGCCAACAGACTGTTTTGACTCTCGTTTACTGCCAGGGTTACAAGGTCAAGGAAGTTTCAGCCATACTTCAGATCAGCGAGCACGCTGCCGAGTCTCTTCTGGCTCGTGCCCGTCAGTCGATGCGGGCCACACTGCAGCCGGACTTGCGCGAATTGCTGGGAGTCGAGAGATGAACACCATTCGGGATGATTTTGAAGCTCGCAACTTCGACGAAGTTCTGGCCGGACTGCAGCCGCCCGAACCGAGTGAACACCTGCGTCGCAGGGTTCTCGCGATGGCACCCGAGCCTCGCCGCAACGCCGGAGAGCGCGGAGACCGACTGGCGCGTTTCGCGGTCGCAGCCGCGTTACTGCTGACACTCGGAATCGCGACCCTGCTGCAGGTCACAAGTCTGCAAACCCCTGTCAGCCCGGCATCCACCAACCTGATCGCGGAGACATTTCCTGACGCGGAAATCGCTCCGAACGCATTGTCCCTGCTCGGCGAGTCCTTCGAAGAGGCATCGGTTGCAAGCGACAGCAGTGAGCCCGTTGAGGATCTGTCAATGATGGCGGAACTTGCCATCGAGTAGTCGCCACGGGAACTGCCTGATCGGCTTGAGCACCCACAGAGACAAATGGTCTGACCGGTCACGAAAGCGGTATTACCGCCGGTATGGAACGCCGCGGTGCCCGGGAGACCTGCAGGCGTCCTGCACCCGCCTTATGATCTGAAAGTCGACAACCACCTGCAACCACTCGCGGAACCGGAGGGGCTCACACCACAATCCCGGCGGGAACACGACCCGGTGAAATGGCACTGACGGTTATTTCCTCCGGTGAAGGGCCATGGGGCAGGATGCCGGCAATGCTGATCCGGATGTGGCCGGTTGCGAAATCGGAAAAACAACGACCAGCAGATCATGGCTTGGGTGCTGTCACAGCGACCGAGCTCTCCGAGGTGCTCCCCCTCTGACGAACGCCACGGACTCCAGACCGCTTCCAACATATCTGCGATCGCGATGCCCCGGCATTCACTTGCCGGCGGCCCGGGGCAGGTGCCGATTCGTTTACAGTCCCTGAAATATCTGCAACCTGGCCCGGAGACCCGCTGCCCATGTTATTCTTCTCGGGTCCGGAGACTTTTCCGTGACAGAGCGAGTTGATGGTCTTATCTGATCTCCTGTCCAAACCCAATCCGGGACCAATGCAATGAAACGCTCTCTTCTCATTGGCATCGCTGCCTTCTTCATCGGAGTGCCCTCAGCCTGGGCCCAGACCTCGCAGATCGCGACGTTCGCGGGAGGATGCTTCTGGTGCATCGAATCGGACTTCGACAAGATTCCGGGGGTACAGAAGACCGTATCGGGATACACGAGCGGAACCACCTCGAACCCCTCCTACAGGGACGTCGCAGGCGGCACGACCGGACACCGGGAAGCCCTGCAGATCACTTTCGACCCCTCGAAGGTGACCTATAACCAGCTTCTGGAAGCGTTCTGGCGTTCTGTTGATCCGACCGATCCAGGGGGGCAATTCTGTGATCGGGGCCGACCCTATGAAACGGCAGTGTTCGTCCATGACGAGGCACAGAACAAGTTGGCCAATGCATCAAAGGCCGCCGCCATGAAGGCGTTGGGCCGGCCTATCGTCACACCGATCGAACCGGCCAGCACGTTCTATCCGGCCGAGGACTATCATCAGGACTATTACCAGAAGAACCCTCTCCGCTACCGGTTCTATCGCTGGAATTGTGGCCGCAACCAGAGGGTCAAGGAATTGTGGGGCGATCAGGCCTACCAGGGGATTCCCGGAGAGCACTGAAACTCCGGTTTCCATCCACAGTCACGCGTCAAGGGCCCGACCGGTAATGGTGTATCGCCGCAACATTCGGGTTTGATCATCGGGAAAATCCGTGCGGGCGTGCATCGTGCACCAGTTGTCCCACATGACCAGGTCACCCGGACACCAGCGGTGCTCGTAGATCACGCCTGCCGACTTCACATGAGTGATGATGGCATCGATAAGGGCCCGGCTCTCATCCCGGTCATAGCCCTCTATCAGGGCCGTCATCAATTCGTTGACATAGAGTGCACGGCGTCTGCTCAGGGGATGGGTCACCACGGCCGGCTGCCAGCAATGGTCGTAACGCTCGAGGTCATCATCAAGGTTCACACGTTCGGTCGGCAAGTATTTGTAGATCTGAAGCGCCCGCCGCCCCTCGATCCTGTCCCGAAGCTCGCCATTCAGTGACTCCCAGGCCGCATACATGTTGGCAAAACATGTATGGCCTCCGGTCGTCGTGACCTCAATGGCATAAAGCATCGTGCCGCGATCCGGTTCGGTCACGTAGCACTTGTCGTGATGAAAATACATTTCTCCATCGGGCAGCGATCCGATAGGCACTCCGTTTCGGCGCACGTTGGTGACCAGCATGATGTCCTCTGCCTCACGACCCTCGGGCCGCTCTTCAGCCTTTCGTGTTCTCACACCGATTGGGCCGAACTGTCCGCAAAACTGCTTCTGGGCCTCTGCCGTAAGGTCCTGGCTTCGGAACACCAGAACCGGATGGTCGAGCCATGCCTGCTTGAGCGCGTCACGGGTAGAGGGTTCAAGGGGCCGCGACACGTCCAGCCCGCGAACTTCAGTGCCGACGGCGTCATGCAAACGGTGAAGTGAATAGCCAGTCATGACCTGTTACCACGCGCTTTTTCATTCCCATTCCGCAAGGTTACTATGGACGGAGAATGCAGGAAACGTCTGGAGTGAAAAGCATGACGACTGAAGACCGGCCCGACAACGTGGCTTTCATAACCGGTGGCGGCGGCGGCATCGGCGGGGCGGCTGCCGAACGGTTGGCCGCCGGAAATGTCGCGATCGCGGTTGCTGACATCAATCTGGAACGCGCCGAAGCTGCGGCGGAACGTGTTTCCAATCAGGGCAGCCGTGCTCTCGCAATCGAGCTTGACGTTACCGAAACCAAAAGTATTTCCCGGGCCGTCGCCGAGACCGAATCCGTCCTGGGCCCTATCACCATGCTGATCAACACAGCCGGCTTTTTCAAATGGACCGCAGCCGAAACAATCGATGACGATGCCTTTGAAGCCATGCTTCGGGTCCATGTCCTGGGTACCCATGCCACCTGTCGTGCGGTCCTGGCCGGGATGATGGAACGCAATGCCGGAGCCATTGTGAACACCACCTCCATTCATGCCATTCGCGGTCAAGGCAACGCCGTCCATTATGCTGCAGCAAAGGGAGCGATCCTGTCCTATACGAAGTCCCTCGCCCGCGAAAAGGCGCCCCATGGCATTCGGGTCAACGCCGTTGCGCCCGGACCCACCGACACAGAGATGTTTCGAGGCAGCGTGGACCCTGACCAGCTTGCCCAAACGATTGCAGAGCGCGCAAGAGTGATCCCGATGAACCGGGTTGCAACCGCCCGGGAGGTCGCCGAGGGAATCGCCTTCCTTCTGTCACCGGCAGCAAGTTTCATGACCGGTCATATTCTGACCATCGATGGCGGAGAAACAATGAACTGAGCCTCCGCAGGCTGTCGGAGAGCGGGGTCGTCCGGATCCAACAGGCGGGCCATCCGATCCGGGTTCACGCCCGCACCGCATGACCTGCCTGCCTCGTCCTGTCTGGAGCCGGAAGACCGCGAAGCCTCTGCACGCAATCGGCGCACGCGACTGCTATCATCCGCTGCCCGCTTCGCGACATTCGGCAACCTCAGCGGTCGAACACCCGCTTATCCATTGAGATATGGCGGTGAAGAACTTCCAGGTCTTCGATACGGGTTTCACTGCCCCTGACTGTGACTCCGTACCGTTTGAGACTGGCCAGCGCCCGCGAAAAGGTTTCGGGTTTCATCCCCAGCCGCCCGGCGACCAGTTTCTTGTCATATGGCAGTTTCACCACGAGTGGGCCAGGACATGAGTGTCCAGGTTTCGAGACTTGCAGGAGAAACGCTGCGACACGCTGGGATGAGCTGAGACCGCCGCTCTCGATCCTCGAGACCAGGCGATGCAGGTTCTGTGAAAGTGCGGCAAACGTCTTGACGATCAGTTCAGGATCTTCACGCAGGCGTTGGATATAGGCCTTGACCGGAACGGCAAGCAAGCGGCTGTCCTCGACCAGCTCGGCCGAAACCGGATAACCGTCTGTCATACAAATCGCGCCTTCTGCAAACGACTCACCAGGGCCAAAGACTTCGATGATCACTTCGGTTCCGTCGGGCTGCATCCGGAACAGCTTGACCCATCCCGAGAGCACTCCATAGAAGTGGGTCACCGGCTGCCCCCGCTCGAAAATAACCGTTTTTCTGGGTGCCATCAGGATCTCGGCATCCCTGATCAACTGACGAAGAGCTTCCGATGCAAGTCCCCGGAACGGTGGAAGGCTGCGAATGATTTCAAGATCGTCGTCACCGATTACTGTTGCCCGTTTGTTTTGCATTGGGTGTGGGTACCTGTCTGTTGAACTGCTGGAGGCCTCAATTCCGGCGCGGGTCCCTCCGCTTGTGACGACTAAACCGTTGCCTTGCCGTCCTCACCAGATGTCAACCGATCAAGATCAGACTCTCGCTCTCAACTCCGCGACGTATTGGGCGACATGGTATTCTCTGCTCCAAATGCAAAGCAAACCAGTCCGGATTTCCCGCACTGTGTTTCGCCGGACGCGCACGACCGTATCATACATCCTGATGCCACAGCTGCGGAGACGGGAACGCCCTCACCCGACCCGAATGCTGATCACACGACTGCGATCCGGCGCGCCGTTACAAGCGACATGGAAGACGACTGAGAAAGACGCCGGAATAGTTGTGTTCACTTGACCTGGGTCAAGGAGTGGTACGGCCTACCCTGCTACGTTGTCCTCGGTATGACACGGAGGGGCATGCAGGATGATGCAGACCCCGGCGCATCGCGGATGGTTCATTTTTTGGGTGCTCATGTGGCTGGCGGTTCAGCCCGGTTCCGTTCAGGCGTCCGAATTGCACCGGTTGCTGTCTACCGTACCGCCCGACGCTCTCGTTCCGGAAGCTTCGGGTTACGGAACCGTGCGAAGTGATGTGCCGGTTGCTCCAGTCATGAGAGGTGAAAAGACGGTTGGCTGGGCTTTTCTGACATCCGATTTCGTGGGGACGACGGGATATTCCGGCAAGCCCATTCACGTCATTGCTGCCCTGTCACCTGACGCAGTCGTGACAGGCGTACAACTTGTCGAACACTCTGAGCCCATCGTCCTGATCGGGATTCCCGAGGCAAAAATGCAGCGCCTGACCCGGTCCTATGCGGGTATCGATCTGAAGATCGAAGCGGCCCAGGGCGGTTCGGCGCATGAGCTCGACATTATTTCGGGTGCGACCGTGACCGTCATGGTTATTGATGACTCGATTATTCGTGCGGGCCTGAAGGTAGCCCGGACACTGGGCCTCGGAGGTCTGGTTGCGAATGTCGCAGCCGGCCCCACCCGCAAGATCGACATGACGAGGCGCGACGTGCTGGACTGGTCGGAAATGGTTGGAGACGGCTCCATCCGAACCCTGTCTCTCGACGTGTCCCAGGTCAATTCTGCCTTTGAGGCAACCGGAGACCCCAAGGCCATAAAGCGCCCCGAGCGCGGACCACCCGAAGAGACATTCATCGACCTTTTCGCTGCCCTTGTCAGCGTTCCGTCAATCGGTCGCAGTCTTATGGGGGAGGCCGAGTACGCCAATCTGACGAGCTGGATCGGAAAAGACAGCCACGCCATTCTGGTCGCAGGCCGCGGGCGCTATTCCTACAAGGGTTCCGGTTATGTGCGAGGCGGTATCTTCGATCGCATTCAGATGATTCAGGGCGACCGCTCGGTTCGCTTCTTCGACCGCGACCAACGCCGATTGGGCGCGATCGCTGCCGACGGTGCGCCAACCTTCAGGGAGGTGGACGTTTTTCGCATTCCACCGGAAGCAGAGTTCGAGCCCGGAGCTCCCTGGCGCCTGCAACTCCTGGTCCAGCGACCGGTGGGTGCTCTAGAAAAACGTTTCCTGACCTTCGACCTCGCTTACAGCCTTCCGGAACATTACCTCCTGCCTCTGCCCGCGGCAGCGGATTTAAGGACCGGTGAAGCCAAGGCCAAGAGGTTGCTGTGGCAACGGGTATGGCACGAGCGACGCATCGAAATTGCAGCGCTTCTGGCCATGCTCATGATGCTGACGCTGATCTTCTTCTTCCAGCGGCAGGTGACCGCCCACGCCCGGCTGTATTTCTGGTTGCGCATCGGATTCCTGACCACAACCCTTCTGTTTCTCGGCTGGTATGCCAATGCCCAGCTCTCGGTCGTGAATTTGATGGCGCTGATCGGGAGCCTGAAAACCGGCTTCACATGGGATGCGTTTCTGCTGGACCCGATGGTTTTTATTCTCTGGTTCTCGGTAGCGGCAGCGCTGATTTTCTGGGGCCGGGGCGCATATTGCGGCTGGCTTTGTCCGTTCGGCGCGCTCCAGGAACTTACCAACCGGATCGCGCGATACTTCCGCGTTCCACAATGGGAACTGCCCTGGGGCCTTCATGAACGGCTCTGGCCGGCCAAGTATATGATATTTCTGGGATTGTTCGGTATCTCTCTGGCTTCGATCCCGCTTGCCGAAGCGTTCGCCGAAATCGAACCCTTCAAGACCGCAATTGTCCTGAAATTCGTCCGCGAATGGCCGTTCGTGATTTTCGCGCTTTCCCTGCTGGCTGTCGGACTGTTCGTCGAACGCTTCTACTGCCGATATCTCTGTCCGCTGGGAGCAGCGCTTGCAATCCCGGCCCGACTGAGAATGTTTCCCTGGCTCAAACGCTATCACGAGTGCGGAAACCCCTGTCAGGTTTGCGCCAATGAATGTCCGGTACAGGCTATCTACCCGACCGGCGAAATCAGTCCGAACGAATGTGTGAACTGCCTCCATTGCCAGGTTTTGTACCAGTCCGACTCCCATTGCCCGGTTGTCATCAGCAAACAACGGAGGCGGGAGAACCTCATCCGGAGTGCGGCTGCCGTAAGGGCAGCACGGGCCCGGACTCCAAACTCTTCAATATCTCGAAAGGACGAAACCGATGAGTAAAAAGGACTCCAGATCCGGTATCAGCCGTCGCAGCCTCCTGCAGGCAACCGGCGGCACCGCAATCGCAGCTGCAGCGGCATCCTCGGGCAGCATCGCCGTTCCGCGCCGGGCGCTGGCAGCTGAGACGCCGCATTCTCTCTCCCCTGGGCAACTTGACGACTATTACGGCTTCTGGTCATCCGGCCAGACTGGCGAATTGCGCATTCTGGGTATTCCCTCCATGCGGGAGTTGATGCGCGTCCCGGTCTTTAACCGCTGTTCTGCAACCGGATGGGGGCAGACCAACGAGAGTCTCAAGATACTGACCGAGGGGCTTCTGCCAGAAACCAGGGAGTTTCTCGCGTCCAGCGGCCGCATCACCTATGACAACGGAGATCTCCACCATCCACATATGTCATTCACCAATGGTACCTATGACGGCCGTTACCTGTTCATGAATGACAAGGCCAATACCCGGGTCGCCCGCGTCCGCTGCGATGTCATGAAATGCGACAAGATCGTAGAGATTCCCAACGCGTCAGACATTCACGGTTTACGCCCCCAGAAATTCCCGCGTACAGGATACGTCTTTGCCAATGGCGAGCACGAAACACCACTAGTGAATGACGGCAGGATTCTCGACCAGCCTGAGACCTATGTGAATGTTTTTACTGCTATCGACGGCGACACAATGTCGGTGGCCTGGCAGGTTATTGTGTCCGGCAATCTTGATAATTGCGACGCCGACTACCAGGGAAATTATGCCTTTTCCACAAGCTACAATTCGGAAATGGGTGTGACCCTCGCAGACATGACCTCAAGCGAAACCGACCATTGCGTCATCTTTGATATCAAGGCTATCGAGGCAGGTGTCGCCGCCGGTGACGGTCAGCTTCTGAACGGGGTGCGCGTCCTGGATGGTCGCAAGGGTTCAAGATACACCCGATATATTCCGATACCGAACAGCCCTCATGGCTGCAATACCGCCCCTGACAAGAAACATGTCGTCATCAACGGGAAGCTTTCACCTACGGTATCCGTGATTGACGTGACCAGGGTTCCGGCCCTGTTCTCGGAGAATGCCGACCCGCGATCCTGCATTGTTGCAGAACCGCAACTCGGGCTGGGCCCGCTCCATACTGCATTCGACGGCAAGGGCAATGCGTACACCACGCTCTTTCTCGACAGTCAGATTGTGAAGTGGGACCTCGAAAAAGCCGTCCGCGCGTATGGAGGCGACGATGTCGATCCGATCATTTCAAAGGTCGATGTCCACTACCAGCCGGGGCACAACCACAGCACCATGGGCGAGACCGCCGAGGCCGACGGCAAGTGGCTGGTTTCACTGAACAAGTTTTCCAAGGACCGGTTTATCAATGTCGGGCCGCTCAAGCCGGAAAACGAGCAGTTGATCGACATATCGTCCGACGAGATGAAGGTGGTCCATGACGGTCCAACCTTCGCCGAACCGCATGACTGCATCATCGTGCGCCGGGACCTCGTCAATCCGAAGACCATCTGGGACCGCAGCGACCCCATATTTTCTGACGCCGTCAGGCAAGCTGCGGCAGACGGTGTCAACCTGGAAGACGGCGCCCCCGAACCGATTCGTGACGGCAACAAGGTCCGCGTTTACATGTATTCGGTTGCCCCCGAATTCTCTCTGGAAAAGTTCACCGTGAAACAAGGTGATGAAGTCACGATCTTTATCACCAACCTTGATGATGTGGACGATCTGACTCACGGATTCTGCCTGTCGAATTATGGTGTTGCGATGGAGATCGCCCCGCAGGCAACAGCTTCGGTCACCTTCACTGCCGATCGCCCGGGTGTGCACTGGTATTATTGTCAATGGTTCTGTCATGCGCTCCATATGGAAATGCGAGGGCGCATGCTGGTGGAGCCAAGAGCGGCGTAATGTTCCGCATCCTGCCAGCACTGATCTTCCTGTCCTTGCCGGCAGCGGCAGCAGAACGGATCGTCCCCGCGCACGAGGGGGCATTGGCGGCCGCTGTTGCGGCTGCCAGTCCGGGTGAGGTTCTGATATTGGCGTCCGGTTCTCACAGCGGAAGGTTCGAAATCAACAAACCCCTTGTTTTGCAAGGCTTGAAGGGCGCGGTCGTCATGGGGACCGGGACCGGCAGCGTGTTCAATGTGCGAGCCCCGGATGTCACCATCCGGGGTATCGAAATTCGCGGCTCCGGCTCGTCTCACGAATCCATCGATTCCGCAATCAGACTTGGTCGCAAGGCCGCCCGCGCTGTCATCGACGGAAATCGACTGATCGGCAATCTGTATGGCGTGGACATTCATGGCGCACGCGATGCCAAGGTTACCGGCAACGTAATCGAAGGGCGCCGGGACCACCGTGTCAACGATCGCGGCAATGGTATCTATGTCTGGAATGCTCCCGGAGCGATCGTTGAAGGCAATGATGTCCGGTGGGGTCGTGACGGTATCTTCATCAATACCTCGAAGAACAATACGTTCCGGAAAAACCGGTTCCGCGACCTGCGCTTCGCAGTTCATTACATGTATGCGCACAACAGTACGGTCGAAGGGAACATCTCTGCTGGTAACGACCTTGGCTTCGCGATCATGTATTCCAGGCGCGTGAGGGTGCTCGGCAATACGTCGATCGGCGACGGCGAGCATGGCATCATGATGAACTACGCAAACAGCTCTGTCGTTCGCGGCAACCTGGTCCTGAACGCCGCCAACAGGTGCGTATTTGTGTATAACGCACACAAGAACCGGATCGAGAACAACCGGTTCGAGAAGTGCGGAATCGGCATTCATTTCACCGCGGGCTCGGAGCGCAACGCGGTGACAGGAAACGCTTTTGTCGCCAACCGCATACAGGTCAAGTACGCCGGCTCCCGCTATCTCGACTGGTCAGATCAGGGACGCGGCAACCACTGGTCAGAGTTCGCAGCTTTTGACATCGACGGCGACGGAATCGCGGACTCTCCCTACCGCCCCAACGATACGATAAACAAAATCATGTGGCGCCAGCCCGCCGCCCGATGGCTCCTTGGCACACCGGGAGTCCAGCTGGTCCGCTGGGCACAATCAGCGTTTCCGGCACTGTTGCCCGGCGGCATCGTTGACAGTTTCCCCCTTATGCGACCAGTTGAAATTTCAGTTCCGCGCTGGCAGAGCCTCAGCGGTGGATAACGTCCTCTCCTTCCGTAACGTCAGAAAGACGTTCGGGAAAAGGCGGGTGCTGGAGGATGTATCCCTCGGTGTCCGTCCGGGCGAGCGACTTGCGGTATTGGGCCATAATGGTGCAGGCAAATCGACGTTGATCAGGCTTGCTCTCGGCCTGCTTCCACTCGATCAAGGAACTATCTCGGTCGGGGGTGCGGCGGCCGGAAGCACGGCCGCACGAATGACAACGGCCTATCTTCCCGAAGCACCCGCCTTTCATCCGGCCTTGTCGGGGCGCGAGCAAATGAGATTGTTTGCCAATCTCTCCGGCGTTGACCGGTCGGAAGCCGACATACTGTTGGAGCGTGTCGGACTTCAGAACACCGCAGACCGGCGAATCGGTACCTGGTCAAAGGGTATGCGCCAGCGCCTCGGACTGGCCCAGGTCCTGCTCGGCCGTCCCGCTGTTGCCTTGCTTGACGAGCCAACCAGTGGCCTCGACCCACTCTTTCGAAGCGACCTCTACTCCATGGTTGATGAGATGACAGCCAGGGGAACAGCCGTTCTGGTTGCCAGTCACGCCCTGTCCGAACTTGAGACGCGCACAGACCGCATTGCGATCCTGTGCCAGGGTCGTGTGGTGGTATCCGACAGGCTGGAGCCCTTGAGGGAAAAGGCGGGGCTGCCCGTCCGGCTCAAGGTCAAGACGACTGAAAACCATGCTGTCGACCTCCACGCACGATTTGGTGGCACCCTCGTGAACGGATCTTCAGTCGAGGTCCTGTGCCCTCCGTCCGAGAAAATGGCTCGGCTGGCCGAGATCACGGGTATGGGCGAACTGGTCCACGACCTTGAGGTCACACAACCGAGTCTGGAGGACATCTACGAGCATTATTCGCAAGGGGCCTCTCCATGATACGTCGCGTCGCCGCAATCGCTGCAATTGAATTTCGTATTGCCCGGCGCAACCACTGGGTTTTGACAGCAGCAGTGCTGATGCTGCTCTTTGCGCTCGCGCTCACCTTTGCAGGCTCAGCGCCAACAGGAACGCTCGGTGTTGATCTTCTCACCGCCTCCGTTGCCTCGATGACAACACTCAGCGTATACCTCACCCCCCTGCTGGCCCTGCTGTTATCTTTCGACGCCATTTCAGGCGAAAGGGAACGCGGCAGTCTTGCGTTGTTGCTAAGCTATCGGCTCACCCGAAGTGAAATTCTGGCGGGCAAGCTCCTGGCCCATCTCGCGGTGCTGACTTTCGCCATGACAACCGGATTTGGCGCGGCGGGTGTTGCAGCGATTACGGCCGGAGGTGCGGGCCCGGAGAGCCTTGCAGCTCTTGTCCGGCTGATCGGCTCCTCAGTCATTCTGGGAGCAACCTTCCTCGCCTTCGGCTACGCCGTTTCCTCCCTTGCAGGCTCGACGACAGCGAGTGCAGGACTTGCCGTCGGGATCTGGATGGTCACGGTTGTACTCTATGATCTCGGGCTGCTTGGAGCCGTGGTCATGGACGATGCCGGCTTCTTTACGCAGAACCTGTTCCCCTGGCTTTTGACACTGAATCCGGCCGATGCGCTCCGTCTCTGGAATGTGGCCGAGTCCGGACAGTTGGCGCTTGCCAGCGGCTTGACAGGAGCCGTCAATGCGCTGCCCAAGGGTGCTCCCCTTGTGTCGCTCCTGATCTGGCCACTATTGGCACTTGGCTTTGCCCGGCTCGCGATTCGGAAGACAGTACCGTGAGACACATGGCTTTTGTTTTGCTGCTCCTCGCCGGCTGCGGCGAACAGGAAGGGGTCACACCGCCCGCCCCCGTCAAACTCACGGCCGAGGCTGCGGGCCACTATTGCATGATGCCGCTTCTCGAACACCCTGGCCCCAAGGCGCAGGTCCATTTGGAAGGATTTCTCCAGCCAATCTTCTTTGCCCAGGTCAGAGACGCCCTTGCCTATGTGAAGGGGCCGGAGCGTTATGCCGACCTTCTCGCGCTCTATGTCTCGGACATGGGCGCCGCAATGTCATGGGAAAACCCGGGTGTCGAAAACTGGATTCCAGGACACAACGCCAGCTACGTGATCGGAGGACGCTTGCGCGGTGGCATGGGCGCTCCCGAGCTGGTTCCGTTTTCCTCGCCTGGTGCTGCTGCACAGTTTGCCTCCCGGTATGGCGGCAAGGTTGTCGCCTTCCCGGACATACCGGACAATGCTGTGCTTGGACCGGTTGAAATTGAAGCGGTCGATGGAGACCCGCAATGACCATCACCCGACGCCGCTTCCTCGCCATTTCGGCAGCCGCCGGTGTTGTCGGAAGTGTAGCAACACAAGCCGAGGCGTTCCGGTGGCGCGGTGTGGCCCTGGGTGCCCGGGCCTCGATCACACTCCATGGCATGAACCGTGGAACAGCCGCAGCTATTGTGCATCAGATCGAATCCGAGATCTTGCGGCTGGAACGCATATTCAGCCTTTATCGTCAGGATTCAGAAATCAGCTGTCTCAACGGCAAGGGTCGGCTGGACTACCCTTCTCATGAAATGCTGGAAGTCCTCGACCTGTGCCGCCTGGTCAACAGGTCGACCCGTGGTGCTTTCGATCCCACCGTGCAACCGCTCTGGCAGCTTCACGCAAGGGCGGCTGTCGAAAAGCGGGGACCGTCGCTCTCCGAACTGGATCGTGTCCGAAAGCGCGTTGGTTGGCCTCATGTCGTGTTCGGCCCGTCTGTCGTCCGCTTTGAAAGGCCTGGAATGGCGGTGACCCTGAACGGGATCGCGCAGGGATACATTGCCGATCGTGTTGCTAGCCTCTTGCAGTCCCTCGGCCTGACCGATGTATTGATCGATGCCGGTGAAACCCGGGCCCTCGGACAGCGCCCGGACGGGGCGCCCTGGCAGGCCGGAATATCCCTCCCCGACGGAACCCTGGTCGCTCGCATAAGCCTCGCAAACCGCGCGCTGGCAACTTCGGCGCCACTCGGAACCCTGGTCAATCCCGCCACAGGAACAGGCCATATTCTTGATCCCCGAACCGGTATGCCGGTCTTGCGCTGGCGCACGGCTTCGGTATCGGCGCCGAATGCGGCGCTCGCAGATGCATTGTCCACTGCCTTTTGCATGATGAACCGCCGCGCGATCACGACTGCCCTGGCGCGGCACAGGCAAACCCGACTGGAAGCACTGGTCGCCTGAGCTTCCCCCTCCCGGAGGATTCCAAGATGATGATTCGCCTGATACTTGTTGCCCTTGGTATTGGTCTTGCAGTTCCGGCTTATGCCGCCGATCCCGTCAGAGGCGAAAAGGTGTTCAGAAAATGCAAGGCATGTCACGCCGTGGGCGATGGAGCCAAAAGCAAGATCGGCCCCGCATTGAATGGCATCATTGACAATGAAATAGCGTCGGTGGAAGGCTACAAATATTCCAAGGCCTTCATGACCAGGAAGCAGGAAGGCTTTGTCTGGACGGTCGAGGCACTCGACGCCTATCTGGAGAAGCCCAAGAGTGTCATCCAGGGAGGCAAGATGTCGTTTGTCGGCCTTCGCAAGTCTGCCGACCGGGCGGATGTCATCGCCTATCTCCGCAAATTCGAATGATTTCAGCCCCGGCATCCCTTTCGGAAAACCCAGGCGCGGAAGATTGCTCTCTGGCCGCGGTCTCGTGTCGCAAGGTGAAAGCGCTGCAAGCGGCCGGTCCTGCCTGTCTGGTCGGAGTCATGGTCGTTGCCTCTGTGGCGGGGTGATCGGAGCCGGCCCCTCGGGGGCCCTTCATCGCCTATTTTGCCCAAGACTGTCGGATGGAAGACGATAGACTGACCGGAGTCTTTCCTTACGGGAAACACACCCGTTGAAGCACAGCGGCGCCGGGTTCACGTCTGCGCAGGTTGTTGTCGCGTCCGGCGCCCATTCAAGAGCGTGCCCACCCAACCGTACCGAATCACATACTCATAGAGGATCAGGAGAACGCAGGTCACAGACAGCACGACAAACGCAAACTTGGCTATCACAGGCAGCGGCCAATCCAGCACCAACCATTGTACGAACAATACCAACGGAAGGTGAGCGATATACAGCCAGTAAGAGGAATCAGACACATAGCGGATGTATTTGTTCCCTCGTACCAGGAAAGAGCGGAACAATCCGATGAGGGCGATCGCCATCAGCCAGGCGTAGAGGACCTGTAATGCATCCGCGATAAGACGTTCAGAGGTCCCGCCAACAAGCATGCCGCCAACAAGGTTATCGGCGAATCCAAAGACACCTGAGGAAAACTCCAGACCAAGCGGGAACACGACCAACACCGCAAGGGGCAGGGTTATTCGCCAACGCCTTCCGAGTTGGCCGGAAACATCCTTGCATTGGAAGTAGAAAGCGCCGAAAGCAAAGAAAAGACCGTAATACGCCAAGCCATGAAGACGCGGGACAATAGAGAGCAGTTCGGAGTTGATTGGTCCGTAAATTTCGGGCGCCTTCCACCCCCAGAACCACTGGGGAATCATCGTCAGCAGCATCCAGCCCACGAGAGCGACTGGCGACATCACCAGCCATTTGATAGTGCCTTGCATCCGCCCTGAACCCCATCGGTCGGCGAAATAGGCAACGACTGCAAAAGCCAGAACCAACCAGCAGAGGTAATATAGAAACCAGAGATGCAAAAAGACCGGAAAGTCCAGCACCAACTGGAGCGGATTTGCCGTGGGGACGTATTCGGGCATGTTGAACCGGCTCTGGATCCGGGCTCGTCCGGCGTCCAGTTGCGATCTGTCAATCGCGATATTCAGCCGCCTTGCAACTGCGTTTGTATAGGTCAATTTTATTTGCGTTCTGTACTGCGCAAGCTGGCCCCTCCTGTTCTTCGCGTCCTGGTCCGCTCCGTTCTGAATCAGCAAATCGAATACGTCGTGTCGACCGAGGAAGGCCGCTTCGTGCAGTGGCGTCCCGCCATCCCGGTTCCGCAAATTTACATCGGCGCCCTGGTCGAGAAGCAGCGTGACCATTTCAGGTTGGCCCACCAAAGCCGCCAGCGACAGATACGTCTTGCCCAACTCGGCATGAACTGCGTTGATGTCGGCGCCATCGGCAATTTGCTGCCTTACAGCAGGCGCATCTCCAAGCTGTATCGACGCCCAGAGTGGGTCGCTGTTTGGGCGCTCGTGCGGCGGTTCCCTGAAATTCATTGCAATTACAAGCGTGAGAGGAGTAATGATGACCACGCTCAACATGCAAGGAAGAAACACCCGGCGATACCGGTGCATAAGTACCGCCTTCAGCCCTCTTCTCTGCCAGAGCATCGCGGTAAAGAACCCACTTATCAGAAAAAAGAGTGGAATTCGGAAGCCATGCGACAAGTCCATAAAAACCTGAAATAACGAGCTGCGTCCGCCGTCCAAAACGAACCAGGGAGCTCCGGTCGAGAACGAACCCGCAGCGTGATAAGCAATGCCCAGAAGCATCGTAGCTGCCCGCAAGGCATCCAGGTCGTGGCGACGGGAAGACTGGTCAGTCATAGCGGAACCTTCTCAGTGATATATGGATACATCGATCACGTGGAGAAATTTGCCTCTGTTTCAGCTATTGGGCCATTGATGGAAAATTCCTGCCCACAGCACGCCAGAAACGAGGCCTACGGTATGAAAATACAAGACAGTACCGCGAGGCATCTCCCGAATGCACTGGCATGTGCCCCTGGCGCTGAAATCGCCGCCCGCTACCCGAAAGTACGAGTGTCGCCAAAGTCTGGCATCCCTTCAAAATCTGTACATATTCCGTAACTATATTCCAATCCGCACCGTAATCCGAGGGCAAGGCGTAAATTTGCCAGGTAGTGGCAAAAGCCGCCGCATGCAGCCAGTCGCCCGAAACCGATGCCCTGTCCAGATGCCCACGCAGTTTCCCCGGAACTCCTCAGCATCCAGACAGGAACTGCTTCAAGGCAGAAGCCGTTTCTCCGGGACGCTCAAGATGGGGGCTGTGACCAACGTCGTCCAGGACCTTCAACTCGGCATGCGGAAGTTCCGCCCCGTATATTTCGGCATGGCTCCTTGGCACCAGCCGGTCCAGGGCCCCTGAAACAATCTGAACGGGACCATCATAGCGATACAATCTCTCCCGCAGCCGGCGATGATGGAGATACGGAGGATTGAAACCGATCCGGGACGCGAAACGAAACATCCTGTAGCGCAGCAGTTCCTGTTCGATGTCACCGCGCCCGTCCGGAAACAGTTCAAGCGCGATTTCGAGATCGGGATCGCCGAACAGCAGGGATCTCAAACCGGCCAGTACCCATCCGTCCACAGGATGGGACTCCCAGAACAGATCAGCGATGGGCTGGCCCGGAACGAAGAGTCCCGTCGGCCCGACAAGTGCCAGGGCCTTGATTCGATCAGGATGTCGTACGGCGATCTCGGCCGCAATCCAGCCGCCAATGCCACTTCCTGAAAGGGCAATGCTGTCGAGTGACAGGGCGTCAAGAACCTCAAGATAGTGGAATACAACATCTTCAACGCTTTCAATGGCCTCGTCTTCATCGGAACCGGCGCACCCGGGATGGGCCGGAGCAATCAATCGCGCTCCCGAGCTCATCCGGTTGTGAAATTCGCACGGTCCTGCCGAGGCACCGTGCAGGTCGGCAAGGCCGTGCAAATAGAGCAGCGGTTTCCCGACACCAGCCTCGAACAGCCAGACCCGGCGACCCCGCACATCGAGATGCCGCCCGTTCACTGTGCAGCATCCTGGGACTGCGGTTCGCCCAACTCGGGGAATTCTCTGGAGAACAGTTCGGCGGAGTCACGCCTGAGGACAGGTGCGACTTCCTCGGCAAACAGCTTCATGCTTTTTCGCGCAAGCTCCGGGCGCATGTTGCCGAAGTGAAACTGGATCAGAAAACGGCCAATCAGCCCCTGCTCGATCAGATCCCAGAGCTTGCGTCGAACGGTTTCGGGACTGCCGACAATTATCGAGGCGGTGGCATCGAGATCCTCCCAGGACTCGGCATCACCGAGCATTTTCGCGCCTGGTTCGGAATTCTTCAGGTAACCTGCCCATGAACTGACGGACTGTGACGGAACACCTGGTCCGAAGGTGAGCGTGCGGCCGGCCCGTCGAAGATGACCCTTCAGACAGAATTTGAGGAAGTACCAGACCCCTTCCCTTGCTTCGGCCCGCGCCTGCTCGTCGGTTTCGGCAACATAGACGGAAATGAGAACACCAAACCGGAAGGGATGATAGCGTCCTCCATATTCCTCGACGACTGCGGCAAACCGTTCACGCGCCATGCGGGTGGCGGAACCGTGCGTACGGGAGGAAAGAAAAAAGTCAAAACCGCGCCGCGCCACAGCGTGAATGGTCTCGACCGAAAGAGCTCCCGGAATCCATACCGGAGGATGGGGCAGCTGTCGTGGCCTGGGCCAGATATTGACATAGCGCAGGGGATAGTGCCGGCCCTCATGTTCGAACGGTCCATCCTCGGTCCAGGCCCGCAGGATGAGATCGACGGCTTCCCAGAACTGGGTGCGCGCCTGGGGTGAGGAGACCTGGTAATTGTAGGCTTCCGGTCCACCCCCTACAGCGAAGCCGGCAACCAGCCGGCCATGCGTCATGGAATCCAGCATGGCGTACTCTTCGGCAACTCTCAGCGGATTGAGGTGAAGCGGGAGCAGATTGCCGAGAACGACGATTTTTGCCCTCGACGTGCGCTGGGTCAGCGCAGCGGCAATGATGTTGGGCGAGGGCATCAATCCGTAAACGTTCTGATGGTGCTCGTTGAGAACAAGGCCGTCAAAACCAAGCTCCTCGCCGTAGACCAGCTGGTCGATATATTCCTGGTACAGCCCGTCGGTCCGATTGCGATCCCACAGCCGGTTGGGAACCGTGACCCAGCCGCTTTCGAACGTCTCGTCAAAATCCTCCGGTAAATAGGGGTAGGCCATGAAATGCCAGCAATGCAGTTCAACCGGTTTCATTGTGATGTTGCCTCCAGGGTGCGGAAGCTGTGGCCAGAGGCCGGGCCTCCTTCAGGACAAGGCGGGATGCTTCCGTTAACGCCGGTCACCGGATCAGTCCCGGAAGCAAAAGAGCGATTTGCGGGAACAGGATGAGAAGCAGGATACCCGCGACGAGCGGCACGATGAATATCAGTGAGCCGGCAATCACGTCTGACAGTTCCGCTCCCGGAACCACCGATTTGAGGACAAAGAGATTGAAACCCACTGGCGGTGATATGGCCGCGATTTCGATATTGATCGTAACAAGAATGCCAAACCAGACGGGATCGTAGCCCATTGCAAGAATTGCGGGAAAGAATACAGGCACGATGATAACAAGCACGCTCATGGGGTCCATGAACATTCCAAGCGCAATCAGGAGGAGATTGATCAGAATGACAACTGCCCAAGGTGGCAGTTCCAGGGCAATAAGGGCTTGCGCCATCCCCTGGGGCACCCCCAGACGGGTCAGCATGAAGGCGCTGAACAGCCCACCCACAAGCAGCAGCATGAACATCGCCGTGGTTCGCACGGTGTTCCCGAAGATCCGGCCCACGATGTCGCGATCCAGCCGTCTGTAGATGGCCGCAATCACGAGTGCGCCCGCCGCTCCCACCGCCCCGGCCTCCGTCGGGGTGGCTACTCCGAAATAAATCGATCCGAGAACCAGTACGGACAACAGTAGCACCGGAAACACGACCCGAAGCGACACAAATCTTTCCGACCACGTCCAGTCGCGGGACAGCCCGGGTGCGAGCTGAGGCCGGGAAACTGCCAGCAGCACAACCGTCGAAGAAAGAAGCCCGGCAATCAAAATCCCCGGCAGGAGACCGGCAATGAACAGATCACCGATAGAGGTCTCCGTGATCACGCCATAGAGAATCATGGCAATACTGGGTGGAATGAGAATTCCGAGTGTCCCGCCAGCTGCCGTCACACCCAAAGCGAGCCTCCGGTCATAACCATGGCGCTCCATTTCCGGTACTGCCATCGCACCGATTGTGGCTGACGTCACCGGCGAGGACCCGCAAACTGCGGAGAAACCGGTACAGGCAAAAATCGTGCCCACAGCCAGCGAACCGGGGATCCGCTGCAACCATAATTGGGCGGTGCGAAACAGGTCCCGGCCGATCCCGGTAACGGCCAGAGCCTCACCCATCAGGATGAACAGAGGAACGACCGCGAGAACGAAATAGCTCGAAGTCGAAAAGGCAACGGTCGCAATGTGGGAAACCGCGAAGGGGGAAACAAAGATATAGGTGCCGATCATACCGATGAGACCGGTCGCCACCGCCACAGGAACACCCGTAGTCAGGAAAAGCAGAAGCGCTGCGGCGAAGACAACAAAGCTGACAACAGCTTCCATTTAGCGGGGCCTTTGGCCGCGAACAGTTCCTGCCAGAATGAGCAAGGCTGTCAATACGAACTGCGCCGCTCCTACCGGACCGATCACCCAGATGTATTTCACTTTCACCGGGATTGTCGAAGCCGGAAACGCTATATCATCCCTGAAGGCCTCGATCGTCTCGTCAAGCAGCATCCAGAACAGGACCGCGCCAAAAAAACAGGTCAGGGCCGCTCCGAGAATGACAACAGCGCCCCTTGAATTCTGCGGTATCAACCGGGTGAACAGATCGACACTCACATGGCCGCCTGCCTGCAAGGTGGGAGCCAAAGCCAGAAAGAACAGGTAAACCAGCATGAAGGAGCAGACATCCAGAACCCAGGCACTGGGATCATTGAAGGCATAGCGCCGCACCACATCCTGGAGGATTGCGAGCATGATCAATGCCGCAAGAACACCGCTCACTGCGAGAAACAGACTATTGATGCGTGTGACAATTCCCGCCGCTGCAGCCAGCCAGCAAGACCACACAGACCGTGTCCCCGGTTTGCTGTCTTACCAGTGCGGCTCCAGGATCTTGCGAACCAGCTGGCCGTCGGCTCCGGTCACTTCATCCATCTTGTCGAATACCGGGCGGATCGCATCGACAAATGCTGCCTTCTCACCATCGTCGAGAGAATGAATATCGCCGCCTGCTTTCCGGATCCGGTCACGCAGCACTGGCTGCAATGGTTCAAGATGGTTCGCCGCCACCGTTTCGGCTTCGACCGCGGTTCGCTCGATCGTCATCCGGTCCGCTTCAGCGATCTTGCCCCAGACCCTCTTGTTGGCAATGTAAATCAGCACATTCACCGGGACTCGAAGGTTGACAATTTTCGGTGCCACTTCGTAGAGCTTGAACGCATAGGTGATCTCATGATTACTGAGCACGCAATCCAGTGTCCCGTTCTGCAGGGCCACATACTGCTCTGCGGGATCTGTGGCGACCGGGTTGGCACCCAGCATTTTGATCTGCTCCACTTGCCATCGCCCGGCAGTGCGTACACGAAGCCCCTTCCAGTCCGAAGGGACGCGGAGATGCTTTTCACGACAGTTGACTGTGCCCCCGAAGGATGGCTGCATCCAGAGATACTTGACACCGACCGAATCGAACATCCGATCGAGCAGGGGACGCAACTGCCCCGCAACCTGTAACCAGGATCTGGCGTCATTGGGCATTCCCGCCTCACCTTCGACGTAGGACAGCGCCGGAATTCGGCTCGACTCCACACCGGCTGCCGTGGCTCCGACGTGAATTGTGCCCTTGCGGACAGCCCTGAAGGTCTCGGTAATTCTGCCGAGAGCACCCGAATAAAACGGGCGCATCGTCACGCGCCCCTCTGTGCGCGCATCGGTTTCATCCATCCAGAACTTGACCGCATGTGTCCAGGCGCTTCTTTCGGAATGCCAGATCGACAGGTCGAGGGTGGCGGCACCGGCCGGCGCCACCAGCAGTTTCAGGGCGAGCGCCAATGCGGCGGGTCCTGCATATCTGATCGGAGTCATGTTCGTTTCCTCTGTGGCGGGGCGATTGGGCCGGACCCTCGGGCCGGACCCTCGGGTCGGTCCATCGCGTTTGTCATCCCGCGTTTGTCTGATCGTCCGCGCAGCAGCGCTGCCAGGCCGTTCCTCATCGGAGGGCAATCCGCTCTGCCATCACAGACGCCTGGAAAAACTATAGCGGTATCACAGCTGCGACGAAAGGAACCGCAGGTCGCGGCTGCGGAGGGTTGGTGATCCCCTGAACCGGCCCCGATCAGTGAATGGTCTGGCCGCCGTCGACGACGACGGAAGCGCCATGAATATAGGAAGCAGCATCAGACGCCAGGAAAACGATGGTATTCGCGATCTCTTCACATTCAGCAAGTCGGCCCAGAAGAGCCAGCTTGCGTGTTGCCTCTCCGTCGACAAGCCCGGACTCGATGTAGCCCCTGACCCGGGGCGACAATGTGGCTCCCGGACAGACTCCGTTCACACGGATGTTCTCCTTGCCGTAATCGACCGCAAGCTGACGGGTCAGCGACAGCACCCCTCCCTTGGCCGCGCAATAGACCGGCATTTCAGGGTAACCGATGATGCCGAAGGTCGACGCCACGTTGACAATCGAGGAACCCGACGGAGCGTTCCTCAAATGGGGGAGAAAGGCCCGGCACATGTAATAGACACTGGACAGGTCAATCCCGATGATTCGCTGCCAGTCCTCTTCCTCCAGATCTTCAAGCTTGCGGGGAAAATTGGTTCCGGCATTGTTGATCACCGCCTTGACGAAGCCGTGGCGCCCGGAAACCGTTTTTGCCAGCTCGTCAACCTGGTTTCTGTCCGAGACGTCGGTGACGTGGTCTTCACAGGACGCCCCGGCCGACGTCAGGATATCCCGGGTTTCGCGAACATGTTCCGCAGTCTTGCTGACGATGATCACATGGGCACCGAGTTCTGCGAGGGTTTCGCAACAGGCCCGACCGATCCCCTGGCCACCACCGGTGACGACAACGGGCGCCCCGTCAAAGCGCAACCGGCTCAACATGAATTCATCCTCATGACCGTCACCCCGACAGAACGGCAGCATCGGATGCCGCCCCCGCTTCCGGCGTCGCTACAGTAATGCCGTAGAACCGGGCCGGATTGTCATGAAGGATCCTCGCACGCTGTCTCTCGGAAATGTCGGTTCGTCCGGCGAGATCGTCGCCCGAGCCCTCCCGCGCCTCCAGATGCGGCATGTCTTCCGAGACCATGATGTTAGTCTCGCCGAGGTAATCAATGACCTGCGGAAGAAGTCGTTCGCCGGCTTCGCAGGTCGTGTAGATGCGGTCGATATACGCTTCGGGCTCATGGGCGGTGATAGGTTCGAGGCCGAAGGATGACCGGAAGAACTCCGCGACCGGATAGTAGTGGTTCATGCGCTCAAGATACCAGGGGATCCAGCCGGCTCCGCCCTCGAGGAACACGACCCGCAGCTCAGGATGACGGTCCAGAATACCGCCTCCCGCAAACGCATAGAACCCGATCAGCAAGGGCAGGGTAAACGAAACATTGAGAGAGGAAGAATGCTCGTTGCACAGTTGGCGCAAGGGGCCCGGCCAGCCAACATGAACCGCGACCGGCAAATCACATTCCTGGGCCGCCGCCCATACCCGGTCAAACCTGCGGTCATGCAGCATGAGGTCGCCGACAGTCCCGTAGCACATGGCCGACACTGCGCCTTCCCTCTTGACCCGATAGATTTCCTTGACCGCCGCCTCCGGATCCCTGAGCGGCAGCGAGGCTGCCCATTTGAGCCTGTCCGGTGCTTCTCTGCAGCGCTCGGCGATCCAGTGGTTGTAGCTGACTTCGAGCGCCACCTGAAACTCGTCGTCATCAGTAAGCGGGACAAACAGCAGCGTGGGATAAATCACCTGCACATCAACACCCGCGCGATCCAGATCCGCCAGCCGGGCAGGTACGTCCATAAGGGACTGATTGCCGATCGAAAACTCTTTCATACCCGCATGTACGGACGTCAGTGGACAGCCGATCTGAACGGTTCCCGGACCCCAGGTCCACTGGACCGCCTTTCCGTCAACCAGCCAGAACGAGTTGTCGACGCCCATATAGGGCGCCTCTCCCGGTGGCAGGGTAATGGGTACCGGGCGGCGATCACGGAACTTGTCCGGGAGCCAGTCCCAGGTTTCCTTCACCTCATAGACGTGGGAATCTGCATCGATATAGACCATGGTTTATCGTCCGTAATCGTTCAGGCCTGTCCGGCCGTTGCGAAGTCAGGGCCTCGGTATTCCCGGTCAGACAGGTTCTGCAATGCCGGCATGACCTCGCTCGAAAACAACCGCAGACTCTTCTCTGTAAGATCGGCCGGCAACGTACCGAAGTGAGCCAGAGCGACAAAGGTACCGAAACCGAGCACCTCGTGACATGCCATAAGCTTTCGCCGAACGCTGTCCGGGCTGCCGACGACCACAACCCCGTTCCGGATCAGGGCTTCCATGGTCTGTTCCGACATGATGCCGCGCTTGTGCGCAGCCACCCTCTTCCAGGATTGCGGCGTGAGATATCCTGGCGGAAACAGCATATCAAAAGGCAGAAAGAGGAACTTGTTGAACAGGGCCTCCATGTGAACCCGGGCTTCGGCGAAGGCCTGTTCATCAGTTTCCGCCACATAGACCGGTGCCGTCCATGCAATCTGCCGGGATGACGCTGTATAACCGTAGCGGCTCTCGGCGACTTCACGATACTGGTCGAGAAACTTGCAGACATTGCGAAACGGGCTGTAATTCTGCGCATAGACGTAGCGGCGATCGGGATGCGCCGCCCATTCTATGGTCTCGGTGGAACCCAGTGACGGACACCATATCGGCGGGTGCGGGTGCTGGTGCGGCCGGGGCCAGACATTGACATATTCGAAGTGATAATGCTTCCCCTCGAAAGCAAACGGACCCTCCTCGGTCCAAGCCCGGTTCACCAGGTCATGGGCTTCCATGTGACGCTCGTGGCTGAAAGCGGGGTTGGCCGCCAGGGAATAGAATTCTGCTCCGATTCCCCGGACAAAGCCCGTGATCAGCCGTCCACCCGTCATGCAATCGATCATCGCGTGCTCTTCGGCCAGGGTCAGGGGATGTTCCCGCAATGCGAAGGCGTTGCCCAGGATCGCGATTTTCGTGTTCTCGGTGCGGCGCGCCAGAGCTGACGCCATAACCACAGGTGATGGCATCAGGCCGTAGGCATTCTGATGATGTTCGTTCACGGCAACGCCGTCGAACCCCAGCTCTGACGCAAGTTCCAGTTCGTCGAGATAGCGATTGTAAAGGGCGTGTCCCACTGCGGGATCGAACAGCCGATTAGGCAGATTGACCCAGGCCGACGGATGCCGTTCCCGCTCCTCCATGTCGAGAGCGGCATAAGGCATCAGGTGGAACATGAAGACCTTCATTTCATGGCGACTTCCTGCGAATGAAGTCAAGCACGACATTGATGAAGGCGTCTGCCCGCTCAAAATGCGGCAAATGCCCTGCCCTCTCGATGATGCTGACCTCGGATCCTCCGATCAGACGTCCCAGTTCATCGGCATAGACCGGGTCGACGATCCGGTCCGTATCCCCCCAGACAATATGTGTCGGAACCCTGATCCGGTGCAGCCAATTGCGGAGCGACGGATTGAACAGGCGCGGCTGCCAGCCGAGACGGGCAGTGGAAACACGGTTCCGAAGCTGAATATCCACCTGTTCTTCGGTCAGCTCGGCCGCCAGGATGGCATCCGCGTGGGACTGGTCATAAAACAGTGCTCTCGTGAGGTCATCTGGATCCATCATGAAAATATCGACAATCGGCTTGCCCTTGATACGGATTCCCGCACTTCCGACCAGTGTCAGGCTCTTGAGCCGGGTCGAATTCCGGACGGCAATCTCCATAGCCAGCCAGCCGCCAAGCGAATTCCCCACCAGATGGAGGTTCCGGAGATCCAGTTCATCCAGAAAATCAAGATAGAACATCGCCATATCGTTCATGTGCTCAAGCCACTCGGGTCCGTCCGACCGCCCGTAAGTCGGGTGATCAGGCACAAGAAGCTCGAAATGATCCGACAGGCCCTGAAATACTGGCGCCCATCCGGGGACTCCGCTGGCCCCGTGCAAAAACAGCATGCTCTCGCCTGATCCACCCCGGCGCAAATACAGTTTGCAGTCCCGGATGGGCACAGTGGTTTCACTGCAATCACTCATAAGCTGATGCTCCGCTCAGTTGTCCGGCTGCCCGGGTTCGTCAAGACTGCCAAGACCAGGCCTGTATTTCTTGTCAAGGAAATCGCCGATACCTTCGTCCCGAAACGCGTCATTCTGCCGATGGGTATGCCAGGCCTGCATCGCCGAGGCATAGTTCATCGCCGTATCCCATTCCATGTTCAGGGAGTGGAACCAGGCCTCCTTGGTTGCTTGCAGTGCGGACGAGTCCTTCAGCGCGATTTCATGTGCCAACGCCATCACCTCTTCGCGCAATCTCTCGGGTGGCACGGCAAAATTCACAAACCCCATCTCGGCCGCCTTCCGCCCGTCAAATGGACGACCGGTCAACGCATAAAGCTTGTAGTCGCGCGGCCTGAGGAGATTGCCCATCGACTTGGATACACTGCCGCCCGGGAACATCTTGAAATTGATTTCGCTCAAGCCCATCTTCGCGTCTTCCGCGGCCACGGCCAGGTCGCAGGCTTCCACGATCGTGAATGCGCCACCAAAGCAATGACCGTTGACCATGGCAATGGTAGGCTTCGGAAAAAGCCTCAGCGTGCGGCCACGCCATTCGATGGCGACCCGGGACGCCCGATCATATTCGGCCGGTTTGTCTCTCAGGTCCATGAAGAATTCCTTGAGATCCATCCCGGCACAGAAGGATCCGCCGGCCCCGGTGATGACCAGGACACGGCAGCTGTCATCATTGCGAAGCTGTTCCAAGGCGTCAGAGACTTCTTCACCGAGCAACGGATTCATTGCGTTCCGTTTTTCAGGACGGTTCAGCGTCAGCAGGGCCACACCTTTTTCGTCAAATTCGAGCAGTATGGTCCGGTAACCCATTCCAAGTTTCCCTGTCTGTCATGAACACTCCGCTGAATGCTTCACCTTGGCAACCTGCCTCGTCACGGTCAAGGCCTTGCCCTTGATCACCTGCGCCTCTAAATCTCTCGGCGTGGCCGCCTGGGGATCCATGCCGCCTTTCCCGGACCAGAGTCTCACAAATATGCTGCATTGTGCCGCACTGCACCCGACAACCGCTTACGGCAGGGACCAGAAATCAAAACAGCGCCCGGCAATCGCCCGCATGATCGCAAGAGGTTTGCGCAAATACCATCTTGTGCCACTCATGGATCGGCAGAAATGACACCTGATGGCTCCGCACCGGCAGATGCCGCAGGCCAGCCCCGCAAAATGAACGTGATACGGGTCCGCTATTCCATTTTCTGGCGCACCCGCTGCCAGTTCCTGCTGACGTGACACATTCGTTCTCCGGCAGCTACGTGCTTCTCGCCGTCATCCTTGCGATGTTGGCGATGTTCCTGCCACTCACGGTGGACGGGTCGATCCCCATTATCCCCGAAATCGCGCATCATTTTGGTGCCAGCTCGTCCAACGCCCAGTTCACTCTGAGCGCCGTCGTTCTGGGGATCGCTGTAGGACAGCTTGTCTACGGTCCCCTGTCGGATCGTTTTGGCCGCAAGCCCGTGATTCTCGCCGGTGTCCTGCTTTATATCGTCGCAGCGATGGCCTGTACGATGGTATCTTCCATCGAGATCCTGATCCTGATCCGCTTCTTGCAGGGATGTTTTGCCTGCGCGGGCATCATTGTCGCCCGGGCCATCATCCGGGATCTGTTCAATCGCGAAAGCGGAGCCAGACTCTTCTCCCTGATGATGAGCATTCACGGCGTCATGCCCGCCGCGGCACCCGGATTCTGCGGTTGGGTCGGACAGTCCTGGGGCTGGGAAACCGTCTTCCTTGTCATGGCAGCCTTTGGCGGATGCACGTTTCTTGCCGTGGTATTCGGGCTTGCGGAATCAAACCGGCAGCCTGACTCCGGGGCCACCAATCCGGTCGCCATGCTGCAGACCTACGGCCGCATCCTCGGGCATCCTGTGTTTCGTGCCTACGTGTCCTGTGCCTGTTTCGCCTATGCTTGCCTGTTCGCCTATTTTGCCGGTGCGCCAATCGGCCTCATTCAGTATCTGGCACTCGAACCCTCCGAATACGGCGTCGCCATGGCGGTTCCCATGCTGGCCTATATTGCCACCCAGTTCATGGTGTTCCGGATCATCACCAGGCTGGGAATGGCCAGGACACTGGGAACGGGTATCATCCTGCTTCTCCTGTCAGGCGTCAGTGCGGTCACAATCGTGATAACGGGGGCCGTGACCGTTTACAGCCTGATAGCAGCCGTTGTCGTGTTGATGATGGCGATCGCCTTCATCACTCCGGTAACAACGGCAGGCGCCATCGCACCCTTCCCGCATAATGCCGGTGCAGCCTCTTCATTGCTCGGGTTTCTCCAGTTCCTTGCCGCGTCACTGGTAACGGCCGGCATCGGCCTGTTCAGTGACGGAACCCCCTGGCCCATGGCATGCGCCCTTCTGTCATGTGCTGCGGGCGCTGCGATTGTCTGGCTGGCGCGGGTACGAAGGGCAACCGGTACCAGCGGGTCGTGAACCGGTCTTCCCATATCGGACTTGCCGCACTTCTCGGGCTCGCCTCGATGGCAACCGCCATCGGGATCGACGGAACATTGCCTGCGATGCCCGCTATGGCGACCGGACTGAACACGACCGCGACATCGGTTCAACTCTCGCTCAGCCTTTTCATGGTCGGTGTCGCTCTGGGGCAGATGCTGCACGGGCCGGTTTCGGACCGGTTGGGGAGAAAACCGGTCCTTGTTGCAGGGCTGGTCATGACGGCAGCAATCGCCGCGGGATGCGCCGTCACGACGTCCGTCGAAACCCTTTACATCCTGCGCTTTCTGCATGGAGTGGTCGCCTCCGCCGGCTTCGTCGTAGCGAGAGCTGTGGTTCGTGATCGTTTTGAACGCGATCACGCGGCGCGCGTATTGTCGCTGGTCCTTTTATTTCACGGCATCGCCCCGATTGTTGCACCAGTCATAAGCGCCCATCTGACCGCAAATCTGGGCTGGCGGGCGGTTTATGCATCCATCGCGATCTACAGCATAGCCATTGCCCTTCTTTATCTGATCCTGTTTCGCGAGAGCTTGTTTCAGCCGGACCGGAACGCCCTGAAACTCCGGCCCATGATGGGAAATATCAGGAACGTCGGAAGGCACCCGGTATTCTGGGCCTATACCTTGTGTTCAGCTGCCGGTTTCGGAATGCTGTTTTCTTTTTTGGCGGCCTCCTCGCACGTTATCATTACGTTCTTTGGCGAGAGCGAAACCCGCTATGGCTACATGTTCGGGGGCACCATGCTTGGCGTTCTGGCAGGGATGTTCGCAGGTGCCAGGCTTGTGACCAGTATGGGGTCTTTCCGTCTTCTTCGCCTCGGCGCGTGGATGGCAACCCTGTTCGCCCTGATGCTGGCCACGCTTTACCTGGTCGGCCTTCGCCACTGGCTGGCGGTGATTGCACCGATGGGCCTTTGCATGGTGGCCTTCTCGCTGATGGTCCCGCAAGCGATCGCCGGTGCGCTTCAGCCCTTTCCGCGGATGGCCGGAGTTGCGTCGTCCATGATCGGATTTACCCAGCAGTTGACCGGAGCCGTGACGGGAATCGCTGTCGCATCGCTGACCCATGGCGGAACCCAGACCGCCCTGGCGCTGGGCGTGCTGTCCTGGAGCCTGGTCGCGCTCATAATTGTCCTGTTCGTGATCCCGAGGCTTGAGGCCGTCGGCGATTGACCGATCCTCATGCGGTCCGCCTGAAAGACCTCTCCGGGGCCACGCTCGGGTTTCTACAGCGGCCTGAGGCCGTATGACCCCCGCGCCATTGTATCCCCGACAGGAGAGCGGCCGTTCGGGCCGAGGACGGCACCGGGCCCGCACCTGTGCTTTCCCGGAATTCCGAATCACCGGGCCTTGAATCCGACTCCCGAAGCAGGCTATCCGATCACCCGTTCCTGGGATACAGTCCATTCATGGCGATACCGCGATATACACGACCCGGCATGGCGGCAATCTGGGCCGCCGAAAACAGGTTCCGCATATGGCTCGAAATAGAATGCCATGCCTGCGATGCGCAGGCCGAGCTTGGCGTAATTCCTGAGGAGGCGGCGCGCAGCATCCGCGAACGCGGCGCCTTTGAAGTCGACCGTATCGACGAAATCGAACGGGAAACCCGGCATGACGTGATCGCATTTCTGACCAACCTTGCCGAACATGTCGGGGACGAGGCCCGTTTTGTGCATCAGGGCATGACATCGTCCGATGTTCTTGACACCTGCCTCGCCGTTCAGCTCACGCAGGCCGCCGACATCCTGCTCGACGATATCGACCAGCTCCTCGCGGCTCTCAGGCGCCGCGCCGAAGAGCACAGGATGACGCCGATCATCGGGCGCAGCCATGGCATCCACGCAGAACCCATGACATTCGGTCTCAAGCTGGCCAGCCATTTCGCAGAATTCAGCCGTAACCGCCGCCGCCTGGAGATTGCACGCGAGGACATTGCCACCTGCGCCATCTCGGGTGCTGTCGGAACCTTTGCTGAAATCGATCCTTTTGTCGAAGAGCATGTTGCAAGGCAAATGGGGCTGACCCCCGAGCCCGTATCGACACAGATCGTACCGCGCGATCGTCATGCGGCCTTTTTCACGACGCTCGCTGTTATTGCCTCCTCCGCCGAACGGCTCGCTGTCGAAATCCGTCATCTTCAGCGGACGGAAGTCCGCGAAGTCGAGGAGTTTTTTTTCGCCGGTCAGAAGGGCTCCTCGGCGATGCCGCACAAGCGAAACCCGGTTCTGACCGAAAACGTGACCGGCCTGGCCCGGATCGTAAGGTCATTCTGCGTACCGGCGCTGGAGAATGTGGCACTGTGGCATGAGCGGGACATCTCGCACTCCTCGGTCGAGCGCATGATGGCTCCGGATGCCACGATCACCCTTGATTTTCTTCTTTCCAGGCTCACAAACGTCGTCGATCAGCTGGTGGTCTATCCGCGGCAAATGAAACGAAACCTTGAGGCCCTCGGGGGGCTGGTCTTTTCCCAACGGGTACTGCTGGCTCTCGTGGAACAGGGGATGAGCCGGGAAGACGCCTATTCCCTGGTTCAGGACCATGCCATGAAAATCTGGGAAAGCGGCGGTTCCTTTTACGAACTGCTCAAGGCCGATCCAAGGGTTGCAGATCGGCTGAGCGACGAAAAACTTCTGGGCCTGTTTGATTCGCAACACCATGCGCGGCATGTCGACACGATATTTCGCCGCGTGTTCGGTTAGCAGGCCAGTCCGAACGAAGCGCTTGCCCGAGTCAGCGGTCCTCCGAGATCTCCCGCTCCGCATCGTCCATCAGACGGGTCATTTCGATACGAAGGCGGGCTTCGTCCATGGCGAGACCGCGTTCTGAAAAGTCGGCAAGCACCTTCCTGACAACATCGGCATCACCGGGCTCCTCAAAATCGGCAATGACAATCTCCTTGGCATACTGCTCTGCATCGGTTTCGGACATTCCGAATTGCTCGGCGACCCAGAAGCCGAGGAGACGATTTCGTCGCGAGACAATCCTGAACAGCTTTTCCTGATCATTCCTGTATTTTGCTTCAAAACTCTTCTCTCGTTCATCGAACGTTGACATGACTGCGAACCTTGTTTGTGGATACGATCCCCGCCGAAGTTGGCCCGTTTCGGGCAGCCGCGCTTCCGGGGCGGTGTCAATCTCCATACATCGGCACCCGTCCCCGCCATGTCAAGCCATTCGATCTCCCGCTTCCGTGAATCCCGCTGTCGCCAAGGATCCGTGAACCTGCTATCCAGAACCTGATGTGCACCGTTGTGACATTGTGGCGTCCCGACCATGCCTGGCCCCTCGTTCTGGCCGCCAACCGTGATGAAATGGCGGCCCGACCCTGGTCTCCACCGGGACGTCATTGGCCGGACCGGCCCAATGTGGTGGCCGGGCTCGACAAGCTGGCCGGAGGAAGCTGGCTTGGCATTAATGATGAAGGGGTTCTTGCGGCAGTTCTCAATCGCCAGGGCTCGCTCGGTCCCGATAGCCGCCTGCGATCGCGCGGCGAGCTGGTCCTGGAGGCACTCGATCATGCAGACGGTCACGCCGCCGTTGTCGCCTTGTCGGAGTTGAACGGCCGCAGTTACCGGCCCTTCAACATGATTGTTGCAGACAACCGGGATGCATACTGGATCGCCAGCCGGGGTAATGGCAATGGCGAGATCTCTGTTCAACCCCTGCCAGTGGGCGTCGCCATGCTTACGGCCCTTGACCTGAATGATGTCCGGTCCGGACGCATTGCCCACTTTCTGCCCCTCTTCCAGGCCGCGGCCGCACCCCGACCGGAGGAGGAGGAGTGGTCCGACTGGCAGGAACTTCTCGGGTCTCCCGAACACGGGTCCAGAACCGACTTCCGGGACGCAATGCGCATAGCTGCGGACAGCGGGTTCGGAACGCTCTCCAGCGCTCTCATTGCCCTCCCCTCACTGGCTTCACCCCAACGGAAGCCAGTCTGGTTGTTTGCAGATGGCCCGCCGGGCGATGTTCCGTTTCGCCCGGTCCTGCTTTAGCGCAAAGTCCTGAGGAGCTGTCCCGCAGGTCCGCCAGACATCGGATCCGGGATGACGATCATACCGAAAGGCAGTGGATGGTAGCGTCAGAGCGGTGGCCCGAACTCCGACTGTTGACGAATACCGCTCCTTGCGTTTCTGATCAGGATCACGTCGCTGACATCCCCGGACCCGGCGACCATGGCCCAACCCCTGTGAAGGCAGCTTGCGGGTGTCATCCTCTGCCGGACTGACAACGTCAATTCAGGTTATCGGACACTGCCATGCAATAGCAAGGACCAGAACTGCGACTCCATGACCGTCAGAGGACCACTCCGGGGGCAACGCTGTTCGCCCTCGGGGCCTGGAGATCCGGTTTTCCTGATCCCATTGGTTGGACGACCGTCAGCACCCGAGTCACTCTCCCAAAACTGCCGAATTCGGACCCCCACTTCTGGCTGACGCCAGCGCCTCCGGGGAGTGCCGGGATCAACCTGGTGGCCGATCTTGAATGGTCCCTGGTCCGCTGCAAGAAACTATGTGGGTGATGGTTCTGAGGGAAATTGTCATGATCCACGACTTGAGGTGTCAAGGGCCCGGCATAGCTGCCGCCAAAGGCCCTGTTCGCGAATCCGGAACAGCCGTTTTTCTGACCAGCTATGCGCATTGCCAAACCCTGCCACCGCCACGCGATCTCAGCATCACAGTTGATCAGGTGGCCCGTCCCGGCGGTCACCTCGAGCGCAGCAACGACGGACAGCCCCATGACCAGAAACTCTCTGAAGGATATGCGCGGCGCCAACCTTGCCGATGAATACTTCCACGGCCGTATCGACCACGACGATCCGGCGCGAACGGTCGGTCAAGGTATGCAAAATTTGTCCATAACCGGCAGTCTGGGCTGAGTTGTCAGCGTCCGGCGGCGCGTCCTCTCACGACACGGCATGATTTGTGAACAGCCACCGTCGGCAAATACACACACTGCCATCTCACAGCCGCCCGAAATAATTCTGCGGCCTGAAGGGTCCACCTGAAAGCCTTCACTCGGACACCAGTACCAACGGATCGGAATATTGTGATGCATCGCACCCACCGTCGGAAGGCACAGTGAGCCCCTTCAGGGCATCATCAGCATTCTGATTGCGGCGCTGTCTCGCGCCTTTGCAGCCTGACAGGAAGGCCGTGCTTCAGACGAAACAAAATCGTTGTATTCATTTCCGGAAAATCGGGCGAGACGACGTCAACGCGCCATCGCTGGCAGAGTGTCGCAAGCGTCAGCACCACCGCCATCTTGCCGAAGCCCGAACCGACGCAGATGTGATCGCCACCACCGAACGGGATGTAGGCATGCTTGGTCTGATCCGCGACCTGCGTCCCCATCCAGCGCTCCGGCATGAATCGATCTGCTTCCGGAAAATACTCGTTGCTCAGATTTGCGACCCGCCAGCAGAGCTGAACCGTAGTTCCTTTTGGCACATGGTAGCCGCCAAGTGTACAGTCCGCGAGTGCCGTTCGGCCTACGACGAAGGCCGGTGGGGTAAGGCGCAAGTTTTCGTCGAATACGGCGCGTGTGTAGACGAGTTTCCGGTAATCTTCCGGCGTCGGCAGCCTGTCACCAAGAACATCCTGCAATTCGCTTTCAAGCCGCTCACGGACATCAGGGTTGCGGCTGAGGTGGTACAGACACCAGGTGATGGCGGTAGCAATAGTCTCATTTCCGGTGATCAGAAAGACCAGGCACAGATCTCTCAGCTCGGAATCACTGAAAGGTTCATAGATCCCGTCTTCGTCTGTGGCATGAGCCAGAAGCGACAGGAGGTCGGTACGCTGGTCGCCCGCATTCCGGGCGTTCGCTATTCTCTTGTGAAGGGCGTTGTCCAGCGCCCCGATCGTATTTGCCCGGTGGCGGTTCTGGGGCAACGGTAATCGTCCGATCAGTTTCCCCATGGGAAGCATGTTGAAAGCTACGCTCCACTCGAACGCCTGCAAAATATCGTGGACAAGTTCGGCCTCAAACCGCCCGTCCTTGCCAAAAAACGTATTTGTCGAGATGTCCAGCGCCAGTGCCAGGCTTTCCGCATCAAGATCAATCACGTCGCCGTCGTGCCAACGAGCCTGCGCCTTCGTTGCCTGCTCAATCATGACGGCGCCGTAGCTCCTCAGGGCCCTTGTCCCGAAAGACCCCTGGACCAGTTTACGTGCCCGTGCATGCTCCTCACCGTCGGTGGTCATCCCTCGGGACGGATCGTTAAGCATTCCGCTTTGCGTAACAATTGGCCCCAATCCGAAGGAGGTCTTGTCCGTTACAAATACAGTTCGGAAAACCTCCGGATCGAATACAACGCAAAACCTGTGCGAGAGAATCCGGAAATAGACGACGTCGCCGTATTCGCGCTGAATGTGCTCAAAGAAACCCACCCCGTCGCGCAGGCGATGCCGCAGGCGGTTGAGGCCAATGCCCCCCGGTCCGGGCGGAAGCCGTTTGTCTGGCGTCAGCGTCATCGGCTCAGACCTCGTAACATCGTGGACTCTCTCGAATCCATTATACACTCGCGGTCACCAGTCGCATAAGGGTTTGTTTCAATACAGATTCAATCTGCTTGTGTGGCCACCTGATCGTCAAACAGGCTCGCCCTCGTGCTATGCCCGCCAACGCCCGGCATGATACCATGCTGATTTGCAGCGTCGGAGGAGTGTGATCCCTCCCTACGATCTGCATTGCGCGGGTGCTTCCGGCCGATTGGCTTCACTTCGGGCGAGGCTCGGGGGTTCGGGATGCCGGGCAGGATGGCAAGCGGTGTGAGAATTCCCGGGCAGGGGTCAATCGAGTTTTGTCACTTTCGTGTGCGTCGACGACCTGGTTGCCGGGTTGTCTTGCCGCGCCACCCGGGCCAAGAGGCTGACGGCGTCCTGGAAAGCGTGTTGCGGGCTGCGAGGCAGCGTATGACGATCAGAAATTTTTCAGACCACCTGGTCGCAGGAGCGAACCCTGACAGGCATCGCAGAGCCTGACAGTCTCTGCGACGCAGAGTTTTGTGCGCTTCCGCGACCGGACCCACCGCGACGATCCGCCACGAACAATCAAGGTACAAAACCCTTTTTGCAAAATTGGCGGATCCCACTACGTCGTCAGCATCGAGCAGCCCGCCCCCACACGACACGTCACGATTTGTGAACAGACAACCCTGGCAGATTCATATACCGCTATTTCACAGTCGCCCGACATGATTCGGCGGCGTGGGTAATCCACCCGCAAGCCAGCACACCGGATCTGGGACAAACGGACAGGCCTATTGTCGTACATCGTACCGGCCGGCGGAAGACACAATGAGCCCCATAAGGACATCGCCGGAATTCCGATTACGGTGCTGTATCGCGCCTTTGCAGCCTGACCGGTAGGCCGTGCTTCAGACGTAAAATTATTGTTGTGTTCAGTTCAGGAGCATCGGGCGAGACAACGTCAACGCGCCATCGCTGGCAGATAGTTGCGAGCGTCAACACCACCGCCATCTTGGCAAATCCCGAGCCGGCGCAGATGCGATCGCCACCGCCGAACGGGACGTAGGCATGCTTGGCCTGATCCGCAAGCTGCGTCCCCATCCAGCGCTCCGGCATGAACCGATCTGCTTCTGGAAAATACTCGTCACTCAATTGCGGGACCCGTACGCAGAGCTGAACCGTCGTTCCCTCCGGCACATGGTAGCCGCCAAGCTCACAGTCTTCGAGTGCCGTTCGGCCAAAAAAGTGCAGGGGTGGGGTTACGCGCATAGTTTCGTCGAACACAGCGCGTGTGTAGACAAGTTTCCGGTAGTCTTCCGGTGTCGGCGGCCGGTCACCGATGACTTCCTGCAATTCGCTTTCGAACCGCTCACGGACAACAGGATTACGGCTGAGGTGGTAAAGGCTCCAGGTTATGGCGATACCATTGGTTTCATGTCCGGCGAACAGCAAGAACAGGCACAGATCCCTCACTTCGACATCATTGAAGGATTGATAGACCCCGTCCTCGTCTGTGGCATGAACCAGAAGCGACAGGAGGTCGGTACGATCGGCACCCCCGTTACGGGCGTCCTTTATCGCCTTGTAGAAAGCGTCGTCGATCGCCTTGACCGACCTTTTCCGGTGACGGTTCCGAGACAACGGCAGTCGCCCGATCAGTTTGTTCATGCGAAGCATGACCAATGTCGTGTTCCACTCGGCAGCCTTCCAGGCCTCCAGGATGAGTTGATTATCAAACCGCATGTCCGAACCAAAAAACGTATTCGTCGCGATATTCAGCGCCAGTTTCTGGGCCTCCTCACCGAGGTCGATCGTGTCGCCGTCGTGCCAGCGAGCCTGCGCCTTCGTTGCCTGTTCAATCATGATGGCGGCGTAATTGTTCAGGGCCCTTGCCCCGAACGAGCCCTGGACCAGTTTCCGTGCCCGTATATGCTCCTCACCTTCGGCCAAAAGCCCTCGGGACGGATCTTTGAGCATTCCGCTTCGCCTGATGAGTGGACCCATTGCAAACGAGTCACTGTCCGTCACGAACACCGTTCGGAAAACCTCGGGATCGAAAACAACGCAAAACCTGTGCGAGAAAATCCGGAAATAGACGATATCCCCGTATTCGCGATGAATGTGCTCCAGGAAACCCGCCCCATCGCGCAAGCGATGCCGCAGGCGATCAAAGCCAATCCCTCCCGGTCCGGGTGGAAGCCGTTTCTCTGGTGTCGGAGTCATCGGATCGCACCTCGTAACATTATGCACTCCCGCCATCCAGTATACGCTCCTGGCCACCAATAGCAGAAGGGTTTCTTTCCAAGCACATCGTCAAGGTGTTTTCGTATATCTATTTTGCCGACCCTCGTGGCCGGGTCCGAAAGTTGCCAGAAATTCGCAGCGACACACCCTGGCCAGCGCCAGCTCTGCCGACGCCCGAACATCTGCAGCCCGGCATGATTCTCGGCCAGCTGTTTCCGACACACATGGAAAACCACTGCTGGATCTTTGTTTTGGAAGAATGCCATTGGGCCCGCCGGCCCATCAAGGTCAGATGCGATGGCCATGACACCGGCTTCGCCCGGCTTGTCGATCCTCACGCCAATGCCCGCAGCCGGCGCAGCGAAGGCCCCGTTATTCCGTTCACCCACCCCCCGTTCACCCACCCCGGGGGGGCTTCCTGATGTATCTCCACCACTTCGCTCTCACCGGATGGCCCTTCGAGGCCAGCCTGCCCGCCGACAGCCTGTGTTGTTTCCCACATTGATTCAGCGCTTACGGCTGATTTCGTCTCGCGCTTTTCCATCGGGATTCTGAAAAGCGGTCGAAAGATCGCGGTGAATTTTGACCCGCCTTCGGGGTCTGTCTTGTTCTGACAGCACTGGTCTGAACGGTGGTCCGCCGGGATCCTCGTTTGCAGGACCCGTCTCTTCCCTTCAGGCTTTTCGTAGCAGGCCGGTCCCCGGTTCGGGGCAAGCGCGTCGCCGCGATGGCGGTCGCGTACTTCTTCGAGATTTCCCCCTGCCGGGCCTTGGCGGCCGGCGGCCATAGCGCGTCGTCGCTGCCTGTCTCCACGCCTGCCGCTCTCCCACGCAACCGCGTATCGGAGAGCAGATTTGTCCCTGAGAAATACCATTGTCAAACTGCGGTCCGGCAGGAGTCCCACATGGATTCAAACTCTTGCACCCTACAGGCACCGTGAGGCGCCGCAGGTGCCGCCTGGAGCAGGATAAAAAAATATTGCGCGAGTCGCCGATCATGCCGGCTGATACCGCCGGACGTCGATCTCGTCAGCCCGCGCGCGCATCCGACTCGCGTCGTGCCATGCCTGCATCCTGAGCAGCAAGTCCATGCTGAGACCGAACGCCTTCTCGACCCTGAGCGCCATTTCGGGCGAGAGCGAGGCGTTGCCGTTCACAAGGTCGGAGAGCGTCGAACGGCGCACGCCGAGAATCCGCGCCGCCGCCGACACGCTCAACCCCAGCTCCTCCAGCGCCTCGATCCGGATGAAGGTGCCGGGATGCGGGGGGGTCATCCCCATCTTGATGGCGTCGCTGGTCATCAGTGGTAGTCCTCCAGGTTGACGCGCTCGATCCCGCCGTTCCGATCCTCAAAGGTGACCCGCCAGTTGCCCGACACCGACACGCTCCACTCGGCGCGCCGCGCGCCGGAGAGACGGTGGACCCGCCATCCGGGCGGCGCGTCGCGGATGAAACCCTCCATGGTCTCCGCCATGGCGAGGGCCGCCAGGATGCCGCGAGCACGGTCCGCGAGGTCCTGTTTCAGCAGCCGGGACGAGTCGGTCTCGTAGAGCTGGCGCAAACCCCGGTGGCGAAACGAACGGATGATCATGCTGCGCATGTGTACGGCATGACCGTGCAAAATGCAAGCGTCCGTCCGGCTGTCGGCGTAGAAAAAACGGGTCATGCGGCGCCTCACGGCGCCTGGAGGATGATTCCACCTGTTCGACCCTTGTTTCGTGCCGCGCGGGCGCATATCTCGCCGCTATGGACCGGCAGAACTCCCCCCGTCCCGCCTCCGGCTGCAGGCCGCCGCGATGGTAGCCTCCATCACCAAGATCGCCTCGCCGGCGCAGGGCGTGGGCTACTTCTAGCCCGACGGCTATTACGCGAAGGACAACGGCGCGCACCGCGCGGCGAGCGCCTGGGCCGGTTGGGGCTTGAAGGTCCGGTCGATCCGGAGGCGCTCCGCCACGCCCGCAAAACCGCTGCAAGCCGGCCCGGACAGGCGCTGCGAGGATCCTCCGAACTGCACGCATGGGGCGACTCCAACCTCTATCTGCGGCGCCGCAAGGACCGCATCCTACTGAGTGCCGAACACCGCAACGCGCCCGGGCTCGACGAAATCGAACTCCAGCTCGCCGACACCGGGGCCGGACCAGCCCTGCAGATGATGGAACCGGCACCAGACCACCCCGAGCCCGAAACCGCCGCCCGGCGCATCCTCGCCGTCATCGCACAGGCAACCCGGCCGCTGTCGCAGCGCGAAATCCGCCAGAAGGCCGCCACCCGGCCGGCCACCGTCACCGACACCCTGCACCGCCTCATCGGCGAGGGACGCATCGAGGCCGTCCCCGGAGGCGGATACCGACTGGCCACAGCAGCACAGGCGGAAGGATGACGGAAACGGGCCCAACATCTCCCGATAGCCGCACAACCGCTGTTACCCGTTACCGTTACCACTCAAACCCCGGACAGCAAGGGTAACGGTAACCGGTAACACGGCATCTGCCTGATTGCCGCCGGAACCGCAACTGCAGCGCGACAATCAGGATGAGACCCAGCGTCAATCAGGAAGAGACGAGGATTGGTGCCCTCAAGCGCAGGCACCGGACCAACGCATACGGGCTCCAGGTTCCGGAGACTTCTGGTACCAGATCCCAACTCAAAACCCGGGACCGCTCCTTTTACACAGGACGATCGGAAAACGATCGGAGCAATCCGGGAAATCCCCAACCAGGCCGCACGAAATAGTCCGGGATGTTCACGAACTTATAATCTGACAGAGAACAGCCTGTTCGAAAGCCAGGCCATCGGTGAAGCCGCGGCCCTCCATCCGCTCCATGACACAGAAAGGTTGGCCGATCACCTCGTCGTCGTCGCAATAGAGATATTGTCTGGCCACCTGCACAGGCGTGCCCGCAAGCGCCCGCTGCACTCGATATTCCCGGTCCACCGCATGGGTGGTCGAGGGCAAGAGCGCGCCGGGCGGCTTCTTGCGCAGTATATGGTCCCGGTTGGGCCAGGAGAGCGCGAAGGTCGGATTGGACTGCCCGTAGCCGAACTGGCGGACCTGGAGCCACCCCTCGGTGTCCGGCAACCTTTCCTTCAACCGGGCGTTGAGCGCCACCTCGTCGAAGCGGTGCGCGTCCCGAACCCGGTCCAGCCGCGTCGCCCCTCCTCCGGATCGATGGTCACCCTTAGCCGCGCTCCCCGTCGCCGCCTCAGAGCCGGATCGGCAGGGCTTCGACCGGCTTGCCGGTGAGCGCGAAGATGGCGTTGGCCATGGCCGGGGCGAGCGGCGGCAGGCCCGGCTCGCCGACGCCGGTGGGCGGGGCGTCCGACGGCACGATATGTACCTCCACCGGCGGCATGTCGGTCATTCTCGGCATCGTGTAGCTGTCGAAATTGCTCTGCTCCACCTCGCCGCCGCTGAGCGTGATCTCCGCACCCGGCAGCGTCGTGCCGATCGCCATCGCTACCGCGCCCTCGACCTGCGCCTTCACCGAACGCGGATTGACGGCCAGATTGCAATGGATCGCGCTGGTGACCCGATGCAGCTTCGGCGCGCCCGCCTCCATCGACAGCTCGACCACATGGGCGACGACCGAGCCGAAGGATTCATGGATGGCGACACCCCGGACGCGGCCCGCCGGCAGCGCCCGATCTCCGTAGCCGGACTTGCGGACCGCCAGATCGAGCGTCTCGAGGTGGCGCGGATGCGCCTTCAGCAGCTCGCGGCGCAACTCTACAGGGTCGCGTCCGGCCTCACGGGCGATGCGGTCAATCAGCGTCTCCATGACGAAGGCGGAGTGGGTGTGCCCGACGGAGCGCCACCAGAGGATCGGCACAGACATTTCGGGATGCAGCACCGAAGCCGCGAGCGGCAGGTCGTAGGCCGTGTCGGCGACGCCCTCCACCGCTGTCGCATCCACCCCGTCCTTGACCAGAAAGGCCTCGAATGCGGTGCCCTTGAGGATCGAGGGGCTGACAATGACATGCTTCCAGCCGAGAATGGTGCCGTCTTCTGCCAGCCCGATCTCCGCCCGGTGCATGGTGAGCGGGCGGTAATAGCCACCCCTGATGTCGTCCTCGCGCGTCCAGACCAGCTTGAGCGGCTCGCTCCGCCCGGCGGCCAGCCAGGCTTTCATCACCCGCGCCGCGTCGGCCAGATAGTCAGCGGTCGGCGTGGCGCGCCGGCCGAAGCCGCCGCCGGCGAACATGGTATGGATGCGCACCTGCTTGGGCTGCAGCCCGAGCACGCCCGCGACCGTCGCCTGGTCGATGGTCTGGAACTGGGTGCCGGTCCAGATATCGCAGCGCCGCTCGGCCCCCGCGCCGGACATTTCGATCACCGCATTCAGCGGCTCCATCGGTGCATGCGCGAGGAAGGGGAAGCGGAAGTCCGCCCGGATGGTCCGCGCCGCGCCAGCCATGCCGGAAAGGTCGGCGGCGCGCGCCGGCAGGCCCTCGCGGTCCAGCAGCGCGCCGAACTGGGCGTCCAGCTTGCGGCTGTCGGGCAGGTCGCCCGGAGCCTGCCAGCTTATGTCGAGCCGCTCCCGGCCCATGCTCGCCGGCCAGAAGCCGTCGGCCACCACAGCGACGCCCGTCGCGCCGCGATCCAGTTCAACCTGCATGACATGCTCGACGCCCTTGACCGCCTCGGCCTCACCGGCCTCGAAGCTGGCTACGCGCCCGCCGAAATGGGGCGGGCGGGCGACCAGCACGGTCTTCATACGCGGCCGGCGCATATCCATGCCGAACATCTGCCGGCCGGTCGATTTGTCCGCCGTGTCGAGCCGGCTGGCCGGCTTGCCGATCAGCTGGAAGTCGCTGCTGTTCTTCAGCACCACCGCAGCAGGCGGCGCCACAGCCATGGCGGCTTCGGCGAGCTCGCCATAGCCGGCGCTGCGACCGTCGGCCGCGATCAGCCGCCCGGCGCGGGTCTGCACGTTCGCGGCATCGACCTGCCAGCGCTCCGCCGCGGCCTCGACCAGCATGGCGCGCGCCCGCGCGCCCAGCTCGCGATATTGGGTAAAGCTGTTGCCGATGGAGTTGGAGCCACCGGTCATCTGGATACCGAAAACGGGATCCTTGTAGGCCTCGCCCGCCGGCGCGAGTTCGGCGCGCACGCTTGCCCAGTCCGCGTCCAGTTCCTCGGCCAGAACCCGTGCCAGCCCGGTGTGCGAGCCTTGCCCGAACTCCAGCCGGTTGATCTGGACGGTGACGATACCGTCGGGGCCGATATGCACGAAAGCGCCGGGCTGCCCAGCCGGTTTCAGGTCGCCGGCCGCGTTCTGCGCCGCACCGCCCGCCGGCAGCAGCCCGAGGGCGAGGCCGGAGAAACCAGCAAGCTTGATGAAGCTGCGCCGGTCGAGTTCGGTTCCGGCGGCCGCCCGCCAAGCGGGGCCGATCCGGTCCATGATCGATGAATGGGTCATGGGCTGGGCCTCCTGCTCAGGCCAGTTTCGCCGCGGCCGCCTTGATGGCGGCCCGGATGCGTCCGTATGTGCCGCAGCGACAGATATTGCCGGCCATGGCTTCGTCGATGTCCGCGTCACCCGGCGCTTTCGTGTCGCGCAGGAGGGCAACGGCGCTCATCACCTGCCCGCTCTGGCAATAGCCGCATTGCGGCGCGTCCGCCTCGATCCAGGCCTCCTGGACGGCGCGGCCGACGCGGTCGTCCCCGACACGCTCGATGGTGACCACCGACGCGCCCTCGACATCGGCCACCGGCGTCACGCAACTGCGTACCGGCTGGCCGTCCACATGCACCGTGCAGGCACCGCACTGGGCCAGGCCGCAGCCATACTTGGTGCCGGTCAGCTCCAGCGAGTCTCGCAGCGCCCAGAGCAGCGGCGTCGTCTCATCGACGTCCACGCTCACGCGCTGTCCGTTGACAATAAAACTTGCCATCGCGCCACCCTCCTCCAGTGCCGCCGAAACGATACCGCTTCGAGGGCCCCAGGGCAATGCCGGGTCGTCGGCTGCGTTCCCTCTGGCGGCGGAGCCGCGCCAAGCGGCATGATGGGGGCTGGGCGGCGAGCGGCCCCATTGCGGCTGAGGACATGAAGATTACGACCGGGCGGGATTTTTTACGAGCGGATGGCGTAGCGGGCGGCGGTGATCTGCCCGGACATCGGGTGGGCGCTGATGCAGGCGGACGGAAGCTGGAGCGCGCCGCCCGAGGGGGCGGACCAATTTGCCCTGACCCGGAATGCAAGCGGTCATCCTGCCACGAACAATCGTCGCCGAGCGCACGTGGGCAAGCCTGTTCAACATCCGATAGACCCGTACGGAGAACAGGTTTGCACTGGTCTGCACTACCGAATGTCTTGCATTTCAGCGTTGATTGGGAGAGGATCCCAGCCTTGAACTCCCAGTGCACCCCGGAAGGACAGAAGCGCACCATTATGAACATTCACGACAAACCCTCCGTATTGGTAATGGGGACTGGGCGCTGTGGTTCCACACTCATATCCAACATTCTGAACGAACATCCGCGCGTGCTGAGCCTGTCGGAGTTCTTCAGCCTGGTTGGTGTGCACCGACTGTTCCGTTCCCGGCAACTGACCGGCGAAAAAATGTGGGAATTCCTCAGCCATCAGAGCAGACGCACCCGCCTGATGCTTCGTGAACCGCACTGGGAGGAGTTCATCTATCCCATCGATAAAGAAGGCGCCCGTTTTTCGCTGGATGACGTACCACCGATTATGTGCACCACATTGCCCCACCTCACGGCAGATCACGAGACGCTCTTCGATGAACTGGAGGCCGTCATACGGGCGCAACCCAGACAGTCGCCGGGGGCGCACTTGCGGTATCTGTTCGGATGGCTCTCAGAGAACTTCGGCGCCGATGTCTGGGCTGAACGTTCGGGAGCTTCGTTTTTGTTCGGGTCAAGGTTATTGCGCGAATTCCCTGAAGCACGGATCGTGAATATCTTTCGGGACGGACGGGAAACCGCCATCTCAATGAGCCGTCATTACCTGTTTCGTTTGATCATGGCGACCTTGAAGAGATCCGAGAGGCTCGGATTGAGACCCTTGGCAATGATGCGCAGGGAACGACTGTGGAGAACCATGACTCCGTGGATGGAACTCATCGTTTCCCCCATGGTCAGATACGAGCAGCTGCCCTTTGACAAACTCGTACTTTCTGATTTCGCTGCCATGTGGAGCTCCATGATCGAACTGGGAGATCAGATGCTTGCCCAGGTTCCGGACGATCGCGTTCTGAACCTGAAATTCGAGGACCTGCAGACCGAGCCGGAACGCGAACTGCGGCGGCTTATCCAATTCATCGACCCCGAACTTGAAGACGAGCAATGGATGCGCCGGGCCTCGGCACTTCCGCGTCCGACACCTTCAAAGTTTGCGAAGCTCGACCCCGCCGAGCAGGCAGCTGTTACCGAAGCCTGCCGCCCGGGCCTTGAAATTCTTGGTTACTCGCACTGAACATGGCCATGTGGGCCGCTGTCGCTGCTCAGCCATCACCTATATTTGGCCGGTCCTGCGGCGCCAGATGTCCCCTATCGATGCGTGGTCAGGACCTTGCGGGAAACCCCGTTCCTGTCGAGCCGGGACCGGCATCGGACATCTGGATGGGCTGCAGGTCGGTTTCGTCCCATCCCGGTTTTCACATACGAACGGGATCTGGTCCTCTCAAGACGGGCTGACAAGCAGCATGCCGAAACCAGCTGTCGTTGATAACCCCTGATCGTCCGATCGCAGACGGGCTGGCCTTTCTGGCCCATTGGGAAACGGTCCGACGACCCTGAACCTGCCCCATCAGGCAGGCATTCCGGAACAAGCAGGTTACAGCCGGTTGCGAAACGGCCCTGTTCCTCGCAACACCATTACCAATGGCTCGCCTCTCCGGACTTGAGGCGATCCGGCATCTGGTAACTGAAGTCGCTAAGCATCGACGCCTCAAGAAAGAAGGCCAGGCTCTCCGCGCGCGATCTGGCACCGAATGTCGGAGCCACCCTCCGGGTTGCATTGACGGCCATGCGCCTGCCTCGCAAAAATGTCAACAGCCCTGCCGTGTGGTAGCGAGGAAACTCAAGCTGGTCCGTTAACGCGTCGCCAAGCAGCGCCCGGGAAATCCGGTAAACATGCGCAATCATGCGATCACAATCCTTCGGATCGTCCTTCTTGGCCACAATGGGTACCGCCTCCACCAGCGCACGCGCAATCGCTCTCGCCTCCTCGACCGGTATCGGTTCGCAGATACTCGCGATACGGGACAGCTCGAGCGTCTGCTCTTCGTCGCCCTCGAAGAGCAACACATCCGGTGTGCCGACGAGCCATGAGGCATATCGCCAGGCCTCCATGAAACCCTTCCGGCTCGCAGCATCCATTTTTGCTCCCAGACGCCCTGCGTGACGGATCATAGATGCGGAAAAGTTCGCCGATGAAAGGCCCATATGCGCCGTACTCAGCGGAACACCAAAGACCGATTCGTCCCAACCACCCGACGTTCGGACCAGACGCCGGACCTGGGCGTGGATCAGTCGAATACGGACGGAGAGCTTCCAGCCGTCTCCCTGGCGCTCCAATGCCCCCGGCACCATGATTTCAACGAAGTGCCGCGTGTTCTGCCGAATGCGCCGGACACCGTCTGCGGAACGTACCCGACCTGTTGCGTAGAACACCTTGCTGATCAGGGAGGCAGCGTTCATCAGGGTCACCACGAAGAACGCCGGAATGAAGAGGTCCGAGTACTCGTGAAACGCGCGGCGGCCAGGCATGATGACATCCGGGTCGAACCAGTCGGGCTGTTCGTCGACGACAGCAAAGAAGTCCCGGAGCGCTGCTGGAGCATCTGTAAGAAACTCGGGTTCCTGATCCATCCCCGCACGGATGAGCCGGGCTGATTCCTCTTGCCCGAGGTCGGCCAGCGCATCTATAGCAGCGTCAGCAATCTCATCTCCGATCGACGTGAAATGGAGGTACTCATCCGCAAGGTCGGCATTCAAGGCGCGAGCCTGTTGGTAACCTTCCTCGTAAGCAGTCGGAATCTTCATTTCGAGTATTCCCGCAATTTTTGAGCCGACCTCCCGCGGATGTCGTGAGCCGGTGCGCGGGATGGTTGCTGAATGGTACCTCGCCAGTGTAACGCGCAGGACATGACCCGCAACCGCAATGACCAACCCTTCCTGGATTCCCACCGCAACCGGCTCATGTCATCGCGTCCTGATCAGTCGCACCACGCACACGCCCAACTGAGGCCCACGCCGGGGACCAACTTCCTCGAATGGTCGAATTGCCCATGGCCCCCGGGGGGCAGCGACCTGCCGTCTCGCAGCTGCCAGTCTTTTTCACAGCTGGCGACAATCACACACTCCCCCGGTCACGGAGCAACTGAATCACCTGGTCGGCAGCTTCGGAGATTGAAAGGGCTGTCGTGTCAATACGAAGTTCGGGCGCCTCCGGAGGCTCGTAGGGTGAATCAACGCCGGTAAAGTTCCTGAGCTCACCCTGGCGCGCCTTGCGGTACAGGCCCTTGGGATCGCGGCTCTCGCATACCGAGACAGGCGTATCGACAAAAATTTCCAGGAACTCCTGTTCGTCTACCACCGCCCGTGCCATCTCCCTTTCGCTGCGGAATGGTGAAATCACAGCCACCAGGACAATCAGGCCGGCCTCAACGAACAATCCCGCGACTTCTGAAATCCGGCGAATGTTCTCCACCCGGTCAGCGTCCGTAAAGCCAAGATCCCGACCCAACCCGGACCGCACGTTGTCACCATCCAGCACATGTGTATGGAGACCAAGCCCATGCAGTTTTTTCTCGGTCAGGTCAGCAATCGTCGATTTGCCGGCACCGGAGAGCCCCGTAAACCAAAGTACACACGGTTTCTGTTTCTTCAACGCAGAACGGGCCGCCTTGTCCACCTGCAGCCTCTGGGGCGTAAGGTTGGTGGCACGCGACAGGCCATACTCGATTGCACCTGCCCCGACCGTTCTCTTGGAGTACCTGTCGATCAGGATATAACGCGATCCTGCCGCTCCATTCGCCTGGCGAGAGTCATATGCGACAACCTGGCCCAAGGCGAGATTGCATACGCCGATCCCGTTGAGCTCGATCACCTTCGCGGCCTCGCGTTCCTCAAGAGCAACATCGAGCACGTAGCGAAGATCGGAAATCGACGCGATCGTCGACTGCGTTCCTATCTTGATCTCGTAGGCCCGACCGGGAAGCATGGGCTCAGAATCCATCCACAACAGTGTTGCTCGAAACTGGTCGCTGACCTCAGGCGGTGAATCGGCCGAGCCGATCACGTTGCCGCGACTGACATCGGTCTCCTCGTCCAGGAGCAGTGTCACCGAATCGCCAGCCACGGCGGCATCCTGATCACCCTCCATCGTGACAATCTTTGAAACCCGACTCTCACGACCTGAAGGAGCAACCACGACCGTGTCACCAGGCTGGACTTTCCCCGATGCCACAGTGCCGCAATATCCACGGAAATCTGCGTGGGGCCGGTTCACCCATTGCACGGGAAAGCGAAAGGCCGAAGATGCCTGGACTGAAGCGACCGGGAGCGTCTCCAGCCACTCCAACAGGGTCGGCCCGTCGTACCAGGGCATCACGTCGGTCGTCTTGGCCAGATTGTGGCCGTGCAATGCCGACACCGGGATGCTGTCGACGCTTGCAAAACCGAGGGACTCGACGGCTTCGCGATAGTCGCTGGTCAGTGAACGGAAGCGGTCTTCAGAATAATCGACGAGATCCATCTTGTTGATGGCGAGCACCACATGCCGAATTCCGAACAATGACGCAATATGGCTGTGGCGTCGCGTCTGGACCAGCAATCCCTCGCGCGCATTCACCAGCACAACGGCAGCGTCGGAGGCCGATGCCCCGGTCGCCATGTTCCGGGTGTACTGCTCGTGTCCCGGTGCATCCGCCACAATGAAACGTCGACGATCGGTCGAAAAGTAACGGTACGCCACGTCAATAGTGATCCGCTGCTCGCGCTCCGCCTGCAAGCCGTCAAGCAGCAAGGAGTAGTCGACTTCGGTTTCGCTGCCGCTCCGCCGGTCACGCGAACGCAGCTGCTCCAGCTCCTCCTCGGGAATCAGACCGGCGTCATACAGAAGCCGTCCGATCAACGTGCTCTTGCCATCGTCGACGCTGCCGCACGTCATGAAGCGGAGCAGGCCAGTCGCAGGTGCGGTATTGGCAGGCATCAGAAGTACCCTTGTCTCTTCTTGCGCTCCATCGACCCATCCTCGTCGTGGTCGATCGCCCGGCCGCTCCGTTCGAGCGACCGCCCTGCCTCCAGTTCCCGGATCACGTCAGCCAATGTCTCGGCATCCGATTCGACCGCTCCGGTGAGGGGATAGCAACCAAGCGTCCGGAATCTGACGCGCCTGAGCGATGGGGTCTCGCCTTCCCTCAACGGCAACCGGTCGTCATCCACCATGATCAGCAGACCATCCCGCTCAACCACAGGGCGGGAGGCCGCGAAATAGAGCGGCACAACATCGATCTGCTCAATGGCGATGTATTGCCAAATGTCGAGTTCCGTCCAGTTGGACAGCGGAAACGCCCGCAGGCTCTCGCCGGCATTGAGCCGGCAGTTGTACAGATTACGAAGCTCCGGTCGTTGATCCCTGGGGTTCCAGCGATGTTTTGAATCCCGGACTGAAAGCACACGCTCCTTGGCCCGTGACTTCTCTTCATCACGCCGTGCTCCGCCGAAAGCCATGTCAAACCCGAATTTGTCCAGAGCCTGCTTGAGGGCGTCACTCTTCATGACCTCCGTGTGCACTTGCGAGCCATGCGACACGGGCCCGATCCCGCGCCGCACACCCTCCTCATTGATATGCACATGGAGTGTCCAGCCCCCCCGTTCGGCAACCGCGTCCCGAAACGCAATCATCTCGCGGAACTTCCATGTTGTATCGATATGCAACAAGGGGAACGGAGGCTTGGCCGGATAGAACGCTTTCACGGCCAGGTGCAGCATCACGCTGGAATCCTTGCCAATCGAATAAAGCATCACCGGGTTCTGGGCTTCAGCCACGACTTCCCGAAAAATATTGATACTTTCCGACTCAAGATCCTTCAAATGCCCAAGATCCTTCAAACTGAGGACCTCCTTTGCACGATTCACAGTCACCCTGAATTTACAGGTTGACCCACAAGTGAGGGGCTCCCCTGGTTGGCAATGATACCAGCCACCGAGGTTCCCGTGATCGGGAACAATGCCACTCGGGCGCAGTATAAACGCCCTTTGAAGCGATTTGAAACTGACCCTTTGGGCACGCAACTGGCTTTGATCGAGCCGCTTGTGCCGCCACCCTCAAACAGAGAACGCCGTCACGAAACAGACCTTCGCGAAGCGATCGGTGCGATCCGGTATCTTCCTGGAAGCAGAAACCAATAGCGCTTGCTTCCGCATCGTTTTGCGTCGTGGACCACGCTCCTGAATAATTTCTGTGTCCGGGTTGACACGGGGTGCCCGAACGCATTCCCGGAGCGCGGCTGCTGCAGCGACATTCATATCCGCGACAATTCCGCAAGCCGGCCCCAATGGGGCCGCGCGGGCAGCCTGAACTCCTTGATTCACGAATTCAGAAATCAGGGGCCACATGCAGGCAGGCCGCTTGAGGCAATGCTGCCCAATCCTCAAGGAATTCTGATTGCTGCCGTGCTCCCTTGACGCAACCCAATTGAAGAGGCCCGTTGAGGGGCCGATAGTCCTCTGGTCGATGAAGATTTGTAGCGGGATACTCCCGACCAGCCGAACAGATGGACCGGAGTTTCCCCGGCCCCGGGACCCTCAGGTAAGCATTGACCGAAAACACGGAATGGTTAAATTTAGGGTGGCTTGGTTAAGAAAATCCGAACCTGCCTACCATTTCCCGGAGACGAATTGCGAGATGGCCCGTCGCAGACGAATCTACGAGGGCAAGGCCAAGGTCCTGTTTGAGGGACCAGAGCCTGGAACCCTGGTCCAGTACTTCAAGGATGATGCATCCGCGTTCAACAACAAGAAAAAAGGGGTCATCACCGGCAAGGGCGTGCTGAACAACCGGATCTCCGAGCATCTCATGCTGCGGCTCGGTGATCTGGGCATTCCGACGCACTTCATGCGACGCCTGAACATGCGTGAACAACTGATCCGGCAAGTGGAGATCATACCCATCGAGGCGGTTGTCAGGAATATTGCGGCCGGTTCGATCTGCAAGCGTTTCGACCTCGAAAAGGGAAAACCGCTGCCGCGATCCATCGTCGAGTATTACTACAAGGCCGATGAACTCGATGATCCGCTGGTGGCGGAAGAACACATCACGGCCTTCGGCTGGGCCACGCCCCAGGAAATCGATGAAATCATGCATCTCTCACTGCGGATCAATGACTTCCTTTCGGGGCTGTTTCTGGCCGTTGGAATCCGCCTCGTGGACTTCAAGCTGGAATTTGGTCGCCTGTGGCACAATGATGAAATGCGAATCGTCGTGGCCGACGAAATCAGCCCGGACAGCTGCCGCCTCTGGGACAAGAATACCAACGAAATCATGGACAAGGACCGCTTCCGCCATGACCTCGGAGAAGTCGAGGCAGCCTATCAGGAGGTCGCCCGAAGGCTCGGGATCCTGCCGGAAAGCGACAGCCCGAGCGATCTTACCGGTCCGTCCACCATGCAATAGATCGGTACCGCGCCATCGGTTCCGCCGGGAAGGCCGGGTCTCCGGTGCGCCGGGCCCTCACGGCCGTTTGCTTCCGGAATCGACGACCGGGAACGACAGGCCCACCGCAACAGCTGAAGGCGTCTGGCGTCCATGAAAGTCAAGGTTCACATTACCCCCCGAAGCGGTGTTCTGGATCCGGAGGGCAAGGCCATCGAACAGGCTTTGCACAACCTCGGTTTCGCAAACGTACGGAACGTTCGTCACGGCAAGTCGATCGAACTGGACATTGATGAATCCGATCGAACCAGAGCCAACGAAGCCATAACCCGGATGTGTGAACAACTCCTTGCGAACACCGTGATCGAGGACTACAGCTTTGAAATTGACGGTTAGGCTGTGCGGACGCGCCGCCAAGTGCCTGGAGCCGAGACGACAGGCTGGAGCGAACCCGTTCCCGTCACGGAGCCTTCTTGCGGAAGACAACGGACAGGTTGTTGGCGGGCATCTCCACGGTCCTGAAAGGTTCCAGCCCGTAGTGGTCCGCCGTATCGGAGACATCGCTCAGATCGCGGACACCCCATGTCCTGTTTTCCTGCTGAAGCTGTCGATCAAATGCCGCGTTGGACGGTGCAGTATGCCGACCATCGACTTTGTAGGGTCCATAGAGAACCAGAACGCCTCCACAGGGCAGCAGCGCATGCGCATTTCGCATGAGACCGACGGTCGCGTCCCAGGGTGCAATATGGATCATGTTGATGCAGACGATGGCAGCAGCCGAGTCCAGCGGAAGTCGGCTGTCGCAGGCGTCGATGGACAGCGGCGGCAACAGGTTCGGACGCCGTGGTATCTCGGCATCAATCCAGGCACGAATACTCGCAAGGTTCGCCGGATCCGGGTCGCTCGGTTGCCAGTCGAGATGCGTGAACCGCCGCGCGAAATAGAGAACATGTTCTCCCGATCCGCTTCCGATCTCGAGGATTTTGCCACTGTCGGGCAGGACCGGGTCGAGTACCCGCGCGATCGGTTCGCGATTTCGCGCAGTAGCAGGAAAATGTCGGGCGTTCGGGGGTATGCTGCCGTAACTCATTGGGGCCTCCTCGGAACAGGCGGCATGTCCTGCCGGGCCGCCACCACACAAAGGATAGCATCCGGAAAATGATGGATCGATTGCGCAAACTCTTCGGTGATGGCGACACTGGTGATGCCGGACCGGAACCCGATTCGTTTCATCTTGCGGCCGCTACGCTGCTGGTATGGGCCGGAAGCGTGGACGGTACGCTCCACGAGCTGGAAAGACGCCGCATCGCCTGGTTGTTCCGGCACCGGTTCAATCTCGAAGCGGGGGAAGCGGAAGCACTGATGACCGCGGCAGAACGCGAGGCTGGACAATCGGTCGAGATCCACCGTTTTACGCGGACTGTCAAGGATGGGTTCACCTATGACGAAAGGGTGAACCTCATGGAGATGTTGTGGGATGTCGTCTGCGCGGATGACATTATCGATGATCACGAGGCCCAGTTGATGCGCCGTGTCGCCGGACTTCTTTATGTCAACGATCGGGACAGTGCCATCGCGCGTTCGCGCGTTCTCGGCCCCGATCGCGAAAACGACAAATAACGAAATGAGAGTCCGGACTAAAGAGGTTGGTCAAAACAGAAAAACGTATTAGCTTGCCCCTGTTCACATGGATGAGTTCCGACATGTGCCTTTCGATCAGGGCTGCTCGATTTCGCAGGGTGCCCGCTTTGCGGCAAGCACAAAACAGGCACCGTCCTGACGGTAGAACGACGACTAACGGAGAATGTAATGACGTACATCGTCACTGAATCCTGCATCAAGTGCAAATTCATGGACTGCGTAGAGGTTTGTCCCGTGGACTGTTTCTACGAGGGTGAAAACATGCTCGTGATTCATCCGGACGAATGCATTGATTGCGGAGTTTGTGAACCCGAATGTCCGGTCGAAGCCATCCATCCCGACACCGATGAAGATTCGGAAGAATTCATCGAACTCAACAGAAAATATGCAGATATCTGGCCCAATATCACGCGCAAGGGCGAATCTCCCGCCGACGCCGACGACTGGCGCGAAACTGCGAACAAGTTTGCGGATCACTTCAGCGAGAATCCCGGCCAGGGATCGTAACCGCGGTCCCGACAAGTAGCGCAAGCGGCCCGAAGGCTGGCACAGTTCCGGTTCCAGGTCCCGTGCCGGCGTCGATCGGGGGTTTCCGTTTGTGGCGGCATGATACGCGCCTGACCGCGGTCGATGCCGCGATACTGATGTCCTTTCCGTTCCGACATCCCGGGCCTCGCCGCCATAACGACCCGCCATGTTTGTTTGGCGCTGAACGAATCGACGGTCTGCCACACCGCTGGTATCTGCCGGATCGAGGCCGGGCCGTTCCATAGCAGTCGTCGATCGGCGGGCTTCTTCAGTTGAAAGGCCCGGCCGCCCGGCTCCGCTGCCATCTGATACGTTCGGTGACAGGTGAGACGGACTGAACTCCCCCCGGACCGGATCGGTGGTAAGCCGCCCCCTTTCCGGATGTATATCCGTCGGAGCTCCTTTGAGCAGCGCCCGGAACCCAAACGGGACCATGCGGAATGCACTGCCGGTTCAACACTGTTCAGGGCCGGTCATGCACAAATGTTCACCGTCGGCCCGACCGATGCGTGTGAATAATTCTTGTTGCCGGCCCCTGTTCGGGTCAGTACCCGCTGTGCCGAGTTACAGTCGGACAGAAGCGCCGCGCCGCGTTTCCCGTCACGGCAGCTTCGCAGATGCAGGCGGGACACCCCCACCCAAGTTCCGGGGCCCGATGGTCCGGCGGCTGACGGCAGTAACCCGGTGAAGGAATTCGGCAGACCGGACAGGTCGGGCAAAACCGGGATACGTCCAGCACGGGGATCCGTCAGAACGACCGTTATGCGAAACACAGATCATCAGCCCCGACAGCGAACACGATGGATCGGGACAATCGGTGATCAGCCTGGCGGCGGGAAGATGCGAGGAACGTTGCAAAATCAGCACATATGTCCTATATGTATAATAAATATGGAGTTTCACGAGACCCCTCCGGCTTTTTTACCGGCGAACCGATGACAAAAGGATCGGGAAGCCGTCCTGCGGACACTGTAGCCGCGGGCAGGTCGAGGTGTCGGATTGCTTTGGGATCGACGACCTTTGGATGATCCCGGAGCGAGAGAGGACGAGCATATGGCTGTGACAAAGTCCGCCACAAGGCCTGCAGCTGGTGCACAGTCTGAAGCCAGGTCTGAAGCGTCCGATACACCACGGGGATCCGGGCAGACACGGTCAGCGACCCGGACGTCGCGATCCTCGTCCGGCAGCAGCAAGGCCACGACGCGGTCAGCCAAGGGTTCGACAGGTATGGCATCAGGAACGACCCGGAAGTCAACACGTGCGCGGAAGCCTGCCGACCTGCCATTCGGCAAGGGTGATTATGTTGTCTATCCGTCACACGGCGTCGGACAGGTCACTGGTATCGAAAAAACCAAGATCGCCGAGGTTCCGCTGCATCTGTTCGTTGTCTACTTCGCTTCGGAAAAAATGACGCTGAGAGTACCTGTCGACAAGGCATCGGCTTCAGGTCTGCGCAAGATCATTTCGCCGGACCAGATGCAGGTCGTGATCACCACACTCGAGGGACGCCCCCGCGCCAAGCGCAGCATGTGGAGCCGTCGCGCCCAGGAATATGAAGCAAAGATCAATAGCGGCGATCCAATCGCCGTCGCAGAAGTTGTGCGCGATCTCTTCCGGGCCCAGAACCAGCAGGAACAGTCTTACAGTGAACGCCAGATGTACGAGTCCGCACTTGATCGTCTGGTTCGGGAATTGGCCCTTGTAGAAGAGCTCGGGCTTGACGAGGCCACGACAAAGGTCGAAACCATCCTCGAGAATCGATCCGGCCGGACGTGAGTCTTCGCCGGATCAGCACAGTCCATAACGCCGGGGCGACTGCGGACCGGAGCTCACCGGGACGGATCCCGTCCCGACAGTATGGAAGCCTCCCGACTCCCTCGATTCTGTGGCGCACATTCACACCATCTGTTTCGCCACATGGTCGGCGTGTTTTGCGAACCCTGTCTCCCCACCATGTGGCAAAGCGACCCCCGGCGGCTGTGTCCGGTACGCAAGAGCATCCGGATCCGTTTTCCGGGACAGGGCGCCTGTCGATGTCCTGCCCCGATGGCGCCCCTCCCGCAACCGGCAAATCTGCAAATCAGGCGTCCTTCACCGCCGCCGCCGCGTGCTCACGAACGCCCGAAAAACCCGGGCTGATGGTCGATCCTCGCCATGAAGACGATGCCGGCACCGTCACCAGATGGTTTCATGAGAACGGCGTCGCCGGGCTCGATGTTACGGGTCCGCGGGCAAGGACCGGTGCCGCCATCCGGACCCGGGCACAGGGTCTCGTCAGGCGGCAGTTGTCACGCCTGCCCGACCCTTCAGGCTTGTCCAGTGATGTTCGTGCTGTCCGCCCTTGCCGCCGGGTCCTGGATCTGTTGCCCGGCAGCGTTTCAGGGGACCTGTCGTGAAGGGTCTCACGATCAGGGAGTCAACATACCCGCCCATAGAACCCTTTTCGGCGGGCATGCTGAAACTCGATTCGACACACCGGATGTACTGGGAACAGTCGGGTCGTAGTGACGGCATTCCGGTTCTGTTTCTGCATGGCGGCCCCGGGGCCGGCGCTTCGTCGGTACATCGGCGGTTTTTTGATCCCGAAGTTTTCAGAGTCGTGATCCATGACCAGCGCGGAGCGGGGCGATCGACGCCGAGGGGGGAACTGAGGGAAAACACGACCTGGCATCTTGTCCAGGACATTGAAACCCTTCGCACCACTCTCGGAATCGAGCAGTTCCTGCTGTTTGGCGGGTCATGGGGCAGTACGTTGGCCCTGGCCTATGCGGAGGCCCATCCCGAGCGCTGCCTCGGTTTCGTGCTGCGGGGTATCTTTCTCGGACGGAAAACAGAAATCGACTGGTTTCTGAACGGCATGCAGAAAGTGTTTCCCGAAGCCTGGACGACGTTCATGTCAGCGCTGCCCGAACCAGAACGGGCAAGTCCCCTGACCAGTTATTACCGACGATTGCTCGACCCGGACCCCGCCATTCATCTGCCCGCCGCCCGGGCATGGAGCCGTTACGAGGGTGCCTGTTCCACCCTGATGCCGAGCCCCGAGACCGTCGCCAGTTTTGGCGAAGAGGCCATGGCCTATTCCCTCGCACGAATCGAGGCGCATTACCTCATCAATGACAACTTCCTCGAGAACGACGCACTGCTGGACTCTCTTCATCGGATCACCCATCTCCCCTGCACGATCGTCCAGGGCCGTTACGACATGATCTGCCCGATCAAGACCGCACACGAGCTTCACCAGTCCTGGCCCGGCTCCCGGCTCGTTGTCGTGCCCGACGCGGGCCACTCGGCCATGGATCCCGGAACGCGGGCGGCCCTTGTCCGGGCTACCGAAACCTGGAAGCAGGAATTTGCCCATCTCCTGACACCGGCGTGATCGAACAAGAGGCTTTCACCCGGCGAAACGTTGAGGCCGTCTGTCCTGCGACCTGTTCCGTCCGGTCGTGACGGGCGATCGGGCCTTCAGCCCTGCATCGTCGCGACCCCCCAACCTGCTCTCTGCGGTGCGAGGCCGTCAGACAGGATCGATTTTCAGAAGCCGTTCTGCATTCCCCGCCAGTACCTTTCTCTTGTCGTCAGGGCTCAGGGAAATGCGCTCCATCCAGTCCGTGCCATCGCGACTGGCAACAAAGGGATAGTCCACCGAAAACATGATGCGATCGATACCGAGCTCCATCATGGAGCACACCATGGCCGGGTCGGAAAAATTGCCGCTGGTCGTGATGTGGACATGTTCGCAGAATATCTCGCGAAACGGATAATTTGATTCCCGTCCAAGTGCAGCATCAATCCGCCACAACAGAAACGGCAGCCCTTCGCCAAGATGACCAATGATCACCTGGAGGCCGGGACACGCATCAAATATGCCGCTCAGGACCATACGAATACCCTGTGTCGCGGTTTCGACGGTAAATCCCCACCCGGCCGTCAGGAGACCCGGAAACCGGTCAAGGTAATCCGCGTAGTAGGCCTTCACGACATCCCGGTGCGGAACCGCAGGATGGAGGTAGATCGGTACACCGAGTTTCTCGGCCCGCTGGAAAATCGGCCAGAACTCCTTGCAATCAATGAAGCGGTCCCCCGTGAGCCCATGAACCATACCCCCCTTGAAGCCGTATTCGCTGACGGTCCGGTCGAGTTCATCTGCGGCCCCCGCAGGGTCTGGGGTCGGCAGCGTTGCAAACCCGGCAAAACGTCCCGGATGGCGCAGGACGGTGTCCTGGAGCCGGTCATTGGCGTTGCGTGCCACTCGCACGGCAGTGTCCGGGTCGAGGCGCTGCACACCCGGGGCGCCCTGGGACAGGATCTGCATATCGACACCCGCGGCATCCATTTCTGCGATGCGCAAATCATCGACATCGTCCAGCCGGGTGCGGATTTCGGATCCTGCAAAACCGGCCCTTGAATCATAGTAACTCGCCACCTCGGCATCGAAGTAATGCTCTTCCAGGGCAATGACCCGGTACCCTTCCTTGCTGCTCATGGGATTGTTCCGTCTCCATATCTATAGTCCATTGATCGTATCAGCATTCCCGGTCCGTGTTGACCTTTCCCCCGGCTGGCAGCGCAGCCAGTGTGACCCTGTAGCGCCTCGCCGACTGCTTGCGGACCGCTGCCCATCGGCTGATTCGCTGCTCGCCGGCGAGAAAGCACGCTGGATCGCCCGACATCCCCATCATGCGAACCGCAAGAAACCGGCGAACCGGACCGCTGGCCACCTCCGGAAACAGCCATAACAGACTCATGGCTGCCTCGGTGTCCTACCGGATCACAGCTGCCTCCCCGACAGGACCGGCCCCACCTCCAGTCTTGCCTGCTCCCGAGCCCGTGTCGTAACATTGGCACCGCTGGCAGGGTTTATCATCGGATGCCGTGCCAGCCACTTCCCGGTGGGACATACCACGCCAGCCAGTCCTTTATGAATGCGATCTCTACCGCAATAACGAATCGGGCAAGGCCTGTTCGAAACACCGCTGTCAGGAAGCACCAGGTACCGGAGCCGGGTTGAAACACATTATGCAAATTCGGCCGTTTCCGGGCGCCTGGACGAAAAAACACCGAAAGACTTCAACCGCAATCGGCGAAGAACCTTTGGAGACACCACCTCATGGCGATTATCGGTAAAATCATCGGCGGCGCCGCGGGATTTGCCCTCGGAGGACCGCTCGGGGCGCTCCTCGGTGCCGTTGCCGGCCATGCCGTGGATCGCATGCGCAGCGACACCGGAGGCGAAACCGACGCTACCCGGCAAACCGCGTTCACCATCGCCGTCATCGCGCTGGGGGCCAAGATGGCCAAGGCTGACGGACAGGTGACCCCCGATGAAATTCGGGCATTTCGCGAGGTGTTCGATTTTCCCGAGGAGGACCTCAAGGTCATCAGCCGCGTCTTTAATACTGCAAAGCAGGATGCCGGCGGCTTTGAGCCCTACGCAAGACAGGTGGCAAAAATGTTCCGGGACCGCCCGGCAGTGCTGGAACAACTCCTGGATGCGCTGTTTCACATCGCCAAGGCGGACAACGTCCTGCATCCTCAGGAGGAGAGGTTTCTCCAGGAAGTCGCTGCGATCTTCGGTTTCAACGAGGCTGCATTCGCCCGCATCCGCGCAGCCCATGTCGGACCGGCGGTTTCGGATCCCTATGCCACACTTGGTGTGTCCCATGACGCGACCGATGCGGAAATCCGCAGCGCCTGGCGCCAGCTGATCAAGGAAAACCACCCGGACAAGCTCATCGCCGAAGGGATGCCACAGGACTTCGTTGACGTCGCCAATACCAGGATGGCGGCCATCAACAGTGCCTACGACGAGATCCGCAGGCAAAGGGGCTGAACCGGCTTCAACGCACAATGCAGCGAATCGTGATCGAGCGCCCGTCACCCAATCACGGCCCTCGACCTGGCGGAACCGTGATCGACATGGTGCTTCTGCATTATACCGGCATGCAGACAGCGATGGCCGCGCTGGACCGCCTGTGCGACCCGAAAGCCCAGGTCAGCGCCCACTACGTTATTGATGAGGATGGAACGCTCTACCAACTGGTGGAAGAACATCGGCGGGCATGGCACGCTGGAATCGCGTGGTGGGGCGGAGTCCGCAACATCAACGATCGCTCGATCGGAATCGAACTGGTAAATCCTGGCCATGAACACGGCTATCGTCCATTTCCGGACTCACAGATGGCGGCACTTCTGCTGCTGCTGGACGACCTCATCGACCGGCACGGGGTTGATCCCGCACGGGTGCTCGGACACTCCGACGTAGCGCCGTCCCGGAAAATGGATCCGGGCGAGTATTTCGACTGGCCCCGGCTCGCGGAACGAGGCCTTGCGATCTGGCCCGAAATCACTCCCGACGAGCCGCGGCCACCGGTACCTGCGCGTCTGCTTGGCGAGATCGGCTACGACCCGCATGCTCCGGCGAACGATGTGGTCACGGCCTTTCAACGCCGCTTCCTGCCGGGATCGATCACCGGCCGGATCGACCGGGCCACGGCGCAGCGAATTGGCGCCGTGCATCGCATGGCGGCTGGCCGGTAATCGGGCCGCACGGGCGGCCTTGACCCGGAGCGTAACCCATACCAGTTTGTTCCTGTCAGACGGTCGGATGGCCGCTCCCTGGCAATGGAGAAATCCGTCGGGGAGAGGAAAGTCCGGGCTCCACGGAAACACGGTGCCGGGTAACCCCCGGCGGGGGCGACCCCAGGGAAAGTGCCACAGAAAAGAAACCGCCGGTTTCACATATGTGGGACCGGCAAGGGTGAAAAGGTGCGGTAAGAGCGCACCGCGTTACCGGTAACGGTGATGGCAAGGTAAACCCCACCGGGAGCAAGACCGAATAGGGGCGGTCAGCGGACCAGGTCCGCGAGCGGGTTTCCGCGCTTCCGCTCGGGTAGGTTGCACGAGGCGTTCGGTAACGAACGTCCCAGATGAATGGCCATCACCCGCCCTGCGGGTACAGAACCCGGCTTACAGACCGTCTGGCCGTTTATCCCCTTTGTGTGGATTCGATCACGCGCACACTGATTCGCCTGTAGATCCGAATCCGCCCGCCATAAAGACCATGTTCGGTATTTACCCCTGTTTTTTGTGACTTTGCCGTCCTTTCAACCACGAAATATTTATTAAATGTCGATTTTTTCCAAAAATTTCCATTGACTCCCAAGTTTTTCCAATCATAAGCTTCAAGGTCATGCCGAGAGAGGCAATCTCGGCATTCCGGGGGCGAGGGAAAGGCAGGCCAAACGTGGCTTCGTTCATTTCCACATACGAAAAAGGCGTTGATCCCAAGGGCCGGGTTTCGGTGCCTGCCGCCTTTCGGAAGGAACTGGACACCACCGCAAAGGGAAGCCTGGTCGCCTACCCGTCCGTCGACGACATGCCGGTACGACTGATTTGCCTGCCGCGCGCCGACATCGATCTCGTCATCAGCCGCCACCGGGAGCGATCCCTGGAACGGGGCGAATTCAGCCAGATTCTCGCGGGCAGTTCCCATGACAGGAATATCGAGAGAATCATGAGGCGGTCGCACGAAATGACCTTCGACAAGGAAGGCCGGATTGTCCTGTCGAGCCGGCTGTGTGAACGCGCTGGCATCACGGACGCCGCTGTCTTTGTCGGAGTCGGCGATCATTTTGAAATCCGGTCTCCGCAAAATGACGCAGAGTACGAGCGCGTGGCCGACGAGGCGGAAGCGTTGCGAACCGTCATCCATCGCGGGGAACCGCAATGAACCCCCCCGTCACCCATGAACCGGTTATGGTGAATGAGGTCCTCGCGGTACTCGCGCCGCGTGATGAGGGCAACTATATCGACGGCACGTTCGGAGGCGGCGGCCATGGCAGAGCCATCCTCGAAGCCGCCAACTGCAGGGTGTGGGGCATTGACAGGGATCCCGACGCCATCCGTCAGGCCAGGCGCCTGATCCAGCATTACGACGCAAGGCTCACAGTCGCGGAGGGGCGCTTCGGTGACATGGATACGCTCTTCGCCGACCAGCTGACGGGCCCTGTTGACGGTATCACATTCGATCTCGGTGTCTCCTCGATGCAACTGGACAGCCCTGAACGCGGCTTCAGTTTTCGCCTCGACGGGCCTCTCGACATGCGCCAGGAACGGTGCGGAAGGTCGGCGCAGGACCTAGTCAACGAATGCAGCGAACTCGAGCTGGCTGATATCCTGTTCCGCCTTGGTGGAGAACGGCAGTCCCGACGGGTGGCACGCGCGATCGTCGCCGCCCGGACCAGAGAACCCATCACCACGACGGGGCAACTTGCCGCGATCGTACGCAATGCGGTCAAGACATCACGGAATTCCCGAATCGATCCCGCAACACGGACGTTTCAGGCCATTCGCATCTGTATCAATCGCGAACTCGAGGAACTGGAACGCGGCCTGAGCGCCGCCGAGAACATTCTCGCACCTGGCGGCCGTCTCGCCGTCATTTCTTTTCATTCTCTGGAAGATACAATAGTCAAGCGTTTCCTGCGCGACCGGTCTGGTCGAAGACCCACTGCCTCGCGGCACGCTCCGTCCCTTCGGCTCTCGCCACAGCCACCAACATTTCGAGAGCTCGGACGCAGCGTATTGAAACCCACAACAGAAGAAATTACGCGCAATCCGCGAGCACGATCGGCCCGGCTGCGGGCGGCCGAGCGCATGTCAACCCTCCTCTCACCTCCGACACAGGGGTGAGGACATGCGCCGGTCGCCTCTCATCTGGACTCTCCTTGGTGTTGCCGCCGTCAGCGGCGTATTTCTCGTCAAGGAGCGGGTCCAGCGCCTTGAGAACAGGCTTCACAGCGTCCAGCAGGAAATCGCCACCGGCAGGACCGCGATCAAGATGCTTGATGCGGAGTGGAGTTATCTGAATCGTCCGGACCGCATCGAAGCGATGATCCAGGACCATCTTGGCATGGCCCCGGCGTCGTCCAGCCAATATGTGAGACTGGATACATTCGTCAAGCGCACCACGCCGCCGAGCGATGCGGCCAGATCGCCTGTTGTCCGGGTCAAGACGCCAGCGGACACACCATCAGCACATGATACGCCCCCCAGATTGCGCAAGCCGCCACGATCCCGGTCGACGGCAACTTTCCCGTCAAACGACCATTCCTGGCTCAACAAGATCCTGACCGACCTCGGGGATGACAGATGATGGCCCCTGATTCATCGCGCCCGAGCGAACCTGCGGTGACCCGGAAACCGCTTCTGGATACCGGCCGTAACCGGCTGATCCTTGCCGGTACCGTCATGGTTTCCATGTTCGCTCTGATCGGCCTTCGGGTCATCGAACTGTCAGTCCTGCACGAATCCCCCGGAAAGCGGCACATCCAGATTACGGAAAACAGCAACGCGCATGGATCCGAACGACGCGACATTGTCGACCGCAACGGAGTGCTCTTGGCCACAAGCCTTGACACCCTCTCCCTTTCCGCCAATCCGCGTCAAATCGACAATCCCGGTGACGTCGCCCGGAAACTGGCAAAAGCGCTTCCCGGTCTCGATGCCAGGAAGATCGAGGCACGACTCTCACGGAATACCCGGTTCGTCTGGATCTACCGCCATCTCTCGCCACGCCAGCAATATGAAGTCAACCGTCTCGGGCTCCCTTCTCTTGCGTTTCATCGCGAGGTGCGGCGCGTTTATCCCCACGGTCCGCTCGCAGCCCATGTCGTCGGTTTCACCGACATTGACGGCCGCGGACTGGCCGGCATCGAGAGGCATTTCAACGAAGACCTGTCGAAAAGCGGCAATGACCTGACCCTGTCCATTGATATCAGGGCGCAATATGCCCTGAGACACGAACTGCAGAAGGCCATGCAAAAGTTCAGTGCCATCGGGGGCGCCGGACTGATCATGGACGCGAATAACGGGGAAATCATCGCGATGGTCTCCCTGCCCGACTTCGATCCCAATCAGTCCCGGGACGTTACCCCGGACCTGCAGTTCAACCGCACCTCTCTCGGTGTCTACGAAATGGGATCAACCTTCAAGATTTTCACCACTGCCATGGCGCTCGACAGTGGCTCGGTCAAGATCAGCCAGAGGTTCGATGCCAGAAAGCCCATACAGATCAATCGACAGCGGATCAGGGATTTCCACGCGCAAAAACGTTGGCTGCAGGTTCCTGAAATCTTTGTGTATTCGTCAAATATTGGCAGCGCAAAAATGGCGCTTGCCGTGGGAATAGACAACCATCAATCGTTCCTGTCGCGTCTCGGCATGATGAAGCGCGTCGATATCGAGCTGTCCGAAGTAGGGTATCCCCTGTCTCCCCGGAGGTGGAAATCGGTCAACACAATGACCATCGCCTTTGGCCACGGAATCGCCGTCAGTCCACTGCACCTGACAGCCGGAGTGGCCGCGGTCACCAATGGAGGCTTCTACCGTTCTCCGACGCTGTTGCGGCGCAACAGCACCGATCCTCCTGACGGCTCGCGTGTCATTACGGCCCGGACATCCGAACACATGCGCCGTCTTCTCCGCCTGGTCGTGGAAAAGGGTACCGGCAAGAAAGCCTCCGTCCCGGGATATCTCGTCGGCGGCAAGACCGGCACCGCTGAAAAACAGGTTGACGGGCGCTACAACAAAAAATCCCTTCTGTCCTCCTTTGTGGCGATATTCCCCGGCCACAGGCCTCGTTACGTGGTGCTGGCCATGCTGGACGAGGCAAAGGGCATTCCCGAAACATTCGGCTACGCCACCGGCGGATGGGTCGCAGCTCCTGTGGTCAGGGCCGTGATCGAGCGGATGGCACCGGCCCTCGGTGTCTTTCCCGAGAAAGATCCGGAACAGGCGCGGAAAGCCATGGCCGTAACTCTGGATGGACATCCCCTTTGGCGGGAAAAAAACCTTGCAGCTCATTGATCTGCTTGAGGATGTCATGGAAAAGGTAACCTTGCCGACCGCCACTCCGGACATGGAAGTATCCGGACTCACAGCGGACTCGCGGCAGGTTCGGCCGGGATATCTGTTTGCCGCCCTTCCGGGAACACAACAGGATGGACGGGCCTATATTCCAGACGCCATCCGGAACGGGGCACGAGCAGTGCTTGCTCCGCCGGGGACCGCTCTCAATCACAGCGAGGCGGTCCTTATCGAATCGCCGGATCCTCGAGCCTCTCTGGCCCATTTGGCGGCAGCCTTCTCACGGCCGCAGCCCCATTCGATTGTCGCTGTTACCGGAACCAACGGGAAAACCTCGGTCGCCCATTTCACGAGACAGCTCTGGACGCTCCTCGGCCATCAGGCCGCGAGCATCGGCACCCTTGGCCTGCAGCTCCCGAACGGAACAACGCGCCCGCGCCTGACCACGCCGGATCCGGTCACATTGCATCGCGACCTCGCCTGCATGGCTGCTCAGGGAACGCAGCATGCTGTCATCGAGGCATCCAGCCACGGTCTATCGCAACGGCGTCTCGACGGCGTTCGCCTCAAGGCGGCCGCCTTCACCAACCTGTCGCGCGACCATCTCGACTATCATGACAGCGAGGAAGATTATTTTGCCGCCAAATTACGCCTGTTTGACGTCATTCTGGCGGATAGCGGATATGCCGTCCTGAACGCGGACAGTCCTCGCTTCTCCTCCGTCGCCTCCGCTTCGCATGCAACGGTCCTGTCCTACGGCCGCAGGGGACGCGATCTCAAGATCCTCAATACCGCTCCAAGGGGAGCCCTGACCCGGCTGGAACTGGAAGCCTTCGGACGACACATCACCCTCGACCTTCCCTTTCTCGATGGCTTCCAGATCGAAAACGTCGTATGCGCGGCTGGTCTCGTTATCGCCTGCGGCGATGATCGGGACGCCACTCTCGAAAGCCTGACACAGCTCGCAGACGTACCGGGGCGGTTGCAGAGAATCAGTCATGTTCACGCCCGGACCTCTGTTTTTGTGGATTACGCGCATACACCCGACGCTCTCGCTGCCGTACTGCAGGCGTTGCGTCCCCACACCTCGGGGCGGCTTATTGTCGTATTCGGCTGCGGCGGTGACCGGGACCCGGGCAAGCGTCCCCTGATGGGCCGCGTGGCGTCGCGCATGGCCGACGAGGTCGTGTTGACCGACGACAATCCGCGCAACGAAGACCCCCGCGCAATTCGGGCCGAAGTCCTTGCCGGTGCACCACAGGCTCTTGAAATCCCTGACCGCGCCCAAGCCATTGAAACAGCAGTTACAATGCTCGTGGACGGAGACGTGCTTGTGATAGCCGGAAAGGGTCACGAGACCGGGCAGATCGTGGGTGATCGGACCCTGCCATTCGATGACGCCGACGTCGCGAGGGGTGCGCTCCGATCGACAGGGAAAAACCTCTTGTGACCCGCCCCGTACTCTGGTCCTCCGCCGAGGCGGCCGCTGCGGTAAACGGCCATGCCACCTCGTTGTGGGACGCGTTCGGTGTTTCAATAGATTCGCGGTCGGTCCGCAAGGACGATCTGTTTGTCGCGCTGGCCGGCCCCCGGTTCGATGGCCACTGCTTCGTCGATCAGGCACTTCAATCCGGTGCCGCTGCTGCCCTCGTATCGGACCCACCAAACGGAACCACCAACGAATCCCGGAGTCTCCTGCTGGTCCGGGACACCATGAAGGCGCTCTGCCGCCTCGGCGCCGCTGCGCGACAACGCACGCCGGCAAGGATTGCAGCCATTACCGGAAGCGTTGGCAAGACGGGAACCAAGGAGGCCCTCGCCCATGTGCTGGAACGCCAGGGGCTCACCAGCGCAAGCCGACAGAGTTTCAACAATCACTGGGGTGTTCCCCTGTCGTTGGCACGCATGCCGAGAGATGCAGACTACGGCGTTTTTGAGATCGGCATGAACCATGCCGGCGAAATCACACCGCTTGTCAGCCTCGTCCGACCCCATGTCGCCGTGATTACAGCAATCGCACCGGCCCATATGGCTCATTTTGACTCCCTTGATGACATTGCCCGCGCCAAGGCCGAAATCTTTCACGGCCTGAACGGTGGTACCGCCATCATCCCGAGAAACTGCGACCAGTATGGACTTCTCGCAGACGCCGCCCGCAGGGCGGGCGCCGGGACGATCGTGAGTTTCGGATCCCATCCGGACTCCGACATGCGCCTCGCCGCTGCCTCGCCCCACGGCGACGGAACACGCGTATCAGCGTTCTGGCACAACACTCCAATCGATTTCCGGATCGCGCTGCCCGGAGTCCATTGGCCTGTGAACGCGCTCGCCGTCCTCGCCGCCACTACCGCGCTTGGAGCCGACATGGGCGAAGCTGCAGCGGCCCTGGCCTCCATGCCGCCATTGTCCGGTCGCGGATCCATTCACACGCTGCGCTGGGCCTCGGGCACAATTCGCCTGATAGATGACAGCTACAATGCCAACCCGGCCTCAATGCGGGCAGCCCTGGAGACCCTTGGTCGCATGGATGCGAAAACCGGTCGGCGGATTGCCGTTCTCGGCGACATGCTGGAGCTGGGATCGCGGTCGCAGGAAGAGCACGCCGGACTAAGCACCCATATCGAACGCAACTGCATCGATCTTGTTTTCCTTGCCGGCCGCGAAATCCGGGCGCTGGAAGGCCGTCTCGGACCGGAACGCATTGGTGGTGTGGCCGATGATGTCGACGCGTTGACACCGCTCGTTTCTGACAGTCTGGCCCCGGGCGATATCGTGACCGTCAAGGCCTCTCACGGAATAGGACTGACCTCTCTGGTCGAAACCCTACTTTCGGATCGGAGCTGAGCCCCGGGAAGATGCTGTACAATCTCCTCTACCCCCTTGCCGATGAATTCGGTCCCCTGAACCTGTTCCGCTATATCACCCTGCGGACGGGAGGTGCCGTGGTGACGGCCCTGTTCGTAAGTTTCGTCCTCGGACCCATGGTGATTCGCTGGCTGAGGAAAAACCAGGGCGAGGGCCAACCGATTCGGGAAGACGGCCCCGCCTCTCATCTCATCTCGAAAAAGGGAACGCCGACCATGGGAGGCGTTCTCATTCTCCTGGCGATGGGCGTTGCAACCCTGCTTTGGGCCGACCTGAGCAACGGATACATATGGGCGGTCCTTCTTGTGACCCTGGGCTTTGGCGCCATCGGCCTGTGCGACGATTACCTCAAACTCACCCGACGATCCTCTCGCGGACTGTCGGCCCGGATCAAGCTGCTGGGGCTCGGGATCGTGGGCCTCGTCTCGGTACTGCTCATCCAGTACCTGACCGCGGCCCCGCTTTCGACCGGACTGGCAATACCATTCCTGAAGGATGTCCTGATCCCTCTGGGCTGGTTGTTTCTGCCATGGGCCCTGCTGGTACTGGTCGGTACCGCCAACGCAGTCAATCTGACAGACGGTCTCGATGGTCTGGCCATCATGCCGGCCATCATCGCAGCCGCGTGCTTTGCCCTGATTGCGTACATGGCGGGCAACTTCGTTTTTTCCGGATATCTGCAAATCCATTTTGTGCGGGGCGCCGGTGAACTCGCCGTATTCTGCGGGGCGCTGGTCGGTGCCGGCCTCGGGTTTCTATGGTTCAATGCACCGCCGGCCACGGTTTTCATGGGGGACACCGGCTCTCTCTCGATCGGTGGCGCACTGGGTGCCGTGAGTGTCGTCACCAAACATGAATTCGTACTGGCCATCATTGGCGGCCTGTTCGTGCTCGAGACCGTGTCCGTGATCGTACAGGTCGTGTCATACCGACTTACCGGCCGCCGGGTGTTTCGAATGGCACCGCTTCACCATCACTTCGAACAGAAACAATGGGCGGAGTCGACCATCGTTATCCGCTTCTGGATCATTGCATTGATCCTGGCGCTGGTCGGCCTTTCAACCCTGAAGCTGAGGTGATCGGCTCCGTCATGATTCCGCTGACCACACGTTCGTCGGAGCATATTGCCGTGTTCGGACTTGGGACCTCCGGTCGATCCGCAGCGCACGCGCTGACGGCCGGCGGAGCCAGGGTCACGGCATGGGATGACAACGAAGAGGCGCGCAACCTTGCCGCCGCCGAAGGGATAGCACTCGACGACATTGCGACCTCGGACTGGAGCAGGTTTTCAGCGCTTGTCCTCGGACCCGGCGTGCCTCTGACCCACCCTGCTCCACACCCCGTTGTCACCCTTGCCCGACAGGCCGGAATCGACATCATCGGGGATATCGAGCTTCTCTGCGAAGCCTGCAGCGACGCCACGTTGATTGGCGTGACCGGTACCAACGGCAAGTCAACCACCACAGCGATGATCGATCACGTGCTTGGTCATGCTGGCCGCCAATCGCAGGTTGGCGGCAATCTGGGACCTCCGGCACTCGGCCTTGCGCCTCCCCATCCGGATGATCTGATCGTTCTGGAACTGTCGTCCTATCAGCTCGATCTTACACAGAAGGCCGGCTTTGATGTGGCCGTGCTTCTCAACCTGACACCGGACCATCTCGATCGGCATGGTGACATGGATGGCTACATCGCGGCCAAGCGGCACATATTCCGCATATCGTCGCAGCAGCGGAAGCCGCTGGCTGTTGTTGGTGTGGACGATGCGCCATCGCGAGCGGTCTTTTCTGACCTCGCAGCAGCCGGCGCCTGGCATGTCTGCGCTGTCTCGGGAACACAAAGGATCAGAAACGGTGTTTACGTATCTGACGGACAGCTGGTGGACACCAGGGACGGGACCGGTTGCGATCTTGGCAATGCGCCGGCGCTCGGGGGACCGCACAACTGGCAAAACGCCGCAGCCGCCTGGTCTGTGGCCCGGCGCCTTGGCGTCTCTGCTGCCACCATCGAAGCGGCATTTGCGTCCTATTCCGGCCTGCCGCATCGGATGGAAACGGTGTCTACCCGGAGAGGCATCGTTTATATCAATGATTCCAAGGCAACCAACGGTGACGCAACGGCCTGTGCATTGGCCAGCCATCGCGACATCTACTGGATATGCGGCGGCGTGGCCAAGGAGGACGGACTCCGGCCCACGCTTCCATGGCTGGACAATGTTCGACATGCCTTCCTGATCGGACAGGCCGCACTGCCATTCGCAGAGTTCCTGCACGGGCGTGTCCCGACCACCAATTGCGGCCATCTCGAGATGGCCCTGAAAGCCGCCAGCCAGCGCGCACAGAATGAGGGACATCCCCGGCCCGTGGTCCTGCTGTCGCCGGCCTGTGCTTCATTTGACCAGTATCAGGATTTCGGAGCCAGGGGCGAGCACTTCCGGGAGCTGGTAGCCGCGCTCGATCTGGAGACAGTTCGGTGACGGCGTTTGCCCGCACAGACGTGTCGATCATCGGAAAATGGTGGTGGACAGTGGATCGATGGATGCTTGCGGCCATCGTCGGGCTGATCGCGTTCGGACTCATCATGGCGCTCGCCGCCAGCCCGTCGATCGCAGAGCGATACAATCTCGACTATTTCTATTTTGCCCGCCGTCAGCTGATTTACGTCCCCGTTGCCGTGGTGGCCATGCTGGGCGCGTCACTGCTCTCCCCGCAAGGCGTGCTCAGGGCAGCCGTCATCGTCCTTCTGGTATTTGCGGCCCTGGTCGTCGCAACGTTTTTCATCGGGACCGAAAGTCGTGGAGCCCGGCGCTGGATCAGTCTGGGTTTTCTGTCCATGCAGCCGTCCGAGTTCATCAAACCGGCCTTCGCTGTTGTCGCCGCCTGGCTGTTCGCCGCGTCACGAACCGGCGAGCTTCCAGTTGGCAATCTGGTGTCCATAGGCCTTTTCGGGATGCTGATCGGCATGCTGCTGCTGCAGCCCGATGTCGGCATGTCGATCATCATCGCAGCGGTCTGGAGCGCCCAGTTCTTTCTTGCCGGGTTGCCCGTATTCTGGGTGATGTTCCTGCTGGTGCTTGGCGTCGGTCTCATGATCACCGCCTACGGAACGCTGCCACATGTCGCCAGCCGGATCGACCGCTTCCTCGATCCCTCGTCCGGCAACAGCTACCAGATCGACCGGTCTCTCGAAGCGTTCGTGAATGGCGGCCTCCTCGGGCGGGGCCCGGGCGAAGGAACCGTAAAGTGGTATCTGCCGGACGCTCATTCGGATTTCGTATTTGCCGTTGCAGGAGAAGAGTTCGGTGTCCTCACCTGCCTTGTTATCCTGCTTCTGTTCGTGTTCGTGCTGATACGCAGCATGTCACGGATCCTGCAAACCAGTGATCTGTTCGTGTTCGTCGCCGCTTCCGGCCTGATGATCCAGTTCGGATTGCAGGCCATTATCAACATGGGCTCAACCTTGCGGCTTCTGCCGACCAAGGGAATGACCCTTCCATTTGTGAGTTACGGCGGCTCCTCCCTGATCGCCATGGGCTTGTGCGTCGGCTTTCTGCTGGCCCTGACCCGGCGGCGGCCGGCACCGGGTGTATGAAGATGTCAGGCCCGAATCCCATCGTTCTCGCCTCGGGTGGTACCGGCGGGCATGTCTTCCCCGCGCTCGCTGTCGCCGAGGAACTGTTGCGCCGGGGCTATCCGGTTTGCCTCGCAACCGACCCCCGCGGCATCGATGTGGGGCCGCTCCCGCCCTCTGTTCGCGTCTATCGGCTGAACATACTGCGCCCCGGGGGTGGGATCGTCGGGAAACTGCGAGGCGGATTCTCCCTGTTGCTGTCGACAATCCGGGCATGGAAACTGCTGGCTCAGGCCAATGCGGCCGGTGTTATCGGGTTTGGCGGATATCCATCGGTACCCACAGTGCTTGCAGCCATCCTCCGGCGCCTCCCCAGCCTGATTCATGAACAGAATGCCCTCCTCGGCCTGGGCAACCGTTTGGTTGCTTCCCGGGTCACCGGAATCGCGTTGTCCTTCGAACACACTGCAGGGCTTACACCTGGTCAGCAGGCCAGGTCCTTCGTGACCGGAAACCCTGTGCGCATCGGCTTCGGGGATATTCGCAAGATCCCATACGCCCTGCCCGTTGACGGCACGTTCGGGCTGCTTGTGCTTGGCGGGAGCCAGGGCGCCCGAATTTTCAGCGAGATTGTTCCGGACGCTCTATCGAGGTTGCCAGAAGACTGTCGGGCGCGGCTCGCGATCACGCAGCAATGCCGGCCCGAAGATCTCGACGGGGTCCGGGCCCGCTATTCCGAAATCGGTCTCAAGGCCAGGCTCGAAACGTTTTTCAATGACATGCCGCAGCATATGGCAGCCTGTCACCTGGTCATTTCCCGGTCGGGTGCCTCCACGGTCGCCGAACTGGCCGAAGCCGGTCGTCCGTCCATACTGGTCCCCTATCCACATGCCGCGGCCGACCACCAGACCCTGAACGCGCAAGCGGTGGAACGGCAGGGCGGCGCCTGGCTCATGCCTGCGGCTTCGTTCACTGCCGAAACCCTGGCAGCCCGACTGACGGAACTGATCAGGAAGCCGCAGGCGTTGGTGGAAGCCGCTGGAGCCATGCACAGGATCGGAGGGCGGAATGCTGCCTGTGCCCTGGTAGACCGCCTCGAAACGATCCTGGGTGTCGACCGGCATTGTTCCGGCGACCCGGAGCGCGCGTCATGAGACAGCTGCCCTTCGATATCGGAACGATCCATTTCATCGGAATTGGCGGAATCGGCATGAGCGGAATTGCCGAAATCCTCCTCAACCTCGGTTACAGCGTCAGTGGAAGCGATGTCAATGACAGCGCCAACATACGAAGGCTCCGGACTCTCGGGATCGACATTGCAATCGGCCATGACCCTGCCAATCTCCGCGACGCGTCTGTAGTGGTCGCCTCCTCGGCCATCCGGCCGGACAATCCCGAGGTCGTCAAGGCACGGTCCGAACTCATACCGGTGGTGCCGCGCGCCGAGATGCTCGCAGAAATCATGCAGCTCAAATGGGCCATCGCGGTGGCCGGAACCCACGGCAAGACAACGACGACTTCGATCATCGCCGCGGTCCTTGACGCCGGGCGTTTCGATCCCACGATCATCAACGGCGGCATTATCAATGCCTATGGAACCAACGCCCGCCTCGGAACCGGCGACTGGATTGTCGTTGAAGCGGACGAATCGGACGGCACCTTCGTCAAGCTTCCGGCAACGATCGCGGTCACGACCAATATCGATCCCGAGCATCTTGATCACTATGGCGACTTCGCTTCACTGAAGGACGCATTTGTCTCATTCATCCAGAACATTCCGTTCTACGGATTTGCCACACTTTGCATAGATGATCCGGACGTGCAGGCCCTGATTTCCCGCATTACGGACCGCCGAATCGTGACCTATGGCTTCAGTCCGCAAGCCGATTTTCGGGCTGCAAACATCCAGATCGATGCCTCCGGTTCACGTTTCCGGCTCCTTGCAACGGACCATGTGACAGGTCGGCGGAACGAACACGGCGTCTTCGAGATCCCGATGGTCGGCGAGCACAACGTTCGCAATGCACTGGCTGCAGTCGCCATCGCCCGGGAGCTGGGAATTGACATGGACACGGTCCGGTCTGCCCTCGCCGACTTCAGCGGTGTCCGGAGGCGTTTCACGCGCACCGGTACCGTCGGCGGTGTGACCATCATCGACGACTACGGCCACCATCCGGTCGAAATCTCGGCCGTTCTCGGTGCAGCACGTGTGAGCAGCAGTGGAAAAATCATCGCTGTGGTGCAACCGCATCGCTACTCGCGCGTGGCCCATCTGTTCGAGTCCTTCTGCACCTGCTTCAATGATGCCGACACCGTGATCGTCAGTCCGATCTATTCGGCCGGAGAGGAAGCATTACCCGGCATCAGCCAGGCGACGCTGATTGACGGCCTGAGATCGCGTGGTCACCGGGACGTCGTGTCCCTGACCGATCCGACCGAACTGCCCGGCCTGATTGCCGGTATCGCCAGCCCCGGCGATCTGGTCATCTTCCTCGGAGCCGGCAGCATCACCCAGTGGGCTCATAGCCTGCCAGGGGCTCTCGCCCGGCTGTGGGACGTGGAACAGACCGCCATGCAAGGGGGTGTCTGACGATGTCTGTCGCCGTCAGGTCGTGCCTAATGAGCCGTCTTCCCGCGGTTCGCGGACAGGTGGAGACAGACGCCCCGCTCACCGGACTGAGCTGGTTTCGCACGGGCGGGAATGCTGAGGTGCTTTACCGCCCCGAGGATCAGGACGATCTCGCAGCGTTTCTCGCAGCGCTCGACCCGACCATCAGCATCACAGTTATTGGCCTCGGTGCCAATGTCCTGATACGCGACGGTGGCATTGCCGGTGTCGTCATTGTCCTTGGCAAGGGATTTTCTGCCATCCGTATCAGGAAAACGACTGTTTCCGCAGGGGCAGGTGCTGTCAACCTGACCGTTGCCCGGGCCTGTCTCGATCGCGAGGTCGCCGGTCTGGAATTCCTGTCCGGTATCCCCGGCACGATTGGCGGCGCCTTACGAATGAACGCCGGGGCCTACGGCCGCGAAATCTCCGATGTCATTTTGGCCGCCTCGGCCCTGGATCGCTCGGGCCGCCTTCACGAACTGAACGCGCGCGAACTGGGGCTGTCATACCGCCAATGCGCCGTTCCGGAAGACTGGATATTTGTTGCGGCCCGCCTTGAAGGCGAGCACGGCTCCTCGTCCCGGATTTCCAAACAAATGGACACCATCCAGGACCAGAGACGGGCGACCCAACCTGTCCAGACCCGAACCGGCGGCTCGACGTTCCGGAATCCTCCGGGGCAAAAGGCCTGGCAACTGATCGAGGCAGCCGGATGCCGGTCTCTGCAAGTCGGCGGGGCCTCTGTCTCCTCGCTGCACTGCAATTTTCTCGTCAATGACGGCACTGCAACTGCCGCGGATCTCGAGAACCTCGGAGAGGAAATCAGAACACGCGTTGAAGCCCGGACCGGGATTCTCCTCGAATGGGAAATTCGTCGGCTGGGCATTCGACAAACCGGCGGGGCGACCTGATGGCTCGGTCCGTTGCCGTCCTGATGGGGGGGTGGTCGGAAGAGCGGGACGTCTCGCTCAGCAGCGGCCGCCAGATCGCCGCCGCCCTCGATAAAGCGGGATTTGATGTCCGTACGATCGATGTTATCCGCGATCTGCGCGTCCTGCTGGATCATCTCGAACCACTGCCCGACGTGATCTTCAACGCGCTCCACGGACGCTATGGTGAAGACGGGTGCATACAGGGCGTCCTGGAATGCCTTGGCGTTCCCTACACCCATTCAGGCGTGCTTGCTTCCGCTCTCGGCATGGACAAGCCGATGGCCAAGCAACTGTTCGAAGCCGCAGGAATTCCCTGCCCTCCGCACAGGATCGCAACCAGGCATGACGGCTGCTGGCAGAAACTGTCGCCGCCATTCGTCATCAAACCTCTCAACCAGGGTTCCAGCGTCGGCGTTGAGATCGTGCGCAACGAGGCGGATCTGGCCGGACTTGACGACCGGATATGGGGATTTGGCGAACGGATCATGATCGAGAGCTATATTCCCGGCCGCGAATTGACCGTCAGCGTTCTCGGCGACCGGGCTCTTGGTGTCACAGAAATCAGGCCCAGGGGCCGGTTTTACGACTACCGGTCAAAATATTCGGACGGGCAAGCCGATCATCTGCTTCCTGCCCCGATCCCGGACGCGGTCTTCGAAGCTGCGATGACCTATGCGGTTCGGGCCCATGATGTGCTCGGCTGTCGGGGTGCATCGCGATCAGATTTCCGGTTTGATGACAGCATCCCGGGAACCGACGGGCTTCATCTTCTCGAAGTCAACACGCAACCCGGCATGACCCCGTTATCCCTGGTTCCCGAGGCGGCAGCCCAGACGGGACTCTCGTTTGTTGACCTTGTGTGCTGGATGGTGGAGCAAGCCTCATGCGATGGCTGACCATCGTCAGGCAGTCTCTGGACCGGTCAGACCGCGCCCCGGTCCGACGGCCGCTTCCCCGGCGCACGCGCATGCTGCGACGCATCGCCATGGCTGTACTCGTACTGGGTCTGATGGCAGGACTGGCGCAAACCCCCTGGCCAGTCGTTCTTGCGGGCTCGGTGGCAGACAGCATTGCGCTACAGCTGGCAAAGGCGGGTTTCCGCGTAGAGCGGATTTACCTGCAGGGACGCCGCAACGCATCCGTGGCCAATATACGGAAGGCCCTGCAGATCTCCGCCGGCAGCCCAATTTTCGCCGTATCTCTGGAGGCGGCACGCCAGCGCCTGGAGGCGCTGCCCTATGTCAAATACGCCTCGGTGCAGAGGCATTTCCCGAACATCCTGGTCGTCTCCATCCTTGAACGGCGACCAATCGCGTTGTGGACACATGACAACGACACGGTCCTTGTTGATGAGGACGGCGAGGTGATCAGGGCGCCGCTGCCATCAGATGCAGGCAGGTTCCTGCTTTTGACCGGAGCCGATGCACCCAGGCACGGCGCGGCGCTTCTGGACATGCTTTCCCGGGAACCGGAACTGAAAAAACTTGTGACGTCAGCGGAACGTATCGGCGGGCGGCGCTGGAATCTCCGGCTCGGCAATGATGTCACGGTGGCCCTGCCCGAGAAGGATCCCTTGAGCGCATGGCGGAAACTCGCCGGGTTTCAACGCGACCACAAGCTTCTCGATCGGCTGTTGTCGATCGATATGCGCCAGTCAGACAAATTCCCGGTCCGGATCGTCCCCGGGAACATCCCCGAAATCTCCAAACCGAAGCCTCCCAAAGCGAGAGCAACATGATGCGCAAAGTTCAGTTGGTCCAGCAATCCCCAAGGGCCCGGTGACGTGGGCAAGCTACGAAGCGGCCTGGTCGCCGCCGTTGATGTCGGCAGTTCAAAGGTCTGCTGTTTCGTCGCCAACGTCACCGTCAATGGCGACATTCGGGTCCTGAGCGCGATGCACAGGGAATCCGAAGGCATCGGTAACGGTATTATCATCGACATGGAATCCGCCCAGCGGGCCGTGTCTACCGTTATCGCCGCAACCGAGAACAGCATAGACGAACGGATCGAGACCGTATTCGTCAATCTTTCGGGGGGGACTTTCCTGTCCCGAATTGTCCCGACGACGATCACGGTTTCCGGTCAGGTCATCGCGGATTCGCACATTGCGATGGCCCACCAGCGAAGTCTTCGTGGTGAGCAACCCGCAGATATGGAACTGATGCACTCGATCCCGGTCGACTACGTGATCGACGGCGACCGGGGCATCCGTGACCCGCGTAACCTGCTCGGCGAGGCTCTGGAAATAAGCTTCCACCAGACCGCTGCTTCGGCCAGTGCTGTCCGCAATCTCGAAAACTGCGTCGACCGGTGTCATCTGGGCATCGAGGACATGGTGGTATCACCCTACGCGTCCGGGCTCGCCTGCCTGTATGAGGACGAGAAGGATCTCGGTGTAACGCTGATCGACATGGGCGGCGGCACCACCACGATCGCAACATTTTACCAGGGGCAGGTCATCTTCGTCGATTCGGTTCCTGTCGGCGGCAAGAATATAACCCATGACATAGCCCGCGGCCTGTCAACGTCCGTCAACGACGCAGAACGCCTCAAGATTCTCTATGGCAGCGCCCTTCCCGAACCATCCGCACATGACGAAACCATCGAAGTGCGGCCCTTGGGCGAAGATGACAATCACACGGTTCCTGTCCGGAAATCACTGCTGATCGGCATTATGGGGCCGCGTATCGAGGAAACCTTCGAGCTGGTGCGCGAACGCCTCGAGATGAGCGGCACGAGCATGATCGCCGGACGGACGGTGGTCCTGACCGGAGGCGCATCACAGGTTCCCAATCTTTCCGGACTGGCAGAGAGCGTTCTTGAAAAGCAGGTGTCCGTCCGTCCGCCGCTCGGATTGAACGGCGTCGGTGCAGCAAACAGCGGCCCCGCATTCGCCACCTGCGCCGGTTTGCTCCGTTACGCCGTCGAAAAGACGTCGGACAACCTAGAGATCACCCGCAAGCGGCGACAGACCCGGACCAGGCCACTCGCGGTCCTCGGGCAATGGCTGAGAGAGAGTTTCTGAAACATGACAGCGTGCATCAAACGAACAGGATCCGCTGACGCAGGCCGTCATGGGCCGACGGTACGCTACCGTCGTTCCGCGCATTGCACACCAACTTTAAAATGCACCTTATATGGGTTATATAGTGCGTCAGCTTTCCCGACATTACCATATGAGGGGGGTGCTGCGTTGGGTGTGGAATGCCGTTCCCAAACGATCCCAAGAAGGAGATCACAATGACTATCAACATTTCCGTACCGGATTTATATGAAGAGCGGATCCCCCGCATCTCCGTGATTGGTGTGGGCGGGGGCGGCGGCAATGCGGTCAACAACATGATCGCGGCGCAACTCAACGGCGTCGAGTTTATTGTTGCCAATACGGATGCACAGTCACTGGCACAAAGTCAGGCTCCGCGAAAAATCCAGCTCGCAGCAGGCACCACCAGGGGGCTGGGTGCCGGATCAAAGCCGGAGGCCGGCCGCGCAGCGGCCGAGGAAGCGGCCGAGGAACTGACGGACGCCTTCGAAAATTCCGAGATGGTATTCATTGCTGCCGGAATGGGAGGGGGCACCGGAACAGGTGCTGCGCCCGTGATTGCCCGTCTCGCCCGGGATCAGGGCATTTTGACGGTCGGCGTGGCCACCAAACCCTTCCAGTTCGAGGGGCGTCACCGGATGCGCATTGCAGAAGCCGGAATCGAGGAACTGGAAGAATATGTTGACACACTGATCGTGATTCCGAACCAGAACCTGTTCCGGATCGCGACCGAAAAAACAACGTTCGCCGAGGCATTCCGGATCGCCGACGATGTGCTCTATTCCGGTGTTCGCAATGTGACAGACCTGATGATGGTCCCCGGTCTGATCAATCTGGACTTCGAGGATGTCCGAACGGTCATGTTCCAGATGGGCAAGGCCGTCATGGGCACCGGAGAGGCAGAAGGCGAAGGAAGGGATATCGCGGCTGCGGAAATGGCCTTGTCCAATCCACTTCTTGACGATGTCTCCATGGAAGGTGCCCGGGGCGTCCTCATCAACATCACCGGGGGATCCGATCTGACCCTGTTTGAAATCGACAAGGCAGCGAATCGAATCGCGGAAGAAGTGGATCCCGAGAGCAATACCATCTTCGGGTCGACCCTGGATCCAAATCTGGATGGTCGGATCCGGGTTTCCATCGTGGCGACCGGAATGGACACCAGGGCTGCCTCGCGATCAAGGCCTCCCTCCCCTGAACTCGCCATCGTGCAGGGCCAGTCACTTGCGCCCGCACCCGAGGATCTGGAAGAACCCCGGATGGCGGGTCTGGACATGTCCTCCGACAGTCCCCGTGAGCCCGAGCACCGCCCGGTGGTCGCGGCAAGGGAGCCGGCCGATTCCGACACGAACCAGGTCCGTCCCGCAGCCACGGAAAGCACGCCGCCGCTGCAGACCACACTTCCGCTCGCCGCCGAGGCAAGGTCGGCGACCCCGGAAGTAACAGCACCCGGATCTTTATCTCCCTCCGTCACGGACCCTGAAGGCACGCCATCGCATACCGTGGGAGACGCATTCATTCCGCCTGCACCTGCGGAAGCTGCGGCGAAAGCCCCGGCCGCTTCGCGGGCTGAGGGCGCGACCATGGCAGAGACGATCTCCGAGACTGATGGCGCCGCCACGGCCCGGCGGCGATCCGGTTTCTTCGAGCGGGTCAAGTCCGGTGTAAAGCGCGACATCCGAACGGGATCGACACTCGCCGAACAGGTTGCCGCGGAAAAAAAACCGCCAAATCCGGCCAATGCACCGGCGACATCGCGGCAGAGATCACTGTCAGGTGTGGATGCAGATGACCGGATTGCGCAATCCAAAACGGAAAACGACCACGACATGCTGCAAATCCCGTCGTTCCTCCGTCGGCAGGCCAATTGACGCCCGGCTGTCCACGTAATATTTTGCAATATTTGTTGATTGGAACGTGGTGCCCTGTCTTGCTAGACAGCGATTGGCGTCTCGTTTAGTCAAGGACGTGATCAATCATCGGAACCAACCTGCGACCTTCGGGTCGCAGGAACCCGATCACGAGGGGGACCAGGGCGGCCGTTGGTAGTCAGACAACAAACACTGAAAACAAAGATCAGCTGCCGAGGTATTGCTCTCAATTGCGGCCGGAACATTCGTCTGACGCTTCTCCCTGCTGACGAAAATACCGGGATTCTCTTCCGGCGAACCGATCTCGTGAATGGCGCAAGGGACATCCCGGCGCATTGGAAGAATGTTGCGAATACCCGGCTGGCAACAACATTATCCAATGGGCATGGCGCAACCATCTCGGTCATTGAGCATTTGATGGCGGCCCTTTCCGGCTGCGGCATCGATAACGCCATTGTAGAGGTGGACGGAGATGAAATTCCGATCATGGACGGGAGCGCGGAACCGTTTGTATTTCTGATTGAATGTGCCGGAATCGTTGCACAAGCGGCACCGCGGTCGGCCATAAAGGTTCTCAAGACGGTTTCGGTGGTAGATGACTCCCGGTCCCTGACCATTTCCCCGTCGACGGGCTTTGGCATCGACTTCACGATCGACTTCGACGATGCCGTAATCGGGCATCAGCAGTTTGTGTTCGATGCGGCCGAAGACAGTTTCAGGACACAGGTTTCACGGGCGCGAACATTCTGCCGTGAGGAAGATATCGGCGCGTTGCACGCTGCCGGCATGGCTCTGGGCGGGTCTCTGGACAACGCTGTTGTGGTGGGCAAGAAAAAAGTGCTCAACAAGGAAGGGCTTCGCTACACGGACGAGTTCGTGCGGCACAAGATTCTGGATTGCATCGGAGATCTCTACCTTGCCGGCAAGCCAATTATCGGTACCGTCGAGGCCCGCCTGTCCGGACATGAGCTTAACAATCTTCTTTCCAGGAAACTCCTGTCAGACAAGGATGCGTGGACGCTGGTTGATGTCACCGCTCCCGGTGAAGGCGGTATGCGGCTTCTGAATCGGGTCGCCGGCTGATTCGCAGAGACCGCTGTTTCCGGCGGTTTCCATCTTTCCAATTTTTTCCTAACGCCCCGAAACCGCGTCGGTCGGACGTGGACGAATATCCAGTCCTGTCGGTGCTGCGCTTCCGGGCCAGGTGCCCAACCCTCCCGGCCATCATTCCAGATGAGACGCCTGTTTCCACGCAGGGGCGGCAGCCAACCGCGACGATTGCTGGAGTCAGAAAAGCTCGATGGTTTTCGCCAGGGGCTCGAATATGCCCGGGTCATCATTTCTGACGTTGTTCACCCTCGTGGTCACAGCGCGACGTTCAAACGATCCCGGAAAAGGAACACGCACCAGCTCAAGCAGATCCGGGATGGGCGTGGAGGGATCGAGCCAATCATCAAACCTGGGCGGCGCTATGATCGCCGGCTGACGATGGTGAAGATCCTCGATATTCGCGCCGGCCTGTGTGGTGATAATCGTGAAGGACTCTATGGTCTGATTACCGTCCCGCCAGCGCTCCCAGAGACCGGCAAAGGACATCGGTGCGCCATCCGCAGGAAACAGATACCACGGTTGTTTGCCGTCTCCCCTCTTCTGCCATTCGAACCAGCCGTTTACCGGCACCAGACATCGACGGGCCCGAAAGGCGGAGCGAAAGGACGGTTTTTCATGAACCGTTTCCGCCCGCGCATTTATGAGACGCGAACCCTGGCGCGGATCCCGTGCCCAAGACGGAACCAGACCCCAGCGTAATGAAGAAAAGCTCCGGTTGCCGTCGCCATCGACACGACAGACTCCGAACTGCTGACCCGGCGCCCCGTTATAGCGGACCTTCGGATCGAAAGGCTGCGCCTCCCTGATCAGGTTGTAGATTTCAGCGATCTCTCGCCAGGTCACGTCTTGTGAAAATCGACCGCACATCGCTGAACCAGACAGATTGGGTTGGGCAGACGGTCTTGCTTTCTCGCCGGCACTCCAGGGCGTGTCATGAATTCTTGCCGCAACCGTTTCCCTGATGGTCGCGCTTTAACACCCAAACCCGGTTGCGCCGGACGTCTCGCGGTTCCGCATCGGACCCCGGCCATCCTCCCTGCAGCGCGCGCTCCGGTCCCGCTACAGTGTGATCCGCAATCCGCGGGAACGCACCGGCCCAGAGAAGAACAGACCGGGGAGTCACGCAAGAACAGACCGATGAGAGCGAAACGATGATGCAGACGGAGGCTGCGGAGCCTTTTCAAACGATCCCAGCCCGTTCAGGAGGACGGGGCAGCAAGCTCCGAACAACCGGAAACGCGGGTCTGTCCTGTCTGGATGGTGGAGCCAAGGGGAGTCGAACCCCTGACCTCTTGAATGCCATTCAAGCGCTCTCCCAACTGAGCTATGGCCCCATATCCCAAAGACGACCGAACAGCCCTTTCCTGCCCGCCTTCGACGGTTGACATGTCCGGAGAATACCGGTCTGTCGGCTCTAACAATTTTCGTCGATTGAAGCGACATTCTCGACAACATCATCACCGCTGTCAAGATCGTCAATGTCTTCATCAAGCTCCGTTTCGATCTCGAGGTCCTCGCTGCCGGCATCAATCGCGGCCGGCTCCGGCTGTTCCTTCGTTCGTCTTGCATCCGCCACCGGGCGCGCGCGCCGGTTCCGTGCCGAAGGATCATACGGAGTACCGCAAATCGGACACTCCGGTTCCGCTTTCATCATGTCGTAGTAGCGGGTTTCGCAATTGCTGCAGATGCGCTTCGTTCCCCATTCCGGTTTGGGCAAATTCGTATCCTTCCCGACAGTCAAATCCAGATTCCAGATATCGGGGCGTGCCTTTGCCACGTTCCGTCCCCCGTGTCAAAATCAATTTTAGTTTTCGGTGCCCCGTCTCCGGCAATATGCTAGACAACGCCTGCTTCGGGTAACGTCCAGATCCTGAAGTTTTCCGAGTCCCCGGACAGAAGGTGCACGAACGCCCTCATGACAGCATTGGAGTCCGCCCCTGCCGGTCCCCTGACCGGCGCGGTATTCGTCCCCGGGGACAAGTCCATTTCCCATCGGGCCCTCCTGATCGGTGCCTCAGCGGTGGGCAAGACCCGGGTTTCGGGTCTGCTGGAAGCGGATGACGTCATGAATACGGCCGCAGCCCTCCGTAAACTCGGAATCGAACTCCGCAAGGATGCAGACATCTGGAACATCCAGGGAGCGGGAGTCGGGGGACTTGCTGCACCCGACGACATCATCGATTGCGGAAACGCCGGCACCTGTGCGCGTCTGCTCCTCGGATTGATGGCAACGCACCCGTTTCAGGCCCACGTGACCGGCGACGCATCCCTTAGGGAACGGCCGATGGAACGGATCATCACGCCGTTGTCACACATGGGAGCCGAATTCCTCGCACGGAACGGTGGTCGGCTTCCGCTGCTCCTGAAGGGAACTCCAGAACCCCTCCCGATCACCTATGAGGTTCCTGTACCGTCGGCCCAGGTCAAGTCAGCAATTCTGCTCGCCGGCCTCAATGCACCGGGGCGAACGACGGTCAGGGAAAGGGCGGCCACCCGTGATCACACGGAAAATCTCCTGGGCGCCTTCGGAGCCGAAATCGAGCGGTCTCCTCTCGATGGAGGCGGCAACACCATCTCGATCAAGGGGTATCCGGAACTGGGCGCCACAGACATTGAAATACCCGGTGATCCATCTTCTGCAGCGTTTCCGGCGATTGCGGCCTTGCTGGTCCCCGACTCGGAGATCGTGATCCAGAATGTCGGAATCAACCCGCTGCGTTCGGGCTTTCTTTCGACGCTTCAGGACATGAAAGCCAACCTGGAAATTTTCAACAAACGGCTCGTTACCGGCGAGCCCGTCGCCGATATCTCGGTTCGTTATGGCCCCTTGCATGCCGTGAGCATTCCTCCCGAGCGTGCCCCCTCCATGATTGACGAATATCCGGTTGTCGCGGTCGCCGCAGCGTTTGCGAGTGGAACCACCCGCATGTGCGGTGTCGGTGAACTCCGGGTCAAGGAGAGTGATCGCTTCGCAGCCATCATCGACGGTTTGACCGCCTGCGGTATCGAAGCCCGGGCCGATCATGACGATATCCTGATTGAGGGATGCGGCGGCCCCCCAGCCGGCGACGCGACCATAGCCGCCAATCTGGATCACAGGATCGCCATGGCCTTCCTGATCATGGGAATGGGAGCCAGACAGGCGGTCCGGATCGACAACGCCGCGTCTATTGCGACAAGCTTTCCCGGTTTTGTCGATCTCATGAACAGGATGGGCGGGGATATTTCCGAAACCGATGTCTGAAGGGGGCAAGTCCTTCGTGATCGCTGTCGATGGCCCGGCAGCCAGCGGCAAGGGGACCCTGGCCCGCGCCATTGCTGCCAGGCTCGGATTTTCCCATCTGGATACCGGGCTGCTGTACCGTGCCGTAGCCCTGGAGGTGATACAGCACGGAGCGGATCCGGCAGATCACCAGATCGCCCTGGACGCCGCACGCAAGCTGGCCCGAAAGGGCTTCAACCCGGACGATCCGCAGCTTCGCCATGAACATGTCGGAAATGCGGCGGGCCTGATTGCGTCCCGTGCCGATATCCGCCGCACCCTTCTGGATTATCAGCGAAACTTTGCCGCGCATCCTCCCGACGGATCGCCCGGTGCCGTGCTCGATGGGCGGGATATCGGAACCGTCGTCTGTCCCGATGCCGACATCAAGCTGTTCATCGACGCGGGGCTCGAAGAACGGACACGGCGACGGGAACAGGAGTTGCAGAAAAAGGGCGACGAAGTTAGAATGGAGCAACTGTTGGCAGACATGAAAGAACGCGATGAGCGTGATCGCACGCGAAGCGTCGCGCCGCTGACGGCGGCAGATGATGCAAGCGTGATCGATTCCACCAACCTTGGGCCCGGCGCTGTCTTCGACAAGGCCATGACCATCATTCAGCCGAAACTGCTGGAGTGGCGTGAGCAGACCGGATGAAAACCCACCTGCAAACCAACTGTTCCGACAAGGGATCTCCAGACACGACATGACCATGGAAACCGAAACCCAACCTTCCACAACTGTACCGGCAACGGACGATTTTGTTGCACTTCTTGATGAAAGCTTTGGTGAAAACAGACCCGTGGAGGGGTCCGTCATCAAGGGAACTGTCATTTCTGTCGACGGGGACGATGTCCTGATCGATGTCGGCCTGAAATCAGAAGGCCGCGTTCCCTTGAAGGAGTTCGGGGGTCAGGGTCAGAGCCCGGAAATCGAGCCGGGAGACATTGTCGATGTTTACCTGCAGCGAATGGAGGATCGCAACGGTGAAGCGGTGCTCAGTCGCGAGCGCGCTCGCCGCGAGGAAGCCTGGACCCAGCTCCAGGTTGCCTTTGAAAAGGGAGACCGTGTGACAGGATCGATATTCGGGCGGGTCAAGGGCGGTTTCACGGTCGATCTTTCCGGAGCCGTCGCCTTCCTCCCGGGCAGCCAGGTCGATGTACGTCCGATTCGCGATGTCGGCCCGCTGATGGGAACACCCCAGCCCTTCCAGATTCTCAAGATGGATCGAAGACGCGGAAACATTGTGGTTTCGCGGCGCGCTGTGCTCGAAGAATCGCGGGCGGAACAACGGGCAGAACTGCTCGCAAACCTGAAGGAAGGGCAGATACTGGAAGGCGTTATCAAGAACATCACGGATTACGGCGCCTTTGTCGACCTCGGTGGCGTTGACGGCCTGTTGCATGTCACTGACATCGCGTGGAGGCGAATCAACCATCCGACCGAAGCCCTGACGATCGGTCAGACGGCCAAGGTGCAGGTCATTCGCTATAATCCCGACAGTCAGCGAATTTCTCTGGGAATGAAGCAGCTGGCGGCGGATCCGTGGGACGGCGTCGAAGCCAAATATCCGCTGCGCACCAGGTTTACGGGCCGGGTCAGCAATATCACTGACTATGGCGCATTCGTTGAGCTTGAACCCGGCGTCGAGGGGCTCATCCATGTCTCCGAGATGAGCTGGACAAAGAAAAATATTCATCCTGGCAAGATCGTTTCAACCAGCCAGGAAGTGGATGTCATGATACTCGATGTTGATCCCAACAAGCGGCGGATCGGCCTCGGGCTCAAGCAGTGCCACGACAATCCGTGGGAAGCCTTCGCCCGCAACCATCCCGTCGGATCCGATGTGGAAGGCGAGATCCGGAACATCACCGAATTTGGACTGTTTGTAGGCCTTCCGGGTGAAATCGATGGAATGGTGCATCTGTCCGACCTGTCGTGGGAACAACGGGGAGAGGAAGCGATCAAGTCGTATCGCCGGGGTGATGTCGTCAAGACCCGGATTATTGATGTCGATACCGAAAAGGAACGGATCGGACTCAGCATCAAGCAACTGTCCGAAGACCCGCTGGCGGACGCGCTGAGTGGCGTAAAGAAGGGTGACGTGGTGACCTGCACCGTTTCCGCTGTGACCGATGGCGGGCTTGAGGTGACGGTGGCCAACGTACTCAACGGGTTTATCCGCCGGAGTGATCTGGCGAAGGAGCGCAGCGAACAGAGACCGGACCGTTACGCGACCGGTGATCGACTTGATGCCATGATTACCAACATCGATCACAGGGACAGGAAGCTCAACCTTTCCGTCAAACAGCATGAGGTTGCTGAAGAAAAGCAGGCGATGGTGGATTTCGGCTCCTCGGACTCGGGAGCCAGCCTCGGCGATATCCTCGGCGCCGCGTTCCGGGCCAAGGAAAACGAAGCCAGGGACGAACCGGAAGCCGCAGAAGAACCGGAAGCCATAGACGGGCCGGAAGCCACAGACGAACCGGAAGCCATAGACGAGCCGGAAACCGCAGACGAGCCGGAAACCGCAGACGAACCGAAGGAGTAACGCAATCTGCGTCATCCGGCGGCAGGCACCCGGCTTCGAACCGACAGTTCAGATGGCATCGGACCACCGGCCGATCTGTCGGGGTCCCTCAACGGCATGATGTGAACCCTGTATGCGAAGAAGCGCCATCGCGCGCCGGAAAGCAGGGAACGAATCGGTTGATCAGACACTTCCGCAGTCCTCCGGACCGGTGGTCCCCTTTTCTCCGGATCCCCGATCAGCGTCGGGTCAGTTGACATCAGAACACCCCCTGTTATGGCCCCGTGGCATAATCGCTGCGGACACAGCGGTCAGCGTTTCCGGTGCCCGGGAGAACCCTGCCCCTGAAACCGGTTGCTTGCCGGCCAGGTCTTCGCAATGGAAACATCGTCCCCGTCATGAACGGGAAGCACGCCCATGACACCTGTCAGGGTCAACGGCGAGCGCCTGTGGGACAGCCTCATGGAGATGGCAAAAATCGGTGCTACGGACAGGGGCGGCGTCCGGCGTCTGGCTCTGACCGATGTCGACAAGGAAGCACGGGACCTCTTCGTGCACTGGTGCAAGGACGCCGGTTGCGTCATCCGGATCGATCGCATGGGCAACATATTTGCCCGGCGCCCGGGAGCAGACAATTCCCTGCTGCCGGTACTGACCGGCAGTCATATCGACAGCCAGCCCGCAGGCGGCAAATTTGACGGAATCTATGGGGTCTTGGCCGGTCTTGAAGTGGTTCGCACCCTGAATGACCTCGACATTCAGACTCTCGCTCCCGTCGAAATCTGTTCCTGGACCAATGAAGAGGGCGCACGATTTCCGCCAGCCATGATCGCATCCGGTGTCTTCGGTGGCGTATTTTCCCTGGAAGAAGCGCTCGCCAGCCGGGATTCCAGCGGCATCACACTTGGCGATGAACTCCGGAGAATAGGCTATGCCGGCACTGCGGAATGCGGGGGACGCACCTTTCGGGCATTCCTGGAACTCCATATCGAACAGGGCCCGATTCTCGAAGCTGAAGCCGCCACAATCGGTGTCGTGGAAGGTGTGCAAGGGATTCGCTGGATGGACATAACCCTGGAAGGCATGGACACCCATGCCGGTACCACACCCATGGGTCGGCGGCGAGATGCACTCGCAGGTGCGGCGCGGCTGATCACAGCCATTGAGGATCTCGCGATCCAACACCAGCCGGAAGCGCGGGCCACGGTCGGCACAATTGAAGTCCAACCAAATTCGCGAAATACAGTCCCGGGCTCAGCCCGTTTCTCGCTGGACCTTCGGCATCCTGATACGGGCCACCTCGACAGGCTGACCGAACAGGTTCGTCACGCAGCCCTGCAAATCGCAAGCGCGTCCAACCTTCAGGTTGCCATCGAGGATCTCTGGTATTCACCACCCGTGCGCTTCGCGGAAAATTGCATCAACGCCGTCCGCGAAGCCGCAGACATGCTGGGTCTGCGCCATCGTCCCATAACGTCCGGTGCCGGTCATGACGCTGTCCATATTGCCCGAATAGCCCCGACCGGCATGATTTTCATTCCCTGCAAGGACGGCATCAGCCACAACGAAACCGAATCCGCGACGGCCGAGGACGTAACGGCGGGCGCAAACGTACTGGCCAGCGCCGTCGTCGAGGTCGCAAACAGACGGGACCCGAATTAACGTCCGAAATGCAACATTGCCTTGTGCGCAGAGAGCTCTCCAAGAGACTACATTTGGCAGCAGAAACGGCAGAAAACGGCGAGCTCTTCAGAGTAAGGAAATAACCAGAGCCAGAAACAGCCCTGTTTTCGACCGGTTTGGTCACCGATTCCTCGAACACTACCCCCTCCTCAACCGGCAGGCACGTAACACCCCGTGGCGACCAGATGCCGCAGGACTCCTTTCCATGGTGCTGGTCCGGGCTTGTGTCAGCCGGGAGAGGGTCAAGCGCGTCCAGGGCGCGACGAAAGACCTCGTCAGGCGTGCAATAGCCCAAGAGATCTGAAAAGCCTTACCGTACGGGTTGTTCGTGAAGGCGCAATCGCAGTATCGAACGAGACCGTCTCGACAGAAATTATCCGCACAGCGAAAGCGGACGAAATCGTGCAAATGTCGTCCTTCGATACAAAACGGAAATTGGGCGGGGAACCGATTCTTCCTGTGCTTCAGGATGGGCATATTGCCGACACAGACAGTGAATATTCGGAAATCGGCGGCCACAAAGGAAAGCATGAAGCCATTCAGGGGCATTGTATCTTACGGTGAACGTCCCAAGGCCAAACAGAGATCTCTGGACGTTATCGTAAAACGCCTTGCCGCAGATGCAGCGTAATGGGAAAGGTGTGTCACTTGCCTGATCATACCATCGCAAGTTGGCACCGTGCCCCAACTTTGGACCTATCGTTTCAAAAACAGGCCGATTACCTTACTCAGCCAAATAGACATCGGAGCCTGTCGGATTGCTCGGCGAATTTCCGCCTGTTGGTCTTTTGCAGCCTCTCAAGATTGCGCAACTTCCACTGAATGCCGGGGAACCGATCCAGATCTGGAATACCCAGGAGTCCCCAGTCGGGCTTTGCGGCGACCAGACTCAACAGAAAACTGCGCTCGTCAGCGGTAAGGTCGTGCTGAAGCTGCCGCGTCAGTCGCAGGCGCGCGTCAACAAGTGCTTCGAGGTCGACTGCTTCGACAGTCATTCCGATGAAGCCATGTTCGAATTCGTGACGAATGTCACGTGGCGAGGGGAACAGAACTTCGTGGACCGGTCTGTTGTGGCTCACAAGATACACGATGAAGGCACGGCGGATCCCATCGGTGATTCCTTCGTGTGAGAAGAGCTGCATGACATCGAACAGGTCCCGAGGGTGCTGCCTGTCCATGGCTGCGACCAGCTTGCCACCATAGGTGTCTTCGAACGATGCGACGGGAACCTCGATGTCGGCTTGCAACATCTCTCGCGCGGTCTGCGTCAGGGAAGCCATGCGCGGCGGGTGGACCGTACCGCGCATGACGGTGTTCGCTTCGACCCTGACCTCAAGGGCACCCTGCCGGACGAACAGCTTGGTCTCGCCAGTGTTTGATGCGGCATGCGCGTAAGCCTCGAAACCTCGCTCCTTGAGCCTTGTCACGAAATGACGGATAGCCTCGTTGATACGCTGCAACGCCTCCTGCCGTGGCAAGGTGTAGTCGAGGAACACCAGATCGAGATCGATCGAGAGCCGCGGCATGTCCCGCCAAAAAAGGTTGATGGCCGTTCCGCCCTTGAGCGCGAAGGTGGTGTCGACCAGCACGAGAGGCGCAATCCGCACCAGCAGTCGGGCGCTCTCGAGATAGAGCGGATTCATGGTTTGAGCACCAGGACACCATCAGCAGAACGTGATACCCATGGACGGCTGCTCCCTTTCGGCAGTTGAGCCGGATCGAGCCTGGCGGCCCAGGGCAGGGAGAGCTCGCGGCCCAGATTGAGACAGAGACGCACCGTCTTGATGCTCTTGCAGCGTTTCAGCAGATCGTGCAGCACATCGACCCGCAGGGTATAGGTGCTCTCCATGAGCTCGCGCGCCTCCTGCAGCGGCTGCCTTGTCCCGACTTCGCTCAGCACCTCAAGCAGGGCGCGCTCGGGCGCCGAGACCAGCGGGGCGCTTCGGTCGCTTTCGTAAGGCCGGACGTGAAACAGGGCGTCGGGTTCTTCCGCGAATATCCGTTTGCGCCGGTACTCCGAGGGAAACCGGTCGGAGAACCACCCCGGAAGTTGTCCCGATGTCCATCCGTAGAGTTGAAGGGTGGGCCACGCCGGCACATAGTGGCGGATGCCATGCCAGTCGAGTGCCGACTTGCCGCCCACATGGAGCCCTTCGAAGCTTTTCTGTAGCAGCACCAGGCTTGGATGCAGGGCCGGCGGATCGTTCGGGCGGCAATAGACCCCGCGCGCAAGCCGCTGGAGCCAGCCCGCCCGGACATAGTAGACAACAAGGTCTGCGGACATACCGAGAGCGGCAAGGTCCTTCGCCGTCAGGGGTGTCCCGCGCGCGAGGTGGGTGTAAAGCGTCTTTAATTTATTTTTTTGTATCGTAGCCATGCTACGAATATACGTGTCTATGCAAATCTTTCAAGCCTGAACCGGGGGAGCGTTCCGTCATCAGGCAAGACTGTCCCGGCTCACTCGCCATATGATGCCGGCAAATGCAATCCGGCTGCAACCTGTTTTGACGTCACGGTGAGGAGCAGCGGTTCCATCCAGCCGCCAGATCCACATCCTTCCAACGCTATGTCTGGACCTTGGACCGCCGGCCACCCGTCAGCAACAGCACATGGATGGCAGCGATCGCCCTCACAACCGCCCGTCCCGAACCTCGTGCACAAGTTCGGCACCAGGGCGCCGCAAGCGGGTCAGAATTCACCGCGATCTTTCGACCGCTTTTCAGAATCCCGATGGAAAAGCGCGAGACGAAATCAGACGTAAACGCTGAATCAATGTGAGAGACAACACCCATGAGCGGCACACAGCTCACGAGCATGTCCTTGACCACACGCATCAACACCGGTGAGGCGATGTGATGAAGCCACGGATCCGGACAAGCTGCCGGCCCAGCTTCAAAAACCAGGGCCAGGTCAGAAGCGGTAAAGACGGCACTGATTGCATGGCAGGACCGATTGACTGTCCTGTGCCAAACGAGTCACCAGGATGCGGAATCTGTGTTCCACCGGCTAAGGTACAAAAATTCCCTATATTTCAAAAATGGTTAACCGCTCGACAAAACTTCGGCTATACTTGGCATCTGTTGATCTGCCGTTGTCGGGTAGATGAACATGGGCCAGGGTCTGGCCGGGAATGTCTGCTCCCGTTCGAGTGTGGTGCAGGCGGATGAGCAACCCTTCGGTTCAGCTGCCACAGTTCATCTGCCGGGGCAGCACGAACCGCTCAGGAAGACCGGGAATGACGAAATCAGAACTCGTGGCAAAAATGGCAGCGAAATATCCCCATCTCAGGCGTCACGAAGTCAGGCGAATGGTCGACAAACTGTTTGAAGAGATTTCGAAGGCCCTTGAACAGGGAGATCGGGTTGAACTTCGCGGTTTTGGCAACTTTTCCGTCAAACAGCGAAATTCGCGACGTGGACGAAATCCGAGGACCGGGGAAGCGGTCAGTGTCGATGAAAAATTCGTGCCATTTTTCAAGACGGGAAAGAACCTGCGCGACATCCTCAAACAGATGTGACGCTCCCGCGTCTCGCGGGACTTCAGCTGCAGGCGGATCTCGCGAACCGTTGACAGGAACACGGACATGAGGATGCTGGCAGGGCTCGTGCTCCTGATACCCCTCACCATATTCATCGGCGTGTTTTCAGTGGAGAATCGCGCCCCTCTTTCGCTGAAACTCTGGCCTCTCCCCGGCACATTTGAGATGTCAGCCTCGGTCTGGACGCTCGGCCTGTTGGCCATCGGCCTTCTGACAGGCCTGATGATTGGCTGGCTTGCGGGAGGCAGATGGCGACGCCAGGCGCGATCAGCGCAACGACAACTCCATCGTCTGCAGAACCAGACCGGGCATAACCGGAAGCGCCCGGCTTCGAACACCGGAACCGCAACCCGACCGGGACGGACTCTTCCCCTGTCCGAAAACCGTTCGGGACAGATCTGAACGTGATGCCCTCCGGTCCGACCCACTTGTCGTCCCCACTCCGCGACGACCCGCGTCAACGCCACCGGGTGTCCCTCGCATCCAACCCGGCCCAACGGATTTTCTGCGCATTCGATACCCGCGATCTCGACGAAGCCCTGATTCTCGCCGAATTGCTGGGCAGCGAAATCGGTGCAATCAAGCTGGGCAGCGAGTTCTTTACGGCGCATGGACCCGAGGGCATCAGACGCCTGGCCCGGGAAGGCCATGACATTTTTCTTGATCTGAAATTTCACGACATTCCCAACACGGTATCTGGCGCTGTCCGCGCCTCGGCCGAGCTAGGTGTCAAACTCCTGACGGTTCATGTTTCGGGGGCTTCAGCCATGCTCGAGGCTGCCGTCGATGCCTCTCGCAACGCAAACGCGCCCCCTCGCATCATCGGGGTGACGGTTCTGACCAGCCTGGATGACCAGGACCTGAACCGGGTGGGACAATCCGGACCTGCGAGCACCCAGGTTACACGCCTGGCTCGCGTCGCTGTCGAATCCGGTCTTGACGGAATTGTGTGCTCTCCCCGGGAAGTTTCGATGCTGCGCCAGGGCCCCGCTGCAAGCGTCCTGCTCATTACGCCTGGTATCAGACCGGAATGGGCAGTCTCCGGAGATCAGAAGCGGGCCGCAACGCCATATTCAGCCATTGCCAGCGGTGCAGACTGTCTCGTCATTGGCCGTCCGATTACGCAATCCGACGACCCGGTTGATGCGGTGCGCCGAATCGCAGATGAAATCGACAGGGCGTGCGCCCATGGTTGACGCCAAGATTTGCGGTATCAATGATATTGCGGGACTGGACGCCGCCGTCGAGGCGGGGGCAAATTTCGTCGGCTTTGTCTTTTATCCACGCTCACCCCGCAACGTCACGATCGGGCAGGCGGGTACGCTTTCGGCCAGGCTCCCCAGCCATGTGGTGGCGGTTGCCCTGTCCGTAAATCCCGACGATTCATTGATCTCCTCCATCAGTAACGGCATGCGAGTGGACATGTTCCAGCTGCACGGAAACGAGTCGGCAGACCGTGTATCCGAAATCAGGGCGCGAACCGGTAAACAGGTCATGAAGGCCTTCCGGATCGAAACCGAAAGGGACCTTGACGGCGTTGAACCCTATCTCGGGATCGTCGACCGATTGCTGTTCGACGCCAAGGCGCCGAAGCGAATGGCCGAAGCCATGCCAGGCGGCAACGCGATCTCCTTTGACTGGCGCCTTCTGGCGGGACGCCGCTGGCCTCTGCCCTGGATGCTTTCTGGAGGACTTGATCCTCACAACGTGAGGGACGCGATCCGCATATCCGGAGCTCCTGCGGTCGATGTCTCATCAGGCGTCGAGGCTTCGCCGGGACTCAAGGATCCGGCGCGGATTCTGGGTTTCCTGGAAGCCGTCCGTCTGGTAAGCCCCCACCTGCCATGACCGGAACAGCAGCGTCCGCAAGGACACGGCCCGTGATGTCTTCCACCCGGAGCATGGCGTAAGGTCCCTGAATGCAAACTACGATCGGCCAGGTCCCCGGAATATGAACGAACGGCTCAACACTTACCGTGACGGACCCGACGAGGCGGGCCATTTCGGACTCTATGGCGGAAGATATGTCGCAGAAACCCTGGTTCCCCTCATAAGACAGGTTGAGGAAGCCTACCGGTTCCTCCAGAAGGACGACAGCTTTCATGCCCGGTTCCGCGACCTTCTGAAACATTATGTGGGACGCCCAAGCCCGTTGTATTTTGCCTCGCGGCTGACGGATCACTGTGGCGGCGCAAGGATCTACTTCAAACGGGACGAGCTGAACCACACCGGTTCCCACAAGGTAAACAACACGCTGGGCCAGGCCCTGCTGGCCCAGCGCATGGGCAAGACCCGGATTATCGCCGAAACCGGTGCAGGCCAGCACGGCGTGGCGACCGCGACTGTTTGTGCGCTTTTCGATATTCCCTGCGTTGTCTATATGGGCGCCATCGACATAGAGCGGCAAAAACCCAATGTCTTCCGTATGAAATTGCTGGGCGCCGAGGTCGTTCCCGTAACCTCGGGCTCGTCCACATTGAAAGATGCCATGAATGCGGCCCTTCGTGACTGGGTCGCGAATGTCGACGATACCTATTATGTGATCGGAACCGTTGCCGGTCCCCATCCCTACCCGGAAATGGTCCGCGACTTTCAGTCAGTCATCGGTCGGGAGGTGCGCGAGCAATTGCAGGAGGCAGAGGGTCGGCTGCCCGACATGCTTGTGGCCTGTGTCGGTGGTGGCTCCAATGCCATGGGCCTGTTCCACCCGTTCCTGGACGAAACGGCCATACGCATTATCGGGGTCGAGGCAGCCGGTGAAGGACTCGAGACCGGACGGCATGCCGCCTCGCTCTCGGCCGGAAAACCCGGGATTCTGCACGGCAACAGAACCTATCTCCTGCAGGACCCCGATGGCCAGATCATCGAGGCACACTCGATTTCCGCGGGCCTTGATTATCCTGGAATTGGTCCCGAACACGCATGGTTGCATGACATGGAACGTGTGGAATACGTCTCTGTCACCGACGCAGAGGCCCTGGAAGCGTTCCATCTGTGCAGTCGACTGGAAGGCATCATTCCCGCTCTTGAACCGTCGCACGCCCTGGCCCATGTTCTCAAGATGGCGCCCACCCTTCCCCGGGACTGCCTGATCGTGATGAATATGTGCGGCCGCGGCGACAAGGATGTGTTCACTGTTGCCGAGATGATGGGAGATCAATTGTGAGCCGACTTCAGGCGTGTTTCCGGGAACTCCGGGACAAGGGCCGGGGCGGGCTTGTGACCTTCATCATGGCAGGTGATCCGGACGCGATCCGTTCGGAAGCCACCCTTCAGGCGTTGCCCGCTGCCGGGGCCGATATTATCGAGCTCGGCATGCCATTCACCGATCCCATGGCCGACGGCCCTTCGATCGAACGGGCCGGCGGGCGTGCCATTGCCGCAGGCCAGACCCTTGAGCGAACGCTTTCCATGGTCGCCAATTTCCGCAACGGCGATGACCGGACTCCGATCGTACTCATGGGCTATTACAATCCCGTCTATGCCTATGGCAACGAACGCTTCGCGGAAGCCGCCGCCGCCGCCGGCGTCGACGGGATGATCATCGTCGACCTGCCGCCGGAAGAGGAAGCGGAAATCGCGGAGCCCGCGCGGGCAGCCGGTCTCGACATGGTTCGGCTGGTCGCTCCCACCTCGACTGATTCGCGTATGGACGAACTTCTGAAGGATGCCTCCGGCTTCATCTATTATGTCGCGGTACGGGGTATTACCGGCACGAGATCGGGCGATATCGACGAAATCAGCCAGAGCATAAGCCGGCTCCGGCAACGGACCGATCTGCCAATTGCTGTAGGGTTCGGCATCCGGACCCCGGAACAGGCTGCCGAAATCGTCCGTTTCGCCGATGCCGCCGTCGTCGGAAGCTCGATTGTCGAAACCATTGAGGCGGGCGCCAATGATGCTGACGGACGCTCTCGGGACATCGTCTCCAGGGTGACAGAACAGGTCTCGGGCCTTGCCCGGGCCATACACGAAACCGCCCCGGGAGGAAACGGATGAACTGGATTACCGACTATGTCCGCCCCAAGATCAAGTCCCTGGTCACCACAAGATCGGACATACCGGACAATTTGTGGCGGCAATGCCCCGCTTGCGAAACGATGCTGTTCTATCGCGACCTTCTTACCAACCATAATGTCTGCCAATCCTGCGGACATCACCTGCGCCTGCCGGTCAAGGAACGCCTGGAACTCATATTCGATGACCAGAGCCATACCATCGTCGAGCTTCCGGAGAGTCCATCTGACCCGCTGCGTTTCCGTGATCGCCGCAGATACGCGGATCGGCTCAAGGAGGCGCGCCTTGCAACAGGACGTGATGATGCCATTGTCGTTGCCCACGGCACCATCGGGCAGCAGAACGCTGTCGCTGCCGTGTTCGACTTCGGATTTCTTGGTGGTTCCATGGGCGTTGCGGTGGGAAATGCGATCCTGGTCGCGGCCCGGCTCGCTGTTTATCAGGAGGCCGCATTGCTGATCGTTCCGTCATCGGGCGGTGCGCGCATGCAGGAAGGCATCCTGTCGCTGATGCAGATGCCCCGGACAGCGATTGCGATCAGAAAGGTCAAGGAAGCCCGGCTGCCTTATATCGTCATCCTGACCGACCCGACAACCGGTGGCGTATCTGCCTCCTTCGCCATGCTCGGCGATATCGCTATCGCCGAGCCGGGGGCGATCATCGGCTTTGCCGGAGCCCGGGTAATTGAGGAAACGATTCGTCAGAAACTTCCGGATGGCTTCCAGTGCGCCGAGTATCTGCTGGAGCATGGAATGGTCGACATGGTCGTGCCCCGGGCGGAGCAACACGAAACCCTGGCCAGGATCATCGGTCTCCTGACCTGCAGGGAAAAACCAGCTGAAATCGCAGCGCCGGAACCGCAGGACCAGGACGAAAATGATGACGCTGCCGTCACCGCGCAGTAACGCGGTCCTGAAGCGCCTCTGCAACCTGCATCCCAAACTGATCGACCTGTCCCTTGATCGGACGCTTCGTCTGCTCGATGACCTGAAGAATCCTCAGGATCAGCTGCCGCCGGTCATCCATGTCGCAGGCACCAACGGCAAGGGATCGACCATCGCCTTCCTGCGCAGCTTTGCCGAAGGTTGCGGACTCTCCGTTCACTCCTACACCTCTCCACACCTCATTCGTTTTCATGAACGCATCAACCTGGCTGGGACCGAGATTTCGGAGCCGGAACTGCTGAACGTCCTCGAGGAATGCGAAACCGCGAATGCCGGGGCCGATATTACGGTCTTCGAAATAACCACGGCAGCTGCATTCCTTGCCTTCTCCCGGCACCCGGCCGATCTCCTTCTCCTCGAAACCGGGCTCGGGGGAAGGCTCGACTCCACAAATGTCATATCGGCGCCTGCGGTGACGGTCATCACACCCGTATCCCTTGACCATACTGATTTTCTCGGGGACTCCCTCGCCAGCATCGCATTCGAGAAAGCCGGAATACTCAAGACTGGCGTCCCATGCATCGTGGCCCCGCAGGCGAGTGAAGCGCTGGACGTGATCCGGGAGCGGGCACATGCCGTTTCGGCGCCCTTGCGGATCGCCGGTTCCGACTGGACCGTGGCCGAGACCCCGAAGGGTGTAAGATTCCGTGATCAGGACGGTGCGATAACCCTGCCCCGCCCTTCCTTGCCGGGCTCACACCAGACCGTCAATGCGGGGACCGCCATCGCTGCCGCGCGCAGCTGGCGTCCCGGCAGTTTCGACGCGGCCACGCTGGCACGAGGCATGACCCGCGCCACCTGGCCCGCCCGACTTCAGCAACTCTCCAACCCTGTCCTCGCTCCCATACTGGACCCGGGTTGCGAGCTGTGGGTTGACGGTGGTCACAATCCGTCCGCCGGAAAGGCCCTGTCCGAAGCGCTGAACTCGCTTCCAGAAGCCCGGTCAACCGTGCTGATCTGCGGCATGCAGGCCAACAAGGACGCGAAGGGGTTTCTGGAACCGCTATTGCCGCTGGCAACGGAATTGATCGCCGTTACCCTGCCGGGCGGGAACAGCACCGACCCCGATTGCCTCGCCCGGATCGCCCGGAGCCGTGGGGTGGCGGCCCGGACGGCCTCAGATGTATGGGAGCCGGTGACCGACCTCAGAGACAAGGGAACCCGAATTGTAATCTGCGGCTCCCTGTATCTGGCAGGCAGCGTCCTCGAATTCTACCAGCTGCGCCAGAACAGCCACAGCACTCCGGCCGGTATCGCATTGCCGGATCACGAGGATGACCATTCCGCTGAATGCTACGCGGACAGGCCTGCCGACATGACATCGTTGAGGCGCCGCGAAAATGCGGTCGGATCGGGAAGCGCTTCGCCTTCTATGATCCGGGCCTGATCGAGCAACAGCCACGCCGCGTTCTCAACATTCGTCGCTGAACCATCCTTGCCAATCGACCCGGCGAGAGAGATCACCAGGGGATGCCGGGGATTGATTTCGAGGATACGTTTGGACGACTGGTCGATTCGCTTGTGCTGCTGCAGGATGCGCTCAAAATGGAGATCGAGATCTCCGTCATCGGAGACAAGACAGACGGCACTGTCGGTCAGCCGCTCTGAAGACCGGACTTCCTTGACCTGGTCTTTCAGCGTCAGCTGGAACATGTCGATCAGCGCGCTGATCTTGTGAGGCCCGGGAGAGGTCTCGTCGTCCTTTTCCTCCGGCTCCTCCCCTGCCTCACCGATGTCTCCGAGGTCCGTACCGGCCTGCGTCACTGACTTGAAGCTCTTGCCTTCAAATTCGGGAACCGAGGACAGCCAGAACATGTCCACAGGATCGGTCATGAACAGGACTTCCACATCCTTGGCAACAAAGCCCTCAAGCTGGGGGCTCTGACGGACCTGTTCGGTCTCATCTCCGGTGATGTAATAGATCGCCTCCTGACCCGTTTTCATCCGCGACACATAATCCGCCAGAGACGTCAGGCCGGACCCCGCCGTCGAATGAAAGCGCGTGAGCTTGAGAAGCGAGTCCCGGTTTTCAAAATCCTCGTAAAGTCCTTCCTTGATCACGGCTCCGAAATCCTTCCAGAATGCCGAAAACTCCTCAGGAGCCTTTTCCGCCTTCTTTCCGAGCTCGCTGACGACCCGGTTGACGATCGCTTTCCGGATGCGCGTGATCATCGTGTTGCTTTGCAGCATTTCCCGGCTGATGTTCAGTGGCAGATCTTCCGAATCAACAACGCCCCTCAGAAAGCGCAACCACGGTGGAACCAGGCCTTCTGCTTCATCGGAAATGAAGATTCGCTTCACAAACAGCCGCACCCCGTGTTTGCGGGCAGGATCAAAGAGATCGAACGGCTTGCTTTCCGGGACGTAAAGAAGGTTTGCGTATTCGAGGGTTCCTTCAGCCTTCCAGTGAAGGGTCATCCATGGCTGACCGAAGCCCCCCACATGATGAAAGAACTCTTCATATTGTTCATTCGTTATCTCGGATTTCGATCGTGTCCATAATGCGGAAGCCTGGTTCAGCTTCTCTTCCTTGCCATCCTCATCGACAATAATGATCGGCAGCGCAATGTGGTCGGAATAGGTCTTCACGATATGGCGCAGACGGTAGGATTCAAGGAACTCCTCCTCGCCATCCTTCAGCGTCAGCCGAATCGTGGTTCCCGCTGCGTCGCGCTCGCCTTCCCCAATCGTAAATTCACCCGACCCGTCGGAAATCCATTTCCAGGCCGCATCGTCCCCTGCGCGGCGACTGATCACCTCAACCTCCCGGGCAACCATGAAAGCCGAGTAGAAGCCGACGCCGAACTGGCCGATCGCGTTCAGATCCGCCTTTCCGGTGTCGTCCAGCGCTTCGATATAGGCAGAGGTTCCGGACCGGGCGATGGTCCCGAGATCCGAAATCAGCGCCTCGCGATCCATACCGATCCCGTTATCGGAAATCACCAGCGTCTTCTTGTCCTTGTCGATCGTGAGACGGATCCCGAACTCCGTATCAGCAGGAATGAGTCCGGGCGTGACGAGCGCGTCATAGCGCAAGCGGTCACAGGCGTCGGATGCGTTGGAGATCAATTCCCGCAGAAAGATTTCCTTTCGGCTGTACAGCGAATTGGCCACAATCTTCAGGAGGCGTGAGACCTCGGTCTCGAAACTTCGCTTTTCTTCCGTCATGGGGCAGGTTCCGTCGTTATTGGTTTGATCGACACAAAGCCTGTATATGAGAAGCCTGCTCGTGCTTTCAACCCTCCTGATCGATCCCTTGCCACGAACCGGCCATACGGCCATTGTCTGCTCATGCTTCCTGCAGAACCACCGCCCCGACTGACCGCCCTGCTCGGTCCTACCAATACCGGCAAGACGCGCTACGCGATTGACCGGATGCTCGAATACGGGTCCGGCATGATCGGCTTTCCGCTGCGCCTCCTGGCCCGGGAAAACTACGATCGCGTGGTTTCCCTCAAGGGTGCAGGCAGCGTTGCCCTGGTGACGGGAGAGGAAAAGATCGTTCCGCCCGAAGCCCGGTTCTTTGTCTGTACTGTCGAATCGATGCCCATCGACAGGACGGTCGATTTTCTGGCGGTCGATGAAATCCAGATGTGCGCTGACCCCGAACGCGGTCACGTCTTTACCGACCGGCTGCTTTATGCACGCGGACGCATCGAAACCCTGTTTCTTGGTGCGGAGACCATGCGTCCGCTCATCAGATCCCTGGTGCCCGGAGTGCAGTTCACCAGCCGTCAACGGCTTTCCAGGCTGAGCTATTCGGGACCGCGAAAAATCACCCGCCTGAAACGCCGCAGCGCCGTGGTCGCGTTCTCGGTCAACGAGGTCTATGCCTTCGCCGAACTGATGCGCCGCCAGCGCGGCGGAACTGCCCTGGTTCTGGGAGCGCTCAGTCCCCGCACCCGCAATGCCCAGGTCAATATGTACCAGGAGGGCGAGGTCGAGTACCTGATCGCTACTGATGCCATCGGCATGGGCCTCAACATGAACATTGACCACGTTGCGCTTGCCAGCACCCGCAAGTTTGATGGCCGCCGTTATCGGCAATTGTCGCATGCCGAAGTGGCACAGATTGCCGGGCGAAGCGGTCGCTACCTCACCGATGGCACGTTCGGGCCGATTGCCGAAATCGGACCCTTTTCCGAAGAACTCGTATCGGCGGTCGAGGAGCACCGCTTCGATCCGGTCAACGCAATCTACTGGCGCAACAGCGACCTCGCGTTCCGATCCCTGACAGCACTTCAGAAATCACTGGAGACTCCGGCGCCTTTGCCGGGTCTGGTGCGCGCAAGAGATATTCATGATCAGGCAGCGCTGGCCCACCTAGCGAGAAATCCGGAAGTGACCCGACGCGCCATGGGCCGCGACAGGATCAGGCTGTTGTGGGAGGTTTGCCAGATTCCGGATTTCCGGAAGACGCTGACGGATGTCCATGCCGATCTTCTGTGTCGCATCTTCTGCTATCTCAGTGATGGCGATCATCTGCCGGTGGACAGGGTCGCCAGGCAAATCGCACGCCTCGACCGGGTCGATGGCGACATCGATACACTGATGTCCCGGATCGCCCATGTCCGTACCTGGACCTACATCGCGTACCGATCCGACTGGCTATCGGATTCCGCAACATGGCAGGCCCGAACCAGAGATCTGGAAGACAAGTTGTCGGATGTCCTGCATGAACGCCTGACCCAGCGTTTCGTGGACCGGCGAGCGACCATCCTGACACGGGCACGGGATCGTCAGGACGTGGCAGCCGTGGTGGACCGTGATGATGAGGTCACCGTGGGCGGAGAAGTGATGGGAACCCTTGAGGGTTTCCGGTTCCTTCCCGATCCCAGACTGAACCATGACGAGCGGCGATCCTTCCTGCCCGCGGTCAACCGGGCCCTCGGTAACGAGATTGAAACCCGGATCGCACAGCTTATGAAGTGCAGCGACAGGGACATATCCATTCGGCCGGATGGGTATCTGGAGTGGGAAAACGCCACAATCGCAAGGCTGACCGGCGGATCCGAAATCCTGACACCGTCCACGAGAGTGCTTTCCGATGGTTCCCTGACACCCTTGCAACGGGGGAGCATCCGTGAACGCCTCGATCGCTGGATCGGCGCCCAATTGTCGGAAGCGCTCGGCCCCCTGTTCAGGCTCCGGGATGCGGAACTCCAGGGGCTGTCCCGGGGAATTGCCTATCGGATCGTCACGGGGCTGGGTTCCTTTCCGAGGAGGAGTGTTGCCCGCGACATTTACCATTTGACGAAGGCGGACCGCGGTGCCCTGCGCTCCAATGGCGTGGTCATAGGAACGGAAACCCTGTTTATCCCGTCCCTGGTAAAGCCCGGAGCGGTTGCATGGCGGGCACTGTTGTGGGCAGCCCACGAGAAACAGGACTTCAGGCCGCCTCCGGCTCCAGGTCTCGTTTCCGTTCCGGTTGCAGGCGACATGACAGAAGCGTTCCTTGAAGTCTGCGGCTACCGCAGCTTCGGCCAACGGGCCGTGCGTATCGATGTACTGGATCGCGTCGCAACCGAACTGAAACAACTCGATCGGGCGGGCAATCTCGATTTTACCCCGTCACACCGCAGTCTGACAGGGTTGTCTACCGAGGCCGCACTTTCGGTCATGACGGGGCTGGGTTACGAAACAGATGGACAAAAATGGCGGCGCTCCCGACGCGGGCGCGGCAAGGGTACGTCGTCACCCCATACGACGCGCAAGAGACCGCCGCGCGCAGCCGGACCTGATCACCGGAACCATGACGAACACTCGCCCTTTGCCAAGCTCCGCCTTCTCCAGCCAAACCGAATTGACAGCGACTGATTTGCAGAACCGGGGGACAATGCACGCGGTCCCTGAACAACCATCCTCTGTCCGCCTGGATGTCTGGCTGGTGCGCGCCAGGTTTTTCAAGACCCGGCGTCTCGCCAGCGGTGTCTGTGCGGGCGGAAAGGTGCGGGTGGACGGTATTCTCGTCCGGAAGCCCCATTATCAGGTGCGGGTCGGACAAGTGCTGACCTTTCCGGCGGGCCGGCGCATTCACGTTGTACGCGTTGCACAGCTTGGGACACGGCGTGGTCCGGCCGCGGAAGCACGAACCCTCTACGAGGAAATCACGGAAAGCTGATACCCGGCCGGGGACGTTCCGTCCGGGCCGGAGAGCCCGACAGGTCGGCGCTCTGTTCTCCGGGCTTCCCGTGATTGGGCCTGCGTGGCTTCAGGACAACGGTTCAGGGCAAAGGCTGGCCCCCAGGACGGGCCCCTGGGTCACCTCCTGAACAAGAATCGCGCAGCTCTCGCCGGTTTCGAGTTTCAGGTCGTCCAGATTCAGAGTCATACTCCGGCCGGCCCACTCACCCACCGGACGGAGATCGGTTACGACATGATGGTTGACGAGGGTCTCACCCTTGTTCTCGCCCGCACGAACCCTTGTGACAACCTTCCTGATAAAGCGGACCAGCCATATCTTCGCTGCCGGACCATTCCCACCCGAAAGCCGCACCATGGTTCCGGTGCTGCTGTTCCTCATGATATCCACGGTTACGGTCATCGTACCGGTCTTCGCGTCCAGCACCCTTTCGACGTCATTTCGCCGGGAACCGACGACTTCATGGCGGCCGTCAATAACCATCTGCGGAGTGTATACGCCGCTTCGGCCCCGAATGCGTTCATTGTACCGGACCTGCCGCCGGGTAAATGCTTCGCTGGAAAACGGATCCTTCCACTTGCCGGCGGAGCCATAGACCAGATCGTTCCAGTAATCGACATGATATTCCAGCACGACGAGATGCTTGCGTTCCGAGAGTTCTCCGAGATACCGTTCGGCCGGCGGACAGGAGTAGCAGCTTTGCGACGTGAACAGTTCCACGACCGCAGGACCACTGGCTGCATAAGCCGTCCCCGTCGCCAGCAGCAACAGGCCAGATCCGAGAGCAGCCAGATGTTTCATCCGTTTTCTCCCTGCATGGCGCCTGGTTTCGCCTGTTCCGGACCTGCCGGACCGGGTTGTGTCTGACGCGCCACCCCGGACCTAGGCGCCCTGTTCTACGGGATTGGACAGGATACCGATACCCTCGATTTCGACCTCGCAGGTATCTCCGTCCTTCAGATAGACGGGCGGTTTGCGGACAAAACCGACTCCGGCCGGCGTTCCCGTCACGATGATGTCACCCGGCAGCAATGTGAACGCCCGCGCAGCTTCATAGACCAGCGTTTCGACATCAAAGATCATCTCGCGGGTGTTTGAATCCTGAAGGGTCGTGCCGTTGACCCGGCATTGAATGTCGAGCCCCTTGCCGCCCGCCGGCAATTCGTCTGCGGTCACGATCTCGGGGCCAAAGGAACCGGTTGCGTCGAAGTTTTTTCCGACCGTCCATTGCGACGCCTTCATCTGGTAATCGCGAATGGACCCTTCATTGAAGATCGAATACCCCATGACGTGATTCAGCGCATCGGCCCGGGAAACATTGCGGGTTTCCCTGCCGATGACAGCGACCAGTTCTGCCTCATAATCGTAATGATGGGATGCCTTTGGAGCTTTCAGGGCCTGCTGGTGCCCCACCATTGATGTCGGGAAGCGGACAAACAGAATGGGGTAGTCAGGAAGCGCCATGCCGGCTTCAGCGGCGTGATCCTTGTAGTTCAGCCCTATACAGATGATTTTCTGCGGATCGGGAACCGGAGGCAGCCAGGTCACGGCGCCCTCGACCCGCGCCGCGTCCGGCGCTGCTGCTGCCGCCTGGCCGGCCTTCTCGAGGGCCTCGGGGCCGGAAGCGATGAGATCCCTGACGGTCGCAGGAAGACCCGGGTCAGCGGCTGAGAGGTCGATCAGGCCGGCGTCGGTCCTGACGCCGATTTTTGTTGTTCCGTTTTGACTGAATGTCGCAAGACGCATGATATGAATTTCCCTTGTGGTTCCGGATCAGCCGGCAAGACCAGGGGCATTGCCGGGAGTCTGGGATGCTCACATTACTGCAGAGCATATCCCAATTCATAGTGAAGATAGATGCCGTCGAAATAGAACCAGCGCATGCGGGCACTTTCTCTGGCGTAGTGGATGGCTTCGTCCTTCAGGACTGGTGTATCGCAATGCTTTTCGAGGATTTCGAAGCCGCGGTTGCTGTGCTCGATATCGACCTCGGAATGAAGCCAGAAGTGCTTGATGGCCTCTTCGTCGTAACCATATTGTTGTCGCAGCGAGGGCAGCACCCGGCTGTAAAGACGCGGCGACTGCGATTCCGTTCCGATTCGTACGGCTGCGACCCCGCAATGCCAGGGCTGATCCCTGCAGACAGTGCGAAGCCATGCTGACCAGGATCTCGTCGTCGGCAGTCCCTCCCCTGCCCTGACCTCGTCAATGATTGCACCGTTTGCTGCAGCAAACCTCAACACAATGTCCATATGGGGCTCGTCCGGATCTTCTTCTTCGCGCAAGTTCTCCAGTTCCGCCGCAATCACATCCTCCGGCGCCTTTGCGCAGATGTTGAAGGTAACCTCACGGAGCATGCTGGAGATCCAGTGATAGTGCTCCACCGCCCACCCCATGCACGCGCGTCGGCCAAGTTCCCCTGCCGCCAACTTGTTCCACATGGGGTGATTGGCACAGTGGAATTCATCCACAGCGGCCTCAAGATCTTGCCGGAAGCCTGATTTCGTACCGGATTGTTCTGTCACGCCCCGTTCTCCGGTCCAACACCCCTGCCATATACTGGAACAGCCGCCGTTTCTGCCGCGGCACCGTCAGAATGAACCGGCGACGGCGGCCTGTCCAGCCGATTTGCAGGCTTGCAGGCGGGACCGCGCATCAGTTATCTGTTGTCGCCAAGGCAACCGGCAAACCGACACAGGCCAACTGACGATAATGGGGTGGAATGACTGAAACAACCAAGGAAAGCGGCACACAGCCCGGCGGTATTTCCGACCTCTGGTCCCGGCCCGGATTTCTGATCCGGAGGCTTCATCAGCTTCATGTTGCGATTTTTCTTGAGGAGTGCCGGGTCTTCAATGTGACGCCAGTCCAGTACGCTGTTCTGAGCGTCCTCTATCGCGCCTCCGATCTCGATCAGATCTCCGTCGCAGGAGCAGTGGGCATCGACCGCAACAATGCGGCCGATGTCATCAGACGCCTGGAACGACGCGGGTTTCTGGAGCGCATTCCCAGCCCGAGAGACCGGCGATCCCGCCTTGCCCGTATCAGCGACTCCGGCCGCACCTTTGTCGAAGAGGTGCATGAGGCCATGGAACGGTCCCAGCGCCGCCTCACCCGGGGGCTGACCGAACAGGAGACAGACCAGTTCCTCAACCTTCTTCAGAAGGTGATGCGCAACAATAACGAGGCGGGGCGTGCTCCCTTGCGCGCCGGCCGGATCGAACAGGGATAAGTGTCACTCAGCCGCCATTTTCGGACTGTCTCTCATGATCGTATCCATATTGTTGCGCCGGGTGCCGAACTTGCGGGCCGGTTCGTAAGTGTCTTCCGGGATCCGGAAGTATCCGGCTTCGAACTGGGCTTCAGTTGTCGGCTTCATTTCGATCGAATCAAACGGGCAGACATCCAGACAGAGTTCACAGCCAATGCAGCTCTCCGGATGGACATCGATCTTGCCTGACGGATTCTGTGAAAGGGCTTCGTAGAAACACATCTGGACGCAGATGTTGCAGGTCGGATTCTGGCACGTCTCTTCATTGACGCTGGCATGAATGCGCGGCTGCTCAAACTGTTCGGCATAGTCCTGGACTGCACCTGTGGTCGCAATTCCCCGCATCGAGGCCAGGTCCGGATAGCCGTGGTCATCCATGAAACGGTTCAGACCGCCGATAATATTGGGAAGCCATTTCATGCCCTTGATCATCAGCACCGACCCGACCTCCACAACATCAGCGCCGGTCATGATGAATTCGACCACATCGCGATGATCAAACACACCGTTTGATCCGGCAATGGGAATGCCGACTTCGCGATAGATGTTATGGATGTAACGCAGCGTCAGGGGTTTGGTCCAGGTGCCGCCAATCCCCGCCGGACCGCCCAGTCGCGGCCGACCGCTCTCGATATCAACTGCAAACCCGGTGTAGCGATTGGTCGCCGTGACGGCTGCTGCCCCGGCCCGCTTGACAGCATCCGCTATTTCTACTGGGCGGGCCTGATCTGGCGTGAGCTTGATCATGACGGGGATATCCACCGCCTCACACACGGACCGGGTCACTTCGAATGCGACCTCTGCAACCTGTCCGATCATACTGCCGCCATGGACACCCGGCATCATCGCCGGATGCGGGCAACCGAAGTTCAGTTCGATCAGGGGAAGACCACAGTCCTCGAAGGTTCGGCAAATATCACGCCAACCATCGATATCCCTGGCTCCGGCACTGCCGATCAGATGCGCATCCCGTTCCCGGGCATAGGCGCCAAGCTCCTTCAGATGCGGAATCCAGTCCTTGTAATAAGTGCTCGAATAGCCGGAACGGCTGTAAAACTTGAAGTCGCGAGGAACCTTGCCCTGGATGATGTCCCCACGGTCATTCATGATGCAGTACTTCGAATTCATGGTCAGGACTGCCATGTCTTCAATGTCTGTCAGGGTCTTGATGATGGCTCCGCCAGCACCGTAGTCGAATGACTGGCGCATCAGGTCCGGACTGTTGGTCGTCTCGAGCGACGCCACCACAACGGGATTCTTGAAGGGAACCCCACAAAACTCCGTAGTCAAATCAGCCATCTGTTTTCTCCTTCAATGCATGGTGCAACGGGGAGTTGCCTTCTTCTCAATCCGAGGACCCCGTCTGGCCCCGGCGCATGGCATCCCTGACCTGCACCGTCTCTTCCTGATTCACGCAACGACCGTCACCGGACACGACCACCCCATAGGTTTCCCGCATTGTCTGGTCCGATATGATTTCATCGCGCCAGTCGCGCAAGACACTCTCCGGATCCCGGTCCAGGGGGCTGCCATAACCTCCGCCGCCGGGTGATCTCGTCACAAAGCGTGCCGGCCCGGTTGATCGCAATCCGAACTTGGGCGCCGTCTCGTCAGCACCGTCCGGATAGCGCAGCGTCATCGCACCGGGCGCCCCGGCCCCGCCGCCATTGATCCCGTAGCCGGTTTCATAGTTGAGGCCTTCACCGCGAAAGGAATGAGTCGCCGGAGTCTGGATTTCGACTTCGTAGTCACACCCGCTGCCGCCGCGCCATTGGCCGGGCCCGGCGCCATCAATACGGAATTCCTGTCGATGAAACATCACCGGATAGATCTGCTCATACGCCTCGACATTGGGCATGGTCAGGCCGCCAAGCGTGCAGACATGACCGATCTGATTGAAACCGTCACGGCCATCGACCGCGCCACCGCCGCCCGATGCCGCGCCGTGATAAAATACATAGGGCAGGCCATCGGGTGCCCGCCCCGCCGAAAGGCCGAACACGTTCTTGGCCCAGCCGGCGCAGCCTCGCTCCGGATTTGCCTGGGCCAGAGCCTTCCACACCGCATGAATGATTTCATGGGCAAAAAACACCGTGCACATGGTGGTCGACGCGCCTTCGGTGGCGTTGACAATCGTACCCTCGGGCGCAATCACCTCAACGCAACGGAATGCGCCCTCATTATGGGGGAGATGCGGGTCCAGAAACGATGCCAGGGCAGTGTAGACAGCAGAACAGGTATTGCCGAAGGACGAGTTCTTGAAACCGCGGATCTGCGGGTCGGAGCCAGTGAAGTCAACGGTCACGCGGTCACCGGCAATCTCGAGGCGCACCCGCACCACGACATCTCTGAGCTCGAAACAATCGTTGTCAGAGCGATCTTCACCGAAATAGACCCCATCCGGCAGCCCTGCGATTTCCGCCCGGACCGACCGATCCGCATGATGGAGAATTCCGTCGAAGTAACGCAGGGCTCCCTCGACATCCAGTTCCTCGACCAAGGCCGCAACCCGTTCCATGCCAATGCGGGTGGAGCCGAGCATGGCCCGCAAATCACCATCAAGAAGGTGCGGGGTCCGGGTATTGAGCAACAGCAGCTTCCACAGATCCTCGCGGGTTCGGCCGGCCTCCACCAGCTTGAGGACCGGCAGGCGAATTCCTTCCTCGAACACTTCGGTTGCTGCAGGATTATAGGCGCCGGCGGCGCCCCCGCCGATATCTGACTGGTGGGCCCGGTTGCATGTCAGCCCCACCAGTTGTCCTGCGACGAAAACCGGGCGCGCGATCACCCAGTCCGGAAGATGATTGCCGCCGGCCGCCCACGGATCATTGAGAAGGAAGACATCACCGTCGTTGATGTCTGATGCGAAGTCGCGCAGGATCGCGCGAACGCCGAACCCGCCGCTGCCGGTGTGAATGGGAATACCATCCGCCTGGCTGACAACCTCTCCGGACGGCCCGGCGATAAAACAGGAAAAGTCGTGCGCCTGACTGAAGATGGGGCTTCGCGCCGTCCGCAGCATCACCCAGCCCATCTGGTGAGAGATATGATCCAGACGGTTCTGGGTCAGGGCGAGAAGAATTGGATCCAGCGTGCCGCGTTCGTTTTGCGATGCGGTCGTCATCAATCCGTTCCTCCACCGTCGAACGATATCACATAGTTGTCAGAGGCATCGACTCGCACCCGGTCCCCCGGGCCAACCAGAATGGTTGTCGTCTCTTCCTCTATTACGGCCGGACCTGTGAAGGCCTGGCCATGATGCAGATCCCTGCCGAGATAGATTCCGGTTTCGGCAAACCCGTCGATTTCGGTGAAATAGACCGGCCTGGTCTCGACGGCACGGACGGGTTCATCCAGCTCCGGGTGCGCCGGGCTTTCCATGGGCGGCAATTTTCCTATCCCGGTCACCCGCAGCTTTGCGACATAGATCCGGCCATCCGGATTCGTGTGCCCGAACTGCCGGTCATATTCCGTTTCGAAGGCAGTCCGAATGGTATCCGGATCCGCGTCGGCTGCCACGGCCACGCGCACATCCCATTGCTGTCCTTCGTAATGAAGGTCGAGTTCATGGCCGAAGACCATGTTTGCGTCGTCAAAGCCTTCGCTGGCCAGAGCGGCCGTTGCACGTTGTTCCAGTTCGGCGTAGCCCTCACGGACTGCAGCTACAGTGCGATCGTCCAGTGTTCGCATCAGAACCTGCACAAAATCCCGTCGGACGTCGGCATACTGCATTCCGATGGCGCAGAACACACCCGCCTGCCGCGGTGCATACACTGCGCGAGCGCCAAGGTTCCGGCCCACGCTGGCCCCGTGCATGGGGCCCGCCCCGCCGCAGGCAATGAGCATGAACCGGCCCGGATTGTAACCCCTCTGAATGCTGATCCGTTCGACTGCGTGCAGCAGGTTCTGCTCGACAATCCGGATGACACCGGCTGCAGCGGTGGTCCGCGATATCCCGAGAGGTCCGGCCACAGCGTCGTCTATAGCTCTCTCTGCTGCCCCGAGATCAAGGGTCACCGAACCGCCGGCATAGGGGCCCGGACGAAGTCGCCCCAGAACAAGATTGGCATCTGTAACCGTAGGCCGGACCCCACCGAGGCCATAGGCTGCGGGACCGGGTCTTGCTCCGGCACCCTCGGGTCCCGCAAACAGCAGGCCCGAGGAGTCGACGCCGGAGATTGTTCCGCCTCCGGCACCAACCGTGTGAATGTCCACCGACGGCGTCACGAGATCGTAATCATTGACAGACAGCGAGTCGGTCACCGCCACTCGCCTTTCATGCATCAGCATCACGTCGCAACTCGTGCCGCCGATTTCCATGCTGACCAGATTGCCTTCATCGACCTCCCGTGCCAGCTGCTGCATGGCTCCGACGCCCGCCGACGGGCCCGAGAGCAGGAGGTTGGCCGGCATCCGGATGAGCTCCGCAAGGGACGAGGCGCCGCCATTGCTCTGCAGCATCAGGATTCCCGTCGCGAGCCCCATCGATTTCAGCTCCGCCTCCAGGGCCCGCAGATAACCGGCCACTCTCGGCATGAGACAGGCGTTGACGACGGTTGTGGAGCTGCGCTCGTATTCCCCCATGATCGGCGCGACCTCGCTCGACAGGGAAATATAGTCGCAGACCTGCTCAGCGCGGAGAATCTCCGCCACCCTTTCCTCGTGCCCCGAATTGACGAAACTGTTGAGCAGGCAGACCGCGATCGAGTCCACGCCTTCCGCCCGGAAGATGTCGCAAGCCGCCCGCACATCGTCAGGATTGAGAGGTTCCACCTCCCGGCCCTGTGAATCCAGCCGGCCGGCCACCGGCCTTCTCAGGTACCTCGGGACCAGTACTGGTGGATACGGCGTCCGGTGGTCCCACGGATCCCGGCGCAAACCCCGGCGTGCCTCCAGACTGTCACGGAATCCGTGTGTTGTCAGAAGTCCGACACGTGCCACCTTCCCTTCCAGAAGGGTGTTGGTTGCAACGGTCGATCCATGCAGAAAAAACCGGCAATCGCCAAGAAACGCCGAAAGAGGCCTGCCAAGGGCGGCAGCAGCCTCCCGCAACGCATCCATGACCCCCTTGCCCAGGTCCTCGGGAACAGAAGGAACCTTGAAGACAGCAATCCGGCCATTGCTGTCTGCAACCACCAGATCGGTGAATGTCCCGCCCACATCTACACCGATCCGCCAGGGAGGGGTTCTGATGCTGACCGTCATGCCCGTCGGAGTCCTTTCCTCCTGGCCCAACTGCTGGCCCGAATTAGGTAGTATACTTCCTATTTACGAAGGGTGCCATGGTGCTTACCGGAAAGTCAAGAACGAATGTCCATGACATCCCGGTCGAACCGGGCACTCATGATCAGCCCTGTACCGATCATGAGCGTCATCATCGCGCTGCCGCCGAAGGATATCAGGGGCAGCGGCACCCCGACCACGGGCACCAGTCCCATCACCATGGCGATGTTGATAAAGAGATAAAGAAAAATCATCGTGGAAACGCCCAGCGAGACCAATCGCATGAAATGGTTTCTGCATTGCAGACCGATGACAATTCCATACAGGATCAGCGACAGATAGAGGGTGATCAGAACCAGTCCGCCAACCAGCCCGAATTCCTCGGCCAGCACGGTAAAAATAAAGTCCGTGTGCTGCTCCGGTAAAAAATCGAGGCGACTCTGGGATCCCTGAAGGAATCCCGTGCCACTCACGCCCCCAGAACCCAGCGCTGTCTTGGACTGGATGATATGGTAACCGGCTCCCAGCGGGTCGGTATTCGGCTCCAGGAAAGTCATGATCCTGTTTTTCTGATAGGGCCTCAGAAAACTCCAGACGACCGGTACTGCCGCTGCGACGCCGGCAATGATCACCCCGAACGTCCACAGCCTGACTCCCGCCAGAAAGCAGATCACGGCTCCGATCATGACCAGAACGGCAGCGGTTCCGAGATCGGGCTGCCTCACCACCAGCATACAGGGCATGGCGATAAGCAGGACAGGAATGACCAGATAGGCGAGTCTGCGTGTACCGTCGAGACCGATATCATGAAAATAACGGGCCAGCGCCAGTACCAGACCCAGCTTCATGAGCTCGGAAGGCTGAAGTGCGAGGCCGCCAACAGCAATCCATCTCTGGGCGCCCATGCCGGCAAACCCCACCAGCTCGACCGATACCAGTAACGCCAGGAACAGGAAATAGATCACATAGGCCTGTCGCCACCAGAACGAGATATCAAGCAGCGTCACGCAAAACAAGGCGAGAAGGCAGATCCCGAACCGGATGACGTGATTCAGTGCCCAGGGCTCCCAGGATCCGTGGGCTACGGAATACAGCATTGCCGTACCAATGGCGGCGAGAACGCAGACCAGCATGACCGGCAGGTAGTCAACCCGGCCAAGCCGGCGGGCAACCCGCTCGGTCAGCAACGGACTGGATGGAAGGGACCTCATCAGGAATCAGGCTTCCTTGCGTTCCACCTTGCGGCCGTCACCACGTACAGGATCGATTGTCTGGGCCGCGAGCAGAAGATCGCGGGCAATGGGCGCAGCCGTACTTCCGCCGCCGCCGCCATGTTCGACAACCACAGACACCGCGTAGCGCGGCCGCGCCGCCGGCGCAAATCCGACATACAATGCATGGTCGCGCTCTTTCCACGGCCGATCCTCGTTCTTGAGAATGCCTCGCCGACGCTCTTCCGCACTGATCCGGCGAATCTGGGAGGTGCCGGTCTTCCCCGCCATTTCATACCGGTCTTCGAGGATGCGAGCGTTGTAGGCAGTTCCCTGAGGCGAATTGGTGGCCCTGTACATCGCCCGGCGAATAATTTGCAGGGACCGTTCCGAAATACCCAGCTTTCTGAAGCCGGGACGCCCTGAATTCGCACCATCCCCGAGCCAGGCCAGGCGCGGCAACACCGCTTCCCGGCTATTGGCAATACGGGCGGTCATGACCGCCAGCTGCAGCGGCGTGCAAAGCACGAACCCCTGTCCGATTCCGATTACCATGGTCTCACCCAGTTGCCACGGTTCATCAAACAGTTTTTCCTTCCAGGCCCGGGTCGGAATCACACCCTGTTTCTCTGCGGGAAGACCAAGACCTGTCGACAAGCCAAGTCCGAGCCGCGCTGCCATCTGCGCAATGCGATCGACGCCGACGCGTGAGGCCAGGTCATAAAAATAGACATCGCATGACTGCTCGATAGCGCTGAGCATGTCCATTTCTCCGTGACCAAAAGGGTTCCAGCAATGAAGGCGGGTATTGCCGATTTCGACATGGCCTTCGCACTTCACCCTGTGGTCGGCGCCGATCCGTCCCGTTTCCATAGCTGCCAGCGCGACCACCATCTTGAAGGTTGAGCCCGGCGGGTAGGTGCCGCCGATCGACTTGTTCAGCAGCGGCGACAGGGGGTCGCTGCTCAGATGGTTCCAACGCTCATGGGAAATACCGCTCGCAAATTCGTTCGGATCAAAACCGGGCACTGACACCATGGACAGGATGTCCCCTGTCCTGATGTCGAGAATCACAGCTGAGGCGCTTTGATGTTCGCTCAGGCGCCGGACCACCAGGCCCTGCAGCTCGCTTTCCAGCGTCAGGCGAACGTCTCCTCCCGAAGTTCCCTCTGTACGTGCCAGTTCCCGTACGATGCGCCCCCTCGCCGTGACCTCGACCTCCCGGACGCCAACCTTGCCGCGCAATTCTCCATCATAGGCACGCTCGGCACCGCTGCGGCCGATCTTCAGGCCCGGAAGGCGGAGCGTCCGGTCCCTTGCGAAATCCGCTTCGGAGACGGCAGCGACATAGCCGAGAACATGGCAGAAATCTTTTGCATTCCGGTAGCGGCGCGCCTGACCCACCTGAACTGAAAGCCCCGGGAGATCGCGGGTGTTGACCTCGATCCTCGATACATCCCGCCAATCCAGATTCTCGCGGATCGTGACCGGGATTCCCGGGCGACGGCGGTGAAATTCCCGCACAACTCTCGACCGGTCACGGTGATCAAGGGTGATGATGCGGGACAGGCTGTCGAGAAGGCTGTGTACATCCCCGACCTTCTCCACCACCATGATGACCCGATAGTTGTCATTATTGACGGCGAGAGGACGTCTGTGACGGTCGTAAATTCGTCCTCGTACCGGTGCTATGAACCGATGGCTGATCCGGTTTTCCTCGGCAATCTTGCGATAATGACCTCCGTCAATCACCTGCAACTGATACATGCGTCCGACCAGCACCCCGCACAGAAGAAGCTGGCCGGCACCGAGCAGGGCTGCCCGCCGGGATGTCAGTTTCAGCCGCGGGTTATCGCGGAACATTCAGTGACAGGACCGGTTGTTCGATACGGTTCAGGAACCAGGCAACAAACGGAAACATCCCGGCCGTGAGTGCAGCATGAAACAGGGCCGGATAGGGACTGATGACGGAAAAGGTCATGACAGTCATCGACAGCCAGTCGAACACTGCGCTTGCCAGCGCAACCGGCGCGAAACAGCACCACACAACGGTGAACGTCCGGCTCCTGAAAAACAGGACCTGGGAAACGATAATCTGGCGCACCACGAGAAAGACGAGAGCGTTGCTGCCAATCAGTGTTCCCGCCAGGACATCCTGCCACAATCCGAGCACCAGCGCCGTCACGGGCGGTATGAGTTCGGGTCTGTAGGCTGACCAGTAGAAGACGATCGCCAGACCGACATTGGCAGCGATCTGCCCGTAAGCCGGCGCCTGTATGGGCAGCTCCGACAGCATGATCAGCAGCGCAGCGATTGTCAGCAGCAGGACCTGCCTCAACAGGGGTACGAGACCTTTAATACTGGTCCCGAACATCGCCCCTATCCGGATGGCCTGTCGGCGTTGGTCGCTTCCTTGGCCGGAAAGCTGGTAATCACCCGTACATGCTCCAGCCGGTCAAGGTCTGCGAAAGGCCGCACCCGGACAGCTCCATTCCGCCCTGATACCACACGGCCGACATGCAGACCCGACGGAAACACATCGCCCAGTCCCGACGTGACGACAGCATCACCCTGATCAAGAAAGGAAGCATGGTTCAACAGGACGAGCTCCGGCAAGACCCCGTTATCTCCGGCAAGAATGGCACGCACGCGATCAGGGCCACCCGACACCGGGATGCGTGAACTGAGATCAGTGATCAGAATGACCCGTGCCGATCGGGATCCAACCTCTGTGATACGACCGACGAGCCCGTCTCCGCTTACCACCGGGTCGCCCTTTGAAATGCCATCACGGTTGCCCGCATTGATCAGAACCGAGCGTACATAAGGTCCGCCTGATTCCCCGACGACACGTGCCGTGACCGCAATGAGGCCGGTTTCAGGTACGAAATTAAGGATGCGGCGCATGGCCGCGTTTTCCGTGGAGAGGACTGCTGCAGCGTTCCGCCACTGGCGCAGCTGTGCATTTTCCTGGCGCAAGCGACGGTTCTCTTCCCGAATGTCCAGCCAGGAACCCGCTCGCTGCATGGTCGCCGACACGAACGCGACCGGCCGCGCCAGACGATCCATGACCGGTATGACCAGGTCGGTCACGTGGGTGCGGACTCCCTCAACGGCCCGATGGTCGGTCTTGTCGAGAAGTATGACGCCAACCATACCCACAAACAGGGTCAGGTAAGCCAGCCGCCGCATCAGGGAGGGCAGGATCATCACAAACCTGACCGTCTGATCCGAGGCCTCCTTCATGTCGACGCTTCCCCGCCGCGCTGCCTTCCGACGAGCCTGCCAGAGGGGGGCAAAAGAAGAGGGAGAGTCATCGACAGCAGCTCGCTCAAACGCTGTTCGAACTCAGGACACTGCGCAGGGTCTTGAGTTCGTCAAGGACCTGACCGGTCCCGTGAACCACTGACAGCAGCGGTTCTTCGGCCAGAATAACGGGCAGGCCGGTGGCACGCCGTATGACAGAATCCATATTGCTGATCAGCGAACCCCCTCCGGTCAGGACAATTCCCCGGTCAACGATGTCCGCAGCGAGCTCAGGCGCCGCCTGTTCCAGGGTTTGCTTGATCGCCTCGATGATGATGCTCACCGGTTCCGAGAGGCTTTCCGCGATCTGACGTTCACTGATCACCATCTCCTTGGGAACGCCATTGATCAGGTCCCGCCCCTTGATCTCCATCATGGCCCCGTCCCCCTCCGTGGGCGAACAGGCCGATCCGATTTCCGTCTTCACCCGCTCGGCACTACTCTCGCCAACGAGGAGATTGTAATTGCGACGGATATAGCCAACAATGGCTTCGTCCATCTTGTCCCCGCCGACCCGGACCGAGCGCGAACAGACAATGCCGCCGAGCGACAGGACTGCGACCTCCGTGGTGCCTCCGCCGATATCCACGATCATGGATCCCGTCGGTTCGGTTACCGGAAGACCGGCGCCGATGGCGGCTGCCATCGGCTCCTCGATCAGAAAAACGCGCCGGGCTCCTGCACTCTCTGCAGACTCCTGAATGGCGCGGCGCTCCACGGTTGTCGAGCCGGTGGGAACACAAATTACGACTTGCGGACTGGCAAAGACCTTCCGGTTGTGCACCTTTCGGATGAAGTACTTGATCATCTCTTCCGAGATCTCGAAGTCCGAAATTACACCGTCGCGCAAGGGTCGAATGGCCTCGATGGAGGCAGGGGTTCGCCCAAGCATCAGCTTCGCGGCTTCCCCGATCTCCACAATCTGGCGACGATTTCTCGACGAGGTCACCGCCACGACTGACGGTTCATTCAGAATAACTCCTCGTCCTCTGACATAAACCAGCGTGTTGGCCGTGCCGAGATCAATGGCCATGTCCGACGAGAACACTCCGAGAATTCTAGAGAACATGGCCATACGCCCCTGAATGCATGATCGCGTCGATCCCTCCGGTTAAACGGCTGACGGCTTCAGGAACTGATTGCCGACGGGACGGTCTCGCGCCCCCGTACCATCAGCTTGTTGAGCGCGCTTACATACGCCCGGGCGGACGCCACCAGCGTATCCGTGTCAGCCCCTCGACCATTGACAACCCTCCCGTCCTCCTCGAGCCGGACCGTAACCTCGGCCTGGGCGTCCGTGCCCTCTGTCACCGCATGGACCTGGTAGAGCTGGAGATGGGCAACCGTCCCGGTCAGGGTCCGGATGGCATTGAATGTCGCATCGACCGGTCCATCACCCGTCGACTTCGTCGAACGAAGCTGACCGTCGATCAGGAGTTCCAGTGTGGCCTCCTGTGGACCTTTCGAACCGCAAATCACGTACAGCGACTCAAAACCAATGGGATCGTCGTCACGCCTCTCATCATCGTCAACGAGTATGATGATGTCCTCGTCGTAGATCTCGCGCTTCTTGTCAGCAAGGGCCTTGAAGCGCTCGAATGCAGTCTGAAACCTGTTATCGCCGAGATCATATCCCAGCTCGCGCAGCTTCTCGCGAAACGCATGACGACCTGACAGTTTGCCGAGCACCAGCTTTGACTCGTGCAGCCCGACCGATTCCGGAGTCATGATCTCGTATGTCCGGGCGTTCTTGAGAATGCCATCCTGATGGATGCCGGACTCGTGGGCAAAGGCATTGGCCCCGACGATGGCCTTGTTGGGCTGCACCATGAAGCCCGTCACGTTGGAAACAAGGCGTGACGCCCGGGTAATCATCTCCGTCTTGAGATTGGTCACATACGGCATGACGTCCTGTCGGGTCCGCAGCGCCATGACGATTTCCTCAAGCGCTGCATTGCCGGCGCGTTCCCCGAGGCCGTTGATCGTACATTCGATCTGACGCGCCCCTGCAGCCACACCAGCCAGGGAATTGGCCACGGCGAGTCCCAGGTCATTATGGCAATGGGTGGAAAATATGACCTTGTCGCTGTTGGGAACCCGCTCAATCAGCATCCCGATCAAGCCTCCGAATTCCTCCGGCACGGCGTATCCGACGGTATCTGGCAAATTGATGCAGGTAGCGCCGGCCTTGATCGCCGCCTCAACGCACCGGCACAGGAAGTCATGCTCTGATCTTGTGCCGTCTTCCGGAGACCAGTCGACCTGATCCGTGAAATTGCGTGCGTAGGAAACGCTGTCCACGACATGCTGATAGACGTCTTCCGGTTCCATCTGCAACTTGAACTTCATATGCAGCGGGCTAGTCGCGATAAAAGTATGGATGCGCGGTTGGGCTGCCGGCTTCAACGCTTCGGCGGCACGGTCAATGTCCCGCCGGCCGGACCGCGCAAGCGCGCACACCACCGAGTCAGTAACGCATTGCGCGATTTCGTTGACAGCCCGAAAATCCCCGTTCGAAGCGATGGGAAAGCCGGCTTCAATGACGTCAACGCCCATGGCCTCGAGCGTTTTCGCTATCCTGACCTTTTCCTCGATGTTCATGGATGCGCCCGGCGACTGTTCGCCGTCACGCAGTGTCGTATCAAATATGAAGACCCGGTGGGGGTCAGTGCCTTCGTTCATTTCGAGGGCTCCTCGTGTTTCTCGATATCCGGTATTGTTCCGTGAAATCTTCCCCCTGAACCGCTGCGTAGCACGCCTGCTGGTTCAGGGGCACCTAAGGAGCCCCCCGGCTTTGGTAGCCGGATGCAGAAGCCTCAAATGGCTGTTCCCTTCCGCGCGGTCGACCGCGACTGCGCAGTCCGGAATCCTGTCAGATTGACTCGCCGCTCCCTGCTGCTTCCGCAGGGTGCCGTCGATCCCGAAAATGAACAACCGATTCACCATCAAGTTTTGGACCCATCACGCGCAAATTATGCTGTTTTTTGCGCCCATTGCAAGCCCTTTTGACCGCTTCGCTGCAGGTTCCGATCCCCCTTGGGGTATATCGCGAAACGCAGCCTAGTTCCTGGAACGGTCAACCAGCGCCCGCTCGCTGATCCAGGGCATCATGTCTCTCAATCTGGCCCCAACTTCCTCGATCGGATGTTCTGCCGATCGACGGCGCATCGCCTTGAAGCTGGGTGTTCCGGCCTGGTTCTCGACAACCCATTCCCTTGCAAACCGCCCGGTCTGGATTTCCGCAAGAACCTCGCGCATGCGCTCCCTGACGCTGTCGTCAATAAGGCGCGGCCCCCGTGTCAGATCACCATATTCGGCGGTGTTCGAGATCGAATAGCGCATGTTTGCAATCCCGCCCTCATAGATCAGATCCACGATGAGCTTGACCTCATGCAGACATTCGAAGTAGGCCATTTCCGGAGCGTAGCCGGCTTCGACCAGAGTTTCGTATCCGGCCATGATCAGCGACGTCAGGCCCCCGCAGAGAACAGCCTGTTCGCCGAACAGGTCGGTTTCGCATTCTTCGCGGAACGTGGTTTCGATGATTCCGGCCCGGCCCCCGCCAATCGCCGACGCGTATGAGAGACCGATTTCGAGGGCGTTGCCAGAGGCATCCTGGGCAACGGCGATCAGGCACGGCACACCACCTCCACCGACAAACTCGGACCGCACCGTATGGCCGGGCCCCTTCGGCGCCACCATGAAGATATCGAGATCCTCGCGGGGCTCGATCAGGCGAAAATGAATTGACAGCCCGTGTGCGAAAGCCAGGGCCGAACCCTCCCGGAGATTGTCCCGAAGCTCCTCCTGGTAGAGTTGTGATTGCAACTCATCCGGGGTCAGAATCATCGTCACATCCGCCCAGGCAGCCGCTTCGCCCGGCTTCTTGACGTCGAGGCCCGCATTCCTGGCCTTGACGATGCTTGCCGAATCAGGGCGCAGTCCAACCACGATCTCTCGGACACCGGATTCCTTGAGATTGTTGGCATGGGCATGCCCCTGGCTGCCATAGCCTATGATCGCAACTTTCTTTCCCTTGATCAGATTGACGTCCGCATCGCGGTCATAATACACCCGCATTTCACCCTCCGCGTTTTCACTGGTTCGTTCCGCTCCTGCGACCTGCGTGCGCAGGAAAAATCATCGGTTTCACTGTTCCGGCAGACACAGGCCCCGACAGACACAGGTCCCAACAGGCGCAGGTGGGAAACGGCGCCAATATCCGTCTGACCTGCCGCCGGGTCAATATGCTCGACTCCCGCCGTTTTGCCGCTTGCGGGTCTCGTGCCGTCATGCCAGGGTCTCTTCCGCCCGATCCACGCCGACTCCGGTTAGGCGACCAGGGATTTCGCCGGACGGTCCCTTGGCTTAGCCTGCAAACCATCGATGCGGTATGCGCCAGCCATGGCCACCTGCCCCTGGGCCCGTGCCCCCGGTCAGAACTCGTCTTCTCCCCGGGCAATGGCGACCACACCGGTCCGCGATACATCGATCAGTCCGAGCGGCACCATCAGATTGATGAAGGCATTCAGTTTCTGGGTCGAACCGGAAATTTCGAAGACAAAGGACTCGTGAGTGCTGTCAATGGCCCTGGCCCGAAAGATATCGGCGATTCTGAGGGCTTCGACACGCTTGTTGTCGGTACCGCAGACCTTGACCAATGCCAGTTCCCGCTCCACCGACGGACCGTCAACGGTGAGGTCAACCACCCGATGGACCGGTACCAGACGATCCAGCTGTGCCTTGATCTGCTCGATGACCATGGGCGTCCCCGTGGTCACGATGGTGATGCGGCTGAGCGCAGCCTGGGCGTCAACTTCGGCGACCGTAAGGCTTTCGATATTGTAGCCACGGCCCGAAAACAGACCAATGACTCGCGCCAGTACTCCGGCCTCGTTATCAACGAGCACTCCGATCGTGTGTCGTTCCTGCCCGGGATCAGGCGTCACTTACCCGAACCACTCTCAACAGTACCAGGAACCGGAGCCGCGGTTCCGCCCCCGCTCTCCGGGTCGTCTGGCCGGAAGCGCAATCACACGAGCACCATGCCTTCTTCAGATACAGGCGTGGCGATGCCTTCGTCCGGTCCCAGGATCATCTCATTATGGGCAGCACCGGAGGGGATCATCGGGAAACAGTTCTCGGTCTTGTCCACCATGATATCTGCAATGACCGGGCGGTCGGTCGAGATCATCTCCATGATCACATCATCGACCTCGTCGGGGTGTGTGGCCCGAAGTCCGACCCAGTGACAGGCCTCGGCCAGTCTGACCATGTCGGGCAAAGACTCCATGTAGCTCTCGGAATAACGACCACCATGAAGAAGTTCCTGCCACTGGCGAACCATACCCATATATTCGTTGTTGATCAGGAACACCTTGACAGGTGTTCGATATTGCACTGCCGTCGACAACTCCTGCATGTTCATGAGGAAGGAGGCTTCACCGGCTATATCGATGACAAGGGACTCGGGGTGGGCGACCTGCACCCCGATGGCTGCCGGCAATCCATACCCCATGGTTCCGAGGCCGCCCGATGTCATCCAGCGATTGGGCTGGTCGAATCCGTAGAATTGCGCAGCCCACATCTGATGCTGGCCGACCTCGGTCGTGATGTAACAGTCACGGTCTTTGGTAAGTTCAAAGAGGCGCTCTATGGCATATTGCGGCTTGATAACCGAAGATGACTGGCGATAGTCGAGGCACTTCACCGCTCTCCATTCCTCGATTGTCGACCACCAGGTTTGCAGCGCGGTCCGGTTGATTCTCGCCTCCCGCGCCTTCCATGCGTTCATCATCTGATCCAGAACCGTACCCACATCGCCGACGACCGCCAGATCAACCGGTACATTCTTGTTGATCGATGACGGATCGATATCGACATGGATTCGCCGGGATCCGGGCGAGAAATCCGCCAGCCGTCCAGTGATGCGATCGTCAAACCTGGCACCCAGTGCGATGATCAGGTCAGCATCATGCATTGCCATATTGGCTTCGTAGGTGCCGTGCATTCCCAGCATACCCAGGAATTGTTCGTCGGATGCCGGGTAGGCGCCCAGACCCATCAGGGTCAGGGTTACCGGATACCCTGTCATTCTGACAAACCGCTGAAGGCGATCGCAGGCATCGGGACCGGAGTTTATCACTCCTCCGCCGCAATAGAACACCGGACGCCTGGCTTCCGCGATCATGGACACGGCCCGATCGATTTCGCTCTGACGCGCTTCGGTGCGGGGACGGTAGCTGCGATGGCGGGTCAACTCCGGACGCACGTACGCGCCTTCGGCCATCAGGACATCCTTTGGCAGGTCGATGACAACGGGGCCCGGCCGACCGGTCCGGGCGATATGGAACGCCTCATGGATAACGGTTGCCAGATCATCAACATGCTTCACCAGGTAATTGTGCTTTGTGCAGGGTCGTGTGATGCCGGTCGTATCCGCTTCCTGGAAGGCGTCATTGCCGATCAGATGGGTGGGAACCTGCCCCGTCAGGCAAACAATCGGAACGCTGTCCATCAGGGCATCGGTCAATCCGGTCACGGAATTTGTGGCACCGGGGCCCGACGTCACAAGGACGACTCCGACCTTCCCGGTAGACCGGGCATAGCCCTCAGCCATGTGGACGGCACCGCCTTCCTGACGGACCAGAATGTGGCGAAGCTGGTTCTGCTTGAAAATTTCGTCATAAATCGGCAGTACCGCGCCGCCAGGATAACCGAATACCGTATCGACGCCTTCCTCGACAAGCGCCTTGAGAATGATACTGGATCCGTTCATTTTATGATCCGTCATGGAACCGATCTCCGATCGTCGGCCTGGCCGTCTCGTCCGCCCTTGATCTGACAAGACAAACCGGCCAGATGGCCGGTTCTTTGCCAGGCAGCGGCCAATGGTTGCTGCGGCGCACAAACCTAGCTGCGCACCGCGCACCGGTCAACACAATTTGATCCTGCGGACCAGCCACGAATCCGGTGCCGCGCTGCAGGCATGCCCGCCAACGGGAGGGAGCCGACGCATCGATCCGCTTACCGCTTTTCGATCTCAAACGACACTCTGGTTGATGCCTGCCGGACCCCTTGACCATTGTTCCCGTCGCCGCGCTTCCGGGACCCGGGCAGTGGCATCCTTGTCCCTGATTCCCTCTGCAGGCGCAGACGGGACCGACCTCACCTGCTGCAACGGTCCGGACATGAAGGAAAAATGTCCCGGTCCTGACGGTCCCCGGATTGCACGGTCCGGTTTCCGGGGCCGCCTAAAGGGGTTCCGCTATATCCTGACAGATCCTGTCAGCCGAATCCTCGCCGCACAGACCCTGGACGAGGACGTCAGCAACTGTCCGGTGACGAAACCATGTCACCTGCCGCTTGGCATAGCGACGGGTGTCTCTCTGCGCCCGGGCGATCATCTGGTTTCTGGACAGGCTGCCATCAAGATGGTCGGAGATCGGTTGAACCCCCACCGCTTTCCAGAGCGGGCAGGTCTTTTCGCTGTCCACCTCCCGGAAGCGTTCGACCTCCGCCACAGCACCTGCATCAAGCATCGCCAGAAAGCGCCGGTCACAGGCTGCCTGAAGCTCAGCCCTCGGAGGCATGACCAGTATTGTGAGGAACGAGCTATCAGAATCCCCCAACCGTTCTCCCTCACCATACCAACGGGACAGGCCGCGACCGGTATGCTCGATGACCTCGAGAGCGCGTACGATCCGTTGTTGATCATTTTTCCCGATTCCTGCTGCGGTCTCCGGATCACGGGTCTGGAGCTCGGCATAGAGACCGGCCACCCCCTCTCTCTCGAGACGTTCCTTCAGTTCACCCCTGATTCGGGGTGGAACGGAGGGCAGGCTGTGGAGGCCGTGTGTGAGCGCGTAGAGATAAAGGCCGCTGCCCCCGACAAGAATGGGGATTCGTCCGTGCTTGCGGCTTGTCCGTATTTCCTTCAGCGCCATGCTGCGCCATCGGCCGGCGGTGCAGCGGTCACGGATATCAAGGACACCATAGAGCCGGTGCGGAGCCCGATCCAGTGTCTCTCCCCTGGGCCGCGCCGTGACGATCGCCAGCTCTCGATAAATCTGCATGGAATCTGCATTGATGACCGTTCCGCCAAGGCGTTCGGCCAGCGCAACGGCCAGTGACGATTTTCCGCTCGCGGTCGGTCCTGCGATGATGAGGCTTTGTTGCGGTTTCAACCCGAATCAATATCGAGGCCAACAAAGCGGGGACTGCCATCAACCTCAAGCAGCATGAGAATTGTGGATTGACCGGCCTCACGCGCGCGACGGACCTGCTCGACGACCGTCCGGGGTGAGTCCACCGTGCGCTGCTGGGGACCGACCTTTCTGATGACCATGCCCGGACGGAGGTCCTTTCTTTCGGCTGCGCTTCCAGGGGAGACCTCGGTCACGACAACACCTTCCACCGTATCTCCGAGAGAGAACTGCGTCCGCAATGGCTGGGTAATCTTCGACAGGGTTACCCCGACCTCGGGAACATGCAGGGCCACGGCCGCCTCTTCCTCCGCGTCAGGCACCGCTGCCCTGGCCATCGGATCCTCCTGGGGAAGTTCCCCGAGACTTGCGGAAACGGCCTGGCGTCGACCCTGCCGCCATATCACGACCTCGACGGTCTTGCCCACTTCCGTCTCGGCCACAATCCGCGGGAGGTGCCGCATTCGTCGTATGCTCCTGCCATCAAATTCGAGAATCACGTCTCCGACCTCGATACCGGCCCGGGCCGCTGCGCTGTCCTCCGTAACCGCTGCAACCAAGGCTCCTTCTGCCCTGGCCAGCTCAAGACTCCTTGCGATCTCGTCGGTCACATCCTGGATTTGTACACCGAGCCAGCCGCGGCGCGCCTTTCCGAATTGACGGAGCTGTTTAATGATGGGTCCGGCCAGATTGGAAGGGATCGCAAATCCGATCCCGACACTCAGTCCCGAGGGCGTAAATATGGCGGTATTGATCCCCACGACATTGCCATCGAGATCAAACATGGGACCGCCGGAATTTCCTCCATTGATGGCTGCATCAGTCTGGATGAAGTCGTCATAGGGTCCCGAGTTGATGTCGCGCTGGCGCGCACTGACAATCCCCGTCGTCACCGTGCCCCCGAGACCAAAAGGATTACCGATCGCGAGGACCCAGTCACCAACCCGCAACATTGACGAATCGCCAAAAGCAACAGCATTCAGCGGAGTCTCGGGGTTCACCTTCAGAAGGGCAAGATCGGTCTTGGGGTCACGTCCCACGACCCGAGCTTCCATTCTGGTTTCATCGTGAAGCGTCACCGTAATGCGATCCGCCTCTTCGATGACATGATTGTTTGTGACGATATACCCTTGGGGATCGATGATGAAGCCGGACCCCAGTGACGTTGTTGGCGGCCGGTTTTGCGGTCGGCCACGCTCCATGAACTGCCGGAACAATTCTTCCAGCGCGGAGCCGGGAGGGCCCGGTGGCGTTTCGGGGCCGTCGGAGCCCGTCCGTTTCTCGACCTGACGCGTCGAGATGTTCACGACTGATGGCAGAAGACGTTCGGCCAGATCTGCAAAACTTGCCGGTATGGAGCGGGCCGATGCGGCATCCACCATCACCAGAAGGCCGAACAGTGCTGCCAGGACGCGGTTGCGACAAACCGATGCTGTTGCCATCATTCCGCCTCTCCTTCTGATCGCCCGTACAGGGACAGTCTTGGCTATCCCTGCCGGCGCACGAGCCAGACCACGCCGACACCGAGGACAGCGGCCAGCAGACCAGCATTTCTGAGCGCGGAGACAGACATCTGTTCAAGTCGAAGCGCCATGCGCTTCATACCTGCAGGGAACAATGCGTACAGGCTTCCTTCTATCACCAGAACGAGGGCAAACGCGATGATCAACTCGTCCGTCATGCTGGCCAGCGCTTATCCGCCTTCCTCGGCTGTAATAAGGCTTCCGAAGAACTTGAAGAACTCGCTGTCCGGAGAGAGGACCATGGTTGTACCTTCGCCGAGTGCTTCGCCATAGGCTTCGAGCGACCGGTAGAAGGCAAAGAATTCGGAATCCTTTGAAAAGGCATCGATCAGGATTCGTGTTTTTTCCGCCTCTCCCTCACCCCGAAGAATCTGGGCCTGGCGTCGCGCTTCAGCCAGAATGATGGTTCGCTCGCGATCCGCATTTGCCTGAATCCGGGCCTTGATTTCGGCCCCCTCCGACCGGAGTTTCGCGGCCTGCGCAACACGTGAGGACCGCATCCGGTTATAGACCGATTCACTCGTGGTTTCCGGCAAATCCGTCCGTCCGATACGAACATCAACCACCGAAATACCGAATTCCTCTGCCTGTTCCTTCAATTCGGTTGTGATGGTGGCCATCACGTCGTCACGCTTGCTCGACAGTACGTCCCCCAGAAGGATGCGTCCGATTTCGGCACGAACCGCAGAATTCAGCCTTCGTCCGAAGATGTTGATGAAGTTCTGTTCCGTATCCGCCCTTTGCCGGAACCTGAGCGGCGAAATGATGCGGTAGCGGACATAGGCGTCAACGATGATCCTCTTCTGATCGGACAGGATGATCTCCTGAGCCGGAGGATCAAGGCTGAGGACCCGCCGATCATAATAGGTCACGCTGCGCCAGGGCAGCTTGAAGTGTAGGCCCGGGTCGCGCTCCTCCTGCCGGGGCTGACCAAACTCAAGGATCAGCGCCTGGCGGGTTTCGGCCACGATGAATGTCGAGCTGAATGCGATCATCCCGATCACAATGAGGATGATTCCGCCAATTATCAGTCGGAGATTCGAGATCATTCTTCTGCCTCCGCCTGTCTCTTGCGCAGTTCCGGGAGCGGAAGATACGGAACCACCCCGCTTCCTCCGGCTCCACTGTCAATGATCACCTTTTCGGAGGTCCTCAGAACCTCCTGCATGCGCTCGAGGTAAAGCCGGCGCTGGGTCACGGATTTGCCGCCCTTGTAAGCTTCATACACCGACACGAAACGCTTGGCCTCACCGTCGGCCTCGCGAATCAACTGCTCGCGATAGGCGGTCGCTTCCTGGATCAGGCGCTCTGCCTCGCCGTTCGCTTTGGGCAAAATATCGTTCCGGTAGGCCTCGGCCTCATTTTGCTGGCGTTCACGATCCTGGCGGGCTCGTTGAACGTCATTGAAGGCATCGATCACTTTTTGCGGCGGATCCACTTTCTGAAGCTTGACCTCGGCAATAAAGACGCCGGCGCGATAGTCATCGAGTATTCGCTGAAGGACTTCCTTGGTTCGTGTCTCGACCTGCTGACGCTGTGTTGCGAGCACTTCCTCCAGCGGCGTCTGGCCCACGATCTCGCGAATCGAGCTCTCTGCACCACGCTTGATCGTCAGTTCGGGCTCGCGAATATTGAAAAGGTAATCGCGTGGGCTGCCAATGCGCCATTGCACGACGAAATCGATATCGATGATGTTCTGGTCGCCGGTCAGCATCAGACTCTCTTCCGGCACGTCTCGGATGCCATCGGTCCGGGAGACCTGTGACAGGGAGCGAAAGCCGACATTGAGCTGATTGGTCCGTTCCACATTGGGGCGGTAGACGGTTCCGAGCGGCCATGGTGCCCAGAAATTCAGGCCGGGCTCTGTCGTCTTGATGAACTCACCAAAAAGAAGCTCGACGCCCTTTTCTCCCGGCTGAACCCGGTAGAGGCCCGTCAGGAGCCACAACAGGACGAGCGCAAGGAGCAGAATGAGAACACCGCGCTTCCCTCCAAAACCGCTTGGCAGGATTTTGCGAACCCGGTCCTGGCCCTGGCGAATGATGTCTTCGAAATCCGGAGGCCCGGATCCGCCTCTTCCGCCACCGGGGGGAGCGCCCCCGCCCCAGGGGCCCTGGCTTCCGCCGCCTCCCCAAGGTCCACCACCTTGCTGTTTCCACGGCATGACTGATGTCCAATCTGAGATCGTTTCCATCGGATGTCCCGCATCCGCGCAATGCGATCATCGACCGTTGCGCGGGTCAGGGCGTTATATATGATGATCCGCGTCGACTGTGTAGCGCGAATGCGCCGGGTATTTCAAGTTATATCGTTACCCGTCGGAGATCCCGGTATGGCCCCAATAACCGAACAGGATATCAATACGGCGTTGTCGGACGTGCGCCTGCCAGGGTCCGGTGACAGCCTGGCTTCGTCAGGACGGATCAGCGGCCTGGTGGTGAAGGGCGGCCATGTCCAGTTTTCGATTGAAATTGAGCCTTCAGAGGCAGAGGCGATGGAGCCGGTCCGGAAATCGGCCGAGCAGACTGTCCGGGAGCAGCCAGGCGTTCTTTCGGCGACAGTTGTCCTGGCAGCTCATCGTTCGGACCAGTCCCGTGAGGCTCCACCGCCGCGTCAGGAGCAGCGCCCGCTCCTTCCCCAGGTCGGTTCCATTGTTGCGGTCTCATCCGGCAAGGGTGGCGTAGGCAAGTCCACTACGGCCGCCAATCTGGCCCTGTCCTTCCGAGCCATGGGCTTGCGCACGGCTCTCCTCGATGCCGATATCTATGGTCCCTCTGTACCCACGCTGATGGGAATCACAGGCCGTCCGTCATCTCCGGACGGCAAGATCATCATTCCGATGGAAGCCTATGGCGTAACCTGCATGTCGATCGGCTTCATGATTGACGTCGAAACACCAATGATCTGGCGTGGCCCGATGGTCATGGGCGCTCTGGAGCAGATGATGCGCGACGTGCAGTGGGGGCCTCAGGATGTGCTCGTCGTCGATATGCCTCCGGGCACCGGAGATGTTCAGTTGACCATGGCGCAACGGGTTCCCCTTGCCGGCGCCATCGTCGTGTCCACACCGCAGGATCTTGCGCTGATCGATGCCCGCAAGGGACTCAACATGTTCCGAAAGGTCGACGTGCCGGTTCTCGGCATTGTCGAAAACATGAGCTACTTCATATGCCCCCACTGCGGCAGCCGATCGGACGTGTTCACACATGGAGGCGCACGCACTGCCGCGAGGAAGATGGAGGTTCCCTTTCTTGGCGAGATTCCGCTCGACATGGTGATTCGCCAGGGCTCCGACGATGGTCATCCGATTGCAGCTGCGGATCCCGACGGGGATCATGCCCGCGCCTATCGCGCTATTGCCGAGCTTGTGTGGAAGCACATCGGCACCGATGACGCCGTTCCTGCAGCACCCGACATTGTGTTCGAGTAGGGGTACGCGGAGGACTCCCATCAATGAGCGCAGGCAGCATTCCATTTCGCAAGGACATGGTTTTCGAATACGGGGAGGCGACGGACGTCGCGCCCGGCGTCAGGCGCATCGTGGCCGAGAATCCGTCGTCCTTCACCTACAAGGGCACCAACACCTATATTGTCGGCTCGGGAGAGGTCGCCGTCATCGATCCCGGACCGATGATCGAACAGCACGTAGAGAACATCGAGGCCGCACTCAAGGGCGAGACCGTCACCCATATTGTCGTGACTCATACCCACATGGATCATTCTCCCGCATCGACCTGGCTCAGGCAGCGAACCGGAGCTCCCATTGCAGGCGCCCTTCCTGAACCGCTCGAGGGTGGTCAGCCCGTCGAGGCTGCACAGCAGGATTTTTCACCTGATCTCGAGGTCGACGGCGGGACACTGCTGCAAGGACCCGGATGGACACTGGAAGCGGTTCCGACCCCGGGCCACATGTCGAACCATCACTGTTTCGCACTCCGGGAGGCCGGCATACTTTTTTCCGGTGATCATGTCATGGGATGGAACACCACAATCGTCTCGCCTCCTGACGGAAACATGGGTGCGTATCTCGACAGCCTCCGCCTCTGTCTGACACGCGACGACCAACTCTATTTGCCGGGCCACGGTCCGGAAATTCCCCGCCCGCGGCCCTTCGTGCGCGCCTACCTCTCGCATCGCCTGATGCGGGAACGCCAGATTCTCGACTGCATCGCAAATGGCGTGCATACAGTGCCCCGAATGGTGGCGTCGATGTACCGCCATCTGCCGGAAACGATGTATGGTGCCGCCTCCCGCTCGGTTCTCGCCCATCTGGAACATATGGTCGAAACCGGCCGACTGGCCTGTGGCGGTCCCATTGATCCCGGGAGCAGTTTCCATCTTCCGGCATCCTCGTCAGAAAGCCACTGACCCGGCCTGTCCGATTTTCTGCCAACCTGCACTGGAAAAACGCAGTGCAACAGGGCCAGCGGCCGTCCGATTTCGGGTGCGAGGCAACGCGCATCACCCCTGCCCCCGGCTCCCGTGAAATCGCGCCGATGAACTATTCGGCCGCCCGGTCGCATTTGCACGGGCCGGGATCCCCGGGGGTGCTGCCAAGATGGGTCGGATCAATTCGTGACGAAGCCGAAGACATACCCGGCAGGAAGGGCTGCACAGGGAAGACCATGGGTTGCCCACCCCGCCGGATTGTCACTCCGGTGACGCAAGACTCTCAGGGTTTGATTTCGATGACCGTGCCGATTGGGGTCAGAGCCCAGATTTCGTCGATTTCCCGATTGGTAACGCCAATACAACCCTGGGTCCAGTCCAGCCGTGGGTGATCCAGTTGCTGGGCTGACCAGCCCTCCGGCAAACCGTGAATCATGATGTCTCCGCCCGGATCAACACCTTGCCGGGCAGCACGCGCCCGGTCCCGCTGATTCGGATAGGACACGTTCAGAGACCGATAGAAGCTGGATTTGTCGCGGTCGAGCCGGTAGTTGATCCTGTAGACCCCTTCCGGTGTCTTCGAATCGCCCTTCCGGGTTTTGGGACCCTTCGGATATCGTCCGAGCGCGACCCTGTATGTCTTGAGGACCCGGCCTTCGCGCATAAGCATAAGCTTGCGCTCTGCCTTCATGACGACGATGCGATCGACGGTTCCAGGCGCAGCGACGGCTGCATCGGGCGGGGAACCAAAAACAAGAACGCACAGCGCGACAAGGAGTGTACGCATCCGCAATCACAATACCGAGTGTCGTCAGGTCACCTCAAAGTCTAGCACAGGGTAACAAGGCCGCAAAATGTCACACCTGATGACGGAGGGACTTGCGCTGCAACGCGACAAACGAGAAATCATGATCGTCTCGGGGACCAGCCACCTGATGACTTCGAGACGTTTCCGTCCAGCAGGACCGGTCAAGCCGGGGAAACAGGACATCGCCCTCCACGGCGGCATGGACTTCCGTCAGATAGATGCGATCTGCCTGATCCAGGGCGCCCCTGTAGACAGCGGCCCCGCCAATGATCATGACCTCACCTGCGCCCGCCGCTTCCGCAAGAGCCTGCGCACGGGAAATCGCCGCTGACGGGTCAGACATCACGATGACCCCATCCGGCGCGAAGTCCGGCTTTCTCGACAGCACGATATTGGTCCTGCCGGGAAGCGGACGACCAATCGACAGATGGGTCTTGCGCCCCATGATCAAGGGTTTTCCCATGGTGATTTCACGAAAATGCCGAAGGTCACCGGGCAACCGCCATGGCAGCTGTCCCTGGCGGCCCATAACGCCGTTTTCGGCAACGGCCGCAATTATGGACACCCGGACTGGTGAATTTGGCAAACGCCGGTCTTCCTACACCGCGACCGGCGCCCGGATATGCGGACTGTACTCATACCCCTCCAGAGCGAAATCCTCGTAACGAAAATCGAACAGATCGGTGACCGCAGGATTGAGATGCATGGTCGGCAGGGGGTATGGCTGACGCTGCAGCTGAAGGTCGGCCTGTTCCACATGGTTCGCGTAGAGATGCACATCACCGAACGTATGAACGAAGTCGCCCGGACGATAACCTGTCACCTGCGCCACCATCATTGTCAGCAAGGCATAGGACGCGATGTTGAAGGGAACGCCGAGGAAAATGTCAGCACTTCTCTGGTAAAGCTGACAGGACAGGCGGTCACCGGCGAGATGAAACTGGAAAAGGCAGTGACAGGGCGGCAGAGCCATCTCTCCGATTTCCGCGACGTTCCAGGCACTGACCACGAGACGCCGCGATTCGGGTTCTGTCCGGATCCGCTCGATCAACTGGGCCAGTTGGTCGGTTACGGATCCGTCTGCCCCTTTCCATGAGCGCCACTGGGCACCGTAAACGGGACCGAGGTCACCGTTTTCGTCAGCCCACTCATCCCAGATTGTAACGCCGTTGTCATTCAGATAAGCGATATTGGTGTCGCCGCGAAGGAACCACAGCAATTCATGGATTACGGACCTGACATGGATCTTCTTGGTTGTGACCAGAGGAAAACCCTTGCCAAGATCCACTCTCAATTGCTCGCCAAACAGGCTGTATACTCCGGTTCCTGTCCGGTCCCCCTTGCGGGTCCCCTGGTGGCGAACGCGGTGCAACAGTTCAAGGTACTGCAACATGACCGGTCAGGTCCGGGGACGGGACATCAGCATGTAGCGCTCCCTGCCGCCACCATGGAAAGGGATTTCGGACAGCTGCAACCGGCAGCCTGATGAGGGAGTATCCCTTATTTGTGCGGTGGATTCCAGACATCCGAAGCACCGTCTGATTCGGACCCCGTCACCCTGAGTTCAGATAACCGCATGCTGCCGGCCCTCCGCTGTTCTACGAATGGAGAGGCACGTTCTGTCACGTCCGGAGGTTTCATGGCGCCCCCCGGTTCCACTCGGGGCCCCCGACCGCAGACCCGCGTCTCCTGCAGCTTCGGATGTCCGAACCCTGGAAAGGATTGTTCGCCTGACCCCGCTTCACAACCGGAAACGCGATATCGGAATCAGGACACCGGGCCGGGCACGGTCCGGGGTTTGCCTTGTCATGCCACTTGGTATGGGTTCTGTCATCGACCGTTTCACGATCGGCGCATAAGGTTCACGCCGTGATCAAACGCCTTGCCCCTCACATCATTGCGGACAGGGTTCCTCAAGCCCTGACACCGGTTCCGGACAGGAGTGCCGGAACCCGGCGCCTGTATCTATAATGACGCTTCCCTCTTTTTTATATTTGGAAGTATGCTCCTCTGCGTGGCCACTGTGTAGTCAGCGGACGACGAACTTCACCCTGTGCAGGCCCGCGCTCGCGGAGCTTGATCAGGAAGTCCCTGTTGATGCCGATCACAATCAGCACCGTCTGGGAGCGGATGATGTCTGTTCCCGGACCTTCGCGTAGCGCGTATCGACAATCAGGTACGGCGTCGGCGCGTCGAACTCGCGCTCGGCAAACGCGGTCGGCGGCTTCTACGGGCGCTTGTTGATCCGCTAGATGGCCGAGGCCGAGACGCTGTGGCCGCACAGCTCCTTTATGTGCTGTCAGGACCAGCCGCCGTCGTGTCTGGATCGAGAAGGCGCTCAAGAGTACTTTGCTACCTAGCTTCCCTCTTTCTTCGGAGGAGGCGTTTCTGGTCCCGGAGATGTGAGCGACAACAGGTTACAATAGTTTCTCCCTTAATAACGATCTTCGAGTTTTTCAGCCGTTCCAGTCTCTGGATTTCCCGTTTGTGTTGACGGATCTCGCGATCGACATCCTTGCGGCTGAGAAAGTAGGTGTCATCGCCAATCAGCGAACCGTGATCGAGAACGCACACCAGGTCCGAATAACGGAACCCCCTTTGACGCATTCGGGTCTCGGCGTGACGTGACGGAACAGGAGCACTCATTCCCCGGCTCCTTCTTCAGGACTTATGTGATCCGCCGCCTCTCTCTCACCATGTGCATCGTCATTGAGAAATTCGTCTAATATTTCTTCGAACTGTTTCCTCAACTCGTTCAGACGAAATCTTTCTTCTTCAGGAAGCTGATTTTCCAGCCATGACGCCCGCTGTTCCGCCGCGTCCTCAGCCCAAAGTTCATCTGGGACATTCTCCAGGCGGACAAATCCTCCTTTGAGGGCTCGCTGCGCGGCCTCGGAGGATCCAGCAACCTTTTTCAGATCACCTTCACATATCTCAAAATCCGGAAAGTTCTCCAAGGCACCCATGGACAATGATTCCGAATCCTTGATGATTTCCGGCCTTTTTACCTTCTGCGCTAGCTTTCGGAGATAGTCAGCGAGAGGGTTGCGGTTATCGGGCTCATAGCCCCACAAAAACGCCTCTTCGCTTACGTTTTTCCCGAAAACATCTGCTTCTTCGATAGACTCGACCTCACCCATGGTCGCCTCCTCAATGGCATGCACGCCATTGAAGGCGAAGGACAGATGCCCGCCTTGATCTCCCAGAGCTTCGAGTTGATCAAAAACCTTGTAAATCTCCTGCACTTTTTCTTGCCGCCACTGGAGGCTGAGTTCTGCCAGAAGAACAAACATGAGGGGGGCAGCATTCAAGAGAGTCGTAATGTTCACACCATAGCGCCGTTTAATCAGCGCGCAGGCGAGACGGACTTCCGGATCGAGCAAGACACTAGTCTGCATTCTCCTGCCCTTAGACGGCTCGTTTGACGTTTGTTCGCTTGAGGTGGGCATTGGCAATGTGCCGGTCAGAACGCCAGGGTCGACATGCAGGGCTCTTGCGATTTTATTGACCGTCGTTTCGCGGACAGCCTGGCAAGCTGCCAGATCCGCCTCGAAGCGCGCGAGCTGCCGAGAGGATGTCTTTGACTTGTCCGCCAGCTCTCGAAGGGCCATTCCCTTTTGGCGACGAAGTTTGCGCAACCGATTTTGGTTTATAGACATAAAATGTATCCTTTGTTGATCTTATGGTATATAACAATAAATAATGCTTTATTCAATATGACATTTTATGAAATGTCACTATTTTTAATATTTTTTTTGGTCAGCAACGGCGTGCCGCAGCCAATGATGTCAGCTATACCGATGATCAACGAAAATGGCTTTGGTTTCTTGAGGAATTCATCGACTGCCTTGCATCCGCAGATACCAGAGGACTTCTCCAGACAATAATCCGGGTTCTATTCGGTGGGTTCGATTGTGTCCGGCCCCACCACCCAACACCCCCGCCGCCTAGCATTGTTGCCAGGATCATGGATCCAGAAAACCTTACCGTCATAACAGGTAACGATCGGAAACTCTCCATTGCAGCCGACCGATCCCTGATGGTGGCTCTGGCCGCGTTGATATCGAAAGTCCGGGACTTTCGTCCATCTCGTACCGATTACCTGTGAAGATCCGCCTCGCGGGCGCAAGACAATCTCTGCGCCATCCGCAGGACAACAGGCAGCGGGCCTTCGACGCCCCTTTGCTCGCTGCCTGAACCGCCGGAGAGCTGGGCCGGGAGAACCGGACAACAGCAGGATGACCGGATCCTGATCGAGGCGGCGTTTGTACAACTTCCAGAAAGGGGTGTTTTCGGTCACCAGCCTGCCCGAAAAGGGACAGAATTGGTCCTGATCACGTGTCGTGTCGGAAATCCTTGATTCAGGATCGTATTTCATTATCTTACCAGGGTCGGTTTGCCGACTATGGCGATAAACGGATGGTGAAATAAGCGTTGTGGACCCGGGGGCGGTACCCGGCGCCTCCACCAAAGCCCGTTCCTTCCTGCGCGCGCAGACGGAACACAGCTGCGGGGGCGAAACAGGATCGACACGCGTCTAAAGACCAGCTTTTCGCCCGGTATGGTACCGCCGTGATCGGACCGAACCTTATAGATGCCAACGATAACGAATTGGCTCTCGCTGCCTAGCATCTAGGAAAGCGCGGCTCGGGGGCGCCGGGCAACAGAAGCCCCCAACTGCCGCAACGCCCGGACCAGGCGTCACGCGACGGTGAAGGGAACGGATGGGCTGAGGAGCAACCTCTTGCAGTCGGACACGGCAAGCCAACTGGAAAACCACCTCGGAAACGCCATGCGCGAGGCGGTGCGTCATATCCTGAAACACATTGCCAGTGATGGCCTGCCGGGAAATTACCACCTCTACATCACGTTTGCGACGGGCCACCCCGGCGTGATCGTCTCAAAGCCGATTTCAGCCCAATATCCTGACGAAATGACCATTGTCCTTCAGAACATTTTCTGGGGGCTTGAAGTCGAAAGCGACGCCTTCGAAGTCACGCTGAGTTTTTCCGGCCAGAGCGAGCGGCTCAGGATTCCCTTCACTGCGATCACAGGGTTTGCCGACACAGCCTCCGCTTTTCGGATCAGGGCCCCGGAAACGGAACCCGGACACCCGGCCGAGGCTGCGGATCCGGCGGAAAGCGAAGCGCCTCCTTCCGACCCTGACGCCAAGGTGGTGACGCTCGAATCAATGCGTAAGCGAAGAACCTGACATCCGGTGGCTGTTCCGTCGGCCCGCCGGAAGTCCTTTTGGCATAACCGAATTCACGAAACCCCTGGGCCATGACTGACAGTTCCTATCGCGAAATGCTCCCCCTCGGCGAAGACACGACCCAATACCGGAAACTCGGTTCGGAATATGTATCGACCCGAACCTTCGACGGTGAAGAGATCCTCATGGTGGATCGTCGCGGGCTCGAGATGCTCGCGGCCGAAGCGTTTGGAGACATTGCCCATTTCCTGCGTCCCGGACATCTGGAACAGCTTCGGGCAATCGTCGACGACCCTGAAGCCTCGGACAACGATCGCTTCGTCGCGCTGGATCTCCTCAAGAATGCCAATATCGCGGCTGGCGGCGTTCTTCCCATGTGTCAGGATACAGGCACGGCCATCGTGATGGGAAAAAAGGGACATAACGTGCGGACTGGCGGAGACGATGAAGCCGCCCTGTCGGAAGGAATTGAAAGAACCTACCGGGAACGCAACTTGCGTTACTCCAACGTATCTCCTCTCTCGATGTTCGAAGAGGTCAATACGGGAACCAACCTTCCGGCCCAGATTGAACTCTACGCGACGGGCGGCAACGCCTACAGTTTTCTGTTCATTGCCAAGGGGGGTGGATCCGCCAACAAGTCATTCCTGTATCAGCAAACCCCTGCCATCCTGAACGAGAGCAGGCTCCTCGAATTTCTCGAAGAAAAGATGCGAAGCATTGGCACTGCCGCCTGCCCTCCCTATCACCTTGCGATCGTGATCGGCGGCACGTCGGCAGAATACAACCTCAAGACGGTCAAACTTGCGTCGACCCGGTATCTCGACAGCCTGCCAACAGAAGGCAACGCTGCGGGCCAGGGCTTTCGTGATCTCGGGATGGAGGAAAGGGTCCTTGAAGTTTCGCGAACCCTGGGTATCGGCGCACAGTTCGGCGGGAAGTACTTCTGTCACGATGTCCGCGTCATAAGGCTGCCACGGCATGGCGCCAGTGTCCCCATCGGCCTCGGTGTGTCCTGCTCGGCCGACCGGCAGGCGCTCGGGAAAATCACTCGCGATGGCATCTTTCTCGAACAGCTTGAGAGAAATCCGGCCCGGTTCCTTCCCGAAGTCGATCCGGAAAGACTGTCTGCCCATGTTGTCAACATCGATCTGAACCAGCCCATGGAAGACATCCGGCGCGTTCTCGGACAGCACCCGGTCAAATCACGCCTGTCCCTGACCGGTTCACTTATCGTCGCGCGGGACGCTGCGCATGCAAGGATCAAGGCGCGCCTCGAGGCTGGAGAGCCAATGCCAGACTATTTTCGTGACCATGCAATCTACTATGCCGGACCGGCCAAGACTCCGGCAGGTTATGCATCGGGTTCGTTCGGACCTACGACGGCCGGACGCATGGATTCCTATGTGGCAGAGTTCCAGGAAAAGGGTGGCAGCCATGTGATGCTGGCCAAGGGAAACCGTTCAAGGCAAGTGACGGATGCATGCCGCAAGTATGGGGGATTTTACCTTGGCTCCATTGGCGGTCCGGCCGCGCGTCTTGCCCAGGACTGCATCAGGAACGTGGAGTGTATCGAATATCCGGAACTCGGAATGGAAGCTATCTGGAAGATCGATGTCGAGGATTTCCCCGCATTCATTGTTGTCGACGACAAGGGCAACGATTTTTTCTCGATGGTCTGAACGCAGAACCGGCAATCCATGCGGGCGGACCTCGGGCAGGACCCAAGTCCCGACAAACGTTCTGCATCGCCCGGAAGGAGCTCCGGCTTCTCTCGAGCCGTGGAGCGGAAGTCGTCGCGTGAGACCCGGAAAATTCGTTGCAAGCGGGGTTTGAAGTCATGAAATTCTGCGTATTCGGCGCGGGCGCTGTTGGCGGGTTTGTTGGTGGCATGGTTGCCCGTTCGAATACGCAAGTTTCACTTGTAGCCCGTGGCGATCACCTTCAGGCCATAAGGTCCCGCGGTCTGACCATCGTGACGATGGACGAGGAATTCACGGTCCGTCCCGATGCTACCGATAATCCTGAGGAGCTGGGACCGCAGGACGTCATTTTTCTTTCGGCAAAGTCCCACACCCTGGCGCGGGCGGCAGAAGCCATGCAACCGCTTCTTGGTCCGGATACTGTTGTGGTCTCGGCCCAGAACGGTATTCCATTCTGGTATTTTCACGCCTGCGACGGCCCGCTGGATGGTCATGTTCTGCAAACCGTGGATCCTGGCGGGGGAATTGCGCGGTCCATTGGCTGCAGGCGGGTCATCGGATGCGTCATCAATTCCAGCAACGAGGTTCGTGAACCGGGACTGGTCCGCAATCTCGGCAATCGCATATTTTCGTTGGGGGAACCGGATGGAAGCCTGTCGGATCGGGTGCGCGCCGTGGCGGCACTGCTTGAGGACGGCCATCTGAAGGCGCCCCTTCTCACCGACATTCGCCGGGAACTCTGGACCAAGATCTGGGGTAATGTTTCTTTCAGTACGATGGCCGTCCTGACCGGCGCACGACTCGGTCCGCTCGTGGAGCGGCCGGATCTCCGGGAGTTGGCGATCGTCATCATGAAAGAGGCTCAGAGAGTTGGTGAAAGCCTCGGCGTGACGTTCAACCAGACGATCGACAACCGTATCGAGGCCACGCGTTCTGTCTCGGGTCACAAGACGTCGCTGCTGCAGGATCTTGAACGAGGTCGTCCGATGGAGGTTGACGGGATCTGCGGAGCGGTTGTCGAACTCGCCCGGTTCATGAACATTCCGACGCCAGCAACCGACATTATCTATGCGCTGTTGCGCTGCCGGGCGCGTGAAGCAGGCCTTTACCCGGAGACAGGTTTCGACCCTCTGAGCGTTGTCGAATCCACTTACGCAACCTGAAAGATCGCCTCGACTTCAATGGCAACGCCAAACGGCATCGACGCGACTCCGATTGCGGTCCGGGAATGGCGGCCGGGCTCACCGAACAACTCGTTTAGCAGATCTGAAGCGCCGTTCATAACCGCGGAAACGGCCGTGAATTCAGGATCGACGTTCACATAACCCTTGATCTTCACAACATCCCGGATGCGATCAAGGTCGCCAAGCGCCTCCCTGGCACTGGCCAGAACCATGAGCACACTGGTTCGCGCGGCCTGTTGACCTTCTTCCAGGGAAAACTCACGACCAACCTTACCCACAAACGCGATTTCGCCGTCAATGCGGGGGACCTGACCCGAAATATAGAGAAGGTCGCCCGCCTGCTTCCAGTTCAGGATGCGTGCGACCTTGGGTGTGGCGGCCTGGGGCAGGATGATTCCCATTTCCCTGAGTCTGGCTTCAACCGAATGTGCCACGGGCGCATCCTCCGATCCCTGTTGTTCAGTTGCTCACGGTACAACAGCACTCTGCTCCGGGCAAAACCTGCAGTAAACACGCCCCTTGTAGTGGGGTTGCCTGTGCAGACTCCCTGCATGTCCGATCGGCTCCAGCACTGTGGAAGGAACCAACAGAATTCCGAGATGCAAACAATGAGCCTTCACGCGATGCGCCAGCGGATCGACAAATGAAAGGCCGTTCCCGCCCACCGGATGTTGCGAGATTCGTGCTGGACCGACACGGCCCGGGATACCCCGTCAGCGCCTTGTCAGAACCCGCCAATGGCAGCTTCGAGCCCGGGATCCCAGGCTCCTGAACCCTGAACGCGGCTAAAGGTCACGAACAAAATCCCGACCCTGCGAAAAACAGAGTGTCCCGATTCGACAGGACCGCGACACTCCAGAACCGGGACCCTTCAGCAACCCCGGGAATGAGGCCAAATTCCTGACCACGAAGGATTTCGCAATGTCACATCAATGGGCAACGATTTGACAGTCTGCGCCAGGTGTTCGCTTTATGGCCCGCCCGGCCCCGGAAACTTCAGCCGGGACGCAGCAAACGCCGCGACCCGGCCTACTCGTCCAGGGTTACTCTTCATAGATAAGTGATTTGAGTTTCTTGTAATCCACTGTGTATTTGTACTGATCGTTCTGGGCCCATTTGGCACCATAGATGGTCCTCAGATAGGCTTTTGCGTACTCGCCCTCGAGATTGAAGTCCTGGACACCGGCCTTGACCTGCAGGGCTTCATCGATTTTGAGATTCTTGCCGACAACCTCGTCGCTTTTCTTTTCATAGCGTTGCGCAACCTTGGTCAGAAAATCGCGCTCGGCTTGTGTCAGACTCTGCCACTTGTTCTTGTTGATGACCACCATGAATGTGGCGCCATAAAAGTTTGGCGTTACCTTGTATTTCAGGAATTTCTCCCAGCTGTACTTGGTGATCGATCCCTTGGGCCAGGCCATACCATCAACAACGCCGCGTTCGAGTCCCTGGTACACATCACCAGGCGCTATTGAAATGGGAATCGCCCCCATGGCTGCAAGAAACGGTTTGTACAGCCCGGTAGACCGCATTTTTACACCCTTGAGGTCAATGCCTGTCGTCTTGCTGAGCTTGGGCTTGAACTTGGTATAAACGTAGAACGTCGATACGTTGAAGGCTGGCCAGGCCAGAATGTGGGCGTTGAGCCCCTTGTCCCATGCCTCTCTGAGCAAGTCATAAGCACCGTTGGAGCGCATTTCCTCGAGAGACTTGTTGTGAGCCCCGAGAAGACGGGCCTCGGGAAGGTCAGCACCATAGTAGGGCGTCGGGCAGAATATCAGATCGATCAACCCCCGCTTGAGTGCCCCTCCCTGTTTGCGAAACGGGGTGATTTCAGGCCCACCGATATAGCGGAGCTTGAGCCCGATATCATTGTCCTGGGCCGGCTTGAGAAATTCGTTCAGAAACACAATGACATGATCATGCGTTCGGATCTGGCATGTCGAGACCTTGATGGATGACGCTGTCGCCACGGTCGGTACAGTAACAACAGCTGCCAGAGCTATCGCCAGAACTCTTGTCTTGATCATCGGTTTCCTCCTTTGTGCAGTCCTATTGTGTGACCCACGTGCCCAAGCCCGCAGTATCTTCGCGATAATCGCTTCTCTTGACGTTACCAACCGGACGCATGTCTGACAAGATCGCCATTCGCGACGGCTCAGCAGCATCAAGGAACACAACCCGATCGGGGTGTCTGTTCCGCATCTCTTGCGGCTGCGAACCATTTTCTGCGGCCTGTTGCCCCGGGGAGACTCCGTTACCCGATTATCCTTCGGGAGTCCTCGCTGCCTTGCAACCGGGGCCGACTACATGAGGCTCGGAAGCCATAACGCCAGATCGGGGTACAGAATGAGGATCACTATCAGAATCGCATCGCAAACCAGAAACGGAAACGCAGCGTTTGCGACCTGGAACAGGGTTGTTCCCTTGGGCGCCACACCGAGCATGACGTACAGCAGCAGTCCGAAGGGGGGAGTTGTTCCAGCCATTTCGAAGGTCATGAGTACGAAGAGGCCAAACCAGATCAGATCAAAGCCAAGTTGTTGGGCCAGTGGAAAAAAAATCGGTACCGTGATCAGCATCATGGAAGTGGCGTCCATGAACATGCCAAGCGCAAGCAAAATGATGAACATCACCAGGAGGACCCAGTACCTCGAAATTTCGAAACCCGTCGTCCAGTCAAGGAGGCCCGCACTCGCTCCTGAAAATGCCAGCAACTGGCTGAACACTGTGGAGCTCATGATGATGAAGAAAACCATGGCGCCGACCTTGACGGTCGCTTCGACTGAAGACCTCAGCGCGGAGAACGTCATGACCCGAAACGCGATGGCGAGGACGATCACCCCGAGGACACCAAAGGCTGCCGCTTCGGTAGGCGTTGACCATCCGAGAATGATAAACCCGATCACCATGAACACGACGAGGCTCATGGGAAGAATGTTCGTGCAGACCAGCTGTACTCGCTTCCACACAGGTGGCATTTCGATCACGTAGGCGGGGGCCGCCTCGGGATTGAATCGAATTTGGAGAAAAATCAGCGCGGCGTAGAGACCTGCAAGCACAAAACCGGGCAGAAAGCCGGCAATCAAGAGCCGGCCCACATCGATATTGGCGACCGAAGCAAGAAGGACACCGAGAGCTGACGGGGGAATGATCATTGCCAGGCCCCCGGTTCCGAGGATCGGACCCATGGACATTCTCTGGTTGTAACCCCGCCGCTGCATCTCCGGCACCATCAGGGCGCCCAGCATGGCGGTATTCGCCATGCTGGAACCGGTCAGGGTCGAGAACATCGCGCCGCCTGCAACCGTGAGATAACAGAGCCGGCCCGGGAGCCGTCCAAAGAGTACGTCGAGGCCGTCGAATACCCTCATGGCCAACCCTGTATGAAAGAACAGGGCCCCCATCATGATGAACATAGGGACGGGCCCCAGCGTAAAACGGGTTATGAGAGAGGTGGAGTTGTCCACAATCTGCGTCCAGCCCGCCACGTCCCCCATGAAGATGAGAACGCCAATGATGTTGGTTGTGATGAAGGTCAGGGCAACCGGCACGCCCATTGCCATAAAGAAAACAACCATTCCGATGAGCACGAGGAGGGCCCAGTACCACTCCAGTTCCATCGTTCAGACGCTTTCCCTTTCAGCCACTGACTGGCTGTACATATCGTCGATACCGACGAAGTAGCGACCAAATTCGACGGCGACCAGGGCTAGACAGAGCGGCATAGGACCAAACAACGCCCATACCGGCATGTCGATACTGCGGACATCCACCATGTCGTTTCGCCAGGCCTCCGCAAGCAGTCCGGCTGCATGGACGCAATAGATCGTGGCAGCTATAGCGGAGATGGCGTAAACGGTCTTGGCCAGAAAGAACCTGACCCGAACAGGCAGGAACTGGGTCACAGCGTCGATAAAAACGTGACCCTTGATACGAACCAGCCACGGTGCGGCAAGCATCGTGAACCACAGCAGTATGTACTCTACGACTGCAAGGGTAAAAGCTGGCGGCGTCAGACCGACAATGCGCATCGAGACATCGACCACAATCATCACGAAACAAAGAAAGATCAGAACGCCTGCCAGCACGGCCATTCCGTTCAGAACGAAATTATATCCGGCCGCCATGCCTTTCACGCCTGCCCCCTTGTTTCAGAAAGATGAAGAGAGCGGAGATCATTCCGGAAGCAACCACAAACCAGGGTTTCAGGGCCGGATCGCTGTATCCGTGCAGACATGCACACACCCTACAGGGGAAGCGCAATCCGTGCAATCAACCCGATGCCGGAGTTCCTGCGTATCCTCACAGGCCCGTTCAGCTGTTCCGGGAAGAACCCGCGTCTGAAATGAAACAGCTGACCTGTCGCGGCAGGTTCAGAATACCGACGCGCGGCAACTGGCTTCGGGCGGTGAGCAGGCACGATCCACACGTCACAGTCCGGACAGGCAGAGCTGTTCCATCCCCGGTACTGATCGAGGCTTGATCAACGAACAGTAGGGGGTACAGTGCGGGTGATCAGGAGCAAGTCCCGATGCAAACCCTGCTGCCCAACCGCCTCTGGCAGGCCCCGTGCGCAAACATTCTGTAACCATTGCCGGACACCGGACCAGTATCTCGCTGGAGGATGAGTTCTGGTCGGAATTTGTCGCCATTGCCCGCCGTCGAGGATTGTCCGTAAACGCCCTGATCACGGAAATTGACAAGAACCGCCACGGCGGATTGTCATCCGCAATTCGCATCCATGTGTTTAATTCGGTCAGAGCCCGCACCGTAACGCCTGCAGGCGGCTTCAACGCAGATCCCTGATCAATTCGTCGACGAGGGTCTCGGGGGATATTTCGGATTCTGATGCTGGCGGCGGCGGCACGGCACTTTCTGCCGTGTGGTCCTCGCCAGGATCATCTGCCCCCCCTCTTCCGGCAGGCGTCTCGGCCCGCTTGTCCGCCACGCCTCCAGAATCCGGTGACGGAGCTTCCGCTTGCGTTTCCTCTGCCGACGAGGGTTCGGGGGCGGATGGGTACAATGGGTCGGCCGGCACCGGGCTGGGAGCAAGCACCCGGGACTGCTCCCGGATGTTGCGCCCGAGCAACCAGGTCCTGACTTCGGACATCTCGAATCTTCTGTCCGGTTCATCCACACTTCCGGTCAGACTGACCTGAAAGGGCGGAAGGCCCTGCTCCCCCTTGGGTACGAACAACGCTTGCAGGTCCAGTTTTTCTTCATCCAGATCGATATGTCCATCTACCGATACAGAACCGGCGTTTCCCGTCATTCGCATCCTCTCGAGTTCGAGAACACCGTCGGCAATCCGGAACTCCGTATCCAGTTCGGATACGTCCGTACTGCCATGGCTCATGACAGATTTCATGCGCTCGATCGCGTCAGCCGGATCGCCCGGTGTCGACGCATGGCCACCAAAACTCTTCAGATCAAAGCCTCTGACGACACCGTCCTTCACCGCCAGTCTCCCTTTACCCGAAAGCGTACGAACCATGTCCGCTGGGGTGTGGCCGCGGGTCGTGACTTCCAGATTCGCATCGATTGATCCGCTGGACAGATCGAAAGGGCCCTCACCGAACAGGGCTTCGGTGAGGTTTGCCCCGTCAACAGACATATCGATTTCCACGATCGGGGTCCCGGCTCGAATCACCCTGCCAGATGCTGAGACCTGCCCTCCAAGGGTCCGGCCCACCAACTTGTCGAATTCAAGCGTCCCGTCCCGAACCTTCGCAGTGAAACGAACATCGTCAAGGCGCAACTCACGGTAGGCCAAAGCTGCTGCACTCGCTTCAATCTCGACATCTGCAAGCGCCAGGACGTCATCATCCCTGGCCTCCTTTGACCACCAACTTTCCAACCAGCCACCGGTCTTTGCCGGCTGGCCAGATCCATTGGAATTCGCATCGGATCCAGAGATCACGGTATCCAGTATGTCGCTCAGCGGCACGACATCACCGATAACTGCAAGCTTTATCGCAGGGCGTGGATCCTGATCCTTCCAATAGCCTTCGCCCACGACAGAGATCTCTCCGATCTCGGCTGATACTGACGAAATTGCAACCGCATCACCCGAACGCTTGACGTTCGCGGACAACGAGACCTGATCCAGGAACGACGTGGCAGGACGGACATTGCCGACAAAAGGCCCGATCAGCGCGAAGATGTCATCGTGCTGAAATGTGACATCCATTGCGAACTGCTGGCTATCCCACGGGGCTTCCACCACACCTGTCGCCTGAGCGCCCCCTCCAGGAAGATCCATCTGAGCCTCAACCGCCAATCGCTCGAAATCACCCTTCGCAACGATCCTGAGGGAAACGCTTCCGCTGCTCCCGATACCATCGGCATCACCCGACAAATCGGACAGGAGGGCAACAATGCCCGTGAAGTCGGGATGCTGGCTCTCGATCGCAAGATCGAAACGGGGCTCGGCCTGCAGTTCGAATACATTCCCTTCCACGGCCGCCTTCAGATCTCCGAGATCGAACCGGGCATCAAAGGCAAACCTGTCCAACCGCCCCTCACCTTTCAGACGAAGGCGCATCTCGCCCATTCCTGCAACCGTCGCCGGAAGCTCCAGCCCCAGAAACCGGGCCAGCCCCTCCGCTTTCCCGGCAGCTGCAATGACCGTACCGGTAAATGTCGGATCCCGGCCCAGATCTTCCAGCGTTCCTTCCAGACGCACCCGGGCACCACCAAGACTTCGTGTGCTGGCCTGCCCTACCGTCAACCGCCCATTCTGAAGAGACGCGGAAAAGCGGAAACCATGAATCGTTGTTTCGCGGAAACTCAGGCTGCTTGCATTCACGACAAGATTGGCGTCAAAGGCGTCCAGAAAAGCCAGCGATCCGGTTTGTGATGATTTCGCATCCACCATATCCGAGCGGTCATTCGCATCGTCTCCGGTTTCCCCTGCTTCAGGGTGCTTTGGCGGCCAGTAGGCGTCGACATCAAGACGATCAATACTGAGATTCGCGCCGAACGCCAGCCGATCGCGCAATAGTACGGTTGCAGCTCCCCGGATACGCGACGCATCAAAATCCGCCTCGATCTTGGACAGTCGCAACTCGGATCCGACCCCGCTGAAGTCCGCCGAAACCGTCGCGCGACGCAACCGATCGTCGGCTACCCCCGAAAGATCCAGATCCCGCTCCGTGAGCAGTTGCCGCAGATTTGCGGAACGAAGTGCCAAACGGCCCCTGTAGTCCGTAATTTCCTTGTCGAGCCGGACGAGGCCCGACATTTCTATCCGGCTCTCACCCGGCAACAGGGCTCTTGCCTGCTGAAGAGAAAGGGTCCCGTTGGCCAGCGAGGCCGCGAGGGACACGGAGCGCAGGCTGGATCCGCCAATCAGGAGTTCTTCAGCACTGTACTCCAGATCGACCGTGGCATCGGCAGGCAATACTCCGGTGACCACAGACCAGACGTCCTGTCGTCCTGCATGCCTGTCAGTTCCTGCCCCGGCATTATCGCTCCCGGTTGACTCGGGCGAGGAGGATTCGCGCGCCGCCAATCTGTCAAGATTGACGCGGCCAGACTGCAGCGAAAATGCGGCCCGAAACCCGTCCTGAAATCCGAGTCTCGCGTTGCCCTCCGCCCGAAACCCGTTCACATCCAGCATCAGGTCATCAACCCGGGCTTCCTCGTCTGTCATGAGGATTGATGCCGTCAGGACAAACGATCCATCGACGAACCCGTTCGCCGATGTGCCCGTGAAACTGGATATCAGGTCAGCAAGCCCTGCGCCTTCCCAGCTCACGTCAGCGCGCAGCCGGGGTCTGCCCGACAGGTTCACGACTTCGCCGTCAACCTTCAGTTGCGTTCCCGCTACGCCCAGCCTCAGATCAACTTCGGTACCCCGGCGAGCGGTGTCGCTGCCGAGCCGGGCTTCGACGGTCAACGGTGTACGCCCGGCCATCGCGCTTGCCCGTACCGAGACCGGACCGTCAGGGTCATCCGTCCTCAGATCAAGGCTGAACTCACGAAGGCTGACATCCGTTTGTGTGCGCAGATCCCGATAATTCAGGATTCCATCCAGGATCTCAACGCGATCGAGGCGAATGCTTTCGTAGTCGATCACGATACCAGTGCGTGCCAAAAGGCTTCGTCGGATTACGTTGGCGAAGCCAGTCCTGCCGTCCGGGGACAGCAACCAGTTGATCCCACCATCACTGAAACGTTCCAGTTCCATTACGGGTCGAATCAGTTCGATCCCCGCGATTTCTATGCGCCCCTTGAGAAGTGGCAAAAACCGCAAATGTACCCGCACGGCGCGCAACGTGATCACGTCCGGCTTCGTTGCGCCAGACGCATCGGATATCCGGACGTCTTCCGCCTTCAGATAGGGGACAGGCAGGACACCGAGATTCAGATCGCCTTCGACAACAAGCGTCCGTCCCGTCGCTTTCTCGAACTCTGCCGCAATGTCTGACCGGTAGTCGTTCCAGTCGATCATGCTGGGCGCTACCAGGACGGCAACGACAAGCGCGATCGCGAGACCAGCCAGAATTCCAAGACCGTAAACCACGGTCTTCATGAGATCACTCCTGGTTTGTGCCTGGTCGATCCAGGGGCCGATACCGGGTCGTGGCGGCGCCGGACTGCACCTTCGTGCCGTTATTCAATCCGATCCGGTTCAAAACGCACCACCTTTCCCGGATTCATAAGATTGAGCGGGTCCAGCGCCTGCTTGACGCCGCGCATGACGTCAACGGCATCACCGAGTTCGGCCTTGAGCTTGTTAAGTTTTCCGTAACCGATCCCGTGCTCACCTGTACAGGTTCCCTCCATCTCCAGCGCCCGTGCAACCAGCCGGTCGTTGACACTCCGGGCCCTGGACACTTCGTCGGGATCGTCAGGATCCAGAACCATGTCAACATGGAAGTTGCCGTCGCCGACATGTCCGACCATGGGAGCCAGCAATCCTGCTTCCTCGATGTCCCGGCGGGTTTCCTCGATGCAGACGGCCAGACGCGAGATGGGCACACATACATCTGTCGGCCAGGCTTTGGCACCGGGTCGAAGCTGCATGTTGGCGTAATGCGCATCATGGCGCGCCTGCCACAGCTTGTTGCGTTCTTCCGTTGACCCCGCCCAAGCAAAATCATCACCACCATAACCGTCACTGATATCCCGGACGGCCCCGATCTGCTCCTCGACACCGGCCCTGCTTCCGTGAAACTCGAAAAAAAGCATGGGGCGTTCGCGGTACCCCAGGCCCGAAAATTTGTTGAGCGCCTTCATTTGCACGTCATCGACGAGTTCGATCCGTGCAATGGGGATTCCGGACTGAATGGTCATGATCACGGTGTTAACGGCGGCTTCGACACTCGGATAGGAACAGACCGCCGAAGAAATGGTTTCCGGAATGCCGAAAAGGCGTAGCGTAACCTCTACGATGATGCCGAGCGTTCCTTCTGATCCGACAAACAGCCGTGTGAGGTCGTATCCCGCAGCCGACTTCCGTGCGCGGGCCCCGGTTCGAATGAGGCGGCCATCTGCCAGAACAACAGCCAGCGACAGGACATTGTCCCGCATGGTTCCGTAGCGGACGGCATTGGTGCCTGAAGCACGGGTAGCGGCCATGCCGCCGATGGTGGCATCCGCACCCGGATCGATCGGAAAGAACAGGCCTGTATCCCGGAGATACGCATTGAGCTGCTTCCGGGTGACACCCGGTTCGACTGTAACATCCAGGTCTTCCGCATTCACTCTGAGGACCGAATTCATCCTGCCGAAGTCGACACATACACCGCCATGCAGCGCGGCAATATGGCCCTCGAGCGAAGTCCCGACACCAAACGGAATTACGGGGGTCCGATGGGTCCGGCAGATATTGACGACATCAATGACCTCTTTCGTATTTTCCGGAAAAACAACCGCGTCCGGAGCCTGTGGTGCATGCCAGGATTCATCGGTGCCGTGACGTTCCCGGACCGATGCGTTCGTTGTCAGCCGCTCACCAAAGCGGTCTTTCAGGATTCGTATCGCAGCGCCGCTGTCCGGTGCAGCCAGGGTCCGGTCATTCATGGGCACGTTCCTTGTTTTCGAGCCGGGCTTCGTTGTCTGGCCGGGTCTTGTCGGCCAGGATGTCCGAGACAAACATGTGGCCCGGAAGATGGGTTATGGCCAGTTCCGGGCGCGCGTTGATCAGGGCTTCCTGGGGTGTAACACCGCAAGCCCAGAATACCGGGATCTCACCATCCTGAATTGTCACCGGAAGGCCGTATTCAGGAGCCCCGATGTCCCGGATGCCCAGACTGGCCGGATCCCCGATTTGCAGCGGAGCACCATGGGCCATCGGATAGGCCGACGTTATGTTCGATGCCCGCTCCGCATTGGTCCGGGTGTAGGGCCGCATGCTGACCACAATGGGACCCGCAAAGCGACCCGCCGGTACAGCCTGTCGCGTCGTGCGATACATGGGCACGATCCCGGTCTCGGCAATATGGCGCGGCTCAAGTCCGGCCGCACTCAACGCTTCTTCGGCCGTGAAGGAACAACCGAGGAGGAAGGTGACAAGGTCATCGCGCCAGAGATCCCGAATGCTCGTGAGGACGTCGCCCGGCCTGCCATCGCGAAAGACCCGGTAGCGGGGCAAGTCGGTGCGCACATCGGCCCCCGGTGCCGATTTCCGGGGTTCGGGACTTCCGGGTTCCAGAATTTCCAGTACCGGGCAGGGTTTTGGATTACGCTCGCAAAAACGCGCAAAGCTTTTGGCGTCGGCAGCCGGCAGAATGACCATATTGGCCTGGACATGGCCTCTGGCATGCCCCGAGGTAGGACCGGAATAGGCGCCCGAACGGCATGCTGCTCTCAGTTCACGTCCGGTCAGATACACGGCGGATTACCTCCTCTTCCGGACGTCCATAACCGCCGCCACCCGGCGTTTCGATCACATAAACGTCGCCGGGAGCAACCTCGGTTGAGTCCGTTCCTCCCTGGATCGTGACAGAACCATCGCAGCGTTCGACATAATTCCGGCCCGGTGCCCCGGGGTCCCCTCCCTTCATGCCGTACGGGCGAATCCGCCTGTGGCCCGACAGTATCGATGCCGTCATGGGCTCCCGGAATCGGATGCGCCGGACCACACCGTCGCCACCGCGATGACGACCCTTGCCGCCGGATCCACGGCGAATCGTAAAGGATTCCAGAATGACCGGAAACCGCCATTCCAGAATCTCGGGATCGGTAAGACGGGTATTTGTCATATGGGTGTGAACCGCGTCAGTGCCATCGAAATCGGCGCCGGCGCCGGCCCCTCCGCAAACGGTCTCGTAATACTGATAACGGGCATTCCCGAACGTGAAATTGTTCATGGTTCCCTGCGATGCCCCCATCAGGCCAAGGGCACCCAGGATTGTATCGGTGATGGCCTGTGACGTCTCCACATTGCCGGCGACCACAGCAGCGGGATACTGTGGCCTCAACATGCAGTTGTCCGGCACAATGATGTCCAGTGGTTTGAGGCAACCTGAATTGAGGGGAATGTCGGAGTCCACAAGAAGTCGAAAACTATACAGTACCGCAGCCACTGCAACTGCATGGGTAATATTGAAGTTATTGTTCTGCTGTGGGGACGTTCCGGTAAAATCAATGGTCGCTGACCGGCTTTCATGATGAACAGTAATGGCCACCCGAATTCGCGCGCCGAAATCCATTTCATACTCGAATACACCGTCCGACAGCCTGTCGATCACCCGTCGGACACTCTCCTCGGCGTTGTCCTGCACATGCTGCATGTAAGAAAACACCATTTCGGGACCGAAATGACGGACCATCGCCAGAAGCTCGCGCACTCCCTTCTCGTTGGCAGCAATCTGCGCCTTGAGATCACCCAGATTGTGATGGAAATTGCGTGTCGGCCAAGGTGCCGACATGAACAGTTCCTCAAGTTCGCGCTCCCGAAGGCGTCCCTGATCCACCAGATGAAAATCGTCGATCAGAACTCCTTCCTCATCTATGTGTCGTGAATCCGGCGGCATTGAACCCGGTGTCTTGCCCCCGATTTCCGCATGGTGGCCACGGGACGCGACATAGAACAGGACCCGGTCTCCGGTCTCGGAAAATACCGGAGTCATCACAGTGACATCGGGCAAATGGGTTCCCCCGTTATAGGGAGCATTGAGCGCGAACACATCGCCACGCTTCACACTGTCTCCGCGGGCGCGAATAACGGTCTTGACGCTTTCGCTCATGGAACCAAGATGCACCGGAATATGCGGTGCGTTGGCGACAAGGTCTCCCCGTTCGTCAAAGATTGCGCAGGAAAAGTCCAATCTCTCCTTGATGTTTACAGAATACGAGGTGTTGCGAAGTACATCTCCCATCTGCCCGGCCACGGACATGAACAGGTTATTGAAGACTTCCAGCATCACCGGATCGACCTGCGTGCCATCGGCTTGTTTGCCTGCAGCATCCGCAACCCTTGCTTCCATCCGCGTCATGACCAAGTGATTGCGCGGCGTAATGTCGGCTCTCCAGCCGGATTCGACCACAGAGGTTGCATTGTCGTCGATGATGATCGCGGGTCCGAAGATCTTTGCTCCGGGTCGGAGCTGACCGATTTCGAAAACGGGTGCCTCCTGCGTCCGGCCGGCTGCATGGACATGGACCTGCCCCGAAGCAACCGGCTCGAAGTCCGGATCAGAAGGGGATTCGGGGTCTTCCACCGACTGACCCGTACCGATCACCTCGACGGTCACAGCCTCGACCACATGGCCCTTTTCCGGAGAAACGAACCCGAACTGTCGCATGTGCGCCTCGGCAAAGGCAGCGCGCATCGCCTCCGCCTCATCGAGTTCGACAATCAGGGCTGTGTCAGTACCTTCATAGCGCAGATGCACTCGCGCCACCCACGTGATGTCGTCTTCGCTCACTCCCTGTGCAACCATATCCCGGGTGCCGCCAACGCTCAGTTGACGGGCAAGATCCCGGATTTCCGCTTCAAGCGACGGGTCCAGTATCTTTTCCACCGCCTGTTCGCGAATTAGCCGGTGTTCCGCCAGCCCCATCCCATATGCAGAGAGCACACCGGCGAACGGATGAATCAGGATCCGCGTCATGCCAAGGGCGTCCGCCACCAGGCAAGCGTGCTGTCCCCCCGCTCCGCCAAAGCAATTCAGGGTGTACTCAGTCACGTCATAGCCGCGCTGGACCGAAATTCGCTTGATGGCGTTTGCCATATTGTCTACGGCAATCCTGAGAAAGCCGTCAGCCACCTCGACGGGCGAGCGACGGTCTCCTGTCTCGGCCTCGATCCGCGCCGCCAGTTCCTCGAACTTGAGACGGACGATATCACCATCCAGTGACTCGTCGGCGTTCGGGCCAAACACCCGGGGGAAAAACTGCGGTTGAATCTTGCCCAGCATCACGTTGGCGTCGGTCACACATAACGGTCCGCCGCGGCGGTAGCAGGCCGGACCGGGGTCGGCCCCTGCCGAATCCGGGCCCACGCGATAACGGGCACCATCAAAATGGAGGATCGATCCGCCTCCGGCGGCCACCGTGTGAATTCTCATCATCGGGGCGCGCATGCGGACGCCGGCGACCTGTGTTTCGAACGCGCGCTCGAATTCTCCATCATAATGGGCAACGTCGGTCGAGGTTCCTCCCATGTCGAAACTGATAATCCTGTCAAAGCCGGCCATGCGCGCGGTTCGCGCAGCTCCCACGATCCCACCAGCCGGACCCGAAAGGATCGAGTCCTTGCCCTTGAAATACCGGGCATCAGCCAGGCCGCCATTCGACTGCATGAACATCAGGCGGGCATTCCCCACCTGCCTGGCCACACCGTCCACGTAACGGCGGAGGATGGGCGAAACATAGGCGTCAACCACCGTGGTATCTCCGCGTCCCACGAATTTCATAAGTGGGCTGACCTCGTGAGATACGGATATCTGGACGAATCCCATGTCGCGCGCGATTTCCGCAACCGCCCGTTCATGGTCCTGCCAGCGGTAGCCATGCATCAGGACAATGGCGACAGAGCGCACACCCTGTTCATACAATTTCTGCAGGGCTGAACGGGTCGCCTCATGATCCAGCGGCTCGAGGATCGTTCCTTCGGCGGAAATGCGTTCATCGATCTCCACGGCCTGTTCGTAGAGGAGTTCGGGCAATTCGATCTTGCGAGAGAATATGTCGGGACGGTTCTGATAGCCGATCCGAAGCTGGTCGGCATAACCGCGCGTGGTTACGAATGCGGTTCGTTCGCCCTTGCGTTCAAGCAGTGCGTTGGTCGCAACCGTTGTGCCCATCTTGATTGAGTCGACGGACCCGTCCTGAAGTACGGCTCCGGCCGCAATGCCGAGGGTCTGACGGATTCCGTGCACGGCCGCGTCCTCGTAATGCCCGGGATTTTCAGACAGCAGCTTGCGCGCAGTCAGGGTTCCATCTGGAGCCCGGATCACAAAATCGGTGAAGGTTCCCCCACGATCAATCCAGAACTGCCAGCCACCGCGGTGAGGGTCTCGTTCTGTCACCGTACGAAGCGCCTCTTGGCGGCCCCGATACGACGGTGCTCGCCGATCGTCCTGCTACCGGCTACATCCTGAACGCACCGTTTGAAGAGCATCGTCAAGGGCCTCCGAAACCGGGCTCACCTGACCGCCGCCCTGGCGGTCCTAACCGATCCTGACATGTTTCGCTGCTTCTGCAACATGGTGGGCGCGGCTGGGATTGAACCAGCGACCCCTACGATGTCAACGTAGTGCTCTCCCGCTGAGCTACGCGCCCCCTGACGACAGTCAGCCGGGTTTTATCGCCTTCATGTGCAATTGGCAAGACGAACGGCGGCAATTGGTCGACATCTCCAGACCATTTTCCGTATGTCATGCCCTTGCTATCACTTGCTTCACTGGGATACGACTCCGTTGATGAAATGGTCTTGCAGTGCTGTCGCGTAGCGCGAACCTGTATCGGGGAGAAACATGGCGATTACTACAAACGGAGAGAATTCGCCCGTAACCATGTCTTCTCCGAAGCCGCAGCTGTCCCATGAGGTCCTCAGACCGTCTGGAAACTCCATACCGGTTGTTTTCGCATCGCCCCACAGCGGACGTAACTATCCTCCCGAATTCGTCTCCGAGGCGCGGATGGATGCGTTCAGCCTGCGGCGAACCGAAGACTGCTTCGTGGATCAACTGTTCGGAGGAGCTCCCGATCACGGCGCCCCCCTGCTGCGGGCACTCGTGCCGCGCGCCTACATTGATCTGAACCGGGAGCCGTTCGAACTTGATCCGGCAATGTTCTCGGATGCCCTGCCCGATTACGTCAATACGGCGTCGCATCTGGCGCGCTTCGGCTTCGGCACAATTCCAAGAATTATTCTCAACGGGCAGGAAATCTACAAACGCAAGCTGCGTTTCGCCGAGGCGCAGGCACGCATTATTACCTATTACCGGCCTTATCATGCTGCCCTGTCCTCTCTGATCCGGGAAGCGCGCCAACGCTTCGGCTATTGCATTCTCGTCGATTGTCACTCCATGCCATCCACTGGCGGTCTGGAGGGCGAAGACGACGAACGCCGCCGCACCCATTTCGTGATCGGCGATTGTTATGGCAGTGCCTGTGCCCCCTACATCACGGATCTCATCGAATCTACCCTGACGGATTCCGGTTTCATCCTGTCACGCAATCGTCCGTTTGCCGGCGGGTTTACCACCAGGCATTACGGCGCACCCCGAAAGGGGGTGCACGCCGTGCAAATCGAAATCAACCGGTCATTGTACATGAACGAGACCACACTTCAGAAACACCGCGGCTTCCCGACACTGCGCAAACATATCACCGGACTGGTCGAAGCCCTGAACCGCCTAACAACCCGGAAACTCGCTGCCGAATGAGAGAAAAGACCCCAGTCATTCGTGATGCTGACGGGTCAGACCTTGTCCGAATCACCGAAATCTACGCCCACTATGTCCGCACCTCCACTGCGACTTTCGAAGAAACGGAACCCGACCACACGGAGATGTCGGTCCGGTACCGCAACGTGGTCCGGCAAGACCTACCCTGGCTCGTGGCGGAGACGGAGACCGGCGTCTCCGGCTTTGCCTATGCGACTCCCTGGCGTCAGCGCGAGGCATACCGGCACACGGTTGAATGTTCCATTTATGTCGACGCTTCATGCATCGGACGGGGGATCGGCCGACAGCTGTTGGCCGCACTGATCGACCGTTGCGAAGCGCTGGGCAAAAGATGCATGATTTCCGTTATTGGAAACCGCGACAGCACTGCATCGGTACGGCTTCATTCCCGTCTTGGTTTCCGAATGGCCGGCACTCTTCCTGCGGTCGGATACAAGTTGGGAGACTGGGCTGATACGATACTCATGGTCCGCACGCTCGGGCCCGGCGATTCAACCGCTCCAGACAACTGATTCGTCAGATACAATCGCAGCCCCGACAAGGCCGGCATCAATTCTCCCGTTCGCTGCCACCACCCCATCGGCCGCACAGGCAATCCGCGGCACCTCATCCGGCAAACTTGCCTGAACAGGGCGCGCAATGCGGCCAGGGCAAAAAAAGGGCCGCCCGGAGGCGGCCCAGTTTGTAGGGAGGAAACGTCCAAGAGGAGTGATGAACACAGATCGCTTGGACAACCAATCTGTGTTGCAAAGCAACATACAATCTCATGCCTGCAAAGGCAAGGAACTGTTGCACTCTTTTTTTGATATAACTTGTACCACTGCTGACATGTATGCCCCGGCCTGTTCGTTATGTTGCATTGCAAAAAAAATGGCAAACGAACTCGCTGATTCTGACGCGCTACGAGTCCCGGAAGGTGCATCAGCACTTGCGTTGCGCCGGGCGCTGGGCGTTTGCTGCACGGGTCTGCCGACGTCACCTTGCGTCAGGGGCCGTTTTCCTCACAGGTACCGACCGCCATTTCTGCTGTTGGATAAACCACCACAAACCAGCCGTGCGACAAAGCAATGTCCTGCCAAACCTCCCTTCGCCCCGACGAGGGACCGGCACCTGCACTTGCGGCAAACAGGACTTGCCCGCTGCGGTCAGAAAAAAGGCCCCCCATCTCTGATTTCAAGGGTTTTGCTGCCTCCGGGGAGGGCACGCAGGGCCCGGGCCAGACCTTGTCCGACCCACTCGGCCTTGCACGACCGCCGTTACATTCCTGTTCGGATCAGACCGCAGGGACACGGACATGTCCGGAGTACCTGAATTCCGGATGGTCCCAGGTCCCGTCGGTACATTCAGCGGATCCTTCACTCTGGGCCGGGCCTTGGTTATGGAACGCCCCTGGCCTCGCGCAGCGCCAGTCTGCAGACCCTCCCGGCTTCGGGATACGGCGTTTTATCCTGTATTTTGCGCTGCAAAAATTAATCATCAAAATGGTTGCGAATTGTTTTCAATATCAACAAGGCGGTGAAGATTTGCTCCAGCAAGACGTACCTGCTTCACAAGTGTCTCATTTGCGAATCAGTCAGGGCCTGAGATAGACGTCAGCCTATGACTTGACAGAAATGTAAGCTTTTTCAAAAAAGATACTTTTTCCGGACGGTTTCGCAGGGTCCGTGCGACTTAACCTTGGGCTGATGTACCCGATCACTGACTGACGACATCACAGGTCATCGCCAGATGGTCGTCCCCGGTCGCAGCCCACAGCCAGAAGTGATCGGTTTCTTCACCCGGAGCGCCATGGAGGAAAAATTTCCTGCCATGGTAAATGGGGGCCATCGCCCGCAGATCGAAAGACCGGATATCCCGGTCAGGCGCTTCCCGGCGAAACAGATCGAGCAACAGAGTCATGATGAGTGGGCCATGAACAAGCAATCCCGGAAGCTTTTCCACTTCCCTTACATAGTCGAGGTCATAGTGAATGCGATGACTGTTCATGGTCAGTGCCGAATAGCGAAACAGCAGCACACTTCCGGGATCAATGGCTCGCGTCCATGCCGGTTGCGCAGGTGCAGGACGGGGCGCCTCAGGGCGGTCTTTCGGTGATTGCAGTCCGCGATAGACCTGGGTCCTTATTTCCCGCGTTGCCAGCCGATCGTCGCTGCCGAGCACATCCTCTGTAAGCGTAAGGAAGCACAGCAAGCCTGTTCGTCCGGTCTTGGCCTGCACATCAGTAATGGTCGTCACCTTGCGCGCCTTGTCACCGATTCTCAGCGGGCGTTCGAATAACATTCTTGAGCCCGCCCACATGCGTCGCGGCAGCGGGACCGGAGGAATGAAGGCCCCCTTCTTCTGGTGACCGTCGGCTCCGGTTTCAGACAGCGGCACCACCTCACCGAAATAGAGATAGTGCCATGCTGGAGGCAGCGGATCTCCGTCCCTGAACGGAGGGTCCTCGCGATCGAGTGTCGCTGCCAGGCGGTCAGCGGGCCCGGCAGTCAGCATATCGGTCGACGTAACGGAACGACCGATCCATGCACTGAAATCGAGGTCTTCGAGAGATGTGGCCGTCACGGTGCAAACTCGCTTCTTATGGCTTGAGACTGGGCACCAGCGGCCGGAACCGGACCAGGAGCGCAAACCTCGCCATTCCTGGTCGCTGGCGGTGCCACCATATCGACCGGCCCCGAGGGTGTGTCGACGCGGATCCGGTTGAGTGCCGGATGTCCCGACAGTCCCCTCACGTCATTTACCTCCCCGAAAGCAATGCCGGCTTCACGAAGCCGCCGGACCAGTTCGGATCTTTCAACGATACCGAAAACGGCATCAATGACAGCATCAAACTCCGCGCGGTGTTCACAGCGCGCTTCATTATTGCGAAAACGCGGGTCCGCGGGAAGATCGGGATTTTTCAGGACTTGCTGGCAAAGTCTGACAAATTCCCGCTCATTCTGGATCGCGATGAGAATCTGGCTGCCATCCGATGTCATATAGGCTCCGTAGGGATGGATCGACGGATGGTTGAGGCCGACACGCGGCATAATACGGCGTCCGTAGTCGTAATGAAGCAGCGGTACCGTCATCCAGTCCGCCATCGCAGCAAACAGGGATGTGCTGATTGCCGTTCCCTCACCCGTTGACTCGCGAGCAATCAGAGCCTCGAGCACGGCTGCATGGGCATACATTCCGCAGGCCACGTCGCAAGCCGACACACCGACCCTGCCTGGACCATCCTCTGTACCCGTTATGGAGCAAAGTCCCGATTCGGCCTGTACCAGCAAGTCATAGGCCTTCATATCAGCATAATCGCCGGCCTCTCCGTAACCGGAAATGTCAACGGTTACGAGCCTCGGGTTGCTGCGGCGAAGATCGTCTGCGGAAAATCCGGCCCGGGCTGCAGCCCCTGGCGCCAGGTTCTGGATGAACACATCAGCCCGATCGATGATCCGCCGGATCAGGGCCTGATCGTCGGGATCCTTGATATCGACGGTCAGGGATTCCTTGCCACGATTGAGCCAGACAAAATAAGCGCTCTCACCATGCACGACGCTGTCGTATTGACGCGCGAAGTCGCCGTCCGACCGCTCGAGCTTGATGACCCGGGCGCCGGCATCCGCCAGTCTGGAAGAACAGAACGGAGCCGCGACAGCCTGCTCCATCGACACGACGAGAATTCCGTCCAGAGCCAGGGGTGAGCCACCTGCCATCAATACGACCGGGGCAGGTGAAGAACATGTTCTCCGACAAAGGAGAGAACGAGGTTGTTCGAAATCGGCGCAATGCGATAGAGCCGGGTTTCGCGGAATTTCCGCTCCACATCATACTCTTCCGCAAACGCAAATCCTCCATGGGTCTGCATACAGACATCCGCCGCCTTCCAGGAGGCTTCGGAAGCCAGATACTTGGCCATATTGGCCTCGGCTCCGCAGGGTTCACCGCTGTCGAACCTGCGTGCCGCTTCGGCAACCATCAGGTTCGCAGCTTCGGTCTGCATGTAGGCATCGGCAATGGGAAACTGAACGCCCTGGTTGCGTCCGATAGGACGCCCGAAAACACTGCGCTCACCGGCATAATCGGTCGCCTTTTGTATGAACCAGCGCGCATCGCCGATACATTCCGACGCGATGAGGATGCGTTCCGCGTTCATACCGTCGAGAATGTAGCGAAATCCCTCACCCTCTTCGCCAACCAGCGAATCAGCAGGGAGTCTCAGATCGTCAAAGAACACCTCGGTTGTTGCATGATTGATCATCGTACGGATCGGCTTGATCTCGAGTCCCTTTCCCAGAGCCTCGCGCATATCGACAATGAAGACCGAAAGCCCTCCCGTTCGCTTCTGCACCTGGTCTCTCGGGGTCGTTCGCGCAAGAAGCAGCATCAGGTCCGAATGTTCCGCGCGCGAGGTCCAGATTTTCTGTCCGTTGACCACATAGCCTGAGTTGCCGTCCCTGACCGCCGTGGTACGGAGGCTCAGCGTGTCGGTGCCGCTGGAAGGCTCTGTGACACCGAATGCCTGAAGCCGCAAGTCGCCACTCGCAATCTCCGGCAAATAGGCCATCTTCTGCCGAGCCGAACCATGCCGCAGGATCGTACCCATGATATACATCTGGGCGTGGCAGGCACCACCGTTGCACCCGGCCTTCTGGATCTCTTCGAGAATGGCAGAGGCGGCGGTAATACCAAGGCCCGAGCCGCCGTAGTCTTCAGGAATCAGCACCGACAGATAGCCGGCATCGGTCAGCGCTTTCACAAATTCGGTCGGATAGGCGCGTCGCCGATCGAGCTCGCGCCAGTATTCACCCGGGAACCCGGCGCACAACCGGCGAACCTGTTCCCGAATTTCAGCATGTTCATCGGTCATCATGAGGGTTTGATAGAACAATCATTCGCGCATTGCACCCCCTGTTGTGTTCATGACGGGAACCGGGGTCTTTCCGGGCGGCGGCCCACAGGCCGATCCCGGAGGCTCGACCGATGTTCGGCATTGGCTCCGGCAGGCTGATCTGGGCTGGTCTCGATGAGAAACCGGTCCGGACGCCCCCGTTTCCGTAAGGCGCTGCAAAACATGTTATAAACCGGGGTCCCCTGGGAGGAGGCTTGTGTCATGCCCATCATCAACCGGATCGCCGAGTTCCATGAAGAAATGACGGCGTGGCGCCGGCATATCCACAGTTATCCGGAAACGGCCTTTGAAGAGCACCAGACCTCGGACTTCGTGGCGCTCCGGCTGCATGAGTTCGGTCTTGATGTCCATCGCGGACTGGCCGGCACCGGTGTGGTGGGAACACTGAAGGGCGACGGCGGCGACGGTGCTGCGATCGGACTTCGCGCCGACATGGACGCTCTCGACATCGAGGAGCAGAACGACTTTGACCATTGCTCGAGGAATCCCGGGAAGATGCATGCCTGTGGGCATGACGGGCATACAGCCATGCTGCTCGGTGCCGCCAAGTACCTCGCGGAAACCCGCAAGTTTGCCGGCACCATCCATTTCATCTTCCAGCCGGCCGAGGAAAACGAAGCCGGCGGGCGCGAAATGATCAAGGACGGCCTGTTCGAGCGCTTTCCGGTGGAATCCGTCTATGGAATGCATAACATTCCCGGAATTCCCTGCGGCGAGTTCGCCATTCGACCGGGCCCCATCATGGCGTCAGCCGACACCTTTGAAATCATCGTAACAGGAACGGGAACCCACGCAGCGATGCCCCATCTGGGGCGTGACGCACTGCTTGCGGCTTCTCATCTTGTCACCGCCCTGCAAACCGTTCCCTCCCGAACCATCAGTGCACTCGATTCAGCACTGGTTTCCGTGACCCAGATGCATGCCGGCGATACATGGAACGTCATACCCGAGTCCGTGACCATCCGGGGAACCACCCGTGCTTTCAAGGAACGGGTCCAGACCCAACTGGAATCCGAGATCCGTCGTCTCGCCGACGGCGTCGCTGCGGGTTTCGCGGTTGCCGTGGAAACGCGTTACGAGCGCCGATATCCGCCGACGGTCAATGACAGGGAGGAGACCGACTTTGTTGCCGGGGTCGCACGAGAAATCGCAGGGGACGGCAAGATATCACTCGACCTCGATCCGATGATGGGAGCGGAAGACTTTTCTTTCATGCTCAACGAAAAACCCGGAGCCTATATCTGGATCGGTAACGGGCCACGCGATGGCGGGTGCATGCTTCACAACCCGCGCTACGATTTCAATGACGATGTGCTGCCGCTGGGCGCAAGTTACTGGGCCCGACTGGCAGAAACCCGCCTTGCCGGATAATGCGGCATGAAACAGCGTACCTGAAGCGTTGACCTGACGAGAGAATTGCCATGACCACAGATGTCTTCGCCGGGGTCCGGCTGGCCCGTTCGCCTGTTTACGGAATGAAGGGAATGGTGGTTTCAGGCCATTCCCTTGCCTCTCATGCGGGTCTCAAAACGCTGAACCGCGGCGGGTCCCTGGTCGACGCCATGATTTCAACTTCGGCCGCCCTCTCGGTCGTCATCCAGCAGGCCACATCCCTGGGGGGCGACGCATTCTTTCTTTACCATGACGCCGCAGAGGGCCGGACCCTCGGCCTGAATGCGACAGGACATGCCCCGGATGGCGCCACTCCTGACTATTATCGAAACGGCATTCCGGACCGGGGACCCAATGCTGTCAGCGTTCCCGGCATGATCCGAGGCTGGGAGAGGCTGCACGAAAGATATGGCCGTCTTCCATGGGACGGACTCTTTGAGGACGCCATAACACTTGCGGAGGCCCATCCCGCTTCCCGGGTCCTGACGGCAGGGCTGGATCTGTTCCGTGATGACGTTCTGGCTGACGACGGCTGCCGGGCTCTTTATTTCAATGGGGGTCAACGGATCCACGCCGGCGAAATCCTCCGTCAGCCAGCGCTCGCTGAAAGCCTGCGCAAGATCGCCCGGAACGGCAGCGCCGCATTTTACGAGGGCGATATCGCCGCCTCGATTGGCAACCGGATTGTTTCGCAAGGAGGACTCCTGGGCCCGGATCAATTCGCAGGGTATGAACCCGAATGGGTAGATCCTCTCGCTACCGATTACCGGGGGCTTACTGTTCAGGTAATGCCGCCCAATTCCTACGGCCTTCTGATGCTGATGCAGCTGAACGGACTGTCTGCAATCGAGCCGGCCCGGCTCGCGGACAATGACATCGATCGTCTGGACTACCTCATGCGCGCGATGCAGGCTGCTTTCACCGTCGGCCAGCCCCATATTGCTGATCCCCGTCACGAAAATCTGCCCGTCGAAGACCTGCTCGGACAAAGCACCACCGCAGTTCTCCGGGATTGTGTCGTGCACGGAACCGCACCCATGACGTTCGAGAATATCGGCAGCACGTCCTGCATCGTCATTGCTGACGGTGACGGTAATGCCATGTCCGTCGTGCAAAGCGTCTTCCATGTCTTTGGCAGTGCATTCCTCGACCCCGGATCCGGGATCCTGATGAACAACCGCATGACCGGCTTCAAGGTCGACCCTGAGGATCGCCGCAGGGTCGCGCCAGGACGACGTCCACCACACACATTAAACCCGGTCATGGTCCTGAAGGACGGCAAACCCCGATATCTGATGACCACGCCCGGGGGACCTGGCCAGACGCTTTCCATGGTCCAGCTGCTGACCAATCTGGTCGACCGGAACATGGAACTGACCGCTGCGATCGAAGCACCGCGCTGGAGTGTCAGTCTCGGAGGCGACTTTCTTCTTGAAAACGGCTACCCCGAGACAGTGGCCCGGGAACTGGGACAGCGAGGTCACAACGTCACCAGTGCGTCAGGCTCGTCTTACTTCGGATCGGTCAAGGCCATCGAAATCCTCGAAAACGGAGTTCTGACGGGAGGCGCGGACACGCGCCGCGAGGCCTATGCGGCCGGTATCTGACTGGACCTCAGGCACACCGGGAGGGTCTTCATGATGCCCGCCGCAGATCAGCCTCTGGTCATCACCAACGCCAAGGTTATCACCCTGTCAGACGACAATCGGGTTGCTGCGGCGGTGTACTGCAAAGGCGGGCGCATCGTCTCCGTCGGCTCCCAGCAGTCGGTGACGCGCACCGCCGATCCCTCCGCCCAGGTGATCGACGCAAAGGGACGGGCCGTCATCCCCGGCCTCATCGACGGGCATGCGCATCTGGATCGGGAAGGCCTCAAGGGTGTATTCCCGACCCTCGAAGGATGTCGAAGCGTGGGCGATGTTCAGGATCGCATCCGAGAACTCGCAGAGGAGGCGGGTCCTGGAGAATGGATCGTAACGATGCCCCTCGGTGACCCTCCGTATTACTGGAATGTTCCGGGATGCCTTGCCGAAAACCGTTTTCCGACGCGGCAGGACCTCGACGAGGCAGCCCCCGATCATCCGGTTTACATACGCCCTATCTGGGGATACTGGCGGCACACCCTGCCGCTGGTGTCGGTTGCAAACAGCCGGGCTCTGGAACTTGCGGGCATCGGACGCGATACGGATCCGGGGACGCAGACAGTGGCGTTCGAGAAGGATTCGAGTGGCGAACTGACCGGCCTGATCCGTGAGACCACCTTCATGCCTGTCGCGGAGCTGCGCTACTTCCACATGGCTCCCCGCTTTACGCATAACGATCGCGTGGCGGGAATCGAAACCGCCATGCGCATCTATAATTCAACCGGAACGACCAGCATTCTCGAGGAACATGGTGCGGCCCAGGAGTTGATCGCCGCCTGGCGCACCATTCGCGAAACCGGACGGTCGACGGTGCGCGCCCATCTCGTCTACAGCCCCGCCTGGGGCGCGGCAACTGATGTCGACTACGCCCGGGTGTTCGACCGGTGGGCGGGCTGGCTCGGCGGCCGCGGGCTTGGAGACGATTACCTGCGCGTCGCCGGAATGTATACGGAAGCCGGTACCGGTATCGATGCCAGTCTCCGGGCAACAGCGGCTCCCTACACGGGCTGGTCCGGCTTCAACTACGATCACGGTGTGCCGGAGGATCGGATGATCGATTTTCTTGTCGAGGCTGCACGGTCGGATATCCGGATCGCAGCGATTGGCCCTCATTTCCTTCCCCTGTTCGAACAGGTGGACAGGATTGTTCCGATTGGCGGCCGGCGCTGGATCATCGGCCACCTCGACATTATGGATGATCGGCTGATTCATCTGGCCCGGGATCTCGGCGTGGTGATGACAACCCATACCAACAGCTACATCTACAAGCAGGGAACGCTTCTGTCAGAGCGCGCCGGAGTCGGGAAAGAGAATGATGTGGTGCCTCTGAGGCGCCTGCTTGACGCCGGCGTTGACATCGGGCTCGCAACCGACAATGTGCCGACCAGCCTGTTTCATCCTATCTGGCACACCGTGGCCCGAAAATGCATGCTTTCGGACGATCCCGTCGCGCCTGATCAGGCCCTGACCCGCGAAGAGGCGCTCTTTTGTGCGACGATGGGCGGTGCCAGGCTGACATTTGAGGAAGATGTGAAGGGTTCGATCGAACCGGGCAAGTATGCGGATCTGGTCATATTGTCCGACGATCCCCTGACCTGTCCGGAAGAAGCGCTCAAGGACATCACGGCCGACGTTACCATCGTTGCCGGAAAGACGGTTTACGAGCGGACGGCTTGATGAAGGTTTCCGACCTCGACACGCCGGTTCTGCTGCTGGATCTGGATCGTCTTCAACGAAATATAGCCCGCATGCGGGACATGACGAAGGATGCCGGGGTCAGATACCGGCCTCATACAAAGACGCACAAGTCGCCGGTGATTGCGCGCATGCAGATGGAAGCTGGCGCATCCGGCATCTGTTGCGCCAAACTCGGTGAGGCCGAGATCATGGCTGCCGAGGGTCTGAACCAGATCCTGATCACGACACCGGTGGTCGGCGAGAGCAAGATCGGGCGCCTCCTCCATGCGCGGCAGCAGGCGCGAATTGCCGTTGTCGCGGATAATGAAGCCAACGTTGCGATGCTGGGCCGGATGGCGGCAACAGCAGGCGTCAAGCTGGATGTTGTTGTCGAGATCGATGTCGGACAGGGGCGCTGCGGCGTGCAGGATCCCGGCGAGGCCGTACGGCTTGGCCGGTCGATCGCGGATCATCCCTGGCTCGATCTGGCCGGACTGCAGGGATATCAGGGGCGCATCCAGATGACAGAAGATGCAGGCGAACGCCGCCAGGAAAACGATGCTGCGCATGGACGCATCGACGACGCCCGCTCGGCTTTCGAAAGCCATGGACTCCCGGTTTCCCTGGTGACCGGTGGCGGCACCGGCACGTCTCCGTTTGATCTGGGTGAGGGATCACTGACGGAGATCCAGCCAGGCAGCTACGTCTTCATGGATTCCCGTTACCGCGGCATCGCCTGGCCCGGCCGCAATGATGCGCCGTTCGAACAGGCGATCCATGTCCTGACCACCGTCATCAGCCGACCTACCCCTGACCGCGCTGTACTGGACGCCGGTTTCAAGGCTTTGAGCTCAGACCAGGGTTTGCCGACCGCCGATTATCCCTTCCGGTTCGGAGGGGACGAGCACGGGATTCTCGATTTGCCGGCTGCTTCCGGCGATCCCGGGATTGGCACCAGGCTGCGCCTGTGCCCCAGTCATTGCGACACCACCGTCAATCTCTACGATCAGTATATTGTGGTTCAGGGAGAAGAGGTCGTTGATGTCTGGCAGGTGGCAACGCGCGGCAAGAGCCAGTAGGGTCCTCTGGCATGGTTTGAAGATGTGGAGCCCGGGATCTGACCGGGTCTCCTCCAATCTCCGGTTTCTCAAATGAACTAGGAATTTGTGGACGGAGAGAACGCTCCGAGCGGTGCTGCGACTCTTGTCGATAGTTGTGCAAAATCTCGGAATCCGGGAAAAAGCGGATCTCCAGCTTGTCCACGTCCCGGGCTCGTATCTTGCCTCACGGCTCGTTCGATAGTTTCATTGCCCACCGTCCTTGCAATGACAGTGAGGGTCCGGGGGAAATCCGGTTCCTTGTTTTCCTCAACTCCGTCCTCTCGTGTCAACGTTTGCTGCCGGACACAGCGATGGAACGAAAACTGATCGCCTGTTGCCGAGGCAAGGCCGCATCGATCAGTTGCTCCGGGCAAAGCGGTCTTTGCGGGTATTTTAGGTGTAATCAAGATTTAAGGGTTTCCACCAGTTTCCCCCCGCACGAAATCAGCCGCACGGCTTCATTTGTCCCGTGGAACCTAATCCGGTTCCCTTGTTTCCTGAGTTCCTTCCTATCGTGCTTGTGTTTGTTGCCGGATGCTGCAATGGGTCGAAACATGAATGTTTCATCTTGGGGGACGAGCTTCTCCGCAGCAGACGCACCAGCCCGCAATTGCCTGACCACCTCGCCCGCGTGCAGTTTTCCCCGTTTTAGTTCGAGCACCGCAACCCAGCTATGCGCCTGCTCGCCTTCGGCAACCACGAGGTAATCGCAGCGCACTACGCTCGGCGAAAGCGGCGAGCCAGGTTTATCGAAATCCACCACCAGACGCGTCTTTGGGGCATCTTGCAGCGAGACCGCGCAACCTTTCTTATTCAGTTTTCTCTTGACGATGCACTTCGGGTCGAGGGCATTACGGACCCGCCCTACCAGACCTGTCATGAACCCGACTCGATTCGACCCGATATGTCGGCCCACTCGTTGTGCAATGCACTTGCAACCGCGTCATAGCCGGCGGGATACACGCCGGATTCATCGAGGCGGATTTCGGTGACCGCCGACCCTTTGGGCTTCCGCTTGGGCTCAAACAACCAAATGCCCACATGATCCGGTTGCAGCGCAATATCGGCAGCGGCACTCTCGCATTCGGCCGAGGGCAGCGCCGAGCGCTGTACGATATTGGCCAATTCCTCTAGAAGCCACTCGCTGTGGGTGGTAACAATTACTCTCACGCCCGCCCTGACGATGGCGGCAAGCTGGCGGGTGAATGCAACCTGCATGGCCGGATGCAGATGCGATTCCGGCTCTTCGACGATCAGCACGTTGCCGGGCTCCACCATGTGTCGGAGATACAACACCAGGGGCGCCAGTTCCGACACCATTGAGGAGGCATTGGCCAGCGCCAGATCGTCTTTCCAGGTCTTCGGCCGGTAGGAGAAATTCGGATAATCGGTCTGGGTTGATCGGTCGACGCGGACGGAGCCGCCGAGAATGTCTTCCTCGATATTTCTGCCAAGATCCCGTTTGTTCTTTCTACGCCTTTGAGGAAAGCGTCCAATCTCAATTAGCTGTTCGAGGAAGTCTGCCAGAACACCGGACAGCATTGGTGTCTGAACTGCCGGGCGAAGGCCCGCTGTAGCCGCGCTGGCGATCAGGGCGCTCACTACCACATTGTGGGCGTGCATTATTCCCGTCCGGTCGGCCGGCAGATAATATGCCGACCGATGTAAGGGGCCGACCAGCGAAGGAAGCACTGTGTCGCCGATCATCGACAGGGATTCCAGAGCTTCTAACCTTCGTCTTTCTCTGTCTCTACTGAATTCTTCTCCGATGAACCGGAAGTAGTGCTGCCGATAGACCCATACATCGTCAGCTTCGACATCAACCGGAATCGGTGTATTGGCCGGGATCTCCGCCTGAAATTCAACGCTGGACCCCAATGACACCTTATGCTCCAACGCATTTGCAGCATTAGGGATTCGACGCCCAATAACGAATCTTGCGGCGGTCGCCCGGCCCCGGCGAGTCAGCGCATCGGTTCTCCCGATACCGAAGCAGCGCCTGATCTCGCGTCCCAGTGCATCGGCGTTACCGCCGAACGCGGATCTCAGTTCGTCAGCGACCAAAGCGGGCAGGATGACATTACCCTTTTTTAGTAATTTCCCATCGCTAAACGACTTCACCATTTCCTCTAAAGAATCAACACTCTTATCGGAAAGACCTCTGCCAAGACGATCCGTCCAATGCACAGAACCCCCGCGAAAACGGCTTCCTCCAAGACGCGCATCGCCTCCAAAGATTTGGTGCAGCGCGTAAATCAGGATCGCCAGATACGATTTTCCCGTATTGCTTGGCCCGACGAACACTGTGAGCGGGCGCAAATCGACCTTGGCCTCAACAATCGGCCCGAAATCTGTCACTTCGAGTTCAAGAGACCCGTTTTCAGCCAGTTGCGTCATCGCCTCGTTTCTCCGACTCCGTCGTCCACTGCGGTGTTCACCGGTCATTCGACAAGCCGTTCACCGTCATGGAACAAGCATTCGCGACCAGCCTCTCCGCTTTCAAAACCGCCACAGACCGCCATCATGTCGCAGACGACAGACCGGGTAAAGGCGACTTCCAGCATAGCACTGTACGCCTGTTAACGTCTCGACCCGGCAGGCACCCTGATGACGCGGTCCCGCACGCCCCCATTCCTTGTTTCGTCGATACGGCACCGCCGGACGGAGAGGATCCGGTGCAGTGGTATCTGTTGACGACGCTTAAGGTGAGCAACGCCGGGGCGGCAGCCAAGAATGTCGGTTTCTATCTTCAGCGATGGAGGGTCAAGAATGTTTCCGTGTCCTGAAGTCGGGGTGCCGGACCGAATTCCTGCTGTTCCGGACCGCGGAGCGCCTGCAGCGGGTGGTGGCCATCAATGCGGTGATTGCATGGCGGATCATGGTTATGACCCTGCTCGGCCGCGAGGTTCCGGATTGCGAGCCGAGCCTGATGTTCACGGACGAGGAGCTGGACTTTCTGCGCGACCATGCCGAGCAGCACGCGATGCCGGCACCGGTGCAGCCCAGCGATGCCGTGCAGCTGGTCGCCCATCTCGGGGGCTACCGCAACCGCAAGCACGATCGGGATCCGGGGCATCAGATCATGTGGCATGGCCAGACGCGGCTGAGCAGCGCGGCGCTGGGCCACCGGATCGGGTTTATGGCCGGGCAACGGCATGCCTTGCGGAAGAAAATCCGGCTGTTGTTATGTATTATTCAATATGACCCAGCCGGGCCAGGACAGCGCCTTGACCATCCTTTCGACTATGCGGGGCCCTCGACGAGTCAGTTGTCATCAATATGGTCCCGATTCGTTGACTCTAAGTGTGGCGGGAGCGCGTCTCCGTTACGCGGCATCAGCCGGAGCCGTTGGAATGCCAGCCCGTTGCTATCCTGCGGCAGGCCATTCCGGAAAGGGCTGGTGGGCGGGCCTACCGACAGGTCCCCAAGACTGAAACATCCTTGACCAAGGGTTTGACCAAGGATATCCAAAGCTTGTTCTCCCACACGGGACAGGGAAGCTGTCCACGGAACAATCCGGCTTTCGGGCGGGAATTGAACGGCAGGAAGAAAACCATGGTACGGCGCGTGAAAATCGGCGAAGCGAAGACCCACCTTTCCGCATTGCTGGCGGAGGTGGAAGCGGGCGAGGATCTGGTGATCTGCCGAGGTGAGACGCCTGTGGCCCGAGTAACACGGATTTCCCGCGAGGGCGAGCATGCGGCACTTTCGGCAACGCTGCGCACGAAACGGGCGCGGCAGAAGGCGGTGACGACCGCCGAGATTCTGGAGTGGCGGCACGAGGGACACACACGCTGATGGCGTTCGTGACCGACGCCGGAACGAAGCTGCAGCATCCGAACGCGTCGCTCGCTTCCCTTGGGTCCATTTCTCCCATCGGGGTCTGGGAACTCATGCAATGCTCGAACCCCGTGGTCCTGCTACCTGTGGCAGGACAGTGACACCTTCGACGTAGAACTGGAGCCTTGGCAAGCGTTAGCTGAAAGATCTCGATCGGGAAAGCGCTGTGATGACGCGCTTCCGTATGGCCTCGCTTCCTGTCTCGTCGATACCGTCTGCCCCACCAAACCCGGCCGCAGCGTCAGGATGATCCAGAAGCGTCCCAGTCCGTGCCGGTCGAGAGAATATCGCCCCGGATCTTCACCTTATCATGCAGACTGCCGATCAGCTTCGCATGTTCGTGCTCGAACGGCAGCAGCCGCGCGACAGGCTTGCCGTAGCTCGTGATGACGAGGCCGTCGGGGTCAAGTTCTTCGAGCAGAGCCATGCATTGTTGCTTGAAGCTGGCTGCGTCAATGGTTCTCATCGTCGCTTCCCATATTACGTGGCTATCGTGTCTCGCCCATTCAATAATGCCGGATCAGACCGAAAGGCCCCGACCGTCCAGGCCACGGCCCTGACGGCGCCGATACAGCAAGCCTGCCACTATCTTTGACAGGCGCCACAAGCCCGGCGTCAACGGGTTGCACTTCACCCCATTCACAGCTTTACCGACGGAAACAATGGAAGCTGCCGGGACGGATCCGCTTCTGTACCGTCCCGGGCGATGGCATCGGATCCGATTTACACGTTCAGGCGTCGTCGGACGTGTTCAGCTTGAACGGCTCAAAGGTCGGCTTGTAGCTTTTTTCGTCAAGGAACTGGCTCATCCCTGTCCGGTACGAGTCTTCCTGATCACCCACCTTGATAGCCGTGCCCTTTTCGGCGAGATAATCATAGGATTGCCCGAAATCCATGGTCCGGACATTGCGCACGGCCTGCTTGGTTGCGCGCAGGACCCGAGGACTCTTGGCCATCAGCTTGCCGGCCAGTTCAATGACCTTCTCCCTGACCTTGTCCGGCGGAACGGCAAAATTCACCATTCCGATTCTCTCGGCTTCCCTTCCGTCGAACGGCTCCCCGAGACTGCAATAATAAAGCGCGTGACGCGGCAGGATCGCATCAGCCACCACCTTGCTGACGAGAGCGCCCGGAAGAATGCCCCAGTTCACCTCGGACAGGCTGAACGTCGCATCATCGGCCGCCACGGCGAAATCTGTCGCCAGCAACTGCATGAATGCGCCGCCGACACAGTAGCCCTCGACCATCGCAATCGTGGGCTTGTCATAGTTGTAGAGCAGCTCCCAGCGCCAGCGATTGGCAGACCGCTGCGACTGCTTTCGGCCCAGCGGGTTGTTCTCGTTTTCACGGAAAAACAACTTGAGATCCTGCCCGGCCGAGAAGTTGCCCCCGGCTCCGGATATAACGATCACCTTGGCCGCAGGGTCAACCTCCAGATTTGTGAGCGCAGCCTCCATTTCGGAATGAAGCTGGGGACTCATGGCATTTCGTTTTTCGGGACGGTTCAACTCGACCCAAGCAATACCGTCTTCCAGTGTAACCCGGACGCATTCCAGACCGTCATACATGCGGCACTCCTCAACCTGGGGATCGCTTGTATCGGCAGGAGCCGGAAATGGGAGCGGATCCTGTCCGCACCGACGTTCCCTCCCTATCGCCCAAAAGGACTTTATGCAGCTCCTGCCGATTACACCTTGAGGATGGCCGATCCTTGACCAAGAGTCAAAATGCTGCCCCAAGCACAACCGCAACCACAGGCGATCACCGATCAAGCGACCCGCCAGAGACGATTTCGATCGTCCGCTGGCCGCGAAAACCCGGTGCGCTCCGCCTTTCTGCCCGGCCCCGCCATTCCCGACAAAGGCGAATCACAATAATACCCGGGCCCTGGTCACAGTGCTGACGCCGGGCCCCTCGCCCTTCACGGATCTCCTGACCATCGCAAATCGCGGGACGCGATCATTCCTGACCCTCTGTTTGCCGGAACAACCGGACTCGCACCCAGGCACAAGAATTAGGCACTATCCCCGGCCATCCGGATCAGCACCGTTACGATCCATATTGCCGCAGGACATGGCGTGCCAACGCCATCTTCAGGATTTCCGTCGGTCCTTCGGTAATGATGAAACTTCTCTGATTGCGCCACATGCGTTCGATCGGAAGGTCTGTTGTAAGGCCCAGTCCTCCGTGAATCTGCATGCATTTGTCAGCCGCCTCGAAAGACTTCGTGTCGCCAAAATATTTCACCACGTATGAGTCGTAGCGAACATCTTCGCCGTCATCGTGCCGCGAAGCGGCGTCATACACCATCAACCGCAGCATGTGCAGGTCTGCCCAGGAATCGACCAGCATCCATTGAACCGCCTGGCGTGCGGCAAGCGGCTCGCCGAACGTCACCCTTTGCCCGGCATAAGTTGCCCCCAGCTCCAGGCATCTTTCGATCACTCCTATTCCCCGTGCACCGTGGCGAATTCGGCCCGCCGTAATCCAGTTCTGGGCAAGCCTGAAACCCTCACCCTCCGCACCTATGAGATTGGCCACAGGCACGCGGACGTTTTCAAAGGCAACCTCCCAGGGCCGGTCCTCCATCATGGTTTCCTGTTGGCGGAGCAACTGCACCCCCGGGGTGTTCATATCAACCAGAAATGCGGAAATCCCGCCGCGCGAGCCTTTTTCGCGATCTGTCACAGCAATGACCTGAGCGAAGTCCGCTTCCCCGGCTCCGGTTATAAAACGCTTGGTCCCGTTAATGACATAGTGGTTCCCGTCCAGGACCGCCGTCGTGCGCATTCCCCCAGGATCGCCACCGGCATCCGGTTCCGTCTGGGCGAAGCAATGGCGCAAATTGCCCTCGAGGACGGGATAGAGATAGCGCTTCTTCTGTTCGTCATTGAGGAAATAGAGAATCGGGCTGACGACAGGGCCAAAAATATTCACGTTGCGCGTCGGCAATGCCACTGTTCGAGCCAGTTCGGCCCAGACCACAGTCCGCGCCAGCAACCCGAGCCCCTGCCCGCCATATTGTTCCGGGACGTCATAAAGCCAGAGCCCCACCGCCTTCGCCTTGTCCTCCAGCTCTGTCTGAAGATCGGGACGAAGATGTGACCCTTCCATGCTGTGGTTTTCAACCGGGATCAGCTCGCGATCAACAAAGCGTCGTACACTGTCCTTGAGAATCCTCAGTTCCTCCGGAAGCCGGGTATCCAAATTCATTCCCCCCTGCAATTCGTTGCTACCTAAATCCGATCGTCGCCCGGACCCCGGGAAATAGCCCGTACATCGACAGCCCATACACCCTCACCTTGGGCGCCAACCATAAGCGGATTTATCTCAAGGTCTGAAAAACGATCGCGAATATACCCGTATGCCTCTGAAATGCCGATCACGGCCCTGATCAGGGCCTCCCGGTCGTGAGCCGGACGGCCCCGATTGGCGTCGAGCAGCTTCCGCCCGTTCCATTCTTCCAGCATGCCGGCCACATCCTCCGTGTCGACAGGCAGCAGGCGGAAGACGACATCGGCAATCACTTCAACCAGAATGCCGCCGAGACCCAGTGCGAGGACCGGGCCAAACTGTGGATCATCACGTATCCCGACAATGACTTCGAGCCCCGACACCATTTCCTGCACCAGAAAACCATCGACCCGGACATGCTTTCCCTGCTTGCGCAAACTCGCTTCCATCTCTGCCGCAGATTGCGAAGCCTTGCCCGGATCGGAGATGTTGAGTGCGACTGCCCCCACATCTGTCTTGTGGACTGCATCCGGCGATATCAGCTTTATAGCAACGGGACCGTCGATGGCCGCCGCCGCCGCTCCTGCCTGTTCGGCATTGCTTACGAAGCGCGAAGACGGAAAGATGATGCCGTGGTCCGCCAGCACATCCTCTATCGGATTCGTTGCCGGCAATTTCGGCCAATTGACAGACTTCAGGCCGCGGTTTCTGGTTTCGCTGTATCGGGCCAGGGCGCTGAGAACACGAGCGACTTCCGGCAGACCCTGCAGGAACGGGATACCCGCCTTTTTCTGATAGACCCGGCCGAACTCGTTGATCGCCTGCGACATACGACCATGCGCCACCACCGGCTTTTCCGTCGCATCGCGAATACTTCGAAACAGGTCCGGATCACCTTCCATCCCCTCCCGAAGCGGCACCTGACCCTGAACCGAGATCATGTCAATATTCTCGTCGGCAACCGCAACCCGGCAAAGGGCGGCAAAGGCCTCATGGCGCCGCGCCAGACCGGCCCCGGCGTCCAGAGGATTGTCAGGGGCAACACCCGGATCAATCCGTTCACGGAGCCGGGATCGCGTTTCCGGAGCGAATTGCGGAAGCGGAAGTCCGACATCGGCGGCATAATCAATGAACAGGCCCTTGGCACCTCCGGAAAAACCGACCATGGCCGCGCGGGGCCCGGCGGGCAGACGGCCCGCCGAGAAGGCAAGGGCCGCCTCCACCATTTCATCGAGGCTTTCGACGCGAATAATTCCGTATTTTCGACAGACGGCATCGAAAATCCGATCATCGGTAGCAAGAGCACCTGTATGGCTTCGGGCCGCCTCCGCTGCGGCATCGGTACGCCCGAGTTTGAGCATGAGAACGGGCTTGCCAGCTTCCAGAGCCTCTCCGCAGGCTTGCATGAGTGCGTCGCCGCGACGCACACCCTCAACCATGCACACGATGACCGAGGTATGCGGATCATCGACCAGAAACTTTATGATGTCCGCGAGATCAAGATCGAGTTCATTTCCACTTGAGACAGCGTAGGAGTAGCCGAGGCCGCGGGCTGCGCCCTGTTCCAGCCAGAACTGAAAGGTGCCGCCCGATTGAAACACGACACCAACCGGTCCCTGCGGAAGACCTCGAACCCGGGGCGACGGATAGAGCAGCAAACGCTCCGGAAGGAACACTGCTCCCATGCAATTGGGGCCGCAAATCCGCAATCCTGTTTCGGTGCAGAGCGTGCGCAGCCGCTCGGCACGGGCGGCCCCTTCACGATCATCTCCCTCGCCAAATCGCGCAGCAAATACCAGCGCGCTCCCCAGGCCTGCAGCTGCCGCCTCTTCCAGGGTGTCCGGGACGGCTTCAGCAGGAATGATGACCGTAGCCAGATCAATCCTTTCCGGCAGGGAAGAAAAATCCGGATACACCTTCCGGCCCCACAGTTCCTGCCGTCCCGGATTGACCAGGTAAGGACGGACAGGAAAGTCTTCAAGCTCGAGGTTTTCGTAAAGGCGCCGCGACCAGCCGCCGCCGCCCGCATCCGAGGCCCCGACAATCGCAACGGTGGCGGGACGAAAGAACATCCCCACGGAACGAAACAAACCATCCTCCCCTGGCACCTGCCTCGACCGGTTCTGGTCACGCATCATCCGCAACAGGCCCGTTCCGGTCAATCGCCTTCGCCGGCGCAAAGGGCATGCCCGTTCGCAACAAGGCACTCACACGCTTCAGTCGGGCAACATTGTCAGGATCTCGCGGGCCGTTGGTCCAATCGACCCTGCCCTTAGGCCAAACCCCTCTCAAGCCCGCCGTGCCCGGGGCCGAGCGAAACCCCGGCAAAGCAGGTCTTCAGAAGTCCCGATCGCAGCGGGAGCGCTATACCGGGGCTGCCTCGAGAAGGCGTTGTGGTTCCGATGAGCCTGCCATATCGGAATCGACGCTGAAGACCGGCCCGTTCTCCCCGGCAGTGACGGTAACCAGGTTTCCCTCAGCGATCCGGCCTTCAAGCAATAATGTCGCCAAATGGTCCTGAAGAGAGGACTGGATCACCCGTCTGAGAGGCCGCGCCCCGTAGGCCGGGTCATAACCCTCATCCCCGAGCCACGTCCTGGCAGCTTCATCCACAACGAGCATTATCTTGCGATCCGACAGCATGTCCTTCAGATGATCAAGCTGAATGTCGACAATGTCTGTCATGTGCGAGCGATCCAGTCGATGGAACAGCAGAACCTCATCCAGACGATTGAGAAATTCCGGTCGGAATGCGCTTCGCACGACCTCCATGATCTCATCCCGTACCGCATCAACCGATTCACCCGGTGGTTGCCGAACGAGGATCTCGCTTCCAAGATTCGAAGTGAGAATGATGAGCGTGTTGCGGAAATCCACTGTTCGCCCGTGCCCGTCCGTCAGACGGCCATCGTCGAGAACCTGAAGCAGAATATCGAATACATCATTGTGGGCCTTCTCGACCTCGTCGAACAGAAGGACCTGGTAGGGCCGCCGGCGCACCGCCTCGGTCAGGGCCCCCCCTTCCTCATAACCCACATAACCGGGGGGCGCGCCAATCAGGCGTGCAACCGAATGCTTCTCCATGTATTCCGACATATCGAGACGCAGCAAGGCTGCCTCGTCGTCAAACAGGAAGGATGCCAGTGCCTTGGTGAGCTCGGTCTTGCCAACGCCCGTCGGTCCCAGAAACAGGAAGGAACCCAGGGGCCGCCGGGGATCCTGCAGGCCGGCCCGCGCCCGGCGGACGGAATTGCTCACTGAGCGAATGGCTTCCTCCTGGCCGATCACCCGCCGGCCCAGAATCTCCTCCATGTGCAGAAGTTTCTCGCGTTCGCCCTCGAGCATCTTGTCGACAGGAACCCCTGTCCAGCGTGACACGATTGCAGCGATATCATTCTCGGTCACCGCCTCATCCACCATTCGGCCCTCACCGCCATCGCTTCCCGCGAGCGTCCGCTCGAGATCGGGAATGATGCCGTATGCCAGTTCGCCAGCCCGCGTCAGATCACCGTCACGTTGAACGCGTTCAAGTTCGGTGCGCGCAGCCTCAAGATCACTCTTGACCTTCTGGGCGTTGACCAGTTGCTGTTTCTCGGATTGCCAGGACAGATTCATCTCAAGCGATTTTGCTTCGAGACCCGCCAGTTCCGAATCGAGCCGGGTGAGCCGGTCCCTGGCAGCCGCATCAGTCTCCTTTTTCAGGGCCTCCCGCTCGATTTTCAACTGGATGATTCGGCGATCGAGTTCGTCGATCTCTTCCGGTTTCGAATCGACTTCCATCCGAAGCCGGGAGGAAGCCTCGTCCATCAGATCTATGGCCTTGTCGGGCAAGAAACGATCGGAAATATAGCGGTCCGCAAGGGTCGCCGCTGCAACAATGGCACTGTCGGTAATCTTGATTCCGTGGTGAATTTCGTATTTTTCCTTGAGACCGCGCAGAATGGAAATGCTGTCTTCAACTGTGGGTTCGGATACGTAGACGGGCTGGAAACGGCGGGCCAGCGCAGCGTCCTTTTCAACATGCTTTCTGAACTCGTCCAGGGTGGTCGCGCCGATGCAATGCAGATCTCCCCGTGCCAGGGCAGGCTTGAGCATATTGGACGCATCCATGGAACCTTCCGCCGCGCCGGCGCCGACCAGCGTATGCAGTTCATCAATAAACAGGATGACCCGTCCGTTCTCGGCTTCAATTTCCTCAAGAACCGATTTCAGGCGTTCCTCAAATTCTCCACGATACTTCGCGCCCGCCACCAGCATCCCGAGGTCGAGGGACATGAGCCGCTTGTTATTGAGACTCTCCGGTACGTCTCCATTGACGATCCGTTGCGCCAGTCCCTCTATGATTGCGGTCTTCCCAACGCCGGGTTCGCCAATCAGGACCGGGTTGTTCTTGGTACGACGTGACAGGACCTGGGCGGTGCGCCTGATTTCCTCGTCACGCCCGATGACGGGATCGAGTTTTCCTTCCCGGGCACGCTCCGTGAAATCGATGGCATATTTCCTGAGCGCATCGTAGTGATTTTCTGCTGTAGCCGAATCGGCCGTCCGCCCCTTGCGCAGTTGCTGAATCGCTTTGTTGAGACTTTGCGGCGTGACCCCGGCATCTTTCAGAATTTTCTCAGCACGGGTTCCGCTGACCAGGGCCAGAGCCATAAGAATCCGTTCCGCCGTAACGAAACGGTCGCCTTCTTTTTCAGAAATTTCTTTCGCTTTGTCAAAGACCTGGGCCGTTTCCGCGGCCAGGTAGACATCCGTCCTGCCGGGTCCATCGACGGCCGGTATTCCGGCAACAGCCTCGTTCGTCCGATCCCTTGCCAGCTTCGAATCTCCACCGCCAGCGGAGATCAGACCGGCCGCCAGTCCCTCATCATCATCCAGCAATACCTTGAGCAGATGCTCGGGTGTAAAATACTGGTGACCGGCACCCGCCGCCTGGGCCCGACCGGCCTGGATGAAGCCCTTAGAGCGATCCGTAAACTGTTCGAAATCCATTTTCGATCTCTCCGCTGCAAATCCTTGCGGCCCCGATTTCCGCCAGTCTTCATGCCAGCGGAACTGGTATCACCGGCGTCCTTACCGGATAGATGGGGCTGCTTTACGGATTTGCAAGCCGGGAGTTCGCCTGGATCCCGCCGCCGGGATACAAACGGCGAAATGAGAGAGTCTCTCGCTTACGCCTCGGCCAGGGGCGCCTCGTTTCCTGTTTTTTCCGGCAGCGGCTGCACCGGATCGGGTTGCTGAGCTGGCGCGGGTCCGGCCTGGCGTTCACTCCGCCGACGCGGATGCCCCGAACCGTTGGTGCTGACCTCTCCAACTGCACCAGCACCATTTTGTTCCACGGATTCAACCGCAGGTTGCGTGTCGGGAGCTGTCGCAGCCATGTTTCTCTGTTCGTTTGCCACGGCAGCATTCAGGATCCGATAATAGTGTTCGGCATGCTGATAGTAGCTTTCGGCCGTAATACGGTCGCCGGCAGAAGACGCATCCCTGGCCAACATCAGATACTTTTCCACGACCTGCTGGGCATTTCCCCTGACCTTCACGTCGGGACCATTGCTGTCGTACGACTGGTTGCGCGGATTGCCGTGCTTACGGTTGTTGCTCCGCCCCCTCACGCGCTTGTTGCTCGGGCCCTGTCTCATGGCGCCTCTGGATCTGGTTGCTGGATATCGATTTTGTTGCCGCCCCAATTTTCCTGCAATTCACGGCATTCTTCCGGCACAGGATTACGCAGAAAACAGTGGGCTGATCAAATTGACGGAACACCTTAATCCCGTCAATGGTGCAATTCTAGTCCGAGTTTTCCTCATGTGCCAATGTTTTTTGCGATCGTTCGGTCATAACCATTTCAGGCACATGCGCAACCGGTATTCCCTGCGTCAAGGGCCGCTGCGAGCCGGAACACATCCCCGAGAGATCCGGTGGCCATCCACATCAATCGGAGTCGGGTTCGTATGTGGTCCTGAGCCACAATTCGCTCAGCCGATCCTCCGGCACAGCGGATGGTGCATTCATCATCAGGTCCTCGGCCTGCTGGTTCATGGGAAAGACTATGATTTCCCGAATGTTCGGTTCATCCGCCAACAGCATCACGATTCTGTCGATTCCCGGAGCTGTTCCACCATGCGGAGGTGCTCCGAAGCGAAACGCGTTCAGCATTCCGGCGAACTCTGTTTCGACCTCTTCCCTTGAGTAGCCGGCGATTTCGAATGCCTTGATCATGATCTCGGGACTGTGATTGCGAATCGCCCCGCTCGACAGCTCAACTCCGTTACAGACGATATCATACTGGTAAGCAAGAACTTCAAGGGGATCCCGGGTCTCGAGAGCCTGCAATCCTCCCTGAGGCATGGAAAACGGATTGTGACTGAATTCAATCCGACCCGAGGTGCCATCCCTTTCATACATGGGGTAATCAACGATCCAGCAAAAGGCGAACCTGTCCTTTTCGAGCAGATCGAGGCGGCGGCCGATCTCGGCACGGGCCCGGCCGGCAAAACTCGCGGAGTCTTGCGGCGTGCCGCAAACAAAGAACACGGCGTCACCATCCGAAAGCCCGAGCGATGCGCGAAGATCAGCTGTCCGTTCCTCGCCAAGATTTCGCGCAACGGGACCTGCGCCCTCACTGTCGCGAAAGAAAATATATCCGAGCCCCGGCTGACTTTCGGACTGGGCCCACGAGTTCATACGGTCACAAAACGCACGCGAACCACCGCCCGGAGCCGGTATCGCCCAGACCTGAACTTTGCTGTCCTGTTCGATCATGCTGGAAAATATCCTGAAGCCCGAGTCTCTGAATGTCTCCGTCGCATTACACATCTCGATGGGAATCCGGAGATCCGGCTTGTCCGTTCCATACTTCTCCATGGCTTCGGCAAATGTGATTCTCGGGAACGGCGCAGCCGTCACTTCGCGGCCGCCGCCAAACTCGCTGAACACACCGTGAAGAACCGGCTCGATGGCCGCAAAGACGTCCTCCTGGGTCACAAACGACATTTCGACATCAAGCTGATAGAACTCACCCGGTGAGCGATCAGCCCGGGCATCCTCATCGCGGAAGCACGGCGCGATCTGAAAGTAGCGGTCAAAACCGGCGACCATGAGCAGTTGCTTGAACTGTTGGGGTGCCTGAGGCAGCGCGTAGAACTTCCCCGGGTGAAGCCGGCTGGGAACAAGAAAATCCCGCGCACCTTCAGGGGAAGATGAGGTGAGAATCGGTGTCTGGAACTCCAGGAAACCCTGCTCGATCATACGCCTGCGAATGCTGGTAATCACCTGACTTCGCAACACGATGTTGCTGTGAACGCGGGCACGCCGAAGGTCGAGAAATCGATAGCGCAGGCGAATGTCCTCGCCATAGTCGCGGTCACTGTTCACCTCGAGCGGCAGGGACTCGCTGTTTCCAAGAACCTCGCATTCTGCGATACGAAGCTCGACCTGACCGGTCGGCAAGTCCGGATTAACGGTATCTTCGGACCGCTCCTCGATTCGACCCGTGAAACTGACCACGGCCTCATTGCGCAGGGCTTCGACTTCTCCGAACTTCGGCGAATCCCCCTCGACCACACATTGTGTGATCCCGTAGTGATCCCTGAGGTCAACAAACAGGAGATTTCCGTGATCGCGCTTTCGGTGGACCCATCCGGACAGACGCGCCTCGAGTCCGGAATGACCGGCACGGAGTTCTCCGCAGTTGTGGGTACGATAGAGATGCATTGGTCAACCTGTCAGTCGCGATGGGGGAAGGAACGGGCCACTCGGCTGGACCGGGGCGATCCGGCGGTTTGTAACGAACTCGACACCGGGGTGCACGACAAATCTCTGCTTCCGGCGCAATGCGCGGTTCACCACAGGAGAAGAATGCATTAGACAGGCTGTGACATGACCATGATTCAAGACAATGACTCCCTTGCAGCCCTGTGCGAGCACGCTTCCCGCTTCCCTTATGCCACCATCGATACAGAGTTCATGCGCGAGTCCACCTACTGGCCCAAACTCTGCCTGGTCCAGATAGGAACGCCGAAAGCAGCTCATGCCATTGACGTCCTGGCGGAGGGGATCGATCTCTCACCCCTCCTCCGCCTTATGGCAGACCGGTCGGTCCTCAAGGTGTTTCACGCAGCCCGCCAGGATCTTGAAATCTTCTTTCATGTTTCCGGTCATGTTCCGGAACCTGTTTTCGATACCCAGATCGCGTCCATGGTGTGTGGATACGGGGATTCCATCGGCTACGAGCGGCTGGTTCAGGAGCTGACAGGCCAAACGCTCGACAAGGGCATGCAATATACAGACTGGGCCGTCCGGCCGCTGGAGCCCCGTCAGATCGCCTATGCCCTTTCCGACGTGACACATTTGCGATCCATCTACACGAAACTCTCGGAGGAGCTGGAAGAAACCGGAAGAACCTCATGGCTGTCCGAGGAAATGGCCGTACTCACCGATCCGGAGACCTACAGACCGGATCCCGAAAACGCCTGGAAACGCATCCGGTTCCGACACCGGAAACCTCGGAATCTGGCGATCCTTCGGGAACTGGCCTCCTGGCGCGAGGTCACAGCCCAGAAAAAAAACCTACCTCGCAGCTGGATTCTGAAAGACGAGACGCTGGCCGACATCGCGACACGTGCTCCAAGGTCCACCCATGAGCTGGCTTCCCTGAGAAGCGTTGGCCGGGAGAAGAGATGGCGTTCGCATGCTTCTGCAGTCCTGGCGGCAGTTGATCGTGCGAGAAACCTCGATCCTTCCCACTATCCGACTCCGCCGGAACAACCCGCGCAACCCGGGCAGCGGACGAATTCAGAACTTCTCCGGGCCCTGCTCAAGCTCAAATGCACCCGCTACAGGGTTGCACAAAAGATCGTGGCATCGGCCTCCGATCTCGACAGGATCGCGAAGGACGACGCAGCCGATGTGCCCGCCCTCAGCGGCTGGCGACGCGAGGTTTTCGGGCATGACGCCCTGCGCCTCAAGCGCGGCGAGATCGCCATCACCATGCAGGGGAACACCCTCAGGCTGATCGAGATCACGGCGGCCTCCGAACAGGACATTTAAGCCACAGGAACACCAACCCGCGCCCGGTCCGGTATTTCCTTCGCTGACGTTCAGACCGAACTTGCCGAATCCATCCGACCCCGGCGGCGTCGCTCCTCGAGAACTTCATTGACAAGAGGCAAGGTCACGCGACGTCGCCTCGCGAGAGAAGCCCGATCGATATCGCGGACCAGATCGCGAGCGACTTCAAGCGATCGTTCAATTCGAACGGATATGTAAGTGACCACCCTCTCCTCGATATCGAGATTGCGATCCGCAAACAACTTGACAATCACGGCCGAGAGAAGCGCTTCATTCGGTTCGTATATTCGGACATTCGGTGCCGCCGTCAGACGAGAAACGAGATCGGGCAAGCGGTTCTTCCATCGCGCCGGCGGCATCCGGGCTGTAAACAGGAGATGGCCTCCTTGCAGTGATACGAGATTGTAGAGATGGAGTATCTTTTCGTCAGTTTCGGGTCCGGCAAAGTCGATGTCATCCACAAAACAGCGGCTGACAACCGGGCTGTCGGGAATTCCCTGATCGGACCGGATTTTGATCAGTCCGGCGTCTTTTGTCCTTTTGCGCCAAACGTTTCCGATGTGGGTCTTGCCGCAGCCGCCCGGTCCAACAAGGACGAGTGCGGGACCCGGCCAGTCCGGCCAACGCCATATCCACTCCATGGCTTCCCTGTTGGAGTCCGATACGAGGAAATCCTCCTCACCCATTAACGGCTCATGGACGAGTTCGAGCGGCAGCTGTTCTCCCATGCTATCGATCTCCCATCTCCATGCCTGCGATCTGGCGTGTCCATGACACTATGTAGCCCCCACCCGAAATAACGGTCGTGGCGGCGACCAGATAAATCATCCCGGCTTCGGCCCAGAGCAGTTCAAAACCGGCGGCCTGTTCGGCGATAACAAATGCAGCAAGAACAATCTGCGTCGCGGTGTTGACTTTGCTTACGATCAGGGGCCGCACCTTGAAGTGCAGGCGGACAAGAAACAAGAGCACAAAGCCTCCCACAATCATCACATCCCGAAACACCACCAGAATTACAAGCCATATGGGAAGGATCTGCTGGAGCCCCAGGACAACAAAGACCCCGATCAGCAAAAGCTTGTCGGCCAATGGATCAAGAAGTGCTCCAATCTGGGTCGTCTGATTTCTGAGGCGCGCAAGATAGCCGTCGAGGGCATCCGAAAATGCGGCGAGGACAAACAGCACCAGTGCCGCCGAGTAGGCCTGCTGCACCAGCAGATAAATTGCGACCGGGACCGTCAACAGTCGGCCGATGGTAATCAGGTTCGGAAGATTCACGGACGAGTGCTTCTCTTTTCCTGTCTGGACAGATGCAACTGCCAGTAGGGTACTCCTGGCTCAAGCACAAGGTCCTGCTGGGCGGCCGCAAGGCGTAGCTTGGGGCCGCTGCTGTAATGATCGAGCATCACGATCGCTTCCTGGCGGGATACCGAAAGGAGACGAAGTTTCTGAAGCAGCGTGACAGCCGTGAGCCTGCTGCGGATATCGATCCAGTCCTGCAATTGCCTGAGGGGAACTCTCACAATCAGTGTACCGGATTGTTCGAACTGAAAGAGATTGGCCTGCTTCCAGTCTTTCTCGATCCAGTCCCGTGTGGTGCGCGCTCCGACGGTGATGGCCGTCTGCGACACATCCGTATCGGCCAGCGCGTGACTGAGAGAGGCGGACCTGCCGTCATGCAGGTCTCCATACCAACGCATGGCGACTTCCAGCGTTTGCTGGAACGTCACCGGTTTGAAATGGTGCCGGGCGTGAATCGAAATAACGGAAGAGGCTCCGTAACGCTCTCCGATGGCAGCGAGGCGTTTCCTGTCACCTGCCAAGGCCTGTTCCGCTGTCAGGCTCCGGATGTCAAGGTAATCACCGTCAGGAATGATCAGGGGCATCAGACCCGGGTTGTCAGGCAGGGTCTTCCACGCCTCGAACCAGGGATTGGGCTGATCCCACAGAAACAGGGCTCCCGCTGTCTCATAGACGGGCAGGATCAGAACCGGTTTTGACAGCGTGTCCGCAAAACGGACACCGTGAGACCGGAAATAGTCCCGCACCAGACCACTTCGAAAACGGAACGTAATGGTGGCAAGATACCGGACCCCGGAAGTTTTTTCGTCAGTGATCGCGAAATTATGAACCATCGAAATGATCTGTGGTATCGGGAGCAGCGGCAGACGCGTTTGGTCACTGCGAACCACCAGCCGTGCCACCAGGCGCGAAAACGCTTCCCGGTGCGCTGATGCGAGCGCCCGTTCTCGCGCAGCGGCCGCAGTTGTGTCTGTTTGGTCAACGCGGATACCCGCAATCGTATAGGGATCCGCACCAACGGCCCGTGCATCGCCAACAACAGGAATCAGTGGCAACCACAGCAGGATCAGGAATCCAACAAGCCGCAGGAATCGTCTAGATTGCCTGCAACCGTAGGATGTGCGGAGCCCTGCAACCAGGTCTTTCGGGTTCATGGCACAATTCTATCATCTTGGTGAGGGGATAAGCAGCCATCAAACACGTGACCTACAAGGAATCTGGTGTCGATGTCGATATGGCGGCCGCGCTCGTTGAAAGAATCAGGCCGCTTGCCGCGTCCACGAAGCGCAACGGGGTGATCGGCACGCTCGGCGGTTTTGGCGGGCTGTTTGACCTCTCCGATTTCGCACTCGACGCACCGGTTCTTGTTGCAGCAACAGACGGGGTCGGAACCAAGCTTGAAATCGCCATTGCGGTCGGTTGCCATAATACCGTGGGTGTTGATCTGGTTGCCATGTGCATCAATGACATCGTGGTCCAGGGTGCCCGGCCGCTTTTCTTCCTTGATTATTTTGCGACCGGTCGCCTGGACGCCGATGTCGCATTCGATGTGATCTCGGGAATTGCCGAAGGCTGCCGCCAGGCCGGTTGTGCGTTGATTGGCGGAGAAACAGCGGAAATGCCCGGAATGTATCAGGGCAGCGACTATGACCTCGCCGGTTTTGCTGTGGGGCTGGTCGAACGCAGCAGACTGTTGCCTGGCGGGAATATTGCCGCCGGCGACATTCTTCTCGGCCTGTGTTCCAGTGGAATCCATTCCAACGGACTGTCGCTGGTCCGGCATATCCTGCGGGACCGGGGTATCGACTACAGTGCAGCAACGCCCCGTGGTGACGGACGAACCTGGGGACAGGAACTTCTCACACCGACCCGCATCTATTCGGAGGCATGCCTTGCGCTGCATCAGGAAGCGGTGGTCAAGGGGTTCTGCCACATTACCGGCGGAGGCCTCCTGGAGAATCTGCCCAGAATCCTTCCGGAAGGCTTGTCGGTAGTACTGGAAGCGTCGAACTGGCCTGACCCATGGCTGTTTCGGTGGCTGAGGCGGGAGGGGGGAGTCGCGGTCCGCGAAATGACCGGAACATTCAATTGCGGCATTGGGATGATTGCGGTTGTTGCTCCGGAACACGTCGACAGATCAATGGATATCCTGCGCCGTCACGGTCACGATGTGCGTCGCATCGGAAAAATCGGGGCCGCGAGTGACTGCGAACGGGTTTCAATCACGGATCTGGAGATCGCATGGGCAAACTGAGAGTCTCGGTTCTCATATCAGGAAGGGGATCCAACCTCCAGGCCCTGCTGCAGGCGCAGCAGGATCCGTCGTGGCCGGCAACGATTGTCCTGGTCGTCTCGAATGAACCCCGGGCTCCTGGGCTCGACCATGCCCGGGCAGCCGGCGTAAAGGCATCGGTTATTGACCATCGCCGGTTCGCAAGTCGCCAAGCCTTTGAGGAGAGACTCGACGAGGCCCTCGAGTCTGCCAATGTCGAACTCGTATGTCTCGCCGGTTTCATGCGCCTGCTCACGGCGTGGTTTGTCGACCGTTGGGCGGATCGCCTGATCAACATCCACCCGTCACTGCTTCCAGCCTACAAGGGGCTTCGCACACATGAGCGTGTCCTGGCGGATGGAGCCAGCGTGACAGGCTGCACGGTGCATTTCGTAAGAACAGAAATGGATTCCGGCCCGATCATCCTGCAGGAGACCGTTCCGGTTCGGCCGGGAGACAGCGTCGATACCCTGGCGGCGCGGGTCCTTCAGCTGGAGCACAAGTGTTATCCGATGGCGGTACGCCGGGTCGCAGAGGAGAAGGCCGTTCTCACTGACTGACCGGTTTGATGTATCGCTTTTCCCGAACAGGTGGGGCTTCAATACCCCCTGTTGCGGCTGGCTCGTCGAATTGCAGAATCGCACGAACCTGAGAACCAAATGGCCTGTCCGCACGTCCAGGCCATCCACTCGCCTTGACAGACATCCGTTGACGGGATCCTCGCATCTTGCCAAGTTTGCACGCAGGATCCTGATCAGTCCCGGTTTTCTGTGAACCCTACTGAAACCCATGACCCTGCCCTCCCATCAATTAGACCATGAGGAGACTCCCTGCGCCGAAGGTGTCGGGAATCCATTTCTGGCAGAGTGGCGGGACCGGAAAGCCGGACGGACAGGTAGCGGATCGGGCCCCCTTCCCGTCCTGTGAAAACCTGGTGGATCCGGTTCACCCGAACCGGCACGGCTTGTGTGCAGCAAGTTGTGTAGAACAGGGCTGGCCAGAGGCTCAAGGCAGCATCGCGACATCCGGCAAGGTCTTAATACGAAGTGGCCGTAACCGGCAGTCCCGATGATCCTTGACCCCGGATAATTCACCATAATTCCGACGGTCGGGGCATCCGCCGAGGCCATAGACCGGCAACTTCCCCAATTGAAAGCTGCCGAATTATTCAAAGTGGATGCCGCATCGCCGCAGGAACCTGCCTTACCTGTTGTTGTCACTCATTCATTCTCGGGAGAGCAATGGAAGCGGTGACCCGTCACGGCCCTGCCCGTCCACGACGACCAAAACTTCGTCATCAAACATCACGAATGGAACTGGGCACAAAAGCCCGATTTCGACGGGGCGACATTCCCCGTCATCTGTCGCAGAACAACCTCCGGTCACGTTTGCATGACATGACATCTGCAATGCCATTTCGCCATCGGTTAATCCCCTTTTCCGGAGGCCGCACGAGTGCATTCTGAAAGATCGCAACGCTACGACAAACGATTTGAGAACTATGTTTCTTCGCCGGGCGGGCGACCATTAAGGCGTCGCTTTATGGCGTCCCAGCTTTAATCGAGTTGGAACCTTGGTGGGCTGATTAATTTGGTCTCATCGCTGCTTGTAACAATCGATTGAGTGCGTCATTCGAAGACGATCGGTACAGAGTACTGTTCAAGCAGTTCAGTTGCTTCGCGTCGGCGTTTCCCAAAGCAGACGAATGGGCACGGCGAAGAGACCGTCGCCGAAACTCGTGCAAGCCTCTCCGTCATACAAGACGACGCCACTGGAGAAACGATTTCCGGCAGCCGCCATCAGCCTGCGCAGGCCCCGAAAGTCCGAACTGTTGACCGTCGCGCCGGCCTTGACCTCCACACCTGCGATCTGCAGGGCCCCGCGCTCAATAACAATATCCACCTCCAGCTTGTCCTTGTCCCGATAGTGGTAGAACGCAAGAGAGGACTCATCCCAGCTTGCCTGTCTGCTCAGTTCCTGGAACACGAACGTTTCGAGGAGTTGGCCCAGCATGGGCCGGTTTGCCCTCAGTGCCGCTGCATCGACACCCAGAAGCGAACAGGCCACTCCGGTGTCACACAAATGGAGCTTCGGGGTCTTGACGAGGCGGCGCAGTTGATTGCTGTGCCAGGGCGGCAAACGCTCCAGAAGGAAAACCCTTTCCAGGAGGGTCACATAGTCGTCGATTGTTGGCCGACTGAGCTGAAAATGGCCCGCCAGATCAGAAATGTTGATCAGCCGAGCCGTTTGCCCCGCAGCTGCCGTCAGCAGGCGTGGTATCGTATCCAACCCCCTGATCCGGGACAGGTCTCTCACATCGCGCTGCACCTGGGTTTCAATATAGTCGCGATACCATGCCGCTCGGCGACGGCCCGCCGGGCGGGCAAGCGCCGCCGGGTAGCCCCCCGCAACAATACGTTCGGCAAGCTCGACACCAAGTCTTTCGATCCGCCGGGTCCGGAATCTCCCGTCAAACAGTGTCCCAAGGAAACCCGGTTGCCCGCTCACGGGAGGTGCAATTCCAGTCCGGGACAAGGGCCCCGACAGCTCGCATTGCGCAAGCGGATGCAGCCGTACCATTGCGATTCGGCCGGCCAGCGAGTCCGATAGCCGCGGAACCAGCAAGACATTGCTGGAACCGGTGAGCACGAATCGTCCAGGTCTGCGTCTGCGATCCACTTCCATCTTCAACGCAGCAAACAGCGATGGCACACGCTGCACTTCTTCCAGAATCACCTGCGCGGGCAAGTCGGCGACGAATCCTGCAGGGTCGGCTTCAGCGCCGCCCCGCATAACCTCGTCATCAAAGGTCAGGTAATGGTAGTCGGGGCTTCCTGCCTCCGCCCGATCGGACCGGCGGTCAGTCGGGTGCATGCGACTTCCATTCGGTGTGATGGATCCCGGTGCACAGACCAGCTGTGCGAGTGCGGTCTTGCCACATTGACGCGGCCCGTGAATCAGGATTACGGGGGAGTCATCCAGCGCTTCCGTTAACCGCCGCGCAGCGAAACGTGGGTAGAGAACAGTGCCAACCATCGTCCAATGATAGGAAAATTCCGGCCAATTGAAAGGATTGGTTCGGCTAATTGAAAGGATTTATCCGGACAATTGAAAGGTTTAGTCCGGCTAATTGAAAGATTGGAAGCGGCCAAGTGAAATGATCTGTCGGGAATTCAGGCAATCCAGAGAGCAAATCTGAATCGGGCGATGCACACCAAATTTCAACCATATTTCAGCTATTACGAGACCTTGATTATGCCTGGTGATGGCTGGAACGCCATCACCACGGAGGTCTGGACGAAGTTCGTGCGAGACTGGTACCTGGGCGGACGGAGCATCATCCAATTCGAACAAGCTGAGTCTTAATTGGGCTCGGTGCGGCGGACGATCTCGCTATCAGAGGGCAATAACAGCGCTTCTCCCAGAGCAGTGATTTCCGGACAAGCCTTGCTCTGGTGCCGTCCCCTGCGTCAAGAACAAGCCCGGTCCAGACAGTGGGCAAATAACGCCGAAAACAAGCAAACAAGGCCGAAAATCCCAATCCATCGATACCGACCCGGTTCATTCGACTGTCAGTTCATCGATGGAAATCCAGTCACTCGCAGCGAGACTGAGCATGTCCAGATAGTCGTGCAGATGTCCGCAGATCTCGGATCCTCTGCGTCGCAGCCTTGCCTGATCCATCTCGAACAGATAGTGCGGGACGATTTCGTTGAAGGCGCAATGGGGATTGTCGATCAGGTCCCGCCCGGCTTTCGTCAATCGCAAGCTCTTGCTGTAATGACACGTATGTTTCGTCTTCAACAAAACTGATGGATGACCCGGAGAGAAAAGATGACCTCTTCGTTGAGCACCTTGTTCAAACGATAAGGCTCGACCGTCATGTATTCCGGCCAGTCGAACGTTTCCGCAGCCCTGTTGGTAAGTACGGGTTTGAGCACGCCATCTGAAGTGAGGTCAAGATCACCGATTTTGTCTGCATGCTCAAGAAGCGTGAGCGCACAATTGGACAGCCGTGCAAGCCCGGGACAAGGTGACCCGAAGTCTGTCTCGCGGATAGGGTGATGACGTCAATCTCATCGTTTGAATCGTCTCAAGACCAGCGCGGCCCGTCTGAAAATATTGTCCCTGATTGTCTCAATGATCGCTTGTCGCTCAGGCGACACCTCGAGCGCGGACAGAACGCCATCGGATTGCTGGACAATGACGTTGGCAATCTCAGCCATCCGCCTGCGTACAAACGGTGCGCGAATCTCGATGTCCTTTGCGAACTGTTCGAGATCGGCCGGACCGAGCTCTTCAAGTGTGCGGCGTCCTCCGATCCTCATGGCAAAGCGCTGACTGAGATCGGGATAGGCGACGGTAGACAGAAGGTCATAGAGCGGCGCGAGTTCTGTGCGACCCGGCAGGTAAAGCAGGCTGAAATTCTTCGCATGCGCGTCGGTATTACCGATGATGGCGTTGAACAAGGCGGCATCCAGCAGCTTCAGCGCCTCGGCTGCGGGGCGGGTCGTTGTCCGCCGGACAAGGGCAAAGCAGTCCCGGAAGACCGGCCCGCCATCGCTTGCATATTTCCGCGCCGAGGTGAATCCCAGCGCCTGGCAGACATCCTCCTGATGGAGGCGAATCGTTGTGCCATCGTGTCCGGTCTGCCGGTCATAGCGCTCGATCAGCAGGAAGCGTTTGGCGTTCAGACTGCGATATTCGACCGTCGCGACATCAAGGCCGATGGCACGTGCAAGGCGCATACAAAAAGCCTCGTTCTCGGTTGTGCCCTCAAACCGGGCGATCTCCGGCTTCAGGATATGGGTTGTCGGCTGCCCCGGTGCAGGCAGCGCAACTTGTCCCTCCTTGCAGACCACGGGAAGTTTTGACTGCGCGCCGGCAAGCGAGAGTCGCAAGCCGTCTTCGCCGCCTGCCAGCATAGGGCGCGTTGGCAATCGGTCGATGACCGCAACCAGTTCTCCATCGCTCAGAGTCCGCGAGAGGGCTCCCGTGTCAACCGGGGCAGGTTCAGCGTCCTCCGGCCAGATCTCGATGGCCCCTGCGACTTCGCCACCAATCTCTTCCAGCAACCGGAATTCGTTTCGCTCCGAAATGCCGAGCGTCTCGGCGATGGCCGTGCGCTGCAAGGCTTCAGGCAAGAGCCCTTCGAAAAAGGGCAAGGTTGCCCGCCGGCCAAAGGGTTCCGGCTGCAGCGGCAATGATGCCGAAACCGGCCTTGCGCCAGCCTTTGCAAGCCAGTCCGTCCTGTAGGAAAACTCTGGCTCACCATACTTGTTCAGCGCAAGCTGGCCGACGCGCTCACCATGCCACCAGACAATCAGTCGCCGCATCATGCGCCTGTCCCGCCAGGTGCCGTCAGGGACACCTCGATCCCGAGCGCGGAGAGAACCGCCAACGTCTTTCCGAGTTGCGCGGTCTCCTTTCCCGCTTCCAGTTCGATCAGAAACCGAACGCCGACATTGGCGGCTGCAGCGAGTTCATCCTGCCGCAGGCCCTGCGCCCTTCGCTCTGTGCGTATTGCGGTTCCGATATCTGTTGGGGTCATTTCGATCTTCCTGATCGGGAAGATATATCGCGCCAGCCCGCACATCAAGATAAACATTCCCGCTCGGGAATAATGATGAGATCGAGCGTAGATTATGTAGCAATATTCCCGTTCGGGAATATCTGGTTGGCCAGTCCCCTATTTGATAACGCTTGCTCTTGTACAATGTCAGTGCTCAACCACGCCACAATTTTATGATTGGTGATGGCTGGAAAGCCATCACCAATCATAAAATTCAATACCTTACCGGGTGGGTGAAACGAAAATCCAGAGCAGGAGATGATCGCCGGGATGGAACTTGCGCAGCCATCTGCGGCCGCTTCCAACCGGCGGAAGGATGATGGAACGCAGAAACCAATGCAGCAGGCCGCGGAAATTTTGCAGACAGTGGCAGCCCTGTAGTCGGACCAACCCCGGGCGGAGGCAAGGGCTGCGGGGAAGCCCGCAAATGGATTTTTCTGCCAGTGGCAACCTGAAATTGCTCACTTTCAAGGCCCATCGTTTGGATCACCAATCCAAAGGGTTGATGGTGACCGATCACTTCGGGGATGTCTTCATCGCATTGCGAGATGGTATCAGGGAGCGAACCTGGTGGCGGCTGGGATTTGCAGTAACCCGCGAATCACGATAGTCCGGCTTTCTCGTATGCCGGCATCCTCTTGCTCGCGCCAGACTCAAACAGCCCGTTTTCGTCCCGTTCAACACTTGCGAAAGACGCAGGTCTTCTGCAATCGGATGACGGTGTCATTCTTCGCAGGTTCTGGAACCGGTCGGACAACAGCTCTGACCGTCGGAATATGGGCACTGGTCCTGAAGGCGTTGCTGCCTCTGGAAATCCCGCATCAATGGCGGTCCACGGCATGTACAGCAGCGCATCGATCGCAATGAGTGGCGAGCTTCGTGGTCAGTCCATGCCCCGATCCTTCTGACCTGTCACGAGGCCATCCGGCGGCACCCGGTACGGTCTGCACTAAAGCGCCCGTGTTCATCGGCATCTGATCAATAGGATCAGCATTTGAATGAGACACCGGCCAGGGAACTGCATTACTCCGTGGCAGGTTCGGCAGCCGATGGACCGGATGGACCGTTACAAGGTTGGTATCGCCGGGGTATCCGGGGATTGTTTGCCGGATTGGTATCGTGCCTTGCCAGGCGCTTCACGATCCCGATACCGAGCAACGGGGACAGCGCCGCTTCCAGCGCGGTGGCTACGCCGGAGACATAGACCTCTGCTCCCTTCACGTGGATCGAAAAGGAAGTCCGATACTTTTCCTCCTTGGCGGGATCCTCAATCACCGCTCGGGTCCAGTGATAAAGCGGATAGTGTTCGATCCCGTTTTCTTCGGCTTCCGAGCAATAATCGGCAAATGCGTCATACTGGCAGACCAGAACGGCATCATGATTCGCAAGAATTCGGCGCAGCCTGTCAAGGCCGGGATGGTCAGCAGACTGACGTGCTGCCGACGCAACATCAGACGGCAAATCGACGCGGATCTGGTATTGCCACTCGTCGCTCCCCGAAGTGGGCGCAGAGGCTTCATCTGTCATGAGCGTTTTCCCTGTGGTTTGAAACGCTGAACGAACCTGACCCCGCAAGGGCGTCATCCGCTGGAACCGGAAACTGTCCATTGCACATTCGCCTGACACCCTCGGACGTCCGATCATCCGTCAACATCGCAATCACAGCAAGCCCATGGGAACAGCGGCCTCCATCAAGCCCAGACCTGAGGGTCCCGGGCCTGTGTCCGGGCTGCCGGTCTCGGCAGAGAGAGCGCTCAATTCAGGAGGGCGTATCCGGCGTGCGTTCGGGACTCACCCCGGAATTGATCCGGACCGTGCCACACCATCAATCGTCCGGCATTACCCGGATCCTTGCGTTTTCAGATCGGGTTTCCGAGGATCTGCGCTCCGGTCCGGACTGTCGCAATCGGGATACCCGGAACGGGAAGCGCACATCCCTTGCTACCCGGGAACAGGTACGTTGATCGTGCTTCACGAATGTTCGGTTTTCCGATATTTTGCGACCATTCCAGGCAGCAATTGAAAATTCGGGAGATCACAAGGCATGGCGCTTGACATGGAACAGGAAATTATCCGCCATCAGAGAGGATGGGCTCTTTTCGCAAGATTCCTGCTGTTGTCGACCGCGGCCCTGGTTATTGCCCTTGGCGTACTGGCCCTGACCTTGCTTTAGTCAGCATCGCCCGACCGGATCGGCGGCTATCCGACGATATCCGTCTGGCTGAAAAAGAATGCGATCTCCTGCTGCGCGGTCTCCGGGCCGTCGGAGCCGTGGACGGTGTTGGCCTCGACCGACTCTCCGTAGTCGCGGCGGATCGTCCCTTCGGCGGCATTGGCAGGGTTGGTGGCCCCCATCACTTCACGATTTTTTGCGATGGCGTCTTCCCCTTCCAGCACCTGGACCACAACTGGTCCCGATGTCATGAAGGTGCAGAGTTCGTCATAGAACGCGCGATCCCTGTGTACTTCATAGAACCCTTCAGCTTGTGCCCGTGTCAAACGGATCCTTCGCTGAGCGACGATGTTGAGCCCTGCTTCTTCAAGTCGGGTTACAATCTTGCCGGTGATGTTGCGACGGGTCGCGTCAGGCTTGATGATCGAAAGGGTCCGTTCGATTGCCATGGTGGAATCCTCAGGCCGAAGTGCGGCGCCTTATAAACGGTTGAACGAGGCGGGGCAATATGCTGCCGTCAAGCCTTCTGGCTCCAGCCGCCGCGTTCGTTCTGCTGCATGTAGGATAGCGAATGACCGTTGGTCTTGCAGTACCGCCATCGCTCCCGCGCTGCCTTGACAGCATCAGCATTTCTGCCGTCGAAAAGATCCAGGCATCGTGCGAATGCTTCAAGGCGTGGCTCTTCGGCACCGTCGGTGAGAACCACGATATCCGCGCCATTCGGTGTGTCATCACCGGGTGTGATCCATATGGGCTGTTGCACCGCGTTTCCATCACGCTCCGTTCCGTGCGGGAGAAAGGAATGCTCATCGTAAGTCCAGAGGAGATCGCTGAGCATTTCGGCCCGCTGCCTTGATCCGGTTCGTACAACCACCCGGGCTTTGCTGGCAACGGCCTTTTCCAACAGTCTTGGCAGAGCGCGTTCGAGCGATGTGTTCATGAGATGATAGAAGCTGACGTCCGTCATGAAATCCGCCGCGAATCAGGGTTCGTAATAGTCTGCAACCAGACGATCAAGCAAGCGAACACCAAACGCTGTTCCACCCTTTGGAACGGTCGGAGTGGACTTGCTCGACCATGTCACGCCGGCAATGTCCAGATGGGCCCAACTGGTCCCGTCCTTGACAAAGCGCTGAAGGAACTGGGCAGCGGTGATGGCGCCTCCCCACCGGTTGCCAATGTTCTTCATGTCGGCAATCTGGGAGTCCAGCAACTTGTCATATCCCTTGCCCAGCGGCATGTGCCATACCGGTTCGCCGACCGCCTTGCCAGCCGCAACGAGGCGTTCGACAATCCCCTCATCATTGGCAAACAGGCCCGCGTTTTCGTTGCCCAGAGAAACAATGATGGCGCCCGTCAGCGTCGCAAGATCGATCATGGTATGTGGTTTGAATTCCTCCTGGCAGTACCACATGACGTCTGCCAGAACGAGCCGTCCCTCGGCGTCAGTATTGATGACTTCGACGGTCTGCCCTGACATGGTGTGAACCACATCGCCTGGACGCTGCGCAGTGCCCGACGGCATGTTCTCTACCAGCCCGACAAGGCCGACAGCATTGACCCGGGCCTTGCGGCCTGCGAGCGCCTTCATCAGTCCCAGGACCACGCCGGAGCCCGCCATGTCCCATTTCATGTCTTCCATGCCGCCAGCGGGCTTGATGGATATTCCGCCCGTGTCGAACGTAACCCCCTTGCCGAGAAACGCGATCGGAGCCGGGTCGGCACCCTTGGGCGCACCGTTCCATTGTGCGACCACAAGGCGCGGCTTGTTGGCGGACCCCTGAGCCACGCCCAGCAAGGCACCCATGCCCATCGCCTCCATCTGTTCTTCGTCCAGTGTCCGGACCTTGACACCGAGCTCGGAAAGACGGTTTGCCTCCCGGGCCAGTGAAATCGGATAGATTACATTTGGCGGTTCGGAAACGAGATCGCGAGTGAAAAACACGCCATCCGCAATCTTGTCCAGGCCGTCAAAAGCTTTCGTGGCAGCAGCCGTGCTGCGCGTGAACACTGACAGCGTTCTGAGGCTCGGCTTGTCCTCGTCCTTTTCCTTCGTGCGGTATTTGTCAAACCGATAGGAGCCCAACCGGGCTCCATAGGCGATATGGGACGCCAGTTCCGACGCGTTGAGCGGTGAGTCGCGAAGGGCATCAATCGCAATCATGGCGTCCTTGTCGCCATGGGAAGAGATCGCGCCATAGGCCGTCCCGCCCAGTTCCTGCGCCGCCAGTTCATTGAATTCCTCAGCCTTTCCGAGTCCCATGACGACGACCCGGCTGGCCTTGATGCCCGCCGGCGCCAGCAGCGTCAGCGACTGCGCCTTCTCGCCCTTGAAGCGGCTGGCCTCAATCGCCCGACTTAACGCTCCTCCTGTTTCCCGGTCCACGCGCCGGGCTGCAGGTAACAATTTACCGTCTCCGGTCGCGCCGACCACGAGCGGTCCGGCCTCGGGCTGTGCGGAGGACGAGAATGTGATGATCATGGTATCGACTCCCAGAATGCATTGCGGCGGGGCCTCGCCAGAGGGCGGAGCTCAAGCTATCAGGACAACCGGCAATTTCAAGGGCTCCGGCGCTGCCCACAAGAGCGACACTGCACCACCCCTTGGCCCAGGATAACCGGGGTTGTCAGTTTTTGGCCGGGGTCACCTGGCCCTTGCCGAGGCCGGGCGTCGTGGGATCAGCGGTGAACCGATCGCCCGGCAGCCGCGGCATCAATTCGGCTACTGTCATCGCCGGGTGGTTCACCAACCGCAACAGACCCTTCAACAACTTGTTGCAGGGGTCCACGCCGCGGAATTGACAGTAATACAAGTTGTGAAGATGCCTGAGCTGCATACCAGCCCATATGCTAAATTATAGGGCGCAGCTCATTTCGCATTTCATCAATGTCCTTGGGTAACATGCAGCCCGCTTCCCTATGTTTTACAGGCTGGTTGCATTCCAGGAGAGCTCCTGAGGCCCCTGCCACTTTTGACACGAATACCCTGGTGTTCATCGTGACGGCGACAGTTACGGACAGTCCGGCTGTTCCTGTTTGCATTTGATACTTCCAGTGTCGTGTCATGTCCTTACCAGCTCCAATTTCGGTGGCTTCTGTTCGGACGAAACCCAACAAAAGAATGCCTCCAGATCCTTGATTTCTGGCTGGGCCTCGTTCAGGAACTTTTCCCATCGGGGCCTCGCCCAGTCAAAGAATGGTTCAAAATCCTTGCCATCATCAGCATTACGAACCGCGTATTCCTGGGTGATGGCCTGCTCGAACTCTTCCAGTGTCTTGTGGCCCTCCGTTGCTGAATATCGGTCTCCGATTTGACAGAAATATTCCTTCTTGTTCAGTCGGGAGGCGACCGCTAGTGCATTGTGCAAAGCCGCTTTATCGCCTTCGAGGACTTCCGAATAGGCCAGCAGGCATCCGATGTAATCGCGATCCTCTACACACCGGCTAAAGCGCTTTCTCTCTTCGCCCCGTGTCGCACTCCACTGTCCACCAAACGCATTTTGTGCAAGCCGGAAACGGAGGACTCTGGACCAGGCACTGGATTCTATCGTCCGCAGGTATCGATCCAGAAATTCTTCGACCAATTTGATCTTTTCGACATTGTCGCGGTATTGAAGCGATTTGCTCTCATAGGCGATCGAAAGCAACCAATGGTAGGCGATGAGGAGATGTCCGACCTCTTCTGTACTCAAGTCGATCCTGTTCTCCTTGTGGCACTGGCATACGACTGCAACAGAAATTTGGCCTGAAAACCGATATCTATTGAAGATATCGAGTGGCTTGGTGTTTTCGTCTCGAATGGCCTGGCGCATACTGCACAATTGTGTCTCCACTTCCTGCGACCACGGAAACTCGCTCAGTTCAGACGCCGAGCTCCAGAGAGTATCCCGGGTATGCCCATAGTGAACGATGTCTTGTCTCCGGTTTCGAATCCGTCCAATCGTTGCCGCACTGACGCCAAGCGCCTTGTCCAGCGCCTTGTCAGCGACGTGCAGGCCGCGCTTTCGTCGTTCGTCGCGAATGATGAAGACGAGTTCATGCAGATCAAACAGACCGGCTCCTGCCCCATCACGCTGGCTCTTGATTCTATTCTTCGCTCGCTGCAATGAATTATCCTTTCGTGTCTGAAGAAATCAAAGCGGTAGGAAATCTTACAGACTGTGTCCCAATTCCGCCAGTAGTACAGTTGCCTCTTTGACAGGACCAGATGGTGTCTTTATTGCTGCCTCTTTCCGGCCATCATATGAAGCATCTTTTGGCAGCGCCTGAATGACCCGGGGTGGTCTGGACTGCCGTACTATTTTACCCTTATCGTCCGTGCACGTAGAGCTGGAGCGCTGACACTCGCGTCTCCATGGCAAGTGTGGTGAGGCTTAAGGCGGAGGAAGGTGTGGCGAAACACACGATAACAGAAGTCGATACCAACAGTATCTTCGAACAACCAGTCTTGAAGAGAAGTCGCGAGGCCGAGTTGCTGATACACGCTACCCTCGACAACAATGCCATCCATAGGAACATGGCTGTCCGTGTGTGGTTCGAAAAACACCGCGACAGACATCATAGAACAGATCGACATCCTTTTCGTAGCACTTGCCGTCGAAGGCTTCCTCGCCAGGATCAAGTGACGACTCGTCGCACACGGTGTCTAATGGTCCGTCGGCGAAATCCGCGACGGTATTTAACGCTTCCGTAATGAGCACGACGCCGGCGAAACCAACCGCCTTATCCGGATCGCAGACCAAACACATCATCGCTGGCAGAAGTTTCAGGTTGCAAACGTTGAAATCAATATAACAGCAGGGGGTAATCAGAATGATGAAAGAATTCCTGGAAATCAGACTCGGCAAGGTCATACAGCCTTTTCTTGCTGGGCTTATTGTTCTCATGGCGATGTCTGTTGCGTTTCCGGGTTCGGCCAGCGCCTGGAACATCAGAGTCGAGGGGGGTTGGCGCTGGTTGGTCCTCTATGGACACAGCTATTGCCATGCCGAGACATATGAACAGAGAGGGAAAAGAAAAAAGAGAGTTATCGTGGACGAAATCGAGTGTTTCCTCGAAGTCCGATATCCACACGGCAAAATCGGGAAAGTCTGGATAACCTTGTACAGAAAAGAGAAGAACGAAAATAGCCTGATTGTCCGCGACCCCAGAGCAAACCTTTTTCATCCGGTCATACTGGGGCCGGCGCGGGCCTGGGCGTGTGCAACACATAAAGGTGTGCGGAAGTGTACAGACAAGGTCCATTTTTAGCCGGGCGCCGTGGGTCGGCCATCGTGAGGAGGCATGCGGAACGTCGGTAGCGGTATGCGCAGACCGTGCTACTGATCCAAGAAATGACCCAAATCGGGTGTGCCGAGGCCTTAACCGTACCGAAGACCACGCTTCCAGGCCGCTTTGTCAGGGCGAAGGGAGGACCCGCGGGGTCCGAACACCATGGTACGCGCAGAAGCATTCCACCGGGAACAGGTGTTGGACGGGGTTCGCACCCGCCAGGACAACACGCCTATCCGCGGCGCACTGAGGTCTCAGGCGGCACCGTTTTCGCCGGAGCAGACGTGACAACGACGTGCCGTGGCCTGGTTCCATCCCGCGGTACCGGACGCGGCTTGTCCCCGGCTTGTCGTGTCACATGGCACGGGACAGGATGCCATCACACGACCCGACCCGACAGAAACTGCACAACCGCCCGGACTTGCAGGGCCCCAAATACCGATGGTCATGGCTTCAACTTGGTGAAGAATGCTTGCGGCGTTTTGTCAGGAAGCAGCACATTGGCAATCGGCCATGCCGCCGGATTCCCTGGCGACCGGATCAGAGGCTGCAGTCATGCCTCTGGGCAGTGCCGGAACTCCTGTCGGTTGGAGCTCATAAAGGCCGGATCCTGCTGATAAATCATGGTATCAGACAGGTTCTGTCGCTATAGTCCGGCCATGAACAAACTCCAGGGTTACATCCTGCGGCAACTGGTGCTGGCAACGATCGTGGCCACCGCAATACTGGCCTGCGTCATCTGGCTTACACAGTCACTCCGATTTGTGGACATGATCGTTCACCAGAATATCTCCCTGTCGACTTTTCTCGGCTTTACCCTGTTGTTACTGCCCAGCTTCCTGATGATTATCGGGCCGATCGCACTGTTCATCGCCGTTCTGTACACCTACAACCGGATGTACACAGACCGGGAGCTGGTGATCCTCCAGGCCAGCGGATTGAGTGCTGCCTTCATGGCACGGCCCGCCATTATCCTTGCACTGCTCCTCTCCATTTTTGGCTATCTCAACGCGCTTTACCTGATGCCCGGTGCCTTCCGTCACTTCAAGGACTTGCAGCGCGTTTACCGCAGTGAATTGTCATCCCTGCTTGTGCAGGAAGGTGTGTTCACCTCCATCATGCCAGGCGTCACGATCTTCGTGCGGGAACGCCACTATGATGGGGAACTGCTGGGTCTCGTCATTCATGACGAACGCGACACGGACCGACCCGAGACCCTGATGGCGGCACAGGGCCGGATTGAGGCCAGCGACGACGGCATCCGTGTCATGATGACAAATGGCAGCCGCCAGGCCGCCCTCGGTGCCGGAACCCGATTGTCCCTGTTCCATTTCGACAGCTACCACTTCGAAATTCGGGCCAACAAGACAGTCCAGGCCACACTGAATCGGGAACCCCGGGAGCGCTTTCTCGATGAATTGTTCATCGCGCCCGAAGACGCGATCTCGGAGTTTCATCATCGCAAGCTGAGAATGGAAGGCTTCTATCGCCTCAGCGCCCCTCTCCTCTACCTGGCCTGCGCACTTGTTGGTGTCGGCCTGCTGCTGACGGGCCGCTTCAGCCGCGACGGACATCGAAACCGCATCCTGCTCACGGTTCCCGCAGTGCTCGCACTTCACGTCCTGGTCTTCGGAACCAAATATCTGGGTGACAGGGCTCCCCATGTCGAGTTCCTGATGTTTGCCGTGCCGCTCATCTTCATTGGGGGATTTGGTCTGATGCTGTCGTCGCTGCGCCTTTCCGGACTTCCCTCCAGACTCCCGTCCCTTGGCCGCATCAAGGATACGCCATGAGGATACCGTGGACCCTGTCGTCCTATATTGCCCGCCATTTTCTTTTCTGGTTTGTCAGTGTCGCCTTCGTGCTGTTCGCAGTCGTCATGCTGTTCGATGTTCTGGAACTCATGAGGCGCGTGTACCGAAGGGACACGGACGAGAGCTTTGCCGTCGTGTTGCTCATGGCTCTTCTGAAGGGGCCGGCAATGCTGGAAAAAATAGTACCCTTTGCAGCTCTTCTCGGAGCCGCGCTTTCCTTCTGGCGCCTCAACCGCCACCATGAAACCATTGTCACCCGAGCAGCCGGGGTCTCGATCTGGCAGTTCCTCGTTCCCCCTATTGTGCTTGCCATCCTGATTGGCGTCGTCAATGTCACGCTCCTCAATCCCTTGTCCTCAGCCCTGCTTTTGCGCTTCGAGGTCCTTGAAGCCAAGCTCATTCGCGGCAAATCCAATCTTGCCGCGGTCGCGAACAAGGGGCTCTGGTTCCGTCGCGCCGAAGGCCCTGGCAGCTATATCCTTCATGCCCGAGCCATATCCATGGACGATATCCGGCTCGTCGATGTCATTGTATTCCAGCTGGAGGAAGAGGACCGGTTCGCTGCCCGCATCGACGCGCCCGGTGCAGTGCTGATGGATGGCTTCTGGCGTCTGACCGACGCAACCATCACAGACAGGTCCAACACGGTGTCAAAAATTGCGGTCAAGGATCTCCCGACAGATCTGACCCGTGACAATATCAACGAGAGCTTTGCGCCCCCTGAAACCATCTCGTTCTGGGCGCTACCGGATTTCATAAGGGTTCTGGAAAGTGCCGGTTTTTCCGGTGTCCGCCATCGCCTGCACTGGCAGAGCCATCTGGCACTGCCATTGACCCTAGCGGCCGTCGTCCTCCTGGCTGCAACGTTTTCCCTGCGGCCCGGACGCCAGCACAGCGGCGCATTCCTGATCGTGGCCGGGATCGGCGTGGGGTTTGTATTTTATTTTCTGTCCGACGTTGTCCACGCCCTTGGCGCAGCGACCAAGATACCGGTAGTCTTGGCAGCCTGGAGCCCGGTTCTGGCCAGCATATTCATCGGGCTCGCGCTTCTTCTTCATCTCGAGGACGGCTGAGGTGCACCGGATTTCGCAACTGTTCCTGATCCTGCTGCTCGCGGGTGGTCTGATGCTGTCACCAGCCATTGGCCAGGAGTACCAGCCCCCCGATCTGTCCCAGCCGATCCTGTTCAAGGCGGACGAGGTTCGCAATGACGAAGAGCTGGGTGTTCTCGTCGCCTCCGGAAACGTGGAATTCAGCCAGGCAGGGCGGATCATTCTCGCAGACAGCATAACCTACAATCGCCGGACCGATGTCGTCACGGCCACCGGGAATGTCAGCCTTCTGGAACCGACAGGCGAGGTGCTGTCCGCCGAGCACATGGTCCTGACAGGGGATCTTCGCAACGGAATCATCAGGAATATTGCGTTGCGGCTTACCAACGACGCCCGGGTGGCTGCAGCTGGGGCGCAACGTTTCGATGGGAATGTCACGGTCCTCAGAAAAACCGTCTATTCGGCTTGCGAAACCTGCGAGGACAATCCCGACCGCGCGCCGCTCTGGCAGGTCAAGGGCGACCAGGCCATCCACGATCAGAACGCGAAGGAAATCATTTATCGCAACGCTTTTCTCGAAGTCTTCGGAATACCGGTCCTCTGGCTTCCCTACCTGTCCCAGCCTGATCCGAGTGTGGATCGCCGCTCGGGACTCCTGGCACCCAGCTATGCGACGTCAAACGACCTCGGCCGGATGGTCAAGATTCCCTATTACTGGAACACAGCGCCTCACCAGGACCTCACCGTCGCTCCGACATTGACGTCAAAAGCCGGAAACGGAATGGAGATCACGTTCCGCCACCTTATGGACAACGGCCAGGTCAACATCTGGGGCAGCCTGTTCAGTGAAGATGTCAACCCACTGGTTGCCACCTATCTCGACATCAACCGTTTTCGCGGTCACGTCAAGGCTGACCTGCGCTACGATATCAACGAACACTGGCGCGCTTCAGGCAATATTTTCCTGTCCACCGACGACACGTTCCTGCGCAAATATGGCTTCACCGAAGACACCACACTCGACAACCAGCTCTATCTCGAACGCTTCGAAGGACGGCACTACCTTTACGCAGGAGCCCGACACTTCCAGGGCTTGCAGTTCGACCATGACGACGGCCTGTCCCCAATCGTGTTTCCGATCATCGATTACAGCCATGTTTTCGAAACCGACGACGCTGGCGGCACATGGACCATAAATTCCGGGTTTGCCCGGCTGACGCGTACAGACGGGCGAGATACCACGCGCGCCTCGCTGATCGCCGAGTGGCGGCGCCCCTACACTTCAAGGGGAGGCCATCTCTTCGAACTGCGCGGTCGTGCCCAGACTGATGTCTATTATACCAGTGACTTGCTGACGAGCGATCCGAGAGCCCCCGACGACTCCGAGCTCACGGCCAGATTCTTCCCCCAAATTGCCCTCGAATGGCGCTATCCGCTGGCCTACACAACCCGCGGGGCAACCCGTATCCTGGAACCCCAGGCAACAATTGTGCTGGCCCCCAAGGCCCCCGATACGTCCGATATTCCCAATGAGGACAGCCTCACCGTGGAATTCGACGATACCAATGTTCTCGCGATAAACCGCTATACGGGGTCTGACCGCGTCGAAGGAAATCCCCGGATCGGTTACGGACTCCGCGGCAGCCTTTATGATGCGGGCGATCTCAAGAGCTCGTTCTATGTCGGCCAGAGTCACCGCCTTCATGGTGAAGGAGATCTGGGAGCCGATACGGGGCTTGCCCACGAATTTTCCGATATTGTGGGGCGCCTCCGGGTGTCCTACACAGACTGGCTTGACGCGCTGTACCGGTTCCGGTTCAGCCACCAGGAAGGAAAGATCAAGCGGAACGAACTGCATCTGCGGGCCGGGCAACCCTTCCTTAATCTGGACCTGAACTATCTCTCTATCGCCCCTCGGTTCATCGAAGGAACGACCCTGCAACAGGCCCTGCTCGGCGAGCGTGAGGAACTGAAGGCCACCCTCAAGTCCCAAATCACCCGGAACTGGCAGTTCGGTCTCAACATGCATCGCATTCTGGCCTATGGCGGGCACTCAATCCTGCATGGCGCCTTCATCGTCTATGACGACGAATGCACAAATATCCGGCTTAACTATTGGCGAAGTTTTGCCGCAGATCGCGAAATCCAGCCTCGCGACTGGCTGTTTCTCACCGTCGACCTAAAGACCCTGGCCAGCGGCAAATTGCTGGGGCTGTCTCGCTAGAGCCATCGTTCCCCGGCACCGATCGCTGGACCCGTACGTTATCAAATCTATATATTGACAGTCTCAACCCGGACCCTGAACAAACATGCCTCGTTATCCTGCAGTGGCCCGCCTGGTCGCGGGCATCCTGTTCCTGTTGACCCTGACGGGCCCTAGTGCGGCACATGCCCAACAGCGAATCGTCGCTATCGTGAACGATGAGATCATCTCTGCATATGATCTCGAAGCCCGTATGCGCCTCGTCTTCTTTTCGACCCAACTCTCCGATACTCCGGCCGTTCGCGACCGAATTCGCGGCCAGGCACTGGACGTGCTCATCAACGAAACATTGCAAATCCAGGAGGCCCGCCGCCTGAACATCGACATCAGCCAGGACGACATAAACCGCGCCATAGGGATGATGGAGAGACAGAACAACATCCCGGCCGGCGAACTTGACAATCTGCTCCGTCAAAGCAATGTGCCGAAGGAAGCCTTGCGTGCGCAGAGCCGCGCCAATCTTGCCTGGTACCGGCTCATTGACCTGCGCCTTCGCCCCCGCGTCGTCGTCAGCGACGAGGAAATCGACGAAATCCTGCAGCGTATCGAGGCGCGCCAGGGTCAAACAGAGTACAGGCTGGGAGAGATCCTTCTTCCGGTTGCCACCCCCGGTCGGGAAGCCGATGTCCTGCAAACCGCAAACCGCCTCATCGAACAAATGTCCCGGGGAGCCCGATTCTCGGCCATCGCACGGGAATTTTCGGACAGCCCGACAGCAGCCGTGGGAGGTGACCTGGGCTGGGTTCACGAATCGGATCTTGATCCCGAACTTCTGCGGGCACTCTCCGCCATGCGTCCGGGCCAACTCTCGATGCCCCTGAGAACGCGGACCGGTTTCCGGATCACGCTGTTGCGCGAACAACGCAAGATTGCCGAGGTCAGCCCGGCGAGAGTGCTGCTGGACCTGCACCAGCTCCTGTTGCCGAACAAAACGGGCGGCAACGGAACATCGCCGGAGGCGGAGGCGGAGCGCATCCGTGCCGCCGCAACCAGTTGTGAAGCCTTCGACGCCCTGGCCGGAAAAGCGAGATCCCCACTGACTCCGGCTCTCGGCAAAATGGAGCTGACATCCCTGTCCGAGAGAATCCGCATCGCGGTTGCCCCCTTGGCCGAAGGCAATGTCTCCGAACCGATCCGGACTCCGGACGGGCTGCTTCTGCTCATGGTCTGTTCCCGCGAAGACCAGGCACCCAGGATCACACTCCCGGACCGCGAAGCCATCAGGGAACGTCTTCATCGCGAACGCCTGTCACGGCTGGCCCAGCGCTATCTTCGTGACCTTCGGTTGGCGGCCGTCGTGGATCTTCGTGGCTGATTCGGGTCCACCGGCGCCACCAATCGCAGCAACCATGGGCGACCCCGCCGGAATCGGCGGGGAAACCGCGCTCATGGCCTGGCATGAGCATCGCCGGACCTTGCCCCCGTTCTTCCTTTTTGACGATCCGGAGCGATTGCATCGCCTCGGAACTCAAATCGGAATGCCCTGTCCTGTGGCACCAATCGCCAGCCCCGGTGATGCCCGAAGCGTATTCCAGGACGCTCTTCCCGTCATGGCGCTCAGCCAGACTGTGGCGTCGGGTCCGGGAGACGACAGCACTGCTGACGCAACCATGACCATTGAGTCCATTGACCGCGCGGTCGACGCGGCTCTTTCCGGACAGGTCAGGGGTGTAGTCACCAGCCCGGTCCGGAAAAGCCGTCTCTATGAGGCCGGTTTCACCAGTCCCGGTCACACGGAATATCTGGGTGCACTGGCCGGGCTCGAACACGACCCCGTCATGATGCTGGTCTGTTCCGCTCTCAGGGTTGTGCCCGTCACCGTCCATCTCGCCTTGCGCGAGGCCATCAGCGTCCTCTCGGGAGACCGGATCCTGCATGTCCTCGAGACAACCTGGGAAGCGGCCAGGCTGGACCTTGGACTCTCCCATCCGCGCCTTGCCGTTGCCGGCCTGAACCCGCATGCCGGTGAAGACGGCCATCTCGGCCGCGAGGAAATCGAGATCCTGCAGCCGGCGATTGAGACAATGCGGCAACGGGGTGCCGATATCGTGGGGCCGCTGCCCGCTGATACGATGTTTCATGCCGAGGCAAGGGAGACCTATGACATCGCCGTCTGCATGTATCACGATCAGGCTCTCATTCCCCTGAAGACCCTGGATTTTCACGGCGGTGTCAATGTCACGTTGGGGCTGCCCTTCGTCAGGACATCACCCGATCACGGAACCGCATACGATATTGCAGGGACCGGAGCCGCCAATCCCGGGAGCTTTATTGCCGCATTGCAAATGGCTGATGACATCGCTGCCTGTCGCGCGCGGGCCGGAGTCGGGCCCGGTGGGAGCTGATAACCGCGCGTTGGACAGTCTGCCTTCCCTGCGGCAGGTGATCGCCACCCACAAGCTTTCGGCCCGCAAGTCCCTGGGTCAGAATTTTCTGCTGGATCCCAACCTGTCCCGCCGCATTGCCCGCAACGCCGGGCCTCTCGAGGGAGTCACGGTGCTTGAGATCGGGCCGGGCCCCGGCGGTCTTACCCGCGCCCTTCTGGAACAGGGTGCGCTCCGGGTGATTGCTATCGAGCGCGATGAACGCTGTCTTGGGGCGCTGGAAGATATAGGGGCCTGTGCCGATGGCCGGCTCAGGGTCATCGCGGGAGATGCACTGTCCTTCGATATTTTATCGGTACTCCCTGCCTCGGGAGCGGTGCGAGTGGTTGCGAACCTGCCCTACAATATTGCGACCCCCCTGCTCCTGAAGCTGATCAGTGGGACATGTTTTTATGACCGCCTGGTCCTGATGTTCCAGAGGGAGGTGGCCCTGCGCCTGGGTGCTGCTCCCGGGACCGGACAGTACGGACGGCTTTCGGTCGCGGTCCAATGGCAGCATGATGTCCGGCCACTGTTCGGCATTCCGCCGACGGCCTTTGTCCCCGCCCCCAAGGTTCACTCGATGCTCGTTGCCATTACACCGAGAGACCGGCCGCCGGAGCCCGCCGTACCGAAATTCCTGGAAACGGTGACACGGGCTGCCTTCGGACAGCGGCGCAAGATGCTGCGCTCCGCGCTGTCCGGCCTTTTTCCCGATCCCGAAACGACGCTGAGGACTTGTGGTATCGACCCCACGGCCAGAGCTGAAACCCTCCGGGTTGAAGATTATTGCGCGCTGGCACGGGCGCTGGAAGCGAGGTCGAGAGAAGACACGCCGTCGTCCCACCCCTGAGGGTGCCTGAAACCTCAAGGACCGGATCCGTGGCGGCGCCGGGGATGATCCCGCGACCGCGCGGATCGTTAACCGGCTTCGCTCAGGTGACGAACAAAATCGGACAATCCGATCTGACGCTCGCGCCGGTGCCGCTCTGCCGTCAGGATCGACTTCACCCTGGCAACGCTGTCTGCGATGCTGTTATTGACGATGATGTAGTCATACTCGGGCCAGTGAATCATCTCTTCCGGCGCTCTCGACATGCGATCCTGCACCACCTCTTCCGAATCCTGGGCGCGTTCACGAAGACGGTCCAGAAGAGCTGCAGTGCTTGGGGGAAAGATAAACACACTGACCAGATCCATCCTCTTGAGTTCCTTGAGTTGCTGAACCCCTTGCCAGTCAATGTCGAACAGGAGATCGCACCCGGCGCCGAGCTGATCCTCGACGAACCCGCGGGGCGTGCCGTAACGGTGACCGAACACGGTGGCGTGCTCAAGGAGGTCTCCTTTTTCGACCATTGTCTCAAACTCATCCGGATCGACGAAGACATAGTCCCGCCCGGACCGTTCGCCGGGACGGCGCGGTCGGGTTGTGACCGAGATCGACAAGCGGAGACTGTCGTCCTGCACAAGCAGCTCGCGCGATATCGTTGTCTTCCCTGCGCCCGACGGCGAGGACAGGGCCAGCATAAGCCCATGACGGCGCAGTTTGCTCATCCGGAGGCTCTCATTCGATGTTCTGGCTCTGCTCACGCAGTCGATCGATCGCGGCCTTGAGATCCAGACCGACTCTCGTGAGCGTCAGGGTCAGGGACTTGGCGCAAAGGGTGCCGGCTTCCCGGTTCAATTCCTGACACAGGAACTCCAGACGCCTCCCCTTGGCGGTTTCGGCATTCAACAGATCGCGCGCTGCGTCGATGTGAGCGTGGATCCGGTCGATCTCTTCGCGAACATCTCCGCGGACCAGGTTCATGGCCACTTCCTGGGCAATCCGTTCGGGGGATACTTCGCCACTTCCTTCGGCAAGCCGGGCAAGCCGGGCGCATATCTGATCCTCGATGCGGACCGGCGAGGCGTCCAGCGCTTCCCTTGCGACCCGGGCCAGCCGGTCGATTTCGTCGATATGCCGGATCACGGCTTCCTCAAGGCGACATCCCTCGCCGGTCCGTGCGGCCACCAGATCTTTGATGACTCTCCGGAGATCATCCAGGATCCGGCGATCCCGTTCCTGTATCAAGGTTTCATCGGCAAATCGTTCGTCCGATGTCTCCACCACAACTCCGCGTACCGTCAGAAGGGATGCAATGTCGGACGGCGCCGCAGTATCACCGCCGGCATCTTCGATCCGCGCCACCAGGGATGCGAGCAATTTCTCGTCGATGCCATAACGCGACAGCGAAGAATCCGATCGCAGGGCCAGACTGATTTCGAAACGCCCGCGTGAGAAGTTTCTGGTGATTTCTTCGCGCGTTTGCGGCTCGAGACGGGACAGACCCGGCGGGAAGTTCAGCCGCAGGTCAAGTCCGCGCGAATTGACACTTCGAACTTCCCAGACCCAGTCGAAACCGGCACCCGTCCCCTGGATACGGGCAAAACCGGTCATGCTGAACACTGTCAATTTAGTGATCGTGCCCCGGAATCTGGCGAGCCCGTTGCACACGGCGCCATTCCCGAACATTGCGGTTATGCTCACTCAGCGTGCGGGCAAACCTGTGACCGCCCTCGCCGTCGGCGACGAAATAATACTCGTCGGTCTGAAGGGGATTGGTAGCAGCCCGGATTGACGCAAGCCCGGGGTTGCCGATGGGGCCGGGGGGCAGCCCGTGCCGCCTGTAGGTGTTGTAAGGAGACTCCACTCTCAGATCCGCACGGTTCAGGGCCCTTTCCAGCGGTTTTCCGCCGGTCAGCGCAAAAATGACTGTAGGATCGGCTTGCAATCTCCAGCGCTTTTTCAGGCGATTGTGATAAACCGCCGAAATTCGGCGGCGCTCTGAAGCGCGTCCTGTTTCCTTTTCCACGATCGAGGCAAGCACAAGCGCTTCCTGCGGAGACCGGATTGCGATGCTGACATCACGCTGGCGCCAGGCTTCCTGCAACGCCTGCTCCATGGCTGTCTCCATGCGCTTCAGCGTCGCTGCACGCGAATCTCCCCAGGAGTAGAAGTAGGTATCGGGAAGAAGACTGATATACCGATATGCGGCCGGTGCCTCGCCAACCAGTCCTTCCGCAGCCTTTACAAGATCGACGACCTGACCCGATGTCAGCCCCTCCGGCACCGCAAGACGGCGTTGCACGGTTTCGCCCGACGCAAGATGACTCGCCACGGCGGCCATGCTGGCCCGTGGCGGAATGGCGAATTCCCCGGCTTGCAACCGCCCGCCATCGCGCAAGACATGCACGCCGACCATGAAGACCCAGGGTCGGCGAATGACTTCTGCATCCGCAAGCTGGCTGGCAATTCCTCGAAGATGGGTTCCGTTGGCGATCAGCACTGTCCGCGTCACCGTTGAAGGACCCGGTTTCTCGAAGCTGTACCAGATCCACCCTGCTCCGGCAGCAAGGCCAAGAATGGAGACGAGGCCTGCCAGCGCCAGCCGACGCATGGCCGTTTCAGGACGCCTCCCGGAAAATCAGCGAGGCGTTCGTACCCCCGAAACCAAATGAGTTGGACAGCGCTGCATTCAGGGGACGATGTCGGGCTTCATAGGGAACCAGATCAATCCCGCAATTTTCGGGCGGATTGTCAAGATTGAGGGTCGGTGGAACCGTATCGCTCTGAATCGCCTTTATGGAAAAGATGGCCTCGACGGCGCCCGCCGCTCCGAGCAAGTGACCGGTCGAGGACTTGGTCGAGGACATGGAGAGCGTGCCGGCGTGATCACCGAACAGCCTCTCGATCGCACGCAGTTCAATCTCGTCTCCGACCGGGGTCGATGTCCCGTGGGCATTGATATACTGGATATCTCCAGGGTTCATGCCGGCGTTACGCAGGGCCGATCGCATTGACCGGAAGCCACCACTTCCGTCTTCCGGCGGCGAGGTGATGTGATAGGCATCTCCGGACAGGCCGTATCCAACCACTTCGGCATAGATGTTCGCACCTCTGGCCCTGGCATGCTCATATTCCTCAAGCACAACCACACCGGCACCTTCGCCCATGACAAAACCATCGCGATCCTGATCCCAGGGGCGCGAGGCCCGTTGCGGTTCATCGTTGAATTTGCTGGTCAGGGCCCGGGCCGCAGCGAAGCCGGCCACGCCGAGACGGCAAATCGCTGCCTCGGCACCGCCTGCGACCATAATGTCGGCGTCACCGAAACTGATCAGACGCGACGCGTCGCCGATCGCATGGGCTCCGGTGGAACAGGCTGTCACAGGGGCGTGGTTGGGGCCCTTGAGACCGTAGCGTATCGAAACCTGCCCCGAAGCGAGATTGATCAGGGTCGCGGTGATGAAGTATGGGGAAATCCTTCGGGGGCCGCGACCCGTCAGCAGATCCTGGGTCTCAGCCATTGTTTCCAGGCCGCCGATCCCCGAGCCGATCATGACACCCGCGCGTTCAGCCTCGTGATCGTTCCCGGGCAGCCAGCCCGAGTCTTCAATCGCTTCCGCAGCCGCTGCCAGTGCATAGATGATGAACCGATCGCATTTGCGCTGGTCCTTCTTCGGCATCACTTCGTCGATATCGAAACACCCCTCGGCCCTGTTGCCTGTGGGGACCTCACAGGCAATCCGGACCGAAAGATCACCAGCATCGAATATCGTGATCGGTCCTGCTCCGGACTCACTTTCAATGAGACGCCGCCACACATGATCGACGCCCACACCGAGCGGCGTGACCAGTCCCATGCCGGTCACAACGACACGCCTCTGTTCGCTCCTCATGCGACCCTGTCCACCAATATCCCGCCTTCAGCCATGGGGCAGAGAATCGATCAGGGCATCAGCCGGCATCAGCATTTTCATTGACGAAGTCAATGGCATCCTTGACGGTCAGAATCTTTTCAGCAGCTTCGTCGGGGATTTCACACCCGAATTCTTCCTCAAAGGCCATAACAAGCTCGACGGTATCAAGACTGTCTGCGCCAAGATCGTCAATAAAGCTGGCGTTTTCTGTCACCTTGTCCGGCTCCACACCGAGATGTTCCACGACGATTTCCTTGACGCGTTCGGAAATTTGACTCATTTCGTTCTTCCTGACTTGCGATAGCGCCCGCGTGTGGGGGGCGCAGTTCTGTGATTTCGAAGTTAAAAAAATCCCTGCTTTTCCGGCAACTCCCGTTCCCGATGCGGGATCGTTGCGATACCGGAATGACTCCAATCGGAGTCTTGTCGACCGGCTCTTATATCATGGCCATGCCCCCGTTTACATGCAATGTTTGTCCGGTCACATATGACGCCTCCTGGCTGACCAAAAACAGCGCGCAGGCAGCAACATCTTCGGGGGTACCGAACCGTCCGGCCGGTATGGCAGCCTTCAATTCGTCTCGCCGCGACTCATCGAAGCCCTCGGTCATCGCGGTCTCGATGAAACCGGGCGCAAGGCAGTTGACGGTGATGCCGCGTGTTGCCACTTCGGCGGCCAGCGACTTCGACAGCCCGACCAGACCCGCCTTGGACGCCGCATAATTGGCCTGACCCGGGTTTCCGGAATGGCCAACGACGGACGTAATATTGAGGATCCGCCCCCATCTGGCCCGGATCATTCCGCGCAATACAGCCCTCGAGAGCCGAAAGACGGCGTTTAGATTGACATCGAGCACCGTTTGCCAGTCTTCCTCCTTCATTCTCATCAGGAGGGCATCCCGTGCGAGCCCGGCATTGTTCACCAGAATATCGATACCACCCATTGCGCCCTCGGCTTCTCCGGCCATGCGCCCCGCCGCTTCCGCATCCACAAGATCGCCTGCGACGACGTGACATCGTTCACTGAGCGCCGCCGCCAGGGACTCCAGCTTTTGCCTGTTACGGCCGGCCAGACAGACCTCGGCGCCAGCGCTGTGAGTGGTCCGGGCAATGGCTGCGCCAATACCACCCGAAGCTCCGGTCACGAGGATCCGTTTTCCGGAGAGGTCGAACATGGGGTTTCCTTTCAATGAATGAGCTGGAGAGCGGCTTCAAGGTCACCAGGTTTTTCAACGTTATGCACCGTGATCTGCCGGTTGATTCGTTTGACCAGCCCCGAAAGAATACGGCCGGCACCCAGCTCGATGATCGTGTCAACGCCCTGCTCTGCCATGGTCTGTATGGACTCCCGCCAACGCACGAGCGCCGTGATCTGCTCGACCAGCAGTGAGCGGATCTGTTCGGGGTCCCGGACCGGCTGAGCGGTCACGTTGGAGACCACGGGTATCACCGGGCTCCTGATTGTCGTCGCGGCAAGCGCCTCTTCCATGACTGTGGCTGCAGGGGCAAGCATGGCCGAGTGGAAGGGCGCACTGACGTCAAGCTTGCGGGTGCGAACACCCCTTTCCCTTGCAATATCCACTGCCCGGTCGATGGCTGACATGGCTCCGGACAGGACGATCTGTCCCGGTGCATTGTCGTTACCTGGGGCGCAGGCCTCACTCCCGGACGCCTGTTCGGCAATGGTCCGGGCCAGATCCATCTCCACGCCAAGCAGCGCCGCCATCCCTCCCTGCCCGGGCGGGACCGCTCGTTGCATGGCCTGACCACGCGTACGGAGAAGGCGGGCCGAATCGGCAAGCTCCAGGCTTCCGGCTGCTGTCAGGGCGGAATATTCACCGAGAGAGTGCCCGGCCACAAACCGGCAGTCGCGCGCGAGGTCGACGCCGCCTTCGGTTTCAAGTACGCGCAGTACGGCGATACTGACAGCCATCAGCGCGGGTTGCGCATTCTCCGTGAGAGTCAATTCCTGTTGCGGGCCCCCGGCGATCACGCTGCTCAGCCTTTCGCCCAGGGCGTCATCAATTTCGTCAAATACGGCTCGGGCGGCAGGAAAGGCCGCCGTCAGTTCTCCCCCCATTCCGACAGCCTGTGACCCCTGTCCCGGAAATACAAACGCACAGCCCATGTCCTGACCTCACGGCAAACGGCCCCTGATTGTGGCGCGCAGTCATAGCCGCACAGGGCCGGGAGTCAAGGGGTGGACACGCCGGCCGGCCAGAATGGGGGATCTTTCGCAGTCGGTTTGGAGCGAAACCGCTTCCAGCCCCGTCACCGCGGGGCTCGTCACATGATCACCATTCGGACCGTATCGCGCCGCCACAGGTTCAGGGTCCCCGTCCCCAATCTGGTTGCACCCTCCACGATCGTGACCCGACGGTCACCCTGCCGGATGCAGCGGTATGCGGTCTGCTTGCCGCCCACCAGATCGACCGATTTGCCGGGATGCCGGAGAGGTGCCCCTGTCGCGGATCCGGGCAACACAGACCGGTCCGAAGCAGCGAGATCCGCAGCCATCTCGAACGGCGATTGAGTTCATGTCGCTGGCACCGGTAATTCATTGTATGAATTTGCCGTCATGCTCAAATGAACGGCTTTCCCAACTCCTTTTGGCACGGCATTGTGGCTGTGTTCGAAAATCCATCGCAGCCGGAAGCATGGGTTATTATCGGATGTAACAGGGAATACTGCAGCGAGATGGAAGGACCATGAGATGAATTTTCCAGCCAGAGCGGTGAAACTGGGATGCGATCAGGATAGCCTGTGGGTTGATCTTGAAGACGGCAGAACCCTGGGTGTACCACTGGCCTTGTTCCCGCGACTTCTCCACGCCACGCCGGAACAACGCAAGCATTGCCGGATCATCCATTCCGGAAACGGATTGCACTGGAGCGAACTCGATGAAGACATCTCCGTGGAGGGCCTTCTGGCCGGCCGTGGTGATCCAACGAGAATGCGCTCACACGCAGGTTAGCTTCCAGCCCAAGCAAATTTAATGGACTGCCTGAACGTCGTCGAAGAACACGGCGAAAACGCTTACGTCGATGAAGGCAGCTTCGAGCTGGATGACAGGCAGGACCAGGTTCCGGGCGCCTCTCAGAATTGCTTTCTATTGCAAGAGACATTTCAAGTGCGAAGATGCAGCGGAAATTTCCAGAGGATGCGGATAATTGCAACTTTTTCAAGCGACTGTGAGCTGTCCGGACAGAATCTGAACCTAAAACATTGACATGTAAAATTACCTTGTGATATGTCCTTAGGACATATCACAAGGTAATTTATTCCGAACATACTTATGGGTTAACCTGGCGCGATGACTACCCGAAACTCTCTTTCCCGCCCGGACCGTTATTTCTCCAACCTGATCGAACGGGCCGGTCACCCTATGGTATCGCGACGCTTCCTTTTCATACTTCTTCAGCGTATGCATGACGAAGCTGCCGCGAACAATCTTCGCCTACCAAAATCAGGCCCGACCGACACAGAACTGTTCCGGCGTTGTGGCAGACTGCTGGCGGCAGGAATCCTTCGGAAGGACCAGGACTACCAACGTCGGTTCCGTGTCATGGGTGTCCCGGACCTTCCGGCCGACGAAATCGCCTGTCTGGCCGACCGGTTCTGTTACATTTCCCATCTCTCGGCAATGCAACGATGGGAGCTGACGGACCGGATCCCGGCCAGCCTGATCATTTCTCGCCCGGACCGCAGATCCATTGCTGCCCGGATCCAGGCAATCATGGCAAAAGAGGGCGCGCCGGAGTATCCGCTCCAGAACGTGAATCATCCAGACCTCGTTCGTGAACGACGTATTCGCCTGGTGGAAACCCGCCATCCGGGAGCGTCCATCGACATTCGCGGATCCTTTGCCCGGATCTCATCTATCGGTCAGACATTTCTCGATATGCTACATTTGCCCGGCCTGTGTGGCGGGATGTCCCACGTCCGTGATATGTGGGATCAACATGCCGGTGCATTCCTGGACGACATCATCGCTTCGGTCGACCGTGACACCAGCGGGGTTGTCAAGTGTCGCGCAGGTTACATGCTTGAGGAGCGTCTTTCCGTGCACGATCCGCGCATTGAGGCATGGCGCGCATTTGCCCAGCGGGGCGGCAGTCGCAAGCTGGATCCGAAACGCCCCTTCGTCCCGCAACACTCAGTAAGCTGGATGTTGTCGCTCAATGTCCCCTGAACTTCGTGTCATCAATACCAGCGCATGGGTCGACCGCGTGATGGCCGACCCGGTCGAGCACCTCCGCCGGCAGGCTGTGGAAGTTGTCTTGTACAGCATTGCATGTTTGCTACCGCAATATCGGCTGTACCTCAAAGGAGGTCTGCCAGCGCTCGGCAGAGGATGAAATCGGACGGGCCCTCTCCCGGTCGGGATCTCTGAGGTTTCAGTGGGAGAGTGAAACCCGATCTTACCCGCGCCCTGCGTCTCGACAACATCAATGAGCTGACGCATCGAGCGGCCCAACCGGTCAAGGTTAGACCACGAGGGTGTCCAGTTTGCGGAGAACATCCAGCGCAGATTGTTAGCGGCAACATTAAATCTCCCATTTTGGAGTGAACCCCTGTAACTGGACAGGGGGGGTTCGGAGATTTAGGCCACTTGCTGAACATGTTGTGCCTCAAAGTCCGCCGGGCTGAGATAGCCCAACGCCGAATGGAGTCGCTGTTCGTTGTATACCTCATCAAGAAAGCGCGGCAAGTGCGCCACGACGTCGTCGAAGGTCTCGTAGTCGTTGAGATAGACCGCCTCGTACTTCTCCACCCAAAGCCGAATCAGGTTGCGGGAGATGTCGTGATGGCGGGCAAGGGCGCCGAGCGTCACCCCGTCGACCAAGTGCTCCTGCGCCACTCGGCGCTTGAATTCCACGCTGTACCGTCGGTGTCGGGCCATATCGTCCTCCTGACCCAGCAAGCTTAAGCGTCAAAATCAGGAACGCAAACTGTCCAACTTCAGGGGGTCACTCCAAAATGAGCAATTCTAAGTTGCCATTGACACAGATCTCAATCGGAGGCGATCTCATTGCTCCCCGATGCCCCTCCCCCGAATACACGCTCGCAGTATGCCGCCTCCAGAGCATTCAATTGAAGGGCCGGCCTAAAACTACGGTTTCACGGAATTCTGTAATGTCTTCACCAGCACCAACTCGTCACGATCCGGACCTCGTCGAAACAGCCATCGTTAAGAAAATTACAGACCGTGGTGGCTGACAGTGATACAAACACACTGACGGCTCTCCTCTTCCGGACTGGAAGCGGAATTGTGGATAACACTGGGGATAAACTCGGGATGGCTGTGAAAAAACCGCCACAATCGGTCACAGCCCTTGCCCGAAACATGGACTCTCGCACACCAACCTGACAGTGCCAGGGGCCAGCAAATGGCTGGTGGTCGACAAACATTCCCGATCAGGCGTCACCACAAGGAGATCAGGTCCCCGCGCGACCATGTCCGCGACTTCACATACGACAGCAATCACTGCCGGAGCCCATCTGACAAACAGCCACAACAGAAAGACATCAGGGAACGGAATTCTTGCAACCTGACGGAAACGGTGTATAGTCCGGCCGTTCTCAGCATGTCACACATGAAACATGTGGCGGGTTGGCGGCACGTCCCGTCTCCCAAAAAGCCCGCCTGACAAGAACCAGGAGTCACGACTTGCCATTATACGAAAGCGTGTTCATCACGCGTTCAGATATTTCTGCGGCCCAGGTGGAGGCCCTGACCGACAGTCTCGCGACTATCGTCGAAGACAATGGCGGGACCGTGGCAAAGCGGGAATATTGGGGCGTAAAAACTCTCGCCTACCGCATCAAGAAAAACCGGAAAGGCCACTATAGCCTGCTCAATCTCGATGCGCCGCCCGCTGCGCTCCAAGAGATGGAACGCAACATGCGCATCAATGAAGATGTGATCCGCTATATGAGTGTCCGGATCAATGGTGTCGAGGAAGGTCCGTCCATCATGATGCAGACTCGCCCCGCCCGGTCCAGGGACAGGGACAGGGATCGCGACCGGGACCGAGACCGGGACCGCGATCGCAGCAGGGAGAGAGTGCAGGATCGTGACGAACAGGCCCGGGACGCATCGTCCGATGCCCCGGATGTTCCCAAACCCGAACCCGTTGAAGGGGCTGTTGACGAAGCCGCCCGGCCCGCCGCCATGGAGGAAAACCAATGACACGCCGTCCGTTTTTCCGCCGGCCCAAGAGCTGTCCTTTTTCGGGCGCCAATGCTCCGACAATCGACTACAAGAACGTCAAGCTCCTGCAACGCTTCATTTCCGAGCGCGGCAAGATTGTACCCAGCCGGATAACCGCCGTTTCCGCCAAGAAGCAGAGAGAGCTGGCCACTGCAATCAAGCGCGCCCGCAACATCGCGTTGCTGCCCTATACAGTAAAATAACCCGCCACCGCGGCCCGGAGCCGGTTGATGTCCAGGGCAGAACAACTCGTTCCTTTCGGGGCCGGCGCACTTGCCGCTCTCCTTCATCTTTGTGTAATCCTGGCACCGCCAATCGGGGTGATCCTGGCCTATTTTGCACTGGCCCCCGTGGCCGCGGTCGGGTTCTCGCTCGGTTTCATGCCCGCTGCCACAGCCGCCGCAGTATCGACGTTGATCATCGGCCTCGCGGCACCCGGGCCCGGAGCCCTGACATTGTTCATGCTGACCTCCGCGGCACCCGTGCTCGTGGTCATTTATATGGCGACCCGGCCCCTGCCCGCCGCCGAAGGCAGGCCGGCATGGTTCCCGGTCGACCGCATTCTTGGCGCCCTGCTTCTGTTGGCCCTGGGATACCTTGTCATTGCGATGGCTCTCTTTGCCAACCAGTCCGGAGGGCTGCAAGGTGCCATCTCGGCTTATCTTGCAACCCTGTTCGGGGATCTTCAGGGCCTGGCGCCCGATATTCGCGACACAGCCATTCAGGCCACGGCCCTGTACTTTCCGGGTATCGCCCTGGTTTCGTGGTTGATAATGATCATCGTCAATTGCATTTTGGCCCAGAAACTGGTCGCCCAGCGTGGGCAGAACCTGCGCCCGACACCCGCCTACAGCATGATAGAGGCGCCGATCTGGCCATTGGCCGTCGTTGTCGTCGGTGTCTTGCTTACGTTTCTTGGCGGCCAGGCCATGTTTATCGGCTTGAACCTGGTGATCGTTTCCGGCATTCCCTACATACTCAACGGCTACGGCCTGCTCCATGCCGCGTCCAGGAACTGGCCGTTGCGCCGTCTCGTACTGTTCGTGATTTACCTGATTTCGGCGATGCAGCTCTGGCCGATCGCCGGATTCGGATTGCTGGGAATCGCTGAGACACGCCTGCGGCTTCGCAAACAGATGAACACGCCGAAGACAGGACCAAACTAGAGGACCCGATTATGGAAGTGATATTGCTCGAGCGTATCGAGAAACTTGGTCAGATGGGCGAGGTCGTAAACGTCAAGCCCGGCTACGCCAGAAATTTTCTCTTGCCACAGAAAAAGGCGCTGCGCGCCACGACCGGAAACATCGAGGCGTTCCGTGAGCAGCGGTCTCAGCTGGAAGCGGCAAATCTCGAAAGACGGACCGAAGCCGAAGGCATCGCGTCGCAGCTCGACGACTTCTCGGTCACGATCGTGCGCCAGGCCAGTGACAGTTCCCAGCTTTATGGCTCTGTTACTACTCGCGATATCAGCAACGCGATCTGTGAGGGCGGCGTTACCATCGAGCGCCAGCAGGTCAGGCTCACCCGGCCCATCAAGACGGTCGGACTGCACCCTGTAAACCTGACCCTGCACCCTGAGGTCTCCGTAGTGATTACGGTAAACGTTGCCCGCTCTCTCGAAGAAGCCGAGCTGCAGGCACGAGGCGAGGAAATCGGGGCAGACAACGATCGGGATTTCGGGCTGCCGGATGATGATGTTGACCCGGACCCCTTCGAAGACTCCGTTTCCACGGCCGAGGAGACCCTGGAAGAAGACTCCGCCGACGAAGAGCCCCTGGATGAAGAGCCCGTGGATGTGGAGGTGACCGAAGAGCCCGAAAGCTGAACAGGTCAGGTCGGTCCGGACTGTCGGGCACCGGATCCTGCACTGTCTCTGCTCTCCAAAGGGTTTGTGATTTCACCGCACCGACCGAGAAGCATCGTTACTGCATGTCCTCTCCCCGTGTAGCTTTTGTTTCCAGCAATACAGAACGCGCGCAAAGCGCCCTTGCGCAGCTGATGGAACGATATCCTCATGTTTCTCCTTCCGAAGCCGACGTTATCGTGGCCCTCGGAGGAGACGGACATATGCTGCAGACGCTCCACACCTATGTTGACCGGGACGTGCCAATCTATGGCATGAACCGGGGAACGGTCGGCTTCCTGATGAACGAATACCAGGAAGCACACCTTCTGGAACGCGTCTCGGCGGCAGAGAGTGTCCGGATCAAGCCGCTGGAAATGACCGCTCGCACCGTTCATGGCGATATTGCCGCCAATCTGGCCATCAACGAAATTTCTCTTCTCCGCGAAACCCGACAGGCCGCCAAGCTTCGCATCCTGATCAATGACAAGGAGCGCATGCCCGAGCTGGTCTGCGACGGAATCATCATCGCCACGCCCGCAGGCAGCACCGCTTACAATCTTTCGGCCCAGGGGCCCATTCTTCCGCTCGCAGCAAACCTGCTTGCGCTCACCCCCATCAGCGCGTTTCGGCCACGGCGCTGGCGGGGCGCCTTGCTGACAGATGACGTCACGATTACTCTGGATGTACTTGAGCCTCGCAGCCGTCCGGTCAGCGCGATGGGAGACGATACCGAGGTACGGGACGTGCTGCAGGTGAGCGTCAGGGTATCACAGGATCACTCGTTCAACCTGCTGTTCGATTCCGGTCACAACCTCGAAGACCGCATCCTGAACGAGCAGTTTATCCCCTGATCCCCCGCACACGAGCAAGGAACCGCTGATGCCTGTTGTTGTGGCTGAGGACGATGTCATCATACGAACGGCCCAGGTGATCCTGGATCCCGCGACCAGTGCCGAACGCCGCGCGGCGATCGCCGACTATTATCACGTTGACATGCCGGAATTCGACCCATGGGTCGATGGCCTCCGTGCCTCATGTGGAGATCTTTATCCGGCCCGGTTCCTGATGGTCAGGGATCAGGAGGCCCTTCGGGGTGCGATCGCGGATGCGGATGCGGTGATCTGTCAGGAGTTGACAATCGGTACGACGGAGTTCGCGGCGGCGAAGCAGCTCCGGATCGTGCAGAAATTTGGTGTTGACCTGCGCAACATCAATCTCCCCGCCGCCGCTGCCCGTGCCGTTATCGTCAAGCCGCTCAGGAGACGGGTCAATATCGCTGTCGCCGAGCATGCCATAGCCCTTATGCTCTCCATGGCCAAGAAACTGTTCCTTATCGACGGGCGTATTGACGAAGACAGTCTTCGGGAGGCCGGTTTTTCACCCAGGATGTACGACCGCAGGCATATCGCTGCCGCCAACTGGGCCCGCGTGCCGGGTCTCCGCACCCTTCACGGCGCCACGGTTGGCTGTCTGGGGCTGGGTGAAATCGGACGAGAGGTCGCCCAGCGGGTCCATGCGTTCGGCGCCAATGTTCTCTATTACCAGCGCCACCGGCTCCCGAGCGAGACTGAAGCCCGATTTGGAGCCACCTATTGCGGGTTGGAAGACATCCTTGAGCGTTCGGACTTCATCAGTATTCATCTTCCCCTGAACGATTCCACCCGGGGCATGATCAATGCCGAAGCCTTCGGCCGCATGAAGGATGGCGCCTTCATCGTTAATATCTCGAGAGCTCCGATTATCGACAGGGACGCCCTGATCGAGGCACTGAAAGAGGACCGGCTTGGAGGGGTCGCCCTTGATGTCCACTACCAGGAACCCGCACCACCGGATGAGCCCTTGAAATCATACAAGAAGGTGGTGCTCACACCCCATACCGCCGTGGCCTCACGGCATGGCGCCGCTATGGACATGGAAGAGCTGGTTTCCAACCTGGCTGAGGCCATCAACAGGGGCCCGTAACCATCCCGGGCCGCGCAGGATATCAGAAGCGATGAGCGACAAGGTTCTCTGCAGGATCGAGGATACGACGGCGACTGTCATTATCAACCGGCCGGAGAAGCGGAACGCGCTTGATTCCGAGACCTGGCGCAGTATCGGCAGCACCATGATCGCGCTCAACCGCCGAAGCGATCTCCGTTGCGTGGTGATTACCGGCGCCGGAAACGATGCCTTCTCTTCGGGCAACGATATCGGAGAATTTGAGTCCGCCCGGGGAACGGCGGCCCAGGTGCAGACCTATAACGAGATAACGGCCGCAACGGTTGCAGCCATAGATGCGAGCCTGCATCCGACCGTAGCCCGCATAGCCGGATTTTGTCTGGGCGGTGGTCTCGAGATTGCACTTGCCTGCGACATCCGTCTTGCCTCTTCAGACGCCCGTCTCGGCCTGCCGGTCAAGACGATGGGGATCTATCTGGATCCGGCGCTGGCGCAGACCCTGGTCCATACGATCGGGCGCGCTGCGGCACTCGAAATGGTACTGGAGGGACGCATCTACAGTGCCGATGAGGCTTGTGCGCGGGGCATCGTCACAAGAGTGACCGGCACCGACGGACTTGATGCCGAAACAACGGAAACAGTGGCACGAATATCCTCCGGTGCGCCGTTGGCAGCACGCTATAACCGTGAGGCGATTCGCCGGGTCGCCGGTACGGAAACAACCCCGGCCGAGGCCTTCGTCGCGGCGGCATCCTATGGCGACAGCCATGACTACCGGGCAGCCTATCGCGCATTTTCTACCAGATCGAAGCCGGTCTTCGAGGGGCACTGAGCGGCGAACAGGCCAGTGCGCCAACAAGCAAGGACACCATCCCTCCGGGGCGTCAGGCCAATGTCAGTTTCGCGATAAACTACTGCAACCGTTCCCAGGCCAGCTGGGCGGCGGCCACGTCCATAATGGCAATGCCCACCGAATCGTAAATCACGGTGCCGGATGACGGCACGGGACGGGCACCGGCATAGACCTCACCGATCTCGGCCGCAATCCGGCAACCTGACCCCCGCACATTTCCTGCCTGGTTGCGGGCCGCATCGCGGGATTCGACAATCACGATATTGGCCATCGCCGCATCATCGAGTTCGCGTCCGTCTGCCGTATTCCAGCCAACCGAAGCGACGAAGGCTCCAGTCTTCAACCAGGCACCCTCAAGTATGGGTTCCGTGGCCGACGTTGCACATACGACAATGTCCGCATCGCGAACCGCATCTTCGGCGTTCGCGATGAACTCCGCACCAATATCTTCGGCCGCCCGTCGCCCCGAAGACTCGGAGCGCGCCCAAAGCCGGAGTATCGGCGCATTCCTCACGCGTGCCAGGGCAGCAGCATGGGCACGCGCCTGAACGCCGCTCCCCATGATGGTCAGTATTTTCGGTTCGCGGGTCGCCAGCCGTCGCGCTGCGGCCGCCGTGCCGGCGGCCGTTCTCATTTCGGTAATCAGACGGCCGTCAAGCACGGCCAGCGGCGCTCCGTTGCTCTTGTCGAACAACAGGATCACCGCCTGGTGGGTCGGGCGGCCGGTTCCTGCATTCTCATGATAGAGCGTGACCACCTTGACGGCCATCGCCTCTCCGACCGCCGGCATCGCGGCGATGATGGCATCATGCCCGGGCACCGGCACCATCTGGCGTACCGGCTGCGACACCTCGCCTTTCGAGAATGCGATCATCGCCCGTTCGATGGTATCGATGAGGGGATCCCATTCCAGAACCGCCGCTATCGCGGCTTCACTGTAGAAAGGCAAATTGTCCAGCGCGGTCATGTCTGGTCCTCCGGGGCGGTTTCAGCTGCGGGATCCCGATGTTCTGGCGTTTTCGGATCAGGAAACCATGATGCCGGCCGTCAACAGGTATAGTTGAGGCCGAGGCGGCCACCGTCAACGTAGATTGTTTCACCGGTGATGTAACTCGCCCTTTCGCTGGCAAGAAACGCAACCACATCAGCGACTTCCCGTGGCGTTCCCATCCGTTTGAGCGGTGTCCGCGACATCGCTGTCTTCATGGCGTCGGGATTTGCGTTGACGCTCGCCATCATCGCAGTATCGATCGATCCGGGTCCCACCGCATTGACCCGAATTCCGTGCGGCGCCAGAGCAAGGGCGCTGGCCTTGGTGAGTTGCATCAACCCGCCCTTGGAAGCGCAGTATGCGGCAACCGAAGGAATCGCCACCTGGGCATTGATCGAGGACATGTTGATGATCGCACCCCGAATGCCGGCCGCAATCATGGCGCGCGCTGCACACTGGGTGGAAACGAACGCGCCGATCAGATTGACATTGATCACTGACGTGAAGTCTTGCAACGATGTCTCCAGAAAATCACCGGGTATTGCTATTCCGGCACAGTTGACGAGTGTGGAGACGGCGCCGTACCCAGCCTCGACCCGATCGAACATGTCATGGATCTGATCGGCGTCACCCATATCGCAGGCCAGCGACACAGCATCAGGACCAAGCCTTTCCGCTGCCTCCATGACGCCTTTTTCATTGATATCGGCAAGAAGGATTCTTGCGCCGGTTTCGGCGAGGGCTTCGGCGCAGGCATAGCCGATTCCCTGCGCCCCGCCGGTAATCAGTGCGGTTGCAGTCATGTTTTTCTCCAGTCTGTCATCGGAAGTGCCCCCATGCGGTTGTCTCAGAGCGATCGCCACAGCTGGCCCGCAGCAAATGCCGTGCTGTAGAGACGCGATTTCAGGGGGGCCAACGCCACCGGTTCGGGTTTCGTGACAACAAGCGGCAATTCCTCCTCCCGTCCGCCGTCAAGGAGTTCGGCCATCGCCCGCCCGAAGACGGTTCCAGGTGTGATCCCTCGCCCGTTATAACCGATGGGTGAATAGAGGTTGTCAGCAAGGCGATAGATGCGGGGCAGATGATCGAGCGTAAGCGCAATCCGGCCATACCACGCGTTTTCGAACTCAACCTGGCCGAGCGACGGAAAAAACCGGCGGATGTTGCGTCCGGCCCAACGAATTGAGAGGCCGCGCTGGCCCCCGAAGACCCGGCCCATGGAACCCATGATCAGGCGACCAAAGATATCCCGCCTCACCGCTGACATCACCATCCCCGTGTCCCAGAGGCCCTCCCCGTTCCGGAGAATGGACCGAACCCGCTCCCCTAGCGGGACCGTCGCAACCTGAAAAAACGGAATCGGAATGAAGGTTTTACTGAGCCCGGGCCATAAGTCATCGGTATAGGCGTTGGTTCCAAGGACTACATAGTCGGCTGTGATCCGGCCATGGTCGGTTTCAAGGATCCAGTTTTGACCCTGTCGTTCGAGCAGACGGACCCGGACTCCGGTCGAAATGCGAGCACCTGCCGACCGGGCGACGCGTGCCAGACCGCGGACATATCCCATGGGATTGATGGTTCCGGCCCGGGCATCGAAAAGGCCACCGTGAAATGCGAGGCTGCCGATCCTGTCAGCAGCCTGTGCCCTGGAGAGCAGCGTGACCGGGGCGCCGAGCTGCAACCATGCTTCTGCCCGGCGCTCGAGACCGGCGAGAGCACGCGGCGAGTGGGCGGCATGAATGGTTCCTTCAAATGTTGCCTCGCATTGAATCTGGTAGCGCTCGATCAGGGACCTGACATAGGCAGGTGCATCACCCAGTGTCTGGAGCAGCAATTCACCTCTTTCGGTCCCGAGTCTCGCCACGACATCCTGTGGCGGAAGCCACAGCCCGGGATTGACGAGGCCGACATTGCGGCCAGATCCTCCATGCCCGATCCGGTTCGCCTCAAGAACGTGGCATTCAATCCCGCGTCTGGCCGCATGCAGTGCCGTCGAAAGACCCGTGAAGCCGCCCCCGACAATGGCGACCTGCGTTTTGCTGTCGCCCGCCAGGAGGTTTTCGTGATCCGCTTCGGCTGCTGTATCGTCCCAGAGAGAGATTGGTCGGGTTTCTGTCATGTTGCTGCCCTCCCAGGAAAAGCCACCTGAAACCGATCGCCACGATGGCCGGGAATGACCCCGGCACAGCCACCGCATCATCCCGGAGATCACGCTTCTGTCAATCGGTGCGGTGACGCAACGGCGCCCGGCTGGTCCGGCAGATACCAAAGCCCGACAATCACCACATAAGCGGGACACTCCGCAAGACGGTCGGCAATCGACACGCCATCCATCAAACGCAGTTGTCCTGACGGGTCATGATCCGGAATTTGGCAAGGAGAGACCTGACGACCGGGTTTGCCGCCATGTCCGGGTTTCAATCCCATTTCGGATTGTCTGGTGTCCCTGTGGGACCAACTGTTCGCCTTTGTTGATTATGCAGGGTCCCGGTCGATGGCCCCGACGCCCTGCCCCGGACTTACCCCATGCAGCCCGGAGACCGAACGCCGCGACCTCCTGTGGGGGTCGACGATCCGGATCTGCCTGTCGGGCAACCTTGGAGGTATTGCGTTGTTTCCGCTGACAGAACTGCCGGGTTTCCTGCAGCAGCGTCCCGGACTATATATCAGCGTGCCGTCGGCACCGTGAAACCGATCATTAACCCGCTCCGGGTGCCCTGGGAGACCTTCCATGAATGTGATTCAATCTGTGGTCATGCGGGTGCTGCTCGGACTGGAGTGGCTCGAATCTCGCGGTATTGCCTACAATCCTCTGTCAGAAGACATCATCAACGATCCCTACCAGGCCTATCGCAAGATGCGTGGCAAGGATCCGGTCCACAGAATGAGACTGATCGACAGTTGGGCTCTGACAAGTTATGAGCACATAGACAAGGTTCTCCGCGATCATCACGGTTTCATAAACGCCGACCGGGCGATCGTGGATTCAGGCATGAGGACACTGCTCGACCTGGATCCACCGGATCACACGCGCATTCGATCTCTGGTCTCCAGGGCATTCTCACCGAAAGCCGTCGCCCGGCTTGAAACCCGGGTCCAGCAGATCGCGGATGACCTGCTTGATGCCGTCGCAGGCCAGTCGACCTTCGACCTCATGTCTGCTTATGGATATCCGTTACCGGTCACGGTTATTGCCGAGATGCTGGGTGTGCCACCATCCGACCGCGACCAGTTCGAAAGCTGGTCGAACGTCTCCGCGAGCAGCGTCGAGCCGCTTCTGGAGCCCGGGCAGGTTCGGCGCATCCAGAAGGTTCGCGAGGAGCTGTATGCCTACTTTGAGACAATCATCGAGGAACGCCAGAGATCGCCGCAAAACGACATGGTCACAGCTCTTCTTGCCGCTGAAGAGGCTGGCGACCGGCTTACGAGGGAAGAACTTCTGTCGACCATGCATCTCATACTGGTAGCCGGCAACGAAACGACCCGGAATCTGATCGGAAACGGCATGAAAGCGCTGCTTGACCATCCCGACCAGCTTCAACACCTGCGATCCAACCCGGATCTGATGGATTCGGCCATCGACGAGTTTCTGCGCTTCGACAGTCCGGTACAGATCGACGCACGCATGACCCGGGAAGATGTAACATTCGGCGGCAAACGGGTTCCCGCAGGAAGGCGCATCCTGTGCCTGATTGGTGCCGCCAACCGGGATCCGTCTGCCTTTCCTGACCCTGACAGGCTCGACATTGCTCGCGAGGCAAGAAACCACCTGTCCTTTGGCCGCGGAATCCATTATTGCCTCGGTGCCGCATTGGCAAAACTGGAAGCCCGGGTCGCGTTTTCCAGTCTCCTGAACCGCTATTCGTCCATACGTCTGAACCGTGAACCCGATTACAAGGGTGGGGTTGTGTTGCGGGGCCTCAAGGAACTCTGGATCGATGTCGAACCGTCCGGACAAACTACAGCCGGACAGGGGACCTGATGCCAGGGCATTTCCGGTTTCAAAGGCCGTCCTCGGCCAGGATACTGTCGCGGACCCGGACCAGAGTCGAGGGTTTGAGATAGTCCTCGAAACGTTTCCGGATCGTCTCCATATATTCGGGATTGCGGTGTAGCGGAGACCAGGACCCGCCCTGACGGGCCTCGACGTTCCAGCGGGCGCACCAGGTCGTTGTCCGCAACCACGTCAGCCGCCGCATCGGTTGGCACCAGCTTCGAATCCGTTCTGCCGCGCGAAACGAAACGGCCGCGAAATAACTCTCCATGAACGCTGCTGTTTCCCGGGACGTCAATGCTGTGGCTATGTCCTCGTCCCACGTGGTCGAGGTGTAGACACTGGCATGGGCCAGATCGATTGCTGGCGATCCGTAGATCATTTTTTCCAGATCGACAAAAATGGCTTTACCCGAACCGGTAATGAGGAAGTTACCCGGATGCGTGTCGGTGCCAACCAGTGTGACAGGGTGCTCAGGCAGACCGGCAGTCGCCGCCAGATCCCGAACCCATTGCAGTTCTTCCTCAAGGATGGTCATGGCCTCCCGGCTGACACCGGCCGCCTCCAGAAAGGCCGATTGTGCAAGGACCACCTCACACGTCTCCCTGACAGGATCCTTGTGAAACCTGAGAGGATGGCAATGCGGCTCGTCGGGCAGGATCAGCTGGTGAATGGCAGCCAGGGACCGGGCGATGGCCGGCAAATCGCGCGGCAGTTCAGGGACGCAGCCAGACACCTCGCGAACAATGAATGCGCCCCAGGGAAGACCGGTCTGGGGCTCGATGACTCCAAGCAGTTCGGGTACCGCTTCGCTTGGTGCGGCGCGAAGGAAACAGGCTTTCTGATAAGCGAGATTGTGCAGGGGATCGAGCCCGAAAGCGCTTAACCGAGGAATCCTGAGGAGGGCTCCGGTACCCTGAATCCGCAAATGCGCATGGTTGAGACCCCTTGTCCTGAGGGGCATGATGACGTCAGGTGTGACGCTGGCGAAGGCGCCGATCCTGACGAGCTCTGCCACAAGGACATCCAGGTCGGCATCACCCCTGTCCCACGACGCCGTGGCGGCAGCGGAAGACAGCCTGTCATGTCCGGAGAGCCGTTCCATCGCCTCGGTTCACCACCCGCAGCGCCGGGGCTGCGGGTCATTCCGGTAGTCTTCACCCATGCAATCTTCTCTTCCTGTTCATTACGCGGTTGCCGGAAAAAGGTAACCCTGCACCTGTCCAATGCTTTTGCAATGCGTGACCTCCTCAGAGGCGAATCCACGCAACGGTCCGGACCAATCATCACTCCGAGAGAACCTCGAGGGTCTGATCGTGCGGCGCGGAGCGTGCTTCGCCAATACGACCGTGCGGCGCCTATTGCGCACCCCAGCCGCCATCCAGCGACACGGTCGTGCCGGTCATGTTGGCTGCGGCCTGACTGCACAGAAAGACCGCGGTCATTCCGATCTGTTCAATGGTTGTGAACTCGCATGACGGTTGCCGCTCCGCGAGCACGGCTCTGGCTGCCTCGTCGAATGAAACGCCTGCGCTGGCGGCACGCGCCTCGATCTGGGCGTTGGCAAGGTCCGTTCGTACCCAGCCCGGACAGATCGCATTGCAGGTCACGCCACTTCCGGCCGCCTCAAGGGCCACCACCTTGGTCATGCCGACAAGACCATGTTTTGCCGAGATGTAAGCAATCTTTTCCGGCGATGCGAAGAGACCATGTGTAGAGGCTATATTGATGATACGTCCCCATGCGCGCTGTTTCATCCCGCCGATTACGGCTTTCGTCGTGTGGAACGCTGCCGAAAGGTTGACCGCGATCACTGCGTCCCATTGCTCGACAGGGAACGTCTCGATCCGTTCCACATGCTGGATCCCCGCATTGTTCACAAGAATATCGACCTGACCGAAGCGCTGTTCGGTCTGAATCACCAGATCGCGAATCTCTTCGGGCCATCTCATATCTGCGTTGTGATGATCAACAGAAACGGCGAAACGACGCTCCAGATCGTCCCGCTGGCGCACGATGGCACTGTCGGAACCGAAACCGTTGAGCATCACGTTCACGCCGGCTTCAGCGAGTGCCTCCGCGATTCCCGAGCCGATCCCTTGTGTTGATCCCGTCACGATGGCGACCCTGCCCTTCATCCCACATCCCCTCCACTTTGCCTCATCCAGCGCATTATCATATCGCCCCGAAACGTCAAGACACGGGCATGAAGGGACATTGACAGGCCCGGTGGCCGACGATTTCTCCTTCTGGCCACGGGATCGTTTCACTGGCATGATGCGCGAATGAACACCTCCATGTGCCGGAACACAGGAAGCCCGTTCTGACCAAAATCGGATAGAAGCCGTTGCGGGAAACACGGCCGCTGCAACACCCCACCCCACCGCCGGTTTTTCTGCATGATGAGATCTCCGGCCAAGAGGCCCTGCGGTCGCTGTCTGCCTTCTGTAACGCAATCACCATCCGGCCAGCCACATGTTCATGACCGATTGAGGTCACGACAGGAGTCTTCAATGGCGAACAGAATTACGGACATCGTCACAATGTCAGGGTTCGATCACGGGAACCCGATACGATGCCCCGCTTCCGTCGTAACCTCGTGACAGACACCAGCGCTTCCACTCCCAAGACCACTTCGACGCTCCGGCCGGCAACCCCTTTCTGGATTGCGTTCGGCTTCGTTGTATTCTCGGCCATTTGCTGGGCTGGAAGTTCCATCGCAGGACGAGCCGCCTCAAGCAATATTCCACCCTACACGCTTTCCTTTGTACGCTGGTCACTTGTTGCCCTCTGCTTTCTGGCCATAGGCTGGCGTGAGACCTGGGTGCAGCGGTCCCTGATCCGGGCCCATTGGGGCATCCTGAGTGCGTTCGCCCTTTTTGGTGTTGTCGGATTTACAGTGCCCTATTATGTCGGCCTCCAGTATACAATCGCTCTCAACGCGACCCTGATGAATGCGACGGGGACGATCTGGATCGTCCTTATGACGTTTCTGATGATCGGTGAAACCATCAGCCGCAAACAGGTTCTTGGCGTCTTGCTGGGCCTTTTGGGAACAGTGGTCATTGTCCTTAGAGGAGACCTCCGCCTTCTTCAGGGCCTGTCATTCACGCCTGGCGACATCCTGGTGCTTGTCAGTTATTTCTCGTGGGCGCTCTATACCGTCATGCTGCGTTGGAAACCTGCCGCAATAGGACCGGTTCCGTTTCTCGTCGCGATCACGGTCGCAGCGTCTGTCATGATGTTCCCGTTATATGTCCTGGATCTCTGGCGCGGCAACAGCTTTGACGTCAACACAGTCAATCTGGGCATCATCGCCTATTCCGTGATTTTTCCTTCCTTCCTTGGATATATCTGCTGGAACCGGGCCGTTCCGGTGGTGGGACCGAACATTGCCGGAATGGCCCAGTATATGATACCGGTGTTCGGTGCCATCCTGTCCGTTCTCATTCTGGGGGAATCCATCGAGACCTATCACATCGCGGGAATTGCGATCATTTTTGCCGGTGTCTGGATGGTCACGACGGGACGTCGAAAGGCGAACCCTGTCACTCCATCTCGTCCCTGATGATATCGCGCTGCCGCCACGTCCAGACCCAAAGAATGAGACAGATCAGGGCACCGACAAGGAGCGGAATCCGAAATCCAAGCAGCTCGGCAGCAGATCCCATGATCAGCGCACCGATGGCTGGACCGCCCCGTCCAATCATACCGTAGAGGCTGAGGACCCGCCCCCGCATTTTGGGATCAACCGCGTTCTGGATCAGAACCTGTTCTCCGGCGCCGATTACGATGACCGAAAAACCGATCATGAGCAGACAGGACAATGCGAACCAGAACAGGCCGGTAAGGGAAAATCCGAGGAGGGAAAGGGAAAGGACGAGCACCGAGACCACCAACCCGTTGCTCAGGCCTCCGGTTCGTCCTCTCTGGGCCAACCAGAATGCCCCCGCCATCGCACCGATTCCGGTCACCGACACCATCAGTGAATAGCCGCGGGCTCCCTGCCCGAGGACCTCATCAGCAAATCCTGCCAGCAATTCCATATAGGGTCGGGCGCACAGGGCTACAACCAGCAGAATGACCAGAAGACGCCCGATACCGGGGTGACCAACGGCGTAGCAAATTCCCTCCCACACCTCTTTTGGCAACTTCCGGAGTTTGCTCGGGTCCTTGTTGCTGCGGGGATCGGCAAGTCTCATCAGGAACAACGATCCAACAAACCAGAGATAGCTGACCGCATTGAAAAGAAACGCATAACCTGCACCGTGACCCGCAATCAGGATGCCGCCAATCATCGGGCCTGTCGCACGGGCAGAATTGAAGACCATGGCATTGATGCCGACAGCCGCTGGCAGGTTACGCTCGCCGGAGATATGCGGCACGATTGCAAGTCTTGCTGGCTGGTTGAAGGAAAGAATGATCCCATGGGCAAGAACCAGCAACAGCAGGATTTCCGGTGTTATGAGACCGGTCAATGCGAGACCTGCGAGCAACGCCGATTGGCAGGCGGCCAGAACCTGGGTCACCTTCATCATGGTCAGGAGATTGACCCGATCCGCAAGGGCCCCGGCCACGGGTCCGATGAATACCACCGGCAGCAGATCGGCGAGACTTATCAGTCCGAGCCATAATCCTGAATGAGTCAATTCCCACGTGAGCCAGAGCACCGCCGTGCGCTGTGCCCAGCTGCCGTTATGGGACAGGATGTTGCCAATCGTGAAGATTCGGAAATTTCTCTCCGAGAATGCGGCAGAAAGGGCGCCGAAACCAACAAACATGCTCATGCACAATCAATATCAGGACTCTTCCGTATTCTGAATCCCGTTCTCGACTCTCGTCCAGGGCACAACGTAATTAATGCCAGACCGATCGCTTGACGCTCCATCAGACGCATCGGGCGCCCGGTCCCGCCGGGAGCCGGATCCCCACCCTTCGCAGGACAACCCCAACCGGCAGGCGCTGTACAGCGCCGGATGATCGGGCGCCACACTCGCCCAAAGTGCAGAGCGGCAGATTTGCCGGACGCGACCCATCCGGTTTCCTCGGCCGCCCGCAATCCGCGAACCAACCGATAACAAGGGTGTCTCCAGACAGAAATCGGGCTAGAACCTCTACGCAATGCCACCCAGCGAGGAAGCCAATGTCCCAAAGCAGTTTTATACCCACCCCCGAATTCGACGAATACAGTCAGGTCTTCAGGGACCATTACAAGATGACCCGCCGAGACGATGGCGTGATACTCGTCGAGGCCCATACCAACGGTGGACCCGTGCTGTTGAGCGTGGAAAACCATCGCTCGGTGGGGCAAATGTTCAAGACGATCGGTGCAGACCCGAAAAACGAACTCATGATCTTTACCGGTTCCGGTGACGAATTCATGATGGATTCCGATCCGGAGGGTTTCAGGTTTGAAGAGGAGGATCTTCAATACTGGTCCTATGAATATGCGTACAAGGACGGGCGAACGAACTCGTTCTCGCTGATTTTTGATCTTGAAATCCCCACCATCGGTGTGCTCAACGGGCCTGGTTTCCACACCGAGCTTTGCCTGTTCTGCGACCTTACGATCTGTTCGGAAGACGCAGTGATCTTCGATCTCCACTACGACATCGGATCGGTTCCCGGAGACGGAATCCACAGCTGTTTCCAGCAGTTGCTTGGAACCAAACGTGCGGCCTATGCCTTGTATACGGGAGAAGCCATTGACGCGGCAAAGGCCCTCGAATACGGCCTGGTCAACGAGGTGCTTCCTCGGGACAGGCTGATTGAAAGGGCTTACGAGATCGCCGATCATATCATGAAGCAGGATCGGGCCACACGGCGCTGCACCGCCCAGATTGTGCGCAGGCCGTGGAAAAAGCGGCTCTGCGATGACCTCGATGGAGGGTTTGGAATTCAAATGATGTCACACCTGCAAAAAAGCAGGGCCGTGCATGGCTCCAGCTTCATCGCGGACACCGTGAAATACGTCCGTGAGGGGCGAAAGAACAATTTCGATGAATGACTCCAGGGCGGACTCCTGCCGCCTGCAGCAAACGATGGGCCCCATCATGCCTGCGGTTCCATTCCGGGAAAGGAGAGCGTTTCATTGACCAACTGGACGTGGATCGCCCAGTGCCAGGAAATCGCCAACGGCGTCAGGCGCCGGGCCCTGTCCCATACCATCGTCCATGGCGGCTATCTCAGCCAGGCCTGTTCGTCAGCCGAGATATTCGCCGCGCTCTATGGAAGGGTCATGGTCCTCGGTCCCTCTGCCGGCCCGGCACTTCCGCCGCGCCGGGAGGGTCCCTACCGGCCGGACCCGCCAGATGCCCGGATCAGCGGCATGGTCTATAACGGTGGGCGGGCACCGGACCGGGACCGGTTTTTCCTGTCACCAACCCACTACGCCCTCGCTCTCTATGCAACACTCGTCGAGACCAACCGGTTGGGAGAAGCGGCTCTTGATCAGTTCAATGTTGACGGGAGCGTCATGGAAATGATCGGTAGCGAGCATTCCCCCGGCCTTGAAGTCAATGGCGGTTCGTTCGGACAGACGATCTCACAGGCGGCAGGTGTGGCATGGGCCCGGAAATACCGCCGCGAGTCGGGGCTGGTCTGGATTTTTCTGGGTGACGGAGAATGCCAGGAAGGGCAGACCTGGGAAGCCGTCCTGTCGATGGCCTTTCACAAGCTGGACAATATAAAAATCATTGTAGACGTCAACGGACAGCAGGTGGATGGCCGAACCTGCGAAGTCATGGACATAGAACCGCTGGATTCAAAATTCCGTGCGTTTGGCGCCCATGTCGAACATGTCGACGGGCACGATCTCGAGCAACTTGAGCGCGCATGCCGTTGCGAGGAGCCAGGCAAGCCCCTTGTGATCCTGGCCCGGACGTCTCCCTTGAGGGGAATCGAGCCGTTGAAGGCACGGTACCCCAATCTCCATTACGTGCGCTTCAACAGCGAAGAAGAAAAGGCAAGCTACGCCCGGTTTCTCGCCACCATGCCCGGAAACGAAAGGTCGGCTCCGTGATATATGAGCGACAGGTGCACCGCCGCGTGCTGCTGCAATGGGGGGCCGAGCAGGAGAATACCCTTGTTCTCACCGGTGACCTGACGGCGTCCTGCGAAGCCGACGCCTTCCGCGACGCCTTTCCGGACCGCTTCATATCCATGGGAATGATGGAGCAGAACATGATGAGCTTCGCCGCGGGTCTGGCGCGAGAAGACCTTGTTCCGCTTGTCCATACTTTTGGCGTTTTCATGTATCGCCGCGCGCTTGATCAGATCGAAATGTCGATTGCCTATGCCGATCTTCCGGTGCGCATGTTCGGCTTTCTGCCCGGTGTGACAACCCCGGGAGGGCCGAGCCATCAGGCGACTGATGACGTGGCCATCATGCGGGCCCTGCCCAACATGACGGTCGTCGAACCCGGCGATGCCACGGATATGGAGGGGCTGCCAGCACTGGCACGTCAGGTGCCCGGCCCGATCTATTTCCGGATGTCGAGAGGAGATATTCCGCGACTGTTTCCGCCCGAGGCCTCCCTGGCGCTGAACAGCGCCCGCATCCTGTCCGAGGGGACGGATCTTGCCTTGCTCACCTCGGGCGCCTGTACGGCCGAAGCACTGAGAGTGATCGATATCCTGAAAGACGAGGGTCTGGGCATCCAGCATCTGCACATCAGCACGTTCAAGCCGTTCAGTGATCCGAAGGTCGTGGAGGCCCTCGGCAAGGTCAGGTATGGGGCGATCACTATGGAGAATCACACCAGCATCGGCGGACTGGGAAGCTGCGTAGCGGAAACCCTGGCGCAAAACGGACTTCCCGGGCCTCTTGTCAAGCTCGCGATTGACGACTGCTACATGCAGGGAGCCAGCCAGCGCTATCTGATGAAAACCTATGGCATTGACGCGACCGCTCTGATTGACGCCGTCAACAGGCTGACGGGAACATCGATCCAGTTATCTGACACCCGGCTCGCCGGAACCGAAGAACGATCGTTTGCCGGAGACAACCAGCTGGAAGCCCTTTAGCAGCGAGCGCCCGACAGGAACCCGGAAACGGCACACGGTTCCGAGCGACAATCCCCTGACACCCAATCAACAGGACGGCGCCTCTGCCGGGTCCAGTGCCTGCCCTTGCGGCAGGCCGATCCGGATGTAATTCTGAAAACGGGGAAGCCGGGACCTCGATCAACGCGCCCCAGGAATCAGGAACGGGAAGACGCCATCTCAGCCCCGAACCCGATTTCCGGCGTCGGACTGTTCGATCAGTCCGGTGGAGAAGGCTCACGAAGTGGGGAGAAACCCGGAATGTCCAGGAGAATCGCAGTTGTCGGAAGCGGCGCCAACGGCACATCCATCGGAGTGGATCTCATCCGGGCCGGTCATGACGTGACGCTGATCGATCAGTGGCCGGCGCATGTGGAAGCCATGCGCAGGGACGGCGCCAGGATCATCATGCCGGAAGAAACCATCGTCCAGCAGGTCACTGCCCTTCATCTTTGCGATGTCTGTACCCTCACAGAGCCGTTTGATGTCGTGCTCATCGTCATGAAAGCCTATGATGCTCGCTGGTCCAGCCAGCTGATTGAACCCTGGCTCAGGACAGACGGTATTCTGGTCGCCGTCCAGAACGGAATGACGGCAGAAACAGTTGCCGATGTGGTGGGCCCCGAACGTACGCTGGGTTGCGTGATCGAGATCTCTTCGGGGCTGTTCGAGCCGGGAATCGTGGAGCGCCATTCCGGACCGGATCGTTCCTGGTTCACGGTCGGAAGTTTCCATCCCGCGACCGCAGGCCGTGAACGGGAGATCGTCGAGCTCCTGTCCTGTGCGGGAACCTGTGAGGTCAGCGATGACATACTGGCAGCCAAATGGATGAAGCTTGTGAGCAACTGTACCACGATTGCAACAACCGCCTGTCTGGATCTCTCCATAATGGACGCAGAGACCGTACCCGGAATGAGGGCATTCATGCTGCGAGCCGGCCAGGAAGCCATGGATGTCGGTGCTGCGCTCGGCCATGAACGTCAGCCGATCCTGGGACTTTCCGAAAAGGCCGTACTCGATTCGAACCGCCTCGTTGAAACCTTGCTGGACCATTTGATGAGCGGGTTCATCCTGCAGCAAACCAAGGGCACGGTGTTGCAGGACTGGGAGAAGGGAAGGAAAAGCGAGCTCGACAACATGAACGGATATGTTGCCGGCAGAGCAAGAGAGGCTGGCCTTCCTGCTCCCGCATGCCAGGCGGTCTCGGAGGTCGCGCGTCGGATCGAAAGCGGGGAACTGAAAGCCGGGATCAACAATCTGGAAATGCTGAACCGACTGGCCGACGAATATGCCCGATCCGGGTGACCGGGTCGGGCTACCGTTTCGCATTCTCTCCGTTATGGCCGAACGTGCCCTGTTCGCTCAGGGACTCGCTGTCCGCCACAAACACTCCGTGCGTCATCAGCCATGCGCCGTCTCGAGGCGCAATGCCGGACAAGGTTCCGTCTGGCCATTCACCCTTCAGGCGGTGCAGACTGACAGGATCACTGGCGTCAACCGGACGCAGATGTGCGGTCTGCAGGTCCAACGGATCACGCCTGTGTTAGCATTGGCCGTCATGTCAGTTCGCACCACGATAACCCGGGCCGATACAGCCCGTCTTTCTTCCGGCGAGCGGTTACACTGCATGTCAACGCTGACAGCCATCAGAATGAAAGGACACAACCATGCCTGACAACGGCTGGCCCGCCGCGTACCGCACCAATACGCTGGAGCCGTACTGGATGCCCTTCACCCCCAATCGCCAGTTCAAGGCGGCGCCGCGGATCCTCGTCTCGGCCAGCGACATGCACTACACAACCGACGATGGCCGCAAGATACTTGATGGCTCTTCCGGAATGTGGTGCGTCAATGCCGGACATTGCCGTGAGCGAATCACAAAAGCCGTCAGCGACCAGGTTGCGCGCATGGATTACGCACCATCCTTCCAGTACGGACATCCTGGCGCTTTCGATCTGTCGGCGCGGCTGGTCAACCTGTTCCCCGATGATCTCGATCATGTGTTCTATGGCAATTCAGGTTCGGAAGCCGTCGACACGGCTCTCAAAATCGCCATTGCGTGGCACAGGGTACGGGGAGAGGGACAACGGACCCGGTTGATCGGGCGGGAACGGGGATATCATGGCGTCGGTTTCGGAGGAACGTCGGTCGGCGGTATTTCCAACAACCGGAAGTTTTTCGGCGGCCTGCTGCCCGGCGTGGATCATCTGCCACATACCCACGACCTCGATCGCATGGCCTTCAGCCGCGGCCAACCCGAACAGGGAGCTGATCTGGCCGATCATCTGGAAGATCTTGCCGCACTCCACGACCCGTCAACCATCGCTGCCGTGATCGTCGAGCCGGTTGCCGGTGCCGGAGGGTGTCTGGTGCCTCCCCGCGGCTATCTGGAACGCCTTCGCGCTATTTGTGATCGTCACGGTATCCTCCTGATATTCGATGAAGTGATCACGGGTTTCGGGCGGCTGGGAAAGAATTTCGCTGTGGATTACTTCGGAATCGTCCCCGACATGGTGACCATGGCGAAGGGCCTGACAAATGGGACGGTCCCGATGTCAGCCGTCATGGTGCGAAACGACATCTACAATGCGTTCATGCAGGGCCCCCCCAATGTCATCGAACTTTTCCACGGATATACATATTCAGGTCATCCCCTCGCCTGCGCCGCCGCACTCGCGACGCTGGAAATCTTTGCCGAAGAGGATCTGGCCGCGAGAGCCGGCTCCCTGTCCGGGTCCTGGGAGGATGCCCTGCACTCGCTCCGGGACTGTCCCAATGTGATCGACATCCGCAATCTCGGGCTGATGGGTGCAGTCCAGCTGTCTCCACGCGAGGGGGCAGCGTCCGAACGAGGTTACGAAGTGATGCTCAGATGCTTCGAAAACGGGCTGATGTTGCGCCAGATGGGGGACGTTATCGCCATGTCGCCCCCCCTGATCATCACCAGAAACCAGATCGAAGACATGATCGGAATTCTTGGCGACGCCATCCGAAACACTGATTGACCGAATCTTCCTGGAAATGCATGATTGCCGGTGCAAATCCAAATCGCTTCAGCTTCTCCGGGAGAAGGCCAAAATGACAGGTGTGAGACTGCTGACAATCATTGCTGCCGCCTTTTTGCTCAGTGCATGCAGCGGCCTCGAATATACGAGACTGCAGAACGTCGAAGCGCCGGCTGACCCGTTCGCAAAAGCGCTGTTCAACGAATACAAGGCGCTTTCCGGGTATGAATCCGAAGAGGGCGACCATATCGATTCGGATGTCTTTGCGATCCGGGCCAGGCAGACCGCGTCGGGAACCATCCCGGCACCCGAAGAGGTGGCCGGACGCAAGCATACCGAGCGCTCCGCAAAGGCGCTGTCTTCCGCCCGGGCACGGCTGGTGAAGGCTCTGGACGGCGGAGCCCGGTCGGAGTCCCCGGCCGCTTCCGCCCGGGGCCAGGCCATGTTTGATTGCTGGTCACAGGAACTCGAGGAAGGCCATCAACAGGATCATATCGATTACTGCCGTATCGGCCTGTTCGTCGAACTGGCGAAAATCGATCCGGTGGTGGTCCAGCCGGCTCCGACACCCGAACCGGCTCCCGCAGCCAAGCCATCGCCGCAGACGTTTATCGTGTATTTCGAGTTTGACAGGGCAGACATCAATACGGCCGGCCAGGCCGTCATTGCCAGCGCGGCCGCCGCGGTCAAGGCGACCAAACCCGCCACGATCTCGGTGGTAGGTCATACGGACCGTGCCGGTCCGAGCGGCTACAATGCCACGCTCTCTGAAGCTCGCGCCGACGCGGTGGCCAATGCGCTGGTAAGTGCCGGTGTATCAGGCCGGCTGCTGAGCATTGGCTCACTGGGCGAGAACGCGCCGGCATTGCAGACGAAGGACGGCGTGAGGGAACCCGCAAACCGGCGTACCGAAATCACATTGCGGTACTGACGGAAACAGCCGGGTGCCCTGCCGGGCGCCCGGTTCTGCCATTCGCAGCGCATCGCTCGCGAAGTTTCGGGCCACTCTCGACAGCTGCGTCAGCCATCTCAACTTGACCGGCAATCCCGGCCTGCAACACCTGCCTTCCCTGCCCCTTCGTCCTCCGACACTGGACAGGCAAACCGACTTCCGGCATTGTTGCCATGGTCAGGAACAAGGCTGGGTTGATGCCGAAACGTCTCAGCGACGAGGACATTCTACGCGCCGAAGCGGATGGCTGCGTGTTTCCGGTTCGCATCATGAACCGGCGCCGGGCCGAGTCCTACCGCACCTCTTACGAACTGGTGGAAGCCCGCCAGGGCCTCGACGTTCCGGAGGTCCTGTCCGTCAAGCCCCATGTTCTCTTTCGCTGGCTGTTTGAACTGGGAACAACACCAACACTGCTTGACGCAATCGAGGATCTGATCGGTCCGGATATCATGCTCACGACATCAGCAATCTGGGCCAAACACGCCAGAGACCCGCGGTTCGTGACCTGGCATCAGGATTCCGCATATTTCGGTTATGAGCCGATGGATGTCTGGGGTGCATGGATCGCACTGACCGACAGCCGCCCCGACAACGGTTGTCTGCGCTATCTTCCGGGTTCCCACCGGAAACCGGAGATGGCCCATGAGGAAACCTGGGACAAGCAGAACATGCTGTCGCGGGGACAGCGCATCAGCGAAGGCTTTGACGAATCACAGGCGATCGATGTGGTGCTGGAGCCGGGCGAGTGCACACTTCACCATTTTCGCCTGGCACATTCTTCCAAGGCCAACGACTCGGACCGGCGCCGGATCGGTATCCTGTTCGTCTTCTGCCCACCCCGTGTGCGCCCGACCCTGAATCTCGATACCGCAGTCCTGGTCCGCGGCGAGGATCCCTACGGTCATTGGAAACCCGAACCTCGACCGCATGCCGATCTCGATGATGACTGCCTTGAATACTACAACACCTTTCTCGCCAAATACGTGAACCCTGACAACCGCTCAGAGGTGGAGCGGCGGGCCGCCTCCTGAATGGGGGACCTTCGCACCTATCTCAGCGAGATCGACAACTCGATTTTCAGGCCCGAGGCCCCCCTGTCTGTCATTCAGGAAATCACGGCACTGCAGCATGTCATGGCAGACAGGAATACCCATCCGGCCATTCTGGTTCGCCAGCCCCGGCTTGCCGACGGCACAATCAGTGACATTCCGGTTCTGACAAACCTGTTTGCCAGCAGGGAACTGTCCGCGAGAGCGCTTGGAATCGAAGACGACAGGGAGGCTGCAGCCGCTCTTGCTGCCCTTCCTTCGCGAACAATTGACCCGATCATTGTCGACCCCGAAGACGCCCCGGTGCGTACAATCGTCGAAGACGGTGAAAACGCCAGTCTCCATGTGCTTCCGACCCTTCGGCAACATGAAGGTGATGTGGGGCATTACGTGACTTGCGGTCATGTCGTGACCATCGATCCGGACAGCGGGATCGACAATATGGGCATACAGCGGATGTGGGTCCGCGGCCCACGCCTGTTGGGATGCTACATGCTGCCCACATCCCACAACATGATCAACCTGCGGAAATTCTGGTCGCGTGGCGAACCCTGCCCGGTCGCCGTGTGGATCGGGCACCACCCTGCCGTGGAAATGGGCGCCCAGACGAAACAGGGTTATCCGGAGAGTCACTGGGGCGTTGCCGGCGGCGCACTCGGGGCTCCACTCCGTCTGGTTCCGTCCCGGACTCACGGAGATCGCATCATGGTTCCGGCCGATGCGGAGATCGTCATTGAGGGTTTCCTTCCGGTCGAGCGCTTTGAAGCGGAAGGGCCGTTTGCGGAATTTTCCGGCTGCCAGGGACCACAGATGCCCAACCCGGTTATCGAGGTGACCTGCATAACGCGGCGGGCCGACGCCATATACCATGATTGCGGTTCCGGTCTTCCCGACCATCTGGTCCCCGACAATCTTGCCATGGAGGGTTATCTCTATGCGCAGGTCCGCAGCGCCGCACCCTCTCTGGTCAACATCCATGTTCCGTTTTCAGGTCGCCGGTTTCACGCCTATCTGCAGTTTCGGAATCCCGCACCTGGCGAAGTCAGGGACGCGTTGCTGGCAGCGATCGCATTTCGCCGCCTGAAAGCCGCGTTCGCCTTTGATGATGATATCGACCTGTTTGACGACCGTGCGGTCATGTGGGCCCTCGCCACGCGAGTCCAGTGGCACAGGGACCTCCAGCAGCTCCACGGGCTGACATTGGCCCCTCTTGACCCGTCCGCTCCCGCAGACGGTGCCACAATGACCAAGGCTGTCATCGACGCCACGCTGCCGCCGCCGGTGCGGGCCGGTGCACCAAGGCCGGTCGCGCCGCGCAATCGGGTCTCGGAAGCCGCACTGGCGGCGGCCCGCACCGCCCTGGGCAGCGGCAGCATACCGGAGTGGCCGACATGACCGGTCGTTTCGGGAAAACCGGCAATACCTGCTGGGCGCAATGTCGCGCATGTGCGGCTTGGTTCCCTGTCACTGCAACCCTTCTGAACCAGAAGACCATTCGACTGGTGTGTCCGGAGTGCAACGCCCAATTTTTACCTGATGAGGCCCAATCCCTGATCGGCAACAACTGAAACCCGGGCGCCAACCGACCGATACAAGAAGCCAGGAAGGCCGCTCGGGGACCCGCTTCCACGACCTGACAGCAGCACAGTCGTGCGAATGACTTGAGGGAGGAAACCATGAAACTCGACATCTTCAATCATGTATTTCCTGTGCCGTTCTTTGAGCGCATGCAGGAAGTGCTTCCCGACACCGGGCCGGTCAAGCGCTGGCTCAACATTCCGGTTCTCTATGATATGGACGCCCGGATGCGGATGATGGAAGAGTTCGGCGAGGACTATTGCCAGGTCATCAGCCTGTCGGCTCCCACGATCGAGTTCCTCGGCACAGCTGAGGAGACTCCACCCCTGGCACGGCTCGCCAACGACGGGATGGCAGAAATCTGCCGACGGCATCCCGACAAGTTTCCGACCTTTGTTGCCTCGCTGCCCATGAACAATCCCGAGGAATCCGTACGCGAAATGGAACGCGCTGCGGGTGAACTCGACGCCCGGGCGTTCCAGATCTTTACCAACGTGAACGGCGAGCCGCTGGACCTGCCCAAGTACCAACCCGTGTTCGAGACCGCGGCCAGACTGGACATACCGCTGTTCCTCCACCCGGCCCGCGGGCCCAACTTTCCCGATTACCTGACCGAGGACAAATCCGAATTCGAAATCTGGTGGACATTCGGCTGGACCTATGAAAGTTCGGCTGCAATGGCGCGTCTGGTGTTCTCCCGGCTGTTCGACAGGCTGCCCGACATCAAGATTCTCACCCACCATCTCGGTGCCATGATTCCCTATGTCGAGGGGCGCGTTGGCTACGGCCAGGATCAGCTTGGTGCGCGAACCCCGGGTGACGCCCTGACCCGGCTGCGCGAAAGCCTTGATCACCGCCCCATAGACTATTTCCGGAAATTCTACGCTGATACCGCGACCTTTGGTTCGTTGGGTGCGATGCGCTGCGGTCTCGATTTCTTCGATCACGGTCACTGCATGTTTGCATCAGACTGCCCATTCGATCCCGAAGGCGGACCGCTTTATATCCGGGAGACCATTCGCTGCCTCGAAAGCGTCGAACTCGACGATCAGACACGACGCGACATCTATGAGAACAACGCCCGGGCGTTTCTCAAACTGGGCTGAACTGCAGGAAAGACATCATGGACAGCATAGAGACCACCCGTTCCAACACGGCCCAACAGTTCGCCTATGAGGATCTCCGGGACTGGATAGAACAGGCCGATCGACTGGGAGAACTCCGCAGGATCAGCGGCGCAACATGGGAAAAGGATATCGGCCTGGCCTGCGAAGTGGTCATCCGCGAGGAAGCCGGGCCTGCCGTGCTGTTTGACGACATTCCGGGTTGTCCATCCGGCTTCCGGGTGCTGATCAACGTCTTCGGCGGCACCCGCAGGAACATGACGCTGGGATTTCCCGATCACCTGAGCAAACAGGAACTGTCAGATGCCTGTTTCGAATCCTTTGTCCGCGAGCGCAAAACCATTCCTCATGTGATCGTTCCCGATGGTCCGATCTTCGAAAACGTCAAGACCGGGGACGACATCGATCTGATGGCGTTTCCAACACCCTTTTGGCACCCCGATGACGGCGGCCGCTATCTGGGCACCGGCACCTATACCGTGACCCGGGACCCGGATGACGGGTGGCTCAATTGCGGTGCCTACCGGGCCATGCTTCACGATCGCAAATCGGTGGGTTGCCTGATGGTCACAGGCAAGCACGGCCACATTCACCGGGAGAAATACTGGGCACGCGGTGAACCCTGCCCTGTCGCCATGGTTGTTGGCGGCGAACCGGTTGCCTTCTTCAACGGAGGCGCCGAGGCCCCCATTGGCGTGTTTGAACTCGATATTGTCGGCGGCATCCGCGGCAAACCGGTCGAATGTGTGCAGGGAAAAATCACTGGTCTTCCGTTTCCCGCGAACGCCGAGATCGTGCTCGAAGGCCACCTTCATGCGGGCAAGGTCCTGGATGAGGGACCGTTCGGCGAATGGACCGGCTATTATGCCGGCGGGCGCAATGCGGAACCGGTTCTTGAAGTGGAAGCCCTTTATTTTCGGAATGATCCCATCATTCTTGGCGTTCCGCCGATGGGTCAGGGATCCGACGAAATGGCCCGTTACCGCGCCGTTCTGCGCTCTGCAATGCTCAAGCAGAATCTGGCTGACGCCGGCGTCCCCGATGTCACGGGGGTCTGGTGCCACGAAACCGGTGCCTCCCGGCTTCTGCACGGTGTCGCGATCCGGCAACGCTATCCCGGGCATTCCAAACAGGCCGGCCATATAGCCGCCCAGTGCCGCGCTGCCAATTATGCCAACCGTTTCGTCGTCGTTGTCGACGATGACATCGATGTCTCCAATCTTGAAGAGCTCATATGGGCCATGTGCACACGGTGCGATCCAGCGACATCAATCGACATCGTCAAGGGTGCATGGACCTCGCCCGCTGATCCGCGAACGGATCCCGAAGAAAAGGCCCGCGGCAACATCACCAACAGTCGCGCTATCATAGACGCGTGCAAGCCGTTCCACTGGAAGGACAGCTACGCACCTGTCAACGCACCGAGCCCCGAAGTCCGCCGTGAGGCCCGGGAACGGTTCGGACACTTGCTGGGATGATGAGACGGGTGAAACGTCGGACCGCGCCGCTTGTGCGTTACCGAAGACAGGTGCGGCGTCAGCAGCACGGAGGGCAGCCGACACCGGCTGGCCCGGGCCGGGCATAACCGGGCTCCGTCATGACGACATCTTCTTCCCGTGCCTTTCGGGGGCCGCTCGCCATTCTGATTTGCGGAACGATCATCCTGTTCATCAGCTTCGGTGCACGCAACATCTTTGGCATTCTGCTCGAGCCGATGACCACTTCACTGGGATGGAGTGCCGCAGACTTTTCGTTTGCGATTGCGCTTCAGGCCTTTGTCTGGGGAATGACGACGCCGCTCACCGCCTCTATCGCCGACCGGTATGGCACCGGCCGTATGGTGGCGCTTGGCGGCATCCTCTATGCGAGCGGCCTGGTTCTGATTTCAACCGTCACGACACCTCTCGGACTGACACTCACCTCCGGATTCATGGTGGGCCTCGGCCTCAGCGCCACCGGCTTTCCGATTATCCTTGCGGCCGTGACCAAAAGCGTTGACCAGAAACGGCGAAGCCTGTTTCTCGGCATCGGCAGCGCCGCGGGATCTTCGGGCCAGTTTGCCCTGGTCCCGCTTGGCCAGTTTCTTATGGACGGCCAAGGCTGGCCAGCCATGGTCATCGTATTCGGCCTCCTCACCGCAATGATCGTACCCCTGTCGTGGGCGCTCGCAGGCAACCCCGACTCCACGCCGGAAGCGCGCGAGCGCCAACGCCTGGGAGAGGCCCTGGCCGAAGCCATGTCGCATCGCGGATTTGTTCTCCTGACCACAGGCTATTTTGTCTGCGGTTTCCAGGTGATGTTTCTGGCGACCCATCTCCCCAATTTTCTGATCGAGGCCGGGCACGGCGCCTGGCTGGGGGCCGTGGCCCTGTCAATTATCGGTTTTGCCAACATCGTCGGTACTCTCGGATGGGGAGCGCTGGGAGGTCTGTGGCGCCTGAAATACCTTCTGACGTCGATCTACCTTCTGCGATCATTGACGCTCGCACTGTTTGCCGTGATTCCCATCACACCGATCGGAACCTGGATCTTTTCCGGCATCATCGGACTGCTGTGGCTCGCCACGGTTCCGCTGACAACCGGGCTTGTTGCGCAGATTTTTGGCTTGCGTTATATGGCCACTCTCACCGGCATCGTATTCTTTTCCCACCAGATCGGGAGTTTCTTCGGCATCTGGCTGGGGGGTGAACTCTTCGTGACGACGGGCAGTTATGACACCGTGTGGTGGCTTGCGGTTGCACTGGGTCTCGTTGCTGCGTTGCTTCACTTCCCGATCAACGATGAGCCATTGGTCCGCCAGGCGCATCAGGAGCCCTGACAGAGATGAGTCCCGATCCCACAACGACAGGCTGGCGTACACCTTTCATCATTCTGCTTTCCGGAACCCTCATTGTCCTGATATCGCTCGGTGTCCGGATGACATTTGGCCTGTGGCTTGAACCGGCGACCGCCGATCTGTGGCCAGGCCAGTACAGCATCCTTTCCCTGTCAATCGCATTGCAGTCCCTGTTCTGGGGTGTCGCGACACCGGTCGCGGGCAACATCGCCGACCGCTACGGGACCGGGCGGGTCCTGGCCTGTGCAGGGCTGCTATACACAGCCGGCCTGTTGCTAATGTCGGTATCCACAACGCCATTGATGGCGCATTTTTCGATCGGTTTTCTGACCGGAATTGCGATGTCGGGCGCGATGTTTCCGATCGTGCTGTCGGCCATCAGTCGGGTCGTCGCGCCGGAAAAAAGGGACGTTTATCTCGGAATCGCCAGTGCGGGCGGCTCGTCGGGACAAGTCGTACTGGTGCCCCTTGGACAGTTTTATGTGGACACGGAAGGCTGGGTTTACACTCTTTATGTGATGGCCTTGCTTACGCTTCTGATCGTTCCCCTGGCCTTCGCGATGGTGCGCACCGGCAGTGCGGCTGTATTGGCCGCAGCGCCGCGGCCAAGCGCATGGAGCACGCTGCGCAGCGCCTTCCGGCATCGCAGCTATGTTCTTCTGATGGGCGGATATTTCGTATGCGGTTTGCAGACGATGTTTATCGGAACACACTTTCCGACGATGCTGTCGGGAGTGGGAATCGACACCGTAACAGCCGCATACTCACTCTCGATCATCGGATTGTTCAATATTGCCGGCACGTTTCTCTGGGGAGCAGCGGGCGGTCGCTTTCGCCAGAAATATCTGCTTTGCTGGCTCTACTCCCTGCGCTCCCTTGCGATGACGGTCTTCATCCTGTTGCCAATCACGTCCACGAGCGTGGTGGTATTCTCGGCCGTCATCGGCATGTTGTGGCTCGGTACGGTTCCACTGACAGGATCGATCGTGGCACGGATGTTCGGGCTCCAGAATATGGGCATGCTGTTCGGTCTCGCCTTTGTCGCTCATCAGTTCGGCAGCTTTATCGGTATCTATGCCGCAGGCTACCTCCTGGAAGCGTTCGGCAACTATGACTTCGTCTGGTGGTCAGCCGTCATCATGGGGCTGGTGGCGTCCCTGATGAACTACCCGATCAACGACTCACCGGTCGAGCGCGCAACCGCACACCGGACGGCGTAGGGTCTATCCGGCGGGAACCTCGGCCTCGATTTCCTCCTCCACGAGGGGCATGGACCGAAGCCACTCTTCAATTTGTTCGGGATCATCAAACAAGGTCTCCAGTTCGGCCCGTGCTTCGGCCTCGGTCTGCCGGCCTGACTCCACCACCGAGAGGTTGCTGTCTGCAATACTGGTTGCGAGTTCCAGTCTGATGCCATTGGGGTCAAAGAAATACGCCGACCAGAAACGGCCACCGAGATGCACCGGACCGATCAGATCGACGCCACAGGACTTGACGTGATCGCACAACGTGTCAAACCGGTCCTTGGGCACGTGGAAGGCAAGATGCTGCATACCGCCGGGGAGATCCCGGTTGGAGCGCTCCAGCCCTTCCGGATATTCGAAGAACGCCAGGAAGGAATCGTTTCCCATATCGAAAAAATAGTGGCGAAGGTTCTCATAGGGCGGCTGGCCACGATCCCTTTCATAGGGGACCCGGCGTACATGGACCAGCTGCATGCGCAATACCCTGGTATAGAATTCCATGGTCTTCGGCATGTCGTCGGTCACAAGCGCCAGATGATCCACGCCCCTCAATCCGGGGCGTGTGAGGGTCATCGGCGTATCCATCGGCGGTTTGCTCATCTCGTTCATGTCCGGGCTCCCAGAAAATTGATGACTTCCGCAACAAGTTCCTTTGGCGCGTCTCCGGCAACGTCGTGACTCGCATCGACTTCAACCAGAGTGAGCGCCCCGTTTGCATCCCTCACCTTCTGCACGGTTTCTGCGGCAAACATGTCCGAGCGACTGCCGCGAACAACCAGGACAGGGCATCTGACCCTGGCCAATGCCGCCCACATGTCAGGACCGGCCGGCGCCGGAGTTCCGCCAAGCACCTTGCGGAAGCGCTCACGATGAAAAGGATCCCGCTTGATCACGAAACCACCCGAGACCGGCTTCAGATAAGCTTCCATTCTGAGACGCCGTGGATCGTCAGCCGCCAGGTCCCGTGCCTTTCCGAAATAGGCAAGGGCATCCTCAACGCTCTCGAAGAAATCCGGAACCCCGGCAACGGTCGTGGCGACCCTGTTGGAGCCCGCGGCGGCATTGACCGGTGAGTAATCGCAGAGAATGAGGCTCTCGACGCGGTCCGGGTATTCGGCAGCGCACCAGGTACAGTTGCGTCCCCCCATCGAATGGCCCATCAGATTGACCCTGTCCCAGCCGACGTGATCAAGGACGGCGATGCAATCTCCCGCATAGTCACCAATCCCGTAGGCATGGCCTGGACTCCAGGTCGAATCACCGAAACCGCGCATGTCCATGGCAACCACATCATGTCCGCCGTTTGCAAGGTCCGACGCCACCTCAATCCAGTCGTAGGAGAAGTAGCTGAGGCCGTGAACAATCAGGACAGGTGTGGCACCGGGTGTGCCGAAGCGACGAAAAAACAGTGTGACGTCGCCTGTGTCGATGGTACCGGTTTGTTGATCCACAGTGCTCACTCTTCGTGTTTCCCGGGGCCCGGACGTGAAAGGTCGCCCGTGTGCTTCGGTCAGCTTTCCAGCATTCGCGGAAGCAGAAGGGTAATGGTGGGAAAGATCAGAATCAAGGCGACCCGAACCGAGTCGGACAGGAAGAATGGCATCACGCCCTTGAATGTCTCCCACATGGGCACGTCGCGTGCCAACGAGTTGATGATGAAGACATTGAGCCCGACAGGCGGCGTAATCAGTCCCATTTCAACAACGATGAGCGAAATGATACCGAACCACAGCTTGAGTTCCTCGCCCTGTATGGAAAATTCGAGACCGGCGATGATCGGCCAGAATATCGGCACGGTCAGCAGGATCATCGACAACGAATCCATGACCAGCCCGAGCACGATATAGAGGAGGATCATGCCAAGCACGATGGACATGGGAGGCAGCCCGGACTCCCGGAAGAAGTCAGCGACCACGATGGGCAGCTGGGAAAACCCCAGGAATGCGTTGAAGACCGCCGCACCAAGCAGGATAAGGAAAATCATGGCGGTGGTGCTGGCCGTGCCCAGAATTGCATCCACAAATCCGCGCCAGTCCATGCCTCCGCGCAGCAGCGCCGTCAGAAAGGTGCCGGCGGCACCGACACCGGCTCCCTCCGTGGGCGTAAAGAACCCGGCATAGATCCCGCCCATCACGAGAATGAAGATAATCAGGACGGGCCAGATTTCGTAGATGGCCAACAACTTGCGGCCAAGGGGGACCTGTGGTCCCGCAGGTCCGGATTCGGGATTGAGTCTCACCATGATCGCGATCGTCGCGATATAGCCAAGGGCGGCCAGGATCCCCGGAAGGAACGCGGCGACAAACAATGTGGCCACGTTGGCCTCGACCATCACGGCGTAGATTATGAGGACGATGGAAGGCGGGATGAGAATGCCAAGCGTGCCGCCAGCGGCCAGCACTCCGGTCGCAAGCGAACCCGCATAGTTGTAGCGCCTCAGTTCGGGCAAGGCGACCTGCCCCATGGTCGCAGCCGTGGCCAGCGAGGAGCCGGTAATCGCTCCGAAGCCTGCGCAGCCCCCCACGGCGGCCATGGCGATTCCGCCCCGGAAATGACCCAGCCAGGCATTGGCCGCCTTGAACAATGCAGAACTGAGGCCGGCCTTCGCTGCAAACTGCCCCATCAGCACGAACAGGGGCACGACCGACAGGGTCTCGGCGGTAAACCGCCAGTATGTCTCGGTCTTGAGGTAACTCAGAAGCGCGATGTCGCCGGCAATGGTTACATATCCGACCATGCCGACCGTGAGCATGGCAATGGCGATCGGTATCCGCAGGATGAGGAGAAGAAGCAGAACGCCGAAGCCGATCAGCCCAATGGTCACCCCGTCCATGCTTCAGACGCCGGTACTGTGGGTTTCATCGAAGTAACGACCAGCGCGCAATTCCCTGCAGCTTCTTGCGACTGTATAGGCAATCACGATAACGAGGAACGCCATCATGATGATCGACGGAGGAAAGGTGGTCCAGCGCGGAAAATTGATCGTCATCGATTTTTCCGCGTAGTTGTACATGTCGATGCCCCCATAGATCATTCGCCAGGTGAGGACCACACCGATCACCAGATAAAAGCATGAGCCGACGAGATCGCAGAGCAAACGCGCGCGCGCGGGCGCCCTGACCATGAAGAAGTCCACCAGCACGTTGCCGCGATTGAGCTGGCACCAGGGAAGAAAGGCGAAGACTGCGAGACCGGTACCTATGGCGACCAGTTCGAAGTCACCTGGAACCGGTTCCGACAGGGCTGACCGCCCTGTGACGCTGATTGTGGTGAGAGCCGCGAGGACGCAGAGCATGATACCGCCGGCGATGGCCAGCCAGCGGGCAATATGATGCAGCCATCGTCCGAACGGATCAGACGGTATTTCCGGGTTTTTCGGATCTTCCGTCATCTATGGAAAGACCCCGCCCCTCCGGGGGCGGGGTTTCGTTCCCGGAATTACTGGGAGTACTTGGCGATCAGGGCACGCGCATCAGACAGCAAAGTCGCGCCGTCGACGTTGATTTTCTTCATTTCTGCCAGCCAACGATCAAATACCGGCTTCGCCGCCTGTTTCATCTTTTCGACTTCGGCTTCCGGCAGCGTATAGAACTTGTTCTTCTTGCGCGACTGTACGACCTTGAGCCCAGGCTCCTCGATGGCCTCCCAGTTGCGACCCGCCATTTCCGCAATATTGCGACCCGAATTGTCATCGATGACCTTTCTGAGATCGGCCGGCAGCTTGTTGTAGCTGTTGAGATTCATCAGGAAGGTAAAGACATTGGTGCCGAGGCGTGGCCGGTCGCCAGCCAGCCGGGTGAAATGACTGACAAGATCAGGGGTCTTGACCGCGGGGGCAATCTCGTAGGGGAGCGTCACCCCGTCAATGACGCCCTTGGAGAGCGCCTGGGGGATTTGCGGCAGCGGCAGTCCGATCCCGGTCGCACCCAGGGCGTTCAGGAGCCAGACACCTCCGCGCGAGGCTGCGCGCAGTTTCATTCCCTTCAGGTCGGCCATACTGTTCACCGGCTTCTTGGTCTGGAACAGGAACCCGGCGTGGACATGAAGCAACAGGGGATGGTACGGCTCAAGGTCGGGCCCGAGGTGCCGGGGCTGAAAGTCCTGGAGAGCCATTGTCGAGGAATAGGCGTCCCTGTGGACGAATGGCAATTCGAAGGGTTCCACCCTCGGCATCCGGCCCGGAGTGAATCCGGGCAGCGTCCAGACGATGTCGACCACGCCATCGCGCACCTGATCCAGAAGCTGGGGAGCCTTTCCACCGAGCTGCATCGCCCAGAACGGCTGGACCTTCAGTTTGCCGCCACTGTCGGCTTCAATCTTCTTGGCCCATGGAATCAGGAATGTCTTCGACGGATTGGCAACCGGCGGTATGAAGGTATGCATACGGAGGGTCGTCGCCTGCGATCCCACGGACAGGCTCGATACCGCCAATGCAGCGGCGACAGCTGTTCCGGCCGTCGCGATCGTAATCTTCTTTCTCATCACTCTCTCCATTTGGCAAAGATTTCCAGCCACGGATTTCGCGATCCATGTTCGGGGTAGGAATGTACCGGCCTCATTCGGCCAGACAAGAAAAAAGTGCTGACACAGTTCGGAAACGCATTCCGGTGCTACGGTTGACGGCCAGAGGGCGTGAAGCGACCGTAGGCAACCGATCCGGGGGACTGGCATGATCGCCTGAAAGAGCCGGCGATATCAGGATTCGGGCGTTCGCCAGACCGGCGCCGGCCCGCGGTCTCGCGGCTCCCTTCACCCGGGCTCGCCACCGGGACCGATCCGTCCGTCGACCGCCGATGACGGGTATCTGTAAGTCACCGCGGCGATGGAACACTGTTTGTTCATCTGTCGGGGGCGGATCCGGTGTCCCGGGTCCGCGTCCCTCCCGGTTCTTTTTCGAGGGCGTGTCCCGGCAGCTGAAAAGGTCTCTGACGATGCCATGGTCCTCGTGACACAGCCCCGATCCCACGCCCGGGACCGGCCTCCGCATCAACGCAATGCGAGCCCTACCCTCCGTTGGGAAATCAGAGCGGCAAACGATTTCCGGCACTGATGCCGGTCTTCCCGCATGTCAAGCGCGAGACCATGCAGAGACACAGCGGGCCTGATCCACAGTTACGAGACGGTCTGCAACCCGATTTCTTCCAGTATGCGGGTCGCGGACCGCAACAGGGTCTCGCGTTTTTCTGCAAGCCCCGGAAACAGCAGCCGGCCGTCCCGCTTGACGATCCGGCCGCCAACAAGAACTGTTTCCACGTTGCCGAATCCGGCCTGCCGCACGACCGCACCAATCGGGTCATGTACCGGAAACAGATTGCTATCGGTGGCGCGCAGCACGACAAGATCAGCCTGCTTGCCCGGGGCCAGCGTGCCAATCCTGTCTGACATCCGGGACATCCGGGCGCCATTGACGGTAACCCACTCCAAGGCCTCCCGGCAGGCAATGCTGGCCGTGTCAGGCAAGGGCTCACCGCGTGCGAGCCTTGCCTTGTTGTCGATATTGCGCTGGACATTGAGGGTGGTTCGCATCGCCGTAAACATGTCGCAGGCCACCGCCGGCTCCACGTCTGCGCCAATCGTGATCAACGCGCCGAGATCGCGCAGGACGCCGGTCAGGGGATCTCCAAATCCCATCTGCATCTCGACTTCGGCTGTCACTGTAAAGTTTGCCCCTGCCTCGACAAGTGCGCGTACAAGGCCGGGTGAAAAGTTATTGGCATGGACGATGTTCGACCGCTCATCGATCAGTTCGGCCCTGATCAGCGCCTCGAATGTGCCGGGTGACAGCATGGGACCACCACCCGTATGCGCACTGATGACGAGGTCAAGATCCCGGGCAAGCTCGTAATCGGCAACACAGACATCATGGACACCGTATTGCGGCCCCAGTACTGCCAGACCAAAATTGACAAGGCGATCATCCGAAGCAAACCGGCCGTTGCGCAACCTTTCGATTTCGGTTCTCGGCATGGGAATTTCGCTGAAATGTTTCTGTCCGGGGCGAGGATCCGGTTTGGGCGAGCCGTGAAGGAAGACTGCGCGCGCGCCCGAAGCCTCGAGCCCGTCGATTGCCGCTTCCGTATGATCAGGTGTCGGATTGTTGTGGCACCAGTCGACAAGGGTGGTCACGCCCGTATCGAGTTTGGCAAGCGCACCCATGAGGTTCGCGATAAAGATGTCGTCAGGTGTGAAACAGGTCGCGAGGCCGCGATGCATTGCGCGCATATATTGCGGCACCGTCCAGTCAGCAGCTATTCCCCGAAGTCCTGTCTGCCAGGTATGCACGTGGCTGTCGATCAGCCCGGGCATGACGATGCACCCGTTTGCATCAAGAACTTCGGCGTTGGCAACGGCTCCTGGTGCGCCGATCTGGGCGATGCGCCCGTCTTCCACAAGGATGTCAGCCACTGCCGGTGCATCGTCCGGTTCCATGCTGATAACGATGCCGCCCCTGATCAGGTATCTGGAACCAGGCTCTGCCACGTGACAGTCTCCCCTGTTGTCTTGTGTGACCCGGTACCGGGCCATGTCCTGCACTGCCGACCGTCCGGACCGTTGACCGGACTGCCTCTTCACAGACGGTGGCTGTTGTAAAACCGGCAGCCAATCGGACAGACGCGCACTCTATCAGAGTGTGAAATTCTTGTGGCGGGTTCGTGAGAACCCGCCTTGCGTGATACTGCAGCTGGAGGTCACAAGCTGTTTTCCTGTCGCAGCAGTTCCGAGGCTTCAGGCTCAGTCCTGCCACCGTCAATCCCGAATGCATCTTTCAGACCGGGTATCCGAATCGACAGCCGCATCGTACCGGAACGGAATGGACGTCCGGCGCTGCTGTCACCTGACGTTATCCTGATTGGGCCAGCCTCGAACCGGCGCCGGATCGCAGCTGCATCATGCCATAACGAGGCTTGCCGCTGACATGGGCCATTCTGAAGGCATCAGTGACAGGACCGTTTGTCGAGGCGTGGGCCCCGTCGACCAAGTGCTCCTGCGCCACTCGGCGCTTGAATTCCACGCTGTACCGTCGGTGTCGGGCCATGTCATCCTCCTGGCCCAGCAAGCTTAAGCGTCAAAATCAGGAACGCAAACTGTCCAACTTCAGGGGGTCACTCCAGACGGTCCTCAATACTGTCATTTTAGTGATTTGGGAGTAACGCCATCAGTGATCCCTGTGCGCAGTGATGCAAGGGCTGTCGCCGCTGAATAGCGTTGTTCCCTCACGGGCCTCTGGCGGATACGATCCTACAGGCTGACACAAGAGAAACCAGCCGACATGCTGAACTCCTGAAAGTCTGGAGAGGCCGGGTAGATGGGCCTCATTTAGTCTTCAATGGCTTCGACCAATATCAGCCAGCGCGGGAACGGAGGGGAACCGCTCTCAAACGGCCCTTCCCTCGGGCAGCTTAAAAATGGCAACCGATCCAAAGGTGTCCTCGATACGGTTGTTGACGTTGTTGCCGGTTGTGGCAAGACGATCAAGGGGCGCCAGCATCACATCGCGGTTGCTGCAGAGCGGTTTCTGACCGGGAGCGGGATCCCGGGGCCCTGAGACCGGTAGGTAGTGCCTCCCGGAGAGCCGGACTGCCAGCCACCGGCCCGGATCGATCCTTGAGATCATGACCAGGCCCACGGATATCCAACGGTCTTGTGGTTCGTGACCGTCGTCGGGAGATCGCGGCCACAGTTGTCCGGATGACGTACTGTCGGTGTTTTATCAGGAATCAGAACCCGGACTGAATGCCGGGACGCGCCATGGCCCGGGGTCTCTCTCCCAGAGTGTCGCTTGACAGTACGTCGGATGGCCCGCGGACCTGGTCGTCGGAAAACAGAATCAATATGAAGACCGTAACCGGTGTTCGCGATCCTTGCTATCCTGCGGCGCCAGGACGCGCGGTGCTAAAGTAATTTGACCAATGCGACGATCAGTCCGCTTTGGGCAATCAAGGCGCCCAACAACCATTTCAACATTTCAGCCTTGACCGCTGTGATATCAGCCCTGGTTTCCTGCCGCAAGGTATCCATTCTGGCTTCAACCGCAACGATGGCCGCCCTGGTTTCCTGCCGAAAGGCATCCATGCTGGCTTCAACCGCAACGATGGCCGCTTTGGTTTCCTGCCGAAGGGCATCCATACTGGCTTCAATCGCAACGATGGCCGCTTTGGTTTCCTGGCGAAAGGCATCCATGCCGGCCATGGTTTCTTGGCGAAAGGCATCCATGCCGGCTTCAGCCGCTGCAATGGCCGCCCTGGTTTCCTGCCGAAAGGCATCCATGCCGGCCATGGTTTCCTGCCGAAAGGCATCCCTACCTGCCATGGTTTCCTGCCGAAAGGCATCCCTGCCTGCCATGGTTTCCTGGCGAAAGGCATCGATGCCGGCCTCAATCGCTGCGATATCAGCCTTGGTCGCCAGGTTGGCGTTGAGAAGAGCGACATGCTCTTCGGCCAGGGTTTCCGCCTGTTGCTCGGTGAAGCCACTCTCCGTCAGACGCTTCACGAAACGGTGGGTGTCGAAGGCGATCGCTTCAGTCATGGCCATAGTATAGGCTCCGCCCCGCTCCCGGACAAGTTTCGCCGCTATCCGTCCATGCGTTGCGGTTGATTCATGCTGTGCATCCAACTCATGGTCTTCAGGCAGGGCACATCTTTCCCCCCACGGTGGTGCACAAGACCTCATGGCATAAAACTGCTGCGACCTCCCGCTTTCCGTCAGTGTCTGTTCTTGTTCTTCATGTCGCCGCTCCATCGTTTATGGGGGGCGGTCCAATGCGTCGAACCAGATATGGACTTCACCCTCGTGTCCCGGTTTTGACGAAGTATGACGTACCGGGATGATTTCGCGAGTTGCTGAATCCGGAACCGGGAGAGCCCCATCCCCTGGCTGAGCGACAGAGCTGTCATGACGACCAGGGAACAGAGAACCATTTGTGCCGAGGTGACCTTGCCGATTTTGCCGCGCAGTTGGGCGTTGTCAGTCAAGTGTGCAGGAAGATGCTACAATTGTGACAGTTGCTGCCATTTCAAGGAGCCTTGCAACAACGGCGGGAAAGCCGCGTGATTATCAACAGCTGCCCCAACTCTGACACCCCGCCACGCTGTTCAGGCAGCAACGTCAGATCGAGAAAGGATCCCCGGGTTCGATTTACCCTCGTTGGTGAAGGGGGAAAAACAGCGGACGCATATTTTATGCCACAAGAGTTCGGACAGGCGCTCCGGTTTCGATCGAAAGTCGTCGTGGTTTCGGGTTTGTGATCACAACTGCTCGAGAAGCATTGGAAATTGCTAGATCAGAAGGATTGGCGCGAAACAGCAGCCAGCTACCGTATCCGACCGGTACACGTATGAGATATATTGAGACAGCGTCAGTCTTCTCGAAGCCACGGTATCGGGGTCTGGACAGAAAGCTCGTTCTGTCGCACCGGGATATGCCGGCGACTGACACGTCAGACCTACAGGGTTTTCCGATAACGAAGGATTTCGCACCTTTGGGAGGGAACGCCCCGGCCCGGGATCATCAGTCCAGGTTACCGGGACCGCCGGCCTTCGCCGGGAGCGTGGTAATCCCTATTCGCGCTATAATCGACCCATCCTGAACATCGGACCAGACCATGGAACCCGTCATTCAAAGCTTTCTTGCCGGTTTTCCGGTTCTCCTTCTTCACTTCGCAGTCACGCTCGCCATGCTGGTGGCCGCAGTATTTGTCTATTTCCGGATCACACCCCATGATGAAATGCAGCTGCTCCGCGCCGGAAACGTGGCAGCGGCGATTTCGACAGGCGGCGCGATCGCCGGGCTCGCGCTTCCACTGGCCGTCTGCATGGCCACCAGCGTCAGCATCTGGGATATCGTCCTGTGGGGTGTCATCACCCTCGTGATCCAACTGGTCACATACCGAATCGGCGATCTGCTGCTCAAGGACCTCCCCGGCCGGATCGAAAACGACGAAATCGGTCCGGCAATCTTCATGGTGTCCATCAAGCTGGCGATCGCCATGATCAACGCCGCAGCCGTTGCAGGCTGAGCCGGAGCCGGCCCAGACGTGAAGGTTCGCGACGTCCTGGCTTTCGCATTCATTGTGTTCCTGGCCGTGGGTGGGAAGCTGTTTGGCGGATTCGACCCGGACGACTCGCCCCCGTCGCGCCGCCCGGATCCGCATCACTTCGCACCACCATCTCCGATCGGGGAAACCCGCATTCCGGACAGGCGCCGCACAGAAGAACCGGACGGAAACGCCTTGCCCGGGGAATCTCCGTTTGATCGCAACGTCATCGTCGAAGTGGGCGATCGCGCGCTACCATCCACCGGTACTGCCTTTTCCGTAAACAGGAACGGAATCTGGATCACCGCACGACATGTCACAGACGGGTGCCGTACCGTTGCGATCCGGTCCGGCCGGGGCAAACTCGTCCGAACCAGCCGGGTCAGGGTCGTGCGCCATGCCGACATCAGCCTGCTGTGGACGCGCGGCGGTGCGCCTGCCATGACCGTGATCCGGCCTGATCTGAGGGTCGGGGAGGATGGCTATTCCTTCGGCTATCCCGGCGGCAGGCCCGGGGATGTTCATGCCCGGCTGATCGGCCGGCGTAACATGCTGTCACGTGGACGTTATCGTACCGATGAACCGGTGATCGCATGGACCCAGGTCAGCCGCAAGCCCGATCGGGGAGCGGATCTCTCCGGTATCAGCGGCGGCCCCTGGGTCGATGCCAATGGTGATGTCATCGGCGTCCATGTTGCCGGTGCGCCCCGTCGCGGCCGTTCCTATTCAACGGCGCCGAGGAGCCTGCTTCAGGCCATTGAGGAATCGGGAATCGTCCCACAACCCGATCCCTCTTACCTGCCCGCCCGGACCGATCTGTCACCCAGACGATACGGCCGTTACGGAGACGAATTGCGACGGCAACTGACGATCGCCAAGGTCGTCTGCCTCACCAATTGATTGCCGGGCCTCCGGGGCGAGATCTCAAACAGGGTGCGTGACATCGGATCATCCGGATCGGGGCCGCAAGAGCCGAAATATCATTCGCAGGAAGGGACAGGCACACACCTTCCGCCGAGACAGCCATCCTGCCTGTCGAGCCACACCGAATTCCCTTCGTTCAGGCTCGTGATCGCCGGGAAGACCGGTGACGATGTCACATCGTCGCTTCTGTCTGTCGTCCCCGCTCCTGTATCCGCTATGCCATCGCCTGTGCTGCGAGCCGGGACGTCAGCTTGCGCGCCAGGGCACCGATTACGCGCCTGCGATACCAGGGCTTGACAGTTGTCGTCCGCATCGGCTTGGCCTGTGTCCGGACCAGGTCGCGGATACTGTCCAGTATTTCGGTGTCCAGCGTGCGCCCGATCAGGCGTTCGGTGCCCGTGACCCGGCGTGGCAGGGGATTGACTCCCGTCAGAGCTATAGAGAGGTCACTGATCCGGTCACCCTTCAGCGCAAGCCGCACAGCCACCCCCGCCAACGGAAAATCAATTGAGCCGCGGATGCGCGACTTCTCATATCCCGACTGCACGGCACCCGGTGCTTTCGTCAAATAGACCGACGTGACCAGCTCCCCGGGTCCAAGCGTCAGATGGTCCATGCCGTCATCCCGGTAGAGATCGGCCAGGACAACCGTCCGTGATCCGTCTGGACCGGCGATATCGACCTCGGCGTCGAACAGCAGCATTGCCGGCGCCACATCTCCGGAAAAGGCCGCAAAGCATCTCTTTCCACCCGGTGCGACATGGCAGACATTGCCAAGATGCTTGAGGCAAAAATGATTGCTCTCACGCCACCACTGGGACTGGTTGTAATAGACGCACCGCGTATCCAGACACAAGTTGCCCCCGACCGTGCCATACTTGCGATGCGTCGGCCCGGCCACCTGGGCTGCGGCCTGGGCAACGGCAGCATAGGTATGCGCAAGATCATCGTGCTCCGCAACGTCGCCAAGCCTGACACCGGCGCCAATACGGGCCCCGCTTTCGTCCGTTTCGATCCGGTCGAATCCCTCGACAGCCGTCAGATCAATCAGGGCCGTCGGAGTTTCGATGCCGCGGCGGATATTGACGATCATGTCGGTTCCGCCGGCAAGGAAACGCGAGTCGGGATCGGATGCTTTCAGGGCAACGGCGTCAGCAACCGTATCCGGGCGATGCAACGCAAACTGAGGAAGAAATTCCATGCCCGATCCTATTCCGCTGCCTGCCGGCTGGCCGATCGCTGGTAATCCTCAAGCAATTGCAGCAGGCGGTCCGGTGTAACCGGCAATTCATGGGCCCGGACCCCGACCGCATCGGCGATTGCGGATGTCAGAGCCGGCAGAAACCCTGCCAGCGAGGCTTCCCCGGCTTCCTTGGCGCCAAACGGTCCATGCGGATCATTCGCCTCCACGATGTGGGCCTCGATGGGCGGCGATTCGACAAAGGTGGGAACCCGGTAATCAAGCATGTTCCCGGTTATCATGAGACCGTCGTGATAACGCGTTTCCTCCGAGAGCGCCTGACCCATGCCCATCCAGACCGATCCCTGGATCTGGCCCTCCACTGTCAGGGGATTCAGGGCCTTGCCGCAGTCGTGAGCGACCCAGACCTTGTCGACAGTGATCTCGGCGGTATCAGGATCAACTGTCACCTCGACCACCTGCGCGGCGTAGGAAAACGCCATGGAACCGCCAATCGCTGCCCCACGGTATTTCTTGCCGCCCCAGCTTTGCGGAAGCGTGTCAAAATTGCCCTTGACCGTAATGGTTCCCGTGCCCTCCAGAGCTGCAGCCACAACCTCTTCGAATGTCAGCCCCGTGTCCTGGCTTCCGGCCCGATACACTTCGCCAAGACACTCTACGTCCTGAGGACTGACATCAAGTTTTCGCGAGGCCGCTTCGGTCAGCACGCTCTTGAGATTGTTGGCGGCTTCAATGGCGGCATTCCCCACCATATAGGTCACCCGGGACGAATAGGATCCGTTGTCCTTGGGAGTGACGCGGCTGTCCGAGGTCACGATCTTGACCCTGCCCGGATCAATACCCAGCACCTCGGCCACACATTGAACCAGAATCGTGCTCGAACCCTGACCGATTTCCGACGCACCCGTCAGAATCACGACCGAGCCGTCAAAATCGAGCTTCAGATTGACGGTCGCATGCGGCTCGCCTGTCCAGTTGACAGGTTTTGAGGCGCCGGAGACATAGTGTGAGCAGCCAAGGCCAAGTCCCTTGCCTGCCGGCAAACGGCCTTTTCGGGCCTTCCACCGGGACGCCCGTTCAACGATATCGAGGCATTCGGGGAGGCCGTAGGAATTGACCCACAGGTCGTTGGCAACATGGCCCATCTCCCTGATGAGGTTGGCGCGGCGCACGGCGAACGGATCAAGGCCGAGCCGGGTGGCCATTTCATCAAGCGCATTCTCGAATGCATGTCGGACATTGACCGTTCCATGTCCGCGAAACGCGCCACAGGGAGGCGTGTTTGTCAGAACCCGCTTTCCGTCATAACGCACATTCTGCAAATCATAGATCGCGAACAGCATCGAACCGGAGTAAAGAATCGTAACGATTCCGTAGCCTGAGTAGGCACCCCCACGTTGCACGGTCCGGCAATCGACCGCTGTAACGCGCCCATCCCTCGTCATCCCCAGGCGCAACCGGACGCTCTGCTCCGGCCTGCCGCGGTGGGTGATGAAGGTCTCTTCCCTGCTGACCACAATACGGACGTCACCCTGTGCCCTTCGAGCCAGCATGGCCGCAATCATTTCGACATTCAGGGCTTCCGTGCGGGCGCCAAAACCACCCCCGAGAAACGGCTTGATCACACGAATTCTCGATTTGGGCATCTTGAGAATCCTGGCCAGCATCAAATGGACATAATAGGGAACCTGGGTGCTGGCCCAGACGGTAAGCTCGTCCCGCTCGGCATCGTAGCTTGCCAGCGCCGCATGGGGCTCGGTCTGCACCTGGCAGACCTCGGAACAGTGATATTCCGTCTCGTGGACGAGGTCTGCCTCGGCGAAACCTGCGTCCACATCGCCGATTTCGAATTCGACATGCCGTTCGATATTTCCAGGACGCTGTTCATGAATCTGGACGGCATCCTCCGAGAGTGCCTCGTCGGCAGTGAAGACGGACGGGAGATCTTCATATTCGATCCGAATAAGATCTGAGGCGCGCCGCGCGGTCTCAATGGTGTCCGCTGCGACGGCTGCAACCGGTTCCCCCCGGTAGCGGACGCGTTCCCGTGCGATCGGCGGTTCGGTGCGAGCAACCGGCAGCACGCCGTGGGTCTCATCGGTCTCTGCTCCGGTGATCACGGCCCGCACGCCGGGCAAGCGCTCGGCTTCCGTTACGTCGATCGAAAGAATCCGCGCATGCGCAACCGGACTTCTCTTGATCACACCTGCAAGTGCATCCTGTGTCAGGAAATCGGCCGAATATTGTGCCTTGCCGGTTATTTTCTCCGGCCCGTCGACCATGGGGAGCGGCACGCCGATGGACGGAACGGGCATCGGGGAGTCCCTGCCAGACATTACCGGCTCCCGTCTGCGGCCAAATGCTCGTCCGCGGCCATGCGTACGGCCTCGATGATTTTCACATAACCCGTACACCGGCAGATATTCGATGCCATTTCCGTCCGGATCATCTCTTCATCAGGATCAGGAACGCGCCGCAACAGGCCTTCCGCTGCCATCACCATGCCGGGAGTACAATACCCGCATTGCGCACCCAGCTTTTCATGAAAACCGCGCTGGATCGCGTTCAGTCTTCCCCCTTTCGCCAACGCTTCGATGGTCTCGATTGATGTTCCTTCACAACTTGCAGCGAGAGTCAGACAGGAATGCCGGGGGGCGCCATCGACCAGCACCGTACATAATCCGCATTCACCTCCGTCGCACCCGATCTTGGTTCCCGTCAGGCCAACGGTTTCACGCAGATAGTCAACAAGCAGGAGGTTGGAAGCGGCGGCGTCTTCACGGGGACGGCCGTTCACGGTCAGCGACAACACAGTCTTCATAATGCTGGCTTCATAATGCTGGCTTCATGATGTTGAATCTCCCGGCCTCTGTCGACCTGAGCGCGTCCATTCTTCGCCGCGCACCCGGCAATCTGCCTCCCTGGCTGCCGCAGGGTGAGCGGAAGGTTTCAGACCGCCTTGTTCGCCGCCTCAAGACCCAGCGTGACCCTGCCGAATTCCGCACCATTGATATCAAAATTGACCTGGGTCTGGCCAATGGCCGCGTTCATGTCCCTCAACCTTCTCTGGAACGGGTGACTGAGATAGTTCCCGGCTCCTCCGATGATCGAATGGAGCAGCTGAACCGCCTTCAGGCAGTTCTGTGCCGCAAAGGCTCCGTCGCGCCGCCAACGCATCTTTGCCTCAAGCGGTGGCCGATCATCGCGCCCGGCGATGTGCTCGGCTTCGCGGATATTGTCGTGCGCAAGCAATCTCGCAGCCTGGATCAGGGTTGCGGCCTCCGCGACCTTCATCTGGATCTGGGTATGCTCGGCCAGTTTCGTATTGTTGGCAGTTGATGACCTCCTCCGGACCTCGGCAACATAATCGTCATAGGCTCCCTGGGCGATACCGAGGATCGGGCCGACGAGAATGTGAGGGAAGAGACCCAGCACCGGCAATTCGTACAGAATGCCGGGAACGTGGGAAGAACCCGGTGTGGGTCCACCGCGCGTCAGGTGCGGTTCAAGGGTCATGTGTTCGGGCACAAATATGTCTTCACTCGCCACATCACGGCTGCCACTGCCGACGAGGCCGCTGACATGCCAGGTATCGATTTCCTCGAAGCGGTCACGCGGTACCACCAGCCACAGGGGCCGTCGAGGGCCATCATCCTCGATCATGGCCCCCATCATCATCCAGTCGCTCGGATCGATCCCGCTGCAAAACGGCCAGCGCCCCGAGAGCTCATACCCTCCAGTCACCTTTCGTGCACATCCCCCTGTCGCCACCAGGGACGAGGCAATCAGGGCTTCCGGATTGTCCTTCCAGACAGCGTCCTGGGCCTCGGCAGGCCACATGCCAAGCATCCAGTCATGGCTGATCAGGTTGCTGTAGATCCATGCTGTCGATGCGCAACCCCGTGCGATGTGATCCGGAATGTCAATCACCGAATGGTAGCTGAGCTGGAGGCCCCCGTAGCGTCGAGGTTTGAGAATGGACCAGATGCGCGTGTCCCAGAAATCCCGGACCGTGTCGGGGTGGATCATGCGTGTGTTCTCGACGTGATCGGCGCGTTCAGCCAGCACAGGCGTAAGTGCCGCTGCACACGCTGTCATCTCGTCCAGTCCCGGATCCCTCGTCTCGGCTCTTGCAACGGTAATGTTCATCGGCTTGTGTGTCCGCAACCGTCAGGCGGCCACCTGGTCCTCGGCCCAATAGTTGAGTTCAATCACCACACCGTTCGGGTCTTCGACAAAGATCTGAAAGAGATCCATGTTTGGAACCTTGCGCTCGCGATAGGGATAGCCCTTTTCTTCGAGACGTCCGCGCAGCAGATCAGGATCCTTGGCACGAAACGCGATGTGATCAAAGGCTCCGGTGCCGTCAAGGGCTTCAGCATCGAGTTCGCCGCCAAGATACTCCATGAGACCGGACGGATCATCGGGATCAACGCCGACCAGATGGACGACAGCGGTTCCGTCCACATACAACCAGTTGCCCGGAAACGGAAAATCAGGGCGGTCACCGTCATGCATTCCGAGGAGATCCACATAGAAGTCCCGCGTCTCCTGGAGTTTGACTGTACGAATGGAACAGTGATCAAGCGAATTGAGACTCATCGGTTTTCTCCTGATTTGACCCGAGGGAACTTGCACCAGTTCAGCCTCGGGTTCAAGAGGTGTACAGCCGTCCCCGTGCTGGTCCCTGTGGGGCCCGGACCAGCGAACCCTGTTCTGCCGGCGAAGAACCCGAATTGGCAAGCTTGACCTGCTTCGGAACGCTGGCGCAGAATGGCTGCGCTTTCCCGAGGGTGCCGGCAGGTACGTCGGGGAGGCCCTTTCATGCAAGGGAATATCGATGAAACCTGCCCCCTTCGCTTACGCAAGACCGGATACCCTCGATGACGTATTCGGGCTCCTGGAAAAACATGGCAGCGAGGCGCGGATTCTCGCCGGTGGACAAAGTCTGATGGCGACACTCAACATGCGCTTGTCGGAGCCCCGGATCCTCATTGACATCAATCGCATCGAAGGACTGGCCAATATCAGCGACGCAGGCTCCGCGATACGCATCGGGGCCATGGCTCGCCATGTAGATGTCGAGACGTCGGAGCTGGTGCGAACACAGGTTCCGCTTATTGCCAGCGCCATGCCGCATATCGCGCACCCTGCGATCCGCAACCGCGGAACCTTCGGTGGCTCGATTGCTCTGGCCGACCCGGCTGCCGAACTGCCGGCCTGTGTCACCGCACTCGATGCAGAGATCGTCGTCGCTGGCCGAAACGGCGAGCGCCGCGTTTCGGCCGGCGGCTTCTTCAAGGGCCTGTTCGAAACCGCCCTGGAAGACGGCGAAATTGTGACCGCGATCGAAATCCCGAAATCCGGTGGCGACTGGAAATCGGGCTTCATGGAACTGGCGCGCCGCCATGGTGACTATGCCATTATCGGCCTTGCCGCCCATGTCCAGATTGACGGAGACCGCTTCGGTGAGGCCCGGCTGGCCTATTTCGGCGCCGGGGATCGCCCGGTCGCTGCTTCGCGGACTGCCGGACTGCTGCGGGGAAGGACCCTGTCCGACGATCTCGCTGCAGACCTCGCGGAGTCCCTCAGGGAGGAGCTGGATCCACCCGATGACTTCAACGCTGACGGTGCCATGCGCAAGCATCTGGCCGGTGTTCTGGCCAAACGCACCCTCAATGCAATAATGGCGGACTGAGGAGTTGCATCCGATGGACACAACCATCAACGTGACAATGACGGTCAATGGAGAACTGGTCACGCGGCGTACCGAGGCCAGGAACAATCTCGTGGATTTCCTGCGCTACGAGCTGGGTCTGACCGGGAGCCATGTGGGATGCGAGCATGGCGTCTGCGGCGCCTGCACGATCCGGGTCGATGACCGCACCGTACGCGGTTGTCTGATGCTCGCCGCCCAGGCTGAAGGCTCCGATGTCTGGACCATCGAGGGTCTGTCCGACAGCGGAGAAATCGGGCAACTTCAGGACGCCTTCGTGGAACGTAACGCTCTGCAATGCGGCTACTGCACGCCGGGCATGCTGATGACCGTGGCCGAGCTTCTTGAACGTAATCCCGAGGCATCGCGGAACGAAATCCGCGAGTATATTTCCGGAAATTTCTGCCGTTGTACGGGTTACCAGGCCATCGTCGATGCGGTCGAAATGGCCCGCGGGGGGAAAGGAGAGGCACCATGAACGAAATGGTTACGGACCGCTGGATTCTGGACCGTCCCAATTCCTATATCGGCCGCTCGGTCCCGCGCCCCAACGCGCCCAGGCTGGTCCGCGGCGGTGGGCGCTTCGTTGACGATATCGAACTCAAGCGCATGGCTCATGCCGCCTTTGTACGATCGCCGCATGCCCATGCCGAAATCGCTGGCATCAATGTGGAACAGGCACGAGCCGCTCCCGGCGTGATTGCTGTCATCACGGGCAAGGATCTCGCGGACATTCATGATCCATGGGTCGGGGTTCTGACGCATCTCGAAGGCATCAAGTCTGCACCGCAATATGCCCTTCCGCTGGAAAAGGCCACGTGGCAGGGCGAGGCCGTGGTTGCTGTCGTTGCCGACAGCCGCGCACAGGCCGAAGACGCGGCCGCACTGGTCGAGATTGACTGGACACCCTTGCCAGCAGTCACCGATGCGGAAACCGCACTCGATGAGGCGACCCCGGTCATTCACGAGAGCCTCGGCGACAATCTGACCTGGCAGAGAAAGGCCGACTTCGGGGATGTCGACACGGCCCTTGCCGAGGCCGATTACGTAATCGAGGAAACTTACGTGTTCGGGCGCCACACCGGTGTCTGTCTCGAACCGCGGGCCATTCTCACCGACTGGAACCAGGCCGATGAACAGCTGACCGTCTGGCACAACACCCAGTGCCCTCATATGGTCCAGAACATTCTGGCGACCCATTATCGAATCGAAGAGCACCGGGTCCGGATCATTGCGGGTGATGTCGGGGGATCCTTCGGGATCAAGGTCCACACCTATGCTGACGAGATCGCAACGGTCGGACTTTCCATTTTGCTGAAACGCCCTGTCAAATTCATCGCTGACCGGATCGAGAGCTTTGTTTCCGACATCCACGCGCGCGACCACCGGGTCAAGGGCAAGATTGCGATCCGGAAAGACGGTCGTATCCTGGCCTTCGAAATCGACGACCTCACAGGCATCGGTCCCTACTCGATGTACCCCCGGACCAGCGGGATCGAGGCCAACCAGATTGTCAACATGATCGGGGGCCCCTACGACTTCGACAACTACCGCGCTGTCGCCACAGTCGTCCTGCAGAACAAGAACATGATGTGCCAGTACCGTGCCGTCGGTCATCCGATCAAATGCGCGGTTACCGAAGGGCTGGTAGACAAGGCCGCAGCGGCCATTGACATGGATCCCGTTGCCTTCCGGCGGATCAACCTGAGAAAGGATGACTCCTACCCTTGCCGGTCCGCACAGGGCATGCTGTTCGAGCGGCTTTCGCACCAGCAAAGTCTCGAGATGCTGGTGGAAAAGATGGATTACGATGCGCTCCGGTCTGAACGTGACCGACTGCGCGAGCAAGGTGTCTATCGCGGCATCGGTGTCTCGAGTTTCATAGAGGTTACGAATCCGTCGGCAATGTTCTACGGCGTCGGCGGCGCGCGCATCTCGGCCCAGGACGGTGCCACCTTGCGGCTTGATGCCAAGGGGAATGTATTCGTCGCCACCGGCGCGACCGAACAGGGCCAGGGGATGGAAGCGGTGATATCACAGGTTGCCGCAACAGCTGTCGGTGTACCGCCGGAGCGATTGCGAATCATCACCGGCGATACCGAACACACACCCTATGGCGGCGGGACCTGGGCATCGCGAGCCGCGGGAATCGGTGGCGAGGCGGTTGCCCAGGCGGGCCGGGCCCTGCGCCAGCAAATCCTGATTGCAGCCGGAGCCATGCTGCAGGAAGATCCGGACAAACTCGATATCCGCAACGCGGTTGTGGTCGATGCCGATACTGGCGTGGAACGCATGGGCCTCGATGAAATCGGGCGTATCTGCTATTATCGGCCCGACACGCTTCCCGACGGATTTCAGTCGGAGCTGGTAGCCACCCGACATTATGTGCCACGGAAGTTTCCGTTTGCCTTCACCAATGGCGCCCAGGCGTCCTATCTTGAGGTGGACGTGGAGACAGGTTTCATCACATTACTCGATCACTGGTGTATCGAGGATTGCGGAACTGTGATCAATCCGCTGCTGGTTGACGAACAGATCCGTGGCGGCGTGGTGCAGGGGCTTGGTGGTGCCCTGTGGGAAGAATGCCTCTATGACAGCGAGGGTCAGATGCTGAACGCCAACATGGCGGACTATCTGGTCCCGATGGCAGCAGAACTGCCAGACATCGGCTGCGGCCACACCGTATCCCCGACAGTGGACTCGGATCTTGGCGCCAAGGGGGCCGGTGAAGCCGGCACATGTGGAGCGCCCGCAGCGGTCATGAACGCCATCAATGACGCGCTGTCACCGTTCGGTGCCCGATTGAGCAACATGCCGTTCACGCCGCGCAAGGTCCTGGAGGCGCTCGGGAAGCTTTAACTCCCGGATCAAACGTCGAAGTCGTCGCACCGCCCGGCAAGACCGGGACGCAGCAAGCAACGCGCGAATTCAGCAGCGCGGTTGATCCGGCGACCCGTGCTGGCGGTCACCCCGGGCGAAACACTGACGTGCCGCCCGGTTGTTGTCTGTTACCTTGCAAATCTGTGAATGCTTCCGCAACCGGATCGACCGCGACGATTGGGCGTGACCAATCACAGGACACAAGATCTGTGTACGACAGGCATCAAGTTGCCTGTTGATATGTCTCTCGGGCATAGCGGTCGGCCTCGCCGGTGATTTCGTGACAAGGATTTGCTGTCCTGGATGCGGCTGACGCAACGCAATAATGAGTGATCCTGTCCCCGATCCACTTTCATCATTCATTGACCCTGGACATCACGTTGCCAGGCCGAATTGCCGGCGGATCTCCCCGCTTCCGGCAAATTGCGACAGCAGGCGGTAGTTCTGCCTTTCGTATCGAACCTTGCCTGCAACGATCGCCGGGTGGACTTGCAGGGAGTTGGCAAGACTTATCACCGCCGCAGGTGTCGGACGATCCTTTACTGCGCTGGCTTCCCAGTCCATACGTGGAACAAGCGCTTCTTCTGCCCATTCGTCCGCTTGCGTCTCCCTGGGATCTTCCCGTCTGCCAGCGAGTTTCCGAAGCGAGAAGTCGTCGACAAAGGCTTCGCCATTGTCGTTATCGATGTGCCTGCCTACATGGGCCAATTCGTGCAGCAGGGAGAACCAGAAGTTGTCAATTCTGTCGTGGCGCAGCGTGAGCCCGATCACCGGGCTTCCGTCAGCCAGCCGGAGGGCCGCTCCATCCAGATAGGTTTTTGGCAGGTGTCTTACGATCACGAGGGAAATGCCGTGTCTGGCCAGTTTTTCCTTCGCAAGACGCGGGCCGTCCTCGGACCAGCTCAACTGCGCAACCCTCTTCAGGAATTCCAGAGTCACGACGCCGCGTTCATAATCCTTCCCTGAGTGGTCTTCTCTGGCTTTTGCAAGAACCTGCCAACACCATGCCTTAAGCGCATACGGGTCCGTCTTGGCATTTGCGCGCATATGGTCATTCTTCCGATAGAGCACAGCGGAAGCGACATCGTCCCCCCCTGCACGACGGATCACGTCCCGCATGATCGGTTCCGCACGTTCGGCCATATCGGGTTCAACTGGGATCCAGCCCAGCTTCGCCATCGATTTGACTGGAAACCGGCCCCATTCGATGTCAGCCAACGGGTCGGCAAGATCGACATCCGGCTTCTGCAGCAGAACGTCAGCCGGAATTCCGAGATGCTCATGCAGGGCACGCGCCATCGCCATGGTGATGGATCGCTTGCCGGAAAGGACCTCGGACACCTTTGCCCGGCTTCCGATGAAAAGAGCAAGGTCTGCAGGGCGCAGACCTGCTTGCTCCATGCGGAACTCAATGGCAGCGATGGGAGTCGGCAATCCCATCGGCACCTGTTTGCTCTCGTAGAGTTCCACCAGGTCGACCAGGACATCGAGCTCATCGCCCTCGGGGCTGTCGGGTTCCGCATCCATGAGCTCGGAGATCCGGGCCAAAGCCGCCTCATGGTCCCTTTCCGACCGGATGGGCTTGATATCGACCATCTCACACCTCCTCCACGTTTATGGTGTCATATTCGGCATGTGTCCTCACGAAGCGTATGGTGACGACGCGGTACCGATAGTTGATCTTCACCACGAGCCGGTCGTTGTTCCCTTTGATGTTGAAGACCGCTCGGCTGTTCCCAACGATAACCCGGATTTGTTGGTTTGCCGGTTCATTTCTCGAAACAGGTTCACTGAAATTCCTCGCATGCCACTGCTCCAGTGTTGGCAGCTTCCGGCGCTTCAACAGGGCCTGCCCGGAAGCTGCCTCCGGATATGGTGTAGCGAGGCATGTTCAGAAGTCGTGATATCGCCGGACTTGGAGCCAGCAGGCAACCGGGGAAACCACCTGAAGAGAACGGGGATGGCAACGCCTTTGGTCGTGAATTCGGGCTGATTTTTCGGGCGCCCGGAACAGCTGTCTCCTGGCCCGGCTGACTCTTGATTTACGCCGATCATGTCGCCCCGATCAGTTCCGGTTTCGCCCATAGTGGCGCCAAATGAGTGATCCACCGGTTTGTGGCGTCCAAACGCCACGCTTTGCACTCACGGATGGTACGACGGACGATGCCTTCCAGTGCCTCCTCGGCTCAGACAACGACATGTGCCGTTCCGCACCGACGTTGCAAACTGACGTCGCGTTATGCATTTGTCCCGCACCCGGTGAGTATTGCGGCCGCGATCTCTTGACTGTTGCTCCCAACCTCCGGAGATGTTTTCCGTCATGAGATGCGCCATTGCACATGTTGTCTGGTTCAGTGGCGCGTCCTTACTCCCGCCCGGCCAGTGCATAACTGGTGCTTCGACCGCCTCCCGGTCCGCGAACGAGAATACCTTTGCTGATGAGATCGTTGATATCGCGCAAGGCCGTATCAGGCGAGGACTTTGTCAGCTTGGCCCATCTGGAAGACGTCATCTTGCCTTCAAACCCATCCAGCAGCCTGTTGATGATGTCGTGCTGACGCTCATTGAGCGGATGTTGCCTGAACGTCTCCCGGAACCGCGCCTTTTGAATGATACCCGAAAGCGTCTGCCCGGCCTCGTCGATTGCGCGGTCAAGGCATTCCAGGAACCATGCAAGCCATGCGGCAATATCAAGATCACCTTTTTGCGTGGCTTCGAGAACATCGTAATAGGCCTTGCGCTCCCGGCGGATCTGCGACGACATGCTGTAGAAGCGCTGTGGGCTTTGCTCGGACCGCGCCAGCGCCATATCCGCTATGGCCCGTGCAATGCGACCGTTTCCATCATCAAACGGGTGGATCGTGACAAACCATAAATGCGCCCGAGCAGCCTTGAGCACCGGATCATCCGAAGTATCCGCGCCGAACCATTTGAGAAATGCAGCCATTTCAGCTTCAAGGCGAGACGCTTGTGGTGCTTCGTAATGAACCCGTTCGCGCCCGATGGGGCCGGAGACGACCTGCATCGGACCTCTGCTGTCGTCTCGCCACGCCCCAGTGATAATCCTGGTCATGCCGCTGCGCCCGGTCGGAAACAGGGCCGCGTGCCATGCAAAGAGACGTTCGTCTGTCAGCGGCTTGTCGAAGTTCTGCGTCGCGTCGAGCATCATTTCAACGACGCCCTCGACGTTCCGGTCTGCTGGAGCGAGCCCGCCGACATCCATCCCGAGCCGTCGTGCGATTGATGACCGGACCTGTTCCCTATCGAGGATCTCGCCCTCGATTTCGCTCGACTTGAGAACATCCGCGGTGAGCGTGGCGAGAGATGCCTCCGCCCGGAGGTCAAATCCCAAAGCCCCCATGCGCCCGATCAGCCGTCCCTGCGAATGACGCGCGGACGCAAGCCGCTGAGACAGCGCTCCTTCGTTCCACCGGAAATTCGGCCAATCCTGCAATTCGTGGATAAAAGTTGGCATTCTCCGCCCCCTATGCGGAGAATATATCCGCTATTCACCGCAAATTACCAGATTATTCTCCGCACAAATTGCGGAGAATATGGTCAGTATTCACCGCAGAGCTATGGTTTTTTTGGGTATTTGCGTAACGAAAGCGGGTATTCGCGCACCATTCGCCGGTTCCATGGGGCGCACGGTACAGCGCGACAATCAAGATGAGATTCCGCGTCAATCAGGATGAGACGGAGATTGGTGCCCCGGAAGGCAGGGAGGGCGGGGCCCGACGGAAGCTCCGGAGCAGTGAAAAACCATCTGGGCCCCGGGGCGGTGACGGGCTGGTGGTCGGGGAAGGCCTGCCCATGATCCGCAAGTAGATCGGACACACCCAGGTTCAGACCATCGTCCCCTATGCCCACCTCGCCAACGATCCGGTGAAGTCCGCCTCGAACCGGATCGCCAGACGGATTGCGGAACTGGCGGGGTAGCCTCAGAACATTTGCGGCCAGCGCCTGCATTATGCCGTGCGTACTGCGTTGCCCGAACAAGGAGGCGCCTAATTGATACGATCCTTCGCAGATCAGCGCACGACAAATGTCTTCAACGGCGGGAGCGAACGGTCAATCCCGGCGGTGATCCTCAAACGAGCGCAGGGCAAGCTGGATCGAATCAACTATGCTGCGCAGAGTGACAATCTGTGCGTCCGCCCGGCAAGCGGCTTGACCACCTGAGCGGGGACCGTCACCGTCAATACAGCATTCGCGTATCCCGAAGCTGGCGGACTTGCTTCACATGGCGAGACGGGGATGCGTTTGACGTCGAGTTGAACAACCATTACGAGCGTCAGACGGAGGATCATGATGGCCGCCATACCCACACACCGGATCGCGACGCACCCTGGCACCCTGCTCCGCGAGCAGATCGACGAACTGGAACTGTCCGTTCACCGGGTTGCCCGGGATACCAACCTTCCGGCGACACGCCTGCACGAGATTGTCCATGAGCGCCGGGGCGTGAGCGCCGAGACAGCGATTGCTCTGGGTGAGTATTTCGGGCAAACACCCGAATTCTGGCTTAATGCCCAGACGGCCTTCGATCTCAGCAGGACCCTGGCCGAGAGCGGTCCGGCCATTCGCAACAGGGTCCGACGCCGCGCGACAGATCACGACGCGGCGAGTTGACTGCGCCGGAGGCACCATATTCGGGACAATTATCGTTTAAGCGGAGTCCCATTTTTCATCAAGCAATGGGGTGGTGTGTTCAGGAAGCATAATGACCGGGTGTTGGATGAATTGATATGGGATCGGATGCCGGAGCAGCGGGGAAAGCGCGATGAAATGGAGAATTGAACCATCATCAGACGCAGTGGCCGACTTTTGTCGGCGATGGCATATCGAACAACTGGCTCGGTTTGGATCGGTTCTTGGGGAAACCTTCGGACCCGAAAGCGATGTCGATGTGCTGGTGAGCTTTGACAAAGGCACTCGTCACACTCTGCTCGACCTTGACGACATGGAACGAGAGCTTGGCGAGATGTTCGGTCGCAAGGTCGACCTCGTGAGCCGCCGGGGCGTGGAGGCAAGCAAAAATCTGGCACGGCGAAACAGTATTCTGTCTTCGGCAAAAGTCATCTATGGAGCGTGACCCGGGGCATATCGAGGACATGATCCCCTCAGCATGAGTGGTTGGAACCTGTCTCGAGGACCAAACGCAAGCTGGTTTCCTGGGTAATGTGCAGCTCCAGGACGCCGTCATTCGTCGACTGGAGTTTATCGGGGAGGCGGCAGGTCGCGTGTCCGAAGAGGTTCGCGCAAAGTATCCAGACATTCCCTGGCGGCAGATCATCGGAATGCGCAACCGCGTGATTCATGGTTACGATTGGGTTGATGCTCACGTCGTATGGGAGACGTCCTGTGACTATGTACCAGAGTTGTTGATGCAGCTTGAAACGTTGCTGCATGATCGAACCACAAACTGATGGGAGCGAGAGTCGACGGGTGGTACGGGCTGGCTCAGAAGTGGCCCCTGGAAATGCACCACATCCCCATGGGTCAATCGGACAGGTTTTGTCTGTCACTACATGATTTTGTGAATATCCCCACCAAATTATTTCTTGCGACGGGGTTCGGGATGTCCCGGATTGCTCCGATCGATTTCCTGTGGGCCTGTTTGGAGAATGCCTTCACGGCCTCGACGTGCCGCAAGGAGGCCGTTCTCAAGGGAAAACGACAGCCAGTCGAGGCCTGTGGCACAGGAGACGGCAGCTTGGTCAGGAAGACCCTGCAAGCTCCATCACGTTGCCCTCGCTATCGAGTTGAAGTCCGGTCTCTTCTGCCCGCTTGAGAACCGAGGGTGCCCAGCCCACCCGGCCTGCATCGGTACCCCCCAGAATTGCCATCAGAAAGGCGTGCTCCTTTCCGACATTGCGGAAGCCCCGCATGATCCCGACGGGTACGGAGACGCAGTCGAACGTGTTGAGGACCACCTCGTTTTCGCCCTCGTCACCCCAGAAGACAGCCCATTCACCGCTCATGGGAATGAACACCTCGACGGTTTCGTGCGAATGCAAGGCCGCACCCTTGCCGGGGTCGGCTCCCACATAGGTCACATTGAATCCTTCGGCAGCGGCAATGGCCGGCCGAAGACTTGCATCCTCCGTCACACCTCTGCCGATGACGTTGTAGATGTCGCGGATATGTTCGGGTATGCGCGTATCGACAAAGGCCTGCTTCGACGGCCGGAGTTCATCGAAACGCGCAATCCGTTCGGACATCTCCGTCATGTCTACTTCCCGTCGTTCCATCGTTCCACCCTCTCCCTTTTTCAGCCGAGTCCTGTATTGCGTCCGGCATAACGCCGCAGGCGCAAGTCTGCCTGTTCCTTGTGGCCCCAGAATTTCTCGATCGCACACAGTCTGGAACAATAGTCCCCGATGACGACGCTGGCCTCCTCCGTGCATTCCTGCCACGTGCAGGTCTTGAGAAACTTGCCGACCCAAAGGCCGCCAGTATAGCGCGCCGCGCCCTTGGTGGGTAACGTATGGTTGGTGCCGATAACCTTGTCGCCATAAGACACGTTGGTCTCGGGCCCGAGGAATAGGGCACCATAATTGGTCATCTTCTCAAGGAAATACCGCGGCTCCCGGGTCAGCACTTCCACATGTTCGGCTGCGATGCGGTCTCCTTCGGCCACTGCCTCATCAAGATCGTCAACAAGGATGATTTCTCCATAATCGCGCCAGGCCTGACCGGCAACGTCTGCCGTAGGCAGACGGGAGAGCTGACGATCAACTTCGCCGGGTACGGCCTCGGCCAGTTGTTGCGAGGTTGTCACCACAATAGCCGGCGATGTCGGTCCGTGTTCGGCCTGTCCCAGAAGATCGGTGACCACCATTTCAACGTCCGCAGTGTCGTCGGCAATGACAAGGATTTCCGTCGGACCGGCAAGAAGGTCGATGCCAACCCTGCCGAAAAGCTGGCGCTTGGCCTCAGCCACATAAGCGTTGCCGGGGCCAACAATCATGTCCACCGGCCGTATATCTCCGGCGCCAAGCCCCATGGCGCCAACCGCCTGAACACCGCCAAGCAGATAAATTTCGTCGGCACCACCGAGATGCATGGCGGCAATGGTTTCGGGGTGGGGCCTGCCGCCAGTCGGCGGTGTGCAGGCAATGATGCGCCGCACCCCCGCCACCTTCGCCGTCACCACACTCATATGCGCCGAAGCCACCATCGGGTAGCGTCCCCCCGGCACGTAGCAACCGACGGACTCGACCGGGATATTGCGGTGACCCAGCCTGACACCGGGCAAGGTTTCGACCTCGATATCCCGGATGGCCTCACGCTGGATCTCGGCAAAATGCCGGACCTGTTGCTGCGCAAACCTGATGTCGTCAATCGTCTGTTCGGGAACCTCGGCCACCAGTTCCGCGACCTGCTCGTCCGAAAGGCGAAAACTGTCGGGAGACCAGTTATCGAACTTCAGGGAGAGGTCTCTCACCGCATCCTCTCCCCGCGCCTCGATATCGGCGAGAATGGTCTCAACGGTTTCACGGACCCGAGCCTCGGCTTCCCTGGATTCCGCTTCCCCGATCCGTGTCTTGAGATGCCTGGCCATCGCGGCGTTTCTCCCTCTTGTGTCCGGAGTCCTGGGTCTACTTGATCGCGATGGGATTGATCGGAGAGCCGACACCACCCGTGATGGGAAGCGGTGGTGCACAGAAGAAAAATTCCCAGACTCCGTCTGCCACACAGTCTTCGGCAAGCTCGCCCATGACGAAAATCTCCCCCATGGTGATTCCGATCATGGGGATCACGACCCAGTGCCAGGGTTGCTGGGCATCGGTGGTCTCGTTCGGCCTCACCTCGCATCCCCAGGTATCGCAGCAGATGGCCGCCACTTCCTTGCTGTGCAGCCACTCAGCAGTATCGAAAGACAGACCGGGCGCATCCCCGCCGGCATAGCCACCCCAGCCGTTGGCGAGGCGTTCTTCCATCATGCCGGTGCGCACGAGAAGGAAATCACCGCGCCGCACCTCGACTCCTTGCGCCTCGGCACAGGCATCGAGGTCCCCGGGTGATATGGCCTCTCCCTCCTGAAGGGCATCCACGCCGGTGTGGCGAGCAATATCCAGAAGCACACCGCGCCCTACCATCCGGTCCTTGACCTTTTCGATGCCGTTCTTCCGGGCACCGGCCGAATCCACCAGTGCCGCATCGTAGCCATTCCACATCTTGTCGTCATAGAAGATGTGCCCCAGCGCATCCCACTGGGTGCCGCATTGCAGCGGCAGGGACACCATGTCGTCCGCATAGCGGATACCGCCAGCATCCTGGTTTCCGGCGACCGCATCGGTTCCGGTGGCGAGCATTGTATGGATCGGATTGAAGCGATTTCCCCACAGCCCTGTCTGGGGGCCCTGGTTGTCGAAGTTGAGGCCCAGTGAAAAGACCTTTCCTTTCCGGATCAGGCCCGCTGCGGCAATCACGTCTTCAGGCTGGATATAGTTGAGCGTTCCGGCTTCATCGTCGGCGCCCCATCGTCCCCAGTTCTTGCATTTTTCGGCTGTGGCACGGAGCTTCTCCATGTCCAGGTTACCATCGGTGTATTTGTGGACCATTGCAACGTTGCTCCGTTCCTCGTAGGTATTTCGCGATCAACGCATTACGGTTGATGCCCCATCCTGTCAAGGCGCTTACCACTGGAGGCAGGCCTGATATGACCGAACAACCCCTGAAGACGCCGGATATGCGGCTTGATGGCAAGACTGCCGTTGTCACGGGAGCCGGGCGCGGGATAGGCCGGGCTGCCGCGATCGCGCTCGGGGGCGCCGGCGCCCATGTTGTGGCCGTCAGCCGCACCGAACCCGAAATTGCCGCCGTTTCGCAGGAAGTCCGGGATGCCGGAGGGAGTGCACAACCACTGGTGTGCGACATCACGGACCGCAGTGAAGTGGAGAAGCGGATAGGGGATCTCGCGAGAGTGGATGTGCTCGTCAATAACGCCGGAACCAATATTCCGGAAGCCTTCGTCGATATTTCGGAAGAAAACTACGACCGCATCATGAACCTCAATGTGAAGGCTCTCTTTTTTGTCTCGCAGGTCGTTACGCGGAACATGCTGAGCCACGGCCACGGCGGATCGATCATTCAGATATCCTCCCAGATGGGTCATGTGGGCGGTCCCCGCCGCACGGTTTATTGCTCATCTAAGCATGCGGTCGAAGGCCTGACCAAGGCGATGAGTCTGGAGCTGGCTCCGCATGGCATCAGGGTGAATTCGATCGGGCCGACTTTCATAATGACGCCGATGACCCGGCCATTTTTCGAGGACGAGGCTTTCCTGCAAGACACTCTGAGCCGCATCCCGATGGGTCGTATCGGCGAGCTCGAGGACATCATGGGAGCTGTCGTCTTTCTCGCTTCGCCCGCTTCGGCACTGATTACAGGCTCGGCTCTGGTGGTTGACGGGGGATGGACCGCCCAGTAGGGCCGCAAGATCAGGGCAGGCGGGCCAGTAACGATTGCGGGCGGGACCCTTTCCGGCGCTATTTTCGCGCGTATCCGCTTCCCGCACTCAGAATTGCGCAGTCCCGGCCGGCAGTCCGAGCGCAACCCGTCCGTAGAGTGTCGAGCACATGTCCCAGTTCACACTGATATGCTTGGACCCCGCATGCAGATCACGCCAGAAGCGCTGAATGAGAGCGCTGTTTGAAAGACCGGCGCCACCAACACTTTCGAACAGGAGGTCCATGGCCTGCCGGGCCAGTTTGACGGCGAATCCCAGATCACCCTTGTTGCGGGCCCGTTCCAGCTGGGTCAGGGGGCGGCCCGCAGCCATAACGCTATGAATGTCGTTACAATCCCGGCGGACCAACATTTTTGCCGCATCGATTGCGGCTGCTGCTTCAGCGACACGGGCCTGGATTGTCGGGAATGCTGCCATGCCCTGCGGCTGGCTGAGCGCCGCACCGCGCGTCTTGCGGGTTGAGATCTGATCGACATAGACCTCGAGAGCCCCTTGCGCCATTCCGAGCAGGGGAACACACAGGCAGAGCGAGATCGCCGCAAAGAACGGCACCTTCCAGAGATCGTTGCCATTGACGGCGGCCCCGGGCGGCTGCCCCGACAACGCCTCTTCAAGGGTCAGGAGGCGATAGTGCGGTATGAACTGGTCCTCGATCACGACGTCGCTGCTTCCGGTCCCGATCAGGCCAACCACATCCCAATTGTCCTCGACCCTGAACAACTCCCTGGGTACCAGAACATAGCCCTGCCCGCCCGGTTTGGCATCGGCGTGATCGGCAATCAGCACCCCGAGGATCATCCACTGTGCATTGAGAACGCCGGAGCAGTAAAGCCAGCGGCCACTGAGCCTGTAGCCGCCGTCACATCGAACTGCAATTCCTCCCGGCGAATAGGATGATGCTGCGATCGCAGTCGGATCCCTGCCCCAGACTTCCGCCTGGGCCCGGTCGTCAAACATGCCGATCTGCCACTGGTGCTGGGCAGCGGTCGAATATACCCATGCGGTCGAACCGCAGCCCGCACCCACCTCGGCCGCGCAGCGCGAGAACGTCCAGAAATCGAGTTCAAAGCCTCCGTATCTGGCTGGCTGCAGTATCTTGTAGAGTTCAGCGGCCTTCAGGTCGGCAATGGTGTCGTCCGGAACGCGGGCCGCAGTCTCGGTGGCTCTCTGGCGCTCCCTCAGGACCGGTTTCAGGGCCGCAGCCCGCCCCACAAGTTCCTCGGCATCCCGCGTTACCGGATGTTCCACAAGGCTGTCCATCACCATTCCTCGGGTTTCGATGGCAGATCACCTGGCGCATGGCCGCGCCCGGATCTCGCGCCATCGGGGTTTGTCATGGAATCCGATTCTAAAGTATATGTAATGGATTCAATATGTTACTTATACGTACGAAGCGGATGCCACAGTCGCGGACTGTAACCCCGAAAACATCGAATTTCAAGTCCATGGATGCCACGAGGTCATCGCCGGCTTCGACCATGGACGGATGTCTTCGAATGGTGGAGCCCTGCGGTTGCGCACCGCCAACACGCTCCTTGTTGTGACCCGAAGACTCGCAGGATATCTCATCAATGAACCCGATCACGAGCAGACTGAACTGCACTGGCGGTGCTGGTCACCGGGCGCATGCTGGCAATCGCGCCGGGTTGTGAAGATATCAGTGACCATGAGTATCCCCCGAAGGCTCAAGGGCCGCCGCCCTTCTGTTCGTTCACGGCCTGCAGAGTCCGAATTCAGGCTATGGGGTGCGGAAAAACTGGGAGAATCGGTTCGGGCCCGGACCGGCATTTCCGGTTTGTGGCACTGGCCGGGGCGCGCTTCCGCGTTCAATCCGGGAGCCACAAAGACCTCGTCGGGGCACTTCGAGTGCCGGGTCCGGTCGGAGGATGTTTTCGGCTATACTCGCAAACGTACAAGTTCAAACCCGACGACACCCGAATGTCTGAAATCGACGCCGTCCTTTTTGCCAATGAAGCGTTTTACCAGGCCTTCACCGAGCGTGACCCCGAGGCCATGGATACGATCTGGTCGCAATCCGCTCCGGTGACCTGCCTGCATCCGGGCTGGGGTCCGCTGGTGGGCCGCGAGCAGGTTATGGAGAGCTGGTTTGCCATCATCCGCAATCCCCAGTCGCCCAATATCAGATGCCTTGACGCTCGCGCGTTTCTGTATGGTGATACCGCAAGTGTCATCTGTTTCGAGGTGATAGATGGCAATGTCCTGATCGCGACCAATCTGTTCGTGCGAACAGGCAAGGTCTGGAAGATGACGCATCATCAGGCCGGACCCACATCAGCCCGGCCACGGGCTGCGCCCGACGAGCGGCAGGGCCCGGTAAACTAGCCCGGTTGCGCCAGAGACAGGTCGGGCTTCGCAGCCTGGTCCTGGCCGTGATCCCCTGCCAGAGTGCGACGGATCAGACGGGACGTCTCAGCCTTGCCATAAAGGGCCACGAAGGACCCGAAGCGAGGCCCCTGGCTCTGGCCCAGAAGAATCTCATACAAGGCGCGAAACCAGTCTCTCAGTGTCTCGAATTCATGGCGTTTGCCGATCTCGTAAATCTCCGTCTGGATGGCCTCGCTGTCCGCCTCGTCGGGCAAAGCGTCAAGGACCGTGACAAGGTCTTCCAGAGCGGACCTCTCTTGCTCGTTCGGAGCCCGGTATCGCTTGTGCGGCTTGACCAGATCCCGGTAGCAAGAAATGGCATGCCCCACCAGCCGGTCGAGCCCGGGTGCGTTTTCCGGCGTCGCTCCGGGCGAATAACGGGTGATGAAACCCCAAAGGACTTCGGGCGTTTCCGCATTGCAGACGGCCGCGAGATTGAGCAGAAGACCAAAGGAAATGCGAACCTCGGGTTGCGGAGGCTTCCCGGCGTGAATATGCCAGACAGGATTGGCAAGTCTGGCTGCGTCGTCCTGTTCACCAAACTTTGCGAGATGGGCAAGATAATCGTCGACATGCCTGGGGATGACATCGAAAAAGAGTCGCTTTGCCCGCTTCGGCGCGTTGAACATATAAAGTGCAAGGCTTTCCGCCGGGGCATATCTGAGCCATTCCTCAACCGATAATCCGTTGCCACGGGACTTGGAGATCTTTTCTCCATTTTCGTCGAGAAACAGCTCGTAGGTCATTCCCTCCGGGGGTCTGGATCCGAGAATCCGGCATATCCGGCCGGACAGGCGAACGGAATCGATCAGGTCCTTGCCGGACATTTCGTAATCGACCGCCAGCGCCGTCCAGCGCATGGCCCAATCTGCCTTCCACTGGAGCTTGCAATACCCCCCCGTCACAGGAACCTCGCGCTCGGTGCCATCCTCTTCGCGATACACAATCGTCCCCGCATCAGTGTCGGTGGCAGTCACAGGAGCAAGAAGAACCCGGCCGCTGTCAGGACAAATCGGCAGGAACGGGCTGTAGGTTTCGCGACGCCTGGGTCCGAGGGTCGGGGCAACGGCCGCAACAATTTCATCATGATGCCTGAGAACGGAGAGCAAGGTGTCATCAAACCGGCCCTGCCGGTAGCATTCTGTCGCGCTCACAAACTCGTAGTCGAAACCGAACGAGTCGAGGAAGGCCCGTAATCGGGCATTGTTGTGATGTCCCAAACTCTCGTGGGTACCAAACGGATCCGGTACGGACGTCAGCGGCTCTCCCAGATGCTTTTCCAGCATGTCCGTATTGGGCAGGTTTTCCGGCACCTTGCGTAACCCGTCCATGTCGTCCGAAAACGTGAACAGGCGCGTCGGCATCTCCGTGATGGTCTCGAACGCCCGACGCACCATGTTCGTACGCACCACCTCCCCGAAAGTGCCGATATGGGGAAGCCCGGATGGGCCGTAACCGGTCTGGAACAGGACATGGCCCTTGTCCGGCAACCTGCCGGACAGGCGGGCAAGGAGCTTTCGGGCCTCCTCAAACGGCCAGATCCTGGCTTCCATACCGAGGGGCTTGGTGTCGTTCACCTTTCAATCTCCAGCAGAGGGCCGGGCGCAACCTATGGGCTCGTGCCGCCGGCGTCAATGTTCGGGCGGTTGCTGTATAGTGAGGTCATGTCCAGATTACCGATTGCGGGAGCCGATCCTGCCCTTGATCCGGACTTCCGGGCGCTGGTCGCGGGATATCGTCGAATTGCTGTCGCCAATCTGTCAGGAAGTGTGGAAATCCTGTCGAAGGACGATGCCGCGGATCTGACTGCGGGCGTGCAACCGCTGGCCGTATGCCATGCGCCGGAAACCGGACGACGGCTGGGCCGAAAGAGACTCGCGGCTCTCGATCTCCTCGAGCTGTATGCTTTCACCTGTCCGGCCAGGTTCTGCCACCCTACTCCGAGAGGCCTTGCCCAGGCTCTGGATCTCGAATCGCCCACCAGCATCGAGGACGAGGCCAGGGTTCTCATTGAGGCTGTCGGGGAACTCCTGTTCCGCCTGCAATCCCTGAAAGGGCAACGAGAGGGAAACCGGGTCGCAGAAATCGTCCACGTCATGGCCAGGGCCAACTGGGGATGGGCTCCCCTGATTCTGAAAGCATTGGACGCCGAGACCCTGTCCCTGGACGATCTGGATGCGGATGCAGCGATGCATGTCTGGGGACGGCTCTCCGAGTGGCATGACGACCATGTCCCGGGCGAACCCGGCAACCAGCCGGTTTCTGCGGCGGATGCGCGCAGGCGCCTCGCGCAACTGATCGGACAGGACGCAGAGGACAGGCCGCAACAGGGGGACTACGCATCCGCAGTCACCCGGGCCTTCGCGACCACGGAGCCGGCAGATCAGCCCGGCGTCGTTCTCGCCGAAGCCGGGACCGGCATCGGCAAGACACTCGGTTATCTCGCTCCTGCCACCTTGTGGGCCGAGCGCAACCATGACAGCGTCTGGATCAGTACCTTTACAAGGAATCTCCAGCGCCAGATCGATGAAGAGCTGGACCGGCTGCATCCGGATCCCGACATCAAGCAAGGACGGGTGGTGATTCGCAAGGGACGGGAAAACTACCTTTGCCTTCTGAATTTCCGCGAGGCCGTGTCGGAAATCGGCAGCAACCCGAGCAGCGCCATCGCTCTCGGTCTGATGGCGCGATGGATTGACGTGAGCCGGGACGGCGATATTGAGGGTGGTGATTTTCCAGGCTGGCTGATTGACCTGCTCGGCACCCAATATACAACGCAACTGACGGATCGGCGCGGCGAGTGCATTTATTCGGCTTGCGACCACTACAGCCGTTGTTTCATCGAAAAAACGATTCGCCGGGCCCGCCGGGCCGACATTGTGATTGCCAATCATGCTCTGGTGCTCAGCCAATGGGCCAGGGGCCGGGATGAACGAAACAACCCGGGACGCCTGGTATTTGATGAGGGTCATCACCTGTTCGATACGGCAGACACGACATTTGCTGCGAGGCTGAGTGGAACAGAATGCGCCGCGCTTCGCCAATGGCTTCTGGGGGCCGAACATCGCCGGCTCCGGCGTTCGCAGGGGCTGCAACGCAGACTTCTGGATTTCGCACATCGGGATGAACGGATCCAGAACGCACTCGACGAAGTCACAAAAGCCGCCCTTCTGCTGCCGGGTCCTGGCTGGGAGCGTCGACTGGAGGAAGGACGCGGACAGAACGCAGGCGAAGCGTTCCTTCTGGAACTGCGCAAGCATATCTATAATCGCTCGGCACGTCCGGATTCGTACTACGACCTCGAGATCACCACAGCTGATCCCTCACCCGGCCTTGTCGAGACGGCGGCACGGCTGAACGAAGACCTGACCCGGCTGGTCGAACCGATGCGGCGCCTTTCCGACCTCCTGACGACCGAACTGAACAAAAACAGGGGACTGCTCGAACTGTCCGAGCGCAGCCGGATTGAAGGCCTGGTGCGCAGTCTCGAAACCCGGGTCCACGAGGACCTTATGGTCTGGAAGCGTATGCTGGCTGACATTGCCGAACACCCCCCGGATGACTATGTGGACTGGTTTTCAGTCAGCCGGAACCAGGGTCGGGATATCGATACAGGCATGCATCGTCACTGGCTTGATCCGATGAAACCCTTCGTCGAGACAGTAGTGGAACCTGCCGACGGAGTCGTCATAACTTCGGCAACGCTTCGTGACGGCACCGGTGATCCGGAGGCTGACTGGCGGTCGGCGGAGCAGCGGACCGGTACCATCCACCTGGAATCATCAAGCTTCCGGGCTCAGGTCCCCTCGCCGTTTGATTATCGCGCACTCACGCGAGTGCTGGTTGTAACGGATGTCAACCGCGACAACACGGATGACGTGGCGAACGCCTACCGCCAGCTGTTCGTAGCGGCCGATGGCGGCGCACTGGGATTGTTTACGGCCATTACCCGCCTGCGTGCCGTTCACAGTCGTCTCGCTCCGGTTCTGGAAGAGGCCGGATTGCCGCTGTTTGCCCAGCATGTCGACAGGATGAACCTCTCCAGCCTGATCTCCATTTTTCGGGCGGAAGAGCGTTCGTGCCTGCTCGGTACGGATGCGATGAGGGACGGGGTCGATGTTCCGGGCCGAAGCCTGCGCCTGCTGGTCTTCGACAGATTGCCGTGGCCGCGCCGGACCATCCTTCATCGCGCGAGAATGGCGGCCCACACCGCCGGAAGTTATGATGATCTCGTGATTCGCCTCCGTCTTCGCCAGGCCTTCGGGCGCCTGGTGCGGCGCGCCGACGATTGCGGTGTGTTTGTCATGCTTGATCCCAGGATGTCGTCGCGTCTTGCCGGCGCTTTCCCGGACGGGGTCGAGATCGTGAGGACCCCTCTCGCCAGAGCCGTCGAGGAGACCCGCGAGTTTCTGAAATGAACATGCGGGAGCGCCGAATGACAGCGCCCGATCGACCCGATTCTCGGTTGGCGTCCTGTTTCGTGTTGCCGGACAGGCGAAGCAGGCCTCGGCGGCTTCGCGGCAGACCCCCCCGATGTCCCGTTTTCCGGACAGCGGGCACTCTGGCCCCTCGGCACAAGGGCTGCCATCAGGCCCCAGATCCTGCCACCATGACGGATCCGAAAAATATCGGGGGATCCGGGCAGGAAGTCGCCGAGAGACCTGCCTTTAAGACCCGGGAGCAAAAGGGAGAAGACTGCTGTGTCAAATTCTGTCGTCCATCTCGTGGGAAGTATCCCGCTCGACAACGCTGAAGAGGTTTTCCGTACGGTCAGCAAGGCTGTCGGCCCCCATCTGGTCCGCCTCCCCGACGGAGAAACCGGAAAACGCATCGGATGGATCCGGTTTTTTCAGGAATACCTGAACACGCATCGGGACATGGAGACCGATCCGGAAACACCGCCGCTTGCCTGGCGTCAGTGGGACGGGCAGCTGCTTCGCGAGATTCCGAGAGCAAAATTCCGGGATGGTGTGGATCCGGATCAGGTGACGTTCACCACCGGTTATGGCGATAGCGCAAAAGAGTCGTTCGCGACGTTTGACCGGTTGCAAGCAGACGGCGTCATCCCCGCCGGTGTCAGGTTTCAGGTGTCTCTGCCAACACCACTGGCGCCTGCTTACAATTTTGTCGCTCCACGCGCGCTTGATGATTTCATTCCGGTCTACACGCGCCATGTGCTCGAAGAAGTGGCCGAGATCGCCACCCTGCCTCACGAGCGCCTGTCGATCCAGTGGGATGTCTGCCAGGAGGTCCTCATGTGGGAACGGTATTTCGATTATCAGAGGCCCGATTACAAGGATGAGATCCTCTCCATTCTCGGGCGCATCGGCGATGCAGTTCCTCCGGGTATCGAGCTTGGATATCACCTTTGCTACGGAAGCCCCAGGGACGAACATCTGGTTCAGCCTCGGGATACCGCAAACATGGTCGAGATCATGCACGGCATTCAGGCTTCCGTGAAACGCGAGATCACATTCTTTCATATTCCGGTGCCCAGGGACCGCGACGATGATGCTTATTTCGCGCCGCTCGCGGAGCTTAGCCTGTCACCGGAAACCGAGCTCTATATGGGTTGCCTTCACCCGGAGGATCCGGTCGGGAATCTCAGCCGGCTGAAAAGGGCCCTGGCGCATGTCCGGGTGGACGGAATTGGATCCGAATGCGGATGGGGCCGTTCGGATCCCGGCAGGATACCGGGAAATCTGGAGGCCCATGCAATAGCTGCGGTCGCGCTGGAGGATCAGAAACAGATGCTGCGCGCATGACAGCGCGTGAGAGATGATCTCGGTCCGACGGAGGGCTCCCCCCTGCTCGGCTTGCAGGGGGTCGAGCAGAAAACCGGTGAGAAGCCTGCAGGCGAGGGTTTGCCGCAGGATCGCCGCGTCATTTTTGGTGCCGAGGGACCATGAGCATCAGACGCCGGATGGCGAGGTGCTATCGATGCACCCGGCGGACCCGGCCGTTCTGTCCTGGTACCATGCGAGTGGATTGACGGGACCTTGTGTCAGGTCACTATGAATAGCGCGCCCAGCGCGCGCTATTCGGTGTTGTCTGACAGACTACCGGATGGATTTATTCGAAGAGGATGTGGAGCAGCTTTCTCGAGCAATGAGTCTCGAAGCGTGGAGTCTGACAACGATACTGGACCCCAGGAAGACACTGACGGGAGACATTCCCCCGTGGGCAGACCCGACGGGCTCGCAATGGCAGGATACGGTTTAATCCGGGACATCTATGGTTGAGTCAGGGAAAGGGCTCCCATAGCATAGGCGTTGCTGCTCGAAGCGGACCAGAAATCATGGATCGGAAGCCTGGAAGCCGGCAGGGTGCGACAGGATACAGTGATCAGATACCTTACGCTCCGGTTTTGCAGGCTCTTCCGCGGTCTGGCAAGGGCGCCTCACCCAACCGGCGCGGGACGGTTGTCATCAGCCTCAAACAGAAATCAGAGCAAGGAATGACCGCAGAGATGTGTTGTGACGGGCGGGCTTCACGATTCGAATTGAGGCAGCCCACTTACTGTTGGTCAAACATGTTGCCGCGTGAGTTCCACCCTGCCGAAAGGAGGGTTCTCTCATGGAAGCTGCACAGCATCACACAAAATCCCATGCGACCCACGGATCGCTGAGACACAGTCAAGAGACAGGGGATGCCTGAAATGCTCACTAGACCCTCGTTTGTCGCTCTCATTTGCCTTCCCGTCATATTCACCTTGCCGGGATGTGGCGGTGGAGGCGGCGGTGGCGGTGGGGGATCCGGTCAACCTCCCCCTGTCACAACCCCGACGCCTACGCCAACCCCTACTCCCGGCGATTGGGAGACCGACGAATACAAGGCGCAAGCAGGGCTTGGCCTCATCAAGGCCTCGGCAATGTACGCCCGGGGTGGAACCGGGCGCGGGATTACAGTGGGCATGCTTGACGGAGGAGCCACACCCGATCATCCCGATCTGGAGGGAAAGTACAATCTCGTGGACAGCTTCGAGGGCGTCAACCCACTTGACACGAACCCGGTGTTCAGCGGGCACGGCACCCACGTATCCGGGCTGATCGCTGCCCGAAAGAACGATTTTGGAATGCATGGCGTGGCCTATGACGCAAGTCTTGCATCCTACGCCCTGGAATTCGATGCCAACGATGATATCGACGACATCGAACTCGGAAAGGCCACAGACGTTTTTCGGGAACACGGAGCGCGAATCGTAAACAACAGTTGGGGCAAGATTGACGTCGCGACTGATATCTCGATCACCATCAGCGGTGTGTATGCTGTGGACCGCGACTGGTTGAACGAGGCATTCCGGGAAAGTTTGCCCGCCTACCACCGCTTTGTCAGCGCCGGCGGAGTCCAGGTATGGGGTACGGGAAACAGTGGTCTCGACCAGCCCGGCTTTCACGCAGGTTGGCCGGACATTGATCCTGATCTGGAGAGAGGCTGGCTGGCGGTAGCTGCGGTTGGTGATGACGGGGAGCTCGCATCCTACTCCCAGGCATGCGGGGTCGCTGCCCGCTGGTGTCTTGCGGCTCCGGGCGGTGGCGCGAGCGACAGCGAGCAACCGGCGGGTGGAGCGCCTGACGTTCCGGGAATCTGGTCCACGGTTCCCCCTGATGGCTACAGACTCCTCCAGGGGACCTCCATGGCCGCTCCTCATGTGAGTGGCGCCCTTGCCGGCCTGAAGAGCATGTTTCCAAACCTGAGCTATCAGGATGTCCGGAACCGTGTCCTCGCTACGGCCAACAGGAGTGCCCCTTATGATGACCCCGCCATTTATGGGCAGGGGCTGCTTGACCTCGATGCAGCCTCGCGACCGGTCGGCGGTCTCCTGTTCGCGCTCGGTCGGTCCGATGATGGACCCGTCATCACCACTCGAGATGCACGGCTCTCGCTACCGAAAACAGTCATATCGAGTCACCTGGCGGGTGAAATGGCACTGGTTCTCGACAGCTATCAACGCGCTCCCTTCCTCGTCTCCGTCAGCGAATTCACGAATCCCACCCGCCAGGCCCTGTCGCTGCCAGACCTCGATTTCATTATCCCCAACCTCACCCGGGCCGGAAAAATCCAGGAAACGCAGATCACAATGACCGGGCAAGGCTTTCGGGCTGACGCTCAGTCCACCGGAGCCTGGTTCTTCGGATCGGGACACGGAACGGATCTCGTGAGCGGTTTTGCAAACCTGACAGGCGTTCCCCTCCCGCATGGAGACTACCGAATGGGACATGATGCGCTGGGGATGGCTGTCCGATTTGCTTCGGCTGCAGGGAACTTTCAGGCAAGCGCGGTCACAAATCCTGGCGAGTTGCGGGGAGACGGCTTCGGAATCCAGGGCTGGAGCCCGCGTTCGGTGATTTCAGCGTCCCTTGTCGGACCGCAGTCCAATGGAGCGCTCGCCATGTCGTTTGCTTCCGATCTGAAACATCCTTCCGGTATCGGTGGCTCCGGCGCCTTTGCACTGTCCGGAGACAGTGTTGATGTCGGATACGGACACACGCTTGTCGATAGCGGTTCCGTGAAGATCGGATTGGGAAGCCGGGTCACTTACCTGACTCCGAAGGATGGAGCAATGGTCCTTCTTGACGATACGCTTGTTGCGGTTGCGAAGGTCGACCTTTCGATCAACCTGACGGACAGGACAACATTGCATTCGTTCTGGTCGCAGGAGCGTCCCTTTCGTTCGGGTCAGGTTCGTATCCGGGCAGCGCGCAGCATCGACCAGGACGGTCGCATTGATCATGATGACATCCTGATCAATCAGGAAGCATTGCTGGGCCTTGACCAGTTCGGTGCAAGCATTCGTTATGAAGCTGCGCCGAACGCGGCTTACGGTACCGGGGTGAAGATCATTCATGACGGCTTCGGGGATACCCGGATCGTCGCGGGCGCCCGGGCGGAATTTCGGTTCTGAAATGATTTCGCCCGATCAGAGGCTTGCGATCAGGGTATTGGACATCGCACCGCTCATCTCCGGATCGATTTTGGCCTCCGCAGACGGGCGGCAATCGCAGCGCAGCGCTGACCCGTCTCGCCCGGGGCAATAAGAACGCGGTGATCGGGTGACATCGGCCCAGCGGACATTTCCGGGGCGCGAGATCCGGGAAGTGTCCGCCAGAATGCCGCTGGCCAACTCTGAAATCGGGATTTTGGCGGAGTTCGCCCGTGACCCACAGCTGCCGCCCAGCTTGCCAGAGGGGCTCCAACCTGGTGCCGGTGTTGCCTGACGTGTCCGAGCGAGTCTTGCGGGAAAATCGATTGCCTCGCGCTGTCGGAATCATTGAAGGTCACAGAACCGCCGATCGATGAGGTGTGGAGGAAGAAATACTGAATCGTCGGACTTCCTGATATCCAGTGCTTCGATGAGCAGTTCCCGATCGCAGACCTCGGCTGCTGCAAGCTGATCGATGATCCATGGTACTCCATGGACTTTAATTCCCTCGTCAGTTGCCACTTCGCGCAAATCCCGGTCACCCGTCAGGAGGATGCTGCCCTTGAATGATCGCGCGGCGGCAATGTGTTGCGAGATCGGCCGTTTTCGGCACTTTCGTGTCGATAAGACACCTCTTTGGCAACTTCAGGTTCCGGACCCCGGCTCGTGCTGCATCCGCCTTTTCTGGGCCGCCTGGGCCTGCCCGGCGATGTCTGCCATTTCGTCACCGAAAAAGTGGTCCGGCCAGTTGCGGACGTTACCCAACAAGTCTACCTCCAGGGGATCCAGCATCGCGAATGTTCTGGAGACGTTGGCGAAATAGGCCGAAACATCGCTCGCCGACAAGGTGTCTTCGGCAATTCGTCGCTGGAGGCGGCGCAGGAAGTGTTCCGAATGGGTCTCGATGATCAACTGTATCTTTCGGTCCGCTCCGTGTTCTCTCGAATTGACGACATCGATGATCACGTCTGCCAAGGCGGATTGTGCGCTTGGATGGAGGTGGAGCTCCGGATGTTCCATGAGCACGATCGAACCTGGCGGCGCATAGAAGCACTGAACCACAATCGGTAGAACCTGCAATATTCCGGAGCCGACATCCGAAAGATCGATACTGTCTCGTGAACCCCTGGTTCGGACGCGAACCTCGTACTCCTGTCGTTGCTCCGAGATCGGCGTGACCCTGAAATCCTCAATCAACCCCATATCCCTGAGCTTGATGGCAACGATTTCCTCGAACCCTTTGATCCTGCGCTTATAGCCCAGGCTGATCTTGCGATTGCGCGCCGCAAGTATCGCAGCGACTGTACCCTCCCCCGCATAACCCACGCTGTCGGGTTCGATGCCGGTCCAGGAATACAATCGTTCCGCCCGTGTGCGCAACGGCCCAAGGTAAAACAACGATCGGAACAGTTGCTCGTGCCGCAGGTTAAGGGTGTGCACGAAATCCGCATTCTTGTGATATGCGACCGCTTCGTCAGGGAAACCGTAGAATCGGACAGGAGCGGGATGAGGCCATACCCGACCGGATTTACGCGTCAATGAGTAGCCTGCTGCCTCCACTTGGTACTCCGCCCTCGCGCCTTGCTTCCGCTCCATCCCGGTTTCGAGCGAAACTCCTTTGCCGCTGCATAGTTCATACTTCAGGTTATGCACCACCAACGTGCTTCTCTGTCCTTCGTCCAGTCCGACCTCGGCTTCAAAGGACAGTCTGTCGCCGTCAAACACAAAATCCGACAATGGGTCCGTGACTTTAAGCGTCTCCGGCAGCGACCATCGATATTGGAACACGATCCTGTTCGTAGAATCGCGGCCGAAAACCATCTCCCGGTAGGATCCGAGCTGAACGGGGGAGTTCTTGTCGCCTGGGAAAAACACAGACTTTCTGTCTGGCGAGTCCATCGTTTGTTTCAGCAACAGCAGAAACTGGCCGATGCTGGACTTGCCTGAGCTGTTGGCGCCGAAAAACAACGTGATAGGCGCCATCCTTATTGTGCCCGTATCCTTCCACCCTTTGAAATTCCGGATGCGCAACTGTTCAAGCACGACAGCCTCCTCCCGCGGGCATCGCCAGACGCCCGTCGTAACGGCGGGCGCTGCATACTTTACCGCACTCTCCGGGACTTCAGCCGTTTTGTCTTTTTTTCAACACCTTTGTGAGGCCGGGGTGTCTTCGGCAGTAAGGGAAGAGAGTATTCGAACGGGCTTTGTTCGCCAAGGGATCAGTTGGGCTTGTCGATGTTGAATTCACTGGCAAAAATCCGATCCACCGGTTGAGTTCATGGGGGCGTTGGAGAGGTGCCACACTGCGCGGAGCACCTGGCGCCGCTTTCTGTTGCTGTGTTCGACGTCACCATTGATCTCGGGTCATCGAGGCGGCAGACGTCTCAAACTCGGTACCGCACCCCTGGCATTCGATTTAGAAGCGTGGCTTGAACCCCGAGCCGCCGTCGATCTGGGTGATTTTGAACGGATAGGCATGCCTGCCTGGACCTTGTCGAGAAGTGAGCAATTCTAAGTTGCCATTGACACACGGGAGTCCCTGCCCCGGAGGATAGACATTATTCGACACGGCACAGGGCTGGATCACCTCGTTAAGTACGACTGCGAAGCCGGATTGTCTGCGCCGCGGCGCGCTGATGGCCTGTCAGTGCATGATGGAAGCATGAAGAGCGTACACTTTGGTGTACATGGAAGATGTCCAACTATTGACAGCTTCGGCACAACCGGTGTTACCCCTCACCGTTACCAAACAGACCCCGGAGGGCGAGGGTAAGGGTAACCAGTCACACGGCGCTTCTTCGTCCTGACCGTCGGAACCGGCACCACAGATCAAAACCGGGAGCGCCCCAAACCACGCTCAGGAGAAGAATACGCCCGACGCCATTCGCAGAATTATGGACGCAATAAGAACCACGTGGCGGAAAAGCACCCCTTGCCTCTCTCTGTGAAGGAAGACCGGGACAAAAAGCCCCGCAGGCCCCCATTGCTTATAGGGCACCAATCCTAAAGATCAAATCCCGAAACCCACCCTCCAGGCAGGCCAACCGGAAAACAATCGGAGTGAGACCGCAAATCCGGACCCCAATCAGCAGAAGGAGTCCCGAACAGTCATAAATCCGGAACCTTGAGGACCACAGTGCAGACGTCGGCGATAAGTGCTATCATCGTTATGAACATAATGTGAACAATAAAGGTTGACAACGGTGTTTGTTTGTAAATACACAATATTGACAGTCAAAGTTACGAGGCACAGCTGTGGAACGCGACCCAATACGAGAAAAAATACTCCGGCTCATATGGCAGCGCGGCATGAACATGCGCGAGGTGGCGGTCGCGATCGGACGCAACCCGAGCTACATGCACCAGTTCCTTAAGCGCGGTATGCCCAAGGTGCTGAGCTACCAGGATGCGGAGAAACTCTCCGCGTTGCTCGGCTGCGACGCTGAGGAACTGCACCATGCCGAGCGCCCGCCCCGGCAAAAGCGGGCCAGAGCGAGGAAGCGAAGCCGCGCTGAGATGGACCTGGGGCCGGTACCGCTGAGCCCCGTTCCCGAGATCGATGTCGAGGCTTCCCGCGGACACGCCGCCATCACCGGCGATTTCGTGGCCGAAAAGGCGCGCTGGTTCCTGCCCGAAGGAATGATCCGTTATGAGGGCGACGCCAGCCCTAGCAATACCCGGGTGCTCCGGGTGCGTGGCGACTCGATGGAGCCCGAACTCCATGACGGTGACCGGCTGCTGGTCGACGTCACCCGGCACGTCCCCGCACTGGGCGAGATGTTCGTGCTCTGGGACAGCGACAGGCTGGTGGTCAAGCGAGTGGAGCCCTTGCCGGGCGGCGGCGACACGCCCAGGCTGAGGCTCAAGTCAGCCTGCCCCGACTACGAGGACTATATCTGCCACGCCCGGGATGTGCGTGTCGTCGGCAAGGTGATCTGGACGCTCAAAAGAATGTGAATCGCCTGCGCCAGCAGTGTCGCGTCACTGGGTGGCAGGGTTCTGGATCCTGGTTGTTGTCTCTCACATTGATTCAGCGTTTACGTCTGATTTCGTCTCGCGCTTTTCCATCGGGAGTCTGAAAAGCGGTCGAAAGATCGCGGTGAATTCTGACCTGCCTGCGGGGTCTGTCTTGTCCTGACAGCGCTTGTCCGGACCGTGGGCGGTCGGGCGGTCTGCAGAAGATGGCGTCAACTGCGACCAGTCGCGCGAACTGCGGACCAAACCCGAGTTCGCGCTTTCGGTGCAGGTTCTGCAGGAATTCGATCATCAGGCCAGTCGGCCGGCCCAGCCACTTTGGAGCGGTGTGTTCCTTTCCGTTGAGGACGGAATAGTGTTCAATGAACCGGTGACCAAACATGCCAAAGGCAGGCCTGTTCCTGGTCCGGGCTACGCACTCGCTCCGCAAAATCATTTCTGAGAGATCTCTCTGCCGCACCAGGTAATGTTGCATTTCGGAGTTTAATCCGGGCCACAGTATGGTGCCCTGCAGAATGAGAGTGGGAACGGCCAGAATTCAGGAACTCGAACAGGAGACGGCGCGACCTCAGGTCCCGAACTGGGCGCTGCAAGAGGAGACCTCCGGTTTCAAACAGAAGATTGTCCGCGTTGAGTGCCAGAACTCTGACTACTGCGTCTTGATCAATGGCGCACCGAACTCGGTTTACAGCACCGGCGAGAAGAACGTACGTCACGGACTCCAGCTCGGGTTTGGTTCCGGATCAGGGAGTGGCCGGATTGTGCTATGATGCGGACATCCTGGATCGGATCTGCAGGAAAGGAGCCGGACATGCCGATGTCCATGCAAACGAGGCAGAGCGCGCGAAGCAATCGGGACGCACGTCTGGATGCGCTCTATGGCCGCCTCGACGCACTTGATATGGCACCTTACTGGTCGATGAGTCATCGCAAGAACGACCATGACGAAGACGGCCAGGTCCTCAAGGGGCGCCGGGCCCTGCCCTTCGTCTGGAAATACGCCGACATCGAGCCGCTGCTCTACGAGGCCGCAGAACTCGTCACCATGGACGACTCGGAACGCCGTTCCATCGTCCTGGTCAATCCCGGACTGTCACCCGTGCGGGCGACCGTAACCACGCTCTACACTGCCTACAGGCTGAACGACCCCAACGAAATCATGCCGCCCCACCGCCATTCGATCAATGCGGTCCGGGTCGGGCTGACGGGGTCACAAAACTACACCGGCGTGGAAGGTGAACCCATAACCTTTGGCCCGGGCGATGTCGTGCTGACACCAGCGGATGCCTGGCACAATCACGGAAACCATGGTGACGACTTTGCGGTCAATGTCAGTGTGCTCGATCTGCCGCTTTCCGAAGTCCTCAATGCCGCGAGCTTCGAACACGACTATGAGGAAGAACAGAACGGCACATCCGTCAGCCCACTGGAGCAGTCGGACCGCTACCGCGACGACCACTCCTATCGCACCTATGGTCACGGCGGGCTGAAACCGCGATTTCTGGATCACCGGCGGGGTACAGGTCGACACTCTCCCATGTATGTCTATCGATGGGAACGAACCTTGGAACTCCTGAATGCATTCCGGGATCATGACGGGAGTCCGTGGGACGCAATCATCGTCGAATATACCGATCCGGTGCATGGCGGTCCGATTTATCCAACAATGACGTTTTTCGGTCAGTTGCTTCGACCGGGAGAACGAACCCTCGCCCAGCAGCAAAACGCCAGCCAGATGGTCTTCCCGTTTCAGGGTGCCGGCCACAGCATGATCGGCGGCAAGCGCTTCGACTGGCAACCCTATGACGCTGTGGCAATCCCGGGCGGTGAGTGGTACGAGCACGTCAATGAGTCGGACAGCGACGATGTCATGCTCTTCGTCGCAAGTGATGAACCAACCCTGAAGACACTGGGCTTCTACGCGCGCCATGGCCGCAGCAGTGACGGAACCATCAGGAGACTTGCATCCTGACTGACCTCGAGACCGGGGCATCAGCCGCAGGAACGTATGTCAGAGCCCCGCTATTGTGCTCGGTCCCCGACACGATATCATGGGCCCACAACAAGCAGGACTGTTTGAGCCATGATCGAACTTGTCGACCTGCGTTACGTTCATATGGGAGCCTCGGATCCGGACGCTTCCGCACGATGGGCGCGGGAAATCTACGGACTTGAGGAAGTCGGACGCGAACATGGTCGCATCTTCCTGCGAGGCGATGACCGCGACCACAATATCTGTTTTTTCAAGGGCGACCCCGCCGATCACACTGTTGGCATTGAAGTCGCAGGTGACAATGCCCTTGACGCGGCCGCCAGCCATCTGGAAGCCAGGGGCGTGGACTTCACCTGGGGCAGCAGCGAGGGGGCCCGTTTGCGGAGGTGCGTCCGTTACCTGACGTTTCAGGATCCGACCGGCAACCGCTTCGATCTCGTCAGCCGCCCCTTCGCATCAGGTCAACGGTTCTTTCCCAGCCGTGATGCCGGAATCTACTGGTTCAATCATATCGGCCTCAAGACCACCGACGCTCCGCGCGATGAGAAATTCTGGTGCGGTGTCTTCAATTTCCGGCCCAACGACTGGATCGGATCGGCCCCCCTGATGTCATTCGATCGTGTGCATCACCGCTTTGCCCTCTTTCCCGCGGATCTGCCGGGCGTTCAGCACATCAACTTCCAGGTCCGGGAGATCGATGACATTATGCGCTCGACCTACTTCCTTCAGGATCGTCAGGTGCGGATCGTATTCGGACCCGGCCGGCATGCGACGTCAGGCGCCCAGTTCCTTTACTTCGAAGGCCCGGACGGCATGGTCTATGAATATTCCTGTGGTGTGCGCATGATCGATGAAGAGGACAACTGGCGACCCCGCCAGTTTCCCTTCACTCCCGAGTCCTTTTGCGTGTGGGGTTCCCGGCCGGACATCCCCGAATTCAGGGAATCATGACGGACGTGAGTTTCGGTACGCTCGGAGACTCGCTGCAACAGAACCAGATCCGCGTCCGGATTGCCGCCAGAGCCCTCGACCGCCACCGGTTGGGCCATGCTTACGGCCATGTGAGTACCCGGCTGGATGCCGATTCGTTTCTTGTATGCGCACCGCGGCCCCTGGGCCTGATCACACCGGACGATGAAGGTACGGTCGTACCGATCGAAGGTCCGCTGCCTGACGGAGTCCTCGGGGAAGTCCGCTGCCACCAGCAGATCTACAAGCGGCGTTCCGATGTCAACGGGATCGCGCGTACATTCCTGCGCGACGTGATGACCCTGTCAACGTTCCGCCGCACCCCGAAAGCGAGGATCGGATTTGGCAGCTATTTTGCACCCGCGGCTCCGCTCTGGGATGATCCCGGACTCGTGCGCAATGACGCGGCTGCCGCCCGGCTCGCGGTAACACTCGGTGAGGCGCGGGCGATCGTCATGCGGGGAAATGGCTGCATCCTGACGGGTACCTGTATCGAGGAGGCCATCGTGATGGCATTCTATCTTGAGGAAGCCGCCCACACCGAACTGGCGGTCATGGCAACCGGCAAAGAAAAGGACTCACTGGTTCTCACCTCCGAAGAGGCTGCCGCCAGAGCCGTTTCAAGCGGGCAGATCTTCGAGCGCATGTGGGCCTATCTGACCGCGGGCGACCCCGAAGCCTGAAACCGGCCGGAACGCTTTCAAAACGTTCGGGTATCAATACCAGAAGGAAACAAAGGCATGTCTTCAAGGCCCAATTTTCTGTTCATCATTACCGATCAGCACCGAGCCGATTTCATGAGCTGTTCTGGGCATCCGGTCCTGAAGACCCCCAATATCGATTCAATTGCAGAGCGCGGAACCCGTTTTGACCGCTTCTATGTGGCAACACCCGTCTGTCAGCCCAACCGTTCCACTCTTGTGACCGGAAGGATGCCATCCCTGCATGGGGTTCGCTCCAACGGAGTCCCTCTGGACATGCGGGCAAGTACGTTTGTCGAGGGTCTGCGCGTGTGCGGTTACGCAACGGCATTGGTTGGAAAGAGCCATATCCAGAACATGACAAAGTTTCCGCCAATGCAGACCAGACCGGAACTGTCCGAAGGCTATCATTCCCTGCGTGATGTGATGCCTGAAGCCTTTGCTGTCGACGCCTCGGGCGATTATCGACAGGAGCATCCGGAACGATGGGAACCCGGAGAGCCTTATGATCTTTCCCTCCCCTTCTACGGCTTCGAACATGTCGATCTCTGTACGGAACACTCCGATCATGTTGGCGGTCACTATTATGTCTGGTTCAGGCAGCAACGCCCCGACGCGGACGAACTTCGCGACCGCGCCCGTCAGTTGCCGCACGACTATATCTGCCCCCAAGCCTACCGGACCGCAATACCCGAAGAGTTCTATCCAACCAGCTACGTGAAGGCGAAGACGATTGACTATCTGAACCACCATGCCGGCGCCGCCGATGACCGGCCCTTCTTCCTGATGGCTTCGTTTCCTGATCCCCACCATCCCTTCACCCCGCCGGGCCGCTACTGGGATCTCTACAACCCTGCCGACATGGAGCTGCCAGCCAGCTTCGACTATGGAAACCGGGAACCGCCCCCGCATGTCAGGTGGGCCCGCGAGGCACGGCAATCCGGCAAGGCGACCGTCACGTCACAGAACGCCTTTGCAGCGCTCGAACAGGAAATCCGGGAGGCTCGTGCGCTCACCTGCGGCATGATCGCAATGATTGATGACGCCATCGGAGACATTCTCGCAAAACTGAAAGCGACCGGTCTCGATGAAAACACGATCGTTGTCTTCACGTCGGATCATGGTGATTTTCTCGGAGATCACGGGCTGATGCTCAAGGGTCCGGCTCATTTCGAGGCCATTACACGCGTGCCCTTCATCTGGTCCGAACCCGGTGCAACTGCCCACACGACCCAGGCCCTGGCCAGCACGGTCGACATCGCCCGAACCATCATGGATCGTGCCCGGATCGAGCCCTATAACGGCATCCAGGGGCGCAGTCTTCTCAGGACCATCGCCGGGGAGGATGATCCCGGCAGGGTCGAGTCCGTCATTGTCGAGGATGACCAGCAGAGAACATATTTCGGTTATGACAGCCCGCCGCGTATCCGCAGCATCATCACCGAATCCCATCGGTTGACCGTGTCACGGGGCAACACATGGGGAGAACTCTACGACCTCAGGAACGATCCCGACGAAATGGAGAATTTGTTCGATCATCCGGCCCATGCCTCGATCCGGGCCGAGATGTTCGAACGGCTTGCCTATCAGCAAATGGAACTCGTCGACACCAGCCCCATGACAACCATGCGGGCCTGACCGCATGATCCGGAGACAAGAACCTGGTCGTCCCCGGACCGGGCGACCGCGGTTATGGGCTCTCTGTGACAAGCCTCATTCAGGGTCTCGGGGATCGAAACTCTTGCGCTAGTGAGGACGGACTGTGACTCATCAAGACCTCCTGACCATCGACAGGCTGTTCAGAATGGATGGCGAGGTGGCGTTGATCACGGGAGCTGGAAACGGTTTCGGGCGGATAGCCGCTCTGGTCCTGGCAAACGCCGGAGCCGACATTGCCGTAACCGACAAGGACAGGGACGCAGCCGATTCCGTTGCCCGGGAAATCAACGAGGCAGGAGGCCGTGCGGTTGCCATGACGCTTGACGTCTCTGATCGACCAGCCATCAGACGAGTGATTGACGAGGCAAGTGCAACCCTTGGCGGCCTTCACGTTCTGATCAACAATGCCGGAATCGCCCGCAGGGGTCCCACGGAAACGCTGTCCGACACGGACTGGGACGACATTGTGGAAGTCAATCTGACCGCAGTGTTTGCCGGCTGCCGCGCTGCTGCACCTCACATGTTCGGTCACGGACAGGGCAGGATCGTGAATATTTCATCGATCATGGGGCTGGCCGGCAACCGCCTTTTTGCCCATATCGGCTATCAGGCTACCAAGGGTGCCCTCGTCAATCTGACCCGATCCCTTGCCGTCGAATGGGCTGATCGCGGGATCCGCGTCAATGCCATCGCGCCTTCGTTTTTCCGCACAAATTTCGGCGCCGGATTCATGCAGTCCAATCCCGGTCTTGCTCAGGAAATCGAGGCCTCGACACCGCTGGGACGTTTCGGTGAGCCGTGGGAGCTGGCTGGTGGCATCCTCTATCTCTCCAGTCGGGCTTCATCCATGGTGACAGGGGTGACCCTTCCTGTCGACGGCGGCTGGACGGCTGCCTGAACGCCCCCTGTGGTCATGCCTCGCCCCAGACGGCGGCTGCCGTCTCGATGACCAGAGCCAGTTTTCTCTTCTGATCTTCCTCGCCCAGAACCTGGCCGCTCCCCGCCGCAGACGAAAACCCGCATTGAGGGCTCAGGCAAAGGCGGTCCAGAGGTACATATCGAGCAGCCTCGTCTATGCGTCGCATCAGATCATCACGGTTTTCCAAAACCGGCGTCTTGGTGGAAACGAGCCCGAGAACAACCATCCGGTCATCCGGCATGAAACGTAACGGCGCAAAACTTCCGGCCCGGTCGGTATCATACTCAATGAACCACCCATCGACCGGAGTCTCTGCGAACACCTGTTCCGCGATGGTTTCATAACTTCCCTCTGCCATCCACGATCCCTTGAAATTGCCACGACACATGTGAACCATGACACGCATTCCGGAAGGTCGCCCGGACACGGCTTCGGCAATCAGTTGCGTGTAGCGGTGCGTCAACCGATCCGGATCTTCTCCCCGGGCGCGAACCCCGGACCTGAAACCGTCATCGCAATTACACGGAAGCGCTGTGTCATCAAGCTGCAGATAGCGGCATCCCGCCCTGCCGAGATCCGCGATCTCCTCCTGATAGATCGAAATCAGATCAGCAAAAAACCCTTCCATGTCGGGATAGACCTCTGCATCTGCAGCACGCGGTCCCAGGAAATAATGCATCACGGATGGTGAGGGCAGTGTCACCTTGGGCTCCGCCCCGGTCGCGCACTCCTGAAGGAACGAGAATTCTTCCCTGGCAATCGGCCCCACCCGCCGCAACGGCGCTTTCGCGAAGGGTGACAAGGCGGCATCCTTCCAACCGCTTCCATCGCGGAACCGGCCGACTCCCTTGCGCAATCCGAAACCCGGAACCGCATCAATAAACCCGGCCGACCAGCTCCGCCGCCGGAATTCACCGTCGGTCACCGAACACAGTCCGATGTCTTCCTGCCACGCAACCAGCTTGCGAATGGCTTCATCCTGAACGGAAACAAAGGCTTCACGAGTGATTTCGCCGGCCCGATAGCGCCGTGCGGCAACGTTCAGCGTTTCCGGGCGAAGAAAACTCCCGACGTGGTCGGCCCGAAAAGGTGGTGTGATCTTCTGGCTCATGAAACAACCCCCGGAACCCGACATCAGCAGAATGCCGGACGACCCTGTCGACCGCAACCGACAGCCGGACCATGTCCCTCCTCGCAGGTGACCGGAGACTCTCGTCCGCGCTCCCCGGCTACTTGCTTCATGGCGCGTCTCCGGGTCTTGATCGGCATAAATCCGCCGCAACCGCAGAGGTTACGAGGCAAGGGCCGGCGAATCCCGGGGTTTCAGCTGTTGGTGGCCACCATCCGGATCCGGCGAACGAACTTCGGGCGGACGAAAGCCGATCGGTGGCGGCAGAACGGACAGGGAGTCGGCGCACCAGCAACGGAGCAGCAGCAGCAACACAAAGGGCGCCCCGACGGCCGCTTCCATGGGCACCAGCTGGAGCAGGCAGCCAGCAAACCGGTCCGGCAGAAAACCACGGATCGCGCCCAGGCTGCGATACAACAACTCCTGCCGCCGCTTCACACGGGCGATCCGGGTCGCCCGATCAATATGCGGGTTGGGAGAACCGGATTGTGCCGCCTCCTCCACACCCTCCAGCTCCGCCGTCCTGACCTCCCGCGCAAGATCGGCCAGCGTCCCCGTCAGGCGGGCTGCAAAACAGTCAGGAAGAAGCGAGACGGTGGTCCGTCCCTCGCGACAGTAATAACGGACAATCAGGGCCGGGCCATAAGGCGTATAGCGCTCATAGGTGCCGTGACGGGACAGACCGCAGCCGCCTTCGGGATGCAACGGACAAAACTCCAGTCTTGCCCGCTCCCGGTACCGTGTCGTAACATAGGAGGCGCTGGTGTGGTTTATCGCTAACCGGATTTGCAATGCCAGCCATGGCCCGGCGGGGGCTACCGCGCGGGCCACTTCCTTTTGTAAATACCAATCCTGCCGGAACATCCCGCTCCGGGACGCGCTCGCCCCGAACCGGGATCCGGCCTGCCACGAAAAGACTAAGGGGAAGAGACGGGCCCTGCAAACGAGGACCCCGGTGGACCAGGGTCCGGACAAGCGCTGTCAGGACAAGACAGACCCCGCAGGCAGGTCAGAATTCACCGCGATCTTTCGACCGCTTTTCAGACTCCCGATGGAAAAGCGCGAGACGAAATCAGACGTAAACGCTGAATCAATGTGAGAGACAACACCCCCTTCCTGTCGGGACGCGACTTCCTTATCAATGCCGGGATCGTGCTCGGTGCTGCCGCCAATGCGGGAGGCGAAGCTGTGGCGCTGGTCGTTGATGCGTATATCACCGATCCCGGCACACGCCCGAATACGCAACGGCTGTTGAACGTCAGTGATTGGCCGTCTTCGGAAACCGATCTCGCAGGGGTGGCGATAACTGACCTGCAGGCCGCGGTCGTTATCCTGACGCCTCGCCCCCGCCGTCAGGAGCGATCAGGTCTCGCAAAAACTCCTGCATCCAGATCGGCATCGCAGTGAGACCGTCTCGCAGGTCCTCTCGAATCTTCTGCCCATGCCGGGGGTCAACGAGCAGACGGCGCAAGACAGCCTGCACACGCTGGCGCTCGCTGTCCCGGGGCAGGACATCCCGTATCCAGTGCAGCGCCTGGACGATGCGCATGGCGGGCCGGTCTGCCCAGTAGAGGCGGCTGGGCGCGGCGTATCGGAAATGGATCTCCTGGTTGCCGAGCCGGATCGGCTTCAGCCGTGCATCAACCAGAACCTCGATTCGTGCCGGCACAGCGGTGGTGAGGCCGAGATCGTTGGCAGCCGTCATGCCGTCGATAAGGGCGCGCGCCCGGTCGCGGCGGGTGACGGCGCGGATAACGGAGCGATAATCGGGCACGGTCGGGCGGCCGGTCAGGCGGTTCTCGCGCGGCCGGTCATAAAGCCCCCTGACAATGCGCCTCAGTTCACCAGCGGCGACGAGACGCTGCAGGGTCTTGTCGACGGCGGCGCGGCTGCCGAGTTCGGCGAAATCGCGAGGCGTCCACACCTCTTCCGGGCTGTCTGCCATTCGGGCGAGCAGCCGGGAGCGGAGATTGGGCTCTTGCGTCAGTGTCGCCATGTCCGAAATATGACATAATTTTTGGACAAATCAAGGATTGTCCGAAGATTGGGGCGATTCTCCGACAAGAGAATGGACAGACGATCGCGAAGCACCCTCATTCGGTCGGCCCGGGGCCGCCCATCGGAGGCCAGGACGGTTGTCATTGTCCGGGGAACAGAGGCCACAGATTACCCGAGTCTGATATAATGAAGCATGCCCTGTCCTGAGTTGGTTCGGAGCAGGTCCATCTAACTGCGACTCGGCCGCACAGGTCTTGATGGAGCCCTCGCGCATGTTTGATTTCTTTTTTCCGAACGAACCCTTCGGTTCACAGACTCTCCGCCTCGTGGCCGAAGCCGGCGAGGGTGGTGGTGATGTCTTCGAAATCGCACGCGTCTGCCGCGGTATCGAAGCAGGAGACAAGGAAGGTTGGGAACGGGCCTGGGTGGCCAAGGCCCGGGATACCGAACAGCGGGCCCGGGCTGCACTGGCAGCCGGACACACGCGAACAGCGATGCGGTATTTCTTCGGTGCCAACCAGTACTGGAGGATGGCCGATGTCTTTCTCACGATTGAACGCAATGATGACAAGGCCAACTGCTTTTCCCATGCACAGTCCTGCTTTCGCGAAGCCGCAGGTCTTCATGATCCCCCGATCGAAGTGATTTCCGTGCCGTGCGGTGACGAGACTTATGACGGCTATTTCTGTCATCCCCACACAAACGGATCGGACCCGTGGCCGGCCATTCTGTTCCTCGGCGGCGCCGACGCCTATGCCGAGGAAATCTATTTCTCCGCCCGCGAACTGGTAGCGCGCGGCTATGCCTTGCTGCTCGTGGACACGCCGGGGCGCGGATCGTCGATGTATCTGAAAAACATCCCGACCCGGCCTGACTACGAGGTCCCGGGCAGGGCCTGTTTCGACTGGCTGTTTGCACGCCCGGAAATCGACCCCGATCGTGTCGGCCTCATGGGCATATCCATGGCGGGTTACTATGCACCGCGTGTTGCCGCATTCGAGGACCGGATCAAGGCTCTGGTATGCTGGTGCGGATGCTATTCCATGCTTGATGATCTCTATCTCTTCTATGAGCATCTGCAACCCACAGTGCAACGTTTGCTGGGCGGAGTTGGAGACGCAGAGGCCCGCGACCGTCTCAAGGCCTACTCGATGAAGGGCCTTGCCGAAAGGATCACAGTGCCCACCCTGATGACCCATGGCGCAAACGACCGGCTCATGAATGTCGAAGGGGCCCGCCGCCTGTTCGCCGAAATCGGATCCGAGGACAAGCAACTCGTGATCTTTGATGATCCTGCCGAGGGTGGAACCGTCCATTGCTCCCATGACTGCTGGGTGCATCATGGACCCATGATCTGCGACTGGATTGAGGCGCATGTCTGACCGGGACCGAACTGGTCCGGTAACCAAAGGACCTGCGCTGTGCCGGCGGACCTCTCCGGCACAGCGTCTTCAATGGATACCAGAGGCCGTGACGGAGACTGCCCCGTGATCGTTGACTTCCAGCATCACTTCACCCCGCTTGAGCTGTTCCCCGAAGGGTTTGCGGGCGAAGCCCGCACATTCTTCGATTCCCGTGGCGTACCGGCCTACAGTTTTCATTCCCTGCTGCACGATCTGGATGCACACATCGAGATGATGGATATTGCCGGGATCGATGTTGCAATGCTGTCCTGCGCCGAGGGAATGTGCGCCCCCCTGGACAAGAGCCGGTTGATCAACGACCGCGCCTTCAAGGCCGGTCAGGATTATCCGGGACGCTTCACAGGGTTTGCCCACGCCCATCCGCTGGGCGGGAGTGACGCGTTGGCCGAACTCGCGCGATGCCGTCACGAACTCGGGTTTGAAGGCGTGGTCATTACGTCCGAGTTCGACGGAACGACGGTCGATGATCCGGCACTGGATCCCTTCTGGGCCCGGTGTCAGGAACTCGGCGTATTTGTCTTCATTCATCCGGCGCTCAGGCTGACCCGGCCCGAACCGTTTGATGCCTATGACCTTGCCCGATCTGTCGGTCGGGAATTTTCCCTGATCCAGGCCATCATCCGCCTGGTCAATGGCGGCGTTCTTGACAGATTCCCGGAGCTCAGGGTTCATGTCGCCCATCTCGGTGGCGGGATCGCCTCGATGCTGGGACGGATTCGAAGCTATCAGGACAAATCCTTCTGGGGCACGGCCGACAGCCCCCGCCATGGATGCCTGCCGGAAAAGGATTTTGATACCTACATCCGCGAACGGCTTGTGTTTGATACGGCAGGCTTTTGCGGCGATGGCCGTTCGGTCCGCGCTTCGATCGTCGAACTGCCGCCTGACAGGATCGTGTTTGCGACCGACTACCCGCAGGAAATCCGGGAACCGTTGAAGGTCAAGGCTTTTGTCGACGATATCCGGGCAATTGACAACGTCGGCGAACAGATGTTGTCAGGCAATACAGGACTGCTGCTGTCACAAGCCGCCCGCGATCAGCTGCACGGATCTCGCTGATCCCGGGCATGGTTTCTGTTCCGCGCCGGTCTCGACAGGCTCCTGTCCTCTGCTGCATGCCCCGTTTCGGAGATGGCAGACAGAGCCCGGCCGGGCGCGAATGCCGGGCAACCCGACGGGCGAAGTTCGGACCACAAGCCCGTCTCGACGCCGGACCGGGGATTCTGTAAACATCTTGCAGGGGCTGGATGAGGCCGGCGACGGATCTTCCATCAGGATGGCGAGCGCTCTCGCAACACATGAGGACGGGATCAGTGAACGGTTCGTACGCTGCGCGTGACATCTCCCCATTCGCTTCATGGCTGTCCCGTAACGCAGAACGCTGCCCGGACAAGACGGCCATTCGCTCACTCGATCAGAATACCGAAATCACACACGGTGAGCTCTTTCGGGTCGCCAATCGCATCGGTCATTATTACCGGATGCAGGGCATTGGTGTCGGGGATCGTGTGGCCCTTCTTTCCCACAATTCCATTGAACATCTCATCATCTATCTGGCGTCCCTCGCCTATGGATGCACAATCTGTACGATTCATGTCGAGATGAATGCTGTCTATTTCGAGGATATCCTGAAGGGAATGAAGCCCCGTTTCATTCTCTGCGAGGACGATCTGCCCGCTTTCCGGGAACCCGTTCCCGGGCAGCGCCTGTCCCTGGGCCGCTGGCAGCCCGGCGGAGGAACCGGCCTGTTTGCCGAAATTGCGCAGCATGACGACAGTCCCCCCGAGGGCCTGGCTGTGAAACGGACCGACGATATTTCCATTTTTTTCACCTCGGGGACCGCCACCCGGCCCAAGGGTGTTGTCTGCAGCCTCGCTGAACTTCATGACAACACGCTTCCGACCGCCGACGCCTTCGGGCTCGGGCCTGACGATCGAATGCTGGACTACCGATCGATGAACTGGATGTCCGCGCAGGTCCTTTCGGCCCTCGGTGTCATTGCGAAAGGAGCAACATTGTTGCTGGCAGAGCGATTCTCTGTCGGGCGCTTCTTCAACTGGGTCAACGATAACGGCGCCACGATTGCCGCCGGCAATCCGACAATCCTCAATATGCTGGTCAATCGGGAGAGCAAACGCGGCGAGAATGCCGCGCCCTCGCTTCGGTACGTGACGTCAAGTTCGTCCCCGTTGCTCACCTCGGAATGGCTTCGTTTCGAAAAGACATTCGGTCTGCCGGTCTGCCAGGGTTATGGCACCAGCGAAACCGGGTGGATCGCAGGAACGCACGAAGCCACGCGACGGCTGGGATCGGTTGGTCGTCCCTACGACTATCAGCGCCTGCGGATCGTCGATGCACAGGGAAACGTCCAGCCTGTCAATCAGATCGGCGCGATACAGACGAACGGTAATCCCGTCGGCCGGTATCGCTATCTGGACGCTGACGGCACGATACGGGTGAATGCCGAGGGTTCGATCCTGACCGGCGATCTCGGATTTCTGGATGCCGATGGCTATCTGTTTCTCACCGGACGCGAAAAGGACCTCATTATCCGGGGAGGTGTTAATATTTCTCCTCTGGAGATTGATAATGTTGTTCTGCAGATGCCCGGAATCGCCGATGTCGCAACGGTCGGCGTCCCCGACCCGACCTATGGAGAACAGGTCATCGTCCATGTTGTGGCCGAAAACGGATCCGAAGCCACTGCAGAGACCATTCTTGAACACTGCCGTAACCACCTTGCCGCATTCAAGATGCCGGGGCAGGTCGTCTTTCGTGAGGACCTTCCGAGGACGGTGCGTGGCAAGATGGATCGCAAGGCGCTGACAGACGAATGGCAGGCAACCGGCCCGTGATTCCGTGCAGTCCAGCGCGTGAATCCGTGCGGTTCACTGCGGACTGCCTCGCCCCTGAGATCCCCCCCGATCGTCCGGGGGACAGGGACATATCGCCAACCGGGTCCGGTGATTGGTGTTTTGTCAGGGAGAAACCGTCATGAATGCATTGCCCTTTACCGCCCCCGTCGTGGATCATCTCTCGATCCGCGTCGTCGTCGATTCCCACTACGAGCGCTTCCTTCCCAAATCCACCCATGCTCACGTCGCGATCGAACATGTCGGAGGCATACCGGGCCGGCACATGTCGACACTCGCTGGTGAATGGGGCCTGTCGCTTCATCTCGAAGCCTCGATGCAGGGGGTGCGGACCGGATACCTTCTGGATTTCGGCTATACGCCGGAGATTCTGAATCGCAATTTCGACCTCCTCGATATTGACCCCAACAAGCTGAACGGACTCATCCTGAGTCACGGTCACCGGGATCATTATGGAGGGCTGCAGGGATTTGTGGATCAACACCGCATTCGCATGCGTGACGACCTGTCACTCTATGTCGGCGCTGAAGAGGCCTTCCATGTCCGCTGGGTACCAGCACCTCGCCAGGACGGTGGCAAACCGGAATTTGTGTGCTGGGGGGCTCCGGATCGGACCGCCCTCACCGCCCAGTCGGTCACCCCGGTATGTTGTGGCGGACCACTCGCCCTCGACGGCGCCTTCACCAGCGGCTACATCGCCCGGGAGTCCTTCGAACAGGTCACGGGCGGTTCGATGCTGGAGGCGCCCGATCATTTCACGGAAGAGGAACGACAGGGCAAGCTCGTATCGGACAGCCATCCCGAAGAGCACGCGACCTGTTACCTCGTGCGCGACCGCGGACTTGTCGTTATTTCATCCTGCGGCCATGCCGGAATTGTAAACTCGGTCAAGACAGCCATGGCGGTTGCCGGAACCGACCAGCTGCATGCCGTGGTCGGAGGGTTTCACCTTGGCATGTCCAAGCCCGATTACATCCAGCACACGGTTGACGAGCTCGAACTTCTTGAACCGGACGTTGTGATCCCGATGCATTGCACAGGAACCGGATTTATCGAGCTTATGAAACAACGCATGCCGGATCGCCTCGTCGGTTCCAATCTGGGCAGTCGTTTTACCTTCGGGGCGTAACCCGGAGGTTTCCGACGGGCGAGGCTGCAAACCGGACATGTGGCCATGCGAAGCACCGGACCACCGTTTCGGAGGGCATCGCATAGGCAAGGCTCCGGACAGCGGACAGGCGCATTTGCGCCGAATGAACGGGCGTGGCTCGCCCCGACCTGACACCGGGTTCCGATTCACGGGCGAGCGTTGGGACCGGACGTGGACGGGCCCTCCCGAAACCGGGGGCCAGCATCCGCCAGGCCCCGAATGTCTGGCGATATGCAGAATGTCCGGATCTTCGCTTCCTGACCGGAAATCAATGGATTGTGATCTTGCGGATCCTGCAACTCATCACGCGCAGGTTCACACAACCCGCAACATGTGGCGCCTCTGCGGCCATGTGAGTATTTTGCCGAGGAGAGAGATGGCGTTTCGCGAACCCGCTTGCCTGCTTGCCGCAAATGGCTGTAGCCTGACAAGGCTTGGCTTCGGGACGACAGATGCGGCTTGGGTCGCGCAGGGAGCATTCGGATGACGGCGGTCACGCTCAACGATCTCCAGTTTCACACGGTTCGATCAGACAATGTCTGGAGCTGGCTCGGCCAGGGTTGGCGGGATTTGTGGACCCGTCCCGGAATCAGTCTTGGCTACGGCGCTCTCGTGACAATACTGAGCTATATCGTCGTACTCTGCCTCTTGTGGCTGGATGTGATTTACCTCCTCCTGCCCCTTGCAACCGGTTTTATGTTCGGTGGCCCCATCCTGGCCGTGAGCCTGTACGAAATGAGCCGGCGTTACCAGCAAGGCACCTCTTTCCGTTTTTCCGAGATCTTCGCCGCTGTGGGTCGGGCGCCCTTGCAGCTCGCCTATATGGGTCTGGCACTGGTGCTCTTCGCCATGCTCTGGATCCGGATCGCCACACTCTTGTTCGCCTTGTTTTTCGGAACCGGAACGCCGCCGCTTTCCATTCTCTTTGAATCTCTGTTCCTGTCATTCCAGGGGGTCATATTTCTGGCAATTGGCACGGCGGTCGGGGCGGTCCTGGCGTTCGCCGCCTACGCCATTTCGGCGGTGTCCATTCCCCTGATCCTGGATCGGGACGTGGATGCGATGACCGCCATCATCGCGAGCCTTCAGGCGATCCGCCAGAATTTCCTGCCCATGGCGCTATGGGCGTGGCTGATTTCGCTGTTCACTGCGGTGGCCATCGCGACATTGTTTTTGGGGCTGGTCGTGATTTTCCCGCTGCTCGGCCATGCCACCTGGCACTGTTACCGGGACGTCCTCGGCGCTTCCGACCGCTCCTCCGCCTGAGGTGGTGCAGCTGGCCCGGCCGGGACGGGCTGTTCCGGAGATGCTGACCGCTGTTCGCGGTCGGGGTAATCATTTTCGGTTGGTTCATCGTCTTCGATAAGAATTCTTACCGACGCGCCCTCAAGGTCCTCGAACTGGCCGCTGCGCAACGCCCAGAGAAATGCTGCCAGCCCGGCAAGGCCAAGCAGCAGGGCTGCAGGGATCAGGATCAGCAGCATGTTCACTGGAACGGCCTCCCGCCGCCACGCGCGAGCCGCAGCGCATTCAGGGTCACGACAATGGAGGAGGCCGACATGGCCGCGGCCGCGATCAGGGGCGTGACCAGTCCCGCCACCGCCAGCGGAACCGCAATCGCATTGTAGCCTGCTGCGAGAACAAAGTTCTGGAGAACCAGACGCTTCGCGCGGTGAGCGATCCCGATAACCACCGCCACACTTTCAAGCCGCTCACCCTGAAACAGGATATCCGCCGATGTCTGGGCCAGATCGGCCCCGTCAGCGGGGGAAATCGAGGCGTCCGCCGCCGCAAGCGACGGCGCATCGTTCAGGCCGTCACCAATCATCAATACCCGGTGACCGGCCCGTTTCAGGGCATCCAGCCGGGCGAGCTTGTCCTGCGGGCGGGCATCGCCGTACCACTCCGCAATACCCGTCCTTGATGCAAGATGGCTCACGGCCGGAGCTCGGTCACCGGACAACAGGACAACACGGAAGCCCCGGGTCCGGAGCCAGCTGACAAAATCACCTGCGTCCTCGCGAAGCGCATCGGTAAATCCGATCCGGAACGCTGCCGCCCCTTCTTGCCGAAACCACAATTCGGGCCCGTCATGATCTGTCTCCGGGCCGTACCGGCGGGTGTCTTCTTCAGTGATCCCGCACCAGTCCTTGTTACCAAGCCGGACTTCCCGGTCCCCGACCGTCGTCACAAGCCCCGATCCCGGCTGCTCGCGAACATCGGGGCGGACCCTGACGGATCCCGTCATTCTGGCCAGCGCCTGGCAAAGGGGATGACGGCTCGAGGCGGCAAGCGAGGCAGCGAGTCCGAGTTCATCTTCGGGCAACCCCCCGTCCATGACCGGCTCCGGCCGGCCGAGTGTCATCGTACCGGTCTTGTCGAGCACGACCGCGTCGATGCCCGCCAGCCGCTCCAGGGCGTCACCGTTCTTGACCAGCACTCCGTGACGAAGGAGACGGCTGCAAGCCATGACCTGAACCGCAGGAACCGCAAGACCGAGCGCGCACGGACAGGTGATGATCAATACCGAAACTGCGATCAGCAGGGCCTCGTGTCCGGTGACGGCGCCGACCAACCACCATCCGGCAAACGTCAGTCCGGCCATCACATAGACGACAGGCGAATAGAAGCGCGCGGCCCTGTCGGCAAACCGAACGTATCGTGACCGGTTCTGTTCGGCCGCTTCTACCAGCCGCACGATTTCGGCCAGCACCGTTCCTTCCCCTGTGGCGGTCGCTGTCAGTGTGATCGAATCGCCGCAATTCACGGTTCCCGCATAGACCGCGTCACCGGGTCCGGCGCCTGTCGGCACGCTTTCCCCGGTCAGAAGGCTTCGGTCAATGGAGGTTTGTCCGGTGCGAATGATCCCGTCGACCGGCAGGCGCTCTCCGGCAGCAACCAGGACCGTGCAACCTGTGTCCACAGCATGGGCCGGCAAGCGCTCGCGAGACCCATCGGTGCCAATGACTGTGGCGGGCCTCGCCGCCATTGCGGCCAGGTTCTCTACCGTTGACCGCATCAGCCCGCGGGTTCTGGCGTCAAGATAGCGGCCGACAAGAAGGAAGAACAACAGCATGACGGCCGCATCGAAGTAGACTTCGGGCCCCTTGTTCAACACTTCGAACAAACTGATTCCAGCGGTGACGACGAGCGCCACCGAGATGGGAACGTCCATGTTGAGCCGCCCGGCCCTGACGGCCCTTGCCGCCGAATAAAAGAACGGGCGCCCCGACCAGACGATGACGGGAAGCGCAATCAGCGCAGAAACCCAGTGCATCAGTTCCCGGGTCGTGTCTGCCATGCCCGTGAAAACCCCTGCCCAGACCGCGACCGAGAGCAACATCACGTTTCCGGCGGCGAAACCTGCGACCGCCAGTGACCGCAGCAGGAACTGTTCGTCGGATCGAGGGGTCTTCGCAATCAACCCGGAGTTGCAGGGGATAGCGGGATAGCCGAGCGCCTCAAGCCGATTGATGATGTCTGCCGGATTGCCCTCACCCGCGCGCCAGCGAAGTGCCAGCCGGCGGGTGGACAGGTTGACCCGTGCCATTATCACACCCGGCATGGCCTGCATGGCACGCTCCACAGTGGCGATACATCCGGCACAGTGAACATCGTTGATCAGCAGGTTGAGCGAGTCTTCTCCCGGCGAACTGCGGGTGACAAACGCACTGTAGTCTTCGGACAAAGCCGCGGTCATTTTCGATGACAGCTGTCCCTCACCAGCCGGATTCACGGTGCCACCATGACTTGTCCCTCCCACCGGAACGGATGACCGGCCGGGTCAGTCACCTCGAAGACCACCTGCCAGCGCCCGGCTTTCAGGGATGCGCCGGCGGGGCGGTAGATGCCTGGTGCGATTTCCACCAGTTCTACCGTACGGTCTTCCCGGGCGCTTGCCGGACGTCCGGTCCGGGCCAGTCCCCTGAGATCCGTCACCGGCGAGCCCGCCATGTCGGTGACCCGAAGCAGCACATGACCGCCCTCATTTCCGATCCGGGCGTCCCAACCGCGTTCCTTCTGGAGTTCAGCCCGCTCAAGGGTCCTGTTATAGCCGAGCCCTTCCCGGTATGCGTCCACAGCCGTCGTTCCCGGGTGGCTGTCGAGAGCCAGATAGAGAAAGACACCGTTGACAGCGAATACACACCCGAAGAAGAAGCAGAGAATGACAAGGACACGGCGTCCCGTCAGCCGGCTCATCGACCACCAGCGCACCTGCCTTGCCGCCGGGGCTCTCTGCGTCATCCGGGTCTCCTGAATGTCGTGGTTGTCACATAACGCGCTCCGCTGTCACGATCCCGGAGAACGATGTCAAATTCGGCGGGGGCGCCCGAGGAACCGGGAGGCACGGCCACATAGGCCCGAAGCGTGGTGAGGCGTCCCGGGTCGCTTGTGATTTCGCTATCCGGTGCTCCCACGACCTGAAGACTGGCCCCGGGAAGGCCATTGATCAGAAATTGAAAATGGCGGGTTTCCTGAAGCTTGTTCAGGATCTTGACGGTATAGCCGTTGCGAATGCTGCCATCGGTCAGCTGGACCCAAAGCGGATTGCGGTCGGGCAGAACGCTGAGTTGTGTGTCTGATCTGGACATGAGAGCGGTCAGCATGACCACCCCGACCAGGACGATCAGCACCGAATAGAGTATGGTGCGCGGGCGAACCAGTCGCAGTCCGGAAGGCAGCGCCGACGCATCTGTGTGCCGGGGCGGCGCGTCAAGGCCTGCCATGGTGTCATAGGCAATCAGGCCTCGCGGCCGACCGACACGATCCATGATTGTGTCGCACGCATCGACACATAACGCACAGTTGATGCACTCCAGCTGATTGCCATCCCGGATATCGATCCCCATCGGACAGGCGGCAACACAGCTGTTGCAGTCGATGCAGTCGCCTCTTCCCTCCCAGCTGTCGCCCCGTTTGTGCGACCCGCGGGGCTCGCCGCGTCGTGAGCGATAGGTGACCAGCATCGAATGCTCGTCGAGCATGGCCCCCTGGATCCGGGGCCAGGGACACATGAAGGTGCAGACCTGCTCCCGGGCAAGGCCGGCAAGCATATAGGTCGTGAAAGTCAGAATGCCGATGAACACATAAGAGACAAGGGGTGCCTCGAACCGCAAGAGTTGTTCAGCAAGCGTCGGTGCATCGCCAAAATAAAACACCCAGGCACCACCCGTGCAAATTGCGATCAGCAACCACAGGCTGTGCTTGACGATCCGTCGGGTCAGCTTGGAAACCGACCATTTCGCCCGATCGAGCCGCATACGGGTATTTCGGTCACCCTCCACCAGGCGTTCCACCCACAGGAACAGGTCTGTCCAAACCGTTTGCGGACAGGCATATCCACACCAGACCCGCCCGGCAATGCAGGTCACAAGAAACAGCGTGAGCGCGGCCATAACAAGAAGACCGGTCACATAGTAGATTTCCTGGGGCCAGATTTCGATGAAGAAGAAATAGAACCGGCGCCCCGGGAAATCGACCAGGACTGCCTGATCAGGCGCCGTCAGGCCCCGGTCCCAACGAATCCAGGGCAGCACATAGTAGAGACCGAGGGTTGCGACAAGGATGGACCATTTCGCAGTCCGCCAGCGGCCGCGGACGGTGCTTGGATAGATCTTCCTGCGTTTCTCGTAAAGCGAGCGCCTTGCGGCGGCATTGACCGCCTGGGCATCGATTTTCTCGACAGACGGGACGGCCGCAAGCGGGTCAGCAGCGCTGGATGCAGTTTCCATCATGATCGGGTTCCGCCCGCGGTTGCCAATGATCGCAACCGGTCTGTGGCGACGCGCGGCTGAGCCGCTTGCTACTGCCCACCGCCGAGCGCATGCACATAGACTGCAAGTTGCTTGATCTGTTCCGGCGAAAGGCGGTTGCCCCAACCTGGCATCACGCCCGCCCGCGACCGCCACACCTGGTTCCGGATTGATGCAAAATCGCCCCCGTGCAACCAGATTCCGTCCGTCAGGTTGGGTGCCCCGAGTTCCATGTTGCCGCGGCCGTCCTCACCGTGACAAACCGCGCACTGTTCCGCAAAAATCCCGGCTCCCGGGAGGTCCCCGATATCCTCACGGCCGGCAGACAGCGCCATTACGTAGCGGACCACATCATCGATCTGCTCCGGTTCGAGCAACTCTTCAGCCCCGAAAGCGGGCATCTCGCTTACTCTGGCGTCATCAGAATCATTACGGACTCCGTGCCGAATCGTGTAAGCGATCTGCTCCAGGGTTCCGCCCCACAGCCAATCGTCATCGTTGAGATTGGGATAACCGGCCGCACCCTCAGCTCCGGCACCGTGGCATTGCGAACAGTTGACGGCAAACGCAGAGCGGCCGCCGGCGAGGGCGAACGCCAGCAGTTCGGGATCGGTACGAATTTCCTCAAGTGACGCCCGGGATATGCGATCCACGAATTCGGCCTGCGAAGCCTTGTGAGCTTCAATCTGACGCGCAACAACCGCGCGTTGCGAGTAGCCCAGCACCCCTCGCGTATAACCGTCGATCAGCGGCCATGCGGGCATGACAATCCAGTAGCCGATCGACCACAGGATGGTGGCATAGAACACCCAGAGCCACCATCGCGGCAGCGGGTTGTTATATTCCCTGATTCCGTCCCATTCGTGGCCGGTGGTCGGTGGTTCACGGTCAGGTGCGGCGGGCCCGGCCATCTTCAGTCGTCCCTGAGCGGAATATCGGCGGCATCCCTGAACTTGTCGCGATTGCGGGGCCACAGGGCGTAAAGGACGGTGGCGGCAAACATGATGACAAGTGCGACCAGCCCCCAGGTCGCAGCAAAGGTGCGCAGCGTCTCGTAATCCATTATCTCCGCTCCTCAGCGCAGATCGTCGTGATCGGCGCGCCAGGCATTGAAATCGACCAGCGTTCCGAGCATCTGCAGGTATGCAATGAGGGCGTCCATTTCGCTGACCCTGTCGGGATTGCCGTCGAAGTCCCTGACCTGGGCACCGGGATATCGTTCCAGAAACGCCTCGGCGGCATCCGAGTCGGGACTGGCCTGGGCCGCCGCGTCGACCGCAGCATTTGCGAGCATCGTCCCGGTATAGGGCACGCCAAGCGCCTTGTTGACCCTGAGATCGTCTGCAATCCCCTCAAGGCTGACAGTGCGCTCCTGCAGGAAGGCGTAGCCCGGCATGACCGAACCGGGGACCAGCTCCCTGGGTGCAATCAGGTGCTCACGATGCCAGTCATCCGAATAGCGGCCGCCAACACGAGCGAGATCGGGGCCGGTTCTTTTGGAGCCCCACTGAAAGGGCCGGTCGTACATGCTCTCGGATGCAAGGCTGTAATGGCCGTATCGATCGACTTCGTCTCGCAGCGATCGCACCATCTGGGAATGGCAATTGTAGCACCCCTCCCGGATGTAGATGTTTCGCCCTGCCAGTTCGAGCGGTGTGTAGGGACGTATACCGCGGACCTTCTCGATCGTGCTGTCGAGATAGTAGAGAGGCACGATTTCCACCAGACCGCCGATCGAGACGACGATCAGGGTCAGGACCAGCAGCAGGATCGAGTTCTTTTCGATCGTCTGATGCCGAAATCGCGCCATTCGCGCCACTCCTAGGCGGCTACAGCCGCAGGCCGCAACGGTTCGGCCATGCGCACATGACCGCGGGCGGTCTGCCAGAGATTATAGGCCATGATCACGGCTCCTGCGACATAGAGCAGACCGCCAAGCACCCGGATCACATAGAACGGATGCATGGCCTCAACCGTTTCGACGAAAGAGTATTCAAGAAAGCCGAGCCTGTCATAAGCGCGCCACATCAGGCCCTGCATGATACCGGATACCCACATCGCCGTGATGTAAAGAACGATCCCGATCGATGCGATCCAGAAATGCCACTCCACCAACCGCAACGAATACAATCGGGCGCGGCCCCAGACGGCCGGGGTCAGGACATAGAGGGCGCCAAAGCTCACGAAGCCAACCCATCCAAGCGCCCCCGAATGGACATGTCCCACTGTCCAGTCCGTGTAATGGCTGAGTGCGTTGACCGCCTTGATGGACATCAACGGACCTTCGAACGTGCTCATCCCGTAGAAAGCCACCGAAACAACGAGCATTCTGAGCACAGGATCCGTACGCAGCTTGTCCCACGCTCCGGACAGGGTCATCAGTCCGTTGATCATGCCGCCCCAGGACGGCATCCACAGCATGACCGAAAACGTCATTCCGAGAGTCTGTGCCCAGTCCGGAAGGGCCGTGTAATGCAGATGATGCGGCCCGGCCCAGATATAGAGGAAGATCAGCGACCAGAAGTGCACGATGGACAGACGGTACGAGTAGACCGGCCGGTCAGCCTGCTTCGGCACGAAATAATACATGATGCCGAGGAAGCCCGCCGTGAGAAAGAATCCGACGGCGTTATGTCCATACCACCACTGGGTCAGGGCATCCTGCACTCCGGCCCAGAGGATATAGCTCTTGGATCCGAAAAATGACACTGGCACTGCAGCGTTGTTGACCAGGTGCAGCATGGCAATGGTGACAATGAACGCCAGATAGAACCAGTTCGCGACATAGATGTGCGGTTCCTTGCGCCGCGCGAGCGTTGCCATGAAAACCAGCAGGTAGGTGACCCAGACCAGTGTGAGCCACAGATCGACATACCACTCGGGTTCGGCGTATTCCTTGCCCTGCGTAATGCCCAGCACATAGCCTGACGCGGCCAGAACGATGAAGAGCTGGTATCCCCAGAACACGAACCAGGGAGCGATATGCCCGGCAAGCCGGACCCGGCACGTACGCTGTACAACGTGAAACGAGGTCGCAATCAGGACGTTTCCGCCAAAGGCAAAAATAACCGCCGAGGTATGGACCGGACGCAGGCGTCCGAAGTTTGTCCAGGGCAGATCGAAATTGAAAAATGGCCAAGCGAGCTGGATGGCGATCCACAGGCCGGCCAGGAATCCGATCAGGCCCCAGATCGTGGATGCGATGACCCCGGCGCGGACGATCGAAACGTTATAGTTGGGCTGGCCATCAACGACAGCAGGGGGCGAGGGCGCATCAGAGAGCGCATTGCGTACTGTGAAGACGAGCCCGGCAACGCAGAACAATACGAACAGGAAACCGTGGACGTAAAATCCACCATCTGACGCCCTCTGTTCGATCAGAAGACCGTAGAACGCGGCAGCGCCAAAAAAGGCAACCCAAAGCCAGTTTGCCAGTACATTCATCAATTACTGTTCCTGACCGGGAGTCTACTCCAATTCTTCGGATCGTCGAGCGCCCATCGCAATTTTTTTTGCACTGCAATAATGGTCCGCTCGCCAGGGAGTCCTCTCCTGCAGACCGCATTCGTTGCCTGCACAGCGCGGGGAACATCAAACCGCTCCCGGTCCATCGGGGACGAGGTCCGGGACCGTGCTCCTGCCTGTCCCGGACCTGCGACGTACCGCTCCCGATAAAGGAACGGCAGCGGTGCTTTCGCTCCGGCGAAACCCGTTACGCAGGATCCCTGTCGCTGTTGCTGTCATCGTCGCGTCGACAAAAGGATCAGAGTGATGAGGCCAGCCAGGATCAACTCATCGTCGCCGCTCACGTAAATAACGCGGTGATGCTTTGGATCGGGTTCCAACAGGGAGGGCTGGGTCAGTGCGGAATACGCTGCGACGATCGCAGCGACAACCGGGGCGGCAATGATCCGGCCCGCTTGGGTCGTGGCTCCCCGGTGGGTCGAGGGAGCAGCTCGGCCCTGAATTCATTTACGAAAAATTGGAGGCCTTCGGCTGGTTCGGATGGGTTGGCAACTTGCAGCTTCATCTCATCAGCGATCGGCTGCAACAGCTTGAGTATATTTGGACGTATCGCAATCGGATCGCCCGGTTCACAGGTCAAATGCCCAAGCCGAAACAGGTCTCCCTGCCCCTCCATGGTCGTGCTGTCTTCCTGGTCTTGTCGTCGCAAGACACGGTAGATGGAACGCTTTGGCGCTCCGTTAACTTCTCAAGCAACAAATGTCGGGGCGGCAACATGCGACCATGCAGCACCCGCACTGTCTCAACGCCGTTGTCAGTTTCTCGACAACAGACCACATACGGGCTGTTGCGGGAAATCGACAACCAGGCGGAATGCGATCGCAAGGTGTTATCCGTTTCCAAGCTGTAGAGGGTCGTAGCGTCCGAGGGTGGAGGGCAGATTCATCGGTTCCACGGGATACCAGTGCTGCCCCTCCAGCACGGTGCGGCCCGGGTTGGGAGAGAGTTATCATGCCGTCGACCCGTTTGCGCGCGCTTCGATTGCGCCATACCGCTCCATCAGCACGTCGAACGGTTCGCCTTCGTCGATCAGCATGCCGTCTGCAAGCATGCTCGTGTAGTCATCGGCGAGTAACGCGAGCGCGGCACCGGAGGGAACCAGTTGCAGGTCACCGGAAACCGCTGCCTCGTAGTCGATCCGGTTGCCGCTCGCATCATTCTCGACGAACAAAATCGCCTTGTGCCGTGCAACCGAGAGCGCGAGCGCACGATCGGCGAGGGCGTTCGCCGCGTTGCCCGCGTCGTCGAGACATGCGAGATCGTGCCAGTGCCTGGACTGGCGCTCACCTCGGCGCCGTTCCCGTCGGCAGAAGACATGGGCGGCGGTCGCCTTTTCCCAGAAGGTGCGTTCCGCCAGCATGACGATGGGGTGCGCTTCGGGAAAGATCAGATCGGGAAGAAAAACAGCTGCATCGCACATGACGGGCCGCTTCACGTGGGGTTCGCCGGTCGACCGGGCACCGAATTCGACGATGACTTCGGGGCGAACAAAGCCGGTTTCCTCGAACAGCGGCTCATATGCAACATAGAGCCGATCCGGATCCGCGCTTACCCGTGCTGCGAATCCGGCGCGGGAAAGCCCTTCGGCGACGATCGGGCACGCCTCGTCCCGGACCCATTCGACGAGACGGGCGCGAATGGCGCGCGTCCAGCGTTTCTTCTGGCTGCGCGTGGGCGGAAGCGCCTCGTCGCCCGCGTCGAAAACCAGTTCCGGTGCAAAGGCACGAATGTCGTAGGTGACGTCGACATCTTCGGAGAAGCGGCGGATCGCGTGCCACACTTTCGAAAGCGAGGTACCGCCCTTGAAGGTCAGGTGCTAAGCGAACGGGGTGTCGAACAGGACACCAAGTGTGGCCACGACCCAGATGTCTTTTTCGAGTAGATGCGGCGGATGCTTGCCTACTTGCTCGGCGACCCGCAATGCATAGCGGCGCTCGCTGGCCGAAAGGCTCTGGAACGCAGCTTCAGCCAAGCGAAAGACGTGCGCTCGGCGGTTCGGCCATCCAGATGGGCATGACGGCGCGGGCGGACGCGAGTTCATCCCGTTCTGCCTCGGTGAGTGTCGGGAGCACTGCTTCGAGGCTTTCCTCGACCTCTGCGGGACCAAGCCACGCCAGAGCGCGTATGGCCTGGCCCGCCTTGCTGTACGGCGCTGCAAGTTGCCAACGGGGTGCATGGCGCAACTCGACCGTGGAAGAGGCGAAATGCAGCTTTCGGCTTGGGCCGGAGGTGAGATAGACCATACGAACGGGATTCTGCATGGTCAGACCGAGGCAATTGGCTGCCGCCCGCCGCACGGCACGATCGTCTCACCCCAGAGTGCCGACAGGGCCTTGATCGCCTTGCTGGTTCTTGGTGCACATTGTCCGAACCGAGTCTCGACCGGGCGCATGTAGACGCCGCGGCAGATGCGCATGAGCCGGCCGGAACGGGCAAGGCGCCACAGCGCCTGGTCGACGGCGGCACGCTTGCCGAGATGCAGCAAGGCTGACGGGCAAAGCGGTGTCGCCTCCGGCAACGCTTCGGCATGCTCCATAATTCGCTTTGGAAGGCCGCGCATGTTCGATTCTCACCTTGAGTTCGTCAGATACGTAATAGCCATTCTAAGTCAATTCAAGCCTGGCGAAAATCAACTCCAGTCCCCAACTCATGGATGATGCAACGGTCACGTCGTGGCGGGGCCCCGTTCCCCTGGGAATGTCGTTATCGCTCCGGCTATGCCGGACGGCGAGGCCCTGTTTGCGGAGCTGGATTTCTCGACCCTGCAGCGGATGCCCGAGGAAAACAGGGATGACGCCCTGCGCGAATACCGCAATGACATTGTCTGGCAGGTCCGCTTCCGGGACCGCCACGAGAACGGGGACGACTGTCTTTATTTCGTCTTCATTCTGGAATTCCAGTCGCGTGTCGACCGATGGATGGCGCAGCGCGTTCACAATTACTCCAATCTCGTTTTCGAGAGCCACAGGCGACGATATGAAACCGGCCCCTGCCTTCTGCCTCCGGTGCTTCCGATCGTGCTCTACAGCGGGCTCGGCTCCTGGACGGCGGCGACCCATCTGATCGAGATGACCCGGCCCGGGAAGGCGGTTCCGGATGTGTGGATGTTTGCGGGCGAACGCTATGTTGTCATTGATGTCCGGCGCCATCCCGTGGAGGATCTTCCGGCGAACAATGTGCTGACGCCGGTGCTGAAGGCGGAGCAGGCAAACTTGACGCTCGGCCAGTTTTATAGCAGCCTGACGGACCTGCGGAGAGAGTTGCGGGACGGCATTCCGCCCGCTTACATCAGGGCGCTGATGATATTCCTCCGGGCAAGCGATCTTCCGTTTTCCCGGTTCATACCGGAGGTGACAGAGATGGATGACCAGAAAGACAGTGACGAGTTGCTGATGGGGATGATCGATCATTTTCGTGCGTATGAGGAGCAACAGCGCGCCCGTGACCGTCAGGAAGGGCGCGAGGAAGGGCGCGAGGAAGGGCGTGAGGAAGGTCTGGAACGGGAGCGCTCCCTGCTGTGCCGTATGGTTGCAGCCAGGTTCGGACCCGGAGTTGCCGACCGGCTGAGGCCAGTTCTGGAAGGGATCACCGATCCCGACCGCCTCGAAGAGATCGGTGTCATGATCCTGGAGTGTGACACGGGAAACGACCTGTTGCAGCGGGTCACCCACTGAAACACCGGACCGGCGATCAATCGATCACCGTATGATGACCGCAAGAAACCGAAGTAACCAGGGATCCGTTCACGTTCCCACGGCGTTCCACTTCGACAAGAGACTCACGGCAATACATCGATTGACCACAAGGTATCGCTGGTAAAAGAACACGGCTTCTGCCGGCAACACGGCGTGATCACGTCAACACATGCTGGCAGATCAACCGGTCCGGCCAGGGAAAGAAAGAGCATCCCGTCGCCAGAAACCATGGCAGCCAAATGCCGAACACCTGGTTCTCGCGCCCTGGTCACCTGTTCGACCATGGCCGCCACCCTTCCACAGGATCAAGGCCCGCATTCACCCCGTACCACAAACAGGCACCTCACGGGCAGCGACGAAAGGCCTGCACCCTTGGTCCGGATCGCGCAGCTAATGAGTAATCATTCCGCCATCCACAACAATGGCCTGACCGGTTACAAAATCTGAATCGGTCGACGCCAGATAAATCAACGTTCCCAACAAGTCATCGGGCGCCTGGTCGCGCTTGATAGAACGCGCATTCAGGCTGAGATTCACATAGAATTCCAACTTTTCGCGCTGGGCCTCAATCCGGTCACTCATTGTGAAGCCCGGTGCAATCGTGTTGACCCGAATACCCGATTCTCCGAGTTCCCGGGCCAATGCCTTTGTCATGGCGTCAACCGCGCCCTTTGACGCCACATAATGGAGCATCAGAGGCACGCCCGAATAGATCGTGCTGGATGAAATGTTGATGATCTTGCCATAACCCCTGGATTTCATGGCAGGCGTCACCGCCTTGATGCTGTTGAAGACTCCCCGGGTATTGATCGCCATGACCCGATCCCATTCGTTGCTACCGATCTCAAGGAAGCTGCGACGCTCGAGAGTGGCAAACATCGCCGCATTGGTAACGAGAATGTCGGCCGATCCGAACGCGTCTACGGTTTCCGAAACCATGCGTTCGCAGGCGTCAATATCCGTGACATCGACCTCCAGACCGATCGCCTGCCCTCCGGCGCGGCGAACCCGTTCGACAGCCTCACCACAATCGAGAATGTCAGAAAGGCAAACACGCGCCCCCTCGCCGGCAAGCGCCTCCGCATAGACGACCCCAATGCCCTGCGCCGCGCCAGTCACCATCGCTACCTTGCCTTCAAGCCTTCCCGCCATCATGTTCCTCCCACTGTCGATCCACTCGATTGCACCCTATCCCTAGCATGTTGCCCTCGGCAAAGCACAGTTGCGTTTTGCCACATCGGGCTTCCGGAACGGTTCTCAGCGGCCCCCGAGAGCGGGCCATCAACCATCCAAGGGACCATTGTTTTCCGCGGGCCCTCTGCATTGAAGCCCTCTTGCAGACGATCAGCGGACGCGGGCAGCCTTGTCCGCCGGGAAATAAACTGGATCCAGGCCACACCGCCACCGGTCATGCCAGGGATCCATAACAGGGATCAGTTCCGACCCGTCGTTCCGGATTTCAGTTCGTTGAGCATCGCAGAGGCGCCCGCCATCATATGTCTCAGCTCGTTGGACAGCGTCACCAGGTCAAAGCCCCTGGCAATCATTTCCTCTGCGTACTTTGCCGTGAGGGCATGAATGCCCGCCTTCACACCATTGCGTTTCGCCGCCGCGAGGATGGTGTCAATGCGCTTCATCACCTCTGGCGCACGCTGATCGCCACCTGGCGGCCCCCCGATCGAGACTGAAAGATCCGATGGTCCGATATAAAGGCCGTCCAATCCCTTGACCGTGCAAATTTCATCGAGATTGTCGACAGCCTGCTGGGTTTCGATCATGGCGAGTGTCAGGATTGTCCGATTGGCTTGATCGTGATAATCGCCGCCCGCATAGATCGCCGCCCGAACCGGCCCGGTTGATCGGTATCCATCAGGGGCATAGCGGCAAGCACCTACGAACCGCTCGGCCTCCTCGCGGTTGTTGACCATGGGACAGATGATGCCATAGGCGCCGGCATCAAGGGACTTCATGATGATACCCGGTTCATTCCAGGGCACCCTGACCATCGGTGCGGCATCATACCGCGAGATCCCCTGCATCATCCGGACCGCCGCCTGGTAATCAACGATCCCATGCTGCATGTCGATCGTCACGCCGTCCCAGGGCAACGTGGATATCATCTCCGCCGCAAACGATTCGGGAATGGCGAGAAAGACATTTACAGCCGGTTCTCCTGCTTCCCATTTGTCCCGGATCCTGTTTGGCCTCATGACATCCTCCTGCCGGAATATTGAAGCAGTCATACACGGAACGGCAGCGCGGTGGAAACCGAACCGGAGAATTCCCTCCCGGCGCTGTCTGAGCGGCCTGCAGTGACGATGGCCTCAGCCTTGCCCGACAGGCAGGAACAGGGTTGTGGCCAGATCGGAAACCGGTGCTGTCCAAAATCGGGCAAGCAGCCTCCTTCCCGGGGTGGCACCGCCTCTTCCGACAGGGTCGAGCCCGTCTCCTGTCCCTTGTGCAGAGCAGATCACTGTCCTGGTCCCGCTGACAGTAACCACAGGCCGAGGACCCTTCCGATCGCGTCCGGACGGTTTCAACGGTCACCGCCCGTCCGCCTGGTCGTGTGGCTGCGTTCGTCCTGCAACGGCTGAACCAGCATGCGATCAAGGCGCAATTCGCGCGGATTCCGAAACGCTTCAATTCCTATGCGGATCGCCTCATGTCCTGTTTCGGGCTGGTCCCTGTAGGTGCCGAACATCCGGTCCCACCAGGCCAGGGTAAAGCCGAAATTGCTGTTGGTTTCCCGGCGCACGACGGAGTGATGAACCCGATGCATATCGGGTGTCACAAGCAACCAACGGAGACCCCGGTCAAGACGAAGCGGAATATGCACATTGCCATGATTGAACATGGTCGTCGCGTTGAGCAGGATCTCGAAGATCAGGACCGCAAGCGCCGGTGCACCGAGAGCGCCGACGACACCGATCTTGATTGCCATGGAAAGCAGGATCTCGATGGGATGAAAGCGGATCCCGGTGGTGATATCGAACTCGAGGTCGGCATGATGCATTCTGTGCAGCCGCCACAGTACTGGCACGGCGTGAAACACCACATGTTGCAGGTAAACGGCGAGATCAAGCAGGAGAACCGCCAGCACGATGCCGAGGGGCGGCGGTATCCCCAGTATTGGCAACAGACCCCAGCCTCGCAGCTCGCAAAGGACGGCCATCCCCACCGCTGCTGTCGGAAAAATCAGCCGAAGGAGCAGCGTATTGATCAGCGCGATTCCGATATTTCCGGACCAGCGACGACGGCGTTCCATGGACAGGGACCGTCGCGGTGCCCGGATCTCCCAGAACGCCATGACGGCGAAAACACTGACAAAGGCAGCGAAACGAAGCACCGGTTCGTGAGCCAGCACAAAGTCGGCCAAGGTCGGGTCTCCAGAATGCGGCCGCCGCGTCCGGTCAGGCTCAACCGGAGAGTGACGGATCCGAACCATCACCTTCCTGTTGGCCGGGTGTCAAGAAAAGATGCTGCCGCAGGGAGGGATCGGGACCAGTTGAAGGACCGGATCCTGTGCAGCTGGACCGCCCATGGACATGAAACAACGGCTGGGCCACCCCCCCGTTCACACCCATGACCCTCACGAGCCGGGCCCGTTTCCGGCATCAGAAGCGTCCGACCGTCCTTGTTTGCGCAGGACGCGCAGGTTCGATCCGATTTGCCAAATGTGGGGCTCGTGGTATCTATCGCAAGAGACAGTTGCGCCGGCCCCTGTCGCTCCATTTCTCACCGGATCCGAAGCGTGTCGCCAACAACGCGAGGAATGTTACTCGCTTTCCTGTCCGCAGGTTTCTTTGCCTCGATGCACGGATCCGTGCGCTATCTGTCGCGCGATCTTGATGCGTTCGAAATTGCCTTCTTTCGGGCCCTGTTCGGTTTCATGTTTTTCATGCCGCTGCTGCTGCGGACACGCTTCTCCATTCTCCGCACCCGGCGGTTGCCGCTTCACATGGTGCGGGGCGCCCTGAATGGTGGATCGCTTCTCTGCTGGTTTACGGCCCTGAGCCTTGTTCCCCTTGGAGATGCCACGGCTCTCTCGCTCGTGAGCCCGATATTTGTAACGATTGGCGCAATTCTTTTCCTGGGTGAAAAAGCCGTGAGTGGGCGATGGCTTCCGATCGCCCTCGGCATCGTCGGCGCGCTTTTCATTGTTCGGCCGGGATTTCAGGAGGTTCACCTTGGAATGGTACTGGTGCTGGTCGGCATGCTGCTGGTGACCTGCTCCAAATTGATCGCCAAGTCATTGTCGCGAACCGATGCGCCCTCGACCATCGTCGCCTATCTTTCCCTCACAATGACGGTCCCCTCCGGCATTGCCACGGTGTTTGTCTGGAGAACGCCCACGCTTGAGGAGATTGCCATCCTGATCCTGATCGGGTGTCTGGGAAGCACCGGGCATCTCTTGATGACCACAGCCTACAAGCTTGCCGATATTTCTGCGGTGGAACCGGTGCTTTATGTCCGGCTGGCCTGGGCAGCCCTGATCGGCTGGCTCCTGTTCGCGGAATTTCCGGACCTCTGGACATGGGCCGGCGCCAGCCTGATCATCGTATCCTCCCTGTTCCTGATGCGCATCGAGGCGCGGCGCTGAACTCTGTCAGACCGGTCTCAGGCCACACGGGCGCCGATGTCACGACGGCAAAAACCCTCCGGCCAATCGATGCAGTCAACACCCTTGTAGGCCAGGCGGCGGGCCTGGGCGAGCGAAGGGCCAAACGCGGAAACGTTCAGGACCCGCCCTCCATTTGCAATGACCTCTCCATCCGCGCCCCGCTTCGTGCCGGCATGAAAGACCATGACGTCATCCAGGGCATCGGCGGCATCGATACCGGAGATGACCGAACCGGTCTCGCAGGGCCCCGGATATCCGTCAGCGGCCATCACGACCGTCAGCGCTGCCGCGTCGTGCCATCGCAGATCAAAATCCGTGAGCTCCCCGTCACAGGCTGCTATGAAGGCCGGAACAGGATCCGACATGAGCCGCATCATCAGAACCTGGCACTCCGGATCCCCGAACCTGGCATTGAATTCAAGCAAGCGGGGCCCGTCCCGTGTCAGCATAAGACCGGCATAGAGAACACCGGTGTAGGGTCTGTCCTCGGACCGCATTCCGTTGACGGTCGGTTTGATAATCGAATCCATGATCACCGAGGAAACCTCGTCGGTTATCACAGCAGCCGGCGAATACGCACCCATACCGCCCGTATTGGGCCCCTTGTCACCGTCGCCGACACGCTTGTGATCCTGTGCGGACGCAAACGGCAACGCATGGGTCCCGTCCACGAGCACGAAAAAACTGGCCTCCTCGCCCTCCAGAAATTCCTCAATGACAACTTCCCTGCCGGCCGCTCCGTACTGTCCGCCCGTTACCATGTTCTCGACGGCAGTGTGCGCCTCTTCCGCGGACGAGCAAATCACGACACCCTTGCCGGCAGCGAGGCCATCGGCCTTCACAACCAGGGGGCCCCCATGACCCGCGATGAATTCGTGGGCCGCCTTGGCATCGGCAAAGCGCCCGTAGGCCGCAGTCGGGATATCATGTCGACGACAGAAATCCTTCATGAATCCCTTGGAACCCTCAAGAACAGCAGCATTGGCACGCGGCCCGAATCCCCGGATACCGACAGACTCCAGCCGGTCCACCAGTCCCAGAACGAGGGGCATTTCGGGCCCCACAATCACAAGATCCACCGAATTGCTCCGCGCAAAATCCGTCAAACCGTCGATATCATCGACAGGGATCGCGAGGCACTCCGCGATTCCGTCCAGCCCGGCATTTCCCGGCGCACAATACACATGATCAACAAGGGGTGATGCCGCAACTGCCCAGCACAGTGCATGCTCGCGCCCTCCTCCACCCACGACCAGGATTTTCATTGAGACATCATCCCCTGTGAACCCTCCGGTTGGTGCCATGCCGGCACCTGCTATACAATGCCTTTCGATGAATGTTCAATTCCCCGACCGTCAGACCGAAAGGCCGCCCGGATCCAACCTCACCGAGTATACTGTGGGAGAGATCGCTCGCGCGGTCAGGCGAACTCTGGAAAACAGCTTCTCGAGAGTTCGCGTTCGCGGCGAGATCGGCCGTAGCAAACTTTACCCGTCGGGTCACCTTTATTTCACTCTGAAGGACGCCGAATCCGCTATTGACGGTGTGATATGGCGGACCAGCATGAGCCGGATCAGTCTTCGCCCTGAAGAGGGTATGGAGGTCATCTGCACCGGGCGGGTCTCGTCCTATCCCAAGAACTCGCGCTATCAGCTCGTCGTTGACGCTGTGGAGCTCGCCGGTGAGGGGGCGCTCCTCAAGCTTCTGGAGGAGCGCCGGCGGAAACTGGCAGCGGAAGGTCTTTTCGACCCGGAGCGCAAACGGAACCTCCCGTTCCTTCCCGACGTGATCGGAGTGGCCACATCGCCTGCCGGAGCTGTGATTCGCGATATTCTTCACCGGCTGTCGGATCGTTTTCCCCGCCATGTCCTCTTGTGGCCGGTTCCTGTTCAGGGTGACGGCGCCGCGGAAAAAATCGCTGCTGCTATCGAGGGCTTCAACAGCCTCAGGCCTGGAGGAGCGGTACCGCGCCCGGATGTCCTGATCGTTGCCCGCGGCGGCGGCAGCCTTGAGGATCTATGGCCCTTCAACGAGGAAATTCTCGTGCGTGCTGCCGCCAGTTCGGACATTCCCCTGATATCCGCTGTGGGTCACGAAACCGACACGACCCTGATTGACCATGCCGCCGACCACCGGGCTCCCACGCCCACTGCGGCCGCGGAACGGGCGGTGCCGGTTCGCGCCGAATTGCATACCAGACTCCTTGAAGACGAAAAGAGACTGCGAACCGCCCTCCTCCGCATGACCGCCGAGCGGCGAACGGTCGTCGAGGCCCTGTCCCGCGGCTTGCCCCGCCCCGACGAACTCCTCGAAAACGCAATGCAGACGCTGGACTACCAGACCGATAGGATCGGATCCTCGATCCGGCGAAGACTGGAGTCCGCGCGATCCGGTCTGGCGGTCACGGCGGCCGGTCTCAGGCATCCCCGTGACATCATGAGCACTGCGTCCCGGGAACTGGGACAACTGGATGAGCGGCTGGCCGGCAGCGTTCGCACAAGGCTTCAGGCCTGCGTTGCACGGTTTGAGACATTGCAAGCCGAAGCTCGGATGGGAACGGCCTTTCGCAACGGTCTGACGGCCTCCGATACACGCTTGCGCGCCGCGTCGGCCCTGCTGGAGGGGCTTTCTGTCGATCGCGTTCTGGAACGGGGTTATGCCCTGGTCGAGGACTCCAACGCGAGGCCGGTCACGAAAGCCGCCGCCACCCGCGCCAACCAGAAGATTTCCATCCGGTTCGTCGACGACGCTGTCGGCGCCGTCATTCTGGGCGAAACGCAGACCGCAGGGCGCAGAAAGTCGGGCGGGCGCAAGGAGAACACAGAAGAGGTCTCGCGCCAGGGAACCCTGTTCTGATGCCAGCGTGCGTCAACCCCTGGCTGGTCCGGATTGTGATGACGGCGGTTCCGGTTCTTTTCTGCAGCGCAACGGAGGCCGGCCCGCTGTCTCTGGACGGCTCATTTTCCCAGGGCGGGCTGGTCATCGGGCGGACCGCACCGGACAGCCAGATCTGGCTTGATGACCGCAGGATCGGCGTTTCATCTGAGGGTGTGTTCGTGTTCGGATTTGGCCGCGACGCGAAACCTGATGCCCGGCTTCGGGCGCGGTTCGTCGACGGCACGGAAACCGTTCGCCGTCTCGCAGTTGCGAGGCGCACCTACAACATCCAGAGAATCGAAGGCTTGCCCAAGCGCATGGTGACTCCCTCACCCGCGCAACTCGAACGTATCAGGGAAGAAAGCAGGATCATTCGCGCCGCGCGCGGCACCTTCAGCTCGGGCTCTGCCTTCGCGGACGGGTTCATCTGGCCCGTCAGGGGGATTGTGTCCGGAGTTTACGGAAGCCAGCGCATCCTCAATGGCAAGCCCCGGCGCCCCCATCTCGGGATCGACATTGCAGCGCCCGCCGGAACACCCGTCATGGCGGCGGCACGGGGAACGGTGACGCTTGCGGAACCGGATCTCTATTTCACGGGCGGCACGATCATCATTGATCACGGCCTCGGGATTTCGAGCGTCTATTCCCATTTGTCCGCGCTTCTGGTCAGGACCGGACAGGCGGTGAACCAGGGTGAGGCCATTGGCTCTGTCGGCAGCACTGGCCGATCGACGGGGCCCCATCTCGACTGGCGTGTGAACTGGTTTCAGGAGCGGCTGGACCCTGCCCTGCTGGTCGCGCCGATGACGAGGTGAGATCTGCCTGATCACGGTCTGACGTTGCACGAGGGGGACTCCGCTCTGGATGCGGCGGCAGACGTCAAGCGGTCCCGATGGGCGACAGCGAATGCGCGGAGTTGGGGAACCGGAGGCTCTCTCCCCGACTGCCTGGTGTTTTCGGATGTGCAGTTCGCCACAGCCAACCGGCACCGGCACTGAGCCGACTTCGTCACGAAGGGCGTCGGCCCCTTGATGGTCCGGAATGCGCCACCGGATCGTCACGGGACACGAGACGAACCTGATCGACGGCGCATCCATTACTGTCAGATCCTCAACATTCGCGGGAACAGCGAGCCGATGCGGGATCATCAGAACCTGCTGCAACGCGACCCGGATCGACGCCAAAAGAGGGCTGGGCAGGGGTCGCCGGAACCAACGGCAACTGTGCCGACCATCCGCTGAGGACAACACCCCGGAACCGAAACCGGGGCTGCAAGGTCACGCTCGAAGCGGGAAGTTTTCCGTCCCGATTGAGACCGGATGCGGGAGCACCGGGATCTGCTTCGGTCCGGACGGTCAGACCGCAACGCCAAAAGGCTTCAAGCGCGAACCATTACGAAACCCGGGGCAACCATCCTCGAAAAGTGAGCAATTCTAAGTTGCCATTGACAGCGTTCACCACCGGGCCGATTTCGCTGTCAGGCCGGGCATCATCCGACGGTGCGAACTCATCACAAGGGTCGGCCGCCGCCGTACACGGATATGGGTAATGGGGGCCAGTTGCTGTATTTCGATTATCGTCGAGGATGAGGCTGCCACCAAATCTTTTGGATCGCCGTTTCAGTAGTCTGATTTGTTCCATGAAGCGCAGGGGGCGCTGGCGTACAGGGGAAAGCCGCTCGCTCGTCAGGACCTCACGAAAATGACAGGCCGCACTGTCGTCGTCACCTTCGCGAAAAAAGCAAGTGCAAGATCAAGACGCATCCGCAGGAGAGCCGGGTCTCACGCCAGACTCGCGCAAAATCCCGAATTCGGTTTCCCGGTCTTTGTCACGACGGCCACCAATCCGAATTGACAGTCGAAAGCTTCCGGCGGGGCGCTGTCAGCGCCCACCCTCTCGAGGAGTTGTTTCACGAATTCCGGCTTTCTGGTCTCCTGCGCCTTTCGGGCTTCCCGCAGAAGCGCTCGGGATACGGCTTTTCCAGGACCCTGCCCTTCGGCCGGGCAATCGCTCCGGGCTCCCTCCGGGCTCCCAAGAGCCAAACACAAAAGAACCATCCCGGTGTGATCACTATCTGTCCGTCACGCGCAACCAATAAAAAACACCCGCCTCACAAGGAGGCGGGTGCAAAAGTTCTTGTCTTTGTTCCTTCAGACTTCGTTCCGGAATCTGCTCCGTTGGGTCGTGTCAATCCACAGTCAGGATACTGAAGTGATCCCGGTTGCCCGGATTGCAATCACTCACAATCCACCATGAGCATCATTGCGCGCTCCGAAAGCGGTATTGACTGTAATCGTAGGGGTTGTATTAGCATTGTCTCTGGCCGAGTCTGTTACGCTGACCGTGCCACCGATTTCCTGCGCCTTGTCGCCAAACAGGCCAACATGGACACTGGGGACCCCAGCCCCGCCAGTTGCACCAATCGGGGCGCCACGACCCACAGCGGTATATTTGCCACCCGTCAGCATATTGCCGCTGAGCTTCAGTTCCTCGATCTTGTACCAGTCATCGCTACCGTCCTTGAACGTCAGTGATGACTCATCGGAACCAAAGTTAACGCTGGCAGTCGCATCCCCTTCGGTAATGGTGTTGGTCGAAGTGGTTGTTCCATCACTGGCAGGAACTGATGTTGTGACAACAACGGTGACATGATCACCAGTAAAGGTCGCCGTGCCGATCAGGTCTACCGATGTCGCGGGCGCATCGTCATCAAGAAGAGCAAATGCTCCGCCGCCTCCCGGGTTTCCGTTAGTAGCATCAATCGGCCCAGATTGAGCCTCAGTTGGAAGCGTTACTCCGGACCAAACGCCGTACGTCAAATGGTCATACAACTTGTCAGTACCGGTTCCGTAACGATTATTCTGGACCAGCTGGTAACCTTGCCCTGTCCCGCTGCTGAACGAAACAATGCCCTTGTCGTTACGTAAGGCATCGTGTGGACCCTTCAAGGTAGTCGACTGGGTCACATCGAAAACCACATTGATTCTCTCATTTTTTTCGGTTGTTGCCGGAAGGTCCTCCGCATTGCCGCCCAGGTTGATCCTTCCGTCCTCATTGATCAGGATGGCACCGGTGGCCACGGTTTCACCCGCTGCTCCGGTCAGGTCGTCCACCGCACGGCCATTCTCAGACCACGGCTTCGCCGCATTATGGGCATCCCGCGCAGCAGAAAGGGCATCCGCGATGTTGGTCGCATCCGTCGTCACAGCCGTCAAGCGGCTACTGATGTCCTCCTGATAGCCCTTGGTCCCTCCGGAATCGGGATCCTCCTGCTCGGCAAGGCGTTCCGCTGCGTGATGCGCCCCGGCCAGCAGGGCTGAAAGAGCCCCCGCTTCACGGTCCTGATCCGTGGCCCACGGAATTCTGGCGAGGAGATCATCAAGCGATGCCTCGGTCGCATCCGTGTCCTTGTAGGTCTTCGTGATCGCAAGAACATCAGACCAGCCCCGGGCTACGTTGGCAGAAATCCGGGCCGCCAGGTACGAGGCTGCTGCCTCGGCCGCCGACATGGCACCCTCGGATGCCGGATCGGTATCGCCAGCCGCCGCAGCCGCATCCGCAGCTTCAGTGGCCGCAGTCATCGCAGCACCCTCGGCCGCTTCAGCCGCATCAGCGGCTTCTGAGGCTGTCGTGGCACGCGTGTTGTAGTCCGCATCTCTTTTCTCGGCGTCGTCCACGGCCTTCTGGGCTGCCGCCTTTTCAGCGTCGGTAGCATCACTGGCCAAAGCGTCCTGGGCGGCCTTGGCAGCAGGCAAAGCGTCCTCAGCCTCAGCCTCAGCCTCTGTCGCCTTTTCAGCCGCTGTTTTCGCAGCGGCATCCGCATCCCCGGCCTTGTTCGCGGCGAGCCGGCGCTGCACGCCCTGCTCTTGCGCAGCAAGTCTGTCATTGTCGATCCCGGTCTGGGTCGCCCGGGCTATATCCGCTTGTGTCTTCGCCTCAGTGGCAAATCCGGCAGCCGCCTTCGCACTTGCGTCCGCGGCCGAGGCCGAACTCTGGGCCGCAGTCTTCAGGTCCGTAACCGCCTGATCCGAATGATTGACCGCATTGGCTTTCGCCAGCGCATCATTGGCTGCCGCCAGAGCCGTATCAGCCGCAGCCTTGGCATTGGCCGCCGCCGTACTCTGCGCCTCGGCTTCATCCGCATCCAGGGTTTCATATGTCGCAGCAATCGTCGCAGCGGCGGCTGCATCCTTAGCATCTTTCTCCGCCGTAGCCGCATCGCTGGCAGCCGTGGCTGCCTCGTTGGCCGCCTCCGTGGCAGTTGCAATCGCGGCCTGCCGATCCTCTTCAGCCTTCTTTGCAGCGTCTATGGCGTCATCGACATAGTCCTGATCATAAGGTGTCGTGTCAGGGCCGTCGCTGCCGCCCCCGCAACCGTAAAGCGCAACCGATCCCGCAACGGCCATCGCCGTCAGCCATACTCTCTGGCGTCGTGATTTCATGATTCTCTCCATCGGAACTGTCCCCGAACATGCTCTTCCCATCGGAACATGGCTACACCTAGCAGCCAGAACGACGAATCGTCAACCCCTTTTTCTCATGAATCCGAGCGAAGGCTGTTGCATTTCAAAGTTTTTCTGCGAGTCACCCCTGTTGCGAGAGCCTACGGGTCCGGCACGGGCCGTTGCGCCGCACCTTCGTCGTCTCGCGGCTGATCCCGGAGTCCACGCAAGAGTAAGCCGTTGCGCAGCAGATCATGCACAGATTCTTGTGCCGAATGGCAACGACGGCTCGGGTGCAATCGCGGCGGCGCCTTGTGACCGCTCCCGAGCCGGAAAGCCCTCATGCAAACCGCACCCCCGAAACACCCGGCGAACGTCGTGCCGGGGGCACCTGCCGCCCTTTCCGCAGCATATTCCACAGGGCAAGAGACTCCCCGTGGGGAGCGGTTGCCCAACCCGGGGCTCATCACTGACGGGGGCCTCGCGGCCTGTCCGGAACAGGCAACGAAGACAGATACCGGCATTCCGTCGATCTTTGTGATCGCCAATCGCAAATCAGAGACTGCCGAACCACTTCCCGCAAAGCAGTGTTCCGCGTATCGGGGCGAGACCGCCGGGACCCCATTAATATCGGGAACCATCCCGTTCGGCCCAACAGCGACTTTCGGGAATTCTTGCTTCGGTCTGATCCGGACGCGGTTTCGTTCGGTCCGGTGCGCCAGCACGCATCTCCCGGTGACGCAGAGCGTTCCACCAGCCTTCCGGCACTCCGTCAAAAGGGCTGTTGCGTCGAAGCACAGCCCCGGAGCCCGGATAGAAGGCGAAACCCGAGGGGACTTCACCCTGATCAAAATCTGCCGTCTGGAAACACCATTGCCGTTGCCACAGGCGGAACCCCGGAGAAGTCGTCGCTGCACAAACCTGGCCGCCTCGCGCAGCTATATCGGGGAGAAGACGAAAGCGTCACCCCGGGGCAATTGATGCTCCGGAGGACCAATCTGTTGTTCCCCACGCAATCCGCTGTCAGCGTACACCCAGCGCAAAGTTGGCGCTTCCACCGGCCGGCTCGAACTTCGAGAAGAATTCAGCAACGACCCGGCGGTCGCCCTGCAGGGAAACCGCACCACTCTCGATCCCTTCCTCGAAGCTCGGTCCGCCGCCTGCCCAGTCGCTGAGAAACTGACGCGGGAAGGACAGCACGGCGTCGCACCGCTCCGGCAGTGTTCCATGAAACTGACAAACACCGCGCCGGATTTCCAGGGCATATGCCTCGCCCGTATCGACCGCCTCAAACCCGAGTGTCATGCAGCTGTCCATACAGTCTTCGGCCCTGAGGCGAACCGTAAGAAGTTCAAGCAATCCTCCCATCGGATAGTTTCTTGCCTGATCAGGCCGGATCCGGTGCCCACCGCGCTGCTCCCCCAGACGGTCTTCCAGTTCAAGGGCCTGACACAAGGCCCAGTTGCGCCAGGTGCTGGTCTTTTGCCGGTAACCCCAGGCACGCAAGGCCTCCGCCTTCACGTTCCGTGCTTCCATGTCGCTGGTATCCGCCCGCACCGCCCAGGTCGCGATGTCCGCAGCCCACTGGAACTCCTCGTTCCCTATGGCTTCCCGTGCCTGGGCAATCACCGCATCACGTCCTCCCATCGCATGAACGTAACGTCTGGCGCGCTCGCGCCACGGCAGCGGGTCCAGTTCGAGAGCATCCCCCTGGAACCAGCCGACATAGCCTGCATAGATACTCCGGACCGAGTGCTTGTAACTGCCGTAGAACTCACCCAGCCATGGATGCGAAGAGAGATGCGGTGGCATCGTTACCCTTTCCGCCAGCTCATCCCAGGTACAGCCCTTGTTGATCCATCTTACCGCCTGGTCATGGAGAAACTGGATGGCATCCCGATGGGCGGTCAGCACATCTTCAACAGCGTCCCGACCTTCAACGGTGGGACCGTGATGAGGGATCAGGATATCCGCCTGGAACTCCCGCAAGCGATCGATCCCCTTGGCCCATTGCATGGGATTGCGATATTGCGTGCCGCGCAGCGCATAGACGTTGGGAAACGTCATACCCTGGATGGCGTCAGCGGAAATGAGCACTTTTTCATCAGGGATCCAGACGACGCACTGATCATCAGTCTCGCTGGGCACATGTACGATCTCCAGGGCGATTCCGGCAATTTCAACTTCAAGGCGTTGATCGAATGTCCGCGTCGGATTGACAAAACCCGATTTGCCGCGTCGTGGAGGTGCACCGATCGCGCTCCCGTAGGTGCCGGCCTCGCCGAATTCCAGATGAGCGCCAAACTGATAGGGACCACGGCGTCGCCGGATGGGTGCCAGGATGCCCTCATCACGCAACAGGTTTTCCGTCAGCCCGGCTTGCGCGATGACTTCAACCCTGCCCTGTCGCACATCGTCTTCAGACACAAAACTGAAAATGCCGCTGACGTGATCGCCATGAAAATGGGTCACAATCACGGCCTTGATCGGGAGATCAGTGATCTCGCGGAAAGCCTGAGCCGCTTCGTCTCCGGGAAGTTCCCCGCTCAGCGTATCCACCAGGACACAGCCGTCCCGACCAACGATCAGGGTGCAGTTGGAACCGGTGTAGCAGTGCGCAGTATGGATATGGCCAAGTGTGGTGATTATGCGAGGGGTCGCATAGAGCGCCATCTGGGCAGCAAGATCGGGGTGTACCCCGGGACGGCTCGCATCCTTGGCCGGCATGGCATGACTCCCAGGACAATTCGCGAAGGGCGTCAGTATAACCGCATGACCGAACCGGTTTAACCCGGCGGTTTATCGCAAGGCCTGTCGCCTCTGCGAAATCTTGTCGACCGTACCACCGGCCTCCGGTGACCAGGCACCAACACGGAGACACTGTCATCAACCCGTCCCGCTCCCAATCTCGCGATCTCCCCTCTCGATGCATTCGCGTACCGACGCGAAAGACCGTCAGGCGGAATCCGGAAAATCGTCCCTGTCGGTGGATCGGGCACAGCGCCGTGGAACCCGCCCGGTTCTCGCCGCGTCGCATTTCCGCTCGGGCGCCTGATTGACAATTGACGGAGAGAGACCGCAACGTCGCCGACCTGCGCGCCCGACAGGACCGTCTCCCGGGGCAGAGGATCCGTCGCACCGGAGCAGCGGAGAAGTGTTCCGTGGCCGTCATCATTCCGATCAGCCAATCAGGAGGCGCAACGGACGAATTTCATCTCTGTATTGGCAATATCCCGGACGGGCTGATGCGGGTGTAAATGGCCCTGATCGAGAAAGTGCCGACCTGAACCGGGCACCACCAGGACCTGAAATGCAAGGAAATCATTCCGGATGACGATCCTGGAATCAAGCTGAACCGATTGGTGCCGACCCTGATCGACAATGATGTGGCGCATAGTGGTTCCAACGACATCAAGGATGATCTCGACCCACCCGTCCTGACCTCTCACTGCACGCGACGGGCCATGAACAGGACATCGGGGAGTGGTTTCACCCTTCCGGATCGATGCAAGGGCGACGGTAAAGTCATATGTCCATACGACGAGGATGCCGGAGAAACCCGGGGAGACTGCCGAGGGGGAGAATAAATACGAGAGGCTTCAGACAACGAAAACCCCTGGCAATTTCATGGGCAGCACGCCGGCGGCAGAAGATTGGGCAAGGCCAACATCGAACGGGCGCCCATGAGGCTGGAAGATCGCTTCTCCAGCCTCGACAGCACCCCGAAGGGTCGAAACCGGATCATGGGTCATCCTCTTGCCCTGTCGGATGTTCCCCGGATCCCCCTCCATTTCGTGCTTGCGGAATGCGGCACTCCCTCCGATAGCAACCCTGGCAGGTTCCGCAGGGCGAAGTCCTTTCGGGACAGGGCCAGGTACAGGGGCAGTATCCTCAAACGCTGAGCTCATTTTTCCAGGGTCTGAGCCGCAGATGACAATGAAAGGACAGATCGGTCACCAGGCGGCCGTTACCGGACAGAAAGGAGGCACGGGACATCAGTGTCCCTTTGGATCACAGCCTCGCTGCAATGCCGGACCCGCGGCTGGATACGGTGCCAGCTGCTGGCCTCGATAACGCGATGCGATTTGACCACCAGACAGATGCGTGTCTCTATCATCCCGCTCCTTCAACCCTCCTTGACCCCGGAATACCCCGTTTTCACCAGACCCGGTGCACCGTGCGGTGCTCCCGCGGCCACCATCCAGCCCATGCGATTCTACGGGACCCGTCTCCTTCACCGGCCTTGGCCCTCACGACGGGCGTGAAACCCGGGGTTGCTTCGTCTCAGTCGCCGTCGGACTGCGGCAAATCCTTGCCCCATCGCCGGTGCAACCAGAACCACTGTTCAGGGCGTTCGCGAATCCATTCCTCGATCCGCTCATTGACCCAGGTCATGGTGGCGAGGATGTCAGTGCTTCGATCACCGGAATCAGGCACCAGCCGGGGCTCTTCCACCGTGACCCTGTAACGGGAGGCACTGATTCGCTCGGTGCGGACGGGGACGAGCGCGGCGCCATACTTCCGGCACAGGGTCGCAGGCGCGCTCGGTGTCATGGCATCCCGTCCAAGAAAGGGTACGGATATACCCCGCTGCAACCGTACATCGGCAAGCAGCAGCACATGCCCCCCTTTTTTCAGCGTCGATGCCAGTGTCCGGACTCCGTCCCGGTCGGTGGGCACATTCGTGGCTCCCGTCACGGATTGCCATCGCTCCATAACGTTGTACAGCAACTGGTTGTTCATGCGCCGGGACATAAAGCTCAGGGGCAGACGATGCTGCCGCGCAGCCAGGGGTATTGCCTCCCAGAACCCGAGATGTGCAGAAAACAGAATACTGCCCCGGTTGCTGTCCCGAATGGCATCCAGATGTTCACCACCAATGATCTCGACCCGTTGGGCCGCCTCGCGGGAAATTTGCGTCAACTGGCAATAGTCGTTGGCGGCGCGACCGATCGTGTCCCATGTGCCCGCAACAATTTTCTTGCGATCCGCGGCCGGGATACCCGGACAGACATGATCGAGATTCCTGTGCACGCGGCGGCTGTAACCCAGACGCGGTCCGATTGTCCGGGCCAGAATTCCCGTCAGATTGGACGTCATATCGACCGGAAATGCGCGAAAGAGGGCCCGGATGACGCAGACAAGGGCATACTCCACTACATGCATGACCGTGGGTCTGTAGGATCGTGACACCGGTTTCCGCTCAATCGGCCGCAATCTGCAGAACCCGGTCCAGAAGCAGCTCCCTGGCCGCACCGTCATCCCAATCGAGTTCAACGGATATGGTTCGCACCTGCGAACGGACCGCTTCCGGCAACCGGATGTAGTCCTTCTCGGTTGTCACAACAACAGCCTCTGCAACCCTCGCCTCTTCCAACATTCGCATCACTTCGGTTTCGCGATAGACATGATGGTCACCGAACGACCTTGCCGCCACCACGTCACACCCCATACCCAGGAGGGTATCAATGAATTTCTCGGGACGCCCGATGCCAGCAAACGCCAGGACGCGGCAACCCGAGACATCCCGGGACCCGGGCCCGGGAACCAGCCACGTCTGATAGACCGGCCGGTCCCGGCCGAGAGCCGGACCAAGACCGCACCGGTCCTCACCGACAATGACGACCGCCTCGACCTTTCGCAAAGCCGCCTCTGGCAGCTCCCGGAGCGGACCCGCCGGTACCAGCCGCCCGTTCCCCAGTCCATAACCTCCATCAACCACCAGAATCGAGAAATCCCTGATGAGGCCGGGGTTCTGCAAACCGTCATCCATGACAATGACCTCCGCCCCGGCTGCAACGGCCGCACGAGCGCCGGCAGCGCGGTCGCGCGCGATCCATGTCGGTGCGATATCAGACAGCAGCAATGGCTCGTCCCCGACCTCGCGAAAATCATGACCGGACGGATCCACCAGAACCGGACCCTTCAAGATCCCGCCATAACCCCGGGAAAGGAGATGCACCTGCACACCGCGGGACACCAGGCATCGTGCCAAACACATGACGACAGGGGTCTTTCCTGCACCGCCAACGACGGCATTGCCAACACAAACAACCGGTCTGTCGGACCGGTATGGCCTTACACCGAAACCCCGCATCGCAGATCCAACCCGCCAACACAGCGATGCCGGTGACACGAAACGCGCCAGCGCTCCGTCCCGGGACCAGAATTCAGGCGCCTTCATCACCGGATGGCGATGCGTCAGCAACGAGACCACCGAGCGGACCGTTCAGACAGGTGAAAACAGTATCCAGTACGTCCCTCCCGCTCTCGGCGAAATGGCGGGACGCTTCAATCCGTGTCTGCCGCAGCGACGGATCCGTCAACAGTAACCTCACTTCATGAATGATCTCGACAGGATTTGCCACCTCCACCGAACCGCCCGCCGACAGCAATTGATCGCGAATTTCCGCGAAGTTCTCCATATGCGGCCCATGGAGTATGGCCGAACCCAGCTTGGCCGGTTCCAGAAGATTCTGACCCCCGTGGGGTACCAGCGAGCCGCCAACCAGAGAAATCTCCGCAAGCCGGAAAAACACACCCAGTTCTCCGATGGTGTCGCCCAGCAGGATCTGGGCGTCGGGCTCCAGGGCTTCCGATCGCGATCCCCGCACCACCCTCAAGCCCCGTTCCGAGAGCCGGACCGCGATTTCCTCGCCGCGATCCGGATGTCGCGGCACCAGAATTGTCAACAGGTCTTCGAAATCCTCTGACAGGCCGGCATGGACATCAGCCACGATATCTTCCTCTCCCGGATGCGTGCTGAAAGCAAGCCATCGCGGGCGGGCCCCGATTGCCTCCCGCAACGATCGCAACCGGGAGGGATCAGCAGGCGGTGGCGGGGCAGAAAACTTAAGGTTGCCGCAACAGCTGACATCGCGTGCCCCGAGATCACGCAATCGACCGGCGTCGCCTGCGCTCTGGGCCAGGCAGATCTGGAATGTCTGCAGCAGCGAGCGGCTGAACCAGGTGAGCCGACGCCAGCGCCTCCAGGACCGTTCCGACATCCGTGCGTTCAGCAAAATCGCCGTAATACCCCGCGCCCTGATTTCCGACAGCATTGCCGGCCACAACTCCGATTCGGACCACAACGCCATATCCGGGCGCCAGTGATCCAGAAACGACCGTACCCAGGGCGCGCAGTCAACCGGCATGAACTGGTGGATGACGTCCTCGGGGAGGCGGTCAGCCAGGACCTGCGAAGAGGTTACGGTTCCAGTGGTAATCATCTGCGCAAACCGCGGTTGCTCCCTCCGAAGACGATCAATAACACCGAGGAGCGACAGGGACTCCCCGACACTCGCCGCATGCAACCAGATCAGGGGACCCTCGGGCCTGGAGCGTGACGGCTGGCCCATGCGTTCTCCGATGCGCATGGGATCTTCCCGACCGGCGGCAAGACGGCGCCCGAGATGATAGCGCGCCAGAGGCAGCGCCAGTCGGGTGGCAATCCTGTAGAGACCGACCGTCACTGCCGGTCCTCTGCAGGTCCGTCCCGGACCGCACTCGGCGCCGGCTGCACAACCTCAACCCCGAGTTCGTTATCCACTGCCTGCGTCATGGCAATCAGTTCGTTTTCCAGCTTCACTCGCACAGCTTCGATATCCGTTGCGCCCGCGGTTTTCGGTACTGTAATGGGCCCGCCGAACCGGACGACTCCACGCGCAAATGGCAAGGGGATCACAAACCGGTCCCACTTCCCGACAATGCGCCGCCGCGATATCCCGGCAGCCGTGGGAACAAGCATGGCACCTGCGAGTTTCGCCGCAACGACCGCACCGGCGCTCGCCCGCATGCGGGGTCCACGAGGTCCGTCCGGTGTGATGACCACGGCCTCGCCGCGGCGCGCCGCCCGTACCACCTCGCGCAGCGCCGGCCCGCCTCCCCGTGCCGTGGAACCCGGGATCATTCCGATCCCCCGATAGCGCATGACCCTGGCCCCCAGCTGGCCGTCCCGATGCAGGGAAACCAGGGCGGTCAGGGACACGCCGCGAAGACGAGGAGCCAGCAACAGGCGGCCGTGCCAGAGGCAGATGATGACGGGCTGCCCCGCAGATACCATACCGGCCACGACGTCCAGATTCTCGACTCGCCAGCGCCCCGTCAACCAGACCAGTTCAAGCCACAATGCGCCGATCCATGCAGCAATTGTCGTAACGGCTGGATAATGCAGCAGTTTCACGACACAACCAGCGACTCGAGTGCCTCGTGGACCGGCGGCCGTCGGGCGGACCCGCAGGCCTCAAGCCCGAGCACGGACCAGAGGTCTCTCTGCCTCCTCGCCGCTTTGCTGAAGCGCGTGCAACCGCGCGAAGGCACCGTCCTGTGCGAGGAGTTCGGCATGCGTCCCGGTTTCGATCACCCGTCCGTCGTCCATGACGAAAATCCTGTCGGCATCCGCAATGGTCGACAGGCGATGGGCGATCACCACCGTCGTTCGGCCCTGTTTGAGGCGGTTGATGGCTGCCTGAACAGCACGTTCCGATTCCGTATCGAGCGCCGAGGTTGCCTCATCGAGCAGAAGGATCGGCGAGTCCCTCAGCATGGCGCGTGCGATGGCAATTCTCTGGCATTGCCCGCCGGACAGCTTGACACCCCGGCCGCCAACCACGGTATCGTAACCGTCCGGAAGCGCCATGATGAAGTCGTGCGCGCCGGCGTTTCTGGCGGCGGTGGCTATGTCCGCCTGACCGGCGTCAGGCCGCCCATAAACGATATTGGCGCGGATCGTGGTATCAAACAGGGACGTGTCCTGGCTGACCAGCGCGATTCCGGCGCGAAGGCTTTCCAGTGTGACGTCCCGCACATCGTGGCCATCAATCAGGACAGCACCGCTCTCGACATCGAAGAACCGGGGAATCAGGCTGAGAATGGTCGATTTGCCCGCTCCGGACGCGCCTACGAGTGCCACGGTCTGGCCGACGGGAATATCGATGTCAACGCTGTTCAGGGCCTGGATCCCCGGCACATAACCGAACGAAACCCCGTCGAAGCGAATGTGGCCGCGAATGCGATCAAGCCTCTTCGCACCCTGCCGGTTGATCACCTGCGGCTGAAGATCAAGGATCGAAAACACCCGCTGGGCCGCCGCGAGGCCTTGCTGCAGGACGGCATTGAGATTGGCGATGCTCTTCATCGGTTTGTATGCCGCGAGCAGCGCCGCCATGAAGGATGCCAGTGCTCCAGGGGTCATCGAACCTTCGATGACAAGTAGTCCGCCCGAGAGGACAGCAATGGCCAGCGCAATGCCGCCGAGCGTCTCCATCAGCGGGCGGTTCACAGCCTGCGCACGCGCGGTCTTGCGCATCAGTTCATAGATTCGTTCTATGACCCCGTTCGCCCGGTCGGTTTCCCGATCTTCAACGGCATAGGCCTTGACGTTGCGAATCCCGCGAAACGTCTCGTCGAGCATCGTGGTCAGGAATGCGGTTTCACTCTGGGTGGTTCGTGAAAACCGCCGGATGCGGCGACCGATGCGCACGATGGGAAGGAAGGACAGCGGAAAGACGACGACAGTGAAGAGTGCGAGAATCCAGTTATTGACAAACAGCACGACGAGCAAAAACACGACGGTAAGGAAATCCTTCATCATGCCGGTCAGGGACTTCGCCACGGACTGGCGCAACAGGTTCGCGTCATTGACGAACCGGGCCACCAGCCCGCCCACAGCATTGTCATGAAAGAAGGCAAGATCCGCCCGGATGACGCGGTCATACATGCCGGTCTGCAGGTTCGCGACCATACGGTGGCCGATCACCTCCATCAGGTACGTCTCGCCATAGCCCGCCGCTCCCCTGAGGAGCGCGAGGCCGATAATGAGGGCCGGCATGAGGTACAGCATCTGCCTGTCACGCGATACCAGAACCTCGTCTATGACCGGAGCCAGGGTGTATACCAGCGCAGCCGAAGCGGCTGCGACCACGACCATACAGAAGATGGCCGTCACAATCCGGCCCCGTTGCGGCTTGAGTTGCTCCCGGGACAACCGGCCCACGAGTTCCGAAGTGGGGTCGCTCCGACTCTCGGTCAGGGTTTGCTTCGCAGCAGTCTGTAACGGTTCATCGGCCACGATCCAGCCTTCCCTGGACACCGGAAAAAGCGGGCGGTTGCGAGGGCATCGACAATGCCCCGTCCACAAGGATCAGCGGACAAGCCAAGTCAACTGTCCACCTCCCCTTATACTCCAGCAACTGTCATGCCCTCAATGCGCACCGTGGGCATGTTGGTTCCGTAACGGAATTCAAGGTCATCGGCAGGCCTGAGGCTGGCAAACATGTCCCTCAGGTTGCCGGCGATGGTCATCTCGCTGACGGGCCAGGCAATCTCGCCGTTTTCGATCCAGAAGCCGGTCGCACCGCGGCTGTAGTCTCCGGTCACAATATTCACACCCTGCCCCATGAGTTCCGTCACATAGAACCCGCTGCCGATGTCCGCGATCAACTCTTCGGGGCTGCAATTGCCGGGTTCCATGTAGAGATTGCTGGCAGACGGGGATGGCGGACCGGACGGGCTGCGGGACGCATGCCCTGTCGACCTCAGCCCCAGTTGGCGGGCCGAAGCCAGGTCGAGTATCCAGGACCTGACCACACCGTTGTTCACCAGCGCCCTCCGGCCATTGGCCAGACACTCGCCATCAAAGGGACGGGAAGACAGACCGCGCTCCCGGTGCGGATCATCAATGATGCCGATGCTCCCCTCGAACACCGGCTTGTCCATGTCCTCCCGCAAAAAGGACGTTCCCCGCGATATCGCCGCACCGTTGATCGCTCGCGCGAAATGCCCCAGCAGGCCCCGGGACACCCGCCGATCGTAAATCACCGGCACCTGTTGGGTCTCCACCTTGCGGGCGCCAAGACGCCTGACGGCCCGTTCTCCCGCATTCCGTCCCAGGGTCCCGGGATCGTCAAGATCCTCGCGGTGGACGGTGACAGAATAATCATAGTCACGCTCCATTCCGAGGCCTTCGCCTGCAAGGAGCGATACACCGAGGCTGTGGCTTGATGTCCGGTACGCCCCGGCAAATCCGTTTGTCGCCGCAAGCGCGATGCCGGCCTGTCCCCAGCCTGCCTCGGCGCCTTCCGAATTGGTAACTCCGGAGACGGCCCGTCCGGCATCCTCGGCCTCGCGCGCAGCCTCAATCAGCACCTCCGCCTCGGGCTCCGTCGCATCGAACAGATCGATGACGGGCGTTTCGTTCGCAATCTGGTCCGGTTCGGCCAGGCCGCAATAGGGATCTTCGGGCGCTGCCCGTGCCATCGCCACGGCACGCTCCACCACATCTGACAGCGTGTCACGGGAAAAATCCGTTGACGATACGACGGCTTGCCTGGCGCCGACGAACACGCGCAGGCCCATGTCCGTACTTTCCGATCGATCGAGCTGCTCGAGCTCACCCATCCGCCAGCGCACCGACAGGGAAGTGCCCTCCACCATCAAGGCATCTGCCGAATCGGCGCCGGCTGCCCTGGCCGAGTCCAGCAATTCGGCGAGCAAATCCAGTTGATCCGTCATCAATTCACATCCTTCCAGATTGATCTCCCGCTGCCCGGGAGGCCATAAGATTTCCACTTGCGCGAGACCTCGGCAATGACGTCATCGCTCATACGCAGCGGCCGCCCCCATGCACGCGTCGTTTCCGGCGGGCCCTTCGCGGTTGCATCAATTCCCATCTTGCTGCCCAGACCCTCGACCGGAGAGGCAAAATCCAGATAGTCGATCGGGGTGTTCTCGACCACCACGACATCACGGGACGCATCAACACAGGTGGAAATGGCCCACACCACGTCTTCCCAGCTGCGCGGATCAATATGGTGGTCAACCACAACTACAAACTTCGTATACATGAATTGCCGGAGAAAAGACCAGATCGCCATCATGACCCGCTTTGGGTGACCCGGATATTCCTTGCGGATTGAGACAACGGCCAGGCGGTAGGAGCAGGCCTCGGGCGGCAGCCAGAAGTCGACGATTTCAGGAAATTGCCGAATGAGCAGAGGGGTGAAAATATCGTTCAGGGCCTGTCCGAGCACGGAAGGTTCGTCCGGCGGACGGCCCGTGAAAGTTGTCAAGTAGATGGGTTGGGCGCGCATTGTGATCGCCGAGACAACAAAAACGGGAAACCGCTCCACATCGTTGTAGTATCCGGTATGGTCGCCATAAGGGCCTTCAGGGGCCGTCTCGTCCAGCATGACATGCCCTTCAAGGACGATTTCAGCTTCGGCCGGGACCTGCAAGGGGATCGTCTTGCAATTGACCACCGGCACCCTGGCCCGGCGCAATAATCCGGCGAACTGATATTCGGACATGGTTTCCGGAACCGGTGCCACGGCGCCGACGATGGTCGCGGGATCGGCGCCAATGACCGCCGCTGCCGGAATGCTTGCGGCCCCGGTGCGTGAAGCCGCGCGCGCATGATGGGCACCGCCACGATGGGCGAGCCAGCGCATCAGGGTGCGAGTCCGGTCAAGGACCTGCATGCGGTAGATTCCGAGGTTGGTCCGTCCCGCCGCATCAGCCGTAACGACCAGCGGCCAGGTAATCAGCGGCGCAGGTTCTCCGGGCCAGCAGCCCTGGACCGGTAACGAGGAGAGATCTACCTCGGCTCCGTCGAGAACGACTTCCTGGCAGGGTGCCCGCTTGACCGTCTTCGGAGCCATGGACATGGCTGATCTGAGGAGCGGAATCATGTCGACTGCCTCGCGCCATCCACCGGGAGGCTCGGGCTGGCGCAGGAAGGCGAGCTGCTCCCCCAGCTCCCGCAAATCTTCAGGTGTTCGGCCAATCGCCGTTGCGACCCGCGCAACGGTACCAAACAGATTGGCCAGAACCGGCATCGAATGTGTTCCACCGTCTGGACTGACCACATTCTCGAAAATCACTGCCGGGCCGTTGTCGGCAAGCAGCCGGGTCTGGATTTCGGTCATTTCCAGATGGGTCGAGACCGGTTCCGAAACCCGCACCAGCTGGCCGTCCTGTTCCAGACTTTCGACGAATTCACGAAGGTTGCCGTAAGCTCTGGTCACGGATGTTGCCTCGTCGATGCCGGTCCCCTAAAAACCGGCTGCGCATCAATGCGCCTGCCAAACCGAGGGCCGAACCGGACATGCCTGAACGCGATCCAGTCACTCATGCCAAGGCCTATCCGTTTCCGTCTCCGGATTTTTCCTTCCTGTTTCGGAACGGCCGGGCGGAGCCGCTGACGGATCACGTCTTCGACCGCACCACCCGTACCCCGGTCCTTGCCGCGGGATCGAACCGGTCTCCGGAACAGCTGGCGCGTAAATACCCGGCGTTCGGGTCCGACAGCTTCATTCCGGCCGAACTCGGGCTCCTGCACGGGTTTGACAGTGTCTATGCCGGGCATTTCGCGCGGTACGGATCGGTTCCGGCCACTTTTTTTCCTTCGCCCGGAACGGCCGTCAGCACCTTTGTCCTCTGGCTGGATACATCGCAGCTGGAAAGAATGCATGAGACCGAACGCAACCACTATGCCTTCATCAGGATGGACGGGCTCCGGTTTGTGCTTGAGGACGCCCGCCCTGGACCCGGGAGTGCCTGGGCCTACCTGGCTCTGACCGGATGCATCACGCTGCAGGGATCTCCCGTCGCCCTTGCCGAGGTTCCGGCGCGCGGCCGGCGGTTTGCAGCGAAAAGCCAGGTCGAGATGCAGGACTTCGTTCGCGGGCTCGTGGCCCCCGACAAAGCTCTGGATGCGAGTATCGGGGAGACGATCCGGGACCCTGCCCTGCGCCAGAAGCGCATCCATGCGCTCGCAGAACATACGACGCCCACCCCCGGACTGAATGCTTCCGACCGGATCGGTGACGGTTTGACCCTGCCCTGACCGGGGTGCCAACAGTCACCTCACCGGTGAGATCCGTGCCGCACAGTACTTGAATTCGGGGATCTTGCCGAACGGATCAAGTGCCGGATTGGTCAGGATATTTGCGGCCGCCTCGCGATAGCAGAATGGAATGAAGATCATTCCGTCAGGCACATTGTGATCGGAACGCACCTTGAGTTCGATGACGCCGCGGCGCGTTTCTACCCGCACCCGGTCTCCGGAAACCAGACCCTGTTTCCGCAGCTCCCCGGGCGAAAACTCGGCTGTGGCCTCCGGTTCGATCCTGTCAAGCACGGATGATCGCCGGGTCATGGCACCGGTATGCCAGTGCTCAAGAAGGCGGCCGGTGGTGAGTATCATCGGATAGTCCTCGTCCGGCACTTCATCCGGGGGTGTCAGCATGGTCGGCACAAACCGGCCGCGTCCACTGGCCGTCGGGAACCCGTCACCGAAAACAATCTCCTGACCCGGTTCGTCCTCGCTGTCGACAGGATAGGTCACCGACCCCTCGCGCATCAGCCGGTTCCAGGAAATGCCCTGGATTGACGGCATGCAGGACCTCATTTCAGCGAACACGTCGGCGGGGCCATCATAGTTCCAGTCAAGCCCGATGCGTCGGGCGATTTCCTGAATGATCCAGAGATCCTGACGGGCCTCGCCCGGAAGGGGCAGGGCCTTGCGCCCCAACTGCACCTGGCGGTTCGTATTGGTGAACGTGCCGTCTTTTTCGGGGAAGGCGCTGGCAGGCAGGACCACATCCGCGTAAGCAGCGGTTTCGGTGAGGAAAAGATCCTGCACAACGAGATGGTCAAGCGACGCCAGGGCCTCGCGGACATGGTCCAGATCGGGATCGGACATCGCCGGGTTTTCACCCATGATGTACATGGCCCGGATCTGGCCGGCACGCGCCGAATTCATAATTTCAACAACCGTCAGGCCGGGCTCCGGATCAAGGGTCGTCTGCCACAGATCCGCGAACCGGTTTGCGGTTTCCGGGGCGGCGACGGGCTGGTAATCCGGATAGAACATCGGGATAAGTCCGGCGTCGGACGCGCCCTGGACATTGTTCTGTCCACGCAGCGGGTGCAAGCCGGTTCCGGGCCGACCGATATGTCCGGTCATCAGGGCGAGGGAAATCAGGCACCTGGCGTTATCAGTGCCGCAAACATGCTGGGAGATTCCCATACCCCAGAAGATGATGGCAGCGTTCGCCCTGGCATAAAGCCGGGCCACCTCGCGAATGGTCTCTGCCTTGATGCCGACGAGAGACTGCATCGTCTCAGGTGCAAAGTCCTTGAGGCTCTCTTCCAGATCCTGAAATCCCTCGGTGTATTGGGCAACGAATTCCCGATTGACGAGGCCTTCCTCAACGATGCAGTGCATCATCGCATTGAGAAGCGCGACATCGGTGCCGGGTCGAAACTTCAGCATGTGGGTTGCATGGCGGCTGAGCGCCTGACCGCGAGGATCCATCACCACCAGCGAAGCGCCGTCACGCACCGCATTCTTGAAGAATGTGGCGGCGACCGGATGATTGATGGCGGGATTGGCCCCGGTCACGACAATAACATCGGCATTGCTGCATTCGCCGAACGGCGCCGATACCGCTCCGGAGCTGATGGTTTCCATCAGAGCGGAGACGGATGATGCGTGACACAGGCGCGTGCAATGATCCACATTGTTGGTGCCGAAACCGGTGCGCACCAGTTTCTGGAACAGGTAGGCTTCCTCACTCGAGCCCTTGGCCGATCCGAATCCGGCGAGGGCGCCGCCGCCATGACGGTCGCGTGTGCGCCGGAAGCCGCTGGCAGCTGCCTCAAGCGCCTCGTCCCAGCCGGCTTCCCGAAAATGTGACAGGGGGTTGGCCGGATCAACGGCGGCTGCAGAATGTTTCGGGACATCGTCACGGCGGATCAGGGGTCTCGTCAACCGGTCGGGGTGGTGGACATAATCGAACCCGAACCGTCCCTTCACGCAGAGACGCTTGCGATTGGCGGGCCCGTCGCGCCCTTCCACGAACAATAGCCGATCCTCCTTGATGTGATAGGTGAGCTGACAGCCGACACCGCAATAGGGGCAGAGGCTGTCAACCTTGCGGTCGGCAACCACCCGGCCGGTCCGGGACGCAACCGTGGCGGGCAGCAGCGCTCCGGTCGGGCAGGCCTGCACGCATTCGCCGCAGCCGACGCAACTGCTGGTTCCCATGGGATCGTCGAAGTCGAACACGATTCTCGATCCGGCCCCCCGATGAGCCATGCCGATCACGTCATTGACCTGCACCTCCCGACAGGCGCGTACGCACAGCGTACAGTGGATGCAGGAATCGAGATTGACAGCCATGGCCGGATGCGTGTGATCCGGTGCCGGGGCCGGCCTTGCCGGGAAGCGGCTGTGACTGACGCCCAACCGGTCAGCCCAGATCCAGAATCCGGAACTGGCGTCGTGGGCCACATCGCGAGCCGGCTGGTCCGCGACCAGAAGCTCGAACACCATGCGCCGGGATGCCTCTGCCCGTGTGCTGGCGGTGCGGACCACCATACCCTCGGTGGGCCTGCGAATGCAGGATGCAGCCAGCACCCGTTCGCCGTCGATTTCCACCATGCAGGCACGACAGTTGCCGTCCGGCCGGTAACCAGGATCGGGCGAATGGCAGAGATGCGGTATGTCAATGCCCTGGTCCTTTGCGACCTCCCAGATGGTCTGGCCGGGCGGCGCGGTCACCGGTTTACCGTCGAGGGTGAATGAGACGGCTTCGTTGCTGCTGCTTGCGGGTGCGGTCATGATCGGACGCCGTCCAGTCCGGGAGGAAGTCCCGCGTCTTCAGGGAAATGCCGGAACACCGAAAGCATACCATTGGGCGCTGCCTGTCCCAGCCCACAAATCGAGGCATCAATCATCATGCGTCCCAGTTCATCGAGCAGATCCTTGTCCCAAAGACTCTCGCGCATCAACGTTGCTGCCTTTTCGCATCCCACCCGGCAGGGTGTGCATTGCCCGCAGGATTCGCTTTCGAAAAACCGCATGAGGTTCAGCGCTGCAGCGGCAGCATTGTCGGCCTCGGAGAGAACCACCACGGCGGCCGAGCCGATGAGGCAGCCATGGGGTTCCAGCGTTCCGAAATCAAGCGGGATATCGGCCATTGAAGCGGGCAGAATGCCGCCCGAAGCACCGCCCGGCAGATAGCCCTTGAAACGGTGTCCTGGCGCCATGCCGCCGCAATGCTCATCCATGAGTTCACGCATCGTGATACCGGCTTCTGCAATCTTGACGCCCGGTTCGCGCACCCGCCCCGAAACGGAAAACGTGCGAAGACCCTTGTGACCGCGGCGGCCATATGCCGAGAACCATTCGGGCCCGCGCTCCAGGATATCGCGCACCCAATAGAGCGTTTCGACGTTATTGACCAGCGTCGGGCGCCCGAACAGCCCAACCTCGGCCGGGAATGGTGGTTTGTGGCGCGGCAAGCCGCGTTTTCCTTCGATGCTCTCGATCATCGCCGATTCTTCGCCGCAGATATAGGCTCCGGCACCGCGGCGCAGGTGGATGGTTCCGGGGCGCACAAGGCCATGCTGTTCCAGCCGCGCGATCTCACGCTCGAGGATAAGGCGGCTCGCGGGATATTCATCGCGGACATAGAGGTAGCAGGCTTCGGCATCAACGGCCCAGAGTCCCACCAGCATGCCCTCGAGAAAACGATGCGGGTCGGTTTCCAGGAAATAGCGGTCCTTGAAGGTTCCGGGCTCCCCTTCATCGGCGTTGACGGCCATCAGCCGGGGCGCGGGGCCATTCGAGACGAGCCGCCATTTGCGACCGGTGGGAAAGCCCGCACCACCGAGACCGCGAAGGGCTGACCCCTCGAGTTCCCCGATCACGGCATCTCTGGCGCGCCGACCGCCGAGGCAATCGCGAAGCAGGCGATATCCGCCCTGGGTGCAATATCCGTCATAATCCTGGAAGTCAGGGAGTCGTGGCTCGGTCTGCCCCGCCTCAACGGCTGCAATGATCCGTTCGGCGCTCGCATCGATAATCTGGTTGTGATGAATGGCGGCTGCCGGAGCCTGATCGCAAGCGCCCATGCAAGGGGCTGCGAGGACGCGGACCCGGTTCCGGAAGTGGCCGGCGAGTTCGGCAATGAGTTCACGAGCGCCGGCGAGTTCGCAGGCGATCGATTCGCACACCCGGACGGTGATTTCAGGCGGACGTGTCTCCCCATCCTCGAGGACGTCAAAATGGTGGTAGAAGGTTGCGCATTCATAGACTTCGGCGTGCGACAAACTGAAAAGCGCGGCGAGGGCGGTGAGGTGGTCTGGCCCGATGCAATGGTAACGGTCCTGAACGCGATGAAGCGCCTCGATCAGCAGATCGCGCCGTGGCGGCATGCCGTCCAGGAGATTGCGGACTTCCCCAAGCGCGGTGGGATCTGTCTGCCGGCCCCGCACGTCGCGTCGCGCCGTCATCGGGGCCCGGTCACTGGTCACCACCGATGTCCTCCGCGATTTCCAACGTGACGAGATCTCCGTTTACGAGCTGTTTGCCCATGTTCTCGAAGTTGACAGTAATCCGCGCTCCGTCAACGGACTGCACCTGTCCCAAACCCCAATCCGGTCGTTCGGGGTGGCGAACAAAACTGCCCGGAACGATGTAGTAGGACATGGGATCGTGCCTCAAACGCCTTGAGTGCCCTGGCCTGTGGGGCCCTCGCGATGGATTCAAACAGTCTCGGACCCGGCGGTCACAGACCCTTGTGAAGGTAAGACAGCCCCCGGTGCCGTTATCCGTCCTGCCGGGCCATCGGCTGTTGCACTGCAGGGTCATTGGTTACTGCCTTGTCGGCTTCCGATTACTTATGCAACCTTATCACACAGCGAGACAAATCCTGCAATGCGGCCACCGGGATACGGACAGGGTCAGGAGGTATTCGGCAAGGCAACGGACCGTCACGGCTGATCGGTTTTTTGCCCTGGCGACGGGGACTATCATCAGGAACGATGATGACGGTGGAGCGGTCTGAGAAAGTGGACCATGATCAAGGCGCTTCCGGATGCACGTGAGACCAAGGTTGTTTGGCGGCCCGGAACCGACGGTTTGACCACATATGTCCGCGAAGTGCCTGACCTGTCCACCGGCGCGCTGATCCGGGAGTCCGGCAGTTGTGATCGCTCTGTGCCGGGCGAATGGGCATATGGGTACGACACGCTTGTCGGCAGGGAGTGTGAGGCGGCAGCCGGCATCCCGTGCGAACCTACTCCGTATGGAGACATTCCGGCTGTTGATCACCTTCCCCGGAAACGACACAAGGGCCACTCGCGATCTTCATGGAGATCGGCCCGGACTCTACCGTCGTACCGAGCGCGGCCGATCTCCCGGCATGGATCTGGCAATGCCCGGGCACCAGCGGGAGCGAGCGCAGATACTGGTACGAGGGCACCCGCAAGCGCAGCCGGGGCCCTGGCACGACGTTAGCCGAATGTGGTGCGGGCACGGTTTGCACGAGGGGTTCCCGGTTCGGGAGGGGTCACAGGCCGACGCCGCGATTGCATGGGTGCTGTCATTGCCACCGGGTAAAAGATGCGGTGGCTGATGTGCTTCGCTGCGCGCGGTGGTATCCCCTGAAGGGCTTCCGGGTTCAGCCGCGAGACGATGATCGCGCGGTGCGACGACCAGTGCCTGGCCCGCACTGCGCGCGCAATGCGGGCCTCTCGTAAAAAAGCTATGAACTGCAACAGCTTTTGCCCTGATTCACAGGAAAAAAGGGGGTTGACGATTCTTTGCTCTGGCTGATAGGAATCGCGCGCCCCCCGCGGGCATCGCATGCTCGGAAACTGATTCGATGGAGAGAATCATGAAATCACGACGCCAGAGAGTATGGCTGACGGCGATGGCCGTTGCGGGATCGGTTGCGCTTTACGGTTGCGGGGGCGGCAGCGACGGCCCTGACACGACCCCGTTTGACCAGGACTATGTTGATGACGCCGTAGACGCTGCAAAGAAGGCTGAAGAGGATCGGCAGGCCGCGATTGCAACTGCCACGGAGGCGGCCAACGAGGCAGCCACGGCTGCCAGCGATGCGGCTACGGCGGAGAAAGATGCTAAGGATGCAGCCGCCGCTGCGACGATTGCTGCGACATATGAAACCCTGGATGCGGATGAAGCCGAGGCGCAGAGTACGGCGGCGGCCAATGCCAAGGCTGCGGCTGATACGGCTCTGGCGGCAGCCAATGATGCGCTGGCGAAAGCCAATGCGGTCAATCATTCGGATCAGGCGGTTACGGACCTGAAGACTGCGGCCCAGAGTTCGGCCTCGGCCGCGGACGCAAGTGCGAAGGCGGCTGCCGGATTTGCCACTGAGGCGAAGACACAAGCGGATATAGCCCGGGCGACCCAGACCGGGATCGACAATGACAGACTTGCTGCGCAAGAGCAGGGCGTGCAGCGCCGGCTCGCCGCGAACAAGGCCGGGGATGCGGATGCCGCTGCGAAAACAGCGGCTGAAAAGGCGACAGAGGCTGAGGCTGAGGCTGAGGACGCTTTGCCTGCTGCCAAGGCCGCCCAGGACGCTTTGGCCAGTGATGCTACCGACGCTGAAAAGGCGGCAGCCCAGAAGGCCGTGGACGACGCCGAGAAAAGAGATGCGGACTACAACACGCGTGCCACGACAGCCTCAGAAGCCGCTGATGCGGCTGAAGCGGCCGAGGGTGCTGCGATGACTGCGGCCACTGAAGCTGCGGATGCGGCTGCGGCGGCTGGCGATACCGATCCGGCATCCGAGGGTGCCATGTCGGCGGCCGAGGCAGCAGCCTCGTACCTGGCGGCCCGGATTTCTGCCAACGTAGCCCGGGGCTGGTCTGATGTTCTTGCGATCACGAAGACCTACAAGGACACGGATGCGACGGAGGCATCGCTTGATGATCTCCTCGCCAGAATTCCGTGGGCCACGGATCAGGACCGTGAAGCGGGCGCTCTTTCAGTCCTGCTGGCCCGGGCGCATCACGCAGCGGAACGCCTTGCCGAGCAGGAGGATCCCGATTCCGACGAGACCGCGGTCTATCAGCAAGACATCAGTCGGCGCTTGACGGCTGTGACGACGGATGCGACCAACATCGCGGATGCCCTTTCTGCTGCGCGGGATGCCCATAATGCGGCGAAGCCGTGGTCTGAGAATGGCCGTGCGGTGGACGACCTGACCGGAGCAGCGGGTGAAACCGTGGCCACCGGCGGCATCCTCTTCAATTCGGACGGCCGGATCAATCTGGGCGGCAATGGGACGGATGATCCGGATACAACCGAAAACGAAAGAATCAATGTGGTGGCTGATGCAGATACGCCGATCCACATATTGGGAACACGTGACCAGATTCGAAAAGAGCGTGGCATTGTTTCCTTCCAGGGAAAGCAGCAGTTGATTCACGATAACCGCTGGGCCGCTGGTGAAGGCAAGACATATGAGTTTATTTCGTTCGGCGTGTGGGCGACGGGGGTCAATAATCTGACCAATCTTGTCACTAGTGGGTCAAGTTTGACAGACGGCGGGGCGTTTGCGCTGCTCAATGAGGACGGTTTGGTGACACCGCCGGATTTGATTGGCACGGCATCCTATTCAGGACGAAGTGTCAGTATTGACAACGACAATGACATCAGGGAGACGTCTGCAACCGCCACTGTGAATTTCGGGACAAGTCGTGCTGACCTTTACTTCAGAAGTTATTACAACGTTACCGGACTTAAGGTTGACGGCAACATGTTGTCGGGAGGAACATATTCCGACCGCAACGACAGCAACGCTCCCATGACCGATGAACAGTTTGCAGACGGTGGCACGATCAGTGTTCATGCGGTTGTGCTGGGCGACAAGGCCCAGGAACTGGGGGGTACAATCCGTGTCACCGGCACGGGCGCAAACAACACACAACTCTCGGTCAATACGGCATTTGGCATGCGCAACAATGCGCATCGGTGAGCCCACGCCGAACTGGCAATAGGACAACGTTCGTTCAAACGGAGGTCATTCGATCCGGGATTTTTGAGATCCGCCGGTACACCGGACCCGGCCGACCGGGTTCGCTCTGAGGCCTCGGCCCGTCGTCACAACGGGCCGAGGTCGTTCAGTTTGCGCCTGATGCTTTGGTGAGAGAAAAAAAGCTGGGTCGCAACACCGGCTTCGCGGACGTGGCAGCAAAGTCTCCATGGCCTGATCGCCGGGTCAACAACCGGACGCGAGGCCATCAAACAGCGTATCCACCGCAGAGATCGAGCTATTTCGGCACCGTACTGCTGGTATTCAACCAGCGGTGAAGCTCGCGCTCACTGGGCGGTCGGATCCGGCCGGCCGTCACCAGGGGCCATGGCGATCCGGGCCTCACGGGATGAGACGCCGCGACCGTTATGGTTTTCGGGAAACGGACTTCGATCAGGGCGTGGCACGCCAGCCGCTCGCAGCCGACCGAACGGTTCTGTTCACTGTCGAGGCTGACGGAACGATCCGGTTTTCGTCTTCGACCTCGAGGGCCGGGTCAGGATCGAACAGGGGCCAGCTTCAGGCCAGCAGGGTCTTGATCAGATCGATCCCGTCAGGATTATTGCGGTTTGGGGATGGGAAATTGAGCACCGGAATTGAGTTGGGGTTTCTGTCAAACCCTTTCGTCGATCCTGCAGCTTTCCACAAGGCGCACGGAAGGACCAGCATTTCCGGGCCTCCGCCGCGTGGTTGTTTCCCCACCATGACATGGCCTCGCCGGTTGTTGTGGTTCCGGGCTTGATTATGGCGATGTTGGGCGGACCTGAAAGGCAACAGATCATGGTTCTGGACCGCGGGACCAAGACGTCATGGTACCCGGAGAATCAACGATTTCCGCTCATCGTCATCCATACATGAGTCTGACAACAGGAACCGGGTAACTCCGGCCTGAAGCCGTCGTTCTTCCCACGACCTGCAGACGATGGGTCAAGGAAGCGCAGCACTCATCCTCCAGGAAACTCCACCCGGTCAGCGTAACCGAAGCTTGCAACGATCCGGTGTTCAGCACCAATGCCGGTATTGCGCATTGTCGGCCCTGTCTTCCCCATGATCGCGGTATCCATCCCGAAATACTGCGATCACAACACTGTGTGACGGCTTGACGCCGTTTATGGCCGTGCAAATGTCATAATCAGCCGCTTTGCCGAAACCAAGGCTGCCACCGGAAGGGCCGCTCCCCCGCCAATCCTGGCTCTTCCTGGGAGCTCTTCCCGGGGGTGGTTCGCACCCTGATACCTATCAGGGCTGGTGATCGTGATCGGCGCTGAAGTCGCAATACTTCTCTCAGCCATGTTCCTGGAACGTCTTTCACGCTCGACAATGACGGCATGGCTCACTCGGTCAGGACGAGCATTACACCTATGGGTATGCAGAACATCAAGCTCCCAAAGAACATCCGCCTCGCAAGAAGGCGGATGCATTGGACCGATATCCGGTATCAAGCGGGGCGCCGTCCTGGTGGATCCATGACGCCGTTCTGTTGAACCTGCATCAGGGAATCCGGATGACCCTGGTTTCCAAGTCTGTGCTCACCGATACTCATCATTGCGGGCACCAAAAGCTGAATACCAGTTGTAACCCAACTGATGATAGCGACCTGACATTCTTATCGTACCTGCAAGTTCCTCCGCCCGCTCTCCAAACACGGCGGCATGGAGGCTGACAGAATGCTCCCTCGTAGACAAAATTTCAGTCCTGTCGATATCCGTAATTTCGGCTCCGGACAGCTCGTTACCGTTAACGTCAGCACTGACCTTCAGGTAAAGCTTGGAACCCGTGGAAAAGCGGAGTTCGGCTGTTTCTTCTGCAAAGTTGATATCAGCGCTGAAGTTCCCCTCATCTACGTTGAATGACCATACATCTGGGTCGACTGTACCGATCCCGAAATGTTCACGATTAGCAATGTGCCGCCCGGTGAATTTTGCCCTGCCAATAGCATCTGCGACTGTTGCGGGGGCCCCATCCTTCACCAATACAAAGACACCGCCCTCGTTGTGGGTTGTCCTGTAGTCTGTCAGATAATCAGCAGGGAGCGAGGAAGGAAGCCTACCGTCATACCTCCCCCATAAGCCGTAGGAAATATAGTCATACACCTTGTCATCGCCCTTGGCCCATCGGTTGTCGTGGATGAACTGGTGCCTGCCGTTGACCGACACGATGCCGTAATTATATTCCTGATTGCCATTCCAGCCGCCTTTGAAATTGGCCGAATAATCGTGAGGCCCGAGTTCATCAAGGGTGCTCTCCGCATCGGCGACCACAACCTTGCCTTGCAGCAGAACCCGTCCTTCAGGATTAATGAGAATATTGCCGGACGCCAGGTTCTCACCCTCCGCCCCGGTCGCGTTGTCCACCTTGTATCCGTTTTCTGCCCATGGTTTGGCCGCATCATGCGCCGTCCGGGCGGCGGCCAGCGCCGCCTCTATACCGGCCAAATCATCCATCACGGCCTGCAGCGCATCGCGAAGGTCTTCCTGATAGGTCGCAGTCTCGTCGGAGTCGGGATCTGTCTGCTCCGCCAGCCGTTCCGCTGCATACTGCGCAGCATCAATCCGGTCCGACAGATCCGCCGCAAGGCTGTAGTCCTCGGCCCACGGGATTCTTTGCGTCAAATCATCTAGAGCGGTTTCCAAATCGATTGCATTCCTCTGGGACATTATGGCCGCCACAACATCAGACCAGCCCTGTGCTGTGTTCGCCGAGGTCAGGGCCATCTGGTGCGATTCTGCCGCCGCCGCTGCTGACATGGCTCCTGGAGATCCCTGTTCCGTATCGCCGGCATCCCGAGCCGCCTTCGAAGCGTCATCGGATGCCGTTTGTGCCTCACTCACCGCCGCAGCCGCCGATTGTGCGGCCGCTTGTGCGGCCGCTGCCTGGTCCGACCGGGCCTTGACTGCGGCAGACACCTTCGTGAAAAGGTCCGCCTTCGCAGTTGCCACCTCACCCCTCAAACGCGGTATCCAGGCTATCATCGTATTATCAGCCAAGGCTTTCTCCGCCGCTGCCAGGGCTGTCTTGGCTGCAGCCACGGCTGCCTCGGCCTTGTCCAGAACTGTATCCTCCGTGGTCAGCGCCTCCCGGGTTGCCTTCGCCTCTGTCGCCTTTTCAACCGCCGTTTTCGCAGCGGCATCCGCATCAGACGCCCTGTTGGCGGCAATCTTGCGCTGCCGGCCCTGCTCTTGCGCATCGTTATTGGCAGCGTTGATTCCGTCCTTCGTAGCCTGGGCCACCTGTGCAGAAGTCGATGCCGCATTGGCATGTTTCTCTGCATCCCGGGCACTCTCCGCCGCCGCCGTGGCCGAGGCCCGCGCAAGGCCCTGCTGGTTCGTAACCTCCGGATCCGAATGGATCACCGCATCGGCTTCCGCCAGCGCATCATTCGCTGCCACCAGAGCCGCATCAGCCGCCTTTTTGGCATTGGCCGCGATCGTGCTCTGCGCCGCGGCTTCATCCGCATCCAGGGTTTCGTAGACCGCAAGGGTGGCCGCAGCGATAGCTGCATCCTCAGCATCCTTTTCCGCATCAGCTGCATTCTTTGCAGCCGTGGCCGCCTTCCCGGCTGCCTCCGTGGCAGCTCTGATCGCGGCCAGTCGCTCCTCTTCAGCCTTTTTCGCCTCGTCTGTCTTTTGATCGACATAATCCTGATCATAAGGGGTCGTGTCAGGGCCGCCGCTGCCACCCCCGCAACCGTAAAGCGCAATGGATCCCGCAACGGCAACCGCCGTCAGCCAAACTCTCTGGTCTCGTAGTTTCATGATCTTCTCCATCGGATCAGTTCCCGAGCATGCGATGTCCGCGGGGGACGCGCGATACCTATCAGCCGGTACAAAGAATCGTCAAGCCCCTTTTTCCTGTGAATCAGGGTGAAAGCTGTTGCAGTTCATAGTTTTTTTCCGCGAGAGGCCGGTGTTGCGGGCAGAGAGCGGATCGCGGAGCTGGACATTGCAAGAGATCATCCTTGCATCGCGGCTGATCACTGGATCCCGGAACGGCCTGGCGGTACGCATCGCGGAGCACATCAGGCCACGCATCTTGTGCCCGGTGGTGGCAACAGCACCTCTGCAATCCGAGCGACGCCGTGAGCAAGCCTCCGAACCGGGAACCCCGCGTGCATACCGCGCTCTCGACACATCTGGTCAGTGTTGTACACAATCACCAGGCATGGCGGCCAGGGTTGCAATTACTGGCCAGATCCTGCACGGCTTCGCATTCGCAGCAGACAACGATGATGAGGAGCAGTGCCGTCATCAGACTATCCTGTGATGAAGCCTTGTCGGGCCTCGGGACAGGATATCTCGGCACAGGATATCCGGCATCCGGCTGCACCCCATGATGTCCGGAGAGTCTGTGGTCATGCTTGCCGAAATCGCGACACGTCAGAACGCAATTTGAAGGCATCGCGTCACGGGAGTTGGTATCATGGCCTCCTTCCTGTCGTCCTGATTCCTGCGACACTCCGCATTGCGGCCATTCACAACTGTCGATAACTTGCCAGCAGACTTTGCGCCGGCGTGAAACATCCCGATGATCATGACCGCGACACCCCCGTCACGCACAGCACCATCTGCCGGTTTCCGGAACCGGTTGATGGTGACGATTCGGCCGCTGTTTTCGTGGCCGTGAGGAACGCGGACGCAGATTTCCCCGGCGGCCTTATTCGCGAGCATTGTCAGACCTCCCATGTCCTCATCAATATCCCACGTCACATGATTTTCGTGATTGCGCTACCCCGGGTCCGTTTGGGAGGGTTGCCAGGGCTATACTGTGCGAACAGCTGACATCATGACATCCGCAATAACGCCCTCCCCGATTGTCTTCTATTTCGACTTCATTTCTCCTTTCGGTTTTCTGGCGAGTCTCAGGATCGATGAACTGGCCGCGCGCCACGGGCGTGAGGCAGACTGGCGATCAATGCTGACCGGAATCTCGGTTCTCAAGGTCATGGGGCTCAAACCGATTCCGGAAACACCCCTCAAGGGACCGTACGCCTTGCGCGATGCGGAGCGCTATTGCCGCCGCCACGGGATCATATTATCGCCGCCGCCGGGATGGCGACGGAAACCGTCCCGGCCGCTGGCCGCTGGCCGCGCCTTTCACTGGTTGCGGTACCACGACCCGGAACATGCGAAACCGGTCGCGCGAAGGCTGCTGCGGGCCTATTGGCAGGACGGGAAAGACATCGGTACACCCGAAGCGGTGACAGCCATCGCTGCAACCGAAGGCGCCAATGCGGGCGCTCTCTCGGCCGCACTTGCCAGCGGCGAGGCTTCGGAACTGTTGCGGGCTGCCGTCGACGAATCCCTGCAAGCCGGTGTTTTCGGCTCACCCTTCTTCATTGTCGACGGGGAGCCGTTCTTCGGTCTCGAAAAAATGGAGCTCCTCGAAGAGTGGCTGACCACAGGCGGGTGGTAGGAAGACCGGATCGTGCCTACAATCCCGGTGTCCCGAACCGATGGACGCCGTCCCCCTTGATGCCTCGTGCGCACCGCAGCAACGTATTTTTCTTAACCCATCTTCTGGATTTTGCAAAAAACGGCGAGCGTAACTGATTGATCTGAATGGATTCACGTCAGGCACAAACCCTGTTATGGCACTATACAGATTCAACCCGCTGCCGGCTTCAGGCGATGCCGGATCAAGACGGACGGGGCCGGGATGAAGCCCGCTGGCAGAACCGGTCAGGTCTTCTGTCTGGCTCTGATACGATGCGGGTTGGAAGCAAAGGGAACACCGGCGTCGCGGCCGATCGCACAGGCCTCGGGGTCGGGCCTGGCATCGTAGCGGATCGCAATCCGGCTCCCGTCAACCGCCGTCATTGTGGTCGTCAGGCGGCGCCAGCGACCAAGCTTGTTGCGGATCATGCTCCAGCTGTCGTGACGGCCATGGCCGGCAAGGCGGGTGCGCAGCAACTGGACTGCGTGCCAGGCGAGCACGGCAATGAACAGATGGGCAATGATGCGGCTGGTCTTGTGATGCCAGATCGGGCGCAGCCCGAGATCGGATTTCAGGGACCGGAAGGTCGCCTCGATATCGGTGAGACGCCAATACGTCCGGATCACGGTTTCGATGTCCCAGTCGCAATGGCTGGTGCGCAGCACATAGAAACCGGCCTCGGCGTCCTTGTCCTCATGGATGGCATTCCGCGCCCAGGTGACGGCACTCGCGTTGCCATCCTCGCCCCGGGTTACGGTAATGTCATATTGCCGGTTCACGATCGCGAAGCGCTCGCGCAGGCGACCGACCCGTTGCTGGACCTTGTCCCAGGCCTTGGTGCAGTTCCTGCGCGACAATCCGGCATGCAGCTTGTCGAGTTCGGCCTCGAAGCGCTCGCGTTTCTTGCCCAGGATGGCCTCGTCCTTGTCCTGGCGGGCCTTGCTCCAGATACAGAGCTCCATCTCCTCATCGCTGTCGGAGAGCTTCCACGCCCGGGCCTCGTAGCCGGCGCGGGTTTCCATGACGATGTCGGGATCGCGCCCGGGCGGCGCCGCGCCGCCCGGGCGCACCGTGATCCAGTGCTGTCCGCGCCCGTGCAGAAGCCCGAGATTGGCCCGGGTGGCAATCCCGGCATCCATGACCACCGTGGGTCTGGCGTCGTCCTGGGCATCGAGCCGGTCGAGCGCGTCCTGAAGCGTGCCCGGTTCGGAGACATTGCCGGGCAGGACGGCCGAGCGCCGCGGAAAGCCGGCATCATCGATGGCCAGGGCAAGGGTCACCAGAGGACAATCCGTGCGCTTCTGTTTGGAGTGCCCGAAGCAGGCCAGCTCCGAGGCCGGGCGTCCGGTCATGTGGGTATTGGTGAGATCGTAGAAGACAACCGCTCCCGGCGTGTCGAGGAGGGTGCGTTCGCGGGCATGAAGGGCATCCTCCAGCGCCGTCCGGTGACGGTACAGGAGATCGCAGGTGCGATAGAGCTTGTCGAGCGTGACCTCCTTCCCGGTATCGAGATCCAGCAGCTCCAGTACGGTACTGTTGGTGTTCATCCAGCGGTGGGTCTCGCGTTCACTGGCGGGATGGACGATGCGGGCCATCACCAGGGCGGTGGCGATCCGGGCATCACGGGGGGAGACGCCGAGCCCGTCAAGGATTTCGGCAAACCCGAGTTCGGTGAGGGCATGGAGCGCCAGCCGCTCGCAGCCGACCGAGCGGTCCTGTTCGCTGGTGAGGCTGTCAAGACTGACGGTTGCGGTCCTGTTTTCGTCCTCGGGGTGTCTCCGGTCGAGGCGCTGGATGATCTTTGCGGCCTGGGCCTCGAGGGCCGGGTCGGGATCGAACAGGGGCCGGCTTCCGGCCATCAGGGTCTCGATCAGATCGACCAGCAGGGGCCATTGCGGTTTGGGGATGGGAAAGTGTGCGCCGAGATTGAGGAGGGTTTTCTGCTGGACCTTTCCGTCGACCATGCGGCTTTCGACGAGGCGCACGGAGCGATAGGCTTTTCCGGCCCTGCGCCGTGTTGTTGTTTCGCGACTATACATGTCGCGCTCCGGGGGGTGATTTGGTGCTGGGGTTGATTATGTTGATTTTGGGCGGGTCTGGAAGGGAACGTACGATGAACATGACCCGAATCATCACTTTATGGCACTAAGACCAACATTCAATTTTATGTATTAATATAAATCAATGACTTATGGATTTGACATTGGCCAGAATCGGCCCAAATCAGTCAATTTTCGCCGCAGACTGCTGAAGATGGGGTAAGGGTCGTGCCGTCACTACGCGAACCTGTTCGTTGTCCGCCATTACCCCCTATCCCGGCAGCCCTCGGAGCCGGAACCGGCGCGATGAAGGAACATGATCACCACACCCGCCATCTTCATGCGGCAGTCTTCTCGCGCTCTCGAGTTGGGGAATGCTCCGGGCCCATCCAGGCCAACAGCGGGATACGAGCGGGCCCGATTTCAGGGTTGCCCGGTGCCGCCCGGGCCAGCGCTTCAGGGCGGAATCACGCGCGAGGGGCCCAGGCGGATTTCCCAATGTTGGGCGTTCGCGCAGGTCGCTCTCAGTATCATCGGGGATACGATCGGCGGCGCAACCGGTTCGGGTAGCAGGCTGCGGGCGCCAGCCTCAAGGTTCCCCGTCGTGACCGGCAGAGACGGTCACGAGCAGAAGGGCCAGATCTGGTACCAGGAGTCGCAGCGAAACTTCTTTTCGCATTGGGCCAGTTGCGCGCGGTAAGCGCTGGCTGTTGCCTCTACGCGGCTTGCTGCCTTCTGAACTGCAGGTTTGCGCTTCCATGTACCACGACGATATCCCCCCCGTCCCTCATGATAGGCAAGATACATCCTGCGGGCATCGGTCTTGGGGATTTTCAGCGCCTTCCATGTCTTGTGATTGTACCAACCCACGAAATCCAGAGCGTCCTCCATATCGGACCGGCTGCGAAAGAAACGGCCACGTTCCGCCTTGTATTCTCGCCAGACCGGGTCCTGGGCCTGGGCATAGCCCCGTGCACTCGACGGGCGGCCAAGCGGAATGACAAGAAACCATCTGTATGGTGGTCTCGCGTGGCTGCGGTAACTGGATTCATGGCGTACGAATGACATGAGGATATGGACCGGTGTCCCCCAGCGTGCTGCGGAGGCGCGCGCATAGTCATACCAGTCGGGATATTGAGAGAAGACCTTGCAGATATTGCCCTGCGCCTTCGGGGTGGGTGTCGCACACCCCGCGAGAGCCAAGGCGAACGCCATGAGGAGTGCGGCCGCGCGAAGGAAGCGAGGCGAACCCCGCCCTCTTCCCGACACCGACGCTGCAGCGGATCCTGCGTTTTCGGATCGAGGTGAGCCGAAGTGACCGTACATGGACGCTCCCAGACCTTGGCGCAAATTTGACATGGAGATTTCGCAACGACTATAGCGCAGCAGAAGCCGGAACGAAGAATCACCGAACGGGAATGCCCGCTGCCCCTGCAAACGTAACCCTGAGGGCGGATTCCTTTCCGGTGCAGAACGGCTCAGTTCCGTTCATCAACAAAGCGCGGTGCCTTGATCGCGTTTTCGAAGGCCCTGGCCAGCGATCCCGCCACGAGAGTCTCGACCTCGACACCCAGCTCGAACGTCAGCTTCACGTCTTCACGGAGAACACGGACAATGGTTTCGGCATCGCCGCCGCGCCGGACTTCAATGCGAAGCTTCAGGACATCGAGACCGCCGGGATCACTGCTGAGGACACCCTGAAAATCGCTGATTTCGGGCCGGGCAAACATGAAATCCTCGAACTCGGCATGATTGACATTCACGCCCCGGATCTTGAAAAATCCTGCTGTCCGATGGGCATGGCGGATCATTGGAAAGAGTTCCGCGTAGACACTCTCGCTCGTTCCCCTCTCGATGAGGCTGGCCATGTCCCCCGAATTCCAGCGCAGGAAGGGCGTTGCATGTCCGGTATAAAGCGGTGTGACGCAGAAGGTTCCGATCTCTCCATGGGGTATGGGCTGCCCTGTCCCGGGATCGACAATTTCGCAGAAAAACAGGTCGGACCAGATATGGATGCCGTCATGTGCGTCGCTTTCTGCACCCATCAGCCCGGCTTCCGACATGCCGAAGACATCATAGACTTCGGCACCCCACATACGCTCCAGTTTTTCCCGCTTGGCCAGGGACAACGGCTCCGCCGAGCACACGACCTTGCGCACCGTCGCAGCTGCAAGATCAATACCTTCAGCATCCGCAATGTTGGCGAGGTGGAGCGCGAATCCGGGCATCGCGATCAGTACGGTTGGTTTCAGGGTCAGGATCAGCTCAAGCTGCGCCCGGGACGGAACCGCATTGCCGGCGCCAACCCAGCTCATTCCCACGCCGAAACTGTGGGCGCTGCGCGCCCAGATCTGGCCGGCCGGGTGGATCCCGATCGGAAACGAAATATGGCAGAGGTCGCCCGGACCGATACCGATACAGGGAAAGGACCGGCCCCAGGACAAGAGGCCATAGGTCACGTCCTCGAATGTCCGGGGATAGAAAACCGGCTTGCCGGTGGTGCCTCCCGAGCGCCAGTACTCACTGATCTCTTCGGGACTCGCGACGTTGATCTGTCGCATGAATTCATCGTGCGACCATTGCCTGAGCGTGTCCTTGTCAAGAATAGGAATTTTTGACCATTCCTCAGGTTCATCCAGCCACTCGCGCTTCACGCCCCGAAGTCGGTCGCGATACCAGGGCGACAGCTTGGCCCGGTCAAAAGCCAATTTTTTGCGCTCGCTCTGGAGTGCGCGAATTTGCGATCGGGATCGGGGCAAATCAAAGGGGACGGCCAATGCGCATCTCTCCGTTATGGCGTTTCCTGTTCCTCGCAGGGGCAACGGATTCTTATCAGGCGTTGCCTCGAAATAACCGTTTCCTCTTCCGCGAGGCGGGCGCGCATGGCGCGGACCCGGGCAACGTGATTCCGGGGCATGTCATCGAACCGGGGACGACCCTCTGCCGACGTTCGGATCGGGCGGCCATAGCGGGCACCAGGCCGACGCCCGACCAGCCCTTCGCTGGTCTTGCGATCGCGGAGCGCCGGGATTGTACCGCTCGCCACCATCAACCGGTTTGCGGGGACGGGATCTTCCATCCATTCATTGCCGGACCGGCACAGCTGCAAGCCGACGGCGAAGCGCACCAGGTTCTGGCCATGGTCCTTCTCGACCCGGCTGCCAGCACCAGCTCCGATCACGAGGGCAGCCTTCATCAACCGGAGCCGCAAAGCGGGCGAATCGCTCCGGATCTGCTGCAGTTGATCGTTTCCGGTATCGATCATGGATCAAGTGTACGTGCGGGTCCTGAACAAGCAAACAGCAAATATGTTGACTGGATGGACGGAACGGGATGATGGATATTGTCGTTGTCGGTGGTGGACCGGGCGGGCTTTATTTTGCGATCCTGGCCAGAAAAACCTGGCCCTCGGCCCGGATCCGGGTGTTCGAGCGAAACCGGGAAGACGATACGTTCGGCTTCGGCGTCGTGTTTTCTGACGAGACCCTGGGGAACTTCCTGTCGCGTGATCCGGAGAGCTATCAGGCCATCGTCCGAAGTTTCGCCTACTGGGATCATATCGACTTCCGCTGGAAAGGCGAAGTTGTGCGCAGCGCCGGCCACGGTTTTTGCGGCTGTGGCCGGGTTGAACTTCTCAGGATCCTGCATGATCGAGCAAGACAGCTCGGCGTCGAACTGCGCTTCCAGACGGAAATCACCGACCTGTCCATGTTCAGGGATGCCGATCTGATCGTTGGCGCGGACGGAGCCAATTCGGGAATACGTGAGCGCTTCAGGGATGTGTTCCGACCGTCCGTGGAGTGGCGCAAGAACCGCTATGTCTGGCTGGGATCGACCAAGCCCTGTGATGCGTTCACATTTCATTTCACGACGAACCGGCACGGCATCTGGGTGCTAGGAGAGTATCAGTACAACGACCGGCTGGCGACCTGGATTGTCGAGGCGCCGGAACAGACCTGGGCGAGCGCTGCCCCGGAGGTCGAGACTCTGGGGGAAGCCGAGCTCCTCCTCTACATGCGGGATCTGTGGTCCGATTATCTTGGTCCTCACGATCTCGTCTCCAACCGTTCTGTCTGGAGGCGCTTTCCGACGATCCGCAACGAACGGTGGCACCACGACAACATCGTGCTGCTGGGCGATGCGCTGCACACGGCCCATTATTCGATCGGTTCGGGTACGAAGCTTGCAATGGAAGATGCGATTGCCCTGGTCGACTCTTTGCAGGCCGCGGATTCGGTGCGCGACGCGTTGCTTGATTTTGAGGCGATCCGGAGGGAGGAGGTCGAAAAAGTCCAGCATTCCGGTGACGTCTCGGTAACCTGGACCGAGAATCCGGAGCGTTTTCGCAACATGCCGGCAATCCAGGCGGCCTATTCGATGTTGTCGCGGTCCAAGCAGGTGACCCACGAAAATCTGCGGCTTCGGGACGCCGCCTTCGTTGACCGGATGGAACGCTGGTTTGCCGGGGAGGTGCGCGCGGCCGGTTTCTCTGTCGATCCGGTCAAGCCCCCTCCGCCGATGTTTACGCCGTTCCGGCTGAGGAGGATGACAATCCCCAATCGGGTCGTGGTGTCACCGATGGACATGTACTCGGCCACAGACGGTGTGGTGGGCGATTTTCACCTTGTGCATTTCGGGGCTCTGGCTCACGGCGGTACCGGTCTGATCATCAGCGAAATGACGTGCGTGTCGGCCGAAGGCCGGATCACCCCCGGCTGTGCCGGCCTCTACAATGACGAGCATGTCGCTGCGTGGCAGCGCATTGTTCAATACGTCCGCAGCAACAGTGATGCCCGTTTTGCCATCCAGATCGGCCATTGCGGTCCCAAGGGATCGACCCGGCTCGGCTGGGAAGGCATGGACCAGCCTCTGGAATGCGGCAACTGGCCGGTGATCGGCCCATCGCCGTATCCCTACAAGCCCGGTATGGCGACGCCCCGGGCCATGTCCCGGGACGATATGGAGGAAGTCAGAACACAGTTCAGGGATGCTGCGCTGCGGGCTCTTGAGATCGATGCTGACATGATCGAACTGCACTGCGCCCACGGCTATCTGTTGTCAGCCTTCATCACGCCGGTGTCGAACCGGAGGACCGACGACTTTGGCGGATCGCTCGCCAATCGGATGCGCTTTCCCCTTGAGGTGCTGAAAACAGTGCGCATGGTGTGGCCGCAGGACCGGCCGCTCTCGGTTCGAATCTCGGCAACGGACTGGGTTGGCAGCAGCGGGATCACCGGTCGTGATGCGGTCCGCATCGCACGCATGCTGAAGGACCATGGCTGCGATATCGTTGATGTTTCGGCAGGCCAGACCACGCCGGAGGCGCGTCCGGTCTATGGCCGTATGTTCCAGACGCCTTTTTCGGAACAGATACGCAACGAGGCTGCAATCCCGACGATGGCGGTCGGGAACATCACCACCCCGGATCAGGTCAACACGATCCTTGCTGCGGGCCGCGCTGATCTTGTCTGTCTTGCACGCCCCCACCTCGTCAATCCTCATTTTACCTTGCAGGCGGCAGCCTGGTACGGACATCAGACCCAACGATGGCCACTTCCGTATCTCGCCGGCAAGGAACAGGCTGAACGGCTTGCGGTGCGCGAACGTGCTGAGCAGGAAGATCTCAAACGCGCGGCGGCGCCACAAGGCCATGCGGCAGATGGATCCGGGCGCCTTGCCGGAAGAGCCGCCGCGGTCCCTGGGCGATAAACCGGACAGACCCGATGGGGCGAAGCCACAGCAGGCTTCGGAGTTCCTGATCTCACATCGATCACCTGCGAGTACGGGTCCGGTCGGCGCGCCCGTCCGCCATCCCGGCTCATCGCAGCCCGGGGATCGGAATATGATCATCAGAATTCTTCCATTCCTGCCGTCTCCATCGGTCCTGAACCGACGTTCTTTCTATGGTTTTCAGAAAGCGAGGCTATCAGGCAAAAAGAGTGCGATTTTGGATCCGCCTGGCCAGCCGTCGACGAGCCGCCCGAAAGAATTTCGCTCAGCCTCGTTGCCTCCAGCCATGGAACATCGACGCTGCACCGTCGCGCCTCGATTGCCGCGTACCTGAACGGACCCGTCCATGTGATAATCCCCGGTTTCACCAGACGCATCGTCTCGACATGCTTGCGCCGGCCAACCATGTGCCCGCTTCTGCCCCACCCCTCGCTTGCGGGGCTTCCGGCCGGATGGATCGCGTGTGCGTCGAACGTGAACTTGGAAAGCGCTCCCATGGAGCCCCCGTCGTTATCGAAAGATTGCCGCCACGGTCCTGTATCCCATATCAGACCGCACCTCGACACGGATCCCCTTGAGACCTCCACCAACCCGTCATGAAGGCAAGGCAGGTCCGGAACGACGATTATCGAAAGACCACCAGCGTCTGAACAAAGGCACGTGTCAATGGCGTCAGTCGGGACAGGCCGACAGGAATCAGGGATCAATCCGGAGCCGGCAATCCAGGGTCTCCTGTCTCAGCCGGGCTTCATCCAGACATTGCCGGACAGCGGTGAGAACAGAGGCCGGAACCGGACCGGCCATGTCTTCACGCTCACTCACGAAACCCTGTGGCAAACCGGACATAACGGAAAAGGCCAGAACCGCCCCCAGGGAGCAGACGAGAATCCATGCGCCCCACCGGAGCCTGCCCGATCGGCGATCGTGAACGTCACGCCAACGGCAGAAATCGGCATTATGGATTCGCAACATGTCCGTCAGCTCCATGGCCGCAGCCTCAATTCGCGCCACATCGGAACTGTCCGGGACCTTCGCCATGCCGGCCATCTGCACGACAGGATCGAGTTCCTTGGCAATTTCCCGGGCAAGTTGGCTGCGCGCACCCTCTGACAGGATGATGTCCCGGCTCTCGCCCTGTAACGTCCTCAGGAGTTCCCGGATGCTCGCGAGAATCGTCTCCTGTCCATTTGGCAGCTGCTCCAGAATCTGCCGGCAATCGACAGCTCCGGCCAACTCTGCGGCCACAGGCCCGGCCGGCGTCTCGTCCGGAGAACTTTCCGGCCCGGGCACATCGGGCAACCGTGCCGCAGGGGACCCGTCCTCGACCGGTATGCCCTCATCCGCCGCCCCTGGTTCACCGAAAGCCGTAACCGGACCCGAATGCGGAACCCGGCTCACCGACGGGACGCCCCTTGCTTGCGCAGGACCAGGGGATTGGGGTCGGCGAGCCGGCACGCATCGGTACGTTTCCAGTAACGGGCGTGAAACAGGGACAGGGTGTCTCGCGGCAAGGCCTTCGATCCAGATATGACAAACTGGCGATCCGGCCCCAGCGCCATCAGGCTGTCTGGCGGAACGACACGTCCTCCGACAAGGGAATGGGATTCGCTCGCCTGGCGTTGCAGGGTCGATGGCAGGACACGGTTTTCCGACAACGTACCTGACAAGGATTCCGAGCGCGCCCTGTAGGTCGCCATTCCGATGGCCCGGGACAGATCTTCTGCACCGGCGGTGTCAGTCCGCGGGAATCCCAGGATCTGCAGAACTTCGGCCTGATCGGTCAGGGTCTTGCGATGCGCCTTTCCCCAGGTCGACTCCAGGGCCGACAGGGATTGCGCAAAGCACCAGAAGTTGACCCCCTTGCCGGCCGCGAGATTATAGCCGTCCATCACAGGCTTCAGGAAACCGAGCCTCGGCATCTCGTCAATCACGATCAGCAGATTGCGGTTGAGGGGCCGCCGCCCGGCAACGGCATAGGGAAGCGCAACCCACAGGCGCAGCCATCCCTTTACGTGATCAATCAGCTCATCGGGAACCACCACGAACAGGTCGGTGTTTCCATCGGCAATCATCAGCGGATCGAAATCCGACCGCGCGGTATGGCTGGACATTTCCGGGAAATTCATGAAGGCCAGCTGATTGGCGATGGTGGAAAAATTTGATCCGCTCTCCTCCTTTCCGGCTCGCGCCTGACGCTCAACGGCGGCATGCGCGAGACCGCCGGCACGGCGGGGCGAGTCCTTCACCTTCGTTGCGAACGAGTCCTGTTCCGGGACCGGCATCAGGAGCAGTTCGTGCAACCTTGCAAGATTGCGCTTTTCCGAAGGTTCTCCGAAGCGCACCCAGGCAATGTAACCGCCAATGATGGCCCGGGCCGATTCATAGAAATGCCGCGCACTGCCGTGGGTGTCCGACAGGGGCGGGGTGAGGAATGCATCGAGGAGGACGCTGATGTCGCGGGCGGCACCGCTGTCATCTCCCCGAATGAAATCGAACGGGTTGTATCGGGCACTCCGGGTCACCGGCAGATGCGCTGCCGGAAATCCCGCGGCATGGTCGGCCACAACTCCGAACGGATCGACAAGAATGACGCGACGCCCCATTTCTCTTCGCCGGCGGGAGGCGACACACCACAATTCGCCGCGGGGATCGATCACAACCATGGAACCCGCAAACCCTGTTCCGCCCGGGGACAGCAGATTGAGTGCGATCGTGGCACCCTTTCCGCTTCGGGGCGGCGCTATGGTCATCGCCGACCCTTCGAGCGGATGCACATAAAGGGGTGCGCGGCGGCCGGATCCGGTCTGGCCCAGTATGATGCCGCGGCGACCGCTTGCCCGGGCCAGCGTTCCCCGCTCGAGGAGCCGGGACCGACCGTACAGTTCGGAGCGCGCACGGCGGCGGCGCTCGTGAGGCAGGAGAGCCCTCACCCCGGCGTGAATTGTCCGCAGCAACTGCCACCCGACGAACACAAGACCCGGGGCGGACGCCACAAACAGAGGCCCCGTATCCGGAAGAAGCCCCGTATCCGGAAGAAGGTCCGTGTCCGGGAAAGCCCGAAGCCATGATGTGCCCGGCTCGACAAGATCTCGCCAGACAACAGAACCGCACACCAGGACGGCAGCCGTGAAGGCACCAAGCCGCAACAGGATCGCCTGGTCGGGACGGGTGATCACGAACCAGAGCAGAAAAGAACCGCCGAGCGCAGTCAGCACCATGGCCGGTGCATGTTCGGGCGGTTCGGTCCGTACCAGAGTCCAGCAAGCCCACCCTCCCCCTGTGAGGAGCAGGCCGAGCGCGCCGCACAGCTCTGCCCTTTTCACGATCGCGGTCCGTTCTGACTGCGAATCTGACCGACCAGACGCATCCCGCTCACGCGCGCGGTTCCGGCGGACAGGACCGCGCTCACAGAACGGGAGTCGTCGTCACCGGATCCGGACTGTGCACCGATCCACTGCAGGACAGCATCGGGCAAGCCATCAATGAGCTTGAAGGCGCTGTTCATCAGAACGTAAGTGACAACCACATAGATGGACAGCATGGCCAGGGCGTCAATGACACCAAGACTTGTCGAACCATTGACCTCGCGCAGCCGCGGCAGCCAGATTTCATTGAACAGGCCCATGGCTGCCACAAAAACCGTGTGACCGAGGATCAGGCCGAACAGCATCAGCGGAGGGCGAAGCACAAGACCGGGCAGGAACAACCATCCCTGACGGGTCGCCGGGACAGTCAGCCGATCAGGATCCTCCCGGGTCACATGGGCAGCGGCAAAAACCGGAATCGCCATGACGGCCTCGACAACATTCAGGAGCCAGGCAAAGATTCCGAACAGGAAACGAATGAACGGCAAGGACGGCAGGACATAGGCCAGAATCACGCCCACGAGAAGAAACAGGCCGAGGATGGTGGAGACGAAGCTGTCGGTGACCCGCCACACCGATTCAAAGGCGTCAAGCCCCCTGCCGATGAAGGGAATGGACTCGAGAAATCCCGAACCGGCCGCCGCCCCCGAAATCGCCATGATGGACGCCACGGATGCCGAGATCAGGTTGTGGCCCATGCCGCTCAGATCCGCGACCGGATTGCCGCTGTCGGCGACGATGATGGTATCGAGATCAATAAATTCCAGAAGACTGTCCACCAGCCCCGAAGCACCGCCGGCTGCCGTCGGAAGAGAGCCTGTCACACCCGCGGCGGCAGAGAAAAACACCGGCTGGTAGTGACGGGAATGCGCGAGCGCAGCAACCAGGGCCCGGACGGCAGCTGCAGAACGCGGCAACCAGTCTTCGAGGCTGGGGAGCGGAAGCGAAACATCCGGTACATTCTGTACCGCGGCCCGAAAGCGCCCCGTCCGGGCCGCGATCGTGTTGAAGAATCCGGCAGCGGACAACCAGCTCGATCGCGCGGCATCCTCCGCAAGCCGGTCCTCCATGGCCCGCGTCTCCGCAGTTGCAGCATCGCGGAGCGCCTGACCGAGAACCGATGCATAGGTCCCTGCGAGATCGCCTTCCCGCAGAATCGTGTCAACATCCGGAAGAGGCTGGCCATAGACCTGTGATCCCGGAACGTAGTGATCACCGAATCGCGCTGCAAGTTCCCCAATCACCGGAAACAATCCTTCAAGCGCATCACGGTGTCCGGCCGCCGCCAGCGCACCCGGACCCTCACCGTCAAGCCCGTCAAACCGGATCGATCCGCAGAGATCACCGGGCATACCGCCGCGCCCGTCAAAGTGAAGGATCACCCGACCCGGGCCGGTTTCCGTGCGAACCGCGATATAGGCTGCATCACCGGCCGCCACTGCCTCGGCGTTCGCCACATGGCGGCACACGGCCGCCAGCAATGTGCGGGCAATCGCCGAGCGCCAGTTCGCCGATGCCGGGCCCGGTGCCACCGGTTGACCGCGCACAAGCGAGGCCTCGCTGAATGACCTCCAGATCGTGTTGGCAAAATCGCCCCCCAGATTGGCCAGCCCGACCACGATATGCTGACCGCCGCTCATTCCGCCCGGCAGCGGCGCCATGAGAGCAATGGCCGTCACAATCCGCAGAATCTGCCAGCCGCCAAATCCCGACCGGCCCGTTCGCGCCGTTGCCACAGTCCCGGAAACGATATGATAGATCAGCAGGAATCCCGCCAAAGCGAGAATTCCGCCATTGAACAGATACAGCATGTCCCCGAGAACACCGTGAGGCTCCAGATCGAGTTCGCCAAAAAAGGACAGGAGATCCCGGGTGCCGCGATCTTCCTCATCGAACAGCCCGGGTTCCATGGTCTGGGCCCGGGCGGCAGCGGACAGAAGGCCGCCAGCCCCGATGGCAATGGGGAACATCGCACCCGCCACAAGCAGCGATCCCAGGAGCGTGAGCAGGCGGTTGTGTGGCGCTGTCAGCCGCTTCCAGCTGAAGCTTCCCGGTTCCGGCCGCTTCAGAAGACCCGCAACCAGACCCCGAAACCTCCCGACGGACGCTGCCAGGTCTCTCCCCAGCCGGAAGATCTCGGGCGCGAACAGGAAACGCAAAATCGGACGCGCCTTCAATGGGTACCGGATCCGGGATTGGAGAGTCCGGGCAGACGACGCATCTGTTCGGTGTCCAGCGCAAGCCGCGCTGCACCCATGGCACCCCGTCGCTCATCGAGACGGTAGCGTTCCCAGTCAAGCATCAGGGAAATCGCCTGCAGCGTGACCATTTCCCGAAGAAGATTCGCCTCCCCCAGCCCCTGAAGGCGGACAAACCAGCCAGGGTCCTCGAAGCGGCGACTGGCGAGAATCCCGAGAAGTTCATAGCGGCTGAGAGGCCCGGAACGGCTCCCGCTCGCTTCCGGCAACATGGCACCTGCCCAGGCTTCAAGATCGACCGCGGGAGTCCGAAGGGCCTGTGCCCGCGCAAAATAGTCGGCGGCAAGGGAGGCCCGGGCATCCGCCGATCGACCCAGAAGCAGCAAGCGCCGTTCCTGTTCCGTCGTTGCTGCAGCGAACGGCGGCGGATCATGAATCACCGGTGCCGCCAGGTTTCGGGAGAGCTCGCGAACGGTTTCCCTCTCTGTGTCACTGACAAGGGTTCCCTGATCGAAGAGATTTCCGGCGACAAGATCGGCGCCATGACGTTCGGCCCTGCCGTGACAGGCTGCGGAACCGCCCCGCTCCCGATTGCAGAACCGTCCGGTCACCGCCTGGAAGCGGGCGGCACTGTCGGCACCGGCCCCGTCGGTGACAGCCCGATCACCGGCAATCCGGCCACCTTCTCGCGCAGCGGTCGCAGCATGAGCCGTGTTGGAAATGCGCTCCGTCGCGGCAAGACCGGAAAGGCCTGTGATCGCTGCACAGGTACCGCGGTCGGGCCTGCGGGCGCGCATGATTTCGGTTTCCGCGACTTCACGCGCAATCTGGGCCCGGAGACGGGTCTGGGAATCGATGGCCTCGATCACCGCCCGGGTGCTCTGGGCCTGATAGCCGGAAAGCTGCCCCGTCTGAAGCGTCAGCGCCTCGACAATCCGGGCTTCCATGACGTCGAGTCTCCGTGTCATGGCCTGTATCACACGACTGGCTTCGGCGTGGTCGTTATCGGTCCGGTCGCAGCGAAGGGCGGCAGCCGGAGCCGCTGCCGCAAGTCCGATCAGGGCAACCACACCCCATGAGCCGATCCTCAGGACAAGCTGCCGGATCCTGGTTCGCATCTCGCCACCCCGCATCATTGCGAACCTCCAAGCACTTCCCGAAACCGGGAGCCGCTCGCACTGCCGGATACACGGTCGTCCGGAACAGGCGCGAGGCCTGGAAGACGGGGGATTCGGGCCGTATAGAAAACAGGGTCCAGATCGCGGCCAACCGTGCGCTGATAAGCCCTCTGGGCAACGCTGCAGACCTGCCTCTGGAGTGCGCCCAGGAGACTGGCCATGTCCTGTCCTGAATCAAACAGGATGTCGAAGCGGCGAAAATCGAACATTTGCGCCACACAGGAAAAATCCAGAATGGACTCGGGGTTGCGAATCCCCTGCTCGGGATGCCGGACGATTGCAACCTCGGCCTCCACCCCGCGCCGCGCGCTTTCTGCCAGCGCATCATGAACAGCCGCGTCACAATCGGCGCCACCGTCAGGCATCGCCCGGGCGGGAGATGACAGGATCAGAACGAGGAGCGCTGCCCCGGCAGCACTCCGAACACGACATCGTGATTTCAGAGTCATGAGTAGGCACCCGCGTGTTCACACAGTTCATTGGCAATGCGATCCAGTAGCCCGGCTTCCGAAGGCGCATCACCCTGGTTCTCAAGGCGAGAAAACTCCGCCTCGATCCATTCGCTTGCCGAGCCGGACGGAAACCTTTGTGCGAGCACGGCGCGGGCTTCTGCCGGGCGCAGCCGTTCATAAACCCGGTCCCGGAGCGCCGCATCACGAGGACGGGTCGTCAGGGCCCACAGCTCGACGGGACCGGGGGTGTTGATCACGATCTGCTCGAACCGCCCCCGCGGGCCGATCGCGATCAGGAGCGCCGGCGCTCCGTCGCGCCCCGGCCCGTTCAAGGTGTTCTGTACCACCGCCCGGGCGGTTTCATTGAGAGTGAACAGCCTGGACAGGCTTTCGAGCTCACTGGCCTTTCCGCCGGATCCCAGCACCCAGTAGCGGTTGGCCAGTTCGATCAGGGCCTCCCCGAAATCGTCCAGTCTTTGCGAAGCCAGTGTGATCCGGACGCGCTGCTTGCGCGCTTCGCGCACGTCACGCTCGAGCTGGGCCCTCACTGCCGTTACGCCGCCGGTCCGGTGAAACTCGTCATAGGCAAGCCGTTTGGGCGTGTCACGGATTTCGGCGAGACGCGCTGCGTGCCAGCTTCGATAGGCTGGTTCCACAGCGTCGATGGCATCATCCGGTATCCACCAGTGGCGTGTCAGCGCATGGCGCGCCAGCATGTAGAAGGCCGATGTCTGTCGATCGGCTTCCGGCGATCCGCCGGGGGCCACCTCCTTGAGGTCGATGGCGGCCACCCTCGCCGATCCGATATCAAACTGGGTGGGCGCAAACATGACAGGCCAGCTTCCCGCGAGCGCCGTCATGATCCGGATAAAAGCCGACGTTACGCCCTCGCCGCTATGGCCGAGCACAGCGTTGCCAATCAGATCCTGAACCGACGGGGCCCTGACGGCGGTAATCAGATCGCCGAGCACCGGAACCGCGTAACGCTGTGCACGGGCGGCGGCATCGGGAAATCCGGCCGCAAACAGCGAATCGACAACTTCCCACCACAGCGGTTCCACGGGAAGATGACATCCTGCCTGTTCAATCGCCCGGTCGACAGCCGCATCGCGGCCCGGCCTGTAGCCATGCGGTTCCCCACCTGGCACCCGATCCGAACGTAATCTGTAAGCTTCGGCGAGCACCGGCGGGATGAGTTCGCGCAGACCGTCGGGCACGCCCCCTGCACCAGCCGGTGTGAGGATCAGGCCCAAGAGGGTTTCAAGGAAAGCCCGCTCGCCCGGGAGCGGCTCGCGGCAGCCGAGCTGGGTATCACAGGGATTGATGGCGTGCCCGGCTGTCATCTGCAGCCCGAACCAGCCCGCCTCATCACGGCGATCCGGCGGCAGCGCCGCACGAAGCAGTGAAATCAGTCCGCGAGACGACAGACCTATGTCGATCGTGGCAGCCAAAGGGAGGCGGTCATGCCGGCCATCCATGCAGAACGCGAGAGACAGGCTGTTCATCAGGACTGACTTGCCGCGACCGGGAAGGCCATGGATGACATCAAATCCGTAGTCCTCGCCATCCCTCCAGGAGAAGGGCAGCATCTTGCCGTCGGGTGACCGAAAGATATGACTGGCCATCTCGCGCCCGACCGGAGCCGGCCGGGCAACCGGAACCATGGCCAGTCCGTCCTCGAGCGGCAGGGCTCCGGGTTCCGCCGTGCCTGCACAACAAAACCCGGGAACGGTGACCGCAAAGGTCTCGAGCGGATCCCCGGTAATGGGCGACAGGATCATCTCGGACCAGCCTTCGGCGATCTGCTGGAGGCGGCTGACCCGCCGGGCCAGCCGGGACTCCGGCGACCCGACGCTGACCCAGGTCAGCAAACCAAGGCGGCAGCGCACGACGGCGCGGGACCGGGCGGCAAACTGATCAAGATCGCGCATGGCATTGCGAACCAGCAGCGAATCGTCGGAAGAAAAGGCGAGGAATGCCGCGCCCACCCGGGTGAGCGCGGCGTGCATACCGGTCAGGGCGCCACCCTCGATGAGAAGCGAAAACCGGAACGGGATGTCAGCGGCCGCGGCGCGTCCGATCAGTTCGGAAAACGGCCGGATGCTGCGTGGCCCCAGCACCATGTCGAGTGCGCCATAGGCCCGGTTTCCGATTTCGAGCATCGAGCCACGGCGGACCGGGTCGCGCACCAGCAGCTGGGGAGCCAATGGCGGCGGAAATCCCCCGATCTCCGGAGGATCGGTCATTCGCGGCGGGGCCTCGTTCCGGTTGGTGACCGGGCGCCAGTCCGAACCCGCGGCGTCCGGTCCGTTGAGAAACCGGCGAATGGTTCGCAAGGCTTCGTCATCATCCAGCCGGTCGGCAATCAGGCCTCCCTCGGCAAGAACCCCGGCCAGTGTCTCGACCAGAGCCTCATGACGGGGCAGCAGGCTGTCATGAACCGCGAGCGGGCACTGGGCATCCGCATGGCTGGGGATCCAGTGACGCAATCGCTTCCGAAGCCGGTTCCGGTCACGCTCTTCCTGGCGCGCAAGCAGGACGGCGGGTCGGGTCCAGCAGGCGATCACCAGGGTCTCCGCAGCAAGCAGCGGCACGAGACGCCGGCTGCGCTCGGAAATCACGTCATCAAGCCGGAGTCCGCATTCCCGGGCGCGGCTGTGCTGATGCCGGCTCACCGCCTCGACAAGGGCCGCGGCTTCGTCAGGCGCGCGCTCGAACACCACATGGAGCGCATGACCCGGTGCCGTGAAATCACTGTTCAGGCGGCGGCACGCCAGTTCAACAAACGCAGCCATTTCTCCCGGACCCATCAGGGCGCGGGATCCGTCAAGATGAAACAGCGACACCAGGGAGCCGTCGCGGCCCAGGAGCACACCGTTTCCGATCACGGCCGATGTCAGCATGAAGCTTTCCAGGGGCTTCCGCAGCGCCGTCCAGGCCAGCGCGGTCATGTCTTCGATCAGGGGCACTGGAACGGACTACAGGCGCGGACGAACGACAGAAGCAGGGGCGCTGTCAAGACCGAGTGTCGCCGCCAGCCCATTGATCACCGCAGGGGTCAGGATCAGCGCCACTCCGACCAGGAGCGCCATCATCCCGCTGCCGATGGCGGTCTGTTGCGGATGATCCACATGTCGCTTGAGTTTGAGAAGGCCAAGACCCACGACAGCGGCCCCGACAACATAAAAGGTGATCGCGATAAAGCCGGGAACGGCTTCGAGATCGTTCGTGGCCTGACGGGCCATTTCACCGAGCGAAATCGCTCCGGCCGGCGGGACTGCCAGCAGGAAAACAAGCACTGCCGCGACAATCGTGTAACTCATCGGAGACTCCTATGAAGAGACCTGGAGAACAGTGATTCCAAGGGTGTTCTGTACGGCGGCAATGACCGCCGTGATATGCCATGCGGCCAGACCGCCCAGCATGTGGGCAAAGGCACTGCCAGCCCCGGCGCCGGGGTTTTGATCGGCCGCTGCCCGTAACACGAACAGGCCTCGAATGAAGGCGATGAGACCGATCAATTGAACCAGGGTGAAAACAGCATCAAGCAGCGCGTCAAATTCAGCACCGCGCGCCCGGTAGCCGATTCCGAGATGAGTGGATCCCGGATCATCTCCAAACAGGGACCAGGCTCCACCCGTCAACCAGGCCGGCAGGGTCACGAGAATGACGCAAACCATAAAGCCGACAGCTGTCCCGAGGCCCGAGGGTGCACGCGGACCGCCCTCCGCATGTCTGAGAAGACGCAGGGATGCGTGGAGGAAAACACCGACCGCGAGCAGAGTGCAGCCGAGCGAAACCAGCCCCAGCAGGGCCGGTTCGATGTCCGAGACCAGTGCAATCAGCGCCGATCCGAGATTGTTATCGGGTATGGGAGGCCTCCTCTCCGGAGGATTGCTGATGCTGCGAATCCGGTCGCCCGGGTACAGGGGATCGGGTAAACAGCAGCACCACTTCCGTATTGCGCGGGATCCGAATGCTGGACTCCCGGGGCGCATTCTGGAGGAAGAGGCCGCTGAGAGACCGTGCGACGGCACCCAGCCCTTCCATCAAATGATGGTCCCGATCACCAGACTGGCGGGACCAGGTGACGTCGGCCCCACCGAAGCTGACAGATTCGGCGGGACGGGCCGCCGCCGTCAGAAATCCTTCGGCAAATCCGGCGGCGGCAGGCAGCAGCACCCGTTGCAGAAGATGATGATCGATCTCACCCGGAATGGAGAAACAGCCGCATTCTGGCGAAACAGCCCAGGCATCGATCGTAAAGGTCTGGCCCTGATGTTCCAGACGCTTGAACCGGAATCCGAGATGCTTCCCCTTGCGGTCAAATTCACCCGTGGCGATCGCGCCGGCCAGCGGCGGCTGCAGCAGTTCCAGAAGGACGGGAGCCGAGCGGGACGACTCGATCGCATGAAGCGTCCGGGCATAAAGCCCGGTTCCGGCATGGATCCCGGTCAGGACTGTCGATCGGGATCCGGGCACGGCGACCCGGGACGGGACCGGTTCCTTCGGATACCGGATTCGCACGATTCCGGGAGGACGGTTCCAGGTCTCGAACAGGACATCGAGTGTCTCAGTGAGATCGGTATTCTGCCGGTCCCTGCTGCGGGGCTCCGGGCGTTTGACAGGAGTGATGCGAACCACCGGATATTCTGTGATGGAGGGGCGAACCCGCGGTTCTGCAGGAACGATCTTTCGTGGCGACGGGACCGCCGGAGACTCCCCTTCTCCCTGAACGGTCGGCAGATAGGAGCGTCCCCTGTCGAGAGCGCGGTCCAGCCGATCTGCGTCGCGCTGCTCAAGGGTGTCCTGATAGGCGGGCGCCACGTTTTCCGAGGGTTTGAGAGAAACGCCGCGGTTGTCCGGGACCTGTGCGAGACCGCCAGGCGATCCCACAACCAGTCCGGCCAGAATCAGGAAACAGCCGGGATGGCCGCGGCGGCGGGTTTTTTCAGCCGTCATTCGGGGCCTCCTTCAAGTCGGACGGCGGGATGCGAAAGGCAAGCCGCCGGGGCACACCGTCCGCACTGACGAGCGCATAGGGTGTGTCCGGCAACCGGTAGGCCCAACGCCCGGCAGATCCGCGTTCAGCGGCCCATGGTCCTGGTGACAACAGATCAGACCGGGTGACGAGGAGAAGATCGGTTCCGACCCGCCACGCCCGGTCTTCGGGGCCGCCGCCTTCCACGGCGAGGCGGATGGCGCGAACCGGAACGGTCCCGGTCAGGAGATCCAGAAGGTCCCGATCGCCGGCATGAATTCCGCCTGCGCGGACGAGGACCGCGGCATCGACATTGGGCCCCGGGAGCTTCAGTCTCAGGTCCACCCGGAAATCCACGTGTTTTCCGCCGTCATCGGTGAGAATCAGGACCAGGGGATCAGCAAGGACCTGCAGCTTGACGACGGCATTGCCTGTCATCCAGTCCCGCTGGGGGACCAGATAAAGAAGATGTCGGGCACCCTGGTCTTCCCGGCTCACTTCGGCTTCCGGTCCGTTCCCGTCCGGAGACGCAGGCACAAAGGCCCGATCCATCAGGACCTCCTCGATGGGCCAGGGGGCGCCGGTGAGATCTGTAAAGGACAGGACCGTTGTGTAGCCGCGCCGCAATCTAATAACCGGAGCCCTGCCATCGCCGCCCTGTGGCAGCGACACCCGTCGAATCTGTCCCTCGGGAACGATGCCCGCCCCTGCCCGGGCGGTTGCCGACTGGGTCTGTCGCAAAAGCCGCGCCAGCATTTCGATCTGCTCGCGCGTGAAAGGCAGCGCCTTCCGGCCCTCGCGCGCAACGGTCCCATCCGGCACGGCATGGCGGGACCAGACATCGTCTTCAGGTGCCGCCATTTCCTTGGCAACAGGTTCGGCGGTGACGGCGTTTCCGGGGAGCAGGGCAGCACCCAGTGCCAGAGCCAGACGGATTGAACCCGGGGTCATCATGAGCGTTTCTTTCCCTTGCTGGCAATAAGCTGATCAATGCCGATTCCGGCAGCGCGTTCGGAGCGGGACACCCGGGTCACGAGTGCCCGGGCCAGCAGGCGTTCGTTGCGCACGCTGGATCCGGCAGAGAAGCTGACGAGAATCGGCATCTCCACCGCCCAGACCAGTCGGCCGCCATGGCGCCGGACATCGGTCACGACGGGCGCGCCCTGGGCCACGGCCGACGCCACCTGGTAGTCGCGGCGCAAACGAAGCAAAAACCGGCTTTCTTCGAGGCTTTGGAGAAAGGACTCATAGCCGCGGTCCGTGAAGGATTCGCGAATGTCCGCGAGCCTCATTCGCCAGTCATGGTGTCCCAGTGTGAAGGCTTCCGTCACTGCCGAGACTGTCCAGTTGCGAAGCGACGCATCGGTCATGACCGGTTCATCAAGCGACACCAGCGGAATGATGCGTCCGTCGGGCGTCGCGGCGACCGTGACATAGGCGGTGGCATGAAACGTCAACCAGGCCGTGAACGCTCCCGCCGTCAGGGTCTGCGACACGGCCAGCCAGATTGCGATCCGGCGCCAGCCGTGGTGCATGTCCCGGTGAAAGGAGAACTGTCGGGCGGCGTTGCGGACCGCCCGCAACCGTTCACTCATGACCCAGTTGCCTCCGCCAGCTATCGATGTCCTGGATATCTCCGACATGGTTACGGACGCCGCCATCAGCTGTGCGCCAAAGGACAAGCGGCACACTGTTCTGTTCCCAGTCTTCGTAAAGAGCGTTGTTGGCTGCGATTCTCCGGGCGCCCTCGGGGCGGATCGACAATCCTTCCGGGTTGAACCAGGCGAGTTCAGGCCGGGGTGCCGATGCAATCGCCGCGGCCCGCTCGGCAGCGCGGGCACCGAGAACTCCGACCGGGACAACCCGCAGCCTCACCCCTCCCGACAGGGCCAGCTGACCCAGCCTTGCGACAGCGGAGCGCGACCACGGACAGGACGGATCCGCAAACAGGAGAACAAGCGGCCCCTGGCTACCCAGGGTAAATCCGAAGGCTGCTCTGGCCGCCCCAAACCGGGAAGCGTGAGACTCGGTCCGCAGCGCGCCTGCCTGCGAACCGGTCGCCGGTTCCTTCGCCCCGCGCGGGGGTATCGCGAAACCTGCAGACGTTTCCGCGATCTGGCGACCCGTCAGGAGGCGGCCTTCGGGATCATAGAGAAGACCCGCGACCGCGTGACCGTCTTCAGCAATATAGAGGCTGTAGGCAGCTCCCCGGGACGGTATGACCAGATATCCGGAGAGACTGCCGCCCGATCCAAGCGGCGTGACTTCTGCACCTCCGGCCCGAAGAGCGTCAATCACAGGCACTTCCCCGCTCTCCGGAGCATCCCCGGCGCCTGCTGCGGAGGCGAGGAAAAGAAGCAGGGTAACGAGAACCAGATTGCGCGGACGGATCTTCATCATTCGGTTTCCGGGGACGTGGTGGCGATCGACGGGCAGAGTGACGTGGATCCGGCCGGATGATGACGCACCATCAGGGTGGCGCCATCGCCCATCATTTCGCCGGCTGGCGCATGTGACAGACCGGACAAGGAGCAGAACAGCCAGGAAACAGCCTCCGGAAAACCTCCCCGAAAGACATGACGATGGTGGAAGCGCCAGTCTCGATCCGTCAGGAACAGGATCGATACTCCGGTCTGTTCGCCCCAGCGCGCGAGCACCTCTCTCAGGGTTTCTCCGGGGTGGACTTCCCAGCCGAGCGGCGTGGCCGCCAGCAGGGTTCCGTGCCCGGCCGTCTCGCCCGCCGGATAAACCAGGATTTCGCCACCCCGGCGGCTTGAGGCCAGCCTCTCACCGGTCAACAGGCTCTGCCAGTCCGGCCAATCTCCAGCGATCCCGCGATCCGGATCAACACGCCGGTCGAGACGGAGAGGAAGTCCTGCCGGAGCCAGCTTTCCGAGCGCAGAGCCGAGTGTGGCGGTCTCCTCCTGTTTCGGGATCGTGATCCCGGACGGTTCAGGCGGCACGTAGAGAAATCCGGCGGCGGCTGGCGAAAAACCGAGAAGAAGGACCATCATCCAAAATCCACCAATCGCCGCCGCCGTCGTGCGTGAAGGGCCGGCCGGGCGCCGGCGAGCATGCATCGCAAGGCTGCGAGGGCGGCCCGAAACCGGTAGCCCCGGCTCTCGGCGATCCGGAGCGCAATGACGGCCGACAGGACCAGTCCCGTTGTCCACCAGGCGGGGACAAACAGCCACAGGACCAGAAGGATCAACAGCCGGGCATCGAACAGGTAGAACCGCACCGGGCGCATGGTGTCGCGCCAGGGGATCTCGTGATTTGTCATGGGAGTATCCTCTCATCATGGATCGTCAACCTCGGTCGTGATGCTCGGGAACGCGAACAGTTGCGGCAAAACGTCTTCCGTCCCGGGGATGAATCCTGCCTTCCCGAAGAGCATGGTCGAGGGCGGTGCCAAGGCCGGTACCGCGCGCAGCCAGAGCCTTCGAAATAACCCCCGCCCAGCGCGAAACGGGCTGTTCCATCAGCGCGTTCTTCAGGGGTTCGTCAAAGCACAGCCATTCCCGGATTGCGGTCCGCCCCCCTTCGGGACTGGCGAGGAGCAGCTGGGTCACAAACAGGTTCGCGACATCGACGAGCGCCAGCCCCCGGGCTTCACGCTCGCTTGCCGGGAACTCCGCGAGGAGGCGGCGAAGTGTTGCAGCCACTCCGATGGTATGGGTCGTGGAATAGACAGCGATTCCGGTATCGGCCGCACGGACCACCATGTCGACGGTTTCGAAATCCCGTGCTTCACCGACAATGACGGCGGCCGGGCGGCGCCGGAGACTCGATCTCAGACCGTCGGCAAAGCTCGGGAAATCCCGGGGGATTTCTGCAGACGACATCAACGCAGCGGCGGCGGGGACGTGATCATAGACAAATTCGATGGGCGCTTCGTAGGACTGGATCCGCCCTGCGCCCTGTTCCAGAAGCCGCCGGGTTCCGGCAGCCAGAAGGGTAGATTTTCCGGAACCGGGAATACCGGTCACAAGCGTAAGACCGCGGCAACGGTCCCAGGCTTCGCGGATTCCGGGTTCAATACCAAGGTCGGAAAACGAGGGCGGCTGGCCAGGCAGGACCCGGAGCGTGATATTGACGGCGAAGGCGTGCGAGACCTGCACGGGCGAAAGATTGCAGCGAAAGCGCTGCCAGATACCGCGCTTGACATTGACGGAATAGGCGCAATCCAGCGCACGGCCGGCCCGGAGGAGACCTTCGCCCGTGGCATTGTAGAGATGCTCGCACAGGGCGGACAGGGTGACGCTGTCAAGGACGGCCCTCGAGGCCCTTTGCAGTCCGCCATCGATTTCGATCCAGACAGGTGCGCCGGTCTGGAAAACGATGTCGGATGCGCCCTTCCCCACGGCCCACAGAAGGAACCGGTTGAGGTCTGCAACCAGAAACCCCGAGGCGCTTTCGGGCCAGGGATCAGTCACCGGGCGGCACCTCGACAGCAAGGGTCCAGTTGCGGGCTTCTGCATCAAGGCCTGACGGCCGTGCGATCCGGATTCGGGTCTCCCCGATATCCAGCCGGGCGCCGCCGCCGCGAACCGGAGCTGTCTCGAAGGAAATTCCGGGGCGGGTGGCGATCCGGGACCGCCATGCGCGCCGCCACAGGACGACGCCCTGGAAGACCCGGTTGAGGCGGTCGAGATCGGAAGCAAAGATGTCATCAGCAAGTCGTCTTCCTTGCCTCCAGCCATCCCTTACCCAGCCCGTCCAGAGAGCGGTCTCGGCTTCCGTTCGGGGAAAGAGGACAGAGGACGGTGGCTGCGCCTTGCTCCAGCTGCGACGCAGGTAATCGCGCCAGCGGGGCGGAGCGCCGACAATCCGGGCGGGTTCGAGAATCCGCAGGATGCGACGTGACCGGGCAGCCTCAAGGCCGCTGCGCCCCAGCCGGAAAGCCTCTGTCGTCCTGGTCAGAACGGGTGGCATGATCGTGAAGCCACGGGCTCTCAGCATCATCTCCCGAAACCTGTAGATTCGATCAAGCTGGCGGGCGTGGCGCTCGAGAATTCTCTGGATCTCCCAGCTTCGGCGCGCCAGACCCGCCTGTGATCCGTAGCCAAGTGCCGCGAGGCGCATGGCCTGCTGCCTCTGCCCTTCACCAAGCGTGACATCCGGATCATGCCGGGGCGCCTGTTCGAACAGCGCCTGCAGCGTGGGCGGCGGCTGCCCGTTCGCCGGTGCGACGGACAGACCCATCAGGATGGAGGCAAGCCCCAGGAACACGCGCCCCTTCACCGGATGTCTCCGGGTTCGGCAAAGTCGACCCACATCATCTGGCTCTCCGCGTCGACAGCCAGACGGGCAGCCGTTCCCGCCTGGAGAGCGGCATCCCGCAGCACCATGATCAGGGGACGGTTTTCGGCCTGCACATCAACGATCACCGGCCGGGAGGGCGGGACGCCGTTGACGCTGAACCCGTAGCCCGCCTCCCGTGCAAGACGACCAGCCAATGTCAGAAACGGGCCAGCCCAGTCGAGTGTCACGGTTTTCTGAAGCTCCGGGGGAATCGCGCGTGGCAACGGTTCGGGCTTCACCGGGGACCGGGCCTGCTCATAACGCGCGAGTCGGCTCAGGGCCTCCTCGGCGCGGAGCGCAGCCTGGACGAGTCTTTCTTCCGCCGGATCCGGGGACCGGGCGATCTGAACCGGTTCGGAAACGCCTGGCAGACATCCGGACAGCATCAGAAGAACCAGACCCGATCCGGCCATCCGGACAGTCATGGACGCATGGCTCCGGTGTCACCGATCACCAGATGGCGGTTGCCGCGGTACGCGACGGCCGACAGCGTCCTCCGGGTGGCCGGCGCAGCCAGGATTCCGTCGACGGCGTCCAGAAAACCGCCGTCAAAACCGGCTCTGACAGTCACAGCAAAGCGCCGTTCGGGTTTCCAGACGATCGACCACCCCGCCCGCTGTGCCCAGTCCTGAAGAACATCGCGCAACGTGCCATGGCGTTCCGGGTCTACAATCCAGGGACCGTCGGGCGATGCTGGTGTTTCGGCAGATCTCGCCGATCCGGATTTTATTCTGTCAGCCGACGAGGGCTTTGCGGGCAGGGCTCCCGGAAGGACCTGTTCACTGTCGCGGTATCGGTAGAACAGGATCCTGTCCCTGTGCCAGCTCCATGCAAAACCGCTTCGTTCGGCAATCCGGTCGAGAAGATCGGGCAGTGGCCCGGTATGGTTGAGTGTCAGTGGCGGCGCTGGCGGCAAGGACCGTTCCTCACCGACAATCCGTGCGGGTCGATCCTCCGCGGCCACAGGAACAGACGCCATTCGGCTGAGGCGTTGCAACAGCTGGGGGAACTCCAGCGGCGCGGCAATGACCAGCGATATGTGTCGGGTCTGGAGATGGCGGGGCAGATCCTGTCCCGGCGACGGCATGAGTTCGGTCGCCGGGACAGCCGGGCCGGCAGCGGCAAGACCGGTGTTGCAGAACAGGAAAAGGACTGCAGCACCGGCCGCCATTCCGGGAGCCATGGGGCAGTAGCCGGCGCGGACAGGTCGTCCACGCCGGCGTTGGAGCCAGATCCGGTGCAGGAGGGAGAACAGGGATCCGGCAAGCAGGGCCCAGCCGAATGCAAGCGGACCGAGCAGGAATCCGAACGCTGCCAGCATGAACGCGTCACCAGGAAAAACGGGCCAGCGACGGCCGCGCCAGACGGCCAGCAGGATCGGAACAAGAATGACCGCCGCGCCCGCCGCCGCCGATGCCGCGGCAAGCGCGAACTCCCGGGCGCTGTCCTCTCCCGCCGCTACGCGCCAGCTCAGGCTCATCACCACAAGCATCACGATGAGCAGGGGATCGATAATGCGTTTCCTGGCATCGACAATGGCGATGGCCCCCATGCAGGAGAGGACTCCGGCAGCAGAGAGAAATTGGGTTGGAGTCATGTCATGGTCCTTCCGGATCGGAGCCAAAGGTGGCAGGCAGGCGGGCACACCAGCTGCGAATCGCGGGATCAACGCAGAGGCGCGAGCCGAGAACGGTCGGAGTCACGCCGGATCGCAGTCGTTCCCGGTTCCAGCCAAGGAGTTCGGTCTGGGCCGCCTTCAGCGCATTGAGGGTCTGGATGTCGGACCGGAGGCGGTCCATTCCGTCGAGCGCGCGGCTTCGCGCCTCGGCTGCGTTCACCGGGGTGTTGTCCGGTGGTGAGTCCGCTATAGCAGGCGCCAACGCCATGATGGCGGCCAGGACAGCGAAAACGACGGTTCGCAACACAGGCATCATCAGCATCCGCTGCAGCTGCCGACCGTCAGCCGGCTGAAGCCCGCGGTCGCAGCACTGATATGTCCGCTCGCCTGGATGAGATCTGCCCGGGTTTCCGATGCGGACAGTCGGCCGGCATTCACCGTGGCCGCCGACAGATGTCCCGTTTGCAGGTTTCCGAGCCGGGCCGTTTCCGCGGAGATTTCGGTCACGGCCGACAGCGTGCCGGCGGTCACGGATCCTTCGGCCATGACGGTATCGGCATGCACCGTTTCGGAGACCGCAAGCGTCCCGGTGTCGAGCGCCCCGGTGATGGCGGCTGATCCGGCAGTGATCATTCCGGCGATCCGGGCATCGGCAGTCACCCGGATGGCCTGGCCAACCAGGAGTTCACCGTCGATATCAAGATCTCCCATGGCGGTCAGGTCGTTGGTCACTGCGAGCGATCCGGCCTCGATCCGACCGACATTGGCGATAGCGTTACCGCCGAGATCGAGGTCGGTTTCCATACGGTTTGCATCGGCAAAACCGGGAACGGCGACCCGGTAGAGCTGGTCGCCAAAGACCGTCTGGTGATCAAAGCGCAACAGGGTGGCCAACGCACGCGGCGAGGGCTGTCCAGGAAACGCTGCCTGAAAATCCGCAATATCGGCATTGATGACGGGGCCGCTGAGGCGGTCGTCCCGATCCGGAAAGACCAGCCCGAGTCTTGCTTGGCCGACATTTTCAAGAAGACCGGCACCCGGTATCAGGGTATCACCGTCGGGAACTGTCTGGGTCACCAGCGCACGGAACGCCTGTGGTCCGTCAGCAAGAACAAGAATACGGTATCCGCGCCCGAGCGCACCGGTATTGGCAAAGCCTGGCGGCAGCGCGTTTCCGATCCTGAGCTGATCGAGAGTGATCTGGAACGGCCCGGCCGCGGACGCGGCCAGGAGAGCCGGGAAACGGGCATTCACGAAGGCATTCACTGCCTCGGTGAGGGCGGCCAGCTGGCGGGCTGAAACCCGGGCGCGGTCATCGAGGCGGCGGGTTTCAAGAATTGTGAGGGCGCCGACGACCATGATGCCCAGGAGTCCGGTGGCGAGGAGAGTCCCGAACAGGCTGAGGCCAGCGCAATACCGCCGTTTCAGCATCCTTTGCATGGTCCTGTCGCCAGTCTGCCAGAGATGGTCCCATCGGGTGCGAAAGCAGCCTCGGCCGCGATACTGGCAGTTGCGATCCGTTCCCGGATTTCGATCAGGCGGCTGTCAAGATCCGAGGTCGTCACCGCGCCTGAGGCCATGATCCCCTGCCCTGCTGTGAGATTCGGCGCATGGACTTCGCCCGCAGACAGAAGACGGTTGCCCTGAAGCCGGTCTGCGACCCCGAGCAGCTCTGCCGCCAGTGTTTCGGTGGCGGCGCGGTCAGCGCGGAGACCGGTATTGACGGTCATCCGTCCGGCATCCAGCCGTGTGGACGTCAGGCGGGCTGCGGCGAGATCCGTGGCACTGACCCCACCGTCAATGACGGCCGGACCACCGATCTGTCCCGGTCCGTCGATTTGCATTTCCTGTGCATCGAGGCGCTCAACCTGATCGATTTGCCGCAGGCCAGCGTCGAGCGCTGTATCCATGCGGTTGAGCCAGGGTCGTCCCGGCTGCGCGCGGCGGTAGAGAAGATTTTCCCGGTAGCGTACGCCAAGATCCGCGGTCACATAGAGACCGTCGCCGGCGAGCTGTCGGTTGAGGACAGCCTCAAGCATCGGGACATGAACGGCCATGGGGCCCGGGGGATCGCCGATCATCGCAACCGCGCCGAGATCCGAAGCGATCGCACCGGCGCGAAGCGCCTCTGGCGACTGATCGGGTGACGGCTCGAGTACGGCAAACGCCATCGGAACATCGTTTCCGTCATTGGCAATGCCAAGCGTCAGCCGGGACTGCGGCCCGGCCTGATCCGGCAATCCGGGCGGCACGGCGTTCCAGTCCCTCAACTGCCGGAGTTCGAGGACCAGTCCCTGGCGGTCGCCCAGAAGGGCCGTCAGATCGCGTTGCTGGGCCGCACGATGCACGGCCATGAACCAGGCCGCGAAGACACGACCGGCCTGACGGTCGACAGCACGGTCCCGGGCTGCGATCTCGCCGGCATAATGGCTGGCCAGGGCGGCCGCGGACAGGACCGCGACCGCCATGACGAGCGCAAGTGCGGCGTCGCCCCTGAAAACCCTTCGCATGGATCTCATCCGAAGGTGAACCCGATCGTATTGGCGCCGTCACCGTCATCGCAATTCCCGGAGATCTGTTCGAGGGTGAAGGGTGCGATGATTTCGGTATCGTTGACGGTGATCGAGACGATGCCGGCGCGGGCCCGGGTCCGGCCCGCATAAGCGTCACCCATGGCGGCACAGACCTCGTCATCGACATCCGCGAAGCTGATTAAGAACTCGTTGGTGTTGCCATCTGGCCCGCCGGTGATTGTGACCTCGCCGCCGAAGGGATGGCGGATCACCACATCATCGGCCTCGAGGTTCCGGGCGTAATCGGGAATTCCGCCGCGACGATCGAGAAGCGGGACAAGATCAGTATCGTCGCCATAGCTTGCCACACCGGCGAACACGGTTTCTGTCGCCGAGCGGAGCGCATTGAGGAGCTCAAGGGATGTCGAACGGTTGGCGGATTCCCGGGCCGAATTATAGACGCCGACGGCACCCACCATGACGACAGCGCCAAGGGTCAGACCAAGCAGCACCCCGAACAGGCTCATGCCGCGCTTCCAGCGGTGGCGTCGCAGGACCGGACGCCGGAGGGCGTCCAGGGTCCGGCAGGTCCTGAGGCATGCCCGGCCGATCGGTTGCAACCCGGATGCTGGTCCGGGATTCGAGGAAAGCGGACTCTGGGTCATATGGTGTTCCTTTCAGAAGACAGCGGTCTGTTTGAGGATGGAAAACATGGCGTCGATGGCGGCCGCCATGACGCCGGTGACGAGGATGAGCAAACAGGCATTGAGGAGAGCCGCCCGGGTCCTGAGCGTCTCTTCGGAGCGGTCGATCCAGCGATTGACGAAGCGGGCAAGTTTGCGTTCCCAGCCGGGCACGTCTTCCAGAGCGGCCACGACAGGCACGAGAGCAGGATCGGGAAAGTCGTGCCCGGCAAGAATCATGCTCTGGCCAAGGCCTGCGCCCCGGGCCATGAATTTCTGGATGGTGCCGATGCGATGACGGGCATAGGGGCCGCAGTGGCGTTTGAGATCGTCAAACATGCGGTCATTGAGATCAATGCCCGCGGACAGGAATTCGAGAATGACAAACAGGAACGCCGAACCTGTCACGGTACGATAGAGAGAGAACGGAGCGATCCGGTCAAGGAGGGTGCGCCCCGGACCGGTCCAGCAGACGGTGACAAGCGCCAGTGTGGCCAGTACAGCGACGAAAACCGCCGACCAGATCAGTGCATCTTCATGGAGTGCGGTGGATACCTGCCGGAACAGGGCGGCGGCAGGGCTCCATCTTTCTGCGGGCACAACCGTCTCCAGGACGGGAATGAAATGCCCGCCCGCGGCCCATAGGAGGACGAGCAATCCCGCCATGAGCGCCAGCGGCATCCCCACCGCCTTCCTGACGGCAATGGCTTGCCGTTCGCGCAGTTCGGCAACCCTTGCGGCGGCAGCAAACAGGGCGTCTGCTTCGATCCGTCCATAAGCTTTCAGGATCATGGATTCGACGGACGGGACCCAGAGCGAGAGTTCGTTTGCGAAGCGATCGCGAAGGAGGGCCCGGCGCCAGCGATCGATAATCCAGGCGCGAAGCCCTTGCCCCTGGCTACGCGCCACATTGCGTGTGATCCCGAGGGCGGATTCGAGCGGGAGGCCGGCATCAAGCAGATCGGCGATGACGCTGTAGCTGTCAACACGCGCGCGGCGGCCGAGACTTGCGAAAGCGATCAGTCTGCAGAAAGGACGGATCATGGCATCAGGGCTCCGGTTGCGAGCCCCGGATCTTGGAGTTCCGGATCGGCGATGTCCGGGGCCGTGGCCCCCTTGAAGAGAGCATCGAAGGGATCCGCTGCCCCGTTCAGCACTTCCGCCCAGATGCGGGTGCCAAGGGGAACGCCGCCGAGGCGTCCGGTCCAGTCAGCCCATGCTCCCGCGGGATCATGGGCGCGGACGAAGGACAGGTATTCCGCATCGGGGCGGATCATTTCGGCGATCGCGCTCTGTCGGATATATCCGTTCCAGGCCTTGCGCCCGGCCTCACCCTGCCCCTCCCGGCTGCAGTCAGAGCAACCGTCGGGATTGCGGAACCGAATGACGTCCCGGCCATTGAGGACACGTCCGAGCCAAGCGGGTATTGGCCGGTCGCCACACGGGGTATTGGTCGCGCAGGAGGGGCACAGCCTCGGGAGCAGGGTCTGTTTCATCAGGAGCCTGATATTGCCGGGTTTGCAGACTTCGGCCGCGCTGACCCCCATATCGATCAGGCGAAACAGAATGGCATTGGCCGAATGCACATGGATGGTGGTCCAGACCTGGTGGCCGGTATCGATGAACTGGAGAACCTGTCGTGCGGCATCGGCATCGCGGATTTCGGAGACCATTCCCGAAGCCGGGTGGACCCGACAGAAATGCATGAGCGCTTCCTTGAAATGGCGGCCACGCTCTTCGCCGGAGCCGGTGGTGGGCACCGCGATCTGGAGCGCCCCGGGGATCGGGTATTCGACGGGATCCTCAATGGTGACAACGTTGAGATGTCCGTTCATCTCGGCCATTTGCAGTCCCAGATTGACGGCGAGGGTCGTCGACTTCCCATCGCCGGCGGTTCCGCCAAGAAAAATTCCTCCGTGGAGGGAAGTCCGGATTTCGGAGAAGATTTCGGCTTCCCCGGAAGTAAAGCCGAGATCGGCAAGGGTCAGGCCCTCGCGGGTCTGGTCGCGGTAGAACATCCTGGCGAACAGATGGTCGCCGTCGGGTTCATGGGGGCCGCGCTGGCAGCGAAGGGCCGAGACCGAAGCCGGGAGCGGAACCCTGCCACCGGCACGGATGGAAAACCCCTGGAAGGTGTTGTGCTGGTAGCTGGTCTGGGCTGATCCCTCGTCCTTGCAGTGAAACAGGAAACCCATGACCTCGCGGCCTTCCTCGGCGGTGAGGGACCGGACCAGAGGCAGTTTGCGATCATTGATGATTCCGTAGACGCGGCAGAGGCCGTCTTCATTCTCGAATACGATATCGCTGGCGCGGGCGGTCGCGGCTTCGTCGAGGAGATATCCGACGCGGCTTGCGATCGCATCGTCCAGAGGCCCGGTTGAACGGCGGGCCTTCCGCCAGCAGGCTGCGATATCATCGAGGCTCGCGGTTTCCTCCCTGAGTTGGTCCGGAAGACTGCCTGCGTGGCGAAGGAGGAGAAGACGCGAACGCAACCGGTTGTCGGTCTGGTGTCCGGCAGCGATGAGACAGCGACCATCGGAGAAGACGGCACAGACCTTGCGGAACCGTTCATCCATCACCGGAGCGACAACGAGGTCAGCTCTGTCGCCGGACGGATCCTGAATCTTCGGCCGGAGCCCGGGAATTGCGGGAATCTTCATCAATGCGCGAACGCTCTGGTACCCGGGTGTTTGAACCGGGCGACGGGCGGGAGGCAGTGCAAACCCAAAAGGACCGGGACTCGCCGTATATGCGACACGGCAGGCGACGCGGAGGGCCTGTCCGAAACCGATGCGGAGCGCCGCAGCGCCAGCAGCCGCACGCCATGATCATGGCTCCACAACACATCCCGGGCCGCCGGCACTGCAGGGCTGTCTCCGGGATTACGGGATGCCCTGATGCCGGATCCGGTGCGGGACAGGATGGACGGACTGCAGCCTGGGAAATTGACAGGCCCGCCTCCTTTTGCGGGCGACCTGCCGCCGGCTGGTCCTGACACGAACCGGGTGGCAGGTGTGAGGGTGAGGCCCGATGAGGAAACGGTGCTCGGCACTGCAAGGTCGAACGCCGCAGGCCATGATCGTGATTCCTCCTCGGGCCCTGGGTAACCGATCTCGATCGCCGCATGTTGCAACCGTTCCGGAACGGCTTGCTGATAGCGTGCCGATCGGCAATGCGACGGCTTCCGGGAAACGATCGCGTCGGTGCCCGATGACGGCCGGCGCCCGGGCCCACAGCCCGGAGCTGCGTGACGGGATCGCCTGCGGAAGCGTGAAGAGGCGGGACCCGACGAGGAAACGGTGCGCACAACCGCAGCCGGAACAGCCGCAATCGGTGACCGTGATTCCTCCTCGGGCCGTAGGTAACTGATGAAAACAGGAGGGGTCGGGAATGCCTGACCGTGAACAGGGCGGACCCGGTCGGGCCCGCAGCCAGGAGACCGCATCGATTGAAGCACGGCCACGGTCCGGTCAGTCACAGGGAAGCGCCTCACGAGCCGTCTCCTGAGGGGCGCGGACTCCATGGCAGGGGCCAGCCGTCGCGACCGACCTGGACTCGCGGGGGGCGGCTGGCAATGGTGCTGATGATCACGGAACCCGGGAGAGAGTCCCCTTCGCGCACATACCAGATGTTCTTGCCGTCGCTGATTCCGGCACGCAGCGCTCCCGGTATACCGATGATGGAAAACCACGCATATCGCTGATGTGGCGCCGGCTGTTCCGGTTTCGGGGCGGCGGCTGTCATCGAGGGCGGCGGGGTCTCTTTACGAACTTCGTCAGGTTGCGCTGTCCGGGACAGCGCCTTCAGCTCCTGTTCGAGCTGATAAATTTCGGTGACCAGCTTCTGGCGCTCGCGGCACAGCTTGAGGGTCTCCTGTTCGATTGCGAAGGCGGAGATGATGTCGGACTGTTCGGTGACACCCGAGAGGAGTTCGAGGAGCTGGGCGCGCGGGCATCCCGGGATCGCGAGAGATGTGTCCGCTGTTATGCCGGCGGTCGTGGGCTCCGGATCGCCGGACCCGGCCGCTGCTGATCCGGACAGGACCACGGCCATCACAAATACGGCTCCGAGGCGCGGTTTCAGCGGAGAAGCGCTCACGACCGGCCCTCCGGAAACGGTTGTATCGCAATGTCATCACCGGGATGGCCCGACCGTTGCACTCCTGAAACCCCCGGAGGCGCGACATCGCAACCGGCCGCTCTGGAAAGATTGGCCGCTTCCGGCGCCGCTTCGGGATACCAGCGCCGGGCGAGCCACTGCACCAAGGCCGCGTAAATGTTGCACGCCACCTCATTCCGGCCGCTCCGAACCGCGGCGGCTGCCGCATCGATCCGGGCTCCCATGAGCTCCCAGTCCGGATGCTCGTCCGGAATTGCCGCGGAGATGACGGGCGCAATGCGATAGTAAAGGGACACGAGAGCCCGACGGTCCGGAGAGCCCATCATGTATCCGTCGCGGAACTGCCGGAGCGTTGCCAGGGTCGGTCCGTCATCACCCTCATCGCTGCGGCGCTCGACGACAGCGGTTGTCAGGAAGCAGCTGTCGTCACCCCCGTCTCCGCTCTCGTCTCCATCCGTGTCGTCGTCGCCGAAACCGGCATCATCATCGACATCGGTTGTGTCGTCGTCCTGCTCGCTGTCCGTGGACCCGTCGCTGCCTTCGTCATCGCCGCTGCCCCCGTCGTCCGGATTATCGGCTTCGCCCGTGTCGTCAGGAGCTTCGACATCCGTACTGTCTCCCGATTCGTTGTCCGGGTCATCCGGACCACCATCATCCTGTTCGGTGTCGGTGTTGTCAGGAACGCTGTCGTCCTGTCCGTCGCCGGGCTCCGCTGGGCCGGATCCGGTATCCGTCGTATCATCGCCGGGTTCGGGATCCGAAATCTCCTCGCCGCCGTCGTCTGCAGGATCCTCGTTTGGAGTCTCGGGATCATCCTCCTCCGGGTCGTCAGGTTCCGTCTCCACGGGAACAGGTTCGCAGTTCGAAGAGTCCCGCTGCCAGGGGCCCGGCGTTGTCTGAACCACCGGGGTCCGGTCCCAGGGAAACCGTGTGGCGCGGCGTGTGACGGTGCGCGTCAGGACAACGTTTCCGGTTTCACCGGAAGGGCAGTCAGCAAGGGAGGTTTCGGTCCAGGACGTCACCGTGATGACGGGGATCGGCCTGTCGGGATTCTCTTCCGTCCAGCATGTCGAGGAGATCCGTTCCGGCGTTTCGTACCGGATACCCTCCGCTGTCGTCAGCTTGCGCCGTCGCCAGATTTCCTGTCCGGTCATTTCCCGGTTGTGAGGCGGGCCCGCTATCCAGCGGCAGGGGCGCACAAAATGCTCCCATTCGGCCCGATCCGCCCGGCAATCCTCGAACTGGAGCTGCCAGGGACCATGACGCAGTGCAGCTGCCGGCTGGTTTCGGGCATTGATGTCCTGCCGCGCCTCGCGGATCAGGGTGCGCCCCTCGCCATGCTGCCCGTCGGGACAGGGTTCCGTCCGCTGCTCGCGGGTCACTTCGGTGCGGACAACCCGGAACGGATCCGGAATTGGGCGTGCCAGGGCCGCGCGATCCACAGGCAGGGGATCGCTGAACTCAGGTCCGTTCATGCAGTCCGGAAGTGCGACTTGGGGACGGCCGACCGATCCTTCCGCGGTTCCCTCGACCAGCCAGTGGAGCACCGGGACGCGGCCTCTTGTTTCTGCGCTGCCATAAAGATGGGGAGCGGCCTGAACGGAGCGCTGATCGCTGCCCACACCCTTGATGTTGGCGGGCTCGAAATAGACAAGGAGGACATTGTCACACCAGCGCGCCCGAAGTCCCCGCGCCGTCCATGCCGGCAGCCAGCCGGTGGCAAGCGGCGGGATTGAGTCCGACCAGGTTTCCGGGGCCGGAGCACGATTGCGCACATAATCCTCGAGACGTTGCCACGCCGTCGTGATGGCCCGGGCGTGCGCGAGGGCGTCCTGGCGGTAGATCCGTTCGCGGTCAGCATCCTCGATGGGGCCGGCCATAGACGGCCCCGCGAGGACGAGGACGCTCACACCGACGAAGCGAGACAAATCAAGTCCGTGCCTATGCATCATGGTCGGGGCCTTCTGTCAGTCGTTTGAATTCGGGTTCCGGGATCCGGACCGGGGAGATGGCACGTGCCTCGATCCGCCACAGGCCCTTTCCACGGAAGGACAGCCGGGTCACTTCGAGGCCCGGTATGGGGGCCAGCAAATTGCGAATGCGAGGCAGGGCATGGGCGGTCGTGATCCGGAGCCGGGCGGCCTCTCGGCGGCCGCGGGAAGACTTGAGCCAGTCCAGCCTGACGCCCTTGAGCCCCAGTTGGCGATCGACGTGACGCCGGAGGATCAACCGGTCGGGTCGCGGATCGTCCGAACGCCGGAGGACCGGCGGCAAGGGCATCAGGGCCCAGGCATCGGTTCCGTTGACCGATCCGGAATACCATCCCGCGATATGGGTTTCGGCAATCTGCCGGTGGACGGGAGCCGCATGTCCCGCCTCGAGTCGCCAGCGAACGAGGAGGACCGGTTTCCCGGCGAGTTCCGGGTGAAGCGCCCTGAGCGCGCGGTCATCCAGCCGGGCCTTGCAGGTGACAGACTGCGTCTTCCAGGCCGGAAGCCAGGGTGGATGGGCTTCCATGACCTGTCCGCAGGTTTCGAGGAGCGCATTGCTGTCAATAATGACGGGGATTCGGGGTGCCGATTCGGGCGCGCTCGCGGTTTGTGGCGCGGGAACGGATCCGGATCCTGCAAGATTCTCCCAGAAGATCCAGCCACCAAGAGATGCAGCAGCCGCGAGACCGGCCAGACCGAGGGTGCTGCGGACCGGCTTTCGCGCCAGGATAATCCGCTTCAGTCTCATGTCCGGCTGAATGCGAAGATCGGCAGGATCGAGATTGTTGACGGATCCCGTCACCAGCCCGGGTGTTGCATACAGGGTCCATCCGAGACCACGCGATCGCTCGAATGCGGCAACGGCCGCGTCGCGATCCTCAAACAGCTCATCCCCGTCTGCCAGCACGGCATTGTCGCGTACCTTGATCAGGGCTAACCGGCCATTGGCCCCGGCAACCAGCGCCATCCAGAAATCTCCCGGGATGGCGGCGCGGAGGACCGCGGCGAGGCTGGGGAGCCCCTCAGTGTCGCCGGGAGACGGTGCATAGCCGGTCTGGCCCGCAAGATGAACAAAGGCGGGCCGGCCGAGCTTGCGCGCGGTATTCCCCACCGTGAATGGATTGCCCCGCTCCAGCCAGTACAGCCCCGCGACCATGGGCACAGCGTTGATCACGATAACGCTCACAGCCGGGCTCCATGAACTTCGGATATCCCCAATGGCGCTCCGATTTCGGCGTTGATCAGGAGAACCCGCTCGGTGCGGCTGCTCTGCGCGGAGCGACTTCCGCCTGGCAGGGGCAGATCCGGATCGACGGCCCCGTCGCGGCCGGATCCGGTGTCCCGGTCACGAAACCCGCTCACGACCAGAGTTTCTCCGCGCCCGATGCGCTGGGTGACCTGAACGGCGCGAGTCCCGTAGCTGGGGAGCTGGATACTTTGTTCCCGTGATGTGAAGCGGGTGAAGACCGGTCGGTCCTGCAGGCTTGCAGAGATCCTGACGAGAATTTCATCGGGTCCGGTAATGCGCGGCAGGTAGCTGAGCGCAAACCCCGAAGACACGGTTCCGGGCACCATCTGGGTCTGGGACGAGCCATCCGACACCGTGGTCCGGACCTCCTTGAGATAGGCGTCCTTGAAGAGTTCATAGAACTGCGCCGGTTTGCCGTTGAGGCTGGGAATGGTTGCGCTGAGGACACGCGACGCCGTTCCGGCCCGATTGAGAGCGCGAACGGCCGCGTTCAGCGTGTCTCCGGTGGTTGCGGCCTCCGGCCTGACCAGGGCCACCGTCCGTTCCGCTGCCTCAAGCCTGAGCGATGTTCCGAACAGGCGGGAGACGGCAAAACCGATACCGAGTTCGTAATCGACTTCGCGCTCGAAGCGGACGCTGTAGACATGAACGGACAGGGAGACGGGACGCAGCACTTCGCGGTTGAGCCAGGCGAGATAATCCCGGACCCGGGCGACATCGCCCGGCGTTCCCCGGACTGCGACCGAAGCGCTGGAGGGCGCGATGGTGATCCGGGTCTCCTTGCCAACCAGCGCCGTCAGCTGTTCCCGGATTTCCGGCCAGGGGTTGTAGCGGGTGCGCGTCGAAATGGCCTGGAAATTCCGGTTGCTGCTGCCTTCTCCGTTTTCCTGGTCGAGGGTGGAGGATGAAACGTTGTAGCGCTGCTCTCCGGAGAGAGCGTGCACCTGAAACACAACGGAGACGGTGCGCAGGATTTCTATGCGCTTGCGCTCCGGGTCATAGCGCCAGGCATAGCCGCCGGCTTCGGTCCAGCGATCCAAAAGGTGATCAAGCCGGCCGGTCCACAGGTCGCCATGAAGTCCGTGGCCGTCCGCCAGAACCTGTCTGAAAGCCTCACGGATTGCTGCCGTCTCGCGGCCGCGACGGGGTGGTCCGACGAACCGGACATGAAGACCTGTTGCAGCACCGATGCGGGCGGCAAGAACCGGCGGCGAGTCCGCACCCGCCAGGGGAAGTGTCACAGCATCCGGTGCCAGAAATCGCTCCGGCAGGTTATGGTCTCTTTGGGGCGGCGCCGCCTCAAGACCCACCCAGGGGCCATCGACCACCGTGACCCTGGACCAGGAGGTCGCCGTAGCTTTCTCACGGCGCTCACGGAGTTCCCGTTCCACGGACCGTGCCTCATCATGCACAAGATTGACGAGACCGGAACCACATCCGGGGAGCAGCGCCGTGATCAGGACTCCGAAGGTTGCGTTCCGGACAAGAGGCCACCGGCACCCGTTGCCTTGCCTGTCATCGGGTGTCACGCTGACCATCACAGGAGTCCTCCCTGTGAAGAGGATGAACCGTCGCTATCGGTCCGCAGCATGGCGCCTTCAATCATGGTCCATTCCTCCCGGGTTGCGACGTCCTGCATCCACTGGCAAATCTGGTCGAGGGTGATCAGTCTGGGTGACAGACCGCGGTGCAACCGCCAGACAAAGGACGAATTGCCGACAATTTCCTCACCAAGGGCGGTGGGCAGGATCGGCGTCGTGGCAAAAAACAGTTCGACCCGACGCAGAAAGTGGGCCCGCATCGGCTCGGCTCCCATGAACAGCATGACCTTGTCTGCGGTGTTCAATCGGGGTGAGCTTCCGCGGCGAAGAGTGTGGACAAACCCGGGGTTGTCGAGGACGGCCACTCCGAATTTGCGTGCACTCATGGAATTTCGTTCGAGATATGTTTCAACCCGCTGGCGAAACATGGGATCGTGTTTCATCATGCCAAGGAACATATTTAGTACCTTGGATTTTCTCAAGATGCCTTTACAAGCTTATTTTTAACACCCCAAAGCGTTTATTTTTATGTTTTGATTCAATAACCTGGAAGGTTTTTGCGAGCTCGCTTCGGGCCAGGCGCGAGATATTTCGGGATATTTGACGAACATTGTCTCCCGGTCACTGACGTTAATTTTCATGCAATCGGGACTGCCGTTCGTGACCCTTTGGTCGTTCCCGTTCACGGTGGAGATCCTGCTCAGGACGGGATCTGCCGCGGTTGTGAACAGCGGGTTCGGGAGACCGTTCATCCGGAAGGTCTTGCGGTGCCGCACCCCGGATCACCAATTCGACGGGAATGGACCCCTCCCCGCGCCAGGACTCACCTCCTGAGTGCCGCCGAGTTTCATCTTGATTGTCGCGCTGCAGGCGGCTGGTCTTGTTCACGCCGGTACTTTCCGCGCTCAGGAAAACCTCTCCGGCACGTGGCCTCTGCAGCCGATGAATTTGTCCGGCAATCGAACCATGCACTGGGCTCGATGCGCCGCACAAACACGCGGCATGGTGATCGATTATGGCGTCTCGATCGAAATGCCGGATCAACATCAATGAAGAAGTGCTGAGAGGTTCCGGTCCTATTCCCCGGGATCTGCGATTTCCGATTGTTAGAACACTGCGATTGTCGACTGGCCCGCGATCGCGAAGGAGAGTCCTGTCGGACGATGCCGTTCCGGCAACTGGTATCTGATGAAATGGGGCCCGTATCGTGACATGCCGGGTGATTCGAACATACAATTTGTTGTGGTATACTGGACAGTAAATACAATATCCGGACTATTCGATACGCTCTCGTCGTCAAGGAACGCGCAGGGTGGGCGAAACTGTGAGGGTTTCGCCATGACGGAGGGGCCGGTTACGGTGACAGGGGACACGCCATGCAATTGAGATGGATCCGTTACACCACGGGCAACTGGTGTCGCCTTCTCGACCTTGATCTCAGCCAAATTCGCGAGCATGGCATTTACGTCATCTGGCATGGCGAGGTTGACCGTCAGGTCATTTGTATCGGCCAGGGTGACATTGCCAGCCGGCTGGCGACACATCGTAATAACCACCGGATCATGAGGCACGCCGGCGAGGGTGAACTCTACGTGACCTGGGCCGCTGTCGCTCCCGGGCAGCGGGACCGCGTGGAGCGTACACTGGTAAACCGGTACTCACCGCTTGAAGGCACTGGTCACCCGGCAGCCTTGCCGGTCATTGTCAACGGACCCTGGGACTGGCCATTTGCCGGCCCCTGTCCATGGCAGGAAGATCGAGAGGGCGCGGCCTTGACAATGCGTTGACGGAACCCTGTTGACGGGAACCTTGACTTTCCAATTCGATGTGACCCGAAATTTACCGTGAGGGGTGATTGACTTCAGAGTTCGCGGCTCGCTGTGATAACGAAGCCATCACAGCACGGACGAATCTCGGATCGCGAATGGGAAGCGAGGATACGCCAAAAATTGGCCGGGTCAGGATTGTTCGCGAAGCTGACCCAAGCGCAACTGGCTGTCACATCATCAACGCCATGCGGAAGCGCCTGACCGGGATCCGGATTCGGAAATTCATGGACCTGGATCCGCTCAGGCCGGCGTTCGGGGTACCATTCGCTACCGCCATTGCGATCAGCGCCGACCAGTCCTATCCTTTTGGTTTCGACGAAATTGTTGATTGACTAGGCACTCTATCACCCGATGCGCTGCACCTCCGTGATCACACAGTCTGCACTTTTTCAGAGCAATCGACTTTGCGCGCCTCAGGCGTTTGCGAAGCTTCCGGGGAAGCCTCTGTTTGAAGGCGCCTGCGCAGTAGAGACGCCCGCCGCCGTGCCGCTCAACTGGCGGGCATCTGCCAGTTGGCGGCGATCAGGGGGTCGAGAACGGCGCGCTGAGCTTCGGTATAGTCCGTCGCGCCATCACCCGGCGGCGCGAAGGCCGCCATCGCGTTGACCAGCACCTGCACATCGGAGGCCAGCAGTCGGCTGCCATCGTCGAGCTCGATGTCGAGCCGGTTGTTCTGCCCAACATACCAGTCGTCGATCGTCACGCTCGTGCCGTACTGGTTCAGATCAATCACCAGATCGTCGCCATTCTGCCGGAACGAGAGATCGTCCGCTTCGACTTTCTGCAGCCTCAGCAAGTCTTCCGAAGCGCTCTCTCCGTGGTTAACGATCGTGTCGTCACCATGGTTTGAGCGGTACCCCCCGAAATAATAGACATCGTCCCCCTCGCCGCCTTCGAGCCAATCGTCGCCATAGTCGCCATTGAGTACGTCGTCACCATAGTGGCCAGAGAGGATATCGTCGCTAGCGCCGCCATAGAGCACGTCGTTACCAAATCCGCCCCGAAGCCTATCGTCGCCATCGTCGCCATAGAGCCTATCGTCGCCATCGTCGCCATGGAGCACGTCGTCACCATAGTGGCCAATGAGGATATCGTCGCCATCACCGCCATAGAGCGCGTCGTCGCCCGCGCCGCCGCGCAACAAGTTTATACCGCTATCACCGGTCAGCGTGTCGTCATAGTCCGATCCGGTAATATCCTCGATATTGATGAGCACGTCGCCCTCGGCATCGCCGCCGGAACCCGTCCCCGCTTCGAGATTGACTACGACCCCGGACGCGGAGCCGGCATATGAGGCAGTGTCTCTCTGCCAGCCGCCACCATCGAGAGTGTCCGCTCCGCCGCCACCTTCCAGTGTATTGTTTCCGCTATCACCGGTCAGCGTGTCGTCATGGTCGGAGCCGATGAGGTGCCCGATATTGATGAGCACGTCGCCCTCAGCGTCGCCGCCCGAAGCCGTCCCTGCCCCGAGATTCACGGAAACCGCGGACCCAGAACCGGCATAGGAGGCCGTGCTCTTGTAGATGCGGCCGCCATCGAGATGGTCCGCTCCGCCGCCGCCCTCAAGTATGTGTTGCCCGGCATCGCCAATCAGTGTGTCGTCATGGTCCGAGCCGATGAGGTCCTCGATATTGATAAGCACATCGCCCTCGGCATCGCCGCCGGAACCCGTCCCCGCTTCGAGATTGACTACGACCCCGGACGCGGAGCCGGCATATGAGGCAGTGTCTCTCTGCCAGCCGCCACCATCGAGAGTGTCAGCTCCGCCGCCACCCTCCAGTGTATTGTTTCCGCTATCACCGGTCAGCGTGTCGGCATGATCCGAGCCGATGAGGTTCTCGATATTGGTAAGCACATCGCCCTCGGCGTCGCCGCCAGAAGCCGTACCCGCCCCGAGATTCACGGAAACCGCGGCCCCCGAGCCGACATAAGAGGCCGTGTCCAGGCCTGCGCCACCATCAAGAGTGTCCGCCCCGGCGGCGCCTTCGAACGCGTCGCCGCTCGCTCCGCCCTCAAGCCGGTTGTCCCCGCTATCGCCAGTCAGCGTGTCGGCATGGTCCGAGCCGATGAGGTTCTCGATATTGGTGAGCACATCGCCTTCAGCATCGCCGCCCGAAGCCGTACCCGCCCCGAGACTCACGGAAACCGCGGCCCCCGAGCCAGCATAAGAGGCTGTGTCCGCACCGCCGCGGCCATCGAGAGTGTCCGCTCCGCCGCCACCCTTAAGAATATTGTCCCCGCCATCGCCGGTCAGCGTGTCGACATGGTCCGAACCGATGAGGTTCTCGATAAAGTAGAGTGTGTCTCCCTCGGCGTGCCCTCCCGAACCCGTCGTTGCCGCGAGGTCCACGGTGACGCCCGCATCCGAGCCGGCATAGGACGCCGTGTCCAGGCCCGCACCGCCATACAGGTAGTCGTCGCCCGCACCGCCATTGAGCGTGTCGTCGCCGGCCGCGCCGATCAGCCTGTCGTTACCGGAACCACCGATAAGCGTGTCGTCACCCTCGCTGCCGTACAGATAGTCGTCACCCGCACCGCCCTCCAGTGTGTCGTCGCCGGCGCGGCCGATCAGCGTATCGTCGCCGTCGCCGCCCTTAAGCGTGTCGTCGCCCTCGCCGCCAGAGAGGTAGTCATCGCCCGAACCGCCCCCCAGCGTGTCGTCGCCGGCCGCGCCGATCAACGTATCGTCGCCGTCACCACCGATCAGCGTGTCGTCGCCCTCGCTGCCATACAGGTAGTCGTCGCCCGTACCGCCCTCCAGCGTGTCGTCGCCGGCCGCGCCGATCAGCGTATCGTTGCCGGCGCCACCGATCAGCGTATCATCGCCCGCGTAGCCGTACAGATAGTCGTCGCCGTCACCGCCGGACAGCCGGTTGGCTCCGTCATCTCCGATCAGAGTGTCGTTATGGTCGGAGCCAGTCAGGTTCTCGATATTCGACAGCGTATCGCCCTCGGCATCGCCGCCGGAACCCACGCCGTCGTCAAGCCACACCGTCACCCCCGTGGTGGAACCCGCATAAGAGGCTGTGTCGATACCGGCACCGCCGTCCAGATCATCCGCACCCGCGCCGCCTTCCAGTACGTCGTTGCCTGCACGGCCTTCAAGCGTATTGTCACCTGGGCCGCCTACGAGCTCGTCGTCGCCGGGCGTTCCGATCAAAGTTGCCATCAGACTGCTGCTCCTTCCTGGTTCTTCGGCGAGCCTAATCGACTCTGGTAAATACTATCGACACGCTACGCCTGACACAAACTGGCAAAGCCGAATTTCCGCTGAGTTCAGTGTCAGAAAATCCAATTACGATGTAACCGGTTATGTGAGGGTGCGCCGTGATTCCCGTTTCCAGTTCCTTCAGGCCAGCCCGGATCGTGCTCCGGGACAGGCCCGTGGCCTCGGCAACGCGAGAGATGCCGCCGCGCCCGAGGGCATGGGCCTCCGAGGCGGCCCACAGACGACGGCTGCGTTCGTCCAGAACCGGCCGAAGCACCCGGTATTTTTCCTGCAATTTTCCCCGCAGGGTGTCCACATCACGCCACATGACAGCATGAATAGCACTTCATAGTATATGGATCAGTAATTTTGGCGATTATTTATTTTTTAACCCGAACCTGTGGTGTCATCGGTCATTTTGGAGCACTCGCCGGCTGACGGATATTGGTGATCCAGGGGCCTTCTGAACCGGCCGGTCGGCTGTCGGCCGAAACCACTTGTTCTTGCAGAGGCTCGACGTCATGGGACCGGCCACGAACCGGTCCTTCTGCAGCTGCGGCGTCAACTCGGGCGGCGAGGCGGAAATCGCGGGCGCTCGTGGCCGACACCCACCGACGTAGCGGCGCTGAAGCCTTGAAGTTGCGGAAGGGGAGAACCATCATCGCGAACGTTCCGCATTCTCTGCCGCGACAGGGTCTTATCTCTCCCGCAAGGCCTCCGCCTGATAGCGCAGGAACGGCGAAAGAAAGAAATCGATGGCGCGGCGCTTGCCGGTCTTGACCTCGACCGCCACCGACATGCCGGGCGCGAGCGCCACCCACCTATCGCCCACCAGGATCCTGTCCCGCTTCATCGAGACACGCATCGGGAAGACCGGCCCCAGCCGCTCGTCCGCCACTGCGTCCGCAGACACCTGCATCACCTCGCCGTCGATCAGCCCGTACCGGGTAAACGGAAAGCTCTCGACCTTGATCTCCGCCGACTGGCCCGTCTGCACGAAACCGACATCCCTGTTGAGCAGCATCGCCTCCACCTCCAGCGCGGTATCCGCCGGCACCACCGCCATAAGCCGCTGGGCCGGGCTGACCACACCGCCCAGCGTGTGCACGGCGAGTTGCTGCACAATGCCGTCAACCGGAGAGCGCAGGTTGCGCGCCCGCAGCCGCTCACCCGCTTTTGCGAATTCCTGTTCCAGCCTCGCCGCCATGCGCATCGCCTGTGACAGGTCGCGCCTGACGCGGCCCGCGACCGAAGCGATATGCCGGGCGCGGCGGCGCTCCAGAACCGCAATCGCCTCCCGCAGTTCTGCGATCTTGCGCTGTTCGACAGCAAGCGCGTGCTCCCGCGAGATCAGTTCTTCCTCCATCTCGGTGAACTTGAGACGGCTCGCATACTCCTTGCTCACCAGACGGCGGTACGCATCAACCCTCTGGCGGATGAGCGGAACCGTCTGGCGAAGCCCTGCGATCCGCACAGAAATCGTTTCACGCTCTGCCTGCCGCTGGCGTTTCTCGGCATCAATACCCGCCAGGACCTCCCGGTATTCCGCCGCCTCGGCGCTCATCAGATCGCGCGCCACAGAAAGCGCTGCCTCTTCGACCTCCGCTGGCGGGACGAACACCGACAGCGGATCCGAAGGCTGTTTCGACATTGCCGAAAGCCATGCCACATCAAGACGCAAGGCCATCAGATCCTGTTCCAGACGCGTGCGATCGGCAGCCTCTTCTGCAGGATCGATCTCGATCAGTACCTCGTCCCTTCGCACCGCTTGCCCGTCGCGCACGTGAATTGCCCGCACCACGCCCATCTCCAGCGGCTGGATGACCTTCACCTTCTCGCCGGGGATGATGCGCCCCGGTGCGACGGCGACTGTGTCGATCTTGCCAAACCAGCCCCACGCCAGCGCTGCCAGCATCAGTGCCGAGATCAGGAGCGCCAGAACACGCCCCGCCGGTGAGGCCGGCCGCTCCTGTATTTCGACCGCTGCCGGCAGGAAATCGATCTCATCGCGCTGGCGGGCCATCTTCGGACGCAGACGGTCCTGGATCCAGGCCGCCCTGGCAATGCTCCATGCACGGCGCAAACCCTCGATCAACGGCTCTCACTCGCCTGATGGCGGTACAGCGCCGCGTAGATCCCGTCTCCTGCAATCAATGCCTCATGCCCTCCCTCTTCGACAATTCGTCCCCGGTCGACGACCAGAATCCGTTCTGCAAGGCGGACCGCGGTCAGCCGGTGGGCGACAATCAGCACGGTCCGGTCCCGGCAGATCGCCCGCATGTTGTCCTGGATCACGCTCTCGGATTCATAATCAAGCGCGCTGGTCGCCTCGTCCAGTATCAGGATACGGGGGTTGGTGACCAGGGCACGGGCGATCGCAATGCGCTGGCGTTGACCGCCCGACAGGGAGGAACCCCGCTCTGCCAGCACCGTGTCGTAGCCCTCCGGAAGTTCCAGGATGAAGTCATGCGCCCCGGCGAGGCGGGCTGCGGTCTCGATGCGTTCCATCGAAAGTCCGGGATCGGCAAGCGCAATGTTGTCGCGGACCGAGCGGCTGAACAACACGTTCTCCTGCAGCACCACGCCGAGCTGGCGGCGTAGCCATGCCGGATCGGCAAGGGCCAGATCCACCCCGTCAACCAGAACCCGGCCGTGTTCCGGAACATGGAGGCGCTGGATCAGCTTGACGATCGTCGACTTGCCGGAACCGGACCGCCCGACGATGCCCACGATTTCCCCGGGCGCAATCTTCATCGAGAGATCACGCAGCACCTCCGGGCCATCGGTGCGATAGCGGAAGGTGGCGTTCTCGATCCGGATCTCGCCCTCAATCGCTGGCAGTGAGGGCGCATTCGCACCGCGGGTCGACTCCGGCGGTGTGTTGAGCACATCTCCCAGCTTGGTGAGAGAGATCCGGAATTGCTGGAAGTCCTGCCACAGCTGGGCCAGCCGCAGGATCGGTTGCGAGACCTGTGCGGCCAGCATGTTGAACGCGACCAGCATGCCAACCGTCATGTCACCCTCAATCACGGCCTGCGCTCCCAGCCACAGGATGAGCGCCGTGACCACCTTTCCGATCAACATCACCGACTGGCTGCCGAATGTGCCCAGCATCACCGTGCGGAACGACGCCCGCACGTAGGCCGCCAGCTGTTCCTCCCAGCGCTGGCGCATCTCGGGCTCGACCGCCATCGCCTTCAGCGTCTCCGCCCCGGAGATCGCTTCGACGAGAAACGCCTGGTTGGCGGCTCCGCGCTGAAACCGCTCCTCGATGCGGCGCCTGAGCCCGGGCGTAATCCCCGCGGACAGCGCCGCGTGGAACGGCAGCGAGCCCAGCACCACCCAGGTCAGCAGCGGCGAGATGTGGAACATGACCGCGAAGAACACAAACGTAAACATGAGATCGAGGACAACTGTCAGCGCCGATCCGGTGAGAAAGTTGCGGATGTTCTCCAGTTCCCGAACCCGCGCGACCGTCTGTCCCACCGCGCGTGCCTCGAAAAACGCGATCGGCAAAGCCATCAGGTGGCGGAACAGCCGGGCGCCCAGTTCGACATCAATGCGGCTTGCGGTGTGAGAAAAGATATAGGTCCGCAGGCCGCCCAGAACGACCTCGAAGACGGTCAGGGCCACCAGGCCGATTACCAGAACGTCGAGGGTCGTGAGCCCGCGATGGACCAGAACCTTGTCGATGATCACCTGGAAGAACAGGGGCGTGATCAGCCCGAACAGCTGCAGGAACAGGGACGCCAGCAGGACCTCGGCGAACATGCGGCGGTACTTGACCACGGCCGGGATGAACCAGGTGATATCGAACCGGCGCCCGTCCCCCGCAAGCGAAGCCTGACGGGCCAGCATCACAACCCGGCCGGTCCACATCCGGGACAGCTCCTCGTGCCCGATGGTCTCCGGTCGTTGCCCCGGCAGCTGGATCAGGACCTTGTCGTCGTCCGCACGCCCGACAATGAAGAAGCCCCCGTCCCGGGCTTCCGCGATCACCGGCAGCGGCGCCCTGGGAAGCCGGCGCAGCTTCAGGCTGCCAATCCGCGACTTGAGACCGATGCGCCTTGCCGCCCGCGCGATACCGCGAAGGTCGATCGCGCCCGTCGGTGCATGTTCGTGAGCAAGGCGTGCCGGATCCGAAACCATCCCGTGAAACCGCAGCATCAGGGCAAGGCACTGGATCCCCGTATCCGACCCGACGGTTTCGTCCATACAACATGTCCTTGCCAGCGCAGGGATGAATGATAAAGGCCCGGCCGAGCTTTCGGTACCACGGCCTTGCCCCGGACGAAGGCTCGCCGGGGCGCTCCAAGGCTACACGGCAGAACGACCGCCAATCAACTCATCCATCCTGCCCGACAGGTGCCGGGCTGGCTCGGACAGCCGCACGGCAGCAGGAGCGCACGTTTGTCCACCGTGATGACAGATAATGTAGTGAGCTCCGCCAGCGGAGGATCGCCTTGCATCTGAACATCCCCGCTGGCCAAAATCCCTCAGCTGACAAGCATCCCAAAAGGATCGGATGCGTTTGAAATGCCGCGCAACTGGACCGGTCTGCTTGTGTCTTAAATCTTTCGATCTCTCCCGATGAATTCTTGAATTCATCGACTCCAGTACCGTTCCGCTATGGGCGGGCGAAGGCACTGGTCGCGAGCCGTCCGATCGCTGACCTTGACAACATCCTTCCAGGGGCCAATCAAACTCTTGCTGGTCCAGTTGCAGACCGAGGCCGGGGAGACACCGCGCCTGGTGGCCAGCGCGCGTCCCCTCAATTCCTCGCAGAAACATTGATTAGCCCGGTCGGCACGGTCCGGAGTCAGGGGGGACATTCCCCGATCCCTGCTCGACGCCAAAAAGGACGTTTCGCGGTCCTCAATATAGCGTTTCCGGGCGCGATCTACGGTCGCGCGGGACACGCCGAAGACATCTAAAAGTTGTCTGCTCCTGATGCCCCTGAGGGCACGGAATCCGCTGATACACATAAGTATCGCGTTCCTGTCATCGACGGAAGGTTTGTCGCGCTGTTCGGAGTTCGTATAGTTCGGAAATTGGTACAAGCATTGTCAAACTCTTTGAAATTCAAAAACATTTGTGAAATTTTTCAGAGAGACAACCGTCACGTTGTGATGTCAGCCTCAATTGAGACTTGAAGCCTGAACCGGCTGACCGCAATTGAGTTGAATGGCATCCTTGATCCCCTGAATTCCACAACCAGGCCGGACGCAGCAACGGATCTTGGTGCCACAAGTTTCACGCCGTCAGGGACCATCCCGGCGACCTAGACACATTCAACCAATGTATCAACGCCTATGCAGACGAATTCAACACCTTCAGACCCAACCAGGCTCTTGGCGGATAAAACCCAGCCGAGTATCTCGCCAAGGTGACAGCCTACGATACCTTTAGAGTCTCAAAGGTAATATATTAGGACACCCGTTTCCGTCAGGTCGGGCATAATGATACGGTCGTATATTGGCAGGATCGAACTGCCAGTCGCCATGTGACGCGGGTGGGAAAGTTTGGAACACGCGGCCCGTTGGTAATGGCATCTTGAAGGTCTATGCGGAGAGCGCATAGACTTTCAAAAGAGATCGATAGGGAGGATTGACTTATTTCAACATCGACGGGAACGCCAGGCAAAGATCTGCTGATAGGAACCGCGGGCGACGACACGCTTTCAGGCGGCGCCGGGGATGACACTCTGATCGGTGCCGCAGGTGCGGACGATCTGGACGGTGGCTCTGGCAACGATGTGCTGCTGGGCGGCGCGGGTGACGATAAGCTTGAAGGCGGCGCGGGTGACGATACGCTCGTCGGCGGCGCAGGCGTCGACACGCTCAAGGGCGGTGCGGGTGACGATGTGCTTGCGGGCGGAGTCGGAGCGGACGATCTGGACGGCGGCGCGGGTATTGACACCGCATCCTATGCCGACTCCGGTGCAGGCGTTGTAGTCGATCTGCAGGCGAAAACCGCTTCCGGCGGCGACGCCCAAGGCGACACGCTGTCAAATATCGAGAACCTCATCGGCTCCGACCATATAGACACGCTGACGGGGGATAGCAATGACAACAGCCTCGTCGGCGGCGCGGGTGACGATACGCTTAATGGCGGCGTCGGTGATGATACGCTTGCAGGCGGCGCGGGAGCGGATGATTTGGATGGCGGCGCGGGCATCAACACCGCCTCCTATGCCGACTCCGGTGCAGGCGTTGTAGTCGATCTGCAGGCGAACACCGCTTCCGGCGGCGATGCCCAAGGCGACACGCTGTCAAATATCCAGAACCTCATCGGCTCCGACCATATAGACACGCTGACCGGAGATGCCGATGCCAACACACTCGAAGGTGGCGCTGGTGGCGACACGCTCAAGGGCGGCGCGGGCATCGATACCGCCTCCTATGCTGGCTCCAGCGCGGGCGTCACAGTCGATCTAGAACTGGAAACCGCTTTCGGCGGCGACGCTGAAGGGGACACGCTCGAGAACATTGAGAACCTCATCGGCTCCGACCATATAGACACGCTGACCGGTGACGCAGGAGCCAATACACTCGAAGGTGGCGCTGGTGGCGACACGCTCAAGGGCGGCGCGGGCATCGATACCGCCTCCTATGCAGGCTCCGGTGCAGGCGTCACGGTCGATCTCGAGGCAGGTTCGGGTTCCGGCGGCGACGCCGAAGGCGACACGCTCGAGAATATCGAGAACCTTATCGGATCCGACCATGACGACACGCTGACCGGAGATGCCGAGGCCAACACGCTCAAGGGCGGCGCAGGTGACGATACGCTTACTGGCGGCGCTGGCGACGACACGCTCAAGGGCGGCGCGGGCATCGATACCGCCTCCTATGCCGGCTCCGGTGCAGGTGTCACGGTCGATCTCGAGGCAGGTTCGGGTTCCGGTGGCGACGCCGAAGGCGACACGCTGGAGAATATCCAGAACCTTATCGGATCCGACCATGACGACACGCTGACCGGAGATGCCGAGGCCAACACGCTCAAGGGCGGCGCGGGCGGTGACACGCTCAAGGGCGGCGCGGGCATCGATACCGCCTCCTATGCCGGCTCCGGTGCAGGCGTCACGGTCGATCTCGGGCTGGAAACCGCTTCCGGAGGCGACGCTGAAGGCGACACGCTCGAGAATATCGAGAACGTTATCGGCTCCGACCATATCGACACGCTGACCGGTGACGCAGGAGCCAATACACTCGAAGGTGGCGCTGGTGGCGACACGCTCAAGGGCGGCGCGGGCATCGATACCGCCTCCTATGCCGGCTCCGGTGCAGGCGTCACGGTCGATCTTGAGGCAGGTTCGGGTTCCGGCGGCGACGCCGAAGGCGACACGCTCGAGAATATCGAGAACCTTATCGGATCCGACCATGACGACACGCTGACCGGAGATGCCGAGGCCAACACGCTCGTCGGCGGCGCGGGTGACGATACGCTTACTGGCGGCGCTGGCGACGACACACTCAAGGGCGGCGCGGGCATCGACACCGCATCCTATGCCGACTCCGGTGCAGGCGTTGTAGTCGATCTGCAGGCGAAAACCGCTTCTGGCGGCAACGCCGAAGGCGACACGCTGGAGAATATCGAGAACCTTATCGGATCCGACCATGACGACACGCTGACGGGGGATAGCAATGACAACAGCCTTATCGGCGGCGCGGGTGACGATACGCTCGTCGGCGGCGCAGGCGTCGACACGCTCAAGGGCGGTGCGGGTGACGATGTGCTTGCGGGCGGAGTCGGAGCGGACGATCTGGACGGCGGCGCGGGTATTGACACCGCATCCTATGCCGACTCCGGTGCAGGCGTTGTAGTCGATCTGCAGGCGAAAACCGCTTCCGGCGGCGACGCCCAAGGCGACACGCTGTCAAATATCGAGAACCTCATCGGCTCCGACCATATAGACACGCTGACGGGGGATAGCAATGACAACAGCCTCGTCGGCGGCGCGGGTGACGATACGCTTAATGGCGGCGTCGGTGATGATACGCTTGCAGGCGGCGCGGGAGCGGATGATTTGGATGGCGGCGCGGGCATCAACACCGCCTCCTATGCCGACTCCGGTGCAGGCGTTGTAGTCGATCTGCAGGCGAACACCGCTTCCGGCGGCGATGCCCAAGGCGACACGCTGTCAAATATCCAGAACCTCATCGGCTCCGACCATATAGACACGCTGACCGGAGATGCCGATGCCAACACACTCGAAGGTGGCGCTGGTGGCGACACGCTCAAGGGCGGCGCGGGCGACGATGTGCTTGCGGGTAACGCGGGAGCGGACGATCTGGACGGCGGTGCGGACATCGACACGGCCTCGTATGCCGGCTCTACCGATAGCGTCACGGTCGATCTGGAGGCGAAAACCGCTTCCGGCGGCGACGCTGAAGGCGACAAGCTCAAAAAAATCGAGAACCTCATCGGCTCCGACCATAACGACACGCTGACGGGGGATGACAATGAAAACAGGCTCGTCGGCGGTGCGGGCGACGACACGCTCAAAGGCGGCGTGGGGGAAGACTACCTGGACGGCGGCGCGGACACCGACACCGCATCCTATGCCGGCTCTAACGAGGGCGTCGAGGTCGATCTGGCGGCGGAAACCACATACGGCGGCGACGCCGAAGGCGACATACTGAAGAATATCGAGAACATCACCGGCTCCGACCATGACGACATACTGATCGGGAACGCCGAGGCCAACGCGCTGTCCGGTGGTGCAGGTGCCGACGAACTCGAGGGCGACACAGGAGATGACGTGCTGGACGGCGGCGGCGATGACGATTGGCTCTTCGGCGACCCAGGCAACGACTCGCTGAGCGGCGGAGCTGGGAACGATCAGCTCTGGGGCGACGCTGGTGACGATTGGCTGGAGGGCGGCGCGGGGGCAGACAAACTGGATGGCGGCGATGGCACCGACACCGCATCCTATGCTAGCTCCGGTGAGGCTGTTACGGTGAACCTTGCGACCAGGACAGGTTCCAACGGCGATGCAGAGGGAGACGAACTCTCAGATATAGAAATTGTCATCGGCTCCGACCATGCTGACATCCTGACCGGAGACGCCCTTGCCAACACGCTGGAAGGCGGCGCTGGCGCGGATACTCTCGACGGTGGCGGCGGCATTGACACCGCCTCCTATGCCAAGTCTGGAGCAGGCGTTCGGGTCAACCTGGAGACCGGACCAGGTTCTGGTGGCGATGCGGCGGGCGATACGTTCTCGCACATCGAGAATATCATCGGTTCAGCCTATGACGACACGCTGAGCGGAGACATTAACGCCAACCGGCTGGAAGGGGGCGCCGGGGACGATTGGCTGGAGGGCGGCGCGGGGGCAGACAAACTGGATGGCGGCGATGGCACCGACACCGCATCCTATGCTAGCTCCGGTGAGGCTGTTACGGTGAACCTTGCGACCAGGACAGGTTCCAACGGCGATGCCGAGGGAGACGAACTCTCTTATATCGAGAATGTCATCGGCTCCGACCATGCTGACATCCTGACCGGAGACGCCCTTGCCAACACGCTGGAAGGCGGTGCTGGCGCGGATACTCTCGACGGTGGCGACGGCATTGACACCGCCTCCTATGCCGGCTCTACCGATAGCGTCACGGTCGATCTGGAGGCGAAAACCGCTTCCGGCGGCGACGCTGAAGGCGACAAACTCTCTTATATCGAGAATGTCATCGGCTCCGACCATGCTGACATCCTGACCGGAGACGCCCTTGCCAACACGCTGGAAGGCGGCGCTGGCGCGGATACTCTCGACGGTGGCGAGGGTATCGACACTACCTCATATGCCAGTTCCGAGGTGGCCGTGACGGTCAATCTGAAAGCAGGGACCGGATCGGCCGGCGATGCGCTAGGCGACAGCCTATCGAACATCGAAATTGTCATCGGCTCGGCCCAGGACGACACGCTGACTGGTGATGACAACGACAATCAGCTCGTCGGCGGCGACGGGAACGATACGCTCCGCGGCGGTGGTGGCGATGACGTGCTCAAAGGCGGCGACGGGAACGATATGCTCCGCGGCGGTGATGGAGATGACGTGCTCGAGGGCGGTGCAGGTGCAGACGATCTGGATGGCAACGCCGGAAACGACACCGCCTCCTATACCGGCTCTGCGGAGGGAGTGACGGTCAACCTGAAAGCGGGGACCGGATCGGCCGGCGATGCGCAAGGCGACAAACTGGCGAACATCCAAATTGTTGTCGGCTCGGCCCAAGACGACACGCTGACTGGTGATGACAACGACAATCAGCTCGTCGGCGGCGACGGGAACGATACGCTCCGCGGCGGTGGTGGCGATGACGTGCTCAAAGGCGGCGACGGGAACGATATGCTCCGCGGCGGTGATGGAGATGACGTGCTCGAGGGCGGTGCAGGTGCAGACGATCTGGATGGCAACGCCGGAAACGACACCGCTTCCTATACCGGCTCTGCGGAGGGAGTGACGGTCGATCTGATGGCGAATACCGCTTCCGGAGGCGACGCCGAAGGCGACACGCTGTCAAATATCGAGAACATCACCGGCTCCGATCATGACGACACGCTGACCGGGGATGATAGCGACAACACACTCGAAGGCGGCGCAGGCGCCGACGATCTGGATGGTGGGGGCGGCAGCGATACTGCCTCCTATACCGGCTCTGCGGAGGGAGTGACGATCGATATCGCGGAGCGGACGGCTTGGGGCGGCGATGCACAGGGCGACACGCTGTCAAATATCGAGAACATCATCGGCTCGGACCATGACGACATGATCACCGGAGATGCCGGCGCCAACGATCTTGACGGCGGCGACGGCATCGACACAGTGTCCTATGCCGGATCGATAGCGGCCGTCCGGGTGAGCCTGTCGACGGGCAGGGTTTCGGGCGGTGCCGGTGGTGACACGCTGTCAAATTTCGAGAATATCATCGGCTCCGACCATGACGACACGCTGATCGGGAATGACGCGGATAACCGGCTGGAAGGTGGGCCAGGGGGTGACCGTCTTCGTGGTGGGGACGGCAATGATATTGCCTCCTATGCCGGCTCTGCGGAGGGCGTAACGGTCGATCTCGGAGCGAATACCGCTTCCGAAGGAGACGCCGAAGGCGACACGCTGTCAAATATCGAGAACATCACCGGTTCCGATCAAGGCGACACGCTGACCGGGGATGAAAACGACAACAGGCTCATTGGCGGCACCGGAAACGACACGCTCAAGGGCGGCGATGGCGACGATGTGCTCGAAGGTGGTGCGGACGCGGACAATCTGGATGGTGGGGACGGCAATGACATTGCCTCCTATGCCGGCTCTGCGGAGGGCGTAACGGTCGATCTCGGAGCGAATACCGCTTCCGGAGGAGACGCTGAAGGCGACACGCTGTCAAATATCGAGAACATCACCGGCTCCGACCATGACGACACGCTGACCGGGGATGACAAGAACAATCGGCTCGCCGGCGGCGCGGGCGACGATGTGCTCAAGGGCGGCGATGGCGACGATGTGCTCGAAGGTGGTGCGGACGCGGACAATCTGGATGGTGGGGACGGCAATGACATTGCCTCCTATGCCAGCTCTGCGGAGGGCGTAACGGTCGATCTCGGAGCGAATACCGCTTCCGGAGGAGACGCCGAAGGCGACACGCTGTCAAATATCGAGAACATCACCGGCTCCGACCATGACGACACGCTGACCGGGGATGACAAGAACAATCGGCTCGCCGGCGGCGCGGGCGACGATGTGCTCAAGGGCGGCGATGGCGACGATGTGCTCGAAGGTGGTGCGGACGCGGACAATCTGGATGGTGGGGACGGCAATGACATTGCCTCCTATGCCAGCTCTGCGGAGGGCGTAACGGTCGATCTCGGAGCGAATACCGCTTCCGGAGGAGACGCCGAAGGCGACACGCTGTCAAATATCGAGAACATCACCGGTTCCGACCATGACGACACGCTGACCGGTGATGACAAGAACAATCGGCTCGCCGGCGCCGCGGGCGACGATGTGCTCAAGGGCGGCGATGGCGACGATGTGCTCAAAGGTGGTGCGGACGCGGACAATCTGGATGGTGGGGACGGCAATGACATTGCCTCCTATGCCGGCTCTGCGGAGGGCGTAACGGTCGATCTCGGAGCGAATACCGCTTCCGAAGGAGACGCCGAAGGCGACACGCTGTCAAATATCGAGAACATCACCGGCTCCGACCATGACGACACGCTGACCGGGGATGACAAGAACAATCGGCTCGCCGGCGGCGCGGGCGACGATGTGCTCAAGGGCGGCGATGGCGACGATGTGCTCGAAGGTGGTGCGGACGCGGACAATCTGGATGGTGGGGACGGCAATGACATTGCCTCCTATGCCGGCTCTGCGGAGGGCGTAACGGTCGATCTCGGAGCGAATACCGCTTCCGAAGGAGACGCCGAAGGCGACACGCTGTCAAATATCGAGAACATCACCGGCTCCGACCATGACGACACGCTGACCGGGGATGACAAGAACAATCGGCTCGCCGGCGGCGCGGGCGACGATGTGCTCAAGGGCGGCGATGGCGACGATGTGCTCGAAGGTGGTGCGGACGCGGACAATCTGGATGGTGGGGACGGCAATGACATTGCCTCCTATGCCGGCTCTGCGGAGGGCGTAACGGTCGATCTCGGAGCGAATACCGCTTCCGAAGGAGACGCCGAAGGCGACACGCTGTCAAATATCGAGAACATCACCGGCTCCGACCATGACGACACGCTGACCGGGGATGACAAGAACAATCGGCTCGCCGGCGGCGCGGGCGACGATGTGCTCAAGGGCGGCGATGGCGACGATGTGCTCGAAGGTGGTGCGGACGCGGACAATCTGGATGGTGGGGACGGCAATGACATTGCCTCCTATGCCGGCTCTGCGGAGGGCGTCATGGTCGATCTCGGAGCGAATACCGCTTCCGGAGGAGACGCTGAAGGCGACACGCTGTCAAATATCGAGAACATCACCGGCTCCGACCATGACGACACGCTGACCGGGGATGAAAATGACAACAGGCTCATTGGCGGCACCGGAAACGACACGCTCAACGGCGGCGATGGCGACGATGTGCTCGAAGGTGGTGCGGACGCGGACAATCTGGATGGTGGGGACGGCAATGACATTGCCTCCTATGCCGGCTCTGCGGAGGGCGTCATGGTCGATCTCGGAGCGAATACCGCTTCCGGAGGAGACGCTGAAGGCGACACGCTGTCAAATATCGAGAACATCACCGGTTCCGATCATGACGACACGCTGACCGGGGATGAAAACGACAACAGGCTCGTTGGCGGCACAGGAAACGACACACTCCAGGGCGGTGCGGGCAACGATCTTCTGGATGGCGGGGCGGACGCGGACAATCTGCATGGCGGTGCAGGCATCGACACAGCCTCCTATGCCGGCTCCGAAGCCGGAGTCGAGGTCGATCTTTTGAACCGGACGGCTTCTGGCAGCGATGCTGGGGGCGATACGCTTTCCGGCATAGAGAATCTGGTCGGCTCCGATCATGACGACATTCTGACCGGGGATGACAGCGACAACAGCCTCGTGGGCGCCGCCGGAAACGACACGCTCAAGGGCGGTGCGGGCAACGATCTTCTGGAAGGTGGTGCCGACCCGGACAATCTGCATGGCGGCGCAGGCATCGACACAGCCTCCTATGCCGGCTCTACCGAGGGCGTAAGGGTCGATCTCGGGGCGAAAACCGCTTCCGGAGGCGATGCCGAGGGCGACACGCTCGACGACATTGAGAACCTCACCGGCTCCGATCATGACGACACGCTGACCGGGGATGAAAACGACAACAGGCTCATTGGCGGCACCGGAAACGACACGCTCAAGGGCGGCGATGGCGACGATGTGCTCGAAGGTGGTGCGGACGCGGACAATCTGGATGGTGGGGACGGCAATGACATTGCCTCCTATGCCGGCTCTGCGGAGGGCGTAACGGTCGATCTCGGAGCGAATACCGCTTCCGGAGGAGACGCTGAAGGCGACACGCTGTCAAATATCGAGAACATCACCGGCTCCGACCATGACGACACGCTGACCGGGGATGACAAGAACAATCGGCTCGCCGGCGGCGCGGGCGACGATGTGCTCAAGGGCGGCGATGGCGACGATGTGCTCGAAGGTGGTGCGGACGCGGACAATCTGGATGGTGGGGACGGCAATGACATTGCCTCCTATGCCAGCTCTGCGGAGGGCGTAACGGTCGATCTCGGAGCGAATACCGCTTCCGGAGGAGACGCCGAAGGCGACACGCTGTCAAATATCGAGAACATCACCGGCTCCGACCATGACGACACGCTGACCGGGGATGACAAGAACAATCGGCTCGCCGGCGGCGCGGGCGACGATGTGCTCAAGGGCGGCGATGGCGACGATGTGCTCGAAGGTGGTGCGGACGCGGACAATCTGGATGGTGGGGACGGCAATGACATTGCCTCCTATGCCGGCTCTGCGGAGGGCGTAACGGTCGATCTCGGAGCGAATACCGCTTCCGGAGGAGACGCTGAAGGCGACACGCTGTCAAATATCGAGAACATCACCGGCTCCGACCATGACGACACGCTGACCGGGGATGACAAGAACAATCGGCTCGCCGGCGGCGCGGGCGACGATGTGCTCAAGGGCGGCGATGGCGACGATGTGCTCGAAGGTGGTGCGGACGCGGACAATCTGGATGGTGGGGACGGCAATGACATTGCCTCCTATGCCAGCTCTGCGGAGGGCGTAACGGTCGATCTCGGAGCGAATACCGCTTCCGGAGGAGACGCCGAAGGCGACACGCTGTCAAATATCGAGAACATCACCGGCTCCGACCATGACGACACGCTGACCGGGGATGACAAGAACAATCGGCTCGCCGGCGGCGCGGGCGACGATGTGCTCAAGGGCGGCGATGGCGACGATGTGCTCGAAGGTGGTGCGGACGCGGACAATCTGGATGGTGGGGACGGCAATGACATTGCCTCCTATGCCGGCTCTGCGGAGGGCGTAACGGTCGATCTCGGAGCGAATACCGCTTCCGGAGGAGACGCCGAAGGCGACACGCTGTCAAATATCGAGAACATCACCGGTTCCGATCATGACGACACGCTGACCGGGGATGAAAACGACAACAGGCTCGTTGGCGGCACAGGAAACGACACACTCCAGGGCGGTGCGGGCAACGATCTTCTGGATGGCGGGGCGGACGCGGACAATCTGCATGGCGGTGCAGGCATCGACACAGCCTCCTATGCCGGCTCCGAAGCCGGAGTCGAGGTCGATCTTTTGAACCGGACGGCTTCTGGCAGCGATGCTGGGGGCGATACGCTTTCCGGCATAGAGAATCTGGTCGGCTCCGATCATGACGACATTCTGACCGGGGATGACAGCGACAACAGCCTCGTGGGCGCCGCCGGAAACGACACGCTCAAGGGCGGTGCGGGCAACGATCTTCTGGAAGGTGGTGCCGACCCGGACAATCTGCATGGCGGCGCAGGCATCGACACAGCCTCCTATGCCGGCTCTACCGAGGGCGTAAGGGTCGATCTCGGGGCGAAAACCGCTTCCGGAGGCGATGCCGAGGGCGACACGCTCGACGACATTGAGAACCTCACCGGCTCCGATCATGACGACACGCTGACCGGGGATGAAAACGACAACAGGCTCGTGGGCGGAGCGGGTAACGATGTGCTCGAAGGCGGCGAAGGGAGTACCAACCACCTTTACGGAGACGATGGCAGCGATACTGCCTCCTTCGCCCGGGCCGCATCAGGCATCACCGTGAATCTCGTGACGGGTGCGGCGACCGGAGCCACGCTTTACAACATTGAGGGTGCGATCGGCTCCGACCATGACGACATGTTGACCGGGGATGACAGCGCCAACACGCTCAGGGGCGGCGCGGGAAACGACTTGCTCCGGGGCGGTTGGGAGGCTGATGTATTGGACGGCGGAGCCGGTGTGGACACCGTTTCTTACGTCGGCTCCGAATCAGGTGTCACGGTCGATCTCGAGGCGACAATGGCCTCCGGCGGCGACGCTGAGGGCGACACGCTGTCAAATTTTGAGAACATCACCGGCTCCGATCATGGCGACACTTTGACCGGGGATGACAGCGCCAACACGCTCAAGGGTGGCGGAGGCGGCGACACTCTCAAAGGCGGTGATGGCATCGATACCGCCTCTTATGCCGGCTCCAGCGTGGGCGTTACGGTCAATCTCGGGGCGAAAACCGCTTCCGGCGGCGACGCTGACGGTGACATGCTCTCCGGCTTCGAGAACCTCATGGGCTCCGATCATGACGACATTCTGACCGGGGATGACAGCGCCAACACGCTCAAGGGCGGCGCGGGCGACGATGTGCTCAAGGGAGGTGCGGATGGCGACATCCTTATCGGAGGCGAGGGTCGCGATACGACTTCTTACGCCGGAGCGGCCACGGCTGTCACGGTTGATTTGTCGATGTGGTCGGGTTCCGCTGGCGATGCGAGAGGCGATAGGCTCTACGAAATCGAGAACATCGCCGGTTCCGACCATAATGACACGTTGACCGGGGATGACAACGACAATCGGCTCGTCGGCGGCGCCGGAGACGACATACTCTGGGGTGGCGCCGGCGATGACGTGCTCGAAGGCGGTGAGGGCGAGGACAATCTGTATGGTGACGCTGGAAAAGACACGGTCTCCTACGCTGGATCAGACTCCCGCGTCGACATAAATCTCGCGACAGGCGAGGTTTCAGGCGGACACGCTGAAGGCGATACGCTCACGAATATCCAGAACATCACCGGTTCCGAGCATGACGACACGCTGACCGGAGACTCAATGGCCAACACGCTCAAGGGCGGCGCTGGCGGCGACACGCTCAAGGGCGGTCATGGCATCGATACCGCCTCCTATGCCGGCTCCAACGCGGACGTCACAGTCAATCTCGAACTGAATACCGCTTCCGGCGGCGACGCCGAAGGCGACACGCTCGACGACATTGAGAACCTTATCGGCTCCGACCATGACGACACGCTGACTGGAGGCCCAGAAGCCAACACAATCGAAGGTGGCACCGGCAATGATGTGCTTGCGGGCGGCGCCGGTGACGACACGCTTGATGGTGGTGCGGGCGACGATGTGCTTACGGGCGGCGATGGTGGTGATACGTTCAAGGGCGGCGCGGGTATTGACACCGCCTCCTATGCCGGCTCCAGCGCGGGCGTGACGGTCGATCTTGAGGTGAACACGGCCTCCGGCGGCGACGCTGTAGGCGACACTTTTTCGAATATTGAGAACATCTCCGGCTCCGACCATGACGACACGCTGACCGGGGATGGCAACGACAACCGGCTCGTCGGCGGCGCGGGCAACGATGTGCTCAAAGGCAGCGACGGCGACGATGTGCTGGTGGGTGATGCAGGTGACGATATCCTCAAGGGAGGTGTCGGCAATGATGTGCTGGTGGGTGGCGCGGGTGACGATGCGCTTGCTGGCGACGGGGGCGCGGACGATCTAGAAGGCAGTGATGGCATCGACACGGCGTCCTATGCGGGCTCTACCGAGGGAATTACGGTCGATCTCGAGGCGAAAACAGCCTCCGGCGGCGACGCCGAAGGCGACACTTTATCGAACATTGAGAACATCACAGGCTCCGACCATGACGACACGCTGACCGGGGATAGCAGCGAAAACAGGCTCGTTGGCGGCGACGGGAACGATGTGCTCGAAGGCGGTGCAGACGCAGACTATCTGGATGGCGGCTACGGCGATGACACAGCGTCCTATGCTAGCTCCTCTGCAGGCGTGGACGTAAATCTCACGACGCACGAGGCATCCCGCGGTCACGCGGAGGGCGACACGCTTTGGGGCATCGAAAATGTCATCGGCTCGAGCCATGCCGATATGCTAACTGGGAACCATAGGGCCAACAGGCTTGTCGGCGGCGCCGGAAACGACACACTCCAGGGCGGCGACGGCGATGACGTGCTTCAAGGTGGCGCAGGGGCGGATCATTTGGTTGGCGGGGCCGGCCGCAACACTGCCTCCTATGCCAGCTCTGCTATGCGCGTCATTATCGATCTCTCCGAGAATACGGTTTCTGGCGGCGATGCAGAATATGACAGGTTAGAAGATATCGTCAGTGTTATCGGCTCCGACCATAACGACACGTTGATCGGCGACGAGCATGGGAACGATCTCTATGGTGGTCCGGGCGACGATGTGCTTGAAGGCGGTGCTGGCGCTGACTATCTGAATGGCGGCAAAGGCGTCGATACGGCCTTCTATGCCAGTTCCGAATGGGGCGTATTCGTGAACCTTTTGACCGGAACAGGTTGGGGTTGGTACGGCGATGCGTCCGACGTGCTGAAGAATATCGAGACTGTCATCGGCTCCAGCCATGCCGATATGCTAATCGGCGATGGCAACGACAACTGGCTCTACGGTGGCGCAGGAAACGACACGCTAGAAGGCGGTGCGGGAGCAGATGTTCTTGACGGTGAGACCGGTATAGACGCCGCCTCTTATACCGGTTCCTCTGAAGGCGTGACGATAAATCTCGGGACAAGGGCGGCTTCTGGTGGGGACGCCGAGGGCGACCAGCTTTCAAATATCGAGAATGTCACCGGCTCGGCCCACGACGACAGGCTGACCGGCGATGGTGGCGACAACCGGCTCTACGGTGGCGCAGGAAACGACACGCTTCAGGGCGATGCGGGGGCGGACGATCTTGACGGCCAGGATGGTGTAGACACCGCCTCTTATATGGGCTCCTCTGCAGGCGTGACGATAAATCTCGAGACATGGGCGACTTCCGGTGGGGACGCCGAGGGCGACCTGCTTTCAAACATCGAGAATGTCACCGGCTCCAGCCATACCGATACGCTAACCGGAAACCATTTGGCCAACAGGCTTGTCGGCGGCGCAGGAAACGACGCACTCCAAGGTGGTGGCGGCAATGATGTGCTCCAAGGTGGTTTAGGAGGAGACCATCTGGATGGCGGGGCAGGCCTCGACACCGCCTCCTATACCAACTCCGAAGCGGGCGTTGCGATTGATCTGACAGCGGAAACAGCTTCGGACGGCTATGCCGAAGGCGACACGCTGGAGAATATCGAGAACCTTATCGGCTCCGACCATGACGACACGCTAATCGGCAATGCGCAGAGAAATAACCTCTATGGTGGCGCGGGCAACGATGTGCTCGAAGGCCGCGGTGGACGCGACTACCTTTATGGAGGCGAGGGCAGCGATACGGCTTCCTTCGCCCGTCACGGATCCGTCACTGTAGACCTAGCGACGGGCTCAGCGTGGACGGTGCAGGGGCACAGGATCTCGGCGAAGGTGTACAGCATCGAGAACGCCATCGGCTCGACCTATGCCGACATTCTGAAGGGCGATGGTGGTGCCAACAGGTTTTATGGCGGCGACGGCAATGATGTGCTCGAAGGCGGCGACGGCGATGACGTGCTCGAAGGCGGTGCGGGCGCCGACGTTCTGAAGGGCGGCCTTGGAAGCGATACCACGTCCTATTCCGGCTCTGCGGAGGGCGTGAAGGTCGATCTCAGGGCGGGAACGGTTTCGGGTGGCGACGCGGAGTCTGACCAGCTTTCCAGCATCGAAAATGTTGTCGGCTCGAGTCATACCGATGAGCTGACGGGCAACGCTGGGAACAACATACTTCGAGGCGGCGCAGGAAACGATACGCTCCAGGGCGGCGACGGCGATGACGTGCTCGAAGGTGGCGCAGGAAACGACACTCTCCAGGGCGGCGACGGCGATGATGTGCTCGAAGGCGATGATGGCGCCGACGCACTGGAGGGCGGTCTAGGAAACGATACCGCCTCCTATACCGGCTCTGCGGAGGGCGTGAAGGTCGACCTCGGGGCAGGAACGGTTTCGGGTGGTGACGCCGAGGCTGACCAGCTTTCCGACATCGAAAATGTTGTCGGCTCTAGTCATGCCGATGTGCTGACGGGCAACGCCGGGAACAACATCCTTCAGGGCGGCGCAGGAAACGACACGCTTCAGGGCGGCGGCGGCGATGACGTGCTCGAAGGCGGTGTGGGCGCGGACGCATTGGAGGGCGGTCTTGGAAGCGATACCGCGTCCTATTCCGGCTCTGCAGAGAGCGTAAGGGTCAACCTCGGGGCAGGGACGGTTTCGGGTGGCGACGCCGAGGCTGACCAGCTTTCCAGCATCGAAAATGTTGTCGGCTCGAGTCATGCCGATGTGCTGACGGGCAACGCCGGGGACAACATACTTAAAGGCAGCACAGGCGACGATGTGCTAACAGGCGGCGCGGGGGCGGACGATCTCGACGGTGGTGCAGGCATTGACACAGCTTCCTATGCCAGCTCTGGGTCGGGCGTGGTAGTGAACCTGGCGACTAAAACCGGTTCGGCAAGCGATGCGGCAGGCGACAAACTCACGAATGTCGAGAACCTCATCGGCTCCCGCCATGGCGATACTCTGATCGGGGATAACAGAGACAACAAACTCGTCGGCCACGCGGGCGCAGACGATCTCGACGGTAGTGCGGGAAACGATCTGTTGGCAGGCGGCGCAGGGCCCGACAATCTGGATGGTGGTGCGGGAAACGATCTGTTGGCAGGCGGCGCAGGCGGCGACACGCTCAAGGGCGGTGTCGGAGACGATGTGTTGAAAGGCGGGGCTGGCGGCGATACTCTTAAGGGCGGTGCGGGCATCGATACCGCCTCCTATGCCGGCTCTAGCGTGGGCGTCACAATTAATCTTGAGGCGAAAACCGCTTCCGGCGGCGATGCCCAAGGCGACATACTGGATAATATCCAGAACCTCATCGGCTCTGACCATAACGACACACTGACCGGTGACTCTGGAGCCAATACACTCGAAGGTGGCGCTGATGGCGATACACTTAAGGGCGGTGCAGGTATCGATACCGCCTCTTATGCTGGCTCCAGCGCGGGCGTCACGGTCGATCTCGAACTGGAAACCGCTTCCGGCGGCGATGCCCAAGGCGACATACTGGTGAATATCGAGAACCTTATCGGCTCTGACCAAGACGACACGCTGACAGGTGACACAGGAGCCAATACACTCCAAGGTGGCGCTGGTAGCGACACGCTCAATGGCGGTGCTGGCAGCGATACCGCCTCCTATGCCGGCTCCAGCGCGGGCGTGACGGTCAATCTGGAGAGGAAAACGGCTTCCGGCGGAGACGCCGAAGGCGACACGCTGGAGAATATCGAGAACGTTACCGGATCCGCCCATGACGACACGCTGACTGGAAATGCCCGCGCCAACACGCTCGAAGGTGGTGCGGGCAACGATGTGCTTGCGGGCGGCGCTGGAGGCGACACACTCAAGGGCGGCGCTGGCGACGATTGGCTCAGGGGCGGCACTGGAGGCGACACGCTTAAGGGCGGCGAAGGTATCGACACGGCTTCCTATTGGGGCTCCAGTGCGGGCGTGACGGTCAATCTGGAGAGGAAAACGACTTCCGGCGGAGACGCCGAAGGCGACACGCTGGAGAATATCGAGAACATCTTGGGATCGTCCCATGATGACACGCTGACAGGGGGTGACAGCGACAACAGGCTCTACGGCGGCGCTGGCGACGATTGGCTCAGGGGCGGCGCTGGCGACGATTGGCTCTTCAGCGGCACTGGGAACGACAGGCTCGAAGGTGGCAGCGGCGACGATGTTTATCTGGTAACGCACTACGATAGCGAAATTAGGATCCGTAATTGGGGTGAAAGCGATTCCAACGACATTTTGCACCTGGGGACGCGCACAGCCAGTTTCAAGCGGAGCGGCAACGACTTAGTCGTGTCACGTAGCGTGATAATCGAAGGCTGGTATAGTGGACATGACAACCGACTGGACTTCGAATTCAATGACGGCAGCCGGCTGCTAGCCTCCCAAGTGTCGCAGCTGGTGAACGCCATGGCGGCATTCTCGCCAACGGCCAACAACGAAACGGACTATGCTGAAACCCTGTACGACCACCTCGACCCGCAGCTCGCAGCCAACTGGCAAACACCCACCACCAGCTGAGCAACACACCGGCGCCAGCTATGAATCGATCCTCCAGGGACTGGCAAAACGTGACCTCCCTGTTGTTTTCTAAGTTTATGGTCAGCGATGGCTGGAACGCCATCGCTAAGCAGGTTTGAACGAAGCCGCGGTTTTCGGTTCACTGGTAGAAAGTAGAATCGGGGTTTCGGATCTTGCGGTGAGGCCGAGATCTTTTGCTGGGTTTGCCGCGTTTCCGGGATCGGAATCGCGGTTTGCAGGGCCGGATTGGCCTCCTGATGCGGCTGCAACCGGTTGGGTTCCGGCTTGTTATCATACCAGTTCCCAAATGTTTTGACCTGTTATCATGTCCCGGAGCGGTGCGATTACGGAGTGATGACAGCTTCGGAGACGACACGGTTCCACGCTTCTGCAAGGGCTGTATGCACGACTTCGACCGTTGCGAACACCTGGTTGCAGAGATAATTGGACTTCAGAAACTGGAACACCTGCTCCATGGCATTCAGTTCCGGGCTGTAGGGTGGCAGCTGGATCAATGTCAGGTTGTCGGGAACAACGAGATCCCGGGACCGGTGCCATCCGGCTCCATCCAGGATGAGCACTGCGTGGGCGTCGGGAGAGACGGCCTCCGAGACGTGCTGAAGATGGCGGTTTATTTCCTCAGTGTTGGACCGGTTGCAGACGTGGCCAACCGCCCGGTCGCGACCGGACAGGCGGCTCCGAACTTATCTTCAGCAGTCGGCGTATGAAATTGACTGATTTGGGCCGCTTCCGGCCAATGTGAAATCCCTGTCAATGGCTTATGGTTAAAATTCTAAAAGTTACGCACCCATTCAATATCGCCGTAATTTCGGGAATATCGATAAATTTCCAGATTGCTGTTGCGGCGTTCGTGCACAAAGCTGATCCGGGGGCGGAAACCCCAGAGCGCAAGATTCCGGTTTGAGACTGTCAGTCGAGCCGTCAGGGTCCTGTCATCACGTGCATTTGGACCATAAAGCGGATTCGCACCCCGGTAGCGGACCCTCTTGGCACTTGGGCTCAGCCTGACAAGAAATCCCCATGGCAACTCCTGTGCCAGACCCAGTCCACCCCCGATCATGCGCCACGATTCGTCATCATGATCCCGCTCTTCCAGGCCGACATACACCTCTCCTGTCAGCCGGCTTGATTTGGTCAATGGTCGCGAGAAACCGACTTTGCCATTCAGGAGATTTCCGATGTCATGGCTTCCAGTTTCATAGAAAACCCGTTCGCCGGACAGACTCCCATAGAGGCTCAGCCTCGGAGTCGCCACCCAGTTGCTGGAAAGACGAAGCCCCAAAGAACGGCTGTAGGATCGATCATCCTTCCGCCGGACGTTTCCGGTCAGCTCCGGGCGCAAATCATATGTTGGAAACAGCAACCGGGGGCCCAGGTTTACTCCGAGGACATGATCATTGAAGTTGTTGTTCTCGTAGGTCCGCGTATAGAGCGAGGCCCCTGATCGAAACCGAAGGTCCGGCTCCAGTGGCCATTCGTATGCCGCAGCAACGTTGACAACCAGGCCGATGCCACTGTCAGGTCGTGCATCGTCCGACAGCGTGAAGTAATCACAAAAGTTGAATGCCGGAATACACAGATACACGGATTCCGATCCGGTTGCTGTATTCCGGTTGTCATCGAGGTTCAGGCCACCGCCAAAACTCACGGACCAACGCTTCCGGCGCCGAATTTCCTCAAGGAAGCGCAGGGCACGCTGCCGCACAACCGGAGGCAGCTCGCTCGTCAGCGCCTGGCGAAAATGATAGGCCGCGCTGCTGTCGTCACCGTTTCGAAAAAAAGCGAGTGCAAGATCAAGGCGCACCCGCAGAAGAGACGGATCTCGCGCCAGAATGGCACGAAAATGCCGGATTGCGGTTTCCCAGTCCCTTGTCACAAGTGCGACGGATCCTGACAGAAAATCGAAGTCGTCCCTTGGTACACTCTCTGCATCAATTCTCTGGAGGAGCTGTTTCGCGACCTCCGGATTGCCAGCTTCCAGCGCCTTTCGGGCTTCCTGGAGAAGCGCACGGGACAACGCTTCTCCCGGGATTTGCCCGGTGGGCTGGGCCACCGCGCCGGACATCGTGGAGCCTGCCAGGAGCAGAACACAAACAACCCATTTCAACATGATTACTATCCTGTCCGGCACGACCAAATCAAAAAAACACCCGCCTCGCGAGGAGGCGGGTGCAAAGCTACTTGTCTTTGTTACTTGAGACAATGTTCCGGGTTCTGCTCCGTCAGGTCCTGTCAAACCACAATCAGGGTTACGGATTGATCCCGGTTGTCTGGTTGGTGATCACTTACGTGATCATCAATCGTGGTCATCATTGCGTGCGCCGAAGGCGGTGTTGATAGTAATCCCACCCGCTGAATTCTCAACACTGACTGTTCCACCGATTTCCTCTGCCAGGGCACCGAACACGCCAACATGAACATTGAGAGCATCGTCGGCATCATCAGCTATCTCAGGGGTTGCCTGAATGGCATCATATTCTCCGCCCGACAGCATGTTGCCACTGATTTTCAGATCCGTGATTTGGTACCAGTCAGCACTTACCGTTTGACCGGCGTTGTTGGGATCAGGTGTGACTTTGGTGAACTTAACCGAAGACTCGTCGGAACCGAATGTAACTGAAGCTGTCGCGGACCCTTCATGAATGGCGGTTGACACAGTCGTCGTGGTCACACCATCCGTAGTGGTTGATGTTTCTGTCGCAACAATACTGACATGATTACCACTAAACTTCGCCGTGCCAATCACATCTGCCGATGCCGCCGGCGCATCGTCGTCAAGCAGCGCAAATGCTCCTCCTCCCGTGCCAGCAGCTATGATAACATTCGTAGAGGCCTCTTGAACCGGAATGGCGGACCACACACCGTAGGACAAATGATCAAACACCTTGTCCGGACCGGTACCGTAGCGATTGTTCTGGATCATCTGGTAACCGGTAGTTTCGTCCCCGACCTTGCTACTGAACGAAACAATGCCTCTGTTGTTACGGTCAAGATCGAATTGCCCCTGATCCGTAACCGATGTGTTTACATCAGCAACAACCCGTTCCTTAGCACCACCCAGTGAAATTCGGCCATCCGTGTTGATGAGGATGTCGCCGCTCGCAAGGGTCTCACCCTCCGCACCGGTCGCGTTGTCCACCGCATGGCCATTCTCTGACCACGGCTTCGCCGCATCATGGTCAGCCCGCGCAGCAGCAAGCGCACCTGCGACGTTGTTGGCATCCGTCGTCACAATCGCCAACTGCTGACTGATGGTGTCCTGATAGGCTGTAATCGCATCGGAATCGGGATCGCTCTGTTGTTCCAGGTTTTCCGCAGCAACACGTGCCACGCCTTCAAGAACCGAAACATCTCCCGCACGGGCCTGATCCTTGGCCCACGGAATTATTTTCAGAAGATCATCAAGCGATGCCTCCGTCGCATCCGTGTCCTTGTAGGTCTTCGTGATCGCAAGAACATCGGACCAGCCCTGGGCCACGATAGCAGAAAGCCGGGCCGCGGTGTACGACTCCGCCGCCTCCGCTGCCAACATGGCACCCTCGGATGCCGGATCCGTATCACCGGCTGCCAAAGCCGCTGCCGCAGCCTCCTCGGATGCCGTCTTTGCAGCGTCCCTGGCCGCTTCAGCCGCTGCAGCAGCGGCTGCCGCGTTTTCGGCACGCGTCTTGTAATCCGCATCTCTTTTCTCGGCGTCGTCCACGGCCTTCTGGGCCGCTTCCTTTTGAGCGTCGGTAGCATCATCGGCCAAAGCGTCCTGGGCGGCCTGGGCAGCAGGCAAAGCGTCCTCTGCCTCTTCCTTTGCCTCTGTCGCCTTGTCAGCCGCAGTATCCGCCGCCTCAGCCGCATCCCCGGCCTTGTCCGCGGCGATCTGGCGCTGCTCACCCTGCTTTTGCGCAGCAAGTCTGTTATTGTCGATCCCGTTCTGGGTCGCCCGGGCTATCTTCGCTTGTCTGTCAGCCTCACTGGCAGATCCGGCAGCTGCCTTCGCACTCGCGTCCGCGTCCGCGGCCGAACTCTGGGCCGCAGTCTTCAGGTCCGTAACCGCCTGATCCGAATGATTGACCGCATTGGCTTTCGCCAGCGCATCATTGGCTGCCGCCAGAGCCGTATCAGCCGCAGCCTTGGCATTGGCCGCCGCCGTACTCTGCGCCTCGGCTTCATCCGCATCCAGGGTTTCGTACTTGGCAGCATCAGTAGCAGCGCTGGCTGCAGCCGCAGCAGCCCTCTGCGCCGTAGCCGCAGCGCTGGCAGCCGTGGCTGCCTCCTTGGCCGCCTCCGTGGCAGTTGCAATCGCGGCCTGCCGTGCTTCTTCCTTGGCTTTCGCGTCCGCAGCCGCCTTATCCAGATCCTGCTGATCGAAAGGGGTCGTGTCAGGGCCGTCGCTGCCGCCCCCGCAACCGTAAAGCGCTATGGACCCCGCAACGGCAACTGCCGTCAGCCATACTCTCTGGCGTCGTGTTTTCATGATTTTCTCCATCAGACCAATTCCCGTGTATGCGGAGCCCGCCCACACGGCGCGCAACCTAACATCCGGAATATCATACCGTCAACACTTCTTTTCGTCGCGATTCGATATATTCCGGGCTGCTGCCTTCTTCTCCCGAAGGCCGCAAGTTCGGGCCGGATTATAGGGAGCACCCGGGACCCGCGCAAGATCGCAAGAACCAGAAATCCATATCACGATCAAGGCCCTGCCACACCGGGTCTGATGCCCCTGCCCCGCCGTTGATACCTGCGCACAAGCCGCAGGAGGTCCTGCTCCCGGCCAATCCGGCAGGCGCGAACCCCTGTCTCCGGACATGTTCGGCGCAGAGCTCTCTCACCATGTCGCGAAGAGAGCCTGTCCACAAATTTTCCACAGCTTGTCAACGGGAGCATGGGACGGTCCATGCGCAAACAATCTCTCGCACCACGCCCCGCCGTCACAAACCGGAACCGGGCGGACATTCGAGGAGACCGCGCCCGCTCGACCCGATATCCCGAAACGACCGTACAGTCAGCCAACACCAGCCGGATTCAGGATCCGGTCGTTCACACTCCGAAACAATGTCCGCTTCCGAAGTTCCTTCCGGCGGTCCGGCCCCGCATCCAACCATTGTGCTCCCAACCGCTGTGACCCCAACAGCTGTGACTCTGGGGATCCCGAACGAGGGCACGTTCCCGCAGACAAGGCCCCGAACCCGATGACGGGCCCCTCCTCCACGCCCACGAATACCGTCATGGTCCGGTCGCCGGATCGTTCCTCGATCGCCATGACATCAAGAGCCCGGCCGCAGATGGACGCAGCCCCCCAACCGCGATCCAGGGCCACAGCACTTCAGAAGCGCTCAACAGGACAGACCGGGTAAATTTCGGTTCCTGTTCCGGTTTATGCATTCCTTTCTGTGTGTTAGGGGATTTCAGAGGGGCTGTAGAGGCATGCCGTCCGACACGCATCCCCCGACACATACCCCCTCGCAACCCGGAACCTGACCGGGTCCTCTTGGGCGGAAGGGCGTCTTGACCGGATTGTCACCCTGGCCAGTCCACGAAACAGGGCTCACGGGCCCGGTCAGATCCGAAGCACCCCTTCATCAATACCAGGGGACAAGCCTCGCGACCGAGAACTGATCAAGATCCCGCCCGAAATCGTCTGCCCATGAAGAGTCCCCGCGACACTGATGAGACCCGGTCCTGCGCCAAACACGCTCCCGGTCAGCCACACCGGCAAGAGCAGCTTGGCGGCATCGCCCTGACCCGTGATCGCATCACCGGGGAAGAAACGCAGGATGACATCGCACCCTTTCCTTCCCCTCCACCCGACCGTTCTGGCGGAACCCCTCGATCACAGAACCCCGCAGCGCGGACCCGGCCTCCACACCGCCCGCAGTTCGCGCTTCAAGCGGCACCGAATGCGTCGCCAGCCACTTCGGAAACAGCTCCAGACGGCTGTCCCCCAAGGAGCCGCGCCCCATCTTGTTGCGCCAGCCATTCCGGATATCGCGGATCTTCTGTTCCTGACGCCGCAAATTCGGACAGCCGATCGACGCCGGCCGAAGCAGCATGGAATAAGCTGACACATCGCCTGCGGAAGGAGCGCGAAGTCTAAACCGTCACGGGGGCATCCGGAACAATACCTCTGCCCGGCCGGGTTCATGGCCGGGGCGACCCGATTCGTTTTTTCCGACGCGCGCCATAAAAAACGAATCACTCTTATAAAAACCTGATGCGCCCGGATGTCGCTCGCCGCGGCCGTATCCAACCCGGCCGCTGACGGAAACGGCGCCTTCCAGGTAACAAGGCAAACCGCTTCCGGGACACGGCGGGTAACATTAGCCAGGATTCGCTCCGGCCCGGTTTTCAGAGGCGCGGCAGCACCGCCCCCGTTCCCGGCGACGGCGTCGCCAGGACCGGTTGCGGAAATTCCCGACAGACGGCTCCGGGGCCTCATCATGATAGGGGCGTGCTGTGCCAGACGAGATGAGGCTCGTTCCACAGATTGACAGTGCAGGCCTGGTGCGTGCCGAACTGCGGGTCAGGCACCGGAGACAGGACGGGTCAGAACGGCAAGAACTCCCGGGATGAAGTCGAGGCCGAATCTGTCGGGCCTCTCCCGACGGACCGACGAACGGCGGATGGAGGGTGCAGATCAGGGGAGCAATTCCAGGTTGCCATTGACAGGGACGATCTGACCCCCGCGGGCAAATGTTTGCCGTCCTCCGATCCGGGACCCGGTGCCTCCGGCGAATCCAGCCTGACGCGTCCGCCAACCAACAGGAACCGAACCGCGCACCTGACGGCAACGCTATCCGCAGCGACGCGCAAGGAAGAACTGCGGAACCATGGAAGGCACCGGACGGAGATCCCGGACGGATAATGCAGATGGCAGCCCTCGCCCGCACAGTCCGCTGAAACCATCTCCCCTGGCCTCCGCCGACCTCGAGATGGTCGCGGCCACGACTGTGGATATGAGTGTCCTTGCCCCGGAACCGGAAAGCCCTCCCGGCAGACATGCTGTATCCGCTCCTTGTTGTCCGGTGAGATGCCGGGCTGACGAAACAGGATCAATGAACCTCGCACCACCGCCCCGTCACCCGAATGATGGCGGTGTTTCGCGACACCCTTCGCCTCCCCGCCCGGGCATCAGTTCCCGACAGCGCGAAATACCCAACTGCGGGCGAAACCGCAGACAACGGCGGCCACCGGCGCCATCACGACCCGACCCGGGCGGGCCCCAGCCCGAAGCCGGACCGGCAGAAAGCGGACATGGTAAGGGTTCCGGAACAGTGCCAGACATTGCCCCCGTTCCTCTCCCCTGCACGGCAGTGGGGACCACCCGACCAGCCGGGGCCGGAGGCATCAGCCGCCGGCAAGACGAAGAGGAAAACCGACACAGGCCGGTGATGTCCCGAAACCGGCGACCGGTCCGGACATGCCTCCGGTACCCTTGGCCCTTCGCGACCGCACGCAGCGCGTGGTCCCGCATGCAGGGGGCAGCCGGAAGTCAACTGACCCGAAAACCCTGAACCGTCCCCATACCGGCGATCCAGGACCAACATCTGTGAAGGAGGCCTTTGCTGCCGACAACGCGCCTGTAACAAAAAAGCTTTTGAAACCTTGCTCCCGCGTCTTGACCCGATCCGTCTCTCGCCGCCATATGTTTCGTAATTGTTCTTGTGATGAGACAACCCGGAGATCTTTGGGCATGGTCATGACCATCGGCCGCCTTGCGGCGCCTTCCTACTATCTCCAGACACAAGTCAGTCATAAGACCACCGACGGCAACCCGGCGCCCGGACTGGAGCCCGACGGAACCTGGTGGAACCCGGCCGGACTTCTCGATATTCCGGATGACGGTGCGATCGACAGGCGCACTCTCGAATGCCTCCATCAGGGATTTGCACCGGACGGGACCACCCGCCTGACCTCAAATGCAGGTTCGCCCCATCGAAACCCCGGCTGGAGCCTGGTGTTTTCTCCAGACAAATCCGTATCTGCACTCTGGGCCATTGCCGAACCGTCGCTCCGTCGCCACATCGAAGATGCCCACAGCGAAGCCGTCAACACCGCCATGCTGGAGATCTCCAGATTTTATGGAAGCGTCCCGTTTCACCGTCGGGGGTTCGCACAAGCACGGATTTCGGCTGATTTCATGGCGGCCATGTTCCGGCATGGAGCCAACCGGGACGGCGAACCCCTTATCCATACCCATTGCCTGGTCTTCAACCTGGCGCGGAGACGCATCGACGGACGTTACTGCGCATTATCGACCTGGAGGGGTGCTGAATTTACGCTCCTGTCGGGCGCAATCTATCGCAACGCCCTTGCCTGGAATCTGCAGACCCGGATCGGTGCGTTTGCCGAGCCTTGTGGATCCGACGGGCAATTTTTCAGACTCGCAGGTATCCCAAGGGATGTAACGGCCTTCTGGTCGACGAGGATGGCCCGAATACAAGAAGCGTCCCGCGGGCGCCTCCGGGAGCTCCCCCAATGGGCCATTCCCAGCCAAAATCCCCATAATGATAGATCCCCGGAGGCCCGGCACCGGCGGTGGCAAGCCGAGTTTGATGCCACGGGAGCACATCGCAAGGGAGTGATCGCTCTTGCAACGGGATGGGCGCCCGACTCGCACCGGGACAGGCTGCAGGCACTTCCCCGCATTATCGATGCGCTTCCGGGCGAACTCGCGCGCACGCGAACCCGGCTGACCTTTGCCGATCTGGCCGCACGGGTTGAACAGGTCACAACCGGACTGCTCGACCGCAAAGGGGTCGAGGCCGCCATCACGCAGGTCATGAAGCATCCCGATCTCGTCCCCTCCCGCTCGGCCTCCATGATGGCAGACATGCCCGACAATCCCGTCAATTTCTCCTTCACGCCACGATCCATGCCCGGCGTTCTGGACAACATTGACGATATCTCAGGTTATCTGGCCCGTTCTCCCGCCATTCCCATGACGAGTGGCAGCATCGCAGCCGGCATACGATCTCTCCATCGGGCGATCCTGCCAGTCGACGGACGTCAAACCGGCTCTTTCCTTGCCAACCAGCAGGCTGCCGCCATCCGCCGGGTGGCCGCATCAGGGCGTCTCGCCGTCATCGAAGCCATCCCGGGGCCTGAACGAACCATCCTGCTCAAAATCCTGACCGGCCTCCATTCCCTCACAGCGAGTTCGGTGGAAGTTACCACCAGCGCTCCCTCCGCGCTCTGTCCCCTCGGTGATGCCTGCGGAATCCGTTTGTCCGGCCTGGAACAGACCCTGAAGAAAAAGACCACGATAAGCCTCCTTCTGGTTGATCGTGCAGAAAGTCTCTCCGCAATCGAACTTCACCGCCTGCTGCTCACCGCGCAACACCGGGAGGCAAGGATCATTTTCCTGGTTGAACCCGGCCTCCGGTCGGAGCCTTTCGACCGGGTCCGGAATAATGCTCCCGTCATTGCCATAGGACCGTCAGTCCGCCAGCAACCCGATTCTTCCGATATCCCGAACCCTGCCGAGGTCCTTTCTTCCAGGTTGCCAACGACTACAGTCATCCGCACGCCCGTTCATAACGACCCGACGGCCATCACATCCGGCCATACCATTGCGGCAGACCAGCGACGCGGCGTCTTGCCCTGGCAGGCACAGGCAGCTGAAGCGTTCCGGACCGGCAACGCGGCGGTGGGACTTGCACGATATGCGGAGCACGGCCAGGTCCATGTCCGTGAGGATCTCGAAGCCTGCCTGACGGTTCTCGTCGAGGACTGGATCAAATTCTGTCAGGAACGGCCTGGTCGGACCGCCCTGGCGATCGCCTGCACCCAAACGGAAGTGTCGGTTCTCACATGGATGCTTCGCCAGCGTCATCTCGGCGCCGCCTCGCAGCCCAGGCGCTGCAGGGTTCCCATCTACCCGGTCAGTTCGAGAAAACGGCAAGCATACATCGATGTCGCTGTGGGCGATCTGATATGCCTCAATGTATCGTTCAGCAACCGCCACATCACCTTGCCTGCAGGCACCATCCTGACCGTGGACAATGTCTGGTCAGTGCCGGGTCTCAAAGAAACACGTATCCATTTCATGGCGCGGACCGGTGACGGTCGGGTGGTGTCCTTTTCCGATGACGAGATCCGGAATGCCCGGGGATGGCTCGGACTGCGCCATGGCTATGCACATCTCGCCGACCAGGTCCGGAATCTGGTCGCAGAGCGGGCCCTTCTCCTGGCCGACGGAAACATGAAGCGGGGTCAGATCACCGAAGCCACACGAATTCATCGCCAGCGGCTCGACATTTATATCAATCGGACCCAGGTCACTCAGCAAATGCAAATCCGGAATTCGGGGTCCGGGGAACACCATGATAACGCCATCCAGGCCTTTCTTGCGGAATGCTGGTCACGGGAACAGCCGCCACCCGTCGACATTACCGCTGCCCCCCCGGCCGACCGCAGGCTTCTTCCCGTCCCGTACCGGGTTCGGCCGGAGTATTGGGTCGCAGCCCATGATTCTGGAAGCGGTGTTCTCAAGGCCGTCGGCAAGGATATCCGCAGGGCGCGAAGAGACCTCCGCTATGGAGAGACCGTTCGGGCCCTTGCGGCCGCGCGAACCCGGGTCATGAATGATCAGGGAAAGCTTCTGAGCCTCTACGAAAAGGATGGCAAGGCTATTCTTGCCAGCACGCCCTTCCTCCAAACCCTTGACCGCCACCGGATCCTGGTTCGGGATACCCGTCGGCTTCTTGAACGGTCCGGGCTCTCTCTGGCCTTCCTCAAGGAAAAAGGCGGCATATCTCTCCGTGACATCCAGGCGTTCCAGCGTCAGTACAGGAAAGCTCTGCGCCTCAGCAACATCGGCCGGAACGCGGCCATGCCCGATGTCAACCGGACCATTGTCCTGTCTCCGGACACCGCTGTCATCGAGGCCCGGGCCCGATATCGGCAGCTTCAGGAAAACTGGAACAGGTTCCTTGAACACAACGGCCCGGACGAAGCAATATACACCCCCGGCTTCACCGACCTTGTGACACAGGTCACAGCCCTCGCAGAAAACCCTCATCTCGACCACGAACTGCGCCGCGCCCTCGGAAACCTGCTGCAACAATTCAGCCATGCCGAGGTCACCCGCGATCACCTCAAACGGCTCTTTCAGGATCTGGATCACAACCGCCAAATCCTGAATGAACTGGAAAATCAGACGAGTCAGCTCCAGGTCAGACTGTTCGAGACCAGGGGCGCCGAAACCTGGCTGACCGATATCGAACGACTGCTGGCTTCTGGTGACAACATCCTGAAGAACGAGGAGCAATACCGCGTCCACCTGGAGAAACTGGGTTCCGGCCCGAGAGACGTGGCCCGGGTAATGGCCCGGCTCGATGCCATACGTCGCTCCGTTCCTGCGATCAGGCAGGCCCCGGATCTCACGCACAGCCATCACATCGGTCTGACATAGTCCCCGTGCCATTCTCGAACAAAATCCGGCATGCGGACTTCGCGCCTCTTGCGGATACACAATCCGTTATGCCCAAGGCGCACCAGGCCGGGAAATTCGCAGAACCCCCCGTCCGCTGCGATTCCGCACGGCGCCAGCTGCCCGACCGGAAACCGGCCGCCATATGAGCTTATGCCACAGGCCCCCGGAGGAAGCCGCACCCTGTAGCAGCCCGGTCGGTGTTGTCAGCTACAGTGTGGCACAAGCCTTGTGACAGGGCGCCATAAGAGGGCACTGGATCCTGCCTGTCCGCAATTCTATCAGATCAGGATATGGCGCGGACCTCCCGGTCTCCCACCGGGGCTGTCGCTCACCAATCCGTCTCGTGATCCGCGCCTCTGCATCTTCTTCGAAACCGTCACAGGCCGGGCGGGCGGTCGTTCCTCAACTCACCGAATTCGCCATCCCGCGACGAAGAACCTGTGTCACATGGGGAATGAGGGTAGCGGGAGAGGCATCGGACGGGACAGGTCGCGGGACACAAGGGAGTCTTGTCCGGACGGAACGGGTCGTCCCGATGACAGCGAAGTTCCCGTCATGGATCTGCACATCCCCGATCGGCCTGCCGGATCCGGCAAACCGGCAGGGACGGAAAGGCGAGGTCTCGCCAGCCGGTCCATTCCCGAGGCAACGCTTCGTCTCGACGAGGCCATGGAACGCCGGACAAGGGGGTTCCGGGCAACATCTCTGCGACACTCACTCCCGGCACGGCGGCCGGGATGCAAGCCTTGCCCGACAGCCTCCCCGACCCTGTTTCGCATCGCCGGACCCGGAACATCGCGGCAGCGTGCAGCTCGCAAGACCCCGCACATCCCTGAACCTCCCAACCGATCGGATCGTAGCCTCACCTTGCCGGGCGGTCTTCCATCATCGCCGGGAACCAGGCCTCATGCAGATCTTTCAGTTCGTCGACGGCAACGGCTCCCAGGCCCTCTATCGCCAGCAGGGTTCCCCCCGATGTCCCCACCCTCGATGCGGACACCCCCGCAGCCGCGGAGGCAGCCAGCACCGCCTCTCCATCGCGCACCGCCACGACATAACGACCCTGGTCTTCACCAAACAACCAGGAAATCACCGGAACCTCAAGGACCGGCACCGTCAGGTTCAGGCCGAACCCGCCCGCCATCGCCATCTCCGAGAGCGTAATCAGGAGGCCGCCATCTGAAACATCATGACAGATCCGCACCACGCCCTCGCGGATCAGGGACCGGACCAGTTCGCCATTGCGCCGTTCCGCTGCCAGATCGACATCCGGTGGCGGCCCTGAATCGCGGCCTTCCCATAACCGAAGGAACAGCGAACAGCCGAGATGACCGCGGCTGTCTCCGATGACAATCAGCTCAAGCCCCTCTGCGTCGAGCGCACCACGAGCCATCCCGGACCCTAGATCGTCAATCAGGCCCACCCCCCCGATGACCGGCGTCGGCGGGCAGTCGATGCCCGCCGTCTCGTTGTAAAAGGACACATTTCCTGAAACCACCGGAAATTCCAGTGCCCGGCAGGCCTCTGCCATGCCCCGGATACAACCGGCAAACTGTCCCATCACCCGGGGCCGTTCCGGATTTCCGAAATTCAGGTTGTCGGTCACCGCCAGCGGCAGGGCTCCGCAGGCGGTCAGATTGCGCCATGCCTCGGCCACGGCCTGGCGGCCGCCGGCGAAAGGATCAGCAGCGCAATAGCGTGGTGTGCAATCACTCGTGATCGCAAGACCCCGGTTGCTTCCATGAATCCGCACCACGGCGGCATCGGCGCCAGGACCCTGCGCCGTATCGCCCATGACTGTCGAATCGTACTGTTCCCAGATCCAGCGCCGGGAACAGAGATCCGGACTGGAAATCATACGGCGCAAGACCTGCATGACGTCTCCCGCATCCCGGTCCGGATTGTAATCGGAGGACAGGGGCGGTCTTGAGCCCGGATAGCAAACCTCGCGTTCAAGAACCGGCGCCTCCGCGACCAGAGGCGGAACCGGGATATCGGCGACAATGTCCCCGGCCTTTCGCAGTACCAGACGGCGCTCTGCGATGACCGTCCCGATCACGGCGAAGTCCACACCCCATTTCTCGAAGACAGCGCGCGCCTGCTCTTCCCGCCCGGGTGCCAGGACCATCAGCATCCGTTCCTGACTCTCGGACAACATGATCTCACGCGGGGTCATTCCGTCCTCCCGCACCGGAACCCGGTCGAGATCCATTTCAAGGCCAACACCGCCGCGATCCGACATCTCGACGGAAGACGAGGTCAAGCCCGCGGCTCCCATATCCTGAATGGCGATGATTGCGTCCGTCGCCATCAACTCGAGGCACGCCTCGAGCAACAGCTTCCCGGTGAAGGGATCGCCGACCTGAACGGTGGGGCGCTTGTCGTTCTCATCACCATCAAAGCCCGCAGACGCCATCGTCGCGCCCTCGATGCCGTCGCGGCCTGTTTTCGCACCAACATAGACAACCGGATTACCCACACCGGCGGCTGCCGACAGGAAAATCCGGTCACGCCTCGCCAGACCCACAGTCATCGCATTGACAAGAATGTTGCCGTCATAGCCGGGATCGAAATTCACCTCGCCGCCCACAGTCGGCACACCGACACAGTTCCCGTAACCGCCAATACCCTCCACCACACCCCTGACCAGATGGCGGGTCCGGGGATGATCGGGGTTGCCAAATCGCAACGCATTCACACTCGCGACCGGGCGCGCACCCATCGTGAAGACATCCCGCAGGATGCCGCCAACACCTGTAGCCGCCCCCTGGCGCGGCTCGATAAAGGACGGGTGGTTGTGACTCTCCATCTTGAACACACAGGCCCAGCCTTCGCCGATATCAATCACGCCCGCGTTTTCACCAGGCCCCTGAAGGACCCACGGAGCTTCGGTCGGCAGTTTGCGCAGCCACACGCGCGACGACTTGTAGGAACAGTGCTCGGACCACATGGACGCAAATATGCCGAGCTCGGTCTGGTTGGGCTTGCGGCCGAGAATACCGAGGACGCGCTCATATTCCTCTCGCAGGAGCCCGCTGTCCCCGTCGTGATCTGCAGCGGTCACGCCCGCCCGCCTTCCGGAAGTCCCTCCGCCATAGATCGGAACACACCCACGCCATCCGTTCCGCCCAACAGGGGGTCAACAGCGCGTTCCGGATGCGGCATCATTCCGAGCACGTTGCGTCCGGAATTGAGGATACCGGCAATATTGCGAGCCGAGCCATTGGGATTGTCGTCCTCGCAATAGCGGAACACCACACGATCCTCGCCCTCGAGGCGGTCAAGAACGGCCTCATCTGCCTGATAGTTCCCCTCATTGTGGGCAATCGGTAACCTGACCAATGTGCCCGGGCTGTAACTGCGGGTAAAAATGGTGTTGTTCGTCTGAACACCGAGAACGGCCTCGCGGGAGACGAAGCGAAGGACATTGTTGCGAACCAGCGCACCGGGCAGAAGTCCGCACTCGACCAGTACCTGAAACCCGTTGCAGATACCGAGAACCGCAACCCCTGCCGCTGCCCGGGTGCGCACCTCGCGCATGACCGGCGAGTGTGCCGCCATGGCGCCGGCGCGGAGGTAATCCCCGTGGGAGAAGCCCCCGGGCAGGACAATCAGGTCAACGACCGGCAATTCCGGATCACCATGCCAGTGCAGGATCGGCTCGACTTCAGCGGCAAGCCGCAGGGCCATGCAGGCATCGCGGTCACAGTTGGATCCGGGAAAGACAATGACCGCAGCCCTCATGCGGACACCATCCTCAACAGGTCCGCGCCGGTCCCGTCAGCCTCTCGCGACCAGCTGAGCCGGACCGGATCCGATCCGACCGCCCTCGCACGCCGGGACCGTGGGCCTTCCGGCATATCGGGTCGCATGCAGGCCGCCGCAATCACAATGGAGCCTCCGTTACTGTCGACCTGGACGGGCAACAGATCCGGCATCCGGGTTCGGTCGGCAGGGACTCTGGCTGGCTCATTGCACCTCCAGTATAGAGGAGCCTTGGCGAATCCGGGACGCCGGATCAATGTTTCCTGAAGCGGTTCTGCCGAGCCATCGTTGAAAGGGAGTGCAACACCGGATGCCCCTCGCCGTTCGGACCACCGGGGGATCTGCCGACGGCCGGCGTCATCGCCATTCGTCCGTCTCGGAGTCATACCCGCCGGGTTGTGAACGCGGGCATGAATCGCAATGCCGGCGATTCGGCGAAGCCGGATTCTGAATCAACAGCAGCCAACCCGCATTCAGGGATCGGGGAGAACGGCTCCCGGCCGGTGTGCAGCTGTCGTTACGGTCTCAGTGCCGAAAATGCCTGACACCGGTGAAGACCATGGCGATATCGCGCTCTTCGGCCGCCTGGATCACCTCCTGGTCGCGAACCGACCCGCCCGGCTGAATAACGGCCGTGGCCCCTGCATCTGCGACAGCGACAAGACCATCACGGAAAGGGAAAAAAGCATCCGAAGCCGCGACAACCCCTTCTTCAAACGGATCGGGATGCCCGGCATTTGATGCAAATTCCCGGGCCTTCCAGGCGGCAATGCGTGCCGAGTCAACCCGACTGGGCTGCCCGCTGCCGATCCCGATCGTCGCGCCATCCCGCGCGTAAACAATGGCATTGGATTTGACATGCTTGGCCACAGTAAACGCGAACAGAAGATCTTCGGTCTCCCGTGAGTTGGGCGAGCGCCGCGTGACCCGCTTGAGCGATCCGGATTCGACCCGGACCGAATCCCGGTCCTGTAACAGGAACCCCCCCGACAGCGGCGTCATGACGGCCGCCTGCAATCGCGGATCAGGCATGCTGCCGGTTTCGAGAACCCGAAGGTTGCCGCGAGCCGTCAACAGCGCCTGGGCATCGGCCGTCACTTCGGGTGCGATCACCACTTCAAGAAAGAGATCACCAAACGCCTCCACAATCCCGGCATCCAGCGGTCGATTGACGGCGACAATGCCACCAAAGGCGCTCACGGGGTCACACCGGCAAGCGGACCGGAACGCTTCCGCGAGCGTCGCGGAAGTCGCGACACCACAGGGACTCGCGTGTTTGACGATCACCACCGCAGGTTTGTCAAACTCGGAAACAAGATCGAATGCTGCATCCGTATCATTGAGATTGTTATAGGAGAGCGCCTTGCCCTGAAGCTGTCTCGCGGTCGTGACACCCGGACGAGGCTCGCCGGTCGCATAGACGGCGGCCTTCTGGTGCGGGTTTTCGCCGTACCGCAAGGTCTGGCAGAGCGTTCCTGACAACGACGCACGCCGGGGGAACAATCCTTCTGTCCGCCCGGTCAGCCATTGGGCAATTGCAACGTCATAGGCCGCCGTTCGCGCAAAAGCGATTCCGGCCAGCCGCTGCCTCAGCGCAGCCCCGGTCGATCCCTCGCGGGTGCGCATGTCTTCCATGAGCGTCGGATAGTCGGCCGCATCCGTCACGACAGTCACATGATCGTGATTCTTGGCGGAAGCCCGCAAAAGCGCAGGACCTCCGATGTCAATCTGCTCGATGCATTCCTGGACGTTGGCTGTCTCAAGGATTGTCTTCTCGAACGGATAGAGATTGACCACGACCAGATCGATCTGCCCGATACCGTGCGTGTCCATTGCCGCAGCATGATCCGGCTGGTCGCGTCGTGCGAGAATTCCACCATGGATCGCCGGATGCAATGTCTTGACCCGCCCATCGAGAATTTCCGGAAATCCCGTGTAATCGGCAACCTCCACCACTTCGAGGCCCGCCTCCCGCAGAACCCTTGACGTACCACCCGTAGACAGGATCTCGACGTTCCAGCGACTGAGGAATTGTGCCAGTTCCACAATTCCGCTCTTGTCGGATGCAGAAATCAATGCTCGCTTGATGGCTACGTCGCCAACGCCCATACGTATACTCCCGGATCATGCCATTCGGGGTCAGGTTGATACCCGAATCGCGCTGTGCCCGCCACCCTACCACGATCATCTGTGGCCATCGCGACGCCCGATTACTGAATTGCTGTCGAGGCAGCCCGCGCGGCTTCAGGAAAGCGACGGAACCTCGAAGCCTGCCCGTAAGTTGGGCCGCACAAACGCCGGCGAGAGTGAGAGAGACCAGGGCCGGTCCGGCATCGTTACCAACGCTTGACGAGCCTGCCTGAGTGGCGCGGCAGAGGCAGCAATACCGGCGTGAGAGAGCGCGGCCGCCACAGCCAGGCGCCCGGATCTCCAAGACCTGCCCCTCGGGGCATCCGGGATCCCGGGGCGTGAAGGAACCGGCCGTAATTGTTTTGCGGCCGGCCCTTCCCCTCGCCGTCAGATGCGAAGAGCATGCTGTTGTCAAACGGCCCGCTGCCAGGACCGGGGAATCCGGAGGCCAGTGATCCTGAAAACAGCCCAAGGATCATGGGCCCGGACCCGCCATACGACCGGGTTGCCGAAGGCGGGGTTACCTCCTGGACTGTGGTGGAATGCCGTTTGAAATTCCGGATATCGTGCTTCTGAAGGAGCGGCACTGTACTTCGGAGTCTGGTCCGAGCCGCAATGAGTGGCCTGCAGCGGAACACATCTTCGATAGTGCGAGCCCGGAACGGGGGGTGGGATCGTGGAACCTGATTGCCAGAACCAGAGCGGTCCAGTCTGGTCCTCGCAAGCCGGTTCGGGCCCGCCATCACCCTCACATCCGGAAGCCTCGCGTTCATGACTCCGGACCACAATGACAGGATCACTGTCAGGACTTCGGTTCTGGGCCGCCGGGACACCGGACCAGTGATCCGGGAGAGTTCGCCATGACATCCGCGGACCCAATACTGTGGATTTCGATCAGGAGGACCACGAATTGATATTGATGCGTAACTGACGGACGCCGAAGCGGTCTGTTTTCGATGCGTGATGGTGCGGCCATCCTGTTCCTTGCATCCCTGTTCCGGCCGGTTCTGAGCGACGGATGGTCCGTTTGTTTGTCGTGGCAGGGATGGCGCGGGCGTGGTATCCCGTCCTGCCAATGGCAACAGGAGCGCCGGGATGGCACGTGGCACGCCCGACAGGCTTTACAAGATCCTCTTTGAACATCATCTCGCGGTCGAGCATTGCATCACCGGTCTCGTCGCTCCCGCTATGCCGGACGGCGAGGCCCTGTTTGCGCAGCTGGATTTCTCGACCCTGCAGCGGATGCCCGAGGAAAACAGGGATGACGCCCTGCGCGAATACCGCAATGACATTGTCTGGCAGGTCCGCTTCCGGGACCGCCACGAGAACGGGGACGACTGTCTTTATTTCGTCTTCATTCTGGAATTCCAGTCGCGTGTCGACCGATGGATGGCGCAGCGCGTTCACAATTACTCCAATCTCGTTTTCGAGAGCCACAGGCGACGATATGAAACCGGCCCCTGCCTTCTGCCTCCGGTGCTTCCGATCGTGCTCTACAGCGGGCTCGGCTCCTGGACGGCGGCGACCCATCTGATCGAGATGACCCGGCCCGGGAAGGCGGTTCCGGATGTGTGGATGTTTGCGGGCGAACGCTATGTTGTCATTGATGTCCGGCGCCATCCCGTGGAGGATCTTCCGGCGAACAATGTGCTGACGCCGGTGCTGAAGGCGGAGCAGGCAAACTTGACGCTCGGCCAGTTTTATAGCAGCCTGACGGACCTGCGGAGAGAGTTGCGGGACGGCATTCCGCCCGCTTACATCAGGGCGCTGATGATATTCCTCCGGGCAAGCGATCTTCCGTTTTCCCGGTTCATACCGGAGGTGACAGAGATGGATGACCAGAAAGACAGTGACGAGTTGCTGATGGGGATGATCGATCATTTTCGTGCGTATGAGGAGCAACAGCGCGCCCGCGACCGTCAGGAAGGGCGTGAAGAAGGGCGTCAGGAAGGGCGTCAGGAAGGGCGTCAGGAAGGGCGTCAGGAAGGGCGTCAGGAAGGGCGCGAAGAAGGGCGCGAGGAAGGGCGTGAGGAAGGTCTGGAACGGGAGCGCTCCCTGCTGTGCCGTATGGTTGCAGCCAGGTTCGGACCCGGAGTTGCCGACCGGCTGAGGCCAGTTCTGGAAGGGATCACCGATCCCGACCGCCTCGAAGAGATCGGTGTCATGATCCTGGAGTGTGACACGGGAAACGACCTGTTGCAGCGGGTCACCCACTGAAACACCGGACCGGCGCAAAACAGATCCGTTAATGGTGCCGGATTCGCCGCATTTTCCGGGAATTCGGTCCAACCCGGCGCGTATTTCAAGGGCTTCTGAATGCTCGTCCGCCAGGGCGCAAAACACGTGGTGTGTTCCGGAACCTGGATCAGACTTCGAAGTCCAACTCCACCAGCCTCGAAAGGGACTCCCCCGGATCCCGGGTTCCTCACCAAACGTGCGGGGCCGGCGCGGCAATTTTGGGAACAGGGACCTGGCCCTGGCATCGAAGCCCCCTCCACCCGCGATGGGTCACCCACCGGCGGTCCAGGAACCTGCCACGAACAGGCCTGCCGCGATCGACATTGCTTCGGCCGGATGCCGCAGTACCTTTGTCCGGGATACTGGTCCCGGCACTTGTCAGCCGAAGTCGGGGCCACGCGCATCCCATACGAGACAAACCCTCCTTTCGAAAGTAGGATCGTCCGGTGCCCCTGGCTGGCATTCGAGAGGATCCCGGGTCCTTTGAATATCTGCCGGAAACAGATGTCGCAAACCTGTTGTCTTCGGGAACGACGTGATGTGCCCGATCAGACCTCTCTCCCGCGCGTGCCAGGCTCGGGAGAAAACTCAGGCTTGTGAGAAGCTGCCTTATGAACTGACGTTCCGAAAACGCCCTGCCATCATCCGTCGTGATGGCATGAACAAGTGAACCTGAAAGGACGCAGACATGGCGGAACTGCAGCCTCGTTCACGGAAATACGATCCCCCGTCTTCTTCTTCCCGCTGGCACGACGGTATACCGCGCGCCACAGGGTGGCCGTTCTTCGGGAATGTTTTTGATGTCTCTGCGGATCTCCGCGGATTTCTGACCCGGCAATACCGGAAACTGGGACCGGTCTTTCAGTTTCGCGCCATCAACCATCGCTATATCGCCCTGGTCGGCCCGGAAGCGAACCAATTCGTCCAGAAGCACGGCCGAAACTGTTTGCGGTCTTCCGAGACGTGGCGCGACTTCAATAGCGCGCTGGGTGCGGAAAATGCGCTTCCCGGCATGGATGGCTCAGCGCATGCAAGGATGCGCAAGGCGCAGATGCGGGGCTTCTCCGGCCGCTATTTCGAAACCCGCCTGGACAGCGCAGTCCAGATCACCCGACGCATCGCGGCCGACTGGCCTGAGGATCAGCCGATTGTGGCTCACCACGCCATGCAGCAGATCATCGCCGAACAGCTCGCCATCCTGACCACTGGCGTCTCGGCGCAAGACTATTTCAATGATCTGGTTATATCCCTTGAGGCTCTCCTGCGGGTTCATGTCATGGGGCAACGCCCCCGATGGTTTCTGCGCCTGCCCCGCAAGCGCCAGGCTCTCCGTCGCCTGGAAGACCTCTACCGCCTCGTGCTTGCACAGCACCAGACGCAGGTACCACCCGAAGGGAGAGATCTTGTCGATGATCTGATCCATCTGCACCACAGCGACCCGGTGTTCTTTCCCGAGACCGACCTTATGATCGCCATCCTGGGCCCGTTCTTCGCCGGACTGGAGACGGCCGCCAACACCTCGGCCTTCATGCTCTATGCACTCCTGACACATGCCGACCTGCTCACGCAAATGACGGAGGAAGCCGACTCCCTGTTGGACGGCCAACCGCTTTCGCCGGACAGACTGCAGGCGCTGGATATCACGCCGCGTGTGGTTCAGGAGACCCTGCGGATGTATCCGGCGATCCCGGCCCTGAAGCGCACCGTCGCGAACGCATTCGAGTTCGGTGGCTGCACCGTACCGGCCGGAGCAAAAATCCTCATCGGCAACACAGTGACCAACCATTTGCCGGAATGCTTTCCTGACCCCGATCGTTTTGACATCGACAGGTTCGGTCCGGAGCGCAGCGGGGAACAGAAACCGGGCGCCCTTGCCCCCTTCGGTCTCGGGACTCACCGCTGTCTTGGCGAGAATTTCGCGCAACTGCAGATCGCCGTCACCTGTCTTGTCCTGCTGCATGATTTCGAGTTGTCCCTAGGCCGGCCCGGATACAGGTTGAAAATCACCCACACTCCCGGCCCGCACCCCGCGAAGTCATTTACCTTTCGGGTACGACGGCGGCGCCCCCGGTTGTAACGCCCTCCGGATCACGCAGCAGCTGTGCCGGACACACCCTCGGGGCGGCCGGATAGCGATGAATTCGGGATGTCCGTTATGCTGACAGCCCTTGCGATGATGACGGAGAGCTTGTGTTCGACTCCCACCTCCTGGTAAAATTCATGACAGAATGCGGTTTCACAGACGAGCCCGACAAGGGTTTGGCCACGGAATGAATGACCGGGCTCAAAAGCAACCTGAAAACAGGATCGATATCAACACCTTGTCGCCGCAAGCACAGGCCTGGATCGCGGATATGAAGGCCGACCTTAAGGACTTCAAGAACGACTTTGTGAAAACGTTGATTGCGGGCCTGATCGTTCAAGCTGCAGTGGTTGTCACACTGATCAAATGCCTTTGCGATACCCCGGGCTGCACGTGAATTTCCGGTGGCGGGCGCAAGCCTGGTGCGAACGGGCATCGCATCAGCACTGGCGGCCTTATTGATCCCGGGAAAAAAGCAAGCGGAAACGAAAAGACGCCAGCCATCCGCGGCGTGCCACAACACCCGAAGCAGATCATCGCGAAAGATCCGGTGGCTCCGGCCGCCCTCCCTCCGGTTTTGTGGATCCACGACCGGCCTTCGCAGTTGGTCGACCGTTCCGCCAGGCCAGGAGATTCCGGCAACTGATATATATCCGGGAAGCGCTCGCCCGGCCACTGGCTGCCCGCACGGCCATAATGCTTCCTGTCGCGGGGCCCTGAGGTTCAGAGTTGACCGCGTTCAGTCAATTGACTATATGCCCTGCAACGGCCTGGTATCATCGTCGACAAGGCGAACGGCACCGCGACAACAGCCGCCGCAAGTCCATGAGCGAAAGGGAGTGGTTTCCATGCCAATGGACGCCGTTCGCATCGAAAACCTGATAAAGGAAAGCCTCCCCGACGCGCAGGTCACGATACAGGACCTCGCGGGAGACGGTGACCACTACGCAGCCCGCGTGATCTCGAGCGCGTTTGCCGGCAAGACCCGCGTCCAGCAGCACCAGATGGTCTATCAGGCCCTACAGGGGCGCATGGGAGGGGAATTGCACGCTCTGGCACTCCAGACAAGTGTCCCCGAAGATGACCAGTAGCGGCAGCAGAACGGAGAAACCTGAGCATGAACGAACATCCCGTATTTGACCGCATCCGTACGGAAATTTCGGAAACCCCTGTCGTGCTGTTCATGAAGGGAACACCCGTGTTTCCGCAGTGCGGCTTCTCCTCGGTTTGCGTCCAGGTTCTGGGCAATCTCGGAATCCCGTTCAAGGGCATCAATGTCCTCGAGGACCCGGATGTCCGGGAAGGCATCAAGTCCTTCTCGAACTGGCCGACCATCCCGCAGCTCTACGTCAAGGGCGAGTTCGTCGGGGGTTGCGACATCGTGCGGGAGATGTACGAATCCGGCGAGCTCATGGAATATTTCCACTCCAACGGAATTGAAGTCCAGCTGACCGAACCCGAATAGACCGGACAGCCATGGCATCGCACGCACCCATGACCAGGGGCAAGCCGGTTCCGGAGAACTGACAGCAGCAGCCGCAGCTGATTGGGCGGTTTGTCTGAACTGGCACAGAGCCCCGGCCCGACCCGGCCCTGACGGGACCCCTCTCCGACCCACCGGCGCTGTTCCGATCCCGCCTCCGGCCGACAGAATAACCACCATGGCGTCTGAACCCGGCTTCCGTTACGCTCCGAAAACACCGCGACAGAAAAGGGGAGACATCACTCATGGCATCACGACTGGATATTGGCGACACGGTCCCCGACTTTACCCTCCCTTGCGATGGTGACGGAGAAATTCGTTTGTCCGACCTCAGGGGAAAGAAGGTCGTGCTCTATTTTTATCCCAAGGACAACACGCCCATCTGCACGAGGCAGGCCATTGCCTTCCGCAACGCAATCACGGCGTTCGCAGACGCGAATACAGAAATCTTCGGCGTATCAAAGGACAGTGTCCGGAAACATGACCGGTTCAAGGAGAAGCACGAACTTCCCTTCACGCTGCTGTCCGATGAAAATGGCGAGGTCTGCAAGGCCTATGGAACCCTGGTGGAAAAATCCATGTTTGGTCGCAAATTCATGGGCATCGAACGGTCCACCTTTCTCATAGACGAGACGGGAACACTGCGGGCCGCCTGGCGCAAGGTCAAGCTGGCGGGGCATATTGATCAGGTTCTTGACGCTGCTTCGGAAACGTGATGCCTGAAACAGCGCCGCAACCCGTCGACGATCCCGAAAGGCTTCCGCCGCGATTTGCACCCGTCCCGATCGCGAAGCTCCCTGAAATCGAGCGGGAGATCATCGAATTCTGGAACCGGGACAATACATTCGAGGATTCGGTCGCCTCCCGCCCGTCCGACGGCGAGTATGTGTTTTATGACGGCCCGCCTTTCGCCAACGGCCTCCCCCACTACGGCCATCTGCTGACCGGTTTCGTCAAGGACGTCATTCCGCGCTTCCAGACCATGGCCGGGCACCGGGTCGAACGGCGTTTCGGCTGGGATACCCATGGTCTTCCGGCCGAATTGGCGGCCGAAGAAGAGGTCGGAATCTCCGGGCGCAAGGCCATCATCGGTTTCGGCGTCGAGAAATTCAACAGTGCCTGCCGGGACTCGGTGCTGAAATATACCCGGGAATGGGAAGAATATGTCGAACGTCAGGCGCGCTGGGTTGACTTCGAGAATTCCTACAAGACCCTGGATCCCGACTATATGGAAAGCTGCCTTTGGGCGTTCAGGCAGCTTTATGACCGCGGGCTCGTCTATCAGGATTACCGGGTCGTGCCCTATAGCTGGGCGGTTCAGTCACCACTGTCGAATTTCGAGACCCGTCTTGATGATTCCTACCGTATCAGAACCGATCCCGCGATCACGGTGACGTTGCCCTTGCGGGATCGGAAAGACGGCACCCCCCCGACCCATCTGCTGGTCTGGACAACAACACCCTGGACCCTGCCCTCCAACCTTGCCGTCGCCGTCGGCCCGGATATCGAATACGTCGTTCTTGAAAAGGATGGCCAGCGCTATGTCCTGTCTGCCAACGCGACAGAAAAGTACCGCGACCAGCTCGCGGGGGCCACACAGACAGGCTCCGTGACAGGGCGTGAGATCGCAGGCGCGGTCTATCAACCTCCGTTTGACTATTTTGCCGATGTCGAGAACGCCTTTCGCGTTCTCGAGGCAGATTTCGTTGATGATGAGGACGGAACCGGACTTGTGCATATGGCCCCCGGATTTGGCGAGGATGACCTTGCAGTGTGCCGCGCCGCAGGCATCCGCGTCGTCGTCCCGGTTGACGAGGCTGGCCGCTTCACCGACCCCGTATCCGACTACCGCGGAATGGGTGTCTTCGAGGCGAACGAACCGATCATCCGTCATCTCAAGTCCGATGGGCGGCTGTTCCGCCACGATACCATCGATCACAACTACCCCCATTGCTGGCGGACCGATGAACCGCTGATCTATCGAGCCGTTGAAAGCTGGTATCTTGAAGTCAGTTCGTTTCGCGAACAGATGGCGTCACACAATCGCCGGATCAACTGGATCCCGCATCACGTACGCGACGGACTGTTCGGAAAATGGCTGGAAAACGCGGCCGACTGGAACATAAGTCGCAGCCGCTTCTGGGGCACCCCGATACCCGTCTGGATCAGCGACAACCCCGAGTATCCCCGGATCGATGTCTATGGCTCGATCGCCGAACTCGAACGCGACTTCGGGGTGTCCGTAACAGATCTGCACCGGCCCTTTGTCGACCAGCTTACGCGTCCCAATCCGGACGATCCGACTGGGCAATCGACCATGCGCCGGGTCGAGGATGTCCTGGACTGCTGGTTCGAATCCGGGGCCATGCCGTTCGCCTCCGTGCATTATCCATTCGAAAACAAGGACTGGTTCGAAAGTCACTTTCCGGCCGATTTCATCGTCGAATACGTCGCGCAGACCCGGGGATGGTTTTACACGCTCGTCGTACTCGGCGTGATGCTGTTCGATTCGCCGCCATTCAACAACGCAATCTGCCATGGCGTCGTGCTCGACGAGAATCACCAGAAACTGTCCAAGCGCCTGCGCAACTATCCTGATCCACTCGAATTTTTCGATGAATACGGCGCAGACACGATGCGCTGGTTCCTGATCTCTTCGGCCGTCCTGAGTGGCGGGAATCTTGTCATTCCCCGCGAAGCACGCTCCATCGCCAGGGTCCAGCGTGACGCCATCGCGCCACTGCTCAACGCCTATGCGTTCTTCGCCCTCTATGCGAACCTAGAATCCTTTGATGTGGGCCTGATCGACAACCCGGACGACGGTCTTGATCGCTATATATTGACCAAGACCGGGGAACTGGCTGCGAAGGTGGAGGACGCCCTTGCCCGTTACGATATCCCGCAATCCTGCCGGGACGTTGCGGTATTCATGGATATCCTGACGAACTGGTATATCCGGAGATCGCGAAACCGGTTCTGGGAAAGCGGAAATTCGAACGCGAAGCGGGAAGCCTTCAACACGCTGTATACGGTACTGGTCCGTTCCTGTGAAATACTGGCGCCGCTGCTTCCGATCGTGACCGAACGGCTTTACCGCAACCTCACCGGCAAACGCTCTGTCCACCTCGCGGATTTCCCGGCCGCCGCATCCTTTCCCGCCGATCACGATCTCGCCCGCAAGATGGATCTCGTTCGCGACGCATGTTCGGCCGGGCTCGGGATCAGGGAACGGTTCCGGCTTCGGGTCAGGCTGCCGCTGAAGCACGCGGTCGTCGTTCATCCCCTTGCCAACACCCTCGGCCCCCATGCCGCGACGATCGCCGAAGAACTCAATGTCCGCAACATCACGCTTTCCGATGATCTTGCCTCGGCCGGCAGCCGGCAGATCAGGGTCAACCCGCGCATTGGCCGGCGTCTCGGACACAAGATGAAGACCGTGCTCGCTGCCGCGCGAAACAATGAATACGAACTGACAGATGTGGGCGAAGCCGTGATCGCCGGCGAACGCCTGTCACCGGAAGATTTCGAGCTGCGCCTGGTATGCGAGGATGGCAGCGAGGCTGCATCCTTTGGCGACGGAGGAGCCATTATCCTCGATGTCTCGATCGACGACGACCAGGAGAAGGAGGGTCTCGCAAGGGATCTGGTCCGGATCATTCAGAATGCACGCAAGGATGCCGGCTTTCAGGTATCCGACCGGATTGTCCTCGGGCTTGATGGCGGGAATTCCGTCCTTGAGGCCGCGGAACGTCACAAGGCCTTGATCGCCTCCCAGACATTGGCGATCGACCTTGCGTTCGAAGTCCGAACTGGTGTGGTCAGTCGCCATGACCTCCAGGGAGAGAGTGTCACCCTTTCCCTGAAGCGCGTGGAAGCGGAGGTGGGTGCCCCGAACCCGGTGTGAGACCCGTTCCGGTCCCCCGTAAACCACCTTTAATCTTGCTTTCGGTTACAGCCTTGCAAATGGCTTGGGCCGGAATACCGGTTTACCTTGTTCCGTGAACGCGACGGTCGGAGGCCAGAACGACCATCTTGCCTGACCTAACGCAGACGAATTGTCCGGGATGGCGAGTGCGGGTCAGCGCGAGATGAAGACCGTTCGTGATCGTCAACTTCTCCGCGACGAGGACCGGAGCGTTCTGTCAGAGACGGCGGGTAACCGTTTTCGTCGGCTTCGCCCGGACCGCCTCGCGCAAACCGGACCCGTTGGATGCAGCCACCCGGCTTGGCGATCTCGCCCGGCCCGGCAACCGTCTGGAGGCGCTCAAGGCCCGGCGCAAGGGACGGTGCAGCATCTGCATCGACGACCAGTGGCGGCTCTGGTGCAAGTGACCCGGCGTGAACCCCGGGCCGAGTGACGTGCGGATCGTGGACGACCATCAGCGAGGAGACAGGACATGCGCGAACCTGTCCATCCGGGCGAGACGCTGCGCGAGGATCTCGACGCGCTCGGTATGAGTTCATCCGAGCTGGCAAGGCGAATCGAGGTTCCGGTGAACCGCATTGGGGAGTTCATGAACGGCCTCAGGGCGGTGACCGGGGACACGGCGTTATGCCCTGGACGTTTCTTCGGGACCCCGGGAGAATTCTTGCTGAACCTTCAGAAACTCCATGAATTGCGGCTCGCGGAACGCGAGAGCGGCGGAGCAATTTCCAGACTGCCAACCCTGGATGTGAGCAAGGGCCTGCACGCTGCAGAATGAAGGCAGACCGGTTTCCGCGCATCGTGAAGGAAGACAAGGGACAGTAAGCGCAGGTCCTGGCTTGACGCGGACGGAGCACCGTATTCGCGAGGCTTCCAGCCTCAACCCCAGGGTCAAGACCTGGATGCTCGACGCTGGCCATTCGGAAATCAATGAAGGCAATCCGGGAAATTCCGAACCCGATCGTCACAAGTCATCCGGGAGACTCAGAAATCAAAAACGCGACAGACAACAGGACACAAGCGACCGGGAACCCTGCACTGGCGGACGTTTTGCAGACAGAGTTGCGACATGCTGGCCATGGCAATCCCGTTCTGCGTACAGGATCGCCTGATCATTGAACAGGCCTTTCCGAGGGCTCTCGGCGGCGGCCGGTCCCCGCATGATATGGCGCAGATTTGGGGTTTCGGAAGTATGATCGCCCTCTGCGGTCGGATTCACGGGGAGGGTTGCCCGGGCGGCAAGCCAATCACAGATCTTCGTGTACCCCGGTCCCAGCAGAGGCTTGCGGTTGCAGCCAGGGCGCGGATTGTGGAAAGGTCGTGACGGCGGCGCTCACCCGGATGAGCACCGGGCGAACGCAGATGAGGTTGGCCGCTCCAATGGCCCCGGGGCGGAGCGGCAGCGAAAGTCGCTGCAACGTTGCGGCAGCGGGCTGGTGATCCATTCATGGAGGTCCTTGCAGCTCCGGGCACCCGGCGGGCCTGTCCGCGATCAGATGGTCACCTTGACACCGACCTGTCACGACAGGACGGCGGAAATGCCGGTCGCGCCCGGACCCTTGACCCATCGCAGAGCGCCTTCCTGATCCGGATGTCGCTCGCAGACATGAATGTCCTGTGCAAATACCGTCATCTGCAGGCCGGGTCATCACCCTCGAAAGCCGCAAAAACGGTGATCGGCACTTGCGCCAGCCGGGGGGCGCAATTAGCCTGCAAGCTGTTCAGACCACAGGATTCTGCCAACATGACCTTGGAAACGGCTCCCGATCCGGAGGGCACAGCCCGGCACGTTCCCGGAAGCATCGACCATGATACCTATTACGAAATCGCCGAGAACAGCCTGCCCGGTGCCGGTCTCGGCGCCTACTCCCTCCCAGAACAGACCCGTTTCGTCATTCATAAGGGTGAAGGATCCCGCCTGCAGGATGTCCGCGGCCGCTGGTATATCGACTATGTCGGCGGCGCCGGCGCCCTGGTGCTGGGCCACGCCTTTCCCAGCGTCGTCGCCGCAGTTCGCGATCAGGCCGAACGAGGGCTCCATTTTTTCGGAACCCTGAACGAACCCTGCATTCACCTTGCCGAAAGGCTGGTCCAGTGTATTCCATGTGCAGAACGGGTTGCCTTCACCACGACCGGATCCGAAGCGACGGCCTACGCCCTCAGGGCCGCCCGTGCGGCAACCGGACGCAGCAAGATCCTCAAATTCGAGGGGGCCTACCACGGCAACCACGATTATTCCGAATTCAGTGTGACACCGTCGGCGCTCTCCAACTATCCGCGCGGACGGCCGGACACGGCCGGAATGCCGGCCAACATGTCCGACAATGTGCTCGTCGCACCCTATAACGAACTCGACGTCACGCGTAACATTGTGGCCGAGCACCGGAATGATCTTGCTGCAATTATCGTGGAACCGGTCCAGAGAATCGTATTTCCGAAAGACGATTTCCTGCCCGGATTGCGGCGAATCTGCGACGAAAACGATGTGCTTCTGATCTTCGATGAAGTGGTGACAGGCTTCCGTCTTGCACTTGGCGGTGCCCAGGAATATTTCGGAGTGGTTCCGGATCTCGCCAGCTATGGGAAAATCGTCGGAGGTGGCGGTGCGCTGGGATGTGTGGCCGGCCGCGCCGATCTTATTGATCTTATGAGCCCGAGGAACCGCGGCACCGCCCGCTATGCCCATATCAACGGCACCCTCCACGGAAATCCGATCGCCGCCGCAGCCGCCATCGCCACCCTTGAGGAGGTCTCGAGACCCTCGTTTCACAAGGATCTCCATGATCTGGCCGATGATGTGCAGACCGCTTGCCAGACTGTGCTGGACCGGCACCGCAAGCCCGCAATCGCTGCCGGCAGGGCTTCCTTCTGGCAGATCCTGTTCATGGACCGGGAACCCGGGTCCCATGCCGACATCCTTCGTGGCGACCAGCGTGCGAGCCGCGAACTCGATATCGCCCAGATGGAAGAAGGCCTGTTCGTCCTTCCCAATGTCCGCCGCTTTGTGAGCGCCGTCCATACCGGTCGCGATATCGAAGACACGGTCCGAGCGCTTGACACCGCCTGCAGGGCTACCGGATGACGCCCGTCAAGGGTGGCGGGATCCTGTTTTCTGAAATGACCCCGCCGGAACAGGACGAGGCCCACTTCAACGAATGGTATTTTCATCATCACATGCCAAGCCATGTGTATGGTGTGCCGGGTTTTCTCTCGGGGCAGCGCTACCGCGCCGGAAACACCCCTCATTACCTCGCCATCTATGAACTCGCCTCGACAGAAACGCTTCAGGATCCGGAGTATCGAACACGAAAATACACTCCGGACGCGGCAACCCGATCCATGCTGGCCCGGGTGCACGGCTTTACCCGATACGTGGCGCGTGAAGTCGGGCTGCAACTCAGGGACGGCGTTTCCGCAGAAAGGGCCCTCGGTTCGGAAACCGTCGCAGTCACGCTGTTTTCAGAACAGCCTGATCATCCCTCCCGATGGGAGGACGGCGACAATCCCTCGGACCTCGCGTGTAATGCGGACTGGCAGGCGACCCGACTGTTTCAGATCGTCGATGCCGATCCCGAGCCATTCAACAGGATCATGTTGCACTATCTTGATGGCCCCGCCGCGCGACGATCCCAGCAGTTTCATCAGACTCCACCCGGAGCCGCAGACGATCCACCGTCCGGGTCCGCGACCCGACAGATTCACTATGACCGGTTTGGACGGCGTTACCGGAAAAATGATCCGGAGGCGGTCGGTTTCTCGCCGCGATTTATCGAAGAAGACTGAACCCGGCCATTTTCCGGAACTGGTCTGGCCGCCCCTGTCGTCCGAACGCCTGTCTCTCTCCCGCAGCGGTTGGCGGGAATGGCGTGCCGGCCGGACAGCGCTTTCCCGATTCCCCTCGTATCGGGGAACATCGGACAGGTCGCGTGACACCGGCTCCCGGATCATCCGATCTGTGATGCGTGCCCGGCTCGGTGTGATCACGGGTTGATGACAGCCCGTCCGCCGGGCCGTCCCGGACCGGGTTCGTTCCGGCCCGGCAACGGCGCGGATCCACGCCTGGGCAGGGGTGCCGGCCTCTGCGATCGATGCAGACACCCGGTCGCAAAGCGTACGGACTTCAGAGACCGGAACCGTTCACCGATATCTCTGGCCTTCATCCCGCCGATATCCCCACCCCGCCAGGATGGCCGCGAATACACTGTAGAGAACCAGCCACAACCACAGCAACGGCGACCATGACACCCCCGAAACCGCTTGCCAGGTCAGCTCGACGATGTGCCTTGAAATCAGGAAACGAGACAGAAAATCCAGCGAGTCCGGAAACAGGGAGGGTGGAATGAACAGCCCGCCACCAAAGGCCAGCCCGAAATAAACCACGTTTGCCAACGGCATGGCGGCGCGAACCGGCACCCAGTAGCCGATCGCGACCCCGAGGAGCGCCAGCGGAATGCTGCCCGCCAGCAGCACAGCACAGAAACGGAACCAGGACCGTCCATCGAGCGAGACCGGTATCAGGAGATGCGCAACCACGATCACCAGCCCCGCTGACGCAATGGCAAACAGGATCGCCGGAACGACGGATCCCGTCAGGCGCACCGTCAAGGGCACCGGCAGGATCCGCTCGAAAATCGACCAGGCCGACGCCCGGCCCTCGGCAATGCCAACCCCGAACTGGAAAAAGGCAATCCCCATGACCGCGAATACGGCGAGGGCCGCCATGATGCCGTTGGCCTGACCGGTTGTCTTTGCAAGCCCGGAACCGAGAAACACCAGAACCAGGCTGGGCATGATCAGGGTCCCCACCACATAGGCCGGCGTGCGAAGAAGTGACAGCAGCCTTATGCGAATATGTGCGAGGATCAGCAAGAGGCCCCCTTCTCCGTCAGGGACACAAACGCCTCTTCCAATTGGGCTGGCAGGACCTCAAGACCGCTGAATTCCACAGACCCGGCGACAAGCTCCCGAACCAGGCGATCAGCGTCCGGTGTATACAGCGTCACAACGCCGTCCTCGAACTCTTTGCGGTCAATCGGTCCGATATCGGGAACGGAGCCCGCACGAAAGCGAACACGCCGCACCGATATCCGGGCGGTAATCTCCTCGCAGGTTCCGGCAACAACCAGCCGACCATGATTGATAACAGCGATCCGTTCGGCAAGGGCCTCCGCTTCTTCGAGATAGTGCGTCGTCAACAGGACCGTGCCACCCTGTTCGTGATAGGAGCGCAGCGTCTCCCAGAGCCTTCGTCGCGCCTTGACGTCGAGACCCGCTGAAGGTTCGTCAAGAAAAACGATCTCCGGACGGCCGACAAACGCCAGCGCCGTGCCCAGCCTGCGCTGTTCACCGCCACTCAGGCCTCCCACCTGCCAATCAACCAGGCTGGCCAGGCCGAAACGCTCGCACAATTCCATGTCCGGCACCGGGTTTCTGAAATGCGACGCAACGAACCGGATGACTTCGCGCACCTTGAGACCGGCCGGGAACCCCGATACCTGGGGTGTCGCACCGATCCGGCTCCGTACAGACAGATCGAGGGGTGAGCCACCCAGAAGCCGGATGTCTCCCTGATCCGGACGCCGCAATCCGAGGAGGAGGCTGAGGGTTGTCGTCTTGCCGGCACCGTTGGGCCCGAGCAGCGCCATGAACGTGCCCCGGGGGACCGTCAGATCCAGCCCGGCCAGGGCCTGGGTCTGACCAAACCGTTTGGTAGCACACCGAATTTCAGCAGCGGGAACGGGTCCTGGCATGTCCATGTGTCGGCCTGGCCCTTCAGCCTGTCGGGACATGACTGATAATATTCGCCGCTGGCGCCAGGCGGCGCGTGTGACCGGCAAACCGGGATGTTAGTGGCATGAGCCGCTATCCTGGCCGTCGCCGCCAACGCAAGGAAGCCCTGCCCCGTGTCTGGCCACGGCTTCAAATCGCATCGTCAGAAGACTCTCAGCACCGGGAAAGATGGGCAACGGCCTCGATCTCGACCCTCATCTCGGGGAGCGCGAGCGCGCTGACCTCGATGAGCGAACACGCCGGAAAGTCACCGTCAAAGAACATCTTTCTTGAGCGCCACACCTCTTCGCGATCGGCGATATGAGTGACGAAGATCAGCAACTTGACAATATCATCCATGGATCCGCCCGCTGCTTCCATCAGCGACCTGATCTTCTCGAAGATGATGCAAGACTGTTCATAGGCGTCCAACCCCTCAATGTTTTCCCAGTCGGCACCTCGCGCTGTCATTCCCGAGATATAAACCGAATGGCCCGCCACAAAGCAGTTGGACCAGAGTTCCGGTGGCGGCTCCTGCACCTTGTCGCTGATTACTCTTCGCAAGCCGCGCCCGGGCGGCCTTGCAGGCGACACAGCGCGCCCGTGCCACGGGCGAATGCTCGTCGAGTCGTAAAGACCGGCCTCATTGCACGGATCCCGGGCCGCCATAACGGTCGCTTCGTGCCGTGATGCCGCATCGATGACGAGCATACTGCCGATCTCATCACCTTCAGCGCCCAGCAGCGGGCCCTCCGCCCAGACGCCCCGGCCCATCGATTCGATGTAGGCCTGATGTCGCGACCGCAGCCCTGACCGCAATTCCGATGCATTTGCCCGATCAAGGTTGTAGATGACAAAAAGCATGGTCTTCCCTTCTTGCGGCAACCCGGAAACCGGAGCAACGCCTCTGTCCGCATCTTTATTCCAGGAGGTCGGACATGACGCCATGGCCACTGCCACACATCTTGCAGCCGGAACCTCCATGAACCGCCGCCCTGATCCAGGCCAGGTTCGCCCCGAAACATGCGATTCTGGGCTTGTATTCCGTGACACACATCGATCGCGGTGCGGGCAGAAATTCCGGAATCCGGTCTTCCGGCTTAATTAAGCGGACCCTGCGCCCCCATTGATATCGGTTCCGGCATGACCCCTTCCCGGGTCGATAGCAGCGGTGGTCCCTGGCAGGGTGCTCCCGTCACGCGAACAGGGTCAAGAACGGGGATTCATACCATTGGACCGGCACCACCCGGTTGAACAGGACATAAAGAAAAACAGCACTCCCGACGGTGTATATCACAGTCAGACGCCAGCCCATACGGGCCCACAAGACAAGATACAGGGCGACGAACAGGAGAAGAGAAAGAAACTGGCCGATGACGAAGGTCACCAGCAAAATCGCAACCAGACACCCGAAAAACAGACTGCCGCGCAGAAGCGGGTTATCCGATACCCTGCTGCCTTGCTGGTCCGCGTCTGGCTGTCGCCGCAGCAGCAGCCCGTCCCGCGCAACCACGACAACGGCCAGCAACAGCGCTGTCACACCAATGACCAGCGGAAACAGTCTCGAACTCGCCCGCCATTCCACTGCCAGAACAAGAGCATAGATGAAAAGCGCGAAAACCAGCAGACCGACAGTCAGGGACAGTCCGTCTCGCCCCCTCCAGGCAGGCTCGACAGCATCTTCACCCCCACGCACCGCACCACCCTGACGAAGCCGCCACCATGCGGTCATGAGGGTCAGGATGACCAATACGATGAGGATGACGACAATTGGCCTTGTGAGCATCTCCCAACCGTAATTTTGCGATGCAATCTGCAACGCATCTTCCATGATGACCCCGAGAATATAGCCCAGAACCACCGGTGGCCGGGGCCACCCTGCATGCTTCATGATCCAGCCGACCAGACCGAACACAAGCAGGGTGATCCAGTCGCCGACAGCCGAACTGCCAAGCCATGCGCCCATGAAAACGAAAAGTACGACGGCCGGCACCAGGTAATGACCGGAAACAAAGGTCAACCGCGCCACATGCCGCCCCCAGACCATCAGGAAAGCAGCACCGAGCACATTGGCAATGGCCAGCGTCCAGACCAGACTGAAAGTAATGTCCAGCTGGTCCGTCAACATGGCCGGACCGGGCTCAAGCCCCTGAATCTGAAATGCCCCGAGCAGGATCGCCATAGAAGCACTGCCCGGGATGGCAAATGCGATCGTCGGAAGAAGGGCGCCGCCCTTCATGGCGTTGTTGGCGGCTTCCGGAGCAATGACGCCGCGAATATCTCCTTTCCCGAACGCTTCCTTGTCCCGTGCCGACTGAACGGCATGGCCGTAAGCTACCCAGTCCACAATCGACCCGCCAAGACCGGGAAGCATGCCGATATAGACTCCAAGGGCGGTACAACGAAGCCCCAGCCACCAATGGTGGGCCGCATCCCGGATACCCTGAAGCATGCCGCCGCCAGTTGCCGCCACCCGGGAAATCGACTGACCGCGCGTGGCCAGATCAATGACTTCGGGAAGAGCAAACAGACCCAGGACGACCGGAACCAGCGGAAGTCCGTCAAGAAGATAGTTGGCTCCGAACGTATAGCGTTGCTCGCCGCCAAACTGGGCATAGCCGACCATTGACAACAGCAGCCCCAGACACGCCGCTACAAGCCCGTTGAAAATGGACCGACCGGACAGGGCACCCACCATAGTCAGGCCGAGAATGGCGAGAAAGAAGAATTCGGGCTCCGCAAAGGAGAGGATCAGCGGCCTCACCAGCGGAATGGAAGCCGCAAGGAAGATCGCACCCAGCACGCCGCCGATCATGGAAACCGTATAGGCCGCGCCGAGGGCCCGTGCCGCCTGACCCTGCTGGGCCATCGGATAACCGTCAATGATCGTCGCCTGGGACGCCGCAGTTCCGGGAACACCGAGCAACACCGATGCCAGGGTATCGGCCGTTGTCGTCACCGCATACATGCCCAGCAGGAAGGCAAAAGCGGCGCCTGCATCAAGCCCGAATGTAAATGGAAGCAGAATGGCCATGCCGACCAGTCCCGAAAGGCCGGGGACTGCGCCGAAGAACATGCCAATGATGACGCCAAGCCCGAGATAACCGACAGCCGGCCACTGGACAATCAGCACCAGGCCGTCAAGGACTGCGTCAAACATGGGTCAGGGCCGTCTGTTTCCCGGGCAGGGGCGGCGCGTGTGCTCTGCCGCCCCTGCACGTCTCTATGATCCGGTCTCCGAACGCGTTGCGGCCCCGATATCCGGATAACGCAGTGCCGCCAAGGGAAACCGGTATGTCGCTACCTGGACGCCGCGATATCGTCCGCAACTTCCTTGAGATAGGTCCTGAGGACCGGGTCCACCGCAACCATTTCGGAAACCACCGTCTGGGCCTCGTCACCGATCAGGGGCACCAGGTCACTGGCATTCTGCTTGCGATACTCTGCGAGGTATCCTTCGTCTTTGGTGGTCGTGGCCCATGCCTCACGAAGGGCGCTGAGGGCCTCCTTTGGCACCTCGGGCGGCATGATGAGAATCCGCAGCGCCTTTCGCGATTGCGCCATCTTGAGATAGGCCTTCCATGGCAGGCCTGACGGCATCGCATCCTTGCCGTACTTCATCTTGTAAACGTCAAGGAATGTCGGGATTGCCGGGTCCATCGACGGCTCGCGCTCGATCCCGCCGTCAGCGGTGGGGACACCATAATGCCAGAGTGGAATGGAAATTCCCGGTTTCACCAGGGCCGGCACGACCCGTGCATAATAGCCCGTCACTGAATCTTCCGTATATTGCACCCCGTTTTGCAGCAAGGCCCGGCGGATGACACCGGACGACTTGTAACCCGTCACATGCTGATGCTTGATACCAAGAAGCCCAAGCGTGATCTTGATGGTGATATCCTTGCTGCTGTTCGGAGCATGACCCGCCGTCTTGAACATCCTGTCAATCTTGACGAAGTCCCGAGCCCCGTTGAGTCCCGGCGCCGTATCCTTGCGGATATGCGCGATCTGCTGCTGACCGATCGCTCCGATCAGATTGAGACTTCGGTGACTGACCCGTAATGCCTTGTCATTCATCAGTTCGGCAGAAAAGGCGATCGTGAAGATTCCCATGACCGAGCCGTCTCGCTTGGCCGCCTCAACGATGTAATTGGTAGCCACCACACCGCCGGCCCCCGGCATGTTCTTCACCACAATGCGAGGATTGCCTGCAATGTGGTTCTTCATGAAGCGCAGCACCGACCGTCCCTGGATGTCGGTATTTCCGCCCGCCCCATAGTTGATGATCACATTCAGGGTCTTGCCCTTGTAGAATTGTGCGCTCGCAGGAACGGCCAACCACGCCGCGGCCATGGCAGCGCCGGCGCCAACTATCAACGATCTCGGTATCGGCATGAACTGTCTCTCCCCGTTTCACCAATCATTGCCGGCTCATCGGCATCGAACTCGAAGCCTCCGGCTGTCGACCGCAAGGCTACGAAGTGTGGGGAACAACCGCAAGTCACTTTCAGGACATCCAGGGCGACAAAACGAATGCGTGCGCCTATCATTCGAGGTCCTGTCAGGACAGAGGAGAGAAACGAATGAGCCTGCTTCCCACAAGTTCGGATGATATCCTTCGATCCGGGAGCCGAAGAGGGCTGCCGCGGCAGGTCAGCTACCCCGATGTCGACACGGCTACCTACATACAGGGTGCTGACAACTTTCATCGCGTCTTCGCGATCAGGCCGGGCGATCATGTGGTCTATCTGACGGATCCCCTGATCGATCCGCGTGTGGGTCAGGCGATTTACGGGCTTGCACGGGCGCGCGGCGCAACCTTCACATCCTACATGGGTCCCACGACCCGATTGACCAGGGGGCCGGACGAAGCCCGGACCCTGATTGAGAGGGCTGATTTTGTGGTATCCACATGGTTTGCATCGGTTATTGATCCGTTCTTCATCGGCCTGCGGCGCGACAAGGGCCAGCGCTGGATCAAGATCACGTTTTTCCGCAATCTTGATCTGCTCAAGACACCCCAGGCCCGGTTCCCGCTTGACCTTCTGGGCGAAATCATCCGGGCGACTGCGGGGTTGTATCCCGAATCCGGCGAATTCGACCTCCGGTTCTCGGATCCGAGAGGCACCAACCTGACGGTTCATTTCGATCAGACCATGAAAAACAGGATGCTGTCCGGCAATCGCTGGCGCGGCCACAATATTGCTGATGAAGACGGATGCTACATCCATTATCTGCCGACACACGGCCCCAATCTGTACGAGCGCACGACCATCGACAATGATGACGACATCGATGTCGATCTCAACGGAATCGTATATCCTCAATGGGCGGTCGGGTTCGAGAAGCCTTTTGAGGAGCGTCTCGGTGTCGAGTTCCGGAACGACCGCGTCGTCGCCGTTCATGGCAAGAGTTCCGAAGCCGGAATCCTCCGGGACATGCTTATTGGCGGCCGGCTGCACGAGCTGGGATGCGGTTTCAATCCCAAGGCGCCGCGCTTTGACATCTATCCCGCCGGCCCCAATTCGCCGGGTGGGCTGCATTTCGGGATCAATGCCCTCGAACCGTCACCCTATCTCGAGCGTGTCATGCCGAACTGGGAGGAGCCCCACATTCATATGGACCTCGTTTCCTTTGATGCGACCGTGACGGCAGGCAACCGGACCCTGATTGACGATGGCTTCCTGGTTTCGCTTCGCGATCCGAACGTCGTGGCTGCCGCCGAAAAATACGGGAACCCGATCGAACTTCTCGAATCGTTCCCTGTGTAATCGGCACCATCGCCTGGAAACAACACAGTCCGAGATCGTGGTCATGTCGGCGAGTCCGGACTTCGGCTTTGCACGGGCGCTGATGCCGGCACAGGTGATTGGGGTCAGGTGGTGGTCTCGGCAAGTGACGATGGCGGCCCTGCTCTTTCTCGGGCTCCGCGGCCGTCGCCCGTTTCCGGTTGTCCTCGAATTTCGGGGAACCGGGCGGCGTGCTGGTGTCGGGACGGGTCGTCCCCGTGCCCGCGGCAAATGGGTGCGGCAACCATTCGGGGCCCGGCGTCGCGGTCAAGTCCCAGGCGAAGGTTGAGCTTGTCGCTGATGACGAGCGCGTCGAGGAACCTGTGCCCCGGTTTCGGCCCAAACCCGACGAGTTGCCAGCCGGTCGGGCAAAACCGACATCCTGTTTTTCGACATGGCAAACAGGGGACCCAATAATGCGACCGTCGCAATCCCCGCCCATAACCGGGGGATGCAAGCGGGCAAGATCGCAAATTTGCGGCCCTGATCCTTCGTAATGCGATAGCGTGAATGGACGCAATCCTGTCTCCGGAACGGTATGAACCGACCCCGCTTCGCCCACCGGAACATACAGTGCCGAAAGCAAGCGGTTCGACTACGTCACATGGGTGGACACATGAAACAGTCGCTCCGGCGGATACTGTGCGGGAATCAGACGCTGGTCGTGCGAATACTCGATAAATCGCTCCAGATTCCTGCGGTTGGCCTTGAAACCGTTGGGCCACGGATCGTCGCCGAAGTCGGCTCTCTGCTGTTCATAGAGTGTACGTCCATCCGCCAGCAGGGAATAGTTGGAATCATTGTAAAAGCTGTAGGCGATCGCCTTGGCTTCATTGAACAGCTGCACAAGTTCGCAGGGAAGTTCCGGATACTGTTCGGCCAGCTCGCGTTTGCATACCATCAGATGCTTGATCGGATAGTAGCCATGACTCCTGAAGTACCGGACCTCCTCGGCATGAACATCCGAAAACAGACGCCGATATCGATCCGGTCTTTCCAGCATTGAAGGTCCCGGCTGCGGCGAGATGAGAGCATCAATCTCGCCCTCGCACAGCATCGTCCCCATGTCCTTGCCGTCCGGCATCAAAGTGACCGTGACGTCGTCACCGTGATCGACAGGGATCAGTTCCTTGCGCATGCAGACCCATCGAATGTCTTGCCAGCGAACATCGTAGTCGAGCTTGAGATCACCCTTTGCGAGCAGTGACAAGGTGGTCTGGAAGGAATGCAGTCCGACGGTCCGACCGATCAGGTCCCGGGGTGTGTCAATGTCTGAATCAATGTTGACGTAGATCTGGCCCGCGCTGAAGAACCGGCGCGGAAAGGCCGGGATGCCGACCAGAGGAAGATCGGGATCGCGCCCGACAGCCATGATGAACGTCGACAGGGACATTTCAGCGATATCGAATTCGAGATCGTTGATCATACGCGCATGCCGATGCCCGCCGTCCCGGTAGGCCGCGCTTTCTCCGACCTCAAGGGGACGGAGCGTAAGCCCCCTGGGCGGAGCCAGCATTCCTGTAAAAAACGGAACGTGGCGGTCATAGCGGTTAAGAGCGATTGTCAGTTCCATGTCTTTATCGTCCTGTCGTGACGGCAGCTTGGCCGGTGCCGGGAGTGTTCAGCGGAAGGAATATTGCCCATCCGCCGCCAAAAAACCGGAATGATGAAGACTGCATACATGCCGCCTGCAGCAGGGGATCGCCCGCGGAAATGCGGACCCGCGATCCTTTGTCGCCCCGTCCCGGGCGTGCAGCGATTACCATGGCGAACCCGGACCGACGGCAACAGAAACCTGTCACCCGGAGACCCCTGCCGGTATCCCGAGCTCCTGGTTCATCGGATCATAACCGAACACCCAGCCCGGATCGGTCTCATGGCGCATCCACTTGTTGAGATGCGAATGATGTTGCACATCCGAAGTTCGGGCCTTGCGACTGGCCTCATACAGATCAAACGCGGCCTTCAGGTCCTTGAACCCGAAGGCCTCCAGACAACGCACCAGAATCGCCGCGTCTTCCGCCGCCATGGCTGCGCCCTGACCCAGATGTGGCTTCATGGGATGACAGGCATCGCCCAACAGCACAATCCGCCCCGAACTCCAGAGCAGCAAGGGCTTTCGCTCCAGAAGTGGCCACTTCGTCGCGGCCGGACAGGCGTACAGCACCTGCATCAGATCGTCATGAAATCCGTCGAACACCGCGATCATTTCATCGAGATCGGCCTCGATGAAGGACACATCGCTGTCCCAGTCCGGGTCCGGCACGCCGGACACGATATAAATCTCGTCCCGCTTCCGTGTCAGGTAATAGACCAGGATATGCCGGTCATCATCCGCTTCATGCTGATCGTCCGACCACCATTTGGTGAGATCGTGCGGGATCGGAGCGCGGACAAGGTGGCGCGGAAAAATAGCACGATGGGCCACGAACCCCGTATAGATCGGCTCTTCGGGGCCCAGGAGTGTCTCGCGTACCCTCGAGTTTATGCCGTCAGCTCCGATAACGAAGGCTGCCGTCTCCGTGCTGCCATCCGCAAACCCGAGCACAACCCGGTCTCCGCACTCTTCCAGCCCCACAAGCTTCTTGCTGAACCGTATCGTCCCCGGTGTAACCGTGGTGGTCAGGATTTCATGAAAATCGCCGCGGTGAATAAGCAGGTAGGGTGCTCCGTAGCGGTGCCGACAGTCGTCCCCGAGCGGCAGCGCGAACTGCATCCGCCCCGTGTTCCACTCGCGATTGGCCCAGCATCCGGGTTCGATTCCGATCGAAACAAGCCGATCCTCGACACCGATGGCCCGCATGACTTTCATCACGTTGGGTCCCAGATTGATCCCGGCGCCCAGCCTCGAAAATCCCGGCGCCTGCTCATAGACCACTACGCGTTGCCCCCGGGCCTGCAGAAGCGCTGCCGCCGGCAATCCTCCAAGCCCGGCGCCGATTACGGCAATCGGAAGGCCGGAAGTCATGCTCCGACCCTGTTACCGGCCAGCTCCGGAGGCGCCATCAGTGGACCCTGTAACCGGTTCTGGCCACGCACACCACCTGTCATCAGGTCAATTGAGCGATCATGCAACCCGCATGTCTTCCGGCAGGATCTCACCGTTCTGTACGATGACCTCGCCGTCGAGTTCCAGTGTGCAGTTCCTGAGAGGCATATCGAGATGACACGGCGTGTCATTGGTCCCGCCAAGTTCACGGTTGGGACCGGTCGAGAACAGGACATTTCCGTAAAATGCAAGCGCATCCATGCCGATCTCACGTTGACGGTCGGCCACCGCCATGTGGTGCCAGTCGGCGTTGTGATTGAGCCCCCAGCCAATGTGGGAAACAGCATAGGCCCGGCGATCACCAAAACTCGCGAGGTAATTCCGCACCAGCATCGCATCAAGCGAGTCGCCCGCAACCTCCGTAACATACCCTTTCTCGATGTTCAGGCGCACCGGGGTCTCGATATATCGCCGGAAGGCGCAAACAATATCCCCGGGAGCCAGCACCACAGTGCCATCAACACCGTCGTCATCACCACCCGTGAACAGGAAGCCGCTCGGCCAGTGATCCCAGCGCCCCGGCTCATCCGTATAACCGTATTCCGTCATCACGGGGTAATTCCCGAGCCGGTAGGTGACGTCGGTCCCCGCCGGCGAGGTAATCCGCATGCGCCGTGCAGTGCGCAAGCGCCGTTCTCCGGCCTCGACCCGGCGCCGCAATTCACCATCGGGAAACATGCGGGTCAAGACCTCGACCGGCTCCACGACCAGGAGCATGCGGGTTCCGGATTGCGTGATCTCTAGCTGTTCATCCGAAAACAGAAGAAACATCAGGTCGATAACAATGTCGGAACTCTTCAGGGCATCTATAACGGCACGATTGCCAGCAACCGCTGTCCGCCCCATATTGCCGGCAAATCCCTGCGATACCGGACGGTGGGGAACATTGACATGAAATGCTGACGCACCCAGCTCCTGCGCCGCTACCATGAATGCCTGGGCATAATCGGCCCTGATCTCGGCTTCGGACAGGACCGACAGGGACTGTCCGGGACCAACCTTGCAAAGTTCAAGTTCAGCCTTGAACAGCGAAACCAGACTTGCATCCGCAGCCATGTCGTCCTCCCATCCGGTAATCCTGTCCTCATGATAACCGCTTGCCCGTCCGGTGCACAGGAACAAGGGCGGTGAAGGCATCGGAGTGGCCGGGAGAGGCGCGGGCGCGCCCCGAGAGGCCAGACACTCCTGCCCCACCCTGCAAAGGCGCCGGCAGTCTGCCCGGTCTGTCTTGCCCGGACCTGCTCCCAAAGGGTTTCGGACTCACGCAAAGGCGTCTCGAAAGCATCAACAATCCTTGCATCGGCCTGACGGGTTCCGATGGCGATATCGCAGGCTCGACTTGCACGGCTGTTTGGGCGAATATTCCGCCAGGTGTCGTAAACGGAGAAGCAGTGTGACCACGGCCATGAAATTCGGGATCGGACAGCCGGTTCCCAGAAGTGAAGATCCCAAATTTCTGCGTGGCGCCGGTCGCTATGTCGATGACATCATGCTGCCGCAAACAGCCACCGGATATGTCCTGCGATCTCCGCATGCTCATGCTGCAATCAGGTCCGTGAACGTGTCTGCTGCGACCACCATGCCCGGCGTACTGGCTGTCCTGACCGGCGCCGATGTGAAGGCTGACGGTCTGCACGAGCTTCACTGCCACGTCCCCCCGATGGCATTCGGTGGACCCATGACCTTCACGCCGAGCCGACCCGTTCTGGCAGATGATCGGGTTCGATGTGTTGGCGACCCTGTCGCTTTCGTGGTTGCCGGTTCCCTCGAACAGGCGCGCGACGCGGCGGAACGCATAGATGTCGAATACGATATCCTGCCGGCCGCAGGCTCCACGCGTGAAGCTGTTGCCGAGGGCGCCCCGCTGGTCTGGGATGACTCCCCGGGAAATCTCTGGTTCGACATGCATCTGGGCGACAAGGACGCCACTGACGAGGCATTTTCCCGGGCCGCACATGTGGTCAGGGCCGACATCCACAACAACCGGATTTCGGCCAACGCCATGGAACCGAGGGCGTCCCTCGCAGAATATCATCCGGGGCAGGACAGCTTCACGATCTGGATGTCCAGTCAGGGCACGCATCAGCACCGCGCCACCCTGGCCGGGCTGTTCGGCATGCCGGCCGGAGCGTTTCGCGTCATTGCACCTGATGTCGGTGGCGGCTTCGGCATGAAGAACAATGTCTTTCCGGAAGATGCGCTGTGCGCATGGGCGTCGAAGAGGCTGCAGCGACCGGTCAAGTGGACCGGAGATCGATCCGAATCTCTTGTCAGTGACACCCACGGACGCGATGCTGAGTGTTTTGGAGAAATGGCACTGGATGCAAACGGTCGGATCCTGGCTCTTCGGGTCCGGGGAGATTACGGGCTGGGCGCCTATCTCTCGGACTCGGCACCGGTTTCAGCCTGTATCGGAGCCATGGTCTATCCCAATGTGTATGAGTACGAGGCCATGCACATCCATATCCGGGCCATATTCAGCCACACGAACTGGACCGGACCTTACCGCGGCGCAGGCCGACCCGAAGCCATTTATGTCGTCGAGCGCCTGCTCGACATTGCGGCCGCGGAGATGGGCCTGGATCCTGTCGAGGTTCGGCGGCGCAACTATGTCTCGACGGACCAGATGCCCTACACGACACTGGTACCGACCGTGATCGACTCAGGGGATTTCGCCGGCCTTACGGACCATGCTTGCGATGTGGCCGACCTTGCCGGCTACGCTGCCCGCAAGGCAGAGTCCAAGTCAAACGGCCGCCTCCGCGGCATAGGCTGCTGTTCCTTCATCGATTTTGCTTCCCCTTTCAATGACCGGATGGAAATCCGATTCGATGATACCGGCGGCGTGACCATCGTGGCCGGCACACACAGCCATGGCCAGGGACACCAGACTGCTTATGCGCAAATGATCCACTCCTGGCTAGGCGTCCCGTTCGACCGGATCCGGATTATTCAGGGTGATACGGACACCGTGAGCTTCGGGCGCGGTACCTACGGCTCACGTTCCATGACCATCGGAGGATCTGCCCTGCGGCTGGCCGCCGACAAGATCATTGAGAAGGCGAAGAAGATTGCGGCCCATCTCCTTGAGGCAGCGGTCGAGGATATCGAGTTTCGGGATGGAGAGCTGGCGATCGCAGGGACCGACAAGACCATCCATATCTGCGAACTGGCCGCCCAGACCTTCATGCCGATGGGCTGGCCAGGAGATCTGGGTATGGGTCTTGAAGCCGAGGCGATATGGAGCCCGGAAACCGGACCGAACTGGCCCAACGGCACACATTTTGCCGAGGTCGAGATTGATCCGGAAACAGGATTCGTGGAGTTGGCCCGTCACATCGCGGTCAATGATTCAGGCGAAGTGATCAATCCGCTTCTGCTCGGCGGGCAGGTTCATGGCGGCGTTGTTCAGGGTGTGGGACAGGCCCTCATGGAGGATGTCGTCTATGATTCCGAAGGGCAGCTTCTTTCGGGTTCGTTCATGGATTACTGCATGCCACGCGCAGACGACGTGCCCATGATCGAGACATCGGACTTTGTCGCAGCCTGCCAGACCAACCCGCTCGGTGTGAAGGGTGGCGGCGAGTCAGGCACTGTCGGCGCCACCCCGGCCGTGATGAATGCCATTGTGAACGCATTGTCGGATTACGGCGTGACGGACATCCGAATGCCGGCCACACCCTGCACCGTCTGGCAGGCCTTGCAGGGCACAGCATCCACGGCCTGAACCTGGTTTCGCCGGGAAAGATACGCATACGCCAGTCTCCCATTTGCGGCTCGCGGCGTCCCCCCTTCCGCATACAATCCGCGACAGGGACAGACACGAACAGCGGCATCGCACCAGCGTCCTGCATCCTGTCGCCCTGATCCCGAAAGGCCGTCGAATGGGTGCAACCAGCGGGCGCGGACACAGATCTGGTACCATGGCGTCACGAATTCGCTGATCCGGTTCATGAGTTCTGGTCGCACAGAGAGCAGCGTAATTTGCGTCTGACGGCCTGTACCGGATCCGGGATGACCGGCGAACACAGGCCAATCGAACAGGGATGGCCCTGGCCCGGATAAGCGTTCGTTTTCGACCGGTTATCCGGGACTCCCGGGAGCTTGCCGGGCAGGTGCAATAGAAGTCCGGACGGGGCGGATGCCGCATACGCAGTGAGCGATGCGTCCCCCTTGCAAATGGGAGCCCTGTTCCCGAAACCCGAAACTGACCCGGCCTCGCCGTCCACCGGTCTGTCCCGGCTCTTGCCGTCGGTCACGACATCTGCCTGAACTCTCAGCCGTTTCGTGACAATATCCCTCGACCCGCCTTCCAGCCTCCCGCTCCCGTTGCGTCTCGACGGCTTCCGCCATTGCTGGCAACCGGTTCTGTGAGTATGATCCAGCCTCCGTCAGATCAGGAAAACCGTGTATGGAAGAGATCGATCTTTCCGGCAAGACCGCAATTGTGACAGGAGGCGCGGGCGGAATGGGAAGCGCTATGGCTTATGCCCTTGCCTCCCGCGGTGCCAATGTCTGTTGCGCCGACACAGATGAGGAAGCGCTCAACTCCCTCCACCAGGACGCAACCCGGCCCGGTTGCGGGCGGATCCTTCCGATCCGGTTCGACGTGACAGATTATCAGGACTGCGCAAGGGTCATCGACGTCGCACAACAGCATCTTGGCGCCGTCAACATCCTCGTCAATAATGCCGGCGTCGGTATGCAGACGATCAACCCCAATTACATGAATGAGCCGGCCCGCTTCTGGCTGGCGGACATGGACCGCTGGGAGCGAATGATGAACATCAACTTCAAGGGGGCGTTCATGATGGCCAAGCTGGTCGCCGAATCCATGATCGCCCGGTCATGGGGACGTATCGTCAATGTCACGACCAGCCTTGACACCATGCTGCGCCAAAACTACTCGCCCTATGGCCAGTCGAAAGCCGCCCTCGAGGCAGCAACATCGACCTGGGCACAGGATCTCGAGGGAAGCGGCGTAACCGTCAATGTGCTGGTTCCGGGCGGGCCGACAAACACCGGATTCATTCCCGAGAATGCTCCCTTTGACCGGAAAGGGCTCGTCCAGCCCGAGGTCATGGCCAGCCCCATCATCTGGCTGGCCTCGGATCGATCCAACGGCATCACAAATTGCCGCTTCGTGGCCAACAGCTGGGATACCGCACTCCCGCCCGACGAGGCCGCACAAGCCGCCTGTGCGCCGGCCGCCTGGCCGAATACGGGAATACAGGCCGTATGGCCGGGTTCGGCCTGAACCATGCTCTCGGAAAGGGAACTGCAATCATTGTTGCAGGCTGTGACGGACATCGCTGACCGCGCCGGGGACATCATCATCGACTTGTACGACCAGACTGTAACGGTTCGCCAGAAAGCCGATTCCTCGCCGGTGACCGAAGCCGACGAAAAGGCGGAACTACTGATCCTTGACGAGCTGTCCCGACTCTCACCCAACTTGCCGGCAATCAGTGAAGAAGCCGCCTCCCGTGGTCAGGCCCCGGCTACGGTCGATGGGCCCTTCTGGCTCGTCGATCCGCTCGACGGAACCCGGGAATTTGTCAACCGGAACGGCGAGTTCACCGTCAATATTGCGCTCGTCGACGACCACAGGCCGATACTGGGCGTGGTTCTCGCTCCCGCCAGAAAAATGACCTACAGGGCCGCCCGTGGACAAAATGCGGAAAAACGCTGCGCAACAGGCGATTGGCAACCCATTCGCGCCCGGCCCGTCCCTGAAGACGGAGTTGTTGTTGTCTCGAGCCGTTCCCACGGAGACCGCGAACAACTGGAGACGCTGCTCAGCGATCAGCAGGTCGCCCGTCACGAGTTCGCTGGCAGTTCTCTCAAGTTCTGCCTGGTGGCCGACGGCACCGCTGATCTCTACCCGCGTTACGGTCCAACATCGGAATGGGATACAGCGGCAGGACATGCCGTCCTTGCGATCGCCGGCGGATCCGTGCAGACGATTGATGGAGACGAGCTGACCTACGGGAAATCAGGCTGGCTCAACCCAGGGTTCATTGCACGCGGTATCGCGTGATCTGCCCGGCCTCACCCCGGAACATCGCCCGCGCCGCCAGGGTATTACGCCAGGGAGAGCTTGTCGCCTTTCCCACCGAAACGGTCTACGGCCTGGGTGCTGACGCCACCTCCGATACGGCTGTTGCACGAATTTTTGAAGTCAAGAACCGGCCGACCTTCAACCCCCTGATCATTCACGTCACCGACTTCGAAGCCGCTGCCCGGCTTGCGGAGTTTCCGGAAACAGCAATGATACTGGCGAGACAGTTCTGGCCGGGCCCCTTGTCACTTGTCGCAAGGCGCCGGCCGGACTGCCAGGTATCCCTTCTGGCCAGCGCCGGGCTTGATACCCTGGCCATCAGGGTACCCGATCACAAGACGGCGAGGACCCTCCTCGCACAGGCTGAGGTACCCGTTGCGGCTCCGAGCGCAAACGCGTCAGGTCGACTGAGCCCCACCCGGGCCCAGCATGTTGCACAATCCCTCGGCGGCACAATCGGCCTGATCCTGGATGACGGTCCCTGTCCTGTCGGCATCGAATCCACCGTTGTCGATGCCGCTACCGAGCCCCCGACCATTCTTCGTCCGGGGGGCATCACGGCGGAAGAAATCAGGTCCCTGGTTGGTCCGATCCGGACAATGGAAACGTCTGACGCTCCCGCTTCTCCCGGCATGCTGGTCAGCCATTATGCTCCTGAACGGCCGTTGCGATTGAATGCCATGTCGGTCCGTTCCGGTGAAGCCCTGCTTTCCTTCGGACGCCATTACGTGACCGGTGCTGCCGCTGAGCAAAATCTCAGCCGCCGCGGAAGTCTGCAAGAAGCCGCATCAAACCTGTTCGCCCAGTTAAGGGCCATTGATCGCCCGGAATTCTCCGGCATCGCGGTGATGCCGATTCCCGAGCGCGGGCTTGGAAGGGCCATCAATGACCGTCTCCGACGGGCAGCAGCGTCTTCCAGCGAATAATGCTGATGCCAGATGCAACCCAATGGCATTCTCTGAGGATCTGGCATCATTTCCCTTGGCGGTCGTGCAAGCACCCTGCTCCCCGCCCCTGTTTTGTGAATGCGTGGCCTCCGGTGGTGACGCTGCACGGGCGGCTCCACGTCCGGGCGGATTGCGGAATCGTCGCAGTGGTCCCGGCCGCAGCCATCGTCGCACCCCGGGAATGCTCCTGCCCATCCGGATCACCGTCCCGGCCAGGGCCTTGTCACGGGCCGGCAGCAACGTCTCAGGATTGGCCGCGACCATGGCCATGGCTTGACCGAAATTCGCGATCTGTCGGTTGCACCCTTCCACGACCGGTTCGACGAGCGGAGCATCTCCGGACCTCAAGAAAACCCGTGTCATGGCGATGGAATTGAAGTCATCGTAGAGTTCCTGGCAGACGCTGCGCGCGGTCAAGGGCAGGGGCATCATGGGATGAGCCTCTCCGTGTTCGGGCTGCATGCGCCCAGGGAAGCGACGCAGGGTCAGGACGCCATCAGGGTTTCGGGAGACAGGCGCGTCACCTTCGACTGCGACGACGGTGCAGCGGTGGATGTGGACGACCTGGATTGTGTTCAATCAGGCCGGATATGGGTATGAAGAACCCTTCCCACCCTGGTGGAATCTTGAGGCGCGATTGCCTTGAACCTTCAGGCTTGTCCGTGACCCGGGCCGCGAAGGGCCCGGGTGTCACGCGGCAGGCGCTTTCACAGCTGGTCAGCGAGCGTTCCCGAATTTCGGTGGAGACGGCGATCAGGCTGTCAAAGGGATTCTGCCCGACACCGGAAACCTGGCCTGGAATGCAGATGGCACATGCCCTCTACCAGACGCGTCATCGCGCAAGAGCGATTTCGGTGGAGCAGTTCACGACCCATTGACAGCGCAGTCCTTCCGGCCAGTTCGTTGCCTCCATGAGCCGCCACAGCTGCTGCTACCAACCGGCGTGACGGGTGTTGGGCGGGATTCTCAGCCTTCCCAGGAACACGCGCTATTCGTCGGAGCCCGGGCTTTCAGGGTCAGGCTTGAACGAATTTTGCTTCCGATCGCCACGAACCGCCGTGTCGATCCGTAACGGACTGCCAGCCATGTGGGCCGCAGCGGTTTCGCTGACAAGGCCGGCTTCCACCTCGAGTCCCGCACGCAGCAGCAAGAGACGAATGGTTGCGGTTGTCGCCAACACCTTGATCGCCAGCAGCCCTGGACGCATCGCCGTCAAGGCCATTCACCATCGGGAGATGTGCCGATTAGGGTGTTCGGAATTAGGATATTTCAAAATCTGATTTTGATTTAGGCCAATTTATAGTCCAAGGATGCCGCCATGATCCAACGAGACCTCTCTCCGAAGCTGAAGGAGGCGGCGCGGAGTTGGCCGTCCATCACGCTCACCGGTCCACGGCAGAGTGGCAAGACGACGCTCTGCCGCGCGCTTTTCCCAGGGCACCCCTATACCAGCCTTGAGGACCCGGATGTGCGGGCCTTCGCCACCGAAGACCCACGTGCCTTCCTTGCCCAGTTCCCGCAGGGCGCCATCTTCGACGAAGTGCAGAGAGCCCCGGACCTGCCGTCCTATCTGCAAGGCGTGATCGACGCCGATCCCGCGCCGGGACGCTGGATTCTGACAGGCTCGCAGAACCTTGCCTTGCACCAGCCTGTCAGCCAGTCGCTGGCCGGAAGGACGGCGGTGCATACACTTCTGCCATTAAGCCGGAGCGAGATCGTTCGCTTCCCCCGTCACCCCGAGACCCTCGAAGAGGCACTATTTGCCGGTTCCTACCCGCGAATATTCGACTGTGGCCTCAATCCTTCGGACTGGTTGGGCTCCTATGTCGCCACCTATCTTGAGCGCGACGTGCGCATGATCAGCAATATCGGCGATCTGGCAGTCTTCCAGAACTTCTTGGCACTCGCCGCCGGCAGAACCGGCCAGTTTATCAACTACTCCTCGCTGTCTGGCGATTGCGGCATTTCGCAACCGACTGCGAAAACATGGCTCGGAATCCTTGAAGCCAGCTTTCTCGCCTTTCGCCTGCCGGCCTTCCAATCCAATGCTCGCAAGCGGCTCAAGAAGATGCCGAAGCTGCATTTCCATGACACCGGGCTTGTCTGCTGGCTGCTTGGCATCCGCACGCCCGAGCAACTTCACACGCATCCGCTTCACGGTTCGATCTTCGAGACCTGGGTGGTGTCGGAAATCGTCAAGCGCCGGACCAACCAGGACGACGCCAGCGGACTGTTCTGTTATCGCGACCGGAACGACGCCGAGGTCGATCTCGTCGTGGAACGCTCCCCCGGCCTCACGCTGGTCGAGGCCAAGTCCGCCAAAACTCCATCGTCCAGCATGTTCCACGGTTCCAGACGCGTGCAAAAGCAGCTGGCGCGACCAGCCGAGCCCTGCCCCATCATGGTGGTCTATGGCGGCGATCAGTTCCAGCGCCGAGGGATGGATCGCCTGCTCCCCTGGAGCAGGCTTCACGAACAGGAACTCGGAGGGGTCATCGTCACCGTGCGGGCCGCCGACGGGCCGATCGCCGGTGCCGACGTACTCGTACTTTTCCCCAACACGACCTGGAAGCGCTCATCCACTGATGCGAATGGTGTCGCCGAGTTCGAGCTCTATACCACCCAGTCACCGATGACCGTCTTTGTGGCCGCAGCGGGATTCGATGCGTGTCTACAAGACGCCTGGATACCCGGTCAGCACCCGCTTGATCTTGAACTGGAAAGACTGCCCGGCGGCGGCGCAGTTATCTTCCCGAACGGTTCGGGAGAGCTGCCAATCCTGCAGGGTCGTCTCAACCCCAAACTCGATGCCCATGGCCGCACTTACCTTTATACCGACAATGTCGCTGTCAATGGTGGCGTTTCACAACCAGTGCATTTCACCTGTGGAGAGAGATTGTACCTTGGCGACGCCGAGGGGCGAGACACCTCGGTGCAGATTATCGCCATCGTCGGGCGGGCCGCGCTGGTGCAGTATCACGGCTTAGTGGAGGGAACGGACTCTCCCGGTTCCCGATCGCCAACCGGTACTTGTTAGTAACCCGTCATTTTGAGATGTTGGTCGGCTGACGAAATCCTGGAGAGATTTCTCTCGATCACCAACCGCCATGCAGGTCGGGTGTCGACCTAACCCGGAAAAGTCACAAAGGGGGCTTTCCATGGGATCCGATCCTGTGGTATATGTAATGGATTCAAACAGTTACCTATACGCACGGAGCGGATCCCATGGTCACAGACTGTAATCCCGGAAAAATCGAGTTTCAACCCCATGGACGCCGTGAGGTCGTCGCCAAATTCGACGGTGGACGGATGTCTTCGGATGGCGGAGCACTGCTGTTACGCTCCGCCGACATGCTTTTTGATGTGACCGGTAGGCTTGCCGCCTGTTTCACCGATCATCGCAAACCCGAGCGCATCGAACATGCATTGCCGGTGCTGGTCGCCCAGCGTGTGATGGGCATCGCGCTGGGCTACGAAGACATCAATGACCATGATCGTCTTCGCGACGACAGCGCCCTGGCGCTGGCGGTGGGCTGCGACGATCTCACCGGGGACGATCGCGCCCGTGAGCGTGACCGGGGGCATCCGCTGGCGGGCTCGAGCACGCTCAACCGGCTTGAGCTCGGCACCCCGGAGGAAGCGGAGACGGACCGCTACAAGAAGATCGTTCCCGACATCGCGGCGATCGACCAGCTGATGGTTCCTCTCACTTCCCCCCGTCGCGATTTCCACTCGCTTTGCGCGGCCTGCCGCCGCGCGGACGTCCCATCACTCCGGTCACACCGGCCGCAGGGTTCGCGGTACGAAGTGAAGGGGAATTACGGCCCCAGGATTTCAGGCACGGTTACACTATGCGAGATGACTTCGCCAACCTGACCCCCGTGGAGGTGATGATTCTCACACTTCACCCGGTGGGTGGGTGCGCCAGGCAGGCGTAGCGTGGCGTCGCTTTCCATTGTGGCGTTTCAGGCCCGGTTGAATTCACGGACAACCTCAAGCGCGAGACGTTGCTCCTCCGCCGTACCACAAACCTCAATCACTGGCTCGTCTACACCGGCATCGATGTAGGTCTGAAGCCTTGTGCGGCATTCGTCCGGAGTCCCCGCAACACTGAAGCACCGGACGGCTTCGTCCGGAACCAGTTTCGCTGCTCCCTCCAGATCACGGTTTCTCACCCGTTCCATGATCTCCTCATGATCAATGGCGATTTTTCCCGATCGAATATTGCCCGACTGCGCCGTGTTACGAAACAGGAAGGCCAACTTCCGCCGGTTGGAATCGACAGCCTTCATGCCATCCTCCGAACAGGCGAAATAAACAAATCCGGCCTTGCGCAAGGTCGACGTATCCCGGCCAGCCCTGGCCGCTCCGGCCTCGGCCTGCTCAACACAGCGCCGCGTGTAATCCAGCGACAATCCTCCTGAAAACAACACGCCGTCGGCAATCTCGCCGGCAAGTCCAAGCACCCTGGGCCCGGTCGAAGCCACGAACACCGGAAGCGAACCCGGCGGACGAAAAGCGAGACGCGCCCCCCGCAACTGCCAGACGATGCCCTCCTGCTCCAGGGTTTCGCCAGCCCACAAGGTCCTCATGGCCTCGACATATTCGCGTATGGCCCGCACCGGCCGGGGCGGTGGTGACACTCCGGATTCCTGCAAATTCATCAGGTTGCCTACCGAAACGCACAGGGCGACCCGTCCGGGCGCAAGCTCGGCCATCGTGGCAAACTGCATCGCCGTCGGCATCGGATGCCAGAGATAGGGCATGACCGCGGTCGGAATCACCGTCACTCTTTGCGTGCGCTGGAGGAACGCCGTGCAGGAAATGGCGGCCTCCCGATAACCGAGATGTTCCGCCATCCAGATGGCCCCGGCTCCGGCCTCTTCCGCCTGCCAGGCGATCTCCACGGTCTCGCGGACACTGTCGAAACCGTCAAAACGAACGCCGATGCCGCCTTTCATGGCTTCAGTCTCCCCCACCGCTAAAACCGGACTCGAGGAGATGCACGAATTCCTCTTTCGTGATGTCGCCAAATCCCATTTTCGCCAGTGTCAGCCCTTCGGCGCGGAAATCACGGTCGAGAATGACCGTCGCCAGATGAATGATATGGTCGATCGTCGGGGTGGGCACGCCGGCCAGCCGTCCCAGCTCCGAATAGACGAGGTGGCCATAGGGTATATCTTCCAGCAGGTAACGATGGTCAAGGCTGCCGGGAGCACGAATCCACCGGTCGGGTTCGCTCTGGTGGAACGCTTCATAGACCGTGCCGGCAGCACGGGCCGCGTCGGTGGTGTAACCCATACGCCAGAACAGTTCGTAAAACGGCATCGTGCGGGCGCCCAGCGCTGCCGCAACCGCAAGCCGTTCACGATCGACAGCCTCGATCAGACGCCCGACCGATGGTGTGATTCCCTCGAAGTAATGGCGGAAGTCACCGCCAGTCGCCTCAATCCGCCCCGCATTGCAAAGCACAGCCGGTGGATGGTGAATGGCATTCCCATAAGGCAGAACCGTCTCCAGGACACTGGAGAAGGGTTGTATCGATGGATAGACCGATCGTACGGTCTGCCACAGTCGACGGGTCTCCCGCCCCGGAAATCCGGCAAACACCATGAAATCCGAAACCCGCGAGATACGACAGCGATCAGGCCCGGTTCGTCGGCACAGATACGGCAGGGTTGCCGTTTCGCAAAAAACCGGATCCCGGATCCCGTGCTGCCGCAGCACGTGAGGGATCAGGAGAAGCGTATGACCAGGTGAGACAAACAGGATCTGGTTCCCGGTCAGATGGGGCGCCGCCGCAGACACCCACGTCTCGTGACGATGCGCCGGACTGACGATCATCACCAGATCGGCGCCCTCCATGGCGGCCTCTGCATCATCCGTAATCAAGCCAATCGGAGCGAATCCGTCGCCGAACGGTGCGCTATAGTGGATACCGCCAATTTCCTGCAAGGGCGCAAGTGCTTCCCGATCCTGGCTGTAGAGGCGTATTCCAAAGCCCAGGGTCGACAGGTGCGCCGCCGCCGACGTGCCACCGCCACCAGCGCCAAAAATTGCGATCTGGCTTACATCCATGTCATCGGCCCTCGTCCACAAACCGCGCAAGCCGGGAGGGCTCAAGCTCCGAAAGTCCCATTCGCTCAAGGGTCAAACCGGTTTCGGAAAACGGGATGCCCATGAGTTCGGAACAGAGATGGATGACCGCGTCGATCGTCGGTGTCTCCACACCCGCCATGTCACCAAAAGCAGCAAAGGGAACCAGCCCGTAGCCCACATCCTCATGGATATAGCGATGATCAAGTGACGGCGGGCTCTTGATGGAGCGGTTGGGCTCACTCTCGACACATGCGCGGGAGATATCCCCGCTGTTCCGGGCCGCCTCCGTGGTCAGTCCGGCCTGAAAGAAATTCTCGAGAAACGTCGCCGACGGAACCCGGAGCGCTTGCGCTATGGCCAGGCGTTCACGATCAACCGCCGCGATCACGCGGCCGACAGCCGACGTGATCCCTTGTCGATAGAACAGAAAATCACCCCCGGTATCCTCGATCCACCCCGCATTCATCAGCATCCCCGGCGCGTGAAAGACTGCGTTGATGTTGGTCAAACCGGTCTCAAGAACGCTGGAGCACAGAACAATGTCCGGAAACAGCGGCTTGATCAGCGCATACATGTCTTCCGCATACCGCCCGGGGAACGCCGCAAACTTGAGGTTCCGCACGCGAGAGAAGATATTCACGGTGGCTGGGCCGGTCTTTCGGCAAATATAGGTCAGCGTTACGGTTTCGCATGTGCGAACAGGCGCCGTATACCCGGCCTGCCTGAGCTCACGGACAAAATGCAGGGCCCCTCCCGTGTGGCCCGGATTGACGAAAACCGGACAGTCCGGCCGCAAATGGGGTGAAATCGCCCGCGCATAGTCGCCGTGAGCAACGGACGGAACCACCAACATGAGGAGATCGGCGCCCTCGACCGCCTCCTCAATGTCCGTCGTCAACAAGGGGAGCCCGACCAGCGCGGACTCAACTCCCTCGACCCGAATGCCCCCTTGTTCGCGGATCGGATCGAGGGTCTCTTCGCGACGCGCATGCAGTCTTACCCTGTAACCGCGTAACTCCAGATCCGCTGCAGCCGCCAGTCCTCCATGTCCGGCCCCAAGGATCGCAATGGTCTCTATTCTGGCAGCCATTCGCCGTTCCCCCTTGTGTTGCCATCCCGTTGGCGGACCCTTGCAGGACGACAGGCACAGCCTGCGTTGGCATGTTGCCTGTTCCCGGCACCCGAGGAAAGCAGAGCCTGACCACCTTGTCGGCCCGGGAATTGACTCCTCGGCTCCAACGCCTCAGTTCCCATGTCTCATCTCCCACGCTGGGCGCCATGCAGCAAACCGGACCCTGCCGGGACTCCGGCCGGGCGCACAGTGTAGCGTGCCTTCAAAAGACCATGGACTCGCAAGGGACCGTCCTCCACGTCGGGTCGGTGCCACAGGATACTGACCGGATATAGGATGTCTTTCCGGGCGATCGAGACATCTCGTCACCCGGATGCTTCGCGATCACCCGGACGACCTGATCGTTTTGAAACCGTTCCTGGCCTTGCGGGCTTCCTCCGTTCGGCCATGACGTTTGGCATTTCGTTCTCCGGCAGCATCGTCTTGCCCGAGACGCTACAATCCCCACAGGACAACGCTGGCAGCCACGGATCGTCAAGGAGAAACATCATGACAAGGTCGATTGGCATCCGCTTCGACGGCTTTGAACACACAGCAGCATCCCTCGAGGTGGTGCGCGAAGCGGAGGCAGCAGGCGCGAGCCAGATCTGGATGGCAGAACATATGGGGTATCGTGAAGCCGTCGTTGCCTCAACCGCGTTTGCTCTCGCGACAACCGCGGCACGCGTTATTCCGACAGCGATCAGCCCTTATATGTGGCATCCGACCCCAACAGCCATGGCGCTCGCCACTCTCGGTGACCTCGCACCGGGTCGCGTTGCCGCTGCCATCGGCGTAGGCAATCCGATGTTCCTTGGCGAATCCGGGCTTCAACCGGTCAAACCCATCCGCGCCGTCCGCGAATTTATCGACTGCCTGCGCCAGCTCTGGACCGGCAAACCCGTCAGTTTCGAAGGCGAATTTTTCAGTCTTCAAGGTGCCCGCATGGCGTTCACCGCGGAACATGCCATACCGCTCTACGTTGCCGCCACCGGAGAGCAAATGCTACGCCTGACCGGCCGTATCGCTGATGGTGTTGTCCTGTCTGGCGGCCTTTCCGTTTCTCACGTCCGTTACAGTATTGACAAGATCCGCGAGGGTGCGGAAGCAGCGGGCCGGGATCCGTCAGAATTGCGTAACGCGGCCTTTCTCTATTTTTCCGTATCTCCCGACGGTCGCGAGGCCGTCGACTATCTTCGGGGCCGGCTGTCCTTTCTCTTTCGCAATCGTGCCATGGCAGCCAATATCAAATCGGCCGGACTTCCGATTGATCAGGACGCCATCATCGACGCCATTGCCCGACGCGACATGGAAACTGCAAAGAGTCTGGTACCTGACGAGGCCGTCGACGCTTTCGCTGTTGGTGGGACCCTCCGTAACTGTCGTGACCGGCTTGCCGCCTATCTTGACGCTGGTGTCACGGAACCTGTCATCGAGGTCAGCGGATCGGCGGAGAACCGGAAGCTGGCCCTTGACGTGCTCCGGGAATATGTTGCCGGTTAGGGCCCGATTCGGGTGACAACATCGGACTTCCGGACCCTACCCCTTGCGCGCGGGAGGCCTTCCTCCACATGTTGGGAAACCGCATGATCATCTGGTTCGGGCCCCGGAAACTGAAGGGTATAATCCCCTGTACTCGCAATTGTTGGATCAGGTTCAATGGTCCCGAACCCGACAGCCTGGTGATCTTCGGTCTCGAGTCCATTCCTCAACCCGTGATCCCTTCCGAAATCCGGACCCGGCAGCTCTTGCAGGAAATCGGGACCCACCGTTAACGACCTTGCAGGACCGCCCAGTGAAGACCGTATCCGCCGTGCAGCGGAGGCGCATCCTCGACAATCTGCTGACACAACCCCACGACAGGGATAGTTTCAGCGGGATCACCAGAACTACCGGAAACAGGCCCCGATGCAGCCAGATACTCTCGAGAAAATCGTTGCCATGGCCCGAACGGAGGGCCTGGACGCGATTATTGCCAGCAGTCCCGAAAATTTCGCCTATCTGGCCGGTTTCGTTGTTCCTTCGCAGCACATGCTCCGCTGGCGTCACAGTATGTTGGTGGTGAAGCCGGATGGTACCGTCAACGCCTTCACCGTCGATATGGAAGAGACAACGGTCGCCGGACGATTGCCACACACACCCCTGACCAGCTGGGGCGAGTTTACGGACAATGCCATGATTGTCCTGGCCGGGCTTCTCCGTGACTTGTCTCTGGACCAGGGGACCATCGCGATCGAGACAGACTACCTGCCGGCGCAGGATGTCAACACGCTTGCCCGGGAATTGCCGCGGGTCGAATTCACGTCGGCCCAGCCTCTTTTCAATCGCGCAAGAATAATCAAGACGCCGCGAGAGGTCGCCTTTCTCCAGCGCCTGTCCCGCGTTTCCGACGAGGCAATATCCGACGCACTCGCAGCAGTCGATGCCGGTTCATCGGAAATGGATTGCGCCGCGCACCTCACGCGCGGCGTGTATGATCGAGGCGCTCAGGAATTCAAGCTGATGATCATCGCCACCGGTGACCGCAGCCAACTTCCGAATGTGGGACCCACCACACGAAGGCTGGAACCCGGCGACATCTGCCGCATCGAGATCTTTTCGGTTCTGGATGGCTACCACGCAGGCGTCTGCCGGTCGGCCTATGTCACCCGACCACCGGATCACGCCGAGAGAATCTGGTCCGTCCTTAGTGAGGCCACCCAAGCGTTGCTTGCACTTATCAAGCCGGGCAGAAGCACGCGGGAAATCTATGATGCCTATCTCCGCATGATCGCCTCGCTGGAAATGCCGCCCATCGCATTCGTGGGACATGGAATCGGACTGCATTTGCACGAGGAGCCCTATCTCGCATCAACCGGAGATCGGGAGCTTGAGGCGGGTATGGTCCTGGGAATCGAGCCCTTGATCTATCGTACCGGCTACGGGTTCGGGCTCCAGAACAAGGACATGATTGCCGTCACCGATGACGGATGCCAACTCCTGTCGGACGCCACCGATACAACCAGCCTCATCCTCTGCGGCAACCCGGCTTTTGCTGGGTCCGACCCGTCGCCAACCTCCCCCGGGCAGCGGCCGGTTTCCTGAACAGACTGCAGACACAGCATGACAACCGCAAGGGTCTGATCTGATCGAGCACGATGTCTTCGAACCTGACATCTCCTGGTCGGTCCTGAAACAGAATTCAGGGACGCGAATGGTCTGTAATCACGCATTTGCCTTCGCCACCCTTGAAGCCTGGGCGCCCTCCCGTCACGGATAGCGGTGAAGTGTTTCGCACGATCCGCCCCATGACCAGGAACACGAAACCGGTGACGCTCTATTCTATCCCGGTTCCCCACGTATACGGTGATCCGGAACGAGTCCCATACATGAAGTAACGCCGGGTGATCGAGTGTGAGGAGTTTGAATGGCCGCAATGCTCGAGAATCACGGGACTGGATTGATCCTCGAGATCGTGACCAGAACCAAGAATATCCGAGGATTTGCGGTTCTTGAACGTCGCCGGGCCCACGGTTTTCTGGATGTCGTAGTGTCGGCGTCCGAGCAAGGACGAGGAACAGACGCTGGACCGCGCTTTGGCCTGAAACACCCTTGACGACGTGTCTCTTGACAGTGTCAGCGCCTCGGGAGGCCCGCGGATAGGGTCGTCGGGAAACATATCTCCCGGATTTAACCCCGGATGTTTCCAAAGCGCGCTGATCACCAGTCGTTGCCGGAAAGGCATGGCGCCAACTGCTGGTCGCTTTCACTCTCGTCGACAGGTTCGCCCCCTTGCGTAGATTCTGCAGATGCAGGACAGAAGCTGCCGGTTCGACTGCAGCCTGCAGGAAACCGCCAATACCAGAGCGAACCCGTGCGCAAGCCAACCGCTAGACGGCTGCATCCCGGATCTTGTCCTCATCGACCGTAACACCGAGCCCCGGGCCTTCAGGCCGATAGACCCGCCCTTCCCTGAAGACAAAGGAGTCCGTCACAATATCATCGAGATAATAATTTCCGGCAATCGCCGGCCCCATCGTACCTGCAGGTTTCGAGACGGGCAGAACACTCGGCAACGTCGCGTTTTTCAGCGCAGCACCCAGATGCAAATTGGCAGCATTGCCAATCCCGAGCTCCACCGAACCGCCGATATCGCAATCCATGTGAAGCGCAGCCGCGAATTCAGCCTGCTGACGCGCCCGGTAGAGGCCTCCGGGCTTGGTGACATAGCAGGAAAAACATTCGGCAGCGCGCAGCTGATGAAGCTCAAGAATATCCTGCACTGTCCATGCAGACTCGTCAGCCATCACCGGAACATCAATGCGGGCCGCAACGCGCGCAAGCATTTCTGCACCCATCAGAGGTTGCTCGCAGATGAATATCCCGTATTTCTCCTGCTGTTTGGTAACCCTCACCGCCTCGCTGACAGAAGGGTATCCTTCGTTTCCGTCCACCCGGATCTTGACACCATTTCCCACAGCCTCGCGCAGGCGCCGCACCACCTCGACGTCACGTTCGGGATCCAGCCCGGTCTTGCACTTGATGGTGAGCGCTCCCTCCGCCACTGCTTCACGGGCTTCGTCGACGCACTGCTCGATCGGCATAATGCCGAGGGAGTGGGTGATTTCTATGCTGTCGCGAAATGCGCCCCCCAGCAACTCGCACACCGGGCGGTCCAGTATCTTGCCCGCAATGTCGTAGACCGCCATGTCGACAGCAGCCTTGGCATAAGGGTTTCCCTTGACCACCTTGTCCATCCGGTCATGAATATTGGCAATCAGAAACGGCGAGATCCCCTCGATGGCCGGGAACAGATGCGTCTCGACCATGTGGCAAACGGTTTCCGGAGACTCACCGTAATAACGCATGTCTGCGCCGCCCCAGGTCTCTCCCGCTGATGCTTCTCCCCAGCCTGTAACCCCCGTATCCGTCTTCAGCCGAACAATGGCGTGATGCCCGATAGGTGTCTCCATCTTGCTGGCCCAGCTATGGGCGCGGCGCGTCGGAACCGCAATTCGGTACGTCGTGCAGTCCGCGAGCTTCATTACTGTTCTCCCCGTCCGGTTCTGAGGTGATGTTCCCGCCTTCCCGAAATGGCGTCAACCATCACCGACGAGCCGGACCGCATGTCCACACTCCTGGATGGCAGGATCCGGTTGCCCGGGGACACAAGCATGTCCGCTACCGCTGTGTCCGGCCGGAAACCGTACCGGCCAGCACCGCGATCGGCGTAATGGCACCGCCAGCGAAGAGCTGTGAATGAACCGGTATCCGTTGGCGTCAAAAAGGAATAAAACATATCCGCAAGACCTTGACTTCAATCGTTGTGAGCCTGGTGATGACCGATTCTGGTGTACCGATCGACAGCACGACACTGCAACGCATCCATGCCGTCGTCGGAGACCCCGGCGTCATCACGCGGGAGGCTGACAAGGCCCCGTACCTGACTGACGAACGCCATTCCTTCACCGGCGCAACCCCGATGGTCGTCAGGCCCGCAAGCGTGGAGGAAGTCTCGGAAGTCGTCAGGATCTGCAACGAAACATCGACAGCCATCGTACCCCAGGGCGGCAATACGGGGTTGTGCGGCGCCGCAACACCGTTCGAGCACGGCCGCGAACTCCTCCTGTCGCTCACGCGCCTCAATCGCGTTCGTGACATCGATCCGCTGAATTATACGATCACAGTTGAAGCCGGCGTCATCCTCGCCGATGTCCAGACGGCTGCCAACGAAGTGGATCGATATTTTCCCCTCAGCCTCGGCGGTGAGGGGACGGCCCGGATCGGAGGTAATCTGTCCACCAATGCCGGCGGAACGGCAGTCCTGCGCTACGGCCCGGCCCGCGATCTGTGCCTCGGACTGGAAGCCGTTTTGCCTGATGGCAGGATCTGGAACGGCCTGACCGGACTGCGCAAGGACAATACCGGCTATGATCTGAAACACCTGTTCATCGGAGCTGAAGGTACTCTTGGCATCATTACGGCTGCCTGTCTGAAACTGTTCCCGAGACCAGTTGATGTGCAGACCGCATTCGTCGCGGTCCGCGATACTGCGGCGGCAGTGGAACTGCTGGCGCTGGCGCGGCGGCTGAGCGACGACCGGGTCGTAACCTTCGAATACATGTCCCGGATTTCTGTCGACTTCGTCTTGCGCCATATTGCCGACACCCGCGATCCACTGTCGGACCGCCACGAACATTACGTGCTGATTGAAATAGCCGCCGGCGCCGCCTCGGCAGACGAGCTGAGACCGTTGCTCGAAGGCCTTCTCGCTTCGGCCCTGCAAGGCGGACTCGTCCTTGACGCTGCACTGGCCGACAGCGGCCGACAGACGGACTCCTTCTGGAAAATCCGGGAAACAATTCCCGAGGCCCAACGTCATGAGGGGGCGAGCGCAAAACACGATGTTTCGGTGCCGGTCTCCCGGGTTGCTGACTTCCTTGACGTGACGATCGCCGACCTCGAGGCCTTTATGCCCGGTATCCGCTCCTGTGCATTCGGCCATGTGGGTGACGGCAACATTCACTTCAATTTCAGCCGCCCTGTCACCATGAACGACGCGGATTTCCTGTCGCAAGTCCCGGAAATCCGGAAACGCGTGTTTGACACGGCCGTGAGAATGAATGGATCCATCAGTGCGGAACATGGCATCGGTCGTCTGCGGCGGGACGACCTGCCAGTCTACAAGCCGGAAGTGATGATGGATCTGATGCGAACGATCAAGGCAGCCGTGGATCCAAAGGGAATTATGAACCCCGGCAAGGTGCTATAAGCAGATTCATATTCAAACCGTCGCCTGCCAACAGGATTTGGAGAGACCCATGACAGAATATACCCCCCCGCTCCGGGAAATGCTGTTCGTCATCGAAGAACTCGTCGGTCTCGACAACACGCTGCCGGGTTGCGAAGACGCCACACCGGATGTGGTCCGAGCCATTCTTGAAGAGGCCGGAAAACTGGCACGTGACGTTCTGTCACCAATAAACCGCACCGGTGACGTGACCGGATCCCGGCTGGATAACGGCGTGGTCAGAACGCCGCCCGGGTTCAGGGAAGCCTATCATGCCTACATCGAGGGTGGATGGAACGCGTTCCAGCTCGATCCCGAGGTGGGAGGGCAGGGATTGCCGATGCTTTTGGCCACCCCCGTGTTTGAAATGTGGGATTCCGCCAACCTCGCCCTGATGCTGTGCCCTGTTCTCTCCATCGCCGGCGTCGAAATGCTCCAGCGCTATGGCACGGAAGAGCAAAAAACCAAATGGATGCCAAAGCTGGTATCCGGCGAGTGGACCGGCACCATGGTTCTCACCGAGCCAAATGCCGGATCCGATGTGGGCGCGCTCAAGACCCGCGCAGTGCGCGAGGGAAACCATTACCGGCTATCAGGGCAGAAGATCTTCACCACATGGGGAGATCACGATTTCACAGACAACATCGTTCACATGGTTCTGGCCCGCACTTCCGATGCACCACCGGGGACCCGTGGAATCTCATTGTTTATTGTCCCCAAGATTCTCGTCAACGACGACGGAACGCTGGGTGCCCGAAACGACCTCAGGCCGGTCTCTCTCGAACACAAGCTGGGCATTCACGGCAGCCCCACCTGCGTCATGCAATTCGGCGAGAACGAGGGCGCCATCGGCTATCTCGTCGGCGAGGAGTGCCGGGGCATGGAGTACATGTTCTCCATGATGAACAACGCGCGTCTGGCTGTCGGGCGCGAGGGTGTCGGTATCGGTGAACGGGCCTACCAGCAAGCCGTAGCCTATGCCCGTGAGCGGATCCAGGGTCGTGACCGGTCTGATCCGGCGGCGGGTGAGGTGCCTATCATTCGGCATCCCGACGTCCGCCGCAACCTGATGACGATGCGCGCCCTGACGGAAGCAAGCCGTGCCCTCGGTTGCTATGTTTCCGGGAGCCTCGACATCTCGAGACGGCATCCCGACGAGGAAACGCGCAAGCGGGTTGCGGAGCGCATCGACTTTCTTATTCCGGTCGTCAAGGCCTGGTCTTCCGATTGCGGCGTCGAGACAACTTCCCTCGGCGTCCAGGTCCACGGAGGTGCCGGCTTCATTGAAGAAACCGGCGCAGCCCAATATTACCGGGACAGTCGAATTACCCCGATCTACGAGGGAACCAACGGCATCCAGGCCATCGACCTCGTTACACGCAAGCTGCTCGGCGATCAGGGAGAAGCCGTACGGTCGCTGCTGTCCGAGATGAAAATGGAGCAGGTTCCGGACTCCGAACTCTCCGCGAATTTTGCCGCGGCGATCGACTCGTTCGAAACCGCCACGGCCTGGTTTCTGGAACAGGGCCGTCAGAACGAACGGGACATTCTCGCCGGCGCAACACCTTATTTACGTGGATTGGGCTTCCTCGCCGGCGGCTGGTTGATGGCGCGTTCCGAAGGGATCGCCGCCCGGGCCCTGGCCAATGGTGCCAACGGTGAAAGTGCATTCTACGGCGCCAAGGCCGCCACAGCGCGGTTCTATGCGGACAACCTCCTGCCGCAAGTTCCCGCCCTGATGGCCGCGGCAACAGCGGGCGCAGAAAATATCATGACCGTCAGCGAGGATGATTTCTGAAATCAGGACAGAACCGCATGGAATCACTTGCCAACAAGGCGTGTTGGGGTCATAAGGCGCGCTCGCAATCAAGCGCGGAACTCCAGAGCCCTTCACTCTGATCCGACAGGGAGACCCCATATGGATACAAGCCTGACATCGACCGGACGGACCGAAGCCGTCGCACTCTCCACCCAGGGCGTGGAGCCGGTTTTGTCGATGCCAGGCGGACTCCCGGTCGAATCCTCAAAGAGTTATCTGGTACGCCAGGACGGCCATGTTTTCGCCGGAACCCATATCCTGGCGGACCTGTGGCATGGTGTGGGCCTTGATAATGCGGAGTTCGTGGAATCCGCGCTGCGCGAAGCAGCCGACTATGCCGATGCCACGGTTCTTCATGTTTATGTCCACCGATTTGGCGAGGGTGACGGGATTTCGGGCGTGGCCGTCCTCGCAGAGAGCCATATCAGCATCCATACCTGGCCCGAAATCGGTCTGGCCACCATCGATGTCTTCATGTGCGGAGCCTGCCGACCTGAGCGCGCAGTCGAGCAACTCGAACATCTTTTTCAGCCTGCACATGTTGACCGTCAACTGTACCGTCGCGGTATGGTGGAATGAACGGCCAGCCCGGTGATGATAACAGCCGCTGGTTTTCAGAAACCCTGTACCCGGATTTCCAGCAGCGGTTCGAAATAACCCGGGTTCTCTACGAGTCCCGAACCGGTCTCCAGACGATCCAGATCTTCGAAAACCCCCGGTTCGGGAGAGTCCTTGCGCTCGACGGGATTGTGCAAACCACGGAACAGGACGAATTCTGCTACCACGAAATGCTGACACATGTCCCGATTCTCGCCCATGGTGCAGCGGAGAATGTCCTGATCATCGGCGGGGGCGATGGCGGGGCCCTTCGGGAAGTCCTCAGACACCGATCGGTGGCGCGCGCGACAATGGTGGAAATCGATGACAGCGTCATCGACATCTGCCGCACCTACCTTCCAGGACTGAGCGATGGCGCATTCGACGATCCGCGAGCCGAGGTGGTTATCGCCGACGGGGTCCGGTTCGTTCGCGAAAGCGACCGTGAATTCGATGTCGTTATCATCGATTCAACGGATCCTATCGGCCCGTCGCTACCGCTGTTCACCACCGACTTCTACCGGGCCTGTCGAGGGATCATGTCCGCGAACGCCATCCTCGTCTGTCAGTCCGGTGTCAGCTTCGCCCAGGAGGATGAGGCCCGCGAAACCTACGGTCGCCTCAAGGATGTTTTTGAAGATCCGAGCCTCTATATCACTCATGTGCCGACCTATGGATTTGGATACATGACCCTGGGATGGGGCGCCAGGGATCCGCGTCCGCGCGCCAGCGACATGGAAATGATTCGTCGCCGCTTCACAGCGTCAGGCATCGAGACCCGCTACTACAATCCGGGAGTTCATACCGGTTGTTTCCTGATGCCCACCTACATGGAAGCCCTCAAGGGACCGGACGCAGCCTATCCCGTCAGTTGAACATTCCGGCAGTCTTGACAGTCACACGATGGTTCCTGGAGTGATCACGTTCGCATTGAGAATTTCGAAATCCGAACCGTCAGGGGAGGTTGCCACCACCCTCCCCGGGCCCACTCAAACCAGCCGTCGGCAGAAGCCAGGCAGCGTCGGGCATTGAACGGGTTGCGACGTTGGCCTCGATCCACCGTCTCGGCGCGGGCGTGGATGGGCCTGGGGCCGATCCTTGCGTCCTTGGCCCAGAACAGGATCAGGCCCGGCGAAGCAGGCAGACAGTGCGGACACCATCGTTGCTGAGCCTGAAAGCGTCGAAGTCCTGGGTCGGAACGCCATGCCAACGCGGGCGCTCGTTGTCCGGCGAGGCGTCGGCATGCAGGTCGTAGAGATGGTGCGGCTCGCGACAAGTCAGCTGCTGGGTGAACCTTCCACACAGGCCCAATTCATGTTGTTTTTGTTGGATCCGCACTTCTTTTCTTGGCGTGAAAGCTGGATCCGGCCGCCAGACTGTACAGCCTTCGCTCCCATGCTTTCTCACCAACCTCCAGAGCGCGTGGATGCGTCACAGGCACGGTCGAGATGGCACACCATGGGATGGTCACTGGGGTAGTCGGTGATCCGGGTGGATAGTAGATGTCCACCCTTAGAGTCTGTCCGCAGATTGGTGGGCGAGCGAGCGTCTCGTTGACACGGACGCCCCCGATTACGCCGTGGAGTAAGTCAATTACTCCGATTATGAAGCGCGGTACGATTCCGCCCAAGTGGTGGCTCCAGCCTGAAGCTGGGCTTGATTTCCACGCCCAGCTTCCGGAGATCCTGCTCAAGCTTTTCATGGGCAGCGACGGTGTCGATATTGATCATTTCGTTCCGGGCGAGCACCTCCTCCCGGTCGCGAAGGGAAGTTCCTTGCTTCGTGGACATGTCAAAAGTACTCCTTGGTGTGAACAAATGAGGTCAGCTGTTGTCGTTGCATGTAGTCAGTCAAAAGTTCGAAATAACCTCGAATTTGATTGTACAGTTCGGCATCGTCTTCGAAGTTGTCGATCCTCAGCTTAACTTCTTCCCCCAATGTATTAATGTCTATGGCTCGTCCATGCGAACGCCACCGTTCAGGATCATTAAGCAGCGCCGCGATTTCTCGTGCGCGCTTAATTTTCATTTCTTCAGTCACAGGTGACCGCTTTGATTTGGTCTGGTTCCAGTTCTTGAATTTGTACTGGGACAACCACTTGACGAGAAGCTCGATAGACAGCTCGCGCGCTTGTTCGAATTGATAGAGTTCACCGAGATCGAGTTTATTCAGAAGCGCGTACTCGGCGGTGGAAAGTGCACCGTCCTGTGCCTTCTGGTTGAGGCGCTCGAACTGATTCAGATAGGAGAGGGCTGGAACCAGCTTGCCTTCTCTCTCGATTTGTGGGTCGATGGGACCCAGACAGGAAAGATGATCCATCATGATGCGATCGGCACTCAAGGCAAATATCGTGCCCGCCGACATGGCGCGATCCGGCACGATAACCGTAACCTCCCGGTAAGCCGATCGAATTGCAGTCACCATCCGTTCCACGACTTCTGCGATCCCACCTGGGGTATCAAGAATTATCGCAACAGATTCCCGCTCGCTGGAAAGCACTTCGATTGCATGGCGAAGCGTCAGTTCGAGTCCGGGGAGGATCGGACTTACGATTGCAACTACATCAGCTTCAAGCTTCGTGCCGATGCAGTTAAGGTGCCGGGTCAGTTGGCCCTTGATGTGGTCGTCAACTGGCTTCACGACATCACTCGATCCATAAAAACCGTAACCTAGAGGCTTGCGTGTTCATCCTTCCCCTCACGGTCTGTGTGAGATACTAACAGAATTCGGTGTCGTTGTCTGTCAGTTTCTAAGTTTTTGGATTTCCCGGATTATCTCTGGCGATGGGAATTGGAGGTTCCAGAATTGCTCCGATTATCTTCCGGTTGTCCTGCGTGAAGGGTGGGTTCCCGGGTTGGGCCCTTAGATATGGTGCCGGAGGTCTCTGGAATGAGTTGCCCTTTCTGCGTTGGGCCGGGCCTGCAAGGTGTGCTCCCCTTATCTTCCTTCAGGATGAGGGGCCGGGGGCGCGTTTTTACTTCGCAATACTCCTGGCTTCCTCGGCCCTGCAGATGGCGACGGGGTATTCCCTCTCTGACGGCACCCCGGGGGTTCCCGATTTCGATCTGTCGCCACGTTTCTGCTGGTCAGGAAGATGGTGTGATGCTGGCTTTCCGTTGTGATGATGGGGCTGTGTTACCGGTTACCGTTACCACTGCTGTCCGGGTTTTTGTGGTAACTGTGGCGGTGGCGCGCCGGATGGCCGGATTGACATCGAGATTGACGGCCTGACGGAGCGGCCCAAGTCGAGCAAGAAGAGGGCGCGGCCGGCGCGGCGCAAGCGGCTGGCCTGCTGTGAGCTTCGGTTTTGCCGTGTGACCTTGCCGCCCACCAGCATTGCCGGGAATGCGGAGCCGGTGACGGTGTCGGCTGTTCATTTCATCGAGACGGCACCGCCGGACGGCGAGGATCGGGTGCAGTGGTATCTGTTGACGACGCTCGGGGTGAGCAACGCCGGGGTGACGGCCGAGATTGTGGGCTTCTATCTCCAGCGATGGAAGGTCGAGGATTTTTTCCGTGTCCTGAAGTCGGGATGCCGGGCCGAATTCCTGCTGTTCCGGACCGCCGGGCGCCTCCAGCGGGCGATGGCCATCAATGCGGTGATTGCATGGCGGATCATGGTGATGACCCTGCTCGGCCGCGAGGTTCCGGATTGCGAGCCGAGCCTGATGTTCACGGACGAGGAGCTTAACTTTCTGCGCGACCATGCCGAGCAGCACGCGATGCCGGCACCGGTGCAGCTCAGCGATGCCGTGCAGCTGGTCGCCCATCTCGGGGGCTACCGCAACCGCAAGCATGATCCGGATCCGGGACATCAGATCATGTGGCATGGCCAGACGCGGCTGAGCAGCGCGGCGCTGGGCCACCGGATCAGGTTTCTGGCCGGGCAACGGCACGCCTTGCGGAAGGAGATCTAGTCTGTTGTTATGCCATGTTTTTTTGACTCCGTAGTCCTAGTTGCCACCAAAGCTTAGTGCAATTGGCAAGCTCACACCGGTCCTACGTTCTCCGCCTTCGAGTAAGACGCCCCGCCACCTGCAACATCGGTCCTTCTCCCTCTCGTATCTCTGTAGCACGCAAAGGAAGCCCTTATACTCTACACATCCAACAATCAGAAATTCCTTCTTGGACCGGTACTATTTACACTGTCCACAATGTAAGGAGAGGCGTCTGGTATTTCGGGAAAGCCCAAAACGCGCCAGTATGCTTTATCGCTGCGAGGGTAGCTTTCATACGATTGCACACGTAACTTGCAAAGAAAGCTAACTGAGGGCAGAAGGGGCTCCAGACGTTCGGAGGCCAGACACTCCAATCTCGTTTGAGTTTGATTGGGACCCGATGGTTGGTTGGGACAATAGCGATTGTTAAATTCAGATGTGAGAAGGGGCTAGGTTGCACTGAGGGACGGAGCACTCGAGCCATGGTAAGGAAAATCAAAAGAGCCACACGCGTGGCGCGAAGGGCCAATAAGGCATGTTAACATTCAATTCAATCGACGTCGAAACTGCCAACGCTGACCGTGCGAGCATTTGTCAAATCGGCATTGTGCGCGTGCGACAGGGAAGAATTGAAGAAAAATGGCAGACTTTGGTGAATCCGGAGGTGTGGTTCGATCCGTGGAACGTCGAGATTCACGGAATTAATGAAAACGACGTCAAGCATAGTCCCACGCTACCTGAAATACATGGCGAGTTGTGTAGTCGGTTGCGTCAATCTGTTTTGGTAAGTCACACTTCATTTGACCGTGTCGCATTTGAACGAGCCATGATGAAATATGAGCTCCAACAGTTTCAAGTTACATGGCTTGACAGTGCTAGAATCGCACGTCGAGCATGGCCTGAGCGGTACGGACGAAGCGGTTACGGTCTCAAGAATATCGCTAAGGATCTCGAAATATCATTCAGGCATCACAACGCTCTTGACGATGCCAGGGCAGCTGCGGAGATCGTCCTCCATGCCTGTGCGACAACGGAAACAACCATTGAAGGTTGGTTGCGGCAAGTTGAACGTCCGATCTTCCCAACATCACCTGTTGCGCTGTCATCCAAGCGTGAGGGAAATGCTCACGGTGCGTTGTTTGGGGAGACAATATTGTTCACCGGAACTCTTCGAGTTCCGAGACAGAAAGCTGCAGACATCGCTGCGGAAGCCGGATGTAACGTGGTTGATGGTGCTAGTAAGAAGGTAACGATGCTCGTCGTTGGCACTCAGGACGTGATTAAACTGAAGGGCTATGAGAAGAGCAGTAAACATCGGAAAATCGAGGGGCTGATCGAACACGGTGAGGAAATCCAAATCCTCTCTGAGAATGATTTTTTCAAACTCATAGATACTGACCGGTCAAGTGCAGAAAGAGCTTGATTGAGAAGTTAAGTCGAAGAATCGCTGGATATTCGCTTGGATGTAGGCTTCGCTCCGCCCCCAATCGAGCCTAACCGAAACCAAGTCGGTCTACAGGCGGTCGGAAGCTGCAATGTATGGAATTTGCAATCGTTTCCTTAAGCAGTCGAGCGAACACGCGGCTGGGCCCTGTTTTTTGAACGTGTAGTTTCAGGTGGTGACGCTGCACTGGCGGCTTCACTTCCGGGTTGGTTTGTGCGAGCGTCGTGGTTTCGAAATTCTAGGTCGTAGCCGTTGCCGCGTTCTTGGAATGCTCTCGGTCATCCGGGGCACGGTCTCGGCCCGGGCCAGCAGCAACACCGCGATATTAGCCGGCACCATGGAAATGGTATGACTTAAGTTCGCGGTCTGGCGATCGCACACTTCCTCAGCCCGTTCATTGAGCCAGGCGTCTCCGGGGCCGGAGAAAAGCCGTGTCAAGCTGATAAGATTGAAGTGGGCGTATATTTGCTGGTGGACCCTACACTCGGTATAACCGTGGAACGGATCCATGGCGATAGTTTGCTTCGAGATCTTGTTGAGCTCTTCGATCGACCAGCGTCCGATATAGAGATCTGAGAGCCCGGCCGCGCTTCCCGGCCCGGCAATAGGAAAGGTATTGGCAAAATTATACGCACCCGTATCTATGGAACAGCGGATTAGGCGGCCCTCGAGTGGATCGAAGCGTGCGCCGGGCCAGCGTTTGACGAGTCGACGCTGCAAGTCCAGTGCCGGAGCGCCGGTCACGACGGTTTTGTCTTCCTCACCCTTCACAAAATTTTTGGTTAGTGATGGCTGGAACGCCATCACTAGGCAAGTTTGAACGAAGCCGCGTCTTTCGGGCTATCACTGGTAGAAAGTAGAATCGGTGTTTCAGATCTTGCGGTGAGGCCGTGATCTGTTGCTGGGTTTTCCGGGATCCGGATCGCGGTTTGCAGGGCCGGATTGGCCCCCTAATGCGGCGGCGACCGGTCGCTTCCGGCCGTGCACGCGCCGGTCTCGACGTCGAACCCGCCATTGGGCACCAGGCAATGCAGGTGCGGATGCCATTCCATCTTCTGGTTCCAGCTGTGCAGCACCGCGGTGCCACCGATGCGAGCGCCGAAGCGCCGGGGATCGGCGCTGATGGCGCGCAGCGTCTCGGCAGTGACGCGGAACAGGATGTTGAACACCTGCTCGCGGTTCTGCATGGCGATGCGGGCGATCGTCCGCGGCAGGGTGAAGACGAGATGGAAGTACGGCACCGGCAGGTTGCAGGCCGCCTGCTGTTCCCTCCACTTGCGGGTGGCGGCGCCCTGGCAACCGGGACAATGGCGATTTCCGCACGATTTCCAGACCGCGTGCTCGTGGCAGCACGTGGTGAATTTGAACACGGTCCCACCGAGAACCGGTGTCCGGCAGCGCTCGATACAGTTCATCACCTTCAGCGCCAAAGCGTTGAAGGTGCCGGCACGGCGGGCAGCCGCCCCGGCGTGGCGGAAGATCGTTGCCACGCCGGGCTTGTCTGCACTCACCGGTTACATGGCGTTGGCGAACCCGGCAAGCGGATGGTCAAGTTTTCGGAACATGGTGCTGGTGATGCGGGCGTAGACCCGCGTCGCCGCGGCCGACTTGTGCCCAAGCACATCTTGTACGACACTGATTGGTGCCCCGCGTTCATGCAAATGAGTGCCAATTGCGTGACGCAGGCAATGGAAGGTGATGCCGCGATCGAGCCCGGCTCGGTCGCGGCTCCGATTGAAGGCCCTGCGCAGGCTGTCGGTGGTAATGGGCCGGTCCGGGCTGTGGTGGACAAACAGCCAGCTGGTGGGCTGCGACATACTGACGTTGTGTTGTTTGCCACATTGATTCAGCGTTTACGTCTGATTTCTTCTTACGCTTTTCCGTCGAGATTCTGAAAAGCGGTCGAAAGACCGCGGTGAATTCTCATCTGCCTGCGGGGTCTGTCGTGTCCTGACAGCATTGGACCCGCTCACACGTTGGAGCTTGGGCCAGAACGCGCGACTTGTCTGCGACAGCTTCCGGTGCCAATCGAGGAGACAGGATTGCAGGCACGTGCGAGGAATGCGCGACCATGCGGTCGTGCTCCGTAGTCGTGATACTGCTGATTTTCAGGCCAGCGCGCTAAAGCGCTGTCACCGCGTACCGTAGACTGGAAGACAAAATTCCCTGGCATCAAAGGCGCCTCCCACCCATGGTGGTCCGCCAGACAAAGTTCCCGTAACAGGGAAACGGGATCGATACTGCCTCCCCCGTATCCATGGGCAGGTATGTCACAGACCGGTTACATGGCACCAGACAGACTCCCCATCGGTCAGGAATACCATGCAATATCCGGTCTTTCCGTCATTGATGTTGGCAATCGCGTGAAATCAGGGCACAAGCCTGAGGAGGATCCCGACCGTCATCGCAAAGGACCGTCCACGTCTCACGGGAGCATGTCAGTACAATGCCAGACCAGTATTCCACAATGCACCAGATCATCATCGCCGCGCGCAACAATGTAAGCCGGTCCGTCTGGAACTATGTGACGGGAGCTGCCGAATCCGAAACGACCCTGCGGCGAAATCGCCACAGCCTTGATTGCCACGCCCTTCGGCCACGCATTCTCAGGGATGTACGAACCGTGGATACCGGCGGCAGTTTCCTTGGTCACCAGCTCCGCATACCCTGCCTGCTCGCGCCGATCGGCTCGTTGGAAAGCATCACCCCGGAGGGCGGCATTGCGGTGGCAAAGGCGGCCGCGGAGTTTGGAGTGGTCAACCTTGTCAGCACAGTCACGACCCCCGGGCTCGAAGACATCGCAGCGTCTGCCGATCACCCGAAGATCTTCCAGATCTACATCCGGGGAGACGAGGCCTGGACCGACCGCCTTATCGACCGGGCGCGTAACGCAGGATACGCGGCCCTCGCCCTGACGGTGGACTCGGCCTATTACGGGCGGCGCGAACGCCAGCTGATTACCGGCTGGCTTCCTCCCAGCCTTCGTCGATACGGAGCAAACGACAGGATTCTCCAGGCCGGACTGACCTGGGAATGGATGGACCGCATGCGGGAACGCGGCGGGCTGCCGTTTATCCTCAAGGGGATCCAGACGGCAGAGGACGCCGAAATCGCCGTACAGCGCGGAATCGACGGAATCTATGTCTCCAATCATGGAGGCCGGCAGCTTGATCAGGGCCAGGGGACGCTCGATATCCTGAAGGAGGTCGTCGAAGTGGTTCAGGGCGAGGCGCAGATCGTGGTCGACGGTGGCTTCGTCCGCGGCACGGATGTCCTGAAGGCCCTCGCACTGGGTGCGGATGCCGTAGGGCTGGGCCGATTCCAGGGATGGGCGCTGGCCGCTGGTGGCCGCGAGGTTCTGGTTCGCGCCCTCGAAATCCTGGAGGCCGAAATTCGCAACGCCATGGGGCTGATCGGCGTCTCCAGCCTCGACCAGCTCGATGCCAGTTTCGTCAAGGAGGTGCGGGCCATGGAACGGTCCCACGAACTGTCAGCATTTCCGTTCCTTCCCGAAGAAATCCGCGGACCTCATTAGATCGCCGCACTGGGCCGAACCCGATCTATGGAGGCCGTCTTTCCGGCTGTTCGTCCGGTCGGGGCTGAGGATCCCTTCAAAAACGCTCCAGTTCCGGAAACCGGGTCTGGCCGCCATGAACATGAACGCGGCCGAGTTCGGCACAGCGATGAAGGGTCGGAAACACCTTGCCCGGATTGAGTTGCTGTGTCGGATCGAAGGCACACTTGACGCGTTGTTGCTGGTTGAGATCGATCTCACTGAAGACCTCGTTCATCAGATCCCGTTTTTCAACACCAACCCCGTGCTCGCCGGTCAGGACACCCCCCACCCTGACGCACAGCCGCAGAATCTCGGCGCCCAGCCGCTCGGCCTTGTCCAGTTCGCCCGGCGCGTTCGCATCATAGAGAATCAGGGGATGCAGGTTCCCGTCCCCGGCGTGAAAGACGTTCGCAACCCGCAGGCCGTACTCCTCCGACAGCCGCGCCGTCTCCGCAAGGACTTCTGCCAGACGATGGCGGGGTATCGTCCCGTCCATGCAATAGTAATCGGGTGAAATCCGCCCGATCGCCGGAAATGCCGCCTTGCGGCCAGCCCAGAAGGAAAGGCGTTCGGCCTCGTTCCTGCTGGATCGTACCGACTGTGCGCCATTCATTCTTACCAGAGCCTCGACCTTGGCGATCGATTCCTCGACTTCGACCTCGGGGCCATCCAGCTCGACGATCAGCAGGGCTTCGGCGTCACGCGGGTATCCCGCTTCCACAAAGTCCTCTGCAGCATGTATCGCGGGCCGGTCCATCAATTCCATTCCGCCCGGAATGATGCCTGCGCCGATGATCGCCGCGACACTGTCCCCGGCAGCTTCAATCGACCCGAAACCGATGAGCAGCGCACGGGCCGTTGGCGGCGACGGCAGGATACGCACTGTGACCTCGGTGATGACCCCGAGAAGCCCTTCCGAGCCACTCAGGATTCCGAGCAGGTCATAGCCTGACGAATCCAGGTGCTTTCCGCCCACCCGCAGGACTTCGCCGTCCATCAGGACCACTTCAAGACCCAGCAGGTTGTTGGTCGTCAACCCGTATTTGAGGCAATGGACTCCGCCAGCGTTTTCAGCCACGTTCCCGCCGATGCTGCAGGCAATCTGGCTCGATGGGTCGGGTGCATACTGGAAGCCCCGATGAGCGACGGCTTCTGACAGCGCGAGATTGGTGACTCCCGGCTGGGCCACGATACAACGGTTGTCGTAATCGATCTCGAGAATACGGTTGAATTTTCCGAGGCCGATCGTGATGCCGTCCGCAAGTGGCAACGCACCACCGGAGAGCGATGTTCCCGCTCCCCGCGGAACGATCTTTATGTTGCGGCCATGGCAGTAACGAAGAATTTCAGACACCTGCCGGGTGGTCTCCGGCAGAACGACGGCCATCGGAAGTTGTCGATAGGCCGTGAGCCCGTCACATTCATAGGCGCGAAGTTCGTCTGCTTCGACGATAACGGATTCTCCGGGAATGATCTCCCGGAGAGCACGAATCGTGTCCGCGCGATTTGCAATAACGTCGGCGGCGGGATCCGGCATTTTCATGCCAGTTCTCCTTCAGGCCGGATATCTCCCGGTGTCCGGTTCTCTATTAACCCTGCCGCGCCTTGAAACGCCGATTTCGCTTGTTGATCACGTAGGTCCGCCCACGGCGCCGGACAACGCGGCAATAGCGGTCCCGTTTCTTGGCAGATTTCAGAGAATTGATGACTTTCATGTTTCTGTTTCCCGCGCGATCAGACGCAGCTGGACTGCTTTTCGATGGTGCGGACCATACAAAGGCGTGCCAGACCTGTCAATGCAGTGACTCTACCGCGCTCTTGATGATCAAATTTCCACTGCTTCTGGACCGGGAACTGCAGGTTCCTGTGCCAGCGCTCCAGTCAGGGTCATTCCCCTGAGAGTGTGCGGCGCACCGGTTGGCCCCGGAACAGTTCGCAGACATTCTCCCTTGCCCGGACCTGGAAGTCGAGGTCAGGTTCGAAACCGGGCCTTGTAAGGACTACGGTGCCGTGCCGACGTTTCCTTTATGACCTCGAGGCCGTGTTGCCGGGTAACGTAACCCTCGCTCTGTATGGTTTGTTTGATAACGGCTGCGAATAAAGCCGGTTGTGCGTCCGTCGGGAAGCAGTGAGCCAGCTTACGGTGTCAACGGCCAGCGGGGCTTTCGCGGTTATGCCACGCGGCGGGATACAACCCTGCAACATTCATGACGGGTGGGCGCTGTAAAAGGACTGGCAGATCCCCGGTGCCGCCCGGCGAAAGACCGTTGCCCCGGTTTCCGTGGACAATACCCCTCCCGTTCGCCATGAACACGATCAATGCCCGTATCAAATTCACTTGCCCATACCCGGGTACCGCGCTCCGGAATGACGGAACACGGACAGGGTATGCCGTCGATTGCCGGACTCTCTCCTTGTCACAGATGGCGGCGAAGAAAATCTATGGATCGTTGGTGACAAAGCACCGCCGCCTCGGCGTCGTGGCTGGTCTGCTCGGGGTTGAAAAACGCATGCCCGCACCCCGGATAGATGTGAAACTCCGTATCGGGATGCGCAGCACGAATGGCCGTGACCTGGTCTATGGGCACGATCGGATCCTGATCTCCGTAATGAAGAACCGTCGGGCATTTCGGAATCCGGTCGATTTCGGCAAAAACGTCGCTGCCATAGAAGATGACCGCAGCATCCACCCCCGCGACGCTGGCACCGATCCATGCCCAGGTCCCGCCTGTACAAAATCCTGCGACCGCAACCCCGGACACCCGTTCGCGCAGATACGCCGCACAACCGCCAAGATCCGCCATCACGGTGGGCAGGACGAGATGCTCACGAAACGCCATCCCTGATGACAGCCCGGCCGCATCATAGCCAAACACGGTCCCTCGTTGGGTGCGGTCATAAAGGGCCGGCGCAACCGCGGCATACCCGTCCCGCGCAAACTGGTCGCAAACATCGCCAATGTGATCGGTCAGACCATAAATCGCATGAAGAATGACAATTCCGCCCCGGAGATCCGCGGCCGGAACCTCCTGCCACCACGCATCCAGAACATGTCCGTCAAGCGCCTCAATGCGTATCAGTTGCGCCATATTCTTCTTTCCCTGTCCAAATTCCGTCAAACAGAAACGCCGGGCGTGATCAACAGCTATCGCAAAGGCTGCTTCGCCTTCGCTTACGGTTTTCCGCCCTTGCAAGCGTTCACTCAATGGCAGCCCCCCACCCGCTTTCCGGTTCCGGTCGCGGACCGGGGGAACCATGGGAGACGGAACGCGTCAGGTTCGGCCTGATCCGGAGCCTGTTGCGGGCCACGGACCGGACCCGTTGCCGGGGACATCATGCCCAATCCCGGATGTGTCGACCGGCAGTGCTGCTACCTTCGCGTCAGGTCAGTTACGCGACGAAATTGCTGCGGCAATCGCCTCCAGCGCCTGCGGTGCCGCGGCACCGTCGGGGCCACCCGCCTGGGCCATGTCGGGACGTCCGCCGCCCCCCTTGCCCCCGAGTGCGGCCGAGCCAATCCTGACCAGATCAATGGCACTGACGGTCTCGGCGGTATCTTCGGTGACGCCGACCACGATCGAGGCCTTGCCGTCGGTCACCGAGACCAGCGCAGTGACGCCGGATCCGATATCCCTCTTGATCTCATCCGCCATCGGCTTGAGTTCCTTTGCCGGTACATCGGAAAGCAGACGTGGAACATAGGTGATGCCGTTGAGATCACGACGGGCCGCCGCCGCCGACACATCGCCGGCGCCGCTGGTCGCCAGCTTTCGCCGCATCTCGCTCAGCTCTTTCTCGAGTCTCCGCCGGTCCTCAACAAGGGATTCGACCCGCAACGGCACATCCTCCGGGCCCGTCCGCAACGCTGTTGCCGCGCGGCGAAGCAGCCCTTCCTGCGTGACGGCGTAGGCCTCTGCGCACGCCCCGGCAAGGGCTTCGATCCGGCGCACACCCGCACCAATCGCGGTTTCACCCACGATCCGGAAAAAGCCGATGTCTCCGGTCCGCTGCACATGCGTTCCACCGCACAGCTCCACAGAAAACCGCTCGGTGTCAGCGCCCATTGAAACCACCCGGACTTCCTCGCCGTATTTCTCGCCAAACAACGCCATCGCGCCGCTTTCGATGGCATTGGTCGGGGTCATAAGCCGGGTTTCAACGGACGAGTTGCCGCGAATCCGCGCATTCACTTCGCGCTCGATCTCGGCCAGTTCCGGCATGGTGATCGCCCTTGGATGCGAAATATCAAAGCGCAGCCGATCCGGCGCCACCAGCGAGCCCTTCTGGGTGACATGATCACCAAGTTGCCGGCGCAGGGCTTCATGAAGGAGATGGGTCGCCGAATGATGGGCCCGCAGCGCTGTCCTCCGCTGGCCGTCAACCACGAATTCTGCCGCAGTCCCGAGCGAAATCTCGCCCTCGGTCACCCGGCCGACATGAACATGAAGATCATCGGCCTTCCTGATCGTATCCGTGATCTCAACGGCCAGCCCGTCACTGCGGAGCCAGCCCATGTCACCGACCTGCCCTCCGCTTTCGGCATAAAACGGTGTCTGGTTTGCAACAATCAGAACGTCGCTGCCCTCAGCAGCCTTTTCAACCTCCTGATCCCCGGCAACAAGCGCCACCACAACACCTTCAGCCGCTTCGGTCGAATAGCCGAGAAACTCGGTGGCCGGAACGCGCTCACGAATATCGAACCAGATCGCTTCATCTGCGATCTCACCGGTTCCGGCCCAGCTCTTGCGCGCCTCTGTCCGCCGGGACTCCATCGCCGCCTCAAAGCCCTCCAGGTCAACAGTGTGTCCCTTGCCGCGCAGCACATCCTGTGTCAGATCCAGCGGGAATCCGTAGGTATCATACAGCCTGAACGCGACCTCTCCGGGCAATGTCCCGCCCTCACCCAGCCTGGCGACTTCGTCCTCAAGCATGCGAAGTCCGCGTCCGAGCGTCTCCCGAAACCGGGTTTCCTCGAGTTTCAGCGTTTCCGTGATCAGGGCTTCCGCACGGGGCAACTCGGGAAAGGCCGTGCCCATTTCTCCAACCAGCGCCGAAACCAGCCGCCACAGCAAGGGCTCGGGACAGCCCATGATATGGGCATGTCGCATGGCGCGCCTCAGGATCCTCCGGAGAACATAACCGCGCCCCTCATTTGACGGCAGGACCCCGTCGGCGATGAGAAAACTGCTGGCCCTCAAATGATCGGCAATAACACGATGCGAGACCTGATGCGGCCCATCAGGATCCACGCCCGAAGCCGAGGCCGAAGCCTCGATCAATCGGCGCATCAGATCGATTTCATAATTGTCATGGGTTCCCTGAAGGACCGCAGCAATGCGCTCCAGGCCCATGCCCGTATCGATCGATGGCCGCGGAAGCGGTGTGCGCTGGCCCGACTCATCCTGCTCGAACTGCATGAAGACCAGGTTCCAGATCTCGATGAAGCGATCACCGTCCTCGTCCGGGCTGCCAGGCGGTCCGCCCGGAATCCCCTCTCCATGATCGTAGAAGATTTCGGAACAGGGACCGCAGGGCCCGGTGCTGCCCATGGACCAGAAATTGTCGCTGGTCGCAATCCGGATGATCCGGTCGTCCGACAGGCCACCGATTTTCCGCCAAAGGTCAAAGGCTTCATCGTCATCCACATAAACGGTGACGAGCAGCCGGTCCGCCGGAAGGCCGAGTTCCCGTGTGATCAACGTCCAGGCCAGCTCAATGGCCAGATCCTTGAAGTAGTCGCCGAACGAAAAATTCCCCAGCATCTCGAAGAACGTATGATGGCGGGCGGTATAGCCGACATTTTCAAGATCATTATGCTTGCCACCAGCGCGGACACATTTCTGCGACGTCACGGCACGGTTGCAGGACCGCGTTTCCAGGCCTGTGAAAACGTTCTTGAACTGGACCATACCCGCATTGGTAAACAGCAGGGTCGGATCATTGTTGGGCACCAGGGGCGAGGACGCCACGATTTCGTGATTCCGCGCGCCGAAATAATCAAGGAAAGCGGCGCGAATGGCGCTGGTCTTCATGGTCACTACAGGTTCCGCAGGTTGCTCCGCAGGCGTCCCGAGACAATCCCTTCCGCCAGGGTGAGGCGAATATAGCACATGGAACGGTCCTGTCCTGCAGTGCCGCGAACCACATCCCGACAGCCATTCCCGGAATCATTCCGGAAAGCCTGATTCGCTGGTCCAACGAAATCCGCGAGGTCGATCTCCGGGACCGCATGCGCCGGGAAGGCGTCCTTCGTGACGGGGACGCGGGCCCGTGACAAACCGCCCACCGGTACTTCAGGGCCACCGCAACAGGTTGCGGGGATGTCTTCCCGCGACAATGCCGCGTTTTCGCAGGGAAACGGGATGATGTCGCGCTCGCCCGGGCGCATCATCGGTCGCTTCCGTGTGGCCTGGCCCCTGCACGAACTGAGGGACTCCCAATTCATGGGGCCGCCATGCGAGGCCCCTGTCAATCTGTGAGCGTCGTCGTCACCTCTCCCGGGTCCCGTCGCGAGAGAAGGTCCATCTAGACCGCGTCACCATCCCGTTCGGCCGCAGCGGGCTCGTCGGTCATGGCCGCTTCCGAGAGAACCCCCGAGTGCTTCAGGATCTCGTGGTGAATCTGTTCAGCGATATCGGGATTGTCCTTGAGGAAGACCTTGGCATTTCCCCGACCCTGTCCGATTCGTTGCGAACCGTAGGAAAACCACGAGCCGGATTTCTCCACCACCCCGGCCTTCACACCAAGATCAATGAGTTCTCCGGTTTTTGAAATCCCCTCGCCATACATGATGTCGAAGGTGACGGTCTTGAAAGGAGGTGCGATCTTGTTCTTGACGACCTTGACCCGCGTCTCATTGCCAACGACTTCATCACGCTCCTTGATCGCCCCGGTGCGGCGAATATCAAGCCGAACCGAGGAATAGAACTTGAGAGCGTTACCACCCGTCGTGGTCTCGGGATTGCCGAACATCACCCCGATCTTCATGCGGATCTGATTGATGAAGATGATCAGGCAGCGCGACCGGCTGATCGAGCCTGTGAGCTTGCGCAACGCCTGGCTCATCAGGCGCGCCTGCAATCCGACATGGGTATCGCCCATCTCACCCTCGAGTTCTGCCTTGGGAACCAGCGCCGCAACCGAATCAATGACAATAACGTCTATCGCCCCCGAACGGACCAGGGTGTCAGCGATTTCCAGTGCCTGCTCTCCCGCATCCGGCTGGGATATCAGGAGATTTTCCACATCGACGTTGAGCTTCCGGGCATAGACGGGATCCAGCGCATGCTCCGCATCAATGAAGGCGCAGGTGCCGCCCATCTTCTGCGCCTCAGCGATCACGTGCAGGGCCAGCGTTGTCTTTCCGGAACTCTCCGGTCCATAGATTTCTGTAACGCGGCCACGCGGAACACCACCTATTCCGAGTGCAATGTCGAGGCCGATGGACCCTGTCGGGACCGCCTCGATATCCATCGGACCCGAAGCGGCCCCGAGTTTCATGATCGAGCCCTTGCCGAACTGCCGCTCGATCTGTGTCAAGGCCGCATCCAGCGCCTTCGACTTGTCGTTTTTCGATGTATCCATGTCATTTCTTCCTGTGGCACCGGGATGCACTTCCACCATGACGCAAAGCCTCCCTGTTGTGTTGAGTCTCGCAATGTGTGAACGACCGTTAGACCAAATGTGCACTATTTGTTCTCTTTTTGCAAGACCTGTTGTAAAAAAATATTTTGGTGCTTGTCCTGACCGTTGCCGGAACCTGTCAAGGCCAACGCGAGATGCTCCCGGTCCCGGAATCCCGCGCATTCCGCGGCAAATTGCGGCCAACAGACACGGCGGGCCGAGACACCCGGTATCACAATTGCCGGCTCTTGCCCCGCCCGGACCGGTTGTGCAACCTTCCCCGCGAATCAGCATGGACTGGCCGCATGCCCGAGCGCACCCAATTACCACAAGGCACGACGACGGGAGTCTTTCCGTCCCAGTTGCTTCGGACCGCCATCCGCAACGGCGTGATTCGCGCCCGACCCGCAATCGCCACAGAGCAGGTCCAGCCCGCCAGCCTTGATCTCCGGCTCGGAAGATCAGCATGGCGAGTCCGCTCCAGCTTCCTGCCCGGCCCGGAAAAGACCGTCAGGCAGAAAGCGGCGGGCCTCAGAATGCACAGTATTGATCTCGGGAATGGCGCCGTGCTGGAAAAGGGGTGTGTCTATATTGTCCGCCTTCTGGAGACGCTGCAGCTCCCCGACGATGTCCGTGCCTTCGCCAACCCCAAAAGCTCGGCCGGACGGCTCGATGTGTTCGTCCGCATCGTGCATGACAGGGGCCGGAGGTTCGACCAGATTCCCCATGGTTACAAGGGGCCTCTCTACGCTGAAATCGCGCCGCGAACCTTTTCGATCAAGGTGCGCACAGGCTCCCGCCTCACCCAGCTCCGCCTGCTGCGCGGCGATACAGCCGTAACCAAAGGCGAGCTGCAGTCACTGACGCTCCATCGCACCTCGCCTCTCCTTGAATATCCCGTAAACCTCAACGATGCGATCATGCATGGCGGTGTCAGCCTGGGGATCGATCTGGAAGGCCAGAGCCGCAAACCCGTCGTTGGCTGGCGCGCGCGCCGGCATGCTCATGTCGTCGATATCGACCGCCGCAACTACAGGGTGTCTGATTTCTGGGAACCGGTGACGGCAGTCCGCGGACGCCTGGTCCTCGATCCCGATGACTTCTACATCCTGTCCACGCTGGAAGACATCATCGTGCCCCCGGAATATGCAGCCGAACTGTCGGCCTTTGATCCGCTTGTGGGCGAGTTCCGGACCCATTACGCCGGCTTCTTCGATCCGGGTTTCGGCTGGTCTCCGGGCGGTGGTTCGGCCGGTTCGAAAGCCGTGCTGGAAGTCCGCTCGCGAGACGTTCCCTTCATGCTTGAGCACGGGCAGCTGATCGGACTGCTGCGCTACGAGCGAATGGCGGCGACCCCGGACATCACTTACGGACCCTCCATAGGATCCCATTACCAGGGCCAGAAACTGAAACTCGCCCGCCAGTTCCTTTGAATCACGTGCCAGCTGGCCCGGCAGGCTGATTGCCGGCGATCCGCTCGAGGGTCCGGATCAGGGCCGACGGATTCGCCTGCCCCCGTCCGGCAATGTCCAGGGCACTGCCATGAGCCACCGAGGAAAACAGGACCGGTGTGCCAATGGTGAAGGCTGCGGTGTCATCACGACCCAGAAGCTTTGCCGGAATGTGGCCCTGATCGTGAAACATGACCAGAAAGGCGTCATGGCGTCGGTCCAGAAACATGGTATCCGCACCAAACGGACCTGTCGCATCGATACCGGCATCACGGGCAGCCGCGATCGCCGGCACGACCAGATCCTGCTCCTCGCTCCCGAACAGACCGGACTCACCCGCATGAGGATTGATTCCCGACACTGCAATCCGGGGAGCTGCCAGACCCATGCGCCGGAGAGCTCCGTCCATTGCAACAAGAGCACGGAGAATCCGCCCCGAATCAATCAGCTCCAGCGCGGCCCGGATGCCGAGATGCAGGGTGACATGGGCAATTCGAAACCGGTCCGAGACCAGCATCAGGAAGACCCCGTCAGGATCCGTACCTGTCCGGCGCGCAACGTGAGACGGATACCCGTCAAACGCGATTCCGGCTGCGGCGACGGAGGTCTGGGTGTGGGGACAGGCGACGACCGCGTCAACCCTGCCATCAGACGCCAATGACAGCGCGAGATCCGCATAGCCAATGGCGGCGCGCCCGCAGTCAGCATCGCTTGTACCCGGCACCACGCCGGTCAGGATGGCCGCATCGACAATCCCGTCGACCATCTCGAGGTCCAGCAACCCGGCATACTGCTCAAGAACACTCCGGTCCCCGACCAGGACAGGCTCGCAAGCCTCTCCTATCCGCGCATGGGCCGCCGCCCGAAGAGCAATTTCCGGACCGATTCCGGCGGGATCTCCAACGGCTATTGCAATGCGGGGGCAGGTCACGGTATCGCCCGCCGATCAGATCGGAATGACGACAAGCGTGTTTACGCGGACCGAATCCGTGACCACGACACGGGAGCGGAACCGGGGGTCCTCCCCCGCGATTTCGATATCATCGACATATTTGCCCGAGCTGAAAACGGAAACATCCCCCTCCTGCATCGTCCGGATGACCGCGTAGGAGGTCTCCACACGCCAGACATCGCCTGTCCGGTCCAGAATACGACTCGGCGACAACAGATGACGATAGACATGGGGTTCATAGACGTTGGCTTCGCGCAACGCCTTGATTCGATCACTCAGCATACCCCGGCTGTGGCATTCCATTACTCCGACCAGCCGGCCCCGGGCAAAATTTTCGCGGTTGATGATCCGGTAAACACACGGGTCAGTAAAGTAGTCGGGCCACTCTTCAAGCCGATCATCGTCGATCATGCTGGCATAATCGGCAATGAAATCCTCCATACGCCGCCGCAGCGCGTCATCGATGCTGATCCGCGCGGACATGATCACATATCCATGAAGTCGCGATATCCTTTCCAGAAGGCGCGAATCGATACTTCCGTCGTTCGACCTTCCCGGCTGGGCGCAACATCCCGACCGCCCATCTCAAGGATCGTGGTCTTGTCCGGATCCCGCCGCGATCCACGCTGGACCCAGCCGCCAACGACACCATCTTCCATGGAAATCAGCCCGCCAGGGCCCACCAGGTTGGACTGCCGGATCCTGGCGTCGCGTTCCTCTTCCGAATCATCCTTGCATCCCAGAATCCACCAGAGGAGCTCGCATTCCTCGGGGCCCTTGGGGAGGCACAGGCGAAGCGCAATCGAATTGTAGATCTGCTGCAGCACAAAATTGGGATAGATGGACTGGATGGCCAGCGTCGTACCGCAGTCAAACTCCCGCCAGCCCGCGATCAGGCTCGGATCGGAAAGAAGATAACCGTCCTTGACGGACAGAAGCCTGCCGGAGTTGTACTGCCGTTCCTCGCGATCGGTCTCCGCAACCGAATAGCTGATATGATGCCACCCCTCGTCGGACAGCCTGATGCCCCCCTTCATCGACAGACGATTGATACGAAACGTGGCCTGGAACATGTGCAGGATGCTGGCGTGATAGGAATCACGCACATTCTCCATATAGAGCTTCCAGTTGTTGGGCATGTATTGGCTGTACGTCCCGAGAACCACCATATCGCGCCCGAGGAGCCGCTCCATGTTGTCGAGCATCTCTTCACCGAGATAGTCCCGAAGCGGCGGCGCATCGGCAGAGAATGTCGCAAATACGAGGCCCGTACACACGTCGGCCCTGAGACACTGCAGGCCGTGATCGGCTGCATCAAAGTCCTCGGGCATGCCGCCCTGGCTTCCGATGCCGCGGCCGAAAGCCACACTCTCAAGGCGGCCATCAAGATCATAGCGCCAATTGTGATAGACGCAGGTCAGCGATCCGACGTTACCTTCCCTGGACACACAAACCAGGTTGCCGCGATGCGAACATCGGTTGACCAGAACCCGTATCACCTTGTCCCGGCCCCGCACCACGATCACGGGCGTATCCCCGACATAGGTCGTGCGGTAATCGCCGGCCTCGGGTATGTCGCTGGCAAGCCCCACGAAATGCCAGGCCGGCCCGCGGAATATCTGCTGCTGCTCGGCATCGTAGATGTCCGGATCGGTATAGATTCCATAGGGTACGCTGTGATACCCGTCGTGGGGCCAAGGCCCAATCCGCTTGATTTCGTTCATGGAAATTCCGTAACTGTGGTGCAACCATGGGCCCCGGCAGCTGCCCGGACCTGACAGACAGGAGGAAACCGCATGTCCCGTCGCAAGAGCATCGAAATCCAACGCTTCCGGCATTCCAACCCGATTCCGGCCGCCTCACGAGTCGGAAACCTCCTGATGAGCGGTGTGATCATTGGCCGTGACGCCGTGGCAGGACTCACGCCGGACACACTGGAGGGCCAGTGCTCGCTCGTGTTTGAACATATTCGCAGCATCCTCGAGGCGGCCGGCGGCACCACGGACGACATCATCAAGATTACAATCTGGCTCAAGGATACGGAGGACCGAGACGCGCTGAATGCCGAATGGGTCGCCATGTTTCCTGACGCGGAGGCCCGCCCCGCGCGCCACATTCTTCCTGACAACCGGGACACCCCCTATCTGATATCCTGCGACATCACCGCCGTCCTTTCCTGAACGGGTCCTCAGGAAAGCTCGACGACGGCTCCGGTGTGATCCCGGCCCTGCGCACGATAATGTCCAAGTTTTTCCAGAAGGGGTGCATCCGTGTAGCTGTAGAGAATCGCGGATTGTGGACCCGTGTTCCGGAATTCCCGCCAGCAATGGCCGGGAACGACGAAGAAATCGTTTTTCTCCCACTCGAAAGCCTGGCCATCGACGTCAGTGACCCCGGAACCTTCCAGAACAAAGTATATGCTTGAGGCGGTGTGGCGTTTCGGCTGCGTCCGCTCTCCGCTACGCAGCAACTGGGCCCGGTAGCTCAGCGTCGAAAACACGGGCTCACCGTCAACCGGATTCACACATTCGATGATGATCCCCTCATGGGGGTCTCCGTCATGCCCGCTGAGTTCGAACAGACTGTCCCGAATATCCTGTCTCTTGTACAGAAACATGGGGGTCACCTTCCGTCCTTCGCCCCTTGGATACGCTTCGAACAACGGCCGAATGCCGCCGCGACCATAGAACCGCCCCGAAAAATCGTCCTCGGGCCGCCGGTTCTCGCCGCCCGTATCGTCGTCATTGCGGGCCCAGGCGACCCCCAGGAAATCGGCAAGCGGCCAATCGAGTGTATCCGCCCAGATAACCGGCGAATCGTCGTCATTTCCGTGCCCATGCCAGGTGCCGTTCGGTGTGAAGACGAGGTCGCCCCGTTTCGGAAAGATCCTTTCCCCCTCGACCATCGTGTAGCCCCCGGATTCCGAGATGATGGTACGGCTGGCATTGGGAGTGTGCATATGGGACTCGGCGACATCTCCCTTCTTGTAGATGGAGATCGCGATTCGCATCGTGTTGGTCACCTTGACTCCGCGGCCATCGAAAGCGGGGTTGGTCAGCAGAACCGACTGGCGTTCGGTCAGCTCGAGCGGACACAACTCGACCAGCTGCATGAGATACTGTTCAATGTCCGCCCATTTCCAGCAGTATGGCTGTGCTGCAGGGTACTCCACGCCCAGGGTATAGGGGCCGGGAGCCGGCCTTCGGGACACACCCAGATGCCAGGGTGTCTGGTTGGGCAGATTCCAGCGGGTCCGGATCCACAGCCCCCGGTCCGCAGCAGCAACATTGAGGTCTTCCAGTTCATTGATGATCGCTTCAAGCTCGATTTCGCGCTCGGTACGAATGGCTTCTTTCGACGTCGCCATGGTTTCCTCCGGATCAGGGTTGTGGTGAGTGTAGCACAACGCTGTTCGTGCCGGCAGAAAACGGCGGATCCATCGCTTGAGAGCGTGCCAGCGCCTGGAGTAGACTGTGCGCCGGCTGGCGGCCCCCGCACGATCCAGACTTTCCGAACCGACACACAGGAACCGATATGAGCAATGTAGTCTTTCACAAAGTCGCAACCACCTCAGATCTGGAAGAGGACGAAGCCATCCAGGTGCGCGTTGGCAGTCACGAAATCGCACTGATCAATCTGCAAGGTGCGTTTTTTGCCCTCGACGACATCTGTACCCACGCATATGCGTCCATGTCGGATGGCTATATCGAGGACGGCTGTATCGAGTGTCCCCTTCACGGTGCCATGTTTGACATAAAGACGGGCAAGGCCGTCTCGCCACCTGCCGACGAGGACCTCAAGAGCTACGAGGTCAGGGTCGAGAACGACGATATCCTTGTCGGCATCGCCGAATCCTAGACCGGAAACCGGCGCTTGGACTCCAATCGCACGTTTGTCGTCGTAGGGGGCGGCCAGGCCGGGGGCTGGGCGGCCCGAACGCTGCGCGACGAAGGCTTCGAGGGGCGAATCATTCTCATCGGCGAGGAAGATTTTCCGCCTCATGAACGCCCGCCGCTGTCCAAGGACGTTCTGATCGGCGACGCAGAACGGGAGACATGCCTGCTATGGCCCGAGACGGTCCTGCAGGAAGCGAATGTCGAATTGCGGCTGGGGCAGCGCGTGACATCCCTGGACCCGGCCAATCACTCGCTGACGCTGGACAGTGGCGAGACCCTGCCATGGGCCCGGCTTCTGCTGGCAACCGGCGGCCGGGCGCGTACATTGACCGTCCCCGGCTGCAATCTCGATGGCGTGTATACGCTGCGGACGGTTTCGGATTCGGAGGATATCCGCTCCAGTCTTGTTGAGGGTGCCAGGGTCGTCGTGGTTGGCGCCGGCTGGATCGGTCTCGAGGTCGCGGCCGCAGCACGGAAACGCGGTGCCGATGTTGTGGTTCTGGAAGTGGCCGAACGGGTATGTGCGCGTGCCTTGACCGACAGTATGTCAGACTGGGTTTTCGCCCTTCACCAACGGCACGGCGTCGATATCCGGTTGGGCGTCGGACTTGCGGGATTTGAAGGTGCGGACCGTGTCGAGCGCGTCGTCCTGAATGACGACAGCACGATCGACTGCGATGTCTCGGTGATCGGGGTCGGCATTGAGCCGAATGTGGAGCTCGCTGTTGAGGCCGGTCTTGATGTTGACGACGGAATCATTGTTGACGCGTTCGGTCGCACGTCCCATCCGGATATATTCGCAGCCGGCGATGTGACCAGCCATCCCAACGCGCTGCTGGGCCGGCGCATCCGACTTGAATCCTGGGAGAATGCCCAGAATCAGGCGATCAATTCGGCCCGGTCCATGCTCGGCAAGGAAGACCCCTATGCCGAGATTCCGTGGTTCTGGTCCGACCAGTATGATGCCAACATCCAGTTGATGGGCCTGCCCGCCGTCTGGGACCAGGTTGCCGTCAGGGGCAGTCGCGATGACGGCCATTTCATTGAGTTCTATCTCGACGGGGAGCGGCTTGTCGGCGCCGCCGCGGTGAACAACCCGCGGGATCTGCGTTTTACCCGGCGCATGATGATGGCGGACAAGACGTATCAGGCGTCCGATCTGGAAAACCCGGAGATCAAGCTGCAGGCACTGCTGCGGCGTTGACCAGTTCCGTCACGGGTGCAGCCGCCGTTTGCCGCCCGAGAGCCCGGTACCGAACCGACAGGATCACCCGTCTCGTTCGGCCCACCCTGCCATTACCGTCACCATGGCCGCAGGGATGCAGCGCTCCTCTCCGGACACTGTCCCCGGAGCTGTCGCGTTCGGCCATCCGCCTATCGGACGGAGGTCGATCATGCTACGTTTGCTGTCTCAGGACACAGTCGCAATACCATAAGTGGGTTCCCCGTATGACACATCTTTTTGGCCACTTGAAACGAGTCGCACTGGCGGGTATCGTTGCTGGCGTCATGGCTGTCGCTACCAACAATGGGCAGGCAGCAGATCTCGAAAACACGATTTACCTGGAACTCAGAGACGGGCGAGTCGTCATTGAGCTGCTCCCCGATCTTGCCCCCAATCATGTGCAGCGCATCAAGGAGCTTGCGCGCGCCAAATTCTATGACGGGCTCAAGTTCCATCGGGTCATTGACGGCTTCATGGTCCAGACCGGAGATCCGCGAGGCGACGGCACAGGGGGCTCGGACAAGCCCGACCTGAGGGCCGAGTTTTCCCGTGAACCGCATCGGCGTGGCATTGCTTCGATGGCGCGAGCGAGCGATCCTCACAGTGCAAACAGCCAGTTCTTCATCGTGCTGGCGGATTCCACGTTTCTTGACGGCCAGTATACCGTCTGGGGACGGGTCACATCAGGCATGGAGTTTGTCGACGGGATCAAGAAGGGCGACCGCGCCCGCAACGGCATGGTGGTGAATCCCGACAGTATCCAGACAATGCGCGTGGCTGCCGACGTCGAGGGCAAGTGACGCCATACCAACAAGGCCTGCCAACGGCAGTCCGGCCATAGCAGGATTGTCGAACCCACCAGCCAGGCAGAAAGGTCTTCCGGCCTTTGATCCGGCCCCATCACGAAACCGAAGAAACAACGTCCCCCTTGCGCTGACGGGTACCGGTTGGCTGTGGGGCCACCCCGCAGTCGGGCAGAATGCCCTTGTCCGGAACGCTACCGGGGGGCCGGAAACTGCGGCAGGACATCCCTGACTTCACGGGAAGCGCGCAGACTGAGCGCCGCTATGGTCAGCGTCGGATTCGCAGTCGCGCCAGTCGGAAAGACCGAGGATCCGAGGATAAAGAGGTTGGCGTGCTGATGACTGCGCAGCCTGCTGTTGACCACTGAAGTCTTCGGATCATGACCCATCCTGCAAGTCCCGATAATGTGGCCCGCTCCCTGAAAGTCCTCAGCGTGCCAGACAGCGGTCGTACCAATGCGGGAAAATATGCCGTCATGAATGCGTCGCGCTTCCGCCAGACCATCGCGGGCATAACGGCCCACGCGATAATGGATCCGTGGCAGCGGAACGCCATAATGGTCCCGTTCTCCGGGATCGAGTGTGATCCGGTTCCCGGGCTCCGGCAGCTGCTCGGTCAGCGACGCCATCCGCACGTGACGAGACGCGTGACTCTCCATTGTCCGGCGCAGCTCCGGGCCCCGCAATCCCTGACGGAACAGCATGTCCGCCAGGGCAAGCCTCCCGCCCGTCGGCCAGTTCCAGCCGTCATTACCGATCTCAATTCGCAGACTTGAGCGCGTGCGGCGATACGCACCGTCCTTCAGGGTCTCGATACCTGACGTTGAGAGCGGTCCCCGGTATGGCCAGACAGGCTCGCGTGCAACGGCCCAGCTCAACTGGATCGGATGATCCATCAGATTGCGACCGACCTGCCCGGAACCATTGGCGACAGCGGCTGAGCCTGGTCCCGGCGAGTTGAGCAACAAGCGGGGTGTTTCGATCGCGTGGGCCGCCAGGGCATAAACCCGGCCCCTGGCAACCCCTTCGCTCCCGTCCGGCCGGCGAAACCGGAGTCCGGCCACCCGGTCGTCCCCATCAAGCGCAACCTGAACGGCCGTACATTGCTCGTGCACCCTTGCGCCCCGGCTCTCGGCACGGTCGAGGTGGACCGTCGCATCATATTTTGCCTGAACGGGACAGATCGGAATGCAGCTTCCGCTCCCGCAGCAAACAGGACGACCGTCATGTTCCACCGAATTGCGGGCCTGGGGCGTCGGGTGCACCGCATAGACTGTGCCCTTGAGCGCTTCCGCAAAAAAGCCGTCGAGATGACTCTGCGGAATTGGCGGCAGTGGAAAAGGCCCGGACCGGGGAGAGCCCAGATCTTCATTGCTGTCACCGGCAACGCCCAGCTCATGCTCCGCTTCAAGGTAGTCGGGCTCAAGATCATCATAGGTGATCGGCCAGTCCACGGCCTGTCCATAGAGAGACCGCATACGGAAATCATTGGGAACATAGCGAACGCAGGTTCCGAGCCAGTGCCACGTGGTGCCGCCCACCTGCTTCAGATAGGTACTCTTGAAAGGATCCGGACCGGACTGCCGATACCAGTGACTGACGTCATGGGCCACCGGATGATCTGCTTCCGGTGTCAGCGGATACGGACTTTCCGGAACCTTGATCGTGGCGCCGAGCCAGGTTTCAAACGCCTCTTCCCGGTCGATACGGGGCCCCGCCTCAAGAATCGCGACCCGGATTCCCTGAGCCGTCAGACGCTCCGCAAAGAGGGCTCCCGCGACGCCTGCGCCGACGACGATGACGTCTGCGCTGATGTCTGTCATGGCTGTGGCGGCGTCGCCCAGTGGAAGAGTGGGGCCGTACAGAAACCTGACGGGTGACTGAAACCGATGGCCTTCCAGGCGAGCGCGTCCTCGTAGGTATGGGTCACCGGTCCTCCCGGTTCCGGATGGACGCCCGAATACCATGCAACCACAATCTTTCTCGCCACCTCGGTTTCCTTTGCGCCGTTACGGCCCGCAAGCAGGGAAACGAGGACTGCTTCCTGGCCACGGCCAATCAGGCCTTCCATGATCTCAACCGCATGCCGCGGGTCGAGCTCATGCTCCTGAAATCCGGTCAGTTGGGCCGATACCTCCCGAAATCGCCGGATGCGGTCACGGGCCAGCAACGGTCGGGCCCAGGCAATGACAGGAATCCCGAGACACACGCCAACCATGCTGCGGCGCGTGATGGCCGCCCCATCGTCCGTTTTCTTCCGCCTCTTCGCTCCGGGCGCCTCTGCCACCGGTTTCCTCCGCTGCACCAGACATCTGCACCAATTCGCAGATCTGCCTGACGTTCAGGGTCACACAGCATCGGCTCGTTCGTCAAGCGAACGCCTCCGTTCGCGTCCTCACACCCTTGCCGGTGATCCTTGCCATGTGAGCCACACCTCCGGGTGTGCCGCGTTCAGCCGAAACAGGGCTTTCGGAACGGATCTGTTCGCCAGAGAACCTCGCCTTTGCACGCCTGTCAGCAAACTGCGGTTTTCCAAGCTACCCACAACACTCCCGGCTCATCAGAACCAAATGTGGCGCGCAACCCGGTTCTGACCGTAGGCGTCACTTCGGGCACCATTGCAGTCGTGACGGCCTCGTCTGTCGGGGGGCAGGTGGTGCGGACCCGCAGACGACGCGGGCATCGAGGACTGTTCCCGGGCCATGCAGGCCGCCATAATGTGAGGCGCCCTGTCCGCAACCAATCGGAAGCAGTCCATGAAAAATATCGTTTACCTGAACGGCGATTTCCTTTCCGAAGATCAGGCGCTGATCCCCGTGACTGCGCGCGGTTTCTTTGGTGGCGATGGCATCTACGAAGTCACCCGGTCATTCGCGCACAGGCTCTTTCGCCTTGACGATCATATCGACCGCCTGTTCCGCTCTCTTGCTTATGTCAGGATCGATACCGGATTGACCCGCGAGGAGATGAAGGCCATCACTGAAGAGACGCTGAGACGTAACCTGGGGCGGCTTGACGACAAGGGGGACTTTGCCGTGTGGCACGTCATAACACGCGGCGATATGGTCACTGGCGAAATCGGGCCACCCATCGTGGCACTCTTCTGTGTCGACATGGACTTTGATCGATATGCCGAGGCCTATATCGATGGTCTGGCTCTGGTGACACCCGGAACCCGGCGCACACCTCCACAAAGCATTGACCCGAGAGGGAAAGTCACCAGCCGCATGAACCAGATGCAAGCCGCCCTCGAAGTCAACGCGAGCAGTCCGGGCGCGACACCGCTGATGCTCGACATCGACGGCAATATCGCGGAGACAAATACGGGCAATTTCTTCGCCGTCAGTGACGGGCGGCTTGTGACCCCGCGCGGACGAAACGTTCTGGGCGGCGTCACCAGAAAAGTCGTTCTCGAACTTGCAGCCAGTCTTGATCTTGAAACCGTAGAGACCGATCTGACGCTCTATGACGTCTATAGCGCCGACGAAGCCTTTGTGTCGGGCACCTCCCCATCCATCGTTCCCGTCAGCAGCATCAACGGCGCGTCCATCGTCCGCGGCGACATCTTGCCCGGACCCGTCACACTGAGACTGATGCGTGCCTTCGGCGAGCTTGCCGGCACCGACTATGTCGCCCAGGCGATTGCCAATCTTGGCGGCAATCGCGCCGCCGTTCTCGCCCGGCGCTGGGACGAACGATGCCGGTAGTGTGGATACAACTGCCCGAAAAACGGGGGATCGCTGATTTTCGATGACCTCGTGGGACAGGGCTGGACCGGATCTGGAGAACAGGCGCAACAACAGTACCGGAATGCTGCCGAAGCAGGACTCCCGGGATCCGGAATGCTGAAGGAACAGGCCGTACCGCCACATTGTCATCAGCCCGCCGCCCGCACCGAAGTCTGAAACCCGACTGTATCCGGTCGCCCTGGTCAAGTAGCGGCAGTCGGTCCAGCGGTGTCCGGACGCTGACCGGATCAGCCACTTCGCGTTCCCCGGACCGGACCTGCTGACCGGATACGGGAGGTCCTGGCTGTTCCTGCTTCCGGGTCCGGTCTCTTCTCACGCTTCGGGATCCTCCGTTTCATCGAACGCGGGATTTCGCAAAGGCTTCACTGGCATGCATCTCCTGGCATCCTTCAAGGGGATCGGAACGGCGTGTCCCGGCATTGCCAAAACGGAGTTCGTTCTATCTGACAGCGCGAAGGAAACCGAGACGCCTCACTTGTGAGAGGACAGCACCCGCCGATTGATGCGACAGCCGGCCCGACCGGTAATGCACACAGGGCCTCAGTCCGGGACATCAGCTTACGAGCAAAATGCGATGGCGGATCGTTGATTGGTCAGGTATGTCCAGAAGCCGTTCTACGGTCGGTTTTCGGGGAAACAGGCAGCGGGAAAGTGCTTAGACAGGGGGCCGCTGCAGGCTCATCCCCGTAATTTCCGAAACTGCCGCTTCATGTCCCGTCCCATGCTCACGACCTTATGGAACGCCCGTCCCGACAAGACAGATGCGGCCCCATCTGCTCTCATCCTGATCAGCTTGTTTGCGTCCTCCGCCGGAATTGGTGACACTGAGGAGCACGGGCAGTCAGGCGGGAAATCAGGAAAGAATGATGTCGGAAAAGGGTCCAGGAGCCGAGACCGGCTTGGAAGCACACCTGACCCCTCAGCCGATCTCCTCGGAGCGCAATGAGTGGCATCACCGGTCTCCGGATGTGTCCTATGACGCACGTGTTTCCGACCTGACGAAGCTGCTCTTTCGCAATCTCTGTCTTACGATTGTTACCTTTGGCATATACCGCTTCTGGGCGAGGGTCAGGTTCCGCCGTTTTCTCTGGGACCATGTCCGGCTGCTGGGAGAAAGATTCGAGTATCTCGGAACTGTAAGGGAACTGATCATCGGATGGCTGATTGTCATTGCCTTGCTCGGTCCCGCAGCGCTCCTCTATTGGATCCTGACCAGCGCAACACCTTCCTCATGGTGGCTTGAAGTCTGCTACTACGCCTTCCTGTTCTTCCTGGCCCAGTTCGCCGTCTATCGGGCCCGCCGATACCGGCTCACCAGAACAGCCTGGCGAGGGATCCGTTTCGGTCTCGATGGATCCGGATTGCGATATGCGGCCCTTGCCGTCGGTCTGACACTTGTCAGTCTGATCAGCCAAGGCCTTCTCCGTCCATGGGCGCGCGCGATCCTGTTGCGATACTTTGTCAACCACGCCCGGATTGGATCCACGCCAATCACCCTGAACGTCGACCCTGCATGGCTGTTCCGGCACTGGTGGTTCGTCCTTTTGCCACTCTGGCTCAGCGGGATTGTCATCTGGCTTCAGGGAGATACTCTTGCCGCCCTTTTGGGCACCCTCCCCGACAGGGGGACTTCGGTGCTGGTTGAACAACAGTTTCTGAACGAACTTCTCATACTGGCCGCAATGGTGTTGCCAATCCTCGCAATCTTTGTCCTGCTTTATCTTCGCTACCGTGTGGTGGAATTCCGGCATCTGGTCGATGGGTTCTGCATCGGGAACACAGGGTTTGCGTCTGCGCTGCAGGTTGGAACTGTATACCGAATTCACTTTCTGGGAGGCGCTTTGGTTCTGCTGATCATCGCTCTCCTCGTCGGGGTCTTCATTGGCGCCTTACTTGTCGTTGGAAGGGTTGCAGCCGACGTCGGACCAGTCATTCCGATTATTGTTTTCGTGTGCGCAATCCCTTTCGCCATTGGGCTGCCGGGAATTGCCGTGATCGTCCTGATTGATACGGCGATATTGCGCTCCGTATGCCATACCCTCGCAGTCGGAAATTCGGCAGCCATGGATCAGATCACCCAGTCATCGGCGGATGCGCCGGAATTCGGAGAGGGGCTGATCGACGCCCTGGATGTGGGCGGTTACTGAGGCAGCATGCGCTATCCGGCACGATATTATGACGGGCGAACGGCCCGCCAACACGTTGTCATGACAGAAATCTCGAGAGAGGGCATTACCATCCTCGAGGCTTCCGACGGATCCGCCCACGGGGAAACCGATTTGCCCGGCACCCGAGAATTGCAGTTCTGGTCGGCGCGGCAGATCGAGTTCAGAAACGGGCCTCGGGGCCAAAAAACGGCCCGGTTGGGGCGTACCGGTAGCCTGGAACGCCTGGTCATCGACGACGAAAATGCAATCGCCGCACTGCAGGAGTTGATGGCCGTTGTGCGACCGCATCGCCGTGCGTCCCGCAAGACCATCGGTCGTCTCATTGGCTGGTCGGCTGCCTCCGTGGCGTCGCTCGCTCTCCTTGTGTTTGTCGTGATTCCGCTCACTGCGCAGCAACTGGCGGCCGTGACGCCCCACGCCTTCAAACTGGAGGTCGGTCAGATCGGTCTGGAACAGGCGACGCGTTTGTTTGGTGCCGGTGAGTCCGGAGGCGCCGCCTACTGCACCGGGTCAGCTGGCTTGAAGGCCCTGGAACGGATGACAGAACGGCTCACCCGTCACGCTCCGGGTACCCCGAAGGTGTCCACCTATGTCATCAATTCCCGTATCGAAAACGCTTTTGCGCTCCCGGGGAACCTGATCGGCGTGACCAGCGGCCTCCTTGCGGCAGCCCCGCGCGACATAGAAATCGCAGGGATTCTGGCCCATGAACTTGGTCATGTCGTTCACGATCACGCGATGGCATCCCTGTATCGAAATACCAGTTTCATGCTGCTGATGTTCGCAGTCTTCGGAGATGTGGGCCTGTCCGGAACACTTCCTTTCCTTGTTCTGGCCACCAGCTATTCGCGGGACGCGGAAGGGGAGGCGGATGAATTTGCGCTGTCCCTGCTCAAACGTGCCAATATCAGCCCGCTCGGACTGGCAGATTTTTTCAAACGTGCCGTACGCAGTCATGGTCAGTCCCACCAGGGACTCGGGTTTCTGAGCACCCACCCTGCTTCTGAAGATCGATTGGCCAGAATTCTGGCGGCAGGTTCCGAAGGCGATACCAGACTCCTGGCAAAGGCCGAATGGAACGACCTGAAACAGGTCTGCGGCAAGACACAGGAGACTCCTCCATAACAAAGCTCGCCATAATGAATAATTGGATTCAGCATCGCGGTGTGAGGGTATAATTCCATTCTCCATGGAACCTGTCGTGTCGGATCGCGAGCTGTTCCGTTTGCTCCTCTCTGACCTTCACACCGGGTGAATATGCAGTGTCATGGATATCGGACGGGATCGGCAGCTCCGTCCCGGTTGCGGGAGCGGCGATCAGCTGCACAATCACCTGTTGACTGAGGAGCGGTCGGCCCCGCCAGTTCCGGGTGATGTGGCAGAACATGCGATGCCCGATCCGGTTCCACCTGCTCGTTCCCGGAGGGAAATGACAGAAAGAGACGACCAGTCCAGTTTCGTCGGACAGCTGCTGCAATTCGTATTTCCAGAGCCGGTTCCGACGGTTGTTCGAACCGCCACCATCGGCAATAACCAGAAGCCTTGATGCGTCGGGACAAAGGGGCCGTCCCATGGTGCGCCACCAGCGGCGCAGGGACTCGACGGCGAACCTGGTCGTGTCTTGATCGATCCCGACACTGACCCAACCGGAACGGGCTGTGATGTCATCGATGTCATGGGGGATCGCCTTGCCGGGATCCCGATCAGGGAACTCATGGACCTGGATGGGCTCGGGCTGGCCCCCGGGAGGCCAGCCCCGGCCGCCATTGCGATCAGTCCCAACCTGTTGTTTCTTGTTGGTATCAACGTAAACCACCGGCTGACCAAGGCGCTGGAACGCGCGTACACGCCGGTTGATGCCGAGAAACTGGGCATCGCGATCCGGGTGTTGCCGACCTTCACGGGGCTTGCGTTTTGATTGCAGGCTGTATCCGAGATCATGGAGCAGCCGGTTGACGGTGCGCTCGCTCACCGGATGCCCCGCAGCCGTCAGGGCGCGAGCCAGCTCTGCCGCACTCTTGCAGGTCCACCGCAACGGAGTTTCCGGATCCCCACGGGTCAGCGGTTCCAGCTGCCGTTCCAGCGCCGGAACCAGATCCTTGTCCTGATCTGTGAGGCGTTTGCGCCCCCCGCCCGGCCGACGCAGCCGGCCCGGCTCCAGAGGGGACGGGCCGTCATACTCTTCAGGCGCGGTGATTCCCGTTTCCAGTTCCTTCAGGCCAGCCCGGATCGTGCTCCGGGACAGGCCCGTGGCCTCGGCAACGCGAGAGATCCCGCCGCGCCCGAGGGCATGGGCCTCCGAGGCGGCCCACAGACGACGGCCGCGTTCGTCCAGAACCGGCCGAAGCATCCGGTATTTTTCCTGCAATTTTTCCCGCAGGGTGTCCACATCACGCCACATGACAGCATGAATAGCACGTCATAGTATATGGATCAATTATTTTGGCGAATACTCCAAGTATTGCTCGCTTCATGTGCCGTATTGATGACAGGATCAGCATGCGCATATTCAATTTTGCGGACTTATCAAAACAGTGTCGTGACATGGCCACATGCGAGAGCGTCACGTCTTTCAGAGCGCTGGCTTTTCCCCGCAGGCTCCCCCAAAGGATGATGTTGAGGCTCACATTAGCTGTTCCGGAAGCCATGCCGGCCAGCAACCTGCCAGACCTCTTCAGGTCCGGCTCCGGCCCTGATGGCGTGATAATCCCGATGGCAGGGATGGCCGGAGGTCCCCCCGACATTACAGCCATGGCTTCTCGTTGAATTTTGCGCATGACGTCAGCCAGACTGACAGGAGTTCCTCCGGACCGAATCCTTCACCGACAGCCGGAAATCGAACGTTCTCGAAGGCCTGAACTGTTATGACCGCCTGTGATCTTCAGGAAAACGGGGAATCGGCCGGATGATGGGGAGGGAGCTTCACGCATTGTCGATCTGAAAATCGACCCGGAAACCCGGGCCACGACTCCTGACCGGGCAGTCTGACAAGCGCCAGAATATGCGCATTCCGCAAAACCAACAGAGCTGCTTGCCGCACCGAAGGAGAGCCGGTCGTCACGGCGATTTGAATGGCGCCCGCGAACCTCAGGCGAAGGAAATTGATCGCTGTCTTGTGTCCACAGCTGAGTGCCATCCAATCCGGCATCATGCCGGTCCAGCTTGCTTATCGGCCAGATCAGCGAACCGGACTTTCGGGTCACCAGACAGCGCGAATTCCACCCACATGCCGATGCGATGGCACGAGATGGTCCATGAACAGGGGGGAACGGGTACAGGGGCCGTCATCGCTCCGGTTGCCTCTTTCGGCAGAAACGAAGTACTGGTCAAGATCCGAACGACCTCCGATCCCGGCACAGCCTCGGCCGAGAGCCGTCGGTCCTCGGCATCCGGGCCCGACACTGCTCGGGGGATCATGGTGCAGCCAGTGGGCCCGGCAGGAAGCACCGGGACTGTGGGTTGTGCAGGATGCCGGGCCCTCCGGCAAACCAGGCACAGAGACTGTTCAGCGAGGGATCATCTGACCGGCAAGTGGCGCACCGAAACCGGACAAGCGAGCGAAGGACCGGGAGAGGAACCGGGAACAGGTCCGGAAATCCGTCAACAATGCTGCCCCGAACCCCATATGGCCGCGTGGCAGTCGGTATGCGAAACGGTCAGAAAGCAGAGTTCGGTTGCGAACGGATCCGCAATCATACGCAAGGCAGACACGGGACCGGATGTTCTGGGAGGAGTCCCGGGGCAACAGAAACATCGCAATCGGGAGTAGCACCTGCCCGACACCCGATTGGTCCCTTCGGCGTTACAGAAGGCCGAGGTGGCGGAGTTCCATTTTCATTGTCTCGGGCATGTCATCCAGATCATCGCCGGAAACATCCGGCGGTGCATCAATTGCCTCAAGATAGCGCCAACCCTGAAATGGCCGCCACGGCCGAACTTCCACCGGGACCAGTTTCGGATCGAGACTGAGCGCGCATCGCCGCCGGCCGTCCTCACCCATAACGGGATCCAGCGCCAGGATTCTCTGGCGGACCCGCACAGCCCTCCGGATCACCCAGTAGATTGATCCGCCCTCCAGAAGCTCCCCGGCGCGGCGCGGCATGGCTCGGGTGACATGACGAAGCACTCCGGATTCCCCGGAATCCCGCGAAGCCTCAATCCGCTGTTGCTGGCGTCTCGCGAGGTGGTCAACGTCACTGATGTGAACTGCCAGCTTGATCAGATGAACGCTCACGACAGACCCGAAAACCGTCAATGGTCACCACGAGAGAACGAACGGCTGTGAAGGCTCCGGACGGTTCATAGCAGCAGCCATGCGCCCAGTCCGAGAAACGCCAGGAATGCCACGACGTCGGTCACCGTCGTGACGAAGACTCCGGAGGTAATCGCCGGATCCAGCCGGGTCCGGGCGAGGCCAAGCGGAATTGCGGCACCGGCCAGACCCGCAATCACCATGGTGATCGTCATCGCCAGGGCCATCACAATACCGATGCCGATCTCACCTGACCAGATCCAGGCGATGAGACCAACGATAACCGCGAACAGCAGACCGTTAAACAGGCCGACCAGCGTCTCCTTTGACAGCACGCGCGCGGTATTGGCAGAAGTCAGTTCCTTCATCGCAATGGCACGGACCGCAACGGTAAGGGTCTGGGTGCCGGCATTGCCTCCCATTGAAGCCGCAATCGGCATCAGCACAGCGAGCATGACGATCTGTTCGATTGTCCCCTGAAACAGCCCGATCACAAGCGACGCGACGATGGCTGTCAGGAGATTGACCGACAACCAGGCAAAGCGGGCCTTGCCGGTATCGATGACAGCTTCATACAGGTCATCCTCCTGAACCCCGCCCAGGCGCATGATATCCTCTTCCGCTTCCTCATGAATGACATCCACAATATCGTCGATCGTGATCACGCCAATCAGACGACTGGACTCATCTACCACAGGCGCCGAAACCAGATCCTGCCCGGCGAAGAGAAGGGCAACCTCCTCCTGATCCATCGCTACCGGCAGGGAGAGCAGGCCAGGAGTCATGATTTCAATGACGGGGACAGCGCGCCGGGTCCGCAGGATCCGGTTGAGTGCCACCGAACCGAGCAGGCGATGCCGGGGATCGACGACGAATATGTCGTAGAAATCGTCCGGGAGATCCCGGTTTTCACGAAGATAATCAATGACCTCGCCCACCGTCCAGAAGGAAGGCACTGCCACGAACTCCCTCTGCATGAGGCGCCCGGCGCTGTCCTCGGGGAATGCAAATCCCTCTTCGAGCCAGGTTCGCTGTGAGGAAGGAAGCTGCCCGAGAACGCGGTCCTGCCACTCCTCGTCCAGTGAAGACACCAGATTGAGGGCGTCATCCGATTCAAGGTCGTCAATCGCCCGGGCGACACGTTCCGGTCCAAGGCAGGCGACCACATCATCCCGAAAAACCTCGTCAAGCTCGAGAAGGAGCTGTGGATCGAACCGGTCCTGCATGGCTTCGATGAGCCGCACCCGCAAGGGCGGCCGGAGGGCTGCAATCAGGCTTGCGGCCAGCGCAGGGTGAAGGTCCGACACGACAGACTGGACATCGGCCGAGCGTTCCTGATCCAGTGCGTCAGTGACCCTGCTGATCAGGTCCGGATCGATACCCGGCGCTCCCTCCGCGGGGAGCGGCTGGATGTCCGGCGGCATGTCCCGCCGCGTCTCGGTTTCCACCACCACGACCTCGTCTCAAGGAACCTAATGTCGGCCGGTATGTTTCGGTCCGGATTCACGACTGCCAGCCATGCTGGCTGGCGAGCCTGAAGGGTGATTGGTGCGGTCGAGAAGACTCGAACTTCCACGGGATTTCTCCCACAGCGACCTCAACGCTGCGCGTCTACCAATTCCGCCACGACCGCATCTTCACCCGGACCCGAAGGGTCTTGCTTTTCGGAAGCGCCGTGACATAACAAATTCTTCAGGAGGCCGCAACAGAAAGACCGTTCATGGCCGATGGGTTTTCAACGAATTGGCGCGTCGAAAACGACCCCGTCGACTACGTGTATGCCGTCCGGTGGATGGAAAATCGCGTTGCCGGCATCCTCGACGGAACGATGGGCGAAACGGTCTGGCTGGTCGAACATCCCCCTCTCTATACGGCCGGGACCCGCGCCCGGCCGGCCGATCTCATCGATCCCGGCAGGTTTCCGGTACACCATACCGGCCGGGGCGGCGAATTCACCTATCACGGCCCGGGCCAGCGCGTCTGTTATGTCATGATGGATCTCCGCCGGCGAGGACAGGACATCAGGCGCTACATCCACGACCTTGAAAACTGGATGATTCTGGCTCTTGACGAACTCGGAGTGGCAGGGATGCGACGACCCGGCCGCGTGGGGATCTGGGTTGATGCGCCCACGAAGGGGGGCGTGCCAGGCAGGGAAAGGAAGATCGCGGCCATTGGCGTTCGCATTCGACGCTGGGTCACCTATCACGGAATTTCCCTGAACGTGAACCCCGACCTTTCGCACTATGACGGGATCGTACCCTGCGGCCTCAGCGCGTTTGGCGTTACCTCTCTGTCTGATCTGGGTCTCGACATCACGATGCCGGACGTCGATGCGGTCCTTCACCGGACCTTTCTCCGGGTCTTCAGCACCGAAGGCCAACAGGCCATGGATTTTGGTCCCTGCTGACCCTGAACAGCTGAATTTCCTCAACCAAGCTTTGTCCAGAGACAGGCCAAACGGCCATGATACGCGTCTCGATGAAGCGGGACCGGATCCTGGTGGGCGACCGGTGGATGGCGCTCCCACCCGGCATGTCGGTGGCGGTCGAGGTCAAGACCGGCAAGCGACGCGCCATCGATTTCTTTCGTTCGCCTTTCCTGCGCTACCAGGCGGAGGCCTTGCGGGAGAGATAAGACCCTGTCGCGGCAGAGAATGCGGAACGTTCGCGATGATGGTTCTCCACTTCCACAACTTGGAAGGCTTCAGCGCCGCTACGTCGGTGGGTGTCGGCCACAAGCGTCCGCGATATACGCCTCGCCGCCCGAGTTGACGCCGCAGCTGCAGAAGGATCGGTTCGTGGCCGGTCCCATAACGTCGAGCCTCTGCAAGAACAGGTGGTTTCGGCCGACAGCCGACCGGCCGGTTCAAAAGGCCCCTGGATCACCAATATCCGTCAGCCGGCGAGTGCGCCAAAATGACCGATGATACCACAGGCTGAGGTCAAATAAACTATTATCGCCAAAATAATTAACCCATATTTTGTGAAGTTCTATTCATGCCGCCATGTGGCATGATGTGGACACCCTGCGGGAAAAATTGCGGGAAAAATACCGGATGCTTCGGCCGGTTCTGGACGAACTCAGCCGTCGTCTGTGGGCCGCCTCGGAGGCCCATGCCCTCGGGCGCGGCGGGATCTCTCGCGTTGCCGAGGCCACGGGCCTGTCCCGGAGCACGATCCGGGCTGGCCTGAAGGAACTGGAAGCGGGAATCACGGCGCCTGAAGAGTATGACGGCCCGTTCCCTCTGGAGCGGGGCCGGCTGCGTCGGCCGGGCGGGGGGCGCAAACGCCTCACAGATCAGGACAAGGATCTGGTTCCGGCGCTGGAACGGCAGCTGGAACCGCTGGCCCGTGGGGATCCGGAAACTCCGTTGCGGTGGACCTGCAAGAGTGCGGCAGAGCTGGCCCGCGCCCTGACGGCTGCGGGGCATCCGGTGGGCGAGCGCACCGTCAACCGTCTGCTCCATGATCTCGGATACAGTCTGCAATCAAAACGCAAGCCCCGTGAGGGTCGGCAATACCCGGATCGCGATGCCCAGTTCCACCGCATCAACCGGCGTGTACGCGCGTTCCAGCGCCTTGGTCAGCCGGTAGTTTACGTTGATACCAACAAGAAACAACAGGTGGGGACTGATCGCAATGGCGGCCGGGACAGGCCTCCCGGGGGCCAGCCCGAGCCCATCCAGGTCCATGAGTTCCCTGATCGGGATCCCGGCAAGGCGATCCCCCATGACATCGATGACATCACAGCCCGTTCCGGTTGGGTCAGTGTCGGGATCGATCAAGACACGACCAGGTTCGCCGTCGAGTCCCTGCGCCGCTGGTGGCGCACCATGGGACGGCCCCTTTGTCCCGACGCATCAAGGCTTCTGGTTATTGCCGATGGTGGCGGTTCGAACAGCCGTCGGAACCGGCTCTGGAAATACGAATTGCAGCAGCTGTCCGATGAAACTGGACTGGCCGTCTCTTTCTGTCATTTCCCTCCGGGAACGAGCAGGTGGAACCGGATCGGGCATCGCATGTTCTGCCACATCACCCGGAACTGGCGGGGCCGACCGCTCCTCAGTCAACAGGTGATTGTCCAGCTGATCGCCGCTCCCGCAACCGGGACGGAGCTGACGATCCCGTCCGATATCGATGACACTGCATATTCACCCGGTGCGAAGGTCAGAGAGGAGCAACCGGAACAGCTCGCGATCCGACACGACAGGTTCCATGGAGAATGGAATTATATCCTCAGACCGTGACGCTGATTCGAATGTTTTATTATGGCGAAATATTAAGGAATTGCACAGCTCTGGAACGGCTTACCAATAAACTGAAACACGGACATGGTCCCGACAGGTCAGGACATACGGGACGCGGTGCCTGGCATCGCGACTGGCAGTCTATTACGGCAGACTGTGGTACAGCCAGACTAGGCTCCGTCGCAAAGGGAAAGCAGCGAAGCTGCCGCGTGGATATCAGCCATGAGGCCTTGTCGGCGTTGCTCCGCTTCTTCGTCTACACCCCACGCCTCCACCTGCCACAATTCGTCAACCAGCGCCGCTCCCCAGGCTGTGGCCGCATCAAGTTCACCGCCCGCAAGCGCCAGGGCGATCACCATTGAACCGGATGCCGTCGCGGCAGCATGAAGACCTGTGAGACTGAAATCGCCGTAACCGTCAACGACCGCCTCCATTCGTCTCAACGTTTCCGGTAATTGGGCGCGGGGGAGGATACCTGTCACCACCTGCAGTTCAACGCCATAGCGGCGATATATCCACTCCACCAACGGTGACCAGGCGTGATCCTGACGCTGCCGCAATTCTGCTGGCGAGTCACAGCGATAACATACAAGATCGGTTTCCGCATAACGCATCATGTCGTTCAGCACGGAAATACGGTCACTGGCCACCCTGTCAATCGCGCTGTTGGCGAGGCGGGTCAGCCTCATGAGTTGGAGATCAATCTCGTCGCCCGCCTCCGACCATTCCTGCGCGATAGCCGCCGCCGCTTCCCTGGTCGGAAGCTGCAACAGTTTTCTGGCAGGCGTTCTGAGCGGGCGTCCATCCAGATGGACGCTCACGCCACCCGCTTCCGGAACCAGAGACACGGTTCTGTAAAATCGTTTCACGCAGCCCGTGCTTCCGTCACTGCCTGTTCAACAAGATCAAAAAGATCCTCGATCGCATGGGCAACAGCGCCCGCACCAGCCTCTCTCAGTTCAACCTCGCCATGGACCCCCCAGGACACCCCGATGGCCGGGGTCCCTGCATTCACTCCGGCCTGAACATCATAGATCGTATCGCCGATCATAACCGTATCATGCGTCTCGACACCGGCGATCCGCATGGCCTGCAGCAACAGATGCGGGTTGGGTTTGCCCGGACCAAGGTCCGCCGTCTGCACTGAAACGAACCGGTCTGCGAGACCGTTGCGTGACAGGAGTTCAGGAAGTCGCCGGCTGGACCGGCTGGTCACGATGGCGAGCAAATAGCCCTCAGCCTCAAGGCGGTCCAGCAGGGATTCGACGCCGGGAAAAATTCGCTCGGGCGGTCGAGGGGGACGGGGTCGCTCGCCGCGAACGATCGCAGCATAGTAATCCTGGATCATCCGAACTTCCCGCGGACCAGCACCCGGCATCAACTTCCTGACCCCCTCTTCCCACGGAAGTCCGATGATGCTTCGGATCGCCCGGGTCTCCACCTCGGGGAACCCGAGCGCCTCCCAGCAGATGCGGACGCCTTCCGTGATTGCCGGGATGCTGTCAAGCAGGGTCCCGTCGAGATCAAAAGCAGCCAACCTGAGCCTGCCGTCCGTCAAGGCTCTGCCTCCGGGTCCAGGCCCAGCGCCTGCCATGTTTCAGCCATGTGAACCGGCAACGGCGCAGACACTGTTATCGTCCCGCCCGACGGATGCGGGAACGTGATCGCCCGGGCATGAAGGTGAAGCCCCTCGGCGATTGGACTGGATCCCGATTCCTGTCCGCGGCCATACTTGCGGTCGCCGATGATCGGTGTTTCCATCAAAGCGCAATGAGCCCGCAACTGGTGAGTCCTTCCGGTCCGAGGGTTCAGCACCAGCCAGGAAATCCGGGTTCCCAGCCTGTTGGCAACGCGATACTCGGTCACGGCGTCACGGCCACTGTCCGGATCCGGCACCACCAGTTCATACCCATCGTGTCCCGCGCGTTTGCGGAGCGGCACCTCAATGACACCTTCCCCGGGTTGCGGAACACCCGCCACCAGCGCCCAGTAGGTCTTGAAAACATCGCGGTTCCGGAATGCACGGGCCAGCGACGAGGCCATGGATGCCCTGCGGGCCAGCAAAAGCACGCCGCTGGTATCGCGGTCGAGCCGATGAACCAGGCGAGGTTTGTCTTCTCCCTGACCCACCAGAGCCGGGAGAAGATCATCCAGGTTCCGGGTTGTCCTGATCCCGCCCTGAACCGGTATGCCGGGTGGCTTGTTGAGCGCAATGATCGCCGCGTCTTCGTGAATTATGAGCGATCGCATCCAGGCCCTGTCCTCACCTGTGATTGACGGGATCGTCCTCATGTGATCGCCGGAATCGTCATTTGCCTGGGGAGGAATACGAACCAGCTGTCCCGGCTGAACGCGCACGGACGATCGGACGCGACTGCCGTCAACCCTGATCTGCCCGGTCCTCAGCAGCTTCTGCAGCCGTGCATGGGTCAGTCCGGGAAAGTAGCGCCGGAACCAGCGATCAAGACGCACACCGGCATCGTCTTCAGCAACCGGTATGTTGCGGACTGTCATTACGAGGCGACCAGCCTTGCGAGCCAGAGGCCGCAAGCCAGTCCGGCCACACACAGAACAACCGACAGTCCGGTATAGAGCAGCGCAAGATCCCAGCGTCCCTGCTCGGTCAGGGAAACAACCTCGAGGGAAAACGCCGAAAACGTGGTGTAGCCTCCGAGGACGCCAACCATCAGAAACAAGCGAACAGCGGGAGAAGCAGACCAGGCTGCGGTCACAAGTCCGGCAAGAAGTCCCATGAAAAAAGATCCCGTCACATTGACAGTCAGGGTTGCCCAGGGGAAGCCCTCGACCCGGACCAGTGCAGACGCAACGAAGTAGCGTCCCATCGCTCCGACGGCGCCACCCAGCGCAACCATGAGATAATCCCTCATTCGCTCAACCCGGTGATTTCCCGGCCTGGACTCTCATCCGGTTCCAGTAGTCGAGACGTTTTCGGATCTCGCGCTCGAAACCGCGATCACGGGGCTCGTAGAAGGTTTGCCGTTCCATGCCTTCAGGGAAATAATCCTGGCCCGAGAATGCGTCCCGGGTGTCGTGATCATAAACATAGCCTTTTCCGTATCCGAGATCCTTCATCAGTTTCGTGGGTGCGTTGAGTATATGCTTCGGAGGTGCGAGCGATCCGGTCTGACGGGCCGCACGGCCGGCTTCTGAATATGCGCGATACACGGCATTGGACTTGGGTGCCGTGCCCAGATAGACGACGCTCTGCGCAAGTGCCAGTTCGCCTTCGGGCGATCCGATCCGCTCATAGGCCTCCCAGGCAGCCAGGGCCTGGGGCAGTGCGTCGGGGTCTGCCAACCCTATGTCTTCGACCGCGAAGCGGGCGAGCCGCCGCGCGATGTAGCGCGGATCCTCACCTCCTGCCAGCATCCGGGCCAACCAGTAAAGGGCCGCATCCGTATCCGATCCGCGGAGCGACTTGTGCAGCGCGCTGATCAGATTGTAGTGCTCTTCCTGCGACTTGTCGTAGATTGGTGCACGCTTCTGGACACTTCTCACGAGATCCTCGGTGGATAGCGGCCGGGTCGCCTCAAATCCCGAGAGGGCCTCAACCATGTTGAGAAGATAGCGTCCATCACCATCCGCCATCGCCCGCAATGCGGACCGCGCCTCCGGTTTCAGCGGGAGATCATGACCAAGCACAGACTCGGCGCGGGTCAGCAGCGCCTCCAGCGCCTCGTCATCGAGGCGATTCAAAACTATCACCCTGCAGCGCGACAAGAGAGCGCCGTTCAGTTCGAACGAAGGATTCTCCGTGGTGGCTCCGACAAGGATCACGGTTCCATCTTCGACATAAGGCAGGAAACCGTCCTGTTGCGCACGGTTGAAGCGATGGATTTCATCGACAAACAGCAGGGTTTGCTGACCGGTACCGCGGCGTTTTTCGGCGGCGCCAAAGATCCGGCGAAGGTCTGCAACGCCGGAAAATACTGCCGACAAGGGTTCGAAATGAAGGTCCACTGCTTGCGCCAGCAGGCGTGCGATTGTGGTCTTGCCGCTGCCTGGGGGGCCCCACAGAACCGTGGACGTGATCTGGCCGGACCTGATCATGCGTCCGATGGGAGCCTCCGGACCCAATACATGATCCTGCCCCAGTACGTCTCCGAGGCGGTCGGGCCGCAACCGGTCCGCCAGGGGGCGAGACCCTTCCGATTCGAAAAGTTCCGGTTCCCTGGCCGCCAATCGCCTCAACCCTGAATTGACACTCGCAAGACTTGCCCCCCGCGTTCTACCTCCATACGCCACCGGTCCGCCGGAGCGGAAAGACTGTCCTGGAGTTCCTTCACACGGTCAACCTTGCGGCCGTTGACACGAAGCAGAATGTCGCCCTCTTTCAGTCCGATCTGATCGGCATGGGAACCCGGCTGGACCTGAAGAATGATGACCCCGGTTTTTTCGGGATCCATCGACAGCTCATAGGCAAGGGCCGGTGACAGATTGCCGACAACAGCACCGGCACACGGGTTGCGACCCTTGATCAACGTCCGATTGATGGGAGGAACGGCCGGAGGCTGCTGGAGCACGACTGTCAGGCGGCGCTCTCTTCCGTCGCGAATGATGTCAAGGGCCATCGTCGATCCGACCGGATTCATCGCAACCCTGAAGCGCAGTTCGTCTCCGGTGCTGATCTCGCGTCCATCCACCGCGACAACAATATCGCCGATCTTCAGCCCGGCACGTCCGGCCGGGCCAAGGGGATGAACACTGTTGACGAGGACGCCGCGTGGTCGACGCAGCCCCATGCTGGCCGCAATGGCCGGATCGACTTGCTGCGCCCGTGCCCCGAGCCAGGGACGGACGATTCCGCCCTCATCCACACCCTCAATGACGGTTGCCACCATGTTGGCGGGAATCGCGAAGCCGATACCGTTGGAGCCTCCACCACGAGAATAGATAGCGGTATTGATACCGGCCAGCTTGCCGTCCACGCTGACCAGCGCGCCTCCGGAATTCCCGGGGTTGATGGCTGCATCGGTCTGGATGAAAAATCCGAAATCCGTGATGCCTCGCGCCGCGCGCGCCAAGGCTGACACAATACCAGTGGTCACTGTTTGCCCGACACCGAACGGGTTGCCGATCGCGAGAACAAGATCTCCCACCTCCAGCGTGTCGGAATCCCGGAGCTCGAGATAAGGCAGGCGCTCGCGCTGCACATTGATGCGCAGGATCGCGAGGTCAGTCCGTTCGTCACGAAGGACAACCCGTGCGTCGTACTCGCGTCGATCGGAAAGGACAACCGTGATTTCGTCGGCATTTTCTATGACGTGGTGATTGGTCACAATCAGGCCATCAGGGCGGACTATGACACCGGAGCCAAGGGAATTCTGTTCCCGTTGCCGCTCTTGCTGACCGAACGGGAACCGGTCTCCGAAGAAGCGGCGGAAGAACGGGTCGTCGAAAATGGGAGCGCGGCGTGTGCGGACCAGCCGTTTCGTATAGATGTTCACCACCGCCGGCGCGGCCTTCTTAACGAGCGGAGCAAAAGAAAGATTGATCTGCGCGCGAGACCCGGGCACCGCGGACGCGGACGATGCCACGGTTGCGGGCGGGGCCAAGGCCACAATCACCAAGACCAGGAAAAAGACGACAGTCCATGTCCGCATAATCTTCTCAACTTAGCACATCTCGGGACCCGCGTTTGAACCTGCTGAACGGTGATGAATCATCTTTTGTTGAGCCAACAGGGAAGCGTGGGCGGAGTTCGTCATGGAGCTGACGGGAGGCCCGCAAGACCTGCACCGGGATGCCATCGACCGAAATGGCCGCCGGGACAAGGGGCGGGCGCCGCCATCAGGTTCCCCGGTTCCAGAGTGGGATATCCCGGGACCGGTGAAAACAGGGGCCCTCTCTGATCCCCAATGTTGCACAACATTGGCGGACAGACGCGAGGGGGTGTCGGGGAGGGAAGGCGCAGCCGCAGCAGAGAACAGCCGCGCTCTCGTGAAGACTGGTGCCTTGCTGACGAAAGGAGAGTCTGTCCACAAGCGACAGGATCGTAGCGCTCTTGCGGCGGCCCGGTGCCACAACTGTTTTGTCCGCTTTGTCGACAAGGGCTCTTGTCAGCCCGGGTCGGGAGCGCGTGCGTGTCCGATGCAGGACGATACATCCCTTCACAGGTGCGATCGCCAGGGATCCGCCGTGGCCCGTGATCGTAGAGGCCCGGGAGCAGTTGAGCCCCGGGTGGATAGTCATAGGCCAGATCGGGGGCTTTGCGGACAGAATGCCGTACCGCCCTCCGTTCCCGCCGGGCCGGGAACAGCATAGAGGCTCGCGAGGGGCGTTGTTGATGGGCTGATGTTGGGCCGATGCATTGTCGTATCCGCCGTGAGGGTCAGAACCAGCGTCTGGACGGGCTCTCGTCAGGACTTGGTCACCCCTCCATCTGAGGACGCCGGTTTTTCCGGAACCTGTCACAGAACCATATTGCCCGATCAACGATCGACAACAGGGCTGCCCGGCAACCTCTGGCAATGATGGTCCCGACAACCCGGTTCCCGACCCGGCGCTCCCCCGTGACGACCGCGCTCGACTGATGTCAATCCGCCCCGGAATAACCTCCACCCGCCACAGCCCCGGCGGTTGTGGGTTGTGCCGCGACACCGCAGATCTTCGAACCGCTGGCGTCGACCACGCTGTCCGCCCATCGAGGCTTGCAGATTCGGGTCGCACTGACGAAACACGGAAGACGGAACCGCCCCGAAGTGTGTCTGGGCCTTCCTTGAAGATCCAGCATCTGATCGATCGCAGGGCACAGACCCGGTATCACCCTGGGGGACAGACGGATTATGCGGCTCCATTTCTTCTCGGCCGCCCATGGCTCTGATAGAGGGATCCGTGATTGGTGGAATTTCGCTGCGGCTACCGGTCGAGACGCCAGGCTCCTGTTCGATGCCGCACACCGAATCCCCCATCTTTTGCGGAGCGCGCAGATCTGCCACCATCCGGAGACAGTCAGAAGGCGACAGCCCGCTGGTGATGCAATATTTTCCATGGTGACAGAAAAAGACTTGCTGGTGCCTGACCTCAAATCAACATATGGTTGAGGTGGGGATAGGGGCACACTAAAAAATGTGTTGCACGTCGAAATGGGCCGGGCATTATATTTTCAGTTACACGATACAATTGGTTCAAGTTTGCCGACAAATGGGTGGGCTCAACTGAAGAATTCTATTTTAAGACAAAAACTTGTGGTAAAAAATTAATTTGTTGTATTTCGTGCTTTCTGGTACTAAGTGAGTTCGCTTGATGTATTCCAGTGATCATGGGTCAGGTGTATGTGGTTGAGTCGAACGGATGGACATGGGTAAACGCGGAACAGGCGGGATGCTCAGTTCATGTGGCTGACCCCGGGTTGGATAAAAGGTGTCGCTTTATTTGGAACAGGCCTCGAGGGGATTATTTATGAGCTGGTTTCAAATCTGGGAAATCGTGGACGAAAGATTTCCCGTTTTCTGTCATTCGAAGAGTGCGTGGGATGACGAAAGATAGTCATGCCATTGCCTGCGTTTGGGGGTGCGGCCTGCGAATCCGGGTCACTTCCATACTTTATCGCGGCCAGGGGCCGCTCTCGTTCTAGAGGCGCAGAACATGTTCTCTATTCCCTTCAGTAGTGGAACTTCAAACCTATACTCCAGCAAACCCGGTTGCCGGAAAAAGAACCGGAGAAACGGGGGATGGATTGGGAAGCTCGCCTTTGCACTGATTTCGGTCGGTTTCTTTTCTACAGCGATGGTGCCCCAAATTGCGTGGTCAGTTACGCCAACACCTGTCATCGACTCCCTGACACCTGATGACCGGCAGTTAACATTGAACTGGTCCTGGAACAGCAGCGTCTGCAGTTGGGACACTAACTCCGGATTCGAGATTAACTACAAGAAAACATCTGCAGGTTGGCGTACCCTTAACCAGATTCCCCTAAGCGCCCCGAACAATGCCGACAGTGGCGCCTTTGCCATTCATGACCAAAACCTGACGACTTTCACGATCAAGCAGGGCGCCAAGACACATAGCACTGCCCTCGAACAATACACCGGGGTTGCGCTGGATAATGTCGATTACCAGGTTCGCATATCAGTGTTTGCTGCTGGTTCGTCCTGCAACGCCTGGAGCCCGTGGAGTACGACGGCAAGCGCGACTCCGACCGTGGTATTACCGACGGTCGCCTCGATCGAGCGCCACACCCCGCCGAGTTCGCCGACCAACGCCAACACGCTCACCTGGCGGGTGACCTTCAGCGAGGCGGTGCAGAATGTGGACGCGGCCGACTTCGCCCTCGACTTCACCCCCACTGGCGGCTCGGCGACCCTGGGCGTCGCCGCTGTCGGGAGTTCCGAGAACGTCTATGACGTCACCGCCTCGGGCCCCGACCTCGATGACCTAAACGCAACCGTCACGCTCACCGTCGCAAACGGCCAGGACATCGAGGACCTGACCAACGACGCCCTCGCCAACACCACCCCCACCGGGACCAACGAAAACAGTTTCTTACTCGACAATACGGCACCCTCGGTCAGCTCGATCGAGCGCCACACCCCGGCCAGCTCGCCCACCAACGCCGACAGCCTTACCTGGCGGGTGACCTTCAGCGAGGACGTCCAGAATGTGGACGGGGCCGACTTCTTGATTAGCAGTGTGGCGCTGACCTCGGTGATCCTGGCCGTCACCCCCGACGGGAGTTCGCAGTCCGCCTATGACGTCACCGCCTCGGGCGGCGACCTCGACGGCCTCAACGGCACCGTCACCCTCACCTTCGCAACCGGCCAGGACATCACGGACCCGGCCGGCAACGCCCTCACCAACACCACCCCCACCGGCACCAACGACAACACCTACGTCCTCGACAACACGGCACCGACGGTCAGCGTCAGCGTCCCGTCGAGCGCCAACGGGGTGTTCACGGCGACCTTCACCTTCTCCGAAGCGGTGACCGGTTTCGCGGCCGATGACATCACGGTGGGCGGCGGGACCAAGGGCGCCCTGACCGCCGGCACCGGCAGCGATGCCGGCATCAAATGGACCCTGTCGGTGACCCCCAGCGCCGACTACAACATCACCGTGCGCGCCGCTGCGGCCACCGACGCCGCCGGGAACGGCAATGCCGCGGTGTCAGCCAACGGCAGCTACGACACCTCGGGGCCACAGGTCACCTCGATCGAGCGCCACACCCCGGCCACCTCGCCCACCAACGCCAATACCCTCACCTGGCGGGTCACCTTCAGCGAGGACGTCCAGAATGTGGACCCGACCGACTTCGCCATAAGCGGCGGCTCGGCGACCCTGGGCGTCGGCGCGGTCGGGAGTTCGCAGTCCGTCTATGACGTCACCGCCTCGGGCCCCGCCCTCGCAGATCTCGACGCAACCGTCACCCTCTCCTTCGCAACCGGCCAGGACATCACGGACCCGGCCGGCAACGCCCTCAACACCTCGGTCTCGGGCACCAACGACAACACCTACGTCCTCGACAACACGGCGCCAGTCCTGACCATCAGCGGCGTCCCGGCGAGCGCCAACGGGGCGTTCACGGCGACCTTCACCTTCTCCGAAGCGGTGACCGATTTCGCCGCCGATGACCTCACCGTGACCGGCGCCACCACCGGCACCCTGACCGCCGGCACCGGCAATACATGGACCCTGCTGGTGACCCCCAGCGCCGACTACAACATCACCGTGCGCGCCGCTGCGGCCACCGACGCCGCCGGGAACGGCAATGCCGCGGTGTCAGCCAACGGCAGCTACGACACCTCGGGGCCACAGGTCAGCTCGATCGAGCGCCACACCCCGGCCACCTCGCCCACCAACGCCGACACCCTCACCTGGCGGGTCACCTTCAGCGAGGACGTCCAGAATGTGGACCCGGCCGACTTCGCCATAAGCGGCACCACAGCGACCCTCGCCGTCGCCGCTGTCACCAACGCGCCAAGAGCCTATGACGTCACCGCCTCGGGCCCCGCCCTCGCAGATCTCGACGCAACCGTCACCCTCTCCTTCGCAACCGGCCAGGACATCACGGACCCGGCCGGCAACGCCCTCAACACCTCGGTCTCGGGCACCAACGACAACACCTACGTCCTCGACAACACGGCGCCAGTCCTGACCATCAGCGGCGTCCCGGCGAGCGCCAACGGGGCGTTCACGGCGACCTTCACCTTCTCCGAAGCGGTGACCGATTTCGCCGCCGATGACCTCACCGTGACCGGCGCCACCACCGGCACCCTGACCGCCGGCACCGGCAATACATGGACCCTGCTGGTGACCCCCAGCGCCGACTACAACATCACCGTGCGCGCCGCTGCGGCCACCGACGCCGCCGGGAACGGCAATGCCGCGGTGTCAGCCAACGGCAGCTACGACACCTCGGGGCCACAGGTCAGCTCGATCGAGCGCCACACCCCGGCCACCTCGCCCACCAACGCCGACACCCTCACCTGGCGGGTCACCTTCAGCGAGGACGTCCAGAATGTGGACCCGGCCGACTTCGCCATAAGCGGCACCACAGCGACCCTCGCCGTCGCCGCTGTCACCAACGCGCCAAGAGCCTATGACGTCACCGCCTCGGGCCCCGCCCTCGCAGATCTCGACGCAACCGTCACCCTCTCCTTCGCAACCGGCCAGGACATCACGGACCCGGCCGGCAACGCCCTCAACACCTCGGTCTCGGGCACCAACGACAACACCTACGTCCTCGACAACACGGCGCCAGTCCTGACCATCAGCGGCGTCCCGGCGAGCGCCAACGGGGCGTTCACGGCGACCTTCACCTTCTCCGAAGCGGTGACCGATTTCGCCGCCGATGACCTCACCGTGACCGGCGCCACCACCGGCACCCTGACCGCCGGCACCGGCAATACATGGACCCTGCTGGTGACCCCCAGCGCCGACTACAACATCACCGTGCGCGCCGCTGCGGCCACCGACGCCGCCGGGAACGGCAATGCCGCGGTGTCAGCCAACGGCAGCTACGACACCTCGGGGCCACAGGTCAGCTCGATCGAGCGCCACACCCCGGCCACCTCGCCCACCAACGCCGACACCCTCACCTGGCGGGTCACCTTCAGCGAGGACGTCCAGAATGTGGACCCGGCCGACTTCGCCATAAGCGGCACCACAGCGACCCTCGCCGTCGCCGCTGTCACCAACGCGCCAAGAGCCTATGACGTCACCGCCTCGGGCCCCGCCCTCGCAGATCTCGACGCAACCGTCACCCTCTCCTTCGCAACCGGCCAGGACATCACGGACCCGGCCGGCAACGCCCTCAACACCTCGGTCTCGGGCACCAACGACAACACCTACGTCCTCGACAACACGGCGCCAGTCCTGACCATCAGCGGCGTCCCGGCGAGCGCCAACGGGGCGTTCACGGCGACCTTCACCTTCTCCGAAGCGGTGACCGATTTCGCCGCCGATGACCTCACCGTGACCGGCGCCACCACCGGCACCCTGACCGCCGGCACCGGCAATACATGGACCCTGCTGGTGACCCCCAGCGCCGACTACAACATCACCGTGCGCGCCGCTGCGGCCACCGACGCCGCCGGGAACGGCAATGCCGCGGTGTCAGCCAACGGCAGCTACGACACCTCGGGGCCACAGGTCAGCTCGATCGAGCGCCACACCCCGGCCACCTCGCCCACCAACGCCGACACCCTCACCTGGCGGGTCACCTTCAGCGAGGACGTCCAGAATGTGGACCCGGCCGACTTCGCCATAAGCGGCACCACAGCGACCCTCGCCGTCGCCGCTGTCACCAACGCGCCAAGAGCCTATGACGTCACCGCCTCGGGCCCCGCCCTCGCAGATCTCGACGCAACCGTCACCCTCTCCTTCGCAACCGGCCAGGACATCACGGACCCGGCCGGCAACGCCCTCAACACCTCGGTCTCGGGCACCAACGACAACACCTACGTCCTCGACAACACGGCGCCAGTCCTGACCATCAGCGGCGTCCCGGCGAGCGCCAACGGGGCGTTCACGGCGACCTTCACCTTCTCCGAAGCGGTGACCGATTTCGCCGCCGATGACCTCACCGTGACCGGCGCCACCACCGGCACCCTGACCGCCGGCACCGGCAATACATGGACCCTGCTGGTGACCCCCAGCGCCGACTACAACATCACCGTGCGCGCCGCTGCGGCCACCGACGCCGCCGGGAACGGCAATGCCGCGGTGTCAGCCAACGGCAGCTACGACACCTCGGGGCCACAGGTCAGCTCGATCGAGCGCCACACCCCGGCCACCTCGCCCACCAACGCCGACACCCTCACCTGGCGGGTCACCTTCAGCGAGGACGTCCAGAATGTGGACCCGGCCGACTTCGCCATAAGCGGCACCACAGCGACCCTCGCCGTCGCCGCTGTCACCAACGCGCCAAGAGCCTATGACGTCACCGCCTCGGGCCCCGCCCTCGCAGATCTCGACGCAACCGTCACCCTCTCCTTCGCAACCGGCCAGGACATCACGGACCCGGCCGGCAACGCCCTCAACACCTCGGTCTCGGGCACCAACGACAACACCTACGTCCTCGACAACACGGCGCCAGTCCTGACCATCAGCGGCGTCCCGGCGAGCGCCAACGGGGCGTTCACGGCGACCTTCACCTTCTCCGAAGCGGTGACCGATTTCGCCGCCGATGACCTCACCGTGACCGGCGCCACCACCGGCACCCTGACCGCCGGCACCGGCAATACATGGACCCTGCTGGTGACCCCCAGCGCCGACTACAACATCACCGTGCGCGCCGCTGCGGCCACCGACGCCGCCGGGAACGGCAATGCCGCGGTGTCAGCCAACGGCAGCTACGACACCTCGGGGCCACAGGTCAGCTCGATCGAGCGCCACACCCCGGCCACCTCGCCCACCAACGCCGACACCCTCACCTGGCGGGTCACCTTCAGCGAGGACGTCCAGAATGTGGACCCGGCCGACTTCGCCATAAGCGGCACCACAGCGACCCTCGCCGTCGCCGCTGTCACCAACGCGCCAAGAGCCTATGACGTCACCGCCTCGGGCCCCGCCCTCGCAGATCTCGACGCAACCGTCACCCTCTCCTTCGCAACCGGCCAGGACATCACGGACCCGGCCGGCAACGCCCTCAACACCTCGGTCTCGGGCACCAACGACAACACCTACGTCCTCGACAACACGGCGCCAGTCCTGACCATCAGCGGCGTCCCGGCGAGCGCCAACGGGGCGTTCACGGCGACCTTCACCTTCTCCGAAGCGGTGACCGATTTCGCCGCCGATGACCTCACCGTGACCGGCGCCACCACCGGCACCCTGACCGCCGGCACCGGCAATACATGGACCCTGCTGGTGACCCCCAGCGCCGACTACAACATCACCGTGCGCGCCGCTGCGGCCACCGACGCCGCCGGGAACGGCAATGCCGCGGTGTCAGCCAACGGCAGCTACGACACCTCGGGGCCACAGGTCAGCTCGATCGAGCGCCACACCCCGGCCACCTCGCCCACCAACGCCGACACCCTCACCTGGCGGGTCACCTTCAGCGAGGACGTCCAGAATGTGGACCCGGCCGACTTCGCCATAAGCGGCACCACAGCGACCCTCGCCGTCGCCGCTGTCACCAACGCGCCAAGAGCCTATGACGTCACCGCCTCGGGCCCCGCCCTCGCAGATCTCGACGCAACCGTCACCCTCTCCTTCGCAACCGGCCAGGACATCACGGACCCGGCCGGCAACGCCCTCAACACCTCGGTCTCGGGCACCAACGACAACACCTACGTCCTCGACAACACGGCGCCAGTCCTGACCATCAGCGGCGTCCCGGCGAGCGCCAACGGGGCGTTCACGGCGACCTTCACCTTCTCCGAAGCGGTGACCGATTTCGCCGCCGATGACCTCACCGTGACCGGCGCCACCACCGGCACCCTGACCGCCGGCACCGGCAATACATGGACCCTGCTGGTGACCCCCAGCGCCGACTACAACATCACCGTGCGCGCCGCTGCGGCCACCGACGCCGCCGGGAACGGCAATGCCGCGGTGTCAGCCAACGGCAGCTACGACACCTCGGGGCCACAGGTCAGCTCGATCGAGCGCCACACCCCGGCCACCTCGCCCACCAACGCCGACACCCTCACCTGGCGGGTCACCTTCAGCGAGGACGTCCAGAATGTGGACCCGGCCGACTTCGCCATAAGCGGCACCACAGCGACCCTCGCCGTCGCCGCTGTCACCAACGCGCCAAGAGCCTATGACGTCACCGCCTCGGGCCCCGCCCTCGCAGATCTCGACGCAACCGTCACCCTCTCCTTCGCAACCGGCCAGGACATCACGGACCCGGCCGGCAACGCCCTCAACACCTCGGTCTCGGGCACCAACGACAACACCTACGTCCTCGACAACACGGCGCCAGTCCTGACCATCAGCGGCGTCCCGGCGAGCGCCAACGGGGCGTTCACGGCGACCTTCACCTTCTCCGAAGCGGTGACCGATTTCGCCGCCGATGACCTCACCGTGACCGGCGCCACCACCGGCACCCTGACCGCCGGCACCGGCAATACATGGACCCTGCTGGTGACCCCCAGCGCCGACTACAACATCACCGTGCGCGCCGCTGCGGCCACCGACGCCGCCGGGAACGGCAATGCCGCGGTGTCAGCCAACGGCAGCTACGACACCTCGGGGCCACAGGTCAGCTCGATCGAGCGCCACACCCCGGCCACCTCGCCCACCAACGCCGACACCCTCACCTGGCGGGTCACCTTCAGCGAGGACGTCCAGAATGTGGACCCGGCCGACTTCGCCATAAGCGGCACCACAGCGACCCTCGCCGTCGCCGCTGTCACCAACGCGCCAAGAGCCTATGACGTCACCGCCTCGGGCCCCGCCCTCGCAGATCTCGACGCAACCGTCACCCTCTCCTTCGCAACCGGCCAGGACATCACGGACCCGGCCGGCAACGCCCTCAACACCTCGGTCTCGGGCACCAACGACAACACCTACGTCCTCGACAACACGGCGCCAGTCCTGACCATCAGCGGCGTCCCGGCGAGCGCCAACGGGGCGTTCACGGCGACCTTCACCTTCTCCGAAGCGGTGACCGATTTCGCCGCCGATGACCTCACCGTGACCGGCGCCACCACCGGCACCCTGACCGCCGGCACCGGCAATACATGGACCCTGCTGGTGACCCCCAGCGCCGACTACAACATCACCGTGCGCGCCGCTGCGGCCACCGACGCCGCCGGGAACGGCAATGCCGCGGTGTCAGCCAACGGCAGCTACGACACCTCGGGGCCACAGGTCAGCTCGATCGAGCGCCACACCCCGGCCACCTCGCCCACCAACGCCGACACCCTCACCTGGCGGGTCACCTTCAGCGAGGACGTCCAGAATGTGGACCCGGCCGACTTCGCCATAAGCGGCACCACAGCGACCCTCGCCGTCGCCGCTGTCACCAACGCGCCAAGAGCCTATGACGTCACCGCCTCGGGCCCCGCCCTCGCAGATCTCGACGCAACCGTCACCCTCTCCTTCGCAACCGGCCAGGACATCACGGACCCGGCCGGCAACGCCCTCAACACCTCGGTCTCGGGCACCAACGACAACACCTACGTCCTCGACAACACGGCGCCAGTCCTGACCATCAGCGGCGTCCCGGCGAGCGCCAACGGGGCGTTCACGGCGACCTTCACCTTCTCCGAAGCGGTGACCGATTTCGCCGCCGATGACCTCACCGTGACCGGCGCCACCACCGGCACCCTGACCGCCGGCACCGGCAATACATGGACCCTGCTGGTGACCCCCAGCGCCGACTACAACATCACCGTGCGCGCCGCTGCGGCCACCGACGCCGCCGGGAACGGCAATGCCGCGGTGTCAGCCAACGGCAGCTACGACACCTCGGGGCCACAGGTCAGCTCGATCGAGCGCCACACCCCGGCCACCTCGCCCACCAACGCCGACACCCTCACCTGGCGGGTCACCTTCAGCGAGGACGTCCAGAATGTGGACCCGGCCGACTTCGCCATAAGCGGCACCACAGCGACCCTCGCCGTCGCCGCTGTCACCAACGCGCCAAGAGCCTATGACGTCACCGCCTCGGGCCCCGCCCTCGCAGATCTCGACGCAACCGTCACCCTCTCCTTCGCAACCGGCCAGGACATCACGGACCCGGCCGGCAACGCCCTCAACACCTCGGTCTCGGGCACCAACGACAACACCTACGTCCTCGACAACACGGCGCCAGTCCTGACCATCAGCGGCGTCCCGGCGAGCGCCAACGGGGCGTTCACGGCGACCTTCACCTTCTCCGAAGCGGTGACCGATTTCGCCGCCGATGACCTCACCGTGACCGGCGCCACCACCGGCACCCTGACCGCCGGCACCGGCAATACATGGACCCTGCTGGTGACCCCCAGCGCCGACTACAACATCACCGTGCGCGCCGCTGCGGCCACCGACGCCGCCGGGAACGGCAATGCCGCGGTGTCAGCCAACGGCAGCTACGACACCTCGGGGCCACAGGTCAGCTCGATCGAGCGCCACACCCCGGCCACCTCGCCCACCAACGCCGACACCCTCACCTGGCGGGTCACCTTCAGCGAGGACGTCCAGAATGTGGACCCGGCCGACTTCGCCATAAGCGGCACCACAGCGACCCTCGCCGTCGCCGCTGTCACCAACGCGCCAAGAGCCTATGACGTCACCGCCTCGGGCCCCGCCCTCGCAGATCTCGACGCAACCGTCACCCTCTCCTTCGCAACCGGCCAGGACATCACGGACCCGGCCGGCAACGCCCTCAACACCTCGGTCTCGGGCACCAACGACAACACCTACGTCCTCGACAACACGGCGCCAGTCCTGACCATCAGCGGCGTCCCGGCGAGCGCCAACGGGGCGTTCACGGCGACCTTCACCTTCTCCGAAGCGGTGACCGATTTCGCCGCCGATGACCTCACCGTGACCGGCGCCACCACCGGCACCCTGACCGCCGGCACCGGCAATACATGGACCCTGCTGGTGACCCCCAGCGCCGACTACAACATCACCGTGCGCGCCGCTGCGGCCACCGACGCCGCCGGGAACGGCAATGCCGCGGTGTCAGCCAACGGCAGCTACGACACCTCGGGGCCACAGGTCAGCTCGATCGAGCGCCACACCCCGGCCACCTCGCCCACCAACGCCGACACCCTCACCTGGCGGGTCACCTTCAGCGAGGACGTCCAGAATGTGGACCCGGCCGACTTCGCCATAAGCGGCACCACAGCGACCCTCGCCGTCGCCGCTGTCACCAACGCGCCAAGAGCCTATGACGTCACCGCCTCGGGCCCCGCCCTCGCAGATCTCGACGCAACCGTCACCCTCTCCTTCGCAACCGGCCAGGACATCACGGACCCGGCCGGCAACGCCCTCAACACCTCGGTCTCGGGCACCAACGACAACACCTACGTCCTCGACAACACGGCGCCAGTCCTGACCATCAGCGGCGTCCCGGCGAGCGCCAACGGGGCGTTCACGGCGACCTTCACCTTCTCCGAAGCGGTGACCGATTTCGCCGCCGATGACCTCACCGTGACCGGCGCCACCACCGGCACCCTGACCGCCGGCACCGGCAATACATGGACCCTGCTGGTGACCCCCAGCGCCGACTACAACATCACCGTGCGCGCCGCTGCGGCCACCGACGCCGCCGGGAACGGCAATGCCGCGGTGTCAGCCAACGGCAGCTACGACACCTCGGGGCCACAGGTCAGCTCGATCGAGCGCCACACCCCGGCCACCTCGCCCACCAACGCCGACACCCTCACCTGGCGGGTCACCTTCAGCGAGGACGTCCAGAATGTGGACCCGGCCGACTTCGCCATAAGCGGCACCACAGCGACCCTCGCCGTCGCCGCTGTCACCAACGCGCCAAGAGCCTATGACGTCACCGCCTCGGGCCCCGCCCTCGCAGATCTCGACGCAACCGTCACCCTCTCCTTCGCAACCGGCCAGGACATCACGGACCCGGCCGGCAACGCCCTCAACACCTCGGTCTCGGGCACCAACGACAACACCTACGTCCTCGACAACACGGCGCCAGTCCTGACCATCAGCGGCGTCCCGGCGAGCGCCAACGGGGCGTTCACGGCGACCTTCACCTTCTCCGAAGCGGTGACCGATTTCGCCGCCGATGACCTCACCGTGACCGGCGCCACCACCGGCACCCTGACCGCCGGCACCGGCAATACATGGACCCTGCTGGTGACCCCCAGCGCCGACTACAACATCACCGTGCGCGCCGCTGCGGCCACCGACGCCGCCGGGAACGGCAATGCCGCGGTGTCAGCCAACGGCAGCTACGACACCTCGGGGCCACAGGTCAGCTCGATCGAGCGCCACACCCCGGCCACCTCGCCCACCAACGCCGACACCCTCACCTGGCGGGTCACCTTCAGCGAGGACGTCCAGAATGTGGACCCGGCCGACTTCGCCATAAGCGGCACCACAGCGACCCTCGCCGTCGCCGCTGTCACCAACGCGCCAAGAGCCTATGACGTCACCGCCTCGGGCCCCGCCCTCGCAGATCTCGACGCAACCGTCACCCTCTCCTTCGCAACCGGCCAGGACATCACGGACCCGGCCGGCAACGCCCTCAACACCTCGGTCTCGGGCACCAACGACAACACCTACGTCCTCGACAACACGGCGCCAGTCCTGACCATCAGCGGCGTCCCGGCGAGCGCCAACGGGGCGTTCACGGCGACCTTCACCTTCTCCGAAGCGGTGACCGATTTCGCCGCCGATGACCTCACCGTGACCGGCGCCACCACCGGCACCCTGACCGCCGGCACCGGCAATACATGGACCCTGCTGGTGACCCCCAGCGCCGACTACAACATCACCGTGCGCGCCGCTGCGGCCACCGACGCCGCCGGGAACGGCAATGCCGCGGTGTCAGCCAACGGCAGCTACGACACCTCGGGGCCACAGGTCAGCTCGATCGAGCGCCACACCCCGGCCACCTCGCCCACCAACGCCGACACCCTCACCTGGCGGGTCACCTTCAGCGAGGACGTCCAGAATGTGGACCCGGCCGACTTCGCCATAAGCGGCACCACAGCGACCCTCGCCGTCGCCGCTGTCACCAACGCGCCAAGAGCCTATGACGTCACCGCCTCGGGCCCCGCCCTCGCAGATCTCGACGCAACCGTCACCCTCTCCTTCGCAACCGGCCAGGACATCACGGACCCGGCCGGCAACGCCCTCAACACCTCGGTCTCGGGCACCAACGACAACACCTACGTCCTCGACAACACGGCGCCAGTCCTGACCATCAGCGGCGTCCCGGCGAGCGCCAACGGGGCGTTCACGGCGACCTTCACCTTCTCCGAAGCGGTGACCGATTTCGCCGCCGATGACCTCACCGTGACCGGCGCCACCACCGGCACCCTGACCGCCGGCACCGGCAATACATGGACCCTGCTGGTGACCCCCAGCGCCGACTACAACATCACCGTGCGCGCCGCTGCGGCCACCGACGCCGCCGGGAACGGCAATGCCGCGGTGTCAGCCAACGGCAGCTACGACACCTCGGGGCCACAGGTCAGCTCGATCGAGCGCCACACCCCGGCCACCTCGCCCACCAACGCCGACACCCTCACCTGGCGGGTCACCTTCAGCGAGGACGTCCAGAATGTGGACCCGGCCGACTTCGCCATAAGCGGCACCACAGCGACCCTCGCCGTCGCCGCTGTCACCAACGCGCCAAGAGCCTATGACGTCACCGCCTCGGGCCCCGCCCTCGCAGATCTCGACGCAACCGTCACCCTCTCCTTCGCAACCGGCCAGGACATCACGGACCCGGCCGGCAACGCCCTCAACACCTCGGTCTCGGGCACCAACGACAACACCTACGTCCTCGACAACACGGCGCCAGTCCTGACCATCAGCGGCGTCCCGGCGAGCGCCAACGGGGCGTTCACGGCGACCTTCACCTTCTCCGAAGCGGTGACCGATTTCGCCGCCGATGACCTCACCGTGACCGGCGCCACCACCGGCACCCTGACCGCCGGCACCGGCAATACATGGACCCTGCTGGTGACCCCCAGCGCCGACTACAACATCACCGTGCGCGCCGCTGCGGCCACCGACGCCGCCGGGAACGGCAATGCCGCGGTGTCAGCCAACGGCAGCTACGACACCTCGGGGCCACAGGTCAGCTCGATCGAGCGCCACACCCCGGCCACCTCGCCCACCAACGCCGACACCCTCACCTGGCGGGTCACCTTCAGCGAGGACGTCCAGAATGTGGACCCGGCCGACTTCGCCATAAGCGGCACCACAGCGACCCTCGCCGTCGCCGCTGTCACCAACGCGCCAAGAGCCTATGACGTCACCGCCTCGGGCCCCGCCCTCGCAGATCTCGACGCAACCGTCACCCTCTCCTTCGCAACCGGCCAGGACATCACGGACCCGGCCGGCAACGCCCTCAACACCTCGGTCTCGGGCACCAACGACAACACCTACGTCCTCGACAACACGGCGCCAGTCCTGACCATCAGCGGCGTCCCGGCGAGCGCCAACGGGGCGTTCACGGCGACCTTCACCTTCTCCGAAGCGGTGACCGATTTCGCCGCCGATGACCTCACCGTGACCGGCGCCACCACCGGCACCCTGACCGCCGGCACCGGCAATACATGGACCCTGCTGGTGACCCCCAGCGCCGACTACAACATCACCGTGCGCGCCGCTGCGGCCACCGACGCCGCCGGGAACGGCAATGCCGCGGTGTCAGCCAACGGCAGCTACGACACCTCGGGGCCACAGGTCAGCTCGATCGAGCGCCACACCCCGGCCACCTCGCCCACCAACGCCGACACCCTCACCTGGCGGGTCACCTTCAGCGAGGACGTCCAGAATGTGGACCCGGCCGACTTCGCCATAAGCGGCACCACAGCGACCCTCGCCGTCGCCGCTGTCACCAACGCGCCAAGAGCCTATGACGTCACCGCCTCGGGCCCCGCCCTCGCAGATCTCGACGCAACCGTCACCCTCTCCTTCGCAACCGGCCAGGACATCACGGACCCGGCCGGCAACGCCCTCAACACCTCGGTCTCGGGCACCAACGACAACACCTACGTCCTCGACAACACGGCGCCAGTCCTGACCATCAGCGGCGTCCCGGCGAGCGCCAACGGGGCGTTCACGGCGACCTTCACCTTCTCCGAAGCGGTGACCGATTTCGCCGCCGATGACCTCACCGTGACCGGCGCCACCACCGGCACCCTGACCGCCGGCACCGGCAATACATGGACCCTGCTGGTGACCCCCAGCGCCGACTACAACATCACCGTGCGCGCCGCTGCGGCCACCGACGCCGCCGGGAACGGCAATGCCGCGGTGTCAGCCAACGGCAGCTACGACACCTCGGGGCCACAGGTCAGCTCGATCGAGCGCCACACCCCGGCCACCTCGCCCACCAACGCCGACACCCTCACCTGGCGGGTCACCTTCAGCGAGGACGTCCAGAATGTGGACCCGGCCGACTTCGCCATAAGCGGCACCACAGCGACCCTCGCCGTCGCCGCTGTCACCAACGCGCCAAGAGCCTATGACGTCACCGCCTCGGGCCCCGCCCTCGCAGATCTCGACGCAACCGTCACCCTCTCCTTCGCAACCGGCCAGGACATCACGGACCCGGCCGGCAACGCCCTCAACACCTCGGTCTCGGGCACCAACGACAACACCTACGTCCTCGACAACACGGCGCCAGTCCTGACCATCAGCGGCGTCCCGGCGAGCGCCAACGGGGCGTTCACGGCGACCTTCACCTTCTCCGAAGCGGTGACCGATTTCGCCGCCGATGACCTCACCGTGACCGGCGCCACCACCGGCACCCTGACCGCCGGCACCGGCAATACATGGACCCTGCTGGTGACCCCCAGCGCCGACTACAACATCACCGTGCGCGCCGCTGCGGCCACCGACGCCGCCGGGAACGGCAATGCCGCGGTGTCAGCCAACGGCAGCTACGACACCTCGGGGCCACAGGTCAGCTCGATCGAGCGCCACACCCCGGCCACCTCGCCCACCAACGCCGACACCCTCACCTGGCGGGTCACCTTCAGCGAGGACGTCCAGAATGTGGACCCGGCCGACTTCGCCATAAGCGGCACCACAGCGACCCTCGCCGTCGCCGCTGTCACCAACGCGCCAAGAGCCTATGACGTCACCGCCTCGGGCCCCGCCCTCGCAGATCTCGACGCAACCGTCACCCTCTCCTTCGCAACCGGCCAGGACATCACGGACCCGGCCGGCAACGCCCTCAACACCTCGGTCTCGGGCACCAACGACAACACCTACGTCCTCGACAACACGGCGCCAGTCCTGACCATCAGCGGCGTCCCGGCGAGCGCCAACGGGGCGTTCACGGCGACCTTCACCTTCTCCGAAGCGGTGACCGATTTCGCCGCCGATGACCTCACCGTGACCGGCGCCACCACCGGCACCCTGACCGCCGGCACCGGCAATACATGGACCCTGCTGGTGACCCCCAGCGCCGACTACAACATCACCGTGCGCGCCGCTGCGGCCACCGACGCCGCCGGGAACGGCAATGCCGCGGTGTCAGCCAACGGCAGCTACGACACCTCGGGGCCACAGGTCAGCTCGATCGAGCGCCACACCCCGGCCACCTCGCCCACCAACGCCGACACCCTCACCTGGCGGGTCACCTTCAGCGAGGACGTCCAGAATGTGGACCCGGCCGACTTCGCCATAAGCGGCACCACAGCGACCCTCGCCGTCGCCGCTGTCACCAACGCGCCAAGAGCCTATGACGTCACCGCCTCGGGCCCCGCCCTCGCAGATCTCGACGCAACCGTCACCCTCTCCTTCGCAACCGGCCAGGACATCACGGACCCGGCCGGCAACGCCCTCAACACCTCGGTCTCGGGCACCAACGACAACACCTACGTCCTCGACAACACGGCGCCAGTCCTGACCATCAGCGGCGTCCCGGCGAGCGCCAACGGGGCGTTCACGGCGACCTTCACCTTCTCCGAAGCGGTGACCGATTTCGCCGCCGATGACCTCACCGTGACCGGCGCCACCACCGGCACCCTGACCGCCGGCACCGGCAATACATGGACCCTGCTGGTGACCCCCAGCGCCGACTACAACATCACCGTGCGCGCCGCTGCGGCCACCGACGCCGCCGGGAACGGCAATGCCGCGGTGTCAGCCAACGGCAGCTACGACACCTCGGGGCCACAGGTCAGCTCGATCGAGCGCCACACCCCGGCCACCTCGCCCACCAACGCCGACACCCTCACCTGGCGGGTCACCTTCAGCGAGGACGTCCAGAATGTGGACCCGGCCGACTTCGCCATAAGCGGCACCACAGCGACCCTCGCCGTCGCCGCTGTCACCAACGCGCCAAGAGCCTATGACGTCACCGCCTCGGGCCCCGCCCTCGCAGATCTCGACGCAACCGTCACCCTCTCCTTCGCAACCGGCCAGGACATCACGGACCCGGCCGGCAACGCCCTCAACACCTCGGTCTCGGGCACCAACGACAACACCTACGTCCTCGACAACACGGCGCCAGTCCTGACCATCAGCGGCGTCCCGGCGAGCGCCAACGGGGCGTTCACGGCGACCTTCACCTTCTCCGAAGCGGTGACCGATTTCGCCGCCGATGACCTCACCGTGACCGGCGCCACCACCGGCACCCTGACCGCCGGCACCGGCAATACATGGACCCTGCTGGTGACCCCCAGCGCCGACTACAACATCACCGTGCGCGCCGCTGCGGCCACCGACGCCGCCGGGAACGGCAATGCCGCGGTGTCAGCCAACGGCAGCTACGACACCTCGGGGCCACAGGTCAGCTCGATCGAGCGCCACACCCCGGCCACCTCGCCCACCAACGCCGACACCCTCACCTGGCGGGTCACCTTCAGCGAGGACGTCCAGAATGTGGACCCGGCCGACTTCGCCATAAGCGGCACCACAGCGACCCTCGCCGTCGCCGCTGTCACCAACGCGCCAAGAGCCTATGACGTCACCGCCTCGGGCCCCGCCCTCGCAGATCTCGACGCAACCGTCACCCTCTCCTTCGCAACCGGCCAGGACATCACGGACCCGGCCGGCAACGCCCTCAACACCTCGGTCTCGGGCACCAACGACAACACCTACGTCCTCGACAACACGGCGCCAGTCCTGACCATCAGCGGCGTCCCGGCGAGCGCCAACGGGGCGTTCACGGCGACCTTCACCTTCTCCGAAGCGGTGACCGATTTCGCCGCCGATGACCTCACCGTGACCGGCGCCACCACCGGCACCCTGACCGCCGGCACCGGCAATACATGGACCCTGCTGGTGACCCCCAGCGCCGACTACAACATCACCGTGCGCGCCGCTGCGGCCACCGACGCCGCCGGGAACGGCAATGCCGCGGTGTCAGCCAACGGCAGCTACGACACCTCGGGGCCACAGGTCAGCTCGATCGAGCGCCACACCCCGGCCACCTCGCCCACCAACGCCGACACCCTCACCTGGCGGGTCACCTTCAGCGAGGACGTCCAGAATGTGGACCCGGCCGACTTCGCCATAAGCGGCACCACAGCGACCCTCGCCGTCGCCGCTGTCACCAACGCGCCAAGAGCCTATGACGTCACCGCCTCGGGCCCCGCCCTCGCAGATCTCGACGCAACCGTCACCCTCTCCTTCGCAACCGGCCAGGACATCACGGACCCGGCCGGCAACGCCCTCAACACCTCGGTCTCGGGCACCAACGACAACACCTACGTCCTCGACAACACGGCGCCAGTCCTGACCATCAGCGGCGTCCCGGCGAGCGCCAACGGGGCGTTCACGGCGACCTTCACCTTCTCCGAAGCGGTGACCGATTTCGCCGCCGATGACCTCACCGTGACCGGCGCCACCACCGGCACCCTGACCGCCGGCACCGGCAATACATGGACCCTGCTGGTGACCCCCAGCGCCGACTACAACATCACCGTGCGCGCCGCTGCGGCCACCGACGCCGCCGGGAACGGCAATGCCGCGGTGTCAGCCAACGGCAGCTACGACACCTCGGGGCCACAGGTCAGCTCGATCGAGCGCCACACCCCGGCCACCTCGCCCACCAACGCCGACACCCTCACCTGGCGGGTCACCTTCAGCGAGGACGTCCAGAATGTGGACCCGGGCGACCTCGACGGCCTCAACGGCACGGTCACCCTCTCCTTCGCAACCGGCCAGGACATCACGGACCCGGCCGGCAACGCCCTCAACACCTCGGTCTCGGGCACCAACGACAACACGACGTCCAGAATGTGGACCCGGCCGACTTCGCCATAAGCGGCACCACAGCGACCCTCGCCGTCGCCGCTGTCACCAACGCGCCAAGAGCCTATGACGTCACCGCCTCGGGCCCCGCCCTCGCAGATCTCGACGCAACCGTCACCCTCTCCTTCGCAACCGGCCAGGACATCACGGACCCGGCCGGCAACGCCCTCAACACCTCGGTCTCGGGCACCAACGACAACACCTACGTCCTCGACAACACGGCGCCAGTCCTGACCATCAGCGGCGTCCCGGCGAGCGCCAACGGGGCGTTCACGGCGACCTTCACCTTCTCCGAAGCGGTGACCGATTTCGCCGCCGATGACCTCACCGTGACCGGCGCCACCACCGGCACCCTGACCGCCGGCACCGGCAATACATGGACCCTGCTGGTGACCCCCAGCGCCGACTACAACATCACCGTGCGCGCCGCTGCGGCCACCGACGCCGCCGGGAACGGCAATGCCGCGGTGTCAGCCAACGGCAGCTACGACACCTCGGGGCCACAGGTCAGCTCGATCGAGCGCCACACCCCGGCCACCTCGCCCACCAACGCCGACACCCTCACCTGGCGGGTCACCTTCAGCGAGGACGTCCAGAATGTGGACCCGGCCGACTTCGCCATAAGCGGCACCACAGCGACCCTCGCCGTCGCCGCTGTCACCAACGCGCCAAGAGCCTATGACGTCACCGCCTCGGGCCCCGCCCTCGCAGATCTCGACGCAACCGTCACCCTCTCCTTCGCAACCGGCCAGGACATCACGGACCCGGCCGGCAACGCCCTCAACACCTCGGTCTCGGGCACCAACGACAACACCTACGTCCTCGACAACAACGGCGCCAGTCCTGACCATCAGCGGCGTCCCGGCGAGCGCCAACGGGGCGTTCACGGCGACCTTCACCTTCTCCGAAGCGGTGACGATTTCGCCGCCGATGACCTCACCGTGACCGGCGCCACCACCGGCACCCTGACCGCCGGCACCGGCAATACATGGACCCTGCTGGTGACCCCCAGCGCCGACTACAACATCACCGTGCGCGCCGCTGCGGCCACCGACGCCGCGGGAACGGCAATGCCGCGGTGTCAGCCAACGGCAGCTACGACACCTCGGGGCCACAGGTCAGCTCGATCGAGCGCCACACCCCGGCCACCTCGCCCACCAACGCCGACACCCTCACCTGGCGGGTCACCTTCAGCGAGGACGTCCAGAATGTGGACCCGGCCGACTTCGCCATAAGCGGCACCACAGCGACCCTCGCCGTCGCCGCTGTCACCAACGCGCCAAGAGCTATGACGTCACCGCCTCGGGCCCCGCCCTCGCAGATCTCGACGCAACCGTCACCCTCTCCTTCGCAACCGGCCAGGACATCACGGACCCGGCCGGCAACGCCCTCAACACCTCGGTCTCGGGCACCAACGACAACACCTACGTCCTCGACAACACGGCGCCAGTCCTGACCATCAGGCGGCGTCCCGG